>CAWINF010000001.1:0-2270150 GCA_963837495.1 uncultured Acidobacteriota bacterium | reverse complement strand
CAAGGCTTCGACGGTGAACCAACCAATTCTCGGTGTCGGTGCTGGTGGGATCGTCGCTGGTTGCGTCTCCGAGTGTGCCTGCGGGAAGAAGTTGGCCGTGGTCATTGCTGCTGGGATTCTTGGTGGTTCTGCCTCCGGTGTACCGATCCCCGGTGGCTTTGCTGCGTCGTCGATCACAATTTCAGATCCATTCAGCTGCCCAGACGCTAACAGTCTCGCGGGGCCCGCTTTGTACATCTCGGGCGGAATTGTTCCGGGCCTGGGATTCTCGAAGTCACATCTCACGCTCGGCAGTGCCTCCGGCACGTCTGGGATTAGCCCTACTCGCGGCTTAGATTTTGGTCTGGATGTCTACCGCGGTTTCGGCACTATTCTAAATAGCTGGGAAGTCTGCTGCGGTGCGAAGTAACTATGCGCGAATCGCTTCCCTACCTTTGTGGAGGATTAGTCGGGCTCGCCATCGCGTATCTGCACTACTCGACCTATCGCAACCCCGACCGTAATAGCCTGACTCGGTTCATCTCCAGCTGGACTGAGGAGTGGTGGCAGCCGGCGGGGTCGGCCCTTGTGATCATGGGTGTCGTGGCTGGCCTGCTTGGAATGGTTGGCCTCGTGGTCTTTCTTATTAAGCTGACCGGTCCAAATTAGCCCCGGTGTCAGCTTGACCCCGGGAAGAGTCCGAGTCGGTCCTGAAGTTACGCATTATTTGAGAGCCATCTGGATCAGGTCCGAGATCCTGTGATCGTCTGCTACGAGCCGGGGGTCTCCGCTGGCGAGAGGTCCGCGACTGCGTTTTCTTCCGGCATCACGCCGGTTGCAGGCGTGGGGCAACCGGCGTGCCGCATCAGCATGGAGGTGAAGGGATCGGGGTCAGGTCTGTGATCTTGTGAGCTTGGCGGTTCGAGCCGGCTGGCTGTTGCGGTTCTGCTGGAATCTCGGGAGGCTCGCCGGGGTCCTCGCTGCGGCCGCCGGTTTTCTCTTCTTAGCGGCGGTGCTCTCGCGCCAGTGCGTGGCGGGAGCGTCGCGCCTTCAGGGTTGCGAGCGGTCGCGCGCGTCTTCGTCGGTGCTCGCGCGCGACCGCTCGCGTCGGTGAGGTGGCTGGGTGCTTTGCGCGGCGGGGAGTTCCGCTCGCGCGTGAGCGCGAGCGGCTAGTACGTAACGCCGGTTACGTAAACGGCCGCTGCGCGGCCGCGAGCTCCGGGGGCTGGGGCCAGGGCCGGGTCCGATATGCCCGGGCATATCGGACAGCCAGGGATGCACGCCTCGTGCCGGCGGGAGGTCCGAGGAGGGGCCCGCCGGCGCGGGGCGTGCAGTGCGCCGTGAGGTGCACGTCCTGGCGGCCGGCCCGGTCGCGGCGCCTCTGGCGCGGCGAGCCCCATCCCCCGGAGCCGCTCCCCGCCGCGCTCGGTGCGGCCGGAGAGGCCGTGGTGGAACTCGAGAAGATGGAGCGGGCGCGGGCCGTGGCCTTTTCTTCGTTGCACGGCCCGTGACCGCGGATACCGAGCTCCGGTCACCGCGTCCGGCGCCGGGCTGCTGATGCGGCGCGCGGCTTGGCCTTTTCGTGCAAGCCGCGCGCCGCCGGAAGGGTTGTGAACTGAGTCGGGAGCTTCTACTTTGCCGCGGTTTTGTTCAAGGGGAAGAGGCTCTTTGTGACATCCATGCCGCGAGTGGGCGTTGGCAAGGGGGGATGGTAGTCGGCGGTCGTCGGCAGCCCTGGCGTGGGTGTGGGCAATGGACCACGTTCCGGCGCGGGGGCTGGAGGTTGCGGGCTGCTGGGCGTCGTTGGGGTTCTCACGGGTTCTCTCGCTGGTTCGGCCATGGAGGCGATTATACGGCAGCGAGCACGAAGAGCGCGACACCAAGAAGGAACAAGACGATAGAGCCGGCGAATGAACGGGTCGCGCGACCGACGTCGCCGCCGAGTTCTTCGCTGAGGGCGTGGTACTGATCGTGGGCGTTGGCGTAGTAGGCACCGATGGTCCAGTCGGTCTCGTCCGGATTTTCATTTTCCTTCTCAAGGAGGTACCAGAGAGTCACGGGACTTTCCGGCGCCATGGCTTTCCGGCCGACGTATCCGGTGCGCAGCATGCGGAAGAGGAGTCGTGCTTGAACGGCTGCCGCGACCAGGAAGAGGAGCAGGCATGCGTAGCGCAGCCATCTGTTGGTGGGTGACCTCAGATCTAGGGCACGTCCCAGCAGTGTCAGTTCGAATCCGATGACGACGGCGATCGCGGCGCCGAGCTGTCGTGCCCAGTTGCGAAACTCGTCAACGCGCTTGGAGGTGGACTCGAAGCGATCCTTGGCGTAACCGGCCCAGATCTCGGTTCTGGTCGGCAAGAGTGTCAGGCCGCTCTGGATCGGCCGGTGGAGTGCTGGGCGACGTAGGGTTCGAGGATGGCGAAGAGTTTTTCCTGTTGGTGGCGAGGCAGGCGCGAGATCTCGTCGAAGAGGCGCTTGGCCTTGCCGACGGGTCCGGCACCGCGCTTCTTGCCGGGTGCTCGACCGATGAGGAAGTCAGCGGTCACGCCGAGGGCGTCAGCCAGGGCGAGGAGCTGTTCGGGGCGCAGGGCGACGGGTTTGCGTTCCCAGTGAGCGATGGCGCGCTGGGAAGTTGCGAGCCGGTCGGCGAGCTGCTGCTGGGTGAGGCCGGCCTGCTGGCGGGCGGTGGTCAGGCGTTCACCGAAGGAAGTTCTCTTTCCCTTAGCCGGTCTTCCCGCTGGCACCTCATCAGGGTAACCGGGTGTGAAGGAAATATACGTCGGATCTTGCACGATTAGAAATAATACGTATAATCCCTCGGCATGTCAAGAACCTCGCGATCTTCTCTTGACAGGGGTCTGGGAAAAAAGGCTTCCCCGTGAAGATCTCGGCCGAGGCGATCGCTTCCGTCAAGCGCCGGCACGACCTGCTGGCGATCGTCCGATCCTCCGGCGTGGAGCTGAAGCGCTCGGGGCGTCAGTGGCTGGGAAGCTGTCCGTTCCATAAGGACGACACGCCGTCGTTCTTTGTCGATCCTGTTAAGCAGCTCTGGAACTGTCTTGGGGAGTGCGGAGCGAATGGGCGCGGGGAGTCGGGTGGGGATCTCTTCCGGTTCGTGATGAAGCGGGATCGTGTGGACTTTCTGGAGGCGTGGAAGAAGCTGGGAGGCGAGATCGACACGACGCCGCTGCCGCCGCCGAGGAAGAGGCCAGCCGGTCCGCGGCCGGCGCCGTCGCTGGCGATGCTCGAGCGCGTGGCGGATCTCTACCACCGGCGATTCCTGGAGACGCCGGCGGGGCCGGGGTATCTGGCCTCGCGGGGTATCAGCGATCCGGCGCTCTACCGGGCCATCCGCATCGGCTACGCGGACGGGAGTCTTCTCTCGAAGGTCCCGGCGTCAGGCCGGCTGCGTAAGGAGCTGATCGAAGCGGGCGTGTTGCTCGAGGACGGCCGGGAGCTCTTGGCGGGGTGCGTGGTCTTCCCGCTTCTGGACGTGCAGAGGGCGGTGGTGAATCTTTACGGCCGCGCGGTGGATCGCGATCAGCACCTCTATCTCCCCGGCCCGCGTCGAGGGCTCTGGAACTCCACGATCCTCCAGGGCCAAGAAGAAGTGATCCTGACCGAGTCGGTGATCGACGCGCTGTCGCTCGTCGCCGCCGGCGTCGTCAACGTCCTGCCGCTCTACGGCACGAACGGCTGGACGGGTGAGCATGAGGCGCTCTTGGCGCGCCTTCGGCCCGCGCGGGTCGCGCTGGCGTTGGACGCCGACGCCGCGGGCGCCGCGGCCGTCGCCTCGCTCACGCCGAAGCTCCAGGAGATGGGCTTCGAAGTCCGCGTCGTCGAGCTGACTCGGAAGGACGCCAACGAGGTGCTCGTCCACGATGGCGCGGAAGTTTTGAAAAACGCCGTGGCCCGTGTTCCTTCCTTAGCCAGCGGTGCTCCGGCGGAAGTGAGAGAGGGCGCCGCGACTAAAGAAAAAACGGATGGGGCGGTCGTCGTCGAAGGTTCCGAGCTGCGGTACGTCTCGGAGGATCGGGTTTACACGGTGCGCCTGGGCGAGAGTCGGGGGGCAGCTTCGCTTCGCGTTGCTCTGAAGCTGACCGTCGGCGAGGTCAAGGTCATCGACACGGTGGATCTCTACTCGGCGCGGTCGAGGAATGCCTTCCTGGCTCGTGCCGAGGCGTTGAAGGCGGGCGAGCGCTCTGCGATCGAGCGAGACCTCTTCTTCCTGCTCGAAGCGATCGAGCGGCAGCAGGCAAAGCCCGAGGAGCCGCAGCCGTCGCCGCTGGAGATCTCGCCGCAGGATCGTGCCGAGGCGCTGGCCTTCCTGCGCCGGGCAGACCTGCTCGATCGGATCGCGGCGGACATGGGGACGTTGGGTTACGTCGGGGAGGAGACGAACAAGCAGATCGGGTATCTGGTAGCGGTCTCGCGGAAGCTCGAGACGCCGCTCTCGATGGTGATCATGAGCCAGTCGGGCTCGGGCAAGTCCGCGCTGGCCGATGTGCTGGAGACGTTAACGCCGCCGGAGGACGTCATCCTCTTTAGCCGGCTGACCCCGCAGGCGCTCTACTACATGGAGCGCGATGCTCTGGTCAAGAAGTTCATCCTGATCGAGGAGCGCGCCGGGTCGATGGACGCGGACTACTCGATCCGGACGTTGCAATCCAAGAAGAAGCTCATCTTAGCGGTGCCGATCAAGGACCCCTCGACGGGTCGGATCAAGACGCAGGTCTTCGAGATCTTAGGCCCCGCGGCGTTTTTGGAGACGACCACGGAGTCAAGGATCCATCACGAGAACTCCACTCGCTGCTTCGAGACCTACTGCGACGAGTCTGCCGAGCAGACTCGGCGGATCCACGAGGCGCAGAAGCGATCCAAGACGGCCGAGGGCAGGAAACTCCTTGCCGAGCGGGAGGCCATCGAGCGGCGCCACCACGACGCGCAGCGGCTCTTGGAGCCTGTCGGCGTCGTGATCCCCTATGCGCCTTTGATCTGCTTCCCGCACGGCTGGCTTCGGACACGGCGGGACCACCTGCGGTTCTTGAATCTCATCGAGGCGATCGCCTTCCTCCACCAGCACCAGCGGGAGAAGAAGCGCGACGCCGAAGGCGAGCCCTTCATCGAGGCGACGGTCGCCGACTACGAGCGGGCCTACTCCCTGGCCGCGGAGCTGCTCGGCCACACGCTCTCGGATTTAAAGCCTCCGGCCGCCGAGTTGCTCTCCTCGGTCAAGACGCTCCTGGCCGGCAAGAGCGACGGCACCGCGACGCGCCGGGAGATCCGTGAGGCGACGGGGCTGCCAGACCATCGCGTGATCGGGTTGCTTGGCGAGCTCGTCGCGCTCGAGTACCTGGAAGCGGTCGCGGGCTCGCAGGGCAAGGCGTTCCGCTACCGCCTGGCCGCGCCAGCGTCCCTGGCTCCCAAGATCCTCGCGGGCCTGACGACGCCCTCGGAGTTGCGCAAGAAGCTCGCGGGTGCCCATTCGTCCTCAGAACCGGACGACTTTGAGAAACCGTTTTCAAAGTTCCCGCAAAGAAGTTTAGTCGTTGAAAAGAAAGCGCCCGAGACGAGCGCGAGACAACTTTAGGGCTTTGACGGGAAAACATGGAGAAGAAAGTTTTGGGCGAGCCTCTCCGGCGCTTCGAGGCCGAGATGCGCGCCCGCGCCTGGTCGCCCCAGACGCTCCGGGCCTACCGGTTCCGCCTCGAGCGCTTCGGCAAGTACCTCGCCGAGCAGCATCCCTCCGTGACGGCCCTCTCCGGCATCACCCCGGAAACGATCTGCTCCTACCAGCTCTGGCTCTGCAAGAGCGAGACGAAGCGAGGCACGTTCGCGCCCTCCTCGCAGCGCGCGTTCCTCGCCGCGTTGAAGAGCTTCTTTGCCTTCTGTGTCACGGAAGGGTTGCTTCTCGCCGACCCGACGCGGACGCTCGAGATGCCCAGGCTCCCGCGCCGGCTGCCACAAGGCGTGCTCTCGGGCAAAGAGGTCAAGCTTCTACTCCGTCAGCCGGATCTTGCGACCTACATCGGCGTGCGCGATCGGGCGATCTTAGAGACCCTCTACTCGACGGGGCTGCGCTCGAGTGAGCTACGCAACCTGTCGGTCTCCGACCTCGATCTGGATCGCGGCTACGTCACCGTGCTCGCCGGCAAGGGCAAGAAGGACCGCGTCGTGCCGCTCGGGAAAGTCGCCGCGCACT
The DNA here is from genome assembly GCA_963837495.1 of uncultured Acidobacteriota bacterium. GTDB lineage: Bacteria > Acidobacteriota > Thermoanaerobaculia > UBA5066 > Gp7-AA6 > JAWOLE01. Next base: position 2,263,969 of record CAWINF010000001.1, on the reverse strand, counting down.
ACCTGCGGGAGTACCTGACCCGCGCGCGGCCTCGGATGCTGCGGGATGAGGCCGGCGCGACGCTCTTTCTCTCGATGCAGGGAGGAAGGCTCGCCGCGACGACGCTGCAGGACATCGTCCATCGCTATGCGAAAGCCGCGGGCTTGAAGCGCCGCGCCTTCCCTCACGGCCTGCGCCACACCTGCGCCACCGGGATGCTCCGGGGAAAGGCCGACATCCGCTTCATCCAGGAGATGCTCGGCCACGAGTCCCTCTCCTCCACAGAGATCTACACACACGTCGAGATCGGAGACTTAAAGCGCGTCCATGGCCGCTGCCACCCACGCGAGCAGGACCTCCCCGCCGATCCGGAGTGGGATCTACCGGGCGAGCACCCGATACCTTGACTCTCTTCGAGCCCGCCACCTCGTTCCCCAGACGATCGCCCGGAAGGCCCGGGAGATCGCATGGTTCCGCCTCTGGCTCTTCGAGCAGCCCGGCCTCTCCTCTTCCTTAGCCGCCGTCTCCCACGAGTCGGCCGCCGCGTACCGCCGCTTCCTCGCCGACCTGCCCATCGCGACAACGACCTGGGCTCCACGGCTCTCCACAGCCAGAACCTTCTTCGCCTGGCTCGCCCGCAACGACCTCATCCTCCTCGACCCCTTCCAGAAGATCGAAGTCCCGCGGCGTCTCGCGACCTTGCCCGCGTATCTGACCCAGGCTGAAGTCCGAACGATCCTCCAGGCCACGCCCACGAAAGACCCCGCCGACCTGCGCGATCGTGCCGTCCTCGAGACGCTCTACTCCTCGGCCCTGCGCGTGGGCGAGCTCACCAAGCTCGATCTGACCGACGTCGATCTCTCCCGAGGCCTCCTCCTGGTCCGAGAAGGCAAGGGACGAAAGGATCGCATCGTCCCCCTCGGAAGAATCGCCGCGACCCTCATTACCCGCTACATCGCAACCGCGCGCGTGCCCGCACCCTCTTACGCCCGGGCGCTCTTCCTAAACGATCTCGGACAGCGGCTGACCGAGGATGCTGTTCGCAAGGGCATCCTCGCCCCCGCCCTCCTTCGCGCGCGCATCGCCAAATACGTCACGCCACACGTGCTCCGGCACTCCTGCGCGATCCATCTCCTGGAAAACGGCGCCTCCGTCCGCTACGTCCAGGCCCTGCTGGGCCACATCAAGCTCGCAACCACCCAGCGCTACCTCCTCGTCCTCCCCTCAAGGCTCAAGGCCGTTCACCGCGCTTCCCATCCCGCCGAGCGCCAGCCGCGACCTCCAGCAACCGCGCCCGTCGGCTGGACCCGGCGCCGGAAGAACGCACCTCCGGAGGAGTAAAATCGCTCCATCCGAAACCAACCATGACCGAGAACCCCTCTTCTTTAGTCGCCGCTCCCGCCGGGTTCCCACCGTTGATATCCGTGGTACACGCAGAACCGACACCCTATCGAGAAGCCACCCTCCCGCAGACCGCGTCCACGACAAACCCCCTCTCCTACCGTGGGATGACTTCCTCCACGGCGGCACCGCTTACCGGGTATACGGGCCGGTATACACAACCTGACCCAATCAACTCGCTTCTGATCGCCCAGCGGTTCCAAATCACGCGTCGCGCCCCCGATTTCGGGTACGCTCTCGACAATCCGGTGCTTTTTACCGACCCGATGGGCTTGGATGTCGGTCCCAAAGGCCCGTGCGATTACTACGAGCATGTGTGCGTTCAAACGGGGTGCGACTATCCCTGCAACGTTGCTCCGAGGTACTGCCAATCCAAGGGGTCGATTCTGAACGCGCTAGACACGGAGACGACCAAGGACTGCATTCAGGGATGCCTGATCGAGTCAGACCGCGCAACACGAGGTGGATCGAAGACGGGCAGTCGGTGCGATTGCTTCACATGCCCTGGCAAGCCACAGTGCATCAACGAGCGCTGCATCACGGACTACCACAGGACCTGTTTCATGCAGTGCCGGAGCCGCTCCCTGTACCCGGGATGGTTCCCAGGACCGGGGCCGGCGTTCCCGGGCAAGGGCTGTTGAGACGTGGAGACAGCACTCAACTCGAAGCGGCTCGGCTTAGCGATCGCCTCTGGTATCGCACTGCAGTTGCTCCTAGTGATCTTCAGCCTGCATGCTGACCCTTGGGTCGATCGAGTCTGCGGGCAATCGGTGACCTGCATCCGAGTCATCCAGGGCATCTACTTGACCATGGGAATAGCGATCGCTCTGTTGGTGGTACCGTGGTCACGGTTCCTTATCAGGCTTGCGACCGCAACAACGATAGTCGTCCTTTTCGAGATCTTGGCTGCGCTGATACGACGGCAACCCGCAGTTTGATCTGGGCGTTGCCCCGTGCCGCGCGCAGTTCTGGCGCCCGGTGTCGCGCTTCGCGCGGCGTGCGTCGAGGGGTGGATAGGGCGGGTCGGCTGAGGAGGCGATCGGGTCTCATATCGTCACGGATCGCGTCGTTTTGGGACCCAGCGGCTCGATCTCCGCGCCGCTCGTCGTACTTCTCTTCTTAGTCGTGGTGTTCTCGTGTCTCTGCGCGGCGCGCAGCGCCGTGCGGTGAGGGGAGTTGCGAGCGGTCGCGCGCGTCCCGGTTGGTCGCTCGCGGGCGACGGCTCGCGTCGGTGAGGTGCTTGGTGCCTTGCGCGGCGGGGAGTTCCGCTCGCGCGTGAGCGCGAGCGGCCTGTACGTAACGCCGGTTACGTAAACCGCCGGCTGCGCCGGCGGCGAGCTTCGGGGGATGGGGCAGGGTCGGGTCGGATATGCCGGGCATATCGGACAGCCAGGGGTGCACGTCCTGTGACGGTGGGAGGTCCGAGGAGGGGCCCGCCGGCGCGGGGCGTGCGAGTGCGCCGGAAGGCGCACGGTCCTGGCGGCCGGCCCGGTCGCGCCGCCTCTGGCGCGGCGAGCCCCAGCCCCCGGAGCCGTTCCCCGCCGCGCTCTCTGCGACCGGCGAGGCCGTGGCGGAAGTCGAGGAGGGTGAAGCGGGCGCGGGCCGTGGCCTTTTCCTCGGTGCACGGCCCGTGACCGCGGATATCAGGCCCCCGTCCGCTGCGGCCCGCGCCGGGCTGCTGATGCGGCGCGCGGCTTGGCCTTTTCGTGCAAGCCGCGCGACGCCGGGAGGGTGGTGGACTGAGTCGGGGAGTTTCTACTTCGCCGCGGTCTTGTTCAGCGGGAAGAGGCTCTTCGTGACATCCATGCCGCGGGTGGGTGTGGGCAAGGGGGGATGGTAGTCGGCTGTCGTCGGCAGCCCTGGCGTGGGTGTGGGCAAGGGGCCACGCTCTGGCGCGGGAGCGGGGGGCTGGGGACTGCTGGGCGTCGTTGGGGTTCTCACGGGTTCTCTTGCTGGCTCGGCCATGGATCCCATTATACGGCGGCAAGCACGAAGAGCGCGACACCGAGCAGGAACAAGGCGATAGATCCGGCGAATGAACGGGTCGCGCGGCCGACGTCGCTGCCGAGTTCCTCGCTCAAGGCGTGATACTGGTCATGGGCGTTGGCGTAGTAGGCACCGATGGTCCAGTCGGTCTCGTCCGGATTTTTATTTTCCTTCTCAAGGAGGTACCAGAGAGTCACGGGACTTTCCGGCGCCATGGCTTTCCGGCCGACGTATCCGGTGCGCAGCATGCGGAAGAGGAGTCGTGCTTGAACGGCTGCCGCGACCAGGAAGAGGAGCAGGCATGCGTAGCGCAGCCATCTGTTGGTGGGTGACCTCAGATCTAGGGCACGTCCCAGCAGTGTCAGTTCGAATCCGATGACGACGGCGATCGCGGCGCCGAGCTGTCGTGCCCAGTTGCGAAACTCGTCAACGCGCTTGGAGGTGGACTCGAAGCGATCCTTGGCGTAACCGGCCCAGATCTCGGTTCTGGTCGGCAAGAGTGTCAGGCCGCTCTGGATCGGCCGGTGGAGTGCTGGGCGACGTAGGGTTCGAGGATGGCGAAGAGTTTTTCCTGTTGGTGGCGAGGCAGGCGCGAGATCTCGTCGAAGAGGCGCTTGGCCTTGCCGACGGGTCCGGCACCGCGCTTCTTGCCGGGTGCTCGACCGATGAGGAAGTCAGCGGTCACGCCGAGGGCGTCAGCCAGGGCGAGGAGCTGTTCGGGGCGCAGGGCGACGGGTTTGCGTTCCCAGTGAGCGATGGCGCGCTGGGAAGTTGCGAGCCGGTCGGCGAGCTGCTGCTGGGTGAGGCCGGCCTGCTGGCGGGCGGTGGTCAGGCGTTCACCGAAGGAAGTTCTCTTTCCCTTAGCCGGTCTTCCCGCTGGCACCTCATCAGGGTAACCGGGTGTGAAGGAAATATACGTCGGATCTTGCACGATTAGAAATAATACGTATAATCCCTCGGCATGTCAAGAACCTCGCGATCTTCTCTTGACAGGGGTCTGGGAAAAAAGGCTTCCCCGTGAAGATCTCGGCCGAGGCGATCGCTTCCGTCAAGCGCCGGCACGACCTGCTGGCGATCGTCCGATCCTCCGGCGTGGAGCTGAAGCGCTCGGGGCGTCAGTGGCTGGGAAGCTGTCCGTTCCATAAGGACGACACGCCGTCGTTCTTTGTCGATCCTGTTAAGCAGCTCTGGAACTGTCTTGGGGAGTGCGGAGCGAATGGGCGCGGGGAGTCGGGTGGGGATCTCTTCCGGTTCGTGATGAAGCGGGATCGTGTGGACTTTCTGGAGGCGTGGAAGAAGCTGGGAGGCGAGATCGACACGACGCCGCTGCCGCCGCCGAGGAAGAGGCCAGCCGGTCCGCGGCCGGCGCCGTCGCTGGCGATGCTCGAGCGCGTGGCGGATCTCTACCACCGGCGATTCCTGGAGACGCCGGCGGGGCCGGGGTATCTGGCCTCGCGGGGTATCAGCGATCCGGCGCTCTACCGGGCCATCCGCATCGGCTACGCGGACGGGAGTCTTCTCTCGAAGGTCCCGGCGTCAGGCCGGCTGCGTAAGGAGCTGATCGAAGCGGGCGTGTTGCTCGAGGACGGCCGGGAGCTCTTGGCGGGGTGCGTGGTCTTCCCGCTTCTGGACGTGCAGAGGGCGGTGGTGAATCTTTACGGCCGCGCGGTGGATCGCGATCAGCACCTCTATCTCCCCGGCCCGCGTCGAGGGCTCTGGAACTCCACGATCCTCCAGGGCCAAGAAGAAGTGATCCTGACCGAGTCGGTGATCGACGCGCTGTCGCTCGTCGCCGCCGGCGTCGTCAACGTCCTGCCGCTCTACGGCACGAACGGCTGGACGGGTGAGCATGAGGCGCTCTTGGCGCGCCTTCGGCCCGCGCGGGTCGCGCTGGCGTTGGACGCCGACGCCGCGGGCGCCGCGGCCGTCGCCTCGCTCACGCCGAAGCTCCAGGAGATGGGCTTCGAAGTCCGCGTCGTCGAGCTGACTCGGAAGGACGCCAACGAGGTGCTCGTCCACGATGGCGCGGAAGTTTTGAAAAACGCCGTGGCCCGTGTTCCTTCCTTAGCCAGCGGTGCTCCGGCGGAAGTGAGAGAGGGCGCCGCGACTAAAGAAAAAACGGATGGGGCGGTCGTCGTCGAAGGTTCCGAGCTGCGGTACGTCTCGGAGGATCGGGTTTACACGGTGCGCCTGGGCGAGAGTCGGGGGGCAGCTTCGCTTCGCGTTGCTCTGAAGCTGACCGTCGGCGAGGTCAAGGTCATCGACACGGTGGATCTCTACTCGGCGCGGTCGAGGAATGCCTTCCTGGCTCGTGCCGAGGCGTTGAAGGCGGGCGAGCGCTCTGCGATCGAGCGAGACCTCTTCTTCCTGCTCGAAGCGATCGAGCGGCAGCAGGCAAAGCCCGAGGAGCCGCAGCCGTCGCCGCTGGAGATCTCGCCGCAGGATCGTGCCGAGGCGCTGGCCTTCCTGCGCCGGGCAGACCTGCTCGATCGGATCGCGGCGGACATGGGGACGTTGGGTTACGTCGGGGAGGAGACGAACAAGCAGATCGGGTATCTGGTAGCGGTCTCGCGGAAGCTCGAGACGCCGCTCTCGATGGTGATCATGAGCCAGTCGGGCTCGGGCAAGTCCGCGCTGGCCGATGTGCTGGAGACGTTAACGCCGCCGGAGGACGTCATCCTCTTTAGCCGGCTGACCCCGCAGGCGCTCTACTACATGGAGCGCGATGCTCTGGTCAAGAAGTTCATCCTGATCGAGGAGCGCGCCGGGTCGATGGACGCGGACTACTCGATCCGGACGTTGCAATCCAAGAAGAAGCTCATCTTAGCGGTGCCGATCAAGGACCCCTCGACGGGTCGGATCAAGACGCAGGTCTTCGAGATCTTAGGCCCCGCGGCGTTTTTGGAGACGACCACGGAGTCAAGGATCCATCACGAGAACTCCACTCGCTGCTTCGAGACCTACTGCGACGAGTCTGCCGAGCAGACTCGGCGGATCCACGAGGCGCAGAAGCGATCCAAGACGGCCGAGGGCAGGAAACTCCTTGCCGAGCGGGAGGCCATCGAGCGGCGCCACCACGACGCGCAGCGGCTCTTGGAGCCTGTCGGCGTCGTGATCCCCTATGCGCCTTTGATCTGCTTCCCGCACGGCTGGCTTCGGACACGGCGGGACCACCTGCGGTTCTTGAATCTCATCGAGGCGATCGCCTTCCTCCACCAGCACCAGCGGGAGAAGAAGCGCGACGCCGAAGGCGAGCCCTTCATCGAGGCGACGGTCGCCGACTACGAGCGGGCCTACTCCCTGGCCGCGGAGCTGCTCGGCCACACGCTCTCGGATTTAAAGCCTCCGGCCGCCGAGTTGCTCTCCTCGGTCAAGACGCTCCTGGCCGGCAAGAGCGACGGCACCGCGACGCGCCGGGAGATCCGTGAGGCGACGGGGCTGCCAGACCATCGCGTGATCGGGTTGCTTGGCGAGCTCGTCGCGCTCGAGTACCTGGAAGCGGTCGCGGGCTCGCAGGGCAAGGCGTTCCGCTACCGCCTGGCCGCGCCAGCGTCCCTGGCTCCCAAGATCCTCGCGGGCCTGACGACGCCCTCGGAGTTGCGCAAGAAGCTCGCGGGTGCCCATTCGTCCTCAGAACCGGACGACTTTGAGAAACCGTTTTCAAAGTTCCCGCAAAGAAGTTTAGTCGTTGAAAAGAAAGCGCCCGAGACGAGCGCGAGACAACTTTAGGGCTTTGACGGGAAAACATGGAGAAGAAAGTTTTGGGCGAGCCTCTCCGGCGCTTCGAGGCCGAGATGCGCGCCCGCGCCTGGTCGCCCCAGACGCTCCGGGCCTACCGGTTCCGCCTCGAGCGCTTCGGCAAGTACCTCGCCGAGCAGCATCCCTCCGTGACGGCCCTCTCCGGCATCACCCCGGAAACGATCTGCTCCTACCAGCTCTGGCTCTGCAAGAGCGAGACGAAGCGAGGCACGTTCGCGCCCTCCTCGCAGCGCGCGTTCCTCGCCGCGTTGAAGAGCTTCTTTGCCTTCTGTGTCACGGAAGGGTTGCTTCTCGCCGACCCGACGCGGACGCTCGAGATGCCCAGGCTCCCGCGCCGGCTGCCACAAGGCGTGCTCTCGGGCAAAGAGGTCAAGCTTCTACTCCGTCAGCCGGATCTTGCGACCTACATCGGCGTGCGCGATCGGGCGATCTTAGAGACCCTCTACTCGACGGGGCTGCGCTCGAGTGAGCTACGCAACCTGTCGGTCTCCGACCTCGATCTGGATCGCGGCTACGTCACCGTGCTCGCCGGCAAGGGCAAGAAGGACCGCGTCGTGCCGCTCGGGAAAGTCGCCGCGCACTACCTGCGGGAGTACCTGACCCGCGCGCGGCCTCGGATGCTGCGGGATGAGGCCGGCGCGACGCTCTTTCTCTCGATGCAGGGAGGAAGGCTCGCCGCGACGACGCTGCAGGACATCGTCCATCGCTATGCGAAAGCCGCGGGCTTGAAGCGCCGCGCCTTCCCTCACGGCCTGCGCCACACCTGCGCCACCGGGATGCTCCGGGGAAAGGCCGACATCCGCTTCATCCAGGAGATGCTCGGCCACGAGTCCCTCTCCTCCACAGAGATCTACACACACGTCGAGATCGGAGACTTAAAGCGCGTCCATGGCCGCTGCCACCCACGCGAGCAGGACCTCCCCGCCGATCCGGAGTGGGATCTACCGGGCGAGCACCCGATACCTTGACTCTCTTCGAGCCCGCCACCTCGTTCCCCAGACGATCGCCCGGAAGGCCCGGGAGATCGCATGGTTCCGCCTCTGGCTCTTCGAGCAGCCCGGCCTCTCCTCTTCCTTAGCCGCCGTCTCCCACGAGTCGGCCGCCGCGTACCGCCGCTTCCTCGCCGACCTGCCCATCGCGACAACGACCTGGGCTCCACGGCTCTCCACAGCCAGAACCTTCTTCGCCTGGCTCGCCCGCAACGACCTCATCCTCCTCGACCCCTTCCAGAAGATCGAAGTCCCGCGGCGTCTCGCGACCTTGCCCGCGTATCTGACCCAGGCTGAAGTCCGAACGATCCTCCAGGCCACGCCCACGAAAGACCCCGCCGACCTGCGCGATCGTGCCGTCCTCGAGACGCTCTACTCCTCGGCCCTGCGCGTGGGCGAGCTCACCAAGCTCGATCTGACCGACGTCGATCTCTCCCGAGGCCTCCTCCTGGTCCGAGAAGGCAAGGGACGAAAGGATCGCATCGTCCCCCTCGGAAGAATCGCCGCGACCCTCATTACCCGCTACATCGCAACCGCGCGCGTGCCCGCACCCTCTTACGCCCGGGCGCTCTTCCTAAACGATCTCGGACAGCGGCTGACCGAGGATGCTGTTCGCAAGGGCATCCTCGCCCCCGCCCTCCTTCGCGCGCGCATCGCCAAATACGTCACGCCACACGTGCTCCGGCACTCCTGCGCGATCCATCTCCTGGAAAACGGCGCCTCCGTCCGCTACGTCCAGGCCCTGCTGGGCCACATCAAGCTCGCAACCACCCAGCGCTACCTCCTCGTCCTCCCCTCAAGGCTCAAGGCCGTTCACCGCGCTTCCCATCCCGCCGAGCGCCAGCCGCGACCTCCAGCAACCGCGCCCGTCGGCTGGACCCGGCGCCGGAAGAACGCACCTCCGGAGGAGTAAAATCGCTCCATCCGAAACCAACCATGACCGAGAACCCCTCTTCTTTAGTCGCCGCTCCCGCCGGGTTCCCACCGTTGATATCCGTGGTACACGCAGAACCGACACCCTATCGAGAAGCCACCCTCCCGCAGACCGCGTCCACGACAAACCCCCTCTCCTACCGTGGGATGACTTCCTCCACGGCGGCACCGCTTACCGGGTATACGGGCCGATATACACAACCCGACCCGATAGGACTCAGAACGCCCCGGAATGTCTACTCGTATGCGTCGGGGAACCCACTGACCCATATGGACCCACTCGGCCTGTGGACCATCCGCAATAGCATCGTGGTCAAGCCAGTCCCCTCGATCGACGGGGTATGCCCGCCGAATTCTGGCGGTGCCTGCACCTACGCGGGGGTTGGCGTCGGGTGCGACTGCGAGGGCTGTCCGCCACTGATCCAGGCCAATCCGACGCTTTACCTGGGAGGAACTCTCTATGTCTTCGGTGGTCCGTTTTCGACCCTCCGAAATCGTCCTAAGGACCCGAGCGTGCACGACAAGCCTTCCGCGATTGCGCATGAATACAACTTCCACATCAACCATGCAGTCGACGCCGTACGGCCGTACATGGATGCTCTTGACGCTGAGACCTTCCAGTCGACAGAGCAGTGCCAGGCTGCTTGTTCCGAAACCGCGAAGCTCGTAATCACCACATTCGGCTCGACGCTTCGAGCCACGCAGGAAGGTGAGAACGGCTGGAGGCCGCGATGATCGGCTGGTGGCTACTTTTGGTTGCTACACTTGGCCTCGGCTCGCCGCGAAGCGACTCGTCGGCTCCAGGTGCGGGCTGTCCGCCTCCGCGCGAACTTGCTAAGGCCTTGCGGACTCTTGAAGGATTGGACTGGGCGACTCTAAAGCGAGGACGGCTCCGAGAAATCTGGCCGACTCAACTCAGTGATTGGACGATGGCACCGACCGCGGAGAAATGCGAAGGCTCAATCTTCACGCGCCATCAGGGGCATGTTGTCGACAACGAGTGTCGATGCTGCGAGACGTTCGACTTCGACTTGGCGCCCGCGCCAGGAGGCTCCGGTTGCACCGAGCGGCTCTCCAACGTGGTAATCGTGCATACCGTTGGAAGCAGGTCCAAGGCTTTCGAGGTGGCTCGCGAACTGCTGTCAGGATCAGCCGCGGCGGCCGCTTTGCTCCCAGCCTCCGAGCAAGAGCTCGGTTCCGCCGGAGGGGGCAGCTGGCGGCGTAGCCATCAATGGTGGCTCTCGAGGGATCCCGGTTCCGGCCGCTTGATGAACCTCGCAATTAGCAGAGTCGGTGACGATTGGATCCTCCATCTGGCGCTAACTCGGTTAGCCTTGCCTCCACCCTGATGGAGCGGAGCCGCCGGTACGACGCCGCCTGGGGCCGATATACACAGGCAGATCCAATCTTCGAGCCGTACACGCAATACTCACCGAGTCATTCGTCCACGAGCTATTCCTATGCCATTGATAACCCTCTTGGTTGGAGCGATCCAACGGGGCAAGCATTCTATAGGTATGGTAGCTACTGCGGGCCGGGACCTTCTCAAGGCAATCGGCCAGAGCCGATTGACGGACTCGACAGAGCGTGCCAGATCCATGATGACTGCTACGCGAGTCGAGGTCTAAGCTGGACCGCCGTTGTCAATCCGCCCGTCGATACACTCAAGGTCTGTAGAAAGTACGGATGCGACAAGCAGCTATGCCTAAACGCTTCCCTGTTCGGTTTGACGAACAGCTTAACCACCAAGCAAACGATAACCATCGGTTTAATAGCTAACCTCTTCTGCTATACTGAGCCCCCAGAGTGCAAATGCCACTCTCCGCCGTCGGCCGGGGATGCTCCATGAGCGAAATGTTGGCGCCTGGTAGTACACGTCGTACGGTCGCGAACACGAAAGGCGTGAAATACCTCGGCCTCCCTGTGCTTGCTGTGTTTGCCGCAATCGTGGATATCGGCTGCGGGATGCGCGAGACACCCGGGCTGGCAAAGCGGATAAGTGGAACCGTATTGATGACCCAACCCGTCGGGGGCATAAAGGCGTTGTCGCTGCCGACGGGACGCGACTTCTGGGTTCGAGCACCGCGCGATACCAATTGCCCTATCTATTCCATTGCCGGACCTGATGTCGAGGGGCTCGCCGCCTACATGGAGACCTGTGAGCACAGCCATCGCTTGAAGCTGATTTCGGTAACCGGTTCACGGGACGTTGAGGTCTTTGCCCGCGGGGGAGATGTGGAGAAGGGTGTTATGGGCTTGCGTGCCGGCAGACACCTCGCTCTTTCCAGAACAGGCGAGCAGATCGCATTCCTGTCAAATCTGCGAGGGCAGCAGTTGAGCGAACCGTCAGCTCTCTTGTACGTCGGGGGACTGGAGCTATGGAACGCGAAGGAGAAGCGTGGCGTTGAACTCGGCGTTAATGGTCTTGATGCCGGGTTGTCATGGTTTCCTGACGGAAAACGTCTGGCATATGTGGATCTCGTTCCGCGGGGTGAGGTTCGACCCGACAGCGTGGCCGGTGATCATTTTGGCGAGGGTCTAGAGAAGTGGGCTCGGGTGCCAGCTGTCTACATTCTGGAGATGGATAAAGGAGTAAGATACTTCCTTCATTTAGGCTGGAAGCCTGTAGTCTCATCTGATGGAAAGACAGTGCTGGTGAGCGACTTCAATGGGAGATGGAGATCGGTCGAGACTGCCAGTGGTACATCGGTGCGTGCCAAGTGGGCTCGCGGGTGGGGCGACGCTGTCGCGGTGTTCGATAGCGAGCTGGTTCTGTACTGGGGATCGCCTCGAGAGGGATTGTGGGCGCGTTACACGCACTTGGGGAGTACTGGACCGAGACGGATGGCGAGCTTAAATGTGGCACGGCTGAACACTGCGGAATACGAGACCGTTATCCCATATGTCGAATCTCACGCGAGGATCACGGCCGGCAGCTCTTCACCACCGCTCCGGGTATCAGACGTTCTGTCGGCTTGGGGTGCGATTAGGTAGGACCGGCTTTCTCGCCGACGCGGAGTGATCACTTCGGGCATCAACGGGTCCAACTTCACCGGGACGACCTCTTTTCCGTCAAGCCTGACATCACGAGCTTCACACCGACCAGCGGAGCCGTGAGCTTCGGCGTGACGATCACCGGCACGGCCTTCACCGGTGCGACCGCGGCGAAGTTCAACGGCGTGTCGTCCACTTTCACGGTCAATTCCAGCTTGCGGATCACGACGAGTGTGCTGGCCAACGCGACGACGGGGAAGATCACGGTGACGACTCCGGGCGGCACGGCCACCAGCGCGAGCACGTTCACGGTGGCTCCGCGGATCACGAGTTTCACGCCGACGAGCGGAGCACCGCCAACGAGCGTGACGATCAACGGGGCCAACTTCACTGGGGCGACGGAAGTGAAATTCAACACAACGTCAACGACCTTTCAGGTCGTCTCCACGGTCAAGATCACGGCGCCGGTTCCCGCGGGCGCGGCGACGGGGAAGATCAGCGTGACGACGCCGGCCGGCACAGCCACCAGCGCGACCGACTTCACGGTCACCGTTGCCGCGATGGGCGGCAGCTCATTGGAGATCGCGGATGCCGGGCCGCCAGCCTCGACCGGTACGGGGGTAAACTCAGAGAGCGCGCTCATGAGCCAGAGCGAGATGGAACCCGGGCCAGCGGCTGTGGACCAGGAGAGATTCCCGATGGAGATGGTCGCGTCCTTATCATTCCCGTTCACGAGTGGCCGCGGTTTCTCCTTGAGCAAGGTTCGGCTCCTGGAAAGCGGCTGGCCGGCGTCGGCAGACTCCGCATCACCAGCGGCGTTGAATGACATTACGAATCTCGCACAGGAAGATGCTCTGGGTGGTGCAGTCGCCGCTTCTGCCGGGATGAAGCCCCAGGCAATCGCCACGGTGGGCCGGCGGTATTCCTTCTACTCGCCCGAGATGAATCTCATCGCCGAGACGGAGATCAAGACCGACACCGGCACCCCCGCCGTCCTCTACGAGTACATCTGGTTCAACGGACACCCGGTGGCCCAGGTGGATCCCGGGCCAACCACGCACTGGACCGTCACCGACCACCTGGGGACGCCGCTGATCCGAACGGACGACACTGGCTCCATATCCTGGCGAGCTGAGCACGAGCCGTACGGGACGGTTTTCGCGCTGCGCACGGCCGACCAGCACCAGCCTCTGCGCCTTCCCGGCCAGGAAGCCGAGCAGTTGAACCTCGGCGCCAACGGCGCCACCGAACGCTCCTACAACATCTTCCGCTGGTATCGGACAGCGTGGGGCCGATAGACACAGCGGGATCCAGCGCAGCGTCCTCGGCGTGTGTGGGACATAAACCCCTACCTGTACTCGGCAGCTAATCCGGCAAGGTATCGCGACCCAAGAGGACTCGCAGTTTGGGACTGTGACTACAGTTTGGGAGTGTACAGTATCCGGAATATGGTCCCGGTTTTGGAACTCTCGTCTTGGATTGCGTATCTAGGTGTGCCTGCGGCCGGAAGATGGACGTCACCGTCCGCGGCATCGCTTACGGGGGCTCCGTGGGCCCGTCGCCCGTTGGCATTGGGTTCTCCACGATTACCCTCACAGATCCGTCTGCCTGCCCAGATGATCCAAACCTCACTGGGCGGTTTCTCTACCTTTCGGGAGGGGCTGTGCTGGGAGGAGGCTATAGCTACAGTTACATAAAGATGGGCTTAGCTGAGGGGTCTACCTTCAGTCCAACGCTTGGTGTCGATCTCGGCGGCGATCTTTACGGCGGCACGAGCGGATTGTAAAGTCAGCCGGCTACTGTTGCGGTACACTCCGGTGACTTTGTTATTCGACGCCAACTATCTGGTAGGCGGTATCATAGGCCTTGTTCTGGCACATATCTACTGGCTTCTCTACCGTGATCCAGAGCGCAACCAGATCACAAGACGTATTCAGAGCTATAGGCGGGCTTTCTACGACCGCACCCGCCGCTTGATGCCCTGGTGGCATCCAAACCTCGAACGCCGTGCATTGCTGGTCTCGGTGGTGTGTGCGCTGATTGGCGCCGTGGGAGTCATACTTTTCGTTCTCAAGCGTTTAGGTATTCAGTACGCCTGGGGGCCCCCGCTAATGTCCCCTGGGCGAAGGAGTGCTCCACGTGGCTCACCCGGGCTGGCTCCGGGGGTACTGTAGCAGCCGGTGCTTTTGCGGCGTGCCGTTACATGGTCACGTGATGCTATATGTATAGGGGACTAATGGGGTCAGTCCTGAAGTCATGCATTATTTGAACTATACCACGGCACCCCTGGGCTTGAACGATCCCGTCTCCTGGAAGCTCTCGCACTTCAAGGACAGCCAGATCCCCGCGCGCTCGCCCAGCTGCGCCGCCGAGAGAAGCGGCGTGCGGTGGACGTTCCCCGCGATCCTCGCCGCCGCCGCGCGAATCTCTTCGATCGGAATCACCGTCCGAAAGGTCTAACCTCAGGTGCGCCCCTCACTTCGTAGTGACGTCTTCGAATGATTCCTCTGCTATACTTCGTGCGCTGCCACTCCCGCCAACGGACGGAAACCTTTCCCGCCTCGGGTCGCGTCGAGCGGCCGCCCCGGATGCCGCCACTGTCGCGACCACCATCGGATCCGTCCCCCTCTGCCGCGAGAGAGTGGCTGGAGTCGCCTCATCTTCTCCGCATCGTATGCTCCATGGCGTTGCGGCATTCACTCTCAACGGACGATCTCCTGGATGTGCTTCAGGAAGTACGCTTCGCTCTGTTGAGAGCGGGGATGGACCAAGAGATCAATGCGAGCTGGGTCTTCCACACGGCCGAACACAAGGTCGTGGATCTGAAAAGGCGGAGCCAAATCGGGGAACTCGACCTCAATCCGAACAGGCGATTCTCTTCCGACGAGCCGGATCCCGAGTTGCTGCACCTGCTTCGGGCGCGTGCGGCAGCTCTTCCGGCGCCGCTGCGTAAGTTCTACTCTCTACGGTACGAACAGGGACTCAGCCAGCGCGAGACGGCTCGGCATATGGGGGTCGGCCGGAAGTCGATCAGATTGATGGACGCCCGCTGCCTCCATTTCCTCATGGATCATCTTCACGACTGACCACTCCGCCCCTTCCCGAAAAATATTTCAATCTCCCTGGGCCCAGTTGGGCCCTTTTCTCCGATTATCTATGCAGGGAGTCGGGAAGGAAGGATTTCCCCCGAGTTCCCGCCCCGGATTTGCCCGCCGGTAGCCGGGGTCAGCGTGTTGGGAGTTTTAGCCGGTCTATTGGTTGCCGACATTGGGAGGACTCTATGAAGACTCGTACAAGGAGAAGAACAATCGTCCTTCTGCTGAGCATGCCTGCGACGAGTTTGGGCCGTCGCCGAGCAGATTCCGCTCAAGAACTGGCCGCGCCTCCCGCTGGTCGCCGGTCTAGCCGCACGGCGATGACATCGACCGATGAAGGCCCGCGCTGCAGGGCGAGGCAGGGTCAGCGTCCATGATCCTCGGCTCGCCCGCGAGGATGAAAATGCGTACCTCGTCTTTTCAGTAATTTACGGGTGCGTCGCCCGCATTTTCATAGCAGTCTTGCTAGATGGCATGTCGGCTTACAGCCTCGCCCGAAGTGGATAACCCTGCTTTCGTCACCGCTTCCTCCGGCGAAACCTCTCCCGATCCGTCGGCGGTCGCGGCTGGATCACGAACACTGTCCCCGACGACTCCGACCGGTCCTAGGCGGCCGGGATCACGCGGACGGCGTCGTCTGAGAGAACCGTATCCGGCACGATCTCCAGCACGCCGCGATCGAGCGTTGCAAGGAGTCCTCCGCGGCTCAGGGCGAGAGCCAGAAGATGGGCATCGACGACCTGACGGTAGCCGACCAGCCGCTTGCGAGAGACAAATTTCGAGACGCAGAGCGAGATGTCGTCGGACCAGAACACATGACCGGGAACGAGCGTAATCTTTTGCAGGACCGCGATGGCCTCGCCAGGCGGCCGGGCATCGGGGAGAACCTTGATGTTGGAGGAGACCCGCACGAACCCGGTCTGGGTCATGGGGCAGGTCGCCCACCCTTCGGATCGAGCCTTTCGAAACCAACGATGGGCCGCTTCGTGATGAACGTGGTTCGGCCACGCCAGCGCGACGAGAACGTTGACGTCAAGCAGCGAGATCAGTCGTCCTCCTCCTCGGCCCTCCTCACCATGTCCTCCGTGATTGGCGGAGCGTCCGGACCGACACGGAAGACGGGGAACCCGCGCTTGCTCGAGGAGGTGGTCCTCGGCGTCAGCCCCTTGCGCGCAAGTTCTGAGAGAACTTTCCCGAGGCTCCTCTCCCGCGCCCGGGCGAGGCTCTTCGCCGCTCGGAGCACGTCCTCATCGATGTCGAGCGTCGTTCTCATGCGGCGAGGATAGAGCAAGCGCTCCTTGATGTCAAGATGCAGTGATGTTGTGATGCGTGTGAGGTGGGATCAGCCCTCCTATCGGCTCATTGGAGTCGCGCAGAGAAGAGGGATGGCGGAGCCTGGAAGCGGGCGCCGGATCAGAAGTCCGCGCGCGCCATGTCCACCGTCGAGCCGTCGCGGGTCGTCGCGTCCACCTCCGCGGAGACGCCGGCGATGGCGGCGTTTCCGGACGTGACGGTCGCGATCACGATGACCGTGTCCTCGTTGATCGGCACCTGCATGCGGTTCAAGAGGTCGCTGACGCTGACCGTCTGGCCGATCCCGATCCCCAGGTCGATCGCGGTTCCCGTCGGCAGACCCGTGGAGTCGGCGTACGCCTGGACGTGAACTCCGATTACCCCGCTGGCGGCGGCTCCCGAAGGCGTCAGTCCGGTGTTGTTGATGAACATGTTCGGATAGAGCTGCGGACCGGACTGGCCGCGCTTGTCGTAGAAGGACGCCACAAGCTTCTGCGGCTCGTTGTTGGACATCTCGTGGCCGCGCAGCGCCTGGCCGATCGTGCCGCCGCTGAAGGCGTTATAGAAGCGCACCGTCGCGCTCCCCTGGCCGCTCTTGTTGTAGCCGTTGAAGACGAAGAGGCAGGAGCCGATGAACCCGTCGGGCTCGATGCTCGAAGGAAGAAGGCCCGCCTGGACGAGCGTATCGATGAAGTCGTCGAAGTGCGCCGTGGATCGGGGCGCCATCATCCCGGTGGATCCCCTCTGGATGAATCCGCTGACGGAGACCGGCCGGGAGGTCACGATGTCGACGCCGTCGAGGTAGAAGTCCACCTCCGTGGCCGTCGCGTTGTGATTGGAAACGTCCACGGTCGAAAGGTAGAGCGTCGGCCCCGCGCCGACCAGACGGGCCACCAGGGGCAGGTTCACGCCCAGGCCCACCGCCGCGCCGGCGGCCCGCGTCCGCGCGGGACTCGCGACCAGGATGTGCTCTTCGCGGGCGAGCAGCGGGACCGCGATCAGGCCGAGAAGAACGACCGGAGCGACCTTCTGGATCCTCATGATTCTTCCTTTCGAGACTAATGGCGTCCGGAGACCGGAGAGAGAGTCCCGGTCCGGGCAATGGGCGAGAGATGCCCGCGGCCGACGGGTTCGGGCGCGACGGTAAGCGAGCGGTTGGTCGCGCCGGGGCCTCCCGAGTTGCTCGCCGTGAGCGAAACCGTGTAGGTCCCCGAGGCCGTATAGACATGCGTCGGGTTCTGCGCCGACGAGGTCGCGCCGTCCCCGAAGCTCCACGACCACGCCGTCGGCGAGTTCGTAGAGGTATCGGTGAACTGGACGCTCTGGCCGAGCCTCGGGCTCGCCGGCGTGAACGTGAAGCTCGCCGCCGGAGCCTGCGCTCCGGCCACGAGGGCGACGCGATAGGCGCCCCGGCCGTGGGTGAAGGCGTAGAGATTCGAGCCGTTGACGACAAGCGCCTCCGTCGAGACGTTGGCGAATCCCGTGTTCTCGACCATCCAGTTGGCGCCGCCGTCGATCGACGTGAAGACCCCGAGGTCCGTTCCCGCGTACAGGCGCGACGTGTTGGTCGGGTCCACGACGATCGAGAGGACCGGGATGTCGGGAATCCCCGTGTTGCCCGAGCCGCTGATGTTCGTCCAGGTCGCTCCGGCGTCCACGCTCTTCCAGACGTGCGGAACGCCGAAGGTCGAATACGTCGCGTAGGCGACGTTCTTGTTGGTCGGATCGAAAGCGAGCCAGGAGTTATACACCTGAGTGGGATCCGTCGGCAGCGACTGGCTCCACGCCGTCGTGGAGTCCGTGCTGAGCGCCGTCGTCGTTCTGCGAATGAAGCCGCTCGATCTTCCGATGAGAACGTAGTTGCCGTCCTGCGGCGAGACGGCGATGGCGGTGGCCGGGAAATCCCCCGTCGTGAGAGGGGCGCTCGCCGCGGTCCAGTTGGCGCCGCCGTCCACGCTGCGCCAGGCCGAGCGTCCGGCGGTCCAGAGCCGCAGAGGGTTGCCGGGATCCATGACGAAGGGGGTGATGAACCCGAAGTTGTTCGAGTCTTCCGTGATGCCCGTGATCGAAGGGTTGAACGTGGCTCCTCCGTCGGTAGACTTCTTGATGGAGAGGTGGGTCGTCTCGGCGAAGAGAATGTTGGTGTTGGTCAGATCGACCGCCACGTAACCGCCGTCCCCGCCCCAGATCATCGACCAGGCGTTTTGCCCGCCGGCGTCTGTGCCTCGAACCGTGCCGTTGTCCTGGGCGCCTCCGAAATAGGTCTTCCCGTCAGGGTAGACGGCCCCGTCAAAGAACTGCGTGGCGCCGTAGTTGTTGTTCAGAGTTGTCCAGACCAGGCTGCTGTTGCCTGTATTGCACGTGGCCATCGTGCCCGTCGCCGTCGTCCCGCTCACGGCGTTGTCGGTTCGGAAGATTCCTCCGTCGTTTCCAACGTACATCGTCTGGTTGCCGGCGCCGTCGTAGGCGGGATGGAAGACGATCGCGTGCTGGTCCGCGTGAGCGAAGCGAGGATTGTTCTGGCTCGCCCACCAGTACGTAGTCACGCCCCAGTTGGCGCCGCCGTCGTCGGAGCGGAAGAGGTCCACTCCGCCGGCCCAGACCCGTTCGGGATTGACCGGATCGACCTTGATGATGTTGTCGTACCACCCCTGATTGTTGAACGCGTTCGGGAGACTCACCCCACAGGTCTGGTACGTCGCGGTGACGGGGTTGCTCAGCAGAAGCGTGTTCAGGAGTGTCGCGCTCTGGTTGTTGACCTGGGTTGTCCATGTGCCGGGGTCCCCGTTGCTTACCGAGCGAAAGACCGCGTGCAGACCGTTGTGGTAGTCGCCGGATCCAACCTCGGCCGTCAGCGCATAGACGATCGCCTGATTGGACGGGGCGATGGAGATGGACGCGCGTCCCATCCCGGGATCCGTATAGACCACCGACCAGGCTCCGCTTCCTTCCGCGCTGGTGTTGCGGAGGATGTTGCCCTGCACCTCGTTGCCCTCGGCGGCGAACATGTAATCGCTCGTCTGGTCCGTGCGGATCTGAAGGTCTGTGCAGCCTCCGGCGAGATCGCTCGTGTAGACCTGGCTCCAGCTGGCGCCGCCGTCCGTCGAGCGGAAGATTCCCGTCCGCGTCGCGGCGTACACCCTCTGCGTGTTGTTCGGGCTGATCGCCAGGCGGTTGACGTAGTAGAAGTTGGAGTTGGCGGTCGCCGCCAGCTGCGTCCAGGTGGCCCCGCCGTCGGTCGTCTTGAAGATGCCGGCCCCGCGGATGGCGTCGGTGTTGAAGAAGCCCTCGCCCGTGCCGGCGTAGAGCACGTTGGCGTTGGAGGGGTCCATGGCGAGCGAGGTGACGGCGATGTTGGCGAGAAAATCGGTGAGCGGCGTCCAGGACGCTCCGGCGTTGGTGCTCTTCCACACCCCCCCGCCCACGGCGCCGGCATACAGGATATTGGGGTTGGAGGGGACAACGACCAGCGCCCGCGTGCGTCCGCCGATGTTGCCGGGGCCAAGCCAGCTCCAGGTGCCGAGAGCCCCGATCGCCTCCGGATGGATCCCGAGCCGGCGCCGCGAAAGCAGAACCTGTCCCAGGGCCGTCGAATGCTGCGGCATGTCCTTCATCCGTTCCAGGGCGTCGAAGTACCAGCCGGTGTCGATCGGCGATACCCCGTCCGGGGAGCGCCTGGCGAGAAAGAAGGCCTGCGCCTCCTCGGGTTGATCGAAGCGTTCGACCCTCCTCGGAGCCGGGGAATAATGCTCCGCGCGACGCGGCGAGGAAGCCCGCGCGGGAAGCAGCAGGGCGACTAGCAACGAGAGGCAGAAGACGAAGCGTCCTGGTGCCCGCGACGTATTACGCATGAATTGTATGAAGACTTCTTAGAGCTTACACCCGAGCCCGGGGGAAGACAAAGCACGGAGGAAACGCTGACCTCCAGCTCGCTCCGCACGGGACGAGACGAGACCCGGGACGAGAGACCTAAAGGGCTGGTCTAACTCGACTTGATCCGCAGGGTTCCCTTGTAGGTCGTGAGCCGCAGCGGCGGACCTCCGCCATTGACGGCGCCTTCCGCGCGGGCTTCGCGCCAGCGCCCGGCGTGCGTCGCCATCGCGAAGTCCGACTCGATGTCTCCTCGTCGGCCGGTGTGGGCGTCGAGCTCGAAGCGGCTGTCCGGGGGAAGCCTCACCTCGATCTCCCCCTTGTGCGTGTCGAACCGGCTCGCGCGCGAGAACCGGGCGAATTCGACGCGCGTGTCCCCCTTATAGGTGTCCACGCGGGCGGAACCGTCGAGACCAGCCACCCTGGCGGTGCCTTTGTAGGTCTGGAGCCTCAGGTCGGCCTTCAAGTTGGAGACGTTGATCCCCGACTTGTAATCCTTTATGTCGAGCCGCGCCGTGGCGGGCATCTGGATCGTGTAGCGGACAAACGGGAGCGAGCCGGTCTGGATATCGAAGAGGCCGAGGAACCCGCGCTCATGATGTCTTACTTCGTCGTAGTCGGACTTGATCTCGACGGAGGCGCCTGCCCCGGAGATCCGGACCTGGGTCCACTGGACCTTCTCCCGGCTCTCCTGGCAGTCGCCGTCGGGCTCGATGAGCGCGTCCACACGGACTTCCGGCTTGTCCCACGTTGTCACCGTGACAGTCCCCTTGTAGGTGTCGATGGAGAGCCGCCCATCCCGGTCGAGAGAGACCGTGCGGTGAACTTCTTTGGTATCAGCGGCCTGCGCGGCGGCGGCGGCCAGGAGAACGATACCCGCCAGCGATGCGGTTCTCGAGAAAGCGCTCATGAATGCCTCCACTTCCTGCAAGCAATTACGCAAAAGGGCCGGAGAGGTTCGCTCGCCCGGTCAGGAATGCCCGCGGATCGTGTGGGGGCGGTAGGGCTCTTCGAGGAAGCGGCTTTCCTCTTCGCTCAGGGAGATTTCGAGCGCGGCGACGGCGTCGTCCAGGTGGTGGATCCGGCTGGCGCCGACGATCGGGGCCGTGACGCCGGGCCGCGAGAGAAGCCAGGCGAGAGCGACGCGCGCCGGCGGCAAGCCCCGGCGCGCCGCCGCCTCGACAACGCGATTTGCGACCGCCAGGTCGGAGTCTTCGTAGAGGTCGTGGGCGTAGTCGTCGGTCTTTGAGCGCGCCGTATCTCCGACGAGCCCTTCGCGCCGCCCTCCCGCGAGCAGTCCCCGGGCGAGAGGGCTCCAGGGGAGGACGCCGATTCCCTCCACGCGGCAGAGGGGAAGCATCTCCCGCTCCTCCTCGCGGTAGGCCAGGTTGTAGTGGTTCTGCATCGAGACGAATCGCGCGAAACCGCGGCGGTCGGAGATCGCCAGCGCCTGCGCGAACTGCCAGGCGAACATGCTGGAAGCCCCGATGTAGCGCGCCTTGCCCGCGCGCACGACATCGTTCAACACCTCGAGCGTCTCCTCGATCGGAGTCTCGGAGTCGTAGCGGTGGATCTGATAGAGGTCCACGTAGTCCATTCCGAGCCGAGTCAAGGACGCGTCGATCGCGTCCAGGATGTGCTTGCGCGAGAGCCCGCGGTCATTGACGCCCGGCCCCATGGGATGGAAGACCTTGGTGGCGATGACGACTTCCTCACGCCGCGCGAAGTCCCTGATCGCGCGTCCCAGGACCTCTTCGCTGGCGCCGTCGGAGTACATGTCCGCGGTGTCGAAGAAGTTGATGCCGAGCTCGAGCGCGCGCTTGACGAACGGCCGGCTCGCTTCCTCGTCGAGGACCCACGGCCGCCATTTCGGAGTGCCGTAGGTCATCATGCCGAGGCAGATCCGGGAGACCTTCAGGCCGGTCGTGCCGAGACGAACGAAGTTCATTCCGTTGCCCGGAGTATATCGGCCGGCGGGGAGCGGCGGTGGCTCCGAGATCTTCCAGCGCGACGGCGGGCGGGGCGAGAGTCGCCGCGGACTGGGCTATCTTCTTTGAAAGGCCGCAAGGTCTTATCGCGGGGACGGTTGATCGCTCTTAGGGTCTGCTAAAGCTCCGCGGCGTGATATGTCTTGAAGACCTCAGCGGAGGAAGCAATGACGCGACGTGCCCCGAACGCGAAGGCGCGAGGCCTGAACCGGCGGACCCTGTTCCAGTACGGCGGCGCAGGAGGCGTCTTGACACTCCTCTCGCCCGCCGCCGGACGGTCCGCGCCGGTTCCCGCAGCAGAGGAGGCGAAGCCCGGGTCCTCCGAGCTCGAGGAGGCGACGATCCTCGACCTGCAGAAGCGGATGATCTCCGGCGAAGAGTCGGCCCGGTCGCTGACGGAAAAGTACTCCGCCCGGATCGACGCGCTGGACAGGCGCGGCCCGGCGCTGCGCTCGGTGCTCGAGGTCAACCCGGACGCTCCGGAGATCGCCGAGAAACTCGACGCGGAACGCAAGGCCGGCCGGGTGCGCGGTCCTCTCCACGGCATCCCCATCCTGATCAAGGACAACATCGGGACCGCGGACCGCATGACGACGACGGCCGGTTCGCTCGCGCTGGAAGGCTCCATCCCCTCCTCGGACTCTTTCGTCGCGAAGATGTTGCGCGAGGCAGGAGCCGTGATCCTGGGCAAGACGAACCTCTCGGAGTGGGCGAACTTCCGCTCGACGCATTCCTCTTCCGGATGGAGCGGACGCGGAGGTCAGTGCCGAAACCCCTATGCCCTCGACCGAAACCCGTCGGGCTCGAGCTCCGGCTCGGGAGCCGCCACGGCGGCAAGTCTCTGCGCGGCCTCGATCGGAACCGAGACGGACGGCTCGATCGTCTCGCCGTCGAACAACTGCTCGCTCGTCGGCATCAAGCCGACTCTCGGTCTCGCCAGCCGCTCGGGAATCGTCCCCATCGCGCACAGCCAGGACACGCCCGGCCCCATGTGCCGGACGGTCGCGGACGCCGCGATCCTCCTGGCCGCGATCTCGGGAACGGACCCCGCGGATTCCGCCACGAAGGAGAGCGCCGCGAAGGGCGCGAGAAATTTCGCGAAGCTGCTTGACCCCCGAGGGCTCGAAGGGGCGCGCATCGGCGTCCCCCGGAAGGTCTTCTTCGGTCAGAGCGCGCCCGCCGACCGCCTCGTCGAGAGCGCCATCGCGGACATGAAGCGCCTGGGCGCGGTCGTCGTCGATCCCGCCGACGTGGAAAACGCCGACGCCTTCGAGAAGTCGGAGCTCGAGGTCCTTCTCTATGAGTTCAAGGCGGACCTGAACCTCTACCTGGCCGCGTTGCCGGGAGCGCGCGCACGGACGCTGAAGGACCTGATCGCCTTCAATGAAAGCAACCGCGAGAAGGAAATGCCTTACTTCGGCCAGGAGATCTTCCTGAAGGCCGAGGCGAAGGGTCCTCTCACCGAGAAGGCCTACCGCGACGCGCTCGAGAAGGACCTGCGGCTCTCGCGGAAGGAGGGCATCGACAAGGCGATGGACAAGCACCGGCTCGACGCTCTGGTCGCTCCGACCAGCGGGCCGCCGACCTTGATCGACCTCGTCAATGGCGACTACGGAGTCAACGGCAGCTCCACGGTGCCCGCGATCGCCGGCTATCCGCACATCACGGTTCCGGCCGGCTATGACTTCGGCCTGCCCGTCGGAATCTCCTTCTTCGGCCGCGCCTGGAGCGAACCGACGCTGATCAAGATCGCGTACGCCTACGAACAGGCCACCAAGCACCGCCGCCCGCCGAGGTTCCTGGCCACCGCCGACCTCACGACACTTTAATCAGAGCAGACGAGTTCCGTCTCGTTCTCCCTTTTTGTCGTCCTTCCTGTCGCTTTCCGTTCTTGTCATCCCTCCTGTCGCTTTCCGTTTTTGTCATCCTGAGCGAAGCGAAGGATCTGCTCTGGCCGACAAGGGCAGATCCTTCGTCGCTTCGCTCGCGCCGTCGCCATAGCGGCTATGGCGCGTCGGCGACCTCAGGATGACAGCCGGGCTCAGAATGACAAGGCGACAACTCGCTAGGGCTTATCGACGCCCAGCTCCTTCAGTTTCGCCGTCGCACTGGCTCGGACGCCTTCCTTGACGGACTCCGGGGACTTGTCGCGAGAGAGCGTCTCGAGGGCCTTGCGGTAGAGGGCGATCGCCTGCTTGTGGTCGCCGGCCTTCATGTGGGCTTCGGCGAGGCTGTCATACGTGTTGGCGGAATCCGGATAGAGCTTCGTGTTCATGAGCAGGATCGCGATGGCGCCCTTGAACTCGTCGCGGGAGAGGAGCGCGTAGCCGAGCGCGTTCAATCTCCCCTCGGCCACCGAAGGGTCGGAGGGATTCGCGTCGCGCAGTCTCTGGTAGCCCGCGGCCGCGGCGCTGAAGTTGCCCGCTTCCAGCTCCTCGGCCGGCACGCGCACCGTCTCCGCGATGCGCCTGCCGGTGCGCTTCTCGCCCTGCTGCGGCGCGAGGACGATCTCTTCACGGCCGGAAGCGTCTTTCGCGAACTTGTACTGGACCTCCGCGTCGGCGCGAAGGAACGTGTCGGCCGAGATCGGGATCAGCTCGAAGTTCTTCTGGAGGGTGGTGCGTGCCTCCATCCGCTCTCCCTTGGGCGTGAGCGTCAGGACCTCGTCGGAGGAGAGCTGATAGCGCCCGGCGCGCGAGGCGAGCGCCGCCGCGTCGAGCTTCGCCGGCTCGACGGGCTCGTTTCGGTAGCCTTCCCATTGATACGCGGCGGCGATCGAGCGCACGATCTCGGGGATGATCTGGTCGCCGCTCTCCGAGTTGGTCATGACGACGGCGCCGTAGCCTTTCTTCCGATTTGCGATCATCAGACAACGGAAGCCCTCGTTCGATCCGCCGTGGGAAAAGTAGGAAGCCGAGCCTCTTTTCTCGATCCCAAGACCCAGACCGTAATCGCCGAGAACCGGCGTGACCATCTTCTCCGCCAGCTCCTTCGTCAGAATGCTTCCGGGTTTCCCTTCCAGGGCGCGCTCGAGCCCGAGCGCGAACCGCGCGAGGTCTGACGGCGTCGTCCAGAGCCCCGCGGCCGCCATCTCGGGATATGTGTTTCTCTTGCCCGGGATCGGCCGGCCCTGTCCGTCGTGGCCGGCGGCGGCGGACCGGAGCCGTTCGGGAGGCAGAGGCTGCTCGTACGTGCTTTCCGTCATGCCGAGCGGCTTCAGGACCATCTCGGCCAGGATCTCCGGGAAGGGCTTCGCTTCGGCGTCGATCAACGCCTGCTGCACGATCGTGAAGCCGCCGCCGGAGTAGCGGTATTCCGTTCCCGGAGAGATGTCCACGCGGATCGGCGCCGTGTTGGCGGGGGCAACGCCGTCCAGGACCTGCGACAGCCGAGGGACCGGGCGGCCCGCGGCGTAGCCGGGGAATCCGTGAACCGTGACTCCGGCGGTATGGGAGAGAAGCATCGCGAGCGTGACGGGCTTCTTGCGCGTCCAATCGTTTTCCGGGAGTTTCCAGGACTTCAGGAAATCATTGATGTTGCGGTCGAGCGCGAGCTTGCCCCGCTCCACCTCGCGGATCGCAGCCATCGCCGAGACAGGCTTGCTGATCGAAGCCGCCTGGAAAAGCGTCGTATCGGTGGCCGCGCTCAGCGCGTCGGCGTCGGCCAGACCGTAGGCCTTCGCCCAGAGAATCTTCCCCGAGCCGAAGACCGCGATCGAGACGGCGGGCACTCTGTGGAGCCGCATCCGCTCCTCGATCGTCCAGGCCTTCTCGTCTTTGAGCAGGACCGCCGGCCGCAGGCCGCGCTCAACCTGCTGGATCTCGGGCGGCGGCGCGGGTGCCGCGCCGGAAGTCCCGGCCAGGATCAGGAGCGCGCCGGCGGCTCGCGCGAGCTTTCCCATTCGAAGGACCCCCCCTGTCGAGGATACGCGCAACAGCGGCGCAGGTTTGCCCCTTTCGACGTTCAGCTTGCGGAAGGGGACGGGCGACCTGAGATCTGGAGCGTGGAACCTGGAACAGCGTCGAATTCGGCGAGGACGGGCGCGTGGTCGCTCGTGCCGACGTCGGCGAGCACCGCGCAACGCGTGGCCTTGCCGGCGAGGGTCTCGCTCGCCAGGATGTAGTCGATGCGCCAGCCGATGTTGCGCTGGCGCATGTTGCGCCACGGAGCCCACCACGTGAAGATCTGGTCGTTGTCGGGGTTGAGAGCGCGGGTCAGATCGACGACTCCCGCGGACAGGATCCGCTCGAAGATCTCGCGCTCCTCGGGCCGCTGCCCGATGATCGCGGGCTTGCGCTCCTTGGGGTGAACGTCTCTGTCCGTGCGCGCGACGTTCAGGTCCCCGCAGAGAACCAGCTCGGCTCCCGACGCGCGGACCTCGCCGACATATCCGGCCATGGCCTCGAGGAAGCGCATCTTCGCCGGGAAGTCCTTGCCTCCGTTGGGAACGTAGATGGACGCCACGGTCAGGCCGGGCATCCTCGCCGCGACGATCCGATTCTCGTGATCGAAAGCGGGGTGGGAAAACTCCGGCTTCTCGGGAAAAGCGTCCTTGCGGACGTGCAGGCCCACGCCCGAGTAGGCCCGCTCGCCGTGCCAGTAGCACCAGTAGCCCTCCATCTCGCAGAGCGCGGCCGGGACCTGGGCGGAGTGCGCCTTGATCTCCTGAAGGCAGACGACGTCGGGGCGATCCCGCGCGACCCATTCGCGCAGCTGCGCCTCGCGCGCCCGGATGCCGTTGACGTTCCAGGTGGCGATCTTCACCCGGAGGGCTCGCGATTCAGCAGCTCAGACCGCGCGGTCTCCAGGGCCTGCCGGCGCGCCGGACTCGGGTTCTTTGCGAGCTGCTCGTCGATGCGCGCCAGAGCCATCTGCAACCTCAGGAGGGCGGCGGTTGCCTCGGCGTCGGGCCGGCGCACGCCCGACCCGGCGACTTTCTCTTCGGCGGCCTGTTCTTTCTCGGCTCCCAGATCCTCTTCGCTTCGGCCCCAACCCCTGGCCATGCCGAGAGCTTAACCCCGACCTTGCGCGGACGGCTTCTCTCTTGCAAGATCTCTCTCCGGAGGTAAGGACGTGCCGACATTGAACCTGAGCTCCGAGCAGGCGGAAACCCTCGCGAAGGTGCTGGAAGACTACGTCTCGGATCTGCGGATGGAGGTCGCCAACACCGACAGCCAGGATTTCCGCGACGACCTGAAGAAGAAAGAAATCTTCCTGAAAGATCTCCTCTCCCAACTCGGAAGGACCCCGATCCCGGCTCCGTAGGGGCGGGGCTTGTCCCCGCCCGCCTCTTTCCGACACGCCGCCTCGCTGAGACCGACACTCCCCCCGTCGCGCCCGCGCTTTCGACGATCTTTTCAGGCCTTAGGGACCGGGCGAGACGTCGAGGGAGAGCGAGATATCACCAGGAGCGTTGTCCTCTCCACGCCGTGGCGACACCGTTGGGGCGGGCGGGCACAAGGCCCGCCCCTACGGCGACGGGGCACGACGACACAGCGCGAGGGAGCGCCCCCTACGGCGACGGGAGCGCGATCGAGGAAAGGAATTCCCGGACGCGGAGGATCGCTTCGGACAGGTTCTGAGTCTCCGTCCGGCCCGAGCTCTTCCTCGGCTTGAAGGAGTGGTCTCCGTCCTCGATCCAGGCGATTCGAATCGACGCGGAGAGACGATAGCCCGCCACGTCTTCGCGCGACCCGAGAGAGTCGCGCGTGCCCTGAACGATGAGCGTGGGCGTGCGGAGGGTTTCCAGGTGTTTCGTCCGGAGGCTCTCCGGCTTGCCCGGCGGATGGAACGGGTAGCCCAGACACACGAGCCCGCGGACTCCGGCTTCGTCCGCCACCATGCTCGCGATGCGGCCGCCGAGCGACTTGCCGCCGATAACCAGCCGCTCCTCGCCGCCCAGTCGCACGATCGCCTCGAGCCAGCTTTGCTTCAGGACCGGCCCGGGATCGGGAGCGCGGCGGCGGCCTCCCTGGCGCCGCTCCCGCATGTAGGGGAATTCGAAGCGCGCCACGCGGATTCCGCCTTCGGCGATCCCTCGCGCTATCACGGTCATGAAGGTGGAATTCATCGGCGCCCCGGCTCCATGCGCGAGGACAAGAGTGATCGAGGCGTCTCGAGGGCCGTCGAGGAGGAAGTCTGTTGCGGCCATGAGCGGTCGGGGGCGGCGCGAAGAGCTAGCTGCTTTTTCCGCCGTTTTCCTCGTATGCCGGGCCGCCGAAGATGCGAAGCCGCGGGTGCGTCGCGCGACGCTCCCCCCGCCGACGCTCGGCGAGGCGCCGATCGTCCGGGAGGGATTCCGCCGCGGCAGACTCCGTCCGGCCTCCGGCAGCCAGGTCCATCCCCGCCGGCTCGCCGATCACGTTGACGGACCACGACTCCAACGCGTCGGTGGGTATTCCCTGGACGGCGTTGATCGCGGCGACGATCCTCCGCGCGTCGGCCGGGAAGCGCGCGCTCGCAAGCGTCCAACCGCTCGCGTCCAGGATATAGCGGCCGTCCTGCATCCAGGGTTCCGGCTGGTGATCCTGTTTCTCGTGTCTTGCCATGCCTCCTCCGACCACATCGAAATTGAGAAACTGTTTTTCTTTATTCTGCTCCCACGCGGCCCCGGTTGTCTCTTGGATGATGGTCTGTCGGACAAACGTATCGGACGCCAGCAGGACGATTCCTCAGAAACTCTAGGAGGATCGGCGCTTACGGGCATTGAACTCTTCCGACTGACCGCGCGGGATGGAGAGCGATTGCCACCGGCTTCCCGCGAAGTGTTTCGCCAGCAGCACGAGCTGCCCGACGTGGTAGGCGTAGTGGGCAACCTGGAGGTGGATCGCCCGGAGCACGGAATGGGGCTCGCCCCGGATCATCACGGTCCGGCGCAGGTCCTCGGACGCGAGAGGCTCGACCGCCGAGAAGAGGAGGCTCCAACCCTCCTGCCAGCGCAGTTCGAGGCTCTCCCGCGTGTCGCCCGGCTCCAGCACGAATTCGGAGTCTCGATGGCGGTCAGCCTTTTCTCCGTCGCTCGTCAGGAAATCGGTCCAACGCGACCGCATGTTGCCGGCCAGATGCTTGACGAGCAGCGCAATGCTGTTGGCCTCGGGGTCGAGCGTGGCGAAGAAGTTCGCCGGCTCCGTTTGCGCGAGCGCCCTGTCGGCCACCTTCTTCAGCCCTCGGAGCTGGCGGACGGCCTCCTGGAGGTATTCGCTTTCTTCCACGGCTCTTCTCGCGGACTTTCATCGGTCATAATGCGGCCCGCGCGCCTTAATTGGAAGGCCCGATTTGCGTGAAAGGAAGCCGGACCGATGAAGAGGACAGCATCGTTACTCCTGGCGGGAGTGGCAGCGATCGCCCTTGCGGCGGTTCCCGCGTCCGCCGATGAGAAGGGCAAGACCGGAGGCGAGAAGAAGAGCGAGTCAAAAATGCAAAAGACATCCAGCGGTCTTCAGTACGAGGACGTCAAAGTGGGAACCGGGGCGACCCCCAAGACCGGCCAGACCTGCGTGATGCACTACACCGGCTGGCTCTGGGAGAACGGCGCCAAGGGCGCCAAGTTCGACAGCTCCGTGGACCGGGGCCAGCCCTTCGAGTTCGCCATCGGCCGGGGCATGGTGATCAAGGGATGGGACGAAGGGGTCGCGACGATGAAGGTCGGCGGAAAGCGGAACCTGCTCATCCCTCCGTCCCTCGGCTACGGGACGCGCGGGGCGGGCAGGGTCATCCCGCCCAACGCCACGCTCTTCTTCGAGGTCGAGCTGCTCGGAATCAAGTAGAGGAACATGGCGGGAGGGGGTGGCCGCCGGCTCCCCCTCCCGAGCGAATTCCATGACGCGACTGCTGGCTGCGGCCCTGACAGCTTCCCTGATGATTGCCCAGACCCGGTGCGCCGGGACTTCGCGCAGAACGGCTGCGCCACCGCCGACCGCCACTGCCGCGCCGACGGCGGTCCCCTCTCCGTTGCCCTCGCCGACCGAGCCGCCCGATCTCTTCGTCAGCGTCGTCCGGCCGGTGCTCAAGGCGCACTGCGCCCCTTGCCATGAGCCCGGCGGAAAGATGTACGGCCGGCTGCCGTTCGACGACCCGCGCGTGCTTGCCTCCCATTCGGCCGGCGCCCTGCGCCGCCTGAAGGGAGAGGACCGGGAAGCGTTCGAGCGCTGGCTCGCCACCCTCAAACCGGGAGACTGATCGACACTGCTTCGGTTCGAGCGCTCTCCCGAGGCCTCAGGAGCTTGGCGCCCCGTTTTGCCGCATCGCTTCGAGCTTCTTCTTCAGGGCGGCGATCGTCTTGTCCGAGCGCTGGCCCGCCGGCAGCGACTCCGCGTACTGGAGAGTTTCTTCCATCGTCCTGCGCGCGGCGGCGGGATCTCCCTTGGCCGCGTAGATGTCGGCGCGAGTCTGGAGGATGCCGATCTTCCGGGGGCCATAGGCCCTGGCCAGCGCGCGGTCGGAGGCGGCCAGGGCCTCGTCATATTTCTTCATGGCCCGGTAGGCGACGGCCAGGCGCGCGGGAGGGTTGTAGTCCTCGGGCAGGTCCCGCTCGGAGGCCTCGAGCATCGGGATGGCGCGCTCGGGCTGACCCAGGTCCAGGTAGGTCGAGAGCCGGTGCGAATCGAAGACGGCGCGGGCGTCGGGAGACTTCGCGCGCGCCGCTTCCGCCTCGAGAAACCCGGCCCGCTCCGAAAGGACCTTCTTTCTTCCTTCTTCGTCCTTGGCGGCTTCCCGCTCGGAGGCGAGCACGTCGTACACGGAGGAGATGTCGTCGGCGGCAATGTCCGGCCGGCGTTCCGACAGGATCTCCCGGCAGTCCGCCGCGAGCGCCGAGACGAGCTCGGCGCGAGCCGGTTCCTCCGGCTTGAGAGCCAGGGCGCAGTCGAGGCCGCTCGCGCCGACGTTGGCGGCCGAGGAGGTGCGGCGCAGCTTTCCAAAAGCCTCGCGCGCCGTCTCGGCGCATCCCTTCTGATCATGTGTTCTCTGCAGGGCGAAGAGGAGCGACTCCACCGCGCGGCCGTAGCGCGGCCAGTCCTTCGGGGCGGCGGAAAGCGCCTCGCGATAATCCCGGACCGCCTCCGCGTTCTTTCCCTCGCCGTAGGACCGGTCGGCGCGCGCGAGGATCTCTTCGACCCCCTTCTCGCGACCCCGCACGGCCTGCCGGCCGTCGTCCAGGATCTTCACGACCTGTCCGACGGTGGCTCCCCCGACCCATCGCAGCGCGACCTTCTCCGTGCGCGGGTCCAGAACGTAGAAGGAGGGCCACGCCTCGACCGGGAACTTCGTCAGGAACGAAGCGTTGCCGGACTTTTCTCCGTCAATCGAGAGCCAGACGAACTGTCCGGCGTGCCGCGCGAGCGCCTTGTCCGTGAAGACGAAGGCCCTCATCGACCGGCACGTGTGTCACCAGGGCGCCCAGGCCTCGACGAAGATCGGCAGCTTTTTGGCGCGGGCTTCGGCCAGGGCCCGCGGGTAGTCGTCCGCGATGAACGGGAGCACCGGGCGCAGCTCCGAGGAGCCCGCGCCCAGAAACACCGAAGCCGCGGCCAGCGCCAACAGCAGCGGCCTCGAAGAGGACATTCTCATGACGCAATGCTAGCAGAGCCGATAACAGTCCAGGTCCGGGCGGCGTCCTTGCACACGGTGACCGTGCTCCTGGCGCGCTGAAGAGGCTCCGGGATCCAGGGTCCGGGACCTTCAGGCCGGGGCGTGGCCGGGTTTGTGGCGCGAGACCCGAGCCACGCGGAAGACCCGACACGTAAAGAGCGCATCTCGCAGGCAGTCATGTGCCAGAATAGAATCAGAGCGGGATCAGAGACAGATGGAATCGGAAACCCACGCGGGTCACCGCGAAATCGTGCAGGCCGTACTGCTCGACACCGAACAACGGTCCAAGCTCTTGGCCTACGCCCGCTCCCGGTTCGGAATCGAGTCCGATGACGCGCAGGACCTCCTTCAGGAAACGGCGCTGGGGCTCTTGCGGCATCGGACCGCGGTCCGAAGCCCGCACGGTTTCACCTTCAGGATCTTTCATGTGCAGTGCTGCCGTTTCCTCCAGGCCCGGCGGATGCACCGCCAGGTGTTCGCTCCTTCGAAGGAACCGCCGGAGACGGCCCGGGATGGAAACGTGCCCGAGACAGTGAGCAGGAAGATCGAGCTGCGGCAACTGCTGAAGACGATCTCCTCCTCCTGCCGCAGGATTCTTCTCACCTACTACGTCGAGGGAAGAAGCCTTCAAGAGACGGCCCGGGCGATCCCTCTTCCGAAGTCCGGCGTTTGGAATACTATTAATAGCTGCCTGCGGAGGCTCCGAGCGTGTATGGCAACATGAGTCCCCATCATCTCGACGAGTTCACGCTGCTCCGGTACGCCGCGTCGGACCTGGACCTGCGGGAGCGGGAGACCGCGGACGATCATCTTCATTCCTGCAAGCGATGCGCGGCGGCGCTCGGCGATATGGAGGAACTCGATAGGAAATTGAGGGAGATCGCGAGGGATCTCGGCGAGGCAGAGAGTCTCGACCCGAGTGATCCTTTTTCGCGCCGCCCGGAGACGCCGCTGCGTCCCCGGCCTGCCGCGCCCGCCCCGCCGGGGCAGAGCCTGGCTTTCGTCGCTCTCGAGGCCTCGGAACGGGCCATCGAGGAGATGGGCCGGATCCTCGAGGCGGCGAGGGGTTCCGCGGACGAGCTGGCTTCGTTCCTGTCCGCCTTGTCTTTCCCGGATCTGACCGTCCGATTCGCTCTCCTCTATGCACTGCAGGAAGCGGGACTCGAGATCGCCGAAAGTCCAATGCGATCGGTCCGGCTGGCATCCGCCGCTCTCGAATTTCTCCGGAAGGAAAAGGCGGAGGATCCCCTGACGCCGGCCGAACGGGTTCTGCCCTTGAGGGCTGTGGTCGCGCAGGCACACCTGCTCGCCGGGCAAGGGTGCAACTGGACGGGTGAACTCGAGCAAGCCCGGGGCCATTTCGAGGACGCCTACCTGGCCTTCGGGGAATCCACGGGGGACGAGACCGGTATCGCTATCGTGGAACTCTGTGAATCACAGCGCCGCGCATTCGAAGGCGATCCGACCACGGGCCTCTCGCTGGCTCGACGGGCCCGGACCACGTTCGAGGAGCTGGAACTCGAAGATTACTTTGCTCGCGCTCGCGTCGTCGAGGGGATCAGCCTGTCGAAGCTGGGTCGGGAAAAGGAGGCCATGGAGGCCTACCGAAGCGCCCTTCCCGTCTTCGAGAAGCGAGAGTTGTGGAGCAACTACGTGGGGGCCGTCAACTCCCTGGCGGCCTGTCTGTCCTCCCTCGGCCGGCTCGACGAAGCGCGCAAGGAGTACGCTCGGGCGCTGAAGATCATTTCACGGCAGCGGCATGCGGCCTGGGTCGGTTACATCCGAAACGGTCTCGCCCTGGTTCTCTTCCAGGCCGGAAACTACGGGGGGGCGGCTCTCGCCTTCCTCCAGACGTCACGAATCTTCCGGGACGTCGGGAATACCGCCAACGCCCTGACCGCCTCCTTGTACGAGATCGAGAGCTGGGCCTTGTGCGGGCAGCCTGCGCGCGCCGCCCAGCGCCTCGAGATCTTTCGGGCCGAGGTCGCGCGCCACAACGCGCTCGATCCCGCGATCGTGCGCCAGCTGGAGGCCGCGCTCTCGGGTGGCGACCCGAATCTCGAGGAGGTCGCCGCTCTCCGGCGATCCGCCGGGCAGATGCTTCGTGAACGCCTCGAGATGAAGGCCGGCTAAGCAGCCCGTTCACCCGGATCGGTTGGCTGCTCAGTCGCGGCCGGCCTCCTCCTCCCCCGGCTCCCTCCCTCCCGGCTCCCAGAAATATTTTTTCGTCCCCGCAACAAAAACGCCGGCTCTCCGCCACTTCACAGGCAGGAGGCGCAGACGACGGAGTCGCCATCGCTTCCCGCGAACTGCCCCGCCATGGGCAGACAGAAGGAGGTCGTTGTGAGAGCGACACTGTCAACAGTTCTTCTTCGCGACGTCAACGGACCGGTCCCCTGCTAGCCGCAGGCCACCCGCTCGTCGAACCGCCGCCCCGCCCAGCGGGGACGGGCGCGGCGGCGACAGCCGGCGGGAGTGGAGACCCCGGGATGGGATGAACAGGCTCTGGTATCTGGACATCCAGAAACGCGAGGACGACATCGCGATCCGCGCCGTCAACGTCTTCGATGGGGGCGACGCGGAGGAGGAGCCGGTGGAGGCTCACGTGCGGAGCGCGGCCGATGTCGAGGTCATCCTGCGCGCCATCAAGCCGCTCGCTTTCATCTCGCGGCGGTACATGGAGGTCAATGGACTCGGCAGCCTGCTGCGGATTGCGTCTCTTCCGAGGACGCCTCTCGACGTGATCGTCAAGAGCGCGCGGGCCGCGCTCGATTCCCCTTCCTCTTCGGTCATCGTCACGCCGTTCTTGACCCGCGACGAGATTTCCTGGTGCCTGCGCCGGAGAGCGAGAAGGGAGGTCCCGTTTCTCCCCCGCTCTTGATGAACGCGGGCGCGCCGAATGATTGGACTCGAGGCTGTCGAGTGACTTCGGATCCCCTAAGCCACGGCCGAAACTCGGTCCCAACCGCGGGAGAAACCTTTCCGGTGGAGGGCCGTCTCCCTCCACGAAAGGAGTGTCCGCAATGAACTCGACCGCGATGAAGGCAATACCGCTGGCCTTTCTCCTGATCGCGACCTCGGCCTCCGCGGTTCCCGCCGGCGACGAGCCGACGGAGAAGTCCGAGAAGAAGGAGAAGAGAGTCATCGTCACCGACGACGGAGTCTTCTCATCCGACGGCGACGAGCCGCTCGTCTGGCGATCGCGCCACGCCCGGCGGGGATACCTCGGGATCCGCCTCCTCGAGATGACGCCCGAGCTCAGGACGCATTTCGGGGCCCCGAAAGACGCCGGCGTGCTGGTCGCCGGAGTCGAGAGCGAAAGCCCGGCGGCGAAAGCCGGGATCAAGGTCGGCGACATCGTCACGCGCGCCGACGGCGAGAAGATCGAGTCCGGCCGCGACCTGACTCACGTTGTGCGCGGGATGAAGTCCGGCGAGACGCTGAAGGTCGAAGTCTCCCGCGACCGCGCGGTCAAGCAGCTCGCGGTCAAGATCGAGGAGCGCCGCGCCGCCGAGGTCGATCTCGGAGAGCTGGGCCATGACCTCGGCGATCTGGGACGCGACATCGGGCGCGACATTGGCCGGGACCTCGGACGCGACTTCGGCCACGACTTCGGGCGCCGTTCCTGGGTCTTCCGGATGCCGCCTGAAAAACTCGAAGGCCTTCAGGAGAAGCTCAACGAAATGGACAAGCGCCTGAAAGACCTGGAGAAGAGAATCCCGGCCCGCTAACCCTCCAGAATGTCATCCTGAGGAGCGGAGCGACGAAGGATCTGCCCCGGTCGGATGAGCAGATCCTTCGCTTCGCTCAGGATGACAAGAGCCCGGACTCGGCCTCTCCGAAGATACAACTTCGGCCTCGATGACGTCATGGGCCTGTTCAGCCGGCG
This sequence comes from uncultured Acidobacteriota bacterium, assembly GCA_963837495.1. Lineage (GTDB taxonomy): Bacteria > Acidobacteriota > Thermoanaerobaculia > UBA5066 > Gp7-AA6 > JAWOLE01. The sequence goes on along the minus strand of CAWINF010000001.1, from coordinate 2,228,205 downwards.
CCGGCGTCTTCGCCCGGGTCGCGAAGAAAACCGCCGCCGTCCAGGTTGGAACGAGGTCGAGACCGGGCACGAGCTCGGCGAAGAAGGACGGCAGGAACGCCCAGTGCCATCCGATGAGACGAACCATCGCCAGGGCCACCACGAGATCCAGCGTGTCGTTCCAGGGAGACGCCAGGCCCGGCGCGAAGAGCGGAAACACGACGATCTGAAGGACGTCCGCGGCTACGGCCAGGAAACGCGCCGCTCGAACGCGCGCCGGCGCGGTAGTCAACCGGTCTGCCGTCACGACCTCAGTTGGACGTTCTGGGGGACCTTCCTCCCCCGGATGGCGATGGCAGGATGACAGGTTCCCTGGCTACCGGAGCGGGAGCGAGGCTCACCGAAGGCGGAGCGCTCGTGGAGGTGTTTCCGTTCCAGGAGGAATCGGTCCCCGGTCTTCCGGGCCAGTCCTCGCGATTCACGACCCGGGTCGTGTGGCGCTGCCGGGAGAGAACGACCGCGAGACGGGCGGGGGCCGCCGGGTTTTGTACGAAGACGCAGGAAGCGGCCGTTCCGTCGAGGCCTCCGTAGCAGTCTCCCTCGAAGTCGCAGTCGTCGAAGGCGTAGCTGCCGGCCGCGGCATACCCGGCGCTCTGATGCGCGCAACCGGCCAGCGAAAGCAAGAGGAGAAGCCGCAAGGCAACCAGCAGCGGCTTTCGCATGTGGCCCTCCCATCCGTCTATCTCTTCAACATTCTGGAACAAAACGTCATTCCGGAGCCGCAGGTGCGAAGGACCGAGCGCGGTGTATGTTTCGATTCCGGAGGAAAACGATGTTCTCTTCCCGCCGCCTGGCTGCCGCTTCTTGTCTCGGACTGGCCGGGATTCTCTCTCTCGCTTCGTCCGGGGTCGGGCAACCGTTTGACGAGCGCCTCTACTCCGAGTTGCGCTGGCGGATGATCGGGCCGTTCCGCGGCGGCCGCACCGTGGCGGTCAGTGGAGTCCCCGGACAACAGAACGTCTTCTACATGGCCGCCAACAACGGCGGCGTGTGGAAGAGCACCGATTACGGGCGAGTCTGGACGCCGATCTTCGAGGACCAGCCGACAGGATCGATCGGCGCGCTCGCGATCGCCCCCTCGGACCCCAGCGTGATCTACGTCGGAAGCGGCGAAGGCCTGCAGCGTCCCGACCTCTCCGTGGGCGACGGCATTTACAAGTCGCTCGACGCGGGAAAGACCTGGCGCCACATGGGTCTTGCCGACGGCCGGCAGATCGCCGCGATCCTGGTCGACCCGCGCGACTCCAGGCGCGTGTTGGTGGCGGTTCTGGGACACCCCTACGGTCCCAACGCGGAGCGCGGCGTCTTTCGCTCGCTGGACGGAGGAGAGACCTGGCAGAAGATCCTCTACAAGGACGAGGACACGGGCGCGGTGGATCTCGCTTTCGATCCCGGCGACTCCCGAAAGATCTACGCGGTCTTGTGGGCGGCGAGGCAGGGACCCTGGGAATACGGCAACGAGTACCAGGGCGCCGGCAGCGGGCTCTTCGGGTCCGCCGACGGCGGGACGACGTGGCGGCCGCTGACGAAGGGACTGCCGGCGGACGCGGAAGGGCTTGGCCGGATCGGCATCGCCGTCGCCCCGAGCGACCGCAGGCGGATGTACGCCGCGGTCGAGGCGGCAGGCCGGGCGGGCGGCCTCTTCCGCTCCGACGACGCGGGAGAGAGCTGGACCCGCGTCAACTCCGAGAACCGGGTGACGGGCCGCGGCTCAGACTTCGCGGAGGTCAGGGTGGATCCGAAGAACCCGGACGTCGTCTATTGCGCCAACACCTCGACCTATCGCTCGACCGACGGCGGAGAGAGCTTCACCGCGATCAAGGGGGCGCCGGGCGGAGACGACTATCACCGGATCTGGATCAACCCCGAGAACCCGCGGGTCATGATCCTCGGCGCCGACCAGGGCGCGACGATCACCGTCAACGGCGGAGAGACCTGGAGCAGCTGGTACAACCAGCCGACCGCGCAGTTCTTCCACGTCTCGACCGACAACCGCTTCCCCTACCGCGTGTACGGCGGCCAGCAGGAGAGCGGCTCGGCCTCGGTCTGGAGCCGCGGCAACGACGGCGCGATCACCTTCCGCGAGTTCCATCCCGTCGGCGTCGAGGAATACGGCTACGTCGCGCCGGATCCCCTCCACCCCGGCGTGATCTACGGCGGCAAGCTCACGCGCTACGACGAGGCGACCGGGCAGGTCCAGAACGTCGGTCCGGTGCCGCTGCGCGGCGGCAAGGACCGCTTCGACCGCACGGCGCCGGTCCTCTTCTCTCCCGCCGATCCGCGCGTCCTCTTCTTCGCGTCGCAGTTCCTGTACAGGACATCCAACGGCGGAGAGACCTGGGAGACAGTGAGCCCGGACCTGACGCGCGAGGATCCCGGAAAGCCGCCGAGCCTCGGGCACCTCGCGGACAAGGACACCGCGAAGCACCGGGGCGTCATTTACTCGATCGCTCCTTCTCCCAAAGACGCGGCCACGATCTGGGCCGGCACCGACGACGGCCTGATCCACGTCACCCGGGACGCGGGAAAGACCTGGCACGACGTCACGCCGCCGGAGCTGACGCCCTGGAGCAAGGTGACGCAGATGGACGCGTCTCATTTCGACACGGAGACCGCTTACGCCTCGGTGTCGCGGTTCCGGCTGGACGATCTGAAGCCCTACATCTATCGGACGCACGACGGCGGCAAGACCTGGACGAAGATCGTGGGCGGCCTGCCGGAGAACGCCTCCGTCAACGCGGTAAGGGAGGACCCGCAGAAAAAGGGACTCCTCTTCGCCGGGACAGAGCGCCAGGTCTGGGTCTCCTTCGACGACGGAGACCACTGGCAGTCGCTGCGCCTGAACATGCCGGCGACCTCGATCCGCGATCTCGTGATCCACGAGGACGATCTGGTCGTCGGGACGCATGGGCGCTCCTTCTGGATCCTGGACGACATCACGCCGCTGCGGCAGCTCGACGCGCGCGTGGCTCAGGCGCCGGCCCACCTTTTCCGTCCCCAGCTTGCCCGCCGGGTCCGCTGGAACATGAACGACGACACGCCGCTCCCACCCGAGGAGCCGGCCGGGAAGAACCCGCCCGACGGCGCGATCCTCGACTACGTCTTGAAGAACCCCGCGGCCGGGCCGGTGACGCTCGAGATCCTCGATTCTTCGGGCAAGCTCGTGCGCCGCTTCTCGAGCGCGGACAGGCCCGAGCCCATCAACGAGAAGGAGTTGGAAGTGCCGACCTACTGGGTGCGCGCTCCTCAGGTCCTCTCGGCCGAAGCCGGTTTTCACCGGTTCGTCTGGGACCTGCACTGGCCGCCGCCCGCAGCGCTGCGCCACGAATACCCGATGACCGCGATCCTCCACGACACGCCGCGCCATCCTCTCGGCCCGTGGGTCCCGCCGGGGAAATACACCGTCCGGCTCATGGCGGGAACCCGGACCTTCACGCAGCCGCTGACGGTCGAGATGGACCCGCGAGTCAAGACGTCCCCGGCCGATCTCGAGCGGCAGTTCGTCCTCGCGGCACGCGTCAGTACGGCGATGCACGAGGACTTTGTCGCTCTCGAACAGGTCAAGTCGCTCCGCGGACAGCTGGCGCCGCTCAAGGAACGCGCCGGCAAGAGCGCGGCGGGCGCGGCGATCGACGCCCTCGACGGCAAGGCCGCGGCTCTCGAGGGTGTTCCCCGCAGGTTCGGCCTCCGCGGGCGGAGCGCCGAGGTGCAGGACCTGTCGAGGCTGAACGGAGAACTCTCCACCCTCCTTGGCGTGATCGAAGGCGCGGACGCGAAGCCGACCCCCGCCGCCGAAGCGGATGTCGAGGAGGTCGTGAAAACACTCGCGACGCAGCTCGCGCGCTGGAAAGAGATCCAGACCCGCGACCTCCCATCTCTCAACAGCGAGCTGCGAAAGGCCAAGCTCCCTCCGGTCAGCCTGACCCCGGAACACCGTTAGATGCCGACCGCCAGCCTGTCATCCCTTCGCTCCTTCCCCTGTCATCCCTTCGCGCTGTTTTGTCATCCTGAGCGCAGCGAAGGATCTGCTCTTCCCTGCTTCGAAGGGTTCCTACCTGCTCAGGGCAAGCTCTGAGCGAAGCGAAGGGATCTCCTCCTGTGCTCTCCGAAACCCGCATCCGCGACAACGTCTGGGGCTGGACCCTCGGCGGCGAATCCCTCCTGACGAGCTACGGCTCCAACTGCACCGCCGTCGCCGGGCGAGACGCCGTCCTCCTCATCGATCCATTCATCGCCCCGGCCCACGCGCGCCTCGTCGAGAAAGCGCTCGGGACAAAGACCAACGTGCCGCTGCGCCACGTCGTCCTGACCCATCACCACACCGATCACGCCCTCGGAGCGGGATGGTTCGCGTCGAAGGGGGTTGAGGTCGTCGCTCACCGTGCCTGCCGCGAACGAATGGCTGCCGAGCACCCCGGCCTCATCGCCTCGCGGCGCCGGCAGCCGGACCTCGCGGACCTCTTCCGCGACGCCGAACCCTACCTTCCAGGACATGTCTTCGACGAGAGCCTTACCCTCGACCTCGGTGGAACTCAGGCGCGGATCTTCCATCCCGGCCACAACCACACGCCCGGCGACGCGATCGTTCACCTCCCGAAGGAATCCGTCGTCGTGTGCGGAGACCTCGTCTCCGCCGGCTACCACGTCAACTACGAGGACGCCACGGTCGGCAACCTCGAGGACGGAATCTACGTTCTTGGCTCAACCGGAGCGCGCACCTACGTGCCCGGCCACGGACCGGCCGGCGGCCCGGACCTCCTCGAAACCCAGGCCCGATACCACTCCGAGATCAGGACCGCGGCCCGCTCCTCGCCCAACGCCCCGTTCGCGCTCGACCGGATCCGTTCTCTCTTCCCCGGCCACCTCCTGGAAGAAGTCCTTTCCGCCTCTCTCGAAAAGAATCGCTCCGGCATCTCATAATTCTCACGAGGGGAAGAAGGGCGTAATTTCTCGGGTCGGGCTCGCGTTAGGGTATCCGGGCGGTGTGAGCGCGAGCGCGGAGGGAGAGACGGTGGCGTCCGGCGCGGGGGCGGCTTGTCGGGGTCTAGTCGTGCTGGTGGCGTTTGCCGGCTCCTTCGCGATGGCGTCCGGCGCGGCCGGGCAGGAGGCCGCTCCCACGGTCGCGGAGATCTCCGGCAGGGCCGCGGCTCTCTCGGGCCTGCTCGGGGCGCTGGAGACCGAAGCGAGGCTCTACGTCGATGACGCGTGGGCGATGGTGCGGGCGCCGCTTCAGTGGGGAGGCGAAGACAGGATGAGGGCCGCCGGCGCGGTCGTCCTCGTGGGCGGCCTCATGGCTTCCCGAGCGACGTCGCCGCCGGCGCGCTCATCGGCACGGTCGTGGGCCGCTTCATCGTCCACCGCTACGAGAGGACCGAGACGCCTTCCCTGGACATCTCCCTGGCTCCCATCCCCCACGGTCTCGGCCTCGTCGCCCACCTTTAGTTCTACGAGAGCAGATCCTTCGTCGCTCCGCTCGCGCCGTCGCCATAGCGGCTCTGGCGCGTCGGCGACCTCAGGATGACAGGCAATCGCTCTTCATCGAGGGCGCCGATAGAATCGGCGGCTTCGAGGAGGATGCGATGAAGCTTCTGGAGGTCGGGGACAAGGCGCCGGATTTCAAGACGACCGATCAGGAGGGCAAGCCGGTCTCGCTGGCAGACTTCCGGGGGAAGAAGGTCGTCCTCTACTTCTATCCCAAGGACGACACGCCCGGCTGCACGAAGGAGGCCTGCGCGTTCCGGGACGGGTTCGCGGATTATCGAAAGCGAGGGATCGAGGTGCTGGGCGTGTCCGCGGACAGCGAGAAGTCGCACAAGAAGTTCGCGGAGAAATTTCATCTGCCCTTCCGGCTCCTCGCCGACACGGAGAGGAAGATCGTCAAAGACTACGGCGCGTGGGGAGAAAAGTCGCTTTACGGCAGGTTGTTTAAAGGAATCCACCGGATCACGTACCTGATCGACGAGAAGGGAAAGATCGCCGCGGTCTGGCCGAAGGTCAAACCCGCCGAGCACGCGCAGGAGATCCTTGCCTCCCTACTAGCGCCCTCACCCTGACCCTCTCCCGGAGGGAGAGGGGAGAGACGATTGGGGCTGGGTCAACTCGGGCGATGCAGGCGTTCGAGGAAATGGCGGGGGCTCAGGATGGGCACGCCGCGATGGCGGCGCAGAACGAGTAGATCCTCGTCGCCGGAAACAATCGCCTCTGCTTCGCCGGCGAGAGCGGTTGCCAGGACCCAGTCGTCGTCGGGATCGCGGCAGACCGGCGGATCAAGCTGTACGGGATCGACCCAGGTCGCGAGCCGCCGGTAGAGTCCGAGAATCGGAAGATCGTCGGGGTCGAGATCGAATTTCGTCCGCAGTTTTTCCACGAGCTCGTCCCACAGTTGCCGGGAAAGGATCGGCGTGTGGTCAGGAATGTGATCTTCGACGATCTCCCGACAGAGTCCTTCCGCAACGATGCCGGCTACGATCACGTTGGTGTCGAAGACGACCCTCACGAAATCAGCCGGAACACGTCCTCGTCGGTGAAAACGCCCTTCGTTCGGGCGCGGGGAACAGCCGCTCGCCGCGAGTCGACGGCGGCGTCCTGCCAGAGCTTGCGAAAAATGGCGAGGCGAACGTATTCGCTTGTCGTGAGCCCGCTCTCGACGGCGGCTCGTTCCACCAGCCGTTTCGTATTGCCCGGGAGGCTGACGGTCAGGGTCTCACGCATGGCCTGTAAGATTAGATAAGACAATGCCGGTGATGTCAAGCAAGCCAATTCAGCTCGATTCCTTAGGTGCTGGGTGCGAAGACTACGCATCAATCAGGTTGTGAGGCGCCATGGCGTGGGCCCTGACAGGCCAAGGCATCAATTGATGAGGCGGGCGGCGGTGGCGCCCTCACCCCTTCCCTCTCCCGGGGGGAGAGGGGGAAAGGCTAGCCTTTCTTCCAGGACCAGTCGGCGATCTCGGGGGGGTCCACGCCGTTCTCCGTGACGTAGGCGCGGTGGACGGCGATCTTTTCCTCGTACCTGCGGACGATCTCCTCGGCGCGCGAGGCGACGGAAGGATTGCTCCGGGCGATCTTCTGCGCGGCCTGGACGGCGACGTGGTAGCGGCTCGTCTTGTTGCGCACGTGCATGTCGAAGGGGGTCGTCGTCGAGCCCTCCTCGCGGAAGCCGTTGACGTCGAACCGCTCGCTGTTGGGGCGCTCCCAGCAGAGCTGCTTGATGGCGGCCGTGTAGCCGTGGAATTCGAAGACGACCGGGCAATCCAGCGGGAAGATCCTCTGGAAGCGGTCCTCCTCGAGGCCGTGCGGATATTTCTGCGGGATCCCGAGCGTCATCAGGTCCGTCACGTTGACGACGCGGACCCGCCAGTCCGGCGCTTCCTCGCGCAGGATCTGCGCGGCCGCCAGGGTCTCCAGCGTCAGGTTGTCGCCGCAGCAGGCGAGCACGATCTCGGGATCCTCCCCCTCGTTCGTCGAGGCCCAGCGCCAGACCGAGGCGCCGACGCGGCAGTGGTCGGCCGCCTCCTCCATCGTGAGCCACTGGTGCATGGGCTGCTTGCCGGCGATGACGAGATTGATGTAGTTGGTGGAGCGCAGGCAGTGGTCCATCGTGGAGAGCAAGCAGTTGGCGTCCGGAGGAAGATAGATGCGGTACGTGTGCCCCTTCTTCGTCAGGAGGTTGTTGATGAACCCCGGCCCCTGGTGGGAGAAGCCGTTGTGGTCCTGCCGCCAGGCCTCGGAGGTCAGAAGGTAGTTGAGGGAGGAGATGGGCTTTCTCCACTCGATCTCGATTGCGGTCTTCAGGAACTTCGCGTACTGGTTCATCATGCCGTCCACGATCGGGACGAACGCCTCGTAGCAGGAGAAGAGGCCGTGCCGGCCTGTCAGCAGGTAGCCCTGGAGCCACCCCTGGCACATGTGCTCCGAGAGGATCTCGAGCACCCGCCCGTCGGAGGCGGTCCCCTCGGTCCCTTCGGGGAGAGGCCAGGCGTACTGGCGGCGGGTGACCTCGAGCAAACCGCCGAGGCGGTTGGACTCGAGCTCGTCGGGCGCCACGATCCGGAAGTTGCGCTCTTTCTCGTTGGACTGGAGGACGTCCTTCAAATACTCGGTCAGGAACTTCATGTGGCTGACCATGGGAGATCCGCGGCCTTCGAGCCGCACGGCGTGGCGCTCGAGCGGCGGAAGCGCGAGCGGCACGCGACGGTCTCCTCCAAAGCTCGCCGGGCTCATCGCGAGGCGCAGCTCGCGCCGCGGGCAGAGAGCCAGGATGTCGGCGGCCGGTTTTCCCTCGCGGTCGAAGAGCTCCTCGGGGCGGTAGGACCGCAGCCACTTCTCCAGGAGCGCCAGGTGCCGCGGGTTCGTCTTCGGGTCCGGGATCGGCACCTGATGGGCGCGGAAAGAACCCTCGAGCCTCTTCCCGTCCATCTCCTTTGGGCAACCGAGCCCCTTGGGAGTGCGCAGCACGATCATCGGCCAGCGCGGGCGCTCGACCGGCGTTCCCGAGCGCGCGAGGCGCTGCAGGCGGCGGATCTCCCCGTACGCCCAGTCAAACGCGGCGTCGAGGTCGGCGTCGATCCGATCGCTCTCGTGCACGAAGCGGACGGCATAGCCCAGACCCGAGTAGAGCTCCGTCAGCTCCTGTTCCGACATCGTCGCGGAGATCGTCGGGTTGGCGATCTTGAACCCGTTCAGGTGCAGGATCGGCAGAACGGCTCCGTCGGTCGCGGGACTCAAGAACTTGTTCCCGTTCCAGGAACCGGCCGTCGGACCAGTCTCCGCCTCGCCGTCTCCCACGATGCAGGCCACGATCAGTTCGGGATTGTCCAGCGCCGCGCCGAAGGCGGTCGCCAGGGCGTAACCCAGCTCCCCTCCCTCGTGGATGACGCCCGGCAGGGCGGGAGAGAGGTGGCTCGGGAACCCGTACGGCCAGGAGAAGGACTTCACGAAGCGCTCCATCCCCGCGAGGTCCCGGGTGTATTCAGGATAGAAGTCCGTCAGGGTCCCTTCGAGGTACATGTTGGCCATGTTGGCGGCCGCGCCGTGGCCCGGCCCCGTGATGAGCAGGATGCCCGCGCCGGTCTCGCGGATGAGGCGGTTCAAGTGGACATAGACGAGGTTGATGCCGGGCGCCGTTCCCCAATGGCCGAGCAAGCGGTCCTTGATGTGCTCGGGAGCGAGCGGCTCGGCCAGCAGAGGATTGGCCTTCAGGTAGATCTGGGCGGCCGCCAGATAATCGACGGCCCTGCGATAGCGCGCGACGGCTTCGACCTCGTCCGGCCGGGAAACCCGCAGGGTCCGCTCGTCATCGAGGACGTTCTCTCTCTGCTTGCTCATGGCGCCTCCCTTCTCCGGAAACCTCTCAGAGGCAGCGGGGGGTTTACATTCTGGCACTGATCTCGCAGAACCCCGCAAGAGAGGAAAACTGGTGGCACAAGGTATTCCCGGCTCGCGGGAGATTCTCCCCCGGCCGGCCCGGCGGGCGACGGTCCGGGGCGGCGTGCGGCTCGCGCGCGTCTTCGGGATCGAGATCCGCATCGACCCGAGCTGGTTCTTCATCTTCATCCTTGTGACCTGGAGCCTCGCCGCCGGCTTCGGGCAAACGCATCCGGCGTGGGGTCACGGGCTTCAGTTGCTTCTCGCGCTCGTCGCGGCGGCCGTCTTCTTCGGATCCGTCCTGACGCACGAGCTCTCGCACTCTCTCGTTGCGCGGGCCAAAGGCATCGAGGTGAGGCGGATCACTCTCTTTCTCTTCGGCGGAGTCTCGAACCTCGAGCGGGAACCCACCTCTCCCGGCAGCGAGTTCATCATCGCCGTCGTCGGACCTCTCACGAGCATCCTGCTCGGCGTCGCGTTCGGGGTCCTCGGCTCCCTTCTCGCGGCGAGCCGGCGCGTCGTCTTCGTCAACCCGGCCGAGGCGCTCTCGAACCTGGGCCCTCTCGCCACGATGTTTCTGTGGCTCGGCTCGATCAACTTCACGCTCGGGCTCTTCAACCTCGTGCCGGGATTCCCGCTGGACGGCGGACGCATCCTGCGCTCGATCCTCTGGGCCGCGACGAAGGACCTGCGGCGCGCGACGCGCTGGGCCTCCCAGGTCGGCCAGGGCGTCGGCTGGATCTTCATCTTCGCGGGTCTCGCCATGATCTTCGGCGGGCATGTCCCGATCTTCGGGACCGGTTTCGGCGGCGGCCTCTGGATCGCGCTCATCGGCTGGTTTCTGAAGAGCGCGGCCGTCGCGAGCTACCAGCAGGTCGTCATCGACGACCTTCTCGAAGACGTGCCCGTCTCGCGCCTCATGAACGCGAACGTCCGCTCGGTCGCGCCGGATCTGGCGGTCAGCGACCTCGTCTATGACTGGATGCTGGGCACCGACGAGCGGTCCTTCCCCGTCGTCGAGGACGGACGTCTGGCGGGGCTCGTCACGATCGAGGACGTGCGCAAAGTCCCTCGCGAAGCCTGGCCGCAGACGTCGGTCGCCAGGATCATGACGCCCGCCGACAAGCTCGCGGTCGTCGGTCCGCACATGGACGCCAGCGAAGCGCTTCACGAGTTGACGCGGCGGGACGTGCGTCAGCTCCCCGTCGTCGAGGATGGCCGGCTGCTGGGCATCGTCCGGCGGCGCGACATCGTCCGCTGGCTGCGCCTCCAATCCGACACTGCCGCCGGCTAAGGGGCAGAATCTCAAATCTTGTCATCCCTTCGTTGCCTTCCTGTCATCCTGAGCGAAGCGAAGGATCTGCTCACCCGACGAGGGCAGATCCTTCCTTCGTCGCGTAGCTCCTCAGGACCGCTTCGCTCGCGCCGTCGCCATAGCGGCTTTCCGCCTTCGCTGGAGAGCCGTAGCCGCGCGCCGTCGCCATAGCGGCTTTGGCGCGTCGGCGACTTCGGCGGAGGCTCTGGCGCGTCGGCGACCTCAGGATGACAGTGATCAATTACGGGGCTTCGTCGGCGCGGGCTCGGGCGCGGGAGTCAGTGGCTGGACGGACCGGAACGCGCGCCAGGTGATCTGGCTCTCCCCGCTTCCGCCCCCCCCGCCACGGCCGCGGCCGCCGCCTCCCCTTCGGCCGCCGTAGCCGCCGGAGCGCCCTCCCGAACCCTCGGCCCCTTCGTTGCCTCCGCTTCTGCGCCCACCGCTGCGGCTCACTCTCATTGTGCCCTCCATCGAGGGCCCCTTGAGTTTTCCTTCGTAGGCTTCCCGGGCGAACTCGCTCCGGATCTGCCAGGAGATCTTGTCGCCCTTCAGGACGATTCTCGAGATCTCGCGTGAGTTGTTGTCCGAGCCGGTCAGGGATCCGACGAGCTCGCCGGCGGTCAGCGAAAAATGGAGCCAGCCCTCCGTGGTCTGCCCACCCCGTTCCATCGCGAACTGCCAGTCGCCCGAAATGCGCGCCGCCACGGCGGCCGGATCGGACACCGGCGCCTCGTCCGGACGAGCCGCCGCCGGCGCGGAAGGAGGCGAGGAGGAGCAGTCCGCCGCGAGGAGGAGAGCGGCCGCAAGCGGCAGGAAGGCAGCGCTTCGTGAGCCCATCGCGCCCATTCCTAACGGAGAAAGCCCCCTTTCGATTTCACCCACCGCAAGATCGCACGGATCGATTCCGCGGTTATAGGCTGATGCGGACATGAAAGACCAGGCTCGGCGATGAAAGAAAGGAGATCTTTCAGCGCCATCGGCCTTCGAGCGCACTCCGGCTGGGCGGCGCTCGTCGCCGTCGCCGGGACTCCTCGGTCGCCGCAGATTCTCCTGCGCAGGCGCGTCGAGCTGGCGGACCCGGAGGTCCCCGGCTCGAAGCAGCCGTACCACGCGGCAGAGGGGGAGAAGCTCTCGCGGGCGGAGAAGATCGTAGGCCGTTGCGCCGCCGACGCCCGCCGCCTCGCCGGGAGCGCCTTCGATGAAGTCCTCGTGGAGCTGGACGAGGGAAAGAAACCCCCGGTCGCCTGCGGCCTGCTGCTCGCCTCGGGGCGCCCGCTCCCGGCGCTGGAGGCCATCCTCGCTTCGCACGCTCTCATCCACACCGCCGACGGCGAGCTGTTTCGCGACGCCCTGGCCGCGGCGGCGCAGGAGCGAGGCCTTCCCGTGACTCGAGTCCGGGAGAAGGAGATCTCCTCCCTCGCGGCGGCGGCCCTGCGCACTCCCGAGGAGGAGATCGCCCGATGTCTCAAGGATGTCGGGCGCTCGATCGGACCGCCGTGGACTCAGGATCAGAAGTTCGCCGCCCTGGCTGCCTGGACGGCGCTCGCCGGCGTTTCGCGACAGTCGTTAGACTGAGGGCGGAGGTCCCATGGCATTCATCGGCACTGTTCCCCCCGAGGAGGCCGAGGGGCTCCTGGCGGAGCTCTACGCGGCGGATCTGAAGAAGCACGGTTTCGTTCCCAACTACAGCCGGGCCTGGAGCCTGCGCCCGGAGGCTCTCGCGGCGTGGCGAACGCTTCTTTCCGCGATCCGCTCCCACATGGACGCGCGGCGCTACGAGCTGGTCACGCTCATCGCCGCGGCCCGCCTGCGCTGCACATATTGAACGCTCCACCACGGGGCGGCGCTCCGTTCGAGGTTTTTCTCCGCGGGCGAGATCGAGGCGATCGTGCGCGACTACAGATCTTCCGGTCTCCCGCCCGCTGAAGTCGCGATCCTGGCTTTTGTAGAGAAGGTCATCCTCCGCGCACACGAGATTTCCCGCCAGGACATAGACGAGTTGCGCCGGCAGGGCCTCTCCGACGCCGAGATCCTGGACATCGCGATGGCGGCCGGGGCGCGCAGTCTCTTCTCCAAGGTGCTCGATGCGGTCGGCGCCGAGCCCGAGCAACGATACAGGGACCTCGAAGAAGAGCTGGTCGAGACGCTGGCCGTCGGCCGAACCTATGAGAGCGCGCCGGCGGAAGACGAAGATCTAGAATAAACCCCGATGTGCCCGCGGCCGGCGGGGAAAACGGCGGGGCGCATGGAACAGGACTTGCACGAACAGGCCCGAACTTCGACAAACGAGATCAGATCGATCGATGAGGGTGGCTTGCTCGCGCGAATGGCGCCGATGCGGTCGCTCGGGGGAATGAGATGAGGACCTTCCCCGAGTTCTCCAGAACGGCTGGACTCCGCTACGGAGTTTCCATCGTCGCGAGCGCCGCCGCCATCCTTTTGACGGGCCTCTTCTGGCAGCTCTTCCGGTCCATTCCCTTCCTGCCCGCGTTCCTCGCCGTCTTGCTGGCGGGCTGGTTCGGCGGAGGCGGCCCGAGCTTTCTGACGGTCCTGCTCTGCACCGCGGGACTCGAGTTCCTCTTTCCTTCTCCGGCCTCCACGGTCCGGCCTGAGGATCCGTACGCCATCCCGCGAATCGTCGTGTTCTTCATCGTGGGAAGCCTCGGCAGCCTGGTGCTTCGCCAGTTGTGGGCCGTCAAGCGCCAGCGAGCGCGACTGGTCGTGGAGGCGGAGAAGGAGCGCATGGCCGCGGAGACAGCGGCGGGCGAGCTCGAGCGGATCCTCGAGAGCATCACCGACGGCTTCTGCGCGCTCGACCGCGCTTACAGGTACAAGTACGTCAATCATCAGGCGGAACAGATCCTGGGACGCCGCCGCGAGGAGCTCGTGGGAAAGAGCGCGATCGAGGACTCTCCGATGTCCGAAGTGGGAGTCGCGGCCGTCCGGGAAGCCATGGAAGAGAGAGAAACGTGTCACGCGCAGGCGTTCAACCCGGTGCTCGAGCAGTGGCTCGCGACCGACATCTATCCCTCCTCCGACGGAGTTGTCATTCTCTTTCGCGACATAACCGACCGAAAGCAGGCGCAGCAGCAACTCCGGCGGATGGCCGCCATCGTGGAGTCTTCCGAAGATGCGATCCTGTCCAAGGACCTGGATGGAACCATTACCTCCTGGAACGCGGGGGCCGAAAGGCTCTTCGGCTACAAGGCCGAGGAGATCGTGGGCCAACCGGTTTCCCGGCTGATGCCGCCGGAACGCAGAGCCGACATGCGGGAGATCCTCGAGAAGATCCGGCGCGGCGAACGGATCGAGCACTACGAGACGGTGAGGTTGAAAAAAGACGGCACCCCGGTTCCCGTCTGGCTCTCCGTGTCTCCCATCAAAGACGAATCCGGCAACATCGTCGGAGCGTCCAAGATCGCCCGGGACATCTCCGAGCAGAAGAAGCAGGAGGCGGAACGGGAACGGCTCTACAGGCAAGCGCAGGAGGCAGCCAGGGTCCGTGAAGAATTCCTCTCGGTGGCCGGTCACGAGCTGCGCACGCCTCTGACGTCGATGCAGTTCCAGCTGCACTCCCTGCGCCGCCGGATCGAGTCCGGCGACCGGGACAAGGGCGTGGAGCTCCTCGACAGGGCGGCGGCGCAATTGCAGCGCCTGGCGCGGCTGACCGAGGAGCTGCTGGACGTGACCCGAATCACGACCGGGAGGCTGAAGCTCGAGCCGGAAGAGACCGATCTCGGACAGATCGTCAAAGACGTCGTGGAGCGCCACAGGGACTCCATCTCCCGGGCCGGCTGCGAGATCAGCGTGGTCGCTCCGGCGGGAATCACGGGGACCTGGGACCGGTCGCGGCTGGACCAGGTCGTCACGAACCTGCTCTCCAATGCCGTCAAGTTCGGCAGCGGCAAGCCCATCGAGATCTGCGCGAATCTCGACACCTCGCTGGCCTGGCTGACCGTCCGGGATGAGGGGATCGGGATCTCTCCGGAAGACCAGGCCAAGATCTTCGAGCGCTTCGAGCAGGCCGTGTCGAAACGCTCGTACGGCGGGCTCGGCCTGGGTCTCTGGATCACCCGGCAGATCGTGGACGCTCACCACGGGCGCATCGACGTCACGAGCAAGCCCGGCCGGGGCTCGATGTTCCGTGTCGAGCTGCCGCTCAAGCCGCCGGGAGGAGCGCCGGCGTGAGGGTCCTCGTGGTGGACGACGACTATGCGGTCCTCGACGCTCTCAAGGACGTCCTCGAAGACGAAGGGTACGAAGTCTCCCTTGCCGCCAACGGACTGGAGGCCTTGAAGGAGCTTCGCCGGGGGGACCGGCCCTGCGTCATTCTGCTCGATCTGATGATGCCGGTGATGAACGGTTGGGAATTCCGGCGGGAGCAGCTTCAGGATCAGGAGCTCGCGGCGATTCCCACGGTCATCGTCACCGCCCACAACCGGCCGGATGAAAACGCCAGGGAGCTCGGAGCCGCCAGCTTCATCCGCAAGCCCGTCCGACCCGAGCAGCTCCTCTCGACCGTCGGAAAGTACTGCAGCTGACAGCGCCTTCTCTCGTGGTCCTGTCATCCTGAGGTCGCCGACGCGCCAGAGCCTCCCCCGAAGCGGCTACGGCTCTCCAGCGAAGGCGGAGAGCCGCTATGGCGACGGCGCGAGCGAAGCGGTCCTGAGGAGCTACGCGACGAAGGAAGGATCTGCTCGCTTCCCGAACGGGGCAGATCCTTCGCGGAGCCTGTCCTGAGCCGGACACATCACAATCGAAGCGCCGGGAGCAGATCCTCCGCTTCGCTCAGGATGACAGGGAGGGGCGAAGGGCTCAGGATGACAACATCGGGCGCCTCGCGGGCGGGCGAGGAGATGCCCACCCCTACGGCGCACCCAGGAGGACCGCGTCGGTGGCGTGGTCGAGGATGTCCCAGATTCGGGGGACCCATTCGCGGTGCTCCGGCTTCATCAACACGGAGCGCAGGCATGTGACGCGGTCGCGGTCCTTCGCCACCCCGGCGCCGGCGAGATCGAAGAATTCCGCCGGCAGCTCCGCCAGCGCCAGGTGGAGGTCGCGGCGGGCCGACTCCTCGAAAACGCGGCGCGCGAACTCGGAGGAGGCGCTCGCGCGGGAGGACCGCGGTATCCAGACGAGGATGTCCAGCTCGGGAGGGAAGGCCGTCAGGAACCGGCGATCGGCGGCGAGCCTTCCGTAAAGGCCGAGCGCCGCTTCCCGGCCGGCCTCGAGCCCGCGCGCGAATTCTCCGCCGCGCGCCAGCGGCAGCAACCTCTGCGTCGCCCAGAGCGCGACCGCGGCGGCGCCCGGCCGGGAGCACTCCAGGCTGATCTCCCCCAGGTGAAGGTCCCCGGAGGAAAAGTAGGTGTAGGGAGACTCGTGCTTGTAGAAGCGGCCGACCGAGGGATCGCGGAAGAGCACCGCCCCGCAGCCGTAAGGCTGGAGCCCGTGTTTGTGCGGGTCCACGACGATGGAATCGACTTCTCCGATACGGTCATAGGTCGCTCGCGCATCGGGCGCGAGGTTTCCCGCGAGGACGAAGTAGCCGCCGTAGGCCGCGTCGGCATGCAGCCGGAACTCGTAGCGCTCGCGCAGCTCGAGCAGAGCGGGCAGAGGGTCGACCGATCCGGTCGCGGTCGTCCCCATGGTCGCGACGACGGTCCCGACGCCGCCGCGCCCCAGCCGTTCTTCCAGGGCCCCGGCGTCGATGCGTCCGCGGCGGTCGCAAGGAATCGTCTCGACGGAGAGCCCGAGCACTCCGCCGATCCGCTGGTGGGTGTAATGCGCCTGCTCCGAGACGACGACCGCGGCGCCGGGGCGAAGTCTTCCGGCGACCCACAGGGCCTCGAGGTTCGCCATCGTTCCGCCGCCGCAGAGGTGGCCGAGGCAGGTCTCCCAGCCGAACATGCGCGCGATCTCCGCGATCGCCTCTTTTTCCATGTGCGTACTGGCGCGGCCTCCGTCCAAAGCGTGGTTGTTGGGATTGATCCACATCGCGAGGGCGTAGGCGGCGCGGGCGACGGGATGGGGAGGCTTCAACATCTGGGCGGCGTAGAGAGGGTGGAAATACGGGTAGTTGTCGCGGAGACGCCGGGCCACGTCGTCCAGGATTTCTTCCATCGCGGCCGGGGTCGGCTCGCCCGAGGCGAGCGCCGGCAGTCTCGCGAACCCCCGATCGAGTTCCTCGAGGGCGTCGCGAAGGATCCGCAGAGAATCCTTCTCCAGCGAAAATCCGTCAGGCTCCGGCGTGTCCGCGCCTCCTCCGCTCGGAAGCTTACCCTCCCCCGCTCGGCGGCGACGCCCGCTCTCGCCGGCGTTTCAGGAGGACGGTTGCCGCGCTTCGCGGTAGTCCGTCAGCACCCAGATGACGAGGATCACCGCGCCGATCACCGTGTAGAACCTTCGCGCGGGCGATCCCGGCCCGTAGCCGGCGATCGTGGGAAGGATCACGAGAAAGACTCCGACGATGAGTTCGATGATCCCGTGCGCGACGAAGGGGATCACTTTTCGGATTCCCATCGGGAAACGGGTCAGGAGCGTCAGGACGAGATGAACCGCCGCCAGGATGAAGGCGATCGCCGCCGGCGAGCCGCCCAGCCCGTAGACCAGCGGAGCGAAGAGGAAGATCACCACCAGGGCGAGATCGAGCAGGCCATGGACCCGAGCATCGAGAATTCGCATGGGACCCTCCCGCGACTTGCTTCAATGCACGCGCGTTGCCAGAGTCGTTACTTGATCCCGCGCGGCCCTCCGCGAGGCTTTCCGGCGCGGGTGGGCGCTTTCGGCGCGGCAGCCGCTTTCTCGGCGGCCTTCACGAGAGACGCGGCAATCCTTCCCTGGGCGCTGTCGGCGGCGCCGATGTCCTCCGAGGGAGGGCGGGGATGCTTTCCAAGCGCCCATTCCAGCGCGTAGGCGGCGGACGCGAGCTCGGCCACCCAGAAACCGGAGAGGCTCTTCGCCTTCTCCCGGATCCGCCGGCCCTCCTCGCGCATTTCCTTCTCCGTCTTCACCGGTCCCCCGCGGAATCGAGACCTCCGGCCGCGCGTGCCAGGTCCGACACGGCCGGTGGCCTGCGCGAGTGGGCCTCGACAGATTTTTGCGCCCGGTATCTTCGTGTCACCGCTCTCGTCAGGTCCACAAGCGAGAGGGCGCCGAGATGGTCTTCGAGAAGGGAGCGCGCCTGTTGCCAGACGGCGTGCGCGGGACAGGGCATGGCTTTGGAACATTCTTCCAGCCCGAGGATGCAGCGCGCCCACAGGCCCGTGCCGTCGATTGCCCGCACGACTTCCAGCAGGGAAATCCGCGAGGCGGGACGCGCCAGGCGAATGCCCGCCGTCCGGCCGCGGGAGATCTCCACCAGCCCCGCGAGCCGGAGGAAGTGCACGACCTGCACGAGCTCCGGCAGAGAGAGACCCGTCTCGCCGGCGAGAACGTCTTCGTGGCGGACCGACCCCGGACGCCGGATCGCCGCGGCCGCAAGCCGTTCCATGATGCGGAACGCGTCCTTGCAGGTGCGCGAGTAGAGCGGCGACTGGAGCAGTTCGGCCGCATACAGTGGTCCCCGCCGTTTGCGCCTGGTGGGCACACTTTTACGTTAACACGCCTCCCGCGCCGGGCCGGAAGGCTCCGGCCCCTGATGCTTTTGCATCATCACATCGGAAACGCGGCATGGCAGTCTCTCGTCCGGAAAGGAGTTCCCCCATGTCGATGGTGATCAACGATACCTGCATCAATTGCGGAAATTGCGAACCGGCCTGTCCGAACCAGGCGATCTCCGCGGGCGACAACATCTACCTGGTCGCGCACGAGCGCTGCACGGAGTGCGTCGGAGCTTTCGACAAACCCCAGTGCGTGGACGCCTGCCCGATCGGAGACTGCATCACGGTCGATCCGGCCCACACCGAGCCGCAGGAAGTCCTGCTCGCCCGCTACCAGCAGCTCCACCCGAACTGATCCGCAGCCCGACGGGAGCGCGGCGAGCCTTTTCGCCGCGCTCTCGGTTTTCTCCAACTTTTCTGCGGTTCCGGCGTCTAAGAGGACGGGAGGATTCCGTCCAATGAGCCGTCCGAACAGGAGAGCCTCGAGGGCCGCGGGTATCGCAGCCCTCATCGCCGGCTGTGCCCTCGCCCCGGGCACCTCCGCCAGCGAGGCGGGAGGGGACTGGCAGACCGCCACGCCCAAATCCGTGGGCCTCTCCGCCGCGAAGCTCCAGGCGATGGAGAAGGCGATCCAGGCGGGCGACTTCAAGAAGACCACGAGCGTCGTGATCGCCCGTCGAGGGAAGCTCGCCTATGAGGGGTACTTCGGCGGCACCGACGCCGCGACGCTGCGCAACACGCGCTCCGCCACGAAGACCGTGGCGGGAATGCTCCTGGGAATCGCCGTGGACCGAAAGCTGCTGCCGGACGCCCAGGCGCGCGTCCTGCGCTTCTTCCCGGAGAAGAGGGTCGGCAACCCCGACCCGCGAAAGGCGGCGATCACGGTCGAGGACCTGCTGACGATGAGCTCGATGCTCGAGTGCGACGACTCGAATAACTTCTCCCGGGGAAACGAAGAGCGGATGTACCTGATCGAGGACTGGTTGCAGTTTGCGCTGGACCTGCCGGTTAAGGGCTTCCCGAACTGGGTCTCTCTGCCGAAGGACTCTCCCCACGGCCGCAGCTTCAGCTACTGCACGGCCGGCGTCTTCGTCCTGGGGCGCGTGCTCGAGCGCGCTGCGAAGGAGCCGGTCGAGAAGTTCGCGAAGGCGAACCTCTTCGAGCCTCTCGGCATCACTCGAACCGACTGGCAGTTTTCACCCCTCCACCAGGCGATGACCGGAGGAGGCCTCGGCCTGACGAGCCGCGACCTCGCGAAGCTCGGCCGGCTCTATGCGGAGGGGGGCGTCTGGAACGGCCGCTCGATCGTGTCCGCGGCGTGGGTCAGGACCTCCGTCGAGCCGCACGCCCGCGTGGACGACGACACCGAGTACGGCTACCTCTGGTGGCTGAAAAGCTTCAACGCCGGCGACAAGTCCCACGCCGCGTACTTCATGAGCGGCAACGGCGGAAACAAGGTCGTCGTCTTTCCGGATCTCGACATGATCGCCGTCGTCACCACGACGAACTACAACCAGCGCGACGGCCACCCCCTGACCGAGAAGCTCCTCACCGACCACATCCTCGCCGCCGTCGAGCGCTAGCGTCTCCTCGAGCCTCGAGTCCCGAGTCCGGGCTCCTACTTCTTCGCTTTCTCGAAGAGGGATTTGTACTGGCCGTAGCCTTCTTCTTCGAGCCTCTCGGCCGGGATGAAACGCAGCGCGGCCGAATTCATGCAGTAGCGCTGCCCGGTCGGCGCAGGGCCGTCGTCGAAGACGTGGCCCAGGTGCGAGTCCGCATGCACGGAGCGGACTTCGTTGCGGGGGATGAGCAGCCGGAAGTCTCGCCCGGTTTTGATATTCGACTTCTCGAGCGGCCGCGTGAAGCTCGGCCAGCCCGTTCCGGAATCGTACTTGTCGAGCGAGGAGAAGAGCGGCTCGCCCGAGACGACGTCCACGTAGATGCCCGGTCGGTGGTTATCCCAGTATTCGTTCGAAAAGGCGCGCTCCGTCCCCTCCTTTTGCGTGACGTCGTACTGGAGGGGCGTCAGCTTCTTGCGCAGCTCGGCATCCGGCGGTTTGTGGAAGTTGCCGTTCCATCCCTTCGATTTCGACGCGTCCTGACCCGCGGCCGGCAAGGCCAGCGCCAGGGTGACGAGAGCGGCGGCGATCGTGGCGTAAGTCATTTTTTCCCTCCCGCCGCTTCGCCCCAGATCTGCTTCAAACGGGCGTCGCGGCCGCATCCCTCTCGGTATTCGTGGTACCGCACGGGGTTCTTCTTGTAGAAATCCTGGTGGTATTCCTCGGCCGGGTAGAACGTGGAGACCGGGACGATCTCCGTCGCGATCTTCCCCTTGAACTTCAGATCCGCTTCGAGCTTTCTCTTCGACTCCTCGGCCGCCTGTCTCTGGGAATCCCCCTTATAGAAGATAGCGGACCGGTACTGCGTGCCGTGGTCGCAGAACTGCCCGTTCTTCTGGAAGGGATCCACGTTGTGCCAGAAAACCTCGAGGAGCTTCTCGTAGCTCGTCTTGCCAGGGTCATACGTGACCTCAACGGATTCGGCGTGGCCGGTCCCGCCCGCGGAGACCTGCTCGTAGGTCGGGTTCTTCGTCTGCCCGCCGGTGTAGCCGGAGACGACGGAGAGGACTCCCGGGAGACCCTCGAACGCCGTCTCCTCGCACCAGAAACAGCCGCCCGCGAAGATGGCCGTGGCTCGCTCCCCTGGCGGCAGGGCGTTGGACGCGAGGGACATCGCGAGCCCGAGCGCGAGAACGGCGGCGAACCGTAACTTCAAGACCGGCCTCCTTCTTCGGTTCGAGACAACCTCACCGCGGCAGATTAGATTCCAGAACCGGTCCGGAGGTTTCGCCCCGTCCCGATGTTCACGGCCCGGGCCCCGGGCGGTTCTCCTCCTTGGGCCAGGGCAGCACGACGAATCCGCCGGAGGGATTGACCTCGACGGCGTAGAGCTCGTCGAAGCCCTCTCCCCGGGAGGGTTGCTGGAACTTCTTGTAGGTGCCGGCCACTCCCGCCGGCGGGACGACGCGCTCGGCCGGTCGCAACCTGTTGCGAGCCAGGGCGTCTCGGAGCTCGCATCGGAAGAAGAAGCCGACGACCCGGAACCCGGCCGTCTTCGCGGGAGCAATGTGCTCGGCGCGACGGGAGGCGAGCGCATTGGTGTTGTCCACGACGAAGGATTGCCCCGCCGCCAGACACGCGGCGGCGAGCAGCCGCTCCCGACGCGCCGTGCGCAACATGTCGCGGCTGACCCGCACGTGGGTCTCGAAAAAGCGCTCCCTGTAGAAGGTCGTCTTGCCCGATCCCTGGACGCCCATGAGAATCACCGCTTCCATCCCGGTGGACCCTCTCCAATTTCCCTCGGGTCGTCAAGCCGCCAGGGGGCTCGGGGGACCGCAAGGTCCCCCGCTCACGTTATTCGGACACACGCCCAGGCGCTCGAAGACCGCGGGTCCCCCGCTGACGTCGGTCGGACACAGGATTCGCCCCGGGAGCCGGCTGTTCCCGCGCCGCAAGCCGTGAAAGCCGGCCACGACATCTGAAACCATTTTTATAGGCTTGCTGATATAAATGGATCATCGCCTGGAACGGCGGCGCGCCTTCTAATGGGCGCCGGAGGTGCTGCCGTGCGCGTTGAAAGGTGGATGACACCCAACCCCGTTTACCTGAAACCGACCGACTCGCTCGCCCGGGCGATTGACCTCATGAAGGAGAGGAAGATCCGCCGGATCCCGATCCTGTCGGACGCCGGCAAGCTCGTTGGGATCGTCTCGGACCGCGACCTGAAGGATGTCTCCCCCTCCCGCGCCACGACGCTCGACATCTGGGAGCTTCACTACGTCCTGGACAAGCTGAAGCTGGGCGACATCATGACGAAGAAGCCGTGGACGGTGACGCCGGAGATGCCTATCGAGAAGGCAGCCCTCCTGATGCTCGAGAAGAGGGTCGAGGGCCTCCCCGTTCTCGACGAGAAGGGCGCCCTCGTCGGCATTCTGACAGAGGGGGACATCTTCCGCGCGCTGGTGGAACTGACCGGAGTCGCCAGGAAGAAGACCCGCATCGGCCTCCTCGTCCCCGACAAACCGGGCAGCATCCGCGAGGCGGCGGACATCTGCCGGGCCCAGGGCGGAACGATCTTCTCGATCCTGGGCTCCTACGCGCGGGTGCCGGCCGGCAAACGCGAGCTCGTGATGCGCGTGGACTGCCCCTCCCCGGACGTCCTTCGCGCCGAACTGGCGAAGAAATTCGAGGACGTTTCGGTCGAAACCGACTGACGAGCTGCCGGAAAGTCCTCCTCGCTCCGGGAATGATGAAAACGAATCATCCAGGAGTGTCTCAAACTCGCCAAAGATAGCCGATCGGAACAGAAATTTCCGATAGGAGGATTCTCATGACAGCCCGACGAATATTCGTCTCCATCGCGGTCGCGGCACTCCTCGGTCTCCTGGCCGGCGCCTCTCCCGTCCTTGCGCAGGCCAAGACTTTCACAGTGGGCGTTCCCCTCCCTCTGACCGGCGCCGAAGCCAAGTTCGGCGAGATCGAGAAGCAGGCCTACGAGATGGCCGTCGAGGAGATCAACGCCAAAGGGGGCGTGAAGGGAATGAAGCTCGCCCTGGACATCCAGGACTCGGGCGGCAAGCCCGAGACCGCCACGGCCATCGTCGAGAAGTTCATCACGATCGACAAGTACCCGATCGTGGTCGGCGAGTACAGCAGCCAGTGCAGCTACGCGGTGGCGGGCGTCGCCGAGAAGTACAAAGTCCCCTATCTCGTCGTGACCGGCGCGGCGGACAAAATCACGCAGCAGGGGTGGAAGTACGTCTACCGCCTGAACCCGCCCTCGAGCCTCTACAACATGGGCGTCTTCAGCTTCTTCGAGCAGGTCGCCAAGCCCAAGTCCATCGCGATCCTCTACGAGAACACCGACTTCGGCACCAGCACCTCGAAGGCGATGAAGGACTACTGCGACACGCACGGGATCAAAGTCGTGCTCTCCGAGGGATACCAGGCCGGAGGCGTGGACTTCAAGCCGATCCTGCAGAAAGTCAAGTCGCTGCGGCCCGACATCATTTACATGGTCTCGTACCTGATGGACGCCTCGCTCCTGATGCGGCAGTCCAAGGAGCTCGACATCAATCCGCAGGCCTTCATCGGCGGCGCCGCGGGACACACGCTGCCCGAGTTCCTGCAGAACGCCGCGGAGGCCTCCGAGTACTGCTATTCGGCCACCCTCTGGACCCCGCAGGTCAAGTACCCGGGCACGAAGGAGTTCTTCGACAACTTCAAGAAGAAGTTCAACAAGGAGACGGACTACCACGGCGCCGAGGCCTATGCCGCCGCCTACGTCCTGGCGGACACCGTCAAGCGCGCCAAGAGCCTGTCCCCCGAAGACCTCCGCGCGGCGCTGGCGGAAACGAATATGATGACGGCCTTCGGACCCGTGAAGTTCATCTCGTGGGACAAGTTCACGAACCAGAACAGGATGGAGACGCTCGTCCTGCAGGTCATCAACAAGAAGTACGAGACAGTGTGGCCCAAGGATGCCGCGTCCGCCAAGTACGTCTATCCCGTCCCGCACTGGCGCGACCGCAAGTAGGCGCCTTTCACTTCCGGTAACCTGATAGACGCCGTGTCTCCCCAGGTTGCCGGACAGATCGAGCTCCTCGGGCAGGTCCTGATCTCCGGGATCCTGCTCGGGGGGCTTTACGCCCTCATCGGCCTCGGCATGTCGCTCATCATGGGCGTCATGAAGATCATCAACCTCGCGCACGGCGAGCTGATGATGATCGCGATGTACATGACGTACTGGGCGTTCACGCTGATCCACATGGACCCGTACGTCTCGCTGCTGATCGTCTGCCCTCTCATGTTCCTCTTCGGCGTCGTGATCCAGAAGTTCCTGATCACCCCCGTCATGGACGCCGAGTCGATCCTGCCGGAAAACCAGGTCCTCCTGACGGTCGGCATCGGCCTGGTCCTCTCCAACCTCGCGCTCCTCCTCTTCACGGCGAATTACCGCTCCGTTCCCGTTTCCTACGCCTCGAAGACGATGTACTGGGACCTGAAGCTGGGAGGTCAGACGATCGCGCTCTCGGTGAGTTACCCCTTTCTCGCCGCCTTCTGCATCGCGTTCCTGCTCGGCGGGGCTCTGTTTCTCTTCCTCGGCAAGACGGACATCGGGCGGATGATCCGGGCTACGTCTCAGGACAAGCGGGCCGCCGCCCTGATGGGAATCAACACCCGGAAGATCACCTACATCACCTTCGGCCTCGGCGCCGCGCTCGTCGGAGCGGCGGGAGCGCTGCTCGACCCCGTGTATTACCTCTATCCTGAGATCGGCGGCCCGTTCACGGCCAAGGCCTTCATCATCACGGTCCTTGGCGGGATGGGAAACATCCCGGGCGCGGTCCTCGGGGGCCTCGTCCTCGGTCTGGCCGAATCCCTCGGCTCCGTCTACGTCAGTCTCGGCTACAAGGACGCCTTCGGCTTCGTCATCTTCGTGCTCGTTCTGATCTTCCTGCCCAAGGGACTGCTCGGAAAGGGACGGGCGTGATGACGAAGAAGGCCCTGATCGGAGGCGTCTGCCTCGCGGCGCTTGCTCTCTTTCCGCTCGCCATCAGTAACCCGTACGTCCTGCATTTGCTCATCATGTCGATGCTGTGGATCCTGCTCGGCCAGAGCTGGAACCTCCTCGGGGGATACACGGGGCAGGTCTCCTTCGGTCACGCGGCGTTTTTCGGCGTGGGCGCCTACACGTCGGCCATCCTCGTCAAACTGGGGTTTTCCACCGCGATGGCCTGGTCGGGGCTTCTCCTCGGCGGCATCATGGCGGCCCTTGTCGCCTCCGTCATCGGATGGATCTGCTTCCGCCTGCGCGGCCCGTATTTCGCGCTGTCGGTTCTTGCGCTCTCCGAGGTCCTGCGCCTCGTCGCCGTCAACTGGAAGCAGTTGACCAACGGCGCCGAGGGGATCCTCTACATTCCGGCCTTCACGTCGAAGGTCTACTACTTCTGGATCATTCTGGCGCTCGCGGCGCTCTGCTTCGCCGTCATCCGCGTCGTCATGCGCAGCAAACTCGGCTTCTACTTCCTCTCCATCCGCGAGGACCAGGACTGCGCCGAGTCCCTCGGCATCGACACGACGAAGTACAAGCTCTACTCGCTGCTGATCAGCGCGTTCTTCACCGGAGTGGCGGGAAGCTTCTACATGAACTACCTGGGGTTCATCGATCCCGGCATCGTCTTCTCCGTCCATAACATCTCGGTCATGATGATCCTCGTCACGATGCTCGGCGGCGTCGCGACGATGTGGGGCCCGGCCGTCGGTGCCGTCCTCTACATTCTCGTCTCCGAGCTCTTCCGCGTTTGGGTCCGGTCCGGGCACCTCATCTTCTTCGGCGTCCTGATCATCGTCATCATCATCTTCTTCCCCCAGGGGATCGTCGGCTCGTTCAACGAGTGGCTCGCCGGCCGCCGGCAGCGCCGCGCCGCGGTCCCGAAGCAGGAGGCCGCGTGAGCCTCCTGGAGTTGAGGACCGTCTCGAAGCGGTTCGGCGGCCTGATGGCCGTCGGGAACATGTCGTTCACGCTCGAAAAGGGAGAGATCCTCGGGCTCATCGGGCCCAACGGCGCGGGCAAGACCACGATCTTCAACCTCATCAACGGGTACTTCGCTCCGACGGCCGGCTCGATCTACTTCAAAAGCGAACGCATCGACGGCATGAAGCCGCACGTCGTCTGCCAGCGCGGGCTCGCCCGGACGTTCCAGGTCGTCAAGCCCCTCGCCCGCCTGACCGTGATCGAGAACGTGATGGCCTCCGCGTTCTGCCGGACCGATCATCGCGAAGAAGCTCGCAAGATGGCGCTCGAGGCCACGGCATTCGCCGAGATGGAGGAGTGGCGCGACCGGAGGGCCGGGAGCCTGCCGCTCGGCATGAGGAAACGCCTGGAGATGGCGCGCGCGCTGGCCACCAGGCCGCAGGTCCTCCTCCTGGACGAGAACTTCGCCGGTCTGAACCCCTCCGAGGTCGAGAAGACGATCGAGATCGTGAAGAAGATCCATGCCAGCGGCATCACGATCCTGATCATCGAGCACAACATGCGCGTGATCATGGCCATCTCGCACCGGCTCCTCTGCATCAACTACGGCGAGAAGATCGCCGAAGGGACGCCCCGCGAGGTCGCCGAAAACCAGCAGGTCATCGACGCTTATCTCGGTGTTGCTCATGCTTGAGGTGCGCGGCGTCGACGTCTTCTACGGGGACGTGCAGGTCCTCTGGGACGTCTCCTTCGAGGTCCGGAAGGGGGAGATCGTCGCCCTGATCGGCGGCAACGGCTCCGGCAAGACGACGTCGCTCGCAACGGTCTCGGCGTTGCTCAGGCCCCGCAAGGGCTCGGTCACCTACGAGGGGCAGCCGATCCACACTCGCGCGCCGCACGACATGGTCAACCTCGGAATCGCCCACGTCCCCGAGGCCCGGCGTCTCTTTCCCGAGATGACCGTCCGGGAAAACCTCCTCCTGGGAGCGCTCACGCCCGAGGCGAAGAAGGCGCGGCCGCAGACGCTGGAGAAGGTCTTCACGATCTTTCCCCGGCTCAAGGAGCGCGAGAAGCAGCAGGCCGGCACGCTCTCGGGCGGCGAGCAGCAGATGGCCGCGATCGGCCGCGGCCTCATGTCGAAGCCGCGCCTCCTGATGCTCGATGAGCCGTCGCTCGGCCTCTCCCCGATCCTCGTCGCCGACATCTTCCGGGTCATCAAGGAAGTGCACGCGGAAGGGGTCACGGTCCTCCTGGTCGAACAGAACGTCTTCCGCACCCTGGAGATCGCCGACCGCGCCTACGTTCTGGGCAACGGCCGCATCGTGCTGCAGGGCTCGGGCGCGGAGCTGCTCGCCAACGATCACGTCCGCAAGGCCTACCTCGGCCTCTGACGTCGCTCCTCGCTGCGTGAAGGCGCGGCTTCAGAACACGTAAGAGACCGAGTAGAGGATCCCGATATTGGAGATCCTGACCTTCGTCCGGGTGAGCTCGGTGCCGGCGAGGTCTGCGACCAGCCGCTGCTCCGAGGACCCGAACTGATAGTTGAAGCCGAGCGAGCCGGAGATGTGCTTGGAGGCTCCGCCGACGCCGAGCGTCACGCTGTTCAGGCTGATCCGGTCGAAGAAACCGTCGGCGGCAGCGACGGGCGAGGGGTCGTTCGCATAGCCCGCGTGGAGCTTCCAGCGCCCGTCCTTGCTCAGGTTGAGGACGCCGCCCAACGCCACGCTGACGATCGAGCGGGACGCGAAGGGGATGCCGGGGAAGGGCGTCGAAGTCTGCCGGGCCGGAGTCCCGTCTCCGGGATCGCTGATCCGGACGACCGGTTTGGTGCTGGAGAAGCCGTCATACACCGAGTGGCCGGTCTGCGCCTTGAGGTCCAGCTCGATCTCGCCGATGTCGGAGACCCAGGCGGCGCCGACGGCGGCCTCGAGCGGCAGGACGTACTTGAAGGTGATGTTCGTGGAGTCGAAGAAGGCGAGCTGATCCGACACGGCTCCCCTCTGGTCGATGACGTCGATATTGAAGCTGCCGCCCGGCAAGATCCGGATGCCCGGGGTGCGGAGAACCGCTCCGAGCCTGACGTGCTTGGCGAGGTCGACCTGGGTTCCGAGGCCCAGGCGCAGGTTGACCTGGCTTCCGACGGCGCGGTACGAGTCGAGAAACGTCCGGACATACGTCTCGGTTTCCTGACGGAAGGTCAGCGACTGGACGCTGCGCAGGTTCAGGATGTCGAGGAGCAGGCCTCCGCCGAAGCGCCAGTTCCTGCCGCCGTCGTGACCGAGGGTGAGGGCGACCGACGTCCGGTTGAAAGAGGTGTCGGCAGACAGCGTGATGCTCTGGCGCGGGTCGGGGGTGTTGACGATCCCGTCGGTGAACTGAGACCACGCGGCGGTGCGGACGATGGCGAAGCCGAAAGTCCACGGCTCCCAGTGGAAGGGCCTCTTCAGGACGAAGCCGACTGCGGCGGGGAGCTGGTCGATGGATCCGCCACTGCCTTCCAGCTTCTGCGGCGAGACCGTCAGAATGCGGAAGGTGCCGGTGCTGGCGCTCACCGCCGACACGTTGGCGCTGGCGATGCCGGCCGGGTTGAACCACAGCGACGTCGGGTCGGAGGCGCGCGCCGTATAGGCGTTCCCCTCGAGGCCGCCGACTTCGCCAATCGGGAGGCTGTTGTTGTTGGGAAGGATGACGTTTGGCGGAAAGAGAGCCTGCGGGTTTTGGGCGAGCGCGGCTTGCGCCGTCAGGAGCCCCCAGACCGCGAGGGCGGCTGCCGCCGCGCGGCGGGGGAGCGGGGTCAGGTCTACATTACACACTTTGGGCGAGGCTGCCCGGAAGTCACTGGAGCTCGCCGGACAGGGCGTCGAACTCCCGGGCGACGTCGGCGAGCTCGCGCCGCAGCGTCTCGACGCGCTCGACCTGGTGGAGAGCGGGCTTCCCCTCCCAGCCGTTGAGCGCGCCGTACACGGTGTCGAGGTGCTCGCGGATCCGCTCCTCGCCCGTGATCGCGCCGCCTTCCCTGGTCGCGACGATCTTCTTCTTGACCGAGTCCAGCTTCTCGATGGCGTCGCGGAGCTTCTTTCCCGATGGGTCGGTTTCGGGGAGAGCCTTCAGGCGCGCCGCCGCCGCCGACCGGGCCGCGTCGATCCTGTCGGTCAGCGCGCTCATCTCGTCAAAGAGCGCGTGCGCCTTCATCACGGCCTCGAACTGTTCCCGGCGATCGGCCGCGCTGTAGGGAGCGCGGCGGTCGATCCCGACCTCGAGCTTCGTCTCGATGGACTGTCCGCCTTTCGTCAATCGCACGGTATAGGTCCCCGGCGGGACCCGCGGGCCCTGCGAGGCGGCGAACGCCACCGCCGCGGCTCGCGGCACGCGGGGCGGCTTGACGCGCATGGACCAGACGGCCCGGTTGATACCCCGCCGCTTGGTCGCCGTGACCGTGTCCACGAGCTTTCCGCCGGAGTCAAAGATCTCCAGCTTGATCGGGCCGAAGAGATGCCGGGTGCGCTGGTAGTACGTGATGACGGCGCCGGCCGGAGGATTCGGGCCGACGAAGCTGGCATCCCCTTCCACCCACCCGCCCTGGGCCGGCATCCGCTGTTCGACGGGCCGGCCGGGCAGGAACGAGGCATCCCGGGCGAGGACCTCGCCGGTCAGGTTTCGCAGCGGGGTCAGGTCGTCGATGATCCAGATGCCGCGCCCGTGCGTGGCGAGGACGAGGTCGTGATCGCGCGGGTGCACCTGGACCTCGCGGACCGCGACGCTCGGGAAGTCTCCTCCCTTGAACTGCGCCCACGTCGCTCCGCCGTCGAGAGAGATCCAGAGCCCGAATTCCGTACCGACAAAAAGAAGACTTGATTTGACCGCGTCCTCCTTGATGACGTGCGCGTACCCGCGGACCCCCTGCTCGGGCGAGACGATCCGCTTCCAGGTCTTTCCGAAGTCCGTCGTGCGATAGACCCACGGCGTCATGTCTCCGAACGTGTGGCGGTCGAAGGCCGCATACGCCGTCGCGGCGTCG
The DNA here is from genome assembly GCA_963837495.1 of uncultured Acidobacteriota bacterium. Classification (GTDB taxonomy): domain Bacteria; phylum Acidobacteriota; class Thermoanaerobaculia; order UBA5066; family Gp7-AA6; genus JAWOLE01. The sequence goes on along the minus strand of CAWINF010000001.1, from coordinate 2,198,334 downwards.
AAGCGGCTGGCCTCGACCCAGCTCACCCACAGGCCCTTCGGCGCTCCCTTGACGTTTCCGGCGACGTTCGACCAGGTCTTCCCGCCATCGCGCGTCAATTGCACGTTGCCGTCGTCGGTCCCGACCCAGATCACGCCGGCGTGCAGCGGCGACTCCGAGATCGAGTAGATCGTCGTGTGCATCTCCGCGGAGGAGTTGTCCACGGTCACTCCGCCCGACTCCTCCTGCTTCTGCTTCTCCTGGTCGTTGGTCGTCAGGTCCGGCGAGATGCGCTCCCACGTGTCGCCCCGGTCGCGCGATCGGAAGAGGAACTGCGCGCCCAGATAGATCGTCCCCTTCTGTGTCGGGGAGGCGACGATCGGCGAGTTCCAGTTGAAGCGCAGCTTCTCCTTGTACGCGGCCTTGGGCTGGATGTCGCGGCTCGCATGCGTCTTCCTGTCCACGCGGCCGATGTATCCGCCCTGCGACTCCGCGTAGACGGCGTCGGGGTCGGTCGGATCGGGGATCGTCCAGAATCCGTCGCCGCCATAGAGGTTCTCCCAGCGAGAGCTCGAGATACCGCCCGGGAAGGCCGAGTCGCCGACCCAGGAGCTGTTGTCCTGCAGCCCTCCATAGACCTGGTACGGGTCCCGTCCGTCCACGGCCACGTGGTAGAACTGCGAGATCGGCAGGTTGTTGGACTTCCACCAGCGGTTACCGCCGTCGTACGAGGTCCAGAGTCCCCCGTCGTCGCCTCCGAGGACATGCTTGGGATTGTCGGGATCGATCCAGACGTCGTGCCAGTCGCCGTGCGCGCCGCCGCCGCTGTCGGTGAAGCTGCGGCCGCCGTCGTCGCTCACGACGAGACCGCCGCCCGGCTTGAAGACCCGCTCGGCGTTGGTCGGGTCCACGACCAGGCGGCCGAAGTAGAAGGGACGCCAGACCATGCCCTCGCTGCGGTCGCGCGCCTCCCAGGTCTTGCCCCCGTCGGAGGAGCGGTAGAGAGCGGACTTGGCGGATTCGATCAGAACATAGACGATCTTGGAATCGGAGGGAGCCAGGGCGACCTCGACGCGTCCCCAGGGCTTCGCGGCCAGCGTCGCGTTCGTCTTGTCGGTCAGCTCCGTCCATGTCTTGCCGCCGTCCGAGGACTGGAAGAGACCGCTGCCGCTCGGCGCGTCGGGCCCGTCTCCGCCGGAGCGGAACGTCCAGCCCTTGCGGCGGAAGTCCCACATGCCGGCGAAGAGCACGTCCGGGTTCTTCGGGTCCATCGTCACGGAAGAGCATCCGGTCGAAAGGTTGGCGCCCTTGAGGGCCAGGTGCCAGGTCTTTCCCCCGTCAGTCGTCTTGTAGAGACCGCGTTCGCCGCTGTCGCTCCAGAGCCTGCCCGGGACGCAGGCGTAGACCGTGTCGCTGTCCTTGGGACTCACGAGGATCCGCACGATGTGCTCGGAGTTGGAGAGACCCATATTCGTCCACGTCTCGCCGCCGTCGGTGGACTTGTAGATGCCGTCGCCGACCGAGACGGAGTTGCGCATCCAGGACTCGCCCGTGCCGACCCAGACCGTCCTGGAGTTGGAGGGATCGATCGTAACGGCGCCGATGGACTGCACCGGCTGCTTGTCGAAGACGGGCTTGAACCGCGTGCCGCCGTCCTCCGACTTCCAGACGCCGCCGCTCGCCGCCCCGACGAAGATCGTCGTCCTGCCTTCGACGTTGCGGGCGGTCACGGAGGCGACGCGGCCGCTCATGACCGCCGAGCCGATGTTGCGCGCGGAAAGACCCGAGAGAACGCCGGAATCCAGGGCCGGCGCGCGCTCGCTCGCGGGGGCGGGCGGTCTCGCGGCCGCCGCCGGGGAGGCGGCCGGGGCGGGAGCCGCGGGGATCGCGCGCCCGACCGGCGTGCCCGCCGGCGGGAACTTGAAGACGCCGTCGTCCACCTCGACGTTCGCTTCCGCGTGCTCGATCGTGATGCGGGACCCGCGCGGGCCTCCCTTGCGCCCCGATTCGATCGAGAAGGGGAACCAGACTCCGGCGACCTGCTCGTAGCTGCCCAGATCCGTCTCGGTGATGCGCTCGGCGCCGCGGACTCGCGCGACCGTCTCGACGCGGATCTCCAGGAAGTAGTCGGGATCGAGGAAGACGTATTGAACGTCGCCTCCCTTCAACGTCACTCGGAGCTTGTGCGCGGGCGTGCCGTCCACGTCCTCGGTGCCCAGGGACTCGACCCTGTGTCCCTTCTCCCGCCAGCGGACGAGAGGCCCCTCGATGTCCGCGCGCCGCGTCATGTCCCGGGCCTCGTCGGCGGATTCCTTCTGCGCGTCGCGACGCCCCTGGAAGGGGAAGAGGCTCCATGCCTCCTGCCCGTCGAAGGCCTCGACGCCGGTCAGGCCCTGGAGGGTCGTCTCGCTGCGGATCATGCCGGGCCGCTTCTGCAGCAGTCCCCAATCCGCATGGACGGCGAACTCGCCTCCTCCGAAAACCGCCTTTCCCGTCGCCCGAAACGACCGGATCGCCGCGAGCTTCGCCGCCCCTCCCCGCGCCTCGACGTAGCGCGCCAGGATCTCGTCCACCGTGAGAGCGCCGGTTGGCCGCGCCGGCAAGGTAAGAAGAGCCGCGAGAATCCCGAGGGCAAATCGCATGTGTGACCTCGCTATTTTGGGAGCGGAATCATAGCAACGATCCGCCGTCCGGCCCGGCGCCCGCGCACACTCCTGGCCTGCGCCGCCGCAGTTGCCGGAAGAACGCCGAACCAGGAGAATAAAGGCCCCACTTTGGAGGTTTTCATGGACACCATGAAACGTGCACTTCTCTTATCCGCTGTTCTGGTGCTCTCAGCCTCCGCAGCCGTCGCGGAGCCCCGCGCCTCTTCCCGCTTCTCCAACCGCCTCTTCACCGATGTCGTCCAGATGACCCGGGCCGGCCTTTCCGATGAGACGATCGTCGCGTACGTCCAGGCCCGGCGCGCCCGTCTGGATGCGGACGTCAGGGCCGAGGACCTGATCCGGCTCCGCCAGGCCGGTGTCAGCGAGCCTGTCGTTGCCGCCATCGCGGGAATCACCGGCCTCGAGGCCGGTCCCGGCGGCCCCGGCAGCGAGGCGGCCTATGACTCGGGAGAAGGGACGGACGTTCCGATCGAGCCGTCCTACGCGGAGGACGAAGCCTATCCCTACGCTTATGGCTATCCGTACTGGTATGCCTATGGTTATCCCTACTGGTATGGCTACAACCCTTACTTTTCTTCCACGTTCTTCTTCGGCGGCCGGTCCATTCACGGAGGGGGTCTCGGCCACCGGGGCGGGCACGGGGGATTCGGGCACGGCGGTCACGGCGGCGGCTCCGGAGGCCACGGCGGCGGCCATGGCGGGCACCACTAAAGACTCGTACCGGTCGGCCTTCCGCGTCTGAGCGGCCGGGTCCGGCCCTGGTTTTCCCGTAATCATGAGGGCGTGAGATCCGTCCACGGAATCCTCCTTCTGGTTAAAATGCATCAGTTCCTGCCCGGTCCCCTGTTCGCATAATGGGCGGCTTCTGAGGTAAACCAAGTGTTTCAAATCATCGTCAAGAAGACTCTGGGAGAGAACGTCACCCTCTACGAGGTCGAGGCCCCGCGCGTGGTCAGGCGCCACCGGGCCGGCCAGTTCGTGATGGTGCGCCCGACGGCCCATTCCGAGCGCATCCCCCTCACGATCGCGGACACCGACAAGGCAAAGGGAACGATCACGCTCGTCGTGCAGGCCGTCGGAAAGACCACGTTCGAGATGAGCGAGGCCTTCGAAGAGGGGGACTCTTTCGCCAACGTCGCGGGGCCGCTCGGCAACCCGACCCACATCGGCATTCCGGGCAAGGCGGAGGATTTCCGGGGCACGGTCGCCTGCGTGGCCGGCGGGATCGGCGCCGCGCCCATGCTCCCCATCGCCCGCGCCTTCAAGGCGGCCGGGCACGAGGTTGTGACGATCCTCGGCGCTCGGCGCAAGGACCTGCTGGTCTTCGAGGATCGCCTCGGCGTCGCCTCGAGCGAGCTCCTCGTCTGCACCGACGACGGCTCCTACGGCCGGAAGGGCTTCGTGACCGACGTGCTGAAGGACTTGATCGAGAGCCGGCGCGCGAGCGGGGGCGACGTGGACCTCGCCATCGCGATCGGCCCCCCGATCATGATGAAGTTCTGCTCGAAGACGACGAAGCCCTACGCCGTCGCGACGCTCGTCAGCTTGAACACCATCATGGTGGACGGCACCGGGATGTGCGGCGGCTGCCGCGTGATGGTGGACGGCGCCGCGAAGTACGTCTGCGTGGACGGCCCCGAGTTCGACGGGCACCACGTGGACTTCGACGGGATGATGCGGCGGCAGGCGATGTACAAGCCCGAGGAGGCCGCCAGCCTCGAGCGCTACCGCGAGAACGACCCGAGCTGCCAGCTCCAGTCCGCCGTCACTGCGGCCGTTTCGGAAGCCGAGGCCCCAAACCAGCCAACCACCAGGACGGGAGCCTAGCGATGTCCGAGCAGAAAAAGACGGACCTGACCCCGGAGGAGCTGGCGGCCCGGATCGAGAACCGCGCGAGCCTCACCAACAAGACGCGCGGCCAGCTTCCGAAGGTCTTCTGGGCGGAGCAGACCCCGGCCGAGCGCGTCACGAACATTCGCGAGGTCCCCTTCGCCTACACGCCGGATCAGGCGCGCGCCGAGGCGCTGCGCTGCCTCTCCTGCAAGAACGAGCCGTGCGTCACCGGCTGCCCCGTCGGCGTGGACGTCCCGCAGTTCCTGCGCCAGGTCGCGGAGGGGGACTTCCGCGCCGCCATTCGGACGATCAAGACGACGAACCTCCTGCCGGCCATCTGCGGGCGCGTCTGCCCGCAGGAGAGCCAGTGCCAGGAGAACTGCATGGTGGCGAAGGTCCACAAGGACCTTGGGTTCGCCGTCTCCGTCGGGAAGATCGAGGCGTTCCTCGCCGACTGGGAGCGCGAGGTGGGAGGCGTCGAGCTTCCGGCCGTCGGCGCGCCCAGCGGATTCCGCGTGGCCATCATCGGCGCGGGCCCCTCGGGCCTGACCTGCGCCGGCGACCTGCGGCGCTACGGCCACGAAGCCGTCGTCATGGAAGCCTTCCACAAGGCGGGCGGCGTCCTCGTTTACGGCATCCCCGAATTCCGCCTGCCCAAGGACATCGTCCAGGCGGAAGTGGACAACCTCGCCAGGATGGGAGTCCAGTTCGAGTTCGACACCGTCGTCGGCCAGACGCTCTCCGTGGACGACCTCTTCGACGAGGGATTCCACGCCGTCTACGTCGCGACGGGCGCGGGCCTCCCCTACTTCGTCAACGTCCCCGGCGAGGACCTGAACGGCGTCCTGTCCGCCAACGAGTACCTGACGCGCGCCAACCTCATGGGAGCGTTCCGCTTCCCCGAGGAGGACACGCCCGTGCTGCGCCGTGACAACGTCGCGGTCCTGGGCGGCGGCAACGTGGCGATGGACGCCGCGCGCACGGCCTTGCGCCTCGGGGCGAAGAACGTGTATCTCGTCTATCGCCGCTCCCGCGTCGAGATGCCGGCGCGCGTGGAGGAAGTTCACCACGCCGAGGAGGAGGGGGTCCAGTTCCGGATGCTCTACGCCCCGGTCGAGATCCTCGGCACCGCCGAAGGCTGGGTGCGCGGCTTGAAGGTCCAGCGCTGCGAGCTGGGCGAGCCGGACGAGAAGGGCCGCCGCCGCCCCGTGCCGATCGAAGGAGCGTACGAAGAGCTTCCCGTCGAGATCGTGATCGAGGCGATCGGCAACGGCCCCAATCCCCTGATCCCCAAGACCACGGCCGGACTGACGATCAGCCGCCACGGCACACTCGTCGTGGACGAGGCCACGATGATGACGACCCGCAAGGGCGTCTTCGCCGGCGGCGACATCGTGGCCGGCGCCTCAACCGTCATCCTGGCCATGGGCCACGGCCGCAAGGCCGCCGCCGCCATCGACGCCTACCTCCGCCAGGAAGCCTCCGAAAAAGCCGCCGCAAACTAAACGTCGCTACGCGCGCCGCGACCGGGGTCAGCCGGGGCCTTCCAGTCAGACCAGGGGTCTGGCCTTGAGGCCTTGGAAACGGAGGAGGTCCCTGTCGTTCGACCAGATCGGCTCGACGCCGTTCTCGCGGCAGACCGCGGCGATCTGCGCGTCGAAGACGAGGTTTCCCGTGGCCCTGGCGTCGGTGACCGTTCGCAGGAGCAGTTGAGGAAGCGGTCGCCCGGCGACAGGACACGGACGGAGGGCGAGTCGAGCAAGGCTTCGAGCGAGCGCTTCGCCGCGGGCAGGTCGCTCGGCGGCTTCAGGATCGCCGGGTGGGTCACCACCCGCAGAAACTCCCCCAGGCAGAACACCGGCAGAGCCCAGAGCTCCGGGCCTTCCGCCAGGTCCGCGAGGAGCTTTCGAGCGGCCACATGCTCCGGGAACTCGGCTCGATGCGCGTAGATGAGGATGTTGGTGTCAACGGCGATCATCGCCGGCTCTCTCCATGGCCTCGAAGAGGCGGTCGCGATCGCTGATATCGACATGAGGGAGACGCCGGCCCTTGACGACGACCCAGTTCTTCATCACGGAGCGTTTCCGAGCCCGCCCGGGCGATACATAGACGCGCAGGGCTCTTTCGACCACTTCCGTCAGCGTCGTCTTGTCTTCGATGGCTTTGCGCTTGGCATTCGCCAGAACCTCGTCCGGGATATCCAGCGTCGTTCTCATGCATGAAAGCATGTCATATGAGGCAGACTTATGCACCGCCTGCTCCGAGACAACCCGCGCACCGGCAGACAGCGCTCGGGCGCGGCCGATCGTTTATGCTTACGAGCTCCGAGGAAGGCTGTGGACCGTCCATGAGCATCGAGCTGACCATTAACGGCGCCCGGCGGGCCTTCGACGTCCCGGAGGGGGCGTCGTTGCTCGAGTTGCTCCGCGACCACGCCGGGATCACTTCGCCCAAGGATGCCTGCTCGCCGCAGGGGCAATGCGGCGCCTGCGTCGTTCTCGTGGATGGGAAGCCGAAGACCTCGTGCGCGGTGCCCGCGACGAGCGCCGCCGGCAAGAGCGTCCTCACGCTCGAGGGAGTGTCGGAGGAAGAGAGGCACATTTACGGCGAAGCGTTCGCTCGGACGGCTGGGCTTCAGTGCGGGTTCTGCATCCCGGGCATCACGATGAAGATCAAGAGCGTCCTCGACTCCGATCCCGACCCGAGCGAGGAGGAGATCCGCAGGAAGCTCGACCCTCACCTGTGCCGGTGCACGGGCTACGTGAAGATCTTCGAGGCGTTCCGGGCGGCGGCGCGCCTGCGACGGGGTGAGACTCTGCCGCCGGCCGACGGCTCGGGCCGGGTCGGGACGAGCCTCGACCGCTACGAGGCGGAAGAGCTCGCGCTCGGCGCGCGCCCTTACGTGGCCGATCTGACCTTTCCGGGAATGCTCCACGGCGCGGTGACCCTCTCGCCTCACCCGCGCGCGAGAGTCAAGCGGATCGACACGTCGAAGGCCGCGGCATACGCCGGCGTCGCCGCCGTCGTCACGGCCAGGGACGTGCCGGGCAAGCGCTTCTACGGCCTGATCATCGATGACTGGCCGGGCTTCGTGGCCGAGGGAGAGGAGACGCGCTGCGTGGGCGACGTTCTCGCCGCGGTCGCCGCCGTGGACGCGCGCACGGCGCGCGAGGCCGCGCGGCTCGTGGAGGTGGAGTACGAGGTCCTGACGCCGGTGACGGATCCGGACAAGGCGCTCGAGCCGGATGCCCCCCGGGTGGGCCCCGAGGGAAATCTCCTTTCGCGCTCCGTCATCAACCGCGGAGACGCGGAAGCGGCGCTCGCCTCCTCCGCGCACGTCGTCGAGGGAACGTGGCAGACGCAGCGCATCGAGCATCTCTACCTGGAACCGGAGGCGTGCGCGGCCGCGCCGGGCGACGCGACCGGGGACTGCCCCGACGCCGCGATGACGCTCTTCACTCAGGGGCAGGGGGTGTTCGACGATCACCGGCAGGTCAGCGCGTTCCTGGACCTCCCGCCCGAGTCCCTTCACGTCGTGCTCGTTCCCAACGGCGGCGCCTTCGGCGGCAAGGAGGACATGTCGATCCAGGCGCAGACGGCGCTGCTCGCGCGCGTCACCGGGAAACCGGTCCGCCTCGTCCTTTCGCGCGAGGAATCCATCCGTATCCATCCCAAGCGCCACCCGATCCGCATGCACTACCGCGTCGGCTGCGACGCGCAGGGACGGCTGACGGCGGTGCGGGCGCGGATGATCGGCGACTCGGGCGCGTACGCCTCCGTCGGCATGAAAGTGCTCGAGCGCTCGGCGGGACACGCCGCCGGCCCGTACCGGTGCGCCAACGTGGACATCGAGGCGCTGGCCGTGTACACGAACAACCCGCCCTGCGGCGCGATGCGCGGCTTCGGCGCCAACCAGGCCCACTTCGCCATCGAGGGGGCCATGGACATGCTGGCGGAGAAGGCCGGCCTCGACGGCTGGGAGATTCGGTGGCGCAACGCGCTGGAGGCCGGCGACGACTGGTCCTGCGGCCAGAGGCTCGAAGCCTCCGTCGGCTTGAAGAAGACTCTCCTCGCCGTCAGGGACGCCTACTACGCCAACCGCGGACGCGCGGGCATCGCGTGCGGCATCAAGAACTGCGGCATCGGCAACGGAGCCAAGGAGTGGGGACGGGCGCGCCTGGTCATCGAAGAAGGGGGCGCGGTCACGCTCTACAACGGCTACACCGAGATGGGACAGGGCCTCCTGACCGTGCTCATCCAGTTCGCCTGTGAAGTGACGGGACTGCCGGCCTCGGTCTTCCGCGCGCGCGTGGACACGCGCTTCCCGATGGCGGTCGGCCAGACGACGGGCTCACGGGCCACTTTCTTCGGCGGGCGCGCGGTCATGGACGCGGCCAGGAAGCTCAAGGCGGATCTCGACGCCGGCCGAACGCTCGAGGAACTTGCGGGCAACATCTATATCGGAGAGGTCCTCCAGGACGACACGACGGCGCTCGGCGCGAAACTGCCGCCGGGCAAGCCGATGAAGCTCCATCCGGCTTTCAGCTTCGCCACGCAGGTCGCCGTCGTGGACGAGAACGGCCGAGTCTCGAAGGTCGTTGCGGCGCACGACGTCGGCCGCGCGGTCAACCCGAAACTTTGCGAGGGGCAGATCGAGGGCTCCGTCCACATGGGCCTGGGCTACGCGCTCACCGAGGAGATGGTCTGCGAAGACGGCGTCCCGTCCACTTACCGCATCCGCGACTTCGGCGTCCTGCGCTCGCGCGACATGCCGGAGGTCGAGGTGATCCTCGTCGAGGACCCGCAGCCGGATGGCCCCTTCGGCGCCAAAGGGGTCGGGGAGATCGGCCTCGTGCCGACCGCTCCGGCAGTCGCCGGCGCGCTCCACGCCTTCGACGGGATCCGCCGGTTCACGCTGCCGATGAAGGACTCTCCCGCCGCGCGGGCGCTCAAACGGTGAAGTCGTGAACGCTTCTCTCCCGAAGGTGACGGGGCTCAGGTGTGTTCTCTGCGGCTGCGTCTATGCGCACGGCGACGTCGAGTACACCTGCCCTCGGTGCGGCCTCGAAGGGATCCTGGACGTCGAATACGACGACGACATGATCGCCCGCTCCTTCTCGAAGGAGAAGCTCGAGGCGTGCCGGGAATCCTCGATCTGGCGGTACCGGGCTCTCCTGCCCGTGCCCGACGACGCGCCGCGGCCGCGCCTGCCGGCCGGCTGGACGCCGATCGTCGAGGCGCCCTCGCTCGCGCGCGAGCTTTCGCTGTCAACGCTCTTCGTCAAAGACGACGGCCGCAACCCGACGGGCTCCTTCAAGGACCGCGCGAGCGCCGTCGGCGTGACGCGCGCCCGATGGCTCGGCCGCCGCGAGGTGACCTGCTCCTCGACGGGCAACGCGGCGTCTTCGCTCGCCGGCTTCGCGGCGGAAGCCGGCATGAAGGCCTACATCTTCGTTCCCGCCTCCGCGCCCGAGGCGAAGGTCGCGCAGCTCCTGGTTTACGGCGCGAAGGTGCTCCTGGTCGAAGGCACCTATGAGGACGCCTTCCACACCTGCCAGGAGTCGGTCGAGGAGTTCGGCTGGTACAACAGGAACTGCGCCATCAACCCGTATCTCGTCGAAGGCAAGAAGACCTGCGGCCTGGAGATCGCGGAGCAGATGAGAGACGCGATGCCCGACGTCGTGACCGTGGCCCTGGGGGACGGCTGCACGACCGCGGGGATCTGGAAAGGCCTGACCGAGATGAGGCGCCACGGCCTGACTGACCGGCTGCCGCGGATCCTCGCGGTCCAGGCCGAGGGCGCGGCGCCGCTCGCGAAGACCTTCGAGCGTGGCGGCGAGAAGATCGAGCCGGTCGCCGCGCGCACCGTCGCCGACTCGATCAACGTCGGCGCGCCTCGAAACGGCGTCAAGGCACTGCGCGCGGTGCGGGCCTCCGGCGGCGCGATCGTCACCGCGTCGGACGAGGCGATCCTCTCCTGGATCCCGCGCCTGGCGCGCGCGACGGGCGTCTTCGCCGAGCCGACGGGCGTCGCCGCGCTGGCCGGTCTCGAGACGGCGATGTCCCGAGGCCTCGTCGTCCGCGGAGAGAGCGTTCTCCACGTGGCGACCGGCAACGGCTTGAAGGACATCCGCGGCGCCATGCGGTCCGTGGCCCCGCCCTCCCGGATCACTCCATCGCTCAACGCCGTCCGCAAGGCATTAGAGGCCGCGTGATCCACGGGCCCACATACGAGGAGATGCGCGATCCTTCGCGTCTGCCTCCCGACCTTCGCCGGCGGGCCCTTGCCGCGCAGCGCGAGGCGCCGCTCGACCCGGTCAACCTCTTCAACATCACGTGGCGGGACGAGGCGGGCCGCGTTCGAGCGCTTCTCCTGCCGGAAGCGCTGACCGGAGTCGCCGCGCCGATCGTGCTCCTCTACGCGAAGGATCTCCCGACGGGCTCTCACAAGGTCGGCGCGACCTACTCGGTCCTGATGGAGCGGCAGCTCGCGGGCGACGTCTTCCCCGGCCAGTCCACGCTCGTGTGGCCCTCCACCGGCAACTACGGGATCGGCGGCGCCTGGGTCGGGCCGCGCATGGGCTACGAGTCCGTCGTCATCCTGCCCGAGGAGATGAGCGCCGAGCGCTTCGAGAAGATCGAGGCCTACGGCGCGAGGGTTGTCAAGACCCCCGGCTGCGAATCCAACGTCAAAGAGATCTACGACGAGTGCCGGCGACTCGCGGCGGACCCGAAGGCCCGCATCATGAACCAGTTCGCCGAGATGGCGAATTACCGCTGGCACTACCACGTCACGGGCTCGGCAGCGGCCGCGGCGGTCGAGGAGCTTTCCGCCGGCCGGCCGGCCGCCTTCGTCTCGGCCATGGGATCGGCCGGCACGATCGCGGCGGGCGACGCGTTGAAGGCGCGCTTCGGGACGAAGATCGTGGGACTGGAGCCCGTGCAGTGCCCGACGCTGTCCTTGAACGGCTACGGCGGACACGCGATCGAGGGAATCGGCGACAAGCACGTCACGTGGATCCATCACGTCGGCAACCTGGACGCCATGATGTGCATCGACGAGGAGGAGTGCCTGTCGGGACTCCAGCTCGTGGCCGATCCCGAGGGGAGCGACTTTCTCGCCGGCGAGGGAGGTCTCGGAGAAGCGGCGCGCCGGCTCGCGGCACTTCTGGGCGTAAGCGGAATCTGCAACATCCTGGGCGCCATCAAGACGGCTCGCTGGCTCGGACTCTCGAAAGACGAAGCCGTTGTCACCGTGGCGACCGACGGCTTCGACCGTTACCCCTCGGTGATGCGGCGGCTCTCGGAACGCACCGGCCCTTTGAGCCGCGAGAAAGCGCGGGAGCATCTCGCCCGCGTCTTCCATGGACAGAAGCTCGACTGGATCGTCGAAGGGACGCGCGAGAACCGCGAGCGCTGGCACAACCTAAAGTACTTCACCTGGGTCGAGCAGCAGGGCAAGAGCGTCGAGGAGCTGGACGCGCAGCGTTCCGGTTCCTGGTGGAGCGACGAGGCCGAATTGGCGGAGGAAGCGGACCGGCGCCTGCGCGAGGCGCGCGGGTGGTAGGACGCGGCTTCCGTCGAGTCCGGAGGGTCTGAGCCCTGGGCGGCATCGCCATCACGGGCGGCACCGTCGTGATGCTCGATCCGCCTTCGGTCGAGCGCCGTGACATCTTCGCCGGCGCGGAGCCGCGCCGTTCTCTGGACGCCTCGGGCTGCCTCGTGATGCCCGGCCTTGCGATCGCTCATACGCATCTCTACTCGGGCCTCGCGCGCGGAATGCCGGGCCCACCCGCGCCGACGCGGTCCTTCCGGGAGATCCTGGAGCGGATCTGGTGGCGGCTCGACGTCGCGCTCGACGCCCGCTCGCTCAAGGCATCCGCGGAGGTTGCTCTCCTGGAGGCCGCGCTCTCCGGCGCCACGGCTCTTCTCGATCACCACGAGTCCCCCCTCTTCATCGGAGGCTCGCTGGACATCCTGGCGGAGGCCGCGCGCGCGGTCGGGGTCAGGGCCGCGCTCTGCTACGGAGCGAGCGACCGCCACGGCCGGGAGGCCGCCAGGGCGGGCCTCGCGGAATGCGAGCGGGCGATCGCGGACGGACTGCCCGCGATGGTCGGCCTGCACGCGGGCTTCACGGCTTCCGACGAGACGATCGATGCCGCGGCGGATCTCGCGCGGCGGCATGGCGCCTGGCTCCACGTCCACGTCGCCGAGGACGGTTGCGACGCCGGCTCCTTCGAGCGCCTGGAGCTCGCCGGCGCCGTCGGGCCGAAGGCGATTCTCGCGCACGGGGTCCACCTGACGGCCGCCGAACGGGAGCGCGCCGACGAGGCCGGAGCCTGGATCGTCCACAACCCGCGCAGCAACCTGCAGAACGCCGTGGGCTACGCCAACGTCGCGACGTTCGGCCCGCGGGTCGCGCTCGGCACCGACGGCATGGACGGCGACCTCTTCGCCGAGGCGCGCGCCGCCCATCTTCGCGGCCGCGACGCCTACGGGCCGGCGCACGGTATCGACGCCGTCCGGCTCGTCGGCGGCAGCAGTCGCCTCGCGGACGAGGCCCTCGGCCCGCGGCCTGATGACTGGATCGTCCTCGATTACGACCCGCCGACTCCCCTTCTCGCGGGCACGGTCGCCGGGCACTTCCTCTTCGGCCTCGGAGCGCGGCATGTTCGCGACGTCGTCGCCGGAGGCGAGCTGATCGTCGAGGGGCGCCGATCCACGCGCGTGGACGAGGAGGAGTTGCACGAGCGCGCGCGCGAGGAGGCGGCGCGGCTCTGGAGGCGGATGGCGTGAGCGTCCTGCGCCCGCTTCCGCTCTCGGTCCTCGTCCGCCGCGCCGCGGAGGAGCTCCCCGGGGGCGCCGTCTTCGATCTTCCGGCGCGGCGGATCTACAAGGGCTTTCCCGGCGCCGATCTCTCCGTCTCGTTCCACGGGCACCGAACGGCGACGCCGGTCGGCCCGGCCTCCGGTCCCCACACGCAGCTCGCCCAGAACATCGCGCTCTCGTATCTGTCGGGAGGGCGGATCCTGGAACTGAAGACCGTCCAGGTCAACGACCGCCTCGTCATCGCCCGCCCCTGCATCGACATGCGCACCGTCGGCTACAACATCGAGTGGTCGCAGGAGCTCGCGGTCTCCGACTCGCTGCGCGAGTACGCAAAGGCGCGGCTCCTCGTCGCCATCCTGGACGAGCTCTGCGGCATACCGCAAGCCGAGCGCGACGTCGTCTTCGACATTTCCGTCGGTTACGACCTGGAAGGAATCCGCTCGCGAAAGATGACGGGTTTCTTCGCGGGAGCGCGCGACGCGTCGGCGATCCTGGACGCCGAGCGCGCGAAGCTTCGCGCCGATCTTCCGCCCGACTGGAAGCGGCTCGCCGACATCCCCTGCCCGGCGCGTCTTTCCGACTCGGCCACGCTCTCCACCTTCCACGGCTGCCCGGCCGGGGAGATCGACGCCATCTGCCGGCACTTGCTGGAGGAGCAGGGCCTGCACACGATCGTGAAGCTGAACCCCATGCTCCTCGGCTTCGAGGAGGTCCGGGAGATCCTCCATGGCCGGCTCGGCTACACGCACATCGGATTGACGCGGCGACCTTTCGAGAAGGAAGTGCAGTGGGAGGACGCGATCGCGTTCCTCCGCGAGCTTTCCGCGACGGCGAATCGCCGTGGCCTCGACTTCGGAGTGAAGCTCACCAATACGCTGGTCGTCGAGAACTCCGGCGACCCGCTTCCGGGAACGGAGCAATACCTCTCCGGCGAGCCGCTGCACGTCCTGGCCATGACCCTCGGTCTTCGCCTGCGCGAAGCGGTCGGAGAGTCCTTGCCGATCTCCTTCTCGGCCGGGATCGATGCCGCCAACGTGGCCTCGGCCGTCGCCTGCGGTTTCGTTCCGGTGACGAGCTGCACGGATCTCCTGCGCCCCGGCGGCTACCAGCGCCTCCACTGGCAGGCGGAGGCCCTCGCCCGCGCGATGCGCGAGTCGGGAGCGGCGACGGTTCCGGAATTCCTCGTTGCCCTGTCCGGTGCGCGGGATAACAGCCTCCCGGCTGCGTCCCTTGCCAACCATCGCCGCGCGGTCGCGCAGTTCACGGATGCCGGGCGCTACGCCGCCGCGAAGACGGAGCAGCCGCCCCGCAAGATCGGCTCGCACCTGCACCTCTTCGACTGCATCAACTGCGACAAGTGCGTCCCTGTCTGCCCCAACGACGCGAACTTCGTCTACGAGACTCCCCCGCGCAAGATCGCCTACCGGGACCTCGTCGTGAAGGAGGGTCGCCTGGCGCCTGGCGAGGAGCAGATCCTCTCGATCGGCGGCCCGAAGAATTCCGCACATCAGATCGCCAACTGGGCCGACGCCTGCAACGACTGCGGCAACTGCGACGTCTTCTGCCCCGAGGACGGCGGCCCCTACATCGAGAAGCCCCGCCTCTTCGAGTCGCTCGGCGCCTACCTCGCCGACGCCCCCCGCCCCGGCTTCTTCATCCGCCGCGACGCGGCCGGCTCGATCGCGGCCCGAGGCCGCTGGGGCGGCCGCGAAGTCGAGCTTCTCGTCTTCCCCGACGGCTCCGCCGATTTCTGGGACGGCGCCGCCGAACTCCGCTTCGACTCCCCGGAGTCTTCGGAGCCCTCCGAAGCCCGAATCTTCGCCATCCCCGCCCCCGAAGGCCACATCGTCCCCGTCGGCCATTACCACGCCCTGCGCGCCCTCGTGGCCGGCCTCTTCGCCCCCGGCGCCATATCCTGGGTCTCCGCAATGTCCGCGGACGCCACCGGGTCTCAAGGAGAAACGAGATGAACACAGCGGAGGCCCTCCATCGCCTCTATGGCAAGAGCCTTCTCCTGACTGACGACTATGCGGCCGACGAGTTGGACGCGCTCGTGTCGGTTGCCGAGCGACTCGCGGCGCTCGATCGCGCCGGTAAGAAGGCGGCACTCTTATCGGACGAGCTGGCGTACGCGCTGTTCTTCGACAATTCGACGAGGACCAAGTCGGCGTGGGCGGGGGCGGCGGCGCGGCTGGGCATGCAGCCGGTCATCGTGGACGGATCTTCGACGCAGGTCTCGCACGGGGAGACTGCGGCGGAGACGGGCGCGATGCTCGGCATGAACGCGCATGCGCTGGGCGTCCGGCACGACCTGATTCTCGGAGAGGGGAACGCCTTCATGCGCGATATCAAGCGCGGCATCGACGACTATCTCGAGGCAACGAAAGACCCGCGGAAGGTGCCGGTCGTCAACCTCCAGTGTGACGTGGACCACCCCACACAAACGCTGGCGGATCTGTGCTGGCTGCGGGAGAGGTTCCCGGAAGGACTGGCGGCTAGGAAGATCGCCGTGTCCTGGGCGTACTCGCCGAGTTACGCCAAGCCTCTCTCGGTGCCGCAGGGGCTCCTCATGCTCCTGACGCGCTTCGGGGCGAACGTGACGCTCGCGCATCCCGAGGGCTACCCGCTCATGCAGAAGTGTCTCGACTCGGCCGCCGCTCACGCCGCGCAGTCCGGCGGCTCGTTCAAGATCGTGGGCTCCATGGACGAGGCCTTCGAAGGCGCGGACGCCGTGTATCCCAAGAGCTGGGGACCCTACGGATTGATGCTCTCGCGGGTCGAGGCGAACCGGGCGCGCGATTCGAAGCTCATGGCCGAGATCGAGAAGGAGGCGCTCTTGCAGAACGCCCGCCACCGGGATTGGATCTGCGACGAGCGGCGCATGAGATTGACGCGCGGAGGCGACGCGCTCTACATGCATTGCCTCCCGGCCGACATCGGGGCCGAGGTCTCCCCCGGCGTCATGGCCCGCCACACCGTAAACGTGGCGCGTGAAGCGAACTGGAAGGTCTACGTGATCATGGCGGCCCTGGCGACCGCCAAGGTCAAAGACCTCTCCGCACAAATGGCATCTCTCGATAAGGTTTAGGATTCGCCCCTGTCATCCTGAGCGAAGCGAAGGATCTGCTTTCGTCCTCATCGGATCGTCCGAGCGGATCCTTCGTCGCTTCGCTCCTCAGGGATGACAACACAGAGGAGGCGGCGATGAACGATCTCGATGGGCGGGTCGCGGAGCTTGCGGCGCGCTACAGGCCGGTGGCGGAAAGGATCCTCAAGGAGGTTATCCGGATCCCGGCGGACTACGTGGATAGGCCGCCGGATGATGGAGGGGATCCGAGCTGCGGGCTGTCCAACCATGAGAAGCCGCGGCTGGAGTACATGAAGCGGGCCTTGATCGAGATCGGCGGCGTGCGGCGGCCGGAGGATGTCGGCTACGACGGGTTCGGAAACCTCGTCTGGACCGTCCAGGACGAGACGGACGGCATTCCCGCGAGCCGGAAGCGCGTCATCTACTGGGACGGGCACACCGACACGGTCAACGCGCTGCGCAGCGCGTGGCGGGAGAAGACCGGCGGCATCGATTCCTACGACGGGCTCTTCGACGCGAAGAAGCTCGACCGCGAGTTCGTCAAGCGCGAGCTGGGATACATGCCGCCCGAGGGAGAATGGGACAACCTCGTCTTCGGGCGCGGCTCGACGGATCAGCTCTCGGGCGTGGTCTCCCAGATCGTGGCGTCGAAGATCCTCCTGGAGCTTGCTCCGCACGGCGCGCTCGCGGGCGCGATCGTGCGCTCCTACGCCACGGTCGCGGAGGAGGACAACGACGGCGGAGCGCCGATGTACGTGATGCGCAAAGTCCTGCCGGGAGCTCCTCCGGAGTTGATCCCCGACGCCGTGATCCTCACGGAGGGGACCGGCGACTCGGCCAAGGGGGCGCTCGGCATCTATCGGGGGCAGCGCGGCCGGATGCAGATCGAGGTCACGGTCACCGGCAAGTCCTGCCACGGCTCGATGCCCTGGGAAGGGAGAAACCCGCTGGAGTTCGGGGCGCCCATCGTCGTCGAAGCGGCGAAGAGGTACGAGGCCCGCGACGGGTTCCTCGACCATCCCTTCCTCTCCCACGGCACGCGCACCGCCTCCTGGGCGCGCCTGGACACGCCCAGCGACTGCGCGGTGCC
This sequence comes from uncultured Acidobacteriota bacterium, assembly GCA_963837495.1. Lineage (GTDB taxonomy): Bacteria > Acidobacteriota > Thermoanaerobaculia > UBA5066 > Gp7-AA6 > JAWOLE01. The sequence goes on along the minus strand of CAWINF010000001.1, from coordinate 2,180,849 downwards.
GGAGCGCTTCGTCTTCCGATTCGACCGGCGCCTGACGATCGGCGAGACGCCGGAGCAGGCCGTCGCCGACGTGGCGAACCTCCCGGCCGTCGCCGCCGCGCGCGCCGCGGGCTTGAAAGTCGATGTCACGGTCCCGACCTACGATCAGCCCACGTGGAACGGATTCGTCCTCGGCAACCCGCAGATCTACATGGGCTGGGTGACCCCCGAAGACCACCCGGCCGTGCGCGCCGCCGTCTCGGCTTATCGCGGCGTCGTCACGCCGCACGTCGCCGCCGGCGGACAGCGTGGCGCGCTGCGCAAGGATCCGCGCGTGGACCGCTGGATCTTCTCGACCGACGGAGTCGGGTTCCCGGTCCGGAAGGACGACGCGTCGATCCCGGTGCCCGATCGCAAGTCCTGGGTCGTCTCGGGCGCCGTCAAGCATCCGGCCATGATCGGCATCGGTCCGGGCATCGAGCAGAACGCGCATACGGTCGGGGAGTGCGTGGACATGCGCGAGATGGTCGCCGCCGTCGCGCTGATGGCCCGCTTCCCCAGCGCGTTCGTGGCCGCCGCCGAGTAAGGGCCTGTTCTGCCCCGGGCGGAGGGACCCGGCGCGCTTCGGCAATAGAGCAAGTCGTTAAGCATAAGTAGTTTATGTTGAAAACAAATCCCTGCATCGGGTCGAATTATTGACTTTGTGGCACGGATGTGGCACAAATGAGCTCCAGAGGGACTCGAAATGACCGCCATCACCAGGGACAAGGCCCAGAAGATCGTGGCCCAGGAGCTGGGCAACGCTCCCGAAGAACCGTTGCGGGAGGCCGCGCCGAGCATCGAGGCGACGATCGTCTTCCTGAAGATCCTGGATCGTTGCCTCGTCCGGCTCAATCGCCAGGCCCGCCTGGGCAAGAAGCTCGACGTGATCGTCCGGGAGACGGCCTTGCAGCGCGGCTTCCCGGCGTTCCTGACTTACGCCCGTTCCTCCGTGGACCGCGCCTCCGAATGCGTGCTGGCCACGTGGACGGAGGCGGCCCATCTGCTGGGAAAAGAGGGCGTCCAGGAACCGCCGAACATCCTGCGCGGGAGCGATCAGGCTCTGACGGGCATCTCGGAAGAGCTGTTCCGCGACTACCTCTCGACCTATAACCTGGCGTTCGCCGAGGTCCTGCGAGAGCACATGGTCGAGCCCCGCGCTCAGCAGACCATCCAGGAGCTGCTCCAGGGCTTCGACTTGAGCTACGACGAGCTCGGCCGGACGCTCGACGTCTCCGGAGAGACGGTGCGGCGCTGGGCAAAAGGCGCGAGCAGCGTGCCGAAACAGAAGCTCGCTGTCATCGACGTGGCGGGCAACGCGCTCCGGCGCATGCTCCGGATCATCCGCCCCGAGGTTCTGCCTTCCGTGGTCCGGAGGCCGGCGGAGCTCTTCGGCGGGGCATCTGCCCTGGAGTGGATCCGCTCGGGCCGCTTCGCGGAGGTCGCCGACCGCTACGAAACCGCCTTCGCCTATCAGGGATGAAGGCGCGCGAGAAGCTCGTCGCGCACGAGCACGTCCCGCTCTTTCGCGTGTTGCGGGCCGGGCACGCGAATCCTCTCGACGCGTCGCACAGCCGGTTCCGTCCGGGCCGCTGGAACACCAGGAGCTTCGCCACCCTGTACAGCTGCTGCAGCGAATTCTCGGCAAGAGCCGTGGCGCGCGACCGTCTGAGGCTCGCGGCCGTGGAGGTGGAGGAACTGCAGCCGGCGGCGCGGCCGCAGCTCTCGGAGCTGGAGTGGTCGGGCCGGGTCGTGGATGTCGCCACCCCGGGAGGAGTCGAGGCCGCGGGGTTCGCGCCGGGCTATCCGCAGGGAGTGACGCACGAACAGACGCAGCCCCGCGCCGAAGAGTGGTTTCGCAGGCGGCGCGAGGGAATCGTCTGTCGCGGAGCCTCGCTGTCTCGCCTCGGTTTCTCCGACTGGTCGGGACAGCACGAGCGGTGGGGAGAGCTGGCCATTTTCGTCGAGACCGCCTCGAAGGCCGTCACGCTCGTCCGGACGCGAAGCGACCTCGAATGGCTCCGGTAAAGAACAGCTCGGTTCTCGTCAGTTACCGGAACGCGAAGGCCACGTTGAGAAACGCGCGCAGCTCCGACTGAGTCTTGCGGGCCTCGAAGAAGCGGGTGTAGGTCGTCTTGCGGCTGTACCAGGAATAGCCCACGCCCGCCCCCAGTGGCCCGATGAGAGGGATACGGGCGACGGCGCGGAAGAACTGGAGCGTGTTGTTCTGCGAGACTCCGTTGGCCGTCCGGCCCCAGGCGACGCCGTAGCCCGCGCCGGCGATCTCGCGGCCCTTGTAGTAGACGCGTCCCGCCAGGCGCGTTCCGCCTCCCGGCGCGTAGTCGTAGTTTCGGCCCGTTTCCGGGTTGGCGAAGTCCGTCGTCCGGATCCCGGCGAGCGGGAAAACGAACACCGTGGCGTCCGTCAGGCCCGTCAGGCCCGAGCCGATGTCGTACTTCGACAGCACGCCGGCGCTGAAGATCTGCGCTCCGAAGACCTGCGACTCGTTGTTGAGGTATTCGTACTCCTGCGAGAAGCCGAAGATGTGTCGCACCCGCGCGGACCTGTCGGTCAGCTCCCATCCCTTCAGGATCCCGCGCTCCTCGATGCGTGACGTGAGTACGCCGCCCGGCGAATTCAAGTCGATGCCGACCCAGAAGGAGTCAAAGGGGCGCTTCAGGTCCCCCTCGAACGGATCGCCGTAGAGCAGGGAGAGCGAAAGCGTGCCCTGGTCCGGATGCGCGGCTCCCCCGCCGATATGTCTGTAGCCGAAATCCGCTGAGAGGACGACCACGCTCGGGAAACGGTCCTCGGGATTGGGGAAGTCCCGGCCCAGTTCGCCCCGGAGAAGTCGGTTCAGCGAGCCGACGGGATTGAGGATCGCGGCGCCGACCTCGCGAAGGAAGCGCGGACGCCCGCTCGACGTGTTGTCGAGGATCATCGCCGAGAGCCGGTGCGAGACCTCGCCGCGCGTCATTCCGCCGAGAGTCGTGTTGACGAGGTCGTTGACCGAGGGAGCGGTGTTCTCCATGCAGCATTCCCACACGAGACTGCCCGCCAGCGTGAAGAGACTCGACGCCCAGAAGGTGTAGCCGTTGGACCGGGCGGCATCGAAGAAGAGACTCCCGTGATACGGATGGGAGGATTGGTTCACGGGAAAGTTGTCCCGGTCGTAGTGAAAGCCTTCCTTGAAGTTGTTCTTGATGGTTTCCCATGAAATGAACGAGAACTCGTACTTGCTGACGTAACGGTCATAGGCCCATGGCCCGACTTCCAGAAGGGTCACCTCTCCGGCCGCCGCGAGGAACCGCTTCGTTCCCCCTGTTCGCACCTTTTCGACGGACGGGGCCGGCTGGAGCTCGGACTGGAAGTCCGAAGGCGCCTCTTCGGCGGGCGGGTTCCGTTCGTCTCGTGCCTCGAGGAGTGTTACTCCGGCAAGTCTGAATTCAGACAAGCCCTGGGGCCGCGCAGAGAGCGGACGAGCGAGAAGCGCCGCCAGGAAGACGAACCCGGCCGCGCGGCGAAGACGTTGCCGGTCCCGCGGCCCGGCCGCCAGGTTTCTATTGTTCATGCCCTCCTAACACGTGGCGCGACCGGGCCGAGCCTCGTTCAAGGGCGGACAGATCGCGGGAAGTCGAAGCGTGCGAAATCGGTGCCAGTGAAATCGAAGAGCGGTAACCCGGATTCCGCTCCGCCGCCTGATAGGCTCCCGCAATCCGAGGAGGAACAACGATGCCGGGAACCTACAAGAAGATCCAGGTCGTCGGAACGTCGTCCGTCAGTTTCGCCGAGGCCGTGAAATCGGCGATCAAGGACGCCTCGCAGTCTGTCCGGCACATGGATTGGTTCGAAGTGGTGGAAATGCGGGGACGCCTCCGGGACGGCGAGGTCGCGGAATTCCAGGTGACGATCCTGATCGGGTTCAAGCTGGAGCGCTGAGCACGTCGGCTTCGCTCGCTTCGGAACCTGCGCCTGCGTCGCACGGGCGCTTGACTCGAGGCTCGCGGAGTGGCATTTTTGTGCGCAACAAGGGAGCCTGCCATGCGCTCAAAAGCACACCACCTGAGCCTCGTTTCTTTCCCCCTCCTCATCGCGATCGCCCTCGTGCCCATCGGCTGCCGGGGTTCCGGTACCGTCACGGGCCCGTCCGGCGGCTCCGCGACGGCTGTCACCAATATCAGCGGCGTCTGGAGCGGGAGTTATATTTCCGATGACTTTAACGGCTGCGGCGCCTCCACTACCACGGCGACCTTCCACCAGGACGGGGCCACTGTCACAGGCCCGGTTTCCACCGGGTCATCCTGCGGCGTATCGGGCTACTTCAAAGGCACGGTCAACGGCAACATGGTGCTCGGAACCGTCGGCAAGGCGGGCTGCGTGGGAGGCGGAGCGTCGGGCACCATCAATGGAAACGAAATGTCTCTGTCGATCGGCGATATGACGAAGCCCCTCGTCACCGGTGACCGGATCATCATGTACGGAGGAGTCGTCACCCTCCACCGGTAACGTCGCTCCGCGTTTGCGCGGGATCTGCGCCCGTGGGGCGCACCGGCGTTCTATTGAAGGTGTCGCTGGGGGTGTTTCACGGCAGCCCGCCCCTTTGTCATCCTGAGTTCTTCCCTTCGCTCAGGACGGGTCTCCGCGAGGGATCTCCTCTCCTCATCCGGCATCTAAACGCGATTGCGGCGCAGGAAGCGCAGGGCACGGCCTCAAAAATGATTCGTTTTGAGCATAGGGGGAAACGGCGACGGCACTAATTTGACTGGGCAGGGGCGGATCCCCTGACTCGCTCGCGATAGGAGTCTGAATATGGCTGTGCGAGAAAGGCGAAAGCCCTTCCTCCTGCCCCGGTACTGCAAGGGTTGTGGTCGGTGTATCGAGTCCTGCGCGAAGCGCTGCATCGAGCTCGCGCACGGCATCGATCCGGAGACGGGCCTCGTGCCCGTGGTGCTTCACCTGGAAGACTGCACCGCCTGCGGCCTCTGCATCGACGCCTGCCCCGAGCCTTACGGCCTGCGCGAGGAGTCCGCGGAATTCGACCTCGCGGATCCCGAGAAGCTCTTCGGCCCGCGCCGCTCCATAGCGCGCGCGCCCGTCGCGATTCCCGACCGGGCCGTCGCGCTGCCGGCGCTCGAGCCGCTCGTCGTGAAGGGCAACTACGCCTCGGCCATCGGGGCGCTGCTCGCGGGCTGCCGGCACGTCTTCGGTTACCCGATCACGCCCTCGACGGAAGGGGCCGAGCTGATGGCGAAGCTCCTGCCGGATCTGGGCGGCGTCTTCCTCCAGGCGGTCAGCGAGGTGGCGACCGTCAACATGATGTACGGCTGCGGCGGCGCCGGCCTGCGGTGCATGACGTTCACTTCCTCCCCCGGGTTCAGCCTGATGCTCGAAGGCATCTCCTACATGGTCGGTTCCGAAGTCCCGGCCGTTTTCGTCAACGTGATGCGGGGCGGCCCCGGCCTGGGCAACATCGCTCCCGAGCAGGCTGACATCAAGCTCGCCTGCCGCGGCCTCGGCCACGGCAACACCCACGGCATCGTTCTGGCTCCTTCGACGCCGCAGGAGATGCTCGACCTGACTCGCCTGGCCTTCGATCTCGCTTTCAAATACCGCAACCCCGTCGTCCTGTTGAGCGACGGGTATCTGGGCCAGATGACGGGGAAGGTCGTTCTGCCTCGGGAAATGGTCGAGCCCGGCATTCCGGAGTGGGCGGTCTTCGGCGACGCGGCCCACCGCTCCAATCTGATCAACTCGATCTACCTTTCCGAGACGGAGCTGGAGGCGCACAACCGGCACCTCAACGACAAGTACGGGCGAATGCGCGCCGAGCAGCGCGCCGACCTCTTCGAGTTCGAGGACGCCGAAGTCCTGATCGTGGCCTGCAACACGCCGGCCCGAATGGCCAAGGGAGCCGTCGGGGCGCTGCGCCGGCAGGGCGTGAAGGCGGGGCTCTTCCGGCCCATCACTCTCTGGCCCTTCCCGATCGAGAAGCTGGAGCCGCTTCTGGGAAACGCGCGGCGGATCGTCGTCGTCGAGGCCTCCAACGGGCAGCTCGAGGACGAGCTGCGGCTCGCCCTCTCTCACGCCGGTCTCTCCGGCCACCCTCCGATCGAGTCGGTCCGGCGGTTCGGCGGGATGCTGCCGCAGCAGAGCGAGATCGTCGCGCACGTCAGGAACGAGCGAGAGGTGGCCGCATGAGCGTCTTCTACGAAAAGTTCGAGCGCCACGCCGGCGGAGAAGGCCTGAAGGCCCACGCGACGCACTATTGCGCGGGATGCGGGCATGGACTCGTCCACAAGTACCTCGCGGAGACGATCGAGGAGCTGGGCATCCAGGACCGCACGGTCGCCATCTCGCCGGTCGGCTGCGCGGTTTTCCTCTACTACTACATGGACGTCGGAAACTCGCAGGCCGCGCACGGGCGCGCTCCCGCGGTCGCGCTCGGCCACAAGCTCGCGAACCCCGATTCCATCGTCGTCAGCTACCAGGGGGACGGCGACCTCGCTTCGATCGGCCTCGCCGAGATCGTCTCGACGGCGCAGCTCGGCATCCCGATCTCCGTGGTGTTCGTCAACAACGCGATCTACGGCATGACCGGCGGGCAGATGGCGCCGACGACCCTCATGGGCCAGAAGACCACGACGAGCCCCGCGGGCCGGACGCGCCTGATGGGAATGCCGATGAAGATGGCCGAGCTCATCGCCGGCCTGGACGGCCCCGTGTACGTCGAGCGCGTCGCGCTCTTCAACGCCAGGCAACGGGTGCTGGCGAAGAAGGCCATCCGGAAGGCGGTCGCGCTTCAAGTCGAAGGACGAGGCTTTTCGTTCGTCGAGGTCCTCTCCGAGTGCCCCACCCATCTGAAGATGACTCCCGCGGAAGCCGAGAAATGGGTGAAGGAGCAGATGCTCCCCGTCTTTCCGCTCGGCGTGAAGAAGGACCTGATCTCGGAGCCCTGGTTCCACCTGCCCCGTCCCGGCTTCGAACCTGATCGGCTGATTCGCTCCGTGGGCGGCGCCGAGGACCCCCCGGAGAGATTCTGCAAGGGTTTCCCGCAACACATCCATCCGAGCGATATCTCCTTGAAGCTCGCCGGCGCGGGAGGAGACGGCGCGCAGACCGCCGCGATGCTCATCGCCCGGGCCGGCATCCAGGAGGGGTTCGACGCCACGCACATCCCCAGCTACGGCCCCGAATCGCGCGGCGGCACCTCCTATGCCGACGTCCACGTCGCGCGGGAAGAGGTGCTCTCGCCCGCCTCGCCCCATCCTCAAGTTCTGATCGCGTTCAACGCGCCGAGCCTCGCGAAGTTCGGGCTCGACGTGGCGCCCGGGGGGACCGTCCTCTACGACAGCTCGGTCATCGCCGAGCCGCCGCGCCTCTCCGACGGCATCAAGGTCCACGGCGTTCCCTTCACGCAGATCGCGGTGGATCTGGGCCGGCCGATGGTCAAGAACATCGTCGCGCTGGGCGCCCTCTGCGCCGCGACCGGGATCTTCCCGAAGGAGACGTTCCTGGCGGTCGTCGCCCGGGCGCTCCGCGAGAAGGCGGCGCTTCTTTCCGCCAACGAGGAAGCCTTCGCCCGGGGCGCGAAGGCGATCCGGAGCGAAGTTCCCTGCCCCGAAGGAGCGGTAGCATGACAGAGAAGCGGCTTACGATCCCGCTCACGGTTCCAGAGGTCGAGCTGATCCATGGCTTGCGCGACATTCCCGACTCGCCGCTGAAGAGCCGCATCCTCGCCGCCATGAAAGATCTCGTGCGGCTCGGGCAAGAACCTTGCTGCACCGATGCGCAGGCCGACGGCGTCCCCTGCGGTTGCGGGCAAAGCCAGTGCGACGCCTGCGCCGGGGCCCTCGAAAGAGTGGACGCTCTGATCGAGACGAACTTCCCGCCCCGGGCCGCCTGAAAAAGCAGGTTTCCGGTTCCAGGCTTCCGGTGGCTCCCGGCCGGAAGCGGTTTCGCCTTCAGTTCGGCCGGATCGCGACGCTCTCCGAAAGAACGGACGGAGGAGTGGCCGGCTCCTGTTGCGGGACCTCGGAGTCGGTGCCGGCGTCGAAGATGTAGCGGCGGCGCTTGGCCGCGCTGATCAACTCGGACCGGAAGTCCGGATGCGCGATCTCGATCAGGGCGCTTGCCCGCTGCCGGATGTTTCTTCCCCACAGGTCGGCGATGCCGTGCTCGGTCACGACGTAATGGATGTCTCCCCGGCTCGTGACGACGCCGGCTCCCGCCTCCAGGCTCGGCTGGATGCGGCTGATCGTGCCGTTCTTCGCGGTCGAGGGGAGCGCGATGATGGGACGGCCTCCCTTGCTCCGCGCCGCGCCACGGATGAAGTCCACCTGCCCGCCGATGCCGGAGAAAAACCTCCCGCCGATCGTGTCCGCCGCCACCTGACCCGTCAGGTCCACGGCAAGCGCCGAGTTGATGGCGACCATGTTCTCGTTGCGGGCGATCTGGAAGGGATCGTTGGTAAAGCTCGACGGGCGCATCTCCACGGCCGGATTGTCGTCGACCCAATCGTAGAGAGCCTTCGTGCCCATGACGAAGGACGTGACGATCTTGCCCGGCAGGAGCGTCTTCCGGCGGCCCGTGATCACGCCGGCCTGGGCCAGGAGCATGGCGCCGTCCGAGAACATCTCGGTGTGAATTCCCAGGTCGTTGCGGTCGCCAAGACACGACAGCACGGCATCCGGGATGCGGCCGATCCCCATCTGCAGGCAGGCGCCGTCCTGGATGAGGCTCGACGCATGGATTCCGATCCGCCGGCAGACCTCATCGAGCGGCTCGGGCGCCAGCTCGAAGAGCGGATCGTCCACCGGAACCATGCGCGCGAGCCGGTCCACGTGGATGAAGGAGTCCCCGAGCGTGCGCGGCATGCAGGAGTTGACCTCGGCCAGGACGAGACTGGCCGTGTCCACGGCCGCCCGGACGATGTCCACGGAGACCCCGAGGCTGCAGAAGCCGTGGCGGTCCGGCGGGCTGACCTGGATGATCGCCACGTCCACCTTCACGCGGCCGCTCAAGATCAGGGACGGAATCTCCGACAGGAAAACGGGCATGAAGTCCGCGCGTCCCTCCTGGACCGCCGAGCGGACGTTGGCCCCAATGAAGAACGCCGTGTGGCGGAACCGCTTCTCCAGGCCCGGCGCGACATAGGGAGCGGGACCGAGAGTCAGGAGATGAACGATCTCGTTTCCGCAGAGGTGCGTTCCATCGCGCACCATGGCCTCGACCAGGCGCGACGGTTCGGACGCGCCCGAGCCGATCAGGATGCGGGTGCGGGGCGGAATCGTCCGGACCGCCTCCCCCGCCGTCGCAACTTTCCAGCGATATTGTTCTTGCCAGCTCATAATGCAAATACCCTAGACCGAAGTCTTCGTTTCTCTAGGATGTACTTGGATCATTTTGGGACGGGCCGGCGATGCGGACTGAAGAATCAGTGCTTTCGGTCGAGAAGCGAGGCTCGTCGGGTTAACGTCTGACAGCCTTTTTCGACGTTCTTGTTCGAGTCCTCCTGGCGGGTCTTCTGGTCGCCGGCCTCGCGGACTTTTTCGACCTTTTGCCCGCGCCCGTCGCCCTCGGCCGTGCGTGCCGCGGCTCGTAAACGCCGAGCTTTCCGCCGCCGGGAAGCGTCACCCGGGTGAGCAGGCCCCAGCCCGGGCTTTGCACCCCGTCGCACGCGACTCCGCGCTTCTTCATCTCGGTGACGAAAGCCTCGACGTCGTCGCACATCAGAAAAAACTCGTGCACGTCGTTCTCGTCGGACGGATGAACGGCGACCTCCGCCGGCGGCAAACCGAAGATCAGCCAGCCGCCCCCCACGTCCACGCCCGGCAGGCCGAGCACGTCCCGCAGGAAGGCGCGGTCGGCTTCCGGGTTCGTGCTGTTGATGATCGAGTGCGCGCCGATGATCATGGATTTCCCTTCACCGTCTTGGGCCCGGGCTTGAGGGAGGGAGCTATCTGGCCGCTTTCCACCCGGCGAGCTTCCTCTCCAGGTCCGCTACGGCCTCGGACGAAGGCTTCGGGTCGGAATCCTTCATCGCCAGCGCCTTCTGGGCGGCCGCCACCGCTTCCGTCTTCTTTCCCTCCCCCGCCAGCACGCCCGCCCTCGTAGAGAGGTTCGCGAAAGTCTCCTTGATGGAAAGCGACTTGTCGAGAAACGCCGCCGCGTCGGCCGGGGCGTACTTGTTGTCATAGAGGTAGCGGGCGGCCGTCAGCGGCGTGCGCCAGTCGTCGGGCTTCGACCGGGCGACGGCTTCCTTCGCCCTGGCGAGGAAGAGGGCGTTCGTGTCCACGGCGAGATGGATGGGAACGGACAGCTTCTCCCAGTCGAGCGTCATCACGGCGGAGTTCGACGTCAGCTGGGGGAAGCCGATCGTGAAGAGCTCGCGCATCTCCGCTGCCTCGGGCTTTACCTTCACGCGCAGGACGTCCGCGTCGGCCTTGTAGTCGGGGTTGCCGGTGGCCTGCTTGTTGAAAATGACCGTCCATTCGGTCTTGCCCGGAATCGTGAAGAGACCATAAGAACCCGCGGCGAGCTTCTGTCCCTCGACCGTCACGTCGGTATCCACCGTGAACTTGGTGACCGCGTTCGCGCCGGTGCGCCAGACCTGATCGTAGGGAACGAGCTTGCCCCAGATCACCCGCTCCTCCTTGCGCGTCGGACCCTTCACGTGGGGCCGGCTGTAAACGACCTCGATCTTCGTGACCCCGACCGTCTGCGCGACCGTCGCGTTCGGGCTGGGAAGCGGAGCTTGGAGCTGCCCCAACGCCGCCGGCGCCGACACCACGGCGAAGAGGATGACCGAAAGAGCCGCAAACCGTCTATCCATCGTTCTTCTCCTTGTTCTCTCCCCGACTGGAGGTGAGATTCTAGCTTCTTCGCCTTGCCCCCGCTGGTAACCGGGGCCTGCCAGAGAAGCCCAAGCGAGCTTAGACTCGCCGAAGGATGCCTGAAGGAAACACGATCCACTGGCTCGCGCGCCGTCACACCAGAGACCTGGCCGATCGGGTCGTTCGCGTCAGCTCTCCGCAGGGACGTTTCGCCAGGGAGGCGAAGCTCCTCGACCGCCGCCGTTTCCGGCGAGCCGAGGCATACGGAAAGCATCTCTTCCACCACTGGCCCGGCGGGCTCATCGTGCATTTCCACCTCGGCATGGCCGGATGGTTCTACCGCTACCGGGGCGAGGCGCCGGAGCCGCGGCCCACCGTGCGGATGCGCCTGGCCGCGCGCGGCGTGACGATCGACGCGATCGGCCCGGCCACCTGCGAGCTCATCTCGGAGACGCAACGGCGGGAAGTCCTCTCCCGCCTCGGTCCCGATCCCCTGCGGCCGGACGCCGACCCCGCGGTCGCCTGGTCGAACCTGAACCGCCGGCGCCGTCCGATCGGCGACGCGCTTCTCGACCAGCGCGTTCTCTCCGGAGTCGGCAACATCTACCGCAACGAGGCCCTCTTCCTGACCGGGATCCATCCCCTTCGTTCCACGCGCCGTCTGACCGAGCCTGAATTCGAGGAACTCTGGCGGACACTCCAGCTCCTGATGCGCCGGGGCGCCGCCACGGGACGGACACGCACGGTCGATCCGCTGGAGAAGCCCCATCCCCGCGCGCCTCGAGACCCGGACGAGGACTTCTATGTCTACAGGCAGGAGAGATGCCGGCGTTGCGGCGGCGCCCTGCGCGAGCTGCTCCTCTCGGCCCGGCGGATGTTCGCCTGTCCCCGCTGCCAGACAATCTGACAGCGCCCGCGCGCGGGCCGGCCGGCCTTGTTTGCTGCCGCTTCTCGAGGTATCCTTGTGGTATGAAAGCGAATACCAAATCCAGCATCACATTGCCGGCAAACGAGCTGAAGCTCGTCGTCGCGCTCCAGGCGAAGCTCAAGGCCAAGAGCAAGGTCGAGGTCGTCCGGCGCGGCCTTCGTTTGCTCGAGGAGACGACCGACCGGGAGGCGCTGCGCGAAGCCTACCGGCGCGCGTCCCTCGCCACTCGCAAGTCTCTCGCCCGGGAGCTGAAAGAGCTCGACTCCCTCGTCGGCGACGGCCTCGACGAGCCGTGAGGATCCGCCGCGGTTGGCTTTATCTCGCCGATCTCAATCCCCGTCGCGGAAGTGAGCCAGGCAAGACTCGGCCGGTGCTGGTGATCCAGACGGACCTGCTCAACGAGGCTCGGCATTCATCCACCTGGGTCCTTCCGTGCACGACCCGCCTTTCGGGGGAGAACCTCCTGCGTGTTGCGCTCCCACGAAGCATCGCCGGGAACCGGCAGGAGTGCGAGGTGATGATCGACCAGAGCCGGGCGATTGACAACCGCCGGCTCGTCCGTGTTCTGCGCGCCCTTCCGCCGACGCTTCTCCGGGAAGTCGAGGAAAAGCTCCGGCGCCTGGGCGAGCTGTAGGGTTTCTTCGACGCCCAACGCCCTTTCGCGAATCGCGCCGTGGCGGGCTGCCGGGCGAAAAGAGAGACTGATCGTTCAGGCTTTTGCGGATCCGGCCTTTGCGGCCATGCGCTTCTCCATCTCCTCGTTGGACACGTCCTCGACGTGCGTCATGAAGTACCAGACGTGGCCGAAGGGATCGGTCAGGCCGCCCGTGCGGTCGCCGTAGAACTGATCCGCGACGGGACGGGTCACCTTCGCGCCGGCCGCGACCGCCCGCGCGACGACCCCGTCGACGTCCTCGACATAGACGCAGAGACTCACCGGCGAACCGCCGAAGGCCTCGGGGCCTCGGATCCCCATCTCCGGCGCCTCGTCGGCCAGCATGACGTGCCCGCCGCCGATCATCAGGTCCGCATGCCCGATCTTTCCGTCGGGGTTCGGCATGCGCATGGTCTCCTTCGCGCCGAAAGCCTTCTTGTAGAAGTCAATGGCAGCGGCGGCGCCCTGGACGATGAGATAAGGCGTCGGAGCCTCGTAGCCCTCGGGAATCGGTTTGACCCTGGGATTCATGCTTCCTCCTCGCGACAAGAAGGCTCGACTTCGAGTCTTCCACCCTGGCTTTTCCTGGAGCTGATCGAACGTGCAAGGCGCATGCCCTGGCCGCGAGCGAACGTCTCGTCGCCGTCCCTTTCGCTCCACGCCCTTCGGGCAGCAAGGAAATCAACTGACGCGGACTCCCGGCGATCGTTCGGTCAGCGGAGAGGCTCGCCGCGCTCGAGAGGCAGGGCGAGGCAACGCGCGGCGGTTCGTCCAGGAATCCCTTTGCGCCGTCATCTCAGTCCGGCCGCGGGGAGACCCCGCGGGGGTGGCGCGGCCCGGCGCGGGGATCGGGCGGGATGCGCGGCGGACCGCTGTACAGGCCGTCGGCGTAGACGACCCGGACGTACACCTCTCCCTGGCGCTGGTCGTCGCGGTAGTCCGCCCAGGCCACGTAGACGAGACCCGAGGAGGCGGCGAGCGACTGGTAGTCGCCGAATTGGAAAAAATTGACCGACGCGCTCGTCGCGGAGGAGACCCGAACGGACGGCTCCCACGATCGGGCGCCGTCAAGGGAGCGGCTGAAGTAGACATCGGACGCCGCGCGGGTGGAGGAGTTGCGCGAGTCCTTGTAGGCGACGTACACACTGCCGTCGGACGCGTCAACGCCAAGCCACGGTAGATAGCGGTCAACCGCCGCGGGTCCCTCCTCGTGCACGATCCGGGGCGCGCTCCAGGAGAGTCCCCGGTCCGACGACCGGCTCACATAGACGTTGGGGACGCAACGCGAGGCCTGAGAGCAGGGGTTCGCGCACGAGCCGTCGGAGATCCCCGGCGAGTAGTCCGACCATGCCACATAGACGTCTCCGCGGTTGGGGCCGGAGGACCGGTCCACACCGACCGAGGCATGCACAAGGGCCTTCCGGAGGCAGCAGGAAGGGGGGATGACGAAGAACCCGGCGCGAACCCCGGACACCGCGACGGGCGGAGAGAACGTAGCCCCCCCGTCGAACGAGCGGATCACGCGAATTGCCGGCCGCGAGTAGTCGCGATAGGCCAGATACAGCGTCCCGTCCGCGGCGGTCGACATGGCCTGGCCGGTTACGTACGCGGAGCCGCTCGCGAGGCCGCGCGGGGCGGAGAAGCTCTGCCCGCCGTCGATCGAGCGGGAGAGGTACGGGCCGCTCGAATGCCTCTTCCACGCCACGTACACGTTGTCGCGGTAGGGGCTGTCCGGGTCGTCGTCCGCGGCGATCGCGAGCTTGTCGTCGTCGTTGATCGCCTGGCTGATGCGCTGAACGGCGGACCAGGTCTTGCCCGCGTCGTCGGAGTGGCTGACGTCGATGCCCAGGTTGTAGTTGCCGTTGATGACAGGGATCCTGGCGAGGTAGGCCCTTCCCCGGGAGTCGAACGCCACCCAGGGGTCGGCGTCGAGGGTCGCCCCGGCTCCCAGAGGCAGCGGCGCCCGCGTCCACGTCTCCCCCGCGTCGGAGGTCGAGAGGATGAGCATCCGGCCGTCGTCGATGCTCATGGCCGCCGCCACGGCGGTCTCGGGATGGAGACGATCGACGGCGAGCGAGATCTCGGCCTGCGTGCCGGGCCAGAGGCTTGCGTTTCGCTCGGGCCCGGGAGCCGCATCATCGGCCATGCCGCCCGGTCCTTCGGCCGCTCCGGCAACCAGGAACCCCGAGGTGAGCCCGAGTGTGATGCCGAGCCACCGGAATCGCCGCTTCCGCCCGGCGCCTTTCATGTTCCTACGCTACCGCCCGCGCAAGACAAACCGCAAGCATCCCCGTGCACCGGTCCGGGAGGCTGTCCGCTCGAAGTGCCCGGCGGCGGGAATCGTGTTCCGCATTTCGGGAGGGGATGTAGACTCCGGTTGTTCAGGAGGCGGTCACGAAACGAACACGCTTCTTCCTGCTGGGGGTCGGCTTCGTCCTCGCCGTTCCCGCGGTCTTGTCCGCCGAGACTGCCTACACGGCCAGGGAGGTCAACGTGCGCGCCGGCCCGAGCCGCGACTACCCGCTCGTCGCGCGGATTCCCGGGGGCGCGCCCGTCGAGGTCAACGGCTGCACGGAGGACTGGACCTGGTGCGACGTCAGTCTGGGCTTCGACCGCGGCTGGGTGTACGCGGGCAATCTCGAATACCCGTACCAGAACCAGCGGGTCGTGATCCTCGGCCACGGTCCCCTTTTCGGTTTTCCCATCGTGACGTTCTCCATCGGCCCTTACTGGGACACCTACTACCGCGGGCGTCCCTGGTACCCGAGGCGATCCTACTGGGTGCGCCGACCGCCTCCGCCTCGCCGGATCCGGCAGCCGAGGCCCGGTCCGCCCAGTGTCCGGCCGCCGGCTCGGCCTCGCCGCGGCGAGGTCGTCAGACCGCCTGTGAATCGCCCGGCGCCTCAGCCTCAGCCGCCGCGTCCGCACGGCGGCAGACCGGAAGCCGCGAAACCTCGGCCCGTTCGTCCCGCGCCGGCCCGGCCGCCGGACAACCGGCCCCGGTCTCCGCGTCGCGAGGAACGCAAGCCCGGCGGGAACTGAGCCGGATCGCCGGGATCATCCGACGCCGGATCGCCGGGCGCGAGCGGCCTTTCGAGACCGACGGTGAGACGGCGTTCAAGCCCTTCACCTCCCATGACTCCCTTTCCTTCCGCCCGCAGCACGACGCAAGCCTTCGCGATCGCCTCGGTCGTCGCCATGAGGTCGGAGGGATGGGTCGTGCCGGCGTTCGCGTACACCGCCGCCGCGGTTGTCGCCTTCGACCGGGTCAACGACCGCGTGCACTTCGCGAGCGACGCCGCCGCCGGCGCACTCATGGGAGCCGTCACGGGCAGATTCCTCGTCGCGAGGCACCGCCGCGAGGACGCCGGGCGCCGCCGCGTCGACCTCGTGATCCGTCCCGTCCCCTCCGGCCTCGCCGCCCGGCTCCGCTTCTGACCTCCACGGCCCCCGCCGCGCCGGGCCTTTGACATCGCCCGGCGATGAGCCATAAAGTCTGCCACACTTTTCGCTTCAGGATGCGCGAAGGCTTCTCGCGGCGGGCGAGTGCCCGCCGGGCCTCGAGTCTTCTTGCGGCGACCCAAGGAGGACGTCATGAATCGCAGGCTCCGCTTGGTTCCGTTGCTGCCCTTCGCTCTCGTTGCCTTCTCCTTCTTCGCTCCCGCCGCGCGCGCTCAGACGGCCAGGCAAGAGGCGAAGCAGCCGCCAGCCGCGATCGTCTCGCTGTACCGCATCGCTCCCGGCAAACACCTGGACTTCTTGAAATGGATGGCCGAGCAGGACACGATCAACAAGGAGGCCGGCCTTCCGGCCGTTCAGGTCTACGCCCATACCGACGGCGACAGCTGGGACTACCTCGCCATCGCCCCCGAGCTGAGCAAGGACCAGCAGGCCAGGGTGGACGAAGTCGCCAGGAAGCACGGCCGCAAGACGGGTTTCGCGGCAAGCCTTGAGTTCCGGACCTTTGCCGCCTGGCACACCGACACCTTCGCGATCGGGCCGGTGACTGCCGCCGATCTCGTGGCCGCCGCGGGAAAATAGGGAACCCTCGAAGCGTCCCGGAAAGACGTCGGCTCCTCGCAGCATGGCGCCAGGAAGACGCTCGCGCCAGGTCTGTGATGACTGACGTATTCCTCCTCATGCCAGGGGATTGCTCGGCCGTGATAATCAGTCGCGGTGGCGCGAGCTGAGGAGCGAAGAACGATGAGTTACGAATTCGTTCGGATCAGCGTCGAGGAACGGGTCGGGTGGCTGGAGTACCGGCGGCCCCCCGTCAACGCCATCGACTGGACGATGCTCCGGGAGATCGGAGCCGCGTTGAAGGCTCACCTTCAGGATCCCGGCGTCCGCGTCGTCGTGATCGCGAGCGCGCTGGAGAAGTTCTTCTCCACGGGAGCGGACCTTCGCGTCCTGCAGGCGATGCGGGAGCAAGAGATGCGGGAGTGGGTCGGAATCTGCCACGCTCTGGTCCGCGAGATCCGGCAGGCGCCGAAGCCGCTTCTCGGCGCCATCCACGGAACCGCCGTGGGCGGCGGGCTGGAGATCGTCCTCCACTGCGACGTCCGTTTTGCCGCGGAGGGCGCGCGCCTCGGGCAGCCCGAGATCAACATCGGCTTCATCCCTCCCGTGGGCACGACGCAGTCCCTGGCCCGTCTCCTGGGCCGGCCGAGGTCCCTCCGGTTTCTCTACGAGGGCGCGCTCGTCACGGCGCAGGAGGCTCTCCGCATGGGGCTCGTGGACTTCGTGGTGGCTCCCGAGAAACTTCGAGCGGAAGTCCAGGCCTACGCGGCGGCCCTGGCCCGCAAGCCGGCGCGCGCCCTCGCGTCGATCCGGCGCTGCATCACGCTGGGGCTCGATCTTCCCTACGACGCAGCCCTGGCCCTGGAGCTCGAGGCCGCCGTCCACCTTTCGGCCACGCCCGACTTCGCCGAGGGGCTTCGCGCCTTCCTGGAGAAACGCTCCCCGAATTGGGAGTAAACCGCCGCGCGGATGTCGAAGTGCTTGACGCCCTGATTGGAGAGGGCGTCCACGACGGTGTTGGCGATCGCGGGAGGATCTGGAATGGCATTGAACCCCCTCCGGTCAGCTAATGCATTCGCATCAAAAATCCCTTGACCCTGAGGGCGGACTGCGAGTACAAGCTCTCGCCTATCAGATAAGACAGCAGGGTGACTGCCTCTTTGGACAGGGCATCAGCACCGGTCTAACAACCATGTCCATTCCGCGAGGAGACGACGAATGACTCGGAGATGGCCTTACGCGATTGCGGCGTTGATGATTCTGGGGGCTGCGCTGGCACCGTCCTTGAGTGCCGAACAGAATCTGGGGAACTCGACGGGACCGTCCTCGAATGCCCAGCAAGACTGGGCGACTTTCCGAGCGAATTACGACGTCATGATGTCCAACTTCGAGCGCATGGCCGCAGCGACGGGCGACAAGGCGCGTCAGGAGCGTGCTCGCCAGGGGCGGGAAGCCATGCGGTCGGTTACCGATGATCAGTTGACCAGGACGTTCGGACAGAACAAGGTCCCCGACCTTTCCTTCGGCACGATGGCCAGTCAGTACCTCGCCGCTAAGATGGAAACCCAGCAGAAGTCGGCCGAGACGAATCGCGCCCTGTCACCACTCACGGACCCTTTTCCCGGCCCGGTCCCCGTCACCGGCGGGTGCGATGGGGTGGACACGAGCGCCGACTCCCGATACGCGCTTCTCATTATCAAGGAGGTCGCAAATTCGATCCTGGCCGCTGCGGCCTGGGTTTGCAACGAGGACATCCTGGGCGAAAACGGCTCACTGGCGTGCGTTCCGTTCGCGATCGCGGCCGATATCGCGAACGGCTTCTTCGACACGGCAACGTTCTGCTCGGGGGAGGGCACCGCAAACCAGATCGACGCCAATTTCAGACGGCTCGATCACATTCACGATGATCTCGCCGATGTCCAGACCACAGCCAACACGATCGACACGCACATCACCAACGTTGACAACCACATCGCAAACGAGATCTCGGCGCTGGATACACATCTCACGAACGTCAACAACCAGATTACGAGCGAGTTTGCGGCCACCAACACACACATCACGGATGTCGACAACCACATCGCGAACGAGTTCACCGCCCTCGACACTCACATGGTGAATCTGTTCAACGCGCTGGGAAACCAGCTCACCAACGCAACGGCCTTGCTCGGCGCCGATCTGAAGCAGGTGATGAAGCTGGAACTGACACCGGAGGGCCAGCGCCAGATTGTTCCCGCGATCCTGACTTGCACGGGCACCGATTGTCCCGACGTCCTGAATGCGTGCAATGGCACGGGCGGCGCCTGCTCCTGGAACAGGGTCGGGCCTCTCCCGTAGCGCCGCCGGAAGCATCGGATAGAACAGGTCATCCTCCGCTACGCCCCCGGAGGCGTAGCGGAGGATTAATCCGCTCATGATCCGCATTCCTGCCCCGCGTTTGACCTCGCTGATTCTCGTTGCCGTTCTCTCCGCCGTCTCCCTGGCGCAGACCGATGCCGAGCCCGGGTGGATCACTTCGACGACAACCAGGGTAAAACCCGAAATGCGGGAGGACTACGAGGCCTCTCTCAAAGAGATCGTGGCGGCTTACAAGAAGGCAGGGATTCCCTGGTTTCTCACGCTGCAGAACTACGCGGGTGACACAACGGAGTACACGACCGTCGTGCCGGTCACGAGATTCGGCGACCTGGACAGTCCGCCGGTTGTCGTGAGAGTGCTGGGCGAGAAGGGCTGGAAGAAGCTGTCCCGCAAAACCGACCGGTGCTACACCGCACAGACCCGCCGGTACGCGGTGCGGCAGCCGGGGCTTGAAATCAACAAGGCAGACGTGCCGATGGGACTCTACTGGCTGGAGACGAGGACCCTGGTGGCCCCGGGCAGGATGGAGGACTACCTGGCCTGGCTCAAGAACGACTACGTTCCCGCGCTGGAGAAGGCCGGCGTCGCGCGCTTCCTCGTATCGCGCCCCATCTTCGGCGGCGAGGGAAACGAGGTCGTGTCGTCGCGAATGCTCAAGAACCTCGCGGAAATCGATGGCGG
The DNA here is from genome assembly GCA_963837495.1 of uncultured Acidobacteriota bacterium. Classification (GTDB taxonomy): domain Bacteria; phylum Acidobacteriota; class Thermoanaerobaculia; order UBA5066; family Gp7-AA6; genus JAWOLE01. The sequence continues at coordinate 2,161,357 of CAWINF010000001.1, read as the reverse complement.
CCCGGTCCTGACGAAGGCCCTCGGCGAGGCCGGAGCTCTCGCCGTCAATGCCAGGGCGGTTCCGCTCGTTCGCTCATCGACAACGAGAATTGTCGTGGTGCGGGCGGATTTAACCTATTCGACGGCCGGCCCTCCTGCCCACTGACCTCGAGCGACGTGCGACTCCCTCCGGTCCTCGACGCTCAGCCGCGAACCCTGGCTGCTCGACGGACACCTGGAGAAAACGAGACGGCCGGTCCCGCCGCCGGTCGCGAGAGAGTCGGCAGGGAATCGGCGCGGCATCGGCTCGGCCTTGCTCTCAACTGGACGGCGCAGGCCTCGTCGCAGCCCTTCTTTTCCGGCCAGCGCGAGCAGGACCGCAGGGGGAGTCGATTCTGGCCCGCGAGTTTGCTGGCGATCGCGCGTGTGGCGTGGATCTTGACGAGGGCTGCCTCCATCGTCTCGGGACAGGTCACCTCGCGAAGCCCGCCATACAGGCGGTACGCCCGGACACCGGCCAGGGCGACCGGGGTGGAGGCTGCGATGCAGGTCAACGACACGGCCGCCGACATGGAATCCATTTGTTCTCCTATCGCAGTCGAATCCCTTCGGACAGTAGAGCAACCCGCGTACCACGCCAGCCTGGCCGGAGATTTCCTGGCAACCCTCTCAAAGCCAGCGAGATAACGGTACGAGCGGTTCCGGCGGCCGTTGTCGCCGCCGACGTTAACTGCAATGTTTCGCCCCTCTCGCTGACACTCGATGGCTCTGCGCGCGTCAGCGTTCGGAGGCGCCGGTACGGGAGAGGGCGACGGCTCGAGACGATGGCTGATCGCAACTGGCGATAGCCTTTCCGCTCATGACGGGCACAAACGTCGCGGGCCCGCGCCGCGCGAAAGCGGGATCCGGCACGCTCGGGAAGGGAGCCGCGAGCCACGAGCGGATCTATTCGGTCGTGGCCCGCATTCCTCGAGGGCGCGTGGCGACCTACGGACAGGTCGCTCGGCTGGCGAACCTGCCCGGGCACGCTCGTCTCGTCGGTTACGCCTTGAGCGCGCTCGATGAGCGCAGCCGGATTCCATGGCACCGCGTCGTGAACGCCGAGGGCCGGATCAGCCTCCGAAGCGGCGACAGCCCGGCGGGGATTCTCCAGCGGCTCCGGCTCGAGCTGGAAAGAGTGGTCTTCGACGCGCGGGGGTGCATCCGCCTGGAGCGCTTTCGCTGGCGCCCCCGGTCGTAGCTGTCAATCGCAGGCCGTCCACTCGCCGGCGGGCCGCTCTGTCAGGATTGCCGCATGTTCATCGGATAGGGTGTCTCTCTGGCGGCGAAACGCTGCAACCCGCGCCTGTCGCTTGCCGGGCTCTTTGTAGCGGTGCAGTTCCTGGACGTTCTCTTCTCCCTCTTCGTCCTCGGCGGCATCGAGAAGATGCGCATCGTGCACGGCTTCAAGGCGTTTAACCTATGACTTTAGTCCAGTTGACTCTTGTATTCTCGAGAGCATATTCTCCGCCCAGAAGAGGAGGAGACCATGGACTCAGGGCGTCACCGTCGCGTGGGGTCGCGTTTTTCCTGGTTCGATGCCTGGGCAAGTTCCGCCGGAGTGCGCAGAAAGTGGCGCATCTGGTCTGGCCTGGGAGTCTTGTGTCTGGGTGTCGCGCTGGTGTCTCTGGCGAGAGGCAGCTCTCCCCAGAGGGGTACCCCGGTACCCTCCACCCCCCAGATGGAGAGATCGTGCACGGCGTTGAGTTCGATCGAATCGAGCTTCAACGCGACTTCGATCGCCGAGGGCAACGTCATCTGGTTCAACAGCGCTCTGCGAGTCGATGGACTCGCGGCCCAGCCGGCGAGTATTTTCCTGAATGATTCGACGATTTCGTTCGTCGCCAACGGCAAGAGCTACAGCCTGGCCGTTCCGGCCGCCACGGTCGTCATCGACCCGGCGGCGACGGTCGCTTCGACGGGCTTCGATGCCGCGAACAATCGCTGGGTCACCATCGTCCCCGGCCGTCTTTCGGGGAGGGCTTTTCTCTCCGGCCTTGCCTTCCCGGTTCCCGCCGGGGGTCTGCCCGGGGGCATCGGTTCGGTTACCTGGTCGGCGGCCTTTTCCACCGACACGCCCGGGGTAACCGCGAAGTGGCAGTGGGCCTCCGCGGTCTACACCACATTCGGCAACGACTACAACGCGCTCGCCGTCAAGCCCGTGGACGAGGAGCAGTCGAGCCAGGGCGCCAATCTCAGGGCGGCGAACAACACGGGAGCGGACGGGCAGGATGGTGCCGCCGGCAAGCCGGCGAGTTTCGAAGCCTTCCTGACCGGCGGCGCGGGCGGCGAGGGAAACTCCAATTTCACGGGGACCTTCAGCGCCACGGGCGCTCTGACGCCTTGCCCCACGGGCATGACGTCGAGTCAGGCCACCCACACGTCGCGGACGACCACCACGCTGACCAGTAGGAGAGGGGGCAACGCCCCTAATCCTGATGTCACGACCGGTCTGGGGATAACCAAGACCTGTCCCTCCGTCGAGCCGCCGGGCGCCTCGTTCTCTTGCTCCTACACGGTCCAGAACCAGGACCCGGAAAACACGGTCATCAACCTCGCCGTTCAGAACACGGTTCCCTTTCCGGGCGGCACGCCCGTGTCCATCCCCTGCGAATTCCCCGCCGGCACTCCTGTGACTGTTCTCCAGCCTCTTGGCACGCCGGGGGATACCTGCGGTGGCAACATACCCGAGACCGCGCCTCCCTGCGATCCGGGCGGGACCACTCTCTTCACCGATCAAGTCGCGGCCACCGGCACGGACACGAATGGCGGGGGCATTCCGCTTCCGGTGTCGGCCAGCGCCACGAACACGGTTCTGATTCTGGCCTGCACGCCCACGCCGACCAATACGCCGACAAATACGCCGACAAATACTCCGACAAATACTCCGACAAACACTCCAACCCCCACCAACACGCCGACGAATACGCCGACGAACACTCCGACCAACACGCCGACCAACACCCCGACGAATACGCCGACCAACACCCCCACCGACACTCCGACGAACACCCCGACCAACACCAACACTCCGACCAACACGCCGACCAACACCCCGACGAATACGCCGACGAATACGCCGACGAATACGCCGACCAACACCCCGACGAATACGCCGACGAACACGCCGACCAACACCCCGACGAATACCCCGACGAATACCCCGACGAATACGCCGACGAATACGCCGACCAATACGCCGACCAATACCCCGACGAATACGCCGACTGCCACGCCCCCGCCGGGCAACCAGGGCTGCACTCCGGGCTACTGGAAGCAGACGCAGCACTTCGATTCCTGGTGCGCTGCCTACACGCAGAATCAGCTGGTTTCGACCGTGTTCGATACCACTGACTGTGGCTGTAACTTCAGCAGTCTGACGTTCCTCCACGCTCTCCAGGGGGCCGGGTTCGGGCCTACCGTCTGCAATGCGCAGGCAAAGCTCTATCAGATGGGGATCTCGGCGCTGCTCAACGCGTGCAGCGTCAACTATCCGTTGAGCACGGCGCAGATCATCAGTGAGGTCAACACGGCGCTCCAGTCCTGCAACAGGAATACGATTCTCAGTGAGGCCAGCCGGCTCGACGGCTTCAACAATGGCCCCGGCGGGTGCCCGCTGAACTGACGATCGCGAATAGCTCCAGGGACCTTCGGCAGGGCGGATCCTCCGCCCTGCCTTTTTTTGTGGCGAGCATTCCACCGCTTACTCCGGTGTGGCCTATCCGGAGCGCCAGCCGTTTTGCGAGGATCTGAGCATCCCGAACCTGGCGCCGGACATCCCCCTCCGAGGTTGTCGAAGGCTGTCAGGCCGGGACCGGCGGCGGAAGCGATCCAAGCCCCCTCCGGCGGTGGGCCATTCGAGCGTCTGGCCCGATCTGAACGAAAAGCTCCCTCTCGCCCTGTGCGGACTTGACCGATGCCCCAGTCCGGGTCCGGAAGTCACATTTCAGACCATCGCCCCTACGACTTTGGTCCAGTTGACTCTCGCTTTTTCCAACGCATATAGTCCCCGGCCATCAGGAGGAGTGGATATGAACTCAAGCCGTCCGCGTCGTGTTTTGTCCGCTGGAGCGCGCAGAAGGTGGCGCATCTGGTCTGGCCTGGGAGTCTTGTGTCTGGGTGTCGCGCTGGTGTCTCTGGCGAGAGGCAGCTCTCCCCAGAGGGGTACCCCGGTACCCTCCACCCCCCAGATGGAGAGATCGTGCACGGCGTTGAGTTCGATCGAATCGAGCTTCAACGCGACTTCGATCGCCGAGGGCAACGTCATCTGGTTCAACAGCGCTCTGCGAGTCGATGGACTCGCGGCCCAGCCGGCGAGTATTTTCCTGAATGATTCGACGATTTCGTTCGTCGCCAACGGCAAGAGCTACAGCCTGGCCGTTCCGGCCGCCACGGTCGTCATCGACCCGGCGGCGACGGTCGCTTCGACGGGCTTCGATGCCGCGAACAATCGCTGGGTCACCATCGTCCCCGGCCGTCTTTCGGGGAGGGCTTTTCTCTCCGGCCTTGCCTTCCCGGTTCCCGCCGGGGGTCTGCCCGGGGGCATCGGTTCGGTTACCTGGTCGGCGGCCTTTTCCACCGACACGCCCGGGGTAACCGCGAAGTGGCAGTGGGCCTCCGCGGTCTACACCACATTCGGCAACGACTACAACGCGCTCGCCGTCAAGCCCGTGGACGAGGAGCAGTCGAGCCAGGGCGCCAATCTCGGGGCGGCGAACAACACGGGAGCGGACGGGCAGGATGGTGCCGCCGGCAAGCCGGCGAGTTTCGAAGCCTTCCTGACCGGCGGCGCGGGCGGCGAGGGAAACTCCAATTTCACGGGGACCTTCAGCGCCACGGGCGCTCTGACGCCTTGCCCCACGGGCATGACGTCGAGTCAGGCCACCCACACGTCGCGGACGACCACCACGCTGACCAGTAGGAGAGGGGGCAACGCCCCTAATCCTGATGTCACGACCGGTCTGGGGATAACCAAGACCTGTCCCGGCGTCGAGCCGCCGGGCGCCTCGTTCTCTTGCTCCTACACGGTCCAGAACCAGGACCCGGAAAACACGGTCATCAACCTCGCCGTTCAGAACACGGTTCCCTTTCCGGGCGGCATGCCCGTGTCCATCCCCTGCGAATTCCCCGCCGGCACTCCTGTGACTGTTCTCCAGCCTCTTGGCACGCCGGGGGATACCTGCGGTGGCAACATACCCGAGACCGCGCCTCCCTGCGATCCGGGCGGGACCACTCTCTTCACCGATCAAGTCGCGGCCACCGGCCTGGACACGAATGGCGGGGGCACCCCGCTTCCGGTGTCGGCCAGCACCACGAACACGGTTCTGGTTCTGGCCTGCACGCCCACGCCGACCAACACCCCGACCAATACGCCGACCGACACCCCGACCAACACCCCGACCAACACGCCGACGCCGACGAACACCCCGACCAACACCCCGACCAACACGCCACCGCCGACGGACACCCCGACCAACACCCCGACCGACACGCCGACCAATACCCCGACGAATACGCCGACTGCCACGCCCCCGCCGGGCAACCAGGGCTGCACTCCGGGCTACTGGAAGCAGACGCAGCACTTCGATTCCTGGTGCGCTGCCTACACGCAGAATCAGCTGGTTTCGACCGTGTTCGATACCACTGACTGTGGCTGTAACTTCAGCAGTCTGACGTTCCTCCACGCTCTCCAGGGGGCCGGGTTCGGGCCCACCGTCTGCAATGCGCAGGCAAAGCTCTATCAGATGGGGATCTCGGCGCTGCTCAACGCGTGCAGCGTCAACTATCCGTTGAGCACGGCGCAGATCATCAGTGAGGTCAACACGGCGCTCCAGTCCTGCAACAGGAATACGATTCTCAGTGAGGCCAGCCGGCTTGACGGCTTCAACAACGGCCCCGGCGGGTGCCCGCTGAACTGACGATCGCGAACAGCTCCAAGGACCTTCGGCAGGGCGGATCCTCCGCCCTGCCTTTTTTTGTATCCCAAACATATTAGAGCACCCGGGGTGAGAGTCTTCTGCCCGGCCTGATTGAGGTGAAGGGCTAGCGAAGCGCGAGGGCGTGGTCGTAAGGCGGATCCGAGATCGTGCTACCCAATTCGCAAGCGGTCCACTGTCTCAACCGCCGGTGTATGCTGACTCGAAACGTGAGTCACTCGGACGTGATCTGAACCGGCCATGCTAGGCAAAACCGTCTCCCACTATCGTCTCCTCAAGGTCCTCGGCGAGGGCGGCATGGGAGTCGTGTACGAGGCGGAAGACATCCGGCTCGGCCGCCACGTCGCCGTCAAATTCGTCGCCGAGAAGGTGCTGGACCTGCCGGAAACAGTCGAGCGATTCGAGCGCGAGGCCCGCGCGGCCTCGCACCTGAACCATCCGAACATCTGCACGATCCATGACGTCGGAGCGGGGGATGGCTATCACTTCATCGCCATGGAACTGCTCGAGGGCACGACTCTCGAGAAGATCCTGGCGCACGGGCCTCTGCCTCCGGAGCGTCTGCTTCCGCTGGCCGTCCAGATCGCCGACGGCCTGGACGCCGCGCACAGCCGCGGCGTGCTCCACCGCGACATCAAGCCGGGCAACATCTTCGTGACGTCGGCGGGCCGGGTCAAGATCGTGGACTTCGGCCTCGCCAAGTTCCTTCCGTCGCCCGCCACCGAGCTTCTGCCCGCCGGGCCGGAAGCGCAGGTCACGATGCCTCGCCATCTGACCCTGCCGGGCTTTCCCATGGGTACCGTGGCGTTCATGTCGCCGGAACAGGCCCGCGGCGAGGAGCTCGACGCGCGCTCGGACCTCTTCTCGTTCGGCACGCTCCTCTACGACATGGCGGTCGGCGCGCTCCCCTTTCCCGGCAACACGCTCGCGGTGATCCTGAGCGCGATCATGGAGAAGCCCTCCGTGCCTCCGCGAGAACGAAATCCCAACGTTCCCGAGAAGCTGGAGGAGATCATTCTCAAGGCGCTCGAGAAGAACCGGGCCGCCCGGTACCAGTCCGCGCGAGACATGCTCATCGACCTGCGGCGGCGGCTGCTGGAGAGCGCCAGCGGCAGCGAATCGGTCACGATTTCCTCGGGCGCCGTGCTTGCCGCTCTCCCTCCGGGGAGGCCTTCTCAGGCCGAACCGGCCGCGGTTCCTCGCAAGCGGCGTCGCGCGAGGACCTTGATCGCCGGCGCCGCCGCCGTTCTGCTCGCCGCCGTGCTGGTCCTCTGGCAGCGGCAGGGATTCCGGAGCCGGCCGGCCGCGCCCGCGGGCCCGCCGGAGATCAAGTCGCTCGTCGTGCTGCCTCTCGAGAACCTCTCCCACGACCCCGAGCAGGACTACTTCGCCGATGGGATGACCGACGAATTGATCGCGAAGCTTTCGAATATCTCCGCGCTGCGGGTGATCTCGCGCACGTCGGCCATGCACTACAAGGGGTTGAAGAAGTCTCTGCCGGAGATCGCTCGCGAGCTTCAGGTGGACGCCGTCGTGGAAGGCTCCGTCCTTCGCTCGAACAGCCGCGTGCGCATCAACGCGCGTCTGATGCGGGTCCCCGGCGAGAAGCAGATGTGGGCGGAAGGCTACGAGCGCGACGTTCGCGACATCCTGGCCCTTCAGGGCGAGGTGGCGACTGCGATCGCCAGGGAGATCCGTATCAAGATCGCCCCGGAAGAGAATTCGCAACTGGCTCGCAAGGCCACGCTCGACCCCGAGGCCTACCAGTTCTACCTGCAGGGAAGGGCCTCGTTCACGAGGTTCACACCGGAGTCGCTGACCAAGGCCGTCGAGTATTTCAATCTGGCGATCGGGAAGGATCCGAACTTCGCGCTCGCCTATGCCGGCCTGGCCGACACTTACATCCAGCTCGCCGGCCGTCTGCTTCCACCGCACGAGGTCATGCCCAAGGCCAGGACGGCGATCCAGCACGCGCTGGAGCTCGACCCGAGCCTGGGCGAGGGACACGCCTCGCTCGCTCAGGTCAAGCTCTTCTACGAGTTCGATTGGGAGGGTGCCCGCGAGGAGTACCGGCGCGCCCTGGAGTTGAACCCGCGTTCCGCGCTGATCCACCAGGCGAACGGCCTGTTCCTGAGCTCCCAGGGACGATCGGACGAGGCCCTTGCCGAGTCGGCTCGGGCTCTGGATTTCGATCCCGTCAGCACCAATTCCGGCTGCCTGCGGGCGAGGCTCCTCTACTACGCGCGGGAGTTCGATCAGGCTATCTCTCTGTATCGAAAAACAGTGGAGACGGATCCGACGGTCGCCGGACACTGCACCTGGTCGAGTCTCGCGTTTCAGCAGCGGTCCCGGTTTCCCGAGTCGATCGCCGCCGCAAAGCAGGCGAGCGAAGCCTCCCCGAACGAGATGCTGCCGCGAGCGGTGCTCGCCCGCGCCTACGGAGTCACGGGTAACAAGGCGGAGGCGCAGAAAGTGCTACACCACTTCCGAGAGCTGGCCAAACGCAGATTCATCTCGGAATACGACTTCGCCGTCGCCAATTCCGGCTGGAATCCCGAAGAATCGCTCGCCTGGCTGGAAAAGTGCTATCGAAACCGAGCCGGCCTGATCGTCTATCTCAGAATGGATTCCGCGTTCGACGGCCTCCGTTCCGACCCCCGCTTCCAGGACCTCGTCCGCCGCATCGGTATCCCTCCGTAGCCCATACCCGCCGCCTCAAAGGAGTTCGAGGGCGACAGCGAGGGCGCGATCCGACTCACGAATGCGAGACGCCGAGAGAGAGCCGAGGTAATCGCTACCCGCCTGTCATCCTGAGCGAAGCGAAGGATCTGGTCCCGAACTCACGCGTTCACGAGGTCCGACTCCTCGACGCCGGCGCGGAGCGATCCTTCGGGAGCCCCGACGTCTGATGTAAACGCATCGAGAATCGGCCCCCCGCCTTGCCTTACGCTCGTCAGGTCATCGAGGAAGGAGGTACCTGTGAAGGAACTCTTCCTGCTCATCGCGATCGTGTTCGTTCTCTCCTGTATACCGGCCGCAGTGGCCTTCCTTCGGGCGCGCCGGCATTTTTCGGGCACCCTGATCGTCACCTGTCCCGAGACGCAAGAGGCCGCCACGATCCGGCTCCAAGCCGGCCACGCGGCCTTCAGCAGCCTCACCGGCGAACCCGACCTCAAGGTGGGATCCTGCAACCGGTGGGGCGGCAAGGCCGGGCGCTGTGACGAACGATGCCTCGTCGAGGACGAGGCGTTGATCCTGGACCACGCCAGGTCGGCATAACCCGGGCAAGAATCTCTTTGCCCGGGGAGCAGCGCTCTCTTCGCGCCAGGAGCCGCAGCGGCGGGTATCGTCGTTCGTCAAGGACGCGCGTCACCAGGAATGGTGAGGCTCGCGGAAGTCCCAGATTCCCTGGCCGGGAACGCCGTGCCGACGAAGAGTGAACCCCGGAGCTATCTCGTGACCGGAGCCAACCGCGGAATCGGGCTCGCTTTCGCGCGGCATCTGGGCGGGCGCGCGGATCGCGTGATCGCCACGGCCCGGCAGCCTGAAAAAGCCCGCGACCTTGCGAGACTTCCGGTGCGCGTCGAGCAACTCGATGTCGCCGACGAAAGAAGCATCGCCGGTCTGGCTCGCCGCATGCAGGGCGAGCCGCTCGATGTTCTGATCAACAACGCCGGCATCGGCGATGCGGGCGCAAGATTCGGGCGGCTTTCGATGAAGGATCTCGAGGAGACTCTCCGCGTCAACGCGGTCGGGCCGATCGCGCTGACCCAGGCTCTCCTTCCGAATCTCCGCGCCGGAAAGCTCCGCGCCGTCGTCAATCTCTCGAGCGGCCTGGGATCCATCTCCGAAAACGAGAGCGGAGGCTGGATCGCCTACCGCGCCTCAAAGGCAGCGTTGAATCAGCTGACCCGCACGGTTGCCGCCGAGTTGAAGCCGGAGGGCTTCATCTGTGTCGCGATCTCTCCCGGCTGGGTCAGGACCGAAATGGGCGGCGGCGGCGCTTCGCTCTCACCCGAAGACAGCGTCGCCGCCATGCTTCGAGTCATCGACCGCCTGAAGCCCTCCGACACCGGTCGTTTCCTCGACCACCGCGGCAAAGACGTTCCCTGGTAACTTTCGCGGTCGAAGCCGCTCTTAACCTGGTTCGGTCGTAGGGGCGGCCCTTGCGGCCGCCCGCGGGCGGGGTCAAGCCCCGCCCCTACGGCACGCCTGCCGTAACCGCCAAGAAGCGTCTATTTCGGATCCGGGCTAGCTGATCACGGTGTTACCGATGGAGTCGGGGGTGGCCGACCGCAGGGATTCGAGAAGGCCGCAAAGCTCCGCTCCGATGTGCTCCCCCAGCTTCCGATAGCTCTCCCACTGCGCCTCATCGAAGAACTGATCCGACGTCGGCTCCTGCGGAAAGCGAGGGTGGCTCGCGGCGTATTGCAGGACATCCGAGGGCTCGTTGCCCAGGAGGGTCGGCTTGACCAGGAGAAGCAGTCCGCGCTGGCCCTCGGGATGATCGGCGGTCGCGGGATACTCGATGGCCGCCGCGGCGATGTGACGCGACGCGCGGGGCGGGCCGGCGTCGTTCTCCGCCGGCTCGATCGGGCGCAGCTGCGCCAGCGTGCCGAGAGTGTCTTCGAAGGCGCGCGTGATCTGAGTGACGCGGCCGCCGTGCTCCTCTCCGGCGAAGCGAATCTCCGTCTGAAAGTCGAGACGGGCCTTGCGGACCAGGCTCCCCATGTCCTCGAACAGACAACCGGGGTCGGCGCCATTGTCCAGGATGATGATCAACGGGAGGCGGCGCCGGATCAGTTCGTAGGCGGCCGTATTCTCGAAATGGCCCCCGTCGGAGAGATACCACCATTTCAGGGCCGTCCCGGGAAAGCGCGCGAGCAATTCGTTGAGCAGGAACCTCTGGACACGAAACAGGGGAAGGCGGCGCGCCAGCCTCAGGAGTGCCCTCGGCTGTGCTTGAGACTTCCGGTCGGCGGGATCGACGCCGGAGTTCCACCAGTATCCCAGCCGGACATTCGCCATGCCGGTGAGAAGACTCAGGCCCAGGCTCGTCCGGTATCCGATTCCCGTCGTGAAGGCCGCTCCTGAGATCCCGATCCACTCTCCCAGAGTCAGCGGCTCCACCTCGATCGATCCGCCGGCCTGGCCCGGGGCGAAGATGCGAAACCCGCTCGCGGGCGAGATGGACTCGAGGGTGCGCTTGCGGGACAGGCGGCCTGTCGCCAGGGATCCGACGCCGCCGGTCCAGACCGCGTGATGCCGGACGCCGACAGTCAACCCGAACGGGCCGACCGCCAGGGGCACGCCTTTCCGATCGCGCTGCTCGACCTGCGACCGCCCGTCGATCGTCTCGTTGATCGTCGTGTTGATCAGGTGAAGCGGGCCGCCGTGCCTCTCCGGCCGGTAGTCCTCCCAGCTTACGGCGTCGCCGGCGATCGCGTCGGAGATCCGCATCCCGTCGGGCTTCCAGCGTTCGGGATTGGAAGCCCCCAGGTACGCCCGCGTCAATCGAGCGCTGTACAGCGTCTGAAGCGACGACCTGTTGAGAAAGGAGAGTGTCTGCCCGAGAATCAGGCAGAGCACCCCGAAGGCCAGAAACCCTTCCAACGTTGCGCCCAGGCGCGCGCCCCAGAACACGATCCAACCTTCCGGGAGGGCCCGCGACGAGGACGACATCACGTCGTTCAGGTGGTAAGTGAGTCCGGAGAGGAAACCGAGCAGAACAACGACGAGGACGATGCTGCCGACGCCCGCGATCAGGCTGACCGGGATCGTGGGCCGGCCGCCGCGGCTGAAGTTGCTGATGAACGGCACCAGGCGCTTTCCGAACGTGAGGAGCGTGGCGAGAAAGGCGAAGACCTTGGCGGCATTCCATGCGGCGTGGTTCGCATTCAGGTTCTGCCCGACACTGTCGAGGAAGGCCACCGCCAGCACGATGCCGGCGGCCAGGAGCGCCTGCATGAGGAGCCGGGAAAGCCGGTTGCCCCGCTTCCATCGCGACGCCTCGGTCGGCGCGGTCCAACCTCCCTGCGCCAGGACCCCGCAGAGGACGGCAGCCAGGAGCCAGTACGCCGCAACAGCGAGGAGAAACGCGTCCAGGCCTGTGGCCCCCGGGAGAAACGCCAGCGCGATCACGCCCAATGCCGCGGCGACGATCAGGTCCCCGAGGCGCGTCAGCCAGTAGGCGAGGCCGACCGGCACGGCCAGGAGCACGACAGGGACCGCCGCGAGCAGAAAGTAATCGCTGATCCAGACGACGTGCGGAAGGGAAGGGTTGAAGCTCGACAGAAATCCGTGAATGAACGACGTCGGGCCGACGTCCAGCGCGTCGGGGCCGAAGACCCTTTCGATCCCGGCCGCGGTGAGAGTTCTCAGGAGGAGGAAGGCAAAGAGTCCCATCATGCAGGCCGTGAGCAGGACGAGTTGGACCGCCGCCCAGTTGCGCAGCACGACCGCCCCGGCCATGAGAGAGTCCCCGCCGCCGTTGGGCGACAGGTACCGACCATTCTCCCGAAGGTGGGCGAGCGGCTTCGTGTGGGAATCCTCGAGGATTCTCGAGACCCTTTCGGCAGGCGTCGCCCCCGGGACATAACCGTCCGCTCCCGCCGGATCGGTCGGCCGTCCCGCCTGATCCTTCTGGGGATCCACATACGGCCGCATGTAAAGATGCCCGAGAAAAGTGCCGACGTATCCGCCGCCGGAGACCGTGGACAGGAAGTCGATGCGGCGCAGGAACCGGGACCGCGCCAGCGCCTGAAAGACCCCGAGGCAGGACGTCGCGCTCCGGATCCCTCCTCCCGAGCACGCCAGGCCGATGGGCACCTGGGGATCCCCCGGCTCCAGGCCCGCCGCCGCGCGCCTCTCCTTCACGGCCGCGCTCTCGAGGCGCTCAAGCCCCGGGGGATACGCCGATTCGTCCCCGGCCAGCCGGGCGTCCCGTTCAGAGCCGGGCTCTGCCTTCTTGAGTCTCTTCCAGAAGGATTTCATGGGCCAACCTCACTCTTTCCGCGTCAGGAGTCATGAGGGCGTGCTCAGGGCGGGCAGGTTGCGCTCGCGGGGAGCGGCAAAGGAACGCGGCCCGCACGGATGTCGCCGATGGTGAACTGTTCGGAGCAACGGGGGTCATGTTCCTCCGTCTCGACCTTGAAGACATGGATCACCGACTCGTCGTATCCGGCGCGAGGAAACCAGACCGCGCTCCATCTCCTCTTCCCGGCCCTGCCGTTTGCCAGGAAGGTGGCGAGAGCCGGGTGCGGCCCGTCGTCGTCTTCTTCGGGGGACCACACGCCTGCCTGTCTGGCCAGGAGAACGACGCGCTTGTCCGCGTGCTTCTCCTCTGCCCAATCGAAGCGCGGCCACAGGTCGCGCTCCATGCGGGCTGCCGTCGCGAATGGGCTCTTGACCTCCTGGTCGATGTACTCGGTGTTTGCGCCCCAGTATCCGGGGCCGAAACTGGCTCTCATGACGGGTTTCGGGCCCGGTTCAAATACCGCCCTGGGAACACGGGTTGCGCGGGTTTGCGGCGCGGGAACGTCCAGGGCCGCCGCCGCGCCGCGCAGCAGATCGAGGTAACACTTGCCCGTGCCCGGGCCGAAGAGCGTCGAGCCGCCCTCGTACTCCTGAGCGTCGTACTCCGCCGCCGTGGTCACATACTCGAGGTACTCGTTGGCCAGGCCCAGAATGATCGGGCGCAGCGATTTCAGCTCGGATTGCAATTGCTCTTTCAGTTCGCGGCCCATGGCGGTCGTTAGCTCCGCCGGCATCGCTATCAACGCAAGGCTTCCCAGGCGAACGACCGTGACGGGCACCTCCGACGGGAAGTGCTGCGGCGGGGCGAGAGAATGCGTGATGTCGATAAACGGCGTGCTCGAGAGCTCGAACCCCGGCTGCTTGACTCCCTGGTTTGGAGATCGAAGCCAGCGCAGGATCTTCTTTATCGGGTGCTTCTTCTCGTCCAGCGGCATGCGATAAGGCGACCGCCAGCCCATGTCAAAGCTGACGAACCTGCCGTCTTCCGCGCCTCCGAGCGTCCCCACCCCCGGCACCGGCCAGCTGTGACAGAAAGAGAATTGCTCCGCCACGCGGCGCACCGCCCGGATGCGGACCGAGTCTCCCTCTCCGTGAGGATCGCCGGCGGCGACGGAGTCCGCGACGCTCCTGGCGAGCCGACCCCCCAGCTCGTAGACCTCGTCGATGTCACGCCGGTTCCATCTGGGCGAGACATCGCCTTCCGCCCCGTTGAAGAAACCCGCGACCATCTCCGGCGATCTGGGCCACGAGACGCTCGAGCATTCGAGCTCGCGCATGGCGAACCCCGCGAGGTCGGGGGAATAGAACGACACGTCATGCGAGAGAACGGTCGGGTGGACGGCGCCGAACACCAGGAGCGCCGCGACCGCGCCGTCCGGGCGCTTCGCCGCGAGCACTGTGAATGCGGGGTCAACAGCGCCGTAGCGCAGGCAGATGTCCGGCCGCGGGGTCGTGCAAGCCACGGGAATGGGCGGTTTGGGACCGTCCTTGAGGACCGCGTCCTGCACGTCCTCCGGGTTCTGCTTGAACGCCTCGATGGCGCGGTTGCGAAGCAAGGTTAGAACCGGGGCGGTCGTCACGATGAGCTCCGCGCCCTCGGGATGATCGGTAGCCGCCTTCACCGCGCCGGCGACGGCCGCGGCAATCTTCTGCACCAGAGCGTCGAAAAGGTCCTGATCGAACCCGGGATAGGGTGAGGAATAGGCGTTGTAGAACTCGTTGCTCATGTAGTTGGCGGGGCCCTGATGGGTATGCGTCGCGACCAGGATCAGGTTCTCCCGCGAGATATCGGCGACGGCCGTCTCGTCCTTCTTGGGATGATGCAGCCTCGAGGCGACCCCCTGCTGGAGGCCCGCGGGAATCGCGTACAGGTCGCACGAGACCAGCGCCACGCTCGAGCCTTCCACGTCGCGGAAGTAGAAGGCCCTCGCCCGCAGGCGCATCCAGTGGCCGCGGGAGAAGCGCCCGCCGATCGAGTGGCCGCCCATCGGATAACCGGGCGGCGGAGTGATGTCCACGCTCGCGGCGCCGACGAGCAGATGTCCCGCCGGCGCCGCGGGCTCGCTCTTGTATCCCGGCACGGTCAGCCAGCCTCCCGTGGCGCAACCGACAGACAGCGCCGCTCCCAGACACAGGAGGGCTCCGGCCCTACTCAAGCAGGTCCTTGAACCGCACGGAGACGAAGAACGCTCCCGAAGACTCGTTGGAGAGGCGCTTGGGGTTCGCGAAGTACCCGACCGTGAGGTCCGTGCTGTTGACGAGGGTGACCCGCAGGCCGCCTCCGATCCCGTATCGCGTCCCCAGCCGCGAGTCGGCGGGGCCGATATGGGCGAAGTCGAATCCGACGGCCGGCCCGACGGAGAGAACGTTCAGGTCGTAGATCAACGCATTCAATGTCCGCCTAACATACGCCATCTCCGCCTCGGCCTGCCGCGAAGCCGAGGGCCGGTCGATGAGCGAGAATTCCCGCTCCAGATCTCCATGGATCCGCCGCAGGCTTTCGCCGCTTTCCGCGATCGCGGCGTCGCCGATTTTCGCGTTCAGGTCCGTAGCGCAGGCGGCATCGACCCTGTTGAGCCAGTCCTCATCCACGGCCAGGAGCGAAGCAAGGTTGCCGACTTGCTCCCCGGCCTTCGATCGCGCCGCGGCCTGAGCCCTGCCGTCGGCTCTCCGGATCGTTTTGGTGCAAGCCGCGAAGAGCTCCGGAAACTGGCCCGGCCGGGCCGCCGCGGCCGCGGCGACGGCCGCTTCCAGTCTGGCCAGCGCGGCCCGAACGTCGCCAACTCTGGCTGCCGCGGCCTGGAAATGCGGATCCTTCGCCTCCTCGTCCGTCTGCACGAAACTGGTGGCGGTCTTTATCTGCCCCCTCAATTGCTGGGCGAACTCTTTATCTCGCGACAGCTCCGGCGGGACGATGGGCCGGCGCCAGACAGGGACGGAGGCGGTCATGTTGTAGGCGACGAATCGCGTGGCCCCCGGACCGGCGGAGGTCAGGTTGAACCGGTTCGCCGGGATGCTGCGGATGACGGGGTTGCTCCGGATGGTCCAGGCCTCGCCGGCAATGAAGGGCTCCTCGCGATTTCCCCCGAAGAAAAGGGCCGTGGCGGGCACGGATCCGCGAGCCTGGAGGAGACCCGCCGTGAGCCGTGACTCGATCTCGAGAGACCGGTGATCGCCGACCGGAACCACGAGATCGTGCGCGAGATCGCCGACGTGCTTGATCCAGTCCACCCGTCCGCTCGAAAGGGTGGAGCCCAGCTCGATTCCATAAGAAGCCGCCAGGACGTTGTGATCCAGTCGCGTGGTGGTGCCCAGGAAGAGTTTCGCCGCCCCATAGTCGCTCGTCGGGACCGTGGATTGCGGGAGAGACGCCGCGCGAAAGTCGCTCTCGAGTCTTCCTCCTTCCGCCATGCCTCCCAGGCGCACCGGCAGCCGCCACTTTCCGAGGGGCCGCGTCAGGGCCGAGAACTGCGCCGCGAGCCGGCTCTTCCGCAACCGGGACTGATCGCTCGGCTCCGACGAGTTCCAGTAGTTCAACTCCCAGTCCGCGTGCGCGAAGAGGCCGGCGGCCGCGTTCCTTGCGCCCGACAGCGCCGCGGAGAGCCGGTGCATGGAAGTGGATCCGAGGCCTTCCACCTCGAGCGAATCGAAAGACGCGAAATTCGGGCCGCCGGAGAGGCGATATTCCAGGCGGCCTCCGCCAAACAGCCTCTCGGAACGGTCATAACCCGCGGATGGCGAGATTCGCAGCCGGCCCGTGATCTCATCGGCGCCGGCGGCCCGCTGCGGCTCGGCCTTCTCCGCCTTGCGCGACTCGAAGGTGCCGCTCAGGACCGGAGCGATCTGGGAGGAGAAGACGGTATAGACCAGGTCCAGCTCGCGGCCCGAGCAGTTCTCGACGGACGTGACGACGAGCGAGAACCGAACGCGCCGCTCGACCATGTCGGGGAGAAAATTGGAATCCTCCAGCTCCTGCGCCATCCGGAGGACATCCGCCGTGCGATAGGGCCGGCCCGCGAGGCCGGACACGTCCCGCCGGGCGTCTTCGAGTCTCGCGCGCACCCAGCGCAGGAAGAGAAACGGCCCCTGGACGCGGGCGGACCGGATCGCATAGCCGGCCTTCTCGAAGTCCGTCCCCGCCGGACAGCCTCCGGACAGCCGGACGGCCGGCTCCTCCGCGCGCGCGCAGAGAGAGATCCCGAGCAACAAAGCCGGCAGGGCCGACTTTGTGAGAAGCCGGGTCACTTCTTCTTCAGGGTGGCCTGTACGGTGTCCTTCGCGTCGTCCTCGTCCACTTCGCCGGTGATCGTTCCCTTCGCGTCGTCGGCCGCCGGCCCGAGGGCATGGGCCGCCTGCGGCGGGGTCAGCCCGTCGTGCGCCGTGACTTCCGCCTTACTGTTCAATCTGGTGTCTACCTCGAGGTCCAGGCTCACCAGAGGATCGGTATACGGATCCGACTTCTTGTCACGTTCGAACAACTCGAAGTGGATCTTCCACTCGACGTCGTCACCCTGCATGTCCTTCTCGAGCCCGAACAGGACCCGACGCAGTCCGTTCTTCGAGTTCAACTCGAACTTGACCTTGATCCCGACAACGACGCGCTTGGCGCCGCCGGCGGGAGCGAGAGGATCCGCCGCTGCACTGTCTCCTTTGGCCATCGATTCCTCCTCCTCTTCCGCGCCTCGCCGCTTCGGTGTTACGACGCTTGGTCCTGAGTCACCCCACTCTCCGGATCTCTTTCGGGCTCGCGCGATGGCGTCCTCGATCGTTCGAACGGCTTCCTGTTGCGCGGCATCGTGAATCTGACCAGCAAACAGGCGCCGCTTCAGTTTATCCTTGCGCGCGCCGGCCGCAAACGGCCCGGTCTTCGAAGGAGCCGACATGCGCTTCGCCAGAATCCTGACCTGCCTCGCCGCCCTGCTCGCCACCGCGCCCTCGCCCGATTCGCCGCAGAAGGGGATCGAGACGGCGGACTTGAGCCGCAGCGCGGACCCGTGCGTGGACTTCTACGAGTTCGCCAACGGATCCTGGAGGGCGAACAACCCCATACCCGCCTCCATGTCCCGCTGGAGCCGGCGCTGGGAGGCCGGCGAGAAGAACAAGGAGCAGTTGAAGGAGATCCTCGAGGAAGCCGCGGCCCAAAAGGACACGCCCAAGGGGAGCGTCGAGCAGCTGATCGGCGACTTCTACGGCGCGTGCATGGACGAGGAGAAGGCGGAGCGGCTCGGCGCCCGGCCGATCGAGCCCCTCCTGGCCGACATCGCCGCTCTGAAGAACGCCGCCGGCCTGCGCGCGGTGATCTCGCGCCTGCACGTGATCGGAATCCGCGTCCCCTTCGTGCTCTACGGGGACTCCGACAATCACAACCCCAACGATGTCATCGCCCAGGTCGCTGCGGGCGGCCTTGGGATGCCCGACCGCGACTATTACGTCAAGCCGGAAGCGCGCTTCCAGGAGGCCCGCGAGAAGTATCGCGCCCACGTCGCCGCGATCTTCCGGCTGGCCGGCGAGAGCGAAGCCGCAGCGAAGTCCGCGGCGGGCGCGGTTCTCAGCATGGAGACGGCGCTCGCGAAGGCCTCTCTCGACAACGTGGCCCTGCGGGACCCCAGGGCGACCGACCACAAGATGTCGTTTGCCGACCTCCAGAGGCTCACGCCCGACTTCAACTGGACGGCCTACTACCACCGCCTCCGCCTGACGCGCGATGCCCGCGGGACCGAAGAGCCGCCGAAGATCGGCGACGTCAACGTGGCCGAGCCGAAGTTCCTCGCCGAGCTCGAACGCGAGCTGAAGGTCCTTCCGATCCGGGACTGGAAGACGTACCTGAAGTGGCACGTGCTGAATTCCGCGGCCCCCTTCCTGTCGGACGCCTTCGTCCGGGAGGACTTCGCCTTCCACGGCGCGTACCTGTCCGGCGCGAAGGAGATGAAGCCGCGCTGGAAGCGCTGCTCGGAATCGGCGGACCGGCTCCTCGGCGAGGCGCTCGGAAAGAAGTACGTCGAGAAATATTTCCCGCCCGAGGCGAAGGCCCGCATGCAGGAGCTGGTCGGGAACCTGCTCGCCGCGATGAAGGAGACGATCGAGGGGCTCGACTGGATGAGCCCGGAGACGAAGAAGCGCGCGCTCGAGAAGCTCTCGACCTTCAATCCGAAGATCGGCTATCCCGACAAGTGGAAGGATTACAGCAAGGTCGCGATCGGGCGCGAGTCGTACTGGGAGGACGTCCTGGCCGGCCGCGGGTTCAACGTCGCCGATAACCTCGCGACGATCGGCAAGCCCGTGGACCGCGGGCGCTGGGACCTGACGCCGCCGACCTCCGACGCGTACTACAACCCGCTCTTAAACGAGATCGTCTTCCCCGCCGGCATCCTCCAGCCGCCGGCGTTCGATTTGAACGCCGCGGACGCCGTCAACTACGGCGCGATCGGCGTCGTCATCGGCCACGAGATCAGTCACGGCTTCGACGACCAGGGCGCGCAGTACGATGCGCAGGGGCGCCTGGACAACTGGTGGACCGCGGAAGACTTGAGGAAGTTCCAGGAGAAAGGCGCCTGCGTCGTCAAACAGTTCGACGGCTATTTCATCGAGCCGGGCATCCACCACAACGGAAAGCTCGTGCTGGGCGAGTCCATCGGCGACCTCGCCGGCGCCCGGATCGCCTACCGCGCCTTCCAGATCTCCCGGAAAGGAAAGTCGGCCCTGCCGGGCGCGGACGGCTTCACCCCCGACCAGGAATTCTTCATCGCCTGGGGCCAGTTCCGCGGCGACGCGATCCGCCCCGAGGCCGCCCGCACGATGGTGCAGGGCGACCCGCACCCGATCGCCAGGTACCGCGTCATCGGCCCGCTCTCCAACCTGCCCGAATTCCGGAAAGCCTTCTCCTGCAAGCCCGACGCTCCCATGGTGCGTCCCGAATCGCTCCGCTGTGAAGTTTGGTGAGGAAGCCTAACTGGCCGATCAACCCGGGTGTCGCTCTCACTCCCGGCTGACGGAGCGAAACCGGTTCCTCTCAGACCCGAACGATCTGAGGGAGATGGTCGAAATGGCGATCGCGGTCGTGAAGGGCGAGGTTGTGTTGCAGGACGAGGGCCGAGAGCCAGATGTCGTTGGTGGGAATCGGCGTGCCCTGGACTCGTAATTGCCGGAAAACGCTAGCGTAGTGAACCGTGGTTTGATCGTCGGCGAAGAGCACACCGACTCCGTCCTTCATTAGAAACCGACGCAAAACGCGCTCGTTCTCCGCGTTCCGGCGGCCGAGCGCGAAGCCCGCGCGGAGCTCCCCCACGACGACAAAAGGCAGCAACACCTCCTCCGCCGATGCCACGAGCCGCGCCGTATCCTCCGCGCCCTTGCAAAGGTCCACGTAGCGATTTGTGTCGAGCGCGAGCCTCACCTCCAGAGAGCCTCGTCCACGACGTCCTGCGCCGCGAGCGCATTCTCAACCGAGGCCTCCTTCCTCCAGGTTCCGAGGATGTCGGACAGGTCGCGGCGCACGACCTCTTCCTCACCCAACCCCAGGCCCTCGGCCAGCGCCTCGACCGCCACCTCGTTCAGGCTTTTTCCCTTCTCGCGTGCCCGCCGCCGAATGGCCTTGTCCATCGCGTCCGAAATGCCTCGTACCGTATATTGCATGCAAGGATTGTATGCGCTGCATGCACACAATGCAAGCGACGGCAAGCGCCGGACGACTCCCCCGAGGAAGGGCTTCTTCGTTACCTGGCTCCGATTCTAGCTTCGAGCGCGTTGAGCCGCGACTCTAGAATGTGTCCTCGAGGAGGACCACTCCATGGCAAGCCACGATTCCTTCCTGAACGAGTTGCTGCAGGCCTTCCCGAACCAGGTGCACCTGGTCGCGCGGTTTGCCGATGACGGACTGGAATTTACGGAGACCACCCTGCGAGTCTTCCTGCCCGACTTCCACTGGATGAGCCGCGCGTGCCTGCAGCGGTACACGGGGGGCTATCAGTTCACTGGCAACCGGCTCTTGAAGAACGGCACGGCGATGTTCGCTGCCCTGCTGGGGATCCTGGAAAAGTTCCAGGACGCGAATGAGGCCATGGAGGTGTACCAGCTCGGCGACCGGTTCGATCTGTGGCGGGAGATGACCAAGGACGACCCCGACGTCCGCGCCGCCTACGACCGCGTGCGCGAGGATCCGGACGTCCACGGCCTGGCGGACCGTCTCGACGCGCTCGGGACGAAATACATCCGAGGAAATCACGACGCCTGGCTCGCCGAGGTCGAGGCCGCCGGAGGCATTCCTCCGTCGGCGCCGGTGCTGAATGCCGCCGGGACCAACATCCTCCTGACGCACGGCCACCGCTACGACAACATCGAGCGGATCCTGCCCGACGACGTCAAGGCCGAGCTGGTCGGCATACTCCCGAAGATCAAGCCCGCCACCCACCCGATCGGTCCGTTCGCCCCGGCGACGATGAAGAAGCTAAACGGCTACCTGACACTCCGCGAGAAGCTCCATTACCCGCCCGACTTCCCGCCGCCGACCGTCACCCCCGACGGCGCTCGCCTGATCCTGCAGGCGGCCGACATCGCGACAACCGAAGGCCAGAGCACGACCTTCCTCGACCTGAGGCGCTTCCTCCACGGCGAGGGCATCCGCAACGACTTCGAGCACGCGAGCTACCTGACCTTCGGCGACAAGATCTTCACCGGCGAGCAGAACCATCTCGAGGACCATCACGTCTACGTCATCGGACACACCCACCACGCCCGCCTCCTCGTGGACCACCTCCCCAACGGCCGCCTCCTCGTCACCATGGACTGCGGCGGCTGGATCGAGAACTGCACCGTCTACAACGCCAAGGCGAAAAGCTCCCTCATCGCCCCGTCCGCACAGGTCGGCGTCCAGTGCGGCAACGACCTCCGCCTCTACCAACTCGGCGGAAACCCCGACAGCCAGATTTAGCAGCCTTGATTCAATCCCTGTCATCCTGAGGAGCGGAGCGGTCCTGAGGAGTTAGGCGACGAAGGAAGGATCTGCCCTCGCAGGTCCTTCGCAACCGGGTGGCGAACTGGAGACAATCTCAAGCGGCGTGGTCGCGCAAGTAATCGATGCTCCCGGGCAGTCGCGAATCAGGCAAAGCAGAATGTCCATCGCTGCCGTCTGCCAGGACAGACGATGTCCAGGTTCAGGTCGGTCTCGAAATCCAATCAGTCGTGCCAGAAACGTCCCTGGCGGCAATCATCCAGCCATCCGCCCGGCCCTAAGGCGCCGACGCTCTCTTGATCAGGGCCAGCGCCCTGGGATTCTTCTTGTAGGCTTCGGCGTAGGCCTTCGCCTTGGCGGCGTCCAGGCGGGCGCCGGCGGCGATGAGCTCTTCGAGGCCGGGGTTGCCGGAGACGATCCCCATCTCGAGCGCGGTCAGGTTCGCCCAGTTGCGCGCATTCAGTTTTGCGCCCGCCTTGAGCAGCAGGCGCAGCGTCTGGCGGTCGCAGGCGTCCGCCGCGAACATCAGTGCCGTGTTCTTCTTCTCGTCCTGCTGGTTCACGTCCGCGCCGCGATCGAGGAGCAGCCGGACGAGCTCGCGTCCCGTTTCCGGATTGGCGCAGGCCTGCCTGCCGAAGAACACGATCATCAGGGGCGAGCGCCGGTTTGAGTCCACGAACACGTGTCTGGCGGACATCCCGCCGTCCAGGTAGGCGCGGACCGCCTCGACGTCGGCGTCGGACAGAGCGCGGTAGAAACTCGGCTCGTCGAACTCGAGATGGCGCTCGCGCAGCACGGCCAGGCCGCGCTGCTCTCCGGCCGCGGGCGCGGAGCCGCCGCGCGGGGCCGCGTCGGCGCGGGCGGTCGTCGTCCCGGATGCCGCGGGCGCGGGCGGGGCGGACCCGCGGGAGCCGCTCCCTCTGATCGCGGCCGGACTCCCCGATCCGCCGCGCTCGATCCACTCGATGGCGGCGTTCGCCTCGTCCGCCATGGACTTGTCGGAGGACCGTGTCAGAGGACGAATCGTCTCGACAATTCCCTTCGCCTGTCCCTGCCGGTTGCGCAGGCACGTGAGCGCCCGCTGCCGGGCGCTCGAGTCGGCACCATTGACGGCCGCGTCGGCCAGCGCCGCCACGATCTCGGCGTTGTCTATGTAGAGCACGTTGTAGGCGCCCACCGCGTCGCCGGCGACATCGTGGTCCTTGTCCTTCATGGCTCGCGCGAGCGCGTCCTTCGCCGCCGCCGCGACGGCGGCCTTGGCCGTCTTCGGGATCGGGTTGGAGACGTTACCGATCTCCTCGAGCGCGCCGGCGGCGCTGTGCCGGACTCTCGAAGGAGAGTCGCTCGAGAGGAGCCGGGCCAGCTCCGTCGCCGCCTCGTGCGCCAGCCCCTTTACGCCCCTCAGGGCCCAGCACGCCTGGATCCGGACGCTCTCGTCCGGATCGCCCAGCAGCCGGATGGCCTCCGGGATCCAGCGCGCGGCCTCGCGCTCGGCCGTCACCTTGCCGGCCAGACTGATCGCCGCGTCCCGGGTCTCGGCCACCGACGAGCGCGTGTGCGCCAGCGCCAGATCCACCGTCCCCGGCGGCAGGGACTTGACCGGAGCGAGCGCGCCGAGGACGTATCGCCCGGAGTGCGGCGACTCGCCCACCGTGCGGTCGAGCAGAGGCAGAATCGGAGCCGCGCCTTTGTCGAGCAGACGCTGGAGCGCCTTGCCCGCGTTCTCCGCGCTGTCCCTGTCGTCCCAGCTCGACCGCCCCGGCGCCGGCCTCGCCGCCGCCTCCGCCCTCTTCGCCAGGTAAGTCAGGATCGGCGGCGCCAGCTTCTCCGGCCGATCGATCCCGATCAGGCCGCGCGCCGACAGGAACGCCGTCGTGTCGTCGCGCGCCCCCTCGAGCGCCCGCCGCCAGGCGTCCGCCAGTTCCGACTCCGGCACGTCCATGGCCGCGAGCGCCCCCGCCGCTCGAGCCACCACCGCCGCGTCCGCATCCCCCAGCGTCCTGGTCAGCTCCGGCTTCGCCGCGGCCGCGTCCCTCCCCGTGCTCCAGAGCCCCGAAGCCGCCGCCTGCCGAACGGATGCCTCCGGATCCGACAACGCCTTCGCCAGCGCCGCGACCGCCTCCGGATGCTTGCGTCCACCGAGAAACCGCGCCGCCGAAGCCCGCTCCTTCGCGTTCCGATCCTTCGCGAGAGTCTTCGCATACTCCCGAACGAGCTTCTCCTCGTCGAACTGCCCGTATGCCAGCACCGGCAGCAACGCCAGCAGAGCACCGACGACCCAACCCCGTCTTCCCATGCGCATCCTTTTCACCGCCTCAGATTACCTCGTTACTATGCCGAGGTCGGAGCGCCCGACTGAGGCGCCCAGTCTCAGCCTTCTAACCCGGATAATTCACGGACACCCGGCCGAAACCCGCGCATCTCGTTGAGAAATGAGCGGTCTTTAGGTCGAGACCTCGATCAGGAGTCTTCCGGTGGTTGAGCGGGAGGCCAGGGAGAGATGGGCTTGAGGGAGGCGGGGGAAGGCGAACCGGGGGCCGAGGATTGGGCGGATTCGGGCGGATATCCACAGGTCGAAGATGCCCGCCGCGGCGCGGCGGAGCTCGCCGGTTTTCGTGGGGAGGAGGGAGAGATTGAAGCCGATCAGGGTGCGGCAGGACTGGACGAAGAGGTAGGGAGCGAGGAGGCCCATGGCCAGGAGTTCGCGGGCCGCCTTCACGCGGGCGACACCGCCGGGGTTGGCGGCGGCGGCGAAGCCGTAGAGGACGTAGCGGCCGCCGCGGTCGAGGCGGCGCCAGAGAGGGCGGAAGAGCCGGCCGCCGATCGCGTCGATGACGACGTCGGTGCTGCCGCCGAAGTGGCGGGCGAGGAGGGCGTCCGCCGAGGCGTAGAGGCCGGCATCCACGGCGCCGAGGTCGCGGCAGAGGGCGCGCTTGGATTCGGAGCCCACGAGGGCGAGGGCCCTGGCGCCTCGCAGCGCGATCAGTTGCAGGAGCGCGGTCCCGACGCCTCCGGCGGCGGCGGTGACGACGACGCGGTCGCCGGAGCCGACCTCGGCGCGGGCGAGGGCGTACCAGGCGGTGAGGAAGGCGACCGGCATTGCCGCCGCTTCGACGAGATCCACATCGGCGGGGAGCGGGAAGACCCAGGCCGCCGGCACGGCGACTTTTTCGGCGTGGCCGCCGAAGAGCGGGACGGCGACCACTCGCTGGCCGGGATGGATCTCGGAGACGTTCTCGCCGACGGCCTCGATCACGCCGGAGATCTCCATGCCCGGGACGAAGGGCGGCTTCGGCGTTCGCGGGTACACGCCGGCGCGCACGAAGAGGTCGGCGAAGTTCAGGCCGATGGCTGCCGTCCGCACGAGGACCTCGCCGGGGCCGGGGACAGGGTCGGGGCGCTCGCGCAGGACGAGGCGTTCGGGGCCGCCGTAACGGTCTACGAACCAGGCGCGGGAGGTGCCGGGCATCGGGGGGATTATCCGCCGTGCAATCGCCAGAGAGAGTCGAAAGGAAGCGCGTGGAGGTTCTGCCCGAAGGGGATGGCCTCGCGGCCCGCGTGGAGAACGACACCACGATGGAAACGCTTGCCGGCGTCGGCGGCGAGGGTCTGAAGTCCGCGGAAATCGCGCTCCGTCACGGTGACGCCGGCCTTGACTTCGATCCCGACAACATGGCCGGCCGCGTCTTCCAGCACGAGATCGACTTCCTGGCCAGTTGGCGTCCGGAAATGGAAGCACTCGGGGCGGACGTGGCTCCAGGCGGACTGCTTCTTGATCTCCGCAAAGACGAAGCTTTCAAGCAGATGTCCGAGCAGGTTCGGGTCCTCATTCAGGCGGCCTGCACCGGCGCCCAGGAGGTGAGCCGCCAGACCCGAGTCATTCAACATCACCTTCGGCGCTTTGACCAGACGCTTTCCAAGGTTCCCGGACCAGGCGGGAAGAAGTTGGACGAGGAACGTGGCCTCGAAGAGAGTCAAATAGCGCTTGAGGGTCGTCTGAGGGAGCGTCGAGCTGCGGGAGAGCTCCGCGATATTCAGCAGAGATCCGACCCGGGCCGCCAGGAGCGCCAGCAACCTCGGCATCTGGCCGAGGTTTTCGATGCTCGCGAGGTCGCGAATGTCTCGCTGCAGGATCGCCGTGATGTATGACCCGAACCAGGCCCGCCGCCGGGAGGCGGAGGATTGGCTGAGGACCTCCGGGTAGCCTCCCATGGTGATTCGCTCGATGACCTCGTTCCAGGGCAGCGGCCGCCATGCGTGAGACGGGAGAGTGCGCCCGAAGAGCGCGTCGAGAAAGCTCTCCTGAGTGCCCTGGATCTCTCCCTGAGACAAAGGCCAGAGCGTGAGGATCTCCATCCTGCCGGCGAGGGACTCCGAGACCTTTGGAAGAAGCAACACGTCTGCGGAACCGGTGAGCAGGAAACGCCCGGGCCGCCGGTCACGATCGACGGAAGCCTTGATGGCCAGGAAGAGGTCCGGCACGCGCTGGACCTCGTCGAGAATGACGGAGCCCTCGAGGCCCTGGACGAACCCTTCCGGGTCGGCGCCCGCGGCCGCGAGGACGCCAGCGTCGTCCAGCGTCAGGTATCGCGCGGGCTCCTGCTGCTTCGAGACGATCTCGCGCGCCAGGGTGGACTTGCCGGTCTGACGGGCGCCGTTCAAGAAGACGACAGGTCTGTCGGAAAGGGCCTCGAGAAGCGGCTCCTGGAGGAATCTCTGGTACATGACGGTTAGATGTTATCCGTTAAATGGATGATTTTCCACCATCTGAAGGTTGATTTATTGGCAAGGACGGCGCAAAATCCGCCGACCTTCCAGAGGCCGAAAAGACCCGCAGCCCAGGCGGCGCTCCCCCAACTTCCGGCGCGGCCGGGGGACATCAATCGTCTCACCGGGTACGGAGGCTCTGAGAAGCATGCCGGAGTTGCGAGTCGTGGTTGACCACCGTGAGTTCGGGTCCGGAGTTCCGGAGGCGCTGAGACTCTGGCAGGACGCCGTCGTTGTGGCGAGCGCGCTTGCGTCGGCAGACTATGTCATCGATGAGACGATCGGCATTGAAAGGAAGACGGGAAGCGACTTCGCGAAGTCTCTGTTCGACGGGAGGTTGTTTCGCCAGGTGTCGGCTCTCAAGCGCAGCTACGAGCGTCCGCTCCTGCTCCTGGAGGGTCTCGCCCCCGGTCAGGAGACGGCGGGTGTTACCTGGGCGGCGCTCCGCGGCGCGATGATCAGTGTCACCGCCGTTTTCGGGGTGCCGATTCTCTTCTCCTCCGGGACGGAAGAAAGCGCGGAACTGGTCGCGACCGCAGCCGGGCAGATCTCGGCCTCCGCGAGCGACGACGGCTATGTCCGCCCAGGCTATCGGCCGAAGGGTTGGAAGAAGCGGGCCCTCTATCTCCTGCAAGGGCTGCCGGGAGTCGGACCCAAGCGCGCATCCGCGCTGCTGGCGGCGTGCGGAAGCGTCCGGGCGGTCTTTACCGCGGATGAGGCGACGCTCGCGGGAATTCCCGGAGTTGGGAGAGTAGTCGCCGTCGCCATCGTCAAGGTGGTCGCAGAGGAGGGAGGCGGCGGGGTCGCCGGGTAGTATTTCGACATGGGAGATTCCGGAGGGTCGGTGCTGGAGGGGCAGGTGACGCGGGTCGTCTTTCAGGACGGGGAGACCCTCTTTGCGTCGGTCAAGGTGGCGCCCGCGGGGGGCGGGCCGGAGGTCAGCGTCATCGGGGAGTTCCTGGCCGTCTCGGCGGGAGACGAGTTCATGTTCACCGGCGATTGGGAGACGCACCCGAAGTGGGGACCTCAGCTTCGGATCCGCAGCGCGCGGCGCAAGCTGCCGAGGCAACCCGAGGCCGTGGTGGCCTACCTGGGGGGCGGCCTCTTCCCGGGCGTGGGCCCGGGGATCGCGCGGAGGGTGGTCCGGCATTTCGGCCAGCAGACGCTCGACCTGATTCTCGCGAACCCCGATCGAATCGCGGAGGTGCCCGGCATCGGCCGGAAGAAACGGGAGCGGCTCGCCGCCGCGCTTGCCCAGCACCGCGACATCCAGGAGCTGGCGCTTTTTCTCCAGGGCCACGGCGTGACCCTCGGCCTCACCAAGAAAATCCAGGAAGCGTACGGACCTCAGGCGCTGGACGTGGTCCGGACCGACCCGTACCGCGTGGCGAAGGAGATCCCGGGCGTCGGGTTCCTGAAGGCGGACGGCATCGCCCGCAAGATCGGGCTGCCCGCCGACTCCCCGGCGCGGGTCCGGGCGTCGGTCGGCTACGTCCTGCGCACGCGTTGCGAGGTCCGCGGACACACCTTCCTGCCGCGCGAGGACCTCGTCCGCGAGTGCCTGGGCTTTCTCAATCGCGAGCCGGGCGGCCCTGTGGTCGCGGCGGAGAAGGTGTCCGGCGCGATGGACCCGCTCATCGCGGAGGGAAGCCTCGTCGCCGAAAACGAAGCGGTCTATCTCTCCGAGGTATACGCGGCGGAACTCGATCTGGCGCGGCGGCTTCGCGGCCTGTTCCGCGCAGGCGTCTCGGTCCCGAAGGACCTCGACCGGATCCTGGCGGAGACCGAGGCGGAGGCGGGTCTCCGCTATTCGGAGCTGCAGCGCGAGGCGCTCCGAACGGCCCTGACCTCGCCGGTCGCGATCGTGACCGGAGGACCCGGGACCGGCAAGAGCACGATCATCCGCGCGGTCGATGCGGCGCGGCGGCGCCTTTCCCGCGACGCCGTCGTTCACCTGGCGGCGCCCACCGGCCGCGCGGCCAAGCGGATGGCGGAGGTCACCGGCCGCGAGGCGATGACGATCCACCGGTTGCTCGAGTTCTCGCCGAAGGCGGGCATCTTCCAGCGGGGCCTGGCTTCGCCGCTGGAAGGAGACCTGCTCGTGGTGGACGAGGCGAGCATGGTGGACCTGACACTGGCGAGCGCGCTCTTCCGGGCCGTGCCGGGAGGAATGCAGGTCCTCCTCGTGGGCGACGCGGACCAGCTCCCCTCGGTCGGCTTCGGCAACGTGTTCGCGGACCTGATCCAGTCCCGGGTCCTTCCGGTCGTGCGCCTCTCCGAGATCTTCCGGCAGGCGAGGCAGAGCCGCATCGTGACCAATGCCCACCGCGTCAACCAGGGGCTCATGCCGGTGCTGGATCCGGCGCCGGACTGGCGCTTCGTGCCGATCGCCGACGCCGCAAAGGTGGCGCGATACATCCGCGACGTCGCGGTGGCCGGGCGGGCGAAGGGCGCCTCGCTCGAAGACATCAACGTCCTGACGCCGATGCGCAAGACCGAGGCGGGGGTCTTCGCCATGAACAAGCTGCTGCAGGCGGCGCTCAATCCGCCCTCGCCGGCCCGGAAGGAGATCCTCTCGGGGGATTCGCTGTTACGAGTCGGCGACAAGGTGATGCAGACGCGAAACAACTATGACAAGGCGGTCTTCAACGGGGACCTCGGCGTGATCGCCGCGATCGCTCGGGACGGGGATGGCGAGGCGGAAGCCGAAGAGGACTCCGCGCGCGTTACCGTGGACTTTCAGGGGACGGCGGTCGAATACGACAAGTGGGAGCTCGACCAGCTCACCCTCGCCTACGCCTGCACGATCCACAAGGCGCAGGGGTCCGAATACAAAGGGATCGTTCTCGTGCCTGTCATCCGGGAGCACTACGTCATGCTCCAGAGGAATCTCCTCTATACGGCCATCACGCGGGCCCGGGAGAGGGTCGTCCTGGTCGGACAGGAAGCCGCGATCCGGCGGGCGGTCACCAACGTGGGAAGCCGGCTACGCTACAGCAGACTCGCCGCGCGCTTGACGCAAACAGGGTAACTGGCCGCGCCGCCCGAACTCGCGGGCCGCCGACTGAGGTTGAGGGGCCGGCTCGGATCCGGCAGCACCAGGACCGGCGAATCGATCAGCGTCCCCACGGGGACCGTGGCAGCCGCCCCTGACGGCGCCTGACACGTGTTCCTATTGCTCTTAAGCAGGCTTGGCCGCGCCTTTGGGTTTTTCGCCGGGGGATTTGCCGCCGGCCCGGATGTTCATGAAGCGGTTCAGGAGGTCGAACCAGAAGGGGGCGCCCATGGAGACGGCGAAGGCGGTGAGGGCGAGGCCGGCGATCTTGTTCCACCAGTCCCCCGGCTCGGCCGGGCGGGACTTCCAGCCCATGGGGATGCCGAGCTGCTGGAGTTTTCCGATCTCCTGGTTGAGCTCCGCCGACCTGGGGGAACCCGCCGGCAAGTCCTGCTGGGTCGTCATGTAGTCCTTCGCCTGGGCGACCACGGCCTCGCGGAGCGCGGAGTTGTTGGCGAGGGCGGTGGCGATCGCCAGGGTGTCGGCGTTGGTGGCGAGAGTGATGAGCGCCGCGATGGTCAGGACGATGACCTGCGTGCGCTGCTTGTACCAGCCGGAGACTCTGTCCATCGCGCCGTTGAACCAGCCCTCGATGTCCTGCTCCAGTTTGGCCAGGTTGTCCCCGGCTTGATCGAGGAGGATGGACAGGGTCCTTCGGGTTGACGAATCGGCCGGGAGGTTGGCGACCGCCTGGCGGACGGAGGCCATGGTCCTCGAGGCGCCGGGATCGGCCGGGACCAGCAGGTCGAGAAGGACGAGACCGAAGGTCCTGGGCTGAACGTAGGCGGGCATCTTGTCAGCCACGTGCAGGTCCTGCACCAGAGGATGCGCGTAGAAGTCGGCAATCAGAGTGGGCTCCTTCGGGTCCTCCAGGAGAGTCTTGATGCCTTCGTACAGGGTCTTCGAGCGGCGGCTCAGCATCCCGGCGATCCACTCGTTGAGCGCGGTGCAGATCAGGCTCAGGATGAGGTAGATGAAGACGAGACCGACGGCGGTGTCGAGGATGTTCAGGCCAAACATATGGGCCTCCTGAAAGCGCTGTCGAAATCCTACCTCGTCGGGCGGGAGGTTGTAGGCTTGGACCGGAAAAGACACTCGGGAGGGGTTGTGGAGACAATGCAGGCGTTCCCGCCGAAGAGGGACTACAGCTCGCTGTCGGTGACGGATCTGCTGGAGGCGCGGGACGCATACCACGTCCATCTGGCGCACCTGGCCAACGTTGTCGCCACGGCGATCGGACGGTATCGGATCCGGTGCGGCGACTGGTCCGAGGACCATCCTCCCAACGTCCCGCCGCCCAAGGGCTACAAGCCGCCGTCGTTCGCGCGCACTCTGGAGAACTCCAGAGTGCTGCCCTGGTCCTGGCCCTGCGTGCTCGTCTTCGTCAACGACTGGGTCGAGCGCGGCGACTTCGGTTCCAGGAGCGGGAAGAGCCTCTATCCGGACCAGATGGTTCCCCGCGCTCTCTACCTGCCCGACGGCCGGGTCATCCCGACCTGCGTCGTCAAGGTGACCGAGCAGGACGCTCCCCTCTCCCGCGAGCAGAAGCTGTCGTTTCCCAAGAGCCTCATCGGCGGCGGCAATCTCCTTTCAAGCGACGTCCAGGGGCGCGAGCACCTGGGCTCGGTGGGATTTCTCGTTTCGGACGGGAACCAGATCTACGCCCTCACGAATCGCCACGTCACGGGGGAAGAGGGTCGGGAGGTCTTCTCGGTGTTCGGAGAGACCAAGGTTCGAGTCGGCGTCAGCGACAGGAGACAGATCGGCAAGATACCGTTCGCGCAAGCCTACGAAGGCTGGCCCGGGACGCACGTCCTTTCCAACCTCGACGCCGGCCTCGTCCGCGTGGATGATCTCTCCGTATGGACGACTCAGGTCGTCGGTCTGGGGAGCGTGGACCGGCCCGCGGACCTGACGACCGACACGATCACGCTCGACCTGATCGGTTGTCCCGTCTGCGCCTTCGGCGGGGCCTCCGGTCCGCTGCTGGGACGGATCGACGCGCTCTTCTACCGATACAAGTCGGTCGGCGGTATCGACTACATGGCGGACCTGCTCATCGGGCCCAGAGTCAAGTGCCCTCACAGGAAGGATTCCGTGACGGGCGAGAGACTGGCGCCGGTCTTTCCGGGCGGAGCCAGCGCCGGCACGCTGCCGGGAGACTCCGGGACCCTCTGGTGCCTCGAGCAGCCCGATTCGGGCCAGACGCCGCCCGCCGGGCAGGCAGGCAAGCCGCTCAAGCCGGCGCTCCGGCCGATCGCGCTGCAGTGGGGAGGGCACGTCCTAGTCGAGGAGGGGGCGCGCAAGACCGCGCACAGCTACGCGCTCGCCACGTGCCTGAGCACCGTCTGCCGCGAGCTGGACGTGGACCTCGTGCGGGACTGGAACTCCGGCCTGCCGGAGTACTGGGGAGACGTCGGTCATTACACAATCGCCGCCCTGGCTTGTCTGCAAGTGGCCTCGCCGGGATTGAAGACGCTCATGAAGAACAATCTCGACCGCGTTTCCTACGAGGAAGCGCACATCCGCCCCTCGACCTTCAAGGGATTGAGCAAGGCGGCCTTCGTCCCGTTAGCCGACGTTCCCGACAAGGTGTGGAAGATGTTCGGCGACGGCAGGCGCGGCGCTCCCGAGCATCCGAACCACTTCGCGGACATGGACAAGAAGGACTCGAAGGGGAAGACGCTTCTTCAGATCTGCGGCGGCGGCGCGAGCGCCGGCGGAAAGATCGATCCGGCGAAGGTGGACTTGGACGTCTGGAGGAAATACTACGACGACGTCAAGGACGAAAGCCGCGGGTGCCTCCCCTTCCGCGTCTGGCAGATCTACGACGCCATGGTGGGCGCGCTCCAGGCCGGCGACGTCGTGCGATTCCTCGGCGCGGCCGGCGTGCTCGCCCACTACGTCGGCGACGCCTGCCAGCCGCTCCACATCTCCTGCATGTTCGACGGAGATCCCGGCGACACGATCCCGGCCACGAGCCCGGCCGGCAAGGAGATCCAGGTTCCCCGCGCGAAGGGAGTCCACAGCGCCTACGAAGCGAAGATGCTCAACAGTCACGTCGTCGAGCTGATCCAGAAACTCAACCAGAAGCTCGAATCAGGCGCCGTTTCGAAGCCAAAGGCGATCGCCGGCGGACATGGCGCGGCGGTGGCCGTCGTGGAGCTGATGAACCGGACCTTCCGGAACGTGACGCCGCCGCAGATCATCAAGGCGTTCAACGACGAGGCCGACCTCTGGACGAAGTTCGGCGCCAGGACCGTGGACCTGATGGCCGCCGGCACGCTCGCTCTCGCGATGCTCTGGGAGAGCGCCTGGAAACAGGGGCACGGCAACACGAAGATCGCGAGCGCCGACCTCGGCCCCGCGGACCAGAAGGAGCTGGCGAAGCTCTACCTTCATGACCCGGACTTCGTGCCCTCGAAGACGATCGACCAGATCGGGGCGCTTCTCAAATAGAAGTCACCCGGCGCGGCGGGTCCCGAACCTCCTGATCACTTTTCCCCAGTGGGGCTTGGAGCGGCACTCCTTGCCGTGCGTGTGGTCCGAGTGGAACTCCTTGCGGTGATGGCGCTTGTCCTCCAGCTCGAGGCGCCTGGTCTTCGCCTTGGAGCCGGTGAGCTGGCTCTCCCTGCCGCTCTTGAAGACGATCTGGTAGCCGCCTCGGAGAATCTGGAACGGCCGGCTGAGTTTCTTCATGTAATCGAACTGCGTGGACTTCGGCTTGTGGAAGACCTCGAAGTAGCTGGGATAGACGAAGTCCGTCATCTCGAAGCCGTCGATCTTGAAGGACTCCTCTTCGACGGGGTCCGCCGCCTCGTACGCGTAAACGAGCTTCGAATCGGGGCCCGTCGTGTAGAGGTTGATCGCAGGGTCCACGAGCATCTCGACCAGCTCGTGCGAGCTGGCGGAGGTCAGGGAAGACTCGTCGTCGAGGATCGTCTTGACGAAGACGTTCGAGACGGGGAAGCCGTCGGGGGTCAGGTCGTGGTAGGCGAGCGCGTCGGCCTGGTCGGCGTTGTCCAGGAAGACCAGCGCCCAGGCGCCCTTGAGGAACCCGGTCGTCCGAACCAGGTTCGCGGGGGTGCCCCAGACGGGCACGACGCAGCGGTCGACGAACTTCTGGAGGGCGGCCAGGAGCTTGTCCAGGTCGAGCCCCAGGGGAGTCTTCGCCTTGTTGAAGCATGCGATTGTCGGAATCTGCCCCTTGTCGAACGCCGCACGGACCATTCCCCGCTTCTTCATCTCCGCTCCTTTGTCGTGGAGGCTCAACTCTACTCCCCGCCATGACCGGGGGCTCCCGGCATCGGAGGCGCGGGAGGATCAGTGATGGTATAGAAGGAGGGGCAAGGAGGTCTGGTTTGAATACGCGAGTCGGGCTGGTGGGATTGGGGAGGATCGGGAGGAACATCTTCCGGATCCTCTACAAGAGAGAGGACATCCAGGTCGCGGCGATCTCGGAGATCGCGGACCACAGGGGGCTCGAGTACCTGCTCCGGTTCGACACGGTGCTGGGGAGGTTCCCCGACGAGGTCTCGATCAAGGAAGGGAATCTCTACGTGATCGGCAGGCAGGTCCCGATGATCTCGGAGAAGGACGTGCAACAGCCTCCCTGGGGCGAGCTCGGCGTCAACACGGTCATCGAAGCGACGTCGAAGAGCCGCAGGCGGGAGGACCTGGAGAAGCACCTCGCGGCAGGAGCGAAGAGAGTGATCTCTCTGGCTCCCCCGCTGGACGCGTTCGACTTCATGGCCGTCATGGGGGTCAACGACGACAAGCTCGAGAGCCGCCACCGGATTGTTTCGAACGCCTCCTCGACGGTCCACGCGGTGACGCCCGTGGTCAAGATCCTGAACGAGGCGTTCGGAATCCGGCGAGCGATCTTCACGACGATTCATTCCTACACGAGCCAGCACCGGCTGGCGGACGTCCCGGCCGAAGACATGCGGAGAGGCCGGGCGGCGGCGGAGAACATCATCCCGCAGGAGTCCCGCTCGCCCTGGATGGTGGCGGAGCTCCTGCCGGAACTGGCGGGAAAGGTCAGCGGCTACGCGATGAACGTGCCGGTCCGGAACGGATCGGTCGTGGACATGGTCTGCTGGTACGAGAAGAAGGTCACGCCGGTCGCGATCAACGAGGTCGTCCGCACGGCGGCCGCGACGGAGCGCTGGCGCAAGATCGTGAAATACGAAGTCGAGCCGATCGTCTCGAGTGACGTCAGCTACAGCACCTACTCGAGCACCTTCGACTCGCTGGCAACGATGGTGCAGGGCGAGCGGGTCTCCAAGACCCTTTCGTGGTACGACGCCGGTTACGGCTACGCGCACCGGGCGGTGGAGTTGATCTCGAGGTTCGCGGCGCTGGACAGAGAAACCAGGGAGGTCGCATGACGATCCGCGTCGGCGTCAACGGCTTCGGCCGGATCGGCCGGACGGTGTTTCGCATCCTGTCGGACCGAGGCGACGTCGAGGTCGCCGCGATCAACGACCTCTACGACAACGCGCACCTTGCGTACCTCCTGAAATACGACACGGTCATGCGCGTCTTCCACAAGGAGGTCTCGACGGACCGCGACACGATGACGGTGGACGGGAAGAGGGTCCTCATGACGGAGGAGAAGGACCCGTCCAAGATCCCCTGGGGCAAGCTCGGCGTGGACGTCGTCGTCGAGGCCACGGGAGTGCTCCTGACGCGCGAGAAGCTCGAAGGACACCTGGCGGCCGGGGCGAAGAAGGTCATCCTGACCGTGCCTCCGAAGGACGAGATCGACGCGATGATCGTGATGGGCGTCAACGACGACACCTTGAAGCCCGAGCACAGGATCGTCTCGAACGCGTCCTGCACGACCAACTGCCTGGCGCCGATCGCCAGGATCCTCGACGATGGGTTCGGCATCGAGGAAGGGGTCATGACGACCGTGCACGCCTACACCAACGACCAGCGGCTGGCCGACGTGCCGCACAAGGACCTGCGCAGGAGCCGCGCCGCGGCGGAGAACATCATCCCGACGACCACGGGAGCGGCCCGCGCGGTCGGCAAGGTCATGCCGAAGCTCAAGGGAAAGCTCGACGGGATGGCGATCCGGGTGCCGGTGCCGGACGGCTCGATCGTGGACCTGACCTGCCGGATGAAGGGTCCGGTTACGGCGGAAGAGGTCAACGGGGCGGTCCGAAAGGCCGCCGAGGGGCCGATGAAGAGGATCGTCGAGTACAGCGAGGTGCCCCTCGTGTCGTCCGACATCATCGGCAATCCTCATTCGTCCATCTTCGACGCGCTCTCCACGCGAGCCAACAGCGACGGCTACCTCAAGGTCGTGGCCTGGTACGACAACGAGTGGGGCTACTCCAACCGGGTCGTGGACCTGATCGACCGCCTCGCCGCCCTGGGGTAGGCCTAACGGGGGCTCCGGGTATCGTGCCGTAGGGGCGGGCCTTGCGCCCGCCCGCCTCTGCCAACTTCGCCACATCGTCGAGATGGTCACTGCGCTCGGTACGACGCGGTTCAACACGATGTCACCTCACCCTGCGGCGCACCGCTACGGGAGGCGGGCGGCCGCAAGGGCCGCCCCTACGATACCGGGAGAACGACCAGGATCAGCGGGAGCGCGGAACAACATTCCCCTTACCACTTCTGCTTCGCGGCCCAGTCGGCGAGGGTGGTGGGACGGAAGCCGTACTGCTTCTTGAGGGCCTCGATGTCCGCGTCGTAGCCGACGCGGTCGAACCATTCGAGCATCTTCGCGTAGTCCTCGCTCCACTTGCGCACCTCTTCGATGGGCGGCCGCACGAACTCGATCTTCCTTCCCGCCGCGCGGCTCAGGATCTCCGCCATCTCCGGAAGAGTGTGCTGGTCGCCGGCGATGTCCAGGTCCACGCCGTTCATCTCGGCGTGCTTCTCGAAGGCCCGCGCTCCGAACCAGCCGATGTCGTCCACCGCGATTACCTGCAGGACTGTATCCGGCTCGACCGCCATGGCGAGCTTCCCCTCGTCCATTCCGGGCTTGAACCAGGGGGACTGGAAGTTATCCATGAAGAAGACGGGGCGCACGATGGTCCATGAGGGAAATCCGAGCGATCGGATCTTCTGCTCGACCCGAAACTTGTTGTCGAAATGCGGGATCCCCGTGTTGCGGTTGGCGGAACCCACCGAGCTGTAGACCAGATGCGAGACACCGCTCTTCTTCGCGACCTCGGCGAACCTCTTGCCCTGCTCCTCTTCCCGCTCGACGCCCGCCTCCCAGGTGTTCTGAACGGCAAAGGCTCCCCACGCGCCGGCGAGGGCGCGCTCGAGGCTCGCAGCGTCGTCCAGGTCGCCGGCCACGACCTGCGCGCCGGCGGTGGCGAGGGCCTGCGCTTTGCCCTCGTCCGGCTTGCGCGTCATCGCCCGGACGCGGTAGCCGCCCGAGAGGAGGTGGCGAGCCACCGCCCCTCCCTGCTGCCCCGTCGCGCCGCTCACGAGGATCACGTCTCTGTCCTTGTTCATCGGTCCTCTCCTTCCCGGCTTTCCGGCCGGGTCACTTCTTCAGCAGGTCCTTG
The DNA here is from genome assembly GCA_963837495.1 of uncultured Acidobacteriota bacterium. Lineage (GTDB taxonomy): Bacteria > Acidobacteriota > Thermoanaerobaculia > UBA5066 > Gp7-AA6 > JAWOLE01. Next base: position 2,124,064 of record CAWINF010000001.1, on the reverse strand, counting down.
ATCGCCTGGCGGACGTCGTCCATCTTCACGCCGTGGTCGGGCTGCTTCCACAGCGTCTTGCCGTCGCCCGAGCGGATGACGAGGCCGTGGGAGCTGAAACCCAGCTCCTTGACGATGGCCTTGTTCTCGGGCGTCGTCGCGTCGAGATTCCGGGCCTTGACCTGGCCGGGGAATTCCTGTTCCAACCCGCTCACGGCGGGCTTGACTCTGGCGCAGATGGGTCAGCCGGGGAGGTAGTAGTAGGTCACCTCGAGCGTCGCGGCGTTGGCGGATTTTGCCGGCGCGCCGGCGGCGGCCGGTGGAGAAAGCGCGGCGAGGGCGAGAACGACGATCAGAGCGGCCAGAAGAGCAATTCGATTCCGCATAGAGTTCTCCTTCGAGGCCAGACTACCAGAGGCAGCGAGACCGCGTCGTAGGGGCGGCCCTCGCGGCCGCCCGCCTCCGCCCACCACGCCTCATCGTCCGAGACGGCCAATACCCCTCACCACGCCGCTATTCACACGATCTCCCCCCGCGTCGTAGGGGCGGCCCTCGCGGCCGCCCGCCTCTCGTGCGTGCCCTCCGTCGCTACAACGTAAACTCCATCGACCCGCACAGGGGATAATCGTGGAAATCCTTCACCAAACCCCCACGCGCAGGGTTCTCAAGAACATACAGCGCTGCCGCGATCAGATCGTGGTCATCGCGAACCGCGTGATCGTAGAACCCGCGCTGCCAGAAGCTCTTGGCTTCTCCTCGATTCCGCCACGCTTGATAACAGCGCGATTTCCAGGCTCCTATCGCGACCGAAATCGGCGCACGAGACGTCATTGCCCCAAGCAAATGCACGTGATTGGGCATCAGGCAGTACGCGTAGGTCAGCAATCCGTTCGTATCGCGGACTTCCCGCAGCAGTTTCACGCATTCGAGGCCGAAGGAGATATTGGAGAAGATCTCCGTTCTCGGCGAAGTGCCGATCGTCACGGAGAAAGTCCGGCCGGGTTCGGTGTAGGCGATGGGCGCTAATCGAATTTTCTTGCGCGTGGGCCTCGGCACGGAATCATTATCAAACAGCCACGAGAGGCGGGCGGCCGCAAGGGCCGCCCCTACGGCACCAGGCACGACGAGCGCCATCAGAGGCGGGCGGCCCGCAAGGCCGCCCCTACGGCAACGGACGGGGGGCGAGGGCGGCAGCGGCTTCTTCGTCGAGGGCGGCGACGGCCTTCCGGTAGAAGACATCCGCTTCTTCGTGGGAGTCTCCGACGGCGGTCAGTCCGACACTGCCGTTTTCGGCGAGCGCGCTCATCATGTGGAAGATGACGCCGGTCTGGCGCGTCTGGTCGAAGTGGAGGCCGCGCCGGACGACGAGGTCGAAGAGGTCGTCGGTATTGAAGGCGCGGTAGAGCGGCGAGGCGACGTGGTCGCTCGCGACGAAGAACTTCTTCCGGCCGGAAGGCGCCGTGAACGTCGCGGTCTCGGGATCGTAGCGGCCGTCGGTCAGGAACTGCAGCGTCAGGAAGGGATGCGTCGTGCCCCCCTTGCGCAGGTTCAGCTCGATCGCGTTGACGTCCCATCCCCCTTCTTCTCGCGCCCGCGCGACCACGAAGTCGAGCGCGAAGCGGCCGAGGACTCCTTCCTTCGCGAGCCTGCGGCCGATCTTCGCGGCCTCCCGCGTGATCGCGGGCGCATATTCGGTGTCGGCGGGAAAACGGCATCCGAGAAAACTCTGCCCGGAAGGTCCTCCCAGGACCTGATCGTGCGTCGAGAGCAGCTCCACCTCGCCCAGGGGCGTGATACGCAACTGGACGCTCGGGCTGCGCAGGTCCTCTCCGGCGATCAGCTCCTCGACGACGCCGCCTCGCTCGCGAAATCGGGCGGCGTATGTCTCGCAGGTCATGCCCGGCAGCTCGAACTTCATCGTGCGCAGGCGCTCGCGGATCCCCTCCCGCTCCCCCGCCCGGCCGGGCGCCGGGAGTCCCTCGAGATCCAGCCGGGCGTTCCCCTCGCCCGAGACCCCCTCGTTCTGCTTGACGATGACCGCGCGCATCGAGGGCTTGCGCGCGCGCAGCATCGCGATTGCTCCGGGAACCTCTTCGAACCCGTTGAGGCCCTCGATCCCGATGGGATGGGGCACGTCTTCCTCCGCGAAGAGCCGCCGGCAGCCGCTCTTGCTTCCGAGCGGAAAGAACTTCGGGTCGGCGCCGTACATCGGGATGCCCAGGCGCAGCGCGAGGGCGAGCTCCAGAGCGGTCGTGTTGTAGGGCACCAGGTGCGCGCGGTCTCTGTCTTTGATCAGCGAGCCGATATGCTCGATCAGGCGGGGCCGTTCCAGCAGCTTGACCGAGAGCGGGCGCGGAGAGGAGTCTTCGGGCGACACGAGGAAGAGCCGCCGCCTCGCGTGAGACGAGATGACTCCCGGCAGCAGGTCGAGATAGTAGTCGATGACGCTCGGATGGATGGGCTGCGACGTCACGTAGATCATCTCCGCGCGAGGCTGCCGGAGCAGGAGCAGCAGGAACAGGAAGCGCTCCTCGTAGGCCTGCATCTGCGCGCCCGAGATCGCCTCGGCGTCGAGCGACATGGAAGGCACGACGACGATCGTCTGCGGGTCCGGGCTCATCGTCTGGATGGACTTCCAGAGCGGCTTCAACCGGGCCTGGAGCTTCGAGAACCGCGCCCCGACCTCCGCGGCGCTCAGGCCCAGATCCGATACGTCCGCGGGATTCCCGCCGGGCGGTCCTTTCATGCCTTCGCCGCCGCCAGCGCGCGTTCGCGCAGGCGCGTGACGGTCTGGCGCGCTGCCACGAGCCGCTCCTGAGCGAAGGCGGAGGACTCGATGAAGCGCTCGAGGTTCGTGAGGAACATCGGCGAAACGATCTTTCCCCGGATCCCCGCGAGATGACTCTCGAGCTTCGCCCAGACCAGGAGCATCTCGCCGGCCGAATCCAGCAGGAGGTCCCCGTTGAGGACCCCGCGCACGACGAAGGAGGCCGTCATGTCCCAGAAGGACGTCACCATGCGAAAGTAGGTGTTCTCGACCCCTGGAGTCGTGTAAAGCGTCTGGAGGTCGTCGACCGAGGCCGGAAAGAACTTGGCGACGAACCACTCGCGGGCGGCGCGCAGCTTCTCCTCACGGCGCAACTCATACAGTCTCAGGACGAGCCGGGCGTCTTCGTAGGTCGGAACGCTTCGGGTGGACATATTCCCCTCCTCGGATCGGACTCTTCTAACTGTCGGCCGCAGGCGTTCGCTTCGCGAACGGCGGCCGAGAGAGTCTAGCCCAGGGCCTGGCGGCCCGGCGTCCCTTGAAACCTCTCGCAACCATGCCTCACGCTATTCTCCAGCAACCTGCATGTTTGCGCACGCGCGGCCGATGCATCGCCGGATCGGATGTACGCTGGCGGTCCTGCTGGGGGCGGGGGCGCTGATCCTGATGCTTCGCGAGATCGAGGCGAGCTTCATCTACTTCCCGGCGCGGGAGTACGACGCGAGGCCCGAGGACTTCGGCCTGGCGGCGGAGCCGCTCTCGCTCCAATCGGGCGGGGGCGTGCGGCTCGAGGGATGGTGGATCCACGGCGCGGGCAGGACGGCCCTGCTCTTCTTCCACGGCAACGCCGGGAACATCAGCCACCGGCTCGAGCGCGCGAAACTCCTGGTTGAGTCGCTCGGCCTCGACGTCTTTCTCGTGGACTACCGCGGCTACGGAGCGAGCAGCGGAAAGCCTGATGAAGAGGGCCTCTACCTGGACGGCGAGGCGATCATCCGGGCGGCGGCCGAGCGGGGATTCCCGGCCGACCGGATCGTGCTCTTCGGAGAGTCCCTCGGCGGCGCGGTCGCGATCGAGACGGCGCTGCGGCATCCCTGCCTCGCGCTGATCCTGGAGACTCCGTTTCGCTCGATCGCGGCCATGGCGAGGGCCATCTATCCGTTCCTGCCGGCATTTCTGATCCGCACACGTTTCGACAACGAGGCGAAGATCGCGCGGATCACCATCCCGAAACTGATCGTTGCCGCCGAGAGAGACGACGTCATCCCGCGAGGCCACGCCCGCCGGCTCTTCGATCTCGCGACGCCCCCCAGGGACTTCTATGTGATCCCCGGCGCCACGCACAATGATACGTATCTCGCCGGCGGCAAGCAGTACGTGGAGAGGTGGAGGCAGTTCCTCGAGAGAGCGGGGGGTGCCGCCATGCCGGCCGACTGACCACTGCTCCAACCGGACCTCGAGGATGCTCGCCCGCCGCCGCCCGTATACAAGAAAGGCAGGGCGGAAGATCCGCCCTGCCGAAGGTTCCTACAGCTATTCGCGATCGTCAGTGCAGCGGGCAACCCCCGGGTCCGTTGTTAAAGCCGTCCAGCCGCCCGGCCTCGTTGAGTATCGTGGTCCTGTTGCAGGACTGGAGCGCGGTGTTGACCTCCATGATGATCTGCGCCGTGCTCAGCGGGTAGGCGACGCCACTGCCGGGACACGCATTGAGCAGGGCCGCGACTCCCATCTGATAGAGCTTCGCCTGCGCATTGCAGACGGTGGGCCCGAACCCGGCCCCCTGCAGAGCCTGGAGGAACGTCAGACTGCTGAAGTCGCAGCCACAGTCAGTGGTATCGAACACGGTCGACACCGGCGTGTTGGGCGTGTAGCTGCCGCACCAGGAATCGAAGTGGTGTTGCTGCTTCCAGTAACCGAGGCCGCAGCCCTGGTTGCCCACCACTGCCGTCGGCGTCGGCGTCGGCGTGCTCGTCGGCGTGTCCGTCGGAGTCGGTGTTGATGTCGGCGTGTCCGTCGGAGTCGGCGTCGGAGTCGGCTGACAGCTGGTGGAGAGCCAGCGGCCCGCGTTGACGATCACCCGTCCCCAGTGCCCGCTTTCCGTGGCGTCCGCACCGACATAGGCCGTGATCCCAACCGTCGTGTGTCCCCCGCTGACCGGGCGGTACGCGACCAGCGAGTTGCCGTTGCTCGCCGCCGCGACCTCGGTCGCTCCCCCGGCGGGCGCCACGATGTTCTGGAAGTCGCTGTTGAGCGTGGCCACGCCGGCCATGAGCGGGTGCGCCGCGTTGAACGCGCCCAGCGTGAAGGCGCCGAATCCCAGGTTCGTTGAGTAGTCATAGGGGTTGTAGTTGCCGGTCAGCCATCTGCCGTTGACTCCGTACGGCTGGCCGGGCCCGTAGTGGCTGAAGCCAAGCTGCACGACGATTCCGCCCCCGTCCGCGTAGTCCGCCAGATTGTCGCCGAGCATCACGCCATCCAGGAAGGGGAAGTTGCTGTACGGCACGACGATCTGGTATTGCTGAAGCTGGGCCAGGGTGGGAGTGCCGGCCTGGGCATCGAAGAAGTCCGCGGTGAGGACACCGGGTTCTGCCAGGATCTGGTTTTGCAGATCGGTAGGCGCGCCTGTATCGGCGCCGACGATGAGGACATGAAACTGACAACCCCCCGGTGTGGGTGTCGGCGTCGGTGTAGCGCTGACGATCGTACCGTTCAACCGGAAGACCTGGTCGGGTCCGCCCGCGGTGGGAATACAGGTCAGCTTTCGAGTCCAGCTGCCGCAGACGCCGAAGCCGCCACCCGGGTTTTGCCAGGCTGCGGTGTTGTTCGACTGCACCGTTCGGTCGGTCCAACCCCACTCGCCTTGCGTTGCGAAGGTCATGTTGGCCTGCGCCTCGGCCCAATACGTGCCCGCGGGGAGGACGGCCGGAACGGCAAGGCTGACCGTAAAGGTGGTGCCGACTTGCGCGAACGGTTGGTTGGTGGCCGCATAGACCTGCGCGCCGGGAAGACCCGAGTTGTCGGCGTAGAAGAAGACATTGAAACTGTCGGCAGGTCCCGCGCCATTGAAGTACACGCCATCGGCATCGATCGATTCCACACTCCAGGTCTGCCCTGCGGGCACGACGAAGTCGTCGCCGAGATCGGAGCTGAAGGTGGGGAAGTCGGTGAACGTCGCGGACAAGCTGGCTGTGCCCGAAGCATTATCGTACTGGTCATAGAGGACGACCTGCGGAGATTGAGGAAATGGCGGAGTGCTGACTTTCCCCCCGGTAGCCCCACTTGAGGTTATGGGAAGCGGCGACCCGGCCATCGCCTGGATGCGCGCCGATTGAGCGCCGGCGGCCCTGCTCGAGAGCGGGGGGAGCTGCGACCTGTTTGCAGGCACGCTGTTTCTCGCGGCGACTTGCTGTGCCCGCGCCTGGGGCATCAGCTGCGCGATCGCGGCGCGGAGCCACGGACCCGGAGAGTTCCTGGCAGCCTGGGCCTTGGTCAAAGGCACCAGGAGCAGGACCGGAAGGAGCAGGACGATGAGCGCGGCAAGGATCCACCGAGTTCGGGTCATCATTTCGAACCTCCAAACTCACAAGGCAACACTGCCTTGTGCGACTGAAAACGGGTCAATCGTCGCTCCCGCGGCCCGCACTTCATACCAAGCCTCCGAGCTACGGCGGCAAGGCTATCCCCACGGTCCCGAACACGTCAAGAAGATTAGTTGGCGCGACGGCATACGACTTTAGTCTAGGATCGGTTGCTGCCCTCACCCTGCCCTCTCCCGCCGGGAGAGGGGCGAGAGACGAGGCTGGCCGACTGACCATTGCTCCAACCGGACCTCGAGAATACTCGCCTGCCGCGGCCCGCAATAAAAAAAGGCAGGGCGGAAGATCCGCCCTGCCGAAAGTCCCTGGAGCTGTTCGTGATCGTCAGTGCAGCGGGCACCCCCCGGGACCGTTGTTGAAGCCGTCCAGCCGCGTAGCCTCGTTGAGAATCGTCGTCCTGCTGCAGGACTGGAGCGCCGTGTTGACCTCACTGATGACCTGAGCCGTGCTCAGCGCGTAGGCGACGCCACTGCCGGGACACGCATTGAGCAGGGCCGCGACTCCCATCTGATAGAGCTTCGACTGCGCATTGCAGACGGTGGGCCCGAACCCGGCCCCCTGGAGAGCCTGGAGGAACGTCAGACTGCTGAAGTCGCAGCCACAGTCAGTGGCATCGAACACGGTCGACACCAGCGTGGTGGGGGTGTAGCTGGCACACCAGGAATCGAAGTGCTGTAGCTGCTTCCAGTAGCCGTGACCACAGCCTTGATTGCCGATCACTGGCGTCGGCGTCGGCGTGTTCGTCGGCGGCACAGGAGTGTTCGTCGGCGTGTTGGTCGGCGTGTCCGTCGGCGGCACAGGAGTGTTCGTCGGAGTGTCGGTCGGCGTTGGTGTCAGCGATGGGCAGGCGAAGGTGTACCGGACTTTCAAACCATCGCTGAGCGCGGCCGTGGCACAGGAGAACGTCGTAGCCGGGCCAGCGGAGCTTGCTTGCACGCCGCTCGTCTCATCGCTGCCATTGTCATTGGTCGCTCCGTAGATGATGTCAAAGTGAGTCGTGTCGCTCTCGTAGAACACCACTTCACAGTTGGCCGAGGTTGTGGTATCGGAAAAGTGCGTTGCGCGCCACTCGATATAGAAGACGCGATTTGGCATGCTGCCGGTGGTGGTCGTGAAAATGCCACAGGTTCCTCCGGGGAAGCCCGCGCATCCAGGCCACCCAAGGTTATCTGTGCGCAAGTCGTCTTGATACGGCAGAATGGCCATGCCCCAAAACGTATTGGGCAAGGTAAGACAGCCATGGGTGAAGGGAGAGCTGAGCGGCGCTGTCAGGTCAAAGCTGCCGTTGGAGCCGACACTCCCACCGGTAAAGGTCTGCCCGTACACGCTGACCGGGAATGGGAATGTAATAGCGGTTGCGCAATCATCGCAATGGTTCCCCGTGTCGGTAACCCCGGGCTCGATGGTATTCCCGGTCGTCGTGGTAGTCGTATAGTCCGGCGTGCACCCCGGTGTGGGCGTCGGCGTTGGTGTCGTGCCGACGATCGTACCGTTCAACCGGAAGACCTGGTCGGGCCCGCTCGCGGTGGGAATGCAGGTCAGCTTCCGAGTCCAGCTGGGGCAGACCCCGAAGCCGCCGCCCGGGTTCTGCCAGGCCGCGGTATTGTTCGACTGTACCGTTCGGTCGGTCCAACCCCACTCGCCCTGTGTCGCGAAGGTCATGTTGGCCTGCTCCTCGGCCCAGTACGTGCCCGCGGGAAGGACGGCCGGCACGGTCAGGTTGACCGTAAAGGTCGTGCCGACTTGCACGACCGGCTGATTGGTGGCCGCATAGACCAGCGCGCCGGGAAGACCCGCGTTGTCGGCGTAGAAGAAGACATTGAAACTGGTGGCAGGTCCCGGGCCATTGAAGTACACGCCATCGGCATCGATCGATTCCACACTCCAGGTCTGCCCTGCGGGCACGACGAAGTCGTCGGCGAGATCGGCGCTGAACGTGGGGAAGTCGGTGAACGTCGCGGACAGGCTGGCGTTGGTCCCGGCATTATTGTACTGGTCGTAGAGGACGACCTGCACGACCTTTGGCTCCGGCGGAGTGCCGAGCTTCTCCGCGATGGGTCCGCTCGAGGTTGTGGGAACCTCCGACCCGGCCATCGCCTGCGTGCGCGCCGCCTGAGCGCCGAAGAGCTTCGACCCGTTTGCGGACACGTCGTTTCTCGCGGGGACTTGTTGTCCCGCCGCCTGCGGCAACAGTTGCGCGATCGCGGCGCGGAGCAGCTGACCCGGAGAATTCCTGGCAGCCTGGGCCTTTGTCAAAGGCACGAGGACCAGGACCGGAAGGAGCAGGACGATGAGCGCGGCAAGAATCCATCGAGTTCGGGTCTTCATATCGAACCTCCTAACTCACCAGGCAACATTTGCCTTGTGCCAAGCCATCCGGGCGATGGGGGCAAGGCTATCTCCGCAGTCTCGAACAGGTCAAGAAGATTAATTGGCGCGACGGCATACGACTTTAGTCTAATAGTGTCCGTTGCGGCCCTCACCCTGTCCTCTCCCGCCGGGAAAGGACCGAGAGACATAAATCTGGGTCGTGTTCTGCACGGTGCTGCCGTTGAAGCCGTCGAAGACATAGATCGAGTTCGTGTTGGCGGCATACACGCTCCAAGTCGCGTACACGGCAACCGGAATCGGAGCGATGGGTGTCCAGGTATTCGCCACGGGATCGTAACGATTGGCCATGTTAGTTAGTGGCCGCGCCGCCGGCGAAACCGGCCGGGGCATAGGCGAAGGTGCCGTCCGAACCGACCGTTGGGGATTCGATAACGGCCGGATAGTTGGCGACGACCGACCACGCGCTGAGCGCGCTCGGCGCCGCAGCCGTGACATTGGTGATTTTGGCTCCTCCTTGGGCCTTGCTCAAGAGCGCCAGGATCACGACCAGAAGAGCCAGGACGGCGAGCGCGGAGAGGGCCTGGGTGGTTTTGCCGTTTCATACGACTGAATCCCTCTCTCCCGCCCTCTCCTCCCGCGCAGGGGGGAAAGCGCCAGGGTAGGGGGAGTGCCGCCAGGCCGGCCGGCTGACCACTGCTCCACCCGAACCTCGAGAATGCTCGCCTGCCGCGGCCCGCAATAAAAAGAGGCAGGGCGGAAGATCCGCCCTGCCGAAAGTCCCTGGAGCTATCGCGATCGTCAGTGCAGCGGACACCCTCCGGGACCGTTGTTGAAGCCGTCCAGCCGCCCGGCCTCGTTGAGAATCGTCGTCCTGTTGCAGGACTGGAGCGCGGTGTTGACCTCACTGATGATTTGCGCCGTGGTCAGCGGGTAGGCGACGCCACTGCCAGGACACGCATTGAGCAATGCCGCGACTCCCATCTGATAGAGCTTCGCCTGCGCGTTGCAGACGGTGGGCCCGAACCCGGCCCCCTGGAGAGCATGGAGGAACGTCAGACTGCTGAAGTTGCAGCCACAGTCGGTGGTGTCGAACACGGTCGACACCAGCGTGCCGGGCGTGTAGCTGGCGCACCAGGAATCGAAGTGCTGCTGCTGCTTCCAGTAGCCATGACCACAGCCTTGATTACCGATCACTGGCGTCGGCGTCGGCGTGTTCGTCGGCGGCACAGGAGTGTTCGTCGGCGTGTTCGTCGGCGTGAACGTCGGCGGCACAGGAGTGTTCGTCGGCGTGTTCGTCGGCGTCACGCAGGACAGAGCCCGGACCTCTGTCGTCGCGACCGTGGTTGCGCCGTTGTAGCCGCCGGCCGCAACCAGCTTGGTGCCCGTCGAGGTGCCCGAGGCGAAGGACCGAGCCACGTTGAGGTTGGGAGCGTTCGACCAGGCGTCCGCAACGGGGTCGTATACCAGCCCGGTCGCTGCGGTGTTCGGACCCCGCTGACGGTCGCTCGGACCGATCGGACCGAACGGGTTGCCGCTCCCGAAGACCCAGAGCTCGCCGGCAGCGACAGCATTGCCCGGAACGTTCGTCGCGATCGGCATATTGGCCCTTGCCGTCCAGGTGTCCGTCCCGATGTTGTAGTCCCAGGTGAGGGCGATAACCGTGTTGGTGGCGTCGCGCCCGCCGGCCACGTACAGGTGTCCGTTGATGATGCCGGACGCGGCTCCGCCCGTGGGATGCGGCATCGCCGCGAGAGCAGTGTTGAAAGTATTCGCAACGGGGTCATAGGCCCACGTATTGGGCTGGGCGCTGGTGACGTCCCCCGTGTTGTAGCCGCTGGCGAGGTAGATCTTGCCGTCAGCGCTGTTGTAGCCGGAAGCCATGAAACTGCGCACGTCCGGCATCGCCGCTCCCGCGCTCCAGGTGTTCGTCGCGATGTCGTAGATCCTGGTCGCGTTGCTGTTCAAGCCGCTGACGGCGTCCTCGCCGCCGAACACGAAGATCTTATTGGTCGTCGGGTAATACACCGCGGACGCCATGATGACCGCGTCGGGCATCGGCGCCAGCGCACTCCATGCATTGGTAGCCGGATCGTAACGGTTGAAGACGTTCAGGGTGGTGGCCAGGCTGAAGGAGTAGCCGCCGGCCTCGTAAACGAAAGTGCCGTCGGAAGCGCCGGCCGCGCCATACAGATCAACGGGCATGTTCGCTTCGATCTGCCACGACGTCTGGCAGGCCGTGGGCGTCGGAGTCGGCGTCTCGGTCAGCGTTCCGGTTATGGTCGGCGTCGGCGTCGCTGTGGGTGTTGGCGTTGCACCGCCGCACAACCCTGACACGGACAGGGTATAAGCAGGACAACCTGTATCAGCAGTGACCTCGGCCACCACCAGGACGAAGGTCTGGCCGTCGGCGATGTCGAAGGAGAACGGTTGAGTTGGATTTGGACTTCCTCCTTCGTCTGCAATCCAGTTGGCGCAGATGTTGTTTGGATCAAAGCTGCCCAGATAAGCTCCCGTGAAGACGAAATTGGTGCCCGTGCAAGCCGTATTGACGTCCACCGTCACGCACTGAGCCGATCCGGTCGTGTTTGTCAACGTGTACGAATCGTAATGGTGGGGGAGTCCATCACCGAAGGTTGCGCATGAGGTACTGGCGGGACAGGTCTGGGGAATACCGCTGCGGAAGAGTCGGTCAACCTGCGTGGGATCACTGGTATCGATGCTTCCGTTGAAAACGACCGGGGCGCAGGTGGGCGTGGGAGTCGGCGTTTCTGTCCGCGTTCCCGTTATGGTCGGCGTCGGCGTCTGGCAGCCGGTGGACGTGTAAGTGCGCGAGACGTTCGAAGGCGCGAGGGTGTTGCAGAAGTCCTGCGTGAGGAACCCGGCGGCCGCGTTCCCCTGGACGCCGCCGGTGTCGGCCGCGCTGATCCCGTTGGTCGCGCCGTAGACCACGTCGAACTGTTTCAACAGCGAGGCCTCATGCAGCCGCACCTCGTAGTGCTCCGTTGCATTGTTGTCGGCAAAACGCACGGTCTGCCACTCGATGTTGAAGATGCGGTCGGGCGCGGAGCCCGAAACCGATGTGAAGATCCCGCAGCCGTTTGCGAAGCTCGCGCAGCCGGCCAGACCCACGTCGGTGCGCTGGTCGTGCCACAGGGGGAAGATCGTGAAGTCGTAAGGCCCGATATTGGGTGGCGCCGGCAAGCAGCTGGTAACAAAGCCGCCGGGCTCGTTGGCAATCACGAAGTCGAGGCGGCCGTTGGAGCTGACGTTGACGCTATTGAAAGTCTGATTGTACAGAGTGAAGGAGAAGGGCAGGGCGACGACAGTATCGCAGTCGTCGCAGTGATTTCCGACGTCGGTCGTTCCGGGCACGATCGTGTCGGTTCCGCCCGTGATCGTGTATTGATCCCCGGGGCAGGGCGTCGGCGTCGGAGTCGGCGTGTTGCTCGGCGTGAAGGTGTTCGTCGGCGTCGGCGTCTCCGTGAGCGTCCCCGTCACCGTGGGCGTCGGGGTGCCGATCGAGCAGCCGGGGAACTTGAAGTTGCCGATGCGCGTGCGCCAGTTGAAGCTGGACGTCGTCGCGTAGTACTCCTGGGTGTACCAGAACGTGCAGTCGTCCACCGGGTCGATCGTCATGTCGCTGTAATCGCCCCAGCGGTTGACGGTGTCCTGCTGGCTGCCGGTGCCGTCAAACAAATGTCCTTCGCCCTGCGCCAGGACGTTGATCGGATCGGATGCGAGGCGCCCGGCGTAGCGGATCTGCGGGTTGATCGTCGCGTCGGAGGCGCTGAACCCGAGCATCATGTTGCCCTGAAAATCCATCGCCACGCTGCCCATCCACCGCCACGTCGTGTCGGGCTGGTAGGTGCTCTCCTGGAAAACCGTCACCGGACCCGAGGTCACGTCGCGCAGCTCGATCCACCGGATCCCCGCGACCGCGTTGGAGCTGACGGTGTAATTGGTCACCACCGATTCGTGGTCGCCGAAGTTGCGATAGGCCGCACGGAACATGAACCGGTCCGCGATCGCGTCCAGTCCGTCCGCGGTCCCCAGTTGAGGCACGCAGCTTCGCGTGAACGGACACAGCGCCGTATAGGGCGCCGCGGCCGGGTTGGCGAAGAGAGTGAAGGTCGTATTGGCGGGCACCGCGAAGTCCGCGTGCATGTGATAGACCTTGTATTGCAGCACAGTGCCCGGGAACTCCACGAAGCAGTCGGGCGCGCCGGCCGGGGGCAGGTTGCTCCCGTCCAGGTCGCATGGCAGGAAGGCGTCCTCCGTCGGTCCGCCCGTGATGCCGGTGCTCACGAAGGTCGCCGGCGCGCCGATGAGCATCTGCGAACGGTCGAAGGCGAACGGCTGCGGGCCCAGGAACGCCGTGCCCGCGGAGTTGAACACGTTCACGCTCATGTAATAGCCGTCGGGCCAGACCGCCAGCTTCGGATAGTCGTTGAAGTTCTCGCTCAGATGGAAGCCGTACCGGTTGTAGGAGCCCGTGGCATCGTCCGTGGTGGACACGGCGATGCACTCGTCTGTAAGGGTTATCCCGTTGTCCGCGAACTGGCTGACGATCCAACGGTTGTCGATCTGGTCGTAGAGCACGACGGGGTCGCCGTCACCGGCGAGCTCGCAGTTTCCGCCGAAGCCGGTCCAGATCGAGGAGATGCTCACGGGCCCGAACTCCGAGGCGCCCGTGGCCTTGTTGAAGACCTGGTAGCCCTCGTTGACGATCTGGACGTACTGCGTCGAACCCACTTCGCCGTTGGTGTCGGGCGGCGCGCAATTGCACACCACGCCCGGGAACGGAATGCCGTCGAAATTCAGGATCGGCGCCGGCACGTTCGGCGAAGGAACGGGCTGGTCCTGCACGAAGGCCCCGTCGGCAGCGTCCTTGTGATGGTTCGGTATCTTCGGGTTCCTGTTCGCCTCGTGCTCGGGGCGCGGCTTGACGGGAATCGGCTTCATGTCGCGCAAAGGCGGCGAGGTGTCATTGTGGTAAGAGGCGCCCACGATGACGCCGTTGGCTTCCGCGGCTTGTTTAGCCTCTGCACTCAAGGGCCCCCGTAGCAGGGCGCTATGCAGGACTTTCGGAGATAGCGACAAGACCTTCTGCGGAAGCAGCAGGACGCCCTTCGAGATCTTGACGATCTGCGCCCTGCTCAATGGAACCGAGACCACGACCGCGAGAACCAGGATGGAGAGCGTGACGAGAATGGATGTGGTACGCCTTCCCATTTCAAACCTCCGAAAGTTATGCGGGCAAGACTATTTTGCCGGCCGGAAGCAGGTCAAGGAGATTCTTCGTTGGACTTTTGTCATAGGCTGCGCGCTGCTCCGTTCGCTTCGATGCAGCCGCAACGCCGCCGGCCCGGGCGAGGCCGGCCAAGCGCAAGCTACTGGAAAAACATAACTTCGGCCTTCCGGAATCGGCCCTGGGGATTGGCACCAAAAAACGGGGGCCTCATGGTCCCCAGTCTGACTGGCCGGACAGAAAGACGCCGGCTTCCCAGCCGCGTCATCGCGCGATTCTTCCGGCGAGCGCTCCATGACGGAAATGCCGTCCAGCCCCCGTACCTCCCCGAGGGAAGAATCGCGATGGGTGGCCGTGTCCTCGCCGCGGCTCGCATACAAAAACGGCAGGGCGGAAGATCCGCCCTGCCGTAAGTCCCTGGAGCTATCGCGATCGTCAGTGCAGCGGACACCCCCCGGAACCGTTGTTGAAGCCGTCCAGCCGCCCGGCCTCGTTGAGAATCGTGGTCCTGTTGCAGGACTGGAGCGCGGTGTTGACCTCACTGATGACCTGCGCCGTGCTCAGCGCGTAGGCGACCCCACTGCCGGGACACGCATTGAGCAGGGCCGCGACCCCCATCTGATAGAGCTTCGCCTGCGCATTGCAGACCGTGGGCCCGAACCCGGCCCCCTGGAGAGCCTGGAGGAACGTCAGACTGCCGAAGCTGCAACCACAGTCAGTGGTATCGAACACGGTCGACACCAGCGTGGTGGGGGTATAGCTGGCACACCAGGAATCGAAGTGCTGCTGCTGCTTCCAGTAACCGGTGCCACAGCCCTGATTGCCTGTCACTGCCGTCGGCGTCGGCGTCGGCGTGCTCGTCGGCGTGGGTGTCGGGGTCGGAGTATTCGTCGGAGTTGGAGTTTCCGTCGGCGGCGGGCACGGCGTGGTGCAGACCGGCTCGGCCGTCGTGATTGTCACGCTCCAGCCGCCGTTGAAGTTGCCGATGTCCCCGGCGGCGTCGTCCACCACATACAGGCTCCAGGTGCCGTTGGGGTTGCTGCCATTGAACACGGACGCGAACGTCGCCGAGCCGGCCGTGGCCGGAGACTCGTAGGGCGCCGCCGGCGCGGGAGGCGGAAAGAGGTCGCCCGTTCCGTAGTTGGTGGGCTTGAACGTGCCGGACACCGGCGTTCCCGACGAGGGCACGAGCGAGGCCGCCGCGTCGTCGAGCGTGTAATTGATTCCGACCCAGTCGGTGCCGCCGATCACGTCGGAGAGAATGATGAACTTCTGGCCTCCCGGCCCGACCAGAAGGACATCCACATCGCTCGGGAAAGTGTGATTCATGTCATTGAGGGACACCGTGACTTTGGTCACCAGGCCGCTCACGCCGGAGACGGCGATGTCGGAGGGATAAGGCGTGGCCGGCGAGCCGGTCGAGGAGCCGGTCCCCGAGGCTGGGATGATGATCGGTGTCGCGTTGGAGAAGGTCGCCGTCGCCGGGACCGTCGTTCCCAGCGGGAAGGTATAGGTCACGGTGCCGAGGTTGTTCGGGCCATCCTGCAACTGCAGGCTCGCCGTGAGCGTGCCGCCGCAGGTGCCCTCGGCCGTGAAGGTGAAGTCGCGGCACACCGCGGCTCCGCCCCCGACGACCACGCCGTAATCCTGCGGTCCGCTGGGGTTCGTGACGCCTCCCGTCGCCAGGAGCGTGCCCACGAGGTCAACCGTGTCGCTCAAGCCGGTGTTCCTCACACACAGACTGACAGTCACGGTCTCGCCGGGATCGATCGCCCCGTTTGACGGCGGGCAGCTCTCGGACACCAGATTAGAGCCCGCGGCGACGATCTGCGGGCCGCAGCAGACAAAGCCGTCGCTGACCTGAACGGTATCCACCCTCCATCCCGTGGCGGCGACGCTGGTGTCGCTGCCCATCCGCCACCTCAACTGGACGTTGTTACCGGCCGCGGCCGCGGGCAGGTTGGCCGTCGTTGTGATGAATCCGCCGGAGCTTCCGGTCCAGGCTTGCCGCCCCGCGAGCGGGTTGCTGAAACTGGAGCTGATCGAGCCGTTGTAACCGCCGGTCACGAAGCTTCCGCCGGCGGTCACGATGTCGGTGAACGCTCCGCCGCCGATCGAGATCTCCAGCACGCCTCCGTCGAAGGTGTTCTCCAGGGCGTAGTTGTTCCGGAACGTCACCTGGGCCGAGCTGCTGGTGATGGGAATGGAGGGAGAATCCAGCCTCTTGTCGCTCACAACGTTGGGGTCGTCCACGAACGCGGCATTGGGCGCCGTGTCTGCCGGGGGCGCCGGAGTGCCCGAATTCGAGGTGACCCAAAGCGGCGCCGGCCCCGAGGCATTGGCCGCCATCCATCCGGCCGGCAGGGCGGGCGGGGTCACTCCATCGAAGTTCTCGGTGAGCGCCACCGTCAGGACTCCCAGCGTAAACGTGTATGTGGCCGTTCCGAGATTCGTCGCACCGTCCTGTAACTGGAGCGTGGCGGTGATCGTCCCGCCGCAGGCGCCGCTCGCGATGAAAGAGAAGTCTCTCGCCGCCGTCCCGCCCGGGGCAATGGAGCCGTAGCTCTGCGGGCCGCTCGTGGGCGTGACGCCGCCGGAATTCTGCAGCGTCGCCACCAGGTTCGTCGTGCTGGCGCCGCCGGTGTTCATCAGAGCGAAGCTGACGGTCACGTTCTCGTTGGGATCGATCGCGCCGTTGGGAGGCACGCAACTCTCGTCAACGAGCGTCGAGCCCGCCGGGACGATGACGGGAACTCCCGTCAGGCAGACGGGCACGTTTGTGGTCGCCCCGTCGGTGATGTCGAAGGTGCCGGTCGCAGTATCGAACGTGGCCTTGGAGATCGAGAACGAGTGCGTTCCGGCCGGCAGCGTGGCGTCATATGTGCCGTCGGCGGCCGTCGCGCCGGTGAGGGAGCCGTCAATGGTGACGAGGGCGTTGGCCAGCGGCGAGCCTCCGTCACAGATCGTCACGACGAAGTGCGCGGTTCCCGTCGCCTGCGGAGTGCACTCGGCAAACTTGAAGTTGCCGATGCGTGTGCGCCAGTTGAAGCTGGACGTCGTCGCGTAGTACTCCGTGGTGTACCAGAACGTGCAGTCGTCCACGGGATCAATGGTCAGGTCGCTGTAATCGCCCCAGCGGCTGCTGGTGTCGCTCTGGCTGCCGGTGCCGTCAAACAAGTGGGCTTCGCCCTGAGCCAGCGTGTTCAACGGATCGGTTGCCAGCCGTCCCGCGTATCGAATCTGCGGAAAAATGGTGGCGCTGGAGGCGCTGAAGCCCAGAGCGAGGTTCGCCTGGTTGTCCATCGCCGCGCTGCCCATCCAGCGCCAGTCGGTGTCGGGTTGATAGGTGCTTTCCTGGAAGACCGTCACCGGTCCGGCGGTCGCGTCGCGCAGCTCGAACCAGCGAATGCCGGACACTCCGCCGGAGAGGACGGAGAAGTTTCCGACGGTCGCCTCGTGGTCGTCGGGGAAGAAGCGGGTGGCAGCGCGGAACATCAGCCGGTCGCCGATGCCGTCCAGATTGGTCGTCGAGCCGAGCTGGGGCACGCAGGCCCGCGTCGTGGGGCACAGCTCCGTGAAGGGGGCGGCGGCCGGGCTGGCGAAGAGGGTAAAGGTGCTGTTGGCCGGAACGGCAAAGTCGGTGTGCATGTGGTAGACCTTGTAGACGCCGCTGCCCGGCCATTCCACGAACGTCGCCGGGGCGCCGGCGGGCGGCAGCCGGGAGCCGTCCAGGTCGGCGGGCAGATAAGGATCCTCGGTGGGTCCGACGGTGATGCCGGTGCTCACGAAGGTGGCCGGATCTCCGGCGAGCATCGCCGCGCGGTCGAAGGCGAACGGCTGGGGGCCGAGGAAAGCCGTGGCCGAAGAATTAAAAACGTTCATGCTCATGTAATAGGCGTCGGGCCAGACCGCCAGCTTCGGGTAGTCGAAGAAATTCGTGCCCAGGTGAAAACCGTAGCGGTTGTATGAGCCGGTGGCGTCGCTCGTGGTGGAGACGGCGACGCACTCGTCCGTCGGGATGGACGCGCCAGCGAACTGGCTGATGACCCAGCGATTGGCGAGCTGGTCGTAGATCACGACGGGGTCGCCGTCGCCATTGGTCTCGCAAGGCGCGCCGAAGCCGGCCCAGAGGGTCTGGATGCCCACGGGACCCATCACCGACCCGCCCGTAAGTTTGTCGAAGACCTGGAAGCCTTCGTTGACGATCTGGACGTACTGCGTCGCGCCCACCTCGCCGTTGGTGTCGGGAGGCGCGCAATTGCACGCCACGCCCGGAAAGGGGATGCCTTCGAAGTTCAGTATCGTGCCGGGAATGGTCGGGGCGGCGGAAAAATGCCGTCGCTGAACAACGGTATCGCCGCCGTCCACATGATGATTGGGTATTTTCGGGTTCGCGTTGGCCTCGTGCTCGGCCTTGCCCTTGGTGCTCACGGGCGACGGAGGCAGATCGCGCAGCGGCGGCGAAGTGTCGTTGCGATACGAGGAGCCCGCTATGACGCCGTCGTCTTTGTTGGGCTCTCCTCCGGCCAGCTTCGCGGAGGAGCCGAGCATGGCGCTGCCGAAGATCCTCCCTGGCAGAGACAGGACATTCTTCTGCAGGAGGAGCGCGCCTCTCGAGATCCTGGAGACCTGGGCCTTGCTCAAGGGAACCGAGATCACGAGCGGGAGAAGCACGACCGTGAGCGCGGCGAGGATCCAACGGGTGCGGGTTTTCATGTCTACCCTCCGAAAGTCATGCGGCCAAAAACACGCGAGTCCTCAGGAAACGGCAGTGAAAGAAACGGCCGCCGGCCGGCGAGCCGTCGTGGAAGCCATGAGTGGAGTCGTTGGTCCTGGCGCGCGGGCTTCCATCCGGAGCGCATTCCGCTCCGGACAGCAGCCGCGCGGGCGGGAGAAGAGCACGCGCTCAGATCGCAGCCGCGTCTCGTGGATACCTCCTCCGATCATCCGTTACCGCACGACCTTGTGGCGAAGACTATTTCTCCGTGAAGACGGGGTCAAGGATTTCTTCCCTTAGACTTTAGTCTGATACCGAACGGTCTCTTCCCAGACGCGTCATCGCGCGATCTTCCGGCGCGCGAGATGCCACTGGTCGAGCCGAGCAGCAAACCGCAGGAGCAACCAGGCCGAAGGCAGTCCCACGAACACCTCGTAATGAGCCACATGAGGCGCGTCAGGCCGGCCGAGGATCGACCGTATCGAAAAGACGGCTACCGCAAAACCGATCCAGGCTGCCCGATCCGCCGAGTCGAACCGTCCCGAAACACTGTCGCTGCGACGATCGCCAGCAGAGCAAGAAGGGAAAACCACGGCAGCGCGTCCCCCGCCGCCGGGCGCAAAAAGAAGCGGATCGCGAGCCCGCTCACGATGGGAAGAAGCGGCAGGACCCCGAGGCCTCCGAGAAGCCCTCCCACCACACCGTCGGGAAATCGCGGCCTGACGCAGCGAGACTTCGTCAATTCGCTCCTCCCCGATCCGTCTTCGTTCTTCCTCCCGCGCGCCGGTTCCGGTTCGGAGATAATGCGGCGCCGTGCAGACACGCTGGAACGAGCGACAATTCAAGGCAACGCTCGAGAGCCTCGTATGGACCTCTTCGCCCGTCGTCCGCTGCTATCTGCACAAGCTCATCACGGGAAACCCCCACTGCGATTGGGTCACCTATGCCGAGTGGCGGCACCTGGCTCCCTCTTTGGACCGCGCCCTGGTCCTGGGATGCGGCTCGGGCTGGCTCGAGCGGGCGCTCGCCGAGCGCGGGCGATTCCGTTCCATCGTTGCCTGCGACTTCGCGCACGAAACAGTCGCCCGGGCTTCCAGCATGGCCGCCGAGAAGGGGCTCGACAGGATCGAGTATCGGGTCGTCGATCTGGAGAGAGGGGGACTCGGCGGCCCCTACGACGCCGTCTTCGCCCACGACGTGATCCACCACATCACCAATCTGGAGGACCTCTACACTCGGATCCATGAAGCTCTCGGGCCGGAGGGGAAGTTGCTCTTCTTCGAGTACGTCGGGCCGAACCGATTCCAGTACTCCGATGAGCGGCTCGAGCTGATCAACCGTTACTTCAGGCTCCTCCCCGAACACCTCCGCCAGGATCCGTTGACCGGCAGGTGCCTCTGGAGGCGGGTGCGCCAGGACCCGGAGGATGTCCGACGCGATGACCCGACCGAGGCGGTGAGAAGCGAGGAAGTGCTTCCCATCGCGAGACAGATCTTCCAATCGGAGGCTGAGTACCCCGCCGGAGGAGGCCTCCTGAATCCTCTGCTCTTCGGCGTCGTCGCCAATTTCCGCCATGGAGATCCCGGCGACCATGGGCTCCTCCAGGTTCTCTGCCAGGCTGAAGACCGTTTGACCCGGTCGGGCGATATCGAGTCCGACTTCTCCGTCTTCGTGGGGCGGCGCAGGACCTGATTCGAAGTCCGCTGGCAAGTCTCCTGAGTGGCGGTTCGGAGCTACTTCACGTTGAAACTTCTCGTGAGGACGGTTCTGCCGCCGTCCTTCGCGAGGATCTCCACCTTCAGGAAATGCGGGCCGGGCGGCAAGTCGGGCACTGCGAAGATGAATCCAGCCTTATCGTTGTCGGGCGAGTTCGGATAAGACTCCTTGACCCCCGGGAATGGCTGGCCGATCTTGGCGGGTACCGCCGGACCATTGTCAGCGCTCGCCGTGACCTGGAAGATGCCTGAGTCATCCAGCGCCCACCCCGTGCCCCAGGACTTGATCGGCACCGCCGAGCCCTCTCGAGGCGTATCGAGAACTCCGAAAGGCGGATGAGAATCAGGGGTTGATTCCACTACCGCCGGCGACTTCTCGAGCGCGCCCGACGCGCTGCCGGACGAAGTCTCACTCTTCCCACACCCGATGAAAGCCGCAATCGTCAACGCGATTGCGACGGCCGGTAGCCTGACAGGCAACTCCATTGACAATCCCCCTTTTCGCTTCTTGTGACACCATCCCGATCATACCTTCCTCGAATTTGCATCGGTCACGCTACGCTTGCCGACGGGCGCTGAAGGGACAAACGCAAACACGGCAAGCGGAAAGACCGCGCCTCGATCTCTCCATTGTTCCGCGGGCCGGGGCATTACCGGGAACGCTCGCCGCAAGCCGGCGCGGACCGAGGCCACAGAGACGCCAGACCGGCCGCCAGGATCGCCGCGGACAGAGCCGGCTGCGAGACCCGCGGGAGAGTCCACTCGATGCGAATGCGCGGAACGGCGGCGTCGTGGAGATAGTCAAAGAGAAAGAACGCGAGCAGTCCACCGATCAAGAGGAGGGCCGGCAGGACGCGGCGCCATACCCCGGGAAACAGCAAAAGGAGAGAGAAGGAAAGAACCCAGGGCAACCAAAGGCTCCCCGCGTTCAAGAATTGCAGCATCGCGGTGAGGGTCCCCCGGAGATTGCCCGGGTGAAGGGTAAACAAGGAGGCGCCGTGGGCCCGATACCCTACCGGAAGCCTCTGCGATGCCTGGTACAAGAACCAGGTGCCCACCGCCGCTGCCGGCACCGCGGCCAGAACCAGCGCACGGGCCGCCGAGCGGGCCAGCCCCCGCCCGTCCGACCGCAGGAGGGCGCCGACTGTAATGAGCGCGACGGCCAGGGAGCCCTCCACCTTCGCGAGGGCGGCGCCGGAGAGCGCGATCATCGGGACAAAACGCGACTCCGATGGATCCTCGGTCATCAGCCACGCGAGGGCAACGGTCTCGAAGAAGAGCAGGGGTGCCTCGGCGTTTCCGCCGGAATAGGAGTAGGCGAGCGAAATCGACAGGGCCGCCGTCCAGAAGGCGGTCACGGAGGTGGCCTCGTCGTCTCCGAGAACCCGCCGGCACCGCTCCAGCACGATCGGGACGGTGAAAGCCAGCCACATCACGGAGGAGACGGGGGCGACCCTCCAGGGCATTTTCCCCGCCACCAGGCAGCCCCAAGCCTGGACGACGGGCACGAGCGGCGGGTATTCCGGCACGGCATGGAAAGTGAAAGGGCCGCGCAGGAAATTCGCGTCAATCCCCCGGGCGTCGGCGAATCGCACGGCCTTGACGCCCCAGAAGAGGAGGAAATCGGCCGAGGTGGCCGAGGAGGAACTGAAGGAGAACGCGGCAAGAAGCAAAGCCACCCCGCAGACGAGAACCGACCAGAGCGCGACGGCGCGACGCGCGCGAAAAGGCTCGCGAGGCTGCGCCGGCAGTTTGCGCCACCGCATCGCGCATGCAGCCGATAGCGAGCAGAGCGGAACCGAGAGGCCAAACACCGTCCAGGGGATTCCGACCAGGGAAAAGAGGATCCCTTCAAGAGTCAGGGCCACGGCACCCGCGCACAGAGATATCGAGATCCGGCTCGCCACGGACATCGATCGCGCGGACGGATGGAACCCGGCTCCGGCGCCGAACACCGCCAGCGCGAGTTGAGCGGCGAGGAACTCCATGGCGGCGATCATCGGTGGCGAACGGGCCGTGTGTAGACGGCGCCGTTTCTCGCTCGGAAAACCAGGAGAGTGCCTTGACTGCCTCGGAGGTCGCTGCCGTACGACAGCACGTATCGAGCCCGGGCTCCCTCGGGCCTCGCGGCGCCGAAGTAGGAAGAGGGAAGAGCCGCGTTCTTATGGAGGATCCCCAGGGACAACATGTACAGGACCATTTCATCATCCGGGTCCGGCGCGAGCAGCGTGTAGGAAGCTCCTTCGGGCACCTTGTCGCGGACCTCTACCAGAAAACTCCAGAGACCGGCGAGCCTGGCGTTGGTCAGGTCGAGAGGCGTCGCGGGGACGTTGAAGAGAGACGCGGGCGACGGCGCTCTGGAAATGTGAAGGCCCGTGATCAGCACTGCAGTGGCTCCCGCGAGCCAGATCCATGGCAACCGCAAGCCTCGGCCCGGCCGCGGCCGGCGCCCGGCGACCACGGCTGCCACCCCGACCAGCAGACAAAGGAGAGTCAGGACCGACGTGACCGGCACACACTCGCTCAGACCGGACGAGCCCGGCGCAGAAGAAGATGCAGAACGGCAGCCAGGGTCACCAGACTGATTACGGAGCCGGCCACGAAACTGTCGGGCATGTAACGGAGAACCGCGATGTGACGGCCGGGTGGCACACGGAACGCGAGAAACGCGTGGTTATAGGAGATCAGCGGGGCCCTCGCTCCGTCGATCGAGAGTTTCCAGCCTGGCCAGGATGTCACCGAGGTGGCGACGACGGCGCGCTGGACGGCGTCGATGCGGAGCCGCATCCGCTGCGGTTCGTAAGAGGCGATCTCGACGGAGGCCTCGCCATTGATTTGCAATCCAAGTCCCGACGGCCCTTCCGGCGGACTCCCGCCGACGAGGCCTTCGGCGGCAAAGTCCCGGATCCCCAGCATCACCGCAACCTCATCGTCTTCCCTGGTTCCGTAGCGGATCGACCGCGGAACGAACACTCTCGGCAGGACCCGGGGATTCTCGAGCAGTTGTCCTTCGACGCCTTCGTAGAGGATCTTCCAGCCTGCCGGCGGCGAGTGGCGCGGCGGCGCCAGAACATAGCGGACATTCAGGAACGAAAGAAACGCTCTCGTCGGATCGTCCACCCGGTTGTACCAGACCGGCTGTGTGATGCACCAGAGCGGAAAGGTGTCGAAGAGCGGCCTGAAGGTCATTGCTTCATAGCCACGGACGTCCTCGACCTCGTAGAGCGCCGCGATGTTCGGGATGAAGAGGAAGCCGACGGCAGTCATACGGTATGGCGCCTTGCGCGGAATCGGATCCAGCAGTTTCAAGGGGGGGTAGAAGGCCCGGTTGGGATAGGTCGGATAGAAGTCTCCCTCTTCCAGGCGGCGCTGCGCGGCGAGCAGCAAAACCGCGGCGACCATGCAGACTGCCTCCAGCCGTCGGCTCCGAAGCGCAAGCCAGAGTCCCGCGCAGAGAAGCAGAGGAAGCGCCTGAACGACCGTCCGGTACAAGAAGTAGCCATCCGGCATCTGCAGTTGGGAGACGTGGGGTTGCGCGTGGCGGTACAGGAACGCGATGAGAGCAAGAAAGAAGACGGTCGCGCCCGCGAAAACGCCGTCCCTCCCCTCCTCTTGGAGCCGCTCCATTCCCAGAGCGGCCAGCGCCGCCGTCCCGAAAGCCCCGAGAAAGACCATCCGCTCGTTGATTCCGATGTCGAACCCGGGAAGCGCGCAGACGGCCTCCATGACCCCGCGCAGGCGCGCGCCCACCGCGACGCCGAGGAGCCCGATCAGCAGGAGAGGCCACTTCTCACGGCGCCTTGAGAAGAGACCGAGCGTGGCGAACGGCAGCAACAGGGAGCCGGCATAGGAGCCGGGCTCGTGGTATCCCTCTATCACCATCCCTTTTCCGGAGAAGCCGTAGTAGAACGGCATGAGGTCGGGGACCGCCCGTCGTATCGAATCTTCGACCGCCATGGATCGGCGGGCGTGAGCATAGACGTTTGAACGGTAGAAGTGCTCCATGGTGTGGGGCAGCGCTTCCGCAAGCGGCAGAAGCAGCACCGCGCTGAGCCCGAGCGTGAGGACTCCGGCGATGAGAGACAGGCCGAGGGGGCGAAGCCTCCGCCCTTTCCCGGCGAATCCAAGCTCGAAAAGAAAGTAGATGCCGGCGCCCGCCACGCTGTGCAGCAAGGTCTCGGGATGGCCCGACGTGAGAATGAGCAGAAGAGCAACGATCGTGAGGCCGACCGCGCGGCGATTTGCCCGGGTGACGAGCCGGCGCAGGCCGAGGAGGAGCAGGGGGAATGGAGCGGCCGCGGAAGTCAGGGGATAGCCGACATAAAAAACCAGGTAATCGCAGAATGCCCAGCCGGCGGCTCCGAAGAGCGCGGCGATCTCCCCGCATCGTAGCTCGCGCAGAAAGAGGTATGCCGAGAGGAGAGCCAGAAAGTATCGCAGGGCCATCTCGAACGTCCACGCCTGCGCGAGCGGAAGGAGGAAGCCCAACCAGGTCGCGGGTTGAAGCACGGCAGGTTGCTGGGTCGCGAGCAGCGGCTCGCCGGCCAGCACGAAACGGTTCCAGGCAGGAAGTCTCCCGTTCTTCACCGCTTCCCGGACGGCTTTGCGCCAAGGGATCTCCTGATACACGACGTCTCCGAGCGCAGGGTTCCGGGTGATCTGAGTTCCCATCTCGCGCGCGAGATTCTCCAGGGGCTCCGCCTGGTAAGAGATGTCGATGGGAGCATAGACGCCGGCGGTCAGGAGGGCCTTTCCCACGAGCAGGAAAGGGCCGAGAGCGAGCAGGACGGCGATGCGCGGCCGAAGAGGCGAGAGAAACCGGTGAGCGAGCCAGAGCGTTGCCGCCACCGTTGCGAAATACACGGCGAGCAGCCGAAAAACGAGCAGGAACACGCGCTCGGAGTCTACCGGAAGACCTCCGACCCGGAACCGTCGGCGACACATCCCAAAGGCCGCCACGATGCGGCCGACGAGGAGCAGATCCTTCGCTTCGCTCAGGATGACACGGGCAAGGGAAGCCTCGACGCTTTCTCGGCGACACAATCCTAAAGACCACCGCGATGCGGCCGGCGCGGGAGCGCAGCGCCGGAGCGGGATCACGCCCGAGGGGGTTCGGGGGACCGCAAGGTCCCCTGCGACACTATTGCTCGGAGATCCCGCGGCGCGCGCGGAGCGACGTTAGAAGGGCCACCACTTGGCGGGCATGTTCTTGGCGAGGTCGTTGTAGAGGATGACCGACATCAGGGCGAGGATCATCAGGAAGCCCACCTGCAGGATGCGCTCCTTGACGGCCAGGGAGAAGTCCCGCCGCACCGCGCCCTCGATCGTCAGGAGGAACAGGTGGCCGCCGTCCAGGACCGGGATCGGGAGGATATTGAAGATCGCGAGCTGGAGCGAGATCGCCGCCATGAAGGCCACGAGAGGAACGGCGCCCGTGCGCGCGGCCTCTCCCGAGAATTTGGCGATGTCGAGCGGACCGGACATCGTCTTCAGGCTCGCCCTTCCGACGAAGAGACGGCCCAAGATCGCGAGCGTCGTCCGGAAGTCCCTCTCGACGAGCCGCCATCCCTCCACGACCGCCTGCCCGGGCGGAAATCTCTCGGTGACTTCCTTCAGGTCGGCGGCCACCGACACGCCGACCTTCCAGGAACCGTCGGGGTCATGGCGCGGCTGGATCTGCGTCACCCGCGTCTGCCCGTCGCGCCGGTAGGCGATCTCGAAGGGTCCCGGAGCGGCCTCGCCGATCGCGCCGACGAACTTCTTCAGGATGTCCTCCGGCGCGCCGCGGATCGGGCGCCCAGCGATGGACAGGACGACGTCCCCCTTCTTCAAGCCGGCCCGCGCCGCCGGATCTCCGGCCAGGACCGTGACGAGGCGGGGCTCGCTCGGCGCGCCGGCGCGCAGGCCCGAGTCTCCGATGTCGTACTTGTTGGCGGCGCGCGGGGTCAGCGGCACGTGGATCGTCCGGCCGCCGCGGTCCACCTGGACGTCGAGCTTCTGGCGCGCGTTCATTCCGAAGATAAACTCCGCGTCCCTCCAGCGCGGCGTCGCCCTCCCGTCGATCGAGACGACGCGGTCGCCCGGCTGGAATCCCGCCGCGGCGGCGGGAGAGTCCGGCTCGATGGCCCGGACGACGGGAGGCTGCAGCTCGTACTCGGGCACTCGCACCCCCACGGCGAAGACGGTGGAGTGCAGGACCACGGCGAGCGCGAAGTTCATCGAGGGACCGGCCAGCAGGATCAGCGCGCGCTGCCAGCGCTTGCCGACGGGAGGCGGCGCCTGGGCGGACGAGCCTTCCGCCAGCGTGGACTCGTCGGGGCCCAGTCCGACGATACGCACGTAGCCGCCGAGCGGAATCGCGGAGACGCGGTAGTCGGTGCCGTGCCACATCTTCCCGAAGAGCCGTTTTCCGAAGCCAACGGAGAAGACCTCGACGGGAAACCCGAACGCCTTGGCGACGGCGAAGTGCCCGAACTCGTGGACGACCACGAGGACGGAAAGGACGAGCAGGAGGGCCAGGGTGTTTTGAACGATGCTCAAACGGGTGCTCCTTGGATCGCGATCGAACCCGGTCTCGCGGCGGAGAGGCGCTCGACCGCTCCCGCCGCCTTTCGCCGCGCCATGCTGTCAATCTCTTCCGCCTCCTCGAGGCTCCCCGGCGAGCGGACCCGGCCGGCGGCGGAGGCCGTCTCGGACACAACTCGAACGATGCCGGGGAAGGAAATCTTCCCGGCCAGGAAGGCCTCGACGGCGATCTCGTTGGCCGCGTTGACGACGGCCGGCATGCCGCCGCCGTCCGCGAGCGCCGCGCGCGCCAGGCCGACGGCGGGGTAACGCCCCGGCTCCATGTCGAAGAACTCGAGCCGGCCGACTTCCGTGAGGTCGAGCCGCCCGAAGTCGTTGCGCACCCGCTCGGGATAGGAGAGCGCGTAGAGGATCGGGAACTTCATGTCGTTTCGGCCGAGCTGGGCCAGGTAGGAACCGTCCACGAACTCCACGAAGGAATGGACGATGGACTGGGGATGGATAACGACCGCGATCTTCTCGGAGGGGAGCCCGAAGAGGAAATGCGCCTCGATGATCTCCAGCCCCTTGTTCATCATCGTGGCGGAGTCCACGGTGATCTTCGGGCCCATCTTCCAGGTGGGGTGCGCGAGCGCGTGTTCGACGGTGATCGTGTCGAAGCTGAGAAGGTCGCGCTGACGGAAGGGTCCTCCCGAGGCCGTCAGCACCAGCCGCTCGACTTCGTTTTTCTCGCCGCAGCGCAGGGCCTGGTGGATCGCGCAGTGCTCCGAGTCCACGGGCACGATCTCGGCTCCGCTCTTCGCGGCGACCGACAGGATCAGCTCCCCCGCCAGGACGAGCGTCTCCTTGTTGGCCAGCGCGAGCCTCTTGCCCGCCGCGGCCGCGGCGTACGCCGAGCGCAGGCCCAGCGCCCCGACGAGGCCACCGACGACCACGTCCGCCTTCTCGTGCGCCGCGGCTTCTTCCAGCCCTTCGCGGCCCGTGACGATCCGCGTCGAGATTCCGGCGGGAAGGAGCGCCTGGAGCCTGCGCGCCTCCTCGCGCCCCGCGACGGCCGCAAGCTCCGGCCGGTGGCGCGCGATCTGCCCCGCCAGTTTCTCCACCGAACGTCCCGCCGCCAGCGCCACGACCCGATACCTGTCCGGAAAAGCCTCGATCACGTCCAGCGCCGACCGCCCGATGGAACCGGTAGAGCCCAGCACGGAAACGTTCTTCATAGGAAACCGCCAATTATAAGCGCGCCGTTCGCGACGCCCCCGCGCCTCCGTGCCCCCGTTGTGCCCTCGTCGTGCCTTCGCGCCGTAGGGGCGGCCCTTGCGGCCGCCCGCCTCTGCGAATGGACACGACGAAGGGCGGGAGGGGTCAAGCCCCTCCCCTACGACACGCTGCCG
This sequence comes from uncultured Acidobacteriota bacterium, assembly GCA_963837495.1. GTDB lineage: Bacteria > Acidobacteriota > Thermoanaerobaculia > UBA5066 > Gp7-AA6 > JAWOLE01. Next base: position 2,095,795 of record CAWINF010000001.1, on the reverse strand, counting down.
AGAGCCCCGTCGTCTCCCCTACAACCGCGCCACGAACACCGCCAATACCGGCGCGGCGAAGAGCAGGGAGTCGATCCGGTCGTAGAACCCGCCGTGTCCCGGCAGGAAGGTTCCGGAGTCCTTGACCCCGGCTCCTCGCTTCCAGAGCGACTCGACGAGGTCCCCGATCTGCCCCGCGGAGGACGCCAGGGCCGCGGCCAGCGCGCCGCGGACCGGTCCCAGCTCCGGCAGCACTCCCCACGTTCCCGCCGCCGCGCCGATGAGCGTCGCCCCCACGAAACCGCCGATCGTCCCTTCCCAGGTCTTGTTCGGCGAAACGAGCGGCGCGAGCTTGCGCCGTCCGAAGTTCTTGCCGGTGTAGTACGCGAAGGAATCGCATCCCCACACGATCAGGAAGAGGAACAGGACCGCGCGGGGAGAGAAGCCCCGCAGGGAACACATCGCCGAGGCGGGCAGCGCGATCAGGAAGACGCCGAAGAGCGTCGAGGCGGCGCCGCCGAGCGCCGCCGGAGGAGCGACTCCCGCGAAGAGTGGCGCGATCGCCGACAGGAAAGCGAAGAGGATCCCCGCGCCGATCCACGCCTGTCCATTGATGAAATAAAAATCATGGATGTAAACGTCGGGCGACCGGAGGAGAAACGACAGGGGGATGCAGGAGAGGCCCGCGAGCATGCCGACCGTCTTCGCGACCGGATGTCCCATCCTCTCCGCGAGGCGATAGAACTCCCACAGCGCGGCCAGCGAGACGGCGGCGACGAGCAGATCGAAGACGGCCGGGGGCGTGAAGAAGAGGATCGCGAGGACGATCGGGATCGCGACCGCCGCCGCGGCCTCCCTCTTCAGCGCCAAGGTCGCCTGCCGCCTACCGCCTGCCGGCGCCCGCTCGATCTTCGCCGACTTCCTGCACCCGCCCTTCGTCGATCACGCCGCCATAACGGCGCTCGCGCTTCTGGAAGTCGAGGATCGCCTCGATGAGGTGCCGCTTGCGGAAGTCCGGCCAGAGGGTCGGGGTGACCCAGATCTCGCTGTAGGCGATCTGCCAGAGAAGGAAGTTGGAGACGCGCATCTCGCCGCTCGTGCGGATCAGCAGGTCGGGGTCGGGCAGCCCGGCCGTGCCCAGGCGCGAGCCCAGGGTCTCCTCGTCGATCTGCTCGGGCGTCAGACGGCCCGAGACGACGTCGTTGGCGAGCGAACGGCAGGCGTCCACGATTTCCGTGCGCCCGCCGTAGTTCAACGCGATGTTGAAGGTCATGCCGCGGCAGGAAGAGGTGGCCGCGAGCCCCTTCGACAGCTCTTTCTGCACCGAGGCGTCGAGCTCGTTCATCCTTCCGACCACGCGGAACCGGATGTCGTTCTTCAGGAGATTGGCGAGCTCGCGGTTGAGGTATTCCTTCAGGAGCGACATGAGCGTCACGATCTCGAACCGCGGCCGCTTCCAGTTCTCGACGGAGAAGGCGTAGAGAGTCAGCGCGTCGAGCTTCAGGCGCGCGCAGGTCTCCACCGTCTCCCGCACCGAAGCGATCCCGGCCCGGTGCCCCTCCACGCGGGGCGAGCCGCGCTGCCGCGCCCAGCGCCCGTTTCCGTCCATGATGATCGCGACGTGCCGGGGCAGCCGCGCCAGGTCGATCTCGTTGACGAGGTTTCGTTCCGGCGTCCCGGAGGAGGCCAGACTATCCAGATCGATCACGGATAAGAGTGTAACGCGCAAGATCAGGATCCGAACTGTCGTCGCGGCCGTAGGGGCGGGCCCTGCGCCCGCCCGCGACGACGATCTGCCAGACACGACCAAAGGCGGGCGGCCGTAAAGGCCGCCCCTACGACACCAATGCCGACCGCAGGCTCTGGTTTCTACTCGCCGTAGTGCACGCGGATGAGCGTCAGCCCCAGCGCGGGAGCTTTCGACGAGAGGAGTCGCCTGTCGCCGGTTTCCAGGAGCTCGGCGATCCGTTCGGGGGGCGCCTTTCCTCGCGCAATCGCCGCTAGGACGCCGCAGATCGATCGGACCATGCCCCGCAGAAAGGCGTCTCCCCGCAAGAGCGCCCGGATCTCGTCGCCGGATTCCTCGATGCGGACGAAATGGAGATTCCTCACTGTCGACTCGCCCGCGGGGAGGTGGACGCCGAAGACGCGGAAGTCCCGCTCCCCCGGCAGCGCGGCCGCCGCGACGCGCAGGACGCCGGCGTCGGCCCTGGCCGAGATCGGCGCGACGAAGGGACGATCGCGCGGCGGGGTGACAGCGGCACGGCTCCAGCGGTAGAGGTATTCCTTCCAGGCCGCGCGGCTCCGGGCGTGGAAACCGGGCGGCGCCGGCGACACCGCGAGGAGCCGGACGTCGCCGGGCAGCAGCGCGTTGGCTCCGTCGCGGAGGCGCTCGGGCGGCACTGGCCGCGCCAGGTCGAAATGCACGACCTGACCCTCCGCATGAACCCCGGCGTCGGTCCGCCCCGCCGCGACGGCGCGCACGGGCTCTCCGGAAAAGCGCGCGAGCGCGTCTTCCAGCACGGCCTGGACCGTCCGGGGCGCGTTCTTCTGGATCTGCCAGCCGTGGAAGCCCGTCCCGATGTAAGAGAGGACGGCGCGGTAGCGGGTTATCTCGACTGAGGACTGAGGACTTGGGACTGAGGACTCGAACGGGGGTTTCCGAAGTGCCTCTTTTCCCGGCGGCAGCGTCCCTTTGGCCATGTCAGTCCTCGGTCCTCAATCCTCGGTCCTCAGTCCTCAGGACGCCGCCTCTTCGCAGAAGCTGCCACCCGAGCAGGGCGGCAAAGGGCAGGAATTCTCCCGCGTACACGAGACCTCGCGACACTCCCGGCAGCGGATAAAGGAGGGCGTAGGAGAGGGGCACGCAGAAGGAGAGGAAGAGGAAGGCCGGCTCTCGTCTCTTCGCGGCGAAGGGAAGGACCCAGAGCAGATACCAGGGATGGAGAGTCGGCGAGAGGAGGAGCAGCGCCGCCAGGCTCGCGAAGACGCCGACCTCCATGTCGCAGACGCGCAGGGCAATGACGAGAAGCGCGGCGCCCAGCAGCGAGGCGAGCAGGACCCGCGCGAAGAACGCGGAATAGAAGTAGGGAAAGACGCTCAGGGTCCAGGGAGGATGGCCCCACCCCGCTTTCAGATCGAGGAACGAGTCCTTCGCGATGCGAGGCAGTCCGGAGACATCCATCAACCGGACGGCCGCGGCGTAGGCCGGCGAATTGAAATCCCAGCGCCTGGCGTATTGCCCGAGGCCGCCCCACGGAGAAGCGCCGGGGCGTGAAGCCGCGAGCCACAGGGCCGCGGCGCAAAGCGCGCCGGCGGCAAGAAATCTACCTCGTCCACGTCGCAGGAGGGGGACTGCCGCGGCGATGGAGATGTACTTCGTCAGGACCGACATCGCGAACCCGACGCCGGCTTGAGCGTGGCGGCCGCGAGCGATATGGACCATACAAGCCAGCAGCAGGGCGACCCCGAGGGAGTCCAGATGCCCCTCTCCCGCCGACTCGGTGATCGCGAGCGGATGAAAGGCGTACAGGGCCGACGCAAAAGCCCCGCCGGCGCCGCCGCTCCAGAGGAGCGCCACGACCGCCAGGTCGGCGGCGGCGGAAAACGCCTTCCACGCAAGTAAATGGCCGCCCGCGCCGAAGACGCGGAAGGCCGCCTGCGCCACCGGGGGATAGACCGTCGGGATTTCGGGATGCGCCACGCGTCGGGCAAGCTCCGGCGCTATTCCGGCGAGGGCGGGATCGCTCGGAGGCAGCGCGTACGGAGAGATCCCGGCGACGGACACGCGGGCGTCCCAGAGGTAGCGGAACACGTCGTCGGACAGGTCGGGCGTCCGGGCAATCAGCGTGATCCGCAGCAGAGCCCCACAAAAGAGAAGAAAAGTCAGGCGCGATGCGGATAAGATCCTCGCTGCCAGAACGGAGACTGCGGCGCCCGCCAGAAAGAGAAGCAGGTACGGCGCCAGGTGAACCCTGGTATCCGGCAGGACGAGGAAACCCAACACGATCGCCTCTGCCGCCCCGAGGAGGAACCACCGGTTTGAAGAGGGAGATCGAGCGTCATGGCGAGTGAAGGCGCGCGCATCGCGACGCTGGCGGTCTATTACCTCGTCCTGGCTCTCCTGGCGATGTACGGGACCCATCGCGCGCTGATGGTCTGGCTCTATTACAAGCATCGCCGCGACGTTCCTCGTCCGGCGGGGGATCTGCCCGTCCTGCCTTTCGTCACGGTCCAGCTTCCGATCTACAACGAAGTCTACGTCGTCGAGCGGCTGATCGATGCGGTCGCCGCAATCGATTACCCGCGGGAGTTGCTCGAGATCCAGGTGCTGGACGACTCGACCGACGAAACGCGCGAGGTCGCGAAGCGGGTCGTCGAACGCTACCGCGCCCTCGGTTACCGGATCGAACATCAGACGCGCCAGGACCGGAGCGGTTTCAAGGCGGGAGCCTTGCAGGCGGGCCTCGAGACAGCCCGAGGCGAGTACCTGATGATCTTCGACGCGGACTTCGTCCCGACGCCCGAGATCCTGCGCGCCAGCCTTCCCTATTTCTCGGACCCCTCCGTCGGGATGGTCCAGGCGCGCTGGGAGCACTTGAATCGCGACTACTCCCTGCTGACCCGGATCCAGTCCATCTTCCTCGACGGCCATTTCGTCATCGAGCACACCGCCCGCCACCGTTCCGGCCGCTTCTTCAACTTCAACGGGACGGCGGGGATCTGGCGGCGCCGCTGCCTGGAAGAGACCGGCGGCTGGCAGTCGGACACCCTCACCGAGGACCTCGACATCTCCTACCGCGCGCAACTGGCCGGATGGAAGTTCGTCTATCTCAGGGACCTCACGTCGCCGGCCGAGCTTCCGGTGGACATGAACGGTTTCAAGTCCCAGCAGCACCGCTGGACGAAGGGGTCCATCCAGACGGGACGCAAGCTCCTTCCAACCATCTTCCGGAGCTCGTACTCCTGGAAGGTCAAGGCAGAGGCCTTCTTCCACCTGACGAACAACTTCTCTCACCTGCTCGTCGTGCTGCTGGCCCTCCTGATCGTGCCCGCCATCGTGATCCGGGAACAGATCGGCTGGAGGCGCCTAGTCATCCTGGATTTTCCACTCTTCTTCGGCGCCACGTTTTCCTTTATCGCCTTCTACATCTCTTCCCAGCGAGAGATCGGCCGCGACTGGAAGAAGACCTTGAAGTCCATGCCGCTGCTTCTGTCGCTCGGGATCGGGTTGTCCTTGAACAACGTCCACGCGGTGCTCGAGGCGCTGACGAACCGCAAGACGGAGTTCACGCGGACACCGAAGTTCGGAATCGAGGCGCGCGGCGGCGACTGGAGAACGAAGAAGTACCGCGCGCCCGGCAACTTCTCGCTCGCCGCCGAGATCCTCCTCGCCGTCTATTTCCTGGGAGCGATCGTCTTCGCCGTCAAGGAGCACTACTGGGCGGGCGTGCCCTTTCTCCTGGTCTTCTTCAACGGTTTCGCTTACACGGCCTCGATGTCTCTCCTCTCGCGCCTGGCGGGAGCTCCGCGTCCCGTGCTCCCGCGCGTCCAGGTCCCCGGTTAACCCCGAAGTTTGTCATCCTGAGCGAAGCGAAGGATCTGCTCATCCGACGAAGGCAGATCTTTCGTCGCTCCGCTCGCGCCGTCGCCACAGCGGCTCTCCGCCTTCGCTGGAGCGCCGTAGCCGCTTCGGCGGAGGCGCTGGCGCGTCGGCGACTTCAGAATGACAGCGATTCCGGCCGGGGTCCGGAGAACGGTTAGAGTTAGTGTTGCCTTGAAAACAGATCCTGTCGCGATAGATCCCGTGTGCGGCATGAGCGTCAAGCCGGCTTCGGCTGCTGCGACGCGCGTCCATGAGGGGAAGACGTTTTACTTCTGTGGGAAGGGGTGCGCGGAGGCGTTCGAGAGGGATCCGAAGAAGTACCTGGAGGGCGGACCGAGAGCAATGCCGGGGCGGGCGAAGCCCGTCCTCCGTAGCTCGAAGAGCGAAGGAGGAAAAGGGGGGAAGCAGGCCCCGCTGTTCGAGATCAAGGGGGGCGGGTCCGCGTTTCTGCGCAAGCCGCCCGTCATGGCGCCGATGCCTCCCGGGTCGCTCCCGGCCCCCTCGCCGCCCGTACTCTCGCGCGTCGCGCTCGCGATCGAAGGAATGCACTGCGCCTCCTGCGTCGCGACGATAGAAAGCGCGCTGTCGGCGGTCGTCGGAGTCTCCGAGGCCGCCGTCAACCTCGCCACGGGCCGGGCGGACGTGACCGGAAGGGGCCTGAACGCCCGCAGGCTGATCGAGGCCGTGCGCTCGAGCGGTTACGAAGCGAAACCGGCCGAGGAGAAGGAACCGGGAGAGGCCGAGGAACGGGCCTCCCGCGAGATGCGGCAGGTCCTGCGGCGCACGCTCTTTGCCGCGGCGTTGACGCTGCCGGTGCTCGTGATCTCGATGGCGGAGATCCACTTCCCCGGCCGCGACCTGGCTCTCCTCCTCCTCACTCTGCCCGTGTATCTCTATTCGGGCTGGCCGTTCCTCTCCGGCATGGTCCGAACGCTCCAGCACCGCACCGCCAACATGGACACGCTCGTCGGGCTCGGAACTTCGGCCGCTTTCTTCCTCTCCGCGGCCTCGACAATCTTCCCGCGCCAATTCGCGGCGGCCGGCTCCGCCCACGTCTACTACGAGGCCGTGGGAGTCATCGTGACGCTCATCCTGCTCGGCCGCTACCTGGAGACCCGGGCGCGCGGCCGCACCTCGGCGGCGATCCGCAAGCTCCTGGACCTGACCCCCAAGAAGGCCCGCCTGGTGCGCGACGGCGTCGAGACGGAAGTGGAGCTCTCGGAGGTCGAGGTCGGGGACTTGCTGCGGGTCAAACCCGGGGACGCCGTGCCCGTGGACGGCCGAGTACGCTCTGGAACCTCCTCGGTGGACGAGTCTCTCGTGACCGGAGAGTCGGTCCCCGTGGAGAAGAAGGCGGGAGATCGGGTCATCGGCGGCACGCTCAATCAGCAGGGGGTGCTGGAAATCGAGGCGACGGCCGTCGGAAGCGATACCGCCCTGGCGCAGATCGTCCGGCTGGTCGAGCAGGCGCAGGCTTCCAAGCCTCCGATCCAGAAGCTGGCGGACAAGATCGCCGGAGTCTTCGTGCCGGCCGTTCTCGCCATCGGAGTCCTTTCCTGGGTCGCGTGGTACGTGGCTGGCCCGGAGCCGCGCGTTCTCTTCGCGACCGTCGTGCTGGCTTCGGTGCTGCTCATCGCCTGCCCGTGCGCGCTGGGCCTGGCGACCCCGACGGCGATTCTCGTGGGCACGGGGCGCGGGGCCTCCAGCGGAATCCTCTTCCGCAACGCGGACGCCCTGGAGCGCGCGAGAGCCCTGACGATCGTTCTCCTGGACAAGACGGGCACCGTGACGGAAGGCAAGCCGCGGCTGACCGATCGGGTCGTCGTGTCCGGCACCGTCGAGGAGATGCTGGGCCTCGCCGCCGCGATCGAGAAGGGCTCGGCCCATCCGCTCGCGGAAGCCCTCGTGGCGGCGGCGGGCGAGAAAGGAATCCCTCTGCCCCCGATCGAGAGCTTCGAGTCCAAGACCGGCCGCGGCGTCGTCGGGTCGGCCTCGGGACGCCGCGTGGTCGTCGGCGGTCCGCGCCTCTTCCAGGAGGAAGGGATCGATTTCGACTCGGTGCGGGAGGAGTCCGAGCGCTTCGCCGCGGAGGGAAAGACGCCGCTACTCGTCGCGTCGGCGGGACGCACGATCGGCCTCCTCGCCGTCGCGGACAGGGAGAAGCCTTCGTCGAAGGAGGCCGTGCGCAGGATCGAGGCCCTCGGCCTGAAGACCGCGATGGTCACGGGCGACCGCGCGAGGACCGCGCGCGCGATCGCGTCCCGGGTCGGCATCGAGGAGGTCTTCGCCGAGGTCCTCCCCGCCGACAAGGCGGCCAAGGTCAAGGAGCTCCAGAGCCGCGGCGAAGTCGTCGCGATGGTGGGCGACGGAGTCAACGACGCCCCGGCCCTGGCCCAGGCGGACGTGGGGATCGCGATCGGCGCGGGCGCCGACGTCGCGATCGAAGCGGCGGACATCACGCTCGTGGGAGGCAGCCTCGAGTCCGTCGCCGACGCGATTGCCCTCTCCCGGGCGACGCTCGCGACGATCCGGCAAAATCTGTTCTTCGCCTTCCTCTACAACGTCGTCGGCATCCCCGTGGCCGCCGGCGTCCTCTATCCGGCGACAGGATGGCTCCTCTCGCCGATGATCGCCTCGGCCGCGATGGCGGCTTCCTCGGTCTCGGTCGTGACGAACAGCCTGCGCCTGGCGCGCCGGAAGCTGACTTGATCTTCCTCGGCTTCGTCTGGACCGCCGATCGCGCCGCCGCCGTGGTCACGGGAGCGGCTCTCATCGTGTTTCTCTATGTCTTCTTTTTCGGGAAGCGCCGCGCCGTGGCCAGGCCCGTTCCCGCCGGGCCGCAGGAGGTCACGGTCGTCGTGGCCGGAGGCTACAAGCCGGACGTCATCGTCGCGAAGAAAGGAATGCCGTTGAAGCTCATCTTCGATCGCAGGGAATCGAACCCCTGCAGCGATGAAGTCGTGCTCCCGGAGTTCGAGATCCGCCGGCCACTTCCCGCCCACCAGAAGACCACGATCGAGATCACTCCGGAGCGCGAAGGCGAGTTCCCCTTCTCCTGCGGCATGAACATGCTCCACGGCAAAATCAAAGTGGTTCCCTAGAGTTGGACCTTCCAGAGTCCAAAGTCCAAGGTCCAAAGGGGCAATTTCGATCCGTTCTACTTTGGACTTTGGACCTTGGACCTTGGACCCTTCTAAGATCTGCCTGTGGAGACCATTCGCGTCACGGAGATCTTCCGGTCGATCCAGGGAGAGGGGATGCGGGCCGGGTTCCCGTGCGCGTTCATCCGGCTGACGGGTTGCTCGCTGCGGTGCGTGTGGTGCGACTCGGCGTATGCGTTTCACGGCGGACGGGAAATGCCGGTCTCGGAGGCGGTCGGGAAGGTCCTCGCGCTCGGCGCGGAGCTGGTCGAGGTCACCGGCGGGGAGCCTCTCGAGCAGGAAGGCGTCTATCCGCTGATGGAGCGGCTGCTCGAAGCCGGCAAGACCGTTCTCCTCGAGACGGGCGGGCACGTGCCGCTCGACCGCGTGGATCCGCGGGTGGTAAAGGTTGTGGACGTGAAGGCGCCGGGCAGCGGCATGCAGTCCGCCAACCTGCCGGAGAATCTCTCCAGGCTGACGCCCCGCGACGAGTTGAAGTTCGTTCTCGCGGACAGGCGGGACTTTGACTGGGCCCTGGACTTCGTCCGGGCACGGGACCTCGACTCGAAAATCGCTGTGACGTTCTCTCCGGTCTGGGAAGGACTTTCTGCCTCGGATCTCGCGGAATGGATCCGCGACAGCGGGCGTCCGATCCGGCTCGGCCTCCAACTGCACAAGATCCTCTGGGGAGACGTGCCGGGAAGATGAAAAAACGATCGGCGATCGTCCTCCTGTCCGGAGGGCTCGACTCCGCCACCTGTCTGTTGTTCGCGAAGAAGGAGGGCTTCGAGGTCTTCGCGCTGTCTTTCGATTACGGACAGCGGCATCGCGTGGAGCTGGAAAGAGCTCGGCGGCTCGCCGCCCGTTACGGAGCGCGCGAGCACCGCGTCGTGGCTCTGGACCTGCCGTCTCGCTCTGCCTCGGCGCTAACGGATTCTTCGCGGGCCATTCCCCGGGACAGTCTCGGCGAGGAAGCCATCCCTGCGACTTACGTGCCGGCCCGCAACACTCTCTTTCTGGCTCATGCCGTGGCGTGGGGCGAGGCCCTCGAAGCGGGCGACATCTTCATCGGGGCGAACGCCCTCGATTACTCCGGGTATCCCGACTGCAGGCCAGAGTACCTGGAGGCTTTTCAGAGGATGGCCAACCTGGGGACGAAGGCCGGCGTCGAGAAGAGGCTCGACTTCCGAATCCACGCGCCCCTGCTCCGCATGACGAAAGGTCAGATCGTCGCCCTTGCCGCCGAACTGGGGCTCGACTTCGAGCTGACTTCCTCCTGCTACGACCCCTCCAACGAAGGAGTGCCTTGCGGCCATTGCGACTCCTGCCTCCTTCGAGAAAAAGGGTTCTGCGAGGCGGGCCTTGCCGATCCGACCCGGGTCTCCCAGCACGGCTGACAGCCTCGCTGAAATTAAGTACTTTGAGAGCAGGAGCTTAACAACATGCGTATAACACACTCATATATTTCAGATATGTACTTGACATTATGGCGCTCAACTTTGTAAGATCGGCGCTCCGGAAAGGGAAAGCATGCGCCGATGAGATTCGATCAACTCACAATCAAGTCCCAGGAAGCCATCCAGGAAGCCCAGCGGGACGCGCGCGCTCGCGGCAACGCCGAGTTGACGCCGGACCACCTTCTCCTCGCTCTTCTTCGGCAGGCCGAAGGAGTGGCGGTGCCCATCCTCCAGAAGCTGGGAGTCAACCCGGAGACGCTCGCCTCGGAAGTCGAGTCGGACCTGGATCGGCGGCCCAAGGTCTCGGGCGCCTCGGCGGACGCGGCTCCTTCGCGGGAGCTGACGCGGGCCCTCGACCGCGCCTTCGAGATCGCGCGAGACTTCGGCGACGAGTACGTCTCGGCCGAGCACCTGCTCATCGCCCTCTCGGAACCGGATGCCGGTGAAACGGCCCGTCGTCTGTCGAAGGCCGGCGTCCAGAAGGACGCGCTGTTCAAGGCTCTGAAGGAATTCCGGGGCTCGACCCGGATCACGGACCCCAACCCCGAGGACAAGTACCAGGCGCTCAAACGCTACACGCGTGACCTGACCGACCTGGCCCGGCGCGGCAAGATCGATCCGGTGATCGGCCGCGACGAGGAGATCCGCCGGGTCATCCAGGTCCTGTCGCGGCGCACCAAGAACAACCCCGTCTTGATCGGCGAGCCCGGCGTGGGAAAGACCGCCATCGTCGAGGGGCTCGCGCGGCGGATCCACATGGGAGACGTGCCGGAGGGGTTGAAGAACAAGCGCGTCGTGGCGCTGGACCTGGGAGCCATGATCGCCGGCGCCAAGTACCGCGGAGAGTTCGAGGACCGGCTGAAGGCCGTCCTGAAGGAGATCGAGGAGGCGCAGGGCACGATCGTCCTCTTTATCGACGAGCTGCACACGCTCGTCGGCGCGGGCGCCGCCGAAGGCGCCATGGACGCCTCCAACATGCTGAAGCCGGCGCTCGCCCGGGGGGAGCTGCGCGCGATCGGCGCGACGACCCTGAACGAGTACCAGAAATACATCGAGAAGGACGCGGCGCTCGAGCGGCGTTTCCAGCCCGTTTTCGTGGAGGAGCCGTCGGTCGAGGACACGATCGCGATCCTCCGGGGCCTCCAGGAGCGCTACGAGGTCCATCACGGGGTCCGAATCACCGACGCGGCCCTCGTCGCCGCGGCGAAGCTCTCGCACCGCTACATCAGCGATCGGTTCCTGCCGGACAAGGCGATCGACCTCATCGACGAGGCCGCGGCGCGCCTGCGGACCGAGATCGACTCGATGCCGCAGGCGATCGACGAGATCGAGCGCCGGATCGTTTCGCTCGAGATCGAGAAGCGCGCGCTCTCGAAGGAGAAGACCGAAGAGGCCAGAGAACGGCTGAAAGAGATTGAAAAGCGGCTCGCGGAGGAGCGCGAGACCTCGAGCCGGCTGCGCGCCAAGTGGTCGGCGGAGAAGGAATCCATCCAGAAGATCCGCCAGACCAAGGAGGGGATCGAGGAGGCCCGCAACGCCGCCGTCGAGGCCGAGCGGGCGGGCGACCTCCAGCGCGCCGCGGAGCTGCGCTACGGGCGGCTGCCGCAGCTCGAGAAGGAGCTGGCGGCGCAGAACGCGCGCCTGGCCGATCTGCAGAAGGGGCAGCCCATGCTCCAGGAGGAGGTTACCGAGGAGGACATCGCCAGAGTCGTCTCGCGCTGGACTGGAGTCCCGGTCTCCCGGATGCTCGAGGCGGAGACCCAGAAGCTCCTGAAGATGGAGGAGCGTCTCTCCGAGCGAGTCGTCGGCCAGGCGGAGGCGGTCCGCGCCGTGTCGGACGCGGTGCGGCGGTCGCGGGCGGGCCTCTCGGATCCGCGGCGGCCGCTGGGGTCGTTCCTCTTCGTCGGGCCCACCGGCGTCGGCAAGACCGAGCTTGCCCGGGCGCTGGCCGAGTTCCTGTTCGACGACGAGCAGGCGATGGTGCGTCTCGACATGTCCGAGTACATGGAGAAGCACTCCGTCGCCCGCATGATCGGCGCCCCGCCGGGGTACGTCGGCTACGAAGAAGGCGGCCGGCTGACCGAGGCGATCCGGCGCCGGCCCTACGCCGTGATCCTGTTCGACGAAATCGAGAAAGCGCACCCGGACGTCTTCAACGTGCTCCTGCAGGTCCTGGACGACGGCCGCCTGACCGACGGCAAGGGACGGGTCGTGTCCTTCAAGAACACGGTCATCATCATGACGTCCAACCTGGGCTCGGAGTGGATCGCCGAGGCGAGCGCCATGGACGAGGCGGAGGTCAAGGCGAAGATCGAGGAGTCGCTGCGCCGCCACTTCCGCCCGGAGTTCTTCAACCGCATCGACGACGTGATCGTCTTCCACCGGCTGACGCGGGAAGAGATCGGGCAGATCGTCGAGATCCAGCTCCGCCAGCTCGCCCGCACCGTCGCCGACCGGGGGATTCATCTGACCTGGACGCCGAAGGCGAAGGACGCGCTGGCGGCTCGCGGGTACGACCCGACGTTCGGCGCCCGCCCGTTGAGGCGGCTCATTCAGAAGGAGGTGATGGATGGTCTGGCGGAAAGGATTTTGAAGAATGAGATCGGGGCGGGAGACACCGTCGAAGTCACGGCGCGGCCGGACGGCGGACCCGTCGAGATCCGTAAGAAGTCTTTGGAGAAAGCAGTGGTCGTTTAACCAACCAAGGAGGAAAACATGAATCTCGTAACCTGGGACCCCTATCGCGAACTGAGTTCTTTGCCCGATCGCTTCAATCGGATCTTCGGAGGCGCGCTGCCGCGCCGGGAACGCGACGAAGAGATGAGCATCGGCGCGTGGATTCCGCCTGTGGACATCGTGGAGGAGAAGGACCGGATCCTCATGACCGCGGAGCTTCCCGGCTTCAAGGAGAATGAGATCGAGATCCAGATGGAGGGCGGAGTGCTGACCCTGCGCGGCGAGCGCAAGAGCGAGACCGAGAAGGAGGGGCGCACTTTCCACCGGATGGAGCGCTCCTACGGCCAGTTCGTCCGCTCCTTCACGCTGCCCAACAACGTGGACCGCGAGCACATCAAGGCCAATTTCGCCAACGGCCTGCTCCAGATCGAGCTGCCCAAGCGCGAGGAAGCCAAGCCCCGCCAGATCAAGATCACGGTCGGCTCCGGCAACGGCGGGAAGAAGGAAACCATCGACGTCAAGGCGAAATAGGACGGTTCGCGGAGCGAATCCGGCCTATTTCGTCCTGAGGGCCGCAGGCCCGAAGGACCTCCGGAGCCGAGATGATTCGAATAGGGCCCCGCTTCGGCGGGGCTTTTTGTTTGGCCTTCGTCGTTCTCTCGTGCTCTGCGTACCCTTCGTGCTTTCGTGCCGTAGGAGAGGGGCTCGTCCCCTCCCGCCTCCCTCGGATACGCCAACGTCGTCGAGACCGAAACGCTCCTCTGTGGAGACGTTCTCTTCTCGATTGCGTCTCCGTTCTGCGCGGCAGGCCCGACGAAACGCGGGCGGGCACAAGGCCCGCCCCTACGGCACCAGGGACGACCGAGGACAACGTCCCCGATTCGAGGAATGGCCTCAATACGTCCACGGTTCTCCTGCCCGTGAGAAAACGACAGACGCCCCTCGCAATAATCTTTCTTCTCTCGGCCGCCGCGGATCCCCTTCTCGCTGCGCCCCTCCCCTCGCGACGAAGCGAGGTCGTGGAGGTCGTCGAGAAGGTCGCCCCCGCCGTCGTCAACATCGCCGCGGAACAGACCGTGCGCCGGGCCCGCTCCGTGTTCGACACGTTCTTCTTCGGCCTGGACCCGCGTCCGGCCAAGTCGCTCGGCTCCGGAGTGATCATCGACCCGAGGGGAATCATCCTGACCAATGACCACGTCATCTCCGGCGCTTCGCGGATCGTGGCCACGACGAAGACGGGGCGGGAGCTGGCCTGCGAGGTCATCGGATCCGACGCCGACAATGACCTGGCGGTGCTGCGCGTCAAGAAACCGGGCTCGGCGCTGCCCACGATCAAGATGGGCACGTCGTCGGACCTGCTGATCGGCGAGACAGTCGTGGCCATCGGGAACCCTTTCGGTCTCTCCAACACCGTCACGGCCGGCGTCCTCTCGGCCCTGGGGCGGAGCGTCCCCGGCGAGAACCAGCGCGTCTACAATGACTTCATCCAGATCGACGCGCCGATCAATCCGGGCAACTCCGGCGGCCCCGTCGTCAACGTGCAGGGGGACATGATCGGCGTCGCGACGGCGATCATCGGCGGCGCGCAGGGCATCGGCTTCGCGATCCCCGTGGACCGCGCCAAGCGCATCGTCTCGGACCTCGTCAGGTTCGGCCACGTCAAGCCTGTCTGGGTGGGCCTGCACGGGCGCACGGTCGCCTCTCGCGAGGAAGAGGGCCGCGCGAAGGGCTTCCGCATCAAGAGCGTGGACCCGGGCTCCCCTGCCGAGCGGGCCGGCATCCGGCCGGGCGACCAGATCGTCGCCGTGGACTCGACGCCCATCGACTCTCAGGAGTCCTTCGAGACGGCGCTCTCCACGCGCGGCCCCGGCAGGCCGATGAAGATCACTCTGAAGAGCGGCGCCAGGGAGCGAGCCGTCACGCTCTCGGGCCAGGATCCTCCCGCCGATTACGGCGTGCGCGTCCTTCGCCAGCTCGGCATGACGGTTCGCCCGGCGCGCGGGGGCCTGCGCATCTCGATCGTGGACCCGCGCGGCGCGGCGGCGCAGGCCGGCCTCGAAACGGGCGACACGATCCTCGCCCTGAACAACACCGCGGTGTCCGACGTGGGCGACGTCAACAAGGTCCTCTCGCGAGACCAGAGCCGCACGACCCTCGTCATGGTCGTCGGCCGCGGCGCCTGGGAGTACACCCTGACTTTTCCCCTGGATTGAACCGAATCCTCGGACCGTGTCATTCTGAGGTCGCCGACGCGCCAGAGCCGCTATGGCGACGGCGCGCGTGGAGCGCCGAAGAATCTGCTTCTCCGAGTTCGAGAGCAGATCCTTCGCTGCGCTCAGGATGACAAGGAAAGAACGCGAAGGGATGGCAAGAAAGCGCGAAGGGCTCAGGATGACGAGGAGGATGTCGAGCCTCTCGTTCTCAGACGAGTCTCCGAAACCACGATGCCCGCAAGCACCAGCGCGCCACCCGCGAGGCCGCGCGGTCCCAGATGCTCGTCGAGTAACCAGGCGGCGAGAACGGCCGCAAAGACGGGCTCGAGGCTGAAGATGATCGCGGCGTGCGTCGCCGACATCTGGCGCTGCGCCCAGGTCTGCCCGAGGAAGGTCCCCACCGCTCCGATCGAGCCCAGATAAAGGACGCTGAAAACGAAAGTCCCGCCCCAGGCGACGGGCCGCGTCTCGACGGCCGCCGCGTGAAGACCCGCGAGCAACGGCATGCGCAGCGCGAGCACGAGCCCGAGAGAAACGAGCGCCACCGTCGCCAGCTGGACGCCGGTGAAGACGACCACGTCGTGGCGGGGCGCGCGCTCCGCGAGCTCCACGATGTAGAACGCGAACACGACTCCGCAGGCGGTCATCAGAAGGTCGCCGCGCTCGAAGGGCTCCCCCGCCCGCGGGAACGTGAGCACGAGGAACCCCGCCGAGGCCAGCGCGATGCCGAACCCGTTCTCGAGCGAGGGCAGCCGCCGCGTGCGCACGTAGGCCGCGAAGGGGGTCAGCACGACGGAGAGCCCGGTCAGGAAGGCCGCCTTCGAGGCGGTGGTCTCCGTCTGTCCGAGGACCTGAAGCGCCATGCCGGCCGCAAGGACGAGCCCGACGAAGAGCCCGTCCCGCAGGAGCTCCCGGCTCGCTCGCCGGCCCCTGGCGAGAAGGGCGAGTATCGCGGTGGCGAGAAGGAATCGGAGAAAGAGAAACCCCAGGGGGGGCGCGACCTCGAGCACGTTTTTGACCACGACGAACGAGGAGCCCCAGACGGCGGTCACGGCCACGAGAACGGCGTCGGCAGCGAAACGCCGCGGTTGTTCCTGCGATGTTTCGGACATCCTGTTTCAAGCTACCATCGGCGGCTGTGTCCAGCGGCATCCTTGCTCCCCGCGTCCGATTCGCGCCTTCGCCGACGGGCTCGCTTCATGTCGGCGGAGCGAGGACGGCGCTCTACAACCTCCTCTTCGCGCGGCGGGAGAAGGGCACGTTCATCCTGCGCATCGAGGACACCGACGTCGAGCGCTCCGAGCAGCGGCTCACCGCTCAGATCCTCTCCGCCATGGAATGGCTCGGCCTCGACTACGACGAAGGCCCGTACCATCAGTCAGAGCGCTACGACCTCTACCGCGCGGCGGCCGCGCGCCTGATCGCCGAAGGCAAGGCCTACCGCGCGTTCGAGACGCCCGGGGAGCTCGACGCCGAGAGGAAGAAGGCCGAGGCGGCCGGGCGCTCCTATCGCTACTCCGGCGCCGGGCGCGAGATCCCGCCGGAGGAGAGCGAGCGCCGCGCGCGGGCCGGCGAGAAGTTCGTCGTGCGCCTGAAGATGCCTTCCGAGACGATCGTCGTGGAGGACATGATCCGCGGGCACGTGGAGTTCCCCGCCGAAGCGCTCGACGACTTCGTGCTCGTGCGCTCCGACGGCCACCCGCTCTATCACTTCAGCGTCTGCGTGGACGACGCCGACATGCGCATCACGCACGTCCTTCGCGGCGACGACCACCTGGCCAACACGCCCAAGCACGTCGCGCTCTTCCAGGCGCTCGGCGCGCCGATCCCGCGCTTCGCCCACCTCGGCATGATCCTCGGCACCGACCGCAAGAAGCTCTCCAAGCGCCACGGCGCCGCGGCCGTCGAGGAGTGGCGGGACCAGGGAATCCTTCCCGAGGCCCTCTTCAACTTCCTCGCGCTGCTGGGCTGGGCGCCGGGAGAGGACCGCGAGATCCTTTCGCGCGAGGAGATGGAGAGCGAGTTCTCGCTCGAGCGGGTCGGTTCCTCACCCTCCGTCTTCGATCCGGAGAAGCTCCTCTGGATGAACGCGCAGTACATGACTCGCATGCCGGCGGAGGAGCTCCTCGCCCGCTCGGCGCCCCATGCTCCGGCCGGAGTCCCGGAGCGCGAGAGGGCCCTCGAGGCGATCGAGCTGCACCGCACCCGCGCCCGCACGACGATCGAGATGGGCCGCGCCCTCTCGATGTACGCGAACGATCCCTCCGACTACGACCCCGATGGAATGAAGAAGCAGGTCCGATCGGAGACGCCCGCGCTGATCGAGAAGCTCATCTCGCGGTTCGAATCTCTGGAGGACTGGAGTACCGAGAGTCTGGAGACCGCGTTGCGCGCCGTCGCGGAGGAGGCGGGAGTCTCCGCCGGCAAGCTGATCCATCCCACGCGTCTCGCCCTGACCGGCACGACCGTCGGCGCTCCCCTTTTCGATGTCGTCGCGTTGCTCGGCAGAGAAAAGTCGCTTCGCCGCCTGAGAAAGTTCCTCGAAGCGATCCGACCTCACACGCCGGCTTAAGGGCTTCGGGGAAGAGCACGGCCCAAGATCGCGGCCGGTGCTAGACTCCCCTTTGACTTGTCATGGCCACCATCGTCGCGCCCAAGCTGACCTATAAAGACCTGCAGGCGATGCCCGACGACGGCATGCGCTACGAGCTCATCGACGGCGAGGTGTACATGACTCCTTCTCCGAGCAGGAGACATCAGAGGACTGCGAGCAATCTCCATTTCGCACTCCGCGAATTTGTGGAATCCCGCCATCTGGGAACGGTCTTCTTCGCTCCGTTCGACGTCGTTTTCGGGGAACGCACGGCCCTTCAGCCGGACCTTCTCTTCGTCCGCGCGGAAAATCGGAGGATCATTACCGACGCGAACGTGCAAGGCGCGCCCGACCTCGTCATTGAGATCCTTTCGCCGACCAACGCGTCTTTCGATCGCGGGACGAAGCTTCAGGTCTACGCGCGCGCTGGCGTGCCGGAAGTCTGGTACTTCGATCCTGAAACGGAGACGGCTGAAATCCTGAATCTCGCTGCAGGCGGTCGCTACGAGCTGACAGCAAGACTCTCCGGGGATGCGACGATACCTTCCACGGTCTTACCGGGCCTTCGCCTGACGCTCCGACAGGTTTTCGCTCCGGAGTATCCGGAGGAGCCCGAACCAGCCAATTAACTCCTGACCCGGTAGTCTTCGCGCAGGTGCCGCAGCTCCTTCAGGGCGCCGCGCAGGACGCCGATCACGCGCGTGACCTCGCGGCCGTAGAACTTCATCTCGGCGTCGCAGTCGGTCAGGCCGTAGATCGCCTCGTCCTTCTCCAGGCGGTCCTTCTCGTAGGAGAGACGCTCGATCAACTCGTCCAGCTCCGAGCGCAGGACGAACGCGATATCCCGCACTCCCAGAAACCGGCTGCACTGCGGGCAGTGGACCTCTTCAGTCCCCTCGTCGGGCACGTCGTCAATGACGAATTGCCTCTCGCAGCGCGGGCACTCGAAGACTTCCGGGATCATGGCCGCCCCGAGTTTACGCTCGGAGGAACGAAAGAAAAGCGGAAAGTCGCTGCTCACTTTCCAGGACGGAGCAATGGCATCAACGTTGCTTCCGGCGGCGTGACCGAGCCGCCCACTCCTTCGATCCTTGATGGCATGATGCTTCCAGACGCGCTTGCTGTTGGAGGGATGCCATGACGATCCGCGCCATCAACCCGACAACCGGGGAAGTGGTTTCCGCCCATGAGGAAATGACGCCGGCCTCCGCCGCCGAAATTATCAAGAAAGTCCACGAGGCGTTTCTCGGCTGGAGACGCGCCTCCTTCGCCGACCGGGCCGCGCCGCTGCGCAAGGCGGCCGAGATCCTGCGCGGCGGCATGAACCAGTACGCGCGCCTCATGGCGCGGGAGATGGGAAAGCCCGTGCACGAGGGGGCGGCGGAGGTTCGGAAATGCGCCACCGTCTGCGACTTCTACGCCGAGAACGCCGAACGCTTCCTGGCCCGCGAGACAATCGCGACCGAGGCGAGCAAGAGCTTCGTGACGTTCAACCCGCTCGGCGTGGTGCTCGCGGTCATGCCCTGGAACTTCCCTTTCTGGCAGGTCTTCCGGTTCGCGGCGCCCGGGCTGATGGCGGGCAACGCGGCCGTGTTGAAGCACGCGTCCAACGTCCCGGGCTGCGCGCTCGCGATCGAAGAGATCTTCCGCCGCGCCGGCTTTCCCGAGAACCTCTTCCGCGCGTTGATGATCGGGAGCGGCCAGGTCGAGGCGATCATCGAGAACCCGTTTGTCCGCGCGGCGACGCTGACCGGCAGCGGGCCGGCGGGCCGGGCCATCGCCCGCAAGGCCGGGGAGATGTTGAAGAAGACCGTTCTGGAGCTCGGCGGCAGCGACCCCTATGTCATCCTCGAGGACGCGGACCTCGAGCTCGCGGCAAAGGTGTGCGCCCGGGGCCGGCTCATCAACAGCGGCCAGAGCTGCATCGCGGCCAAGCGCTTCCTCCCCGTCGAAAAGATCCGCCGGCGTTTCGAGCAGCTCTTCGTCGAGAAGATGAGCGCCGCCAGGATGGGCGACCCTCTCCGGGACGACACTCAGATCGGTCCCCAGGCGCGTCACGATCTGCGCGACGCGCTGCACCGCCAGGTCGAGGCGAGCGTCGCGAAGGGCGCGCGGTGCCTGCTCGGCGGCGCGATCCCCGACGGCCGCGGCGCCTACTACCCTGCCACGGTGCTGACCGAAGTGCGCAAGGGGATGCCGGCCTATGACGAGGAGCTGTTCGGACCGGTCGCGGCGATCATTCCCGTCCGGGACGAAGAAGAGGCGATCGAGGTAGCCAACGACTCCGCCTTCGGTCTGGGCGGCGCCGTCTTCACTGGCGATCTCGCCCGCGGCGAGCGCATCGCCGCCGACCGGATCGAGAGCGGCTGCGTCTTCGTCAACGACTTCGTGAAGTCCGACCCGCGCCTCCCCTTCGGCGGCGTCAAGGAGAGCGGCTACGGGCGCGAGCTGTCCGGTTACGGGATCAAGGAGTTCGTGAACATCAAGACGGTCTCCATCGCCTGAAAGGAAGGGATAGGCTCTCCAAAACGTCATGGCCGAAGCGGCGAAGAGCGTCTTCCTCATCGTCAGCGCGTTGTTCCCGATCGTGGATCCGCTCGGAGGAAGCCCGATCTTCCTGTCGTTGACGGACGAGTACCCGTCGGAGGCGCGCCGGGCGCTCTCGCGGCGGATCGCGATCAACAGCTTCTTCCTGCTCGTCGGGTCGTACCTGATCGGAACCCACGTCCTCGCGTTCTTCGGGATCTCGCTGCCGGTCGTTCAGGTCGGCGGAGGGTCCATCGTCATCGCGGCGGGCTGGACCCTGCTGAGGCGTCCGTACGAAGAGGAGCGGACGGAGACCCGCCGGAAAGTCCATCCGCCCGACCCCTTCCGGCACGCGTTCTATCCGCTGACCTTCCCGCTGACGGTCGGGCCGGGATCGATCTCCGTGGCCATCACCCTGGGCGCCAACGCCCCGCCCCGCGCGGGATTCGACATCGTTCCGTTTCTGGCCGCGATCGTGGGATCCGTCGTCATCGCCGCGAGCATCTATCTCTGTTACGGGTTCGCGGAGCGGCTGGCGCGGGCGCTGGGACCCACGGCGATGACCGTGATCATCCAGCTGACGGCCTTCCTCCTCGTCTGCATCGGCGTCCAGATCCTGTGGAACGGGGCGAGCGCTCTGCTGGCATCCCTGAGAGTCGGCTCGGGCTAGATGTAGAGTCCCATCATGGCGAAAAAGAAAAAAAGCCGCGAAAGGTCACCGGCCCGCGGGAAAACCGCCGCGAAGCGCGCGCCCCGGCGGCGGGCGAAGACCCGGCGAGTCAAGAAGGCGTCCGCCAGGAGGACGGCCGGCAAGAAGGCTCCCGCCAAGAAAAAGACCGGCAAGAAGACGAAGCGGGCACGGGTTCTCAGGCGGATTCGAGGCGGCGTCGATTCCCGGGTCGAAGAGCCGCTGGAAGAACGGGGACTCGGTCCGGAGGCCGGCGGCCAGTCCGGTGACACAGAAGGGCTGTCGAGGGCGGAGCTCGCCGATTCGGAGAGCGTGGAGGAGCTGCTCGAAGAGGGCCAGGCTTTCGAAGCGGGCATCGTGAGCGGCGTCGAGAACGCTCCCGACGCCGACAGAGGCGGAGTCCGGACGCGGCAGGTCCCCGAGGACGACGTCCCCAAGGAGTACCTGGACGAGGACTGACAGACACTGAGGGAGCGGGCCTGTGAGCGCCTTCGGTAAGGGGCCCTGCGATGAGGCGGTGGTCCGCTCGGCCGGCGAGGCCCGGGTCTGTGAAGCGGCCACCCGCCGCTGGGTCCTCGCGGCGACGATCCTCGGCTCGAGCATGGCCTTCATCGACGGGACGGTGGTCAACGTGGCCCTGCCGGTCATTCAGGAGCGGCTCGGCGCGTCGGTCCGGGGCGCCCAGTGGATCGTCGAGGCGTATGCGCTCGGGTTGTCCGCGCTCCTTCTCGTCGGCGGCGCCCTCGGCGACAGATTCGGCCGGCGCCGCGTCTTCGTCGCCGGAGTCGCCATCTTCGCGATCGCCTCGGCAGTCTGCGGCCTGGCGGCGGACGTCCGACAGCTCGTGGCGGCCAGGGCTCTGCAAGGTCTCGGAGCGGCGCTTCTCGTTCCGGGCAGCCTCGCGCTCATCGGGTCGGCATTCCCCGCCGCCCAACGCGGGCGGGCGATCGGGACGTGGTCGGGCTCGACCGCGGTCGCGACCGCGATTGGCCCGGCGCTGGGCGGCTGGCTCGTCCAGGCGGTCTCCTGGCGAGCCGTCTTCTGGATCAACATCGCTCCGGCCGTGGCGGTCATCGGGATCTCGATCGTGAAGGTTCCGGAGACGCGTCAGGCGGGGAGTCAGCGGCTCGATATCGCGGGGGCGGCGCTCGTCACCGCGGGGCTCGCGGGAGTCGTCTACGGTCTCATCGAGTGGACGGGCCGGGGCCTGCGCGATCCCCGTGTCGCGGGTGCTCTCGGGCTCGGCGTGGCGATGCTCCTTCTGTTCGTCGCCGTCGAGCGATCCGGCGCGCATCCGATGTTGCCTCTCGATCTCTTTGCCTCGCGCGCCTTCGCCGGCGCCAATCTCGTGACCCTCTGCCTCTACGCCGCGCTGAGCTGCACGATGTTCTTCCTGTCGTTCGATCTGATCCAGGCCCAGGGATTCACGCCGGCGGCGGCCGGAGCTTCCTTGCTGCCGTTGATCGTGCTCATCTCGCTCCTCTCGCGCTGGTCGGGCGCTTTCCTGGATCGCGTGGGTCCGCGCCTTCCCCTGACGGCCGGGCCGGCCATCGCGGCCGTCGGCTTCGCGTTCCTCGCGATCCCCGGGACGGGAGCGAGCTACTGGTCCGGCTTCCTTCCCGGGATCTGCGTCCTGGGTCTCGGCATGGCCGTCACCGTCGCCCCGTTGACGACCGTCGTGATGAGCGCCGTGGATCCCGGCCGCGCCGGGCTTGCTTCGGGCATCAACAATGCCGTTTCGCGAGTCGGGGGTCTTCTTGCGGTCGCGGTTCTGGGACTCCTGGTGACGGCAGTGTTCAACCGCTCGCTGGACCAGCGGCTCGAGGTCACGGGTCTCGCGAGCCTGGCCCGCCAGATTCCCCCGGGGGAGCGGCTGAAACTCGGGGCCGCCCGGCCCGCGCGAGGCCTGCCGGCCGAGCAGGCTCGGGCGGTCTCGAGCGCGATCGCCGGCGCCCTGGCCGCTTCGTTCCGTGTCGTGGCCCTCGCGTCCGCCGCCCTTGCAGGCGCCGCGGCCCTGTTCGGAGCCCTGTTCTTCAAGCGACCCGGCGATCGCCTACTCGTGAAGAGCCTCGTGCACGAAGGTGATCGCGATCGAGCCTTCGCCCACGGCCGAGGCGACGCGCTTGATGTTGCCTCCGCGGACATCGCCGACCGCGAAGACGCCCGGAATGCTCGTTTCGAGCAGGCGCGGAGGCCGCGTGCCCGGCCAGTGCGCGGCGGCGAGGTCCTCTGCCGACAGGTCCGGCCCCGTCTTGATGAATCCGTTCTCGTCGAGCGCGACACAGCCATCGAGCCAGCTCGTGCTCGGATCCGCCCCCGTCATTGAAAAGACGTGCCGGATCTCGTGCGTCGTGACCTCCCCGGTCACGTTGTCGCGCCAGCTCACGCGCTCGAGATGGTTGGCGCCTTCGAGCGCCACGATCTCCGTATGCGGCTGGAAGACGATCGTGGGGTGGTCCTCGATCCGGCGAACCAGGTACCGCGACATGCTCTCGGCAAGTCCGGCTGCCCTCACGAGAACGTGAACGCGCCGGGCGGCCCGTGCCAGGAACACGGCCGCCTGTCCCGCGGAATTGCCTCCGCCCACGACGACGACTTCCTCGTCGCGGCAGAGCTGCGCTTCAATCGGCGTGGCGAAGTAATACACTCCCGCGCCTTCGAAGCGCTCCAGGTTCTCGACGCGCAGCTTCCGATACCGCGCGCCGGTCGCGATGACCACCGTCTTCGCCAGAATGCTCGGGCCCTCGTCGATCTCAACCGCATAGGGCTTGCGGCCGCAGGAGAGCCGTTTCGCTCTTCTTGCGATCATCAGCTCCGCCCCGAACTTCTCCGCCTGCGTCAGCGCGCGCGACGCGAGCTCCTGGCCGGAGATCCCGGTCGGGAACCCGAGGTAGTTTTCGATCTTCGAACTCGAGCCCGCCTGTCCGCCGGGCGCCTCGGATTCGAGCACAAGAACGTCGAGCCCCTCCGAGGCTCCGTACACCGCCGCGGCGAGGCCGGCCGGCCCCGCCCCGATGATGAGGACGTCGCGGACGCGCACCTCGTCGATCGCTTCGTTGAAGCCCAGGCAGTCGGCGATCTCGAGGTTGGTCGGGTTGCGCAGGACGACCTTCCCGCGGCAGATGAGCACCGGCACGTTGCCCACCCCGACGCCGAACTTGTCGAGAAGGTCCTGCACGCCGGGATCGTTGTCGAGGTCGACGTAGCGATAGGGGTGCCCGTTGCGGGTCAGGAATTCCTTGACGCGCAGGGTGGCCTGGCAGAAATTTGACCCGATGAGCACGACGTCTCCGAGCCCGTGCGCGATCAGCTCGACCCTGCGAAGAATGAAAGCCCGCAGGAAGATGTCGCCGAGCTCGCTGTCGGTCTGAACGAGCTTGAGGAGATCCTCCCGCCTCACGTCGATCACCTCTCCCGCCTCGCCAACGCGAAGATCGACGAGCGCCTGACGTCCCGACAGCAGGATCAGCTCGCCCGTGAACTTGCCCGGCCTCAGGACCGCGACAGTCTCTTCGCCCTCCTCTGACGGACGAGCGAGGACGACGGAACCCGCCGTGACGACGAAAAACGAATCGACCCTGTCTCCCGCCGAGATGAGAACTTCGCCGCTGCGGACCGGGCGGACGCGCCCATGGGCCGCGACGCGCGCGATCTGTTGGGGCGTCAGCGTCGGGAACACTTCTTCGGCGGGCGCCGACATCGGCAGCGGGAAATCGAGCGACGGCGAGCTCATCTCACGCCTCCCGGGTGCGCCGGCGGCGGGCCGACTCGGCGCGCATCCGCTGCATCGCGTCCGTCTCCTGGTCGGAGTAGCGCTCCTCCTTCCAGGGATCGGCGTGGAGGTGATAGCCGTTCTCCTCCCAGAATCCCGGAGAATTGACGTCGAGCAGCTCGAACGCGCGAACCCACTTGGCGCTCTTCCAGAAGTAGAGCTTCGGCACGACGAGGCGGCAGGGGCCGCCGTGCTCGGGCGCAAGGTCTTTCCCGTCGTGTTTGAAAGCCAGGAGGACGTCGTCGTCCTGAAGGTCCGCGAGAGGGATGTTGGTCGTGTAGCCTCCCTCGCTGTGGGCCATCACGGCGACCGCTTCCGGCCGGACGCCCGCGCGGCGAAGGATCTCCCGGACGGCGACCCCTTCCCACGGGTTGTCGAACCGGCTCCACCGCGTCACGCAGTGAATGTCGGACGTGACCTCGACCCTCGGCAGGCCGAGGAACTCCTTCCACGTCCACGAAAGCTCCCGCTCGACTGAGCCGAAGCACCGGAAGGTCCAGGTCCGCAGGTCGGCCCTGGGCGCCGCCCCGTAGGTGAGGACCGGCCACTTCTGCGTGAGGACCTGCCCCGGAGGCAGGCGCTCACTCCTCACGGTCTCTTTCGTTTCATCTGTCTCTTTTCCCCGGTTCGTCCTGACGATCACGAATCGGCGCTCCAGAGGCGCTTGCGGAAGTACTCCTTCCAGCCCTCGGGAAGCGCGGGCTGCTCGGCGGCGCGGCGCAGCAGGTCCTGGTTCTCGGAATCCGAGGTGTAGAGATTCACGATGTCGGTGATGGTGACTCCTTCCTCCTGACTCTCCTCGTGTTCGATCGGATCACCCGCCCCGACTTCCCCCTCGCGGCGCACCGAGAGATAGAAGCCGGAGCGCTTGCTGTCGAGAAAGCGCTTCACCATCTCGGGGCTGCCGAATCGAATCCCGAGCTTGAAGCACGGCATTCGCGGCTGCGTCACGGTGAACTCCGCCGAGCCGACCCGGAGCCGATCCCCGACCTGGAGCCGGCCTTCGAGAAGTCCCTCGGTGGTGAAGTTCTCGCCGAAGGCTCCCTGGGGAAGGTCCACGCCGCCAAGCTGCCCGCGCCAGTAGGAGTAGTGCTCGGACGGATACGCGTACACGGCCTTGTCGGCCCCGCCGTGCACGGAGAGGTCCGATTGCTGGTCGCCCTCCAGGTTGAGCCTCGAGACGCGAACCCGGCCTTCGACGGGGGTCTTCCAGATGGACGTTCGCACGACTTTCCCAAGCCAGGCGACGTCCCGTGGAAGCCCGACGTTGACGGAGATCACTTTCATGTTCTTTGTGCAAATACGCTCAGGTCCTATCCGTGATTCACGGAGATTTCCTTTCGCGGCGACAGGCCCATTCTCAGATGGTCAGCCTCGAACAGCGATCGTGCGCTCCAGGGCCTTGCGATCCCAACTCGCCAGGTTGGCGGCCGCTTCGTACGTGGACTGAAGGAAGTCGAGAAGCATGTCGTCGGGCGACTCGGCCAGGCGGACCGAGTCGTAAGGCAGGATGAACTCGCCGAGGTCCTGACTGTAGAAGGCGGCGGAAGGCTTGACGGAAGACTGCGCGAAACCGGACGGCGCCGGGTAGGCGTACGAATAGAACGCGGGATACGCGATCGCGCCTCCGCCCGGCCAGAACCCGCAACTGCTGACCTCGTGGGAATAGGCTTCGCGCGCAACGGTGTCGGGAAGATGAGGGACGCCGCCCGGATGCTCCGGAGCCGGCCGGCCGGAGAACCGCGTGACCGCCAGATCGGGCGCACCCCAGAAGAAATGGACGGGGCTGCACTTGCCGATGAAGCGCGCCCGGAATCGCTTGAAGACCCTGTCCGTCTGCAGCAGCACGCGCCAGAACCGGTTCGCATAGTCCGCGTCATACGAGGAGTGCCGTTCGTCCTTCTCGAAAGGGATCGGGTCCTGCACTTCGTTGGGCGTCGCGTGGATCCGGACATGCAGGTCGAGCCTGCCGAGCTCGTTCCAGAGCTGCCTGTAGAACGACGCGACGGACTGGGGTCTCAGGGGGACGGCGCCGACACCTCCGTCGCTCGTCTGGATCAGCAGCTTATGATCGAGGAAGTCGAAATCGATCTGAAACACGCGCGTGCCGTGGGGAATCGGAGAGGTCGTCAAGCCGCGAGGCGCGACGTAGAGAGTCACGCTCCAGCCGTGGTTGACCCAGGGGCTCTGCGCGAGCCGGACCTTGCCGACGATCTGCGTCCACAGGTGCAGCGTCGCGCACGTATCGCTCCAGGCCTCGAGCGGCAGGCCGGGCCAGGGCTCGATCTCGGATTCGCCGCGCTGCGCCATCCGCCGATTCTAGCCCGCATAATTCACGAACGACTCCGGCCGTCCCGCGGATCGCGGGAACAAGGTGTACCTCGACATCACAGCATCTCGACGCGAAAGACCGCTCGTTTCTCAACGAGATGCGCGTGTTGCGGCCGGGTGTCCGTGAATTATCCGGGCTAGACTCGAGATTCCCCGCCCGAATCATCGTCGGAATGAGTCGCCCGGCGTTTGGCGTTCCACGAGAATTGAGATGCTGAAGATGCCGCGAGCAGACAAGCTGGATCGCCGCGCTTTCCTGACCTCGCTCGCTGTCGCCGGCGCCGCGTCCGTTCTCCGTCCCTGGAATGCGGCGGCTCATCCCGCGCCCCCGGCGGCTCGTCCCGGGCCGATCCTCACACGGCCGGTCCCCCCGACCGGCGAGAAGCTGCCGCTCGTCGGGCTCGGGAGTTGGATCACCTTCAACGTCGGCGACGACACCGCGGCGCGAGACTCCTGCGCGCAGGTGATGCGCGCCTTCTTCCAGGAGGGCGGGCGCCTGATCGACTCTTCTCCGATGTACGGCTCCTCTCAGGAGGTGATCGGATACGGCCTCCACAAACTCGGGAGCCCTTCGCAACTCTTCTCGGCCGACAAGGTCTGGATCTCCTCGGGCGCGCGCGGGCCGGAGCAGATCGAGGAGTCGCGCCGGCGCTGGAGCGTCGCGCGCTTCGATCTCCTCCAGGTCCACAACCTCATGTCGTGGGAGGAGCACCTTCCGAAACTTTTCGCCATGAAGGCCGCCGGCCGTCTCCGCTACGTGGGCGTGACGACATCGGATGGGCGCCGCCACGACGAGGTCGAGCGGATCCTGCGAAGCCAGCCGATAGACTTCGTGCAGTTCTCCTACAACGTTCTGGATCGCGAGGTGGAGGAGCGTCTCCTTCCCCTCGCTCGGGACCGCCGCGTCGCCGTCATCTGCAATCGGCCGCTTCGCCGAGGAGATCTGATCCGAGAAGTGGAGCGCTTTCCCCTGCCCGCATGGGCCGGTGAGATCGACTGCGCCAACTGGGCGCAGATACTGCTGAAGTTCATCGTGTCGCACCCGGCCGTCAGTTGCGCGATTCCCGCGACGACCCGCGTGGACCACGTGCGGGAGAACGTAGGGGCGTCCTACGGCCGCCTGCCCGACGAGGCCATGCGCCGGCGCATCGTCGCCCACGTCGAGAAGCTCTAGCGAATGCCGTCGGAGTGGTGGACCTACTCCCTCCGCGACTTCCTGCTCTTTTCCCCGCGGACCTACTACCGGCTGTTCGAGCTCTACAACGCCGCGATCTGGCCAGCACAGATCGCCGCGCTGGCTCTCGGGTTGTCGGTCCTAACGCTCCTGCGTCGCCCCTCGACCACCCGAGCACGCGTCATCGCGGCGATTCTCTCGGGATGCTGGCTCTGGATCGCGATCGCTTTTCACGCGCAACGCTACGCGACGATCAACACCGCCGCCATCTACTTCGCCTGGGGCTTCGGACTCGAAACGGCGCTCCTGATCTGGACGGGGATCGTCCAGGGCCGGCTGTCTCTCGAGCGGCCCGTGGGTCTGGCAGGCTGGACAGGCTTCTGGATCTTCCTCTTCGCGCTCGCGGTAGAGCCGACGATCGGTCCGCTCCTCGGCCGCGGATGGGGGCAGGCCGAGATCTTCGGCGTAGCGCCCGACCCGACCGCCGTCGCCACGCTCGGCCTCCTCCTGCTCGCGAAGGGCCGAGGACGCTGGACGTTGTTTGTTGTCCCGGCAGTCTGGTGCGCAATCTCCGGCGCGACTCTGCTCGCCATGAAGGCCCCGGACGCCTGGATCCCTCCCCTGGCGGCGTTGCTCGTCATGGCCGTCGCGATCCACCAGAAGCTGGCGCGGCGGCGACTCCGGGGAGCTACTCTGTAAGGCCGACGACCTTTCCGTCCACGAGGTCGATCCGTTCGGCGGCAGGGACGGCCGGAAGGCCCGGCATCCGGAGGATGTCCCCGAGGAGCGGCACCAGGTAACCCGCTCCCGCCGCGAGAATCACGCCGCGCACCGTGATCCCGAAGTCCTCCGGGCGCCCGAGGAGATTCGGATCGTCGGAAAGCGACTTCTGGGTCTTGGCGACGCACAGCGGAAGGAACTCGTACCCGAACCGTTTCGCCAGCGAGAGATCCCTTTCGGCCTCGCGGCTCCACGTCACGTCCTTCGCGCCGTACATCAGGTACGCGATCTTCGAGAGCTTCACCTTCGGCGGATCGGTCCGCTCGTACAGGGGCCGGAACCGGCCCGGGTCGCGCGAGGCGACTTCGACGGCGGCCTCGGCCAGGACGACCCCACCCTCTCCCCCCTTCGCGAAGACGTCGGCGACGGCGAATGGAACCTTCAGCCGCTCGCAGGCGCGCCGGACAACGGCGATCTCCTCGTCCGTGTCGGATGCCAACCGGTTCAAGGCGACGACCGGCCCCTCCCGGAAGGTCCGGACAACAGCGATTCAGTAGAGGACGGAGAGGCAGGTCACGCCGCCGTCGCGTTTCTCGAACTCGCTCACCGAGATTCGCTGCACCTGAAAACCGGCTTTCTCGATCCGGGTCGTGGTCTCGGGGTATCCGGCCGGGACGACTGCGCGTTTTCCGTGAACGAGGACGTTCGCTGCGGACGGCTCCGCCTCCGCGACGGGAACGACTTCGAATCCCTTCGACCGCGCGAAAGGTTCCAGAGCCCTCACCGCGAGAAGCCTGCGATCACCGAAGTACGCGCACCCGCTCAAAAGGTGTAGAAGCCCCGGCGGCAGCGAGACACTTTCCACCCTGCGCTCCGAGCCGAGAATTTCGCGAAGCCCCTCGACCGCCGCCTCGTTGGAGCGCTTCGACAATCCGACGAAGAGGGCGTCCTCCGTGACGAGCACGTCCCCCCAGTCGAGGCAGGCGGGAGCCGAGAGCTCGACAACCGGATAGAAGAGCCCGAGCACTTCGACGATCGCCTCAGCTTCCCCGCTGCGAGACGCAACCGCCGAGGGCCCCACGATCGCGCGTCCGTCCACGACGCAGACCCGGTCCTGAACATAGACGGCGTCCGAATGGCCGTCGTCAGCCGGAAGCTCCGTCACCTCGAGCCCCACATGTCGCAGCGTGGCGACATACCCTTTGTGCTGCCGCCGCGCCAGCTCCAGGTCGACCTCCGGCCGAGGCTTTCGCCCCGTCAACGCCTCCGGATAACTCCTCCCCGGCCCCCGAACGATCGCCCGCGTCAACAGCCTTGCCTCCACCGGTTTTCCTCATCCTACCGTTCTCCCTCGGCCCCTCTCCCCCGCGCTCCTTGACTGTTGAGCCGGATGAAAAAGCGTCCCCTGCATCGACCCAAAGCTGCCGCCGATCGGACGCGCGTATTCCTCGCGCGTCAGGACGGTGACCGATTCGACAATCATCCGGCCTGGACTTTGCACTAACGGTGACCGATGGAGCGCCCGACAACCGGCCGTCGAGACCCTTCCGACACGAAGGCGGAACGTTTCGCCCAGGCCATCAGCCGCTCGACCGGGAGCACGGCCGCCTTCGGAGTCGCGCTCGCCATGGTCCTCGCGTGGGGCCTGAGCGCATCGCGGAGAACGCGAATTCGAACGCGCTGACCGACAACCGGGCATGAATCTGGCAGAACGGCCTTTAGCTCGCGGAAGGTCCGCGGCTTACTGAACTTCGTTCTTTCCCGGAGGTATGCCATGTCCCGTTCTTTGCCGAGGGCTCTCGCGGCCCTTGCCCTTCTCGCGGCGCTGTGCGGCGCGGCCCGCGCGCAGACGATCACCGCCGGCAGCATCCCTGCTTCGCCCAATTTCGGGTTCAACCGCACGCCGGTCTCGATCACGGCCGTGGATCTCAATGCGCCCGCGACCGGCTCCGGCGACATGACGACGGCCACGTTCGTCTGGTCTCTGGGGCCCTGCCCGGCGTCGGTGAAGATCAAGTTCTTCCGGCGCTCCGGCGATACGCTCCTCTTCCTGGCCGAGCGAGGCCCCTTCGACGTCAACGCCACCGTACAAGCCGTCGCGCTCTCGCCGGCGGTTTCCGTGCAGGCGGGAGACCTGGTCGGCATCGCGCGGGTCGCGGACTGCGGGAGCCCGGTTGGCATGAGCCCGGGAGGCGCCTCGGGCCTCGTCGGGTTCGGAGCGGACATCACTTTCAACGTCTCGATCTCCCTGGGAGCGACCACGACCAACAGCACGCTCGCCGTCATGGCCACGGGCACCGCCACGAGCGGGCCTCCGTCCACGCTCGCGGAGGTCATCCCGGTCGTGATTTCGAGCCCGGGACTCCTCGGCGCCAACTTCCACACGGCCATGCAGCTCTACAACCCGACTCTGGCGATCGAGACGGGCAGCATCCTCTTTCATGCCCAGGGCGTCTCGGGATCCGCCTCGGATCCGTCCATGGCTTACTCGATCAATCCCGGTCAGACGATCTTCTTCCCCGACGTCCTGACGAGCCTCGGCCAGACGGGCATCGGTAGCCTCGACTTTGTCACGACGATCGGGTCGGCTCCGGTCGCTTCGGTTCGCGTCTACAACGACGCAGGCGTGGCCGGCACGTCCGGCTTCACCGAGCACGGGTTGAAGCCTTCCGAGGCCCTCTCGGCGGGCGCTCGTGGCATCCTCATCGGACCCTTCGATCCGCTCCTCTTCCGCTACAACGTCGGAGTTCGGGCCCTCTCGGCCGGCGCTACGATCTCCATCACCGTTCGCGACACCGAGGGCAACATTCTTCGAACGCTCACGCGGAGTTATCCGGCGAACTTCTTCCAACAGACCGACGTCGCGAGCTTTCTCGGCGGATTGAGCCTGGCCGCCAACCAAACCGTCACCGTTGACGTCGTCTCGGGAAGTCTCTTCGTCTACGGAGCGACCGCGGACGATCGTACGAACGACCCCGCACTCGACCTCGCCCAGAGCGTTCCGATGTGACGGAATGCCGACATGGGGCCCCGCGGCGCGAGGATCCGAAGTAATCGACGGGGTAGCCTCCGTGCCGGGGGAGCGAGCGGGCAGTAAGGGATGAGGCGGCGCGGGTTGCCGCGGGGGTCGGACTTGGCGGATCATCCGGAAATCCTTGGAGGGGGGAAGTCATGAGTCTTTCCCGGCACGCGGCTCGCTTGGCCGCCTCGCTGATGGGCCTGGTGGCTGCAACAGCAGTCGGCCCGATCCGGGCGAAAGGACAACAGACCCAGACGGCCCCCAAGGACGTGCAGGCTTCCCTCGTGACGGTGCCGCCGGAAGTCCCGGCAGACGCCGTGCGCTACTCCATGATGCTCGCCGGGAACAAGGCGGGCGTGCTGGCGTTGTGGAGCACGCCGGACGGCGCGCGGCACAACTTCTTCGCGTTCAACGATCGGGGACGGGGACCGCGTCTCACGACGCGCATCGTCGTGGACGACAAGGGAATTCCGACCGAGATCGACGCCACGGGCAACGACTATCTCAAGGGGCCGGTCGACGAGCGCTTCCGCCTCGCCGGCGGGAAAGCCACCTGGAGCAACAAGTCCGAAAAGGGTGAAAAGCAGCTCGCCGGCCCCGCGTTCTACGCCCCGATCGACGCGATCCTCTCCGGCGAAATGGAGACCGCCCTGCTCGCCGCCCCGGGCGGCCGCCTGCCCTTGCTCCCCGAAGGGGAGGCGAGCATCGAGCGCGCGCTCGACCGTACGGTCGAGGTCGCAGGCAAGCCGCGGAAGGTGACGCTGTACGAAGTCTCCGGGCTCGGCTTCACGCCCAGTCCGACGTGGTTGGCGGAGGACCGCAGCCTGTTTGCGACGGGGAGCGACTGGGCCGTCGTCATCCGCGACGGCGCGGAAGCGGCCTGGCCCGCGCTCCTGGAGGCGCAGAAGGCCCGCGCCTCGCGGCGCGGCGAGGAAGTCGCGCGAAAGCTGCAGAAGAAACTCGCAAGGCCGCTCTGGATTCAACACGCGCGGCTTTTCGACAGCGAGACCGCCACCGTGAAGGAAGGCATGTCCGTCCTGATCGCAGATGGACGCATCGTGGCCGTCGCGCCCGATCGGGAGGCGAAGCCCGCGCCGGATCAGGATGTGATGGACTCGAGGGGAAAGATGCTCCTCCCCGGACTCTGGGACATGCACGTCCACCTTGGCGACTGGGACGACGGAGTGCTTCACCTGGCTGCCGGCGTCACGACGGTGCGCGACCTGGCCAACGACATAGACCATCTGCACGAACTCCGAACGAAGTTCGACGCCGGGACCCTGGCGGGGCCTCACATCCTGATGGCCGGCTTCATCGATGGGCGCGGTCCCTATCAGGGACCGACCAGGGTGTTCGCCGACACGCCGCAGGAGGCGAAGGCCGATGTCGAGCGTTACAAGTCGCTCGGCTACGAGCAGATCAAGATCTACAGCTCGGTCAAGCCGGAACTCGTTCCCGTCATCGCAGCCGAGGCGCACCGAAACGGGATGCGGGTGAGCGGGCATGTGCCGGCGTTCATGACCATGCAGCAGGCCGTCGAGCAGGGCTACGACGAGGTCCAGCATGCCAACTTCTGGTTCCTGAACTTCCTGTTCGATACCGTCAGGACACGCGCACGCCCGCGCGCTTCACGGCCGTGGCCGAGCACGCGGCCGAGCTCGATCTGAGCTCGGACCGCGTCCGCGCCTTTCTCCGAGTCCTGAAAGAACACCACACGGTTCTCGATCCCACGGTCGGCGCTTTTGAAGAGATGTTCACGGCGAGGCCGGGCGTGATGTCGCCCGGGATGGCGGCGGTCGCGAGCCGATTGCCCGCCCAGGTCCGCCGGGGGTTCCTCGCGGGCGGCCTGCCCGTCCCGCCCGGGATGGACCAGCGCTACCGCGATTCCTTCAAAGCCATGTTGCGGATGCTGAAGCTCATCTATGACTCCGGTCAGCCGATTGTCGCGGGAACCGACGCCCTCGCGGGCTTCGCCCTTCACCGCGAGCTCGAGGACTACTTAGCCGCCGGCATCCCCGCCCCCAAGGTGCTACAACTCGCGACCCTTGGCGCGGCACGCGTGATGAAGCACGACCGCGAGACCGGATCGATCGCGCCGCAGAAGGTCGCTGACCTGATCCTCGTGGACGGCGATCCCGCGACGCGGATCTCCGACATCCGCCGCGTCGTCGTCGTGATCAGGTCCGGATCCCTGTACGACGCGGGCGCCCTCTACCAGGCGCTGGGAGTCGCTCCGGCGAACTGAGCCGCCGTCGCCGCACGTCGAGCCCGGCAGAACGGCGCGAGCAGGGAGGCTCTCGGTGGGCGTTGTTACAGAACTGCCCCGGCCTGTCGTACGGATCGGGAATCGAGGATCTCGCGGACACGCTGCGCGAGGATTCTGGGGCGGAAGGGTTTCTCGAGCAGGGTGATCCCGGGATTGAGGATTCCCTGCCGGGCGATCGCCTCGTCCGTGTATCCGGAGAGGTACAGGACGCGCAGATCCGGACGGTACGGCTCGAGCCGGCGCGCCAGCTCACAGCCGTTCATTTCGGGCATGATGATGTCGGTGACCATGAGGTCGAGGCGCAGGTCGGATCGGAGTGAGATCGTCAGAGCCTCGGAGGGCCGGTCCGCGACCAGCACGCGGTATCCCTGATCCTTGAGGACCCGCTCGACGAGGGAGCGAACCTCGGGCTCGTCCTCGACGACCAGGATCGTTTCCTTGCCGCCGACGGCGCCGACGTCAGACCTCTCATGACCATGCTCGGGTTCCGCCTGAACGCGCGGCAGGTATATCCGGAAGCAGGCTCCCCTTCCCGGCGCGCTCTCGGCCCAGATGTACCCGCCGCTCTGCTTGACGATGCCGTACGTCGTCGAAAGCCCCAGGCCGGTCCCTTTCCCCTTGGGCTTGGTCGTGAAGAAGGGCTCGAAAAGGCGCGACTGGACCGCTTCGTCCATGCCGATGCCGGTATCGGACACGATGATCTGGACGTACTCGCCGGGCCTCATGCCCTTGTGCTGGCTGGCGAGGGCAGGGTCCACGAAGACATTCTCCGTCCCGAGCCGCACCGTTCCGCCCTCCGGCATCGCGTCACGGGCGTTGACGGCCAGGTTCACCACCGCCTGCTCGATCTGGCCGGGGTCGGCGCGCACGCGCCAGAGGCCGTCGGAGAGCGAGCTGATCATCTCGATGTCCTCGCCGAGCAGGCGGGAGAGCATCCGCTCGATGTTGGTCAGGAGGTCGTTCAAATCCAGCACCTCGGGCCGGAGAACCTGTTTGCGGCTGAAGGCGAGGAGCTGCCGGGTCAGGTTTGCCGCCCGCTCTCCCGCAGTGCGGATCTCGCACAGTTCCGCGCGCATCGGGTGGCGATCTCCGGTGAGCTCGAGGAGCAGATCCGTCGTGCCGAGAATCACGGTCAGGAGGTTGTTGAAATCGTGCGCGACGCCGCCCGCGAGGCGGCCGATCGCCTCGATCTTCTGCGATTGCCGGAGCTGCTCGGAAAGCTCTCGGCTCTCCGTGATGTCCTGGTACAGGGCATAAACGCCGACCAGGCGTCCGTCCTGGATCAGGGGGACTCCGTAGAGATCGACCTCGACGAGCTTGCCGTCCTTGCGCCGGCGTTTCGTTTCCGCGTGAATCGTCCTGCCGCTCAAGACGTCCACGGTGAAGGAGGAAGCCTCCGTCCGAAGGCCCTCCGGGGCGATGAGATCGTCGGGATTGCGCCCGAGGACCTCCTCGGAGGTGTAGCCGAAGAGGCGGCCGAAAGCCGGATTCATGATCTGCACGCGATTATCCGGGGCCAGAGCGAGGATCGCGATCGGGCTGTGCTCCACGAGCGCGTTCAGGTACATCGTGCGCTCCTGCATGCGCCGCTCGGCCAGGAGGCGCTGCGTCACGTCGACGGCGAGAACCATCCGGGCCGGCCGATCCGAGAAGTCGAGCGGGTGCGAGACGACCTCGACTTCGATCACGGTTCCATCTTTCTTGCGGTGCTCCCAGATCCCGGACTTGCGAAGCCCCCGAGGCTCCCTGGACAAATTTTCGAGCAGTTTCGGGACCTCTTCCTCGGGACGAATGTCCTTGATCGTCATCGCGAGGAACTCCTCGCGGGAATATCCGTAGCTCCGGCACGCGGCTTCGTTGACCGCCAGGAACCGGAGGGTCCTCTCGTCGAATACCCATATCGGCTGCGGACTGCTCTCGAACAGAATCCGGTGCCATTCCTCGGAGCTTCTCCGGTCGGCATTCTCTGCGCGAAGGGCGTCGTTGGCCCGGGCGAGCTGCGCCGTTCTCTCGGCCACGACTCGCTCCAGGTCCTGCCGAGCGGTGATCAGCGCGTCCTCGGCCTGTTTGCGTTTGCTGATGCGGCTCGCCATGGAGAGCAGAATGAGTACGAAGAGAGTCAAGCCGAAGACCATGAAGCCGAGCTCGTCCGTTCTCAGAACGACCGGCAAGGGCCGCGACGCGGCGGCCGGAACGAAGACGGCGGCCGCCATCGCCGTGGAGTGCGTCGCGCAGACCGCGCCCGCCATGGCGACCGCCGCAGCGGCGACTCGCCCCCAGAGCGGCCATCCCCGGGAACGGGGAATCTGAGCCGCCCACTGAAGCGCGCAGTATGCGCCGAGCGCGGAGATCGTGTAAGACAACACCACCATCAGGGTGTCGTAGTGACGCGGAAACGCAGACACAGCCAGGGATCCGTTCATCGCGGTCCGACAGCGCCGGCCCGTGTGACGGAACGTGTCATAAGAGGCGCGACGCCGATGGCATCAAGTGACTGTCAAGGGCCGTTCGTTCCGCCCCTGCCCGAAGACTCTGGCCAAGAAGTGACCTGGAATCAAGGCCTTCCGTTCTGTGGCCTCCGGCGACCCGGCTGGCCGACTTCCTATTGCTTTGGGAAGCCCTCAGGAACAGTGCCAAACCCGTTGAAGACTGACCGGATGGGTGGGACCCGCGTCGGAGGGTGCCTTGACCTGATCCGATGTAAGTGCATGATAAGTGCATGGCAGTCAAGACGATTACAATCGATCTCGAAGCCTACGAGGCCCTGGCGCGCCGGAAACGGAAGGGAGAGTCGTTTTCCAGGGTCATCAAGGAGCACTTCGGCCGGCGTACCACCGGCCGTGACCTGAAGGCCCTCTTGCCGGCGGTCAGCCTTTCGGCCGGCACTCTCGGGAAGCTCGATGAGCTGATCGCGGGGCGCCGCCGGGATCGCGCGAAGGCGCTGAAACCGTGATCCACCTCGATACTTCTTTTCTGGTGGACTTGCTGCGCGAGAATCCGCTCGAAGCGAAGAAGGCCCGGCCTCACGCGTGCTCGGAACCCTCCATGAGGAAGAGCTCCGAATGAGCGTCTTCGTGGCAGGCGAGCTCGCCTCCGGCGCCGAGATGTCCAGGAAGCCGTCCGAGGAGAAACGCAAGGTCGATCGGCTCTGTTCGAGCCTGGGCATCGACTACCCCGACGAACGCTTCCCGCCGGCCTACGGTTCCCTTCTCCGGACGCAGGAGCGGGGCTCCGGCCGGATTTCGACGATGGACCTCCTCATCGCGACCTCGGCGATCGTCGCCGAAGCATCACTCCTCACGCGCAATGCGAAAGACTTCTCGAGTGTGCCCGCCTGGACGTCCTGACCTACTGACCGACGACGTCGCCCTCGCCGCGCTGGCCCTGAGGCGCCAGATTCACTTTTGGTCCAACAACCGCGACTTCAAAGGTCTCCCCGTCGAGACCTACCCCACCGCGAAGCTCTTGAAGTTGCTCGGGCCTTTGACCCGGCTCGTCCACCTCGGCCTCCGAAATACACGGACGCACGATTGACCCCAGTCGACCACGGTCACGCTGATGAACGACAAGGTCGTCTCGAAGGCGCAGGTCGGGCTGTTGCGGTCGCCGGAGCGATTGCTTTTCTCGCTTCTATCGCTCGATTCGCCGCTCGATTTCCTCCGGCGGAAGCCGGTCACGGTTGACGAAGACGAGGACGGTCGGATGGTCGAAGACGCGAAACGTCGCCTCGGCCGCGTCGTCGCGAATCTCCCAACCGAGGATCGCCGGATAGGAAGCGAACCGCCGGACCTCGACGAAACCGAGGGACCCGTCCAGAAGGCGGGAGTAATAGCGATTCGTGATGGGGTAGAGCGGCTTGAGACTCCGGATCGCGTCGATACAGCGACGGCTCCACACCACGAGCACGTCGGAGTGCGCGAGTGCCCCGGCGATTTCCCCGGCCTTCGTCCGGTCGTCGTGCTGAAGGCACGGAACCGGCCGGTACGCATATTGCGCGGGCAGGTTCGCGCCACGAGGCGCGGGGACCCGGTGATCGAGCTGCTCCAGGGCGATCGTGCTGCCCGGCGCCACGTTCGCGTAGATCCAGTCCGACGCCGCCAGCCTCGTATGAGGTCGGAGGTATATCGATAGCATCGCGGCGGAGAACACTCCCGAAGCGAGGACGCCGAAGGCGGAGAGAGCGACCGACGCCGCCCGCCCCCGCGGCCCGTACGCTCGGTAGAGGAGGACCAGCAGCCAAGCGGCCGCGAGGCACAGCACGGGGAGCAGGGGGACCAGGTAGCGGATGAATTTCGCGAACCATGTGCCGACGTACGCCAGATACGCGACTGAAAAGAGGAGCAGGGGCAGGCCGTTTCGTTCGCGCGGGTCGCGGACCGAGCGCGCCAGCCAGAGCGCGATCCCGACGAGGCCGAGGACGGCGAGGAACGGTCCCGCGAGCCACATGAGGCTCTTCGCCTCGTACGCATAACGAACGGTCCCCAGAAACGGCGCGGTGTACCAGACCATCTGCGTGCCGTTCAGGACGCTGCGCTCCTTCACGATCTGGTCCCGAAGCCGATCGAAATGCAGTAGCGTGAAGGGCGACACGAGAAAGAACGTGAGCGCG
This sequence comes from uncultured Acidobacteriota bacterium, assembly GCA_963837495.1. Lineage (GTDB taxonomy): Bacteria > Acidobacteriota > Thermoanaerobaculia > UBA5066 > Gp7-AA6 > JAWOLE01. The sequence goes on along the minus strand of CAWINF010000001.1, from coordinate 2,057,027 downwards.
GTCCCTCCGAGAAACAGGACCGCCGCGCGGACGGGGTGCGGCGCCCGGCGCTCCCGGATCGCGAGGAGCCACGCGACCGCCGGAACGAGCAGGAAGCTGACCGCCGACGTCTTGGTCCCCACCGCGAGACCGGCGACGACCGAGCCGAGCATGACTCTGCCTCTTGTCCACGGCTCGTCGGACGGCGCCACTGCCACGAGGAGCGCCAACGCGAGGAAGAAGAGGACGAGCAGGCTTTCCGTGACTCCGTAGTGGGCCGCCTGAACGAGGCCCGGACAGAACGCCCCGAATGCGGCCGCGAGCACCCCGCCCCACGGACTCAGCAGGCGAGTTCCCAGGAGAAACAGCAGAGCGACGGCGGTCGTCGAGGCGGTCGCGGACACCTCGCGTGCGATCAGCGCGATCCGACCCCGCGTCGTCTTCCAGGTGGGATCGCCCGTGACCCGGGCCACGAGCTGCGCGATCTCCGCGTCGAGATAAATCGGAACGGCGTTGTAGACGAACAGATCCGGGTCCATCTGCCGGGGCACGTCCACGCGCATGACCGCCTGCACGATGTTGGCCTCGTCGGAGTGGTAGACCTGCCCGGCGTCCCAGCCGAGCCCCGAGAAGCGGAGGATACCGGCCGCCAGTACGCACGCAGCCGCCGCGAGAACAGCGCGATCGAGCCGCCGCCGGCCGCGCGATCCCGGCGCGGGCGTCGACTGCGGCCCTTCGCCTTCGGACGAACGCGATTCTTTCGCCATCGGGTCCAGTGTATTCAGAATCCTTGGGGTCCGGTTCCGGGGAATGGGGTCGACCGTGTACTTCCTGTATTTCGCCAACTGATGTTTCTTCGTCGAAGTCAAGAAGGTTGGTGAAATGCTAGGCCCAGCAGTCAACGCCAACGGCACCTCTTCGGCCTCACCGCAAGACGGAGAATCGGCCCGAAAGATCGAGCGGCACCCGGATGTCGCCGCCCGGAAGGCGCACCACCAGAGCGCCGCGCAGTCGTCCCTCGACGTCGCCGCCCGAGCGGAGCGCGGCACCGGCGGCGGCCAGGAGCTGGCCGTGGTCGAGGTCGATGGGAAGCTTCAACGTCGTCTCCTGGTCGGGCCGAAGGATCATCTCGCCGGCGGCTCCCGACCCGACCTCGCTCCCGTTGGCGAACAGACGGCAGCTCGCGCTCGCGATCTTCAGCGGAAATGCAAGCGGGTTTCGAACCGTGACCTCCGCCCGGGCTGCGCTTTCGAACAGCGAGAACTCCGTCAGCTGGATCGAGGTGAGCTTGACGAAGCCTGACGCCGCGTTCTCCCGTTTCTCGACCTCGACCTGGTCCCAGCGCCTGGTGCCCGACCATTCGACCGGGCTTCCGCCCGCTACGCGGCCGCGCAGCCGGTAGTCGAAATCGGAGGCGCGGAGGCGCTTGATCCAGTCCTCCGGCACGTCCCGGTAGCGCATCTTCACGGAAATCTCCAGGCGCCTCCCGGAGGCTCGCGCGAGGCCGGTGACGGGGACCTCCGAAGAGGATCCGTTCAACGACACCGAACCGGAGAACGCGCCGGCCCGCGCCCCGGGCGCCGAACCCGACACGATCACCGTGAAGGCCTGAAGCTCCGGGACCACGCGGATGTCCGCCGGGGTCGCGGCAGCGGTCAGAAGAGCCTGAGCGAGAAGCCAGATGACCACGGTGAAGGCGAGCGGGCTATGCGCTGTGCCGGATATTCATCACGTCGCCGTCCTGGACGATGTACTCCTTGCCCTCCAGCCGCAGCGTGCCCCTGGAGCGCGCGCTCGCCTCGGATCCGGCGTCGAGGAGTTGGTCCCAGTGGATCGTCTCGGCGCGGATGAAGTGCTTCTCGAGATCCGAGTGGATCGCGCCCGCCGCCTCCTGCGCGCGAACGCCGCGGGGCACGGTCCAGGCGCGGCATTCGTCTTCGCCGACGGTGAAGAAGGAGATCAGCCCCAGAAGTTCGTAAGTCTTGCGGATGAGGCGTGCCAGCCCGCTCTCGTTCAGCCCGTAGCTGGAGAGGAACTCGGCAGCCTCTTCGTCACTCATCTCCGCGAGCTCGGCTTCCACCTTGCCGCAGATGGCGGTCGCGCCGGAGTTCGGACTCGAAGCAATTTCGGCGAGGTCGTATCTGGCGGCCGCGGCGTCCAGATCCTTGCCCAGCTCGGTGCTCTCGCCGATGTTGACGACATACAGGATCGGCTTCTGGCTGAGGAAGGCGAAGCCGCGCAGGCGCTTCCTGTCGTCGGCGTTGAGCTCGAGCTCGCGCATGGGCCGTCCGCTTTCGAGCTGCGCTTTGCACTTCAGCAGCAGCTCGTGCTCGCGCGCCAGGTCGTCGGACTTGATCTTCCTCAAGTCCTTTTCCAGCCCCTCCATCCGCTTTTCGATCTGCACCATGTCGCTGACGATCAGGTCAGCCTCGACGTCGCGTGCGTCCTTCAGCGGATTGTCACCGACGTGCGGAATCGCCGGATCTTCAAACGCGCGCAGCACGTGGGTGAGCGAATCCACCTCCCGCAGGCGCTGCGCGTAAGCCGACTCCTTGAGCGCTTCCTGGCCGATGGCGGCGACGTCCACGTACTCCACCGTGGCATGCGTCGTCTTTTTTGGATGATAGAGGGCCGAAAGCTTGTCCAGGCGCTCGTCGGGAACCCTGGCGATGCCAAGGTGCGCGTCGCGCGAATGCAGGGCATGCGCGTCGAGCTGCGCCTTCGTAAGAATCTTGAACAGCGATGTCTTCCCCACCTGAGGCAGCCCGATGATTCCAGTCTTCATAAGAAATTTCGATTTGCCGATTGGGTCTCTTGCCGATCTCTGAAACGAGCCAACGAGAGATACGTTTATCACGCTCCCCGCGTGTCTCGGAACTGATCCCTGTCCCGGTGCGCGGAGCGACGGGGAAGCGGGAGGGGCAAGCCCCTCCCCTACATGTGGAGGAAGGCCGCCGCTTAGAACCACAGTGGTCGTTGAGCTCGCGGCGCGCGAAGTCTCTCAGGGTGGAGGAGCGCGCGCCGCGGGAGCGGAGCGCTGGAGCGGGATGAGCCCGAAGGGCGACATCCCCGCGGAGCGCGCGGAGCGACGGCGGAGCGACGGTTAGTCCGGCTTCCACCTCGGCACGCGCCCCGGCGTCCACGGCGCGCCGAGCGACTCGGCGCGGTCCTCGAGAGCCTTCAGGTCGACCTCCACGGTCTGCGTCAGGCGCGCGAGGGCGCCGGCGAAGTCGTGGGCCGCCAGCTCATACGCCTTCCGGTGCGTCGCGGTCGGCATTCCGGTCGTGGACCAGTGGCCGGAGACGATCGAGGAAACGCGCTCGGCGATGGAAGGCGGCTCCGGCTCGTTGTAGCGCGAGCGAACCGTGCCCCCCGAAAGCTCTTCGCCAACGTCCTTCAGACGCGCCTCGAGCGCGCCGGCTTGAGCGTAGAGCTTCGCGTCGGCGCCGGTCGTGTCAACGAGCGCCTTCTTCAGGACGGAGATTCTTTCGAGCGTCTCCTTCACGAGCTTTTCGGACCCGAGGACCGCGCGCTGGAGGCTCGCCGTCTTGCGCTGGAACGCGAGCAGCTCGGCGCGCTGTTCCTTCCCGAGGCCTCCGCTCCCGACGGGCTGCACGGTAAACGCCTGCGCCTCGGACAGCGGCGTCTCGACGCCGTCCACTCGCTTCGCCATCGTCACGCGGTAGGTCCCGGGGACCACGAGGGGTCCCTCTTTCTTGTCCGCGAACGGGTCCTCGTCTTTCGGAGGCTTCGGGTCGGTCGGGTTCGGGGCCGGGTAGCGAAGGTCCCACGCGACGCGGTGGAAACCCGCCTTCACCGGACCCGCGAAGCGTCGGACGACGTTCCCGCTCTCGTCGTTCACGGTCAGGATGACGGCGGGTTCTTCCTCCCGCGCCTCGGACTTCAGCTCCTCCCAGCTCGGATAGGAGACCTCGTGACCGCGCTCGACTGTCCGCTTCTCCTCCTCCTGGCGCGCGGCGCGGCGGCTCCTGATCTCGTCCTTGAGGTAGTAGGTCACGGCCGCGCCGAACAGGGGGTTGCCGGCCTCGTAGAACGCCTCGCCCTGGAAGGACTTGTCTTTGAGTCCCAATGGTTCCGCGGGCACGTAGTACTCCGCGGATTTCACCGGGAAGAGGTCGGCTCCCTTCTCGAGCGACTCCCTCGAGACGCGCCGCAGCGCCGAGTAGTCCTCGAGAACGTAGAACCCGCGCCCGAAGGTGGCGAGCACCAGATCGTTCGCGCGCCGCTGGATCGCGAGATCGCGCACCGCGATTGGCGGCAGGCCGCCCTTGAGCTGGATCCACTTCTTGCCGCCGTCAAGCGTGAAGAAGAGGCCGAACTCCGTTCCGGCGAAGAGGAGGTCGGGCTTTTCGAAGTCCTGGACGATCGCGTAGACACTCCCGCGCCTGGGCAGGTCGCCGGCGATCGAGGTCCACGTCGCGCCCCGGTTGTCGCTCCGGAGGAGCAACGGCGCGAAGTCGCCGCGCTTATGGTCGTCGAACGCCGCGAAGACGACGTTCGGATCGAACCAGGACGGGAAGAGATACGAGACGTACGTCTGCGCGGGCACGCCGGGGAAGCTCGCGGTCTTCCGCCAGGAGCGGCCGCCGTCCTCGGTCGCCTGCACGAGGCCGTCGTCGGTGCCGGCGAAGAGGAGCCCCTCCTTCTTCGGCGACTCGGCGAGCGAAACGATGTTTCCGTAGAAGCTGGTCGAGGCGTTCTTCGCGACGGCGTCCACGCTCCAGACGCGCCCCATCACGGGAAGCTTGTTCCGGTCGAGCTGGGCAGTGAGGTCGTCCGAGATTGGTGTCCACGAATCGCCGCGGTCGTCGCTCCGGAAGACGCGCTGCGCCGCGAAGTAGAGACGCGAGTGCGAGAACGGGCTGATGATCAGCGGCGAATCCCAATTCCAGCGCAGCGGCGCCTCGCCGGCGAGCGACTGCGGCTGGATGCCGACTTGCTCCCCCGTCTTCCGGTCGTAGCGGACTAGGACGCCGTGCTGCGACTCGGCGTATATGACGTTGGCGTCCGTCGGGTCGATGCGCGGCTGGAAGCCGTCGCCGCCCGTCGCCACGTACCAGTCGGAGTTGCGGATGCCGTGCGTCGTCAGCGTGCGCGACGGGCCGCAGAGCGTGAAGTTGTCCTGCGTCCCGCCGCAGACGTTGTACGCGGGCGCGTCGTTGTCCACCGCGACGCGGTAGAACTGCGTGATCGGCAGGTTCGCGGTGAACGCCCAGGTCGCCGCGCGGTCCCACGACTCGTAGACGCCGCCGTCACACCCCGCGATCAGGTGGTCCGTGTTCTCCGGGTCGATCCAGAGCGCGTGGTTGTCCACGTGCTTGAACTTCTCCCCAACCTTCTTCCACGTCTTCCCGCCGTCCTCGGTCACCATCATCCAGGTGTCCATCGCGTAGACGCGGTCCTTGTTCTTCGGGTCGGGGACGAGCTCGTTGTAGTACTGCGGCGAAGTCGAGACCTGGTCCCCCATCCGCTCCCAGCTCCCGCCGCCGTCCGTCGAGCGGTAGAAGCCCTTGTCCTTCTTGGCCGACGCCTCGAGGACGGCATAGACGGTGTCGGGGTCCGCCGGCGACACGGCGAGCCCGATGCGCCCCTTGTCCGACTTCGGCAAGCCCTTCTCGAGCTTCTTCCAGCTCTCGCCGCCATCCACGGACTTATAGATCGCCGACTCCGGGCCGCCGTCGATCAGCGTGAAGACGTGCCGGCGCCGCTGGTAGCTCGACGCGTACATCGCGTCGGGATTGCGCGGGTCGATCCACACCTCGTTGACGCCCGTGTGCTCGGAGACGTGGAGGACGCGCTTCCAGGTCTTGCCGCCGTCGGTCGTCCTGTAGAGGCCGCGGTCCCCGCCGTCGGCCCAGAGCGGACCCTGCGCGGCCACGAAGACCTTGCGCGAGTCGCGCGGGTCGATGACGATCCGGCCGATGTGCTCGGAATTCTTCAGGCCGACGTTCTCCCAGGTCTTCCCGCCGTCGTTGGACCGGTAGACCCCGTCGCCGTACGACACCGAGCGCTGGCTGTTGTTCTCCCCGGTCCCGACCCAGACGACGAGCGGGTCCTTCGGATCGACCGCGACGCAGCCGATCGAGTAGGAGCCCTGCTCGTCGAAGATCGGCCTGAAGCTCGTGCCGTGGTTGGTGGTTTTCCAGACGCCCCCGGACGCCGCCGCGACGTAGAGGGTGTCGCCCCGCCCCAGGACGGCGAAGTCCGTGACGCGCCCCGACGTGACCGCCGGCCCGAGCCCTCGCAGCTCGAGGCCGGAGAAAGTCTCGGCGGAGAAGAGCTCCTTCGGCTTCTCCGGCTTCTCGGCGACCTTTCCCTCTTTCGCGGGCCGCTCCCCCTTCTTCTCCTCGGGGGCCGCGCCGGCGGCGGAGGACGCAAGCACCAGCACGAAGGCGAAGGCGACGGCTCTCTTCATATCGCTCCTCCTGGAAAGACGGTGGAAATCGCGGGAATTGTATGGCGACCTTTGCTCGATGCGGAGGAAGCGGGGTGAGCGAGCTTCCGGGGCGTAACAATGAGTGAAGGCGAAAGCAGCCTCTCCATAATGGTTTTTGGCGGGGGCTACGGTTACCAGAGAGTGGGGGCAGGGTACTGTCGCAGCGCCTCATCCGGGGTGAGGAGGACCAGCCCGCCGAGAAGGGCCTGCGCGACGAGGATTCGGTCGAACGGATCGCGGTGAAGATCGGGGAGCCGGCCGGCGTGGAGCGCGGCCGCCTCATCGATGTCGAGCGGGGTGATGCCGTGAGCGTCGCGGGCTCGAGGAACGAAGCGGTCGGGTGCCTCGGGCAGCGGCAAGCGCCCGAGTCGATGCTTGACGGCGATCTCCCAGGCTGAAGCCGCGCTCAAGTAGACCTCGCTTGCGGGATCGGCGAACACCTGACGAGCCCGCGAGGAAAGCTCCGGCGCTCCCCCCACGACCCAAAGGAAAGTACAGGTGTCGAGGAGCAGCCGCAAGGGTCAGCGCCCCTCGAAGGAATCCACGATCTCCGCGGGCAGCGGCTCGAAAAAGGCCGGCGGAATCCGGAAGCCTTTGACCAGGCCGACCGGCCGCGGCTTACGGCGGGTCGTGGGAAGAGCGCGAAGCTCGGCGACGGGTACGTTGCGCCGGCAGATCACCACGGCCTCGCCGCTTTCGACCTCGTCCAGCAGCGCGGAGAGCGTCGCCTTGGCCTCATGAACATTGACCTTCTTCATGACCATATACTGAACTAACTTCAGGAGCCAGTCAAGCCCAAAGGCCTGTCCGAAGCCCCCTCGTCAGCAGGCCATCGTGGACGCCTTTCGAACCCAGCCCCGGTTCGCGGAGGGCTGCAGCTTACAGGGGTATCGGCGGTTAGAAAACGGGGGGGTCTCGCTGATCCGACTGGCGCGGAATTATTTCGCTTGGGCGACGAGCTTCTGGAATCGCGGGTTCTTGCGCAGGGGGTCGAAGTTGGGGTCGATCTTGAGCCAGCCGGGCGAGAGGAAGTAGGGGATCTTCAGCAGCGGCTCGAGCTGGTCGAGCGCCTTCTCCGGCTCGCCGACGAGCATGTAGATCCGCGCGAGTTGGTGCTGGTAGTAGGAGCCGTTCAGCGCATCCTTCGACACCGGATCGAGGGCGACGCCGCGCTCGCCTTCCCGAATCGCCTCTTCCTTCCGACCCAGGTACGCCAGCGCGAGCCCGAGACCGACGCGGCGTCCCGGATCATTGGGCGCTGCCCGAAGCTGCTCTTCGTAAGCCTTCCTGGCCCCCTCGGCGTGGCTGCGCACGTTGGAGGCGTCGCCCTTCAACGCATAGGCCTGAGCGAGGCACATGGCCCAGCTGCCCGCGTCGTCGTCGAACGCGCTCGGCGTCAGCCGCAGCAGAAGATCCCGCTGCTCCTCGTCGAGGATCCAGACTAGATCCTGGTAGTTCGCCACGTAGGCCGCGAGCGCCGTGGGCTCGACCTGCCCGGCCGTGGCCTTGAGCGCGGCCCGGGCGCCGGGGAGGTCTCCCTCCGCCAGAAACGCCATGACCTTCCACTCGATCGTGCTGAGGTTCCCGGGCGCGATGGCGAGACCTCGGTCGAGAGCCTCCCGCGCCTCCGAGTAGCGCCGCAGACGAACGAGTGTGCCTCCGAGATTCGAGAGGATGCCAACCGACCGTGGGTCCAGGCGCTCCGCCTGCCGTAAGTGCGCCACCGTCGCGTCCCAGCGCCCGAGGCCTTGCTCGGCAAGTGCCGTTACCCTCAGAAGCGAGGCATCGCCTGGCGCGACGCGCAGCCCCTTCTCGTACTGCTCCAGGGCGCGGTGGTAGTCACGGGAAACCACCCGTTGGTAGGTACCGAGGGCCAGGTACCCCTCCGGGCGGCCTGGCGCGAGCACGCCGGCCTTTTCCGCCGCCTGCCGGGCACGCTCCGCGAACGCGGGCGTCGGAGCGCTATTGGCATATAGGAGCGAATTGGCGTACGAGACTCTGGCCCACGCCAGAGCGAAGCCGGGATCCAGCGTCACGGCCTGATCGTAGAAAGCAAGCGCCTTCCGCAGACTGGGCGGATCGTTGGCTCCCAGGCTGTTCGACGCCGCCTCTCCCTTCAGGAAGGCGTCGTAGGCGGCGAGGCTCTCCGTGGGCTTTTCGGAAAGCCGCTTCTGCTCGCCCGCCGCGAGCGCGCCGCCCAGCGCCTGCGCCACCTTCGTCGCGATGTCCGACTGCACCTGGAACACATCCGTGATCGCCGCGTCAAACGGCTGCTGCCACTTGGATGTGGGCGCATCCGGGCGCGTGACGTCCACGAGCTCGGGACTCACATGGACGCGGCTGGTACCGCCGCTCTTCTCCCAACGCACCGTGGCCGTGAGCAGGTACGAGACGTTCAGCTCCTCGGCGATCTGCTTTGGCGTCTTGGTCGTCTTCTTGTAGGGCGTCGAGCTGGCCCGCGCGATGACCTGAAGTCCCGGCAAGGATGTCAGCTTGCCTCGAATCTCGTCCGAGATCCCGTCAGCGAAGTAACCGTCCTCCGGAGCCCCCAGGTTCTCGAACGGCAACACGGCCATCCGCTTGACGCCACCCGCCTCGCCCATGCCCCGGTGCGGCCGCCGCAGAAGAAGGACACCCGCCACGGCAAGAACGACGATAGCGGCAACGGCGACGAAAACCTTGTTCCTGCTGGCGGGAGGCGCCGCGAGCTGTACTCCGCTCGTCGTCGTCGGAGCCGACGCCTCGGAGAGCGCGAAGGCCACATCCTTGGCCGTCTGGAATCGGTTGTTCCGATCCTTTTCCAGGCAGTGCTTGACGATGTGGTCCAGGGCCGGCGAGACGTTCCGTCCCGACTCCGTCAGCTCCGGCGGTTCCTCCTTCAGGATCGCCGCGATCGTGTCGCTCGCCGTGTCCCGCTTGAACGCCCTCCTGCCCGAGAGCATCTCGTACAGGATGGCTCCGAACGAGAAGAGATCCGAGCGATGATCCACTGGCAGTCCCCGCACCTGCTCGGGCGACATGTAGCCCATCGTCCCCATCACCGTCCCCGGCTTCGTGCGGCCCGAGCCCGTCTCCGCGCTCGTCTGCTCCTCCGCGGTGACCGCCTCAACCTTTTTCGCCAGCCCGAAGTCCAGGATCTTCAAGTGGCCGTCTTTGGTGACGAAGAGGTTCTCGGGCTTCAAGTCCCGGTGGACCACGCCCTTCTCATGGGCGGCGGAAAGACCCTGGAGCTGCCCCGTTTCGGTGGACACTCTACGGCTTGGGATCGTAGAGGGGGTCGAGGGGGCCAAAGGCCCGCCGCGGGGTGCGGGGCAGAGCCCCGCCCTCCCTCAGCATAGGTTGGCTCCTCCGGTGGTCGCTTCCATCCTCCTTTCGTAATTGGTCGGTGAGAGGTAACCCAGGGACGAATGCCGGCGCCGCGGATTGTAGAAGCCTTCGATGAACTCGAAGACGGCCATGCGGGCTTCGGCTTGAGTCTTGAACTTGCGCCGGTCAAGCAACTCGCACTCGAGCGTCGCGAAGAAGCTCTCGCACAGAGCATTGTCGTAGCAGTCTCCGATGGAACCCATCGAGGGACGTACGCCGGCCTCCCGGCATCGCTTTCCGAAGGCGATGGACGTGTACTGCGTTCCATGGTCCGAGTGATGCACGACCTCTCTCGGCCGCCGCTGCCAGAGAGCCATGTTGAGGGCATCGAGCACGAGCTCGGTCCTCAGATGCGTCGCCATCGCCCAGCCCACGACCTTGCGGCTCCAGGCATCCAGAACAACCGAGAGAAACAGGAACCCCGCCCAGGTCGCGATGTAGGTGATGTCGGCCACCCACAGCCGGTCGGGTCCGGGCGCCGTGAAGTCGCGCTCGACTAGGTCCGGGGCCGGGCACCCCTCCGGACAGCGTACCGTCGTACGAAAACCCTTGCGACGGCTCACTCCCTGAAGTCCGGCCGCCTTCATCAGACGAGCCACTCGCTTGCGGCCGACTCGGACTCCTTCCACCCCGAGCTCGAAATGGACTCGCGGAACCCCATAGGTTCCTCGGGAGTCCGCGTGAATCTGATGGATCCTCTCCGTCAACGCCGCATCGGCAAGGCTGCGCGCCGATGGCGGCCTCTGCGCCCATGCGTAGTACCCGCTGGGGGAGACTCCCAGCACCTGGCACATCATCGATATCTCGTACTCGGCCTGGTTGCCCTTCACGAACCCGAAGACTTCTCGGGCACCGAGCCGGTCTCCCGAGCAAACCAGGCCGCGGCTTTTGCCAGAATCTCCTGCTCCAGCTTCAGCCGCCGATTCTCACGGCGCAGCTGCCCGAGCTCCTCCTTCTCCGCGCTCGTCAGCCCGTCGCTGCGTCGACCCTCGTCCAGATCGCTCTGGCACACCCAGTTGCGGATCGCCTGCGCGGACGGCTCAAACTTCTTTGCCAGCTCCTCCGGCGTCCGCCCTGACCGCACCAGCTCGACCATCCGCCGCCGAAACTCCTCCGGATATGGCGCATGACTCCTCGGCATCGTGAACTCCTTCCCCCCAAGTCTGAATCTGTCCACGAAACCGGGTCAACTCCACCCCTGGAAAAAAGACGGCAAGCCCACAATGACTTCTCACGTTGTCGTGTCGAAGGACGGCAAGAGCCTGACCGTCCACCAAACCGGCAAGAGTGCCAAGGGCGAAGCCGTAGCCAGCACGGTCATCTTCGACAAGCAGTAAGCCAGGAAACGCGCCGCGAGATTCCGGCTCGGCCTCTCGCCGGCAGCAGGCCCTGCTCCGGCGAAAGCTTCGTCCCGACGAGCTCGAGATGCTGGCCTGTGGCACGACCCAGGGCGACGTGCCCGTGCCGGGATTTTCATCCATGGTCCATGGCCGTCTCGGCGGCACCGCGTTGGAGATCGTCTCGACGTCCGGAGTCTGCTGCTCCGGGATGGCCGCGCTGCTGACGGCGTTTCGCGCCGTTGGATCCGGGCAACGCCGAAATGCCGTCGCGTGCGGCAGCGAGATGGTGTCGAGAACGTTCCGGGCGGCGAAATTCGAGGAGAAAGGCACGCTGGAGGAGGGCGCCGACGGCTTCCGCGCGTTCGACGCCGACTTCCTGCGATGGATGCTCTCGGACGGCGCCGGCGCCGTCGTGCTCGAGAACAAACCCCTTCGGGAGGGATTGTCGCTGCGCGTGGAATGGATCGAGCTCGTGTCCCATGCGCATGAGCGGCCGGTGTGCATGTACAGCGGGATCGTGGACAAGGACAGGCCCCGGGCGGGCAATACCTGGCTCGACTACCCCACCATCGGCGACGCCTACTGACGGGAGGCGATGGGGTCGATCGTGTATTCATGTATTTAGCGCGGCAAGGGACTGTCTGCCTCGCCGGGTCAAGTCGAATCGTGGATGCAGATCAGCTGGCTCTGCGCAAGGTACGGCGGCTGGGCTTGGAGCCCGTGCGAGCCAAGTCGATCCTGAGAGTTAGCTTGCCCCCGAGGGCGGTGGCGTACTTGACGAGCGTCTTGACGCCGAGATTCTTCACCCTGCCTGACTCGAGCTTCGCCACAAAGGGCTGGCTGGCACCGATGAGCTTGGCGGCCGCGCGCTGGGAAATCCCCCTTCTCTCCCTCAGAGCCACGAGCTCTTGCTCGATCTTCATCTCGTTGACGAGCTCATCGACCCGACGGGCAAAGGCCTTGTCGGACCTGAGCTCGCCGTCGATCCACCGCATGAAAGCCGTCTTCTTCACGCTCATGATTTCTTTCCTTTCCGGGCGTTCGCCTCACGGCGAAGAACCCTGTCCCTGTATCCCCTGACGCGTTTCAAGGTCTTCGGCGGGATGTCTTGTCGCTTCTTGATCTCCCCGTCGAGGAGCATGGCGCGCCGTCCGGGGAGAAACATGTAGAAGATCCGTATCTGCTTGCCTCGTAGCTCGAAAAGCCCCTCCCGCAAGATGCCCGACTGCGGCCTTCTCAGCTCGTTGCCCTGCTCCTCGAGGAGCTTGACGAGGGCGAATGCCTCGTCTCGATCACGGCCGGTGAGAGAGGCGATGAAGGCCTGCACAAGGGCCTCGCCCTGCTCCGTCCTGAACGCATCGATGATCCACCGGCCGGATGCCATCTCTCCTCCAGACCCTCGTGATGATAACTCTCAAGTTATCACGCATCAAGCACGCTCTCAAGACCTTATCGGAAAATCATAGAGTCAGACCCGTAAGACTACAAATGCTGGAGCCGCCGAGATTCGCCGTCGAAGGGTCGACCGTGCGCTTCGTGTATTTCGCGTTGGCGAGGCGTGCCGGCCACCGTCGTGCTTGGCCCCGGTCGCGGCGCGCGTAGTCGTGCGAAGTAACCGAGCGAGCAGGCGCGCGCCGCGGGAGCGAGCGCGGAGCAAGGAACCAGGCTCGCGGTCGAGGCCGCATCCGGCCGAGCCGCGAGCCGGTGCGCCTGCAGGGCGCAGGCCCCTCGCGGAGCGCTCGCGACGTGTTGGCTGGGAGGCAGGGACTTGAACCCCGATTCACTGGTCCAGAGCCAGTTGTCCTACCATTGAACGACCTCCCAGTCGTTCGAGGGAACGCGCATTATCCGGGATGAGGCGCCGCGGGTCAAACGCGCCGCGCACGATAGGATTCCGCCATGAGCCCGGAGAACCTGGCCGCGAAGCATTGCGTGCCGTGCCGCGGAGGGATCCCGCCGCTGGCGGAAGAAGAAGCGCGTCGGCTCCTTGCCAACGCGCCGGGCTGGAAACTCGAGGAGAGCGGGGCGCGGCTCACGCGCCGCTTCGAGTTCGGGGACTTCAAGAAGGCCATCGAATTCGTCAACCGGGTCGCCGAGATCGCGGAGGAGGAGGGGCATCATCCCGACATCGCTATCCACTGGAACAAGGTGGATCTCGTGCTCTGGACGCACAAGATCGGCGGCCTTCACGAGAACGATTTCATCCTCGCCGCGAAGGTCAACCGGCTGCTCGAAGAAGCGCCGGGCGCGTCCATCGGGTGAGCGAGCCCCTCACCCCGACCCTCTCCCGCCGGGCGAGGGAGAAGAAGGCGGCTCCTCGATGGTCTGGTAGCGGGCGGGTTTCAGGTCGCGGACTTCCTGGACGAGGCCGGAGGGCCAGTGGATCTCCAGGCGGCGGGGGACGGCGGTCCCCAGGCCAAAGTGAATCCGCGGGTCGCTCGAGGAGAGGTAGCTGTCTCCCGCTTTGCTCTCGCGCACCTGCCGGCCGTTTTCGGTTTCCAGAATCAAGCGCGCGCCTACGCCCTGGCGGTTCGATTTCTTTCCCTTGAGAACGAAGCCGATCCAGCCGCCGTGTTTCCCGTCGTTGCGAAGCAGTTGCAGCGGGCCGCCGGAATTCGAGACCGCGATGTCGATGTCTCCATCGTTGTCGTAGTCCGCGACCGCCGAGCCTCGCCCTACCAGCTCCCTGCGAAACGGTTCTCCGCAGCCTCGCTCGGTGAACTTCCCATTACCGTCGTTCCACATGAGAAACGGTCGCTCGGCGTAGGTGATCCTCTGTGTCTTGGGATTCTCCAGCACGTGACCATTGGCGATGAAGACGTCGATCATCCCAGCGTTTGCGGCATCGAAGGGATTCAGGCCGAAGCCAGAAAAGTTGAACGCGGGAGGGCCAAAGCCGGAGACAGCCGAGACATCCTCGAAGACCATCGATCCCAGGTTGCGGAAGAAGCTGTTAGGCTCAGCCTCGAAGTTCGCCACGACCAGGTCGAGTCGCCCGTCGCCGTCGATGTCGGCCGCCGACACGCCCATCCCGCCGAATGCCCGGCCGGCGGCGTTGACGCCGGCGCCCGAGAGAAGAGAAACGTCCTCGAACTTGATCCCTCCCAGGTTGTGAAAAAGGAAATTCATCGTGGTGTCGTTGGCAACGTAGATGTCGGGGCGGTCGTCGTCATCGAAATCTCCCACGACGACCCCAAGTCCCTTGCCGAGCGCCGCGCCGATGCCCGAGGACTCCGTTACGTTGGTGAAGGTGCCGTTCCCGTTGTTGCGGTAAGACAGATTCCCGACGGGAGGATAGAGGCTCGGATGGCAATACTCGCGCGTTCCCTGGGCCGGGTTCCCGCAGAAGTAGTTCTTCTCGACCGAGTAGTCGAGATAACGGACGACGAAGAGGTCGAGGAGACCGTCTCCGTCGAAGTCGGCGAAGGCGGCGGAGGTGGACCAGCCGGAGCCGGCGACCCCGGCCTTCTGCGTTACGTCGGTGAAGGTCCCGCCGCCGTTGTTGTGGTAGAGCATGTTGTGGCCGAAGTTGGTGACGAAGAGATCGACCCAGCCGTCGTTGTCATAATCGGCTGCGACGACTCCCATCCCGTATGCCGTGTCCTTCAGGCCGGCCTTCCCGGTAACGTCGGTGAACGTCCCGTCGCGGTTGTTGCGGAAAAGACGGTCCTGCGCGCGCGGGCTGCCGTTCTCCGGGAACGGGCCCGACTGGACCACGTAGAGGTCCATCCACCCGTCATTGTCGTAGTCGAGCCAGGCCACGCCCGATCCCATCGTCTCCGGAAGCTGGTGGGCAGGTGTCGCTCCGCGGTCGTGGGTGAACCGGAGCCCCACCCTGGCCGCTACGTCCGTGAAGATGACCTGGCAGCCGGAGTCTCTGTCGCCTCGGCGTGGCAGCGCCCGGGGCGTCGGGCGTTTCGCTTTCTCTCTGGCGGAGGCGGGCACGGGGCTCCCGACGGGAGAAAGCGCGAGATGTGGTGCCCAGCCTGCCAGGCCGGCCGCAAACACGGCTCCGAGGACCACTCCCGGCCTTCTCACGGCTGCTTCGTCCCGGCGCGCTCCCGGGCGAGCTTGTAACGCACCGTCCGGTTCTCCGGCTCGAGTCGCAGCGCGCGCTCGAGAGCCTCGATCGCCTCCGCGTGCCGGCCGAGCTTCGACAGGGCCTCGGCCGCGCCCTGGAGTGCTTCGACATTCTCGGGATGCCGTGCGAAGGAGGCAAGGGCCGCCCGGGCGTTGCCGGCGTCGAGCTCGCTGCGCCCGAGGTTCAACTCCGCTTGCAGGGACGCCTCCTGGAAATTTCGTTGCTGCTCTTTCTGGAGGTCCCGCTGATAAATCGCGATGTGCGCGGCGCCTTCGTCGCGACGCCCCGTGCGGGCGAGCAGCGTTCCCAGCATGTAGTGCGCCACCGACAGGCTGGAGTCCAGCTCCAGGCCTCGACGGTACGCGCCTTCCGCCTCGACTATCTTGCCTGTGGCCTCGAGCGCTTGTCCGAGGTTGACGGTGATCTCGGCCGAGTCGGGCGCGAGCTTTGCTGACAACGAGAGCTCGGCCACCGCGTCCGCGGGCTTCCCGCGGAGCAGGAGTAGACGGGCGAGGCGTTGGCGCATGGCCACGTTCTGCGGCGTCCGCCGTACGGCGTCCCGGAGGCGCTGCTCGGCTTCGTCCATGCGCCCGACTTCCCAGAGCGCGCTGCCGAGAAAGAAGAGGACATCCGCGTTGTCGAAGCCGCCGCGGAGCGCAGCATCGAGCTGTTGCGCCGCGGGACCGAAGCGCTTCTGGTTATAGAGGTTGACACCGTAGTGCGCCTGAAGTCGCGGCTTGTTCGGCGCGATCGCGATCGCGCGCTCGAGCACCGCGTTGCCCTTGTCGTATCGGCGCGCGCGCCAGAGATGATCGGCCAGGGCCAGACTCAGAGCGAGGTTCTTCGGGTCGGCGGCGATCGCCCGCTCGAAGAGCCGCTCCGTGCGCGGATCCGAGAGAGCATCGTAGGCCGCGGCGAGCCCCGCGAGAAGGAGCGCATCGCCCGGACGGCCGGCCACGGCCGCTTCAAACAGGGGCGCAGCCTCGTCCGGACGCCCGGCGTCGAGCAGCGCCTGCGCCCTCTCCAGATTCTGTTGGGCCGACTGCGTGAGAGCGGGAACCCCGGACAGAGCGCCCGATACGAGCGCGAAGAAGAGGAGGAACGAGATGACCAACGTCTATCGTGGCTCCGTAATCGCCAGCGTCTGATTGATCGCGACGACCAGGACGGTCCTATCCACGAATCTCTTCCCCGTCTGGTTTTCCAGGCCGTGGTCGTCGCCCTGCCTATTCAGTACGTAGAGATAGGGGAAGCCGTCGCCGGCGACGAGGCCGCGGACCGAGGTGAAAGAGAGAGTCATCCCGTCGCTGACTTCCTGCCGGGCAGGACAGTCAGCACGAGCCCGACGACGCCGGCGCCGACAAAGAGCCAGCGGGCGTTCTCCCAGAGGTCCCGCCTGCCCCGCTCTTCCTTCGAGACGGCGGCCTTGAACTGGCCCTCGAGGCTGTCGTAGCTCGCCCGCTGGCTCGACGCCACGAGAAAGCCGGCGAGGCCGACGACGATCAGGACGATTCCGAGGCGGCGCATCATGAATGCAGGTGACCTGACACCTTCTCAATACCTCGCCATCGCGGGGTCGATCTGTTCGGCCCAACGGTTGATGCCGCCGTCAAGGTTGAAGGCATTCGAATAGCCCCTCTGGCGGAGGAACTGGACGGCGTTGGCGCTGCGTCCGCCTGTCCGGCAGTAAACGACGATCTCGGCGTCCTGAGGAAGCTCGGCGAACCGGTTGGGCAGCGTTCCCAACGGGATCTTTATCGAGCCGGGCAGATCGCTGATCCCCCATTCGTGCGGCTCGCGCACGTCCACGAGAGTCAACGCCTCGCCGCGGTCGCGCTTGTCCTTCAGGTCTTCGACCGTGATCGCGGGCGCCGCCATGCGGGAAAGATATCAGAGAGCTCTCCGTTCGGCGTTGCAGGTCCTCAGTCCTTGGTCCTTAGTCGCCCGACCAAGGACCACGGACAAGGGACCAAGGACGCCCGATTAATAGCGCGGCATGGAGGGGTCGACGACCTCGGCCCAGCGGGTGATGCCGCCGGAGAGGTTGCGGACCTTGCGGAAGCCGGCCTCGCGCAGGAGCTTGACGGCCCGGGCGCTGCGGGCGCCGGACTTGCAGTGCACGACGATCTCGTCCGCCGTCGAGAGGCGGTTCAGGCTTTCCGGAAGCGTTCCGAGAGGGATCCGAACCGAGTCGGGAAAGGCGCAGATCGCGACCTCGTGCGGCTCGCGCACGTCGATCAGGACGAGATCGTCCCCGCGCTCGAACATCGCCTGGAGCTCCTCGACGCCGATCTCGGGGACGCCGGCGGCGGAGGCCGCCGCCTCGGGCCCGATTCCGCAGAAGGCCTCGTAGTCCACGAGCTTCGTGATGGTCGGACGAGGCCCGCAGATCACGCACTCCGGGTTCTTTCGCAGCTTCAGCTCCCGAAAACGCATCGAGAGCGCGTCCACCAGGAGCAGCCTCCCGATGAGCGGCTCCCCGAAGCCGAGGATGAGCTTGATCGTCTCGGTGGCCTGAATGATTCCGAGAAGCCCGGGCAGGATCCCGAGGACTCCCCCCTCGGCGCAAGACGGGACGAGCCCCGGCGGCGGCGGCTCGGGATAGAGGCAGCGGTAGCAGGGCCCCTTCTGCGCCCAGAAGACGGAGGCCTGCCCCTCGAAGCGGAAGATCGAGGCATAGACGTTGGGCTTGCCGGTCAGCACGCAGGCGTCGTTGACGAGGTAGCGGGTCGGAAAGTTGTCCGTCCCGTCGGCCACGATGTCGAAGTCGCGGAAGATCTCCAGCGCGTTCTCGGAAGTGAGCCGCTCCTCGAACGGCACGATCCGGACGTGCGGGTTGACGCCGGCGAGCCTCTCCGCCGCGGCGGCGAGCTTGGGACGGCCGACGTCCTTGACGCCGAAGAGGATCTGACGCTGCAGGTTCGAATCGTCCACGACGTCGAAATCCACGAGGCCGATCGTGCCGACCCCCGCCGCCGCCAGGTAGAGGGCGAGCGGAGAGCCCAGCCCTCCCGTGCCGATCGCGAGCACGCGCGCCGCCTTGAGCTTCTTCTGCCCCTCCATGCCGACCTCCGGCATGATCAGGTGGCGCGAGTAGCGGCGGATCTCCTCATTGGACAGCGCGGCTTCCGCGGCCGCTTCCGTGGCCGCCGGCGAGCCGCCCGCGATCGAAGGAATGATCGAGAGCGCGTCGGAATCGGAGACCGGCGTCGCCCCGTTTCCGAGGTAACGGATGTCCTCGTCGTTCTTGTAGACGTTGACGAAGGAACGCAGCTTCCCTCCCTCGTCGTAGAGATGCTTGCGCAGCGCCTCGTGGCGCGCGACCAGGCTCTCGAGCGCGTCGGAAACTGTCCGGCCGGCCACTTCGATGCTCGTGGCCCCGCCCGCGTACGGGCGAAGCGGCGTGGGCAGGAATATCTTCGGCATGATTTACTCCCCGGAGGCCTGGATGCGGATCTCTTCCCGCTCGAAGGCCCCGCGATCTTCGGAAAGAACGTAAGAGGCGGCCTCGCCGGGGACCCCGGCGCCGATCGACAGGACGACGTAATGAAAAAAGGGAAAGCCGTGCTCCCGGTCGTACTCGGACGGAACGGCCGGGTGATCGGGATGGGAGTGGTAGAAGCCGAGCACCGACAGGCTCTCCGCGTCGGCCTGCCGCTCGACGCGGACATACTCGAGCGGCTCGATCACGTACCGGCGCCGCCTCTGCTCGCGGCGGGCGTTTTCCATCCTCGCGATCCGCGCGACGCGGGCCGAGCCGTCGTCGGCGGTGCCGAGCAGCGCCCCGCAACACTCTTCCGGATAGGCCTGGCGGCCGTGCTCGCGGATCGCTTCGAGAGTCTTCGCGTCGAGCGTGATCACGGCGCCTCCCAGAAGGGCTCCGAGAGATACCTTCCGCCGCCGTCGCAGAGGATGGTGACGATCGTCGCCGGCCGGTCCGTCATCTCGCGCGCGACGCGGACCGCCGCGACGACGTTGGCCGCGGCCGAGGGACCGACGAGGATCCCCTCTTCCCGCGCGAGGCGCCGGCACATCGCGAAGGCGTCTTCGGTCGCGACCTCGAGGCTCGCGTCGGCGAGCGTCGGGTCGTAGATCGGAGGCGCCACCGCCGACGGCATGTGCTTCATCCCGTCCAGTCCGTGCATCGGGCCGTCGGGCTGCATGGACACGCAGGCGACGCGCCGCGACTTCGACTTCAGATAGCGCGTCACGCCGCCGAACGTCCCCGTCGTCCCGAGCCCCGCGACGAAGTGCGTCAGCTCGCCGCGCGTCTCTTCCCAGATCTCCGGGCCCGTCGTCGTGAAGTGCGCCCGCCAGTTCTCCGGGTTCGAGTACTGGTCCGGGTAGAAGTACTTCTCCGGCTCCGCGGCGGCCATGGCCCGGGCCTTGCGGATCGCGCCGTCGGAGCCCTCGAGAGGGTCGGTCGCCACGACCTCCGCCCCGAATGCCTTGAGGATCGCCGTCTTCTGTGCCGACGAGCCCCTGGCCGGAACGCAGAGGGTGACGGGAAAACCCAGAGCCCTTCCGATCATCGCGTCGGCGATCCCGGTGTTGCCGGAAGTCGCTTCGAGGATGGTCTTTCCCGGCGCGAGCAGCCCGCGCCGCAGTCCGTCGAGAAGCATGCCCCGGGCGGGCCGGTCCTTCACGCTGCCGCCCGGGTTCATGTGCTCGGCCTTCGCGAGGACACGCAGTCCGGGCACGTCCGCGGCAATGCGCGAGAGGTCGAGCAGCGGCGTGTTGCCGATCGCCTCGAGAAGGCTCACTCCCGGGGCGCTCATCACCCGGGCCGCCGCTTCCGCCTGTTCATTCATTCGATTCTCCGCTCGCCCATTTGCCATAAATCAAAAGCCCGCCGGTTCGTCCGGCGGGCTCGGTGTCTTTCGGGTTCGAGAAACTATCGCGGGCAAACACCGGCGCCGGCCGGACCCTCTCGGGCCCTCCCCGTACAACAGCAAGCCGCCGCCGCCTTTCGCATTTCCACCCCTATTTGTAACACAGACTCAGGACTGCCTCGCCACCGAGATCCTCAACATCGAGCCGGACCGGGAGATTTCACAGGTCCGGAAGGGGGTGCGGGCGACGGCCGGACGGACGACGCGGTCGGCCTCCGCCGCCGTAAAACCATGCCCGCGGAGGCCCTTGCGGACGAAACTCTCCGGAAGCCGCAGCCAGCCGAAGAGCGGGCGCTGATCCCGCAGGAGATCCTCCCGGGACGCCTCCGGGTCCCCCTCGTAGATCCAGAACTGTCCCCGGGGCCGCAGGGCCCGATGGACCGCTTCGAGCCCGGCCTCAGGCTCCTCCCAGTGGTGAAAGGAGAGGACCGACAGCGCGAAGTCGAACTCCTCCCGCAGCGAGAGGCTCTCGACCTCTCCGCGCCGGAACTCCAGGTTGGCGAGCCCGGCCAGTCGGGCCGCCCGCCCGGCCCTGCGGACCATCGCCTCGGACTCGTCGAGACCCAGGATCGAGAGATCCGGGCGCTCGCGGGCAAGTATGCGGTCGAGGTCGCCGGGGCCGCAGCCGATGTCGAGCAGCCGGCCGCTTCGAACCGGAACCTCGGAAGCGATCCGCCGGTGAAGCGGAGCGAGCGACGGCGCGGCCCACCGCTCGTAGAGGAATGAGCGGAAGGCGCCGAACTTCTCGGGCCCTCCTCCTTTGAGATTCGTCACGGGTCTCTATCCTGTCATCCCGAGCTCTTCGCCGCTCCCTGTCATCCCACACGGACCCGCGGTCGGCTCCGTGCCGTAGGGGCGGCCCTCGCGGCCGCCCGCGTCTCGTCGTAGTCGGATCCCCATTGTCGCGGGCGGGGCCAAGCCCCGCCCCTACGGCCCGAAAGCTTCGCTCATTCCTCGTCGCCGCGCTCCTCAGAAGGACAAGATCTCTGTCTGATAGATTCTCGCGACGAGGAGGCCGCGCCGCAGTGCTGCCCGAATTCAGGAACGAACCGCTCACCGATTTTTCGAAGGAATCCAACCGCCGGGCGTTTGCCGAGGCGCTTGCCCGAGTCGAGTCACGGCTCCCGATCGAGGGGAAGAACCGGATCGGGGGATTGAAGATTGGCGCCGCAACGGCTTTCCAGTCCGTGAATCCCGCCAGACGCGCGCAGGTCATCGGCCGCTTCCCGGAGGGGACGAGGGAAGACGCCGAGCGCGCCGTCGAGGCCGCGGCAATCGCCTTTCCGGCCTGGAGCCGGACGCCCGCCGAGGAGCGATGGAAGCTCATCCTGCGCATCGCTTCGATCCTGCGCGAAAGGAAGCACGAGTTCTCGGCGATGATGGTGCTCGAGGAATCCAAGGCCTGGGCCGAGGCGGACGGCGACACGGCGGAGGCCATCGACTTCTGCGAGTTCTACGCTCGGGAGATGGAACGGCTGGCGCAGCCTCAGCCGTTGACCCCGTATCCCGGCGAGAAGAACGAGCTCGAGTTTCTTCCGCTCGGCGTCTGCGTGGTCATTCCTCCGTGGAACTTTCCGCTCGCAATCCTGACGGGCATGACGACTGCCGCGCTCGTGACCGGCAACACGGTCGTGCTGAAGCCCTCTTCCGACGCGCCGGCCATCGGCACGATGTTCGTCGAGGCGGCCGAGGAGGCGGGGATTCCTCCCGGTGTCCTCAACTTCGTGACGGGCGGCGGCTCGACGGTCGGCAACGCGCTCGTGGAGCATCCCAGGACGCGCATGGTCGCCTTCACGGGCTCCCGCGAAGTCGGAGTCGGGATCTCCGAGAAGGCGGGCAAGGTCCTGCCCGGGCAGCTCTGGATCAAGCGCGCGGTGCTGGAGATGGGAGGCAAGGACTTCATCCTCGTGGACGAGACGGCGGACCTGGAGGAGTCGGCCCGGGGCGTGGTCGCGGCCGCGTTCGGCTTCCAGGGACAGAAGTGCTCGGCCTGCTCGCGCCTCATCGTGCACGAGAAGGTGCACGACGAGCTGCTGGAGAAGGTCGTCGAGAAGACGAAGGCCTTGAAGGTGGGGGACGTCCGCGATCCCGAGAACGTCGTCGGCGCCGTCATCAACGAGCGCGCCCAGAGGAGCATCCTGGATTACGTGGACGTGGGCCGCCGCGAGGGCCGGATCGTGGCCGGCGGAACCGCCGGCCCCGCCGAGGGCTTCTTCGTGATGCCGACGATCGTGGACGACATCGAGCCTCGAGACCGCCTGGCGCGGGAGGAGATCTTCGGGCCCGTGCTCGCGGTGCTCAAGGTCAAGGACTTCGACGAGGGGATCGCGGTCGCCAACGACACCGAGTACGGCCTGACGGGCTCTCTCTACTCGCGCGACCGCGGGCGGCTCGAGCGCGGCAAGCGCGAGCTCTTCTGCGGCAACCTGTACTTGAACCGAAAGTGCACCGGGGCCCTCGTCGGCGTTCACCCCTTCGGCGGCTTCAACATGTCGGGAACGGACTCGAAGGCCGGCGGGCGCGAGTATCTGTACCTGTTCACGCAGGCCAAGGCCATCTCGGAGAAGATCTGAGACCGCGGGGCTCCAAAGGTGTCATCCTGAGCGAAGCGACTCGTCCTCCGAAGCTTCAGCGAAGGAGGAAGGATCTGCTCCCGTCCGCAGGAGACGCCCGGGCAGATTCTTCGTCGCTGCGCTCGCGCCGTCGCCATAGCGCGCGCTTCGGCTGGCGCGTCGGCGACCTCGGAATGACAGGGAGGGAAAACTGAGATGTTTTCGCTCATCGGCCTCCTCATCCTGGTTCTGGACGTCATCGCGCTGGTGTCCCTGCTCCAGAGCGGCGCGGACACGGCCACCAAGATCCTCTGGCTTCTCCTGATCGTTCTCCTGCCCGTCCTCGGAATGATTCTCTATTTCCTCATGGGTCCCGGACGGCGCAAGGTGATCTGATCCGCCGATGAAGGAAGGCTTTCCCTCCGCCGCGCGCCGGTTCCAGGCGGTCGGCTTCTCGGAGATCGTCAAGGTCAGAAACCGCGTGCTGGAGCTGCTGGCGCAAGGGCACAGGGTCTGGCGGTTCGAGGGGGGCGAGCCCTACATGCCCACCCCGCAGCCCATCAAGGACGCGATGGCGGCGGCCCTCGCTCGCAACGAGACTCGCTACGCGCCCTCCTCGGGGGTGCCGGAGCTGCGGCAGGCGATCGTCGAGAAGGTCAGGTCGAAGAACGGGATTCCCGCCGACGACGACAGCCCGATCGTCGTCAACGGGGGGATGCACGGCCTCTTCTCGGCCTTCGCGACGCTGCTCGATCCGGGAGACGAAGTCCTGATGTTCTCCCCTTACTGGACGCCCATCATGGACGTCATCACTTATCACGGCGCGTCCGCGTCTCTCGTGGCGACTCCCAGTGCCCGCCGCGAAGGCCTGACTGCCGCGCTCGCCGCGGCCGCGACGCCGCGCACCAAGCTCCTCTACTGGAACTCTCCGGTCAACCCCACGGGCGAAGTCTTCTCGCGGGAGGAGGTCGAAGAAGTCTGCGACTTCGTCCGCGACGCGGGGCTGGCGATGATCTCCGACGAGGCCTACGAGGACCTGATCTACGACGGTTCTCCGCACGTCTCCCCGGCTTCCTTCCCCGGGATGTTCGAGCGGACGATCTCGGTCTTCACGCTGTCCAAGACGTACTCGATGACCGGCTGGCGCGCGGGCTACGTGCTCGTCCCCAGGCGCTGGCGCGTGCCGATGAAGACGATCGTCCTCTACTCGATCAACGGCGTCTCGACCCCGACGCAGTGGGCCGCGCGGGAGGCGCTTCTGCTGCCGGACGCGTTCCTCGCGGAGGCGAAGGAAGGCTACCGCCGCCGCCGGGACGCGCTCGTCGCGGGCCTGCGCGCGTCGGGCTTCCAGATCGACACCCCGCCCGCGGCCCTCTATCTCTTTCCGAAGGTCCCGGACTCCCTCGGCCCGGATTCCCGCGCCGCCGCCCGCGCGTTGCTCGACTCCGTCCGCGTGGCAACCGTGCCCGGACTCGTCTTCGGCCCCGAAGGGGAAGGCCATCTGCGCTTTTCCTTCTCAGTCGCCGAAGACACCATCGCCGGCGGCGTCGAGGCTCTGAAGTCCTTCGCCGCCGAGCCGGCCCGCTAACCCGCCAGGATCTCCGCGACCCGCTGTTGAACTGAGGAAGACGAGTAGCTACAATAGCTACTTGGAGAGGTCGCCATGAGCACCGTCGGGATCCGCGAATTGAAGAACCGGTTGACGAAGTATCTTCGCCAGACCAAGAAAGGGGAAGAAATCGTCGTCACCGAGCGCGGTCATCCGATCGCGGTCATCCAGGCGATCGGGTCATCGAAGACAACGTCCAGCCTTGAGGCCAGGTTGGCGGCCCTGGCCGCGCGAGGGATCATCACCCTGCCTCGCCGCCGGATGCGGCGGCGGCGACGCCTAGTGTCCGTCCAGGGGCCAGCTCTGTCACACACGGTCCTCGAAGACCGCCGGTGAACTACTTCGACACCAGCGCCCTGGTCAAGCGCTTCGTGGCGGAGAAGGGCTCTGCTCGAGTCGAAGAGATCATGACCGGCGGAGAGCCGGTGGCGACCTCGAAGATCGGCTATGCGGAGGTCTATGCCGCACTGACGAGGCGGCAGCGAGAGGGGGACCTCTCCGCGCGCCAGTATGCCGTCGCGTGCCGGAGCTTCGAGGAAGACTGGGAAGCCTGCCTGCTCGTTGATCTTCGGGATGAGGTCCTTCTGTTGGCCCGCGACCTGATCAAACGGCGGCCGCTGAGGGGATTCGACGCTATCCATCTCGCCTCGGCGCTGAGCCTGAGCCGAGAGCTCGGCGTGCCGATGCGCTTCGTGGCGACCGACGCCCGTCTTCTCGGAGCGGCGCAAGCCGAGAAGCTTCGAGTCATGAACCCGGAAGAGTGAGTCCCGATCCGCGCCGGTCCGTCAGCGGTCTCGCGCTTCTTCCTCTCCCAGCCAATCCACGAGGATCTGGGGCACTCTTCGAAAATGGAGGTCGGCCGTTACGACGCGCAGGCCGTGCTGCATGGCCGTAGCGGCGATCCAGATGTCGTTGGTCGGGATCGGCGCGCCGGCCGACCGCAGCGACGACACGATCTCCGCATACCGATCCGATGTTTCCTCATCGAGAGCGAGCACCCGGACGCGGGGGGACGCGAGAAACGAGGCCAGCTCTTCTTCGTTCTTCCTCCGGTGCCGGCCGCCCAGGAATCCGGCCTTGAGCTCCCCCAGGACGATCGGGTTCACGGCGATCTCGTCGGCTTCCTGCACGGCGCGCAGGGTCCGCGCATCCCCCCGAAGCAACGCGGAATAGGCCGAGGTGTCGAGGAGGATCCGGCTCACTTCCAGAGGTCGGGATCGATTTTCCGCTGCGCCTGCAGCGACTTCTCGAAGGCCCGGGCCTCGTCGCGGCTCCAGACTCCGGCCAGGCCGTCGAGATCGTGGTGCAGAACCCGCCGCCGTCTCGTTCCGGCTCCCGCGCCTTCCTCGAGCAACGCGACGACGACGCGGTTGACGCTCACCCCGGTTTCGGCGGCCTTTCGCCGGATGAGCCGGGCGACGTCGGGCGACACGCCGCGGACGGTGATCGCTTTCGAGCTTTTTCTCTTCACATCTGCATCATAACATGATGCATAGTGACGCGCTTCTGATTCAGGCAGCGGTTTGTCTTACCGCCTGTAGGCGGAAGGGCGGCGGTCGTTCAAGAAGGGGAAGCGGGCGCGAGCTTCCGCGACCTTTGACGGCTCGACGTCGAAGGAGAGGATCTGCTCCCTCTCGCCGGCTTCGGCGAGAGTCTCGCCCATAGGGGAGATCGCGGCGGAGTCTCCGGCGTAGTGAAGGCGGCCGCCCCATCCCACGCGGTTGACGCCGGCGACGTAAGCCTGGTTCTCGACCGCCCGGGCGCGCAGCAGAAGACGCCAGTGCTCGCGGCGTTCTTCCGGCCAGTTGGCGACGACCGTGAAGAGATCAGTTTCCGAGGCAGCCAGGCGGAAGGGCTCCGGAAAGCGCAGGTCGTAACAGACGAAGGGCGTCACGCGGACGCCGTCGATCGTGACCGTGACGACACGGTCTCCGGCGGTGTAGTGGTTGTGTTCGCCGGAGTAGGAGAAGGGGTGGATCTTGGCGTAGCGGGTGACCGCCCCGTCGGGCGAGACGACGAGCGCCATGTTGCGGGGCGAGGGCTCACCGGTTTCGGGGAGGCTCGCGACGATCCAGAGATTGTGGGACTTCGCCTGCTCGCGCAGGAAGGATTCCGATGGGCCGCCGGGCGGTTGCGCGATGCGTTCGGCGTTCATGGAGAAACCGGTCGAGAACATCTCGGGGAGGATTGCGAGGCGCGCTCCGCGCCGCGGCCGCCTCGGTAAGCATCTTCGCGGCGCGGCGGTGGTTTTCCGGGACGTCTTCCCACGCGATGTCGGTCTGGAGGAGCGCGATCTTCACGGTCGTCGCCCGGAGACCCGCGATCGGCTCCCGGGCCGTAGTGGCGACGCTTGCGGCCGCCCGCCTCCGGTCGTATCCAGTCCCTCGTTGTCGCGGGCGGGGTCAAGCCCCGCCCCTACGGGCCGGATTGCGCTTAGACGCCGGACGGCCTCTCTCAAGGTTTCGTCTTTCTTGCAGAAGGCGAAGCGGGCGTAGGTCTTGCCGTGTTGGGTGTTCTCGTAGAAGGCGCTGGGCGGGATGGCGGCCACGCCGACGTCCTCGATGAGATGCCGGCAGAACGCGACGTCGTCGTCGAATCCGAGAGGGCGAAAGTCGGCGCAGACGTAGTAGGTGCCGGCAGGCGGCTCGACGCGAAAACCGAGGCGAGACAACTCCGCGACGAGGTAGTCGCGCTTGCGGCGATACGAGGCGGCGAGGTCCCGGTAATAGTCGGGGCCGATCGCCAGCGCGGCGGCGGCGGCGTGCTGGAGCGGAGTGGCGGTCGCGAACGTAATGAACTGGTGGGCGGCGCGGACGGCGGCCGTCAGCGGCGCCGGCGCGGCGGCCCAGCCGATCTTCCAGCCGGTCAGCGAGAAGGTCTTGCCGAAACTGGAGATCGTGATCGTGCGCTCGCGCATGCCCGGCAGCGCCGCCATCGGAACGTGCTCGCCCTCGTAGAGGATGTGCTCGTAGACCTCGTCGGTGACGCAGAGGACATCCCGCTCGCGGCAGAGGCCGGCGATGAGATCCATCTCCTCGCGCGAGAAGACCTTGCCGGTGGGATTGTGCGGGGTGTTGAGCAGGATCGCCCGGGTCTTTCCCGTGAAGGCCCGCGCGAGCTCGTTCGTGTCGAGGCTCCAGCCCGGGGCGCGCAGCGTGACGAAGCGCGGAACGGCCCCCGCCATCGCGACGCTCGCGCGATAGGAGTCGTAGTAGGGCTCGAAGAGGACGACCTCGTCGCCGGGCTCGCAGGTCCCGTGGATGGCCGCAAAGATCGCCTCGGTCGCTCCGGACGTCACGGTGAATTCCGTTTCCGCAGCGTAGTCGAGCCCGTAGTCCCGCTTGTACTTGGCTGCCAGTGCGGCGTGGATCTCCGGGATGCCGCTCATCCGCGCGTACTGTCCGCGGCCCTGGCGGATCGCCTCGACGGCGGCCTCCTTGACGAAGTCCGGACCGTCGAAGTCCGGAAACCCCTGCGCCAGGTTGACGGCCCCGTGCTCGTTGGCGAGGCGCGTCATCTCCGTGAAGATCGTCGTGCCGAAACCTTCCAGACGGCGGGCCATGACGGGGCGCATCGTGGAGAAAGTTATCAGCTATCAGCCGTCAGCTGTCAGCCGTCCTCGTTCTTTGTCATCCTGAGCCCTTCGCCCCTCTCTGTCATTCTGAGCGAAGCGAAGGATCTGCTCCCGCGGCTTCGATTGACACTCGCGGGCTCAGGACAGGCTCCGCGAAGGATCTGTTCCCTCGATCGGTCAGCCGGGGGCAGATCCTTCGTCGCTTCGCTCGCGCCGTCGCCATAGCGGCTCTGGCGCGTCGGCGACCTCAGAGCCTGCCCTGAACGAAGTGAAGGGATGACAGGACAGAGAATCCCAATCAACGGAAACGGCATATCTAAAACCGAAAGCTGATAGTTTTCCACCATGCCAACAAAGACCCATTACCGCGTCGCCATCATCGGGTCCGGGCCGGCCGGCTGGACGGCGGCGCTCTACGCATCGCGGGCGGAGCTGGAGCCCGTGGTCATCGAAGGCCCGCAGCCGGGGGGACAACTCACGATCACCACCGAAGTCGAGAACTACCCCGGTTTCAAGCACGGAATCCAGGGGCCCGAGATGATGGAGATCTTCCGGGAGCAGGCCAAGCGTTTCGGGACCGATGTCGAGCTCGACACGGTCACCGAGGTGGATTTTTCGATGCGACCCTTCCGCCTGACACTCGACGCCGGGGGCGCCCTCACGGCCGACGCCGTGATCGTTTCCTCCGGCGCTTCCGCCAAGCTCCTCGGCCTCGAGTCGGAGAAGCTCCTGATGGGACATGGCGTGTCGGCGTGCGCGACCTGCGACGCTTTTTTCTTCAAGGGGAAGGAAGTGGTCGTGGTCGGCGGCGGCGATACGGCGATGGAAGAGGCGACGTTTCTGACGAAGTTCGCGACGAAGGTGACGATCGTCCACCGCCGCGAAGAGTTCCGCGCCTCGAAGATCATGCTCGAGCGGGCCCGCGTGAACCGCCGGATCGCCTGGAAGGTCAACGCGACCGTCGAAGAGATTCACGGCAGCAAGGGCCACGGCGTCACCGGCGTGACGTTGAAGGACACTCGCACGGGAGAGCTTTCGCATTTCCCGGCTCAGGGCGTCTTCCTCGCGATCGGTCACTCGCCCAACACCGCCATCTTCCGCGGCCAGCTCGAAATGAACGAGGTCGGATACATCCAGGTCAAGAGTCCCTCGACGTACACCTCGGTCGAGGGGGTCTTCGCCGCCGGCGACGTCGCGGATCCGACTTACCGGCAGGCGGTTTCCGCGGCGGGCGAAGGCTGCAAGGCCGCGATCGACGCCGAGAGGTGGCTCTCGTCGAAGGGAATCCACTGATTGGGACGGTAGTCGGCAGACGGTATGTAGGCGGTAGTCGGCGGCTGCAGGCTGCAGAAATGAGCCAGCCCCCCCGGGATCCTCGCAACACGCCGTTTCTCTCGATCCTCGCCTATGTGCTTGGCTTCATGACGGCGGTGGGCCTCGTGGCAGCCGCCATTGTCTGGCTGCTGCGCCTCCTGAAGACATAGAAGGTCCGCGGCGGTGGCTTCGACTTTTGTCTAACGCGGCGCCAAGCCGGACGCGGCTGGCCGTCCCGTCGGAGAGTCGAGCGCCGGTACAATTCATTTGACAAGGTCTTGTTCGGGCACTGAGCAATTTTGTGTCAGGCCCGTGCTGATCCCGGAAACTCGGAGCAGGCCGGGATCCCTGCCCTCTCGGACAGGTAAGTCGTTTGGCACTGACCGTTTGGGCAGGTTTCGAAGACATGCCGCGGAGCCTTCCATGAGGCGTCGGAGGACGGGGCACGGGAGTTGCTCGTCTCGTGTCGGACCTTTCTACGATTGAGACGCGGAGGAGATCCCGATGGGAACACGTCCACGGCATCTCGAGTGGCGACGCACGTTTCGCGGGGCCGTGTCTCGCGCGAATCGCGTCACCAACGCGATGACCGGACCGGTATTAGACAAAAGTCCAATGGACCAAGACCAAGGCCCAATTGAATGGTGAGCAAGGACAACTCAGAATCGGAGCCTCGAATCAAAACAGAGAAGAAGACACAGACGCGTATGACGCGGATGACTACGCCCTGACATGGCCGAGTCGTAATCAGGAGGATAGAACCGTGAAGACGATTGCCGGGAAACTCTCTCAGGTGCATCTGCGGCTGCTCGGACTGGCGGCAGTCCTGCTCATTGCCGCGCCTCCGCGAGCCGGCGCGCAGCAGGCGATCGGAGGCTTGAGAATCGAACGCACCGGCCACACTGCGACGCGGCTTCCGGGTGGAAAAGTCCTGGTCGTCGGCGGCGAGAATCAAAGCGGGTCTGTGCGCGATTCCGAGGTCTTCGACCCGGCTTCGAGAACCTTCTCCGCCGCCACCGGGTTGCTCACGGCGCGAGCGGACCACACCGCGACGATCCTCCCGGACGGCCGCCTCTTCGTGATCGGCGGCCGCGCCTCCGGCAAGCTCCTCGATTCGACCGAGTTCTACGATCCCGAGACGGGCGTGTTCTCCGCCGGGCCCGGCCTCAACCATGCGCGCGCCGGCCACACCGCGATCCTTCTTCTCGATGGCCGGATCGCGGTCATCGGCGGCGACGCGGACGGCAGCGTGGAGACTCTGGATCCCGCAGTCGGTGTCTTCCATCTCATCGAGGCGCGGCTGGCAGTTGCGCGCAAGTTCCACGCGGCGGTCCTCCTGCAGAGCGGCGATGTCCTGATCGCCGGCGGAGTCGCCTCGGGCGGCGCCGTCCTGAATTCCGCCGAGCTGCTCGACACCGGGGACCTGACCTTCCTTCCGATCTCTCTTTCGATGCACGTCGCCCGCTCGCGGCCGACCCTGCGCGTCCTTCCGGACGGCAAGGTCCAGGCGATCGGCGGCGATCCGGAATCGACGATGGAGCTGTTCAACCCGGAGGGCCTGTATTTCTCGTCGCTCGCACATCCGGCAGCCAACGCCAACCTGCTCTCGGCGGCTCTCAAGACTCAGACGCGCGCAGCCGTCCTCGGCCGTCGCATGCCGAAGAAGCTCCTCGACCTAGCGGACGCGGACCTCTCCGCCGCCGCGGACGAAACGCTCGACCGGACCGGCTACTCACTGACCGAGATCCCCGAGCTCCATCAGGCGCTCGCGACGGGCGGAACCAAGACATCCGGCCAGCTCAAGACGACCGCCGCGCTCTTCGCCAGCTCCGCCGCCACCGTCACGACCGACCAGACCGACTACCACCCTGGGGAGACCGTGGTAATCACCGGAACCGGCTGGCAGCCGGGCGAGACGGTCACCCTCAATCTCCACCGGGATACCGGCGACCCGCCGGACACGGTATTGACCGCCGTCGCGGACGCGAGTGGCAACATCACGAACTCAGAGTACGTCTGCCAGGAGTTCGACCTGGGAGTCACATTCCTTCTGACCGCGACCGGGCAGACCTCCGGCTACACGGCGCAGACGAGTTTCACGGACGCCCGCAATTTGAATCTCACCTTCGCGGGCTCCGGCAGCGGTTCCGTGGCGATGACCCCGAGCGCGGGCACCGTTAACGCACCAACCACATGCGGCGGCACTGGCGCAGCCGCAGCCTCGCAGACCGTTACGGGCGCGTGCTCGCCCAATATCACGTTCTCTGACAACAACGCGACTGTGACATTCAGTGCGAGCGCCGGCCCTTCGTGGGCTGGAGCGGCCAATTAAATCTCACCTCTTCGAATTGTGGTCTTGCCTCTCCTCCGGCCCCTCCGACCACGACCAACCCGTGCAGTGCCCGGCTTGGCGGCAATGCAAACCTGACGGTCAACTTCGCCGGCATGTCGGTCACCGTAGGAGCCCAGAGCGGCACAGTGACTTACGGCACCGGCGGCAGCGTCACTTTCCCCGTCACGGTAAGTCGGGCAGCCGCTGGCGCGGCGTTCAGCGCGGCTCTGACCATTGGAACGCTGCCCGCGGGAGCGACGGGTTCGTTTCTTGTGAGCCCCCTGGTGTTTCTGGCCACCGACCTCACCAAGAGCACGACCCTGACCATCATTACGACGAACACCACGTTCGCCGGCACCGCGACTCCCTTTACCGTGACGGCTACGAATACTGTCTCGGCCACCGACAACGCCTCGGGCGACGGCGCTCTGACCGTGAACAAGCTGGCGATCACGGTGACGGCGGTAACGGATACGAAGACATATGACGGGACGACCTCGTCGAGCGGAGTGCCGACGATCGTGCCGGCCCTGGTAAACGGGAACACGTCGGGCTTCATACAGACCTTCGACAACCGGAACTTCGGGACGGGGAAGACGCTTACCGCGTCCGGGACCGTCAACGACGGCAACAGCGGGAACAACTACGCGCCGACGTTCGTCAGCGTGGCGACAGGCGTCATCAACAAGCGGGCGATTACGGTGACCGCGGCGACCAACATGAAGGTCTACGATGGGACGACCACCTCGGCGGGAGTCCCGACCATCACGGTCGGCAGCCTGGCGCCCGGAGACTCCGTGACCTGGACGCAGACCTTCGACACCAAGAACTTCGGCACCGACAAGACGCTGACGCCCGCCGGAACCGTCACCGACGGCAACAGCGGGCTCAACTACACGGTGACCTTTGCCGCTGTGAATACGGGCGTGATCAACAAGCGGCCGATCACCGTGACCGCAGCGACCGACACGAAGACCTACGACGGGACGACCACCTCGGCGGGAGTCCCGACCATCACGGTCGGCAGCCTGGCGCCCGGAGACTCCGTGACTTCACGCAGACGTTCGACAACCGCAACGCGGGCACCGGCAAGACGATGACGCCGACCGGTTCGGTCAACGACGGCAACGGCGGGCTCAACTACACGGTCACCTTTGCGGCCGCTGGCGACCGGCGTCATCGACAAGCTGGCGATCACGGTCACGGCGGTGTCGGACACGCAAGACCTATGACGGGACACGCGACCTCGACTGGCGTGCCGACGATCTCGCCGGCGCGCTGATCAGCCCCGATACGTCGGGCTTCTCCCAGACCTTCGACAACCGCAACGCGGGTACGGGCAAGACGCTGACGCCGATCGGGCACGGTCAACGACGGCAACGGCGGCAACAACTACGCGGTCACCTTCTGCCAGCGTCACCGGCATCGATCAACAAGCTGGCGATCACCGTCACCGCGGTGACGGACACGAAGATCTACGACGGGACGACCTCGCTCCGGCGGGGTGCCCGACGATCACTCCGGCGCTGCTCAGCCGGCGGATACGCCGGGCGTTCACGCAGACCTTCGACAACGCGCAACTTCGGCACCGGCAAGACGCTCACGCCGGCCGGCTCGGTCAACGACGGCAACAGCGGCACCAACTACCTCGTGACCGTTCGTCACCGTCGCCACGGGCGCGATCAACAAGCTGGCGCCATCACCGTCACCGCGGTGACGGACACCAAGACCTACGACGGCACCACCGACCTCGACGGCGTGCCGACGATCGCGCCGGCACCTCGGCGTTTGGCGACACGTCGGGCTTCACGCAGACCTTCGACAACCGCAACGTCGGGACCGGCAAGACCCTGACGCCGGCGGGCTCGGTCAACGATCGGCAACGGCGGTAACAACTACGCCGGTGACCTTCGTCAGCGTGCAACACCGGCGCGATCAACCAGCCGGCGCGATCACCGTCACCGCGGCTGACCGACACCAAGACCTACGACGGCACGACCAGCTCGACGCGCGTCGCCGACGATCGCCGCCGGCACTCTGGCCGGCGGTGACACCGCGGGCGTTCACCCAGACCTTCGACACCGCGGAACGGCGGGCACCGGCAAGACGCTGACGCCGACAGGCTTGGTCAACGACGGCAATGGCGGTGCTCAACTACACGGTGACGTTCGCGACCGTGGCGACCGGCGTGATCAACAAGCTCGGCGATCACGGTCACGGCGGTGACGGACACGAAGACCTACGACGGCACCACGAGCTCGACTGGCGTGCCGACGATCGCGCCGGCGCTGGCCTCGGGTGACACCCCCAACTTCACGCAGACGTTCGACAACCGCAACGCGGGCACCGGCAAGACGTTGACGCCGGCCGGGATCGGTCAACGACGGCAACGGCGGGCTCAACTACACGGTGACGTTTGCGGCCGTGGCGACGGGCGTCATCGACAAGCTGGCGATCACGGTCACGGCGGTGTCGGACACGAAGACCTATGACGGGAACGCGAACTCGACTGGCGTGCCGACGATCTCGCCGGCGCTGATCAGCCCGGATACGTCGGGCTTCTCGCAGAAATTCGACAACCGCAACGCGGGTACGGGCAAGACGCTGACGCCGATCGGGACGGCCAACGACGGCAACGGCGGCAACAACTACGCGGTGACCTTTGCCAGCGTCACGGGCACGATCAACAAGCTGGCGATCACCGTCACCGCGGTGACGGACACGAAGATCTACGACGGGACGACCTCGTCGGGCGGGGTGTCGACGATCAATCCGGCGCTGATCAGCCCGGATACGTCGGGCTTCTCGCAGACCTTCGACAACCGCAACTTCGGGACCGGCAAGACGCTAACGCCGGCCGGCTCGGCCAACGACGGCAACAGCGGCAACAACTACCTGGTGTCGTTCGTCAGTGTGGCCACGGGCACGATCAACAAGCTGGCGATCACCGTCACCGCGGTGACGGACACCAAGACCTACGACGGCAACACGAGCTCGACTGGCGTGCCGACGATCGCGCCGGCCCTGGCGTTTGGGGACTCGTCGGGCTTCTCGCAGACGTTCGACAACCGCAACTTCGGGACCGGCAAGACGCTGACGGCGACGGGCTCGGTCAACGATCTCAACGGCGGTAACAACTACCTGGTGTCGTTTGTCAGCGTGAACACGGGCACGATCAACAAGCTGGCGATCACCGTCACGGCGCTGACGGACACGAAGACCTATGACGGGACGACCAGCTCGACCGCTTCGCCGACGATCGCCCCGCCTCTGGCGGTCGGAGATACCTCGGGGTTCTCACAGACCTTCGACACCCGGGACGCGGGCACGGGCAAGACGATGACGGCGACAGGCTTGGTCAACGACGGCAATGGCGGTCTCAACTACACGGTGACGTTCGCGACCGTGGCGACCGGCGTGATCAACAAGCTGGAGATCACGGTCACGGCGGTGACGGACACGAAGACCTACGACGGCAACACGAGCTCGACTGGCGTGCCGACGATCGCGCCGGCGCTGGCCTCGGGTGACACCCCCAACTTCACGCAGACGTTCGACAACCGCAACGCGGGCTTTGGCAAGACGTTGACGCCGGCCGGGACGGTCAACGATGGCAACAGCGGGCTCAACTACACGGTGACGTTTGCGGCCGTGGCGACGGGCGTCATCGACAAGCTGGCGATCACGGTCACGGCGGTGTCGGACACGAAGACCTATGACGGGAACGCGAACTCGACTGGCGTGCCGACGATCTCGCCGGCGCTGATCAGCCCGGATACGTCGGGCTTCTCGCAGAAATTCGACAACCGCAACGCGGGTACGGGCAAGACGCTGACGCCGATCGGGACGGCCAACGACGGCAACGGCGGCAACAACTACGCGGTGACCTTTGCCAGCGTCACGGGCACGATCAACAAGCTGGCGATCACCGTCACCGCGGTGACGGACACGAAGATCTACGACGGGACGACCTCGTCGGGCGGGGTGTCGACGATCAATCCGGCGCTGATCAGCCCGGATACGTCGGGCTTCTCGCAGACCTTCGACAACCGCAACTTCGGGACCGGCAAGACGCTAACGCCGGCCGGCTCGGCCAACGACGGCAACAGCGGCAACAACTACCTGGTGTCGTTCGTCAGTGTGGCCACGGGCACGATCAACAAGCTGGCGATCACCGTCACCGCGGTGACGGACACCAAGACCTACGACGGCAACACGAGCTCGACTGGCGTGCCGACGATCGCGCCGGCGCTGATCAGCCCGGACACGTCGGGGTTCACGCAGGCATTCGATAGCGAGGACGCGGGCCCGAGGACGCTGATCGCTTCGGGGTCGGCCGTCGACGGCAACAGCGGACACAACTACTCGGTCACTTTCGTCACAGCCATCGGCAGCATCAACAAGGCCTTGACGACGACGGCGGTAACCGGCACTCCCATCGCGTTTTCGGGCGTTGCGGTGTCCGTGGCGCTCACGGCGACGGTCTCATCCGGGACACCGACGCCGATCGGAACTGTGACGTTTAAAGATGGCACGACTGTTCTCGGGGCCGGGACGCTCGACGGCTCCGGCGTGGCGACATGCTCTCCAACGCCGGTTCTCAATGCTGGGGCGCACACGATCACCGCGGTCTATGGCGGAAGCCTGAATTACAGCGGCAGCACATCGCCGGCTCCCATCATAGGGTCGGTGAACGGACCGACCGGGCCGTTGGCGGCTCCCGCCTCGGCAAACATCACGGCCAGCTTCACCGATGCCGCGGCTGACACGCACACTTGCTCGATCTCCTGGGATGACGGATCGGTCACCTCCGGCGCCGTGAGCGGGACGAATGGCAGCGGATCCTGCTCGGCTCCGACACCGCACAGCTTCCCGTCGGCGGGGGTCTACACGATCGGCGTCACGGTGACGGACGTGCACGGAGGCTTCACGACGTCCGTGTTCCAGTTCGTCGTCATCTACGATCCGAACGCTGGGTTCGTGACGGGTGGCGGCTGGATCAACTCCCCCGCCGGGTCTGACGCGGAAGACCCCACCCTGACCGGAAAAGCCAACTTCGGCTTCGTCTCGAAGTACAAGAAGGGCTCCAATGTTCCGGAAGGTGAGACCGAATTCCAGTTCAAGGCGGGAGACATCAACTTCCATAGCTCCGTGCAAGACGCCGGGAGCCTGGTCATCTCTGGCGGCCGGAAGGCGACGTACAGGGGCACCGGTACCGTCAACGGGGTGTCGGGCTATCGGTTCGTGCTGATCGCGTACGACGGCGATCAGCCGGGCGGCGGCGGAATCGACAGATTCCGTATCAAGATCACTCAGGGTGGCTCGGTCATCTACGACAACAGGATGGGCGTGTCCGAGGACCTCGACATCGCCGACCCGACCGCCCTCGGAGGGGGCAGCATCGTCATCCACAAGTAATCGTGATCCCGAATTAATCGGGAACCCGGAGCGTCGCCGATAGGGCCAGCGGCGCTCCGGGTTTTATTTTTGTGGAGCCGTTGACCTCCTCGAGCCGGAACTGACGATTACTCGCGGAGAACGACTCTTCCCTTGAGGCCTTTGAGGAGACTCGGGCCAGGCGTATCGGGAGTCAGGGACGACCCGCGGCCAGCCGCCGTCAGTGCATAATGGCTCGAGGACAGACTCAAGCGGCGGTCTGGGCAGCATGGGGAGGTGGAGGGGTCGCTAACGCCGCTGGAACAGGCGCTCTATTGCTTCCTCACGGGGAAGATCGAGATGTCTGGCCACCTCGTCACGATTCCTGAAAGAGTTCCAACACGCAACGAATCGTGGTCCGGTATGGTGATGTGATGTTCACCGCCCTGATCTGTGGACAGCCGAAAGTGACTGCCAGCTCGGCGAGAGACTCGATACCCGAACACTTCGAGATATCGAGCGAGATCACGTCCCGAGACATCTCGGGGAAGCCTCATCGAGTGAGGACTTCATCCTTGACGAGATGGAGGCGAATTACTTTTGGCCCTTCCGCTTCGTCGAAGTGACAACCGACCGCTTCACGAACCTTGAAGTGAAGCTCCTCCAGCGTGTCGGCCTCAGTGAAGATCGGCACCCCCAGAGCACGTGCTACGAAGCCCCCCTCGGGAGCCTCTTCAACGGCAAAGACGATCTCGGTATCTGCGCTATCGCCCACGTATGCCCCTCAAGCTATCAGAATGGCATCAACCAACAGCCAAGCCAGGCGGCTTCTCCCCTTACGAGCTGGCAAGAAACTCCGGAGAACGGGTCACGTAACATCCAGCGTTGAACATGTCGTGGAGGGAGGTCTTGCGGTGGAACCCGTGGCGAGGGTTGGCCGGGCTGCCGCGGGAGGTGTGGGTCCTCTCCTCGGCAACGCTCGTCAACAAGGCGGGCACGATGGTTCTCGCGTTTCTCGTCCTCTACCTGACGCGAAGCCTCGGGTTCTCCGTTCGGACGGCGGCCAACGTGCTCTTCCTCTACGGGGCGGGCGCCCTGGTCGCGGCCCCCGTCTCGGGGTTTCTCTGCGACCGCTGGGGGCCGATCCGCATCATGCGGGGATCGCTCCTGCTCTCCGGCATCGTCCTGCTCGTCTTCCCGCTGGCGAAAAGCCTTCCGCTCGTCGTCCTCCTCACGTTCACTCTCTCGATCCTGGCGGAGGCCTTCCGCCCCGCGAACCTCACCATTTTCGGAGACCTCGTCCCGCCGGAGCAGCGCAAGGCCGGGTTCGCGGTCAACCGCCTCGCGATCAACCTCGGCATGAGCGTGGGCCCGGCGGCCGGCGGGTTTCTCGCGACTCTCTCGTTTCGCCTCCTCTTTCTCGTGAACGGGCTCACGTCCCTGGCGGCGGGCGCGATCCTGGCCGCGGCATCCTTTCCGCGCCACCGCCATGGCGCCGACCTGGAGCAGCTCGAGTCAGCCGTGTCGCCGCTCGCGCATCCGCCGCGGGGCTACCGCGACGCGCGGCTCATCCTCTTTCTGGCGGGCGTCCTGCCGGTCGCGATGGTCCTCTTCCAGCACATCGCGGGCATGTCGGTCTTCCTCGTTCGCGATTTGCACATCTCCGCGGCCGCCTACGGGCTGCTCTTCACGTTGAATTGCCTGTTGATCGTGCTTCTCGAGGTGCCGTTGAACATCGCGACCGCTCACTGGCCGCACCGGCGTACGCTCGCCCTCGGGGCGCTTCTCTTCGGCGTCGGGTTCGGGGCGCTGGCGTTCGCGTGGAACTTCTGGTCCGCCGCCGCGACGGTCGTCATCTGGACGTTCGGCGAGATGTTCTTCTTCCCCGGGATGGCGGCTTACCTGACCGATATCGCGCCGGCCCGCCGCCGCGGCGAGTACATGGGCCTCTCGCAGATGGTCATGGGTCTCGCGTTCATGTTGGGGCCCTGGGCCGGGATGCTCGTGCTCGACCGTTTCGGAGCAAAGACGCTCTGGACGGCGTCCTTCCTGCTCGGTCTCGGGGCGGCGCTGCTCATGTCCCGGCTCGAGGAACCGGCCCACGCGGCGGAGACGCCCGCCGTCCCCGCGCCCACGGCGGCTCCGTCGACCGAGCCGTAACTACTCGTCGCAACCCACGGCGACCGCAAGCGCGCGGCAGACTTCCCGCATCTTCGCGGGTCCGACCTGTCCGATGAACCGGACCAGCCTCGACTGTTCCACCGTTTGAACATGATCGAGATTGACCGCCGATACGTGCTTCAGCCCCGCCTCGACGCCGACGGGGACCTCGCTTGGAAGTCCCCGGACGGACGAGGTCACGGGCGCGACCATCACCGTGTGGAGCAGGCCGATCACCTGTTGCCGTGACAGAACGACGACTGGCCGCTGCTTGTCGGGATGCGAGAAGCGGTAGGTCCAGATCTCCCCGTGGTTCAACTCTCTGGCCACGATCCCTGGCTCTCCCATCCTTCGAACTCGCGACCCAGGCCTCCGTCCGCGTAGCCCCGCCGGTACGCCTCGGCGATCCGTTCGGAGCGCTTTCTTCGAAGATACACGGCCGCCGCGCGCCTCAGGACCGCAGACCGTCCAGCCTCCTTGACCTCGGCGTCCGCGTCCAGACGCCTGAGCAGCTCGTCATCGAAGAGGACCTGTATAGGTTTCATGTTTGTATTTTATCATCATGGCGCCTGAGGTCCGGACGCCGTCATGGGAGCATGCGGTAGCCGCAGTCGCGGAAGTCGCGGTCGAAGGTGAAGGCGGCTTCCAGGGCGAGGCGCTCCATGACCTCGAAGCTCGCGCAGTCGGTCAGGGAGAGACGCTTGTCGGAGAAGCGGGCCATGCGGGCGAGCGCCCCGGTCAGGATCTCGGAATCGGAGAAGATCAGCTCGTAACGGCGGCTCCGAAGGAGGTCACGGGCGGCGGCCACGGCCCTTTCGGCCCCGGTCCGTCCCCGCAGAAGCGTGACCACCTCGGCGAGGATGAGCTCCGTCATCACGAGCCGCGCCTCCGGGTGCCCCCGCACGAACTCCGCGGCGGCCCCGTGGTTTCTGTCGTCCCGCAGAAAGAGCGCGAGCAGGGCGCTCGTGTCGGCCAGCAGCTTCACGGTCCTCCTCCTTCGGCCACCCGTAGAGATAGTGGTCGTGGTTCACCGATTCGTCGCCGGCGGCCGAGCTCACCAGGCCGACGTGGGCGTCCGCGGGATCGTCGCCGAACGGCACTGACTCTCCGGCCGCGCCGCGCCCGAGATAACGCTCGACCGACTCGCGGACGAGAGACGCGAGCGTGGTGCCGCGCCGGGACGCCTGGTAACGAAGCTCCCGGTAGGTCTCCGGCGGGAAACGCAGATTGGTCGTGACATACCGCGACATGGCGATATCACAATATCGCTTCGAGGCCTCTCCGTCAAAGGGTGCCGCGGAGGCAGCCCGTGCTAGCGAGCGGCGATGGGAGACGCGGAGCGGCGGACTTCGGCGACCTCGGGGAGATCGCGATCGGCGCGGCGCCAGACCGCGGCGAGACGGCGATAGGCGTCCTCGGAAGCGGAGCGATCGCCGGATTTCGCGGCCGCGCGGGCGAGGCCGAGGAGCGAGAGTGCTCGGTTAGGAGCGCCGGAGAGGGAACGCTCGAACTGGGCTCGGGCATCGGCGGCCTTGCCAGCCGAGAGGAGCATCTCGCCCGAGAGCTCGTGCGCCGGCTTGGCGACGGCCGGCGGGCCAAAGTCGAAGCTCATCCCGTCTTCGGCGGCGGCCGCCTCTTTCGCGAGAGCCAGCCCCTGCTCCAGTTTGCCGCCGGACACGGCGAGAAGAGCTTCCAGTTCCTTCTTCATGACGGCGTCGGCGGAAGCCCCGGACGCCGCCCCCATCGGGTACATCGAACCGCCGCCGTGATGCGGCTCCGCCGCTTCTGTTCCGATCGAGGCCGCCGCCTTCCCGGCCAGCTCCCGGTCCTTCCTTCCGGCGGCCGCGAAGCCTTCGGCGAAGAGCGCGACGCCCCGCTCGGATCCGGACAGGGAGCGCGCCACGTCGCCGTCGAATCGCCTCGTCTCGACGACGTAGGCCGCGCGCATCATCGCGAGGTGCCTCCTCGCGGGGCTCGAGCCGCTCCTGGCCGCGTCCTCCTCCATCGTCGCGAGCGCTTTGCGGGCGTCGCCGTAACGGCCCAACTGAAGGTAGGAGTACTCGAGCCAGAAGAGGGCGTGGAAGTTGTGGTCGCCAGCGCCGAGCTTCTTTCGATCGGCGCGGCTCGAGAGAGGCCTTCCAGGCGGCCTCGTTGGACGCGGCGGCCTCCTCCCACATCCCGGAGGCGAAGAAGATGTGCGACGGCATGTGGAGGGCATGCCCGGCGGCGGGCGCGATCTTCGCGTAGACGCGGG
This sequence comes from uncultured Acidobacteriota bacterium, assembly GCA_963837495.1. Classification (GTDB taxonomy): domain Bacteria; phylum Acidobacteriota; class Thermoanaerobaculia; order UBA5066; family Gp7-AA6; genus JAWOLE01. The sequence goes on along the minus strand of CAWINF010000001.1, from coordinate 2,015,741 downwards.
CCGCGCGCATGCCGAGCGGCGCGTGGACGGGATCGTCGTAGGAGTGGATCAGGTAGTGAACCGCGCCCGGGTGGAGCGGATTCTTCGCGAAGACTTCCTCGGCGACCGCGGCGGCCTTCATGTAGGTCGCAACGTCGCGCTTGCCCTCGCAGGTCCCCAGAATCGCGAGGGCGTAGAAGGCCGCCGCGTTCTCATCCTCGGGAAACCTCTCGTGGAGGCGGCGCATCGCCTCCGCGTAGTCCCGGTCGTTGGCCGCCTTGTCCCCCTTGCCGTAAAGAATCTCGACGGCGGACAGGTACATCCTCTCCCGCTCGGTCGGCGCCTTCGCCAGGCGCGATTCCGGCGTCGGGGCGAGCCGTTCCAGGGCCTTGCGAGCCGCGCCGGCGTCCTGCTCCATCCAGAGCGGATGGTTGAAGGTCATCGCCTCGCCCCAGTAAGCCATGGCGAAGCCGGGCTGCGCCTTCTGCGCGGCGCGGAATTCCTCGGCCGCGTCGTCGAACTCGAAGCTGTGGAGCAGCAGAGCGCCGCGCAGGAAGTGGCCCTGCGCCTCCGCGGAGCCCGACGTCGGAAAGTCGATCCTGCCCAGCTCGTCCGCCCGGGCCGCGGCCGCTCCGGCCGCGAGCGACCCGAGGAGCGCCGCGAGGGACAGTCTTCGTCTCCATTCTCGTGTCACCGCCGCCTCCTTCACGAAGCCGTCACCAGGGCAGCTCCAGAGCCGCGGACAGGAACCTCGGGAGGGGACTCATCTTCCCGCACTCCGCGGCAAAGGCGGAGAGGAACCGCGGGCCCGTCACCTCCTTGTCGGAGAGGCGGGCCGAGGAGACGAAGTCCTTGCGTTTCAAGTCCTCGATGAAGGGATGATTCGCATCGTAGCCCCGCGGAGGGCGCCGGAGCCGGTCCCCCTCGAGGGGAAGTCCGGGCGCGCGCGCTCTTCCAGGCGGTCGGACGCGCCACGATGGCTTGGCGCACCTTCGTAAGCGCCGCCGAGTCCGGGTGCCAGAGGCCCGCGGCGGCGAAGCAGCCGCCGGGCTCGAGGTGGAGATAGAAACCGGGCGTGTGAACGTCTTTGCCGCCGCGCACCGGGAAGTACATCCCTGCGTGCGTCTTGTACGGGCTCTTGTCCTTGGAGAAACGGGTATCACGGTAGATGCGGAAGAGGGAGCCGCCGCTCGGCCGCGGGTCGGCCACGAGGTGGCGGCTGATCCTGCGCAGGGGCGGCCCGAGATCGGAGATGAACCGCAGACACGGCTCGCGCAGGACCGTCTCGTACCGTTCGCGGTTGGCCTGGAACCAGTCGCGGGAGTTGTTCTTCGCGAGCTCGCGGAGAAACCGGAAGAGCTCCGGCGAGAAAGGACTTCCCGCGGCCACGTCAGCTCCCCAGGATCCGCTTGGTCAACGCCGGTACGCGGCCGAGAAGACGCGCGTAGAGGGCGAGCTGGCCGCGGTGGTACTCCTCGTGAGAGATGCCGTGATGCATCCAGGCCAGGCGCGTGCCCATCTCTCCGTCGAACCGGCGGATGTGCTGGAGCATGTGGAGCTCCCCCGCCTGCCGGATCTTCCTCTCGCCGTCCGCGTGGGTCTTGCGCAGCGCGGCGATCAACGCGGACCTCGACCTCCAGCCGGAGACGCCGCGGCCGTACTCGTGCAGGAACCCCTCGTAGGATTTGCGCTGGAAGTCGCCGTCCGCCCGTGAGAGCTCTCCCGCCATCATGAGCCCCGATTCGATGATGTGACGGACGAGCTCCATCGCCGAGCGCGACTCCGGGGCCGGCCGGAACGAGAGGTCCTTCTCCGGAAGGTTCCTCAGCTCGCCGGTCACGCCGTCCCGCGTGTACTTCCAGGCTTCCAGGGTCTCCTCGAGGAGCGTCGTCCGTGCCGTCACTCGTTCTCCTTCTCGAAGGAGACAGTTTACCGGCGGCGGGGGGAGACTTCTACTTCGGTCCGCTCCGACTCCGAGCCTTCAGGTCCTCGAACCAGTTGAAGACGACATTCAAGTGCTTCGGGGCGGACTCCGCGGTCTCGTCCTTGATCATGAGGAAGCGCTTCCCGTCCGGGGCGATGTCCCAGCCTTCGTAGTCTCCCTCGAAGAGGACCTCCGGCCGGGAGGGAGAGAAGGCCGGCGACGTCGCGGCTGCGACCCGCATGACATTCTTCTCTTTCCGGTAGAACATCTCCTTCCCGTCGGGCGCCCAGAGCGCCGATCGCCCGCCGTCCGTCGAGATCTGCCATTTGCCGCCGGGACCCGGGAACTCCGTGACGTAAACCTCGGTCTTCCCCGATTCGTTGGACTCGTACGCCAGCCATCGGCCGTCGGGCGAGAGACGCCCGCCGCCGTAGCGGAAAGAGCCCTGCAGGAAGGGGCGCGGGGATGCCCCCTTTTCGAAGGGGTAGATCCAGATCTCGGGCTGTCCCGATCGGACCCTGTCGAAGAGAAGGAGCTTGCCGTCGGGGGAGAAGGACGTGGGGGTGGAGTTGTCCTGGTCGGAAGTCAATCGCTCCTCCGCGCCGCTTCCGTCGGACCGGCGCCGGTACAGGTTGAACCCGCCCTCCAGGCTCGAGTCGAAGACGATCTGTTTCCCGTCGGGCGACCAGACGGGAGCCCCATCGTCTTTGCCGAAGGAGATTCGCGTCAGGCTGTCCCGTCCGATGTCCAGGACCCAGATGTCGTAGGTCTCGGCCTCCACCACCAGAGCCAGCCGTCTGCCATCCGGAGAGAGGCGCGGACTGCCGAACGGTCGCTTGATCTTCGTGACGGGCGCCGCGGTTCCCTGCCGGTCCACCCACAACAGCGAGCGCTCGGGCAGCGCCAGGCCGCCGGCCGCGTAGAGGAGCGTCCCGCTGGCCGAGACCGCGTAAGCCGCGCCCCCGTTCGTGTTCTCGTAAACGCGCTGGACGGTGGCGACCGGCGCGCCGGTGATCTCGAGCCGAACCGGATCGAACGGGACAGCGAAGAGCGTGCCGGCGCGCGCGTAGAGGAGGTGGCCCGACGACGCGTACCGGGCAAACGTTCCTCCCCGGACGAGGGTCTTGCGCTCGCCGGTCGAGAGCGGGGATGCCGCGATCTCCCACTCCTCCATGCTCCCGCCGGTGAAGACCGTGTAGAGGACCGCCTTGCCTCCCGGAAGGACCTCCGGCCAGATGTGCCCGCGATTCTGCCCTTTCGAGTCGACCTTCGTGACCGGCTTCGGGGTGCCGCCGGACGCCGGCACGCGGAAGAGCCCGCCCGCCCACGTCTGCTCGAAGACGATCGAGTCGTCGGGGGCCCACGAGGCGCCGAGCATGCGATCGTACACGCCGCAGTCGCAGACCGTGACCGGATCTCCTCCGGAGAGCGAGACCTTCTTGATCTTCCCGTCGGCCCAGAAGCCGATCGACTGGCCGTCCGGAGAGAAGAACGGGCTGTAGGCTCCCTCGGTGCCGGCGATCGGCACGGCCTCGGCCGCCTCGAGGGTTCGCTGGAAGAGTTGCCTCTTGTCCGCGCGGCGTCCGACGTAGACGATGCGGCGCCCGTCGGGAGAGACCGTCAGGGTGGAGTAGTTGTCGGTGACGAACGAATCGCCGGCGGGGACCGGCACGGCGACCCGGGTGACCGGCTGAGTCGCCGCGGGGCGGGCTCGAAGAGCCGCCCACGCGCCGGCGGCCGCGAGGATGGCGCCGGCGGCCAGGCCGAGCGCCCCCCACAGGACGCGGTCGCGGCGGCGCCTCGTCGCGACGACGGGCGCCGCGACACCCGCCTGCGAGCCGGCCTGGGAGATCCACGCGAGCTCGCTCTTGATGTCGTGCGCGCTCTGCCAGCGCTCCTCGGGATCCTTGGCCAGGCAGGTCCGGACCACGCGGTCGAGGGCCGGCGGCGACATCGGCTGGAGCGTCGCGATCGGCGCCGGCTCTTCCTTCATGATCGCGGAGATCAGCGAGGCCTGGCTCGTTCCCGAGAACGCCTTCCGGCCTGTCGCCATCTCGTAGAGGACCGCGCCGAAGGCGAAGATGTCGGTCCGCGCGTCCGCTTCCCTGCCTTCGAGCTGTTCCGGCGCCATGTACTGGAACGTCCCGAGGATCGTCCCCTCCTGCGTGAGGTTCTGCGCCCTACGCCATGTCGGCAATGCCGTCAGGCTGTTTCTCGCCATGGGATGCCGACCTGCGGCGCTTGCTCTCTTCCGGCCGCGTCGAGCGACCGCCTTCTTCGCCAGACCGAAGTCCAGCAGCTTCACGCCGGACTTCGTCAGCATGACGTTGCCGGGTTTCAAGTCCCGATGCACGATCCCCTGCCGGTGCGCCTTGTCCAGCGCGTCCGCCATCTCGATCCCATAGCGAAGGACCTGCTCGCTTGGCAGCGGCCCCCGGCCCAGACGGTCCGCCAGCGTCTCGCCCTCCAGGAACTCCATGACCAGGTACTCGACGCCGTCCTGGTTGCCGACGTCGTAGAGCGCGCAGATGTGCGGGTGCGAGAGCGAGGAGATCGTCTTCGCCTCCCGCTCGAACCGCTGCCGCACCTCCTGGCTCGAGGACATGTGCGACGGCAGCACCTTCACCGCGACCGTCCGCTCGAGGCGAGTGTCTTTCGCCTTGTAAACCTCTCCCATCCCCCCGGCGCCCAGCGGCGCAAGGATCTCGTAGGGGCCGAGTCGGGTGCCTTGTGAGATGGCCAAGACCGGAAAGATTACAACGGGATGGGCGGGCGCGGATCTCCGCATTCCCACCAGCGGTCAATGCAAGCCTTCGACGACGAAGAGGCTCGAGTCCTGGACTCCGAGGGGATTGAAGGCGTAGCTGCGGCCGTCGCGAGACAGCAGGATGCGGCCGACGACGATGAAAGAGGTGGGATCGTCCGGCCCGAGTGTCAGCCAGTTCGTCTGGGCGCCGGTGGCGATTTCGTAGCGGGTGACGTGGGCAGGAATCTCTCCATAGTCGCGCAGATACAGATATCGCCCGTCGGCGCTCCATTGGATTGGTGTCGCCTCCGCCGCCAGGGGAAGCTTGCGGCAGGACGGCTTCTCGAGTTGACACAGCGCCACCTCGCGCGCTCCCGCTCCGTAGGCCGCTCCGTAGGCGATCGCGCTTCCTTCCGGCGAGACTGCCGCGTCGCCGGGTGTAAAGCCCGGCGAGATCGGGAGCGGGCGGCGCCCGGCCGGCGTCACGAGCTCGAGGTGGCCTCGGTCGGGGCTCTCGCCCACCGTGGCCAGGAGCCGCGGCTCCGGTCCCGGCAGAAAGACGGCCGACAGCAGGCGGTCGTTGCCGAAGTTGAGCGGCACGGGCTCGCCCGCTCCGGTCGGCACGAGAGTGTGCCGCGCCGGCGTCCCGAGTTCGCGGACAAGCGCCCAGCGGCCGTCCTCCGAAAACGCGAGTGCCGTCCCGTCCGAGAGCCGAACCGCCGGGGAGCCATCCGTCCCTCTGCGATAGACACCTCCGGCGCGGCTTCCGGCTTCGTTCGTCTCGGAAAAGAGCAGCGCCTTCAGGTCGCTCGACATCCCAACGAGCTCCGAGCCATCGAGCCATGAGAGCTCGCGCTCCCTCGGCTCATTGACTCGGACCCGGATGCTGCTCCTGCTGATTCCGCGTTCCATGAGCAGCCGCCCGTCGGGCGCTATGTCGTGCAGGATCCAGCCGTTCGCCTTGAGAATCGAACGAATGGAGAGCCCGCGCGCGACGGCGAAAAGGCCAGGTTCCTGGCCCGCGCTCCGCGAGAACCACAGCTCGCCGTTCGGATGCCAGGCGAGCTGCTCGACGTCCGCCTTCATGCTCCAGGCCACCTTGCCGGCTTCATCGAGAACAATGAGCTCGCCGCCTTGAACCGTGCCTCGGGCGATCGCAATGAACCGGCCGTCTCGTGAAACCCTGGGAGCGGACCCGTTGTATTCGAGGCGGCGCGTCCCGAGCGGCAGCTCCAGCACGTCATGGTCCGCGGCGACATGCCGCTGCACGACGATCCCGCCTCCGCGCAGCCACTCGGCCATGTGCACGCTCTGCGCGATCTCGCGCGGAGCGCCTCCGGAAAGGGAGACCCTCGCCAGCGTGCCAACGCCTCCGGGTGTCTGCAAATCAGAACTCTTGAGAAGGATGAGCAGCTCGCCGCTTCCGGAAACAGCCGCCAGATCGGCCTTCGCGAGACCGAGCGGCCGGGACTCCGTGCCGTTAACCCGCGTCGAGAAGACCTCCGCGGGGCGGCCTTCCCAGGAGGCGCTGTAGAGAATCGTCTGTCCGTCGGGGGCAAACCGGGCATGGAGCACGTTCCCCCGCTGAAACGTGACGCGCTGGAAGGAGGGAACGCTGGAGGGATGCGGAGATCGGCCGGCGGCCAGCCAGAATCCCATTGCGCCGAGGACGAGGCCCGTGAGAATGCCGGCCGCGATCCCGAGCACCCGCTTCCTCCACGGCGCCGGACGTGTCGCTCCGGGAGCGCCCATTCCCGAGGCCCCTCCCGAGAGCTCCGACAGATGCGCCTCGGCGCCCCGCAGGTCGCGGGCGAGGTCCTCGGTGGAGGCGTAGCGTTCGCTCCGGTCCTTGGCGAGGCAGCGCTCGATGACCCATCGGAGCGGCGCCGGAACTTTCGGATTCGCGGTCGTGATGGGCTCCGGCTCCTCGCGGATGATCGCCGCCATGACTTCCGGCCTCGTCTCGCCGCCAAAAGCGCGCCGGCCCACCGCCATCTCATAGAGCATCGAGCCGAGCGCGAACTGGTCGGATCGAAAATCCAGGGAATCCCCCCGCGCCTGCTCCGGCGACATGTAGCCGACCGTCCCCATCACGACGCCCGGTTCGGTGCCCGCGGAAACCGTCGCAGCCCCGGTCTCCTGCCCCCCCTTCGGCTCCGGAGCGACGACCTTGGCCAGGCCGAAGTCGAGGATCTTGACGAAGCCGTCCTTCGTCACCATCACGTTCTCCGGCTTCAGGTCGCGGTGCACGATGCCGGCCCCGTGCGCCTTGGCCAATCCCTCGGCGATCTGCGCGGAAATCGAAAGGAGCCGGCGGACCGGGAGCGGCCCCGCGGCGAGCGTCTCGCGAAGCGTCATCCCGTCGACGAGCTCCATGGCCAGGTAGGAGACCGCGTCCGCCTGTCCGATCTCGTAGATCGTGACGATCGCCGGATGGTTCAGAGAGGAGGCCGCGCGCGCTTCCTTCTCGAACCGCCGGAGCCGCTCGGCATCCGCGGAGAAGGATGCGGGCAGGACCTTGATGGCCACCTCGCGCCCCAGGCGCGGGTCCCTGGCCCGGTACACCTCGCCCATCCCTCCCGCGCCGAGCGGCGCCAGGATCTCGTAGGGGCCTAGCCTCCTGCCGGCCTCGGTCACCGGGGACTACTCACGGTCCCGGGAGGGCGCTTGTCGGCTCACCTCTCGAGCCCGCGGAGCCAGTTGGACACGAACATGATGGAAGGCGTCTTCGTCCCTTCGGGGCGCATTATCACGAGGAAGCGCTTTCCGTCGGGGCTTATGTCGCCGCCCTGGGAGCCCTCGGCCTTGAAGAGCACTTTCGGGGCACCGGCCTCGAAGGCTCCCGCGCCGGCCTTGACCTCCACGGACATCCCCACCAGGTCGGGAGTGACGTAGATGATCTCTCCGCCGGCGGGATTCCAGAGGGCGTCGATGACGCCCCCCGAGGAGACCTGCCACTTTCCTCCCGGCCCGGGGAACGGCGCGACATAGGCCTCCGGCTTCCCGGTCTCGTTGGACACGTAGAGGATCCAGCGGCCGTCGGGGGAGAAGTGGGGATTGAACTCTTCGAACTTCGTCGCGAGGAACGGAAATGGCTTGCGGTCTCCGGAGAGAGGAAGGATCCAGACATCCGCCTTCCTGTCCGATCCATTCTCGGTGAACGTCAAGGCGAGAAAGCGGCCGTCGGGAGACCAGGAAGTCAACCATGCCTGCCCGTCGAAATGTGCGAGAGCCTCTTCCTGTCCGGCCCCGCTCGCCGGTTTCACGAAGATGCCGCATCGAAGCTTTTCCTCGAGGCGCGTGTAGGCGATGCGGCTCCCGTCGGGGGACCAGACCGGACCACCCGTCGGTGTGGGGCCGAACGTGAAGCGGGTCTGCGGGCCGCGATCGGCGTCGCCCAGCCAGACATCCGGGATTCCCGTCGTGGGATCCGTGATCGTGGCGGCAATGCGCTTTCCGTCTGGCGAGAGCGCGATGCCGGCCTGGTACTGGGCTTCGTCGCCGACGGAGGCGCCGGGCTTGCCGTCGCGGTCGAACCAGACTAGGTGAGTCTTCGTTCCGGAGCCTCCGGTCTCGTAGACGAGCACTCCGTTGCGAGATGCCGAGAAGGCGCCGCGGAAGAAATTCTGGTCGTAAAGGACGCCGCCGGCGACGGGGACCGGGTCGCCCGTCAGGCGAAGGTGTCCCGCATCGAAGGGCTGGGCGAGGAGGACCCGTTCCCGCATGTAGAGCAGATGCCCCGAGGCGTAGGATACGTTCGAGCGGGCCTGGAGCAGGAGGGTTCGGTCCTTGGAATCGAGCGAGCCGACGTAGATGGCGTTGGCCGCGCTTTTCATGCCTCCCGCGTGCGTTCCCGCCATGTAGAGGAAGTGGCGGCCGTCGGGCAGGAACTCGGCCCAGCGGTGCGTCGTCTCCGCCCGGGACTCGTCGAGCTTCGTGACCGGAGAAGAGGCTCCGCCTCCCGCAGCCACGCGATGGATCACCGTCGTCGAGTCCGGTGAGAAGACGATCACTCCGTCCTTGTTCCAGGAGCCGCTCCGGCCGCCGGGGGCGTCGCAAATCGCGAGCGGTGGTGCCCCGGTCAGGTCCACCTTCTGGAGCTTCCCGTCGGCGAAGAAGGCGATGAACCGGCTGTCCGGCGACCAGAAGGGCCAGGCGGCGCCCTCGGTCCCGGGCAGCGGCTTCGCCGCGACGTCGTCCACCGATCTCACCCACAGGCTCGCCTTGCCCTCCTTGACTTTCGCCGAAAACGTGACGCGCCGGCCGTCGGGAGAGACGCTCAGCCCTCCGCCGGCGTTGTCGAAATCGAAGGAGGCTTTCTCCGGCGCCGGGATCGCGAGGCGCAGCGTCGGGACCTCGACCGGAGCCCGCCGGATGTAACCGAAAGTCGCCAGCACCGTCACGAGAAGCGCCGCCGCGGCGGCGCCCCAGGCGATCTTCTCGCGGCTTCGCCGGCGCGAGGCGACGGGCGCCGGCACTCCCGCCTGCGATCCCCCTTCGAGTATCCACCGCAGCTGCAGCGCGACATCGTGCGCCGTCTGCCAGCGCTCCTCCGGGTCTTTGGCGAGACACGTCTTGACGACCCGGTCGAGCGCCGGAGGCGCCATCGGCTGGATCGTTGAGATCGGAGCAGGCTCGCGCTCCAGGATCGACGCGATGAGCGAGGCCTGGCTCTTGCCGACAAACGCCTTCCGGCCGGTCGCCATCTCGTAGAGGACCGCGCCGAACGCGAAGATGTCGGATCGCGCGTCCGCCTCCTTTCCCTCGAGCTGCTCGGGCGCCATGTACTGAAACGTCCCGAGGATCATTCCCTCCTGCGTCAGGTTCGAGCCCACCTGCGTCGGCAGGACCGAGAGGGAGGAGGCCTGCGAGGCGGGCTGGACCGCCTTGGCAAGGCCGAAATCGAGGAGCTTGACGCCCGACTTCGTCAGCATCACGTTGCCGGGCTTCAGGTCCCGGTGAACGATCCCCTGCCGGTGCGCCTTGTCCAGCGCATCCGCCATCTCGATCCCGTAGCGAAGGACCTGCTCGCTCGGCAGCGGTCCACGCCCCAGCCGGTCCGCCAGCGTCTCCCCTTCCAGATATTCCATGACGAGGTACTCGACGCCGTCCTGGTTCCCGACGTCGTAGAGCGCGCAGATGTGCGGGTGCGAGAGCGAGGAGATCGTCTTCGCTTCCTGCTCGAACCGCTGCCGAACTTCGGAGGAAGCGGACAAGTGCTGCGGCAGGACCTTGATCGCGACCGTCCGATCGAGTCGGGTGTCCCGCGCCTTGTAGACCTCGCCCATCCCTCCCGCTCCGAGAGGCGCGAGAATCTCGTACGGCCCCAGCTGAGTACCCGCAGGAATTGTCATCTCGGCTCCGGAGATCCTTCGGACCTCACGGTCCTCAGGATGACAGCGCGCGTACGGCGCGCTGTCACCTCGTAGGGACCCAGCCGGCTGCCCGTCGAGATCGTCATTTCAAGCCGACAGTTCTACCAGATCACACGGACGAGCCCGGATTCCACGATCTCTCCGTCGCGCGTCAGGAGCGGCAACGAAAGGCTCCGAGCCGCCGCGCAGATCAGCGCGTCGAAAGGATCGTCGTTCGGCCGCTTCTCCTCGGCCAGGAAGACCTGCTCCGCGGTCAGGTCCAGAGGCTGATAGGCAGGGTTGCTGAAGAGGTCCTCGAAGAACCCCCGGAAGGAGGGGCGCAATTCGATGCGCGCCCTGCGGGCCAGCAGCGAGCACTCCCAGAGGACCGCCATGGGAACGTAGGTCAGAGCCGAGCGCTCTTCGCAGGCGGCGAAGTGCGCCGCCGCTTTCCGGGAGAGGCGGCGGTCTCTGCTGGCGAAGAACAGGAGAGGATGCGTGTCGGTGACGATCGCGGTGTCAGGCACGCTTGCGCCCCGACGCCGCCGCGCGCTCCTTTCGATGAACCGATTTGCGGAACAGGGCGGCGACCCGCGCTCCCGCCTCGGACAGAGCCTCCTCGGACTTCGGGATTCGGGCATTGCCCACGACGGAACGGACCTCCGCGGCGGCTCCGGTCCCGGAGCGCGCCTCCGTGATGATCCCGTCGAGCGCCTCGCTCAGGCTGCGGCCCCCTTTCGCTTTGACACGGGTCCTCAACCAGAGGAGGTTGTCCGGGTGCAGCGTCACGGAAACGGCTTTCTTGCTCATACGATGATTATACGATAAGCGTGGGCGCGCGCCGAGCCCCGTCACGTAACCCGCGTGCCCTCAGTTCTTCCCCATCAGAGACGTCCAGTGGATGAGAAGGTCGAGAGGCGGCGAGCCCACCTCGGAGGCCAGACTGTTGACGAGAAAGCGCTGCCCGTCGGAAGTCACGTCGTAGACCGTTCCCGCCCCGGAGGGGCGAACGGGGAAGAGCGCCACGGGCGGACCCGCGTGAAATTTCGTGTCCGCGCTGATGGGCACGACCATGAGCTTGAAATCGAGGCCCAGGTAGTACAGCTCCTTGCCGTCGCGCCTCCAGGCGGGGAAAGCTCCTCCGGCCGTCGAGACCTGCCATGTCCCGGTTCCCGAAGGGAAGGGGCGCACGTAGACCTCGGCCGTCCCGGACTGGTCCGAGGTATAGGCGATCCAGCGTCCGTCCGGAGAGAAGCGGCTGGCCCCCTGGGAGAGCGCATCCGCCAGGAAAGGCGACGCGCGGTTTCCGCCCGCCATGTCCAGAGTCCAGATCTGGTTGTTTCTCTTCCCCTGCGCTGGTATGACCACGCACGAAAGAAAGCGGCTGTCCCGCGACCAGTCCTCCGGGACCCGGTTGTCGGGAGACTCGGCGAGCAGCTCTTCCTTGCCGCCGTCGATCGGCTTGATCCACAGGTCCGTGCGGACGTTTTTCGCCTTCCGGTCCGAAGAAAAAACGATTCGCGAGCCGTCGGGAGACCACACCGGGTTGGCTTCGTGCGCCTGCGTCCCGGAGATGAACCTCGTTCCGATTCCGCTGGAGGAGTCGTACACCCAGATGTCCGACGTGTCGTGGACGGCGTCGTAGATGTCCGCGACCGCCTTGCGGCCGTCCCGAGAGAGGCGCACGGATCCGAAGGAAGCCGCTTCTCCCACCGAGCCGGTCTCCTTTCCAGTCCGGTCGAGCCAGGCGAGCCGCGAGGCGGGAGCAAAGAGAGGAGCCGTGACGAGCACGCCGGATTCGGAGGCGGAGAAGAGAAAGAAACTCTGCCAGCCGGCCAGATTCACCCTCTGCACGACGGGTATCGGATCTCCTTCCGTCTCCAGGCGCGACAGGTTGAACCGATGGGCGAGCAGCGTGCCCTCCTGAACGTAGAGCAGGTGTCCCGAAGAATAGGAGGCGTTCGACAGGGTCTTGACGACCGCCTTGTCGACCTTCCCGTCGAGCGACCCGACGCGGATGGCGTTGGCGGGATCGTTTCCCGGGCCGCCGAGATTGACCGCCATGTAGAGGAAGTGCTGGCCGTCCGGAAGAAACTGCGGATAGCGATGGGCGGTCTCGTGGCGCGCCGCGTCGAGCTTCGTCACGGGAACGGACTTGCCGCCGCCCGCCGCGACGCGGTGGAGGGCGGACGTGGGCGCCGGGGCGAAGACGATCGTGCCGTCGCGGTTCCACGTCCCGCCGACGCCCCTCTCGGCGTCGCAGATCGTCAGGACCGCTCCGCCGGAGGGGTCCATGCGCTTCAGCTTGCCGTCCGCGAAGAAGCCGACGGAGCGGCCATCGGGCGACCAGAACGGGAAGAAGGCGTTCTCCGCGCCGACCACCGGGTGCGCGGAGGATTCCTGGAGGCTTCGGATCCAGAGCGTCGGCTGCCCCCCCGGCTTCGCCGCCGTGAAGACGAGACGCGTTCCGTCGGGCGAGAGCGCGAGCTCGCCCAGGAACATCTTCTCCGGAAACGGGAGAGTGGCGCGGATGCCGGGCGAGGGACGGGGGGCGCGCCGCACGTATCCCGCGGCGAACGCGATGGCCGCGATCGCGGCGATTCCGAATCCGATCCAGGCCAGCCGCTCGCGGCTCTTGCGCCGCGCGACGACCGGCGCCGGCACACCGGCGGCCGAGCCCATCTCCGCAATCCACTGGAGCTGGAGCTTCGCGTCGTGCGCGGTCTGGAAGCGGTCCTCCGGGTCCTTCGCGAGGCAGGTCCTGACGACGCGATCGAGCGCCGGCGGCGTCATCGGCTGGAGCTTCGCGATCGGCGCCGGCTCCTCCTTCATGATCGCGGAGATCAGAGAAGCCTGGCTCGTCCCCGAAAAGGCCTTACGGCCCGTCGCCATCTCGTAGAGAACCGCGCCGAAGGCGAAGATGTCAGATCTGACATCGGCTTCCTTCCCTTCCAGCTGTTCGGGCGCCATGTACTGAAAGGTCCCGAGGATCGTTCCCTCCTGCGTCAGAGGGCTGCTCGCCATCGTCGGAAGAGACGTGAGTCCCTCGCGCGCGCCCACTTTTCCGCCGGGAGAGGAGAGAAGCACCTTCGCGAGGCCGAAGTCGAGGAGCTTGACTCCGGACTTGGTCAACATCACGTTGCCCGGCTTCAGGTCCCGGTGCACGATCCCCTGCCTGTGCGCCTTGTCGAGCGCGTCGGCGATCTCGATCCCATAACGGAGCGTCTGCTCCGTCGGGAGCGAACCCTTGAGCAGCCGGTCAGCCAGGGTTTCGCCTTCCAGGTACTCCATGACCAGGTACTCGACGCCGTCCTGGTTCCCGACGTCGTAGAGCGCGCAGATGTGCGGGTGCGAGAGCTGAGAGATCGTCTTCGCCTCGCGCTCAAACCGCTGCCGCACCTCGGCGGAAGCCGAGAGGTGCTGCGGCAGCACCTTGACGGCGACCGTTCTCTCCAGCCGCGTGTCCCGCGCCTTGTACACCTCCCCCATCCCTCCCGCGCCGAGCGGCGAGAGCACCTCGTAAGGGCCGAGTCGTGTGCCTTGTGAGATAGACAGGACAGGAAGATTACAACGGGACGGGGACAGGAGCCTCGTCCCTCGTCATCGATTCGCGAGCTCCGGAGTCCAGTTGACGACGACGGTCGAGGGCTGGGCGGCGCCGGAAACCTCCATGACGACGGCGAGAAAGCGTCCGTCGGGGGAAACATCGAAGTCGCGCCATCGGGTTCCCGCAGGGACGCGAAAGAGGGTACGCGGCTCGCCGGGATCGACCGAGGGCGCTGTCCGGAACGGAACCGCGACGAGGCGGCCGTCCGGCGACAGATAGAAGAGCTCCTTGCCGTCGCGCCCGAAGCGCAGCAGATCGGCGCCGTCCGTCGAGACGCGAACCTTTTCCAGGGGCGTGCCGAAAGGACTCACATAAGCCTCGCTCCGGCCGGATTCGTCCGACAGGAACGCGATGGCTCGCCCGTCGGGCGAGAAACGCACCTGCCGGGAGGAGACAGCGGCGGACGGGAATCTCGCGGGCTTCGAGCCACCGCCAAGCGGCACGGTCCAGGCCTCGAAAGACCCGCCCGAGGCGCGTTCGTCGAAGGCGAGCGTGCCGCCGTCCGATGAGATGGAAGTCGCTTGCTGGAAACCGCTCGGCGGGAGGACCTCGTGCTCCTCTCCTGTCGAGAGGATTCGCCGCACCAGCCGCGGCGCCATCCCTCGCGCCACGGAATAGAAAATCGACTTGCCGTCGGGAAGCCAGAGAGGGGCGAACTCGCTGGTGGGCTCCGACGTCACGGCGGTCTCCACACCCCGCGTGAGATCGAACATCCACAGGTCGAAGGTCCCGATCGCCGGCCGCGCGCGGGCGAACAGGACCCGCTTGCCGTCGGGCGCTATCTGGAGGTCGAGAAACCGCCCCGCGTTCCCCAGGGAGCCGAGCGCGCGGCCCGACCGGTCGAACCAGGTCAGACGCAGGACGTCCTGCGGCGAATGGTAAGCGAGCGTCCCGGCGCGCGCCGTGAAGTCCGCCCACCCGGTCGAGAGGAAGTAATCGACGGCCGGCGCGATCGGCAGCGGCGGGCCGCTCGCCTTCGCCGAGTCCGGATCGAACCTCTGCGCGAAGAGCGTGCCCTCTCGCGCGAAGACGAGATAGCCCGGTTCCATCCATTCGGCTCGCGAGAACAGGGAAAGGACAGCGCGGGGCGGCTGCCCGGGCCGGGAGAGCATCAACGTCCCCTCCGCGCCCTTGCTCGAGGCTTTGCCCCAGGCCAGATACAGGAAGCTTCTCCCGTCGGGCAGAAACGAGGGCCAGTGGACGCGAAAGGGTCCGCGGGAGGTATCGGCGCGAATGAGCGCCTCCGGCTTTCCGCCGTCGGCGGAGACTCGATATATCGCGTCCCCCTGCACGTCGGCGAAGACGATCCCTCCCCCTGCGCCCCACGATCCGGAGCGCCCGATCACGCCCGGGAGCTCGCAGATCGGTACCGGCGTCCCGCCGGCAACGGGCACGCGGGCGAGCCTTCCGGGAGCGAAGAAGGCGATCGAGCGGCCGTCGGGAGACCACATGATCGAGTTCGCCTCCTCGCTTCCCTCGATCGGCTTTGCATCCAGATCCGAAAGTTTTCGGACCCACACCCGCGAGAGGCCATCGGATCCCGCCACGAAGGCGAGCCGCTGGCCGTCCGGGGAAAGCCGAAGAGTGGATTGCTCGGCGAAGCCCGCGAACTCCGTTCCAGCGGGAGGAGGAACAGAGAACCGAACTGCGCTCGCCGCCGGTCGCTTGGGCGGGAGCGGTCTCCAGAGAAGCGCCACGGCGGCGCCGGCTGCGCAGAAGACCGCTATCGCCCAGGGCAACCAGCCTGAGCGACGGACGGGAGAAGGCGTGGCCGGACTCACGCCATGCTGGATGCCGCGAAGCTGCAGCTCGATATCGTGCGCCGCCTGCCAGCGATCCGTCGGGTCTTTCGCCAGACACGTCTGGACGAGACGGTCGAGAGCCGGAGGGTTCATCGGCTGGACGGAAGAAATCGCCGGCGGATCCGATTTCAAGATCGCCGAGATCACCGAAGCCTGGCTCCCGCCCGGAAATGCCTGCTTTCCCGTCGCCATTTCATAGAGCGTCGCGCCGAAGGCAAAGATGTCGGCCCGCGGGTCGGCCGGTTTTCCCTCCAGTTGCTCGGGCGCCATGTAGGCGATCGTGCCGAGGATCGTGCCTTCTCGAGTCAGATCTCCGGCTGTCGTCGGGGCGGAAGTCAGAGCCTCGATCGGCATGGCGGGCGCGAACACCTTCGCGAGCCCGAAATCGAGCAGCTTCACGCCCGACTTCGTCAGCATGACGTTGCCGGGCTTCAGGTCCCGGTGCACGATCCCCTGCCGGTGCGCCTTGTCCAGCGCGTCCGCGATTTCGATCCCGAAGCGAAGCGTCTGCTCCAGCGGCAGCGGCCCCTTCACGAGCCGCTCGGCGAGCGTCTCCCCTTCCAGGTATTCCATGACGATGTACTCGACGACATCCTGATTGCCCACGTCGTAGAGCGCGCAGATGTGGGGATGCGAGAGCTGGGAGATCGTCTTCGCCTCCCGCTCGAAGCGCTGACGCACCTCGGGTGAGGAGGACAAGTGCTGCGGGAGGACCTTTACCGCGACAGTGCGCTCGAGACGCGTGTCCCTCGATTTATAGACTTCTCCCATGCCTCCCGCCCCGAGCGGGGCGAGGATCTCGTAAGGGCCAAGGCGGACCCCGGGGGATATCGCCAAACTGTCGGACAGATTACAACGGGAACGGAATCACGGCGGCGGGAGCCGGGCGCGCCGGCCAAATCATAAATCGCAACGAGCGGCGAGCCCGTGAAGCACGCGGCCGTTCGAAGGGCAAGCCCCAGCTCAGTTCGGATCGACCGCCACGCCTTGGGGGACGATCGTGCCGGTGATGAAGTTCTGGTTTACGTTCTGCCCGTCCAGGTCCGCACGGCCGATCGTCCCGTGGATGTCGCCGTTGAAATTGCCGTTGGCCCAGTAGATGTGGCAGGAATCGACCACCACTCCTCTGGGGCTGAACGCAGGGATGAAGTTCTGGTTCACGTTCTGCCCGTCCAGGTCGGCACGGCCGATCGTTCCGTCGACGAAGCCGTTGGTCCAGTAGATGTGGCCGGAATCGACCGCCACGCCGTAGGGGAGGGAGCCGGTGATGAAGCTCGGGTTCACGTTCTGCCCGTCCAGGTCGGCGCGACCGATCGTTCCGTTGAATTGCCAGATGGCCCAGTAGATGTGGCCGGAATCGACAGCCGCGCCGACGGGGGCGTGCAGGCCGGTGATGAAGTTCTGGTTCACGTTCTGCCCGTTCAGGTCCGCACGGCCGATCGAGTCGGCGTCGCCGGGGCCGGCGTAATTTGTCCAGTAGATGTGACTGGAATCGACCGCAATGCCGGCGGGGCCGTACGCGCCCGTGATGAAGCTCTGGTTCGCGTTCTGCCCGTCCAGATCGGCACGGCCGATCTCTCCAGTAAACGAGTTCGTCCAATAGATGTGGCTGGAATCCACCGCCACGAAGACTTCCTCGGATGGGCCGACGATGTCGATAAGGGTCTGGTCCACGTTCTGCCCGTCTATGTCGGCACGGCCGATCTCCGGCATCAACGGTGAATGACCCCAGTAGATGTGGAGGGGACCCGCGCCGGTTCCGGTGAGCGAGAGGCTCGTGCTGGCGGCGGCCTTCCTGCCGCTGGCGGCGAGCGTCGCGGAGTCACCCTGACCGGCCGCGGTGGGGCTGTACGCGACGGTGACGCTGCACGACTTCCCGGGACCCAGGCTGTGCTCGGTGCAGGAGTCGGCGATCTTCGTGAACGCCGCTGATCCTGTTAGAGCGACCGTCAGCGCGGCCGAGGCGGAGCCGCCCGAGTTGGTGAGCGTGAACGTCTGCGATGCCGTCTGGCAAGCGACGACCATCCCAAAGTCGTAGGCGCCGTTGGTCGAGGGCGTGAACGCCAGCGACGGCCCTCCGTCGGCTTGCCCCGACGCGGGCACCAGTATCAACACCGCCGCCGCCAGTGCGCCGGCCGTCCGAATTAATCTGTTCATTGCCTGGTCCTCCTCGCAAGCCGGCCGCGGCGGCCGAGCCCGTTCCACGGAAGCAGCGGTCGGACTTTTCAGTTTTTCATGCCCGGAAAACCATGTCAACGACTCGGATCCGGTACACCTCCCCCATTCCTCCCGCCCCCAGGGGCGACAGGACTTCGTCGAGGCTGAGGCGCGACCCGGCTGCCAGGGACAAGGTTGCAGAAATTTCATCGGCACGAGGCTAAGATTCCGCGACGCGGAGGAACGATGCGAAAGTCCATCGGGCTCCTGGGTCTCCTCCTCTATCCCTTTGCCGCCGGCGGCCAGTCGCTTTTGCCGGAGGTGAAGGCCTTTGTTTCCGTGGACGCGCCGGTCATCGCGCTAACGCACGTCCGGATCATCGACGGCACTGGCGGGCCGGTCCGCGAGGACCAGGCGGTTCTGATCTCCGGCGGGAAGATCCAGAGTCTCGGTGCTTCGCTTGCAATCCCCGTCGGGGCGAAGGTGATGGATCTGTCCGGATACACGGTCACCCCGGGCCTCGTCGGGATGCACGACCACCTCTTCTATCCGCAGGGCGGGGGCTTCTTCGCCGAGATGGCTTTCAGCTTCCCGCGCCTGTATCTCGCCTGCGGCGTGACGACGATCCGGACGACGGGCTCGATCGAGCCGTACACGGACATCGAGGTCAAGAAGCTCATCGACGCCGGCAAGGCCCCGGGCCCGAAGGTGCACGTGACCGGGCCGTATCTGGAAGGCAAGGGCGCCGTCATCACCCAGCTCCACCAGCTTACCGGGCCGGAGGACGCTCGCAAGACCGTGGCGTTCTGGGCAGACCAGGGCGCGACGTCCTTCAAGGCGTACATGCACATCAGCCGCGCGGAGCTTGCCGCCGCCATCGCCGAGGCGCATGCGAGAAAGATGAAAGTCACGGCGCATCTCTGCTCGGTCACGTATCCCGAGGCGGCCGCGCTCGGCATCGACGACCTCGAGCACGGCCCGATGTACTACGACATGGAGTTCGCGCCCGGAAAAGAGCCGGACGTCTGCCCGTCCGCGCGGGCGATGTACGACGTCACCGGGAAGATCGAGATGTCCGACGCTCGGGTGCGCGCGCTGATCGCGGATCTCGTCAAACACCGGGTCGCCGTCACCTCGACTCTGCCGGTCTTCGAGCTGATGGTCCCGGGCCGCCCGCCGCTCGACCAGAAGGTCCTCGCGGCGATGACGCCGGACGCCCGCCTCAATTACCTCTCCCGCCGGGTGGGCGCCGGCGCCGGCACGCCTCCGGACTGGGCGGGCCTCCTGAAGAAGGAGATGGAATTCGAGTACGCCTTCGCGAAGGCGGGTGGTCTTCTCCTCGCGGGCTGCGACCCCACCGGCATCGGCGGCACGCTCGCCGGCTACGGCGACCAGCGCGAAGTCGAGCTCCTCGTCGAAGCCGGCTTCACTCCCATCGAAGCCATCCGGATCCAGACGGAAAACGGCGCGAGGTTCCTTGGCGAAGGAGACCGCATCGGCACGATCGCCCCTGGCAAGCAGGCCGACCTGGTCGTCATCCACGGCGATCCCACGAAGAACATCGCCGACATCGAAAAAGTCGAAACAGTCTTCAAGGACGGAATCGGCTACGACTCCGCCAGGCTCCTCGACTCCATCCGTTCCCTCGTCGGACTCCGCTAGGAATCGAGCGTTCCGCTCGATTCCTGGTGAGGAGAAACTGAGCCTTGGGTTCAGGGAATCTGCCATACCGTCCGTGGGTTCGGTCGGACGTTGTTTGGCCGTGACATTAGAGAAGAGTCGATCCGCGAGCCTTGGGCTAAGATCCGTTTCCGGTCACCTCAAGCTAAAGAATTCGAGGCGTCGATGCAGAAGGTCTCGGTCCAAGTAAAGCCAGATCACCTGCAAAGGCTCGCCGGCGTTTCGCCGATCCAAGCCGTCTCCGAGCTAGTCTGGAACGGACTTGACGCAGACGCCACCAGAGTATCCGTTGAGTGGTCTGAAAACCAACTCGGTGGGCTTTCAGCCATTCAAATTCGTGACAACGGTATCGGGCTGCCGTTTTCAGAGGGGAGGGATGCTTTTGGCAGTCTCGGCGGATCCGCAAAAAGGAGAGGAACTCGTACAACCAAGGGAGGCCGCCTCCTCCACGGCGCCGAGGGCAAGGGTAGGTTTCGCGCCTTCGCTCTCGGCGGCCGAGTGACTTGGACGAGCCGGGCCCAAGGCGCGGATGGCCTCGAGGAGTACACGATCCAGGGCAGGATTGAGGACCCCGGCGTCTTTTTGATTAGCGATTCCGCAGCCAGTAGCGCGAAGACAACGGGCATGCTCGTCGAAATTGACAACATCGAGAAGGATCATCCCTCCCTGACCGATCCCTCCGCCGGCCAGAAGTTTAATGAGGAGTTCGCTCTCTATCTTCGACGTTACCCGACGGTTTCTGTCCGCTTCGGCGGTCAATTACTCGATCCGAAGTCGGTCGAGGAGCTGGTCGCTGAGTACCAGCTTCCATCACTCGACGTCGAGGACGGTAGGATCGTTTCCGCGGTCCTTACGATCATCGAGTGGAAGGTGAAGACGGGTCGCTCCCTGAGCCTGTGCGACGAGAATGGCTTCACCCTCCACCAAACCAAGCCGGGAATCCAGGCACCAGGGTTCGAGAACTTCACCGGCTATTTGAAGTCCGATTACCTGCGTGCGTTGAACGAAGGTGGGTTGCTCATACTGGATGAGATGCACCCTGGGCTCGAAAAACTCCTGGCGTCTGCAAAGGAGGTGATGCGCGAGCATTTCCGTCGGCGCAGTGCGGAGAGGGCTGGTCAACTTGTCGAGGCTTGGAAGAAAGAGGAAATCTATCCGTATGAAGGCGACCCCAAGACCGCCGTCGAAAGGATAGAGAGAGAGGTCTTCGATGTTGTCGCTCTGAATGTTAGCTCCTACTCTCCAGATTTTGAGTCTTCAGACGCTCGAAGTAGGCGGCTCGCATTTCGTCTCCTCAAACAGGCGGTGGAGTCCAGCCCTGCCGCCGTCCAAGAGATTCTCCAAGACGTTCTTCAGCTTCCTCTCGAGTTGCAGAGTGACCTCGCTGAGCTAATCAAGAGGACCCCGTTAGCCCGAATCATCAAGGCGTCAAAGGTCGTCGCTGACAGGTTGGACTTCTTGGCAGGTCTCGAGCAGCTCGTTTTCGACGAGCCCTCCCGGAGCACACTACTTGAGCGCCGTCAACTCCACCGCATCTTGGAGCAAGAGACCTGGATTTTCGGGGAGGAGTTCAACCTTTCGGGGAGTGAACTTACGCTGACCAACGTCCTTCGGAAGCATCTCGCTTCTCTCGACATCGAGCTGTCGGACGACGCTGCCCCGGTAACTACTGAGAATGGCAAGTCGGGTCGCGTCGATCTGCTCTTCGGTCGCGTCGTCCCGCAGCCGAAGGAGGACGAGCGAGAATACCTGGTTGTCGAGCTAAAACGCCCGACGCAAAAGCTTGATGACGACGCCGTTCTCCAAGTCAAGAAGTACGCCCGCGCTCTCGCGAGCGACGAGCGCTTTGCGTCAACGAAGACAAGGTGGGTTTTCTACCTGGTCGGAAACGAAATGACCGACCCTGTCTGGCAAGAGACGAGACAGCCGAACCGGCCTGAGGGAGTCATTTTTGAGGATCCTGATAGTCGATATCGGATCTGGGGCCGCACCTGGTCCGAGGTTATTAGAGGGGCCAAGGCGAGGCTGGAGTTCTTCCGGAAGGAGCTCGAGTACAACGCCAGCGATGAAACCGCAATGGCCTACCTGAGGGCTACCCACGAGAAGTACCTACCCAGAACCAAGACCGAAACCATGGGAGACTGAGTCTGGGCCGCACTGCTCGCCTCTCCCGGCGAGTCGGGTTGGCTCGGCCTCCTTCACGAAGTTTCGCCGACGTCGGCCTGGATCTCGGAGAACTGTTCCAGGGCAGAGCGCAGGTCCTCAGCGATCTCGGCGGCGATCACTGACGGATCCGGGAGGTTTGTAGAATCTTCGAGGCTTTCGTCGCGGAGCCAGAAGATGTCGAGGTTGAGTTTGTCTCGTTGCAAGAGCTCTTCGTAGGAGAAAGGCCGCCAACGACCGGCTGAGTTCTCCTCCGACCAGGTCGGACGCCGTTCGTGGCGATTCTCGGCGTGGAAGCAGGCCACGAATTCGTCCAGATCGGACCGTTTCAACGGGTTTGTTTTCAAGGTGAAGTGCTTGTTCGTCCGGAAGTCGTAGATCCACAGCGTTTTCGTCCAGGGCGTTTCGCTCGCGGGCTTTCGGTCGAAGAAGAGGACGTTGGCTTTCACTCCCTGGGCGTAGAAGATCCCGGTCGGCAGCCGCAGGAGCGTGTGCACGTCGCACTCGTGGAGGAGCTTTCGCCGGACCGTCTCTCCTGCCCCGCCCTCGAAGAGGACGTTGTCCGGCACGACGACGGCCGCACGTCCGTGGATCTTGAGGATCGTCTTAACGTGCTGCACGAAGTTCAACTGCTTGTTGCTTGTTGAGGTCCAGAAATCGTCTCGAACGACGGTCAAGCCCTGCCGCTCCTGCTCCCCCTCCTCATTCACGACGAGGACGCTCGACTTTTTGCCAAACGGCGGGTTCGTCATCACGATCTCGAAACGCGTTCCCGGGTCTGCCCTCAGGCTGTCATCGGTCTTGACGGGAGGGTTCCCTTCTCCAGCGGACGGACCGATCCCGTGCAGGAGCAAGTTCATCGCGCAGAGACGGGTCACGCTATCCACCAGCTCCACGCCGCGCAGGGCGTCGAGCTTGAGGTGTTTCTTCTCCTCCCTGTCGAGGTTCGGGTTGTGGGCGGCGACGTACTCGTGCGCGGCGAGCAGGAATCCACCGGTGCCGCAGGCCGGATCGCAGATCGTCTCCCCGGGCATCGGGCGAACGACCTCCACGATCGCGCGGATGAGAGGGCGAGGCGTGAAGTACTGGCCGGCCCCGCTCTTCGTGTCCTGCGCGTTCTTCTCGAGAAGCCCCTCGTAGGCGTCCCCCTTCACGTCGGCATCGAGGCTCATCCACTTCTCGCGCTCGATCAGGTCCACGATCAGTCGCCGGAGCTTTGCCGGATCCTGGATCTTGTTCTGGGCCTTGCGGAAGATGACGCCGAGCATGCCGTCCTTCTTCCCAAGCTCCACAAGCACGTGCCGGTAGTGGGTCTCCAAGGCGTCGCCGTCCTTCACCAGCAGGCTCGGCCAGGCGAACTCTTCAGAAATCGGGGAAATACGATTCCAGGGAGGCTGCGTCTGCTCGTGCGCCATCTTCAAGAAGAGCAGAACTGAAAGTTGCTCGAGGTAGTCGAGATACGAAAGCCCATCGTCTCGAAGAACGTTGCAGTAATTCCAGAGCTTCTGGACAATTTGCTGGGAATGGTTGGTCACGGAGCGCGCTCCGCGGCTATTGGTGACTTGTTCTCAGCAGGAGACCCAGGCCGTTTCAACGACGGCACTGAGGTACGCGACGCGCGAATACGTTTCAGAAGAGCGCTAGCCGGCTCGTCGTTTAAATCTCGTGCAGCGAGTCCACCTTCGAACGCGCGCTTCAGGATTGCCTGGCGAAGACGAATCGCCCACTCGAGATTGGTTCTTACCACGCCCTCAAGTTTCGCGACGATGGAAAGCCGCCGTTCGATCTCCGCCACAATTCTCAACTGTTCGGCCCTTGGAGGTAATGGAAATGGTGCCGCCTTGAACTTCTCCAATGTGAGATGCGCGATATTGGTCGTGATCGAAGCCACTCGACGGAAGACTCCCGACTTTACATGTGTGCGAAACACGAGTTGCGCAAATTCTGAGCTAGGCCCTTCAGGCATGGGTCGAAATCGATGCAGCGTCTTCTGAAAACATAGATTCTCGATACCGCCGCGAAAGATGGCGCTCTGCCCAACGAGCTCCGGACTCTGCCCCTCGCTCACGAGGATGTCTCCGGGGATCAAGCGGTATTTAGCGAAATGGGCTTCATCGAAGTCCATCCTTTCGACGTCTCGCAAGTCGAGAGCGTCGTCCTTGACGTTCGCGACGCGAAGATAGGGTCGAGTGAACCTTCCGGTCAGGTATTGGGGCGCCCGCTGCCGGCCAAGAAGGACGTCTCCGACCATTTCGACCGATGCCCAGGCCCAACCCTCCGGGAGTTCACTCATTCCCTTCGAGTCCAGTACTGGCGGCTCGTGGTATCCCTTCAGGATGACTTCGGAATCTCTTCCCTTACCTTTCCGCTTTTGACCCTGCTCCGCCGCCCACCCCGCACGCCTATGTTCGAGGATGCGACGGAGTAGTTGGTCCGCCGGCTCGTATTCTCGGCCCTCTTTCCTGGCCAACTCCGCCTCGGTCGGCACGAGGCGTCCCTCGCGTGCTGCCTTAAGCATGGACGTCTGATATCTCCCGAGGCTTGCCCGGACTCGCTGTAACGCAGCCACGCCAGCGTCGAGACGCGTGAACTGCTTTTCGATCTCGGCGACGATACGCCGCTGCTCTGGACTCGGGCCAACCGGAATATCATGACTTCTGAGATCCGAGCCGGTTATCGCGTCGAAAGTCGATCCCGTTCCTAGCTCCGCCAGTCTTGCTTGACTATCGCGCAAAGCGTAAAGCAGATACCTTGAGTCGATTCCGTCGGCAGGTCGGCAGGCCGCGAGCCCGCGTCCGATGCAGCATTCAACGGAGCAGAGGTTGGTTGGGCCAACCGGGGCGCGTATGGAGATCAAAACGTCGCCTGGTAAGGCAATCTTCTTCGGAGCCGTACACCACTTGACTGCAACTGGATGCAGCTCGCCGAATTCGGCTTTGCCCTGGAAGAACGGGAGGCCTTCCCCTCGCGTGTTGTAGGTGTCGCCGGGGGGTGACTGCCCTTGGATGACCTCGCAGAGATCCTGTAGCGGTGCCCATACCCACGAGTCCGGAAGTCGGTATCGAGCGTCTAGCCCAGCCACAGCGCTCGCTCCGCCTGGCCGAGGAGATACGTGAAGATGTGCGCCGGAATCCTGAGAATCTTCGTCTCGAGCCCGTGTGGTTGAACTACGGAGAAATCCCTGTCTTTCAGCGTGATCCAGTAGGCCTTCGGTATCTTCTCCTCCCGGCAATAGACAACGAGGCCCGCCTTTTGGGTGATCTCGGCATTCTCCCGATACTTGATCTCGACCGGGAGGGTGTAGCTCGGGCTCCGGACGATGATGTCAACCTCTTGCCCGGTCTTCGCGTCGCGCCAGTAGACGATTTCCGGCGTATCAAGATAGTAGTAGGCATAAAGATGCCGCAGAACAGTCGTCTCGACGATAGTTCCCATCTCCTGCGGATTGCCCAGGATCTCTTCTCCCCGCAACAGCACGGCATTCCGAAGCGCGGCATCCACGAGGTAGACCTTATCGCGAGCCTTCAGGATCTTCCTGCCCGTGATGCTGGCCGGCCGCAGCCGGTAGATGAGGTTGGCCGCTTCGAGGGCGTCCAGATGATTCGCGACAGTCGCGGGCGAAATCTCGAGCGCATCGGCGCAGGTCTTGACCGCGAGGATGCCGCCGCTGTGCAGGCAGAGGTAGATGAAAAGCTTCTCGAGGTCGTTGACTTTCCTTATTCCGAAGAGCGCCGTCATATCCCGCTTCAAGACCCGCTCGACGACGTCCTCACGCAAGAGCCGTTGGCAGAGGAAAATGTCCGTCTGCTTCGCGGTCTCGGGGAACCCGCCGACCAGAAGGTAACGAAGAAAGAGGGGCTGGACGCTGCGGAGGTTGCTCGCGATTTCCGCCAGTTCGGCGTCCCGCTTGCCGAAGAGTTCGTCGATTGGCCTCAATTTCTCAGGAATCGCGGGAGGTTTCTCCTCGCGGATCTGGAGGAACTCGTAGAAGGAAAGCGTCGGGATTGGAACTCGAATCCAGCGTCCCACGCCACTCTCGGCGATTCGCTGCCGGTGAACGATGGTCGCGGACCCGGTCGCAAGGATTCGGTATTCCGGCGCGTGATCGATGAGCTGTTTGATCTCCAGCTCCCAGTCGCTCGAATATTGGATCTCGTCCAGGAGCAGAACGACCGGTTTCCCGGCCGGGTAGATATTCTCGTGGTAGAGCCGGATGATCTTGGCCAGGCTGACGAGCTTCAAGAGGGGATGATCGAGGCTCAGGTAGAGGACGCTCCGGGGATCGAGCTTTTCCTCAACGAGACTCGCGGCAATCTGGTTCAGGATCGTTGTTTTTCCGACCCGTCGCGGACCCGAGAGCAAGACTGCACGCCGGAAATCCCGATCGTCGAGGTAGCGTCGGCAGACCTGATAGGCGATCCGCCGGAACCTCGGGACGGCGAACTGTCGTCCCGCCCACCAAGGGTTGAACCCTTGAAGCACAGCAAGGACCTCAGCGGTATCGAAAAAATCTGTCATCGCGATTGGCTATCTTATATCTATTCCGAATAAAACGTAGATATACCTTATATCTATTTGGAATATAACACAGTTGGCTGTCCTCTGCCGAGACGTCAGGCCGCAACGATTTGATTCAAATCCTCAAGTAGGCTGGTCAGATCACCGTCGAAGACTTGAGCTGCCTTGCCGGCGCCGCCTCGCTGGACGAAAGGGGTGAAATCGAAGTCATCCATGTCGATCTGGAGACTCGCGGCAACATGATCGCGGATCAGGCCGAGCCACTGGCGTTGCTCTTCGGAAAAACGCCGGCCCTTGCTCTCCTGCTGGGCCAGCCAGGTTTCAAACCGCTCTTCAACGACGTCTCGAAACGGAGTGAGGACCTCATCCTGATGAAGCGCGAACCTCACGAGCGAGACGATGTCGGTCAGGAGTCGGACACCCGCTGCGCCTCGCACTTTGTCGCGATCGAGCGTTTCGTATGAGCGCCACAGCAGTTCGGGTGTCCAGGATCGCGGCGGCGCCTCGATTGCGTTGGCCAGGGCCTGGATGTCCTGGAACTGCAAGCGGCGGGCGTGAGGATTCCTGTAGAGCAGCTGGAGCGCGATGATTTCGTCCCTGTTGTCTTCGATGAACTTTTCGAAAGACCGCACCAGACTCCTCGCGCGCTCTTTCGCCTCTTCCGATTGCCCAGCCACCAGGACCTCATCCTTGCTCTGATCGTCGAGCGTCTGTTCCAAAGTTTTCTGGATTTCGAGGAGGCGGCGGCGGAAGTCGGGATTTGCCGCGATCGGTCGCGCGGCCTCCTTTGCCAGGCGCTCGGCAGCTCCGGAGACCAGTTCCGGTGGAAGTTCCGCGCCCTCCGGGAGCCCCGCCGTTCGCCGCGCTTCCTCTCTCTGCCGGTCCGGGTCAAGCGATTCGACGAGCCGGCCAGCGATTTCGTGAAGCGTCTGCCCTCCCGAAAGTTTCTGGAGCTCGGCGATATTGTGCGGCTCGAGCTGACCCGCGATCCGCGCCAAACGGCTTGCGACCGACGAGAGAACCTCCTCCTCGGTGGTCCCGAACGCCACAGCTTGCAGCAGCTTGTCGAGAGACACGTAGGGCTTTCGGTCCAGGGGATAGGTATCCGCGAGATCCTCTTCGTTGATGCCGATGCAGTCCACGATGACGAATCCCGTCTTGGATCGCGCGTCCGGCGTTACCGCCTGGAAATCCGTTTCGGGGATGACGCGCACCCCGCGTCCCTTCATCTGCTCGAAGAAATTCCGGCTGCGGACCGCGCGCATGAACATCACAATCTCAAGTGGCTTGATGTCCGTTCCGGTCGCGACCATGTCAACGGTAACAACGATGCGCGGGTTGTAGCTGTTTCGAAAAGACGAAAGAAGGTCTTCGGCCTTGAGGCCCGATGATTTGTAGGTGACCTCCTCGAACTCACGGCCGTCGGAACCCGCCGTCCTGGTCACGATTCTGGCCGTGCCGGTCCGATACGTAATCTTCTGGCAGAAGTCGTTTCCCTTGCCGAACTCTTCACGGACGATCCTGACGATGTCGTCCGCATGACTGTCGTCTTTAGCGTAGATAAGCGTCTTGGGAACCTCCCTCCGACCCGGGAAGATTTCACTGAACAACTTGTCCTTGAATGTTCGGACCACCGTGCGGATCTGGTCAAAGGCGACAACGTCGCGATCGAGCGCGGCTGCCCCGTAGGTCAAGTCCTCGTCGAGCTTCTCCCACCGGATGGCGCGCGACGCCCGGCTCCGCTTTCCGATCGTCTCGAAGGGCCCGGCTTCCACCGTCGAGCCCGACTGCGTGATACGAGTCAGGATCTGATAGATGACGAAGTCCACGTTGACTCCATCGGCGACCGCTTGCTCGTGGCTGTACTCCGTGACGAGGTTCTGCTCAAAGAATCCGAAGGTCTGTTTTGACGGCGTGGCCGTCAGGCCGACCAGGTGGGCGTCGAAGTACTCCACGACCTGTCGCCAGAGGCTGTAGATGGAGCGATGGCATTCGTCGATGAAAGCGACGTCGAAGTACTCGACCGGAATGCCGGGGTTGTAGGACACGGGCACCGGCGCGCGAATCAGGCCGCCGCCGGTGTCGAACTGAGACCCCTCTTCCAAGGTCGAATCGAGATCTGGCTCTCCCTTGAGCATCGAATAGAGCCGTTGAATGGTCGTGATGACGACTCGCGCGACCGGGTCCAGCCGGTTCGTTGTCAGGAACTGGACGTTGTAAAGCTCCGTGAACTTTCTCCCATCGTCAGGTGTGACGAACTGCTGGAATTCCTTGAGGGCCTGGCGGCCCAGGTTCGCCCGGTCCACAAGGAAAAGCACGCGTTTCGGGTCCGCAAACTTGATCAGGCGGTAAGCCGCTGAGATGGCAAGAAACGTCTTTCCGCTGCCCATCGTCATCTGGATCAGGGCGCGTAGACGGTCTTCGGAGAATGAAACTTCGAGGTTCCGGAGAGCCTTCAGTTGCGCAGGCCAAAGACCCTTTTCGGCGATGCCCGGCATCGCCCGCAGCCTGCTTCGGAGTGTTGACGGCACCAGGCTCCGCGGATCCGGCTTCCCTCCGACTACTGGAAGCCAAAGAGGCTCCGCCGCCAGCCAACCCGCGAGCGTTTCTGGCCGATGAAAGTTGAAAAGTCCTCGGCTGCGCGGCTCGGGATCGAACCGGTTTGTGAATGTGGTTTCAGTGCCCGTGCTTTCGTACAGGAAGGGCAAAGGTCGATACCAGGCAGGCAGATTGTCCGGAAGGCCAACGGAGTATTTTTCGGACTGAGGTTCTACGCCCGTCAGGGTCGTGCCTTCGGGTTTGGCTTCTGCGACTCCAGCGGCTTTTCCATCAACGTAAAGAAGATAGTCCGCCGATCCGTGCCCCGGCTTCAGGAGAAACTCCCGAACCGCGACGCCCCGACCGGCATGGAGGTTCGCCTCCCGACGGTCTTGAACCACCCATCCGGCCGCCGCAAGCCGCCTGTCGATCTCCTGGCGAGCCTTTTCCTCCGGCTTGGTCATCGGAACTGCCGAGAAAGGGTACTCCACTCACATGCGCAGGAATGCAGGGGACCGACGCGTGTCACCAAGGGAGCAGAAAACTAGCTCCTATCCCTCTCTCGGACGGTTCGCAGCAGCCCAACCAGAGCGATTCCGAAACACATTCCGGAGGCGAGAAGCTGGAGCACGTCCACCGTGGCATAACCGGAGAAGCGGGGACGGCCGGTTACCGTCGTCAAGCCGACGATCCCGACGACGAGGGCGATCACGGTCGAGGAGATCGGGCTTTCCGGCGCGGCTGTTCCATTTTTTCCCTCGACGCTCGAGTCTACAGGGAAACCCGGCCCGGCCCCGCGCCGGTGATGAAGAACTCGCTTGTCGGCGCGGCGTTTGAAAAGCTCCGGCGGTAATCGTTCCGCCAGGCGGCTCGAAAGCTCTCGGCCTGCTCCGTCGCGACGAGCGCCCAGACGCTCCCGCCGAAACCCGCCCCGAAGGCGGAGGCGGCGATCGCGCCGAAGGCACGGGCCGTGGCGACGAGGCGAATCGTCTCCGGGACCTGATTGCGGAGGAGGCGCTCGGCCGCGAGCTCTGACCGGGTAACGATCGCGTCGAGCGCGGCGGCATCCTTCTTCTCGAAGGCGTCGGCCGCCGCCGGAACGAGATGCTCGTTCTCCTCGAGGAATTGCTCGAAGCGGCCGAGCAGCTCGCCTGCGGGGAAGCGCGGATCGGCGGAGGCGTTCAAGACCTCGCGAATCCGCTCCGGCGCTGCGAACTGGCGCACGGCCTGGCCGAGCGTCTCTCCCGGCCCACCGGCGCCGCGCCAGAGCTCGAAGACCGCGGAGGCGGCAAGAGACAGCCGGTTGTAGCGCTCGCGCGCGCCGCAGGACTTCTCCGCGATGACGCCGCTCGAGGCGACGGCGAAAGTCCAGTCTGCCGGCAGGACAACCTCGCGCTCGAGACGTACCGGACGGAAAGCAAACTGCGAGAGCTTTCCGACGCGGCAGCAGAGCATCGCGGTGTGGTCCTCGCTTCCGCCCAGAGTCCCGACGCCTCGCTCGCCCGGGAGAGGGCCGAAAGAGAGGCCGTTCTCGACGGCGGCGAGATAGCCGGCGAGGTCCTCGGGGCTTGCGATGTTTGCCCGATAGACGGGATGGTCTTCCAGAAAATTGACATGCGCGAGCGCCGTGAAGATCGCGACGACGAGAGCGCTTCCGCTGGACAAGCCGGCGGAGCGGGGCAGGTCGGAAGCGAGGCCGATGTCCGCGCCGCGAAGCGGGCCGGGGAAGTCGCGCGCGACGCGCCGGACGACCGCTGCCGGGTAGGCGGCCCAGCTCCCCTCCTCGGGGGCGCCGGCCTCTTCGGCGAGCGGCAGCCGGGTCTCGACGTCGGGGGCCGCGCCAGCGATGCGCACGACCCGGTCCGGTCGCGCCCTCGCGACGACACAGAAACCGCGCTCGACGGCGCAGAGGAGGCTGCGCCCGCCCGCGTAGTCGGTGTGCTTGCCGAGCACCTCGATGCGCCCCGGCACGAACCACCGAGCCAACGCCTCACCGCCCCGGACGCCTTCGAGACGCTTCTCCGCAGCCCCGAAGAGCCGCGCCTTGCGTTCCGCCTCGACGGCGCTCAACCCCTCCGCCATGAGCCGTTCGGCAACCTGTTTCACGGGTCCGCGGAGACCCCGCGCAGCCGCTCGGCGACGGCCGCGACGTCCGAGCGCCGCGACAAATCCAGCACGCCTTCGCGGCTGAGCACGACCTTGAAGCGCACTCCACGCGTGATCGCTTCGCGCACGGCCATCGGCAGCTCCAGCTCTCCGCGCCGCGAGAGCTCCACGCGCCGGCACGCCTCGAAGATCGCCCGGGAAAATCTCCAGCAGTTCATGCTGACGAGCGCGTCCGGGCCGAGCGAGGCGAGCGCGGCAGGGTCCGGCTTCTCGAGGATCTCTTCGAGGTAGCCGTCCGCTCCCACCCGGCAGGCGGCGAACGAGGCGATCCGGTCGGCGGAAATGTTGCTCGCGGCAATCAGAGCCTCGCGCTCGAAGAGGGCGACGCCGGGCCCGGCGAGTTGGACGAGCGCCGACAGAGCCGGGACCGGATAGATGTTGTCGGAGTTGACGGCCAGGAAGTCCTCGCCGGCCGCGAAGCCTTCGGCCGCGAGCACCGCGTCGGCGGTTCCGCGCGGCTCCCGTTGGACCGCGAAGGAGACGCGCAGGCGGCGCGGCGGCGATTGGCTCGAGTAGTAGTCGCGTATCGCGTCGTGTTCCGGACCGATCACCAGGCAGACCTCGGCCACGCCGGCGTCGGCCAGCGAGCTCAACACGTAGTCGAGGAACGGTCGGCCGAAGGAGATCATCGCCTTCAAACCGCTGGCGGCGGCGGCATCCTGGACCGGATCGAGAGAGGCCGTGTGGTCCGCCCGGCGCATGCGGGTCCCGAGGCCGCGGGCCAGGATGACAGCTTTGTGCATCACGAGCCGGCGCCGGTCCAGAGGCGGGGCAGGAGGCGGACGAGGCCGAGGCCGCTGGCGACGAAGAGAATGATCCACGTGACCGCGAGAGAAGTCCGGCCGTAGAGCACGCTGCCCGTGCCGAAGAGGGCCGAATAGACGAAGACGCAGCCGAGAATCCAGCCAAGGAAGGCCTGCGGCAGGCTGTCGGGAGAAGAGCCGACGCCCGTTTCAGCGCGGATGGAGCGCCACCCCGGACCGGCGGGCCGCACGAGCTTGTAGAAGGAGACCAGCGTCGCGCGGTCGGTCGGCTTCGTCAGATAGGTCGCGGCAAGCCAGACGAGCGTCGTCACGCCGATTGTGATGACGAGGGAGACGTGCGCGGGCACGGCGTGGCCGGCCTTCCCCGCGATGAAGAAGCCGACGGCCACGAGAAACGAACTCGCCATCGCCGCGACCTCGCTCCACGCGTTGATGCGCCACCAGAACCAGCGAAGGAGATAGATGAGTCCGGTTCCCGCGCCGACGGAGAGGAGCAGATCGAAGGTCTGCCGCGCGGTGTCGAGCACGAACGTCAGGAACGCCGCGGCGATCATGAGAAGCGCCGTCACGAGCCGTCCCACCGCGACGTAGTGCCGCTCCTCGCGCCCCGGGCGGACGAAACGCCGGTAGAAGTCATGGACGAGGTACGACGTTCCCCAGTTCAGATGGGTCGAGAGCGTCGAGACGTACGCCGCGAGCATGCCCGCGATCATCACGCCGAGAAGGCCCGCGGGCAGGAACTTCAGCATCGCGGGGTAGGCCATGTCGTGGCCGATCAGGGACCGGTCCACGTACGGAAACGCGCGCGCGATGTCGGAGAGCCGCGGGAAGACGAGCATCGAGGAGAGCCCCACGATAATCCAGGGCCAGGGGCGCAGGGCGTAATGCGCGCAGTTGAAGAAAAGAGTCCCGGCGAGCGCGTCCCGCTCGCTTTTCGAGGCCAGCATCCGCTGCGCGATGTAGCTGCCGCCGCCGGGCTCCGCGCCCGGGTACCAGACCGACCACCACTGGATCGTGACCGGGATGATCAGGACGGAGAGGGCCAGCCCCCAGTCGGAAAAGTCCGGCAGGAAGGCGAGCGTCTTCGGGTCGATGCGGTGGAAGAGTCCCGAGAGGCCGCCGACCTGCGGCTGCTTCAAAGCGAAATACGCGGCCGCGAAGGAGCCCGTCATCGCGATGCCGAACTGGATGAAGTCCGTCACGAGGACGCCCCAGAGGCCGGAGGTCGCGGCGAAGGCCACGTTCAAGAGCGCGCAGAGGAAGAGCGTCTTTCCCATCGGCCAGCCGAGCACGACGTTGGCGATCTTGGCCGCCGCGAGGTTGACCGACGCCATGATCACGCAGTTGAAGAAGAGGCCGAGGTAGATCGAGCGGAACCCGCGCACGAAGCCCGCCGCTCTGCCCGAGTAGCGAATCTCGTAGAACTCCAGGTCGGTCAGGACCCTCGAGCGGCGCCACATCCGCGCGTAGAAGAAGACCGTCGCCATGCCGGTCAGGAGGAACGACCACCAGAGCCAGTTGTCGGCGACCCCCTTCTCGCGGACCATGTTGGTCACGAGGTTCGGAGTGTCCGTGGAGAACGTCGTCGCGACCATCGAGACACCGATCAGCCACCAGGGCGCCGAGCGTCCTGACGTGAAGAACTCCGCCGTGCTGCGCCCCGCCCGCCGCGCCAGGAACACCGCCGGCAGGAACGACACGACGATCGAAACGACGACGATCACCCAGTCGAGGGGCGTCACCCGCATCCAGGCACCTCCGCTCTCAAGAGCCTAGAATCCCTTCCCAAGCCCGGATTATTCATGGTCACCCGGCCGAAACACGGACAACTCTCTTCGCCAAATAACATTGCGACAGAACCCCCGTTGGTGCAGCCGGGAACAAGTTGTCCGCGACAGAGATCTTTCGTCGAGACAAGGAAGGGCGACGACGGCGATGCCGGGGCGCATCGCAGAGGAGCCCTGACGCGGTATCGGCGAGCATCCATGCGCAGGGGGCGCGTGGCGCCCCCTGAACCCCCGGGATCGGAGCGGCGGCCGGAGTCGATCATGAATAATGCGGGCTAGGAGGTTAATCGACATGAAACAGCTTATCCGCCGTCCGGTGCTTTCCGTCCTCTTCCTTGCGGGAGTGGTCACCGCGGTTTCAGCCGCGGCGCCGAAATCGGGAGACGCGGAACCGGACTTCAAGGCCCTGCACGCGAAGGTGGACGCCGCGTGGGAGAGCCTGAAGGCCGAGAACGCCGCTCCTTACTATGCGCACGACGCCGGCCTCGTCTTCTACGACGCCGCTCCCCTCAAGTACGACGGATGGGCCGCTTACCGCGACGGCGCGCAGAAGCTCTTCCTCGATGGAGCCACCTCGCTCAAGTTCAACGTCAATGATGATCTGAAGGTCATGCGCCGCGGCAAGACCGCCTGGACGACGCGCACCATGCACATTTCGGCCGCTCTGAAGGAAGGCAAGCCCCTCGAAATCGACGGCCGGGACACCGTGATCTGGGAGAACCGCGGCGGAAAGTGGCTCATCGTCCACGAGCACCTCTCCGCCCCCCTGCCCCAATAGAATCGGGCGTCCGGCCTTCCTAGTCATCCTGAGGTCGCCGACGCGCCAAAGCCGCTATGGCGACGGCGCGAGCGAAGCGACGAAGGATCTGCCCCCTGGCTCTGAACGCGATGAGCAGATCCTTCGCTGCGCTCAGGATGACAGGGAGGGAACGAAGGGATGACAGGGAGGGAGCGAAGGGATGACAGGACCTGGACGTAGATTCCGGTCAGGCCGCCGTCTCGAACTTCGCCTGGTTCCAGGCCGTCATGCCGCCGACGACGTTCGTGATGCGCGTGAGGCCCCGCTGCTCGAGGAGAGACGTGGCGATCGAGGAGCGGTAGCCGCCGGCGCAGATCGCGGTGACGGGTTTTTCGCGGTCGATCTCCCCTGCGCGGGAGGGGAGCTCATTTAAGGGGAGATGGCGGGCCTGTGCGATGTGGCCGGCCTGCCATTCTCCGGGACGGCGCACGTCCACCAGTTGAGCGACTTCGCCCCGGCCGAGCCGGTGGCGCAACTCGTCCACGCTGATCTGCTCGGTCGCGGCGAGAGGGCGCCCAGACTCGTGCCACGCGAGGAGTCCCCCCGCGAGGAAGCCCGCCACGTGCTCGAGCCCCACCCGCGCCAGGCGCGTGCGCGCCTCCTCGACCTGCTCCTCCTCTTCCGTGACGAGAACGATCTGCTTCTCGGCGGGGATCAGGGCTCCGGCCCAGGAAGCGAGCTGGCCGCCCAGACCGATGTTCAGGGAGCCCGGGATGTGGCCTGTCCCGAACTGCGCGGCCGGCCGCGTGTCGAGCACGACCGCGCCGGAGCGCCGCAGCTCGTCCACGGCGGCGGGGGCTAGCGCCGGCGGCGCGGGCAGGTCGGAGAGGCTTCCCGCGCCTTCGCGATTGATCTTCACGTCGCGGGAAAAATACGCGGGCGCCTCCGGCAGGTCGGTCGTCATCATCCGGATGAACTCGTCCCGCGCCATCGGCTGAAGGGCGTAGTTGAAGCGGCGCTGCTGGCCGATCGTGGAGGAAGTCTCGCTCGAGATGTTGCGGCCGCAGAGCGACCCCGCTCCGTGCGCCGGATAGACCGCGACGGAGTCGGGCAGCTTCAAGAGCTTCTCATGGAGAGAGTCGTAGAGCATTCCGGCCAGCTCCTGCGCGCTCATCTTCGCGCCGAGGAGATCCGGCCGTCCCACGTCTCCGATGAAGAGCGTGTCGCCGGTCAGCACTGCCTCGGGCGTCTCCGACCGCGTCCGGTCGATCACGAGCACTGAGAGGGACTCCGGCGTGTGGCCCGGAGTCTCCAGGAAGCGCAGGGCGACGTCGCCAAGGGAGATCTCGTCCCCTTCCCGCACGGGCACGTAATCGAACTCCGCCTGCGCCTTCGCGCCGAAGTAGATCTTCGCGCCGGTGCGGGCCGCGAGCTCCCGGTGCCCCGACACGAAATCGGCGTGCAGGTGCGTCTCGATGACGTGCCGGATCGTGAGCCCCTCGCGCTCCGCCTCCTCGAGGTACGTCTCGATGTCGCGCCGGGGGTCCACGACGGCCGCCTCCCCTTTCGATCCGATCATGTAGGAGGCCTGCGCGAGGCACCCGAGGTAGAACTGCTTGAAGTACATGGCGACGGCTATTCTGCCCGATTTTCCTGCTCCGGTTCGAGCGGGCTCTCCAGGATCCGGTCCATCTGCTCGAGTCTTTCCCGCGTCGCGGCAAGGCGGCCGCGCCAGACGGCGGCGCCGGTTCGCCACGAAGGATATTCGCGGGCTTGCGCGGCGTAGGCGGCATCCCAGGCCTCCGCCTCGCAAGAAAGCGCCTCCAGCACCGGTCTGACGCGGCTCGATTCCCCGGCGGCTTCGAAGAGAGCGCGCGCGACTTCGAACCGCGATCCAAACGGCAGGCGCAGCCCCGCTTCGAGCGCCAGCTCTCCGAGCCGCGACCGCGAGAGGAAGAACCCGGATGCGGCCGGCGCGAGCAGGAACCTCACGACCCGGGAAAGGCCGACTTCCTCCTCGGTCTCACGGCTCTCCTCCAGGACAGGCGCGAGGTCCTCGGGAGCGTGGGCGGGCGCGGACGCGACCGCGAAGAGACTTTCCCGCGTCACCGCCGCGAGGTCGCGATAGAAGGGATGCGCGAAGGATTGACGCTCGACCGCCAGCGCGCAGACCGGAAGCCAGCCCAGAGTCCATGCGAGAAACGGCGGATCTTCCGTTCCTTGCGCCGCCAGGTGCCCGAGATAACCCAGGCAGAGCCCGGCGTGGTCGGGCGCGCCCGTCCCGTCGAGCTCCGGAGGCCCGTATTCCGCGGCCTCGTACCGGCGCGATGCCGCGGCGGCCGCCGGACCGTTCAGCTCTCCGGAGATGTCCGTGAAGGCGGTTCCATAGGGGTACACGTTCAGGAGGAACAGATCAGTCCAGGCGACGGCGAGCTCCGAGGGCCCGCTGTCACAATCGATGCCTTCCTCCCGCGCGACCGCCAGCGCGGCGGCGTCCGGCTCGGCGAGCCAGAGTCGAGAGAGAAGAGACAGAGTCGGCTTCGTCATCGCCCTCACCCCGGCCCTCTCCCGGGCTTGTCCTCCGAAGCTCGAAGAGCGGAGGAGGAGGGAGAGGGAGAAGGCAAGCGGAAGGCACTCTCGGCGGGGCGGAAAGGGCGCAGCATCCAGAAGGGACGGCGCCACTCCCCGCGAGGCGGACGCGCGAGCGCGAGCCACCTCCGGTAAACCTCGTGGGATTTGTTCGTGTCCACGCTCACGTCTCCGTAACGGTCTTGCGGCCCCGCGCGCGTGATTTTCACCTTCTGGTGCCAGCAGTGGCAGCCGCTGACCGGATCGGGCTGGACAGGAAACGTCAGGTTCTGATGGACGCCCGCGTCCGTCCACCAGATCCGCCGCGTGTCGGGATCGGCGGAGGCGTACGGCTGGATGCCGGCGAGTTGCGTGAGCTTCCACCGGCCGCCGTCTTCCTGGAGGTCCACGAGAGCGGAGGTGAGCCGGCTCGTTCCGTCTCCCTCCGCAAGTCGCCACCGGCCAAGGTGATGCGAGCAGGCGATGACGCCCGGACGGATTCCCTCCGTCACCCAGACGCGGTCCACGAAGTGGCCGATCTCCGTCTCGATCCGCACGAGGTCGCCCGTCACGACCGCCAGGCGCGCCGCGTCGGAGGTGTGAATCCAAGTCGGGTTCGTGTGCGAGATCTCGAGCAGCCATTTCGCGTTGCCGCTCCTCGTGTGGATGAGCGTCGGAAGCCGGTAGGTCGAGAGCAGCACGAATTCGTTTGCCTCGCGGTCCACGTTCTCGGGATGGACGTGGCTCTTGATGTAGGTCGGGATCGCCAGCTCCGGCCATCCGAAATCCGCGAGCGTCGAGGAGAAGAACTCCAGGCGACGCGAAGGCGTGCGGAATCCGAAGCGGGCCTGTCCGTCCACGAGGACGCCGATCGGGCGCCCGCGCTCGCCGGAGGGAGCCGCCGGGCTCGGCACGATGTTCCTGCCGGCGGCGGCCGGGGCGCGCGTATAGAGAATTCCGGTTGTCTCGTCGGG
This sequence comes from uncultured Acidobacteriota bacterium, assembly GCA_963837495.1. Lineage (GTDB taxonomy): Bacteria > Acidobacteriota > Thermoanaerobaculia > UBA5066 > Gp7-AA6 > JAWOLE01. The sequence goes on along the minus strand of CAWINF010000001.1, from coordinate 1,978,275 downwards.
GACCGCGCTCTCCGTCTCCTCCTTCGAGAGCGTCCGCTCGAACTCCGCCTCGGCGCCGGAGCGGATCTCGAAGGCGCCGTGCTTCCGCATGTAAGCCAGCGGCGTCAGCTTCTCGCGAGCCGCGGCCTCCGGCAGGCCCGGAACGGAGTTCTCGAACATCCAGCCGAAGTAGTCGTCCACCGTGATGCGCTCGCCCGGCCGGTAAGGCGACTCGAAGTAGCGGCGGATTCCGAGCGAACCGTCCGGATCGATCTCCCAGGACAGGTCGATCCAGAACTCCGTTTCCTCCCAGACCTGGCCGGGGTTGGCCTCGTAGGTGCGCGCGACCGGCTTTCCCGCTCGCTCGAGAGCGACGCGGCGGACCGGCTGCCGGAAGGCGATCCACTGTCCCGCGTGAGTCTCCTGGCTCATCAGGTCGTGCCGTTCCGAGCCGTGCCCCATCGGCAGTACGTAGTCCGCCCACCAGGCGGTCTCGCTCCAGGTCGGCGTCAGCGCGACGTGCAGTCCGACCTTCGACTCGTCGCGAAGCATCTCGAGCCAGGTGAAGCCGTCGGGATTGGTCCACATCGGGTTGTAGACGCGGGTGAAGTAGACGTCGAGCTTCCCGCGCCCCTCCTTCAGGAAGTGCGGCAGGAGAAAGCTCATCTCGAAATAGGAGAGCGGGTACTCGCGCGGCCAGGACAGCTCGTTCCAGCGCTCGACGTGAGGAGCCAGATGCGGCGGCCGCGGCACCCACTTGTCCCAGCCGTTGGCGGAGGTGCCCCCCTCGCGGCCCACCGACCCGGTCAGGACGTTCAGCAGCCAGAGACAGCGGGCGACCTGCCAGCCGCCGAGGTTGCCGGAGCCCGCGCTCCTCCAGTTGTGTGCGGCAAGGCGTCCGCCGCAGTTGGCGACGTCCTCGGCGATTCCTTCGATGACCCGCGCGTCCACGCCGGATTCCCGCGACGCGAACTCGAAGGTGAACTCCCCGTACGTTTCCAGGAAGGCGGCCTCGAAGGCTTCGTAGTTCGCCTCCCGCCTCCCGCCTCCCGCCTCCCGCGACTTCAGGTACTCCTCCCAGTTGACCCAGCGGCGCACGAATTCGCGGTCGTAGCGTTTCGTCGCGACGAGGTGCCGCGCGATCGCGAGCAGGATCGCCGCCTCGGAGCCCGGCCACGGAGAGATCCAGGTGTCGGCCAGGGACGCCGTGTTGGAGAGACGCGTGTCCCAGACGATCAACTTCGCCCCGGCGGCCTTGCCCTCCACGATCCGCTGCGCGTGCGGGTTGAAGTAGTGCCCGGTCTCGAGGTGGCTGCTGATGAGCAGGATCACGCTCGCGTTGGCGTGATCGGGGCTCGGGCGGTCGTAGCCCATCCAGAAGGCGTAGCCGGCTCGCGCCCCGGAGGAGCAGATGTTCGTGTGCGAGTTGTGCCCGTCCACTCCCCACGCCGGAAGGATCCACTCCATCAGGCCGTCGTGTCCCGGCCGGCCGACGTGGTACATGACCTCGTTCTGCCGCCCCTCCCGGAAGGCCTTCCGGATGCGGCCGCCGATGTCGGCGAGCGCCTCCGGCCAGGAGACGCGCGTCCACTTTCCTTCGCCGCGGCGGCCGGCGCGCTTCATGGGGTAGAGGATCCGGTCCGGGTCGTTGACCTGGTTCAGCGTCGCGGGACCCTTCGCGCAGTTCCTTCCGCGGCTGCCGGGATGCGCCGGGTTCCCCTCGAACTTGCGCACCTCCATCGTCTCCTTGTCCACCCAGCCCAGCAGGCCGCAGGCGGACTCGCAGTTGAAGCAGACCGTCGGGATCAGCCGGTAGCGGCGCGGCACGCGCCGCGGCCAGAGCTTCGGGTCCCACTCGACCCAGTCGTCCCAGCGCTCCGCGGGCGGGTACTGCTGCAGGCGCGTGCCCGCCCGGGTCTCTTGCGGCGGAAGGCGGACGGGGCCGCGCGGGTCGCTCAACTGTTGGGCACCTGCTGGGGCGCGAAGACGAACGCCCATTCGTAGGAGAAGAGGCCGGCCAGGGCGAGAGCCCCGGCGGCCGCGAGAGCGGGAAGCGACGCCGGCGCCAGCGCCACGATCGCGAGAGGGAGGAGGATGCCGCCGGCCAGGCTTCCCCAGTAATGCCGGGCATAACGGCCCCGCGTGATCATGCGCGCGGCCGTGGACGCGACGGCGCTCGCGTGCGGCAGTCCGAACTCCCCGGCGGCGGTGATCACGAGATCCACGGCGAGGCTCCCGGCGAAGATCGCCCCGACCGTCCGCGCCGCGCCGGCGTCGAGACCCGAAAATGGCCCGATCAGGAGAAAGCCCGCGGCGCCCGCCATGACCGACTGCACGAGCAGATGCGAGGAGAGGAGAGGGCTCTGCCAGAGGTCCCGCCCCTCCGCCTGCGCGAAGAGGAAGGCCGTGTAGACGGCCGCGAGCGCCCCGAGCGCCACCGCGGGCCACGCCAGGACACGCGCGAGGCTTTCCTTCCCCGTGACGTTCGCGAACCAGAGCAGCGCTCCGACGCCGGAAAACGCGATCAGGATGAACGCGCCGCGCGTCAGCCAGGAGCGCCACTGCGGTCGGGCGAGAATCTTCAGAAAACGCTCGGGCCGGTCGAGGTCCCAGACGAGCAGCACCGTGGTGATGAAGATCAGGACGATCGCCCAGAGCGGCGCGATCGCCAGGAAAAGCGGCGAGGCGGGGAGAAACCCGAGCGTGGTGCCCGCGGCGGCGAGCATCAACAGCCCCGCTCCGACCGCTTTCGTGACCAGATACGCGGGGACCTGCCAGTGCCACGGGATTCTGTGCGGCACGTTGTACGTCTCCTTCGGCGCGGCCGCCGAGTTCAGGAGCGCGCCGGCCATTCGCCCTTCTCCGATCTGGATGGGGCCGCGCCAGTCTTCGATTCCCCCCGCTCCGGCGGCCGGCTGCTCTGCCCAGAGATACCCGCCGTCTTGCGCGGCGAGCATCGGAAGGAGCGCCGACTCCTCGGCCTCGATGTAGAAGAGCTTGGGCCGCGTGCCCTGTTCGGGCTTGCGGACCGCGACCTGCTCGACCGAGACCGCCCTCGCGACTTCGGAGGAGGGGTCGTCCAGATCTCCGGCAAGGATCGCGTGCACGGGACAGACGATGACGCACGCGGGCTCCAGGCCCACATCCGTGCGATGCGCGCAGAAGTGGCACTTGGCGGCCGTGCCGGACTCGGGGTCGATGTGGATCGCGTCGTAGGGACAGGCCTGCAGGCACGCCTTGCATCCGATGCAGGCCTGCGAGTCAAACTCCACGATGCCGTCGGAGCGCTGGTACATCGCCGCCGTCGGACAGATCGGCACGCAGGGCGGTTTCGCGCAGTGGTTGCAGCGCGTGACCTGGAAGTAGCGCCGCGTGTGGGGGAAGCTCCCCTTCTCGACGTACTTGACCCAGGTGCGGGCCACCCCGAGAGGGACCGAGTTCTCCGCCTTGCAGGCTGTCGAGCAGGCGTGGCAGCCGATGCATCGCCGATTGTCGATGACGAAGGCGAAGTTCATGGGAGAGCGCCGCGGAATCCTATCGCGGCCGCTCCGCTTCGATCTCCACGGCGAAGCCGGGCGTCAGGCGCAGGCGCAGGTGGGCCAGGCGGCAGGGCCATTTCTCCCGCGCGATGCGCCCGCCGACCCGCCTCCAGATCCAGGCCGCCAGGTTCTCCGCGGTCGGAGGGAGATCCGCGAAATCGGGAACGTCGCGGTTCAGGTTCCTGTGGTCGAGGGGCGAGTCCACTTCCTCCTTCAGGATGCGGTCGAGATCCGTCAGGTTGATGACCATGGAGGATTCCGGGTCGATCTCCCCTTCGACGGCGACCTCCAGCTCGTAGTTGTGCCCGTAGCCGTGCGCCCCCTCCTCGCCGTACACCGACCGGTTCTTCTCCGGCGTCCAGTCCCCCCGCCAGAGGCTGCGCCCGGCGTTGAAGCGGATCGTGCGCGCCAGACGGATCATTGGAATTGACGATTGTCTGATTGACGGTTGACGGATTGCAAGACCGGCGAACGCAATCTTTCAGGTTGTCAATCCCTCAATCTTCAATCGGCTAGAATCGCCGGGCTCATGGAACTCTTCACGACGCCGCAGGAGCTGGACGCCTTTCTCCGCCGTTGCGAGACGGTCGAAGCAGGAGAAGGACGCCTGCGCGTGACACGGGCGGCGGAGTTCCGGACGCAGGCCGTGGACAGCCTCGTCTGGACGGCGGTCTTCGGCCGGCAAGAAGTCCGCGACGCGGCGCGGCGATCGATCCGCGAGGCGGCGGCGTCCCTGGGCGTTCTCCCGGCCTCGATCCTGCCTCTCTACAAGGCGCGCGGCCGGGGCGAGGTCTCCGGCTTCACGGTACCCGCGGTCAACATCCGCATGCTGGCCTATGACAGCGCCCGGGCGGCCTTCCGCGCGGCGCGCGCACTCGACGCGGGCCTTCTCGTCTTCGAGATCGCCCGGAGCGAGATCGGCTACACCGAGCAGCGGCCGGCCGAGTACGCCGCGGTCGTCCTCGCCGCCGCGATTCGCGAAGGCTGGCAGGGGCCGGTCTTCCTGCAGGGCGACCACTACCAGACGAACCCGAAGAAGATGAAGGAGAAGCCGGAGAAGGAGATCCTCGCGATCGAGTCGCTGATCGAGGAGGCGATCCCGGCCGGGTTCTTCCAGATCGACATCGATACCTCGACCCTCGTGGACCTCTCGAAGCCGACTCTGGCCGAGCAGCAGAGACAGAACTTCGAGCTCGCCGCGCGATTCACGAAGTTCATCCGCGCCCGAGAGCCCAAAGAGATGCCGATCTCGGTGGGTGGGGAGATCGGAGAGGTCGGCAAGGAGAACTCGACTCCCGAGGAGCTGCGCGCGTACATGGACGGGTACCTCAAGACGCTGGGGGGCGGAGAGGGGATCGCGAAGGTCTCGATCCAGACCGGCTCCTCGCACGGCGGCATCGTGGGCCCCGACGGCAAGGTCAAGCGCGTCGCAATCGACTTTGAAACGCTGCAGAAGATCTCGCGGGTCGCCCGGGAGGAGTACGGCATGGCCGGCGCGGTCCAGCACGGGGCCTCGACCCTCCCCCCGGAGTTCTTCGGGCACTTCCCGGACCACGACTGCGCCGAGATCCACCTGGCGACGGAGTTCCAGAACATGGTTTACGAGCACCCGTCGCTGCCGCTTCCCCTGAAACGAGAGACCGAGAGGTGGCTCTTCCGCAACAAGGGGGAGGAGAGAAAGCGCGACGAGACCGAGAGCCAGTTCCTCTACAAGAATCGCAAGTTCGCGATCGGCCCCTTCAAGGAGCAGTTCTGGAATCTCCCCGAGGGGACACGAAAAGCCATCGGAGACTCCCTCGAAGGAAGGTTCCACTTCCTCTTCGAGAAGCTGCGCATCGCCGGCACGCGCGAGCTCGTCGCCCGCCACATCAAGCCGGTGGACGTTCTCGCCGCAGAAGGTGGCCCGGTAAGAGCCGGCGGTTTCGTGCGCGACGATCAGGCGGGCGATTGACCCGCAAGGCGTCAGGCGTAAGACGTTAGGCGTGGCGAGGCCTCCGAAATCTCCTCGGACTCCGCGCGAACACTCCAGGCTTCGCCTTACGCCTCACGCCTCACGCCTGCCGACCCAGATGACCGCCGTGGTCAAGACAAAGCCGGCGGCCGGACCCGAAGCGACACAGATCAAGACCGTGCCGGTCCCGGTGCCGGGCCAGGCGGAGGTCCTCATCCGAGTGCTCGCGACGGCCGTCTGCGGATCGGACAAGCACATCTACCAGTGGGACCCCTCCATGGCCTCGATGGTCTCGCCGCCGCGCGTTTACGGCCACGAGTTCTGCGGGGAGATCGTGGGGTTCGGGCCGGGAGGCGCGCGGCCCCATCTCTTCGAAGGCCAGTACGTCTCGGCCGAGATGCACGTCACCTGCGGCCACTGCCGCCCCTGCCGCACCGGGCAGCGGCACATCTGCGAGAACACGCGCATCCTGGGCGTGCACGGCGACGGCTGCTTCGCGCAGTACGTGGCCGTGCCCGCCTTCAACGTCGTCCCTCTCAACCGGGACATCGTGCCTCACAGGGTCGGCGCCTTCCTCGACGCCCTGGGCAACGCGGTCCACACGACGCAGGTGACCGATCTCTCGGGTAAGTCCGTCGCGGTCCTGGGCTACGGACCGATCGGCGCCATGTGCGCGGAGATCGCGCGCGTCTCGGGCGCCGCCTCGATCGCGATCACCGAGGTCAACGCGCACGCCGCCGCGCACGCCCGCCGATGGGCGGCCAGCCGCGGGCTCCGCAACGTGACGGTCCTCGACCTGACCCGGACGAAGGACGCGGCGGGAAGCCTGAAAGAAGCGACCCACGGAGGAGCCGACGTCGTGCTGGAGCTCTCCGGAGCGGAGGCCTCGATCAATCTCGGCCTCGCGGCCGCCCGGCGCGGCGCCGTGATTTCTCTCCTGGGCCTCCCCAAGGAGAAGTCGGTCACGATCCGGGATTACACCAACGACCTGATCTTCAAGGGCCTGACGCTCCACGCCGTGATCGGACGGCGCGTCTTCGAGACCTGGATCAAGATGCTCGACCTGCTCGCCGCGGGCCTCGACGTCGCCGATCTCGTGACGAACGAATTCGAAGGCCTGAAAGACTTCTACGAGGCGATGGCCCTGCTGGAGAACCGCCAGGCCATGAAAGTCGTCTTTTACCCCAATGGCAAGCCTTCCGGAGCCTGAAGTCCGGTAAGCTCTGCGCGATGCCGACCAGCAAACCCGCGCCGCCCCTGACGAACCAGGAGCTCACCGACCGCCGCATCGCGGAGTTCGCTCTCGAGGAGTCGCGTCTCTCCAATCTCGCCTACAGGTTCCGGCTCGTCCCGCGCGACCGCGTCTGGAAGAACTGGGACCGGACCGAGTTCGCGCCCAACCACTACCCGCTCGTGGGACTCGCCGGCGTCTGCCTGAAGCACGACGAGCAGACAGGCGCGCATCGCGCCGCGGCGCGCGCGCTCGAGGACGTGGACGACATCCTCTTCTGCGTCGAGCAGCCGGCGCAGGCCGTCATCGTGCGCAACCCCTCCGGAACTTCCCAGATCGTCAACCGTCCGACCCTCTGCGCCGAGATCACCGCGGCCAGCGCCGCCGCCTTCGACAGCGCGCTCGCCGCCCTGGAGACGGCCTTCCCCGGCGGCCGCGTCGCGGGAAAGATCCTCTCGGAGGAGTAGACACGTCTTTCCCATCATCCTGAGCGCAGCGAAGGATCTGCTCAGGTGATTCACGGAGCAGTTCGGCCCTGTGGGCCTCAGAATGACAGGTGTGGGAGGCTGTCGAGTATGAACAAGCTCGTTGATCACCTCGCCGCCGAGATGGCGAAACTGCGGGAGGCGGGGACGTACAAGGAGGAGCTGGTCCTCGAGTCGCCGCAGGACGCGCGGGTGAAGGTCGGCGGGCGAGAGGTCGTCATGCTGACCTCCAACAACTACCTGGGATTCGCCAATCACCCGCGGGTGCGCGAGGCGCAGAAGAAGGCGATCGACCGGTGGGGCGCGGGCATGGCCTCCGTGCGCTTCATCTGCGGGACCGAGGCCCTCCACAAGGAGCTGGAGGCCGAGATCGCTTCCTTTTTCGGGACCGACGACGCGATCCTCTACATGTCCTGCTGGAACGCCAACGAGGGGCTCTTCGCCGCGATCCTGGACGAGCCCGACGGCCTGTACTCCGACGAGCTGAACCACGCGTCCATCATCGACGGCGTGCGTCTCTGCAAGGCGACGCGCTACAAGGTCCCGCACGCCGACACGAAGGCTTTCGAAAAGATGCTCGCCGAGGATGCCACTTCGCGCTTCAGACTCATGATGACCGACGGCGTCTTCTCGATGGAGGGGGAGGAAGCGGACCTGCGCGGGCTCGTCCGGATCTGCCAGGAGAAAGACGTGCTTCTTGCCGTGGACGACTCTCACGCCACGGGCGTCCTGGGCGCGACCGGACGCGGCACGGCCGAGGAGCAGGGCGTGATGGACAAGATCGATGTCACGACCGGCACTCTCGGAAAGGCCATGGGCTCGGCTGCCGGAGGCTTCACCACGGGCAGCAAGACGATCGTCGAGACGCTGCGGCAGAGGAGCCGCACCTACCTCTTCTCCAACTCGTTGCCGCCGGCCGTGGCCGCGGGATCTCTCGAGGCCTTCCGGATGCTGAGGGAAGATCCGGCGCCGGTCCGCAAGCTCCGCGACAACGCCGCCTACTTCCGAAAGGCCATGACGGATTCCGGGTTCAAGATTCCCCACGGCACGCATCCGATCGTGCCGGTCATTGTCGGAGACACCGCGAAGGCCCTCTCGATGGGCAGGGCGCTCTTCGAAGAGGGCGTCTACGTCTCGGGCTTCGGTTTCCCTGTCGTCCCCAAGGGCCAGGCCCGCCTGCGCTGCCAGGTCTCCGCCGCGCATGAACGGTCCGACCTCGACCGCGCCGTGGACGCCTTCCGCAAAGTGGGAAAGAAGTTCGAGGTGATCTGAGGCTTCCCCTTGTCATTCTGAGGAGCCGAAGCGACGAAGAACCTGCTCTCGTTCGAAGCAGAGAGAGCAGATCCTTCGCTTCGCTCAGGATGACAGAGAAGGCCGCGAAGGGATGACAGGAGAGAGCGAAGGGATAACCGGGGCGGCTACGCTTCGAGCTTCTTTCTCGCGTTCCGGACGAGGAGGATGCAGAGGACCGCGAAGACGACGGCGCAGAGGACATTGCCGCTGATCAGACCGCTCTTGAAGTCGGGGAAGAACTTGGATCCCAGGTCCAGCTTCTCCAGGAGCGTCGGCTTCTCCATCCTCAGGACCCGGTCGCCGAAGAACGCGACGAAAGCGATCAGGACGCCGCCGAGCGAACCGCCCGCGACGAGGCCCGTCGAGTAGAGCATCCCGGAGGAGAGCTCCGACTCCTCGCCGGCGACGCCCTCCTTCTTCTTCCGCATCGAATCGACGAGGTGCTTCATCATCCCGCCGACCCAGATGGGCGCCGTCGTGGAGACCGGGAGGTAGGCGCCGACGGCCCAGGAGAGCGCGTGCGCTCCGGCCAGTTGCGCCATGAACGCGAGGAAGACCCCGACGAGAACCGGAGCCCACGGGAGATTCTGCGCGAGAAGCCCCTTGATGATCGTGGCCATGAGAGTCGCCTGCGGCGCGGCGAGCTTGGGGCCGCCGATGCCGTGGAGCTCGGTCCCCTTGTAGGTCTGGTCGAGGACGAAGAGGGTGATGGCGATCACGAACGCGGACGTCACGACGCCGATGATGAAGCCCCACTGCTGCAGCTTGGGCGTGGCGCCGACGAGGAAGCCGGTTTTCAGGTCCTGGGAGGTCGCGCCGGCGTTGGCCGCCGCCACACACACGATCGCGCCGACGCAGAGCGCCACGGCCTGGTAGACGTCCCCCTTCCAGCCGATCACGACGAAGACGACGCAGGTCATCATGAGCGTCGCGATCGTCATGCCCGAGATCGGGTTCGACGAGGTTCCGATGATGCCGACGATGCGCGAGGACACCGTCACGAAGAAGAAGCCGAAGATCACGATCAGAAGCGACATCAGGAGCGATTGGGGAAAGGGGCCGTGCGGAAACTTGGGGATCACGGCGAGGAGCAGCACCAGGATGAGCGATCCGACGATGACGAGGCCCATGCCGAGATCGTCCTCGGTCCTCTTCTTCGTGACTCCCGCCCGTCCTTCGCCGAAGCTCTTGACCGACTCCCGAAAGGCGCCGACGATCGTGGGGAGGCTCTTGATCAACGTCATGACGCCGGCGCACGCGACGGCGCCGGCCCCGATGTAGCGGATGTAGGCGCGGTAGATCCACTCCGCGTAGGAGTGGCTGTTGCGCCACCCTTCGGAGAAGCCGAGCGTGGTCAGGTCGTTCACGAGCCGGGTCTCCGGCACGAAGATGGCGATGAGCGGGATCAGCGCCATCCAGGCGAGCAGGCCTCCCGAGAAGAGCTCGCCGGCGATCCGCGGCCCGATGATGTAGCCCAGTCCCAGGTACTCGGGCGTCACGTCCACGTTCAGCGTCGCGGCCGGATAGATCGACTCCCTCTTGGTCCGAAACCAGGTGGCCGTCTCGTTCCAGAGGCCCAGGACTCCGTAGAGAAACTTGTAGAGGAGCGACGCGCCGACGCCGGCGAAGACCATTCGGGCGAGGTCGCCCCCCTTCTCGCCGGCGATCAGCACGTCGGCGCAGGCGGTCCCTTCGGGATACGGGAGCTTGCCGTGCTCCTTGACGATGAGCGCGCGGCGCAGCGGCACCATGAAGAGGACGCCGAGCACCCCGCCGAAAATCGCGAGGATCGTGATCTGGACGTACTGGAAGTAGTCTCCGCCGCCGGCCAGGAAGAGCAGGGCCGGGACGGTGAAGACGGTTCCCGCCGCGACCGACTCTCCGGCCGAGCCGATCGTCTGCACGATGTTGTTCTCCAGGATCGTGGATTTGCCGACCTTCTTGAAGACCGCGATCGCGAGCACCGCGATCGGCACGGACGCCGAGACGGTCAGCCCCGCCCGGAGCGCCAGATAGACCGTGGCGGCGCCGAAGAGGATCCCGAAGAGGACCCCGAGCGCGATCGCCTTCGGGGTGAACTCGGCGACCTTCTGCTCCGAGGCGATGTACGGACGGAACTCCTGCCCGGACTCCTGTGCCATTCTGCCTCCAGCGAGCTTAGGGGCTTTCTAGCACGCCTCCGGCGAGCGGGAAAGTGTTTTTTGACTGGAACAGCGAGCGGCGCGCACGGCGCCGCGAGCTAGACCCCTCACGTCCCTCCGAAGCCGATCGTGACCTTGCCACCATCGACGATGACGGGGACGCGCCGCTCCCCCGAGAGACGGACCATCCGGTCGAGATCCTTCTGGTTCTCCTTGACGTTGAAGTAGGTGAAGGGAATCTTCCTCTTCGCGTAGTCCTCACGGGCCGCGGTCGTGTAGGGTCAGGTGTCCTTTCCGAAGATCTCGACGCGGTCGGCAGTCATCGTTCCCTCCTGCCAGATCTTAACCCGCGACGCGAAGGCGGCGCGGAACCCGGATGCTATGATTTTTTTGGGAACCCGATGATGACCCTCTGTTTCTTCCTTCTCCTCGCGCTGCCCCCGTCCCCGGCCGCGGGGGACGTCGTCGAAGGCCGCGTGACGCTCGTGCGGGCGGGCTCCGCCGTGCCCGACGCCTCCAACGCGATCGTCTGGATCGAAGGCCTTCACGTGAACGGGCCCGCGGCGGCGCGAGGCGAGATGAAGAGCGAGCAGAAGAAGTTCGCTCCCCGCGCCATCGTCGTCCGCAAGAACGCGACGGTGGAGTTCCCGAACGCGGACGCGATCTACCACAACGTTTTTTCCGTCTCCGGCGCCAACCGCTTCGACCTGGGCCTCTACCGGAGCGGCGTCTCGAAGGAGAAGAAGTTCGAGGATCCGGGCCTGGTGCGCGTCTATTGCAACATCCATCCGCAGATGGTCGGCTTCGTGATGGTCGTGGACTCGGATTTCGCCGCGGTGACGGGGCCGGACGGCACGTTCCGGTTCCAGGGCGTCCCGCCGGGGACGCACGTCCTCAAAGTCTGGCACGAGGAGGGAGGCGAGACGCAGGTCCCCGTGACGGTCCACGGCGGGCCCGAGACCCCGCTGGCGATCCGGCTGGACGTGACGAACTACAAGTCGCTGCCTCACAAGAACAAGTACGGCAGGGACTACCCGCCCGGCGCGGGAACGGACGATGAGCGCTATTGACCCGCGCCGGACCGCCGGCGCGACGGAGACCGGGCCGCCGGTGCGCGTGGGACTGAAGCTGCCCCCTCCGGCCCCTCCGAAGGTCTCGCTCTCCTTCAAGATCTTTCTCGCCGCCGCGCTGCTCCTCTTCATCGCGATCGGCGGCGCGATTGCGGTCTCGACCTACCGCGCCCGGCGGGTGGCGGACGCGAAGATCATCGACGACCTGAAGAAGTCGGGTCCCGCCTGGGAGTCCTTCCAGCAGAACCGCTACGGCGACCTCCACCGCGCGCTCGGCGTCGTCGTCAGCAACCCGGGAATCATCAGCCTCATGACGCTCGAGCCGCTGGACCCCGCGACGACGATCGACACGCTCAAGACCCAGCAGGCGTCCAACGCGCGGGCCGACTTCCTCTTCGCGGCGGACCGCAAGGGAATCGTCTTCGCCCGCACGGACAAGCCGCTGGGCTACTCGGCCGACCTCTCCTCCGTCCCCACGATCGCCGGGGCGCTCGCCGGGGAGGGCACTCAGGGGATCTGGCTCTCGGGCGGCAGGTTCTACCACGTCGTCGCCGAGCCGGTCGTCGAGGGGGGAAGCCGCGTCGCCGGCGCGATCGGGGCGGCCTTCCAGATCAACGACGACGTAGCGCGCAGCCTGAAGTCCCTGATGAACACCGAGGTCCTCTTCCTGGCCGACGAGGCCAGGCCCCCAGAGCGGCCGCTTCCCTCGATCGCCGCCACGACCATGCAGGACGCCAGCCGCGCCGTGGTCGAGGACGTCAAACGGCGCGCCGACCTCGAAGACGCGGTCTTCCGCCAGGGCAAGACGATCGGCCCGCTCCCGCTGGAGGTCTCCGGCGACACCTACCTCGCGTACTTCCTTCCGATCCGCTCCTCCACCGACCAGCTCGTGGGCGCCGCCGTGGCCCTGCGAAGCCGCGAAAAGGAGCTGTCGGCCTTCCGGCAGATCCAGAACACGCAGGTGCTGGTGGGCCTGCTCGCGCTCCTGATCGCCTTCGTGCTCTCCTTCGTGCTGGCGCGGCGCATCACGGTCCCCGTGGACAGGCTCGTGCGCGCGACCGAGGAAGTCCGCGTGGGCAACCTGGACGCCGTGGACCTGCCGGTGGAGTCCAAAGACGAGATCGGCATCCTGGCCCGTTCCTTCCGCGCGATGCTCGAGGAGCTGAAGGAGAAGGCGGCGCTGGAGGAATACGTCCGGTCCCTGTCGCTCAACGTCGGAGCCGACGCGGAAACCGTCACGACCGGACGCGTCGGGGGGACCCTCGCGCCGGGCGCGGCTTCCGGGGCGGCAAGAGGCTACGAGCCGCAGGTGGGGCAGCTCTTCGCCGCCCGCTACGAGATCCAGTCCGTCCTCGGGCAGGGGGGCATGGGCATCGTGTACAAGGCCCATGACCGGGACCTGGACGACGTCGTCGCGATCAAGACGCTCCGCGGCGAAGCGCTCTCGGCCGACCCGACGCTTCTGGACCGTTTCAAGCAGGAGATCCGCCTGGCGCGCAGGATCACGCACCCCAACATCCTTCGCACGCACGACCTCGGGGAGACCAACGGCCTGCGCTACCTCTCGATGGAGTTCGTCAAGGGAATCACCCTGAAAGCCCTGGTCGAGCAGGACCAGCTGATCCCCACGCCAGTGGCCCTGCGGATCGCCAAGCAGATCTGCGCGGGCCTGGCGGCGGCGCACGAAGTCGGAGTCATCCACCGCGACATCAAGCCGCAGAACATCATCATCGAACCGACCGGCGGCTTGAAAGTGATGGATTTCGGAATCGCGCGCCTGACCCAGGAGCGGGGAATGACCTCGACGGGCACGGTCGTCGGCACGCCCGACTACATGTCGCCGGAGCAGGCGCGCGGCGTGGCGCTCGACTTCCGCTCCGACATCTACTCGACCGGCGTCGTCCTCTACGAGCTCTTCACGGGCATGCTTCCCTTCGAGGGGGACACGCCGCTCGCGGTCGTCCTGAAACACGTTCAGGACAAGCCGCCCTCGCCGCAGGCGAAGAACCCGAAGATCGATCCGAAGATTGCGGCTATCATCTTGAAATGCATGCAGAAGGACCCCGCCGACCGCTTCCAGAGCGTCAATCAGCTCTACGAGGCGCTGACCAGAGTAACGGCGTAAGGCGTCAGGCGTAAGGCGTCAGGCGGACCGGATGGTGAAGACCGACCGCTCCTCTCCCCGGCACTTTCTGACCTTCGGCGTTCTTCTCCTGCTCGCGACCTCGGCGAGGGCGCAGGAGGAGCAGTTCTTTCCGGCTCCTTCCGAGAAACCGCGCGTCGTTTTCGGATGGGACGCGCTGGCGCGGTACGACCTCATCGATCACCTGCACGTCCGCCCGAAGATCGTGAGGCTGCGGCTCGAGGTGCGGCCGGAAGCCGACCTGGTCTTCTCCGACCGCTTCAAGATCGGCGTCCGCGCCGTCGGCGACCTCGGGACCGACCACAACGAGGACAACGCGAGAAACTTCGACAACTACCGTTCGCGCGGCGCCGCGATCGAACGCTACTACCTGGAGGCCAAGCCCGGCCAGTTCACGGTCCGGGCCGGCAGCTTCGGCATGCCGCTCGTCTCGACGGAGATGATCTGGGACCGTGACATCCAGAGTCCCGGCCTGGCGGCGGCGTGGGAGATCCCGGCCGGCGGGACGGCCACCTTCACGCTGGCGGCGGCGGGCTTCTACGGGCCGCAGCGCGAGGGGGACCACACCCGCATCGGCGCGGGGCAGCTCGTGTTCCGCGCCGGCGACGCCGGAAAGCTCGCGGTGGAAGCCGCCGGGTCCTACTGGCTCTTCGACCCGGACGATCTGAAAGAGTCCTACGTCCGCCAGAACTACTTCGAGATCGTCGGCGGAAAGCGGGAGCTCGTCTCGCGTTTCCACGTCGTGGACGGGATCGTGCGGCTGCGCTTTGCCGTCGGAAATCTGCCCGTTACTTTGAGCCTCGACGGAGCCGTCAATCTCGGAGTCGCCGAGGAGGCCCGGCACGAGAAATCGGCGTTCGAAGGCGGCGTGTCGGCCGGCCGGCTCGGCAAGCCCGGCGACTGGCGGGCCTTCTACACGTACCAGTACGTCGAGCGCGACGCCGTGCTCGGCGCCTACACGACCGACGACTGGTGGTTTCATTCCTGGCACCGCGGCAGCCGGGCCGGCGTGGGCGTGACGATCCTCCCGCAGGTCTTCGTGCAGGCCACGGTCATGTTCCAGAAGAGGCTCGATCTGCCGGTCACGCTCAACCGGGTCATCGTCGATCTCGTCAAGATGTTCTAGGGACGTTAAGCGTCAAACGTGAAACGTCAAACGAAGCAAAACTGCCAATCGGCTCCGTTTTACGTTTTACGTTTTACGTCTCACGCGTAGGGGATAGAATCTCCTCACACATTATGGGCAAGACACTCGTGGCTTGCGTGGACGACCTCTTCTTCCGGTCGAAGATCGAGGCAACGGCGCGCCATCTGAACGTCCCGGTGTGCTTCACCGACGCGAAGGGCCTCGCGAAGACCTGCCGGGAAGGAAAGACCGCCGCGATGCTCCTGGACCTGTCGGCCAACGGCGACCCGCTCGAGGTGGTCACGGAGCTGCGCAAGGATCCGGCGACACGGGAGCTGCCCATCATCGGGTTCCTCTCCCACGTGGATCGCGATCTGGCGCGGCGGGCCGAGTCTGCCGGCGTCACGCGGGTCATGCCTCGCAGCGAGTTCTCCGAATCGCTCCCCGACCTGATGATGGACCTGCTCGCGCCGGGGACCAAGAGGGCGGTCCAGGAAGAGCCGGAGCTGCCCGACGAGTAGCTCTCAGCTGTCAGCTCTCAGCTCTCAGCTCCCCAGGAGAAGGGCATGAGCGGACACAGCCGGCGTGACCTCTTGAAGGGCGCCCTCGCGCTGCCGCTGGCGGCGCAGGTCCGGACGCCGGCGGCGAAACCGGCATCCGCATCGCGACCCGTCGTGATCGCTTCGGCCAACGGCCTGCGGGCGGTCGAGAAAGCCTACTCGGTGCTCGCGTCGGGAGGCGATCTGCTGGACGCCGTCATTTCGGGAGTCAACATCGTCGAAGACGACCCCGAGGACGTCACGGTCGGCTACGGCGGCATTCCCAACGAAGAGGGGGTCGTGCAGCTGGACGCTTCGGTCATGGACGGACGCACGATGAAGGCCGGAGGGGTCGGGGCGCTCGAGAACATCAAGAATCCTTCGAAGGTCGCCCGGCTGGTCATGGAGCGGACCAATCGCGTGTTCCTGGTCGGCCCGGGCGCGTTGAAGTTCGCCCGGGCGCACGGCTTCCAGGAGGAAAACCTCCTGACGGAGAGAAGCCGGAAGATCTGGCTCTACTGGAAGGAGAAGCTCTCCGGGCACGACGACTGGATCGAGGCCGGCAACGAGGAAGAGAAGGACCCCGACATCCGCTGGTTCATCCAGAAATACGGCGCGTCCGACTTTCGGCCGCAGGGCACGATCAACTGCGACGCGGTGACGAAGGACGGCGACATCGTGGGGACCACGACGACCTGCGGCCTCTTCTTCAAGGTGCCCGGACGCCTGGGCGATTCTCCGGTCATCGGGGCCGGGCTCTACGTGGACGGCGAGGTCGGCGCCTGCGGCTCGACGGGCTGGGGGGAAGGAAACCTTCGCTCCTGTGGTTCGCACACGGTCGTCGAGTACATGCGGCAGGGCAAGTCGCCCGAGGAGGCGGCGCTGAAGACGCTCGAACGCATCTCGACGCTCGCCAGGGAGAACCACGATTCGCAGGGCCGCCTGAGACCCGGCTTCAACATCAACTTCTACGCCGTGAACAAGAAGGGGGAGTTTGCGGGCGCCGCCCTCTGGTCCGGGTCGTACACGAAGTCAGGAAAGTACAACCCCGCCCGCTTCGCAGTCGCCGACGCCTCCGGAGAGCGCCTGATGGAGTCGGCCTACCTGTACAAGCGGGAGAAGCCGTAGAGAGAGGGGTCAAGTTCAAAGGTGTCAGGTCAAATGCAGGTGTCGGGTATCAGGTATCAGGTGTCAGGGACCAGGGCGGACTCACCCTCGCACCCGGCAGCTGCCACCTGACACCTGCTTCCCCGTGCGTAGTCCCCGGCAAGTCCTCTCCGACTGGTTCCTCGACCAGATCACGAAGCGCCGCAGGCGCTACCACCGCTTCGTCTACAACGATCCGGTCAAGCTCAAGGCCACGATCCGGGCCGGCGACGTCCTCCTGGTGGAGGGAGACCAGCGCGTCTCTTCGGCCGTCAAGTACCTGACGACCTCCACCTGGTCCCACAGCGCGCTCTACATCGGAGACGCTCTGCTGAAGCGAGGCCCGGAGCTGCGCGCGCGGACACAGCGCCAGTTCGGACGGGAAGCGCGGTATCTGATCGTCGAAGCCCTGGTCGAGAGGGGCGTGATCGCCTCGCCCGTCGTCAAGTACATGGACCTGAATCTTCGCATCTGCCGGCCCATCGGCCTGCGCCCCGAAGACCTCGAGGTCGTCCTGGAGCACGTCATCTCGCGCATCGGACACACCTATGACCGCCGCAACTTCCTGGAGCTCGCCCGGTACCTCCTCCCCTTCCACCTGATCCCGCCGAAGCTGAAGGAAGACGCCCTTCACTTCGGCAGCGGCATCGAGACCGAGACGATCTGCTCGACGCTCCTGGCAGAGGCCTTCGCGAAGGTGCGATTCCCGATCCTGCACGCTCAGGTGCCCTGGAAGCCGCACACCGCGGGCGAGAAGCTCAAGCAGATGATCCTCGGCCGCCCAACGCGCCGCGCTTACAGCGGCTTGCTGCGCTCGCGGCATCCGACCCTCTGCGTGCCGCGCGACTTCGACCTCTCCCCCTACTTCGACATCGTCAAGTTCAATACCGGCGGTCTCGAGGCCTTCGACTACAGGAAGCTGGAGTGGGAAGACGCGAAGGGCCCGGGACCCCGGGAGGCCCGAGACACCGTGGGACCCTCTTCCTCGAGTTCCTGAAACTTCGGGAAGGGAACTTCTTGACAGCATCCCCGGAGGAGCGCTAAAAGGCCCAATGTAAACGATTACAGCCGCGGGGGACGTTACGGGAAACCAGCCCTCACCCGATCCGGCGATCCGGCGGACCCGGCCGACTCGGACGGCTCCGGCCGTCACGATCCGCGAGGTCGCGCGGGAAGCGGGCGTCTCGATCGCCTCCGTCTCCCGCGTCGTGAACGAAAAGGGCCTAGTCCGGCAAGAGACGCGGTTTCGCATTCGTCGCGCCATCGAGAAGCTCCGCTACGTTCCCCACGGCGCCGCCCGCAGTCTCATCACCCGCAAGACCCACACGCTCGGCGTCCTTCTGCCGGACCTCTTCGGGGAGTTCTTCTCGGAAGTGATCCGCGGGATCGACGTGGCGGCGCGCAGGCGGGGCTATCACCTTCTCGTGTCCGGCTCCCACGAGGACCGGGACGAAACCCAGGAAGTGTTGCGCGCGATCCGGGGGCGGGTGGACGGCCTGATCGCGCTTTCGCCCGGGCTCGACGCGCGGGCCTTCCAGGAAAACCTGCCCGCCGGTTTTCCCGTCGTCCTCCTGAACGGCGTGATCCGGAGAGGCGGCTTCGGCTCCATCCTCGTGGACAACTACGGCGGCGCCTCTGCGGTCGTACGGCACCTGATCCGCCTGGGGCACCGGCGAATCGCGTTCGTCACCGGGCCGGAGGGCAACTACGACGCGTCCGAGAGGCTGCGCGGCTACCGCGACGCCCTCCGCCGCCGCGCCGGGACCTCCGCCCTGGAGGTCCCCGGCGATTTCCGCGAAGAAGCCGGATACCGCGCGGCGGACCGGATCCTGCGCGCGAGACCCCGCGCGACAGCGGTCTTCGCGGCCAACGACGCGATGGCGATCGGCCTGCTCTGCGCGTTCCGCGAGCGCCGTCTCCGCGTGCCGGAAGAGATGGCGCTGGCCGGGTTCGACGACATCCCGACCGCCCGGTTCGTCACGCCGCCTCTGACGACCGTGCGCGTCCCGATCGCGGAGCTCGGGGCCCGCGCGACGGCGCGACTCCTGCATGTCCTGGAGGGGAGCGACGGGCGCCGCCCCCGGGAGGAGATCCTGCCGGCGATCCTCGTCGTCCGCTCCTCCTGCGGCGCGCTGCCGGCGCGCGGCGGGAAGTCGCCAGGAGATCCGATCGACGGCCAGAAGGAAGTCGAGGAAGAGAAGTTCGCAACCGTGGGCAAAAAGGAAGGGAGGTAGGGAACATGCAAGGAAGAACCGCGATTCGAGGGTTCCTTCGGCGGGCGCTGGCCGCAGCTCTTCTCGCCGCGGCGCCGGCCGGATTGCTGCTCGCCCAGAGGACGACCGGCACGATACGAGGGACGACTCGCGACAGCAGCGGGCCGGTCCCCGGCGTCGTCGTGACCGCCGCCAACGTCGCCTCCGGCATCAAGTACACGGCGACGACGCAGACGGACGGAAGCTTCGTCCTCCTCGAGGTGGTGCCGGGGGACTACGAGGTCACGACCAGCATCGACGCCTTCCAGGATGCGATCGGAAAGGTCCGGGTCCTGGTCGGGCAGACGGCCACTCTCGAGTTCACGCTTTCGCTGAAGGCGCGGGCCACCGAGGCCGTGACGGTGACCGCCGCGGCGGTGAAGGATTACGACTTGAAGAACCCGGAGGTCTCGACCAACGTGACTCCGGAGCAGATCAAGGAGCTTCCCCAGAGCAGCCGCAACTTCCTCAACTTCGCGGCCCTGGCGCCCGGCGTCGCCGTGACCGCCAATTTCGGCGAGGACACGCGCTACGGCGGCGCGATGTTCCGCAGCGGCGGCCAGGACGCCCGCCAGGTGAATGTGTTCATCGACGGCCTGTCGTACAAGAACGACATCCTGAAGGGGGGCGCGTTCATGCAGGACTCCAGCCGCGGGAACCCCTTCCCCCAGGATTCGATCTCGGAATTCCAGGTCCTGACCCAGAACTACAAGGCCGAATACGAGCGGGCCGCGGCGGCGGTCATCAACGTCTCGACCAAGTCGGGAGGCAACGCGCTCCACGGCGACGGCTTCTTCTACTACCAGAGCCGCGGGATGGTCGCCAAGACTCAGTTCCAGGACCGCACTCCCGACTACAACCGGTATCAGTGGGGTCTTTCGGCCGGGGGGCCGATCATCCACGACAAGCTCTTCGCGTTCGCCTCCTACGAGCAGAACGACCAGAAGAGGTTCAACAACGTGCTGTTCGGGCATCCGGCGACCGAGCCGGCGGAAGTCGCCGCCCGGTTTACGGGGTTTTCCCAGGGGGACGTCGAGTCGCCGTTTCACTCCAAGCTCGGTTTCGCGAAGCTCACCTGGCAGCCTTCGGTGGGCGAAACCGGGGAGGTCACGGCGAACGTGCGCGACGAGTCGGATCGCCGGGACTTCGGCCAGATGCGGGCCTTCTCGACCGGAGTCGACCAGGGCGTCAAGACGTACGGCGTGACGGCCAGGCAGAACTCGGTCTTCGGCAACCTCGCCAACGCCGCGAGCATCTCCTACCAGCAGATGAAGTGGATCCAGGGAGCGATCGACACGTCGGCGCCGCATCAGATTTATTTCGACATCGCCGAGATCGGCGGCCGCAGCACGATCCAGAACGTCCGCCAGCGCAACTTTACGCTGCGCGACGACGCGACCCTGGTCCTCGGCAGCCGGGGAGAGCACGTCGCGAAGGCGGGCTTCACCGTCGGATTTCCCAGCTACGACTACGACAACGCCCAGGACTTCAACCCGAACTTCTTCTTCCGGAGCCAGGACAACTGGCTCTTCCCCTACCACGCGAACTTCGGCTTCGGGCAGTCGGCCGTCTCCTTCAGCAACCGGCAGTACGGCGTCTTCCTGCAGGACGACTGGTCGATCACCCCCCAGCTGCAGGTCAACGTGGGAGTCCGGTGGGACTACGAGACGAACATGCTGAACAACAACTTCGTCACTCCGCCCGACGTCGTGGCCGCGGCCAACAACGCCAAGGGGACCGACTACAACGGCCAGGTCGTCCACCTCGGCGACATCATCAACCTGAGCGACTACATCAGCACGGGCTCGAACAGGTCCTCCTTCAAGAAGGCCTTCCAGCCGCGCCTGGGATTGAGCTACGACATCTTCGGCAACGGCAACACGGTCTTCACCGGGGCCTGGGGCCGGTACTACGACCACGTGAACCTGCAGGACATCTACCTGGAGCAGCAGAGGCAGACGTGGAAGTACTTCCAGTTCTGCTTCACCGATCCCCGTTCGACCGCGGCCCCGGACTGCGGGAACCCGGTCCCGTGGCAGGACAGCTACCTCTCGCGGGCGGGCCTGGAGGCTCTGATCGCCTCGGGCGCCGCGGGCGGGCCGGAGATCTACCTCCTGCAGAATTCCACCGAGCCGCCGCGCACCGACCAGTGGAACGTGGGCTTCCACCAGAGGCTCGGCGCGTATCTCTTCGGCATCAGCTATAACAATGTGCGCGGCTACAACGGCCTGATCTGGTTTCCGGCGGCGACGCCGGGCGCCACGCCCGACAAACCGGACCGGTTCGGTCATCTGATCCAGGCCCCCGGGTTCGGCACGATCCTCTATTCGACGTTCGACCGGCGGACCTGGTACGACGCGATCTTCGTCACCGCCGAGCGTCCCTACACGGCGGAATCCAACTGGGGCTTCACGATCTCCTACACCTTCGCCAAGTCGCGCCAGCTCGGCAACGAGAACAAGATCGAGGGCACCGACTTCGGGTTCGACTTCTTCCACCCCGCCAGTCTCCGCAAGGTCCGCGGCGACAACGACGAGCGCCACCACGTCACGGCGTCCGCGATCGTCGGCCTCCCGCTCGACGTGCGGTTCTCCACTTTCCTCACTCTCGGGTCGGGCGTGCCGTTCACCATCTTCGACTTCTCCCACGAAGCGGCGTCCATCAAGTGGAACGGCGGCGACCCCCACCGCACTCGGAACATCTTCGGCCTCTGGGCCTACGAGAGCCTCGACCTGCGGCTCTCGAAGGACTTCCCGATCACCGGCGGCGTCCGGGCGGGCATCCAGGCCGAGGTGTTCAACGTGACGAACTTCAAGAACTTCTGCGGCTTCGAGGGCTTCTACCTGGCCACGAACCTGGGCCAGCCTAACTGTCAGTACAACACGCGGCGCGCGCAGCTCGGCGCCAACGTGAACTTCTGAGGATCCCAGCGTCGAATCCGGCGCGGCACGGACATCGCGGTCCGTGCCGCGTCTCTCGACGCCCGTTCGGTCCGATTCCCGCGTGATGCTCGGAGGGATTCGCCGCGGCGGCGCGCGGCTGATCGCCGCAGCCTGTCTTTTCCTGGCCGCCTGCCGGCCCGCCGTCCCCGCGAGGGTCGCTCCGCCCGCGCCGGCCTCTCGCGACGCGGCGTCCGACGCCTTTCTCGATGACCTCGAGGAACGGACCTTCCGCTGGTTCTGGGACCTCGCGGACCCGGCGACCGGCCTCGTCCCGGACCGCGCGCCGACCCCTTCCTTCTCGAGCGTGGCCGCCGTCGGCTTCGGTCTGACCGCCTACACGATCGGCGCCGAACGCGGCTGGGTCCCGCGCGCCGACGCGGCCGGACGCGCCGCGGCTACGCTGCGGTTCTTCCTCGAGGCCCCCCAGGGAGACCTCGCGGCGGGCGAAACCGGCTTCCACGGCCTCTACTACCACTTCCTCGACATGAAGACGGGCCGACGTTTCGAGAAGATCGAGCTCTCGACGATCGACACCGCCCTGCTCGCCGCCGGCGTCCTCGCCTGCCAGTCATACTTCAACCACGGCGACGCCCTCGAGACGAGGATCCGCGCCGACGCCGACCTTCTCTACCGCCGCATGGAGTGGGACTGGGCGCAGCCGCGTTCGCCGGGCATCGCCATGGGCTGGACTCCCGAGGAGGGCTACCATTCCTTCGACTGGCACGGCTACGACGAATCCATGATCCTCTTCATCCTGGCGCTCGGGTCTCCGACGCACCCGGTCGCGCCGGCCGCCTGGGAAGACTTCGTCAAGACCTACCGGTGGGGAGATTTTCAGGGACAGACGTACGTCAACTTTTCGCCGCTCTTCGGCTACCAGTACTCGCACGTCTGGATCGACTTCCGCGGCATTCGGGACCGCGCGATGCGGGAGCACGGGATCGACTACTTCGAGAATTCGCGCCGCGCGACGTACGCCCACCGCGCTTACGCCGTGGCGAACCCCGGCGGCTGGACGGCCTACGGCCCGGACGTCTGGGGCCTGACCGCGTGCGACGGCCCGCTCGACGCGACGCTCACGATCGCCGGCCGGCGCCGCGAGTTCCACACCTACTGGCCGCGGGGCGCGTCGCTCCTTCACGTCAACGACGACGGCACGATCGCCCCGACGGCCGCCGCCGGCTCGATCCCCTTCGCCCCGGAGATCGCGATCCCGGCGATTCGGGAGATGGCGCGGCGCTGGGGCGAACACGTCTTGAACCGCTACGGGTTCGTGGACGCTTTCAACCCGACGCTGACCGATCCGGCGCTCGCGCTCCGGCACGGGCATGTCGTGGCGGGGGTCGGCTGGTTCGACGGCGACCAGCTCGGGATCGACCAGGGGCCGATCGTGGCCATGATCGAGAATTACCGGTCGGAGCTGGTATGGCGGACACTGCGAAAAAATCCTTACGTCGTCACGGGACTGCGGCGGGCGGGCTTTACCGGCGGATGGCTCGAGCGCTCGGGCAACTGATCTGCCTCGGACTGGCGCTGTCGGCGGCCGCCTGCAGCCGGGCCGGCGCCGCGCAGAGGGAGACCCTGGTCTTCTGGGCGCTCGGCCGCGAAGGCGAGGTCGTGAAGAGCCTCGTCTCCGACTTCGAGCGCCAGAACCCCGGCCTTCGCCTCGTCGTCCAGCAGATCCCCTGGACCTCGGCGCACGAGAAGCTGCTGACCGCCTTCGTCGGAAAGTCCACGCCCGACCTGGCCCAGCTGGGCAACACGTGGATCCCGGAGCTCGCGGCGATCGGCGCGCTCGAGAGACTGGACGCACTTGTCGCCGGCTCGCGGGCGCTCGCGCCCGCCGCCTATTTCCCCGGAGTGTGGCGGACGAACCTCTACGAAGGCGCCCTCTACGGTGTCCCGTGGTACGTGGACACGCGGGTCCTCTACTATCGCCCCGACCTGCTCGCCCGCGCGGGATTCCGGGAGCCGCCGCGCGACTGGGAGACGTGGCGGGAGTCCATGAGGAAGATCAAGTCCCTGCAGGACCCGGCCGCGCACCCGATCCTGCTGCCGACCAACGAGTGGGAGCAGGCGACGATCCTGGGCCTGCAGGAGGGCTCGACGCTGCTCTCCGGAGACGGTACGCGGGGCGTCTTCCACGAGCCGCCGTTTGCCGCGGCGGCGCGCTTCTACGCGGACCTCTTCCGGGAGGACCTCGCCCCGATGGTCAGCTACACGCAGATCGGCAACGTCTACCAGGAGTTCGCGCGCGGAAACCTCGCGTACTGGATGACCGGCCCATGGAACCTGGGCGAGTTCCGGCATCGCCTGGCGCCCTCGGAGCAGGACCTCTGGATGACGGCTCCGCTTCCCGCGCCGTCGGCGGCCGATTGGCCCGGCACGTCCTTCGCCGGAGGATCGAGCTTCGCGGTTTTCCGCGGCTCGCGCTCGAAGGCGGAGGCCTGGAAGCTGATCGAGTTCCTTTCGCGGGCGCGCGTCCAGGCCCGCTTCTATGCGCTCTCGGGAGACCTGCCGGCCCGCACGGCGGCCTGGGACGACCCCGCCCTCGCCGGAGATCCCAAGGCCCGGGCTTTCCGCGTCCAGCTCGAGCACGTCACCCCGATGCCGCGCGTGCCCGAATGGGAGCAGATCGCGCAGAAGGTGGTCGAGGACCTGGAGCCCGCCGTCCGGGGCAGAGAGAGCGTGAACGCGGCGCTGGCGAGGCTCGACGCCGACGTGGACCGGATCCTGGAAAAGCGCCGCTGGATGCTTTCGAGGAAGAGATGAGCGCCGCGGGTCCGCGCGCGCTCCCCCGGGAGGCGAGGGCCGCGGCGCTCTTCCTCGCTCCCGGCCTCGCCGTGGTCGGCCTCTTCTTCCTCGTTCCGATCGCCGCCTCGTTTCTCCTCTCCTTCACCGACTTCGACATCTACGCGCTGGCGGACACCTCCAACCTGCGGCTGGTGGCTCTCTCCAACTACGCGGCCCTGGTGCGAGACCCGCTCTTCTGGATCGCCCTCCGCAACACTTTTTATTTCGTCTTCGTGGGCGGCCCGCTGACGCTCGGCGTGGCCCTGGCGGCCGCCCTCCTCCTGCACTCGAAGCTCGCGCGCTGGAAAGGGATCTTCCGCACCGTCTTCTTCGCGCCCTACGTGACGACTCTCGTCGGCGTTACGGTGGTCTTCCGCTACCTCTACCACCCCCGGTTCGGCCTGCTCGACCGCGCGCTCGGATGGCTGGGAATCGCGCCGATCAACTGGCTGGGGGATCCGCACTGGGCGATGGCCGCGATCATCCTGCTCGCGATCTGGAAGAACTTCGGCTACGCGATGATCCTCTTCATCGCGGGGCTGGGCAACATTCCCGAATCGCTCCAGGAAGCGGCGAAGATCGACGGCGCCGGGGCGATCGCGCGCTTCCGGCACGTCACGCTGCCTCTGCTCGCGCCGACGTTTCTTTTCCTCGGCGTCACGACGACGATCGGCTACTTTCAGTTCTTCGCCGAGCCCTACGTCCTGACGGGAGGAGTCGGAGGCCCGTTGAACGCGACCCTGTCCGTGGGACTTCTCATGTACAAGCAGGGCTTTCGCTGGTGGAACATGGGCTACGCGGCGGCGATCGCCTTCGTCCTCTTCCTGGTGATCCTCGCCGTCTCGGCCGTCCAGTTCGCCCTGCAGAGGAGGAGCGAGGCGTGAGGCGCCGCGCGGACCGGATCCTCGTCAACCTGGTCCTCGCCGCCGGCGCGGCCGTGACGCTGACTCCGATCCTCTGGATGATCTCGGCTTCCACGATGCCGACCGGCGAAGCCAACACCTTCCCTCCCCGGTTCTTCCCCTCGAAGCCGACGCTCGCGCACTACGGCGAGCTCTTTACCCGCTTGAACCTCGGCCGCTCCTTCGCCAACAGCCTGATCGTGGCGACGCTCGTGACGCTCCTTTCGCTCGCCGCCAACGGCATGGCCGGATACGCCTTCGCGAAGCTCCGCTTCGCCGGCCGGGACCGCCTCTTCTCGGTCCTGCTCGCCTCCATGCTCGTTCCCGCTCCGGTCGCGATGCTTCCGCTCTTCCTGATCCTGCGGGCGATGGGGCTCGTTAACACCTACGCCGGAGTGGTCCTGCCGGCCGTCTCGACGATCCTCGGCATCTTCCTGATCCGCCAGTTCGCCCTCTCGATCCCCGACGACCTGCTCGACGCGGCCCGGCTGGAGGGGGCGGGAGAGCTGGTCATTTTCCGAAGGATCGTCCTGCCTCTTCTGCTTCCCGTGATGACGACTCTCGGGATCGTGACGTTCCTCTCGACCTGGAACGACTTCCTCTGGCCGCTCATCATCCTCACGGGAGAGTCGCGCTACACGCTCCCCGTCTCTCTAGCGATCCTCTCCGGGGAGCACGCGCAGGACACGGAGCTGATGATGGCGGGCTCCGTGCTCACCGTCCTGCCCGTGCTTCTCCTCTTCCTGGCGCTGCAGCGCTACTACATCGCCGGCATCCTCATCGGCGGCGTCAAAGAGTGAAAGGCTCGTTCGCGGGCATCTCCCTCGCTCGGACGGCACAGGTCGTTCCCGGCGCTCATGGAACTTCGTCTCGTGTGCCGTCCGAGAGGCCCCGTTCCGGGAGAAGCCCGCGGCTCGCGGCGGGACTCTTAGGCGCGGCTCTGCTGTCCCTTGCCCCGGGGCCGGCGCCGGAGAAGGCGATCTTCCGCGAGGACTTTCGGGAGATCTCGACCTGGCGGGCCGTCCCCTCGGCCGGCGTCCGCCTGGCGCTCTCCAGGGTCGAAGGCGCCGCCGGGCGCGCCCTGCGCATGGACTTTGATTTTGGCGGGCGCGCCGGCTGGGCGGCGGTCCGGCGCGAGGTCGCGATCGATTTGCCGGAGAACTGGGAGCTTGGCCTCTCGGTGCGTGGCGAGGCGCCGGCCAACGACCTCGAGATCAAGCTCGTGGACCGCTCCGGCCAGAACGTCTGGTGGGCCGTTCGCCACGATTTCGCGCCGCCTGCGTCCTGGACCAGGCTGCGCTCGAAGAAACGGCATTTCACCTTCGCCTGGGGGCCTGCCGGGGGCGGGGAGATCCGGCACGTGGCCGCGCTCGAGATCGCCGTGACGGCCCGCGCCGGAGGGGCCGGCGGGATGGAGATTGAAGACCTGACCCTGCGCGCTCTCCCGCCGCCCGCCCCTCCGTCGCGCCTCCCCGTCCTGACCGCCTCCTCCTCGGCGCCGGGCAACGCGCCGGAGAGCGCTATGGACGGCGACCCGGCGACCTCCTGGAGAAGCGGCGCCGCCGGTCCGTCCTGGCTCGCGATCGATTTCGGCGAGAGTCGCGAGTACGGCGGCCTCACGGTCCAGTGGGAGCCGGACCTCTTCGCCAGGCGGTACCGGGTGGAGACTTCCGAGGACGGAAACGCCTGGACGGTTTCCCGGACCGTCGAGGAGGGCAACGGCGGCCGCGACGATCTGTACCTGGCGGAGTCGGAATCGCGCCACGTGCGATTGACGATGCCGGAGGGAACCGTCCGGGGCTTCGGCATACGCGAGATCGTCGTGCAGCCGCTTTCCTATTCCGAGTCGCCCAACGCTTTCTTCGAAGCGGTCGCGCGCGGCGCGCCTCGCGGGACCTACCCGCGCTCTTTCTCCGGCGAGCAGTCGTACTGGACGGTCGCCGGCGTGGAGGGCGACACGCGGAGCGCTCTCGTCGGAGAGGACGGCGCGGTCGAACCGGCCAGAGGCTCTTTTTCCGTCGAGCCATTCCTCTTTCTCGACGGAGAGCTCATCCGGTGGAGCGATGTGGAGACCGGCCATGCCCTGGAAGAAGGGGACCTCCCGATCCCGAGCGTGACCTGGCGGCGCGGCCCGCTGGAGCTCACGATCACCGCCTTCGCGTTCGGGCCGCCCGGCGGCTCGTCGCTCCAGGTCCGCTACCGGGTCCGGAACTCCGGTAAGCGGCCAATGCGGGGAAGGCTCTTCCTCGCGGTGCGCCCCTTCCAGGTCAACCCGCCGACCCAGTTCTTGAACGGCCCGGGCGGAGCCACGCCGATCAAGAGCCTCGATTGGGATGGTTCCGCCGTGGCCGTGGACGGTGTCCGGCGCATGTTCGCGCGAATCCCGGCCGCCGGGTTCGGCGCGGCGCCCTTCGACGGGGGCCCGATCACCGATTTCCTGGCCTCGGGCAGGCTTCCGCCCGCCAGCGCGCGCGACAGCTTTGGCTACGCCTCTGGCGCGCTCGCCTTCGACCTCAGCGCGCCGCCCGGCGCGGCCGACGAGATTTCCGTCGAGCTTCCTCTCCATCCCGAGACGTTCCGGATGACCGCTCAGGGGCTGTTGACGCGGCGGCAAGCCCGGAGCCTCTTCACGCGCCGCCTCGCCGCGTGCGCGCGCCAATGGCGGGAGAGGGTCGGCCGCGTCGGCCTCCAGGGACCTCCCGCGGCGAGGCCGTTCCTCCAGACGCTCCGGAGCAACCTCGCCTATGCCCTCGTGGAACGGGACGGTCCGGCGATCCGCCCGGGCACGCGCGCCTACGCGCGTTCCTGGATCCGCGACGGCGCGCTGATCTCCGCCGCGCTCCTGCGCCTGGGCCACGCAAAGGCTGTGCGGGACTACATCGAGTGGTTCGTGAAATATCAGGACCCGGACGGCCGCGTCCCCTGCTGCGTGGACCGGCGCGGCGCGGACGCCGTGGCGGAGAACGACAGTCACGGCGAGCTTCTCTTTCTCATCGCGGAACACTGGCGCTTCACGCGCGACGCGGAGTTTCTTCGCCGCGTCTTTCCGCACGTCGAGCGCGCGGTCGGCTACATCGACGCTCTGCGGCAGAAGAGACGCACGGAGGAATACCGGACGCCCGAAAAGCTCCTCTTCTTCGGCCTGCTCCCGGAGTCCATCAGCCACGAGGGCTACTCGGCCAGACCCGTGCACTCCTACTGGGACGACTTCTGGGCGCTCAAGGGTCTCGAGGACGCGGCGGATCTCGCGGGCGCTCTCGGGCGAGAAGACCTGCGGGTGCGCTGGGCGGCCGTCCGCGACGAGTTCTCGCGGGATCTTTTCACTTCGCTTTCGCGGACGATCTCTTCCCGCGGGCTTCAATACATCCCGGGCTCCGCCGAGCTTGGCGACTTCGACCCGACCGCGACGACGGTCGCGCTCGACCCGGCGGGCCTGACCGAACGTCTGCCGCGTCGAGAGCTGCTCGCGACCTTCGAGAGGTATTTCGAGGAGTTCCGGCGCCGCCGCGATGGAAAAACCTGGGATGCCTACACGCCCTACGAGATCCGGACCGTCGGAACGTTCGTGCGCCTGGGCTGGCGGGACCGCGCGCAGGAGCTGATGGACTTCTTCCTGTCCGGCCGGCGGCCGGCCGGCTGGAACGGCTGGGCGGAAGTGGTCGGAAGGGAACGGCGACAGCCGCGCTTCATCGGCGACATGCCGCACGCCTGGGTCGGAACGGATTTCATCCGCTCCGTTCTCGACCTCTTCGCCTGGGAGCGCGGGAGCGACGGCTCCCTCGTCCTCGCGGCGGGGATCCCTCCCGGCTGGCTGCGCGAAGGCCCGGGCGTCGCCGTGCGGCGCCTCCGGACTCCGCGCGGCCTGCTGGACTACTCGCTGCGAAACGAAAAACGCGGCCTGCGCTTCACGATCGGCCGTCTCGCGATGCCGGCGGGCGGGATCGCGCTGCGGCCGCCGCTCGAAGCGCCGCCGCGCCGCGTGACAGTCAACGGAAGACTCGTCCCCTTCTCCGGCGAAGAGCTCGTGATCCGCCATCTCCCCGCCGAAGTCCTCTTCGAGCGTTAGGATCCAACCAATGCGAAAGGTCCTCATGCTCCTCGTGCCGTAGGGTCGGCCCTCGCGGCCGCCCGCCTCTCTCGATGGACACGACGAGGGGCGGGAGGGCGTTGCCCCTCCCCTACGGCACGACCCAAGAGCCCTTGTCGTGCCGCCGCCGGGACGCTACGGCATGGCCGGGAGATTTGTTCCCCGGGTGCGGATCACGTCGGCGTAGAAGCGGGCGCTGGACTTGGGGGTGCGGCGCTGCGTCTCGTAGTCCACGTGGATGATGCCAAAGCGCTTCGAGTAGCCGTGGTTCCATTCGAAGTTGTCCAGGAGCGACCAGACGAAGTAGCCGCGCAGATCGACTCCCTGCTCCATTGCCCGCCGGGCCTGGCGCAGGTGTTTACCGAGGTAGTCCACGCGGAGGGGATCCTCGAGCGTCCCTCCTTCCACCGTCGGAGGGTCGTAGAAGGCGGCCCCGTTCTCCGTGACGTAGAGCGGGATGTCGCCGTAGCGCTCCCGCACGCCCAGCAGCGTGTCGGCCAGCCCCGGTGGATAGACCTCCCAGTGCGTCTCCGTGTGCGCGTGGCTCTTCTGGCGGACCGAACGCGCCCGCACGGGAAACGCCGAGGGATCGGCTCTCGTCACGCTCCGCGTGTAGTAGTTGACACCGAGAAAGTCGATCTTCTCGCGGATCGCCTCGACGTCTGCCGGGGGGAAGTCGGGCCAGGCCTCGCCGAAGATTTCCCTCAGCTCCTCCGGATACCGTCCGAGGAAGACCGGGTCCAGATACTGGCGGTTCATGTAGGCGTCCGCGCGCGCCGTGGCCGCGAGGTCTTCCGGCTTCCGCGACGCCGGGTACTTGGGCTCCAGGTTCACGACGAGCCCGATCGCGTGCCTGCCTTCCGCGCGGTAGGCCCGGACTCCCTCGGCGTGCGCGCGCAGGAGATTGTGCGAGGCGATCGGCGCCTCGAAGAGGCTCTCGTGGCCGGGCGCGAGCTTGCCATGAAGGTACCCGCCGTCGGCGACCACCCACGGCTCGTTCAGCGTTGTCCACATCTCCACCCGGTCGTCCAGCGCGCGGAAGAGGACCTGGCCATATTCCGCGAACCAGTCCGCGATGTCCGGATTCAGCCAGCCTCCGCGGTCGTCGAGCGCCGCCGGCAGGTCCCAGTGGAAGAGCGTCACGACCGGGCGGATGCTCTGCTCGAGCAGGGCGTCCACCAGGCGCTCGTAGAAGTCGAGGCCCTTCGCGTTCACGCGGCCCCTTCCCTCCGGAAGGACCCGGCTCCAGGAGACGCTGAAGCGAAAGGCCGTGAGACCCAGCTCGCGCATGAGCCCGACGTCGTCGCCGTAGCGGCGATAGAAGTCGCAGGCCACGTCTCCGGTCTCGCCGCCATGCACGCATCCGGGAGTGTGGCTGAACCGGTGCCAGACGCTCGGGCCCGCGCCGTCGGCCAGCGGCGAGCCCTCCACCTGATACGCGGACACCGCGGCTCCCCACAAGAATCCTTCCGGAAAAAGAATCGACCCGCTCATCCGATCAACTGATTACGAATCGGGAACTCGGGCGTGCTCAGCCCCGGTCGCGGCGCGAGGAGTCTCCCAGAGGGGAGGAGCCTCGCGCGGCGGGAGCGCAGCGCCGGAGCTGGTGAGCCCGAAGGGCGAAACCCAAGCGCAGGCGCGGAGCGACGGTTATCCCCGGCCGCCGGACAGGATGGAATTGACGGCGTCCACGCGGCTCTGAAGGACGCGGCGCATGCGCCCGACTTCGGCGTCCTGCGCGGCGAAGCGGACGCTGTCTCCCTGGAACTCGAAGCGGAGGACGGCGTCCCGATCCTCGGGCAGCAGGCCGAGGATGCCGGCGCGGTAGGCGCGCATCCACTCCGGAGACGGCTCCGAATCCAGCCGCGCGCGGAAGTACGTCCGGCCATTCGGGGCGGGGCCTTCCCTCATGGGCTGCTCGTTGGACAGATAGACACGGTGGGTCGGCGCCGCCTCACCGGGGCGGCGGCGCATCGGCTTGCGGTACTGGGGACGTCTCGGAATAGCGTACCTCCCTGCAAAGTGGATTCTGTCACACTCCGTCCCTGGTCCTTAGTCCTTGGTCCCTGGTCCTTGCTGCCGATGACTACGGGCTACGGACACGGACTACAGACCAGGGACCGGCCCTAGAAAGACCCCGCCGAGACGATGGTGAACCGCTCGGGGTGCACTCTCTTTCGGAACTCCGCGTCGGCCTGCTCCCGGGTGATGGAGGCGACGAGGGAGGGAAAGCAGTCCAGGTAGTCGAGGCCGAGGCCGTAGTAGAGGGCGGCGTCCAGGGCCTGGGCGATTCCGGCGTTGGAAGCCAGATCCACCTGGAACTTCCCGATCCGCGAGCTTTTCTCCTCCTTCAGCTCCTTGCGCGTCAGGCCCGTCTTCAGGAACCTCGCGATCTCGTCGAGCGTCGAGGCGACCGCGGCGTCGCGGCTCTCGGGCTTGACGGTCACGCTGACGACGAAAGGCCCGGCGACGTGCGTGGCGTGGAAGCTGGAGTGAATCCCGTAGGTCAGCCCCTCGATGTCCCGGACGCGCACGCCCAGGCGCGAAGTCAGCGACGACTGGCCCAGCGCGGAGTTGGCGAGAGTGCAAGGCAGGTACGCCGGGTCGTTTCGCAGCAGCGTCGCCGGCTCGAGCATCACCACGTCGGCGCTGGCCTTGTCCGGCATGACGATCGTGTCGCGCCCCGGGGCGGGCGCCGGCACGGCGAGCGCGTGAAACCCGGGCT
Source organism: uncultured Acidobacteriota bacterium (assembly GCA_963837495.1). GTDB lineage: Bacteria > Acidobacteriota > Thermoanaerobaculia > UBA5066 > Gp7-AA6 > JAWOLE01. The sequence goes on along the minus strand of CAWINF010000001.1, from coordinate 1,945,931 downwards.
TCGGGCCGCGCGCCCAGGACGAGAGGCGTTTTTCCAGGCCGTCCAGGATCCTGTCGGCGGAGACGTCGCCCACCACGACGAGCCGCAGAGTGCCGGCGCCGTAGCGCTCGCGGTAGAAGGCCACGAGGTCCTCGCGCGCCAGCGCCTCGACGAGCGCGATGCGCTGCTCTCCGGTGCGGCGATGGAAGGGATGCTCCGGGGGATAGACACGCCGTGCCGCCTCCTCGTACGCCCGCACGCTCGGCTGATCGAGCTGCTGTCGGATCGATCCGACGACGCGCTTCTTCTCCTTCTCGAGCTCTTCGGAGGGAAAGACCGGCGAGCGCAGGATCTCGATCATCCGGTCGAGCAGCAGGTCCACGTCGCGCGAGAGGGCGGAGCCGCCGATGTCCACCCCGACCGGGTCCGAGGAGTCGGAGGAGAACGAGAGGGACGCGCCCCGGCTCTCCAGGTCCTCCGCGATCTCGAGCTTCGTGCGTTTCTCGGTGCCCTTGGCCAGCTCCCCCGCGGTCATCGAAGCGATGAGCCGGCGGCCGCCGGGAGCGAAGACGGACCCGGCATTCAGAGAGCCGGAGATCGCGACGGTCGGATTGAAGTGATTCTCGAGGACTGCGAGCTCGGCGCCGTTGGCCAGAACGCGCCGGCGCACCGCTTCGGCGAAGGGCACGCGGCTCTTCGGAGAAAGGCGGGTACCGCTCGGGGCAGCCATCAGGCCGTCTCCCGATCCGGCGCCTGCTGGTCTTCGGGCCCCGGAGGAGGGGCCGGCTCCTCGCCGTGCTCCGGCTTCGGAAGGAAGATCCCGACGGTCAGGCCGTCGTCGTTCATATACGCGGCCGCGACGCGCCGGACGTCATCCGGCGTGACCCGCCGGATTGCCGCCGGATAGTCCGCGTACCACCCCCAGTCGGCCGCGGCGATCGCTTCGGAGAGGGAAGCAGCCACCTGGTCGGTCGAATCGCGGTCGAAGATGACCTCCGCCTCGATCTGCGTCCGCGCCTTCTCCGTCTCGGCCCGCGTCACCCCTTCCCGCGCGATCCTCCCGACTTCCTCGCGGATCGTCGATTCCACCGAGGCGGGCTCGACTCCCGGCCGGACCGGCGCGAAGATCGAGAACAGGGCCGGATCGCGCAGCTGCCAAGGCACGGTGGTCACGGAGAGCGCGAGGCTCTTCTCGACGAGCGCCTGGTAGAGACGCGAGGTCATGCCGCCTCCCAGGATGTTGCCGAGCACCGCGAGCGCGTGCGTGTCGGGATGAAGCGCCTCGACCGTCCGCCAGGCAAGCCCGCACCAGGCGACCTGGCCGGCGCGCCGGACCGTGAAGCGCCGCTCCCCTTCCTGCGGCGGCTCGACGGTGTGCACTGTCGGGATCGGGGCCGCCGAGGGAGGAATCGAGCCGAAGCGGCGGGCAACCGTCGCCAGCGCTTCCTTCTCCTCGAAATCTCCGATCACCATCGCGGTCGCGTTGTTGGGATGGTAGAAGACGTCGTAGAACTCCTTGAGGCGGGCGGTCGTGACACCCTCGATGTCGCTTCTCCAGCCGATCGTCGGGTGGTGGTAAGGGTGCTCGCGGAAGGCGGCCGCGAACGTGTGCTTGTAGAGGACCTGGAAGGGGGAGTTCTCGCCGCGCTCGAACTCGTTTCGCACGACCGTCATCTCGGGCTGCCGATCCTCGTCCCGGATGAGGGACCCGCGCATGCGCGAGGCCTCGATCCGGACCGCCACGTCCAGGCGCGCCGAGGGGAGGGTCTCGTAGTAGTTGGTCCGGTCGAACCACGTCGTGGCGTTGAAGCGCGCTCCGAGGGCCTCGAGCACGGCCGCAATCGCCGTCCCCCTCTCGCGGTTGTAACGCGGCGTCCCCTTGAACATCAGGTGCTCGAGCAGGTGCGTCGCGCCCGTGTAGCCGACCGCTTCGTTGCGGCTTCCCACGCAATAGACCACCGCGAACGTCACGACCGGCGCGATCCGGTTCTGGAGAAGCAGAAGCCGGAGCTGGTTGGACTTGAGCCGGAACTCGCGGATGCCCGCCTTCTCCTTGATGAACTCGAAAGAGGCGGTGTGCGGTGTGCGGGTAGCGGTTCGCGGCCTGCTGGTCTGATCCCGGTGTTTTCGATTTGGTCGTCGGCCTTGAGGAGCTGAGAGCTGAGAGCTGAGAGCTGAGAGCTTTCTTCCTTTTCCTCTCCTCACCATCACCTTCCGCCCGCCACGTCCTCGGCTCCGTCCACGCCGATGACGTTCCCGCTGACCCAGCCGGCTCCGTCCGCGCAGAGAGCCACGAGGGCGCCGGCGACGTCGGAGGGCCTCGTCATCCTTCCGGCGGGATGCATCTTGCCGATCCGTTCGATCATCTCCTCGTTGCCGGGGATCTTGCGCAGGGCCGGAGTGTCGGTGACTCCCGCCCGCAGGGCGTTGACCGCGACGCGGTGCGGCGCGAGTTCCACCGCGAGCTGACGGACGTAGGACTCGAGCGCCGACTTGGCCGCCGAGACGGCCCCGTAAGCGGGCCAGACGATGTGGTCGCCGGCGGACGTCATCGCGAAGACGCGCGCGCCCGGCGAGAGGAGTCCCGCGAAGTGGAGGTCCTGCACCCAGTAGACGAGCGAGTTGGCCATGACGTCGAGCGTCATCTCGATCTGCGGCTTTGCGATCGAAGCCTCCCGCGACTCCGCGAAGAAAGGCTTCAAGGTCCCGAAGGCGAGCGAGTGGAGGAAGACCGAGACGCGGGACTCGGGCGGGTCGCCGCCGCATTTCTCTTTGATCGCCGCCACGACCTCGCCCCGCTTGCCGTCGTCGGCCGCGTTGACGTTGAAGAACTCCGCGCGGCGCCCCAGCGAGGCGATCTCCGTCACGATCCTGTCGGCGTTGGCCTGAGTGGCCTTCCTGTCCAGGTGGACCCCGAACACGTTCCACCCGGCCTTCGCGAGCGCGAGGGAGCAGGCCTCCCCGAAGCCGGAAGAGGCGCCCAGAACGAGGGCCCAGCGGGAAGATTCGGTCGCCAAAGCGCCCGGATCTTAGCAGCATCTCCCTCTCCCCCCGCGGGGGAGCGCGAGGGGCCTCCCCTCGCTGACGGGGAGCGCGAGGGTCTCCCTCGCCGACAGTGACGTCGCGTCGGCAGCGAAGCGAGCGGCCGGCAGGTCGGGGTGAGGGCACAACCGGCGCCAACGCTCCATTACACTGCCTCGCGGTGAATTCCCGACATCTCCAGATCCTCTTCGGGGCGCTCTTGCTGCTCGAAGCGGTGGTGTGGGTCGAGCCGGCGGGCTCATGGCTGGCGGAGCCGGACGAGGCGCGCTACGCCGAGATCCCTCGTGAGATGCTTGCCTCCGGCGATTTCGTAACGCCCCGCCTGAACGGGGTCCCCTACTTCGAGAAGCCGCCGCTCCTCTACTGGGCCAACGCTGCCTCCCTGCGGCTCTTCGGCCTGACCCCCTGGGCCGCGCGCCTGCCGACGCGGCTCTTCGGGCTGGGCACCGTTGTCTTGCTGGTCCTCGGCGTCACCGCGGCTTGGAACGCCGAGGCCGGCCTCGCGGCCGGCATCCTGTATCTCGCCGCGCCGCTCGGCTTCGCCTTCTCGCGCGTCAACCTGACCGACGCGCCGCTGACCTTCTTCTTCACGGCGACGCTCTTCCTCGCCCGCGCGACGCTCGCGAGACGCGAGGCGCGGCGGCGCTCCGCGGGCCTCTCCGCGCTGACGGGACTCGCCGCCGCCGGCGGTTTCCTGAGTAAGGGCCTCATCGCGGTGGTCCTGCCCGGAGGGATCCTGCTTCTCTGGTGCCTCGCGACCCGCCGAACGCGCCTCCTCTCCTCGCTTCTCGCCGGGCCCGCGCTCCCCGTCTTCCTCCTCGCCGCGGCGCCCTGGTTCCTCCTCGCCGAGCGGCGCAATCCCGGCTTCTTCCACTTCTTCTTCATCCACGAGCACTTCCAGCGCTTCTCGACCTCCGTCGCGTCGCGCCCCGGACCGATCTACTACTTCGTGCTCATCTTCCTCGCCGGCTTCCTTCCCGGCGTCCCGTTCTTTCTCTCGTCTCTCAAGACAGCCTGGCGCCGCGAGGAGCCGGATGCGTTCTTCTTCCTGATCTGGTTCGGCGTCGTACTCGTCTTTTTCTCAGTTTCGCGCAGCAAGCTGCCTCCCTACCTGATGCCGGCCTTCCCCGCCGCCGCCGCCCTCGCCGCGCATTCGCTCTTCCGTCGAAACCCCGCGGGAGTCGGAGCCTGGCGCGCCTCGGCGCTCCTCGCGGCGCTTCTCCCCGCCTTCGTGCTCGTCAATCCGACCGCCCGCGCCTGGGTGCGCGACTACGGGCTCGCTCCGATCGCGGTAGGCGGCTTCGCCGTCCTCCTCCTCGGGACCTGGGCCGCGCCGCAGCTCGCCAAGCGGAGCGCCGCGTCGGCGCTCGGAGCATTCGCCGCCGGCTGGACCGGCTTCGCCGTCATGGCAGCCCTCGTGTGGCCGAGAATCCCGCCCGCAACGGATCCTCATGCGATCTGCGCCGCCGCGGCCGCCGCCAGGAACACCGGCGCGACGGTCGTCGGCTACCAGGCCTACCTTCAGGGCCTTCCCCTCGCGCTCGAGTCCCCCGTCCCTCTCGCCGACTACGTCGGGGAGCTGGAGGCCCAGTTCGAGCCCCGCCCCGAAGTCCGCGAAGCCCTCTTCTGGACCCGCGAGAGATTCTGGTCGCAATGGCGCAGTAGCAAACCCTACACTGTCCTCATCCGCCCTCGCGACCTGAAGGAATTCCAGACGTCCGGAGTCCCCGCCCGAGTCCTTGTGAGTACCCCGAAACACCTCCTCCTCGCCAACTACTGATAGCTCCTCTCCAGTCGGGTCCCCTCCGCACCGGTTCCCAGGCAGAATGCGAAATGGACTCTGCCCTGAGCTAGAGCTAAGATAAGGCAACATTCCATTCCATCGATGAGACAAGGCATGCACGATTCCCGAAGGCCATCACTGCTCCAGAAAGCGCGGGAGGTCCTTCCCATGCGGGGGTGGGCCTCTCTCGCTCTAATCGTTGTAGGCTCAATCATTTGGTCATTCCAGGGAGGGCGACTTGACGTCCGGACTGTAGTTGCATTCTTCTCGATCGTTTTCGTGGGGTATGTGCTCGCCGGCCTAGGTCCCTGGGAGCATTACCGCTGGGGAGGACATTTCGCTGATCGCAGAGTGGTTCTCAAGACTCTCCGCAAACGGGTGCAATATCCGCTCAACCGCGTGGCCTTCGAAATCGAGGGTGACTATGAGGATCAGCTCCGGATTTCGTTCCAAGGCGTCCAGCACTTAGATGAGAGGACCTTTCGTGCCGAGGTTGAGTGGGTACGAGACGTAGTCGCGGCATTAGCCAACGACTTCGGCTTTCATAGCGTTACGTATGCCTACGGTGACGGAAGGACGTTCACCGATCGCCTAAAGGTAAAGTCTCCTGACGCCCCGAACCGCTTCCCAGATGTCGGCGGCGCGATTGCGGAATTGAGGCAGTTGACCGCTCGGCTTGATGGCCTGACTCCAGATGTTGCGGAGACCAGGCCCCGAGTTTGGGACGCCCACGCTATCGGCCCGCTCGACAGATGTAGCACATGCTTTACTCCGAAGGAAGACCGCAGTGGCGTCGCATTCTGCTCGAGATGCGGTCACATCGACTCAGATTTTGGACCCGTATTCGTGGAGGACGAGGAGCTCCAACAGGCACGGTGTCATCTGCATCCCCTTGAGCCGGCGGTCGGCTACTGTTGTTTATGCGCAGAACCAATCTGCAAGACCTGCGAAGCGAAGCGCGGGAGCAGTTACTTTCCACCGGGGCCGCTTCTGTATTGCCGTCAGTGCCTCGCACGCTCAAATGAGCTAAAGGAGACCTACCTGACGGATATAGAAGCCCGGCAGGTGTGCGGCAAGCATCCTCGGGTTATCGCCGAGTACAGATGCCGAAAGTGCAACCTTCCCTTGTGTGCCTCGTGCTCCTATTTTGAGGGGCGATCGTTCGTTGGTCCCTATTGCCTTCCGTGTTTCCGAATCGTTTTTCTACCGGCCCATGAGCATTCGTGGACGGACGGGCACCAAGTACCCTGGGGCTAACAAGTCCACTTTGGGGGTTGGCCCCGGAAGAGTCGCGACTACGAAGCGCGGCGCCCGTGGACGCGGTACCTGGAAACTATCTGGATCGGAGTGGCAGGTGTGGAAAACAAGGAGATCGACGAGAGTGATAAGAACGATCATGGATTGTCTCAGAAGCGTGCGGCAGGCTCGCTTCTTCGATACGGAGCGAGGTTATCAGGGCGAGTTCCTGGCCGAGCTGCGGGCGAGACTCCCGCGGGCCGCCCTGCCAGGTGGCGCTATCGTTGAGCAGGAGTATCAGAAGCGTCTCCCGGCCCACGGTATCAGAGTCAGGCCCGACATCATTATTCATGTCCCGACGCTCCCAGGGGGTAACCATCAGCAGGGCAACTTCGTAGTCTTCGAGCTCAAGCTGAGGGCCGGCCGCGCCAAAGCACGAGAGGCTTTCATAAACCTGGATGCTGTTTTGGGCCCTCTTGATTATCCGCTTGGCGTGTTCGTTAACATCGCGTCGTCTCACACCCAGGCCGCCCATTACGATGGTGCGTTCGGAGAACGCTTTCACTTTTTTGCGGTTCAACCGACGGAGCGCCGCATCCAAGTGACGTACGCGTACTACCGCGATGGCACGATCATCGAGAAGACGCTTTCCTAACGAGCCGCGACTTCTCGAAAAAAGAGGGATCCCTGCCGGGGGTCAGTCCTGAAATCACGCATTATTGTGGACGAGGATGGGGTCAGTCCTGAAATCATGCATTATTGTGCCGGAGACGGACGGTCTCGCCATTAGGAGAGAGCTGACGAAGGGCGGGCGGCCGCAAGGGCCGCCCCTACGGCACGAGGGCACGGCGGAAGCCGCCGGAGGGGCTACGGGATGTAGCCGCGGATGGTCCTTGCGGTGATGCCGGGTTTGTTTACGGCGACTGTCACGGCGCGGTACTCGCCGGGGGGCTTCTGGGAGTCGGTGCGGAAGGCGAGGATGTACTGGGAGCGCAGCTCCTCCTCGATCCGTTTGGTGACTTCGCCGATCTTGGCGGCGCTGCCGATGGAGAAGACTTCGCCGCCGGACTCCTTCGCGATCTCGCGGATGATCTTGCGCGACTTGAAGTCCGTCAGCGGGATGTTGACGGCGATGAAGTAGATCGGCGCGCCCGCCGAGCGCGCGTAGCGCAGGAGCGTGTCGAACTCGACGTGGGAGCGGTTGTCGTCTCCGTCGGTCACGACGACGAGAGCCTTGCGTCCCTGCAGGGCGCGGAACTGGTAGAGCCCCAGAATGACGGCGTCGTAGAGCGCCGTGGCTCCGTGCGCCTGCAGATCCCGCGAGGCGCGCTGAAGGGACGCGTTGTCCGAGGTGAGCTCCTGGAGAAACCTGGGACTGTCGCGAAACTCGAGCACGAAGCCCTGGTCCTTGGGCCGCATCAGCGCCTTGAAGAGCTCGGCGCAGGCCTCGCGCACGAACGGCATTCCCTTCTCCATCGACCCCGAGCTGTCGATGACGAGGCCGATGTTCAGGGGCAGGTTCTCGGCGACCTCGAATCCCGTCATCGTCTGGGGCCGGCCGTCTTCCTGGATCCTGAAGTCGTCTCCCGTCAGGCCCTTGACGAAGTGCGAGTCCTTGTCCAGCGCCGAGACGTGGAGCTGCACGACGTCCACGCGCACGCTCTCGACCGTGGCGGACGGACCCTTGAGCATCCGGATGTCGTTGGCCTCCCTGCCGTCTTCGGCCACGGCGGTCGCGCGCAGCATGCTGCCGCGGGTGTAGTCCGCGAAAGGAATCGAGGTCTGGTAGGGAGGAGCGAGCCAGGAGGCGATCTTCTTCTCGTCCAGGAAAAGCTCGACCTTCCTGGCAATCCCGCCGGCGATGGACTGCACGGCGACCTTGACGCGGACCTTGCCCGAGGAGGGATCGGGCTCCGGCAGGACGCGCACCGCGATCCGCGCGTTGCCTTCGTTGATCGCCCACGCGTCCTCGTCGATCACCTGTCCGGACTCGTCGTAGCCGACCGCCCGCAGCGTCTGCTTGCGCGGGACGTTCCCCAGGTCGATCTCCACGGTGTACGGGGGCCGCGTGCGCGTCAGGATCAGCTTCTCGTCCAGGTAGAACTCGACCTTCTTGATCGGCGGCTCGGTCTCCGCTTCCAGTCTCAGGAGACCCACTGGAGCCTCTCGCGCGGGAGGCAGGATCTTCAGCTTCGGGCTCTCGGGCCGCGCCATGGGCTCCCGGGAGGAATCGGCGATCACGATCGCCTCGGCTTCGGGCAGCGTGCTCGCTTCGGCGGGCGCCATCTCGGGTCGGAATTCCGCGCCGAGCTCCGGAACGGCCAGGTCCACCGTCCCCTCTCCCACGTCCTTGCCGCCGGGCAGCGCGAAGATGAGCTTGACCCTGTAAGCGCCCGGAGGGACCGCGCGCAGGAAGGAGTACGAAAAGACTTTTCCGGCGTCGATGTCCGCGCTGACCGCGTAGCGGAAGGCCTCGACCATGTCGGCGCCGCGCGAAAAGCTGCCGCGCACCTCGCCGGCGGCAAATCGGACCCCCTTCGCCGAGAGCGCCCTGGAGAGCTGAGGCGAGGAGAGGCGCAGGCGGACCACGGTCTTGCCGGAGGCCATGCCAAGGTACTCGGCCGTCACGTCCAGCGCGAACTTGCCGGCGGAAGTGGAGACCTCCGTGGTCTTCTTCTGGTCCTGGGCGAGGAGTTGCGCGGAGAGGAGAAGCGCCAGGACCCCGGTTCCGATCCGGCTCATGACGCGTTTCATCTCTCAATCGAACCAAAAGGAGTGCCTCGAGCATTCCCGGTCAACCCCGCAGTCCTCCCCTGTCATCCCTTCGCTGGAGAGCCGTAGCCGCGCGCCGTCGCCATAGCGGCTTTGGCGCGTCGGCGACTTCGGCGGAGGCTCTGGCGCGTCGGCGACCTCAGGATGACACTGGCGTTTGGGATTCAGGCGGTGGCGGCGAGGTGGTCCGGCAGATTCGCGAAGAAGTCTTCCACGGCGGCGCGGAAGTCGGATGGAGTCTTCAGCTCGGAGATCCGTACGCGCAGGGCGCGGCCGTTGGGCAGGCCGTGCGTGTACCAGCCGGTCATCGTGCGCAGCTTGTGAAGGGCCTCGCGCGGCTCGGCTGCGAGGCGCTCGATCTCTCCGAAATGGCCAAGCATCAGGTCCCGCCTCTCTTCCAGGGCCGCCTCGCGCGCCGGGCGTCCCGCGAGGTGGTCGGAGATCTGCCGGAAGATCCAGGGGTTCTTCATGGTCGCGCGCCCGCACATGACCGCGTCGCAGCCGGTCCTCTCGAACATCTCGATCGCGTCGGCGGCCGTTTCGATGTCGCCGTTGCCCACGACCGGAATCGACAGCGCCGACTTCAGCTCCGCGATCGGGTCCCAGTCGGCTCGCCCCGTGTACATCTGCCGCGCGGTCCGGCCGTGCATGGCCACCGCCGCGGCCCCTTCCCCCTCGCAGATCCGGCCCAGTTCCAGGAAGTTCTTGCGCGAGTCGTCCAGCCCGAGCCGGAACTTCACTGTCAACGGGATCGAGAGGCGGCTCCGGACCTTCCGGACGATCGCCCTGGCGAGCTCCGGGTCTCCCATCAGCGCCGCGCCCGCGCACCCCTTCAGGACCTTGTTGGCGGGGCAGCCCATGTTGATGTCGCAGGCGTCGGGAGCCAGCTCTTCGACAATATCCGCCGCGGCCGCCATGCGCTCCGGGTCGGAGCCGTAGATCTGGATCGAGATCGGGCGCTCTTCCTCGGAGAAGAACATCTTGCGCAGCTGCCGGGCGTTTCCGCGGCTGACGGCCTCCGAGGAGATGAATTCCATCGTCACGAGCCCCACGCCCCCGATGCGCCGGAGCATCAGGCGGTAGGCGTGGTCCGTAATGCCTGCCATCGGGGCGAGGATGAGCGGGGGATGGATCTGGAAGGAGCCGAGCTTGAGCATCGAACTTGCAATTCTAGCGTCCGGAGCGTATTCCGGTGAAGGTGACGAAGGCCCGGGAGACGGGTAGGATGCGCACCGGCAGCGACCCGAGGGAGGTTGCCATGTCAACGATGAACACCGCGATCCACGACGCATCCCCGGCCGAGGGGCCCTGGATTCGGAGCCGGAAGTTCGACCTGCTCTTCCTGACGGCTTCCGGGGTCCTGGTCTTCCTTCCGTATCTCTCTTATGGGCTATTGCAGCGGCTGGGCGCCTCGGTATCCACGGCGAGCCTGATCGTCGGCCTGGGTGTCACGCTCCTCGTCGGCGGGCCCCACATGTACTCCACGTACCTGCGCACCGCGCTCGAGCCGCGTTTCCGGGAGCGGTACGGATGGCTCGCCTACGCGCCTCTCGTCGTCATTCCGGCCCTCGTGGTGATTGGCTCCTTCTACGCGTTTATCCTGCTGCTGACCCTCTTCTTCTTCTGGGCGTCGGTGCACGTGACGCACCAGGCGCAGTTCATTTCCGAGACGTATCGCCGCAAGGCGGGCCTGCGGACCACGACGCTTGACCGCCTGCTCGACGGGGCCGTGATCCTCGGCGCTCTCTACACGGTCGCCATGTACAAGTTCGTGACCGGAAGATTCACGATGGGGTCGAGCACGCTGCTCTTCCCCGATTTCCTGAAGCACATCTGGGTCGCGCAGGCGTTCACGGCCGGCTTCGCCGCGCTCTTCCTCTACTACGTCATTCGCACCATGGGCGAGATCCGGCGCGGAGAGACGAGCTGGCCGCGCCTGCTCTTCATGGCGGCGACCGTGGGCCTGGCCTTCATCATTCCCCTCTTCGACAACCTGGACGTCGCCTTCCAGGGCTTCAACACCTGGCATTCGCTCCAGTACCTGGCTCTGACCTGGTTCATCCTGACGCGCCAGGCCGACCGCGGCGAGATCGGGAGCGGCTTCGTGCGAGGGATCTCAGGGGTCTCGCACACCCGCGCGTTCTACGCCGCCATGGTGGGCGCCACGGTCATCTCCGGCGGCGTGTACCTCCTCCTCTGGAGGGGACTCGGCATGCCCCAGGACCGCGCCTACTACGTGGTCGTCCTCTCCTTCCTCCTCTGCCACTATTTCTACGACCACTTCCTGTTCCGAGACTTCGCGCCGCTGAGTCCGGCCGAGCAAAAGCAGTCGGCTTAGCCTGTCTGTCATTCTGAGGGCCGAAGGCCCGAAGAATCTGTCTTCATCCCAAGAGTCGAAACGGGAGCAGATCCTTCGCTTCGCTCAGGATGACAGCGTGGGCGCGAAGGGCTCAGGACGGCATTAACGGGAGAGTTCCGAATAGGACTGTACGGCCTTGTACCCCTTCGGCTTCTCGAAGAGGGATTCGCCGGCGCCGATGCGCACGTCGAGCAGCTGCGTGACGGAGACGTGCTGGAAGAGGTTTGAAGAGTCCTTCCTCTCGTGCTCGACGAGAACCGGGAGGCGCTCCAGGTCCCGGGCGGCCCAGACCGTCACGCGGTCTCCCGAGGGGAGACTCATCTGGTAGCGGTCGCAGGGGTGGATCCCGTGGACGCCGTCGCCGATCTGTTTGATTTCTCCGGAGAATCTGTGCGCGTAAGCCGCGGGGTCGAAACGCGGCTCGAGCGGGTAGCCGGGGACGAGCTCCTCCTGCGACCAGGCATCTTCCAGGATCTTGCGCGTCGAAGGGCGGTACTGCCAGATCTTCCCGAGGTCCGGCCGCAGGATCTTGATCAGCGTCGAGCCGTCGAACTCTCCTTCCGCGCGGCGCTTCTCTGCTCGCACGGCGATCTGGTAACGCTCGCCCGAAGAGAAGGTGACGAGAGCGCGGTACCCATCCCTCGAGACCGTCTTGATCCCGCCGCACGCGGCGGCCAGGAGGGCGGCGGCCGCGAGAAAGAGTGCGCCGGCTCGGCCGCGAGCGTTCATCGCGCGGCCGACGCCAGCGTGCGGTCGAAGTGCTCGCGCGTGACCCGGATGGCTTCTTCGAGCGCGGGTGTCGGGCCGGCGAACGGATGCGACGCGCCGAACGTGTGGCCCGTCGCCGCGATCTCCTCGACGAATCCGAACTGGCCGGCGGCGGCCGCGAGCCGGGCTCCCGCAGACGGCGGCACCGTCTCGTCCTGCGCGGCAACGACCGCGAGAAGCGGGACGCGGAGCCTGCCGGCGTTGACGGCGGGATGAAGGCGGTCGCGGTTCTGCTCGGCGTCGTCCAGGAGAGCGGTTTTCATCCGAAAGACCTGTCCCGTGCGCGTGTTGACCGACTCCCAGAAGCCGATCTCGCGCCAGCGCCGGCGCGTTTGCTCGTCCCACCAGAGGACGGAGGAGACCGGGTTCCAGAGAGCCGCTGAGCGCACCGGCAACTCTCCCGAAGCGGCCAAGGCGAGCGCCGACACGCTGCCCCGGCTGTGGGCGAGAAGACCCACGCGGGAAGCGTCCAGGCCTTCCGAGCCCGGCAGCCGCCCCTGCGAGAGATGCGTGAGGACTTCCCGCAGGTCCTCCACCTCGTGCGTGTACGTGCCCGACTCGAAGAGTCCGGTCTCCGAAAGCGTCTCCGGGTCCGCGCCGATGCCGGAGTGCGAGAAATTGAAACGGGCGACGCCGTAACCCGCCTCGCGGAGGCGCTTCGCCACGTGCGGCCAGAATCCCCAGTCCTTGAATCCCTTGAAGCCGTGGATGCAGACGATCACCCCCGCGGAGAGAGCGTCCGGCGAGAGGAGATCGCCCCGGATCGGGAGTCCCTCCCGGTTGTTGAAGCAGAAGGGTCTCTGTTCCACAAAACAACTCTAACGCCTCCACCTGCCATAATCCCGGCCGCATGAGGTGGTGGGTGTCGTGGTTCGGCGAGGATTATCTCGAGCTCTACCCGCACCGCGACCTCGCTTCCGCGCGGCGGGAGGTCGCGTTCGCGCTGGCTCACCTCGATCCGGACCCGATGCCGCTGCTGGATCTCTGCTGCGGAGCCGGGCGGCATTCTCAGCGTTTTGCGGAGAAGGGATTCCCGCCCGTCGGCCTGGATTACTCCTCGCCGTCTCTGGAGCTGGCCCGCGCGCGAGGAGAGGACCTGCGTCTGGTGCGAGGCGACATGCGGTCGCTCCCGTTCGCCGACCGCGTGTTCCGCTCCGTCGTGAACTTCTTCACCAGCTTCGGCTACTTTCTCCCCGAGGCCGAAAACGTGGCGGTCGTGACCGAGATCGAACGCGTGCTCGCGCCGGGCGGCCGCTTCCTGTGCGACACGTTCGGCCGCGATTCCGTGATCAAGAGCCTTGTCGAGGAAGAGAACCGCTCGGCCGGCGAGCGGGAATACCGTATCCGCCGGCGGTGGAACCCGGAGAGCCGGCGCGTCGAAAAGGAGATCGAGGTCCGCCACGGCGGTTCGACAGCCACCTTTCGCGAGAGCGTGCGGGCCTACACGGCCGAGGAGCTGACGGCGATGTTCCGCGGGGCGGGTCTCGCCGTGGAAGCGGCCTGGGGAGACTTCGAGGGAGGGCCGGCGGGCAGCGACTCGCCCCGCCTGATCGTCCTGGCGAGAAAGCCATGTTGACGGGCACGATCCCTTTCGAGCGCTACCCCGGGCTCGCGCCTCTCTTCCGCGATTTCCTGCGCGGCCTCCCAGAGTTCTTCCCCGACCCTCCGACGATGGAAGCCGCGGCCGAGCGCGGCAGGCGCCTCCTCGGAACGCGCGCCCGGATTCCGGCGGAAGCTTTTCGCGCCCGCCTCCCGCAGGCGGAGGCGATGGCGCGCGATCTGGCGGATGGGCGCGCCGTTGCCGTCCTGGCCGGGCATCAGGTCGGCCTCTTCACCGGCCCGCTGTTCACGATCACCAAGGCCTTCGACGCAATCCGCGCGGCTCGAGAGCTTCGGGAGGCGGGAGTCCCGGCGGTCCCCGTCTTCTGGGCCCTGACGGACGACCACGACCTCGAAGAGATCGCGCGCACGGCGAAGCCCGGAAAAGAGGGTCCGGAGGTCATTGTCCTGGAGGGCGCGGACCGCGCCAACCGCCGGCCGGTGGGCGGTCTCCCGCTTCCGGGGAAGGTCAGCGAGGTCCTCGAGTCTTTCCGGGCCGACGCCCGCACGCCGGAGGCGGAGGAGATCCTCGAAGCGTTCGCCCGCCGTTACTCCCCGGGAGTCTCCTACGGAGAGGCCTTTCTCGAGACGCTCTTCGACCTGGTGGGAAGCGAGCCGTTCCTCATCCTCGATCCGAGCTCGGCGCCGCTGCGCCGGGCGGCCGCGCAGTTCTTCCTCTCCGCCGCGCGCCAGGAGAAGGAGGTCCGCGACACGCTCGCCGCCGCGACCGCGCGTCTGGTGCGAGCCGGCAAGCCCGTTCCCGTCCCGTTCCGGCCGGACGTGTTTCCCTTCTTCTCGGTCGCCGCGGAGGAGAGGCGCCGCATCGAGGACCTCGCCGCCTCGGTCGAAGCCGTCGAGAAGGGCTCGATCTGGATTTCGACGGATGTCCTGACGCGCCCGGTCTTCAAGTCGTTCCTGATGCCGGCCGCGGCGAGCGTGCTCGGCGCGGCGGAGATCGCCTACCACGCACAGGCGCTCGCGCTCTTTCCCGTCTTCGGCCTCGCGCCTCCCGTCCTCCTGCCGCGCTCGCACCTGGTCCTCCTCGGTCCGCCGGAGCGAAGGGCGGCGGAAGCGCTCGGCATCGAGGCGGCGCAACTCCTGCAGCCGCCGGGCCCGCCCCCGGCGCAGGCGACTCCCGAGGCGGAGGCCCTCTCGCGAATCACCGGAAACCTCCAGAAGGAGCTGGACAAGCTCGAGCCGCGCCTGCGCGAGACCGATCCGACGCTCGTCGGCGCGCTCGAAACCGCGGGGCGGAAGATCGCGTATCAAGTCGAGCAGCTCGTCGAGCGGATCCGGAAGGCGGCCGAGAGAAAGGATGAGACCGCGATGAAGAGGCGGCGGCGGCTCGAGACGATGGTCCTGCCGGAGGGGACTCCCGCCGAGAGGCTGTACCCCCCGCTGGTGCCGATGCTCGCCTATGGGAGGGAAGCCCTGACGGCGATCCGCGAGGCCGCGAAGGGGGGGGAGGCCGCGACGCAAGGCGCGGCAATCGTCAATCTGGGCGGCGACCGTCCGCCGGAAACCGAAAGCCCGGATGCCGGTTGACGTCCTGGCGATCGCGGCGCATTCCGACGACATCGAGCTGTCCTGCGCCGGCACGCTCGTGACGCTCAAGGATCGCGGCCGCCGCTTCGGGATCGTCGACCTGACGCGCGGCGAGATGGGGACCCGCGGCGACGCCGCGACGCGGCGGCGCGAAGCGGAGCACGCGGCCGAGATCCTCGGCGCGGACTTCCGCGAGATCCTCGACTTCGGCGACGGAGGCCTGAGCAAGACCCGCGAGAACGAGCTCGCGCTGATCGAGATCATCCGGCGGGAAAGGCCGCGCCTCCTCCTGACCTCCTACCCCGACGACAGGCACCCGGACCACCGCCGCGCCGGAGAGCTCGTGACCGACGCCGCCTACTACGCGGGACTGCGCCGCCTGGAGACCGCGCACCCGGCCCACCGGCCGCAGCAGACCGTCTATTTCTCGACCGCCTACGTGCACCCGCCCACCTTCGTCGTGGACGTCACTCCCGCCATGGAGACGCGCGCCGCCGCGATCCGCAGCTTCGCGAGCCAGTTTCACAATCCGGAATCGCGGGAGCCGGAAACGATCCTGTCGGAGAAGAGCTTCCTCGCGGCGATCGAGGCCCGCGCCCGATATTTCGGTTTCATGATCGGCGTGGAATTCGGCGAGGGCTTCCTGTCGAAGCGGCCGCCTCGGATCGACGATCCGATCGGCGCCTTCGAAGGCTTCGAGCCGGGCTTTTGAAATCGTGAGCCGTCAGCCGTCAGCCGTCAGCCGAGGCCCATCCGACGGCGGTCCTTCTCCCGCTCACGGCTCACGGCTCACGGTTGACGAACCCTCATGAGGATCGGCATCACGTGCTATCCCACCTTCGGGGGGAGCGGCGTCGTCGCGACGGAGCTGGGAATCGCGCTGGCGGAAGCGGGAGACGAGGTCCACTTCATCTCCTACGCGCTGCCGTCGAGACTGGGTCTTCCGCGGCCGCGCGTCTTCTTCCACGAGGTCGTCGCGCCGACGTATCCGCTCTTCGTCTCGCCCCCCTACACGCTGGCCCTCGCGACGAAGATGGCCGAGGTCGCCTCGCACGCCAGGCTCGACCTGCTCCACGTGCACTACGCGCTGCCGCACGCCATCTCCGCCATCCTGGCCCGCGAGATGAGCGCCGGAAACGGCGTGAAACTCAAGGTCCTGACGACCCTCCACGGCACCGACATCACGATCGTGGGGCAGGACCGTTCCTACCTTCCGATCACGCGTTACGGGATCGAGAAGAGCGACGCGGTGACCGCCGTCTCGCGCTATTTGCGGGACGTGACCGAGCGCGAGCTCGGCGTGCGCCGCAAAGTCGAGCTGATCTACAACTTCGTGGACGGCGATCTCTTCCGCCCCGGGGAAGCGTCCCCGTACGCGCGCTCGCTGTGCCGCGAAGAGGAGAGCGTCCTCGTTCACATCTCGAACTTCCGGCCGGTCAAACGCATCGCCGACGTTCTCGGAGTCTTCGACCGGGTACGCCGGGAGATCCCGGCGCGGCTTCTCCTGATCGGCGACGGGCCCGACCGGTCCCTGGCGGAGCGCCTGGCCCGGGAGGGAGGATTCGAAGATCGCACGATCTTCCTGGGCAACGTGCCTTCGATCGAGACCATCCTGCCCGTCGGAAAGCTCCTCCTGCTCCCTTCGGACGCCGAGTCCTTCGGACTGGCCGCTCTCGAGGGGATGGCCTGCGGGCTGCCGGTCATCGGCACGTCGGTCGGAGGCCTTCCCGAGGTCGTGGAAGACGGAAAGAGCGGCTGCCTGCGCCCCGTGGGGGACGTCGCGGGGATGGCCGACGCGGCCCTCTCGCTCCTCTGCGATCCGGAAAAATTCGCGGCGTTCTCGCGGCAGGCCCGCCGCCGCGCGGTCGAGGAATTTCCAACGGAGGCCGCGGTCGTGCGCTACCGCAAGCTCTATGAAGAAACCCTCGGCCGATGAGCGCGTCCTGCCCGCCCGAGAGGGCCGCGGCGAGGTCCGCGAGCGGGCGTCGAGGTTTCTCGCGTTCGCGTACCCGATAGCGGATCCGGACGAGGCGGCGGAGGCGGTCGGCCGCCTGAAGCGGCAGTATTACGACGCCACCCACGTGGCCTTCGCGTGGAAGATCGGCTCCGGCGATGCGGCCGCGCGGCGCTCGTCGGACGCAGGGGAGCCTTCCGGAACCGCGGGCAAACCCATCGCGGCCGCGATCGAATCGGCCGGGATCTGCGACGTTCTCGTTGCGGTCGTGCGGTACTTCGGCGGGACAAAGCTCGGCACGGGCGGCCTCTCGCGGGCCTACCGGGCAGCCGCCGAGAGGGCGCTCGGCGCCGCCGGCCGCAGGACCATCCGGGAGACCTCTCTAGTCGTCGTGACGTGTCCCTACGAGAGATTGGGAGCCTTGAAGAAGCTGGTTCGTCCCCCGCAGGTCACCCTCGCCGGCGAGACCTTCGAGCCGGGGGCCCCCCCCGTCGTGCGCCTCGAAGTGATTCGGTCTCTCCTGCCCGCTCTTCTGGCCTCTCTCGAAGAAGCCAGCCTCTCCTACGAAGTCCTCGCAAGACCGTAACTCAAATACCCTGTCATCCCGAAGTGATGAGGAATCTGCCTCGTAGACTTGGACGGAACGGGGCAGATCCTTCGCTTCCTCCTTCGCCAAGGCTTCGGAGGACAGGTCGCTCAGAGCCCGCCCTGAGCAGGTAGGAACCCGTCGAAGCAGGAGAGAGCAGATCCTTCGCTGCGCTCAGGATGACAGGGAGGGAGCGAAGGGATGACAGGGAGGTTAAAGGGTCCAGGCGGCGAGACTTGCGATGCCAGCCTCTCTTTCCGGCTTGGAGCAGAAGGCGGCCCGCCAGGTGTTCGCCGCCAGGCGCCGGAGTTCCGAGTCGCCGAAGCCGAACCGCTCGCGCACCATGCGGAATTCCCCGGCCGTCGTCGTGGAAAAGAGAAGCGGGTCGTCGGCGCAGAGGGCCACATGCACGCCGGCTTCGATCAGGCGCGCGAGGGGATGCTCCTCGAAGCTCCTGACGGCGCCGGTCGCGACGTTCCCGGTCGGCGCCACGCACAGAGTCGTGCGCTCGTCGGCCAACCGTTCCGCAAGCCTCGCGTCGGCCGCCGCCGCGATGCCGTGATCCACCCGGTCGGGGCGAAGGACATCGAGCGCCTGCTCCAGGGAATCGGGACCGCTCCATTCCCCCGCGTGAACCGACGTCTTGAGTCCCAGGGCCCGGGCGCGCATATAAGCGCCCGCGAACGCGGCGGCCGGCACGGCTTTCTCGTCACCGCCCATGCCGAAGCCGACGATGGACGGGAAGGGACTCCTCTCGTAGAGATCCAGCGCCTGATCGGCGGATTCGGGACCCCACTGGCGAACGGCATCGAGGAGGATCCGGCAATCGCATCCTCCGGGCCGCGCGCGGAACGCCTCGTCGATCGCCTCGAGGCACCTCGCGCCGTCCAGCGCCATGCGCGAGAGGATCGCCGGCGACACGTAGATCTCGGCGTAGGCGACTCCTTCGCGGGCGAGTGATTCCCCGATCGCGCGCGCGGCTTCGCCGTAGTCTTCCGGGCGCCGGAAGAGACGGCAGACTTCCTTGTAGAGTGAGAGGAACCCGGCGTCGTCGTGGACGCCGCGGCGTCTGACCTCGAACGCCTCGATGTCGGCAAAGGGATGAGCCGCTCGACGAGCCAACCCTTGAAGCACGTCGGGAGGGAGACATCCCTCGAAGTGGAGGTGGCAATCGGCCAGCACACGATCGGGTGATCGGGTGATCGGGTGATCGGGCGATCGAGCCAAGCCCCAACCTCCTCCCGGCCGGCGTCTGGAACCTTTCGGGCCGGCTTACGTTAATCTAAGAGTAAACATGAGACGAGCCCTTTTCGCCCTGGCCGCTCTCCTGACAGCCTCCGTCCTCTCGGCCGCTCAGGAGGAGGTATTCGAGAAAGCCTTTTCGATGGAAGGGGTTTCGCGCGTCTCGGTACAGAACGTCAACGGCCGGATCGAGGCAATAGCCTGGGACCGGCCCTACCTGAGGGTCCGCGCCGTCAAGACGGCCGGCGGAGGCGAAGCCGAGGAAACTCTTCATCTGACGGAGATCCGGGTCCGCAAGATCGGCGACGAGATCCGGATCGAGACCGTCAACCCCCGGCGGCACAAGCTCTTCGGGTTCCTCGACTTCGGATGGCACAACGCGCGCGTGGAGTACGAGCTTCATTTCCCGGCCGCCACGGCGGCACGCCTGGAGACGACCAACGGCCAGGTTCAGGCGAGCGGTTTCGACAGCTCCCTCGCGTGCGACGTCGTCAACGGCTCGATCGAGCTGACCGGCTGCGGTGGGCCCGTGCGGGCAGCCACCGTCAACGGGGGCCTGCGCATCGCGTTCCGCGGCCCGCTGAAGAAATCACAGCTCGAGACGGTCAATGGCTCCGTCGAAGTCGCCTTCGACCGCGCCTCTTCGGTCCGGTACGACCTGCAGACGGTCAACGGGAGAATCGAGGGGGACATCGATCTGTCCGTGGAGGGCAAGCACGGGCCGAAAGAGGCCCGGGGCTCCTACAACGGCGGCTCCGAATCGCTCCACTGCGAGACCGTCAACGGTTCTATCCGCCTCAAGACTCATTAGGCGTCAGGGCGTTAGGCGTCAGGCGAATCGCCGATCACGGTTCCGCGCCTCACGCCTGTCGCCTCACGCCTTACGCCCGTTATATCCTGCCCGCGAGGTCGCCTGATGCCGGAGTCCCGCTCGCAGCCCTCCTGGATGCTGGTCCTCTCCTACCTCGCCTTCCTCGGGTTCATTCCACTTATCGCCGGCAGGCGCGACCGGGAGGTCCGCTGGCACGCGGCCAACGGTCTGCTCCTGTTCGGCGCGGTCGTGGCTATCGGGATCATCGCGACGATCATCGGCGTTCTCGTCCCGCCCCTCTCCTGCGTCTATCCGATCGTGATGTTCGTGGTCCTCATCGTTTACACGATCATCGCGATCCTGGCGGTGGTCAAGGCGTTGAGCGGAGAGCGGTTGATCGTGCCCGTGATCTCGCGGTATGCCCGCCGCTTCTGACCGGGGCGGCCGGGCCGGCGGCGTCCGGGGATGGGGATCGGTTGTCCTGGCGGCCCTTCTCGGACTCGCGGTCGGTGATTCGATCAAGCCGGCTCGCGAGCAGTTCGGGGCCCGGCTGGCGGTCGGTGTCATCGATACCTACCGCGCGACTCTCTCGCGCGCGTTCGAGCGCTCGGGGGTCATTCGATGCCGCTTCCATCCGACGTGCTCCGCCTACGGCCGCGAAGCGATCCTGCGCTACGGATGGCCCAAAGGCGGAGCGCTCGCGGTCACCCGGGTCCTGCGCTGCAATCCCTTCGCCAGAGGCGGGGACGACCCGGTCCCGTGAATTGTGAATGGCGAATTGTGAATTCCGGAGCCCGCCGCGGGAGCTCCTCACAATTCACAACTCAGAATTCACAACTGAGTTTCTATGGTGCCGTCGGCCGGACTCGAACCGGCATGGGTTGCCCCATACGCCCCTCAAACGTACGTGTCTACCAGTTCCACCACGACGGCACGGGGGGTCACTTCTTCTGCGCGGGCGCCGCGGGAGCGGCATTGGGCGCTGCCGCGGGAGGCTGGGCGGCGGCCGGGACCGGGGCGGCCTGGCCCGTGGCGGCCGGCTGTCCCGGCGCCTGCCTGCCGGCCGGAGCCGGCTGAGGCACGACGCCAACGGCATTCGCCTTCTGCGGAGCAGCCTTGACGACCGAGGGCCTTTGCCGTGCCTGAAAGACCGTCAGCAAGAGAGACAGCAAAATGAACCCGATGAAGGCGCCTGTAGTCAGCTTGTGAAGCAAGGTCGTCGCGCCCCGCGCGCCGAAGGCGGTCTGCGTGCCTCCGCCGCCGAAGGCGCCGGCGATGTCCGCTCCCTTCCCCTGCTGGACCAGGACCACCAGGATGAGGAAGAAACAGATGAAGACGTAGAGCACGATCAGGGAGACGTAAGCGATTTGCACCGGGCCTCCAAAAAAGGGGAAGAAGTGTACGCGGCCAGGGCTGAAGCGTCAAGGGAAGCTGCCCGGCGGTCCTGCCCTAAATCCCCGCGATGGCCGCGAAACTGCGGGCTTTGAGGCTCGCGCCACCGATCAGGAAGCCATCCACTCCCGACTCGTCGAGGAGGGAGCGGGCGTTTTCCGCGGTGACCGAGCCGCCATAGAGGATGCGGACGTCCCGGCGCGCGGAGAGAAGCTCCGCCAGATGAACGCGCGCCGATCCGGCGTCCTCGGCCGTGGCGGCCTTGCCCGTGCCGATCGCCCAGACCGGCTCGTAAGCGACGACGAGCGGCGCATCGCTCGGGTCCTTCTTCAGGGTTTCGACCTGGGCGACGAGGACCGTGGCGGTCAGTCCTTGCTCCCGCTCGTCGTCCGTCTCGCCCAGGCAATAGATCGGGGTCAGCCCCGCTTCTCGCGCGCGAGCGAGCTTGCGCGCGAGAACGCCGCTCTCCTCACCGAAGATTCGGCGCCGTTCCGAGTGACCGGCGATCGCGTAGCGGCACCCGGCATCGGCGAGCATCCGGGCGGAGACCTCGCCCGTGTACGCTCCCTCCGCCTCGGCGGCCACGTCCTGTCCCGCGAGCGACCAGCGCCCGCGTGGATCCGCGGCGGAGTCGAGCGCCGTGAACGGGGGCGCAACGACCAGCTCCACGCCCGGATAGCGATTGCCGAGGATCTCTCCGAGCTCGCGGGAGAAAGCGGCCGCCTCTCCGCGGGTCTTGTTCATCTTCCAGTTCGCTATGAAGAGGTTCATGGATCAGTTGAGAACAATCTCAGTGCCTCGATTCCCGGCAGTGTCCCCTCCGTCAGAAACTCGAGGGAGGCGCCGCCGCCGGTGGAAACGTGCGTGAACTTCTCCGCGACCCCGGCCTGGTTGACCGCGGCGACGCTCTCGCCGCCTCCGACGACCGTGACGGCGCCGGACTCGGCCAGGAGCATCGCGAGCGTCTTCGTCCCCCGGTCGAACGGCGGATGCTCGAACACGCCCATCGGGCCGTTCCAGAAGATGGTCTTGGCCGGCTCGAGCAATCGCTCGAATTGCTCCAGGGTCTTCTGGCCGATGTCGAGAGCCATCCCGTCTTCCGGGATCTTCGAGATGGCGACCGTGCGGGCGCCTTTCGCGTCGTCCACCGATGCCGCGACAACGAAGTCGGAGGGAAGCGCGATCGTCTTGCCCTCCTTCTTGCACAGGTCGAGGACCTCTCGCGCGACGGCGACCTTGTCTTCCTCCAGGAGCGAGCGTCCGACGGAGAGGCCGATGGCGCGCACGAAATGATTCGCCATCCCGCCGCCGAGGAGCAGGACGTCGGCGCGGTGCGCCAGAGCGCGCAAAGCGTCGATCTTGCCGGAGATCTTCGCGCCGCCCAGGATCACCGCGAACGGCCGCTGCGGGTCGAGCAGGCGCGAGAGCTCCCGGACCTCCTTTTCGAGCAGGAGTCCCGCGCCTTTCTCCGGGAGAAGCTCCGGGACCCCGACGACCGAAGCGTGGGCGCGGTGCGCGGCGCCGAAGGCGTCGTCCACGTAAGCCTCGGCGAGCGCGGCCAGGCCCTTCGCGAATTCCGGGTCGTTGGATTCCTCGCCCGCGTGGAACCGCAGATTTTCCAGCAGCAGGACCTCTCCGGGCTCGAGCCTCGCCGCCGCGGACTCCGCCTGCGGCCCCAGGCACTCCTCGACGAATCGGACCGGGCGCCCGAGAGCCTCCGCGAACGCGATCGCGACAGGCGCCAGAGACAACTCGGGTTTCACTTTTCCTTTCGGCTTTCCCAGATGCGACGCGCAGATTACCCGCGCTCCGGCGGCGGCGGCGAGCCGCACAGTCGGAATCGTCTCCTCGATCCGGGTGCGATCCGTGACGCGGCCGCCTTCCAGCGGGACGTTGAAGTCCACGCGAAGGAAGACGCGCTTGCCGCGCAGCTCCAAGTCTCGAATGGATTTCATGGGCGGTGATCTTACCCGGTGTCATCCCGAGCCCTTCGCTTCGCTCAGGAGGGGCTCCGCGAGGGATGACAGGGAGGCCTGAACATAGAATTGGCCGGATGAGACGGATCCTCGCGAGCCTCGCCGCCTTCTTCTTCGTCTCCTCGCAAGCCTTCGCCGCGGAGCAACAGGTTGCGACGGGGCGGGGAGGAGCGGTCGCGGCGGCCGAAGCGACCGCCGCGCGGGTGGGGATCGAGATCCTGAAAAAGGGGGGCAATGCCGCCGACGCCGCGGTCGCGGTCGGCTTCGCGCTTGCGGTCACCTGGCCGGAGGCCGGCAACATCGGCGGAGGCGGCTTCTGGATCTCGCGAGACTCGCGCGGCCGGGTCCTGGTGGTGGACTTCCGCGAGATCGCCCCGCGGGCCGCGCGCCGGGATCTTTACGTCCGACCCGACGCTCACGGCATCGTGCCCTCTTCGACCCAGGGGCCGCTGGCCTCGGGAGTCCCGGGATCGGTGGCCGGGCTGTCGCTCGCCCACCGCCGGTCCGGGCGGCTTCGGTGGAAAACCGTCGTCGATCCCGCCGTGCGGCTCGCCCGCGACGGCTTCGTGATCTCGGAAGCGGTTTTCCGCTCGCTCTCGAGCGAGGAGCACCGCGAGCGCCTCGCGAAGGACCCCGAGACCGCGCGCATCTTCCTGCCCAACGGCGCGCCTCCTCCCGTGGGCTCGGTCTTGAAGCAGCCGGACCTGGCGCGCACCCTCGAAGACATCCGGGACCGCGGCGGAGACGGCTTCTACAGGGGGCGCGTGGCCCGCCGGATCGAAGCCGGACAGGAGCGCGACGGCGGGCTCATCTCGCGGGGCGACCTCGCGCGATACGAGGCCAGGATTCGCAATCCTCTCCGTTTCAAGCTCGGCGACGCGGAAATCCTGACGACTCCGGCGCCCTCTTCGGGCCCCGTGCTGGCGGAGATGGCGATGCTCGCCGGGTACGTGGGTCTCCCGAAATTCAAGGCTCGGGACGCCGCCTCGGCGCACCTGCTGGCGGAGATCGAGAAACGCGCGTTCCGGGACCGCAACCGTTACCTGGGCGACCCGGCCTTTCCCCGCGTCCGGCAGTCTCTCCTGACCGACCCGGCGAGGCTCCGGCGGCTGGCCGCGTCCATCGACCCGCTGCGCTCGACGCCGAGCGGCTCGCTTCCGGTCCTGGAAAAGGAGAGGCCCTCGACGACGCATTTTTCCGTCATGGACGGCGCGGGCGGCGCCGTTTCCGTGACGACAACTCTGAACGACTCCTTCGGCAACGCTCGGGTCGCGCCGGGGCTGGGGTTCCTCTGGAACAACGAGATGGATGACTTCTCCACGAAGCCCGGCCGGCCCAACGCGTACGGACTCGTGCAGGGCGAGGCCAACGAAGTCGCCTCGGGCAAGCGCATGCTTTCTTCCATGTGCCCCTCGATCGCGGTCGCCGGCGGACGCAACGTTCTCGTCTGGGGCACGCCGGGGGGATCCACGATCCCGACGACGAATCTGCAGGTGCTGCTCGGGTTCCTGGTGCGCGGGGAGACTCTCGCCGACGCGGTCGCCGCGCCCCGGTTCCACCAGCAGGACTATCCCGACCGGATAGAGGCCGAGAGGGGCCGTTTCGATCCGGCCTGGACGGAGGCGTTGGAAAAGCTCGGACACGCGGTCGTCGAGCGCAAGCCCAAAGAGGATTCGATCGGACGCGTCCACGCGATCGCGCGGCGCGCCGACGGGACGCTGACCGCCGTGGCCGATCCGCGGGGCGGCGGCGTGGGTCTCGTCGTCCAGGAAGCCCGGTGACCTTTCGATCGTGATCCCCAAGGATCCGACCCGATGACGGTGATGCCTCTCTTCCGGCCTCTCTATCGCGAGGGAGACTCTCTCCGGCTGCTCGACCAGAGGCTGCTGCCGGCCCGGGAGGTCTGGCTCACGCTGGGACATCCGGCCGAGGTCGCTCTGGCAATCCGCGATCTGGCCGTGCGAGGGGCGCCGGCCATCGGAGTCGCCGCGGCCTACGGCGTGGCCTTTTCGATGAGAAGCGGCGCGACCACGCCGGCAGCCGAACGCTTCCGAACGGCCCGGAATCTTCTCGCGGCGACGAGGCCGACCGCCGTCAACCTCTTCGCGGCGCTGGAGCGAATGGCCAGCCGTTTCGGAGAGGTCGCGGAGTCTTCCGCCGATCGGATCGAGGCGGCGCTCATCGCCGAGGCGGACGCGATCGCCGCCGAGGACATCGAGGCCTGCCGCTCGATCGGCGCGCACGGGGCGGAGCTGCTCGCCGCGGACAGTCTCGTCATGACTCACTGCAATGCCGGCGCTCTCGCGACGGCCGGCTACGGAACCGCGCTCGGAGTCATCCGCGGGGCGATCGAAGCGGGCAAGAACGTCCGCGTCCTGGCGTGCGAGACGCGGCCGTACCTGCAGGGCGCGCGCTTGACCGCGTGGGAGCTCGCCCGCGACGGGATTCCGGTCGAAGTCATCACCGACGGCATGGGCGGCCACTTTCTTTCCCGCGGACAGGTCCGCGCCGTCCTCGTCGGGGCCGACCGCATCGCCGCCAACGGGGATACCGCCAACAAGATCGGCACCTATTCGCTGGCCGTCCTGGCCCGGGAGAACGGCGTCCCCTTCTACGTAGCCGCGCCCACAACGACGATCGACCTGGCCTGCCCGGAGGGCTCGCGGATCCCTATCGAGGAGCGAAGCTCCGGGGAAGTCCTGAACTTCGCCGGCCACTCGATCGCCCCTGCCGGAGTTTCCGCCCGCTACGCGGCCTTCGACGTCACGCCGGCCCGATACATCACGGCCATCGTGACGGACCAGGGAATCTGCCGCCCTCCCTATCAAGAGAGCCTGTCTCGCGCCGTTCGCGAGGCCGGGAGACGGTAGACGGGAGACGGGAGACGGGAGAGGAAGACCTGTTAACTTCTCGTCTTCCGTCTAACCTCTACCGTCTACCGTCTTCTGGCTATAATGGCGTTATGAAGAACGCCAGAATCTCAGAGCTGCGGGATGGCCTTTCCGAATACCTCGCTCGGGTGCGAAAGGGCGAGACGGTCATCGTCTACGACAGGAACACGCCGATCGCGCGAATCGAGCCGATCGCGCCTGGCGGCGAGGGAGTTCCGGATTGGGTCCTGGACGCCGAACGACGGGGAGTCCTGTCACCGCCGAAAGTTCGCCGACCCGTGAAGCTGCCGCCACCCGTCAAGATCGATCGCAAGTTCAGCGTGCTCGAAGCACTTCTGGAGGAGCGGCGGTCCGGGCGATGAAGTACTGGGATAGCTCTGCAATCGTCTCTCTGCTCGTCAAGGAGGACTCCACCGCGCCCCTTCGAGCCCTTCGGGAGAAGGACCCGGAACTGACGATTTGGTGCCTCACTCCCGTCGAAATCGCCTCGGCCCTCGCGCGGCGCTCGCGGGAAGGTCTTTCGGCAAGTCAGAAAGAGGCCGTCGGCGCCGGATTCGCGGCGCTCTCCCAAACTTGGCGGGAAGTCTGCTCTCTCGAGCTGGTGCGGTCGCGCGCTCTGAGGGTCCTCAATACGCACTTTCTCCGCGCGGCGGACGCTCTGCAGCTGGGAGCCGCTCTCGTCGCGTGCGAGGACAGGCCCGAAGAGATCCCCTTCGTCTGCGTGGACGACAGGCTGAGAGACGCGGCGCGGAAG
This sequence comes from uncultured Acidobacteriota bacterium, assembly GCA_963837495.1. Classification (GTDB taxonomy): domain Bacteria; phylum Acidobacteriota; class Thermoanaerobaculia; order UBA5066; family Gp7-AA6; genus JAWOLE01. The sequence continues at coordinate 1,919,242 of CAWINF010000001.1, read as the reverse complement.
GAAGGTTTCCGGGTCCTCCCTTCGTGAAAGTCCTGGGGATCGAGACTTCCTGCGACGAGACTTCCGTGGCCGTCCTGGACGGCGAGGGCCGAATCCTCTCCAACGTCGTCGCGACGCAGATGCAGGCGCACGCCGCGTACGGCGGTGTGGTGCCGGAGCTGGCCGCGAGGGCGCACCTGGAAAACCTGCCGGCCGTCTTCGAAGAGGCGCTGGACCGGGCGAGCGTCCGGGTCCGCAACATCGGCCTGGTCGCGCCCACGGCGGGACCCGGACTCATCGGAGCGCTTCTCGTCGGCCTGTCGGCGGGAAAGGCGCTTGCGTTCGCTCGGGGCCTGCCCCTGGTGGGTGTCAATCACCTGGAGGGCCATCTCTACTCGGCGCACCTGGCCGCGGGCGGGCTGCCGGCCCGCCCGATCGAGTCTCCTTTCCACGGGCTCGTCGTCTCCGGCGGCCACGCGGAGCTCGTTCGCGTGGAGGCAGAACGCATCGTCCCGATCGCCCGAACGCGAGACGACGCTCCGGGCGAGGCCTTCGACAAGGTCGCACGGCGAGCGGGCCTTCCCTATCCGGGAGGGCCGGTCGTGGACTCGATTGCCGCGCGCGGCGACGCGAGCCGCTACAGCCTCCCGATCGGACGCGTCGGCGGCGGCTCGGAGGATTTCTCCTTTTCGGGGCTCAAGACAGCGATGCTGCGCGAGTTCGAAAAGCGCGGCGTGGACGGATCGCCGCTCGACCCGGCGAGTCTCCCGCAGGATCTGGCCGACCTCTTCGCCTCCTTCCAGCGCGCGATCGTCCTGGCTCTCCTCCAGCGCGTCGAGACCGCTCATCAGAGGGAAGGAATCCGCCGGCTGGCGCTGTCCGGCGGCGTGGCGGCCAACTCGCAGCTGCGGGCCACGTTCTCCCGCTGGGGAGAGGAAAATGGCGTTCCGGTGTTCCTGCCCGACAAGTCCCTGACGACCGACAACGCGGCGATGATCGCGTGGGCCGGTTTGCTGAGGTTTCGCAGAGACGGCGCTCCGCCGCTCGATTCGATCGTCGCGCGCTCGCGCTGGCCGCTCGGAACGTGAGAAGGCCGGCTATCCGGAATCTGGAATCGGTATGATTCGCGGTTCCGCCATGCCCGACCCGCAGTTCATCCGCAACTTCTCGATCGTCGCGCACATTGACCACGGGAAGACGACGTTGTCGGACCGCATCCTTCAGCGGTGCGGAGCCGTGACCGCGCGCGAAATGCACGAGCAGATGCTCGACGACATGGAGCTCGAGCAGGAGCGCGGCATCACAATCAAGGCGCGGGCCGTGACGCTCCAGTATCGGGCAAAGGACGGCAACGACTACACGCTGAACCTGATCGACACGCCCGGCCACGTGGACTTCTCCTACGAGGTGTCCCGGTCGCTGGCGGCCTGCGAAGGAGCCGTTCTGGTCGTGGACGCCACGCAGGGGGTCGAGGCGCAGACGCTCGCCAACGCCTATCTGGCCATCCACAACAACCTCGCGATCGTGCCGGTCATCAACAAGATCGACCTGCCGTCGGCCGAGCCCGAGCGCGCGCGCGAGCAGATCGAGCAGGTCGTCGGCATCCCGGCGGGAGACGCGGTCCTGACCTCGGCCAAGCAGGGGATCGGCATCGACGAGCTGCTCGAGCGCATCGTGGCCGCCGTCCCTCCTCCCGCGGGCGACCCCCGGGCCCCCTTGAAGGCTCTCCTCTTCGATTCCTGGTACGACCCGTACCGCGGCGTGACCTCGCTCGTCCGCATCGTGGACGGGAGGCTTTCGGGACGCATGAAGATCCGGGCGATGGCGACGGGGCTCGAAGCCGAGGTCGAGGAGGTCGGGGTCTTCAAGCCGCAGCGCGAGGCGGTCCCCGCCCTCTCGGTCGGAGAGGTCGGCTTTCTCTGGGCGAACATCAAGGACCTTCACTCGACGCGCATCGGGGACACGATCACCGAGTTGGGGCACCCCACGGCCGAGCCGCTGCCCGGCTTCACCGAAGTCAAGCCGATGGTCTTTGCCGGCCTCTTCCCGACCGACGCGGACGACTACGCCAACCTGCGCGACGCCATGGAGAAGCTGCGGCTGAACGATGCGTCCTTCACCTTCGTTCCGGAAAACTCGACGGCCCTGGGCTTCGGCTTCCGCTGCGGGTTCCTCGGCCTCCTGCATATGGAGATCGTGCAGGAACGGCTGGAGCGGGAGTTCGACCTCTCCCTGATCACGACGGCGCCGGGAGTCAATTACAAGGTGACGACGACCTCCGGCGAGATCCTCGAGATCGTCAACCCGAACCATCTGCCGCAGCCCAACACCATCCAGCGCGTGGAGGAGCCTTACATCACGGCCACGATCATCACGCGCGACGACTCGCTCGGCGGCCTCCTCAAGCTCTGCGAGGACCGCCACGGCGAGCAGAAATCCCTCGAGTACGTCTCGAGCAACCGCGTGATCCTCATCTACGATTTCCCCTTGAACGAAGTGGTCCTCGACTTCTACGACAAGCTCAAGTCCATCTCCCGCGGGTACGCCTCCTTCGACTACGAGCTCGCCGGGTACCGCGAGGGAGACCTGATCAAGCTGGATATCCTCGTCAACGGCGAGCCCGTGGATGCGCTCTCGCTCATCGTCCATCGGGAGGAGGCCGTGGTAAAAGGACGCCTCCTCGCCGCAAAGATGAAAGAAATCATCCCCCGGCAGATGTTTGAAGTCGTGATCCAGGCGGCGATCGGCGCGAAGATCATCGCCCGGGAGCAGGTCTCGGCGATCCGGAAGAACGTGCTCGCCAAGTGCTACGGCGGGGACATCACGCGCAAGAGGAAGTTGCTCGAGAAACAGAAGGAAGGGAAGAAACGGATGAAGAGGGTCGGGCGGGTGGACATCCCGCAGGAGGCCTTCCTCGCCGTTCTGAAGGTCGAATGACGGAAACAGAAAGTTCGCAATCCCCGCCCGTGGGCAGCTCCGGCCGGCATTCCGCGACGCGCGAATGGTACGAGTCGCTGCTCGTGGCCGGCATCTTCGTCTTCTTCGTCCGGACCTTCGTCGTCCAGACCTATCAGGTCCCGACCGGCTCGATGGAAAAGACGATCCTCGTCGGAGACCACCTGCTGGTCAACAAATTCGTCTTCGGCCCCAGGCTCCCGGCGCTCGCCCGGTTTCTTCCGTACCGCGACGTGCGCCGCGGAGACATCATCGTGTTCAAGAAGCCGGGAGACGACATCAACCCGGGAAACGTGCTGGTCAAGAGAGCGATCGCCGGACCGGGCGACCTGGTGAAGGTCCATGACAAGGCGCTCTTCGTGAACGAGAAGCCGGCCGATGGCCCCTGGGTCCAGCACATCGACCGAGAGACCTACCGCTCCGGGGACCCCCACGTGCCGGAAATGGCGGTCGAGAGGGACCAGTTCGGGCCCTACCGCGTTCCCCCCGGCTCCTACTTCGGAATGGGGGACAACCGCGACAACTCTCTGGACAGCCGTTTCTGGGGCTCGGTTCCTCGCGGGAACATCTTCGGGAGACCCTTCCTGATCTACTGGTCCTACGAGGCCGAGCCGAATTCCCACATCTGGCACGGGGTCGTCGCCAAGATCCGGCAGCTCGCCGGCGTGGCGACCCACTTCGTCTCCCGGACGCGATGGGACCGGATGTTCCGGCTCGTTCGCTGACGGCGGAGACCGCGGGCTCCCACCGCCGCTCGGCGGAAGCCTCGCGCCGGTCGCATCCGTCGGAGTTCGCGCAGGCCGTCCTCGTGGCGGTCATGCTCGCCCTCTTCGTGCGCACGTTCCTGCTGCAGGCCTTCGTCGTTCCGAGCCCCTCGATGGAGAAGACCGTCCTGGTCGGAGACCATGTCGTGGTGAACAAGTTCATCTTCGCGCCGCGCGCGCTCCCGTCGGTCGACCGGTTGCTCCCCTGCCGCCCGGTGCGGCGCGGCGACGTCATTGTCTTCAAGTTTCCGGAGGATCCGCGGCGGGACTTCGTCAAGCGGGCCGTGGCGCTTCCGTCGGACACGCTGGAAATCCGCGACAAGATCGTCTTCATCAACGGAAGGCCCGAGAACGAGCCGCGCGCCCTCCATTCGGATCCGCGCGTCTGGCCCGACGATTCCCAGCTCCCCGAGGGGCTGCGCCGGCGCGACCAGATCGCCCGGGTTTCCGTGCCGGCGCAGACCTATTTTGCTCTCGGAGACAATCGCGACAACTCCTACGACAGCCGCTTCTGGGGCCCGGTCCCGGCTTCGAATCTGAAAGGGCGTCCCCTTCTCGTCTACTGGTCCCACCCGGCGGGCGGCGCAGGGCGGCGGCCCGGCCCTCTCGGATGGGTCGCCGACCTGCTCAGGAACACGCGATGGTCTCGAACGTTTCTTCCTGTCCGCTGACCGGTCGGGTTAGAATCGCCGCAGATCGGAAGAAGCAAATGCGATCAACGAGAAGGACGCGGGGCTCCGGGAGAATCGGGTGCATCGTCTGGCTTGGGGTTCTCGCACTGATCGGCTACGGCCTCTACAAGATCATCCCCGTCAAGGTCGCGACCTCGACCTTCTACGATTTCATGCAGGAAGAGGCCTCCTTCGCCTCCATCCGGGACACGAAACAGCTCCAGAAAGAAATCCTCGCGAAGGCGAAGGAGCTCAATCTGCCCGTCACCGAAGACAACCTGACGATCAAGCGGTCCAAGGAGGCGGTCAGGATCGAAGCGCACTACGAGATCACCATCGAGTTCTTCAACGGGTGGAAGAATTACGTCTGGAAATTCGACCAGGTGGTCGATCGCCCCACGTTCCTCGTGTAGCCCGTCGCTTCCGCTTTCGCGGGACCCGCGCCTCTCGGCCCCGGGAAGAGAACGACCGGACGGGAATATCCGGAGAGGGCGGGGGCTTTTTCCGCGGTTGAAGGAGATGACGCATGCGCCTCTCGAGACCGTTCCTCGTCACCGCAACCTCCTTTCTCCTCGCGCGGGCGCTCCTGGCGGCCGGTCCGCAGGTCGGGGCGCCGGCGCCTCAGTTCACGCTGACGACCCTGGACGGAAAGAACTTCTCGCTGGCGGAAGCGGCCAAAAGCCACAAGGCGGTCGTCATCCTGTTCATCGCGACGAAGTGTCCCTACTCGAACGCCTACAACGACCGCATGCGCGACATGGCGGCAGCCTATGCGAAGCAGGGGGTCCTGTTCGCCGGCATCAACAGCAACAAGACCGAACCGGCCGAGGAAGTGACCGCCCACGCGAAACAGCACGGCTTCGCCTTCCCGATCATGAAGGACCCCGACAACAAGGTGGCCGACCTCTACGATGCCCGCCACACGCCCGAGATCTTCGTCGTGGACCCCGAGGGGAAGCTGCGCTACCACGGGCGGATCGACGAGAACTACGAAGACGCGTCGCGGGTCGCCTCTCCGGACCTGAAGAACGCTCTGGACGCGATGCTGGGCGGGCACGCGATCGCGAAATCCGAGACGAAGGCCTTCGGCTGCTCGATCAAGAGGGTCTGACGATTCCGGATCTCCGATTTCGGATCCTGGATTGAGTCCCGGGTCCCTGCCGGCCGTTCTTCTTGCGGGCGCATCCCTCGCGCTCACTCCACCCGATCACCCGATCACCCGATCGGCCCATCGGATCGCGGGAGAGGTGGACGCGAAGGGGCTCTCGGAGAGAGTGGCCCGGGAGAAGGGGCATGTGGTCCTGGTCAACTTCTGGGCCACGTGGTGCGTCCCCTGCCGCGAGGAGTTCCCGGATCTCTCCCGCCTGAGCAGGGCCTACGGCGCAAGGGGACTTCGGGTGCTCGGAGTCTCGACAGACTTCGCGCGCCAGAGCGGGGACGTCGAAAGGTTCCTGGCCGAGCAGAAGCCCGCATTCCCCAACTATCACAGGAAGACCGGCGGTGACGATCAGGAGTTCATCGACGCGGTGGACAAGTCCTGGGGCGGCGAGCTGCCGTTCAGCGTCCTCTACGCCCGCGACGGGCGGAAGGCGATGGTGTTCTCGGGCAAACACCCCTATCGGGAGTACGAGTCCGAGATCGTCAAGCTCCTGCAGCCCTGGCCCGGACGGAAGCGCCATGCCCCGGAAGGGAGCAGGTCTTGGTGACGCCCCCGAAGGACACCGGAGTCTCCAGAACCGGACGGTCGGGAGGTCTCCCGCGGAGAAAATGCCGGGAGAGACAGGCGGAGCGGGATTTGCTAGAGTGCGGGTCGCGTGATTTCGCGTCTGTCGTCGAGGAGCCCCTCTTTAAGGAGAAAACGCTCATGAATCGTTTCCATGCAGCCCTTCTGGCAGTTGGCGTCCTCTTGTCCACGGCTCCAGCGGCCCTCGCCGAATCGGCCCAGATCGCCGAGCGCGCCGGCATCATTCGTCACGGAGCTACCGCCACGAGCTATTCGCAGGAGCTCCCGGCCCTCGCGCGCGTGCAGGGCACCGCGTTCTTCCGCTCGTTCGTATCCTTCACGAACAACACGAACAACACCGTGACGGCCAGCTACCAGTTCTCCTACACCTGCCTTTCCGCCGGCTGCAGCCCTGCGGGCGGCTTCTACCGGACGACCGTGCAGACGATCACGCTGCTCCCCCTGGGGAGCTTCGTTCAGCCCGACTTCATCGATTACCTGAACACGCAAGGCCTTCTCCAGCCGGGGGCCAACGCGGGGACGATCGGCACGCTGCTCGTGACGTTCACCGACCTTCCTTCGAGCAACGGCTGGGAAGCCAACACCGTCGCGCGGATCTACAACCGCCTCGTGGAGGCCGACGCTTCCCAGGGCACGGTCGGCTTCGCCTTCAACGCCTCGGAGTTCTTTGACTCCGCCGACACGACCCTGGTTGGATACGGGCACGACACGAAGGCGTCACCGGACGTTTCCGGAAAGGTCCGCACCAACATCGGCGTCCGGAACACCGACATCAACGGCACCAACCAGAACATGTCGGTCAACATCACCTGTTATGACACGGCCACGGGGAACCAGGTCGGCGCGGCCATCCCTTTCAATGACCTGAGACCCGGCGAGTTGCGGCAGGTCAGCGACCTCTGGGCCGTGGCCGGGATCCCTTCGACGGTGAACAACGTGATCATCTTCGTCGACGCCGTCAATCCGACCGCCACCTCGCCCACCATGGAGGGCTACGTCACTCTTGTCGACGGGCAGAACACGCAGGACGCGGCGCTCTTCACCATGCTCTGCGGGGACGCCAACGGCTGCGGAAACTGACAAGGCGCGCGATGCCGCGCGCCTTGTCATCCTGAGCGAAGCGAAGGATCTCTATGATCGGCGCCCGGGGGCGCCGATCATGCCGATGTCCCGCCGCATGTGCTTGCCTTCGAACCGGATCGCGTCGGCGCCCTCGTAGGCGCGTGCGGCGGCTTCCGCCATCGTCGGAGCGGTGGCGGTGACGACGAAGACGCGACCGCCCGCGGTCACCAGGCGGTCTCCATCGCGGGCGGTTCCCGCGTGAAACAGTTCCACGGACGGAACGCGCGCCGCTTCGACCCAGCCCGAGATCGGCTTGCCGGTCTCGTAGTGTCCCGGATAGCCGCCCGAGCAGCACACGACCCCCACGCAGGCTTCCGGCTTCACGTCGAGCGGCGGATGCCGGTCGAGCTCCGCACGTCCCGCGGCCACCAGCAGCGCCGCGAGGTCCGATTGGAGGCGGGGCACGACGACCTCCGCCTCCGGATCGCCGAAGCGGGCGTTGAACTCGAGGACCCGGGGACCCGACTCCGTGAGCATCAGCCCGGCATACAGAACGCCGCGGAACGGGCGGCCTTCGGAGGCCATGCCCGCGACGGCCGGCCGGATGATCTCCTTGAATACTTCCGCCGCGGCGGCCGCGTCGAGATTGCCCGAAGGAGATTGCGCCCCCATTCCGCCGGTGTTGGGGCCGCGGTCGCCGTCGTAGACCTTCTTGTAGTCTCGAGAGGTCGGCAACGGAACGGCCGTCTGCCCGTCGCAGACCGCCAGAAAGGTCACTTCGCTCCCCGTCAGGAACTCCTCGACCAGGATCCGATCCGCGGACGAGCCGAACACGCGCTCGTCGAAGAAGAGCGAGAGCGCGCGATCCGACTGCTCGCGCGACGCGGCGATCAGGACTCCCTTGCCGCCCGCCAGACCGTCGGCCTTGAGCACGGCGGGATAACCCATGCGCTTGACGGCGGCCTGAGCCTCCTCCCGGGAGGCGCAGACGCGCGCCTCCGCCGTGGGGATGTTGTGGCGGCGCAGGAACTCCTTCGCGAAGATCTTCGATGCCTCGATCTGGGCCGCCAGACGCGAGGGTCCGAAGATCGGAAGATCGCGCTTTCCGAACTCGTCTGCGATGCCGAGCGCCAGGGGAAGCTCCGGCCCGACAACCGTCAGGTCCATCTTCAGCTTCTCGGCAAGGTCGGCGATCTCCACGATGTCTCCGGCCGAAACCGGGACGCAATCGGCCACTTCCGCGATGCCCGGGTTGCCCGGCGCGCAGAAGAGCTCGTCCACGAAGGGGCTTCTCCGCAACGCCCAGCACAAGGCATGCTCCCGGCCACCCCCGCCGACCACGAGGACTTTCACGTCCCGTCATTCTAGCCGGTCTTGCGCTTTTTCTTGGAGCTCTTCGCGCCTCTGCCGCGGCGGCTCTTGGATTCCGGGCCGCCCGCGTCCTTGAAGAGGAGACGGACCTCGAAGCGGTCGTAGAGGCCGTGGAAGGCGACGAGAGTCTCGAGAGTTCCATGCGGGGAGATCGACAGGCCGAAGCGGCCCCGCTCCCGGGCCATGACGGCGCCGGCGTCCAGAGCCAGGGCCTCGAAGCGCACGGCGCGCCCGGGCCAGGTGTGTCCGCCGCGGTTGACGACCCGGACCCGGCAGATGGTCACGGTGTCGCTGGAGGTCGAGAGGTCCTTCTCGATGGAAAGCGCGAGGTCCTGCCAGGGGAGATCGGCCGACGAGGCGAGGATCGAAAGCGAAAAAAGAAGTCCGAAAATCACGGCAATTCCTCCTTGAAATCGGAGGGCCGCGGAGAACCAGGAAGGCGGGACCCGCGAGGAGGAGCCAGTCTACCATCGACGCTCGGGATATCATCCCCGCTTCGATGCTGAAGGATTTTCGCAAGGCCCTCGCGGAGGAAATCCTTCTCGCCGACGGGGCGATGGGGACTCTTCTCGTTTCCCGGGGGGCCTCGCCCGATCAGGCCAAGTCGCCCCTGAACCTGACGGACCCCGAGTCGGTGCGGGAGGCCCATGACGACTACCGCGACGCGGGAGCGCGCCTCCTGACGACCAATACCTGGGACGCCAACCGCGTCAAGCTGACGGCCCACGAGTGGAGCGACTCCCTGGAGAAGATCAACCGGGAAGGGGTCCGCATCGCCCGGGAATCGGTGGCCGGCGAATTCGCTTTCGTCGCGGGATCGGTCGGTCCGCTGGGGGCGCTCGTCAAACCCTACGGCACCCTGACGCTCGTTCAGGTCCGGGAGATCTTCGAAGAGCAGATGCGCGTACTGCTGGAAGCGGGCGTGGACATCCTCCTCCTCGAGACCTTCGGGAGCCTGCTCGAAGCCGCCGAGGCGGTGCGGGCGGCGAGAGGGCTCTCCGGAGAGATCCCGATCGTCGCGGAAATGACCTTCCTCTCCGACGGGCGGACGGCCTTCGGCGAGAACGCGTCCCACGCGCTGGCGACCCTCGCGATGGCGGGCGCCGACGCCGTCGGCATGAACTGCACGCTGGGACCGCAGGAAACCCACGACGTGCTCGCGAGGCTCCCGGCCTCGATCTCCGCCCCTCTGTCGGTCATGCCCAACGCCGGCTACCCCACCGTGGTCCATGGCCGCAACGTCTATCTCTCCTCTCCCGACTACCTTCGCGACTATGCGCAGGCTTACGCCGAAGCGGGCGCGGCCATCATCGGAGGATGCTGCGGCACGACGCCCGAGCACATCCGCGCCATGTCGAAGGCGATCTCGGGCAGCAAGCGCACGGCGGCCGGCAAAAGGATCTCCGTCGTCCTGGAGAGCCCGGCGCACCGCGTCGAGACGCCCCTCGAGACATCCCGCTTCAAGCGCAAACTGGCCGATCCCGACGAGTTCGTCGTCACTCTCGAGGTCGAGCCGCCCAAAGGCGTGGACGTGTCGGCGGCGATCGAGGGGGCCCGCGCGGCAAGGACCTGCGGCGTGGACGCGGTCAACGTCACCGACAACCCCATGGCGCGCCTGCGCATGTCGTCGATCGCCGTCGCCGCCCTCGTCCAGCGCGAGACCGGCCAGGAAGCCGTCGTGCAGATCACGACCCGCGACCGCAACGTCCTGGGGCTCCAGTCGGACCTCCTCGGGGCCGCGGGTCTGGGAGTCAAGGCCATTCTCTGCCTGGGAGGAGACCCGCTGAAGATCGGCGACTATCCCCAGGCCAAACAGGTCTCCGAGGTGGACGTCCTTGGCCTGCTTCGCATCGCGAAGGGCCTGAATGCCGGGGCGGACCTCGCGGGCAACGAGATCGGCGCCCCCACCGCCTTCGCGATCGGGTGCGCGGCCAATCCGGCGGCTTCCGACCCGGAGGTAGAGTTCTCGAAGATCCGCGCCAAGGTCGAGGCGGGAGCCGCCTTCGCGCAGACGCAGCCGGTCTACGACATCCGGGCCCTGGAGGCGTTCTTCGCGCGCAAGGAGTCCCGGGCGATTCCGATGCTGATCGGCCTGATCCCTCTGCGCTCGCTCAAACAGACGCTCTTCTTCGCCAACGAGGTTCCCGGCATCGTCGTGCCCCAGTCGATCATCGAGCGCATGCGGCGCGCCGGCGAGCGCGGGCCCGAGCACGAGAAGGCGGAAGGGCTGGAGATCGCCAGGGAGCTCGCGGGAGCCATCGCCGGTGTTGCCCGCGGCCTCCATGTCATGCCGATGGGCAGGTACGCTCTCGTCGCGGAGATCCTCGACGCCCTGCCGCGCCGCGCCGCGCGATCCCGTGGCCGGTGACAGGTCCGCCCTTAAACTAATATTCCCTGGAATTTGGCAGGAGTGCCCGTTGCTACATCCTGCCGCTGGAGGACACCGATGAAGAACGCATTCCGGTTTCTTGCCGCGCTGACGTTCCTTCTGACAGCCGTTGCCGCGCGGGCAGGCACCCAGGGGCGGGCCAACGGAAAGGTCGTGGACTCGGCGGGGAATCCCCTCGAAGGGGTCACCGTCACGGTCACGACGCCTTCGATCCGAAGCTTCAAGATCTCCGTCACGACGAAGAAGGACGGGAGTTACGGCTTCATCGTGAACGACGCGACGATGCTCTACGACCTGAAGTTCGAGAAAGAGGGCCTCGTGAGCTTGAGCCTCTCCAAGCAGAAGTTCTCGACCGTCGAGGTCACGGCCATGCCCGCGCAGACCATGCTCAAGCCTTCGGAGGCGGGCGCCAAGGCCGCGCCGGGCGGGGCGGCCGCGCCGGCTCCTTCCGCCTCGGAGCAGGGCACCGTCGCCTACAACGCCGCCGTGGACCTGTTCAACTCCGGGGACAAGGCCGGCGCGGAGGCGAAGCTGAAGGAGGCGGTGGGCAAGAACCCGGATCTGCCCCAGGCCTGGAAAGTCCTGGCGGCGATCGCATACGAAAACAAGGACTGGGCCAGGACGCTGGAGTACGGCCAGAAGGCTCTCGACCTGGATCCCTCCATGACCGATCTCTACGCGAGTATGGCCAATGCCGCCGACAAGAGCGGCGACAAGAAGGCGGCCGCCGATTGGCGCAAGAAATACGAAGAGGCCAACCCGGACTCGCCGGAGATCCTTTACAACAAGGGTGTGGAGGCCTACAACAAGGGAAAGATGAAGGACGCCGAAGCCGCCCTGTCCAAGGCCGTCGAGGCCAAGCCGGACATGGCGATGGGGCATTACCTCCTCGGTATGGCCTCTTTCAACATGAACAAGAAAGCCGCGGCGAAGGAGCATTTCCAGAAGTACCTGGAGCTCGAGCCTAACGGGAAGGAAGCCTCCACAGTCAAGGAGCTGCTCCCGCTCCTGAAGTGACCGGCCGTCGCACACGGCCGGTCATCCTGAGCGCCGTGAGGCGCGAAGGATCTCAGACGCCGGCGGCTCAACCGCTGTCATCCTGAGGAGCGAAGCGACGAAGGATCTTCTCTTCCCGAGAGAGCAGATCCTTCGCTGCGCTCAGGATGACATGGCGGGGCTTAGAATCTCCTTGTGGGCCGCGCGGGCGCGTTCAAGGATCGGCCTCTGTGGCGACGCCTCCAGACGATCCACCACGAGATCAAGGAAGGCCGCCGGCCCAATACATCCTCGCTCGCGGCCCGGCTCTCGGTTTCTTCCAAGACGGTCCAGCGCGACATCGATTACCTTCGCGATGAGCTCGGGGCCCCGATCCAATTCGACCGGGAAGAGAATGGCTATCGCTACTCCCGTTCCGATTACGTCCTCCCCTTTCTTCCGGTGGACGGCAACGACCTCTTCGCGATCGGCGTCGCGGCGCAGGTCTTCGCTCTGTTCGGGGGGACTCCGCTCGCCCGGGACCTGAAAGCGTGCTACGAGCGGCTGGCGCGTCTCATGCCTCCGGCCGTGCGCCTGCGCCCCGAGATCGTGATGGGGAAGCTCACTCTGCGCTCCTCATTCCGGCCGGTCCGGGAAGAGACGTGGCAAGCCGTTTCCGAGGCGATGCAGCGCGGCGTCGCCCTCTCCATCGAATATCACCGGCCCGGCGGCGAGTCCGAAGAGCCGCGCATCGTCCGCCCCTATGCCTTCGTGCTCTCCGGCCGCGACTGGATGATGCTCGCCGAGGACCAGGCCGCCGGCGTCGTCAAGAGCTTCTACCTCGCCCGGATCGCCGGCTCGAGCCTGACCGAGCAGCGCTACACGATCCCGAGGAACTTCAACGCCAACGCCTTCTTCCGCGATACGTTCGGGTTGTTCGTCGGCGGAGGCCGCCCCTTCCGCCTTCGGGTCCGTCTCTCGCGCGCGGTCGCCGATGAGATCCGGGAGCAGCGCTGGCACCCGGACCAGAAGATCGAGGACGCTCCCGGCGGGGAGATCGTCCTGGAGCTTCCCGCCCGCTCCATCGCGGAGGCCAGCCGGTTCGTGCTCGCCTACGGAAGGGACGCCGTGGCGCTGGAACCCCCGGAGCTCGTGGAGAACGTGAAGGCACAGACGTCGGAGCTCACGCGTCTCTATTCCGCGCGCAAATCGGAAATCGGGAATCGGGAATCGAGGAAAAGAGGCCGGCCGTGAAACACCCGACTCTGAAATTTACGCCGCTCCTGCTCGCCGGTCTCGCTCTTTCGTGCAGCGCGACCGCGGGGCTCAAACCGATCACCGCCCGGGATTCGGATGTGCCGTGTCCCGGAGGCCGCCTCGTCTGGAACCTCGAGATCCGGGACCAGCGCGCCGAGCTCCTCGACTCACAGCGCCTGGTGAGTCTCCTGCGGGATTCGCTCTCTCAATCCTTTCCGGGCTGCCAGTTTGCGGACAACGCCCGGCCGGATGCCCCGACGATCTCGATAGAAATCCACCGGTTCGCCGCCGACTTCGACGGAGCCATCTACGACGCCGCGGCGGAATGGACCGTCCTGGCTCGCGATTCGTCGGGCAGCAGCCTGACCGAGTTCCAGGCGGAGGCGCAGGTGTCGCGCCCCAACTACCGGGGCTCCAACAACGAGAGGGAAGCGTTGCGAGAGGTCTTCGAGCAGGCGATCAATCGCACACTGGCGGGCCTTCGAAACGTCTCCGGAGGAAGCTAGCGGTGTCCTCGCGCAGGGACTCTTGGCCGGGGCCGAGCCTTCGCGGTCTCGAAAAAGCAGCGTCGGATGAAGGGGTTGCGGCATCCTGGAGCTCGCCGCTGCCTGGAATGGATTTCGCAGCCTTCCCGGCCGGAGGACTCCATGAAGCATTCGATCTTGAGATTGGCCGCCTTCGCGACCGTGCTGGCCATGGCGCTCCCGATGAAAGGCGCCGACGCGGTCTTCGAGGCGGCATCGATCCTTTCCGGAACCTTCAAGGGAACGACGCCGGGAAACGAGCTGCGCCTGGACCTGCGTTCCGTCACGACGGATCCCCGGCATCTCTACGACCTGTTCTTCGAGTGCACCGGCAAGTACCAGGGAGAGAACGTGCGGCGGCAGGGGCTCATCCGCCTCGAGTCACAGGGGCCCAACGTCTATCTCGGCTACATTCCCCACTTCGACGCCACGGTCACCGCTCTCTCCCCCGAAGCCTCGCGTTTCACGGAGCAAGAAGCCAACGCCGCCTGCGGCCTGGTCCTGAACCGGCGAGGCGACGGTTTCGCCGGAGAAACGCCGGGAACCTCCTGCGCGTTCGCGCTCCGCGGCGCTCCTGGAAAGTGGACCGTCGAGATCGAGCCCGGCTCCCTCCGGGTCCGGGAAGTCAGAACCGGAGAGACACTGCGCTTCCAGCGCGTGAGTAAGTAGCCTGTCCTGAGCTGCCGGCCATGACTCAAACGCAAAGGGGCAGATTCTTCGCTGCGCTCAGAATGGCAGAGGAGGGCGAAGGGCTCGGGATGACAGAGCGGCTATTCGGGGGGAAGAAACTTCCTCGCGATCTCCTTGACGGGCTGCGAGAAGTCGCCTTTGAGGATCCAGCGAAGAAACCCCGGCTCCTCGCGGCTCATGTCCCTGAGCGAGCGGCCGCGGTTCTTCCCGAAGTTGACGGTCGGCTCGCCGTTGACGAGCCGGAAACGACCTTCCGGATCGAGATCCTGGTCGAGACCCGCGCAGAAGAGCGTGTGAAGCTCGGAGACCGACCTGGGCAGGTCCTCGTAGCGTTTGAGCTCGCCGACGAGGACCTGGAGCGTCATCTCCGCGTCGGCGAGAGCTCCGTGCGCCCCGTTGTGATCGGACTGACAGTAGAAACGGGCCGCCGCTGTCAGGTGCCGCGGCTCGCGGGCGAAGAAGATCCGCTGGGCGTCCACCAGACGGCGCTGGCTGATCTCGAAGGAAACGCCCGCCCTCAGGAACTCCGTCCGCAGCACCGGAAGGTCGAAGCCCGTGATGTTGTAGCCGGCCAGGTCGCACCCTGCCAGGAATTCCCCGAGCTCCCGCGCGATCTCGGCGAACCGGGGCTGACCGGCCACGTCCGCATCGCAGATCCCGTGGATGGAGGTCGAGGAAGGGGGGATCGGAACTCCCGGATTGACGCGCCTGTGCCAGGTTTCCCGGCGCCCGTCGGGATGGATCTTCACGCAGGCGATTTCGACGATGCGGTCCGAGCGGGGATTGGTCCCCGTGGTCTCGGTGTCAAAGACGACGAGCGGCCGATCGAGCGGCAGGATATTCTCGAGCATTACGCGGGAATCCTAGCAGGCCGCCGGGACAGGCAATGTCCTGGCCAGGTCACGGCTCGGGCTCGGATGGCCCGGGTCTTGCTGTCTGGAAAACGCGGAGGGCCGATGCGAGTGATCGCCAGGGTCGCGGCCGTGCGAATCGAAGAGTCCTGGGACGTCCCGGGATCCCGGGTCAGATGCGTTGCGCATCTCACCCGGCCGCTGTCCTCCACCGAGGCCAGCCTTCTGGAGAAGTCCGGCGGTTTCCATGCCGCGGGAAATGTCGTGACCTACGTCTGCAAGCCTCAGGAATCGGAGGAACGGGCGGCCCGGCTGGCGCTCGAGCTCGGACGCGTCGCCAGCGACGGGCTCCCCTCGGCCAACAGGCGCCGCCGCCTTCCCGTTCCGGTCCTCTGACAGAGGGACTGATGTCAATCGCCAATCGAGATCAGTAGTTCTCCGAGAAGAGCCAGAAGAACGTCTCGCCGAACCGGGCGAGAAGCCCGCGCTTCTTCCATTTCTCCTTAGTGAATCGTTCGCAGCGCGCGAGATCGTCCTCGACCATCTTCTCGACTTGCGCCGCAAACGCGCGGTCGTATACGGAGATGTTGGCCTCCGCGTTCTTTTTCATCGAGCGGTTGACGAAGTTGATCGAGCCGATGGAAGTCCAGATCCCGTCCACGACCATGACCTTGTTGTGCATCATGGTCGGCAGGTATTCGTAGATCTGCACTCCGCCATCGAGCAGCTCCCCGTAGTGGAAGCGCGAGGCGAGCCGGACGTTGGGGCTGTCGATGTACTTGCCGGGCACGATCACGCGCACGTCCACGCCCCTGCGGGCCGCCCGGACCAGCCCCTGCCGGATCTGACTGTCGGGCACGAAGTAGGCGTTCTCGATCCAGATCGTCTTGCGCGCCGCCTGGATTCCCATGTAGTACTGGAGCTTCGCCATCGAGCTCTGGTCGTTCCGGGAGCTGGAGACCGCCTGCGCGAGGGTCTCGCCCTGCGGCTCGATCGGTGGGAACTGCCTGCCGCCGTGAATCACCTCTCCGGTCGTGTGGACCCAGTCCTCCAGGAAGACGTGCTGGAGTTGCCCGACGACCGGCCCTTCGACCCGGATGTTCGTGTCGCGCCACTCCGAGGGGTTGCGCGCGTTGCCCTTCCACCGGTCGTCGATCGCGAAACCGCCGCAGAACCCGATCCGGCCGTCCACGGTCACGATCCGGCGGTGGGTCCGGTTCCCGACCCGGTCCAGGGAGTAGATCCGCAAAGGCTTGTACGTCTCCAGCCGCACCCCCGCCGCCGTCATCCTGTCCGCGAGATCTCCCAGCCGGGAGCCGAACCCGTCCACCAGCACCCGCACTTCCACGCCGGCCCGCGCCCGCTCCGCGAGCGCGAGGGCGAACTGCTCTCCAACCTGACCGTTGTCGAAGATGTACAGCTCCACATTGATGGAGTCGCGAGCGCCGCGGATCGCCTCGAGCAGGGCGCCGAAGGTCTCGTCCCCGTTGCGCAGGAGCGTCGCGCGGTTATGCGCGGTCAGCTCCGTCCCGAGGACCTCGAGTGAGCGCCGGAAGTCCGGGCTGTCCACGCCATAGGAGGGTTCGTACTCGTAGACCGTCCGCATCTCGGAAAAAATGTAGGAACATCCTGCGGACGCCAGAGCGAGGGAAAGAACGAGGAGAGAAGCGAAGCGCTTCCGGGCCGGAAGGCGACGCCGCGCGGCGCGAAACCGCGTTCTCGAAGGGCCGCCTTTCCGACGCATAATCCTTTCCGATGTTTCGCATTCGGCCGCCAAACCGCGAAAGCCGAGAGTCTACCGAATCCCCGTCGAGACGTACCTGGTCGGCTCTTGATACGGTCTCAAGTGACTCATTCTTGGCGGGCCAGTGACACTCCAAACAAACCATGCAACATTTGATCGCCGACCCCTGACAACCAATGTCAGACATGGGACGGCGCCTGCAAACCCAAGTGACTAATTTCAAATGAGTTAAGCGACAAGTCTCCTTTGGCCGGCGGCTTGCACTAGGCAAACGTCGAGGAAACCAAAACCTCAATCTCCTCCTTTCGCCCCCCGGGCGGCCCCACCCCGACCCGGGGATTTTTTTGCCTCGATGGACCGATGTTAACTTTCTTCCGTGCGGGTTCTGGCGGGCGACATCGGAGGGACGAAAACGGCTCTGGCGATCGTCGAGATCTCGGCGAGATGCCTGGCGATTCGCAGATTCCGGAAGTATCCCAGTGGACGATTCGGCAGTCTGGAAGAAATCGTCGCGATTTTTCTGCGTGGCGGCGGGAGAGTTCCCCGGGCGGCGGGATTCGGCGTTGCCGGCCCGGTGCGCGCGGGCCGTTCGCGTGTCACGAAGCTGCCCTGGATCGTGGATGAACGCCGGCTCGGCCGGGAGACCGGAATCGCGCGGGTCCGCATCGTCAACGACTTCGTGGCCGCAGCCCTCGGGATCCCCTACCTCAAGCCCCGGCAGTTCGCGATCCTGCGCGCCGGGGACGAGGAGCCGCGCGGACCCATCGGCCTGATCGGCGCGGGGACGGGGCTCGGACAGGCGGGGCTCGCGAATGTGGCGGGCCGGTACGAGCCGCTGGCCTCCGAGGGCGGTCACGCCGATTTCGGCCCCAGAAACGCCCTCGAGGACCGGCTGGTTCGGTTTCTTCGAAGACAGTTCGGGCGGGTTTCCCGGGACCGGCTGCTCTCGGGCGAGGGCCTCGCGCACCTCTACGACTTCGTCAAGGGAGAGGGGCTTGCGCCCGAGAACGCTCGCGTCGCGCGGGCCTTCCGGACCGAGGATCGCGCCTCCGTGATCAGCCGGTTCGGTCTGGCCAGGCGCGACCGCCTCTGCCGCGAGGCTTTGAGTCTCTTCGTCTCGATTTACGGGTCGGAGGCCGGGAACCTCGCGCTCTCGTACCGGGCGACCGGCGGAATCTTCGTCGCGGGAGGCATCGCGCCGAAGATCCTTTCCGCCCTGCGAGATCCGATTTTCCTCGCCTCGTTCTCCTCGAAGCCGCCGATGGAGCACCTGCTGGCGGGCATTCCGGTCCGCGTGGTGCTGGACCCGCGGCTTGGACTCTACGGCGCGGCGGCCGCCGGCTACCGGATCGCGATGGAAACGACGCGCCCGTCCTCGAAGACGATGACGCGGCCGGCTCGCAGGTAGGTCCAGCGAAGCCGCTCGGGCCGTTCCTCCCTGAGTCTCTCGACCCGCTCCGGCTCTCCGAGCAGGTCTCTCACTTCGTCTCTCGTCAGCCCATTCTTCAATGCCGCCTGCGGGGGCTCCTCTCCTTCCGGCACCGGAACGGATTCCGCGACCAGGCGCTTGTGCTCGGTCTCTTTGATTGCGGCTTTCGATCTCAACACGGGCCTGGTCAAATCATCCACGAAGCCGGAGACTGTCGTGTGGGTCTTGTAGATCCAGTATGCCCCGCCCGCGACGAGGAGGAGAACGACGAGGGTCTTGAATCGCATGGCGGCTCCGTGGTCGATGACGGCGGTTCAATCCAAGATGCAGGTCACCTCCCGCTAGCTCAAATCGCGCAGCGCCTCCAGAGCGCGGTTGGCTCGCGAAATCAACTCCGAGATCTTCTCCCGGCACCAGGCGACCTCGGACACCAGGACGAACCAGCGTATCTCCGTCGCCGTGAAAACGGGTTGTTCCATCGAGGGCTCGTCCCATTCCAGGCCGCGGGTGCGCTCCTCCCGGATCATCGCGCGGCGCGCGTAGCGCAAGGCCTCCAGGTCCTGGGAGTCCTCGATGGTCAGCGCGAACCGCAGCGTGACGCGGCGCGAGGGATCTATCCGAAGGGCCACGGCGTCGCGGTCTTCCGCCGAAGTCAACGACTGCATTGTCGTCTCGCGACACCGGATGGAATTCATGACGCTCGCTCCGCGATTATACGCGGCCCGCCGGGGGGCGCCCTTTCCGGCCCCTCCCCCCCGGGAAAGCCCCGGGTGAGGCGGCTGCCCCCCGGCTCCCCGCTGATGCAATCGCATCTAGGGCGAATACGCTCCGCGCGAGACCTTTCCGGGCGCGGCAGAAGCCGTCGCCCGGCTCGCCGACGGGCCATAATCACGGTTTTTCGAGAGGTTGAGAACCTGAGGCGCGATCTTAATGTCGGGCTCTGTCTGATCCCGGGGGTTTGAGCCGGCGGCTGCGGATATCCCGACGGAGAAGCCATGAAAACTGAAACCTCGACCATTCAATGGACTCTGACCGACGAGGCCCCGGCGCTGGCCAGCTATTCGTTCCTGCCGATCGTTCGAGACTTCCTCAAAGGCACGGGTATCCAGGTGGAATCGCGCGACATCTCGCTCGCGGGCCGCATTCTCGCCAATTTCCCCGACAACCTCGCCGACGCGCAGAAGATCTCGGATCAACTGGCCTTCCTGGGCGAGCTGACGCAAAACCCCGAGGCCATCATCATCAAGTTGCCCAACATCTCGGCCTCGGTTCCGCAGATCAAGGAGGCGGTCAAAGAGCTCCGGGCGCACGGTTACAGCGTTCCGGAGTACCCCGAAAACCCGAGCGGCGACGCCGACAAGAAGCTCCAGGAACGCTTCGCCAGGGTCCTGGGCAGTGCCGTCAACCCGGTGCTGCGCGAAGGCAACTCGGACCGCCGTTCTCCGCTCGCGGTCAAGGCGTTCTGCAGGAAACATCCTCACAGGCTGGCAGCCTGGGCTCCCGACTCCAGGTCGCACGTGGCCCACATGACCTCCGGCGACTTCTACGGCAGTGAGGTATCCACCACCGTCAAAGAGGCCACGGATGTCCGCATCGAGTTTGTGGGCCCGAACGGAGCGGCCACGGTGCTCAAGCAGAAGCTTCCGCTCATCGAAGGCGAAATCCTCGACGCCTCGGTGATGAACGTGAAAGCGCTGCGGGCATTCTTTGCGTCGCAGATCTCAGACGCAAAAGCCGGGGGCCTGCTCCTGTCGCTGCACCTGAAGGCCACGATGATGAAGGTCTCGGACCCGGTCATGTTCGGCCACGCCGTGACCGTGTTCTTCGAGCCGGTGTTCACCAAACACGCCGGCGCCTTCAAACAGCTGGGGATCAACCCCAACAACGGACTCGGCGAGGTCTACGCCAGGATCAGGAGCCTCCCGGCGGACAAACAGGCGGAGATCGAAAATGACATCAAGGCCGTCTTCGCCACCCGGCCGGCCCTGGCCATGGTCGACTCCGACAAGGGCATCACCAACCTGCACGTCCCGAACGACATCATCGTCGACGCGTCCATGCCGGTCGTCGTGCGCGAAGGCGGCAAGATGTGGGGGCCGGACGGCAAGCTGCACGATACCAAGGCCATGATTCCCGACCGCTGCTACGCCACCATCTACCAGACCATCATCGAGGACTGCCAGAAGAACGGCGCCTTGAATCCGGCGACCATGGGCAGCGTGCCCAACGTCGGGCTCATGGCGCAAAAAGCGGAAGAATACGGCTCGCACGACAAGACCTTCATCGCCCCCGGCACGGGCGCGATTCGAGTAGTCGTCGAATCCTCAGGCGAGACGCTTCTCGCCCAACGAGTGGAGCCAGGCGACATCTTCCGCTGCTGTCAGGCCAAGGACATCGCCGTTCGCGACTGGGTCAAGCTGGCCGTGCGGCGAGCCCGGGCCACCGGGGCGCCCGCCGTCTTCTGGTTGGACAAGGACCGGGCCCACGATGCGGAAGTCATTGCCAAAGTCGAGGCCTACCTCCGGGATCACGACACCACGGGACTGGAGATCCGAATCCTGCCGCCGGTCGAGGCCATGAAGTACTCGCTCGAGCGGATTCGCAAGGGCCTGGATACCATCTCGGTCACGGGAAACGTCTTGCGCGACTATCTGACGGATCTGTTCCCCATCCTCGAAATCGGCACCTCGGCCAAGATGTTGTCGATCGTGCCGCTTCTGGCGGGCGGCGGCCTCTTCGAGACCGGCGCCGGCGGCTCGGCCCCCAAGCACGTGCAGCAATTCGTCAAGGAAGGTTATCTCCGCTGGGACTCGCTCGGCGAATTCTCGGCTCTGAGCGCGGCGTTCGAGCACATCGGCAGCTCATTTGAGAACCCCCGGGCCGCCCTGCTGGCCGAGACGCTGGACCAGGCCATCGGCAAGTTCCTGGATAACAACAAGTCGCCGGCCCGCAAGGTGGGCGAGATCGACAACCGCGGCAGTCACTTCTACCTGGCCCTGTACTGGGCCGAGGCCCTGGCGGCGCAATCCAGGGATCCGGAGCTCAAAACACGATTCACCGGAATGGCCCGGAATCTCTCGGCCAACGAGGCCAGGATCAACGCCGAGTTGCTCGGTGCCCAGGGCAGACCCGTAGACCTGGGCGGTTACTATCAGCCAGACCCGGCAAAAGTGGATAGAGCGATGCGGCCGAGCCCAACGCTGAATGCCATTATCGAAAGCATGGTGTAGGCGGCTCGGACCGTCGCTCCGCGATTGCGCACAATCTACGCCTTCGGCGCACCGGCCAGCGACTCGGCCGGATGCGGCCTCGATCGCTGGCCTGATCCTGCGCAATCGCTACGCTCCGGTGGGATCTCGACGGTCCATTGAGCGTGTCGCTGAATATATGTCTCGGGGAGCCCTACCCCTGTCATCCTGAGCGAAGCGAAGGATCTGCTCTCGGCATTTTGCCCCAGAGCCCCGGTTACGCTTTGACTCGGAGGAGCTAAGATCCTGAGGACCTGCGCGAGACGACCCGAGGGTGAAGAAAGGAACGAGAAGATGAAGATCTCCAAGAAACTGGCGTTCGGTCCGCTCGTACTTCTCGTTCTCTCGTGCCGGACGGGCGGAACGGAAATGCAGCCCATCGTGATCGATCTCTCCGCGACGAAGGCCCCGTCGCCGGCGGCGAGCCCCACGCCCGCGGCGACGGCGACTCCCGTCCCCCCATCCATCACCGCCGCGCCGGCGCCCCCGCACGAAGAGCCTCCCGCTTCCGCGCATTCGGAGTCCTCGAGCCAGGCTGCGCCCGAGCGGATCGCCCAGAGCCGGATCGAGGCGTACAACCGCCGCGACCTCGAGGCCCTGGTCGGACTCTACGCCGCGGACGCGCAGGTCTACGAGCCGCCGGACCGCCTTCGCGATTCGGGTGTCGCGCAGATCCGGCAGACTTTCGCGCGCCGGTTCGCCTCGGCGCCCGGCGCGAAGATCATGGTCGCTCAGCGAATGATCCAGGGAAATTTCGTGGTCGATCGACAGACCGAGACCGGCGCCACCGGACAGTCGGAATCCGCGCTCGTCATTTCCGAGATCCGCGACGGGAAGATCGTCAGGGTTTGGACGCTCCGGTGAGTTGAGTTCCGATCACTTCCCTCGGGTCCAATCGATCAGGATCTTGCCGGTATTCCGGTTCTGCCGCATCCGGGTGAACGCCCGCGCGGCCTCCTCCGGCGGATAGACCGAGTCGATCGAGACGCCCAGGCGGCCGGCGTCGAAGGCCGGAAGGACCTCCTCCCGGAACCGGCGCACGATGCGGGCCTTCTCTTCCCGCGAGCGCGACCGCAGCGTCGAGCCGATCAGCCGGGCGCGCCTGCTCATGAGCGCGCGGATGTCCAGCTCGGCGCGCGCCCCCGACATCGTCGCGAGAAAGACCACGCGGCCTCCCGTCGCGAGAAGGCGCAGGTCCCCGGCCAGGGTTTTGGCGCCCACCGGATCGAGCACGACGTCCACGGCCCCGCGTCCCCATCTCTTCTCGATCGCATCCGCGAAGTCTTCGGCGGACGTGTCAAGCGGGAGATCCGCTCCGGCCCGCGCCAGGGCCGCCAGCTTCTCCTTCGTGCGGGTCGTCGTGGCGACCCGGGCGCCCGACAGCTTCGCGAGCGCGATCGCGGCAAGCCCGACGCCGGAGGCGCCCGCGTGGACGAGGACCGTTTCTCCTTCGCGCAGGCCTGCCTCTTGCACGAGATTCACGAAGGCCGTCAAGAAGACTTCGGGAATGGCCGCCGCCTCGACGAGCGTGATCGTGCGTGGGGCGGGAAAGACCTGACCCTCGGGCGCCGCGACGACCTCCGCGTGCCCCCCGCCGGCCAGGATCGCGCAAACCGGTTCTCCAGTGGCGGCGATCGTCCCGGAGATCTCCAGGCCGAGGATGGAGGATTCCCCGGGCGGGGGCGGATACTTTCCGGCGATCTGGGAGAGATCGGCGCGGTTCACGCCGGAGGCCGCCACGCGCACGGCAACTTCGCCGGGTTTCGGTTTCGGCTCTTCCCCCTCGACCAGACGAGCGGCATACCGGCCTTCGCGCTCGGTCGCCTCGAGGTATCTCATGGCTCGCTTGCCTGGAGCTCAAGGTGCCGGATCCGACGAGCGGCGCTTGAGCGCGGTCTTCGGAAGCAGCACCGTGAAGGTCGACCCCACCGAGGGTTCACTCTCGACTCGAATGCTTCCTCCCAGGGCTTCCACGATCTGGCGCACGATCCAGAGGCCGAGGCCGAGCCCTCCGTAGTGGCGGTCGGACACGGCCCTCTGGAACCGCTCGAAAATCCGGGCCTGATGCTCCGGTGGAATCCCGATGCCGTGGTCCTTGATCGTCAGGACGGCCGTCGTCTCGTCCGCCGACACCTTCACCTCGATGGGCCGGCTGGCGCCGTACTTGGCGGCGTTGGAAAGAAGGTTCGTAACGACCTGTTCGAGGCGGACCCGGTCCCACTCACCCACGCAGGGCCCGTCCGTCCGGATCTCGAGGGAGCACCCGGCGCGCGCGAGATCCTCCCGGAAACGCGTCGTTGCGTCCCGGACAACCGCCGCGAGGTCCACCGGCTCCAGGTCCAGATCCAGGCGGCCGGCCGTGATGCGCGAGATGTCGAGAAGGCTGTTGATCAGCGCGGTCAGTCTCTCCACCTGGCGCTCGGAGGTGACGATTCTCGAGCCCAGGGCCTCCAGGGCCGGTTCCCCCTGTGTGTTGCGGAGCCTGCGGCCAAGACCCTGGATCTGGAGCTGCAGAGTCGTCAGCGGGGTCTTCAGCTCGTGGGAGGCGATCGAGAGGAACTCGTCGCGCGCGCGAACCGCCTCGCGGGCCTCACGGTAGAGCCGCGCATTTTCGATCGCCGCGCTCGCGCGGCCCGCAAGGTCCTGCGCGAAGGCGAGGTCCTCCGGGCCGAAGCGCCGCCCGGATTCCGACGAGGCGAGCGAGATCGCGCCCAGAATCCTGCCTCGCGTCCGAAGGGGAACGCACATGAGAGAGACGAGGCGCAGGTCCCGGATGAGCCGGTAGTGCTCTTCGTCCTGCGCGATCGCGCGAAGCGCCTCGTCGGGGATGTCGCTCAACATCTCCGACTCTCCGGTCGCCACCACCCGCCCTACGCCATGGGCAGCGCCCGGGACCGGCGGGTAACAGGCGGCGACCTTTTCGGAGGCCGCGACCCGCGTCGGGTCGCTATGACTCGTCACGAGGCGGCGCAGACGCCTCTTCTCATCGAGTATGTCCACCGCGCACCCGTCCGCAATCCGCGGAACGAGCAGCCGGGCGACGCTCGAGAGCGTCGTAGGATAATCGAGGGACGAGGCCAGTGTCGCGCTGGCTTCGGCCAGGAAGGCGGCGCGGCTTTCCGCCGCCTCGGCGGCCGAACGGGCGCTCCGCTCGCGGGCGAGGAGATCCGACTTCTCTTCCTCGGAACGGTTGCGTTCGGTGATGTCGCGCACGAAACCGGTGAAGACCGGCGGGCCCTCGCCGGGAATCCTGGAGATCGCGAGCTCGACGGGGAACTCCGAACCGTCGCAGCGCAGGGCCGGCATTTCGAGCCGCCGGTTCAGGATCTTCTCTTCACCGGTGAGGAGATAGCGGGCCAACCCTTCGCGATGCGGTTCGCGAAGCCGCTCGGGAATGATCATCTCTCCCATCTTCCGTCCGACCGCCTGCGCCGCGGCGAAGCCGAACATCCGCTCGGCGGCCGGATTGAATTCCAGGACGTGCCCCTCATAGTCCATGGTGATGATGGCGTCCAGGGCCCCTTCCAGGATGGCCGTCTTGCGCCGTTCCGATGCCTGCACGGCCCGCTCGGCGCGTTCACGGCGCGCCGCTGCCGACAGGACATTCGCGACAGACTGAAGAAAGAAGACGTCCTCGCCGAGAAAACTCCGCCGGGCCCGCGTATAGACGGACAACACCCCCGTGAGAGCAGGAGTCCCGGGAATCACGACGCTGACGCCGCTGACGACTCCATGCTCCCGCAGCATCGGTTCTCCGCGGAAGCGGCCTTCGCTTTCGAGATCCGCGACGATGACCGGCTCGCCGGCGAGAAGGGTGTAGCCGGCCTGCGTGTTCGTGCCGGAGCCGGTCAGTCGGCCCACGAGGCCCTCCCGCCAACCCACGCCGGCCCGCAACAGGAAGCCGCGTTCCGGGATCTCTTCCAGGACCGCGGCGAAGTCCGCCTCGAGCATCTCCGCCACCGCGCGGCACGCGCTCTCGAAGAGACGCGTCAGGTCCGTTTCGGTCAGGGCTTCCTGCCCGAGGCGCGCGACGGCGGCCTGCTGGAGCGCCCTCAGCCTCAGGGCTTCGTCCGCCTCCTTCAGGCGCGTGATGTCCACGGAAAGACCCAGCAGGACCGTCGGCTTCCCCTCTTCCCGCCGAAAACGGACCCGCGTCTGAAACCAGACCGTGCGGCCGTCGGCCGCGAGAAAGCGGTGCGCGAACTGACGTTCGGTTCCGCTCCGGAGCAGCTCGGCCGCCGCGGCGAGGACGCGCTCCCGGTCCTCGACGTGGATGAGGCGGGTCCAAACGTCCGGCGCCGCCAGCGCCTCCTCCCGAGGATAGCCGAGCATCTCCTGCGCGCGGCGGCTGACGAATTTCATCCGCATGGTCGCGGCGTCCGCTTCCCACACGATGCCCCCTGGAATGTCCTCGATCAGTTCCCGCAATCGCTGCCGCGCCGTTTCGGCCACTTGCCTGTCATGCTGTTCCGTCTCATAGAGGCGGGAGAGCCGCCGAGTGACCGTCAGCGCGAGAATGAGCGTGAAGGCGATCGCCGCGAGGCCGCTCGCCAGAACGAGACTCGAAGCGACCGAGTTCTTCCGTAGCGACGAGGAATCGGCTTGCTCGAGGGTCTGCCTCTGGTTGTACAGGTACGCGGAGAGCCGCCGCTCGAGCTCCTCGCGCGCGGCTTCGAGCGTTGGACCGAAGAACCCGGCGGTCTGCCCGGAGCGTTTCAACCCGATGGCTTCCTCGGTGGCCTTCTGATGGGTCTCTTCGGCGCGCTCGATTTCGGTCAGGAGCCCGTTCTCCTTGGGGGTCAATCCGGCCCTGCGCAGGCTCTCGACCTGCGTGCGCAGATCGCGGCGCCACCGTTCGATATCGGCCAGAAATTTTTCGTCGCCGTCTAACAGGTAGCCGCGCACCGCCCCGATCTTCTTTTCGATGGCCGCCCCCAGCCTGCCGAACTCGATGACGTCGCGGGCCTCTTTCAGGAGGAGCCGGTCGCTCGCCACGCTCTCACGAAGCGCATAGACGGAGATGAGCCCGGTGGCGGCGATCAACAGGGCGGCCGCACCGAACGCCAGCGCGATCCTCTGCCGGAAACTCGGAGCGGGCGGCCGCCCGGGACTCGGGACTTCGGCGGAGGGGGTCGCCATCTTCGAAGGATCTCTCTCAGGACTCGCCGATGTCTTCGTTCCAGACATCGGGATGGGCCGCGATGTAGTCGGAGAGCAGCCGGACGCACTCGGCGGACGCCAGGTCCACGATCCGCACACCGCATTTCCTCAACCAGTCGAGCCCTCCCGCGAAATTTACGGACTCGCCGGCGACGACGGTCCCGATCCGGAACTGGCGCACCAGGCCGCTGCAATACCAGCAGGGAGCCAGCGTCGTGACCAGGATCTTGTCGCGGTAGCTCTTCTGGCGCCCCGCCTTGCGAAACGCGTCGGTCTCGCCGTGAGCCGAAGGATCGCCCTCCTGCACCCTGCGATTGCGGCCCTGGCCGAGCAGCCGGCCCCGCCCGTCGAAGAGCGCGGCGCCGATCGGGATCCCGCCTTCCGCGAGGCCTTTCTTCGCCTCGTCAATCGCCACGCGGAGAAGAGTGTGGGAGTCGACCAACGAGTAATTTTCGATTGCCGATTGATGATTGTCGATTGAAATTCCCTCCCCTGAGAATCGTCAATCGGCAATCATCAATTCCTCGGTTTGGCGGCCAGCGGCAACCGGGCGTCGGCGGGCGCGGCGTATCCCTCGGGGACGTCGCGCCCTCCGTAGTAGTCCGATTCGGTGGGCCGGGCGATCTCCGACTGGGCGACGACGCGATCCCGCCGGATCCCCCGGAAATCCTCCAGAGACTTCCATCCGCGCCCGGCGTTCTTCTCCAGGAACGCCCGCATGTCCTGAAGGAGACCCCGGATCACGTTGGGGCCGACAGCCCTGTCCAGCATCGCGGCGGTGCAGACCTGGACCGTGCCGCATCCGAGCAGGAAGTAGGAGAGAGCGTGATCGAAATTGGAGATGCCGCCGATGCCCGAGAAGCTCTTCTCCGGAAACGCCTTCGTCATCTGCGCCATCTTGGCCAGAGAGAGGGGCAGGATCGCCGGGCCCCCGAGGCCTCCCGTCGAGACGAGGCCGTCCACGTTCATCTCGAACTCCAGCGTCTCGGGATCGATCAGGGGAAGCGAGGTGAAGGTGTTCGAGGAGGAGATCGCGTCGGCGCCGCCGAGAAAGGCGGCGCGAGCCTCCACCACGATATCGGTCGTCGAGGGCGTGAGCTTCGCCCAGACCGGGACCTTCGCCACCTCCTTGACGACCTGCGTGACGACGGAGATCAACTGCTGGTCTTTGCCGATGTTCGACCCCATGTCCTGACGGTCCATGTGGGGGCAGGAGAGATTCAACTCGAAGGCGTCGGCCCCCTCGTCCTGGCAGGCCTTCGCCAGGGTCTGCCAGTGCGACAGCTCCGTGTCGCTGCCCGAGCCCGCCATGATGGAAGCGACGAGTACCTTCTCGGGAAACGCCTTCTTGATCCGGCCGATGCGGGGCGCCCACCATTCCAGAGGCTTGTCGGAGATCAGCTCCCAGTTCCAGGAGGAGTGGAGGGCCGTGTTGAGACGCTTCTTCATGGAGATGCGCGGGCTGTCCACGTCAGCGCGAAGGAAACTCGTCTTGGGCCCTCGCACGTTGACGACCGGATGGAGCCCGATCGTCTTGGTCACGACGCCGCCCCAGCCCGCCCCGAAGGCGCGCAGGATGTTGGACTCCGATTCCGTGGGGGGCGCCGAGGAGAGCAGGAAAGGGTTCTCGAACTTGATTCCCGTGAAGAGGACCGACAGATCCGCGCTCATGGACTCCTCCGTTTGAGCCTTCGCGTGAAAACGGGAATTCTACGCCTCAGAACGCCACGGCGGGAATCGTTTCCCTTGGATCCGCCCCGGCGCCGGGCCCGCCGCGGGCTACAGACCGGCTATGCCGGAATGCAGCCCGGAGGCGCCGGCGTGCCCGGCAGCGGCACCTGGAAGGTTCAAGCTCCGATTTTGACTCCCGTAGCGGCGGCCCGGAGTTCCTCCGCAAGGCCCGGCCGCCGCGTGCCGCAGAGGGCAATGACGGCGACTCCGGGCGGATTGTTCGAGACGGGGAGCCGGCGGGGTCGCGCGCCTGGGATTGGAGCTAGTATTCTCCTTCCGTTCGAAGACAGGAGGTTCTCATGACTGAATCCGCCGTAGTCTCCGAGAAGACAGCAGCGGTCGGCACCGGAGTCAAGACGCTCCCCAATTACATCGGCGGGCGCTGGGTCGAGTCCCGCGCGCGCGAGTTTCTGGACGTCTACAACCCGGCACGCGGCGAGGTGATCGCGAGAACTCCGCTTTCGACGGGCGAGGAAGTGGACGCCGCCGTCGCGGCGGCGAAGAAGATCTTCCCCGTCTGGCGGGACACGCCGCCGGTCACGCGGGCACGCGCGCTCTTCAAGTTCAAGGCGCTCCTGGAGGAGCACTTCGAGGGGCTCTCGCGAATCGTGACGACCGAGCACGGCAAGACCCTCGACGAGTCGCGGGGAAGCGTGCGGCGCGGAATCGAGTGCGTGGAGGTCGCCTGCGGAACGCCGTCGCTGATGATGGGCTACGGCCTGGAGAACATCGCCTCCGGGATCGACTGCAGCGTCATCAAGCAGCCGGTGGGAGTCTGCGCGGCGATCGCGCCCTTCAACTTTCCGGCCATGGTCCCGCTCTGGTTCCTTCCCTTCGCGGTGGCGACCGGCAACTGCATCCTCGTCAAACCCTCCGAGCAGGTGCCTCTCTCCATGACCCGGATGTTCGAGCTCCTCGAGAAATGCGACCTGCCGCCCGGAGTCGTCAGCCTCGTCAACGGGAGCCGGGCAGTCGTCGAGGCGATCTGCGACCATCCTGACATCCGCGCCGTGTCCTTCGTTGGATCGACTCCCGTCGCGCGGGCCGTGTACCAGCGCGCCACGCACGCGGGCAAGCGGGTCCAGGCCCTGGGCGGCGCCAAGAACTTCATCGTCGTGATGCCGGACGCGGACCTCGACCGCTCGATCGGAGCGATCACGGAGTCCTTCTACGGCTGCGCCGGCGAGAGGTGCCTGGCGGGCAGCGTCCTCGTCCCCGTGGGAGAGGCGCACCGGGAGGCGCGCGAGCGCATGGTCGCCTCGGCCGGCGCGCTGCGCGTGGGAGACGGAGCGGAGCCCGGCGTCACGATGGGACCGGTCATCCGGGCCCAGCATCGCGACAAGGTCCTTTCGTACATCCAGAAGGGGGTCGCCGAGGGAGCGAAGCTCCTGCTCGACGGACGCAACCTGAAGGTGCCCGAGCGGGAGAAGGGCTTCTTCCTGGGTCCGACCGTCTTCGACGACGTCTCCCCTTCCATGGCGATCGGCCGCGACGAGATCTTCGGGCCTGTCGCCTCGATCACGCCGGTCAAGACGCTCGAAGAAGCCATCGCCGTGATGCACGCCCACCCCAACGCGAACGCCACGTCCATCTTCACGTCGAGCGGCAAGGCGGCCCGCGAGTTCGCGCGCCTGGCCTCCGCCTCGATGGTCGGCGTCAACATCGGCGTCGCCGCGCCCATGGCCTACTTCCCCTTCGGCGGCGCCAAGGACAGCTTCTTCGGCGATTTGAAGGTCCACGGAAGAGACACGTACGAGTTCTACACCGACAAGAAGGTGGTGATTTCGCGATGGTTCTGAGTCTCCTTGTCATCCCTTCGCTCCTCGGCTCTGTCATCCTTTCGCTCCCTCCCTGTCATCCTGAGCACAGCGAAGGATCTGCTCTTTCCGGTTTCGAGGGTTCCTACCTGCGCAGGGCAAGCTCTGAGCGACCTGTCCTCCGAAGCCTTGGCGAAGGAGGAAGCGAAGGATCTGCTCTCGTCGATGGCCGAAGCAGATTCTTCGGGCCTTCGGCCGCGCCGTCGCCACAGCGGCTCTGGCGCGTCGGCGACCTCAGAATGACAGGGCCAAGGAGTTCCAATGCCCCGTAAGTTGGTAGGCGGCTTGATTCAGTGTCACGCGCCCATAACGGACCCGTCCGTCCCGATCGAGAAAGTCAAGGAGGCGGCGATCGAGGCGCACGTCCCGTTCATCGAGGAGGCGGGCAGACGCGGCGTCCAGATCCTGGGACTCCAGGAAGTGTTCTCCGGGCCCTACTTCTGTCCATCGCAGGAGCCGCACTGGTACGACATGGCGGAGGCGGTGCCCGGGCCCACGACCGAGAGGATGGCGCAGTACGCGAAGAAGTACGGGATGGCCATGGTCGTCCCGGTCTATGAGCGCGAGCAGGCGGGCGTCTACTACAACACGGCGGCGGTCTACGACTCCGACGGCGCGTACCTGGGCAAGTACCGCAAGAACCACATCCCGCACACGTCGGGATTCTGGGAGAAGTACTACTTCAAGCCCGGCAACCTCGGGTACCCGGTCTTCCAGACGCGTTTCGCGAAAGTCGGCGTGTACATCTGTTACGACCGGCACTTCCCGGAGGGCGCGCGGCTTCTCGGCTTGAACGGCGCGGAGATCGTCTTCAATCCATCGGCCACGGTGGCGGGCCTTTCGCAGCACCTCTGGAAGCTCGAGCAGCCGGCGCACGCCGTCGCCAACGGATACTTCATGGCCTGCAGCAACCGGGTCGGAACGGAGGCGCCGTGGAACATCGGGAAGTTCTACGGCTCCTCCTACTTCGTGGACCCGCGCGGCAACTTCCTGGCGGTCGGCTCGGAGGACAAAGACGAGCTCGTCACGGCCGAGATGGACCTGGACATGATCGAGGAGGTCCGCCGCGTGTGGCAGTTCTTCCGCGACCGGCGTCCCGAGACATACGAGCCGATGGCGGCGATCTAGCGACACGTCCTTGAAGACGCTCATCAAGAACGGGACCGTCGTGACCGCGACGGAGCTGTATCGCGGCGACGTCCTGATCGAGGACGAGAAGATCTCGGCGATCGGGTCTTCTCTGGCGATCGAAGCGGACCGGGCGATCGACGCCTCCGGCAAGTACGTCCTGCCGGGCGGCATCGACGTGCACACGCACCTGGACATGCCGTTTGGCGGAACGACCTCGGCCGACGACTTCGAGTCGGGCACGGTCGCCGCGGCGCACGGCGGCACGACCTCCATCGTGGACTTCGCCATCCAGTACAAGGGACAGACGCTGCGGCAGGGCTGGGAAGCCTGGATGAAGAAGGCCGAGGGGAAGGCCGCGATCGACTACGGCTTTCATCTCATCATCACGGATCTCCCCGAGAAGCTTGAGCCGGAGATGGACGCGATGGTCCGCGAGGGGGTCACGTCTTTCAAGCTCTTCATGGCCTACCGCGGCGTCCTGATGCTCGACGACGGCTCGATCTTCCGGGCGCTCCTCAAGACGGGCGAGAACGGCGGGACGATCTGCATGCACGCCGAGAACGGAGACGTCATCGACGTGCTGGTGCGCCGCGCGCTGGCGCGAGGCGAGACGGCGCCGAAGTACCATGCCCTGACTCGCCCGGCCCGGGCCGAGGCCGAGGCCACCCACAGGGCGATCTGCCTGGCCGAGATCGCCCGGGTTCCGATCTACATCGTGCATCTTTCGGCCGCCGAGGCCCTCGAGAAAGTCACGGAAGCCCGCGACCGCGGACTCCCCGCCTACGCCGAGACCTGCCCGCAGTATCTCTTTCTCTCCTATGCCAACTACGAGGAGACCGGCTTCGAGGGAGCGAAGTACGTCATGAGCCCGCCTCTGCGCGAGAAGGGAAACGAGGAGAAGCTCTGGCGCGGCCTCGCCGGCAACGACCTGCAGGCCGTCTCGACCGACCACTGCCCCTTCTGCATGAAGGAGCAGAAGGAGCTCGGGAAGGGCGACTTCTCGAAGATCCCCAACGGAGCGCCCGGTATTGAGACGCGCCTGCACCTGCTGCACGACGGCGGCGTCCGGACCGGGCGGATCTCGCTCAACCGCTTCGTCGAGCTGACGTCCACCTCGCCCGCGAAGATCTTCGGCCTCTTCCCCAAGAAGGGCACGATCGCTCCCGGCTCCGATGCCGACATCGTGGTCTTCGACCCGGAGAAGAAACATACGCTGTCGGCCAGAACACATCATATGAAGGTGGACTACAACCCCTACGAAGGCCGGGAGGTTACGGGCCAGGTCGAGACGGTCCTGTCGAGAGGCAAAGTGATCGTCGAGAACGGAAAGTTCACCGGCAAAGCGGGAGCGGGACAGTTTTTGAAAAGGAAGCCGCGGAGTTGACGAGAGTCAAACGGGAGGCGGGCGGGGACAAGCCCCGCCCCTACGACACGACCCGGAGCCCCCATCGAGTCTCTCGCGCCGTAGGGGCGGCCCTTGCGGCCGCCCGCCTCCCGTGTCCTCGTCGCGCCCAACGTGCCGTAGTGGCGGGGCTCGCGCCCCTCGCGCCCGCCCGTTGGAAGGATGAAATATGAGCACCACAAAGACTCAGGCGCCCACCTCTCCCGTCACGAAGTCCGTCCGCGACAAGCACAAGGAATACCTCTTCCCCGCCACGATCCAGTACTACGCCGAGCCGATCGTCTTCACCGAAGGCAAGGGCCTGCGCATCCGGGACGCCGACGGCAACGAGTACCTCGACTTCTTCGGCGGAATCCTGACGGTCTCCGTTGGCCATGCCAACGACAAGGTCAACGCCGCCATCAAGGCGCAGGTGGACCGCTTCTCCCACGTCTCATCGCTCTATCCGACCCTCGGGGTCGTCGAGCTCGCGGAGCGGCTGGCGCGCCTGGCGCCGGGGAATCTGAAGCAGTCCTGTTTCACGGCTTCCGGAACCGAAGCGGACGAGACGGCCGTGATGATGGCCATGCTCGCGACCGGCTCGAGCGAGATCGTCGCGCTGCGCCACGGCTATTCGGGTCGCTCGATGCTCGCGCAGTCCCTGACCGCGCATTCGACGTGGCGCGCTCTGCCCACGCAGATCGCCGGCATCAAGCACGCCGTCTCACCCTACTGCTATCGCTGCCCGCTGCACCTGACGTATCCGTCGTGCGGCATCGCCTGCGCGAAGGACATCGAAGAGCTCATCCGCACGACGACGACCGGAAAGATCGCCGGCTTCCTGGCCGAGCCGATCCAGGGAGTGGGCGGCTTCATCACGCCGCCTCCCGAGTACTTCGAGATCGCGGTCGGCATCATCCGGAAGTACGGCGGCGTCTTCATCTGCGACGAGGTCCAGACGGGCTTCGGCCGCACGGGCGGCAAGATGTGGGGCATCGAGCACTGGGGAGTCCAGCCCGACATCATGACGATGGCCAAGGGGGTGGCCAACGGCCTGCCGCTCGGCGTCACGATCGCCACGCCCGAGATCGCGGCTTCGCTCAAGGCGCTCACGATCTCGACCTTCGGCGGAAATCCCCTCTCCTGCGCCGCCGCCAACGCCACTCTCCAGATCATCGAAGAAGAAGACCTCCCGGGCAACGCCGAACGGATGGGGCGTCTGCTTCGGCAGGGTCTCGAGGAATTGCAGCGCCGCTTTCCCAGGAACATCGGCGACGTGCGCGGCATGGGGCTCATGCAGGCGATCGAATTCGTCGAAGACGAGACTGGAGGCAACCGCGCGCCGGCAAGAGCCCTGACCAACCGCGTCTTCGAAGAAGCCAAGAAGAGACTTCTTCTCATCGGCAAGGGCGGCCTCGACGGCAACTCCTTCCGCATCGCCCCGCCCCTCACCGTGACAAAACCGGAAGTCGAGGAGGCCCTCGGGATCCTGCGCGAGTCTCTGGAAGCCGCGGGAGCCAGCTGACACGATCCGGGGCCCCTCTCGTTGCTCTGGCAGATCAGACTGCGCAGCCTACGGCCCGCAGCCGGGTGTCAGCAGGGCCTTGTTGTATCGCTCCAGCACACTCGCGTCCGCTGTCATTTGGCGGCCCAGAGCCGTTGAAGACTTCACGCTGCACGGAATCGTGCACCCGGTCAGCAGGTTCTGCGCGTGCGCCACGGTGACGCTGATCGGTGTTGGATCAGAACCATTCGCGATGTTGAGCAGCGCCGCAATCAACTGATCGGCCAGAATCAGGCTGGCATCATTCCTCACGGGCCTGTTCAGGATGGCGAGCAATTGAGCCTGCGTGTAGGTTATCCCGCCTAACGTGAGCGCCGTCACCGGCCAGGCGCCGGGATGATTCTTCCAATATCCGTGCGGCGATGGACACGGCATCGGCGCTGGGGTCGGTGTTGGCGTAGGCGTTGCCGTTGCTGTTGGCGTCGGGGTCGGCGATGGGGCGCCGCCCTGCACAGCGGCGAGAATATCGACCCGGCCCCATCCATACACGTTGTTTGGCGGGCCTGCAGTGCCGCACTGAGTGGAACCGATATGAACAGCTGAGTTGTTCAAGGCGTCGCGGCTCGCGGTAATCTGGTGTTGCAGACTTGGGATAGCCGACCACAGCAGCGCGATGGCGCCAGCGATATGCGGAGTCGCCATGGAGGTGCCGCTGGCGATCGTATATGCGTCATCGGCAGTGTTGCTGGCCGAGCGCGTGCTTGTGCCGGGAGCGGTGATATCTGGTTTTGTCCGGCCGCTACCATCGACAGTAACCGGTCCGCGACTGCTAAAGGAAGCGATGGTGTCGGTACCAGTGACCAGGGCCCCTACCGTATAGGCTGCGGCATAAATCGACGCAGGATCTGCCACAGTGGAACACGCCGGCCCGGAGTTACCCGCTACGACGACCGTCATGATGCCGGCAGCAACTTGAGCTTCGACCGCGGCCTGCAACGTGCTAGCCGAACAACCTTCCGAAGGGGGGCAAGACCACGAGTTGATGCTAATATCGGGTGCCCTGGCCGGATCGCCCTGACCCCCGCCTATCGGATAAGGCGCCAGAAAGAATTCCATGCACTCGATATATCTGGCCGGTGTGCCGTCCCCTTCGTCCATGTTGCGGCAGGCAATCCACTTTGCGCCGGGCGCCATCCCAATCTGGTTACCCAGGCCGTCATCGCCGATCGCGGTGCCAAGAGTGTGGCTGCCGTGGAAGAAGTCATCGCACGGCGATGGCGAATCGTTCCCGCACGGGTTGCCAACGCCGTCGTGAATAGAGTCATGCCAGTTGTAGTCGTGATCTGCGTTTATTCCATCCCAGCCGCGATAGTGGGGCTTGAGAGCGTTATGCGTCCAGCGAACGCCGGTATCGGCGCTCGCTATGACAATATTCTGGCCCGTAAATCCAAGCGCCCAGACATCCGGCGCGTGCGTGTAACTGATGCCCGGTTCGATCACGCCTGGAGCCGCAGCCTTCGAGGACGTCTCGATCGCGGGCAGCGGTTG
The DNA here is from genome assembly GCA_963837495.1 of uncultured Acidobacteriota bacterium. Classification (GTDB taxonomy): domain Bacteria; phylum Acidobacteriota; class Thermoanaerobaculia; order UBA5066; family Gp7-AA6; genus JAWOLE01. The sequence goes on along the minus strand of CAWINF010000001.1, from coordinate 1,883,317 downwards.
AGGAAGGTTGTGGATGTGCGGATTGCCCTCTACGCGCGCCACGTCGGGTCGTGCAGCCAGCGCGTCGGCAACGTCGCGCGTCCCCTTCACCAGAATCGCGTTAACTATGTAGAAGGAGCGGTGCTCAAGCCTGCGGTCACGCAGCCATTGAAGGATGGGACCTTGCGTCGCCTGACTTTTGTTCGACAACGCATTATAAACATAGCGGGCCTTTTCGGTCTTTGTCCGCAAAGCTGCCGCCCGGCTCAAGTTGGCCTGGTCAGCGAGCACGACCATGAATTCAGCCTGCTGGCCATTGGCCGTGCGATCGGTCACCCACGGCGCAATCTTTTGGTCAGGCGAGTTACTCTGGCCAATGGCGCGCGAAGAGGCGATCGCGACGAGCGCAGCCGCGACGAAGAATAATGAGCCAAGTATAGGCCGCAATGGCGGTTGGGGCAGTATTCGCGATAAGGACGCCCGGGTCCGCTCCTTCATGTCAAGCCTCCAAAATTATTCCCGTAACGCTATCCTGGTGGCCAGGAACCGGTCAAGGAGGTTCTTCCGCGGGCGGAGGCTTTGCGTATTAGACTTTAGTCCAATCTCAAGCGTTCCCCTCGCCCCGCGCAGGGGGAGTGGGCATCCCATCTGACCTTCGCCCTTTCTTCGCGTACCCTCTTTCGCTTCTGCCCCTGGTGATGCTGCTCCCATTGAGCAGGGCGCAGGTCGCCGGGATCTTGAGAGGCGTTCCGCTGCTTCAAAGAAGCGTGCTTCTCCTTCAGGAGAAGGTCCTCTCTGCCTCCAAGAATCCTGGGCAGGCCGTGCTCCGCTCCGCCGTGATGCCGGCAGTCAAACAGGGCGGGACACGCCGCTCCCCGACGTGGTTCAGATGGTCGGGCCGGTCTCGCAGGACCTGGACCCGCTCAAGCTCCCGCATATCGCGCCGAAGGTCGGAGAGGAAGAGCGCCGTCTGACGAAGCACCCTCGGAATCCCCAGGCGCCGCCGGAGTATCGGATCCGGAGCTTCCAGTGAAGGAATCGCCCGTGGCGAACATGCTCAGTCGATTGATGTCTTCTCAGCGCTCTCCACGCTCGGCCGACCCACACGTCGAGGCCTTCGTGAAGCGAGGTCTGTAGTGAAATGCTCGTTCCGAATCACGCGGCGAACCGAAACCGGGACACGGGGACTATCCGGCTCTTCTTTGCTCGAGACCTTGATCTGGGGAGAGTTTGGCTGTCGGTGTCACGAGCCTGCCTTAAGATAGCCGGCCATCTTCATCATGGCAGCCGTTGGGAAGAAGGTTCCACGCAAGGAGGGCGCCGCCAAGGTCACCGGCGCGGCCCGGTATGTGGACGATATCTCTTTTTCCCGGATGCTCCACGGCGCGACGGTCCGCTCGACGATCCCGCGCGGGGAGATCCTGTCGGTCCGGCACGGCCTGGAGCGTGACGGCTTCATCGTGGCGGATTTTCGCGACATTCCCGGCAGGAACGTCGTAGCGCTGATCGAGGACGACCAGCCCTGCCTGGCCGAGCGGGAGGTGCGCCACTTCGCCGAGCCGATCCTGCTCGTCGCGCACGAGGAGAAGGAGAAGCTTCTCGACGCGAAGGTCGAGATCGAGTACGAGCCCGCCGACCCGGTATACGACGCGGAGCGCTCGCCGACGACGTTCAAGGAGATCCTGATCGAAAAGGGGCGGCTCGACCGCGGGTTTGCGGAGGCGGACCTCGTCGTCGAGGGGCAATACCGTTGCGGGCTCCAGGAGCAGCTCTACATCGAGACTAACGGTGTCATCGCGGTCCCGGAAAACGGCGGCGTGACGGTTTACGGGTCGCTGCAGTGCCCGTACTACGTCCACAAGGCGCTGCGCGTGCTCCTCGGATTGCCGGCGGATAAGGTCCGGGTTGTCCAGACGGAGACCGGAGGCGGCTTCGGCGGCAAGGAGGAATACCCGTCGATGATCGCGGGACACGCCTGCCTCCTCGCCCTGAAGGCCGGACGCCCGGTGAAGATGGTTTACGACCGCGTCGAGGACATGCTGGCGACGACCAAGCGGCACCCGGGCGTCATCCGGCATCGCACGGGCGTGACCAGAGACGGCCGGCTGACCGCGCTGGACATCGACGTGCTGCTGGACGGCGGCGCCTACGTCACGCTCTCACCCGTGGTCCTCTCGCGCGGCGTCCTGCACGCGACGGGCCCCTACCGCTGTCCCAACGCGCGCATCCGCGGCCGGGTCGTCATGACGAACACGCCGCCCAACGGGGCCTTCCGGGGATTCGGTGCGCCGCAGACCCAGTTCGCGGCGGAAGTCCACATGGAGCGGATCGCCGAGGCGCTGGGCATGGATCCGGTCCGCCTGCGCGAAGTCAACGCCTTCCGGCCGGGCGACACGACGGCGACCGGCCAGAAGCTCGGGAAGGACTGCAGCGCCCTGCGCGTCCTGCGCGAGGCGGTCCGGCGGACGGACTTCCGGCGCCGGCGCCGGGAGCTTGCCGGCTCGAACCGCGGGATCGGCCTTTCTCTCTTCTTCCACGGCTCGGGCTTTACCGGCGGCGGCGAGGTCAAGCTCGCCTCCAAGGCTTCCCTCGAGCTGACCGAGCGCGGAGCGCGCATCCGCGTCGCCTCGACCGAGATCGGGCAGGGCACGCGCACGATGCACGCCCAGATCGTGGCGGACACGCTCGGGATTCCTTATGACCGCGTCGAAGTCTGCGAGGCCGACACCGCGCAGGTTCCCGACAGCGGCCCCACCGTCGCCTCGCGCACGTGCATGGTGGTCGGAAAGATCCTGGAGCGCTGCGCCCGCGAAATGAAGCGGCGCCTGGGAAAAATGACGCCGCGCGAGTACCTGAAGAAGCACGGGTCTCTCCTCATCACGAAGGAATACGAGAAGCCGGCAGAGCTGCGATGGAGCGACGAGACCTACCGTGGCGACGCCTACGGCGCCTACGGCTGGGGCTGCGACGTCGCCGAGGTCGAGAGAGATCCCGTGACCTTCGAGGTGCGCCCCATCCGCGTGACCGCGGTCCAGGAGATCGGCAGGGCGATCCACCCGGTCCTGGCCGCGGGCCAGATCGAGGGGGGCACCGCGCAGGGGATCGGCTACGCGCTGCTGGAGGAGGTCGTTCTGCGCGACGGGCGCATGGCCAACGCGCAGCTGACCAACTACAGCGTGCCCACGACTCTCGACACCCCCGAGATCGAGACGGTGATCCTGGAGAACCCGTACGAGCACGGCCCCTTCGGGGCCAAGGGCGTCGGCGAGATGCCCATCGACGGCCCCGCGCCGGCGATCGTCAACGCCATCCGGCACATCGGCCTGGACGTGCGGGAGATCCCGGCCACGCCGGAACGCCTCATGACGGCGCAGGCGATCTCCAGAGTCCAAAGTCCGGGGTCCAGAGCAGGAAAGCGCGCATGAAGTTCAGGCTGAACGGCCGGAGCGTGGATGTCGAGGCGCATCCGATGAAGCGGCTGCTCGATGTGCTGCGCGAGGATTGCGGGCTGACGGGGACGAAGGAAGGATGCGGCGAAGGGGAGTGCGGCGCCTGCACGGTCCTGCTCGACGGCGAGCCGGTCAATTCCTGTCTCGTCCCGTTCGCGCAGGTCCGCGGCTCGCGCGTCGAGACGATCGAAGGATTGAAGGGCGCCCATCCCTTGCAGGAGAGCTTCATCACCGAGGGCGGCGCGCAGTGCGGGATCTGCACGCCGGGGATGATCCTCGCGGCGGCCGCGCTGCCGAAGGACGCCACGCTCGAGGAGATTCGGACGGGACTCGCGGGGAACCTGTGCCGGTGCACGGGATATGAAGGGATCTACCGGGCCGTCCGGAAAGCCGCGAAGAAAACCAGGAGAGCCGGCGCATGAAAGGCCCTCGCGCTAACCCTCTCCCGGAGGGAGAGGGGACAGAGACGCAACTCCCTCTTTCCTTGGGAGAGGGGCGGGGTGAGGGCGCTGTCTTGGCCGGAGCATCAGTTTGAGAACCGCCGTCTCGGCTTTGCAACTCCTCGAGCCACGCTCCCTGAAAGAGGCCCTGGTGATGTTGCGCGATGAAGGACCGCTCCTTCCCCTCGCCGGCTGCACCGATGTTTATGTCAACCTGAACTTCGGCACGCTGCCGCGGAAGCGGTTCCTGAATCTCTGGCCGCTGGACGAGCTGCGCAAGATCGAGATGCGCGGCGGCCTTCTTTCCATCGGCGCGCTCGCGACGTATTCGCGGATGATCCGATCCGCGCTCGTTCGCAGGCGGTTGCCCATCCTGGCGGCGGCGTCCCGAGAGGTCGGGGGCGCGCAGATCCAGAACCGCGGGACGCTCGGGGGCAACATCGCCAACGCGTCGCCGGCCGGCGATACGCTACCGGTCCTGGCCGTCGCCGAGGCGATCCTCGTGCTCCAGAGCGCCGGCGGCTCGCGTCGGGTCCCGTTCAACTCCTTCTACACGGGATATCGCCAGAGCGTGGCGCGGCAGGACGAGCTGATCGTGGCGGTCGAGATTCCGCCCGTGGCGGGACGCCAGTGGTTCCGGAAGGTCGGCACGCGCGCGGCGCAGGCGGTCTCCAAGGTCGTCATGGCGGCGGTGCGCGCTCCCCGGCCTCGGATTGCGCTCGGCAGCGTCGCTCCGACGGTCATCCGCCTGCCGCGGACGGAGGCCGTCCTGGCGGAGGGCGGCTCCCTCGAAGAGGCGCGCGCGAGTCTCGCCGGAGAGATCCGGCCCATCGATGACATCCGCTCCACTGTCCTGTACCGGCGCCGTGTCTGCGAGAACCTGCTCGAGCAATTCTGGAGAGAGACGGCGTGACGGTCCCGACGAGCCTGACGACGACACGGCGTCGCTCAACATCACGGCGGCGCACCAGAACATGACGCATCCCTCCTGCGACACAAGAGCGGCCTCACGCTGGAAGCGCTCCGCGGCCCTTCCTTCCTCCAGATCCTGAAGAACCGCCGCAAGTAGCCGGCGATCCGGCCAAATCGGCAAGCCCGCGTATCCCCTTCGAGGATTCCTTCGCGGCACCGGCGATAGTATGAAAGAAGTCACCACGAAGCGCGGGAGGAGGCATGCGGACGGCGGCGTTCCCCAACACGAAGCAGCACGGGGACGGGCGCGTCGAGTTGATCGACACGAAGCGGATCGAGGCGAGCCCGCTGTACAACAGGGATCTCGCGCCGGTCCCGGTCTCCCGCCGCAACTGGACGACCTACAACTACGCCGCCCTCTGGGTCAGCATGGCCCACTGCATCCCCACCTACAACCTGGCGGCGGGGCTCATCTCCGTGGGGATGAACTGGTGGCAGGCCCTGCTCACGATCCTGCTCGGCAACATGATCGTCCTCGCGCCGATTCTCCTGAACTCGCATCCCGGGACGAAATACGGAATTCCCTTCCCGGTCTTCGCCCGCGCTTCTTACGGGGTGTTCGGATCGAACCTGCCGGCGCTCATGCGGGCGATCGTCGCCTGCGGCTGGTTCGGGATCCAGTCCTGGATCGGCGGCGAGGCGCTCCAGACGCTGTTCGCGGCGCTCTCCCCCTCGTGGACGGGGCTTCTCGGGACGTTGTGGGGCCGGCCGGCGACGGAGTGGGTCTCGTTCTTCCTCTTCTGGGCGATCAACATCTTCATCATCTACCGCGGCATGGACCTGCTCCGGAAAGTCGAGAATTGGGCCGCGCCGTTCGTCCTCGTCATGACGACGATCCTCCTGGTCTGGGCGGTGCGCCGGGCGGACGGGTTCGGGCCGCTGCTCGCCCAGCCCGGGAAGTTCCGAACCTTCGGCGAGTTCTTTCCCATCTTCGTCCCTTCGCTGACGGCGATGATCGGATACTGGGCGACCCTCTCCCTGAACATGCCGGACTTCACGCGGTTCGGGCGCAGCCAGCGGGAGCAGATGATCGGCCAGGTTGTCGCCCTTCCGACGACGATGTCGGTCTTCGCGGGAATGGGGGTCCTGATCACGAGCGCCACCATCCTCATCTACGGCCACGCGATCTGGGACCCGATGCAGCTCGCGCGGCAGTTCCGGGCGCCCGTCGTCGTCGCGATCTCGATGTTCACCGCGGTCGTCGCCACGCTCGCGGTCAACATCGCCGCCAACGTCGTCTCCCCCGCCAACGACTTCTCCAACGCCTTTCCGCGATGGATCCGCTTCAAGACCGGCGGCCTCATCACCGGCATTCTCGGGATCGCCATGCAGCCCTGGCGCCTTCTGGACGACCCCTCTCAATACATCTTCACCTGGCTGGTCGGTTACTCGGGAGGCCTGGGCTCAATCGCCGGAGTGCTCATCGCCGACTACTGGCTCGTGCGAAAAAAGCGCCTGAGGCTCGAGGACCTCTACCTGACGCACGGCGTCTACCGCTACGGCGGAGGCTGGAACTGGAAGGCGGTCCTGGCGACGCTCGCCGGCTGCGCGCTCGCGTGGGGCGGGCTCGTCGTGCCGGCGCTCAAGCCCCTCTACTCCTACGCCTGGTTCGTCGGCTTCTTCGTCTCCGGCGTGCTCTACTGGAGTCTGAACTGGGCGCACCAGCCCGTCGAATCCGCGCCGGCCGTCGCCGCCCAGACGCCCTGAGCTCGAACCTCGCGCTGGCCTCTCGCCTTCACCCCGAAGGTCTCGCGGGGGGAGAGGGCGAAGGCCGCGGCAGCGGCGTTTGCATGGCGGCGCCTTTCTCGTAGACCGCCAGGCGCTCCAGGAGCCAGACCTCCATCGGCTTCTGCGTTCCGTCGGAGAGGCGAATCTCGTAAGGCTTTCCGGTCTCTTCGGAGTGGGAGGCCACGCCCACGATGAACTCGCGGGCGGTCTGCACCCGCCTGCCGGCAAAGAAAAGCTTGGTCTTCAGATGCGAGACGGCCCGGGAAGCGTCGTACTCCTTGCCGTTGCGCAGGAAGACCGCCTTCGAATTACCGACCTCCGCCAGCAGCCAGTCGATCCGGGCCTGTTCCAGCGCCGGCCTGCTCGCCGCGACAACATCGATCGCTACGAACAGAAGAACGAGCCCGACAAAGAAGAGGCGTGTGATCGCTTTCCGAGTCCCAGGTCCCGGGTCCCCAGTCCCGACTCCCATCAGTAGTACGGTTCCCAGATGTAGGAGAGCACCTCGCTGATGCGCTTGGCCAGGCCCCGGTGATCAAAGTCGTGATAAGTGATCTCTTTGCAGCGTTTCAAATCCTCTGCGAACATCGTCTCCACCTTCAGTGCGAAGGCGCGGTCGTAGAAAGCCATGCTTTCCTCGGCATTGCCCCTCATCGAACGCGTATCGAAGTTGATCGAGCCGATGGTCGAGAAGACCCCATCCACCACCATCGTCTTGTTGTGGAACATCGTGTCCCTGTACTCGTAGATCTTCACGCCTCCCTTCAGCATGTCGCCGTAGTGGAGCCAGGAAGCGGAGCGCACCATCGGCAGATCGATGTGCCGGCCCGGCACCATGATCTTGACGTCCACGCCGCGAGCGACGGCCGCGACCAGAGCGTCCCGCACCTGCCTGTCGGGAACGAAATAGGCGTTCTGGATGTAAAGGCTCTTTGCCGATGACTGGATGGCGACGTAATACAGCATTTTGGCGAGCGAGGACTGATCCCCTCGGGAGACCTTGATCGCCTGAGCCTGGACCGGGCCGCCCGGTCCCTCCGGCTTGGGATAGAACTTTTCCCCGGCCAGGATCTCGCCGGCCGTGTAGGTCCAGTCCTCGGCGAAGATCGCCTGCATCTGGTCCACGACGGGGCCGGCCACGCGCACCTGAGTATCGCGCCACTCGTTCGGGTTTCGGGCGTTTCCGAGCCAGTGCTTGGAGATTCCGAGCCCGCCCGTGAAGGCCACCTTGCCGTCCACGACCAGGATCTTCCGGTGGGTCCTTTTCCCCACCTTGTAGATGGTGAAGAGGCGGAGAGGCCGGTACTTGCGCCACTTCACTCCCGCTTTTTCGAGGGGCTCCTGCAAGTCCCCGAGCTTGCTCCCCCAGGCGTCGATGAGAAGCCGCACCTCGACGCCGCGCTGCGCCGCTTCGATCATCGCTTCGGCGAATTGCCGGCCGGCTTCGTCGGGCTGAAAAATGTACGTCTCGAGGTTGACGGTTTTCTGCGCCTGCCGGATCGCGCTCGTCATCGCGGGGAAGATCTCGTCTCCGTTCTTCAACAGCTCCGCCGAGTTGCCGGGGACCATGGCCGTGCCGAACGTGTCGAGCGAGCGGCGGAACGCGGGATCGGAGACGGTGAAGGGGTGATCGAACTTGTAGACGTCTCGCTTTTCCGACCCGATAACGTCGCTGATCACCGTGCAGCCGGAGGAACCGAGGAATCCCGCCGATGCGACGGCGAGAAGGACAAGAGGCAGGAGCGCGCGGCGCATGCACCGCAGCCTTATTCAAGAAGCGGGCCTGTTCCTGGCGCCCGGGCCGGGTGAAACGGTAAGTTCTTGACCGAGGTGAGGTTTCCTCTCGGCGAAGCGCCCCCGCGCACCGAGCAGGCCGAGCCGAGGATGTCGTCCTGCCGCCGCGAACTGACCTCACCCATCGACCCAGGTCCCTGTTCTTCATGACCATGACGGAGGAGTTACGGCGGTAGGATGGGAGCTATGGCGACTGGGAAGCGCGTGGCCCTCGTGACGGGAGGCACCCGCGGCATCGGAGCGGCGATCGTCCGCGGTCTCGCGTCCGAAGGATTTGCCGTCGCGATCTCCGGCCGCACCGAAGCTTCGGTGCGCGGTGCGATGGAGCGGTTCCGCGAGGAAGGGATTCCGGCCGCCGGCCGCGCCGCCGATGCCCGGCGGGAGGAGGATCAGAAGGCGCTGATCGCGTGGGTGGCGAGCGAGTTCTCCCGGCTCGACGTCCTCGTCAACAACGCCGGGATCGGGGAATTCGACAGCGTCGAGAAGATCTCGCCCGACCGGTTCCGCAACGTGGTCGAGACCAACCTCTTCGGCCCCTATTACGCGATCCACTACGCGGCCCCGTTGATGAAGAAGGGGGGCGGCGGCTTCATCGTCAACATCGGATCGCTCGCCGCGGTCAACGCCTTCGCCGGCGGCGCCGCCTACAACGCGTCCAAGTTCGGCCTGCTCGGCCTCTCCGACGCCGCGATGCTTGACCTGCGCCATGACGGCATCCGGATCGCCCTGATCCTGCCGGGCTCCGTCGAGACGGAGTTCTCCCACTCCCACCGCTCGCGCGAGTCTTCCTGGATGCTCCGGTCCGAGGACGTGGCGCGAGCCGTGACCGACCTCGTTCGCTATCCCGACCGCGCCATCCCGTCGCGCCTGGACCTGCGCCCCTCGCATCCGCCGAAGAAGTAGTCGAAGCGACTCCCCTGTCATTCTGAGCAGCGTAGCGACGAAGAATCTGCTCTCAACGGGTCGGAAGGGCAGATCCTTCGCTTCGCTCAGGATGACATCGAAACGCAGCATCCTTAGACATTAGACTTCCCGCGTCATGCACGTCTGGGCCGTCGCGGCCGGCGCCGCGCTGATTCTCGTCATCCTCTGGGACGCCTTCGAGACAATCATCCTGTCGCGCCGCGTCTCGCGCAAGTTCCGGCTGACGCGTATTTTCTATCGCCTCCTCTGGACTCCCTGGCGGGCCGCCGCGAAGCTCGTGCCGGAGGGAAATCGGCGCGAGAACGTCCTGATGGTGTTCGGTCCGGCGTCGCTCATCCTCCTGCTCGTGGCCTGGGCGATCGGACTGATCGTGTCCTTCGCGCTGCTCCACTGGGGCCTCGGCTCCCGGCTCTCGGGGCCGCCCGACCTCATCGGTTTCCGCGAAGACCTGTACATGAGCGGCACGAACTTCTTCACGCTCGGCCTGGGAGACGTGACGCCGAAGACGATGACAGGACGCGCGCTCACGGTCCTGGAATCGGGAATGGGATTCGCCTTCCTGGCGCTCGTGATCGGCTACGTGCCGATGATCTCGCAGGCCTTCTCCCGCCGCGAGGCGAACATCTCCATGCTCGACGCCCGCGCCGGTTCTCCGCCGACGGCCGCTCAACTGCTGCGCCGGCACAGCTGCGAAGAAGAGGACCTTCACGACCTGCTCCGGGACTGGGAGCGCTGGTCGGCCGAGCTGCTCGAGAGCCACGTCTCGTTCCCGGTTCTCTCCTACTTCCGCTCGCAGCACGACAACCAGTCGTGGGTGGCGGCGTTGACGACGATCCTGGACGTCTGCGCGCTGGCCGTCGCCCGCATCGAAAAGGGGCCTGAGCGGACGGCGCGCCTGACGTTCGCTATGGCCAGCCACGCGGTCAAGGACCTGTGCGCCGTCTTTCACCTGCGGCCCGTGTTCCCTCCCTCCGACCGCCTTCCCGGCGAAGAGGGGAAGCGGCTCGAAGCCTTCCTCGCGGCGTCGGGCTTCCGGCTTCGCGGCGACGAGAAGTCTCTGGCCAGGCTCACGGCGATGCGGGCGATGTACGAGCCCTATGTCCACGCGCTGGCGGTTTTTCTGATGATGCCGCTGCCGGCCTGGATTCCCCCCGAGGGCGCGAAAGACAACTGGCAGGGAACCGCGTGAGTCTCCCGCGGCTCCTGCGCGAGAAGCTCTCCTTCTTCGTCGGGTTCTTCCTGGGCGGCCTCTGGTTTCTTCTCTGCTCCGCCGCCGGGATCGTCTGGCTGCTCTTCTCGCCGCGCAACCGCCAGACGCTCTACGTGTTCGGAAGAGTGTTCTGCCGCGGACTGGCAAGAATGATGGGGTGGAGTGTCGAGGTCGAGAACCGGGACCGGCTCGAGGCGTTCCGTCCGTGCGTCATCGTCGGAAACCACCAGAGCTTTCTGGACGTGGTGACTTTCGGTTCCATCTTTCCGCGGCGCACCGTTTCCGCCGGCAAGAGGGAGATCGGGAAGATCCCGATCTTCGGATGGTTCTACAGGCTCTCGGGCAACCTCATCATCCACAGGGACGACGCCCGCCAGGCCCGCGATTCTCTTTCGGCCGCGGCCGAGGCCATGCGCTCCGAGAAGATCGCCGTCTGGTTCATGCCCGAGGGTCACCGCAATACCGGCGCCGAGCTTCTCCCCTTCAAGAGCGGCGCCTTCCGCCTGGCCATCGCGGCGCAGGCCCCCATCATCCCGATCGTCTCCGAGCCTCTGACGGTCATCGTGGACACGAATCGCCGCCTCGCCCGCCGCGGCCGCTTGAGGGTCCGGGTCCTCGAGCCGGTGCCCACCGAAGGCCTGACGGTCAAGGATCTGCCGCCGCTGCTCTTCTCGGTCCACGCCGGCATGCAAGCCGCGCTGGATGACTTGAGGAAGACCTCCCGTTGCGAGAAGCTCCCGACGCGAAGCGCGTAGAGTTTCTCGACTCCAGAATTGTCACGATCACCGTCGCTCGCGGCAGCCAGTGTCACTTTCCGCCCCCCACGCTGTTCCCGGGAGGCGCGTCTGAAGAGTCCCGGGGCCGTCAAATCGCTGAGAAAAAGAGGCAACGCCTCTCGTGTCTCGAATCAGACTGAGACATGGCACAGGTCGTGCTGATTTCACTGTGGCCCTCAACAAGAACTCGCGACTGGATAAGACTGTGAGTGAACCGCCGCGCGTCAAGGACTCCTGCACCCCGGCGGAGGCGATCGCCTCCTCCGTGGCTCACCCCTCCTGGCCGGACGCGGGCGGCTGGACTGCCGGCGTCAAAGAGACTGTCCGGGACGTGATGGCCGGCCGGCGTGTGGCAGTGGACCGGCCGACGCCTGAGAGCGGGTTTCATCGTCTCGTGGAGGAGTTTCCGGTCGGCGTCTGCGTGATCCAGGACGGCAGGTATCGGTATGTCAACCCCAGGCTCGCGGCGACCTTCGGATACTCCCAGGAAGAGCTTCTCAGCCTGAAGTCGATGCTCGATCTCGTCGCCGAGGAGGACCGGCCGGCCTTCCGGAGCGATCTCCGCGCTCTGCTCGAAGGGGATCGGAAGACGGTTCCCTCCATCTTCCGAGGAGTGCGCAAGGACGGCGAGCGGATCGAGATGGAAGCCTACGCGACGGCCACGGAGTTCCAGGGGCGGCCGGCGGTCCTCGGAAGCCTGCTCGAAATCACCGATCGCCGACGTGCGGAGGCCCGGATCCTGAAGGAGGCCTCCCGGGACACCCTGACAACGCTGTCAAATTCTCCTCGCTTCATGGAGACACTCCGGCTACGGCTCGCGGACGCGCGGCGACAGAAACGGCTTTTCGCGATCGCCTACCTGGATCTGGACCGCTTCAAGCTCGTCAACGACACGTGGGGTCACAGCACGGGAGACACCTTCCTGCGGGTCCTGGCGCTGCGACTGAAGCAGTGCGTGCGAGAAGTGGACACGGTCGCGCGGGTCGGCGGCGACGAGTTCGTCATCCTGATGCCCGACATCCGAAAGACCGAGAATTTGAGCACGATCGCGCGGAAGCTGCTCGCCACGGTATCGCGTCCGACCAACGTCGACGGGAAGGCGATCGAGGTGACGGCGAGCATCGGCATCGCCTGCTACCCGGACGACGGCGAAGACTCGGAGATCCTTCTCCGCAACGCCGACACCGCGATGTGCCGGGCCAAGGAGACGGGGCCCAACGGATTCCAGCTGTGCACGGCCGAGCTGACCGCTCAGGCGGGCGCCAGGATTTCCCTGGAGAGCGGTTTGAGGGTGGCCCTCGACCGCGACGAGTTGAAGGTCCACTACCAGCCGATCGTGAGCCTGGTGACCGGGAGAATCGTGGGCCTCGAGGCGCTCGCGCGCTGGAACAGCGCCGAGAACGGCCTCATCCTCCCCGGCGTCTTCATCCCCATCGCGGAGGAAACCGGACTGATCCTGCCCGTCGGCGAGCTCGTCCTGCGCGCCGCGTGTCGGAAGCTGAAGGAATGGCAACAGACCGGGCTCCCGGATCTGCGCGTCGCCGTGAACATGTCCGCCTGCCAGTTTCGCGATCCCGACCTCTTGCAGACGATCGAGCGGGCGCTGGCCGAATCGGAGCTGTCTTCCGAACATCTCGAGGTCGAGATCACCGAAAGCATCGCGATGGAGAGCGCGGAGATCGTCGGCGCCAACCTGGCGGCGCTGCGCGGCCGGGGCATTCGCATCGCCATCGACGACTTCGGGATCGGATACTCCTCGCTCAACTACCTCAAGCGTTACCCGGTTCACTCCCTGAAGATCGACCGCTCCTTCGTCACGGACGTAGGAACAAACCCGGCGGACGCCGGCATCGTGCGGGCCATCGCCGAGATGGCGCACGGCATGAAACTCAACGTCGTCGCCGAGGGGGTCGAGACCATGGACCAGTTCCTGCATGTCCGGCGCTACGGCTGCGACGAGATGCAGGGATACTGGATGAGCCCGCCGCTTCCGGCTGAAGGGATCAACGAGCTGCTGTCGCGGGAAGTCGAGACCTGGGTCAGACCCGCTTAACCCGGATAATTCACGGACACCCGGCCGAAACACGCGCATCTCTCTGCGCCAAAGAACATTTGCGACAGAAAACCGCTGGTGCAGCCGGGAACGGGTTGTCCGCGACAGAGATTTTCGTCGAGACAAGGAAGGGCGACGACGGCGATGCCCGGGCGCATCGCAGAGGAGCTCTGACGCCGTATCGGCGGAAAAGATCGGAGCGGCGGCCGGAGTCGATCATGAATAATGCGGGTTAGTTCCCGGGAGCCCCCGCCCCTGCCCTGATATCGTTTCCTCCAGCCGGCCGGGCCAGGCTCGAAGGAGGTTGCGATGGTTCCCGTGCTGTCGTTGTGGCTCCCGATCCTTCTCTCCGCGGTCATCGTCTTCGTCGCCAGCTCGATCATCCATATGGTGCTCGGCTATCACGCAAGCGACTACCGGAAGTTCCCGAACGAAGACAGTGTGATGGACGCGCTCCGCAAGTCTGGCATCCCCCCGGGCGATTACATCTTCCCGAAGCCCGACAGCCCGAAGGCGATAAAGGACCCCGCCTTTCGCGAGAAGTGGAGCAAGGGACCGGTCGGCATGATGACCGTCATTCCAGGCGGCCCCCTGTCCATGGGAAAGCAACTCGCCCTCTGGTTCCTCTTCTGCATCGTGGTCGGCGTCTTCGCCGCCTACATCGCCGGACGGGCGCTCCCGACGGGCGCTCCCTACCTCTCGGTCTTTCGCTTCGCCGGGTGCACCGCGTTCATCGGTTACTCCCTCGCTCTGTGGCAGTTTTCCATCTGGTATCACCGCTCCTGGGTCACGACCCTCAAGGTCAACATCGACGGCCTGATCTACGGCCTTCTGACCGCCGGGGTCTTCGGCTGGCTCTGGCCGAGGTAGCGCCCGGGCGCGACCCCTGAGGGCCGCCCTTCGATAGGATCTTCGGAGACCGGCATGCGAAGCAAGATCCAGGGCGCCCGGCGGGTCGTCGTCAAGATCGGCACGTCGAGCCTCCTCGACGCCCACGGGCTCCTCGATCTGCCCGTCGTCGAGCGACACCTTCGCGACCTCGTCTCGATCCACCGCGCCGGCGTCCGCCCTGTGCTCGTCTCGTCGGGCGCGATCGGTGTCGGTCGCGGCCTCCGTCAGTTCGGTTTCCGGATCGGCTTCTTCCCCGCCTCACGCAGAATCCGTTCGGCAAATGCCTCCTCCCCGTTGATCGCCCTGGCATGACTGGTAAGACTCTCGTAGGACTCGCTCTCTTCGTCCTCCACCAGTCTCCGATATCTCGACACGGCAAGCCGGCGGACCGGCCCAAGTATCGGAAGCACCCGGTCCAGATCGAGCCATTCCGGGCCTCGGCCTCGCCGATAGCATCGGTCGCTCGACCACGCGAAGTCTTCCGTGCGCTCGACCAGACCTGCTTCCAGAGGGTTTCGGTGAATGTAACGTAGAAGAGCCAACAGGTATCGGTCCTTCTCCACCAGAAACGAACTGTACCGCCCCTGAAACAAGTGACCGACACGTCCATGCCGCCGGTTGAACCACTGCGTGTATCCCGATTGCACCGCCAGCATCACCCGTGAGAGTCTGCCTGGCCCACGCTCCACGGAGAGATGAAGGTGATTCCCCATCAGGCAGTACGCGAGGAATCGCAATCCAAATCGCTCGCGACAACGAATCAAGCGATCCAGATACGCCTGGCGATCTCGGTCATCCCGGAAGACCGCCTTCCGCTCGTTGCCTCGCGCGCTGACGTGATAAACCGCACCTTCTGCTTCCAACCGAAGCAGCCGCGGCATCGAGGGATAATACATGATTACACGGTCGACCCCTTTGTCTCTCCCAAGCGGACGCCCGACAATATCCGTCGCCTCTGCGACACGCTCGCGCCGCTGCATTCGCGACTTCGAGGCGCTTCGGAGGGCCCTCCATTTCGCCTGCCCGGGATTTTGTCTCCCGGCCGAAGGGCTAGAACGAGACGCGGATTGCTCCACGGACGAGACGCGGCTCCTGACGGCTCGTGATCTTGCCGTACTCGGAATTGTTCTGTTCCTGGTTGGGATCGAAGAGAGACTTGGGATAGTCGGCCGGCTGGTTCGTGGACCAGGCCATGTCCTGCGACGTTCGGATCTGATTGTTGAAGAGATTGAAGACGTAAAGCTGCGCCGTCACGGTCACGGGACCGAGAGTCAGCGGGTATCCGAGAGTCAAGCCGGCTTCCCAGGTCGTCGGGAGCCTCCCGTCGTACCCCTTCGGAACAAGCTGAACGCTCGGACCGTAGAAACCGTTGAAATATCCGATCCGGGATTGCGGCGGGCCGGATTGCAGATAGGCCTGCAAACCGATCCAGACTTTCCAGGGCGTCGCGTAGTAGCCGTCCAGGCGCACGTTGTGCGGGCGGTCCTGGTAGAGGCGGCCATAGGCCGCCTGCGTGAAGTCGGCATAGTCGAAGTCCGCGTTGATGCCGGGGTCCGTCTGGCCGGCGTTGAAACCGCTGACTTCACCGTCGTAGTTGCCCCGCAGAGAGGAATAGAGGTACGAGGCCTGCAGCCAGAGCTTCTCGCTGTAGGACTTGCGAACCAGGATCTCGACTCCGCGATAGATACGGCGCGCAGCGGGGATCGCGGGGATCGTGTCCGTGCACTGGTAGAACTCGCCGTCGAGACCGTTGCATCCGGGAAGGTCCCCGCGGGCGATTTGTCCGCTCGAGCCGGGGTTCATGATCCCGCAGAAGTTGAACCCGGTCTCGGGTCTCGTGTAATCCAGGTCGCACCGATCCTCGATGGCGCGGCCGAGGTTGCGGTATGTCCCTTTCAGGGCGATGGAAAGAGTCGGATCCAGCAATCTCTCGACCCCTATAGTGTATTCATCCGAGTAGATTGCCTTCAGGCCAGGGTCCACGGGCTCACTCGAAGCGCTTCCCTGGATGATGGCTCTTTCGTGGCCGATGACTCTCGGATCCTGGGCGAGGCTTACTGGATCGAAGTTGTATGTATTGGCATTTGTCTGCGCGCCGTAGGAGAGGACAGCGAGGTCTGTCGGAAGAGCGTAGTAGAAGCGCCCGGCGAAGGCGTAGACCTTCGTCCTGCCGTCTCGCGCCGGATCCCAGACGATGCCCACCCGCGGCTGCCACCCGGCCGTGGTCTTGATGACCGAAAGGTCCCGATAGTCCCGGATGTCCTCCTCGTCCCAGCGCAGGCCCGCGTTGAGGGTCAGCCCGGGCAGAACGCGCCAGGAATCCTGTGCATACGCGCCGAAATCCTTCGTCCTCGGATTGAGGACGTTGTCCACCGGCGTCAGGTTCGTGGGGCTCGCTGCGAAGAACCGATGGCGGTAGTAGACCTGCCCGCGCTCGTTGAACCGGTCCACCCGCTGCCTTCCGGAGAAGGAGTCGATGGCATGGCTCCTCGCGTCCTGATAGTCCCCGCCGAGCTTGATCTCGTGGCTGCCGAGATAGAGATTGAAATCACCCCGGTACTGGTCCCGCGTGGACTTGTTTCGTTCGGACAAGAATACGCGTCCGAAGCCTCCAGTGACGAAGTTCGGGGCCGGAGGTGTGTCGCACGGTTTCTCGGGAGTGCCGCCGTCGCATGTGAAGTCCCGAAGGGAAACCTCCGAACCGCTTCCCGCCGGGATCAACTCGTATCGATCCTGATGACGCGCGGCCTGCAACGCCAGGAGCGCGGCGGAACCGAAGAGCTGGGCTGCCCGCAGACTAAAGTCCGTCCCTCCGATGTGGCGAGTGGCCTCCCAGGTCCCGGGGTCGGGGTTCGAGACCAAACGTGTCGAGAAACCGCCCTGCCGCGGATCGGCCGAGCCCGCTCCCGCGTTTGTCGCGGGGTCGGAAAAGGCGGTCCCGACCACCGTCGTGCCGGCGCCGATGTTCCAGGTGAGCTTTCCCGAATAGAGGCTGTCAGTCGAGTCGAGTGGAAACACCAGGCTGTTGGGGACGAGCAGGCTCGACTCGTAACGCGAGACCTTCGCGGGGAGCTCGATGCGGTCATAGGCGGCGAAGAACCAGAGGCGGTCCTTGAAGATGTAGCCTCCCAGGTCCGCTCCGAAGTCGGTGCGCTTGTATTCGGCGATGCGCATACCCGTGGCGATCGAGTCCTGCTCGCTGACTCGCTGCTTCGCCTTTGTATCGAAGGAGTCGTAATAAAGGAAGCCGTCGCCGTGAAAATCGTTGCCGCCTGACTTGGTGATTACGTTGATGACGCCGCCGAGCGCCCGCCCGTACTCTGCCGGGTAGCCGCCTGTCTTGATTTCGACTTCCTGGATGAACTCGTTGTTGATCACCTTTCCCTGCATTCCCTTGATCACGCTGGTTGTGTTGATGCCGTCCACGATCCACTGGTTCTCCACCGAGCTCGCGCCGTAGATCGTCAACGCGAGCGACCGTCCCTGGGTCTCCCCCTGGTCCGTGTTGACGCCAGGATTCGAACGGATGATGTCGGCGTAGTTGCGCGCGACGGGCAGCCGTGCGATTACCTTGTTAACGTAGTTCGTTCCCCCGGTCGTCGAGGTCACGTCCACCAGCGGGATGTCGCCCGATACGAGGACTTCCTCTCTGGCGGCGGCCTCCAGGGTGAAGTTCACGGTCGCCTTGGAGTCCAGCGAAACCGTCGCCGTCTTTTCACCCGGACCGAAGCCGGGAAGAGTGGCTTTGAAGCGATAGGAGCCTGGAGGCAAACCCGGAAGCCGGTATGTCCCCTCCCGCCCGGTGACGGCCACACGCGTCCCTTGCAGATTCGGACTGGTCGCCTCGACTGTCACTCCCCGAAGCGGGGTGCCCGAAGCGCCCGTCGCGGCACCGGCGATCTCTCCGGTCGTCTGCGCGAGCAGCGGGACGCAGCCCGACAGAAGGCATGCGAGTCCCAGCACCCTCCGGCCCATACTCCTCCTCCGTCTCACGCGAAAGAGGCGAGTCGGGCATCGACCCCGCTCTGCGAGCCAGTTTTCGCTGTGAAATGGTTTCTTTGCGGAGATTCTGTCTTTTTTGCGGGACCCGGTCAAGGCGGCAGGCAGCGCGCCCAAGCAGTCAACGGTTGCCGTTCCCTCTACGGCCGCTGGTTGGGAACGGTCGCATCAGTGAAGCACTCCATTGTCACCGAAGCCCTGACCTCCGAGTCGGTCGCCGTCGGGGTCACCCGGGACCGCGCCAGCGATAGTGACCTCATCCTGATGTTCGATCACAGCTTCACCGCACTCCGTCCACCACGTAGAGGTTCGACAAATAGCGCAGCATCATGCGAGCGTAGGACTTCCCGTCCCTCGCAAGAAGGATTCGATCGCCCCAGAAGCCCGGGACGGGAGGGGGAAGCTCCATCCAGAGCTTGCGCTCGCCCGAGGAAGGGTCGAGAAGAAAAAGACTTCTCGGCCCTTTACGAAGGAAGAGGCGCCCGTCCTCGCTCCACTGGATCGGAGAATCGCCACGCTCGAGTCCGCGGATCGGCCGGGGATCTCCGCCGTCCACCGGATAGAGCTGAATGCCCTCCACATTCCATCCCACGACCAACTTTCCGTCCCAGGAGACGTAGGACCCCGCCCGGTTACGGAACGTAACCCCCTGGGGCGTGATTGCCTTCGGCGCGCCGCCCGCGACGTCCTGAAGGTAGAGGCGCGATTGCTCGCCGGGAGCGTTCCCCTCGAACAGAATCCTTTTCCCGTCCGGAAGCCAGTTCGCCCAACCGATCGCCTCGAGGCCGCCCTGCGGAAGTCGCCGGGGCACGCCCGGACCAGTCGGCACCAGAACGATTTCGCCCGGGTTGTCGGAACTGGCCCCTGTGGTAATCGCCCATTTTCCATCCGGCGAGAGAGCGCGCGCGAAACCTTTACCGAGGAGCACGGGGGGCTTCTCAGCCTCGCGCAGATATATGGTCGAGTTGGAACCATAGGATTCGAACTCATCGAAGAGAAGCCGGCTGCCGTCGGCTGACAGGTCCACCGGCTCTGTACCGGCAAGATAGGCGAGGTCGCGCTCTGCGGCGTCGCCGCGGAAACGTCCGAGGACTTTGACGCTGTTGGTCCCCTTCTCGAGAAGGATCCGACCACTTCCTGAGACGTCGTCGAGCTGGAAATCGCCCGGCAGCGATATCAAGAGCCGATCGCGGCCGCCAGGAGTCACCGCGCGGAGCTCGGTTTGTCCTTTTTCGATCTTTCCATACCAGATTTCATCGCCGCGAGGAGACCAGTCGAAGAAATTACAATCTCCGGCCTGAGCGAGTCTGGTAAGTCTTCCATTTCTATCGACAAGCGTCAGCCTGCCGGCGTCCTGGAAGGCAATCCGGTCCCCTTTCGGAGAAACGCGACAGCCGCGAATCGAGCTGCGAAGAGAAGTCCGGACCGGCCCCGGCTTCTCGTAGAGAACCTTGCCGACCGGAAACTCGAGTCGGTCTTTTCCACCCACCGAGTGCACGACGGCGAGCGTCTTCCCGTCCGGCGCCCAACCGGCTTCCCGAACATTCTCGAGCAGCTCGCGCGGAGTGCCGCCCGCGATCGACGCTTCGGCGAGCGTTCCCAGCTCGACATCGCCGCCACCCAGCAGCAGTGCGATCTGTCCGCCCGCGGAGATCGAGCAGATCCTTGCCTCGGGAATGCCGAGCGACCGGGACCCTGGGCTCCCCACCCGACCCATGAACAGGTCGGCAGGCTTGTCTTCCCGGTAGGCGCCGTAGACAAACGTCTCGCCGTCAGGCGCGAATCGGGCATCCATGTTCCCCTGGTCTTCGAAAGTCACTTGTTGGAACCTCACCCGCGGTGCGGTGCCGGGGCCGGTTCGTTGCCGCTCGAAGACGAGCCACGACCCCAGGGCGACCAAGCCCAGGGTCACGAGGGCCGTGAGAAGAATCTGTCTTCGCCGCCAGACGCGATCGCGGGCCTTCTCGCGAAAACCTGCCGCGTCGGACCGGGCGGACAGACCCGCGAGGTCGCGGGAGAGGTCGCGTGTCGATGCGTACCGGCCGTCGGCATCTTTGGCAAGGCAGCGCTCGACGATCCAGCTTAGCGGCTCCGGCACCCGGGGGTTGAACTCCGTGACCGGCTTCGGATCCTCGTTCAGAATCGCCGAGAGCGTATCCACCGCGGTCCCCTTCCGGAACGCCCTCTTCCCCGTTGCCATCTCATAGAGGATCGAGCCGAACGAGAACTGGTCGGAGCGGAAGTCGACGACGGCTCCGCCCGCCTGCTCCGGCGACATGTAGCCGACTGTGCCCACGACTGCACCGGGGCTGCTGCCCGTTTCGGTCGCCAGGTAAGGCCCTTCACCGCTGGGAACCTTCTGCGTCAACTTGGCGAGACCGAAGTCCAGGATCTTGACCAGGCCATCTTTGGTCACCATCACGTTCTCGGGCTTCAGGTCCCGGTGCACGATCCCCGCCTCGTGCGCCCGGGCCAGACCGTCGGCGATCTGCGGAGCGATCTGGAGCAGCCGCTTGACGGGCAGAGGACCGGAGAAGAGCAACTCGCGCAGCGTCTTCCCGTCGACCTTCTCCATTGAGATGTAGGAGACGGACTCCACCGAGCCGATGTCATAGATCGTGACGATGTTGGGATGATTCAAGGCCGACGCGGCCCGCGCCTCCTTCTCGAAACGCTTCAGGCGCGAGGCGTCCAGGGAGACCTCGTCCGGCAGGACCTTCACCGCCACCTCGCGGCCGAGGCGCGTGTCCCGCGCCTTCCAGACTTCTCCCATCCCTCCCGCTCCTAGCGGTGCGAGGATCTCGTAGGGGCCGAGTTGGGAGCCAGGGGCGAGACTCATCTCAGTCCGTCGACCAGGTACAGCTCCGAGAGATTGCGATTCCAGGAATATGCGTAGGATCGGCCGTCCGGCGTCATACGAACAATGACCGCGGTATCGAAACCCTGATTGGACTGGTGGATCTCCTTCCAGAGCCGTCGCTCGCCCGTTTCCATGTTCAGGAGCCAGACGCTGACCGGCCTGCCTGCTCGGAAGACATAGACTCCGCGGCGGTCGCGACTCCACTGGATCGGATGGTCGCCGGCTTCGAGGCCGCGAATCGGGCGAGGAGTACCCCCCTCGACCGGGTACAGCGCGCAGGTTTCTGCCGTCCCCGCGATCACGAACTTGCCATCGGGCGACACCCCTCGGCTGCTGCTGGTGACGGTTATGCCGCAATGGCCGACGCCTTCCGGCGTCACGGGCCGCGGGCTGCCTCCGGCGATTTCCTGGATGTACAGGCGTACGCCATGACCGGGTCCCGAAGCAGCGAAAAGCACGCGCTCCCCGCCGGGGAACCAGTTCGCGCCCGTGACCCGATTGAATTCCCGGTATTCGAGCGTGGTCGGCTCGCCGGCGCCCGTTGGTATCAGGACGAGTCGAGGCGGCAGTCCGCCTCCGGAGGGCAGCCAACCGAGGACCCGCTTCCCGTCAGGGGACAGCGCCGTGGCGTGGCCTTCGCCGAGCCGCACGGCTGGCGAGCCATCCGTCTTCCGGAGATAGATGGAGCCGTTCGGTCCTCCTCCTTCCCACACTTCCGTACTGATTAGCGTCCGGCCGTCGTCGGAGAGATCGGAGAGCCAGGATCCGTCGAGCCACGATAGCTCCCGCTCGGAGGGCTCCCCCGGCGCGGCGGCCATCAGGACGGAGACGGGATTGTGGCGCGACAACAGCATGCGGCCATCGCGCGAGATGTCATGGAGCTCCAGGTCGCCCGGCAGGCGAGTCACGAGGCGATGCCTTCCCGAAAGATCCACTGCGTAAATAGAATTCAAGAACCCCCGCTCCGGATCGACCGCGTTGTACCAGATCTCGCCGCCATCCGCCGTCCAGCACGGGACGTTTCCCATCGCTCCAGGCGAAAGGACCTTCTTGTCGCCTCCCGAGCTTTTGATGATGGCGAGGCTTCCGTTCTCGAAAAATGCGATCCGATCGCCCCGGGGGGAAATCCGCGGTGAGCGAAGCGTGTCAGTCGAGTCGAGGAGGACCTTGCCGATGGGACACTCAAGACTATTCCTGCCCTCACGATTCTCGCCCTCTGTCAAGCGCACCACGGCCAGGTTCTTGCCGTCGGGAGACCAGTCCGCGCTCACCCACGGCATGCCCTCGAGAATCTCGCGCGGAACGCCGCCGGCCATTGGGACCCGAGCGAGGGTGCCCACGTCCGTAACGCCGCTCTTCAGGAGCTCGATCGCCATCTCTCCGGCAGAGGAAATCGCCACAATCTCGGCACGACCAAAGCCGAGCGGCCGCGACTCGGGGCTATCGATGCGAGTCGAATAGATCTGGCGCTCCTCGCCTGACCAGGATGCGCTGTACACGATCGTCTGACCGTCCGGCGCGAAACGGGCGTTGCCCAACTCACCCCGGCGAAATGTCAAGCGGTGGAAGGACGGGACGGAAGCGCGCCTGCCGCCACTCGCGACCACACGCAGAAGATAGACGCCGGAGACGGCAACGACGACCGCTGATAGAACCGCCGCGATCCAGAGCCGCGGGTAGGTCCGCGGAGTCTTTGAATACACGGGCTCCGCCTCCGAAAGATGGTCGCGCACCTTCGACAGTTCGCGTGCAAGGTCTTTCGTCGAGGCATAGCGAACTTCCGGTTCCTTTGCCAGGCATTGCTCGACGATCCAGCGGAGTGGCGCGGGAACCTGTGGGTTCATCTCGGCAACCGGCTTCGGGTCCTCGTGCAGAATCGCCGAGAGCGTGTCTACGGCGGTTCCTTTCTGGAACGCCCTCTTCCCCGTCGCCATCTCGTAGAGGATCGAGCCGAAGGAGAACTGGTCGGAGCGAAAATCCACGAGGGCTCCGCTCGCCTGCTCAGGCGACATGTAGCCGACCGTCCCAAGCACGACGCCCGGCCTCGTTCCCGTCTCAGTCGGCGGACGGGATTCCTCGCCGCTCGAATCCGTCTGCGTCAGCTTGGCCAGGCCGAAGTCCAGGATCTTGACCAGTCCGTCCTTCGTCACCATCACGTTCTCGGGCTTCAAGTCCCGGTGGACGATCCCCGCCTCGTGCGCCCGCGCCAGCCCGTCGGCAATCTGCGTGGCGATCTGGAGCAGGCGCTTGACAGGCAGCGGACCGGAGAAAAGCGCCTCGCGTAGGGTCTTGCCGGCCACCAGCTCCATCGCGATGTAGGAGATAGAGTCGGACGACCCGATGTCGTAGATCGTGACGATGTTGGGGTGGTTCAACGCTGACGCCGACCGCGCCTCCTTCTCGAAACGCTTGAGCCTCGAAGGATCCGAAGCCACGTCTGCCGGCAGTACTTTGATCGCGACTTCGCGCCCCAGCCGGGTGTCCCGCGCCCTCCAGACCTCCCCCATCCCTCCCGCGCCGAGAGGAGACTGGACCTCGTATGGTCCCAGCCGCGAACCAGCAGCGAGCGTCATCTCAACTCACAGGTCACGATTCGCGTCACCTCCGTTGTGCCCCGCGGCCCGAGCAGGCCAAGGGTCTCGCGGGGCCGAGCCGGACCCCGGAGGAAAGCGGCACAAAGGAATCTTTCGCGCCTGATTCTATCTCTGCAACCTCCTCCAACAGCAGCGGCCGGAAAAACCCCGGAGCTTTCCCCGGAATCCCCGAGGACTCGCCCGGCCTTGCCTCTCTAACGTTCGAGAGGAGGTGCGGCATGAAACGGATTCGATTCCTCGTCCTCTTCTCGCCTCTTGCGCTCTCGGGCTTCATCGGCTGTAACGATCGCGGCCCGACGCAGCCGGCGGCCTCTGTTTCGCTGGCCGGCCACTGGTCAGGGACAGTGACTTCGCTGAAGGATTCCACAAGCACGGAATCCGTCTGCCATTCCGAGTCCATTTCCGCCGATATCACTCAGGCCGCCGCAAGCGTCAGCGGCCGCATCGAGACGTCATGCATCGGGTCGCTCGATCTGACGGGGACGGTGGAGGGGGACGCTCTCACGGGAGTCCTGCTCGGCAGCTCGAGCGCTTTCACCGGGGGCCGTGTCAGCGCCGCTGTCACATCATCGAGGATTCAGATGACGGTCGGCCACTCGACAAAGCAGGATTTCATTCCGGTGCTCTCGATCGAGCTTCTGCGATAGGAGTAGGTTTATCCCTCAAGCAGGCAGGTCGAGGCGATTGCCTGCGAGGAGTTTCAAGGACTCTGACCTGGGCTCCGCTGCATCATTCTCCGCCTCGTACCGGTTTGATGTATTCGATGGGGTAGGCAAAACAGTCACGCCTTCGAGCCAGAGCCTCGAAGGCCGCGATGAAGTCTCCGATGGACATATTTGACTGACGCCGTTGTGACCAGCGGATCATGCGGAACGGCCGGGACGAGCGTAACCAGCCGCTTCCTATGGAATCGAAATCTTCATCGGTAGTCACGAGGACCCGTCCACGCTCCGAGGCATAGGCGAATAGGACTTCGTCCGCCGTACCGGGCTCGAAGACTTCGACGGCTCGCACAATGTCCCAGCCCGTCTGCCTCAGGGCGTCGATGAGGGCTCCTTCGATGTTCTCGTCCGTGAAGAGTGGAAAGCGGCCGGCCACCTACCCCGCGGATCCCCGCTTCGAGTACCGCGCCCGCTCTGCTTCATGTTCTGCCTCGGCCTTCTCGTCGTTCCGAAGATCGGCCTCGATCTCGGCCCTGTGATCGTAGTAGTAGGCAAGGGCCGAATGGACCTCGGCCAGGGTCAAAGGGCGCGAAGAGTAGTGCTCGAGCATCTCCGCCGGCGGAAGACCTCGCTTGAGAAGAACGACGATATCCATGACGCGGACGCGCGTCCCCGCGATGCAGGCCTTGCCTCCACAGACTCCTGGAGCCTTGGCAATGTGAGGATAGGCGGCAACCGCGGACGCAGCCATGGCAACTCATTCTAGCGCTGTCCCGTCGCCTTGTTCAAAGTGCCCCTCATGATCGGGTCTCCCGAAATCTCAGAATACCAGGGCGAAGAGCGACACCGCCCGAATCTCCGCTCCGCTCGGGGGGACAGGACGGCGATGAGCCGAAACCCTTTTGGCGTTTGATAGGCGCCGGCTATTCCCGATCGGTCGTATCCGTGGATCCAGAGAGTGGAAAAACGTGAAAGACGAGGTCCACGGAGCCGAGCCGGAGCTTGTCTCCGTCGGTAAGAGCGGAGGCGGCCGCCATCCTCTCTCCGCGCAGGAAGGTCCCGTTCTTGCTCCCCAGGTCCTCGACGACGGCGCCTTCCCCCGCGATCCGGATGAGCGCGTGGCGGCGGGAAACGCTCGTGTGGTCGAGGAAGATGCCGACGTCCGGGTCGCGGCCGAGCACGTTCTCCCCCTCTTCGAGAGCAATCTCTCGGGAGCGCCAGAAGAGCCGGTAGGCGAAGGCCGGGCGCCGCCTCGCCGGCGAGCGGACATTCTCCTCAACCGCGATTCCCGAGAACGCGTATCCGAAGCGGTGCACTGTGCGAATCAGGTGACTCTCGGTCACCGTGTCGCCGATCGCCGACCGGACCTCCGCCAGGAGGCTCGTCAGCGTCCCGTCCGAAACGAAGGTGTCGCGCCAGAGCCGTTCATGAATCTCCGATTTCGAGAGGGCGCGGGGCCGGTTCTCGATCAGGATTTCCAAGAGCTCGAAGGCCTTGGGCGTCAAGTGAACCGTCTTGCCGCCGACGGAGAGCTCCCGCGTCTCTGTGTCGAGCACGCAGTTTCCGAATCGGAACCGCATCCGCCCTCCCGGAAAAAACCCGGAACTCGCCCGGGTTCTCGCAACGACTTCGCTCGAGCGGCGCCCTTACTTTAATTATCGCGCAAACCGGCCGCGCGCGGCGAAGGCGCACGGTCTCGCGCTCCGAAGGGAGTCGCTCATGGTTGGTCGCGATGGAAGGACATGCCTCACGGCCCTCCGAATCCTTATCGCGCTTTGGCTCGCTTCGATCACATCCCGCATCGTCTCCGGAGAGCGAAGGCTCACCTCCGGACCCGACGGAACGACCGCCCTCGAGGGAGTCACCGTACGGTGCGGCCGATGAGCGACGCGGCGCGGCCGAGAAGCGACGCGGCGCCCAGACTTGCCGGCGGCGGCCAGGACATCCTGACGGAGGCGGAGACCCTCGGAATTCCGTGGAAGGCCATCCTCTCCAACGAGATCTTCGCCGAGAAGATCTTGCGCGACTCGGTCGTGCGTCTGGACGGGGATTGGCCGCTGGCTTGCCTCTTCTCCCTCCTTCCCAATTCCCTGCTCCAGTCCTGGCGGGCCAGGGAACGCATCCACGCTCTCTCCTGGGAGGCACGGGTCGAGAGGTCCCGGGCCGCCGCCGCCCGGCTTCGGTCGGTCTTCCTGCACCTCGCGGGCAAGCGCGCCCCAGGGGCCCCGATCGATTATCTTCTCGCCAACCACCTCGGATTCGCCTACCAGCGCGTGCTGCAACTGTTACGGATCACTCGGGCGGCGGAGAGGAGCAAAGGAGTCCGAGCGAAACGAATCGAAGCCGTCGTTGGTCGGACGCATTGCAGCGATTCCGACGCTGCGTGGGCGGTGGACCGGGCCGACTCGCGGCGGAGTCACCGCCTGGATGACGCGATGCGGCGAGCGCGCGAAGAAGGCTTCGAGCTGCCGGTGGCGAACTCCGAGCTGATCGCGTTTACCCGGCTGAAAAGATTCGTACAACGGCGGCCGTTCCTGCGCGCCAAGCGCGGGTTCGCGCCGGCCCCGCGCCGGAGCCAACGCTGGATCCCGTCTCTGCAGACGACCGCGCTCTTCCCGGAGAGAGAGTCGCCGGACAGCCAGGAGCACGGCTCAATAGCCGCACCGCCGGAGATAGCGAAGTCATGACGAGTCGAAACCCGAATTGTCCGCCTCACAATCCAGCTTCCCGTGTAAGACATCAGATTTCCGGATTCTTCCGACAAATCGCGAACGACACAGGCCGCCGCAAATTCTCTGAACATTGCGCTTGACTGACAAATTACTCACGAACGCAATGGCAGTGACATTGCTGTAGCTCCCGTTATTGAAAGTCCGAGTTTTCGAGTTTTTTCGTCGAAGGAGGCAGGAATGAAGTTTCGATACCGATCTACTCTGTTGCTTTCGGTAGGCCTCCTCGCGGTCGCGTCCTTTGCTCTAGCGCAGACCACGGGGGAGATCAGGGGGCAAGCCAAGGACAGCACTGGTGCGGTTCTCCCTGGGGTAAGTATCGAGGTGAAGGGCCCGGCTCTTCAGGGAGCCAAGACCGCCGTCACGGGACCGGACGGATCTTATCGGGTTTCCTTGCTCCCGCCCGGCCAGTACACGGTGACGTTCTCCCTCGCGGGATTCGGCCCGGTGCGGAAGAACGTGGCCGTCCAGCTCGACAAGACGGTCGTTGTCGAGGGCACGCTGTCGCTCTCCACGACGGCCGAGGTGACCGTAACCGGACAGGCGCCCGTCATCGACGCCACGTCCTCCGGGACGGGCGCGAACTTCACGGCCGATGTTCTCAAAGGGCTGCCGCTCGGGCGCGGGTTCACGGCCGTCGCCACGAAGGCCCCCAACGTCATCCAGGGCTTCGGGGTTGACAACACCGGCATTAACATCCAGGGTTCCACGGGCGCCGAAAACAACTTCATGATCGACGGCGTGGATACGACCGAGGTCCAGTACGGCCGTTCGGGCAAGGCCGCGCCGAGCGAATTCATCCAGGAAATCGAAGTGAAGTCCGGCGGCTTCCAGGCCGAGTATGGCCACACGCAGGGCGGCGTCTTGAACGCCATCACCAAGTCGGGTGGCAACACCTTCCACGGCGACGTGTTCGGCTACTACACCGGAGCGTCAAGCACGGCCACTGGCGGCAACTTCTGGCAGGCCTCAGACAAGCACACTCAGGAGAAGTCGAACTACCTCGGAACGTTCACCTTTGGCCTGAGCGACCCGATCCGCAGCCAGCTTCGGGCCGACTACGGCGCGGACCTCGGCGGCTACGCATGGAAGGACCGCATCTGGTTCTTCGGGGCCTATGACCGGGTCCACACCGGCAATCAGAACTTCCTGAACGACGCGCATGGCAACTGCACGGCGGCGTGCGACGCGGGTCCAGGTACGGGCACGCTCACGGGCGCGTCGTTGTCCACCGATGTAATTCAAAAGCTCTATGCCGGCAAGGTCACCTTCCGTATCCTGGAGGGGCTCTCGCTCGTAGGCTCCGTCTTCGGGGATCCGACTGACACCGGCCCGAATCTGGCCACGCCCCTGGCGGGCGCCGATCCAGGGACCTACAGAGGCACACTCAAGCAGGGAGGAGTGGACTACTCGGGCCGCCTGTCGGGCGTCGTGGGCTCCAGCTTCCTTTTCGAGTTGCAGGCTGCGAAACACAACGAGCAGACGACACAGAATCCGGATAACACGACCGACCGGCTCTTCACCACTGTCGTTCCCTCGGGCGTGCCGGCCACGGGCGGTTTCGGCTTCTTCCGCACGCAGGACTTCTCGCGAAACCATTTCAGGGCTTCCGCGAGCTACTACGCCAACTTCCTGGGCACGCACGAGTTCAAGGGGGGTGGCGACTACACGCAGAACAGATCCGACAGCAAGCGCCGCTACACCGGGCCCGCTGGAATGAAGGAGTGGGTCCAAATCCGGCAGTTCAAGGAGGGCACCTTCTACCAGCACGAGTACAACTCGAACGGCCTCCGGAACGCCGCCGGCGACCCGATCGAAGTGGACATCGCGCCCGGCGGAATCTCCCGCACCAACAACACGGGAGCCTTCTTCCAGGACAAGTGGCAGGTCTTGCCGACACTGACCTTTAACCTCGGCTTGCGCTGGGAAGACCAGAAAGTCAAAGACATCCACAACGCCACGCAGATCCACATCAACGACGAGTGGATGCCGCGCCTCGGGTTCGCGTGGGACTTCCTCGGCAACGGCCGTTCTCGTCTCTACGGCAGCTACTCCCGGTTCTACGAGACGATGCCGGTTGACATCAACATCCGCTCGTACGGTTTCGAGACTACAACGGCCGTCTACAACAGGGATCCCAACAGCGACGTGAGCGATCCGAGCGTCTGCGGCCCCCTGTACACGCCGCTCACCGGGACGACACCCACCACGAGGGTATGCACTGCCGGACGGCACAGCCGGATCCTGACCGGCGGGGCCGCCGGCGAGCCGACAGCGCCGGGGCTCAAAGGCCAGTACTCTGACGGCGTCACCTTTGGCGCGCAGTACGAGCCGGTGCAGGACCTCTCAATCGGCCTCGAGTTCAACTGGCGCAAACTGGGCCGCGTCGTCGAGGACGGCGCAACCATAAACCCCGAAACCGGGGATCTCGAGTACTTCATCTTCAATCCGGGAACCACCTTCATCAGCCCGGATACGGGCGCCGTCGTGGGAAGCGACTACGTCGACGTGCCGCCGAGGCGCTTCTACAAGGCCTACACGCTGACCGCTCAGAAGCGCTTCAGCAACAACCTTCAGTTCCTGGCCTCATACGTCTACTCGAAGCTCGAAGGCAACTACGACGGCACGTTCCAGACTTCGACGACCCAGCTCGATCCAAACCTCAACTCGGCCTACGACTACCGGTACTTCCTGACCAACGCCTATGGTTTCCTCTCGAACGACCGGCGCCACACCGTGAAGCTGGACGGCTCCTACGTCACGCCCTTCCGGCTGACCGTCGGCCTCTCGACCTATTACTTCACGGGAACTCCCTTGAACGCGTACGGGTACCACAACGGCTACCGCAACTGGGAGTATTACCTGGTGAGGCGGGGCAGTGTGGGACGGACGCCGGACATCTACGACGCCGACCTGCACCTGGGCTATTCGATTCCCATCAGCGTCGTGGATCTGAACCTCGGATTGGACGTCTTTAACGTCCTGAACATGCAGCGTGTGCTCGTTCAGGACCAGCGTTTTGATCTGACTCAGGGAACTGCGGACGCGAACGGCAACGAGTCGCTCGCGACGGCCGGGGCGCATAACCCGAACTACCTGCAGCCCATCTCCTGGACCGGACGCCGGAGCATTCGCGTGTTCGGGAAGATCAGCTTCTAGTCTGTTTCTCTCCATCAAAGGGCCCCTTCGGGGGCCCTTTTTTCTGGTTGCTATGATCCGGTCGGGAATGGGTTCAGACTCTTTGCGCCGATCGCCCGCCATCGCGGCGATCCTGGCGTGGCTCCTCTTCGCCGTGGCCTGCCGCAAGACGGCACCCGGGCCACAACCGGCCGGGGCGGCGGAAAGGCGGCTCGCGGTCGAGTCGAACGACCCGCCACGGCAGGCCCGCTCGGCGCAGGGGCGACACCGTGTCATCGTGATCGGCCTGGACGGCGCCGATTGGTCGCTTCTCGATCGGCTCGCCGCTGAAGGCCGGATGCCGAACCTGGCCCGCCTCATGCGCGAAGGGC
The DNA here is from genome assembly GCA_963837495.1 of uncultured Acidobacteriota bacterium. GTDB lineage: Bacteria > Acidobacteriota > Thermoanaerobaculia > UBA5066 > Gp7-AA6 > JAWOLE01. The sequence goes on along the minus strand of CAWINF010000001.1, from coordinate 1,852,748 downwards.
GCACGGCACGCTTGAAGAGCGCCATTCCCCTCCTTTCGCCGATCGTCTGGACCTCGATCGCCACCGGAGCGACCCCGGACCGGCACGGCGTTCTCGATTTTCTGGAAGTGGATCCGGCGACCGGAACCGCCGTCCCGGTCTCGGGCCGCTCCCGCCGGGTCCCGGCCATGTGGAACCTCGCCTCCTCCGCAGGGCGGCGGGTCGGCGTCGTCGGGTGGTGGGCGACCCACCCGGCCGAGGAGGTCAACGGCTTCTTCGTCTCCGACCACGCAGGATCGATCCTCTTCGAGGGCCCGAAGGAGTCGCTGGCCTATCCGCCGGCTCTCGCGGAGGGCGTCCGGCGGGTGATCGAGGAGGAAACGCCGATCTCCGATGCCGATCTCGGGTCTTACCTCCGGATGAGCGGGGCCGAGATCGCGGCGGAGCGGGAAAAGGGCGGCGGCCTCGAAAACCCGGTCGCCGCGCTGGCGAAGATCCTGGAAGCCACCAGGTCCGTCCAGCGGATCGCTCGCGACTTGTACGACCACGAAACGCCGGACCTGACCGCCCTGTACTTCGAGGGAACCGACGTGATCGGGCATGTCTTCGCCGCCGACGTCCCGCCGCGGCTCGCCTGCGTCTCGGACGAGGACTTCCGGCGCTACTCCGGGACCGTGGACGCCTACTACGGGACGATCGACCGCCTGCTGGGGCAGTGGATGCGGCGCGCGCGGGAGGACGGAGCGACTCTCCTCGTCTGCTCCGATCATGGCTTCAAATGGGGAGAAGATCGCACGTGTCGGAGATCGTCCCTGAACTGGGCGACCGCCGCGTTCTGGCACCGGATCGACGGCGTGCTCGCGCTCTGGGGCGACCGCGTGAAGGCCTCGCCTGCGCGCGGCGAAGCGAGCATCTACGACATCGCCCCGACCGTGTGCGCGCTGCTCGGACTGCCGGTCGATTCGAGCATGTCGGGCCGCGCCCTCCTTGCCGCCTTCGCCGGCGTGGCGGCGCCGGCGCGCAGCGACGTCTTCGCCTCCGTCGAAGTGCGGCGACTGCCTGCGTCCGCTCCCCCGGCCGCCGAGGCGGACGAGTACGCGCGTAAGCTCCGGGCCCTGGGCTATCTCTCGGGATCGGAGTCGAAGTCGGTGGCCACGCTGCCCGATGGGTCATGGCCGGGCCGCACCGAAGGGGCCTGGAACAATCTCGGGATCATCCAGCGGGAATCGGGGCGCCTCGAAGAAGCCGACCGGTCGTTTCGAGAGGCGCTGCGGATCAAGCCCGATTACGCCTCGCCGATGTTCAATCTCGCGGGTCTCGAGCGGACCCGGGGCCGCTCTGGCGAGGCCAGAAGCTGGCTCTTTCGCTCGCTCGACGCGGGCCACGCGGAGCCCGAGCAGACGGTCCTGCAGTGGGTGTCTGACGCCGCCGCCGGTAAGCGGAAGGCCGACGCTCTCGCGCTCGCGGAGACAGGAGTCGCGCGATACCCCGAATCGCAGCCTCTGGCCCAGGCGCTCGCCCGCCTGCGGTTCGAAGCCCGGGACTGCAGCGGCGCCGTCTCGGCGCTCGCCCGCTTCGAGAAGGCGGGCGGGCGTGACACCCTGAACCTCCTCGGGCTCTCGGAGCTGTGCCTCGGGGACCGCAAGCAAGGCCGCGCCTATCTCGAGCGATCCCTTTCGATCGATCCGCAGCAGCCCCCCATCCGTGAAGCTCTGCGCCTCATCGGCGAGGGGACCTAGCGAGCCTCTCCTTCAGTCTCTGGAAGGCAGCGTGGAGCGGGCCACCAGATCAAGCGTGACCAGAACCTCGTGATCGCGCTGCAACACCGCCGTTCCGAACCCCTTCCTGGTGATGAACTCGAAGTCGACCTCGGTGAACTTCACGACCTTCGGCAACCGGTCGCGGCGGTAGTACCAGATCTCTCGCGTCCCCTGGAGCGTTTCCGCCGTCAAGCCGGTCCGCGGATGCAAAAAGATCGTCTTGCTCCCGTCCGGATTGAATCGGATCTCTTGGTCGGGCGCCGCCCGCGCCGCTTGCACGGGGTCATCCTCGCTCTTGAAGGGCTTCTGGCCGACGTAGCTCGGCGGACCGAGCAGCACGAAGACGAGTCCACGGTCCGTCTCGCTGCCTTTCTTCTCCTCTTGGGCGAATCGGGCATCGGAGAATCGGATACGGCGCTCGATCTCGTCCCGGAACTCGTTTTCGAGAGTGAGCGGATTCGGGTCCCGTCGCTGCCAGAATTTCGCGATGAATTCGGCCCGCTGCTGCGAGTCCTGCAGCGTCCGCCACGTTTCGCTTTCTGACCTGGTCATCAGAAACCGGATCGCTCCCTCCGCCCACTTCTGGTCGAGGGCCGAAGGCCTGCTCGAGTCGGGTCGGAAACGCGCGTAGTCGACCGCCATCGGGCTTCCCTCCGCGGTCCGCAGCTCTCCACTGGAGGCCGCCCGTTGAGGAGAGGCCGTCTCGCGCGCCTTGTTGAAGACTTCGACCGCGGCTTTGGGAAACATTGCCGGGTCGAGATGGACCGTGGGGAAGGAGACGAGATAGATCTCGAATTCCTTCCGGGCGTCTTCCTTCTCCCCCAGCGCGGCGAGGTTGACACCTCGATAGAAGGCGATCAGAGGCTCCAGCTTCACGCGATCCGATTCATTGCCCGGCTGGCGGCTCAACTCGTCGAGCTTCTGGAAGGTCGCGAGCGACGTCTCGTAGGAGCCCAGTTTGAACTCGGCCTTTCCCCGCTGGAAGAGCTCGCTCATGGAGCTCCGGGCAAGAGCGCCGAGCGGGAAGAGAAGACCGGCCAGCGTCAAGACGGAGAGAAGAACGCGGGAACGAGTCGGGGAAGCAGTCATCCTATTCATCGGCGCCCCGCAAAACGCCATCTTATCGCCGAGTAGCAAGACGCACCGAGCTACCGGCGGCACGGAGCTCTTTCATCGCGGAATTCCGCTCGCCGCCGCGGAATCCGGACCGCATCGTCGCCCGGGGACCCCGGAAAAAACCCGGGATTCGCCCGGCTCCTTCCAACGACTCCAATGCCCGGTCAAACGGATCCTGATCGTCGCGCGCGAGGCCGGCGGCACCGGCGGCCTGGCGCTCCGAAAGGAGCCGCACATGGAGAGCCGCGACGATCGCGATGGGATCCCGATATGCCTCTGCCCGCTTCCCCGAGCCTGCTCGCACCCGGCGCTCTGGAGACTCCTGGGCCGTTCCTGCCTGGCGCTCGCAATTCTGGTCTGTTCAATTTCCGCTCTCGCAGCCGGCGAGTCCTCGACCGCTTCGGCGCCGCCGGCCCTCCACTACGAGGCGTTTCCGATCGCCTCGTTCTGGGGTCCCCCGATCGTGCAAGCCGGGCTGGGCCGTCTCCGGGTTCGCGAAAACCGCGGGTCGGATTCGCCGCGAAAAATCGAACTGGCGTTCGTGCGAATCCCGACGACGGCCAGCCGCCCCGGCGTTCCGATCTTGTGGCTCTCCGGGGGACCGGGCGCGTCGGGTACGGCGGACCTGGAGACGCCCGCGCTCGAGCTCTTCCTGGAGCTTCGACGCCTCGGTGACGTGATCGTCCTCGACCAGCGCGGAACGGGCCTCTCGGTTCCCCGGCTCGACTGCCCGGGGTCGATGCATTTTCCGTTCGAAGTCGCGATCGAGCGCGGCAGCGCCGTCGAGGCTCTCGAGAACGCCGCGCGACAGTGCGCGCAACGCTGGCGCGCCGAAGGCGTCGATCTGTCCGCCTATAACGTTCGGGAAAGCGTGGAGGACATCGAGGACTTGCGCCTGGCTCTCGGCGTCGCGAAGCTGCGTCTCCTGGCGGGAAGCTGGGGAACACACCTGTCGCTCGCGGCAATCCGTGCCCACGGGAATCGCCTCGAGCGCGCGGCCTTGCTCGGCGTGGTCGGCCCGGATCACATCTACGGCTCCCCCGCGGACCTGGGAGCCGGGCTCGTCGAAATCTCCCGGATCGCCAGGCGCGACGCTGCCGTCACGAAAGGGTTCACCGACCTGCTGGAAGCGGTCCGCAGTGCCCTCGAGCGCCTTCGTCGAGAACCTCGGACCGTCGAGCTGCCGACGCGGGACGGTGGACGTCTCCGAATCGCCGTCGGCGCGTTCGAGCTGGCCTGGTACATCAGAAGCCTGCTCTCCTCCCAGGAGACGATTTCCCACCTACCGGCGCTCCTGGCGGCGCTGAAGGCAGGAGATTACCGGGAGCTCGCGGCGGCCTCGGCGCGATGGCGGTCCGCGCCGGCCCCACCCGCGTCCGTGTTCGCCGCCCGTTGCGCGTCCGGAGCCTCTCCAGCGCGTCTCGTTCGGATCGATCGTGACTCAAAGGCCGCGTTGTTCGGCGAAACCACAAGCTTTGCCGAGGAGCGGGTCTGTCGTGCGCTCGGCGTGTCGCCGCTGCCCGACTCCTTCCGCGCACCCGTCGTGTCCGAATTACCCGTTCTCTTCGTGAGCGGGACCCTCGACACCGACACTCCGGAAGAAAACGCTATCGAGGTCAGCCGCGGCTTTCCCAACGCCGAGCGTCTCCGGGTCGAGGGTGCGCCTCACGCACTGCTGGGCTTCGAGGACTTCGCCACGCGCGGCGCGATCGTCCGGTTCTTCGAGGGGCGGCGCCTGCGGACACCGCGCATGGCACTTTCGCCGATCGTGTTCGAGCGGCCCGAGGCCGTGCCGGCGGGCTCCTCCCTGACGCTGGCGGCTGGAGGAAACCCGCTTCGCATTCCCCCTCCATTCTTGCCCCTCGTTCCTTGAGCGCGGCGGGAACATGCGAGCATCCCGGAACCTGTCGCAACCGGTTTAGAACGAGTTCTCCACAGCAACCGGCTCTGAGGACGGCTCCCTACCAATTCAGAACCGAGAAGTCCCGGTTCTTAGTCTCGTCGGGGAGTAGGCCGAGGACCCAAGTGCGCATCGAATAGAACTCACCCAACGCGGCGATCACCCGTATCACGCCGGTGAGCTCTCGCCTGCCGGGTCCCGCCGCGCCGCACCACCCCATACCTCCCGCCCCGTGGGGAACCCTCACCCGACTCGCACCCGAAACCAAAGTTCTAACGCCCGCTCCTGCTTCCGAGGGGAAGCGCAGCACCGCCCTACTGGGGATGGCGAAGGAGACGATTTGCGCGAGAATGCGGGCATGCGCGCACTCGGACTTCGATCGTTGGTGGTCCTCCGCCCCGCGACGGTCTCCGTCGGCTGCTGCGTCCCCGGGGATGGAAACGCGAACATCCGCACGGCAGGCGGCTTCGCCTGCGCGTTCCGCGAGTAGCCGGGAAGCCCCACGCCATGCGAAGCAAGATCCAGGGCGCCCGGCGGGTCGTCGTCAAGATCGGCACGTCGAGCCTCCTCGACGCGCGCGGGCTCCTCGATCTGCCCGTCGTCGAGCGACACCTGCGCGACCTCGTCGCGCTCCACCGCGCCGGCGTCCGGCCGGTGCTCGTCTCGTCGGGCGCGATCGGGGTCGGGCGCGTGCGGCTGGGGTACGCGAAGCGGCCGACGACGATCCCGGAGCTGCAGGCCTGCGCCGCGGTCGGGCAGACGCTCCTCATGAACACCTATGACCGGCTCCTCGCGCAGGAGAGCTACGCCGCCGCGCAGCTCCTGCTCACGCACGAGGACTTCCGCGACCGGCGCCGCTACTTGAACATCCGCAACCTCCTCGCAGCGCTCGAGGGCAGGCCGGTCCTTCCGGTCGTCAACGAGAACGACACCGTCTCGGTGGACGAGATCCGCGTCGGCGACAACGATACCCTCGCGGCGCTCGTGGCGGGGCTCATCGACGCCGAGGTCACCGTGCTCCTGACCGACGTCGATGGGTTCCTCCTGGACGGACAGGTCGTCCCCGAGATCGAGGAAGTCACGCCGCGGATGCAGGCGGCGGCCGGGCCCGGCGGCGGGTCGGGCGGCATGACGACGAAGCTCCAGGCTGCCCGAGCGGTCACGCGCGCGGGCGGGCACCTCGTCCTCGCCAACGGAAAGAGGGATTCGCTCGCCGCGATCCTCGCGGGCGAGCCGATCGGGACCCACTTCGTCGCGCGCGGGGAGCTCGCGTCGCGCGGCCGATGGGTCGCGGGCGTCGCCGAAGCCGGGCGCCTGATCGTGGACAAGGGCGGCGAGCGCGCGCTCAAGGGCGACGGCCGGAGTCTCCTCGCCGTCGGCATCACCGCCTGCGAGGGGGACTTCGAAGCGGGCGACATCGTCCTCGTCGTCGGCCCGGGCGGGCCGTTCGCGAAGGGTCTCTCCAACTACCCCGCCTCGAGCGTGCGGCGGATCCTCGGCAAGAAGACCTCCGAGATCGCGGACGTGCTCGGCGCGAAGGAGTTCGACGAGGTGATCCACCGCGACAACCTGGTGATCCTGTGAGGGAAGTCGGTCTGCGCGCGCGGGCGGCGGCCCGCGCGCTTGCCACGATGTCCACCGCGAAGAAGAACCGCGCCCTGCGCGAGATGGCGAAGGCGATCCTCGCGAGCCGCGCGAAGATCGAGTCGGCGAACGGAAAGGACCTCGCCGCGGACCTGCCCGCCGCGAAGAAGGACCGCCTGCGAATCGACGTGGACGCCGTCGCCCGGGGTCTGCGGGACGTCGCCGGGCTCCCGGATCCGGTCGGACGCGTCGAAAAGCGCCGGCCGAAAGGGCGCTTCCGGCTCTTCCGCGTGCGCGTGCCGATCGGCGTCGTCCTCTTCATCTACGAGGCGCGGCCGGGCGTGACGGCGGAGGCGGCCGCGCTCTGCTTGAAGAGCGGAAATGCCGCGATCCTCAAGGGCGGCTCCGAGGCGCGCCGCACCAACGCGGCGCTCTTCGAGGCGATGAAGGGCGTCATCCCCGACGGCGCGATCCAGCTCGTCACCGGCGGGCACGACGAAGTCTCCGCGCTCCTCGCGATGGACGACTCGATCGACCTCGTCATCCCGCGCGGCGGCGAGGGCCTCATCCGAGCCGTCGCGCAGCAGACGAAGATCCCGGTCCTCAAGCATTTCCGGGGCAACTGTCACGTTTACGTGGATCGCCGCGCGGACCTCGACATGGCCTTCCGGGTCCTCGAGAACTCGAAGTGTCAGCGTCCCGCGACGTGCAACGCGGCGGAAAAGGTGATCGTGCACGCCGACATCGCCCCGTCCTTCGTTCCGCGCCTCGCGGCGCTCGGCGTGGAGCTTCGCGGCGACGCGCGCGCCCGGGCGCTCCTCCCGATGAAGGCGGCGACGGACGCCGACTGGGACGAGGAGTACCTCGACCGGATCCTCGCCGTGCGGATCGTGGACTCCCTCGACGAGGCGATCGCGCACGTCGAACGGCACGGCTCGCACCATACCGATGCGATCGTGACGCGCAACCGCGCCGCCGCGCGCCGCTTCCTCGCCGAGGTGGACTCCGCGACGGTCCTGTGGAACGCCTCGACGCGCCTCGCCGACGGCGGCGTCTTCGGCCTCGGCGCCGAAGTCGGCATCTCGACCGACAAGCTCCACGCCCGCGGCCCCATGGGCCTCGACGAGCTGACGACCTACAAGTGGGTCGTCGAGGGCACCGGCGATCTGCGGGAGTAGCGCGACGGAAGCTCTTGCGGCGCCGTCGCAACCTGATCGCCTTGACAGGAATCTCGCGCCAGGCATGGGGTCGAAGACGATCCCGAGGGAACGATCTACTGGAAGATCGCCCACGGCATTCGCTTTACGGGCATGCCGGCTTTCCGCCGGAGCCTTTCGGACCGGGAGATCTGGCAGATGGCCCTCTTCGCCAAGCGGATGGACAAGCTGCCGCCTGGACTTCGCCAGGCCTGGGCCGCGGGGAAACCGAATCCGTAGCTAGAGCCAGGTCTTCCGACACATCTTCTCGCTGGTTCTCTTCGGCAAAGCCGGCGTCCTCTGTCCGTGCCCGCGAGAGCGGATTCACTCGGGCGAGAATCCTCGTCGCCGAATGGATGCGTGACAGGTACATGTCATCAGTGACAGGTCCCATAGACCACCGCGGTGCCGCTCATGGCTTCCTCAAACCTGCTGTCCAGTTCTGAACGAGTGTCATCGGAGGGGACTGCTCGACTCCCGAGGGAATCAAAAGGAAGCGCTGCCCGTCGGGGGAAACATCGAAGAAGGAAGGGAGAGGATGCGGCTCAAAGAGGACCTTCGGGACGCCCGCATCGAGGGTCGCGCCGGACGTTTGAATCTCGACGGACATCAAACGGAGGTCGGCGGATAGATAGAAGAGCTCCTTGCCGTCCCGCCGCCACCGGGGCATGACTCCGCCGCTGGTGGACAGCTGCACTCTGCCGCCCGGGCCGGGAAAGGGAGCAGCGTAGATTTCATTCCGGCCGGATTCCTCCGACGTGAAGGCGAGCCAGCGCCCATCGGGAGAAAACCTCGCGTCACCGAAGTCGGCGCGACGGCGCAGGAACGTCGTGAGCGTTCCCTTCCCGTCGAGAGCAAGAATCAGAAGGCTTACTCTCCGCTCTCCCCTCGGCTCCCGGGACTCGAGAGCGAGGAAGCGCCCGTCCGGAGACCAGTCGTCCGCAGTTCGCTGCCCCTCCCCTTCGAGGATCGGCTCTTCGTTGCCGCCGTTGGTCGGCTTCCTGTAGAGGTCGCCCTGGTGCTTCCGGTCCGATTGGAAGACGATCTGCTCTCCGTCGGGAGACCAGACAGGATCGGTGTTGTCCGACGGGCCGGACGTGAATCGTGAGCGGATCCCGCGCGCGAAGTCGTAGAGCCACACATCCGCGGCCCGCTTCGAGGAATCGAAGACGGTTGCGGCGAGCCGGCGGCCGTCGGGAGAGATCCGAAGCCTCCCGACTCCTTGCGAGCTTCTGGACTCGTATAACGACGGCTCTCCGAACGAGCCGGTCTGCCGCCCGAACCGATCGAACCAGAGAAGCTGCGAGGGGATCGCCGCGGCCGAGCCGTATACGACCATCCCGTTCTCCGAAGCCGCGAAAACCGAGTATCGCCAGAAGAGCTCGTATCTGAGGATTCGCTCCGCGATCGGCAGACGTTCGCTCGAAACCAGAATCTTCTTCGTGTCGAACCGCTGCGCGAAGAGGGTTCCGTTCAAATCGAACACGAGGTGGCCCTCGGAGCTCCCGGCCGAGGCGGGGACGTAGATCGTGTTCGAGTGCGCCGGAATCAGGGCCCGATCCTCCTTCGAGTCGATCAACCCCAGGCGAATCTGGTTTGCAGGATCGTCCGGGGCTCCCGCGAGATTCGCCGCCATGTAGATGAAGTGGCGGCCGTCGGGAAGGAAGGAGGGGTACCGATGAGTTGTCTCGTGTCGCGTTGAGTCGAGTTGGGTTGCCGGCGCCGGCGTGCCGCCCGAGTCCGGAACCCGGTTCAAACCCGCGCCAGGGCTACCAAAGAGGATCACGCCCTGGCGGCTCCATGTCCCTCCCAGTCCGTTGGGAGCGGCGTCGCAGAGGGTCACGGCCGATCCGCCCGTCGCCTCGATCTTCATCAGTTTCCCGTCGGCGAAGAAAGCGATCGTTCGGCTGTCGGGGGACCAGAACGGAAGATCGGCGTTCTCGGTGCCGTCGAGCGGCCGAGAGGAGAGACCATCGAGCGACCTCACCCAGAGTTGCCTCTTGCCGCCGGGCACTCCCGCCACGAACGCGAGCTGGCCTCCGTCGGGGGAGAGAGCGGCAAAGTCGAGGAAGCGCTTCTCCGGGAGCATGATCGAGGCGCGAAGCGCGCGGGCGGGCGCAGGTGCCCGACGGATGTAACCGGCGGCCAAAGCGGCGGCTGCGAGCGTCGAGAACGCGAAGAGCGACCAGGCCAGCAGCTCGCGGTTCTTCCTGCGCGAGACGACCGGTGCCGGTACCCCGGCCTGCGAGCCGCCCTCGGCCACCCACTTCAGCTCCAGCTTCACGTCGTGCGCCGTCTGCCAGCGATCCTCCGGATCCTTGGCGAGGCAGGTCTTGACCACGCGGTCGAGCGCCGGCGGCGACATCGGCTGGACGATGGAAATCGGCGGCGGATCGTTCTGCATGATCGCGGAGATCAGCGACGCCTGGCTTGCCCCGACGAAGGCCCTCTTTCCTGTCGCCATCTCGTAGAGCACGGCGCCGAACGCGAAGATGTCGGTTCGCGGGTCCGCCTCCTTCCCTTCGAGCTGTTCCGGCGCCATGTACTGGAACGTACCGAGGATCGTGCCTTCCTGTGTCAGGTTCATTCCCGCCTGCGTCGGCAGGACCGAGACGGAGGACATCTGGGAGTCGGGCTGTACCGCCTTGGCAAGGCCGAAATCCAGCAGTTTGACGCCGGACTTCGTCAGCATGACGTTGCCGGGCTTCAGGTCCCGGTGGACGATCCCCTGCCGGTGCGCCTTGTCCAGCGCGTCGGCGATCCCGATGCCGAAGCGCAGCGTCTGCTCCAGCGGCAGCGGGCCCTTGAGCAGCCGCTCCGCCAGCGTCTCCCCCTCCAGGTACTCCATGACCAGGTACTCGACGCCGTCCTGGTTCCCGACGTCGTAGAGAGCGCAGATGTGGGGATGGGAGAGCTGCGAGATCGTCTTCGCCTCCCGCTCGAACCGCTGCTTGAGTTCCGTATTCTCCGATAGGTGCGACGGCAGCACTTTGATCGCGACAGTCCGCTCCAGCCGCGTGTCCCGCGCCTTGTACACCTCTCCCATCCCGCCAGCGCCAATCGGCGCGAGGATCTCGTAGGGGCCGAGCCGAGAGCCTGCTGTCAGGGACACGTTGGCCGGAATTATAGGTCGCTCATTGCCCCACCCAGGGCTCCGACCGGGCTCCCTGTGAATTGAGAATTGTCAGGCAGGCGGCTGGCGCTTTCCGCGCGGCGGAACCGACTCCCGCGCGCAGATGCCGTGGTCCTCGCAAATCTGGCGCATCGTTGCGGCGGCCGTGTTGAACGCAAGAATGATCGAGCCGCCGCGCTGACCCGCCGTCAGGTCCCCCGCGAGGAACAGGCCGGGAACGCTCGTCGCGAACCCGCGGCCGAGCTTCGGCACCGGGCCGTCAAACTCGATGCCGGCGGATCTCAGGAAGTTCTCCGGCGTCGTACCGCCCAGCGCATAGATCACCCGGTCGAATTCGAGCGACTCCGCATGCGGGCGCTCGAACCGGACCCGCACCCGGTCGTTCGCCGCCTCGATTCCTCCGATCACCGAGCGCAGCCGGATCACGAGTTTCTGCCGGCGCTCCAGCGCGAGAACGCTCTCGCGGTTGATGGTGTTGGGCCGGGCCAGCTCTTCTCCGCGATACGAAAGCGTGACCCGGTTTCGCTCCTGGACGAGGAACTGGCAGTACTCCATCGCGGTGTCCCCGCCGCCGACGACCAGGACATCGCGCTCCCGGATCCGCTGGCTGGTCACATCGAAGAGCACCCGCCGCGAGAGATCCCGGGGGATCGGGTACGCCGGCTTGTTCGGCCGTCCGAGGATCCCGATCGCGATGACGACGACGTTCGACCGGTAGCTGCCCACTCCGGAGTCCACGCGGAAGCGCCCGCCCTCCTCGCGCGCGATCCGATACACCTGCTCTCGATAGCGAACGTCGATCCTCGAGTCGCGGATGGCGCGGTCGAGGTACGTCAGGGTCTCCTCGCGGCTCAAGTCGGGAATGCACAGCACCCCTTCGCACTTCGCCACGATCCCCTTGTAGTTGGCCAGCACGGGCTTGGACGCCGGGTAGTACTTTCGGATGATCCAGGAATGCTCGGCCGCCTTTTCCAGCACGACGATGCGGTCGGCGCCGACCCCGGCCGCCCGGGCTTCGGCCGCCAGCGCGATCCCGGCGGGACCTGCCCCCACGATGAGCAGGTCGAGCTCCGGCGGCGACGAAAGCGACGCTCTCTCTTTCAGCAACGCCTCCTCGAACGCAGGATGCTACAGGAGTCGCGCGGCGGCGCGAGCTGGGCAAATTGCGCTGCTTCCGCGACCAGCATGAGGGACGAGATGGAGGTGTTCCGGGGGGACGCCGAGAAGACCTTTACGATCGGGCGAGATTGTACCGAGCGTAGGCGAAGTCCCAGCCTGTGGGTGTGGCGTCCAGTGTGTCACTTCTGGCTGCAAAGGACGGCACACCCGAGCAAAACCCGGGCGTTCCGCCAGCCTGAAGAGACGAACCCGCTTGCACGGAGTGGCTCGCGGTATCCGGGGAAATGGCTGTGGGGGGTGGAATCGAACCCCCAGCCTGCAAGAGTCGTGAGATCACGAAACCCGCGTCAATACGGCATTCTCTCGCTGCCCTGCGCTCTCGGCAGTGCCCGGTGTGGCAAAAGTGTGGCAGATGAGCGGGAGAGCTGCGAAATCGCCTTGGCCTCCCGCTCGAGCGCCGACGAACTTCGAGAGAGGAGGAGAGGATGCGACGGCAGAACCTTGATCGCGACCTCACGCCCGAGCGCGTCCCGCGCCCGATACACCTCCCCCATCCCGCCCGCTCCGAACTGCGAGATCACTTCATAGGGACCGAGACGTCTACCGGCAGCGATCAGTGCAGACCTTCGATGAGATACAGGTTGGACAGCCACTGCGAGCACGTGACGACCTGCGACGTTCCGTCCGGCGTCAGGAGGATCGAGAAGAGATTGGATCCAGAACGGCTGCAGGCGTCGAACTCCTTCCAGAATCGTTTGCGACCGGTCGACAGCTCCAGCAGGGAGACGCGGGTCGGGGATTCTTCGTCCCGATAAACGTAGAGAGACTTCCCGTCGGCGGTCCACTGGATCACGAGGTCGCCGGGAGCGAGAGGAAGCGGCGCTGGCGGCCCGCCTTCCAGGGAATAGAGCGCCCTACCCTGTCCACCCTGTCCCATGCCAATGAAGGACTTGCCGTCGGGAGAGAGCCCGCTCCGCCCGGGTAGCCGGACGCCTTCGGGAGAGACGGGCCTCGCCTTTCCCCCCGCGATGTCCTGCAGGTAGACACGCACCTGATGATCCGGCGCCGTCGCCGAGAACACGACGCTCTTTCCATCCGGGAGCCAGCCGGCCCCGTTCATGCGTGTGAACTTCAACCCCTCTTCGTTCGGAAGCGCCCGCGACTCCCCGGCGCCGGTCGGAAGCAGAACCAGGCGGGATGCTTCGAATTCGGGAACAGTCAGGGCCCACCTCCCGTTGGGTGAGAGCCCAAACGCGAAGCCTTCCCCGAGCCGGACCGCGGGCGAACCGTCCGTCTTTCGCTTGTACACCGAGGCGTGCCTCCAGCCCGGCTGCTTCTCGATGAACAGGAGCGTGCTCCCGTCGGCCGAGAGGTACGAGGGAATCGTGGCGTCGAGATAGGTGAGATCCAGTTCTCGGCTCTCGCTCGGAAAACTTCCCGTCACCCGCCAGCGATCGAAACCGCGCTCGACCAGCAGCCGTCCGTCCCGGGAGACGTCCTGCAGGGCGAAATCGCCCGGCAGTGAGGCCATGAGCCTCTCGCGACCCTCCACCGTGATCGCGCCAATCTGCGTCGAGCCCTCCTGGGACTCCCCGAACAAGAGCTCGCGGCCGGAGGGGGACCAGAGAAAGTCGGGCAAGGCCTTCGGGAGAGTTTTCTTCCGGCCTCCCGTATCCACGACGGAAACCAGACCACCCTCCAAGAATGCCACCCGATCTCCCTGCGGCGAGACCAGAGGATGTTGGATCCCGGTCTTCGCCTCGTAGAGGGTTTTCCCGATCGGAAATTCCAATCGCCACTTGCCGTTCACGATATGCACGACGGCCAGGCTCTTTCCGTCGGGAGCCCAGGTTGCCCCGACGCAGTTCTCGAGGATTTCTCTCGGGGCTCCGCCGGCAAGGGCCACGCGCGCGAGCGTCGGTTGGGAATCCTTCGTGTCGAGCGTGATAGCCAATTCGCCCTGCGAGGAGATCGATTGAATCTCCGCGTTTGGAATGCCGAGAGAACGGAACTCGGGAGTGCCGGCGCGCGCCGTCAACAGTTCTACGCCGCTTTTCCCGTAGACGCTGTAGACGACGGTCTGGCCGTCCGGCGCGAATCTCGCATGGGAAATCGAAAAGTTGCCGAACGTGACCTGCCGGAAGCGGAGCGCCGAGAAGGAGGAACCCTTCGAAAGCCGCCCGGCCACGGCACCGGCCAGCAGCGCCGCCAGAAGCGCGAACGCAAGGACGGCCTTCCGGACACGCAAGCCCGGACGCGCGGGCTCCGCGGCGAGCACCGCGCCCGAAAGCGAGGCTTCGGAGAGACGATCGCGGACGGTCGCGAGCTCGCGCGCGAGGTCCCTGGTCGAGACGTAACGGTCCTCCGGCTCCTTGGCGAGGCACCGCTCGATGATCCACCGCAGCGGCACGGGGACCTGCGGGTTGATTGACCCCACGGCGTCCGGCTCCTCCTGGATGATCGCCGCCAGGGTCTGAACCGCGGTCTTCCTCTGGAACGCCCGCTTCCCCGTCGCCATCTCGTACAGAATCGCGCCGAAGGAAAACTGGTCGGACCGGAAATCCAGAAGATGCCCCCCCGCCTGCTCCGGAGACATGTAACCGACCGTTCCCATCACCACGCCGGGTGTCGTCGCCGTCTGAGTGGGCAGATTCGTCTCGTCCTCGCTTCCCGGGCCCGCGTACGTCAGCTTCGCCAGGCCGAAGTCCAGGATCTTGGCCAGCCCGTCCTTCGTCACCATCACGTTCTCGGGCTTCAAGTCCCGGTGCACAATCCCGGCTTCGTGCGCGCGCGCGAGGCCGTCCGCCACCTGAGCGCCGACCTGAAGCAGCTTCCTGATCGGGAGACTCCCCGCGATCAGATCGCGCAGCGTCTTCCCCTCCACGAGCTCCATGGCGATGTAGGAGACCGCGTCCGCCTGGCCGATCTCGTAGATCGTCACGATCGAAGGGTGATTGAGCGAGGACGCCGACCGAGCCTCCCTCTCGAAACGCTTCAACCGCTCGGCGTCGGCCGACAGCTCCGACGGGAGGACCTTGATCGCGACGTCGCGCCCGAGCCGCGAGTCCCGTGCCCGATACACTTCCCCCATGCCGCCCGCGCCGAGCGGGGCAAGCACTTCGTAAGGACCAAGCCGCGTACCGACGGAGAGTGTCACGGACTGCGGGGATTCTATCTTGGGGCGGCAGAACTCAGAAGGAGATCCGGATCGCTCCGCGGATCAAGCGCGGCTCCTGGCGGCCCGTGATCTTGCGGTACTCCGGGTTGTTCTGTTCCTGGTTCGGATCGAAGAGCGAAACGGGATAGTCGGGAGGCGCAAAGGTGGACCAGACCATGTCCTGCGAGGTCCGGATCTGATTGTTGAACAGGTTGAAGACGTAGAGCTGCGCCGTGACGGTCACCGGCCCGAGCGCCAGCGGGTAACCGATTGTCAGGTTGGCTTCCCAGGTCGCCGGAAGCCTTCCGTCCGTTCCCTTTGGAACCAGTTGAATGTCGGAGAAACCGTTGGCGAAGTATCCGATCCGGGAAAGAGGAGCGCCGGACTGGTAGTAGGCCTGCACCCCCACCCAGAGCTTCCAGGGCATGGCGTAGTAGCCGTCCAGCCGGACATTGTGCGGCCGGTCCTGGTAGAGCCGGCCGTAGCTATTGTGGAAGTAGACCGCATAGTCGAAATCGGCGTTGATGCCCGGGTCGGTCTGGCCGGCTTCGATAGAGCTCACTTCTCCGTCGTAGTTTCCGCGCAAGGACGAATACAGATAGGACGCCTGGATCCAGAGTTTTTCGCTGACGGACTTGCGGGCCAGGATCTCGATCCCCCGGTACAGGCGGCGCGCCTCCGGCGCGGGCGGGATCGTGTCCGTGCACTCGAGGAACTCGCCTTCCAGACCGTTGCAGCCCGGGAGGGCGCCGCGCGCGATCGTGCCGTTCGAGCCCGGGTTCATGATTCCGCAGGAGTTGAAGCCAGTCTCAGGCCTATTGTAATCCAGATCGCACCGGTCTTCGATCGCGCGCCCGAGGGTGCGATACGTGCCCTTGAGCGCGATGGAGAACGTCGGATCGAGCAACCTCTCGACGCCGATCGTGTACTCGTCCTGGTAGATACCCTTCAGACCCGCGTCCACCGGCTCACTCGAGGCGCCGCCCGAGACCAACTGTTTCTCGTGGCCGATGACGTTGGGATCCTGGACCAGACTCGTCGGGTCGAAGTTAAAGGTGGTTGCTGACGTCTGCGCGCCGTAGGCGCGAACAGAGAGATCCAACGGAAGCGCGTAGTAGAAGCGGCCGGCGAACCCGTAGATTTTCGTCTTGCCGTCTTTGCCCGGGTCCCAGACAATCCCCAGACGCGGCTGCCACTCCGCGGTCGTCTTGATGACCGAGACATCCCGGTAATCGCGGATATCCTCCTGGTCCCACCGCAGACCCGCGTTGACGGTCAGGCCGGGCAGGAGGCGCCATGAGTCCTGAATGTAGGCTCCGATGTCCTTCGTTCTGGGATTGATGTGATTGTCCACCGGCGTAAGGTCTGTGGGACTCGCCGCGAAGAAATCGTGGCGGTAGTAGACCTCTCCATATTCGTTGAAGCGTGTGATCCGTTGCTTTCCGGAGTAGGAGGTCACGGACCGGCTGCTTGCGCCCTGATAGTCGCCGCCAAACTTGATCTCGTGGCTGCCGGCATAGAGGTTGACGTCGCCTCGGAACTGGTCCCGCGTCGAGGTGTTGTGGCCGGTCGGGCCGAAAACCTGCCCGAAACCGCCGGTGACGAAATTGTCCGCCGGCGGTATCTGACAGCGCTTCTCCGGAGTGCCCCCGACGCACGTCCGGTCCCGAAGCTGGGGATCGGAGGCGGACCCTACCGGAGTCAACTCGTATCGGTCCTCGTGACGCGCTCCCTGCAGGGCCAGGAGTGCGCTCGAACCGAAGAGCTGAGTCCCCCGCAAGTTGAAATCCGTGCCGCCGATATGACGCGTGGCTTCCCAGGTCCCCGGGTCGGGGTTGGAGATCACCCGCGTCACGAACCGCCCCTGACGGGGGTCCGCGGCGCCCGCTCCGGAGTTTGTTGTCGGGTCCGAGAAAACGGTCGCGACGACATTCGTGTTCGCGCCGGGGTTCCAGGTGAGCTTGCCCGAGTAGAGGCTGTCGGTCCCGTCGAGAGGAAACTCGAGGGTGTCAGGGACGAGGACGCTCGAGAAGTAACGCGAGACCGTCGCCGGAGCCTGCACGCGGTCGTAGGCGGCGAAAAACCAGAGGCGGTCCTTCAACAGGTAGCCTCCCAGATCCGCGCCGAAATCGGTCCTCGTGTAGCCGGCGATGCGCATGCTGCCAGTGATCGAGTCCTCATCGGTGATCCTCTGCGCCGCCTTCCAGTCGGAAGAGTCGTAGTAGAAGAAGCCCTCACCGTGGAACTCGTTCCCACCGGACTTGGTGATGACGTTGATGATCCCGCCCAGCGCCCGGCCGTACTCGGCCTGGTAGCCGCCCGTCTTGACCTCCACCTCCTGGATGAACTCGCTGTTGATCGCCTTGCCCTGAAAGCCCTTGATTACGTTGGTCGTGTTGACACCGTCGACGATCCACTGGTTTTCGACCGACGTGGCCCCGTAAATCGTGAGCGCGAGTGAGCGCCCCTGCGTCTCTCCCAGGTCGGTGCCGACGCCCGGATTGGATCGGACGATGTCGGCGTAGTTGCGCGCGACCGGGAGCCGCACGATGACCTTGTTGACGTAGTTGGTGCCGCCTGTCGTCGAGGTGACGTCGACGAGCGGGATCTCGCCCGAAACGAGGACCTCCTCGCGGGCCGCGACTTCCAGCGTGAAGTTGACGGTGCCGGTCGAGTCCAGAGAGACCGGAGCGGTCTTCTCGCCGGGACCAAAACCGGCAAGAGTGGCCCTGATCCTGTAGATCCCCGGAGGCAGACCCGGAAGCCGGTACATCCCGTCCGGTCCCGTTACGGCCACTCGGATCCCCTGCAGGCTTGGACTCGACGCCTCGATTGTCACTCCCGGCAGCGCGCCTCCCGAGGCCTCCGTGACCATCCCTGCGACGTCACCGGTCGTTTGGGCCAAGAGGGGACAGGCGAATATGAGGAGGGCCAGACCCGCGAGGAGCCGGCACGGCATCGTCTTCCTCCTCCATCTCACTCGGGAGTGTCTGCACAATTGTTTGCCCGCCGGCCACCCCGAGTCAAGGCCAGCGCCGCCGTCCCATCCGGAAAGAAGCTCCCCACGACCCAAAGAACATCCCGCCGGCACCCAGCGGCGAGAGCACCTCGTACGGGCCAAGCCGTTCTCCTGACGAAAGTGGCGCGATTACCTCAGCCCTTCGGCCACGAAGAGGTCCCCCCAAAACTTCGGTTTCAAGCCATCGAGCGGAGTCAGTGACTCCAGTTACCGGTGTGACGTCCAGTGTGACGCGAAAACCTGCAAAGCAGGGCACACCAGAGCAAAACCTAGGCTTCCCGGGAGTCGAAACAGACGAGCCCGCTTGCACGGAATGGTTCGTGGTATCCGGGGAAATGGCTGTGGGGGGTGGAATCGAACCACCAACCTTCCGGTTAACAGCCGGACGTTGTACCAATTCAACTACCCCACAACGCTTCGGAGAGTATGACTGAGAGAGGACCCGGGGTCACCTGGATGATCGGGCAGGCCTCGACGGGCCTCGGATCACCCGATGCCTGATCCGGTCAGAGCTCGACGAAGATGTCGTCGCCTTCGATCTGGACGGGGTAGGTCGCCGTGTCGGTGGCCCAGGGGGTCTCCTGGTAGACCTTGCCGGTGCGGATGTCGAAGTGGGCGGCGTGCCAGGGACAGGTCAGAAGATACGGGTTGCCGGCTTCGCGGCCGAGGACGCCTTCGTGGAGCGACGCGCCGGCGTGCGTGCAGACGTCGTCCATCGCGTAGATCTTCCCGTCCACCTTTGCGAGCATGACCGTGCGGCCCTCGTGCTCGCGGGCGATCATCCCGTCTTCCGGGATTTCTGAGAGGGCGGCGAGCCTGACTCTGGTCATCGGATCCTTTTCCAGTCTTTCGTAAGATACATCGCTCGCGAGAACCGATGAACGAAGCGGACCGGACACTCGAGCTTTCCTCGGAGGAGCTGCGCGGCCTGATCGAGGCCGCGACGGCGCGTGTCCTCGCCTACATCGAGTCGCTGCCGCGGCAGCCCTCGGGAGATTCGGCGGGAGGCGCGGCGCTCGCCCGGTCGCTTCGAGAGCCTCTGCCGGAGGCGGGCCGGCCGGCCGGCGAGCTGCTCGACCTGCTCTTCGAGAAGGTCATCCCGAAGGGTTTCAACACGGCGGGACCCGGATATCTCGCCTACATCCCGGGCGGAGGAGTCCCGCACGCCGCTGTTGCCGACCTGATCGCCGGTGCCACGAACCGCTACGTCGGCGTCTTCGCGGCCGCGCCGGGGCTCGCGCAGATCGAGACGAACGTCGTCTCGTGGTTCTGCGGGATCGTGGGCTATCCCGAGACCGCTCGGGGGATCCTCACGACAGGAGGCTCGCTCGCGAACTTCTCCGCCGTCGTCACGGCGCGGCGGGAGCGCCTGCCCGAGAAATTCCTCTCCGGCACGATTTACGCCGGCGACCAGGTCCATCACTCCATACAGAAGGCGGCGATGCTCGCCGGATTTCCGGAGGGAAACGTCCGTGAGATCCCGTCGGACGAGCTCTTCCGGATCCGGCAGGACGAGCTCGCCCGGGCGATCGCAGCCGACCGGTCGGCCGGCTTCCAGCCGTTCCTCGTCGTGGGCAATGCCGGCAGCGTCAACACTGGCGCGGTGGATGACCTCGCGGCGCTCGCGGATCTCGCCGCCCGCGAACGACTCTGGTTCCACGTGGACGGCGCCTACGGCGGTTTCTTTCTCCTGACCGAGCGGGGGCGCAAAGCGATGGCGGGAGCCGAGCGCTCGGACTCGATCGTGCTCGATCCCCACAAGAGCCTTTTTCTTCCCTACGGGGTCGGCTCGCTCCTCGTGCGCGACGGCGACGCGCTGAAGCGCGCGCACGCTCTCTCGGCGGCGTACCTCCCTTCGATGCAGGAGGACCCCGATCTGGTGGACTTCAATCAGATCTCTCCGGAGCTTTCGCGGAGCTGGCGGGGCCTGCGCGTCTGGCTTCCGATCAAGATGCACGGCATCGGGCCATTCCGGGCCAACCTCGACGAGAAGCTCGACCTGGCCTCGTGGGCCACGGAGGAGCTGCGGAAGATCCCGGGCATCGAGATCCTGGCCGAGCCTCAGCTCTCGATCGTGGCATTTCGGTGGATGCGGTCCGGGATGGACGATCGCGAGGCCAACCGCGTCAACCGCGATCTCCTGGATCGAATCAACGGCAGGAAACGCATCTACCTGACAGGAACGATGTTGGGCGGCCGCTTCGCCATTCGAATCTGCGTCCTCTCCTTCCGCACGCACGCCGAGCGCATGCGCGAGGGAATGGACGACATCCGGTCCGCGATCGCGGCGATCCAGGTTCGGCCGTCTCTCTGAGAAGTTTCCATGCGCATTCGCACCATTGAGATGGGTAGATGGTTTACATGATATGGTTACCCATATGAAGACGACGGTCGAGATCTCGGACGGACTGCTGGACGAGGCCCGGAAAGTGGCGTCGCGCGAGGGAACTACAGTGCGGGCCCTGATCGAGTCGGGGCTTCGCAAGGAGGTGCGCGAGCGCAAGCGAGCCACGACGTTTCGATTGAGACGCGCGTCCTTTCGGGGCCGCGGCCTGCGACCCGAGCTTGCCGGCGCGAGCTGGGAGCGGATCCGCGAGCTCGCCTACGAGGATGTCAAGAAGTGATCGCGGTCGATACCAATATCCTCGTCTACGCCCATCGTGAGGACTCGGATTGGCACGGCACTGCTTACCCGTGCATCGAGAGTCTCGCGAAGGGGAAGAGCGCCTGGGCCATTCCCTGGCCATGTGTCCACGAATTCCTGTCGATCGTGACTCATCCGCGCATCTACGATCCGCCCACGCCGCTTTCCGCCGCCCTCAAGCAGATCGACGCATGGATTGAGGCACCCGGCCTCGTTCTCCTCTCCGAATCGGGCGCCTACTGGCCGGAACTGAGAGGCGCCCTCGAGGCCGGCCAGGTTACGGGAGGCCGCGTCCATGACGCCCGCGTTGCCGCGCTCTGCCGGCTTCACGGTGTGCGCGAACTGTGGACCGCCGACAGAGACTTCAGCCGGTTTCCAACTCTCGTCCTCCGCAACCCTCTGGTCAACCGCACGTGACACTCGCGGCCGGAAGTCGCCTCGGCCCCTACGAGATCCTCTCCGCGATCGGAGCGGGGAGGATGGGGGAAGTTTACCGTGCGCGCGACACGCGGCTGGAGCGGACCGTCGCGGTCAAGGTCCTGCCGGAGCACCTCTCGAGGAGATGAGGTCCGGCAGCGCCTCGAGCGGGAAGCGAAGACGATCTCCTCGCTCTCCCATCCCCACATCTGCGCGCTCTACGACGTGGGCAACCAGGAAGGCGTCGAGCACCTGATCATGGAGTTCGGTGCGGGCAGGAGGATGGGAGAAGTCTACAAGGCGCGGGACACGCGGCTCGACCGTACGGTCGCCGTCAAGAAGCGGATCCTTGGACCATATTTATGGTAATATTCTTTCCCATATGAAGACGACGATCGATCTTCCCGACGAGTTGCTCATCGCGGCCAAGAAAATGGCGGCCGAGTCGCGCAAGACGCTGCGCGAGGTGTTCGAGAGGGGTCTGCGCCGGGAGCTTGCGGGTGGAGCGGAGCTCCCTCGATCACGGCGCCGACCGATCCGATGGGTGACCGCGCGGGGAGGACTCCCCCCCGGAGCGGACGTCCGGGACCGCGCCCGGATGCACGAGTGGATCCGAGGCGAGCGTTGATCGCCATCGACACGAACCTCTTGATTTACGCACACCGGAGCGCCCTGCCCGAGCACCGGGCCGCACGCCGGGCGATCGAGCAGGCGAGCCGCGACCCGCGGGGGTGGGGTATCGCGCTTCCGAGCGTGTCCGAGTTCTGGGCGATCGTCACGCACCCCAAGAGCCTCGGAGGTCCCTCGACGGCGCAGCAGGCTCGCGGTTTTCTGGAATCGCTGATCACAGAGGCGGGTGCCCGGCTCTGGATGGCCCACGAAGGGTTCTGGGACCGACTTCTGCGGCTGGCCGGGCAGCTTCGCATCCAGGGTCCGCGGATCTTCGATCTTCAGATCGGCCTGACGGCATTCGACAACGGAGCGGTCGAGATCTGGACACACGACACCCGTTTCGTGAGTTTCGCCGGCCTCCGCGTCCACGATCCAATCTGATTTCGGATCGGTTCAGGCCTTCATGGCCTTGGCGAAGGCGAGGGCGATGACCTCTTCGGAGTCGATGTCCGAGACGAGAACGCAGGTCACCCGGCCCTCCTGCCAGAAGACCGCGGTCTTCCCTCCGTGGCGATAGATGAGGAACGTGAATCCGCCGTGCTCGCGCCGCTCGGCGCCCCGCGGCAGCTCCTCCAAGCGCCCTTCGTACATCTCGCAGATGAGCGCCTTTTCCCCCTCGCCGCGGTAGACGAAGAGCGCGCTCGTGCGGCCCGCCAGGCGGTGGACGCGGCCTCCCAGGAGCCGGTACTTCATCATTCCGAGATCGAAGACCCGGGTGCGGAACGCAACCCTCCTGCCCGCGAAGAAGGCCTCCATCTCCCGTGTGTCGCCGGTCTGGAGAGACAGCTCCAGCCGCCCGGCCCGGTAGGCGTCGAAGTCTGTCTCGACCGCGGACGGGAGGCTCGGCCGGCGCGCCAGCAGGATCACAACCACCGCCAGGACCGCGGCGAGCCCGGCGGCGATTGCCAGCGGGAAGCGGGATCGGACGGGCGCCGCCGCGGCGGCCGTCTCCCGATCCAGAGCCCGGGCGACCGCCTGCGAAATCTCCAGCGGAACCTCCCGGGGTCCGAGCGCGCGGCGAGCTGCCGAGCGGACCGCCGCGATCGAGTCCCGCTCGCGCCGGCAGGACTCGCACGCGGCCAGGTGCTCTTCGAGTACCGCGCGGCGCTCGACAGGCAGCCGCTCGTCGAGCAGCTCCTGGATCTCGTCGGAGAAGTGGCCGCGGTCACTCATTCGTCTTTCCCCTCCCGGAGATAGCCGGCCCGCCTCGCATGCTCCCGCAGCGCCACGTAAAGCTGTTGCCGTCCGCGGAAGAGGCGCGAGCGCACCGTCCCGACCGGACACCCGAGCGCCGCGGCGGCCTCCTCGTAGGAAAGCTCCTCGATGTCCACCAGCAGAATCACGTCGCGAAAACTCTCCGGGAGCCCGTTGAACGCGGCCTCCACCTCCGGCTCCGACCACCCGACGGTGGCCCCCGCCTCCGGCTGGATCGCCAGCGTCCGGTGGAAGCGCTCCTCGATCTCCTCCAGGGAGACGGGCTCGGGCTCGCGCCGCCCCTTGCGGTAACGGTTGATGAAGATCGAGTAGAGGATAGTAAACAGCCAGGCTTTGCAGTTGGTTCCCTCCCGGAAGTTGTCAAACGTCCGGTAGGCGCGCAGGCAGGTTTCCTGAACGAGGTCGCGCGCGTCCTCATCTCTCGAGGCCAGCCGCCGCGCCACGTTGAACAGAGAGGGCAGAAATGGCAGGGCCGCGGACTCGAAGCGGTTTCTCTTTTCGTCGATCTTCGAAGTATCGCCCGGCGTCATCGGCTGCGTCCCACCAGAGTCAGTCTAGATCAGATGCGGGCGAGCGATCGCGGAACCTTTCGGCGCACGCGGTTGTTTACCCCCTGTGCGCGCGGCCTCCGGCGCGTCGTGGCCGAACGCAACATTACGAAAGGAGAACGTATGCGAAACGTGTGGACGAAGTGTGGGCTTCAGATCGGCGCGGCGGCGGCGCTGGTTCTGGCACCCTGCCTGGCGAGCGGGAGTGAGTATCAACTGCGCGTCGTGGCGTCGGGGTTGGACCGGCCGGTCGGGATCGCCGCGGAGGGGAGGGACACGCTTTATTTCACGCAGGTGCCGACGCCGGGCATGGGGGGAGGATCCAATTCCGTGTCGAAGCTCGACCTGGAGACAGGCATGATGACCCTGCTGCACCAGGGGGAGCCCGAGCCGACCAACATCGCTCTGGACCGGGACGGCAACATCTACTGGACCTGCAGGTCGGCGGGTGTGATCCTAAAGCGGGAGGCGGAGACGGGCATGGTCGGCACGTTTCTGGACGGGCTCGCCAGACCCACCGGGATCGCCGTGGATCGCGACGGTCTGGTGTACTTCACCGAGGTGCCCACGCCGGGAGTTCCGGGCGGAAGCAACCGGGTCGTCGTTTCCGACGGGAACAGCCTGACGGTTCTCCACGAGGGGGAGCCGGAGCCGACCGACATCGTCGTGAGCAAGAAGGGGGAGATCTACTGGACCTGCAAGAGCGCGGGGGTCATTCTGGAGCAGGAGAACGGCATGACGCGAATGCTCCTGACCGGCCTGGACCATCCCTCCGGGATCGCGCTGGACAAGAATGGGAAGACTCTCTTCTTTACGGAAGTGCCGACGCCCGGAGTGCCGGGCAGCGAGGGCGGACGCAACAAGGTCTGGGCGGTGGACCTCAAGACCATGCAGGCCCGGATCGTTCACGAGGGAGACCCCGAGCCGACGGATGTGACGGCGGCGAAGAACGGCAACCTCTATTGGACCTGCACGAGCGCCGGCGTCATCGTCGAGGCAATGCCGATCCCGGGGAACCGGAACCAGGGAGAGGGGGACGCCGACTGAGCATCTCGCCGTAAGCGGCGCGGCGGATCTTGCTCGGGCGATCAACTCCCGCGGGGCGCGACATCCTGCGGCGTCGTCATGCCCGGGCCGAACTCCCTGGAAAAGCCCGGACCGCCGCTTCCGGGCGCTCCCCGATCGGCGCGGGACCGGCGGGCACAAGTGATGCAAGGCCCGGAGATCCGGCACCGCCCCCGGCCGTTCGCGAGAAGAGCGGGAGTCGCATCAGGGAATGCTAATGGATACAATCTCCCCGGAGCGCTTCAAGGGAGAATCGAGGAAGCACCGAGGATGATCGCCCGCGCCCGGACGATGAACGCCATCGTGGAGAACGGCCGGCTCACCGAGCCGGTCCAGAAGTCCGAGCTGCGCCGCGGCGACCGCGTCGTCGTCGCGACCGAAAACTCCGTCTATTGCATCAGCGTCCTGGGCGATTCCACCTACAGCGTCTGGGGAGGCTGGTTCGACCGCCAGGGGGTCTCCCCGGTCCGGCTCTCGATCTCCGGCTGCACCTGGGGCGGCAGCGTCATCAAGCACGACATCGTCGCCGCGTGCGGCCTGCGCCTGGAGTTTTCCAACCGCGTCGTGACGAGCCGGATCCGCGCGGTCCGCGTCATCCGCGGAACCAATCTGGAGGACCAGCGCCTCCGGCCCGCCGCCAGCCGCGAGCTGCTCGTGGCTTGCTACGGCCAGGACTACGAATTCTCCATCCTCGGATGAGCTTCCCGCTTCTCGCGCCTCTCCGGCGCGAGATCCGCGCTGGCAAGTGATCGGCGCGGGAACCCGCCTCGGCCCCTACGAGATCCTGTCGCCTCTCGGGGCGGGGGGAATGGGCGAGGTTTATCGCGCGCGAGATTCGCGGCTGGGGCGCGAGGTGGCGATCAAGGTGCTGCCGGCGTCCTTCTCCAACGATCCGGACCGGTTGAGGCGGTTCGAGCAGGAGGCGAAGGCGGCCGGGCTCCTGAACCATCCCAACATCACGGCCGTCTACGACATCGGGACGCATGAGGGCGCGCCTTACGTCGTCACCGAGCTGCTGGAAGGCGAGACCCTTCGCGCGGCGCTCGCGGGCGGAAGGCTCTCGCCCCGAAAGGCCATCGACTACTCGCTGCAGATGGCCCACGGCCTCGCCGCCGCCCACGAGAAGGGGATCGTCCACCGGGACCTGAAGCCCGAGAACCTCTTCGTCACGAAGGACGGGCGGGTCAAGATCCTGGACTTCGGCCTCGCGAAGTTGACGCACGCCGAAGAGGGAGGGAGTCAGCAGACAAACCTGCCGACGGCGGCGGCCGCGACCGAGCCGGGCGTGGTCCTCGGAACCATCGGCTACATGGCGCCGGAGCAGGTGCGCGGACGGCAGGCCGATGTCCGCAGCGACATCTTCTCCTTCGGCGCGATTCTGTACGAGATGCTCTCAGGCAAGCGCGCCTTCTTCGGCGACTCCGCCGCGGACACGATGTCGGCGATCCTCCGGGAGGACCCGCCGGACCTCTCGCTGACCAACCAGAGCTTCCCGGAGGGGCTCGAGCGGATCGTGCGGCACTGCCTGGAGAAGAATCCGGAGCAGCGTTTTCACTCGGCCCACGATCTTGCGTTCGACCTCGAGTCTCTCTCGGGGCTCTCGTCGCCCGGCGCGCGCCCGGTCGCAGCGAGACCCGGGCCGTCGCGGCGCGGGCTCGTCGCCGCCGCGGGTGTCGCGATCCTCGCGGCGGCCGCCGCGGCGTCCTTCCTCGCGGGCCGGGGGGTGGAGCGCCGGTCGGCTCCGGCCGGCCCGTCCTTCTCCCAGTTGACGTTCCGCCAGCAGCCGATCTTCCGGGCCCGCTTCTCCCCCGACGGGAAGACGATCGTGTTCTCCGCGGCCACGAAGGGGAATACGCCGGAGATCTTTTCTCTACGACCCGACTATCCGGGCGCGACCGCACGGGGGCTCCCCGGTGTTCACCTGCTCGCCATCTCTTCGAAAGGGGAGCTGGCCGTCCTGACCCGCGCCCGCTACATCGGGCACAACCTGTTCGACGGGACTCTCGCGCGAATGCCTCTGGAGGGCGCGGCCCCCCGCGAGATCCTCGAGGGCGTCAGAGAGGCCGACTGGTCGCCCGACGGATCGGACCTCGCGATCATCCGCGACGTCGACGGGAAGGACCGGCTGGAGTTTCCCGTCGGAAGGGTCCTCTCAGAGGCGAGCGGATACCTGAGCGACCTGCGTTTTTCGCCGAAGGGGGATCGGATCGCCTTCTTCGAGCATCCGATCAAGTACGACGACCGGGGGCTCGTCGCGGTCGTGGACCTGTCCGGCAAGAAGACCGTCC
Source organism: uncultured Acidobacteriota bacterium (assembly GCA_963837495.1). Taxonomy (GTDB): domain Bacteria; phylum Acidobacteriota; class Thermoanaerobaculia; order UBA5066; family Gp7-AA6; genus JAWOLE01. The sequence continues at coordinate 1,825,936 of CAWINF010000001.1, read as the reverse complement.
TTTCCGAGGGCTATTGGGGGGAAGAGGGCCTGGCCTGGTCGCCGGACGGATCCGAGGTGCTCTTCTCCGCGGGCACCGCCTACAACAACTTCAAGATCTACGCCGTCACGCTCTCCGGGCGCCGAAGGGTCGCGTCCGACAGCGCCGGGGGTCTGACGATTCACGACGCCGGCGCGGGAGGCCGGTGGCTCGCCACGCGGGACGATTTCTTCCGGAAGATGTTCGTCCTTCCGCCCGGCGAGAAGGAAGAGAAGGAGCTTTCGTGGCTCGACCTCTCCGAGCCGATCGCGCTCTCCGCGGACGGAAAGACGCTCCTCTTCACCGAGGAGAGCGGTTCCGTCGGCGTCAACTACGCGGTGTGCCTGCGCGGAACGGACGGTTCGGCCGTCGTGCGGCTGGGAGAGGGGCTGGCCTCCGATCTGTCGCCCGACGGAAAGTGGGCGCTCGCCGTCGTGCCCGCGTCGCCCCAGCAGCTCGTCCTCTACCCCACCGGCGCGGGCGAGAAGCGCCGGCTCGATTCGGGCGGCCTCATCAGCTACGACACGGCGCAGTTCTTCCCGGACGGCCGGCGCCTGCTCGTCTGCGGCGCCGAGACCGGACGCGCGGTGAGGTGTTACATCCAGGAGATCGCGGGAGGCAAGCCGCGTCCGCTGACTCCCGGGGGCACGAGCCAGGGATTCGTCTCGCCGGACGGCGCCTCGATCCTCGTCCGAAGCGGCGGCGGGGCGCTCCTGCTCTTTCCGTCGGCCGGCGGCGAGCCGCGAAGCGTGCCGGCCACGACGCCCGAAGACCGCGTCCTTCGATGGGGCGCCGACGGCCGGTCGCTCGTCCTGTACCGCGGCTCGCAGGTGCCCGTCAGCAGCGAGCGTTTGGACCTCGCGACAGGCCGCCGAGAGCCCCTGCGCACGTTTGGAAACCCGGAGACCGCGGGGGCGCTGCGGATCGGGACCTTCGCCCTCACCAGCGACGGAAAGAGCTACGCCTACGCCTACGGCTACCAGCTCTCCCACCTCTTCCTCGTGGAAGGCGCACGATGATCGCCTCGAGCCGGTTGTATATACATTTGGTATATACTTAACTGCGGAGGTGGAAACAACACATGCGAGCCAGACTTTTCAAAAGCGGCGGAAGCCAGGCGGTGAGGCTGCCCAAAGCGTATCGATTCGAAGGAGAGAAGGAGGTCCTGATCTACCGGCAGGGAGGGCGTGTAGTCCTGGAGGGACGTAGAAAAGCCTGGACCCGGGAGTTCATCGAGCTCGCCGGCTCCGCGCGAAACTTCCCCTATTCTCGCGAACGGCGGCGGCCCGAGCCGGGTCCCGACCTCGGGTAGCGAGTGAGATACCTCCTCGACACCAACGCTTGCGTGGACTACCTGACCGGACGCTATCCCGCGGTGGCCGATCGCATTCAACGTTGCTTGCCCGCCGATCTTTGCGTCAGCTCCATCGTCGCAGCAGAGTTGCGGTACGGAGCGGGCAACAGCCGCTACCCCGTCCGCAACCACTCGCGACTGGACATCCTCCTCGGCGAAGTCCGTTGTCTCGACTTCGACCTGGCCGCAGCCGCTGCCCATGGCGCTATGCGGGTCGGCCTGGAGCGCCGGGGCCAGCCGATCGGCGCCCACGACATGCTCATCGCGGCCCACGCGATCTCGGCAGGAGCAGTGCTGGTGTCAGACAATGTCCGCGAGTTTTCGCGCGTCAAGGGATTGAGCGTCGAGAACTGGCGAAGGTAAAGAGCGCCTCGGAATGACCGTCACTTCTTCGACAGTTTGAGGCCTCGCTCTTCGATCAGGGGCTCGACTCTCGGGTCGCGGCCTCGGAAAGCGCGGTAGAGCGCCGCCGCGTCCTGAGTGCCGCCGCGGGAGAGGATCATCTCGCGGAAGCGCTTGCCGTTGGCGCGCGTCATGCCGCCGTTCTCCTTGAACCAGTAATAGGCGTCGTCGTCGAGCACTTCGCTCCAGAGGTACGCGTAGTAGCCGGCCGCGTAGCCGCCCTGCCAGATGTGGGAGAAGTAGGTCGTGTGATATCGCGGCGGCACCTGCGGCAGGTCCACTCGGAACCGCTCGAGCGACTGCCGCTCGAAGGCGTTGACGTCCTGCGGAGGCGCGCCGGCGGGCAACTCGTGCCAGGCCATGTCGAGCAGGGCCGCCGCGAGGTACTCGGTCGTCTTGTAGCCCTGGTCGAACGTTCGGGTCTTCTTGATCTTGTCCACGAGAGGCCGCGGCATCGGCTTGCCCGTCCGGAAGTGCTTTGCGTAGTGGGCGAGCACGGCCGGCTCGAGCGCCCAGTGCTCGTTGAACTGCGACGGGAACTCGACGAAGTCGCGAGGCACGTTCAGGAGCGTCGGATAGCGGACGTTGCCGAACATCCCGTGGAGGGCGTGCCCGAACTCGTGGAAGAGCGTCGTCACGTCCTCGAAGGAGAGCAGCGCCGGCTGGCCCGGGGCGGGCTTCGTAAAATTCGTCACGTTGAAGACGACCGGCTTCGTCCCGAGAAGAAGGCTCTGGTCCACGAAGGTGTCTTCCCAGGCGCCGCCGCTCTTGTTGGAGCGCGAGAAGAAGTCGCCGTAATAGAGGGCCAGCGACTTCCCGTCGGCGTCGAAGACCTCGAAGACGCGGACATCGGGCTGATAGACCGGGATGTCCTTGCGCTCCTGGAAGGTGATGCCGTAGAGCCTGTTCGCGGCGAAAAAGACGCCGTCCCGGAGCACGCGATCGAGCTCGAAATAGGGGCGGACCTGCGACGCGTCGAGGTCGTACTCGGCCTTGCGCACTTTTTCGGCGTAGTACTCCCAGTCGGCGGCGCCGAGCCGAAAGCCCCCTTTCTCCGCGTCGATCAATTTCTGCATCCGGGCCGCTTCCCCGCGCGCCTTGCCGGTCGCCGCCGGCACGAGACCGGTCATCAGCTTTTCCGCGTTCTCCGGCGTCTTCGCCATCTGATCGTCGAGCACGAACGCCGCGGCGCTGGCGTATCCGAGAAGCTTCGCGCGCTGCGCCCGAAGCTCCGCCAGGCGCGAGACGATCGCCTTCGTATCGTTGGTTCCCCCGTGGTTGCACCGCAGCGACGATGCCTGGAAGAGGCGCTCGCGGAGCGCCCGGTTCGCGAGCTGGGCGAGCGCGGGCTGCTGCGTCGTGTTCTGGAGGGAAAGCACCCATCTGCCGATCAGCCCTCGTTCCTTCGCCGTCTCGGCGGCGGCGGCCATGTCGCCTTCGCTCAATCCGGCCAGATCCGCCTTGTCGGAGACGACGACCGCGGACTCGTTCGTGTCGGCCAGCACCTTGTCGGTGAACTCGGTCGTCAGTTTCGCCTCTTCCTGGTTCAAGGCGCGCAGGAGGGTCTTGTCGGCGTCGGAAAGCTGCGCGCCGGAGCGCACGAAGTTGCGATAGTACCGTTCGACGAGGTACCGGGCCTCGGGATCGAGCGCGAGACTTTCGCGGCGGTCGTAGAGGACTTTCACGCGGGCGAAGAGCTTCGGGTTCAGGAAGATCGCGTCCTGGTGGGCGGCGAGCTTCGGGGCCTCGTCGGCCTTGATCTTCTGCATCGTCTCGCTGGTGTTGGACTGCGCGAGGTTGAAGAACACCTTGGCGACGCGAGTCAGGAGCTCTCCCGAACGCTCCATCGCCTCGAGCGTGTTGGCGAAGGTCGGCGGCTCGGGGTTCTCCGCGATCGCCTCGATTTCGGCAATCTGCCGCTTCATCCCCTCTTCGATCGCCGGCGCGTAGTCGCTCTCCTTGATCCTGTCGAAAGGCGGCGCCTGGAACGGCAGCGGACTGGCGGTGAAAAACGGGTTGGTCCCGGCGGCGGTGGGCGTGGTGGAGGCCTGCCTCGCGGCGGCAATACCGAGGGAGCCGGAGAGGGTCAGAATGGCGGCAAGGGAAATCGAGGCGGTTTGTCTCATTGGGCATCCTTCCATCGAAGTTTGGGGCCGGATCTCTATACGTATCGGGCCGCAGTAAGATTCCCCGTCAGGCTTTCCTGATCCGATTCTCTTCCAACCTGCGAGGTTTTCTCGGGAGGTATGCGCCATGAGAGCCGATCGAGCTTTCCCCCGGAAGACGTCGTGGTTCGCGGCGGCGCTGGCCTCGACCCTCCTGGCCGGAGCCGCGCCCGTCCGGCAGGCCCCGGCGCCCGCGGCCGCCGGCGAGAAGCCTCCCGACCCGTACGCGGGGCTGGCGTACCGGTTTATCGGGCCGCCGGGTAACCGCGTTTCCGCCGTCGCCGGCGTGGCGGGCGATCCCAACACCTGCTACGCCGGGGCCGCCTCGGGAGGCGTCTGGAAGTCCACGGACGGCGGCATCCACTGGAAGCCGGTCTTCGACGAGCAGCCGGCGCAGTCGATCGGCTCGATCACGATCGCTCCTTCGGATCCGAACGTCGTCTGGGTCGGCACGGGCGAGCCCTTCATCCGCAGCAACGTCTCGCTCGGCAACGGCATCTACAGGTCCACCGACGCCGGGAAGACGTGGAAGCACATGGGGCTGGAGAAGACGGGGCGGATCGGTCGCATCACGATCGACCCGCGAAATCCCGACGTCGTCTTCGCGGCGGCGCTCGGCACCTGCTACGGGCCGCAGCAGGAACGCGGCGTCTACCGCACGCAGGACGGCGGGAAGTCCTGGGAGCGGGTGCTCTTCGTGGACGAGAACACCGGCATCTCCGACCTGGCGATGGACCCGGGCAACCCGCGGACTCTCTTCGCCGGCGCGTGGCAGATCGACATCAAGACGTGGGGTCGAAAGAGCGGCGGGCCCGGAAGCGGCGTCTTCGTCTCGCGCGACGGCGGGACGACCTGGAAGCGACTGAATGGCGGCGTGGGACCTTACGGTCCCCCGAGCACCCTGGCCGGGCACGGCCTGCCCGAGCCCCCGCTCGGCAAGATCGCCGTGGCCGTCGCGGGCAGCGACTCGCAGCGCGTCTACGCGTTGATCGAGACGGGCGAGCGCGGGTCGCTCTGGCGCTCCGACGACGGCGGAGAGAAGTGGAAGCTCGTCAATCACAGCCGGCTCCTGAACGAGCGCCCCCACTACTACACGCGCATGCTGGTGGCCCCCGACAACGCCAACGAGGTCTATTTCCCCTCCAACGGGATGGGCGTGACCTACGACGGAGGCGAGACGGCCGACCAGATCCGCTGGGGGGGCGACAACCACGACATGTGGGCGGACCCGAAGGATCCGCGGCGCATGATGATCGGCAGCGACGGCGGCGTCTCGGTCACGACCACGCGCGGAAAGCAGTGGAACCAGACGCGGCTCCCGATCGGCCAGATGTACCACGTCGCGACCGACAACCGGGTCCCGTACTTCGTCTACGGCCAGATGCAGGACGACGGCTCGATGCGCGGCCCCAGCGTCGCGCCCGGGGCCGGGAACATTTCGTCCGCTCTGTGGACCTCGACGGCGGGATGCGAGACCGGCTGGGCGACGCCTGATCCGGCGGACCCGGACATCGTCTGGGGAGGCTGCTACGCCGGGGTCGTGGAGCGATTCGACGCGAAGACCGGCATGTCCCGCAGCGTCAGCCCCTGGCCGGAGCGCACGATGGGAGCCAACGCGGGAGAGATCAAGCTCCGCATGAACTGGACCTTCCCCATCGCCATCTCGCCGCACGATCACAACACCGTGTACGTGGGAAGCCAGTACGTCCACGCCACGTCCGACGGCGGCCAGACCTGGAAGACGATCAGCCCGGACCTGACTCTGAACGACAAGTCCATGATGGGCGATTCCGGCGGTCTGACCGTGGACAACCTCTCCGTCGAGTACGCCGGCGTGGTGTATTCGCTGGCCGAGTCGCCGCTGGAGAAGGGCGTGATCTGGGCGGGCACCAACGACGGGCTCGTCCAGGTCACCCGCGACGCTGGCGCGCATTGGTCCAACGTCACGCCCGGCATTCCCGGTCTTCCTCCGAAGGGCACCGTGACGAGCGTCGAGCCTTCGCGCTTCGACAGGGGCACCTGCTACGTCTCCGTGGACCCGCACCAGGTGGACAATCGCGATCCCTTCCTGTTCAAGACGGCCGATTACGGCAGGACGTGGAAGGCGATCGCGTCGAACATTCTGAAAAGCCAGCTCTCCTACGCTCACGTCCTGCGCGAGGACCCTTTTCGCAAGGGACTCCTCTTCGCCGGGACCGAGAACGCCCTCTACGTCTCCTTCGACGACGGCGGACACTGGGAGCCGCTCCAGAACAAGCTCCCCCACGCGCCGGTTTACTGGCTGACGGTCCAGGAGCACTTTCACGACCTCGTCGTTGGAACCTACGGCCGCGGCTTCTACGTCCTGGACGACGTGACTCCCCTCGAGCAGTTGACCGACGCCGTGCGCGCCGAGGCCGTCCACCTCTTCGAGCCGCGCCCCGCCTACCGATTCCGCGCGATCTCGAGGCCGGCCCTGGCTCCCCAGGGGGCCTCCGCGGGACGCAACCCGCCTTATGGTGCGACGCTCAACTACTGGCTGAAGGAGCCGTTCAAGAGCGCCGAGAAGAAAACGGTCCAGAGCGAGGCGACGGAAGACGAAGAGAAGCCGAAGAAGGGACCAATCGAGATCGCGATCTTCGACGCCTCCGGACAGAAGATCCGCACGCTCAAGGGAACCAACACGAAAGGACTGAACCGCGTGACGTGGGACCTGCGCTACGAGGCCACGCAGCCGGTCCGGCTCCGGACGACGCCCGCGGGCAATCCGCGCGTCTGGGAGGAGAAGCGCTTCCGCGGCAAGGACAACCGCGGGGTCTTCTACTACGGCATCAACGCGATCCGAAACGGCCCGCTCGTCGCCCCCGGCGCGTACACCGTCAAGCTGACGGTCGAGGGAAAGGAATTCACGCGGCCGCTCGCTGTCCGGAAGGACCCGGGCTCGGCCCGCAGCGAGGCCGACGTCGAAGCCTCGACGAAACTCTCTGTTGCGATCTACCGCGACACGAACACCGCCGCGCAGATGATCAACCAGCTCGAGTGGTCCCGCCGGCAGCTCGAGGATTCCCGGAAGATGCTCGCCGCGGGGAAGGCCCCCGCCTCCGACACCGAAGCCGTGAACGACCTGGAGAAGAAGCTCCGCGCGGTCGAGGACGGCCTTCTCCAGCCCACGCTCGCCGAGGCGGACCAGAAGTCCTTTCGAGGCCCGCTCGAGCTGTATCTGAAGCTCCTCTGGCTGCAGGCCGAGGTCGGCTCCGGGGCGGCCGACGTCTCGGGCAACGCGGACTTCCCGCCGACGCAGCCGCAGCTGGGAGTTTACGACCTGTTGTCGAAGGCTCTCGCGGACGCTCGCCGGAGGCTCGACGAGCTCTACGCCAAGGCCATTCCGGCCTTCAACGAGGCGATGCGCGCGAAGGGGTACGGGCAGCTGATGAACGTCGTCGAGCCCGAAGAGCCTCCCGAACCGGCCGCGCCGGAGGAGGAGGAGAGCGCAGGCGACCCGTGATCCGGGATCGGCGACTCCCGGCCAACCCGGGGTGCTTGGCCCCCATGAAACTCCGTCCTGGGGAGCCTCCATAATCGGGAAACCTGACGTTGAAGATGGGAGGTTACCTCCTGATATATTGCCAATATGAAAACTATTGCGATCTCAATAGATGAACCGACGCTGGCCGGCCTCGACCGACTCGCGCGGCCGGCGGGCAAGCCCGGTCAGCCGGGACGCGGTTCCCCGCAGAGGCAAGTGGGCAACCGTTCGCGCATCGTCCGTCAAGCGCTCCAGGAATACCTGCATCGTCGCGAGACCCTGCTTCGCGACCAAAGGGAGAGAAAGGTCTATGCGAAGCACCGACGGCTCGTTTCCCGACAGGCCGAGGTCCTGGTCGGCGAACAGGCCCGGCCGTGAACCGGGGTGAGATCTGGAAAACGAGAGAGAGGTTGCCGGAGCGCGGGGGCAAGCCCGGGTTCTACGTGGTCGCCTCCCGGCAGTTCATCGCGGAGAATCCCGATATTTCGAGCGTCGTCTGCGCGCCTGTTTACAGCGAAATCCTCGGAATCTCGACCGAGGTCGTGATCGGCCCGGATGTCGGTCTGCCGAGGTCTTCCGCGATCCGCTGCGACTTTCTGGCGCTGATGTTCAAGCGAAAGCTCTCAACGTTTGTGGGGTCGCTTTCTCCTTTTCAGATCGAGGAGCTGAACCGGGCACTGGCCGTGTCCCTGGACCTTGCCGCTCCTCGATGATCCGATGAAGCTCGTGGCGGGCTCCAAATGACTCTCGCCACCGGCAGCCGGCTCGGCCCCTACGAGATACTCACCCCGCTCGGCGCGGGCGGGATGGGCGAGGTTTACCGGGCTCGGGACACCCGGTTGGGACGCGAGGTCGCGGTCAAAGTTCTGCCGGAGCAACTGGCATTCAATCCGGAGGCTCTTTCCCGCTTCGAACGCGAGGCGAGGGCCGTCGCCTCCTTGTCGCACCCCAACATCCTGGCGCTCCACGATTTCGGTAACGCGGGCAACGTCAGCTATGCCGTCATGGAGCTGCTCGAAGGCGAAACGCTCGCGCAGGTGCTCTCCGACGGAGCCTTGCCGCTCCGCAAGGCGACGGAGTGGGCGCTCCAGATCGCGCATGGCCTTGCCGCGGCACATGGGAGAGGAATCGTCCATCGCGACTTGAAGCCCGAAAACGTCTTCGTAACGAGCGACGGTCGGGTCAAGATCCTCGACTTCGGTCTGGCGAGGCCCGCGGGCGGTCCCGCTCTCCCCGACGAGACGCGTTCCCCGACTGTGACGGCGCACACGGAGCCGGGAGCGGTGATGGGGACGGTGGGCTACATGTCGCCTGAGCAGGTTCGGGGTCTTCCGGTAGACGTGCGCAGCGACATCTTCTCGTTCGGCGTGGTCCTCTACGAGATGCTCTCGGGAAAGCGCGCTTTCCAGCGGGACACAGCCGCGGAGACGATGACCGCGATCCTCAAAGAGGAACCGCCGGAATTCTCCGATTCCGGCAGGAGCGTCCCGCCGGTGCTTGACCGCCTCGTGCGGCACTGTCTCGAGGTCCGCGTGGTTCGCATCGAAGACGCCACCGTGCTGCCCTTTGCCATCCGCTTCGGCATGACCACCTCCCGCCTCGCCGGAGTTACCGCGCGCGCGCGCTGGATGCCGGATGGCCGCGCGATTGCGTTCGTCGACGTGGACGCCCGAGGAAGGACCGGCATCTACGTCCAGGACTTCGTTCCAGGGAAAGAGACTCAGGCGAGCCGCCGTCCTCTCGCGGGGTTCAACGCCGACTGGGCCACGGAGACATTCGGGATCTCACCGGACGGCTCCCGGATCCTTTGGGGGTCAAGCAAATTCGGAGGTCCGAGAGACCTTCCAAGGAACTGAAGTCCCGCGGGGTGAAATTCGAGCACTACCACGACATGCCGGGCCTGGCTCGCGACGGCGACATCCACCGCGCAGGCGACTTCCGTGTCGCGTGGCGGAAGGACCCCGCTGGCAACATTCTCTCCGTTCAGAGCCGGTCCGCGGGATCGAAGGGCCACTGATCCCTTACCAGCAAGTCCGACATCTTCAGCGCCTCTCGCGCTGACCCCGGGCCCTCGAGCCGCGACCGTGAATCAAGCACCGTGAAGGAGCCCGAGGAGCAGCGCCGCGAGGAACCGGAGAGCCGGAGGAAGACTGAGATCGTGCCGGAGCCATCCATCGTGGTGGACGCCTCCGACGCGGCGGTCGGCGGCTCACACCCACCTTGACTTTTGTGCTACATGTAGCACAATGAGCTCGCCATGAAGAAAGCCGGCATCCGAGAGGCGCGTCAAAACCTCTCGGCCCTGATCGAGGACGTGAAGAAAGGTCGCCAAATCGTCATTACCGACCGGGGCCGCGCCGTCGCGCGGTTGGTCCCGGCATCGCGGCCGACTGGCGCCCCGTTTCCAGACTTGTCGCGCTTCCGCCGGACGATGCCGACGCTGAAGCCACCGTTGTCCGCGTCCATCCTCAAGGACCGGAGCGATCGTTTCTAGCCCGCCGCCGGAGCTTCCGGGGCCGTTGTACCTGGACGCGAGCGCGCTCGTGAAGCTCTATCTGCCGGAAGCGGAGAGCGGTCAGTTGAACCGGGCGGTCGAGGGAAGGCGCGATCTCCTGGTCTCGGACCTTTCGATCACCGAGATCATCTCGTCCTTGAGCCGCCGCCGGCGCGAAGGGGCGCTGGACCTGTCCATCGCCGTTCGCCTTCATCGGGCGATCCTGGGCCACGTGGAGACCGGTGTCTATCGGCGAATCGATCTCATGGCCGCGACGCATCGGGAGGCCGAGAGGATGCTTCTGTCAATCGAGGCCGGTCCCTTGAGAGCTGCTGACGCTCTCCATCTCGCCCTGGCTGTTTCGGGGGATGCTTCCTCGCTACTGACCTACGATCGGCGAATGGCCGAAGCCGGAAGATCGATCGGCCTGAACGTTTTCCCCTGAAAGTGCCGGCCGCCAACGAGAGCGGTCGCGCCCTCGAGATCAGCCAATCTTGCTGTCGCACTCGGGGCAGAACTTCGGATGTCCCTCGATCTTTGTTCCGCACTCGCCGCACGTCGAGGCCGGCGAGAGGTTGGCGCCGCAGGAGGGACAGAACTTCCCGCCTTGCGTGTGCGCTCCGCAGGAAAGGACAGGTCGCGGCCTGCTTGCGGGCGATGTCGCGATCCTTCAGCCAGTCCACCGCCTGTGCCTTCTCGAACGTCTGCTGCTTGGCCGCCTCGGCCTGCGCCGACGCGATCTCCTCGTCGAGATTGGGCGCGCACTGCTCGCAGAGGTTCTGCTCGTGATTCCAGCAGACCTCCCCGCATATCCACTTGCCGCACCGGCTGCACTGCTTGAACTTCGGCTTCATCTCCGTGACCGCGGCCTCGAGCGCCTTGTCGTGGGCGGGGCCGCCGATGGCGCGCTGGACTTCGTAGGAACTCGAGCCGATCTTTCCGAAGACGCCGCCGAAGAGACTGCCCGCCATCTGCGCTGCCGAGGAGGCGATCCCAATGGCGGACGCCCGGAAGGAGGACATGTAGCCGTTGCCGCACTCGTCGCAGAAGAACTTGAACTGATAGCCCTTGTCCGTCGAGAGATCGGACTAGTTCTGAACGAATTCGATGGCCATCGGGCGGCGATTCTAGAATCGCAATCGGAGGCCACCGCTCGGAAAAGGAGCGAGCCCCGGCCGGCATTGCGCGGTTGTATCCTTCGCGAGAGGTTGAGCCGCTTCGAGTCATTCCAGTCCCTCCGCGACGTAGAGGTCCGAGAATGCTGACTGCCATAGCCAGAGAAACGTGGATCGGAAATGGCGATTTCGGCAGGTAGCCGGCTGGGTCCTTACGAGATCCTCTCGCCCCTTGGCGCCGGGGGCATGGGAGAGGTGTGGAAGGCGAAAGACACTCGGCTGGGGCGCGATGTGGCGATCAAGCTCCTGCCCGAGGCCCTCGCTTCGGACCGCGATCGGCTCTCGCGTTTCGAACAGGAGGCGCGCTCCGCCTCCGCGCTCAACCACCCCAACATCGTCACGATCTACGAGATCGGGCAAGCGGACTCCGTCTCCTACATCGTAATGGAGCTCGTGCAGGGAAGGACCCTGCGCGATGTCATCGTGGAGGGGCCGGTTCCGGCCAAGCGCGTCCTCGCCTTTGCCGCGCAGATCGCCGACGCGCTCGCCAAGGCACACGAAGCCGGAATCGTTCACCGGGACCTGAAGCCCGAGAATCTCATGGTGACGCGAGAAGGTTTCGTCAAGATCCTCGACTTCGGTCTGGCCAAGCTGGCGCTTCCCGCCTCCGGCGAGATCTCCGCGATGCCGACCCTGGCAAGACCAGAGACGCATCCGGGCGTCGTGCTGGGCACACTCGGCTACATGTCTCCCGAGCAGGCGAGTGGAAGACCCGTGGACTTCCGCTCCGATCAGTTCTCCTTGGGCTCGATCCTGTACGAGATGGTCACGGGAAAACGCGCCTTTTCGCGCAGCACCACCGCCGAATCGCTCGTGGCGATCATTCGTGAGGAGCCGGAGCCCATCGGGTCTCTCGTCCCACAGGTTCCGGTCTCGGTGCGCTGGGTGATCGAGCGTTGTCTCGCCAAGGACCCGGAGGAGCGTTATGCCTCGACCCGGGACCTCGCGCGCGACCTGACGCACCTGCGCGACCATCTCTCGGAAGTCGGCCTGGAGGCGGCGCCCGTAGTTCTGGCGCGGCGGCTCGGCTGGCTCGGTCCGGCATTGATCGCGGGACTCCTGCTTGCTGCGGCTCTGGCCGTCTTCGCCGCCTTCCGCTGGCGCCGTCAACCTCCGGTGAGACCGATGCGATTCTCCGTCCCGATTCCGGCCGGCGCGTCCTATGCTCCGGGCGAAGTTGATCGAGGCTTCGCGATCTCTCCCGACGGCACGCGTCTGGTCATCGAGGCGGTCTCCAGAGGTCACCGGCGCCTCTATCTTCGGCCGCTCGACTCGGAGAAGGCGGCCGAGCTCGAAAACACAACCGGGGCGGAGGCGCCCTTCTGGTCTCCGGACAGCCGTTTCATCGCCTTCTTCGCGGATGGCAGGTTGAAGAAGATCCCGGCCACCGGCGGCCCTCCCGAGGATCTCTGCGCGGCATCGTTCGACATCGTCGGGAGCTGGAACCGGGCGGGCACGATCCTTTTCTCGCAGTTTTTTCCCCGCCTGGGGATCTATCGCGTTTCGGACCAGGGGGGAGAGGCCGCGCCCGTCACGTCGGCCGAACCACAGCGCGGTGAGGTCTCCGATATCTGGCCCCACTTTCTGCCGGACGGCCGTCGGTTCCTCTATGTGGACTGGGCGCTGGGCCAACCGCCGCGCGAGCTGCGCGTTGGCTCCCTCGACTCGAAAGAGATCCGCGTCGTGACGCGACTCGATTCCAGGGCCGAGTACGTCTCTTCTGGATCTTCCGGATACCTGCTCTACGTCCGCGACGCCACGCTCTTTGCGCAGCCGTTTGACGCGTCCAGGGCGCGGCTTCACGGAGAGCCGCTTCTCGTGGCCGAGAACGTCCACTACTTCTACGGGCCTGCCCACGCTTCCTTTTCCGTCTCCCAAGCGGGAGTCCTGGCCTATCAGGCGGCGGCTCCGCCTTCCAGACTCGTCTGGTTCGACCGCGCGGGAAAGGAGTTCGGCGCTCTCGGGCAGCCCGCGGTCTTGAAAGGGTTTCGGATCTCAGCCGAGGGAGGGAGAGTGGCCGCCGCCATCGAGGACCGGCGGACCGGGACCTCCGATGTGTGGGTCCTCGAGCCCCGGCGCGGGATCGCGACGCGGCTTCACTCCGACCCGGCTGACGAGGGGTCCCCGGTCTGGTCGCCTGACGGATCGAAGGTCCTCTACCGTTCGGATCGCCAGGGTGTCCCAGACATCTACGAGATCGCGGTCGGAGTGCCGGGAAGCGAGAGGCGGCTGCTCGAGCAGCCGGGAGTCCAGCAGCCGGAGGACATTTCCTCCGACGGGCGCCTCCTCGTCTACTGCAACAACATCGCGGTGCCGGACATCTGGATCCTGCCGCTTGTGGGAGACCCAAAGCCCCAGCCCTGGCTTCAAACGCGATTCGCCAAGACGAGCCCGCGTTTCTCTCCAGACGGACGCTGGATCGCCTACGGATCGGACGAGTCGGGCGATTCCGAGGTTTATGTGGCGCTGACGAAGGGGGCCGGAGAAAAGAAGCGTCTGTCTCCGGCCGGCGGAAGCCGCCCGCGCTGGCGGCGAGACGGAAAGGAGCTGTACTACGTCGCTCCGGACGGTTTCGTCATGGCCGTCCCGATGGCTCTCGGACCACAACTGGAAGCCGGCCTCCCCGTTCCACGTTTTCGCTCCGAGGGCCAGATCGAGGACTACGACGTAGCGCCCGACGGATCGCGGTTCCTCGTGAGCACGCCGGTTGAGAAGGTTAGCGAGTCGCCTCTGCGCGTGATCCTGAATTGGCCGGCGGCGCTGAAAGGCGAGACAGGACAGTGAGATTCGTGATCGGTGTTTTGTGATCGGCGCTGGAACGCGGCCCGGTCCCTATGAGGTTCTTTCTCCGCTCGGCGCGGGCGGGATGGGCGAGGTTACCGGGCTCGGGACACGCGGTTGGGGCGCGAGGTCGCGGTCAAAGTCGTGGCGCAACGGCTGGCCGGAGAGCCGGAACTGAAGGCCCGGTTCGAGCGGGAGGCAGTTGACGAGCGTCACCGACGGTTACCAGCTCTGGGCCGAGACGTGCGACCGCGACATCCGCGACGTCTTCGCCGTGCAGGACGATGTCGCCAGGAGAATCGTCGCGACGTTGAGGGATCGCCTCGGTCTCGGTCTCTCCGGATCCACCCCGGCGCCGAGGCGGCCGAAGACGCAGAATGTCCGCGCCTATCAGCTTTATCTGAAGGACGCTATTTCTGGGCGCGGAGAACGCCGGAGACCCGGAAGAAGGCGATCGGGTTCTTCGAAGAAGCGATCGCGGCCGATCCGGGGTACGCGCGCGCCTACGCGGGCCTTGCCGATTGCTTCTTGGAGCGCGGCGGTGCCGTCGGCCGGGCCGGGGAAATTATCGCCCGCGCGCGGCCTGCGGTCCTTCGCGCCCTTGAGATCGATGATTCGCTGGCGGATGCCCACACGAGCCTGGGCCGGATCCTGCTCTACTTCGATTGGAACTGGACAGCGGCCGAGATCGAGTTTCGCCGAGCGATCGATCTCGACCCTCTCTACTGGGAAGGGGGGTCGGGATTCCCGGGTTCATTTCGTCAGCGGGTTGGACGCGACTCGATTGACCGGGCTCGGGGCGCGGTGATGCTGCCGCCCTGAACGGAATCGGTCAGACGGGGACGGCGGGAGCGGGCTGGCGCTTCGGGTATTTGGTTGCGACGTAGTCGTCCACGAGGGCGCGGAAGGCGTGGGCCAGCTCCTCGTAAGTCCCCTTCAACGTCGTGAAGTGCTGGCCGTCGATGTAGACGGGACAGTGGGGCTCCTCGCCGGTGCCGGGAAGCGAGATCCCGATCGACGCGGCTTTGGACTCCCCCGGGCCGTTGACGACGCAGCCCATGACGGCGAGCGTCATGTTCTCGACGCCTTCGTACTCTCTCTTCCACTCGGGCATCTTTTCGCGGATGTAGCCCTGGATGCGCTCGGCCAGTTCCTGAAACGTCGTCGAGGTCGTGCGGCCGCAGCCCGGGCAGGCGGTGACCGACGGAGCGAAGGATCGGATTCCGAGCGACTGAAGCAGCTCGCAAGCGGCGTAGACCTCCTCGCGGCGGTCACCGCCGGGACGCGGCGTCAGCGAAACGCGGATCGTGTCGCCGATCCCCTCGTTCAACAGGATCCCCATCGCGGAAGAGGACCAGACGAGGCCCTTGATCCCCATCCCGGCCTCGGTCAGGCCCAGGTGGAGAGGCTGGTCGGTCTTGGACGCGAGCTCCCGGTAGACGGCGATGAGATCAAGCGGCCGGGAGACCTTGCAGGAGATGATGATCTGGTCGTTGCGAAGGCCCGAGGCAAGAGCCAGCTCGGTGGACTGAAGGGCCGAGAGGACCATGCACTCGTTGATGATCTCTTCGGAGCTCCTGCCAAGGTCTCGATCCGTGTTCTCCTGCATCTTCGCCATCACCAGCTCCTGGTTCAGGGAGCCGCCGTTGACGCCGATGCGGACGGGCTTTCCATTGTCGCGGGCGATGGAGCAGATCGCCGCGAACTGCTCGTCGCGCCGCGCGCCCTTGCCGACGTTTCCGGGGTTGATGCGGTACTTGTCCAGCGCCGCGGCGCAGGCGGGAAACTTCGACAGCAGGACGTGCCCGTTGTAATGGAAATCGCCGATCAGGGGCGCCTCGACGCCGGCGTCGAGCATCCGCGTCTTGATCTCGGACACGGCCCGCGCGGCTTCGGGGACATTGACGGTGACCCGCACCATCTCCGAGCCCGCCCGCGCGAGCTCGATGCACTGCCGGGCCGTTCCCATCGCGTCGGCCGTGTCGGTGTTGGCCATCGACTGAACGACCACCGGGGCCCCGCCGCCCACCGGGACGGGGCCGACCCGGACCTCCACCGTCGCGTGGCGTTTTCTGCTCTCCATGACGTCTCTCAATTTACCAGATGAGGCTCTCTGCCGCGCCGCCGGCTGTCTGGCACCCGGGTGTTCGCTCTACTTGGAGGCGTCGAAGAGCTGGGACAGGAATCGCTCGTAGTCGTCGGACTTTTCGGTGAGGGCAAATCCGAACCCGGGCGACCGCGAGAGGCTCGAAGGACTGGCGCTGCGCACCACCCACCCTTTCAGGAGAAGCTCCCGTCCGCCCGGCAGGTGAACGGTCAGGCTCACGGCGGGCCCGCTTCTGGCGGGGCGCGGTGAGCGGACGAAGATCCCGCTGCGAGATAGGTTCCCCGTCACGCCGCTGCCGCGGGAGCCGCCCTGGTCGAAGTCGACCATCAACTCCACGTTGTGCCTGGGGGACGTTCTTTTATTGGAGGTCCCGGCACGGCTGGCCGCGCCTCGCCTCGCCCGGGCAGGCCTCGAGGCCGGGACGCGCCCGCCGGAGCCTGGGGAACCGTGGACCGTGCCGCTCTTCTCCTCCGAAGGGGCGGCCAGCTCGGCTGGATGGACGGGCGTGATGTCGGCCGAGGTCTCGACGCTGGATATCACGCCGTCGACCGTGCGTCCATCCACGGGAATCCGGCAGCGGAAGCGCACCGGGAAGATTTCCTCTTCCCGCCTGCCGAGGGCGCTCCACTGGGCCGCGAGGACTTCCCGCGCGGCCACTCCGTCGAACCAGAACCGGACGTGGCCGGACGGAGTGACGATCACGGGTTGGAGGTAGTCAACCCCTCCGGCATCCACGGGGAAGCAGAACCCGGCATGCTGGCTCGAGTCGGGCAGCAGGAAATTGGTCGCCGCGAGAAAGACCTCATCCTCCGACTGAGACAGGGAATCCCGATGATCGGCGGTGACGACGGCTTCCGCGCCGTTTCCTGCCACGTACCGCCAGACCGGCGAGGCCGCCAGGTCCTCTATCGTCAGGTCGGCGAGAAGTTTCATTCCCAATACACTAACCCCTGTCGTCGAGTCTCGACCATCCATTCGTCGCCGGCTCGTCGAGCCATCTGGCTTGGGGCGGGGCGGCGAAGCGGCCTCGAGTTGTTGATAGACTCCCGGGATCCTGCTGCCAAGAGGAGGCCCCCATGAAACCCAGCCGAATCATCCCTTGCCTCGCCGCTCTGCTCGCCGTCTGCGCCGTGGGTGACCAGAAGTACGAGGCGCCGCCGGTCTTGAAGGCGGGCGATTTTCTGGATGCGGCGCTCCTTAAAGGGCCGCACCACGAGGTCGAGGACAAGGTCGTCAGCGACGGCGTCTTCAACACCTACACGATCAAGTCCGACTACGGCACGTTCCGGGTGGAAGGGACCTCCGTCGCGGCGTTGAGGATCCACGAGATCGGCGCCATCGCTCAGTTGAAGGAAGTGGACAAGATTGCGGTGGCGGCGGGCGCCGTCGCGGCTTCGGTCGTGGACATCGGCAAGGGAGTGGTCCATGTCGTGACCAATCCGGTCGGGACCGTCAAAGGGATCGGAAACGGCGTCGCGCGTCTCTTCGGCCGGGTCGGCCGCGGAGCAAGACGGACCACGGAGAAGATGGGGAGCGGGGAGAAAGCCTCGAGCGAGCCGGAGAACCTGGTCGAGCGAAAAGACGTGAAAGCGGAAGGGCAATCCACCGCCGGCAAGGCCGTCGAGGCGACCGGCGATCTCGCCAAGGAGATCATCGGGGTCAACTCCGCCATGCGCTCCTGGGCCCAGAAGCTTCGCGTCGATCCGTACACGAGGAACGAGGTGCTCCACAAGGAGCTGCGGAACGTGGCGCAATACGACGCGGGCGGGCGCTTCGCGCCCAAGCTGGCGCCGCTGGGTGCCGTGGCCTTCGCGCTTGGAGCCACGGCGACCGCCGACGATCTGATCTGGATGAAGGAGCCGGACGAGCTCGTCACGATGAATGAAACGCGGCTCAAGGCGATGGGCGTCCGGCCCGAGGACAGCCGCGCCTTCCGCTTGAACGGCCAGTACAACCTGACCCGGCAGGTTCGCATCGTGACCGCGCTCGACGCTCTCCACGACGTGTACGGCCGCCCGGAGTTCGTGGCGCGCGCCGCCGGGGCGCAGGTGGACGCGGACGCGCAGTTCTACACGGAGAGCGCGCTCGCCGCGGAGCTGTTCCACCGGACGCAGGCGCCGATCTCGGGCATCATCGCCAACCTGCCGGGAGCCTGCGTGCTCGCCGCGGGAGACCGTTTCGCCTGCCTCTTCCCGCTCGACTACATCGCGTGGACCGGAGGCATGGCCGGCCACTTCGACCGCATCACCAAACGGGCGGCGGCCGATTTCCCGAAGGCGACGCGCGAGCTGTGGCTCACCGGCCGGGTCTCCCCCCGCACGGCCACGGAGCTCGCGGCCCGCGGCTGGACCGTCCACGAGAAGGGCCTGAGCCTCCTCTCCGAAGTGCCGCAGGAGCCGCCGCCTCCCGCGACGCCCGAGAAGGGCGCCGTCTCGAAGTAGAGCGACGCGAAGGTTCTCCCGATGAGAACGGTGACAGTTCGTCTTGACTCCGACCTCGCCGACTGGCTGGAGCAGGCTGCCGTGAAGAGCGGCGTGTCCCAGGGAAATCTGATCCGAGATCAGTTGGAGAAGGCCAGAGACGCCGCTGGCGAACAAAGTCTCGTGCAGCCAGCCGCGAGCGTGCGCGGCCCGAAGGATCTCTCGAGCCGAAAGGGCTTTTATCGCCCGTGACACCCTGGCGAGGAACGACCTCTGTGCTACCTTTTGCATTTCGTTCTGGCTCATTCGTCTAACGGTTAGGACGCGGCCCTCTCAAGGCGGCTTCGCCGCCGGGACATCCATCATGCGCGGCTCAACCCTTGAAGCGCGGCTCCGCTGCGGCGCGCTTTGATGGCGCGACACGAGTCATGCGACCCCTCACCTTGCCGCTTGATTCGCCTCTGTGCTACCGTTTCTGCCCCGTTTGGCCCATTCGTCTAACGGTTAGGACGCGGCCCTCTCAAGGCCGAAATACGAGTTCGATTCTCGTATGGGCTACCACTCGATTCAGAGGGTTTAGCCTCGGTTTCCCCAACCTCGGATTCCTTCGAGGCGCAGCCCACGCGCAGCCGGTTCGACTTTTCAACAGCTCCGATCGTCTCCACGGCCTCCGCGAGGTGCGCCGGCGAGAGGTGCGCGTAGCGCAGCGTCATGCGGAGATCCCGATGCCCGAGAAGCTCCTGAATCGTGCGGATTGGAGTCCCTTTGATCGCCAGCCAGGAGGCGAACGTGTGGCGGATCGTGTAGGGGTTCAACTCCTCGCGGATGCCCGAAAGCTTCTGCGCCACGCGGAAGGCCCGAGCAACCTCGGGAAGGGTGAGCGGTACGCCATCCGGCCGCACGAACACCCGCGCACCGCCGATCCCACGCGGGAGGGCTGAAAGAACCTCGCGCAGAGCCTTTGACATGGGGACCGTCTTCGCGGCTCTGGTCTTCTCCTGCCAGAGGGAGACGCGGCCCCGATCGAAGTCAATGTCCTGCCATGTCAGCCGAAGGACTTCGCTCGGCCTCGATCCCGTGTAGAGCATCGTTCTGAAGAAGGGAACCGTAGCGCGGAGGCGCTCGCGGTATTCGGCCGTCGCCTGGGAGTCGGGGTTCCTCCCGCCGCCGTAGCGCCGGAGGCCCTGCAACCCCTCCTTGACCGGGCCGAGGTTACGAAGCCGAGTCCGATAGCTCTTCCAGGCCACCTCGTCGGCGAAGGCACCGAGGAACCGCTCCCACTCCTCCGGCTCGAAGAAAACCTCCCGCCGAGACTCGGCCTCGAACATCGGCACCGAACCGCGGCGGATCGGGTTGCGTCCAATGACGCCCTTCTTCTCGCCGAAGTTGAGGATCGCTTTGAGGACGGCCCATTCCCGATTGACGGTTACGGGCTTGATCTCGGCGGCGAGGCGCTTCTCGCGGAAGGCCTCGATGTCGAGCGGTTTCAACGTGCGGACGATTCGTTCTCCGAGAACCGGAAGGATTACGCGAAGGGCCTGCTCCGCCCGCACCTTCGCCGACTCGGACTTTCGGGCGCAGTGAAGGTTAACGTACTCCCGCGCCAGCATGGCGAGCGTCACGCGGGAATCGTCGTCCGTTCCTCTGCGGGCCGCCGCGAGCGCCACGCGCTCTTTGTAGATGCGGACGGCCTCGGCGAAGGGGATTCGGCCGAGCGTCTCCTGTCGCATCGCCGAGCCCTTCCGGCCGTTCTCGTAGAAGCGAATGAAATAGGTTCCATCAGGTCGCTTGCGGATGGACATGATTCCTCCTATCCCTTCCGTTGACGAAGCATCGCTTGAAACTGCGGGGAGGACCGGACCGCGAGCATGGCGGCTCGGGACGGGGAGACCGTCCGGCCCGTCTTCTCGGAGAGGAAGGACGCAAGCCGTTTCAGTTCCTCGGCGAAGGACGCCTCGACGTAGAGATTGAGCCTACGAGCCGCGCTCATCTCTGCCGGCCTGCCTGCTCCGCGTCGTCGCCCTCCATGCCTCTTCACCACGTCTTGATTATATGCACGTTCTTTCAAGACTGTCAAGCGGGATGTTTTTCCTTCATGTCCCAGGACGCCAGAACTGCCTGAACAGGTCGAAGAATTCGGCCTCCTTCTCCTCGCTTACCGGAAGATCTTTGCTTTCGAGGACTGGCCGGAGGAGGTCCATCTCAGTGGCAAGAGGCTTCAACAGCAGCTCGGGCTCGACTTCGGCGATCTCACGGCAAAACCGGGCAAAGCCGCGATGGAGAGTTATGACCTTTTCAAGAGCGTTGGCCCACGCTTCCCTCACCTCGTCTGGGACTTTCCCGGTCCGCTGTGCGTCGGGGGTCTTCCGTCGAACCCTGCAGCCCAACTTCTCGCTAATCACTGTTTGAGTGCCGAGGGGGTCTTCAAAAAGTCCCTCGATCAGGTCCAGGAAGACGAAACGCCAGAAGTAGAAAGTCCAGAGGAAGGCGAAGAAGACGCCGAGATCCAAACATCGGTGCCAGGGGTCCATGAAAACAGGGTCGGTGATCCTGTAATGCTTCATCGGGCAGGATTCCACTAGCCGCCTGGTTTCCCCGCTGTCTCCGCGGAAACGCGCAGCCAGCGCGAGGCGGAGACGCTCCTTCGGGTCCAAGCGGTCGTAGAGGCCGGGGAGGCTCATTTCTTTCTGTCCTTGAGGATCATCTCCAGCGACTCCACCCGGCCCGAGAGGTCAGCAACTTCGATCGCCTTCAAGGAGATCCCGGCGAGGTAGCCAATCGTCCGCGCCCTCTCAAGAGGGCCGGCTTCCGACGCTTCGCGGACGTTGTGAATCGCCTCCTCCAGGAGTTCCAGAACATCCTTCGCGGCACGAATGCGAAACGCGGTCGGAAGGTCGGTTCCACCTGGGGTTCCACTTTCGCCGGCCCGCCGCAGCCGCATCCATTCGGCGTTGTAGGCCCTCTGAGTCTCCTTCCTTCGGTACGGCACTACCTGTCTCCCTCTTTCGGCCGGGCCTTGCCTCCCAGGACGTTCAGATGCGCGGCAAAGGGCAAGCGACAGCGGGTGCAGTCCCCATCGCGAGGCCCGCAAAAATAGTCGCAGGGGTCCGCCGGAGCAGGGGTCGCCTCTTCTTTCCTTGCCTTCACCTGGGGCTTCCCAGACTCTAGACCCTCTAGAAGGCCCGTCCCTATTGGCGATTTCTCGTCTTCCAACCCCCTAGGCGACCGCGGGCCTAGATTCTCGAAAAGGTTAACGACAGGCCCATCTGGTGCGGGTTCTAGAGGGTCTAGGGTTTCAGAAGAGGATTCCGACGCATAACGCTCCCAAACGTCCTCGAAGTCAGGCCGCTCATAGCCGTTCCGATTCACGCCGTCAGCCCATGCTTGACGAGGACGGATCTCAAACGGCCGGAGGAGTCGCGCCAGACCGGGAGGCTTGAGCCCTGCGCCCTTCCCCCATTCGGCCCACGGTGACTCCTCCAGCCCCTTAAGCGCCTCACAGAGATCCGCGGAATGCAGGCGATCCACGTCGCGGGCCTCGAAGATCACCAGCACGTCACGGAGCAGGCGGACCGAGAGTGACTCGTCGCCCGGTCCCCCTCCCGTACATATCTCCACGAGCGTCCGACGCGCCCGCTTCGGCCATCCCTCGCCGGCCAGATCCGCAATCGCCAGGAGCGGCTCGGCGCCGTCCGCCTGCCGGTCGTCGAGCGCATCTGGGACCTGAGGCCGGTCTGCCCTGTGCAGGGCTTCCACGGACACGACCTCCCATGCCTCGATCTGACGGCGGAGCACCTCTGCTTCCTTCTCCACTTCGCGGAGGCGGAACCGCTCGACCTGCTCTGAACGAAGCCGCCGCTTCAAGCGGATCGGGAGCGACCTGTCGGCCACCGTCGCCGGAAGCTTCCCGATTCCGGCGAGCGCCCGCGGACAGAAAACGGAGAAAGTCTCAAGCCGTATCTCTCCCCTGCCGCCAGAGATGCAGCGATCGACCGTCGCGCCGCGTCGATTCCCCGCATTCAGAAGTGCGCGGAGTCCCTCGTTCTCCTTCGCTTTCGGGCTGAAGATCGCGTCCGTCTCGTCGAGCAAGAGCGTTGGCTCCTGTGCCGAGACCTTGCGGAACAGAACCGCCTCGGAGGGACTGATCGCCCGCCAGGGTCGCCGGACGAGCAGCTCCAGCACTTCGAGGAGCCTCGTCTTCCCCGATCGCATCTCGGCCGAGGTGATCGCGAGGAACAGGGTCACGTCCGCCGCGGTGATTGCCCAAGTATGCAGCACCCAGAGAGCAATCACGTCGGCTTGCGCTTGCGAGATCACGACAAACCGCCGGACGAAGGTCCCGATCGCGTTAAGAAGCCTCGCCGCGCTTTCGGACTCCGCCGGGGCGCGGCCGTCAAGCCTCGCGAGAAACACTTCGGGATTCATGCCGCCCCCCTCTTCGACGCCTCGCGTTCAAGCGCCATCTCCTCGCGAAACCCGAGATCCGCCTCAAGGTGTGCGCCCTCGATCGACTCAAGGGCCTCTTTTCCGGACGCGAGAAAGAGCGCGCCCAACCGAAGGACCTCCGCAAGATGCTCCTCGGTCGTCGTCGTGGGGATGTAGAGCTTCGGCAAGTCGTTTAGGGCGGCCTCCATCGCAAGATCGAGCACGGAGCCAGCTGCCTCATAGAACCGTTTGGCGGCGGCGAGTCGGTCAGCCGCACGACGGGCGAGAAACCCGACCGGGCCGGGCTCGTGGAGCACGCTCACGGCACCGTCCATTCGAGAAACTCGCTCATGCTTCGCCCGTCACCGCCCGCGGCCGGACTAAGGGTTCCAGCGAGGGCATCGGGTTCTCCGTCGGGACGATGCACTCGCCGAGGAAGGCGTCCAGGTCCTCCTCGCGGTACCGAACCGCGCCGGCTCTTCCGCGCCCGCGCCGCTCCGCCCCTGGAAGCTTCACGTAGCGCGGGCCGCGTCGAGCGTGCCGCCACTTCCTAAGCGTGTGGACGGAGACGCCGAGCCTCTCCGCCGCCTCCCGCTCATCGAGGACGGAAGGGCTGCTCACGACTGCCGCCGCCGGTCCTTGGGCGGTTTCGGATTCGCGAGGAATGTCCGCAAGTCGTCGGGCGAGATACGGAATCGCCCGCGAACACGGATCGCGGGAAGCTCGCCTCGAGAAATCCCGCGTCGGAGCGTGTCCTCGTGAACGTCGGCGAGACGAGCGGCCTCCGACAATCGGAGAGTGTGCTTCGTGAGATCGTCGTTTTGCAACATGCGCCCATTTTCGGGCGCTCGCCGCAGGGTTCCAAGGATGCGAAAAGTGCGGCCGAGCTATCTCACTTTCCGCACCCTAGAGTCTTCCTTCCGTCGGCGTGCGAATGTCGCCGTACTGACTCTCTCTCCAAATACGGCGGTGAAGAGCACGGCGCCGAGCCGGTCCAGAGGGCGGCCCGAGCGCTTTCGCGCGAGACGCCCCCATCTGATCCGAAACTCGCGCTCTCTAAGCTTCGGCGGTGCGTGCCGTGGACGCCTGAGCAGCGAAACGGCTGATTCGAGCACGCTAGCAAGGGTGTCCAGGTCTTCGGCGATCACGGGCAGTTTGCGCCCGAGCGACGGCGGCCAGGGCGGAGCGAAGATCCTGTTCAGGACGCTGGCATCATCAACCAGAACGGGATTGCCTTCGTGGTCAAGGACTGGCCTGAAATTCTCGTCCATGCGGACCATCTTGAGCGGTCCCACTTTCAATCCCAACACCCTGCGGATACCGTCTGCCGTCTGCCGAGATTGGTCGGCTAGTCGTGCTATGGCGGCATCCCTTCCCTGCCACGCCACAAAGCCGGCCGCTCGCGGATCTTCGTGGCGAAAGCCATCGAAACCCCAGAGATCGTGAAACCAGACTCCGACCTCCGAATACTCGCGGAGACGGCCCCCAGCTTTCACCAGCCGTCTAAGAAAGTCGCGCCCCGCCTGACGGGAGGAGTCGTCAACAAAGAAGATCCGCTCACGGCCCGTTCGATGTCGAACCTCTTTCACGACCCAAGCCACGAGAGCCCCGCCTCTCTCCCCGCGCGGAAAGATGAGTGGGCGGCAACGGCGCGGGGGCCGCGGTTCAGGTCCGGGGATCAGCCGACCCTAGCCGCCCAAACGATTCTTGCACGGCAAATGCTGGTTGGCAGTAAAGTGAGAGTCAGAATCTAATGAAGCGAATCGGACTGGCCCTTGCGGTAATTCTGTTCGCCATCCTCGTTTGGCCGACGCCACACCGCGGCACGACTTTCGTCTCAACGGTGTACGCGCAGAGCAATCTCCGGCCCGTTGAACAGCAGTTCGTCTCAGGCGTATCGTCCAGCCGTGTACCTTCTCATCAACCAGCTCTCGCCGAACCCCGGTTAGCCCGCCATAACATCGAGGAGGTGCTTCTTGCGCTGGATCGCTACGCCCGAGAAAGACACCGCCACAGTCACGCTCGAGAAGCGCCTATGGGACGCCGCGGACCAGTTTCGCGCCAACTCGGGGCTCAAGGCCCAGGAGTACTCCGGCCCCATCCTGGGGCTCATCTTCCTGCGCTTCGCCGAGTTGCGCTTTGCCGCCCAGCGCGCGAAGCTGGACAAGGCCGGCGCCTCAACCCGGCGCGGCAGCCGAGTCGATGAACCCGCCGCCTACCACGCCGAAGGCGTGCTCTATCTCGCTCCCGAGGCGCGCTTCGACCACCTGCTGACCCTGCCCGAGGCGGCCGACATCGGCGCCAAGGTCAACGCAGCGATGCGCGAGATCGAGAAGCACAATCCGCAGCTCGCCGGCGTGCTGCCCAAGACCTACAACCTCTTCACCGGCACCTTGCTCAAGGAGTTGCTCAAGAAGGTGTCCGAGATCCCGGCCAGCGTGGACTTCGACGCCTTCGGCAGGATCTACGAGTACTTCCTCGGCGAGTTCGCCCGCACCGAGGGCCAGAAGGGCGGCGAGTTCTACACGCCGAGCAGCATCGTCAAACTCCTCGCCGAGATCATCGAGCCCTTCCACGGCCGCATCCTCGATCCCGCCTCCGGATCCGGCGGCATGTTCGTGCAGTCGGCGCGCTTCGTCGCCGAGCACCAGAAGAACCCCGCCGCCGAACTCGCCATCTGCGGCGTCGAGAAGACCGACGAGACCGGCCGCCTGTGCCGCCTGAACCTCGCTGTACATGGCCTGGAGGGCGACATCCGCCACGGCGGCAACGTCAACAGCTACTACGACGACCCGCACACCGCCACCGGCCAGTTCGACTTCGTCCTCGCCAATCCGCCCTTCAACGTCAACGCGGTGGACAAGGAGCGGCTCAAGGACATGGTCGGCCCCGGCCGCCGCTTCCCCTTCGGCCTGCCGAAGCCCGACAACGCGAACTACCTCTGGATTCAGCTCTTCCACTCGGCGCTCAACGCCAAGGGGCGCGCCGGCTTCGTCATGGCCAACTCCGCCTCCGACGCCCGCGCCTCCGAGCAGGAGATCCGGCAGAAGCTCATCGAAGCCCGGGCAGTGGAAGTGATCGTCGCCGTCGGCCCCAACATGTTCTACACGGTCACGCTGCCCTGCACGCTGTGGTTCCTCGACAAGGGCAAGGCGAAGACAACGCGCGCCGAAACCGTGCTGTTCATCGACGCCCGCCACATCTACCGGCAGGTGGACCGCGCCCACCGCGAATGGACGCCCGCGCAGATCAGCTTCCTCGCCAACCTCGTCCGCCTCTATCGCGGCGAGGCCCTCGACCTCACCATCGGCGGCGTTGAGGCCGAGGCCAAGCTCCAGGAAATCTTCCGCAAGAAGCCCAAATACGCCGACGTGCCCGGCCTGTGCCGCGCCGCCACGCTCAAGGAGATCGAAGCGCAGGGCTGGTCGCTCAACCCCGGCCGCTATGTGGGCGTCGCGCCGGGCGAGGCGGTGAGCAACGAGGACTTCAAGGAGCAACTGGAAGTTCTGAACGAGGAACTGGAAGCGTTGAACGTCCAGGCGCGGGAGCTGGAGCAGACCATCGCCGCGAACGTGGCGGGGATTCTGGAAGCATGAGCAAGGCGGCTGATGGGAGCGAGAAATGGAAGCCGGAGAAGCTGGAGAACATCTGCGTCCAAGTCACGGATGGGAAACACGGTGACTGCCAAGACGAACCAAATTCAGGCTTCTATTTCCTGAGTTGCAAGGACGTGTCCGGTGGACAGCTGAACTATGACGGCGCGCGGCAAATCACGGAAGCCGATTTTCTCGACACTCATCGCCGAACGAAGTTTGCACCCGCAGATGTTCTCATCACGAACAGCGGCACGATCGGTCGAATGGCGTTAGCTCCAGACAACGAGCTGACTCAGAGGACAACATTTCAGAAGAGCGTCGCCATCCTGAAACCGATCCGTGAGAGGGTTGAGCCGACCTTTCTCTATTACGCGCTCCAAGCGGATATTCAGCGGCTCATCGAGTTCGCCGGCGGAACTGCTCAGAAGAACTTGCTTCTTCGCGACCTACGTTCATTTGAAGTGTGCGTTGCCCCGCTGCCGGTGCAACGACGGATCGCCGGCATCCTGTCGGCCTACGACGAGCTGATCGAGAACAGCCAGCGGCGCATCAAGATTCTGGAGGCGATGGCCCGCGCCCTCTACCACGAGTGGTTCGTCAGCGAGAGACTGCCGCGTAGCTTGAGTGCTCGGGTCCCGAGGAAGAGCACGCTGGGCGAACTATGCGATCTGGTTAAGGAACCGTATTCGGAAAGACTGCACTCTGACCGACCGCTGCTCGACCTCTCGCGCATGCCTCAGCACTCCGTCGCCCCGGGAGATACGGGAGCTGCCAGCGAACTAACCACATCGCGAATCTTGTTCGAGCCGGGCGACACGCTGTTCGGAGCGATTCGGTGCTATCTGCATAAAGTCAACGCGGCGCACTTCTCAGGTGTGACCAATACTTCGGTTCTCGTCCTGCGTCCCAAGATCGCCGCCTTCCGTTCCCTCGTCGCCATTCTCGCTAGCGATACCGAGACAATTCGATGGGCAGACACTCACAGCACCGGCACGAAAATGCCCGTCATCAACGGGGCCGTATTTCAGGCAATGCCTGCACCTCTCCCTTCCGAGGATCTCGCCAAGGCATTTGAGGAAGCTTCCGGGCCGATGCTGGACCAAATCGGAGTGCTTGCCACGCAAATCCAGAACCTCTGCCGCACCCGCGACCTTTTGCTGCCGCGTCTGCTGTCGGGCCAGTTGGGGCTGGAGGCGGCCTGAGCCATGTCCCACGCCTACACCGAAGACCAGCTCGTCGAGCAGCCCGCCATCGGGCTGTTCGCCACGCTCGGCTGGCAGACGGTGTCGGCGATGGAAGAGACCTTCGGTCCCGGCGGCACGCTCGGCCGCGAGACGAAGGGCGAGGTGGTGCTGGTGGACCGCCTGCGCGCTGCGCTGGGCAAGTTCAACCCCGCGCTGCCGCCGGAGGCGATCAACACCGCCATCGACGAGCTGACCCGCGACCGTTCGGCGATGAGCCTGGAGGCGGCCAACCGCGAGGTCTACCGGCTGCTCAAGGACGGCATCCCGGTCTCCGTGCCCGACCGCGAGCACGGCGGACAGAAGACCGAACGCCTGCGCGTCATCGACTGGGCGAGTCCCGATCAGAACGATTTCCTGCTGGTCAGCCAGTTCAGCGTCGTCGGCAGCCTCTACACCTGCCGGCCCGATCTCGTCGGCTTCGTCAACGGGCTGCCGTGGGTAGTAGTTGAACTCAAGAAGCCCGGCGTGCCGGCGCGCACGGCCTTCGACGAGAACCTCACGCACTACAAGCACGAGATCCCGCAGCTCTTCTGGTTCAACGCGCTGCTCATCGCCAGCAACGGCACCGACAGCCGCGTCGGCTCGCTCACCGCCGACTGGGACCGCTTCTTCGAGTGGAAGCGCGTCGAGCGCGAGGACGAGCCGCGGCGCGTGTCGCTGGAGGTGATGCTGCGCGGCACCTGCGACCGCACCCGGCTGCTCGACCTCGCGGAGAACTTCACGCTCTTCTCCGAGCACAAGGCAGGGCTGGTCAAGGTGCTCGGCCAGAACCATCAGGTGCTCGGCGTCAACAATGCCATCGCCTCGATGCTGGAGGCGCGGAAGCTCGGCCACGGCCGGGGCGGCGTGTTCTGGCAGACCCAGGGCAGCGGCAAGAGCTTCTCGATGGTCTTCTTCGCGCAGAAGGTGCTGCGCAAGCTCGCCGGCAACTGGACCTTCGTGGTGGTCACCGACCGCGTCGAGCTGGACGACCAGATTGCCAAGACCTTCAAGACGGTGGGCGCCGTGTCCGAGACCGAGGGCGATCAGTGCCACGCCGTCAGCGGCGCGCACCTGCGCGAGCTGCTGCGCGGCAACCATCGCTACGTCTTCACGCTGATCCACAAGTTTCAGACGCCGGAGGCGCTGACCGATCGCGCCGACATCATCGTGCTCACCGACGAGGCCCACCGCAGCCAGTACGACACGCTCGCGCTTAACATGCGGGCGGCGATGCCGAAGGCGACCTTCCTTGCCTTTACCGGCACGCCGCTGATCGCCGGCGAGGAGCGCACCAAGGAGGTCTTCGGCGACTACGTGTCGATCTACGACTTCCAGCAGTCGGTGGAGGACGGGGCGACGGTGCCGCTGTTCTACGAGAACCGCACCCCGGAGCTGGAGCTGGTCAATCCCGACCTCAATGACGACCTCTACCGCCTGATCGAGGACGCGGGCCTCGACGACGACCAGGAGGCCAAGCTCGAGAAGGTGCTGGGGCGCCAGTACCACCTAATCACCCGCGACGACCGGCTGGAGACGGTGGCAAAGGACATCGTGCGGCACTTCCTGGGGCGCGGCTTCGTCGGCAAGGCGATGGTCGTATCCATCGACAAGGCCACCGCGCTCCGAATGCACGACAAGGTCAAGGCCCACTGGGCGGCCGAAACCCAACGGGTGCAGAAGGAACTGGGCGAACTGGCCTACCAGCCGCGCGGCGGTGAGACGACGCAGGAACAGGCGCGGCGTGACGCGCGCATGACGGAGCTGAAGGCCCGGCTCGACGTGCTGACGACGACCGACATGGCCGTCATCGTCTCGCCGGGACAGAACGAGATCGAGCAGATGAAGAAGCTGGGCTCGACATCGAGCCCCACCGCCGGCGCATGAACGAGTCGCAGCCCGGCCTTGACGAGAAGTTCAAGGACACGCAAGACCCGCTGCGCCTAGTCTTTGTTTGCGCCATGTGGCTCACCGGCTTCGACGCGCCAAGTTGTTCGACGGTCTATCTCGACAAGCCGATGCGCAACCACACGCTGATGCAGACGATCGCCCGCGCCAACCGCGTCTTCCCCGGCAAGCACAGCGGCGTCATCGTGGATTACGCCAACGTGTTCGCGTCGCTGGAGAAGGCGCTGGCCATCTACGGCGCCGGCAAGGGAGGCGCGAATCCGGTCAAGGACAAGGCACAGCTCGTCGCGGCGCTGCGGGAGGCCGTCGAAGCCGCCACGGCGTTCTGCGCGAGCCACGGGGTGGATCTCGCCGCCATCGAGGCGCTGCCGCTCGGAGGCCTGGAGCGGCTGGCGTCCGTGGAGAACGCCATCAACGCGCTGATCGCGCCGGAATTGCTGCGGCGCGACTTCTTTGGCCACGAGCAGCTGGTCGGCACGCTCTACCGCGCCGTCAAACCCGACCCGGCTGCGCTTGAGTTCGCCCAGCGCGTCGCCGGCATCGCGATGCTGGCCGCCGCCATCCGGGCCAAGCTAAGCCCCAACCCGCCGGACATCTCGACCATCATGGGGCAGATCACCGGGCTCCTCGACGAGTCCATCACCGGCTTGACGATCCGTGAGGCGGGTCCGCCCGCCATCGATCTCTCCAGGATCAACTTCGAGGTTCTCGCGCAACGTTTCAAGGAATCGAAGCACCGGAACACCGACCTCGAGGCGCTCAAGGCGGCGATCCGCGCCAAGCTGGACAAGCTCGTGCGTCTAAATCGCACCCGCGCGGACTTTGCGGAGAAGTTCGAGGCGCTGATCGAGAGCTACAACGCCGGCAGCCGCAGCATCGAGCAACTGTTCGAGGAACTGCTCAAGCTCTCCAACAGCCTGGATGATGAGCAGGAGCGCCACGTCCGCGAGAACCTCACCGAGGAGGAGCTGGTCATCTTCGACATCCTCACCCGGCCCGCGCCCGGGCTCAGCAAGGACGAACGCGCCGAGGTCAAGAAGGTGGCTCGGGAACTGCTGATGCGACTCAAGCAGCTGCTCGTTCTCAACTGGCGGCAGAAGGCCGCCGCGCGCTCCGCGTTGAGGTTGGCCATTGAGGACACGCTCGACTCGGGCTTGCCGCGGGCTTACGCGCCGGAGATGTACCGCCAGAAGTGCTCTGCGGTCTTCGAGCATGTTTACGAGAGCTACCCGGAGCGGAATGCGGGCGTTTATGCTGAAGTGGCCTGAGCACACGAAACATGCGAGCTAACTACCGGTTGCAGCGGACGGTCCGCTGCGCGGCCCGCCGCTGAACCGGAACGTTCGGGTGGCTCACGACGAGATCCGACCTTGACACCACCGACCCGGCGAAATGTCTTCAGCGATCGCGGCGATTCGCTTCGTCTCGGCCTTCGTCGTAATCTACGAAGCCGGCGAACGGATCGAGCGGAGTCTCGCCCTCGAGAAGGATCATGCTTCGTGTCCGCAGCATCGCGAAGGCCCGGATCTCGGCGGCGGGGTACTCATCGTGAAGCCGAGAAGCGGCGGCGACAAGGGTGGAGCCCTTCGTTATCACGTCATCTATCAGCGTGATCCGCGACAGCTCGCGACCGAGTAGGCGGTTAACACGGAAACTCCCGAAGTGCTGGCTTGGCTTGGGCCGTTCTCCCCGCCTAGAGAACGCGGACTTCGGGACGGCAACCACCCGCTCCAAGATGGGCAGGCACTCAAGGGCGAGGCCGGCGGCCACGAGGGCATCGCAAAGCTCTTTGGGAGGCCAGAAAGCACCCGATGGCGGAATCGGCGCGGATTTCGGAACTGGGATCAGCGTCGTCTCAGGCGAGAAGAACTCCCCCAGCTCCGAAGCATAGCGACTCTCAATCTCCTCTCGAAGACGGCGCGCGGAAAACTCATAGATCGGGTAGATGTCCTCGCCGATCTGGAGGGGCCTCCCAGTCTTGAGCGCATCCCGTACCCACACGAAGCGCCCCTCATCCGATGCAATCGATCTTGGCGGGTTGTACGAGAGAAGGGTCCCGAAACGAAGCTCAGAAAGCAACGGCTGCGAGGCTCCGATCCTCTGAAGGTGGCGGGAGAAAATCGAGAATCTCTTCCGGTTCGGAGAGGATCTCCGCTCCATAGCGGAGCATTTCCCGCACCCATGAGAGACCGGGTGTCTCCGCAAGCGACTTCATCAAGAAGAGCGGGCGACCCAGACGCAGGGCTTCCCACCCTTGGTGACGAGTGCCGCTGCTCTCGCCGGCTTCGACGATCACCGAGGAATCTGAGACGAGTGCCATCGTTCGGTTTCGCTGGGCAAACACCTTGGGTGAAGCAGGGGTCCCTGGTGGGAACTGCGACACGAGGAGGTGCTTCGAGCCGATCTCCTGCTGGAGCCGAACATTTTGCGGGGGATAAACCCGGTCGAGCGGCGTTCCGAGGACGGCCACCGTTGCCCCGCCGGCCTCGATCGCCGCCCTATGCGCCGCTGTATCGATTCCTGCTGCGAGGCCGCTGACGACAACGGCCCGATTCTCAACGAGAAACCGAGCGAGCCTTGCCGCTCGGCTTAGGCCCGCCTCGGAGGCCTTGCGTGCCCCCACGATGGAAACGCGCGGCGTTCGACGGAGCAGTTCCTTGCTCCCACGGACATAGAGCAGTTTCGGTGCACTTTTTCGCTCTATCTCATTGAGTGGGCCGAGGAGGTCTTCCGGGGAGCAAGCCTCAAAGCTTGGTCGGGGAAGGGTCTGCTGATCCCCGCTCATCTCTCACGCTCCTCCCACAAGTCTTTTTATCCTACTCCAAGCCGGAGCCGTTTCCCGCGTGAAATGCCCTTCTCTCTCCCACTTGAAACTCTGACCCACGCCTTCGCCCCCCCTTGGCGGAAGTCTCCTGCCGGAAGGCACTAGGCCGCAGGGCGCTCCCCGAGCCGGTGATGGCTCGGTCCACGCGCAGCCAACGCGCAGCCGCTTCGGAAAAAGACAGGCAAAAGGAGGCGAACTCTCAACGAAGAAGAGCGCCGCCGGACGGCCAGAAAACACGCTCCAGGCAGAGGACTTCTCAACCCGAGCGAATCGAGGCGAATCAGTCCGAATCCTTCGATTCTCCCGGGGTTTCCCCTCTCAAGGCCGAAATACGAGTTCGATTCTCGTATGGGCTACCAACCTCTCACCAGCATTAATCCAGGGCCGCGTCCCGACGCAGCCCTCTCAAGGCGGCTTCCGTTGGGCGCGGCTGCGCCGCGGTCGCGCCTCGCCGGCGCGACACGAGTTCGATTCTCGTATGGGCTACCAACCTTCTCTCGGAACTATCCAGGGCCGCGTCCCGACGCGCCCCTCTCAAGGCGGCTTCCGTTCAGCGCGGCTGCGCAGCGGCGCGCCTTGCCGGCGCGACACGAGTTCGATTCTCGTATGGGCTACCAACCTCTCACCAGCATTAATCCAGGGCCGCGTTTCGACGCAGCCCTCTCAAGGCGGCTTCCGTTCAGCGCGGCTGCGCAGCGGCGCGCCTTGCCGGCGCGACACGAGTTCGATTCTCGTATGGGCTACCAACCTTCTCTCGGAACTGTCCTGGGCCGCATCCCGACGCAGCCCTCTCAAGGCGGCTCCGTTCAGCGCGGCTTCGCCGCAGCGCGCCTCTTCGGCGCGCCATGAGTTCGATTCACGTATGGGCTACACGGTTGCCGAGCGCCCGGTCTATCGAGAAGGGGCGAGGGGGGAAAGGGTCTCGGGCCCTGCCTAGCCCGCATAATTCACGAACGACTCCAGCCGTCCCGCGGATCTTTTCCGCCGGATACTTCGTCAGACCTCCTCTACGATGCCTCCAGCATCGCCGTCGTCGGTCTTCCTCGTCCCGACGAAAAATCTCTCGCGGGAACAAGCTGTACCTCGGCAACGCGCAAGGTTTCGGCAACAACCCGCCAATCTCTCAACAAGATGCACGTGTTTCGGCTGGGTGTCCGTGAATTATCCGGGCTAGCGCTTGACCGGCCCCAGATACTTGTCCAGCCAGTCCAGGCTCTCGCGGATGTAATCCTTCCGCGGCGGCGCGTGGCCCGACTCGTAGATGACGTGCTTCTTGTCTTTCTCGGGCGTCCCCAGGAATCGGAAGAACGGGAGCTGAGCGGCTTCAACCGGGAACCTGTGATCGTAGCGGCCGTTCAGCATTAGGACCGGAATGTGAACCCGGCTCACGAAGTTGAATGGCTCGGCCTCGGGCAGGGTTCTATAGGGATCGAGCCCTCCCGAGATGAGGATGGCGGCCTTGAATCGCCTTTCGACCGCAAGCATGACCGGGGCTACTTCACCACCCCAGCTGAAGCCGAGGTAAGCGAGCTTCTCCCGGTCGATGTCTGTGCGCGTCTCAAGGAAATCGATTGACCGGCTCAGGTCTTTTGCCCACGCGATCGTGTGATCCCGGTACGAGGCGGACAATGGGTCGGTCTTGTCGGTTAAATCATCGCTCCGCTGGTAAGTTCCTTTGTAGATGGGGAAGAGGAGCGCGCGGCCGCTCTTCGGCACGATGGCCGCGTAGCCTTCATTTGCCACGAACTCGAGCTTCTTGTTCGTATGGATGGCCGAGGAGCCCGGAAAGTAGATGACCGTCTGGTAGGGCGGCCGGGTATTCGTCGGCAGGCACAGATACGCGATCATCCGCTCGTTGCCGTAGCCCGCGTCGAAGCTGACGATCTCGGTCGTCCAGTCGTCCGCCTTCTCCGTCGCGTCGACGTGCACGGCGAGGTCCCGCTTGTCGTACGCATAGAGGCCCTTGTAGGCGCGGAACGATTCATCAGAAGCGGGTTTCTCCTTGGAGTAGTCGCGTACCGCGGGAACGTCGATGGTCGCGAGCGTGGCGTCGGGCGGTTTCGAGGCCAGCTTCACGCACCTGAACCCGAATGTCGGTGCCCGGTGCCACGGGGGCTGCGCGTCCTGCGCGCCGAACATGTACGTCGGCTCGCCGAAACCCCCGCCGAGGATGAACCTCAAGTGGTCCTTCCGCTCGTTCCAGCACCATTCCTTGACGTTGCCAGCCATGTCATAGGTGCCGTATTCGTTCACGGCACCCGCTCCTCCCACGGGCACCGTTCCCGAGCCGGAGAAATTGCTGCCCGGGACGAAGACCCCACCCCCCGACAGGTTCGCGGCTCGGCACCAGTGGTAGACGCTCGGGAGGCTCTTCCCCACGAACTCGGCGTACGCGGCAGCCTCGTACCAGCTCACGCCCGCCACCGGGTGTCTCTCCTGCCCCGCAGGGAACTGGCCCAGCTCCCAGCCCGCCGGGCCGGGCCGGCCAGTGGAGTCGTGGAAAAGGGCGATGGCTTCCTCCCACGAAAGGGTTCGGCCGTCCTTGACGAACGGCTGCTTCCAGAACTCCGGCTTCTGGTATCCGCCTGCGTCGACGAAGACCTTGTACTCCGCGTTCGTAACCTCGTAGCGGTCCATCAGGTAGTCATCGAGTTGGACCTCCGGCAGGGTGTCGAGGCCGGGGGTTGTGACGCCCGCCTTGCCTCCGGGGATCCGGACCATCTCCGCGGGAATGCTCCGTTCCCTGTCGAGGCGGAAAGTAAAGCTCTTGTTCTGGGCACCGAGGTTCGACAACCCAAAGGCACAGATCTGGAGTGCGGGAACATAGCCAGGCGCCGTGACACGCAGCAGGTAGGAGCCTCTGGGTAGGCGGAGTTTCGTGAGCGGAGTCTTCCCGAGGCCCTCCCAGGCGTTCGAATCTCCACCGTAGGGCCGGATCGAAACATTGGCTCCCGGGGGGACGCTCTCGACCGTGACCTCTCCCGTCGCCCTATTCCAGAGTTTCTCGAGAGCCGGGTCCTTCGGGAGAACTTCGCGGGCTTCTCGCAAAAGCGTGGCCGCCTTCGCCAACTCGTCTGCGTCCAGGAGGCGGGCAATCTCGGGTGTGGCGGTGTTGCGGGCCCACCGCGTTCGGGCCGCGCGTTGCCAGAGCCAGCCGGCCGTGGCGATCGCTACCAGGCCCGCAGCGACGAGAGCGATCCGGGTCCTCCGCGAGAGCCCCTTCCGTCCGGGTGCGAGCGACTCTTCCGGTGCCTTCAGCTCGGCGAGCGGCAGGCCGCCCGGAACCAGACCTGAGGCCTCGGCGAGCGGCGGGCTGCCCGCGGCCGGCGCCGGGGCCGAAGCCTCGGCGAGCGCGAACGCGATGTCCCGGGCCGACTGGAATCGGTTCTCCCGATCCTTCTCGAGGCAATGCCGGACCAGGTGATCGAGGCTGACGGAGACGCGTCTTCCGGACTCGGACAGCTCCGGCGGCTCCTCCTTCAGAATCGCCGACATCGTGTCCGCAGCGGTCGCTCTCTTGAACGCTCTCTCGCCCGAGAGCATCTCGTACAGGATGGTTCCGAAGGAGAAGATGTCCGACCGGTGGTCGACGGGAAAGCCGCGGACTTGCTCGGGCGACATATAACCCACCGTTCCCATCACCGTCCCCGGTTGCGTGTGGCCGGAAGCCGTCGGCGCGCTCGTCTCTTCGCCCGGGCCAACCGGCGCCTCGCGCTTCGCCAGGCCGAAGTCGAGGATCTTCAGATGGCCATCCTTCATGACGAACAGGTTCTCGGGCTTCAGGTCCCGGTGAACGACACCCCTCTCATGTGCTGCCGAGAGGCCTTTAGCGATCTGAAGTGCGTAGTCCACAGCCTGCTTGCGGGAAATCGCTCCGGCCTCGAGCTTCCCCCGCAGCGTCTCGCCCTCCAGGAGCTCCATCACCGCATAGGAGACGCCCTCCTGCGTTCCGAAGTCGAAGATCGAGAGGATATTGGGATGGGAAAGCGCCGCGACCGCCTTG
The DNA here is from genome assembly GCA_963837495.1 of uncultured Acidobacteriota bacterium. GTDB lineage: Bacteria > Acidobacteriota > Thermoanaerobaculia > UBA5066 > Gp7-AA6 > JAWOLE01. The sequence goes on along the minus strand of CAWINF010000001.1, from coordinate 1,789,536 downwards.
GCCTCCCGCTCGAACCGCGCCAGGCTGTCAGGATCGGCTGCCAGAGACTGGGACAGCACCTTGATCGCGACGTCGCGATCCAGCTTCTTGTCCCGCGCCCGGTAGACCTCGCCCATCCCGCCCGCGCCCAGCGGCGCGAGGATCTCGTACGGGCCTAGCCGGGTCCCGGCGGAAAGTGTCATCGGATGACGGCGAAGAGGATTCTATGCCCGCGATGGTCTGTCGAGCGGGTTGGCTCGGTACCCGTGGAGTCCGATGCCCGGCATGAAAGGCCGGGGACGGGATCACGTTCGGAAGGTTCGGGAGGCACGTTCGGTGGAGCACCCAGTGTGGTGGTCTTCTGAGCAAAGCCCGACGGATTGGGGAAAACCGACTCACTCCCGGGTCTCCACACACAGCGCCTTCGCCGATCGTCACGGCTTTTCTGGCGCAGCGCTTTCGACAGGCTCCGCTGACCTTGCCGGCGCGAGCGTGGCCTCGCCCGCTCGGGCTGGCAACCGAGGCCGGCATCAGCGGCGGCGCGGTGTACGACGCCCTGATCGGCGCCACGGCACATCACGCGGGAGCCACGCTTCTCACGAGGGACAGACGCGCCACAGCGGTCTACGAGAAATCCGGAGTCTCGTACGAGCTGGTGCTCTAAAACCCCAGGCTCCCAAAGTCCAAAGTAGACTTCCGCCTCGGATGAGCGCCAGGCCGGAAACGAGGCGCCGGCGAAGGCCGCGCAGCAAGGCTCACAACCTGGCCTGGGCGGTCTTCTTTTTCATTCTTGGCGTCATCGGCGTGGTTCTGCCGATCGTGCCGCAGATCCCTTTCTTCATCATGAGCGTGATCTTTCTCTCCCTCGCCTTTCCCTCGGTCCGCCGGAAGCTGCGCCGGTTTCTCCACCGCCACCCGAAAGTCGCCCATGCCTACAAGAGGTGGCGCGACTCCGCTCGCCGAAAGCGCCGGGCGATGATCCGGAGAGAAAGGGAGTTGGAGGAAAAGATCGGCCTCCACCCCAGGTAATGCGATTGCCTTCGTACCTGTCATCCTGAGCGAAGCGAAGGATCTGCTCCATCCGGTCAGGGAAAAGAAGATTCTTCGTCGCTTCGCTCGCGCCGTCGCCATAGCGGCTCTGGCGCGTCGGCGACCCTCAGAGTGGCGGTGGCGAGGTTTCAGTCCATCTGCCGGCGCAGGACGGTCGGGATGTCGAAGTCGTCCTTCGATGAGGCGTTGGGGCCGAAGCCGCCGGAGTCGTCGCCGCGAAGAAAGGTCCGGGCGGATCGAGGCGGCGCGGCGGCGGCGCGGGCTTCCTCCTCGAGAAGGGACTCTTCGGAATCCGGCCGGTCGAAACCCGTCGCGATGACGGTCACCTTGACGTTGCCCGCCATCGTCTCGTCCTCGACGCAGCCGAAGAGGATCTCGGCGTCGGGATCCGCGGCCTGATGGATGATCTCGGCCGCCTCGTTGACTTCGAAGAGCGTCAGGTCGGCGCCTCCGGTGATGTTGATCAGGATTCCCCGCGCTCCCTCGATCGAAGCGTCTTCCAGCAGCGGCGAGGAGATCGCCGCCTGGGCGGCGTGCACGGCGCGGTTCTCCCCTTCCGCCATGGCCGTCCCCATCAGGGCGCGGCCCATGTCCGACATGATCTTCTTGACGTCCGCGAAATCCAGGTTGATCACCCCCGGGCAGTTGATCAGGTCCGAAATGCCCTGGATCGCCTGGCGCAGGACATCGTCGGCCCTCTTGAAGGCTTCGGGAAGCGTGGTGTGCTGCTCGACAAAGGCGAGGAGGCGCTCGTTGGGGATCGTGATCAGGGTGTCCACGTGGTCGCGCAGCTCGCGGGCCGCGCGCTCGGCCTGGCGCATCCTCTTCTTGCCCTCGAAGAGAAACGGCTTGGTGACGACGGCGACGGTCAGGGCACCGGCCTCCGCCGCGAGCTTGGCGATGACGGGACCGGCGCCCGAGCCCGTGCCCCCCCCGAGCCCGGCCGCGAGAAAGACCATGTCCACGCCCTTCATCGCGTCCGCGAGCTTTTCCTGGTCCTCGAGCGCCGCGTTTCTTCCGACGTCGGGATCGGCCCCGGCGCCCAGCCCCTTGGTCAGGCGCGAGCCGATCTGGAGCTTCGTCGGGGCGGCCGCCCGGCGCAGAACCTGGAGGTCCGTGTTGCAGGCGATGTAACCCACCCCGCGCAGCCCCGCCGCGATCATGCGGTTGACGGCGTTGGAGCCTCCGCCTCCGATGCCGATGACCTTGATGACGGCCGGAGACGCGTCGTCGTTTTCCAGCTCGATCGTGAGGCGCCGCTCCTCTTCCGCAATGAACTCGATCATTGAGTGCTCCCCCTCAGAAGAATTCCCGAAACATCTTCGACACGGACGCGGTGATCCGCGTCATGCCGCGGCCCCGGCGCCGCGAGGACTTGTGACGATGCCCGTAGAGGAGCAGGCCCGTCGCCGTCGCCCACTCGGGGCGGGAGACGACGTCGGTCAATCCCCCCACGCCGGCGGGCACGCCCCGCCGCACGGGGCCCTCGAAGATCCCCTCGGCGACCTCGACGATCCCTTCCAGCTCCGCTCCGCCTCCCGTCAGCACCACGCCGGAACGCAGCTCCTTCTCGAGCCCGAGCCTTTCCAGGTCTTCGTGGATCAGGTTGAAGAGCTCTTCGGCCCGCGGCTGCAGAATGTCGGAGAGCGTCGTCCTCGGGCAGAGCTTGGGTGCGCGCCCTCCGACCATCGGCACTTCCACCATCTCCTCTTCGCCGACCGCGCTGCGCAGAGCGCATCCATATTTCTTCTTGATCCGCTCCGCGTCCGTGATCGGCGCGCGAAGCACGACCGCGAGGTCGTTGGTGAAGTGGTCCCCGCCGACCGGGATGACGGCCGTGTGAGCGATCGCGCCTTTCTGGTAGACGGCCACCTCGGTCGTCCCTCCGCCGATGTCCACGAGCGCGACACCCAGCTCCTTCTCGTCCTGCGTCAGAACGGCCTCGGCGGCCGCGAACTGTTCGAGCACGAGCTGGATGACTTCGATGCCCGCCCTGTTCGCGCAGGTCACGATGTTCTGCGTCACGGCCACGGGCGCGGTCACGACGTGCACCTCGGCCTCCAGGCGCGCGCCGACCATCCCGACGGGGTCCGAGACGCCGTCCTGGCCGTCCACGGCGAACTCGCGGGGAACGGCGTGGATGATCTCGTGGTCCTGAGGGATCTGGATGCCGCGGGCGGCATCGACGACGTGGGCCACGTCCTCCTTGGTGATTTCCCGGTCCTTGCCGGCCACCGCCACGACCCCCCGGCTGTTGAAGGACCGGACATTCGAGCCGGAGGCCCCGACCCAGGCCCGCGCGATCTGCACGCCGGCCATGATCTCCGCCTCCTCCGCCGCGCGCTTGATGGCGTCGATCGTCGCGTCCACGTTGACGATGTTCCCCTTGCGGGTTCCGCGGTTGGCGGCCGCTCCCTTGCCGATCACGTCGAGCGTTCCGCTCGCTCCCTGCTCGCCGATGAGGACGCAGATCTTGGAAGTTCCGATGTCGCAGGCGACCAGGAAGTTCTCGGGCTTCGCCATTTATGGAGCACCGGGGCCGTCAGGCGTAAGGCGTAAGGCGTAAGGCGAATCGAAGCAGGCAAGGCGGCTACGCCTCACGTCTGACGCCTTACGCCTTACGATCTTCAAAGGGAATTCCCGGCGCCGTAAGCGCCTTCGAGCAGGATCCGATCCGCGAAACGAAGGTCTATGGCCCGCGCCTCCCACCCGCGATTCTCAATGAGACTACGCGCTTTCAAGAGCGCGCCGATCTTCTCCGCAGCGTCGAATCGAAGAACTCGAACCGGCCTTCGGAAGATGGAATCCATCATACCGAAACCTCCGTCGGGGAGCGCAGCAATTTCGGAAAGCGCGGAAAAATATTCCGGCCTTCGAAGGCGAAGGTCTTCCAGGAGCGCGACGGCTTCCGGCAGCGCGTCGCGCTCTCCGGTCACGAGCACGTACTCGGAGTGGTCGGCCCTCGGATCGTAGGGAGCGACCGGCCGGCCCCGGGCGTCGAGCCACCAGAGCTTCCCCGCTTCCCGCAGCAGCGCCACCGCCCGGACTTCCACCACGCGGACGGAAAGTCCGTCGGGGAACTTCTTGGCCAGAGTCACTCGTTCGATCCACGGCAGGACCTGCAGGCGCGCGGCGAGCGGCGCGAGGTCGAGCGTCACGAGGTTCGAGGCTCGCCAGGGCTCGAGGGCCTTCAGGATCTCTTCGGTGCGCGCGCGCCGGTTGCCGGAGATGTCGAAGCGGGAGAGCGCGAAGAGCGAGCCGCCGAGGAACCGGTAGAGTCCGGCGCCGCCGAGAAGCAGAAACGCGGCGAAAACTCCGGCGAGCACGGCCCGGCGCGGGTTCCTCTTCTTGGGGAGGAGCCGTCCCCGCCGCAGAAAGAGCTGCTCGCTATCCATTCGAGGCTCCCGCGAGATACGCCTCGCCCAGTCTCACGACGTCTCCGGCGCCCATGGTCACGAGCAGGTCCCCGCTCCTCAAGACCCGCTCCAGCTCGCCGATAACTGCCGGCTTTTCAGAGACATAGACGACATTGGCGTGCCCCGCCCGCTTGGCCGCCTGCGCCACCAGGTCGCCCGTCACCCCCGGCAACGGCTTCTCCCGGGATGGATAGACGTCCGTCACGACGGCGACATCGCAGGCCAGAAGCGCCCGCCCGAACTCCGCCGCGAAGTCCCTGGTCCGCGAGTAGAGATGCGGCTGGAAGAGCGCGACGATGCGCCGCGCGGGATGGACCTGCCGCGCCGCCGCGAGCGTCGCGGCGATCTCGGTGGGGTGATGCGCGTAGTCGTCGAGCACCAGCACTCCGCCGCGCTCCCCTTTGGTTTCGAACCGCCGCACGACGCCCGTGAAGTCCTTCAAGGCCCGCGCGATCGTCGGAAACGGAATCGAAAGCTCGCGGCCGACGGCGATCGCCGCGAGCGCGTTCAACACGTTGTGCCGGCCGGCCAGAGGCAGCCTCACCGTCCCGAGAGACCAGGTCCGTCCCTCCCAGACCTCGAAGGTCGTGCCGGAGGCTTCCAGGCGGATGCCGGCCGCCCGCAGGTTCGCGTCGGCCGATTCGCCGTAGGTGACGACGCGGCGCTTGACGCGCGGAAGGATCTGGAGGACTCCGGCGTCGTCCGAGCACGCCACGACCGCCCCGTAGAACGGAACCCGGTTGGCGAAGCTCGTGAACGCTTCGAGGATGTCCGCGAGATCCCGGTAGGTGTCCAGATGGTCCGCCTCGATGTTGGTTATCACCGCGACGACCGGAGTCAGCTCCAGAAACGAGCGGTCGTACTCGTCCGCCTCGGCGACGAGGAAGTCCCCCTTGCCCAGGCGCGCGTTCGTGCCCAGGATCCGGACCCGCCCGCCCACGACGATCGTGGGATCGAAGCCCGCCTCGGTCAGGACCATCCCGGTCAGCGAGGTGGTCGTCGTCTTCCCGTGCGTGCCGGCGACCGCGATGCCCTGCTTCAGGCGCATGATCTCGGCGAGCATCTCCGCTCGCCGGATGACGGGGATGCCGCGCTGCTTGGCCGCCGCCACCTCGGGATTCGACTCCGCAACGGCCGAAGAGATCACGACGAGGTCCGTGTCCTGGATGTGGGCCGGGTCGTGCCCGTAAGCGATCTTCGCGCCCAGGGCGGTCAGGCGCTCCGTGTTCTCGCTCCGCTCCCTGTCGCAGCCGGAGATCTCCAGCGGTGTCGAGAGAAGGAGGATCTCCGCGAGGCCGCTCATCCCGACGCCGCCCGCCCCGACAAAGTGCAGCCGCCGCAGCCTCAGGAATCTCAAGCCGTTCTCCTTCGGCCGGCGGTCTCGGCTTCGAAGAGCAGCTCGGCCAGGCGGCCGGCGGCGTCCGGCACGGCGAGTGCCCTCGCGGCCTCTCCCATTCTCAGGAGGCGCTCCCGGTCCGAGAGCAGGTCCCGGACGGCCGCCGCCAGGACGTCTCCGGTGAGACCGGGCTCCTCGATCATCCGGGCCGCTCCCGCTTCGACGAAAGCCCGCGCATTCTCCCTCTGGTGGCCGTGCGTCGCCGAGCCGAAGGGAACCAGAATCGCCGCACGTCCCGCCGCCGCGAGCTCGGCGAGAGTCAGCGCGCCCGCCCGGGAGACGACAAGGTCCGCCCGGGCGAGCTCCTCGTAGATCCGCGGCAGGAAAGGCGCCAGCCGCCAGCCCGCGGGAACTTCTCCGTAACGCCTCTGAACGCCCGCGAAGTGGCTCTCCCCGGTCTGGTGCACAACTTCCAGGCCTTCCCGGGCCAGGTTTCGGGCCGCCCCGATCATCGCTTTATTCAGTACCGCCGAGCCCTGGCTTCCTCCGAGGACGAGCAGGCGCCGCGTCGCGGCGGACGCGGAGGGGCGGGGGACCGCGAAGAACTCGGAGCGCACGGGAGTGCCGGTCACGATCCCCGATTTGGCCAGATGCGCGTTGGACCGGGCGAGGCCGACGGCCGTGCGCGTGGCGAAACGGTTGAGCAGCTTCGTCGCGATCCCGGGCAGCGCGTTGGAGTCGTGGACGAGCGTCGGGACGCCGAGCGAGCGCGCGGCGGCGAGCACCGGCACGCTGACATATCCGCCCATCCCGGCCACCGCCCGCGCCCGATGGCGCGAGAGCAAAGACCTCGCCTCGAGAAACCCGGCCGGCAGGCGGGCGAGCGACAGGAGCTTGCCGGAGAGGCTCTTGCCGGCAAAGCCGGAAGACGTGACGGTCTCCAGAGAAAAGCCCGCCTCCGGCACGAGCCGCCTCTCCAGTCCCTCCGCCGTTCCGACGAACAGGACCGGGGCCTCCGGCCGCCGCGCGCGGATCTCCCGCGCCAGGGCGAGGCCCGGAAAGATGTGCCCGCCCGTCCTGCCCGCCACGATCACGTACGCACCCTCCACCACACCGGTCACGTTCCGGCCGAGGGGCCGTCAGGCGTCACGACTCGCGCCTTTCGACTTCGTGCTGCGAGATGTTCAGGATCAGTCCTCCCGCGATCCACGAGGCCACGAGGGAGGATCCGCCGTAGGACACGAACGGCAGCGGCATTCCCTTCGTCGGCATGAGGCCGAGAACGACCGACACGTTGACGGCCGCCTGCACGACGATCATGGCGGTGGCGCCCGCGGCGAGAAAAGCCGCGAAGGGCTCCGGAGCGCGGCGGACCGCTCGAAGGCCTCTCCAGGCCACGACGGCGAAACAGGCGATGACCCCGAGGGCTCCGAGGAATCCCAGCTCTTCTCCGACGATCGCGAAGATGAAGTCGGTGTGCGGATAGGGAAGGAAGAAGAGCTTCTGACGGCTGCCGCCCAGGCCGTTGCCGGAGACTCCCCCCGCGCCGACCGCGATGAGCGACTGGATGGCCTGGAAGCCGGCGCCCAGAGGGTCCGCGTCCGGGCGCAGAAAGGAGAGGAGCCGGGCGCGGCGATAGCTCGCCGAGAACGCGAGAGCCGCCAGGACCGGAACGACGCCCGCCAGGCCGATCAGGAAGAGTCGCAGGCGCACGCCGGCCAGCCACAGCACGACCGCGCAGAGCATCAGATAGGAGGCGGCCGTCCCCAGGTCCGGCTCGAGCACGACGACCCCGGCCGCGAGTCCCGTCAGGAGGAGCGCCGCGGGCAGGACGCGCTCGGGCTCTCCCGCGCCGGCCGCCCGGCTCGTCACCAGACGCGCGAGCACCAGCACGAGGCCCACCTTCAACAGCTCCGAAGGCTGCAGCATGACGGGCCCGAGCGACAGCCAGCGGCGCGCGGAGTTGATCGGAGGGCGGAAGAGGGCCAGGACGCAGAGGAGAAACGTCACGCCGTAGACGCCGTACCCGATCCACCTTCGCGAAAACAGCCGATAGTCTGCGCGGTACACGGCAAAAGCGGCCAGGCCGCCCACGGCGAGCGCCGCCATCTGTTTGATCACGTACTTGTACGGGGTCCCGAGCGTCACTCCCGCCGAGACCGCCGAGGCGCTGTAGATCATGACGCACCCGAACAACGAGAGCGCCACCAGCGCCACGAAGAGCACCTTGTCGGAAGAGAGCTTACGAGCCATGACTCTCCGTAAGGCGTAAGGCGTCAGGCGTCAGGCGCGGCCACCGCTGGCGTCGGTTTCGCTTGGATCTCACACTTCGCCTCACGCCTTACGCCTTACGGCTCCTTGCCTTTGTAGCCGCGCGGGCCAGACGCGCGAAGTGCTCTCCCCGTTCCTCGTAGTTGGCGTACTGGTCGAAGGAGGCGCAAGCGGGCGAGAGCAGAACGGTGTCGCCGCGTCGAGAGAGCTCGGCCGCTCGTTCGACGGCCCGGTCCATGGCCCCGGCGCGCTCGACGGGAACGACGCCGGCCAGGGCCGTCTCGATCAGCCCGGCGGCCTCGCCGATCGTGAGCACCTTGCGCGCGGCGCGGGCGACTGCCGGCGCGAGCGCTTCGAAATCGCCGTGCTTGTCGCGACCGCCGAGGATCAGGATGACGCTGGCGCCGGGAAATCCCTCGAGCGACTTCTTCGTGGCGTCCACGTTGGTCCCCTTCGAGTCGTTCACCCAGGCCACGCCCGCCGCCTCCGCGACGAGCTCGGTGCGATGCGGAAGTCCGTGGAAGTCCTTCAGGCCCGCGGCGATCGCCTCCGTGGGAGTCCCCAGGCAGTCGGCCGCGGCCAGGGACGCGAGCGCGTTCTCGAGGTTGTGGGCGCCGGCCAGGGCGAGATCCTTCGCGGAAAGAATCGTACGCCGCTCTCCCTGGATCTCCGAGACGAGGCAGCCATCTTCTACCCAGGCGCCGCCGGGAATCCTCTCCCGGCGGGAGAACGCGACGCGCCGGGAGCGCGTCACGATCGGGCGCGAGGCCGCGTCGTCGGCGTTGATGACCGCGAAGTCCTCGGGCCGCTGGTTCTCGAAGATCCTCTCCTTTACGCGGACGTACTCGGCGAACCCCTCGTGCCGGTCCAGGTGGTCCGGGGTGATGTTGGTCAGGACGGCCACGTGCGCGGCGAAGAGCTGGATCGCCTCGAGCTGAAAGGAAGAGACCTCGCAGACGAAGTCGCGGGGAGAGCGATCCGAGAGGAACGCGGAGAGCGGAACGCCGATGTTGCCCGCGAGCGCGACCGGGCGGCCGGCGCGCTTCAAGAGCTCGGCGATCCAGGCCGTCGTCGTGGATTTTCCGTTGGTCCCGGTGATTGCGATCCAGCGGTTCTTCCCTTCGACCTGCGCCTCGGCGATCCGCCAGGCGATCTCGATCTCAGCCAGCACCGCGATGCCCCGCCGGCGCGCGGCCAGGACGAGGGGCGAGGAGAGCGGGACTCCCGGAGAGAGCGCCAGCCACTGCGCCACCTCCAGAAAGTCCTCGGACGGCCCGCCGAAGAAGAACCGGACGCCGCCCGCCTCGAGTCTCGCGACGAGATCTTCGTCGAAGGCCGACCGGGGCCTGGCGTCCCCCACCGCGACCGAGACGCCTCTCTGAACGAGCGCGAGCGCCAGCGCCTGCCCGCTCCGGGCGAAGCCCAGGATCGCCACGCGCTCGGGCAGAACCGCCGCCTTCGGCATCTCGCGGCTCACGGCTGACGGCTCACGGCTCACGCATCACCTCAGCTTCAACGTCGAAAGGCCAAGGACCGCGAAGAGGATCGCGAGGATCCAGAAACGGATGATCACTCGCGACTCCGGCCAGCCGGCCAGCTCGAAATGATGATGGAGCGGGGCCATCCGCAGGACGCGCCTTCCCGTCGTCTGGAAGGACGCAACCTGCACTATGACCGACACCGCCTCCAGCACGAAGAGGCCGCCCACGATCGCCAGCAGCATCTCGTTCTTGGTCATGACCGCGACGGCCGCGATCGCTCCTCCGAGCGGGAGCGATCCGACGTCTCCCATGAAGACGTCCGCCGGATGGCAGTTGAACCAGAGAAACCCGAGCGACGCGCCCACGATCGCCCCGCAGAAGACGGACAGCTCTCCGGTCTGCGGCACGAAGGGGATCTGGAGATAGCGCGCCGCGACCGCGTTGCCCGTGAGATAGGCCAGGATCGCGTAGGTTCCGGCGGCGATCCCCACGGACCCGATCGCAAGGCCGTCCAGGCCGTCGGTCAGGTTGACGGCATTGGAAGACCCCACGACGATCAGGGCGACGAAGGGAACGTAGAGGGCGCCGAGATCCAGGACGAACCGCTTCAGAAAGGGAAACGTCAGCACCGTGGAGATATACCCCTCTCCCGCCCAGTGCCGGATGGCCCACGCGATCGCGAACGCCGCCAGAAACTGCGGCACGAGCTTTCCGCGCCCGCTCAGGCCCAGGCTGCGCCGTTTGGCGAACTTCACGAAATCGTCGGCGAAGCCCACGAGGCCCAGGCACCCGAGCGTGGCCAGCGCGATCCAGACGAAGCGATTAGAGAGGTCCATCCAGAGGAAGGTCGCGACGATGACCGCGAGCAGGATGAGCAGCCCTCCCATCGTCGGCGTTCCCGCCTTGGCGTGGTGCGACCGCGGTCCTTCTTCGCGGATCGCCTGTCCGATCTGGCGGCTCTTGAGCATTCGGATCATCGGCCATCCGAAAACGAGCGCCAGAAGAAGAGCGGTCACGGCGGCCATCGCGGCGCGGAACGTGATGTAGCGGAAGACGTTGAACGCCGGCAGGGATTTCGCCAGCGGATAGAGCAGTCTGTACAGCATCAGATACCCTGAGCCGTAAGGCGTAAGGCGTAAGGCGGCAGGCGCATGGAGGCTGTACCATTCAGCGCTGTCACGGGCTTCGCCTCACGCCTCACGCCTCACGGACCTTCAGGAGGGCCACGGCGCGGTCGAGACCGACGCCGCGCGAGGCCTTGAACAGCACCGTATCGGCGCCGGAAAGCATCGAGTCGAGCACGCCGGCGGCCCGCTCGGGATCCGCGACGCACTGGATCTCTCCGGCGGGAAAGCCCGAGGCCGAGGCGCCTTCCGCGATCGCGCGGGCCCGCCGGCCCACGCAGATCAGCAAATCCGCGCGCCCCACGGCGTAGCGCCCCGTTTCCCGATGCCACCAGAGATCTTCGGCGCCGAGCTCGAGCATGTCTCCCAGGACCGCGATCTTCCGCCCGCCCGGAAGAAGCTTCAACGTGTCGAGCGCCGCGCGCATCGAAGGCGGGCTGGCGTTGTAGGCGTCATCATAGAGCAGCGCCCCCGAGCCGTGCCGCCAGATCTCCCCGCGGTGCTGGGCCGGCGTGAGGTCGGGCGCGGCGGCCTCGCAGTCCTCGGCCGAGGCGCCGGCCGCGATCGCCACCGCCGAGGCGGCGAGGAAATTGCCCACCTGATGGAGCCCCGGCAATGGCAAAGTGATGGACGCTCCTCCGGCGGGCGTTCTCAGACGGAAGCTCGTGCCCGAGTCTCCCGGCGCGACCTCCTCCGCCGTGACGTCGGCTCCCGCGCCGAATCCGAACCACAGAGTCCTGCCCGGATGCCGGCCGGCCAGCGCCGCCACGCGCGAGTCGTCCGCGTTGGCCACGAAGACGCCGCCGGGTTTCAGGCCTTCGAGGATCTCTCCATTGGCTTCGGCGACCGTGTCGAGGGATCCGAGGAACTCGAGGTGCTCGGCCGCGATTCGCGTGATCGTCGCGACGTCCGGCTCGAAGGTCCGGGAAAGCCGCGAGATCTCTCCGAGCGCGCTCATTCCCATCTCTCCGACCATCCACTCGAGCCTCCCGGACAGATTGAGGACGGACATCGGGAACCCGATCGCGCTGTTCTGGTTCCCCGGCGTCTTCTCGACGGCAAAGCGCCGGGCGAGAATCGCCGCCGCGAATTCCTTCGTGGTCGTCTTCCCGACCGAGCCCGCGACCGCCGCCAGGCGGAAGCCGGCCTCTTTCTTCATCACGCCCGCCAGCTTCAGGAGCGATTCCCGCGAGTCGGAGACCTCCAGCACCGGAAAGTCCGGGGGCAGTCCCTCCGGACGACGGGTCCCCAGCAGCGCTCGCGCGCCCGCCGCCGCCGCCGCGGCCGCGAAGTCATGCCCGTCCGCCTTCACTCCGGGCAGCGCCACGAAGAGGTCGCCCGGCCGCACGCGCCGGGAATCCACCGAGACGCCCGAGAGCGTCGCCTCGGCGCCGGCCGGCGTGAGCCTCGCGTTGACCGCGCCTGCGGCTTTCGAGAGCGTGAAGTTCACCGCCGCGCGAGCTCCGTCGCGACGAGCCGGTCGTCGAAGGGCAGGACTCGTTTCCCGATGACCTGCGTGGTCTCGTGTCCCTTGCCCGCGATCACCACGATGACACCGGGGTTGGCGAGATCGATCGCCTTCCGGATCGCTTCCCGCCGGTCGGCGATCTTCAGGTACCTCTTCGCGCCCGACGCCGCGAGGCCTCTTTCGACTTCCGCAAGAATCGCCTCGGGGTCCTCCGAACGAGGGTTGTCGGAGGTCGCGATCGGGATGTCGGCCATGCTTCCGGCGGCCAACCCCATCGGAAACCGTTTTCCTTTGTCGCGGTCCCCCCCGCAGCCGAAGACCAGGACGATCTTCTTATCGCTCAGCTCCCTCACCGCCTCGAGGAGCCGCTTCAGGGCGTCTTCCGTGTGCGCGTAGTCCACGAGGATTGCGTAGGGCCGGCCCGCATCGACGGGCTCCAGCCGCCCGGCGACGCGTTGGACGCGGGAGAGCGAGGCCGCGATTCGATCGGGCGCCATCCCGAGAGCGAGTCCGGCCGCTGCCGCCGCCGCCAGGTTCTCGAGGTTGAAGCGCCCGAGCAGAGGAGAAGCGATCGAGAACGCTTCTCCTCCGTGCTGGACCTCCAGAGAAGTTCCGGCGAGATCGCAGCGAGACGCGGAGACCCGGACGTCCGCCGGCTTGCCGGAAGCCGAGTAGGTCAGGATGGGAGGCGCGACTTCGAGCGCCAGGCGCCGCCCGAAGGAGTCGTCGGCGTTGATCACGGCGGCGGCCGCCGGCTTGCGCATCGCGAAAAGTTTCTTCTTCGCCTGGAAGTAACTCTCCATGTCGCCGTGGAAGTCGAGGTGGTCGCGCGTCAGGTTCGTGAAGACCGCGACGTCGAAACGGCATCCGGCGACGCGCTCGAGCGCGAGGGCGTGCGAGGAGACCTCGATCGCCGCGGCCGGCACGCCGGCCTCCACCATTTCCTCCAGGAGGTCCTGGATCTCCGGGGCTTCCGGTGTCGTCCGCCCGGCCGGCATCTGCCGGCGTCCGGTGCGGTAGGCGACGGTGCCGAGCAGGCCCGACTCGCCGTGACGCTCTGCCAGCAGGGCCTCCAGCAACGTCGCCGTCGTCGTCTTGCCGTTCGTGCCCGTGACCGCGGCGAGAACGAGCTTCTCCGCGGGGTTGCCCGCGCGCCGCTCGGCCAGGAGAGCGAGCGCCCGGCGCGTGTCCTCGACGCGCACCCAGGCCACCGATTCAGGCCTCTCCGCCGGCGCCGGGCGGTCCGACACCACTGCGGCCGCTCCGCGCGAGATCGCCTGCGGGACGTAGTCGAAGCCGTCCGCCGCCTCCCCGCGGATCGCGACAAAGAGGTCTCCCGGCAGGACCTGCCGCGAGTCGTACCGCACACGCAGGATGTCCGAGTCGGGTGTCGCGCGATCGACGTCGGCATCCGGCAGGACCGAGAGGAGTTCCATGAGCTTCACGGACCGGAAAAGTTGGAGCTCGTCTCCTCCCGGCTGCGAGCCGGCCGATTGATCGGAGGGGCGGTTTCCGAAAGATGCAGCGTCTGGTGCTGGCCCGGCCGGACGGCCGTTCCGGGCGCGGGCTCCTGCGAGACCACGAAACCGGTGCCGTGCAACCGCGTCATCACTCCGAGGCGCGCGAAGACGGCCAGCGCCTGCCGGGCCGAGAGCCCGACGACATCCGGCGTCAGGAGGAATCCGCCTTCGCTGACGCTACGGCGGATTCCTAGGGGCTGCGCCGGGTCGGGAAGATCCTGCAGTTGGGGCAAGGCCTCTTCGGAGGAATCGGCCGCCGAGGAGGCGGGACGAACCGATCGGACCGAGACGGGGACGACCCCCGCGGGGTATGCCACGTGGCCGTCGGAGGAAGCGAGCACGGTCGAGGGGAGGCGCTGCTCGGCCGGAGCCACGCGCAGGATGTCGAGCGCCTGCGAGACGACGCGCGCGAAGAGCGGCGCGGCGACGTCCCGCGAGTAGTACTTGCCTTTGGGCTCTTCCACGACGACGACCGCGACCACCCGGGGATTCTCCGCCGGAACGAACCCGACGAAGTTGGGGACGTAACGCCCGGCCTGGTATCCGCCGGGCCCCGCCTTCTGCGCCGTCCCCGTCTTGCCCGCCACCGAGAAGCCCGGAATCGCCGCCGTTGTCCCGGTCCCCCGCTCGACGACGCCCGCCAGGATCGTCCGCAGCGAACGGGCCGTCGCCTCCGAGATCACGCGGACCGGCGGCGGCGGCGCGGGCCGCTCGACGCGTCCGCCGGGCCGGCGGATCGCCGTCACGAGCCGCGGCTGCACGAGAAGACCTCCGTTGGCGACGACCGCCGCGACGCGCGCGAGCTGCAGGGCCGTCAGTGCGACCTCCTGTCCCATCGAGATGGAGGCGTTGGACAGCGAGGACCAGCGCGAGAGCGGCCGAAAGATGCCGGAGGCCTCTCCGGGCAGGTCCACCCCCGTCGCCCGCCCGATGCCGAATGCGCTCGCCCCCTCGAAGAGACGCTCCGGGCCGAGGCGCAGACCCACATGGATGATGCCGATGTTGGAAGAGCGCTCGAAGACTCCGGCCAGAGTCAACGCGCCGTAGTCGTGATGCTTGTCCTCGTTGATCGTCACCCGGCCGATGCGGATGACCCCGTGGCCGGTGTCGATGATCTCGTCCAGCCGCACGAGGCCCCGGTCGAGCGCGGCCGCGCCCGTCACGATCTTGAAGGTCGAGCCGGGCTCGTAGGCGTCCGCGACCGCGCGATTGCGGCGCGCCTCGGCGGGAAAGCGGCCGTACTGGTTCGGGTCGAAGCTCGGGGCGCTGGCCATCGCCAGGATCTCTCCGCTCCACGGATCGAGCAGCACGACGCTGCCCGACTTCGCGTCGAGCTCGCGCATCGTGGATTCCAGCTCCCGCTCGGCCGCGAACTGAATCCCGGTGTCGAGCGAGACCGTCAGGGCCGATCCCTCCTGCGCCGGCCGTCCGGCCGTCTCCGCCTCGCCGTAGGTTGACCGGCGCGCGTCGGTCAGGGCGATAATCTCGCCCGGCTGTCCTCGGACCGTGTCTTCATAGGAGTACTCGAGGCCGGCGAGACCCCGGTCGTCCAGGCCGACGTACCCCAGGACAGCGGCGGCCAGCGGCCCGTTCGGATAGAACCGCTTGGGCTCCGCGACCAGGTGCACGCCCGGAACCTTCAGAGAGCGGATCCGGTCGGCGATCGAAGGCTCCACCTTGCGGGCGATCCAGACGAAGCCCTTCGGCTGCGTCAGACGCTCCAGGATCTTCGCGCGCGGGAGGCCGAGCAAAGGCGCGAGCGTCGAAGCGGCGGCCGGAGCGTTCTCGACGTCGTCGGGAATCGCGTAGACGGAAGAGACTTCGACGGAGACCGCGAGGTCCCGGCCCTCGCGGTCCAGGATCGGCCCGCGCCGGCCCGAGACCTCGACGCGCCGCTCCTGCTGCCGGTGCGCGCGCGCCCGGTACTTGCTGCCCTGCACGAGCTGGAGCTGGGCGAGGCGGCCGACGACCAGGGCCGCCCAGATCGCGAGCCCGAGGGCGAAGAGCCGAAGGCGCCGGTCTCGAAGGACGTTCATCGGGCGGGCTCCGTTGCCGCGGGCTCCGTTGCCGCGGGCTCCGTTGCCGCGGGCTCCTGGACGTACTGGATCTGTCCCGGCCGCGGCGGACGCAGGCCCTTGCGGGTCGCCACCTCCACCACCCGCGCCGGAGCGGAGGCGAGGGCGAGCTCCGCGCGCAGGCGGCGGTTCTCCTCGTCGAGCCGGGAGAAGACCTTGACGCGCGACTCGCGCGCGTATCCGACGCGAACCGTCTCGACGTGCAGCGCGGCGCAGACGAAGAGGGCGCAGGCCACCGGCAGCCCGGCAAGCAGATACGTGGCGAGCTCGCGGCCGCGGCGGCGGTCCCGCTCCCGCGTCAAGTGGAGATTCTCGACGCGCTTGGACTGGGCATACGCGACGGCGCTCATGTCTGACTCCCTCTCCCTCTGGGAGAGTGCGGGGTGAAGGCGCTGCCGGCGCCGGGGCATTGGACGCTCACCGGATTACTCATCGGAATTCAAGGCCCTCACCCCCGTCCCCTCTCCCGGGGGGAGAGGGAGCAGCTTCTCGGCGGCGCGCAGGCGCGCGCTGCGCGAGCGCGGATTGCGGCCGACCTCGTCTCTGGACGGAACGACCGGCCGGCGCGTCAGGATCTTCAACACCCGCCGCGCGCCGCACACGCAGAACGGGAGAGAGCGGGGGCAGAAACAGACGCCGGACTGCCGGCGGAAAGTCTCCTTGACGAGACGATCCTCCAGCGAGTGGTAGGCGATCACGGCAAGGCGGCCGCGGGCGTCCAGGCGGTTGACGGCCGCGGCGAGGAAGCTCCCGAGCGCGGCGAGCTCCTGGTTGACCTCGATGCGCAGGGCTTGAAAGACGCGGGTGGCAGGATCAATCCTTTCGCGGGTCCCCTTGGCCCGCGCGACGATCCGCGCGAGCTGCCGCGTGCCCGTGATCGGTCCCTTGAAGGCGCGTTCCTGCACGATCCCCCGAGCGATCTTTGCCGACATCCTCTCCTCCCCGTATTCACGCAGGATGCGTGTCATCTCTTCGACCGATGCCGTCGCGACGATGTCGGCGGCGGTCCGGCCCATCCCACTCATGCGCATATCGAGAGGCCCGTCGCGGCGAAACGAGAAACCGCGCCGGCCCTCCTCCAGTTGCATCGACGAGACTCCGAGATCCGCGAGGATCCCCGCGGCCGGAGGAAATTCCGCAAGCGTCCGGTCGAGGTCCCCGAAGTTCTCCTGGACCAGCGTGACCCGGCCGCCAAACCGCGCCAGGCGCGCGCGGGCCAGGGCGATCGCATCGGGGTCCCGATCCATGCCGAGGAGACGGATGCCGTCTCCCTTCTCGAGCAGCGCCTCCGCGTGGCCGCCGGCTCCGACCGTCGCGTCCACGAAAAATCCCCCGCGCTCCGGAGCGAGGATCTCCACGACCTCCCGGAGAAGGACCGGAGTGTGTCTCCGCTTCTCAACGTCCTGCGTCTCCCGTGTTCCGTCGTCCGTCTTCCGTCTCGTTTCCCGTTTCGCGATCTCAAGACATCAGCAGCTTCGACATCTCGTCGTAGTCCTCGGGCGTGAAGTCCTCGCTCGCGAGCTTCGAGGCGAGGGCGCCGCGGTCGGAGACGACGAGGTGATCGATATTCCCGGTCACGACCAGGTCGGGCGGCAGCTTTGCGGCATCGCGAAGGATCTGCGGGATGAGGATCCGCCCCTGGCCGTCGAGCGACCCGTTCTGGCCGTAATAGTTGACGCGCTCGAGGAACTTGCTCTTCGCGCGGTGGATCGCCGGCGGCGCCGCGAGCTTCTCCTCGAGCGCGCGCCAGATCGCGAGCGGATAGAGAAGGACCTCCGCTCCGTGCAGAGACGTCACGAACATCTCCGGTCCGAATGCCTCTTCGATTTGCTGCCGGAAGACATTCGGCACCTTGAGACGCCCCTTCTCGTCGAGACGGGCCGGGGCACTGCCGCGAAAGCGATCCATCCTTCTTTCTCATCGTCCCGATTAAAGGCTCGGGACCACTTCTTCCCACTTTTTTCCAGATTAAGCCACTTGGCCGGATGTTAGGTGTGCCGTGGTTTGTTAGTCAAGAGAAACAGTTTGCCTAAAAAAATTAGGAGCGCAAGGAAGGCGTAACTAGGCGGAGCCAGGCTCTCAGGCTTCGCCGGGTGTCTCGTGCCAGTGACTGGTCATGTCCAGCCAGAGCGCGAGTCCGCGGTGCGCTCCATATCGTGCATATCGCCGGGCCATGGCACGATCCGTAGTGCGCCGCGGACCGGGATAGCGCCGGCGGTACTCCTGACGCACCCAGGAATCCAGCGCCAGGTAGTCGTGCCGGCCCAGGATCCGCAGGAGCCCCTCCGCGGCGTAGGGGCCGAAGCCGTGCTCGGAAAGAATCGCCTCGCGAATTCCTTCCGAGGACGCGTCCGCGCGTTCCCACCTCGAGAGATCCAGTCCGTCTCGGGCGATGCGGCGGGCAAACCGCGCAAGGGATTCGGCGCGGTAGCCGCAGCGGATCTTCGTCTTCAGTTTCGAAACAGACAGCGCGGCGACGGCCTCGGGAGCCGGAAAAGCGCGGCCGCCCGCTCCGGCTTCCGCGATCAGCCGAACCACCATCCCTTTCGTCGCGGCCCACGAGCAGTTGGTCGTCAGCAGCATCTTGACCGCGTCTTCGAAGAGCGTCGGCGCGCGCAGGATCCGCCCCCGCCCGCTCGCGAGCGCCCGAGCCAGGTCCCTTTCCCTGGCGATCGTCCGCGCGAAAACGCCCAGGTCGACGTCGAGGGAGAAAACGCGGCGAGCGAGGCGTTTGAGCGAACCGCCGTCGAGGCGATCGGACTTCGCCTCGAGCCGGCCACTCCGCGAGCGGAAGGAGATGAAGGCCGGCGAGCGCCTCTCACCCCGCCCCTCTCCCGCCGGGAGAGGCGGAGATTCGACGAACGTCGTCAGGACTCCTTTCTCGGGGTCGTAGGAGAAGGGCGGCAGGTCGTACCAGCCGTGCGAGCGCACGACCCCGTCGAAGGAGAAGTCGGAAGGAAGGGGAATTCGAACGCGAGGCAAGATGTCAGGGAAAAACCTGAAACCTCAACTCTTCTTTTCGTCCAGCTTCGCCAGCTCCGGATCGTAGATCTTCACGTAGGCCTCGCGGCGCAGCTTCGCGACGTAATCGCCGAAGCGTTTCTCGTAGAGGTTCTCACCGATGCGCTTCTTCAGGTCCTCGCTCACGTCCGCGAAGGCCTTGAATCCCGCCGGCTTACGCTCGGTGACGTGAAAAAGGTGGATGGAGGCCGGCTGGAGTGCCGGCGGCGGATATTCCTGCGGAGGATCGCCGAAGACCGCCGCATCGAGCGCCGGAAGCAGCTCTCCTTTCGAGACGGATCCGAGGTCTCCGCCCCGGTCCTTCGCGTTGCCCTCCGAGTACTCCTTGGCCAGTTCCGCGAAAGGGGCCCCCCCCCCGCCGCGAGCTTTGAGCGCGCCTCCTCCAGCCGCGCCACGGCCTTCTCGCGAGTCGCCGGGTCATTGGCCGGGAAACGGATGACGATCTCCGCGACGCGCGCCGATTCGGGCACCCGGTACAGCTTCTCCTTCTGCCTTTCGTATTCGAGCCGCAGCATGTCCTCGGAGATCTCCAGCTTGGAAGTCACGTCCCGGCCGATGACCTTCTGCAGAATGATCGTTTGCCGCATCTGCCGCTTCAAGTCCTCGCGTGTCATGTTGGAGGAGGCGAGGGCGGCGTCGAACTCCTGGTCCGTGGCCAGGTTGTATTGACGCTTGACGCGCTCGACGGCGGTCTCGATCTCTTCGTCCGAGGCCGAGACGCTCATCTCCTTGGCCCGCTCCTCGAGGAGCTTCTCCCGGATCAGGTCCTCCAGGACCTCGCGCTTGATCTGCATGAGGTCGGTGGAAGCCTGAGGCGCGTGCGACGCGGCCACCATCCGCTTCTGAAACTCCGAGTTGGTGATCAGCCGGTCGTTGACCCGAGCCAGGATCTTCTCGACCAGTTCCGCCCCGGTGAGGGTTCCGGCCAGGAGAAAGAGACCAATGGCAAGAGAGCGTGTCTTCATTCGGATCTACTAGAACAGTGAGAGTCTATGAGAATTCCGGAACCCGAGGCCAGTGCCCCCGTCATTCTGAGGTCGCCGACGCGCCAGAGCCGCTGTGGCGACGGCGCGGCCGCAGGCCCGAAGAATCTGCTCCACATTCCCTGAGAGGGCAGATCCTTCGCTGCGCTCAGGATGCCAGGAAGGGAGTGAAGGGATGACAACGCGGGTACGAAGGGCTCAGGGTGACATAAGGACGGACGTCCCTACGCCGCTATTGGCCGCTCGAACTCCTCCAGCCAGGTCATCAGCTCGGAGAGCACCGCGTCCCCCTCCGGGGACGGAAGCGAAAGAACGCGGCCGGGCGAGAGCCTCGCTCCGCGCGTGCGCCGGACGAAGTCGAGGAGGCGATCCGGGTCCACCGCGGCGTCCTCGGCGAAACGCAGATGGACCCTCCCGGCCTGCCGGGTGATGGAGGTGACCCGCAGCCGCTCGGCGCGCGCGCGCAGCCGCGAGTAGGCGACGAGCCGCCGGACCGCCTCCGGCGGCTCCCCGAAACGATCGGCGATCTCGCGGGCCGTCTCTTCCAGGGAACGGTCGTCGTCCGCGCGGGCGATCTTCTTGTAGATCATCATGCGCCAGTTCTCGTCGGCCACGTAGTCGGGCGGGATCGTCAGGTCGAGGCCGAGCGAGAGCGTGACGGCCCGCTCGGGCCGCGCCTCCTCTCCCCGCATCTCGCGGACCGTTTCCTCGAGGAGAGTCAGGTACGTCTCGAAGCCGACCGAGACGATCTGGCCCGACTGCTCGCCCCCGAGGATGTTGCCGGAACCGCGGATCTCCAGGTCCTTGGCCGCGATGCGGAAGCCGGCTCCCAGGTCGCAGAATTCCTGGATCGAGGCGAGCCGGCGGCGCGCCGTCTCCGAAAGCGCCGCGGCTTCCTCGATCAGCAGAAACGCCTGGGCGGGCTTGTCGCTTCGCCCGACGCGCCCGCGGAGCTGATAGAGCTGCGCCAGGCCGTACATCCCGGCGTGGTCGATCAGGATCGTGTTGGCCGAAGGGATGTCCAGCCCGTTCTCGATGATCGTCGTCGCGAGCAGGACGTCCGCCTCGCGGGAAAGGAAGCGCATCATCGCCTTCTCCAGCTCGCCTTCCCGCATCGCGCCGTGAGCGACGGTCACCCGCGCGGAGGGGATGAGCTCCTCCAGCTCCTGCTTGACGCGGCCGATGGACTCGACGCGGTTGTGCACGAAGAAGACCTGGCCCCCGCGGGAGAGCTCCGCTTCGATCGCCTCGCGCATGACCTCGGGCTTGCGCGGCACGACCTGAGTCTCGATGGCCAGCCGGTCGCGGGGCGGCGTCTCGATGATCGAGAGGTCCCGCAGCCCGGAGAGCGAGAGATGCAGCGAGCGCGGGATGGGCGTCGCCGACATCGCCAGCACGTCGATCGAGGCCTTCCACTCCTTCAGCTTCTCCTTCTGCGCGACGCCGAACCGCTGCTCCTCGTCCACGATGAGCAGCCCCAGGTCCCGGAAGGCGATGTCTTTTCCGAGCAGGCGGTGCGTGGCGATCAGGATGTCCACGGAGCCCTCGGCGACTCTTTCGATGACCGCCTTCTGCTCCGCGCGGGGGCGCAGGCGCGAGAGCAGCTCGATCGTCACCGGGAACGCGGTGAAGCGTCGAGTGAAGGTGCGGAAGTGCTGATCCGCGAGGATCGTCGTCGGGGCCAGGACCGCCACTTGCTTCCCGTCCAGCACGGCCTTGAAGGCCGCGCGCATGGCGACCTCCGTCTTGCCGTACCCGACGTCGCCGCAGAGGAGGCGATCCATGGGTTTCTCCGACTGCATGTCCCTCTTGACGTCGGCGATCGCCTGCGCCTGGTCGGGCGTCTCGTCGTACTCGAAGGCGTCCTCGAACTCCTTCTGCCAGGGCGAGTCCTTGGAGAAGGCGAAGCCCTCTGCGAGGCTGCGGCGCGCGTAGAGCTTCAAGAGCTGGTCGGTCATGTCGCGCATCGCCTTCTTGACCGAGGCCTTGCGCCGGGCCCATCCGGCTCCGCCCAGCTTGTCGAGCGCCGGCTCGACCCCTTCGACGCCGGAATACTTCTGGACGAGGTCGAAGCGCTCCACGGGAAGCAGCAGCGTCTTCTCCTCCGCGTACCCGATCTCCATGAACTCGCGCTCCTCCCCCTCCACGGGGACGCGCTTCAGTCCCTTGAAGAGACCGATCCCGTAGTCGCGGTGGACGACCGCATCGCCGAGCTTCAAGTCGCGCAGGTCGGAGAGGAAAGCCTCCGCCGGCCGCCGGCGGGAGAGGGAGACCTGCCGCTCCTCCCCGAAGATCTCGCTTTCGGAGTAGAGAGAGAGGCGCGGCTCCCGCAGGCGAAACCCCGAGGAGATGTCAGCCGGGACGCTGATGAGCGCTCCGGGACGCCGCTCGGAAGAGACGTGGAGCGAGTACTCGAGAGCGAATCGGCGGAGTTTCTCGGCTCCTCCGGTCTGCCTCACGGCGACGAAGACCTCTTCGCCCGATTCGAGCGCGCGCGTCAGTTCCGCCGCCGCCTCGCCGGTGCGCCCGGCGTGCGCGACGACGGCCTCCGCGGGCACTCGGATCAAGGAGCCCTCGCCGGCAGACAGGCCCAGCCGGTCGAGCAGGACGCCCGCGCGCGCGAGGCTTTCCCGGATGCGCGGCGCGGGATGGAGGAGCTCTTCGGGCACGAAGACGTCGCGGTCGGGGTCCCGGTCGCCGGCCAGCCGCTGAGAGAATTCCTCGATCTCTTCCTCGATCGCCGCCGGATCGAGCGCCACGAGCAGGGGTCCCTCCCCGGCGGCGTAGTCGAGCCACCCGGCCGGCATCGCGGACACGGCCGGCGCGAACACGGCGCTCTCGACCTCCGAGGGAGGCCGTCCGATCCGCTCGGCCAGGAGATAGCGCGCTTCCTCCGATTCCTCCGCGGCGGAGAACGGAGGCAGCGCGACGCTCTGGAGGCGCTCGCGCGAGCGCTGCGAGTCGGGATCGAAGATCCGGATCGACGCAACCCGGTCCCCCTCCAGCTCGACGCGCACCGGAAGCTCGCGGTCGGGCGGATACGCGTCGAAGAGCCCGCCGCGCACCGCGAGATCCCCCGTCTCGACGACGAGATCGGCGCGGCGATAACCGACGCGCGTCAGCCGCGCGGTCAGGCCGGGAAGCGAGACTTCTTCTCCCTCGGCGAGCGTCACGCGCAGGCGCAGGAACTCCTCCCGCGAGGGGAGGCGCGTGAAGAGCGAGCGCGCGGGCAGGACGGCCGCTCCGACCGCCTCCTCGCCCGCGAGAGCCGAGAGGAGCGCGAACTCGTCCCGCCGGGCCTTGAGCGAGGGGGGGATGCGCTGGTACGGCGTCAGGGTCGGCGCGGGCGCGCGAAAGACCCTCGCCAGGCCGGCCGCCTCGAGATCGCAGATCAGCCACCCGGCCTCTTTCTCGTCCGGCACGACGACGGCCAGCGGCCGGCCGAGGTCCTCTCCCAGCGCGGCGAGCAGGAGTCCCGGAAGCGCTCCCACGCCTCCCGCCACGACCAGACGGTCCTCTCCGCCGCGGACCCGTCGGAGGAGGTCCGCGTAGGAAGGAAAGCTTCGAACGAGATCCGTCAGCTGGCTCATCTCACCTCGCCGAGCATCCTAAGGGCCGGCAGTGCGCAATCATTCCGCAGTCCTTGCCGATCAGCTGCATGAGGACGGGGACCGCGCGGACCACGGGCCTGCGGTCACGCTCCGTGCCGTAGGGGCGGCCCTCGCGGCCGCCCGCCTCCCGTCGCAGTCGTCAGCCCGTTGTCGCGGGCGGGGACAAGCCCCGCCCCTACGGCACGGACTCCCCTGAGCCACGCACCCGACGTTACGAAGAAACTCGTTTCATCGGCGCCAGCTCGCGCAGGCGCCGGACCGCGCCCGCCACGGCCTCTATCGTGAAGTCCACCTCCTCCTCCGTGTTCCAGCGTCCCAGGCCGAACCGGAGGGAGGAGTGCGCGAGGTCATCCGGCAGGCCGAGCGCCTTCAACACGTGCGAAGGGCGCAGCGAAGCGGACGTGCAGGCGGAGCCCGAAGAGACCGCCACGTCCCGAAGGCCCATGAGCAGAGCTTCGCCTTCGACTCCCGCGAAGGAGAGGTTGAGGTTGGCCGGCAGGCGCCACTCCGTCTCTCCCGCCGCGAGCGCGCCGTCTTCCTGGATCCGCGGCAGCGGCGCGCCGTTGACGTGCACGTCCTCGACGCGCGACACGATCCCGTCGTGGAGCCGCTTTCGCAGCCGGCGCATCCGCCGCGCCTCGGTCTCCCTCTCGGAGACGGAGATCTCCGCGGCCTTGCCGAAACCGACGATGCCCGGAACGTTCAGGGTCCCGGAGCGCAGCCCGCGCTCGTGCCCGCCCCCCAGGATGATCGGCGACAGCCTCACCCTCGGATTCTTCGACCGGACGTAAAGCGCCCCGACCCCCTTGGGCCCGTAGATCTTGTGCGCCGTGACCGAGGCCAGGTCCACGCGCATGGTTTCGACGTCGAAGGGGATCTTTCCGAATCCCTGGACGGCGTCGGTGTGGAAGAGGACTCCTCTCTCCTTGCAGACCGCTGCGATTTCGGCGATCGGATGGATCGTGCCGATCTCGTTGTTGGCGAGCATCAGCGTGACGAGGATCGTCTGCTCACCGATCGCGTCGCGGACCTGATCGGCCGTGATCCGCCCGAAACTGTCGGTCGGCAGATACGTGACCTCGAAGCCTTCCTTCTCGAGCGCTTCGCAGGTGTCCAGCACGGCCCGGTGCTCGGTCCGCCCCGTGACGACGTGGTTTCCCTTCTGGCGGTGCATCCGGGCGACGCCCAGGATCGCCAGGTCGTCGGACTCGGTCGCCCCGCTCGTGAAGACGATCTCCTTGTCCGAGGCGTTCATGGCGGACGCGACCTGGTGGCGCGCCTCGTCCACCGCCGCCTCCGCCTCCCACCCGAACACGTGGTTCCTCGAAGCCGCGTTGCCGAAGGTCTGCGTGAAATACGGCAGCATGGCCTCCAGCACGCGCGGATCCACCGGCGTGGTGGCGTGGTGATCCATGTAGATGGGCAGCTTCATGACGTTTCGCAGCCTCGGCCCACTATAGAAGTGAGGACCAGGGCTTGCAAACAAGGGAACCGGTGCGCCGAAGACGCTTATTTCTCCGCGGGCCGGAGCGAGCCCTCCCGAAGGGGTGGGCGCCCTCCTTCCATCAGATCTCTTCCGCGGGGACCAGAAAAGCGTGAAGTCTCCGTCCCAGACGTGTCTCGACCTTCGCAAGGGCCGCCCGCACGTCACCGATCCTGGCGTCCTCGACGGCCACGAAGATGAGGTCCGAGACTCCGGGTGCGACCCGCGAGCCGAACCTCGGGCCGGTTGATCCCTCGCCGTAGACCGAAGGGACCTCGGTAAAGCCGTACGCCCCGACCGATCCGAGCGCGGCCTCCGTGTCGTCCCGGGCTTCCCGCGGAACGACGAGAACGATGAGTTTCACGCGGGCGCCCCCGGCTCGCGCACACCGAGCTTCCGCAGGATGACCATCATCGGGCACGTCTTGCTGAAGGCCGACTGCAGGAGGTTGGCGCCGACGAAGGCGGTGAAGAGGAAGAACGCCGGGTGGACGAACCATCCCAGGGCGACGGAGAGAAGGACGAAGGTTCCGGCGATCGCGCGCAGCCACTCGTTCAGGGTCATGCGAAGCTCCTTTCAGGTTCGGGCGAAGGGGTCGGTTCTCTCTCCGCGGAGGTCTTCTTCTCCTCGGAGCGTTTGAGCAGGTAGTAGAGGACGGGCACGGCCGCCCGCGAGAGAAGGGTGGCGGCCACTTCCCCGGCCATCATCGCGACCGCGAGACCCTGGAAGATCGGGTCGAAGAGGATGACCGAGGAGCCGACGACGACGGCGGCGGCGGTGAGCAACATCGGCCGAAACCGCACCTCGCCGGCGTCGAGGACCGCCTCGGAGAGCGACATCCCTTCGCCGCGGCGCAACTCGATGAAGTCCACCAGGATGATCGAGTTGCGCACGATGATGCCGGCTCCGGCAATGAACCCGATCATCGATGTGGCGGTAAAGAAGACGCCGAAGAGGGCATGGGCGGGCAGGATCCCGACGAGCGTCAGCGGGATCGGCGCCATGATCACGAGCGGCACCAGGAAGCTCTTGAACCACCCCACGACGAGGACGTAGATCAAGACGAGCACCGCGGCGAAGGCCAGGCCCAGGTCTCGGAAGACCTCGTAGGTCACGTGCCATTCGCCGTCCCACTTGATCCCGTAGCGGGTCGTGTCGAACGGCGCGGTCGCCGTTTGCGTCGCGATCCGGTACCCGCCGGGCACGTGGATCCGCGAAATCCCCTTCTCGAGCGCCAGGATGGCGTAGACGGGCGCCTCCTTCGCGCCCGCGACGTCGGCGGTGACGTAGACGACGGGTTTCAAGTTCTTGTGGTAGATCGAGGTCTCCTCGGGCTGCGGCTCGAAGCGCCCGATCTCCGAGAGCGGCACGAGACGGCCGCCCTTGCCCGCGACCGTCAGAGCGGAGAGCGCGGCGAGATCGTTCCGGCGCTCCTGCGGGAGCGTGACGACCAGCGGGATGGGCTCGCGCGCATCCGGCAGCGTGACCTCGCCGGCCGCGTCGTCGCCCAGAGCCAGGCGAAGTGCCGCCGCGGCGTCCGCCTCGCGGATTCCCGCGAGCCCCGCCTTTTCGCGGTCGAGCCGGTACACCGCTTTTTCGCGGGGGCTTTCGACATACCAGTCCACGTCCACGACGCCCGCGGTCCTCGAGAAGACATCCTTGACCTGCCGGGCGACCTCGCGGCGGCCGGCGTCGTCCGGCCCGTAGATCTCGGCGACGAGCGTCTGGAGCACCGGCGGCCCCGGCGGCACCTCGGCGACCTTCACGCGGGCGTCATAGCGGCGGCCGACGGCGGAGACGAGCGGGCGCGCCGCCTTCGCGATGGCGTGCGAGGAGCGGTGGCGCTCTCCCTTCCCCTTGAGAGTCACCTGGACGTCTCCCTGGTGAGGTCCGCCGCGAAGAAAATAGTGGCGAACGAGGCCGTTGAAGTTGTACGGGGCCGCCGTCCCGGCGTAGACCTCCGTGCTCACGACCTCGGGCAACGCATCGAGCGCGCCGGCCATCTCGGCGAGCGCGCGGTTGGTTGTCTCGAGCGTCGTCCCCTCCGGAAAATCCACGACGACCTGAAACTCGTTCTTGTTGTCGAAGGGGAGCATCTTCACGTGAACCGCGCCGAGCGGCACGAGGGCGATCGCCGCCAGAAGGAGCACGCCGATGACGGCGAAGAAGACGAGCCGGACCCGGCCCTGTCCCCGTCCTTCGGTCACGAGCGGCGTCATCGCGCGGCGGTAGAGGCGCGCAAGCGTCCCCCGTTCCGCCTCGGAGCCGCCGTGGGCCGCGGCGGGCGCGTTGCGGAAGAGGATCCGCGCCGCCCAGGGCGAAATGGCGAACGCGACGGCGAGCGAAAAGAGCATCGCCGCCGAAGCTCCGATCGGGATCGGCCGCATGTAGGGGCCCATCAGCCCTCCGACGAAGCCCATCGGGACGATGGCCGCGATGACGGCGAAGGTCGCGAGCACCGTCGGATTGCCGACCTCGTCGGTCGCCTCGACCGCGACCTCGGCGAGCGAGCGGCCGCGCGAGCCCGGCAGACGCAGGTGCCGGACGATGTTCTCCACGACGACGATCGCGTCGTCCACGAGGATCCCGATCGAGAAGATGAGGGCGAAGAGGGTGATGCGGTTCAACGTGTAGCCGAGGAGGCCGAAGACGAAGAGCGTCAGGGCGAGCGTGACCGGCACGGCGAGCAAAACGACGCCCGCCTCGCGGCGTCCGAGCGCCAGGGCCATGAGGAGCGCGACGGAGAGTGTCGCGAGGCCCATGTGCTTCAGCAGCTCGTTCGATTTCTCCGACGAGGTCTCGCCGTAGTCGCGCGTGACGGTCGTCGAGACGTCGGAGGCGAGAAGCTTCCCGCGCAGGACGGCCAGCTTCTTCTCGATCGCGCGGACGACGCTGATGGCGTTGGCTCCGCGGCGCTTGGAAACCGACAGGGTCACCGCCGGAAACCTCCCCGCAAGCCCCGGCTCTCCGTGGGTCACGTAGGCCGAAGGCTTCTCCGGCCCATCCACAACGCGCGCGACGTCGCCCAGCCGGACCGGCCGCCCGCCGCTCACGGCCACGACGACGGAGGAGAGCTCCTCGGCCGACCGTACGAATCCGCCGGCTTCGACCAAAACTTCACGGCCGTCGGCGACGAGAGGGCCCGCCTGCTGCCGGCTGTTGGCGGCGGCGACGGCCGGGAGGATCGCATCGGGAGCCAGGCCTCGAGCCGCCAGGCGGGCGGGGTCGAGCTCGACGCGGAATTCCCGGCGCAGGCCGCCGATGAGCGCGGTGTCCGAGACCTCCGGGATCGTCTTGATCTCGTTCTCGACCTCCGCGGCGACCTGGCGCAACGTCGCCGCGTCCTGCGTGCGGCTCCAGAAGGTCAGGGCCCAGATCGGGACATCGTCGATGGACCGCGGTTTCACCAGCGGCGGGGGCAGGTCTTTCGGCCACCGGTCGGCCAGGGCGTCGAGCTTGCCGCGCACCCGCACGGCCGCGCGGTCCGGATCCTCTCCGACACGGAAGCGGATGATGGCGAAGCCGCGGCCCGGAGAGGAGGTCGAGTAGACGTACTCGACGCCGGGGATCGACCAGAATTCCTTCTCGAGGGGCGCGATCAGGCTTCGCTCGATTTCGACCGCCGAGAAGCCGGGCGCGGCGGCGAAGACGTCGATCATGGGCACCTTGATCTGCGGCTCTTCCTCGCGCGGCGTGATGACGATGGCGAGCGCCCCGAGCGCCAGGGCGAACAGGACGAGCAGAGGCGTCAGCTTCGACTCGATGAAGGCGCGCGCCAGCTTCCCGGCGATGCCCAGGGGCCGGCGTTCGAGCGCGAGACGCGTCTTCGGATCGAGGGTCACGAGGACACTCGGGTGCCCGCCTCGAGATCCGCGGGGGGGTCGAGGACGATCCGCTCGCCGGCCTGCAGGCCCGAACGGACCTCGACCGAACCGCCGGCGCGGCCGCCGGTCCGGACGTAACGCAGCGCCACGCGCCCGTCGGGCCCGACGGCCCAGGCGATCTCGAGGCCTCCACGCGCGACGACGGCCCGCTCGGGCACAAGCAGTTTCGGCGCGGCGGGACCGGCGAGGAGGAGGCGCGCGAAGGAACCGATCGGCGGCTCCTCTCCGGCGGGAAGATCCACGCGGACCGTGCGCCTCCGCGTCGCGGGATCAACGGCCCCGACGATCTCCGCCACGCGGCCGGTCAGGGTCCGGCCGCCGATCATCACCTCGAGAGCGTTGCCGGGCTTGACGAGCGCCGCTTCCGCTTCGCCGGGCGCGGCTTCGACGCGGCGGCCCGACGCCGAGGCCAGGCGCACGAGCGGACGGCCCGGCGCCGCCAGGTCTCCCGGCGAAACCATCTTCTCGACAACGACCGCGTCGAACGGAGCCGCCAGCGCCGCCTGCGAGCGATCCGTCTCCGCGCGCCGCGCCAGTGCCTCCGCCGAGGCGACCGCGGATGCGGCTCCCGCCTCGTCCTGCCTCGCGCGGTCGAGCTCCATGGCGGCCGCGGCACCGCGCTCGGCGAGCCTCTCGAAGCGGGCGCGGTTCTTCTTCGCCAGCGCGAGCGATGCTCTGGCGGACTCGAGAGCGGCCCGTGCCCCCTGGAGGGCGGCGTCGGTCTCCTGCGCTTCGAGCCGCACGAGGACTGTTCCCGCGCGCACGGTCTCCCCCGGCACGGCGCGGACCTCCGCGACCGGAGCCTCGAGCCGGCTGGAGAGGACCGCCTCGATCCGGCCGACCACGACGCCCTCGATCTCGATGCGGCTCGCCGCCGTCTGACTCGTGACTACCGCCGTTTCGAGCTTCCGCGCCGCCGTCTCGGGGCCGCGAACCGCTTCCTTCTTCGCGCAGGAGGCCGCGGCGAGCGCGGCGGCGAATAGCAATGGGATCCGTTTCATGGGTTCTCCTCGCCTTCGGGAGGCAGGCCCAGGGCCAGCCTCAGATTCGTCTCCGCGGCCAGGCGCTCGGATCTCGCTCCCGAGGCGCCCAGGCGGGCGCGCAGTTCTGCCGCGCGCGCTTCGAGCAGGTCCGAGAGCCTCGCGGCGCCCTCTTCGTAGCGCGCCTGCTGGATCTCGCGCGCGCGGCGAGCCGACTCCTCGGCCTGACCGAACGCCGCCAGACGGGCCTCCGACGCCGCCAGCGCGGCGAGCGCGGAGGCACGCTCCTTCTCGGCGGCGCGGCGGGTCTCCAGAGCCAGGGCGTCCGCCGCCAGCGACGCGGCGCGGGCCTCCGCCACTTTCGAATCAATCGCTCCGGAGGCAAAGAGCGGGACCCGGAATCCGCCGAAGACGGAAGCGGAATCGCCCCAGTGTTCTCCGGGACGGGGGGCGTGCGTCTCGTAGCGCGCCTGCAGCGTGAGCGCGGGCAGGCGGGCAGCCGAAGCGGCCTTCATCGAGTCGCGGGCCGCCCTGGCCGCAAGCTGCGCCGCCGCGACATCGTCCCGCTCTCCGGAAGCCGGCGAGGAGACCGCCCGCGGCGCCGGCAACTCGGCCAGGGGCCGCTGCGCCGCCTCCGGACCGATCAACGCCGCGAGGGCTCCGCGCGCCTCTTCGAAAGCGAAGCGCTGCCCGGCGGCCTCCGCGCGAACCTCCGCGAGCGCCGCCCGCGCGCGCGCCGGGTCCGCTGAGGTCGTCAGGCCCTGCTCCTCGAGCGAAGCGGCGATCTCGGCGTCCCGGGCGGCGTCCGCCTCGCGCTCCGCCAGCAGGGCCAGAGCTTCCTGCGCCCGCCGCGCCGCCGCGAAGGCCAGCACAGCCTGCGACACGGAGGCGTCCCGGGTCCGGGCCGCGCTTCGCGTCGCCGCCTGCGCGGCGCCGGCGGCGGCGCGCGTCTCGTTTCGAGCCGCGCCGAAGAGGTCCACGCTCCACGCCGCCGAGAGCGCTCCGTTCCAGTCGCGTGTCCAGGAGGGGTGATTCGGGTCGGACCCGAAGAAGCCCTGGGCCGAGAAGCGCTCCTGCTTGAGCGCCAGGGCGAAGGCGTCCACCGGGTCGCTGGTGGAAAGGAAGCCGACGTCGAGCGTCAGCGACGGTCCCAGGCGGGACCGCGCGGCGGATTCCCGCGCCCGCGCCCGGTCGGTCTCGGCCCGCGCCCGGCTGACGGCCGGCGCCTCGCCGGCGGCCAGCGCCGCGGCCTCGCGCACGGTCAGCGCCTCCGGCGACAGCGCCGCGGCGGCGGCCAGGAGCAGGCTCGGGATCAGCATGGTGCTTGACTATATGACTATGTAGTTATATAGTCAAGTCCTATGACGAACTCCTTCTGGGCGGCCGTCGCCGGGGAATTCGGTTACTCTCCCGGCATGGCGCCTGCCGCCCGTCTCTCCGAGAGGACCCGCGAACTGATGGCCGTCCGCTTCCGGGCGCTGGGCGAGCCGAACCGGCTCAAGATCCTCGAGCGTCTCTTCCGCTCCCCCGCCTCGGTCGGCGAGATCCTGAAGAGCGTCGGCGGCACGCAGGCCAACGTCAGCAAGCACCTCGCGGTCCTGCGATCCGGCAGGCTCGTCCGGGGCCGCAAGGACGGAAACAGGACCGTGTATTCGATCTCCGACCCCGCCCTGGAGCGCATCTGCGCCGTCGTCTGCGAAGCCGTCAGCCGCGAGGCCCATGCCGAGGCCCGGGCCGTCGCCCCCGCGCCCGCCCCGGCCCGAAAGCGCCGCTGAAGGTGGACGGAGCGCCCTGACAGGCGTCCGTACTAGGATTGGCGCGTGCCGCGCGAGAAGAAGGACCCCGAAGACAGACAGCCGATGATGACGGTCTCCGAGGTCTCGTCGTATCTCGCGCTTTCTGCGAGGAGCGTGTACCGGCTCGTCGGAGACCTTCCCGCGGTCCGCGTGGGCGGGCGGTGGCGCTTCCGGGTCAGCGACGTGGAGCAGTGGCTCCTCAAACAGCGCAAGGCGAGCGAGCCCCAGATCGAGCCGGTCGAGCAGCTGGGATCCAAGCTCCGCCTTTTTTCCCACATAGATCCGGCCAACATCTTCCTGGACGTTCCCGAGACGAAGGCCGAGGACCTCATCCGCCGCGCGATCGACCGAGCGACGCTCTCCCTGACCGAGAGCCCCGTCTCCGCCGCCAAAGAGCGGATCTTCACCTCGATCATGGAGAGGGAGGGACTCTGCAGCACCGCCCTTCATCCGGACGTGGCCTTTCCGCACCCCCGCGACCCCGAGAAGGTCCCGCTCGCCGACGACCGGATCGTCGTGGTCCGCGCGGCGCAGCCCGTCGAGTTCGGCGAGATCCATGGCTACCGGCCCCGTCTCGCTTTCCTGCTGCTCGGCCGGACGGCGTCGCTCCAGCTTCTCTGGGAGGCGAGGCTCTCCCATCTCCTCCACATCGAGGGTTTCGTCCAGAAGCTCCTGTCGGCGGGCTCGCCCGCCGAGCTCTACTCCATCTTCCCGCCCCCGGACCAGGCCGCCGCCCACCCGTCCAACGCCTGATCCCCGCGTCCCGCTGGAGCTTGGCTGAGAAGCGTCAAGGGTAGGACTACGTTTGTCCTGCCGGAGCCGCTAAAGCAGATCCATCGGAAGTAAACTCAGCGGAAACCGGTACACACGAGATCCATGCCCGACGTCATCATCGAGAATCCGATCCTCAACTCCCCTTTCGAGGAGCCGAATCGGCACTTCAAGTTCACCGACGACGGGATCACGAACGAGATCATCGAAGCCCGGCGGCTGAGCGGTTATTTCGTCCCGATCCCGCAGCCCAAGAAGAAAGGCAAGCAGCTCGTCTTCGACTCCGAGTGGACTCAGGATCGCTTCAAGGAAAGCGAGTTCATCAACCGGATTCGCGATCGAGTGAACGTCTGGCGGCAGCAGGGTTGGCCGGGCATCACGAACACAACCACGAGATTGCTGCAGCACTGGTCAGACCCCGAACGCGAACGAAGACTTTTCTTTTGCCAGGTCGAAGCCCTCGAGACGGCGATCTACCTGACGGAGGTCGCGGACAAGGCCGGAGACGCCTGGATCGCTAACAGCCTCCGCGAGGCAAACGAGTCCGCCAACCCGGGTCTTTATCGAATCGCCTTCAAGATGGCGACCGGCAGCGGCAAGACCGTCGTCATGGGGATGCTGATCGCCTGGCAGACTCTGAACAAGCTCCAGAACCCGCAGGACGCCCGCTTTTCGGACTCATTCCTCCTCGTCGCTCCGGGGATCACGATCCGCGACCGGCTCCGTGTGCTCCTACCGAACGACCCGGGGAACTACTACCGTGCTCATGATCTTGTTCCGACGGATCTCTTCGATCGCCTCGGCCAGGCCAGAATCGTGATCGCCAATTTCCACGGCTTTCTTCTCCGTGAGAAGGGCGATGCCTCCAAGACGACCAAGGCGATCCTGACGCGAGGCCGGCCCGGAGTTTTCACGGAGTCCCCCGATGAAATGGTTCGCCGCGTCTGCCGCGAGCTCGGCACCAAGAAGAACATCGTCGTCTTGAATGACGAGGCTCATCACTGCTACCGCCGCCGACCCGAGGGGGAGGAAGAGAAACTCGCCGGCGAAGAGCGGAAAGAAGCCAAGAAGCGTGAAGAGGAGGCGCGGGTCTGGATTTCAGGTCTCGAGGCGATCCAGAAGAAGCTTGGCATCCGCGCGATCTACGACCTCTCCGCGACGCCATTCTTCCTCAAGGGGTCCGGCTACTCGGAGGGAACTCTTTTTCCCTGGGTCGTTTCGGACTTCTCTCTGATTGACGCCATCGAATCCGGAATCGTAAAGGTCCCGCGCGTTCCCGTGGCCGACGACTCGATGATCGGCGACAAGCCAACCTACCGCGATCTCTGGCGCCGCATCCGCGACGTCCTTCCGAAGAAAGGCAGGGGCACGGAAGACGCCAGCGGAAGCTCGCCCAATTTGCCCAAAGAGCTTCAGGGAGCCCTGCACAGCCTGTACGGGCACTACGAGAAGGCCTACCACCAGTGGGAGGGCAATGCCGAAGCACGCGCCGCCGGTCTGACGTCTCCCGTTTTCATCGTGGTTTGCAACAACACCAACGTCTCGAAACTCGTCTTCGACTACGTCGCCGGCTGGGAGAAGCCGACCGAGGACGGCGGCAAAATCGTCGTGCCGGGCGCATTCGGGATCTTCAGCAACGAGGAAAACGGCCAGTGGCGAGCGCGTCCCAACACGATCCTCGTGGATAGCGAACAGCTCGAATCGGGCGAGGCGATGGCGCCCGAATTCAAGAAGGTCGTCGCCGCCGAAATCGAGGAATGGAAGTCGGAGTACCGGGAGCGCTTTCCCGGACGCGACGCCGACGACCTGACCGACGAGGATCTGCTCCGCGAAGTCATGAACACCGTGGGCAAGCAGGGAAAGCTCGGCGAGGGCGTCCGATGCGTCGTGTCCGTCTCGATGCTGACCGAAGGTTGGGACGCCAACACCGTCACGCACATCCTGGGTGTGCGGGCCTTTGGCACACAGCTCCTTTGCGAACAGGTGATCGGGCGCGGTCTTCGGCGGATGAGCTACGCCGTGAACGAGGACGGGAAGTTCTCGCCCGAGTACGCTGAGGTTTACGGTGTTCCTTTTTCGTTCATTCCGTGTTCAGGCTCTTCGCCCACTGTGAAGCCGGGCGTCATCCCCACGCGAGTCCGAGCGCTGGAGGATCGACTCCACCGCGAGATTACATTCCCTCGCCTCGAGGGCTACCGCTTCGAGACGGGCGACGAAGCGCTCAAAGCGACATTCACCGAGGATTCTCGCTACACCCTTTCAACCGAGCAAGTGCCAACCACGACCGAGAACGCCCCGATCGTTGGAGAAATCTCGATCCACACTCTCGAGGACCTGAAAGCGCGGCGACCGCAGGAAGTCGAGTTCCTGCTCGCCAAGCTCGTTTGCGAGAAATACTTTCGCGACAAGCACTGGCGCTTTCCGGAGGTCCTCGCCATCACGCGGAGGTGGTTGAAGGAGTGTCTCGTGCTCAAGGACAAGGTCTTCCCGCAATATCTTCTCTTCCAGGAGCTCGCTCTCGACGTCGCCGATCGCATCTACCGCTCGATCGCCTCGTCTGTACCGGGCGCTCCGCGCCTCCGCCCGATTCTCCTCCCTTATGACGCTGTGGGCTCAACGCGATACGTGGATTTCGACACCACCCGATCCGTCTGGGCCACCCGCGCGGACAAGTCCCATGTCTCTCACGTTGTTCTCGACTCGAACTGGGAAGCCAAGCTCGCCCAAAGCCTCGAGGACTTGCCCGAAGTCACCGCCTACGTGAAGAACTTCGGCCTCGGTTTCACGATTCCCTACACGCTGAACGACCAGGTCCGTCAATACAACCCGGACTACCTCGTGCGAATCGCCGGCGGGCAGGGCGGCGACAGCCTGCTGACCCTGATTCTGGAAGTAACCGGGGAGAAGAAGAAGGACAAGGAGGCCAAGGTTGACACGGCCAGGCGCCTCTGGATCCCCGCCATCAACAACGACGGCCGCTTCGGCCGCTGGGCCTTCCTCGAAATCAAGGACCCCTGGAACGCCCAGACCGAGATCCGTTCCCTGCTCAAAGCGCTGGCAGGGCAGGCCGCCGCATAGGACGAATTCGGATGCCGACGATCAGCCGGTTTTTTGGAATCGTGATCCGGATGTACTTCGACGACCACCGACCCGCCCATTTCCACGCGATCTACGGCGAGCTCGACGAATAGGAGACCAGATGGCACGCGTTGTTTCCGTCAAACCGTTGCCGGGGTTCCACATCGAAGTTCATTTTCAGGATGGGACCTCCGGCGAGTTGGACCTCTCCGGGCGGCTTTTCGGCCTGGTTTTCGAACCGCTGGCAAGCGATCCCGAGCTCTTCCGGCAAGTCTTCGTGGACGAGTTTGGTGCAGTCTGCTGGCCCAACGGAGCCGACCTGGCGCCTGACGCCCTCTACCGGGAGGTTCGAGGCGCAGAGGTTCGCTCCAGCTAAATGGGAACCAAAGGAGAGAGGTAGATGCTCTGCGTTATCTGCAAGAACGGCAAAACCCGCCCGGGGAAGCGCACTGTCACCCTCGAGGGCGACGGGACGACCCTCGTCGTCCGCGGGGTGCCTGCTGAGGTCTGCGAAAACTGCGGCGAAGAGTACGTGGATGAGGCGGTGGCCGCCAGTCTTCTCAAGACAGCCGAGGAAGCGGCGCGGGCGGGCGCGCACGTGGACATTCGAGATTTCGCGGCAGCCCAGGCGTGACCCCGCTGCGCGCGGGGATCGCGCTTCTTGCCGTCCGGCTTGAGAATATGTCTGATTTGACATATGCTGTATGAGTGCAAAGGACAAACCGCTCGTCTGGCTACGCGGCGAGGTCAAGTCGCCACCCTTCTCTCGGGACGCCCGGATCGAGGCGGGTTACCTGCTGCGACGCCTTCAGCGAGGCG
Organism: uncultured Acidobacteriota bacterium; assembly: GCA_963837495.1. Lineage (GTDB taxonomy): Bacteria > Acidobacteriota > Thermoanaerobaculia > UBA5066 > Gp7-AA6 > JAWOLE01. The sequence continues at coordinate 1,753,390 of CAWINF010000001.1, read as the reverse complement.
AGATGCTCTCGATGCCCGAATCACGGTCGATGAACGAGATTGCGAAGCGATGCCATGAGCTGCGGATCTCGGACGGGGGAGTGATCTTTCGCATCATCTATCGCCTCGACGCCGACGCCGTAGTGATCGCCGATATCCTGGGCAAGAAGACGCGGCGCACGCCGAAGCACGTTATCGAGGACTGCCGCCGAAGACTCCGCTTGTACGACAAGGTCGTTCGGGGCGAGGAGGACTAGCGATGGATCGGAAGAAGCGCGAAAGGCTGGATGCCGCCGGCTGGACCGTCGGCTCGGCTAAAGAATTTCTGGGATTAAGGGATGCGGAAGCCGCATTGATCGAGGTCAAGCTCACGCTCTCGCAGGCTCTCAGGAAGAAACGCAAGCGGGGCGGCATTTCTCAGGTGGAGCTTGCCCGCCGGCTTCGTTCAAGCCAATCCCGAGTCGCCAAAATGGAGGCCGGAGACCCGTCCGTTTCGATCGAGCTGATCGTCCGTTCTCTGTTGGCACTTGGCGCGACCCGCAGGGAACTCGCGAGCGCGATCGCTCCAAGAAAGACCGCGTAGGCACCTGGCTTGCCGACAGGAAGAACCGCCTCGAAGCGTCCCAAGCCCGTCGAGGCCCTGAAGCACAAGGACAAGCGGGTGAACATCCCGACGGAGGAGCTTCGGGAATTCGTCAAGACCGAGGAAGAAGCCCCGAAGACGATGCTCTACCCGCGCGATCCTTCCCTCGATCCGCAGCTCGTCTGGAAGGGGAAGGACGAACAGGACCGCGAGGATCTCGCCGTTCCCGTCGTCCCGATCTACATCCAGGAGAAGATCCACCCGCAGGCGCTGATCGAAGACTTGCGAGTCCACTCCCCCCCCGGCGGGAGAGGGACGGTGAGGCGCAGGTCTCCCTCTTCGACGACTTCAACGGCGTCAAGGACTTCCGGCAGAAGATCGACTTCTATAGCCACGATCTTGGTACTCAGCCTAAATGGTCGAACCGAATGATCCTCGGCGACTCGCTCCTCGTCATGACGAGCCTCGCCGAGAAGGAGGGCCTCAAGGGCAAGGTCCAGATGATCTACATGGACCCGCCCTACGGCATCAAGTTCGGCTCGAACTGGCAGGTCTCGACACGGAAGCGAGACGTCAAGGACGGCAAAGCGGAAGACGCGACTCGACAGCCCGAGCAGATCAAGGCGTTCCGAGACACCTGGGAGTTGGGGATTCACTCGTATCTCTCGCTACCTCCGGGACCGTCTCGTCGTTGCCCGAGAGCTACTGACCGAGACCGGCTCTATCTTTGTTCAGATCGGCGATGAGAACGTTCACCTGGTGAGAGGCGTGATGGACGAGGTGTTCGGAGCCGAGAACTTCGTTGGCTTAGATTACGTTCCGAAGACTCCAGCGCAGGTAGCTCGTGGGGAATTATCTGGGGGCAATAGCGACTATCTCATCTGGTACGCGAAGTGACGTCCAGGCTGAAGTACCGCCAACTCTACCAGGAAGGGATCGGTGGAGAGGACGTGAGCCAGTACGACTGGCTTGAACTCACGGATGGAACGACGACGACGACTGCGAGGAGCGCGAGAGGAGCTGCCTCCGGAGGGAGCGCGTTCTTCGCGACACGACGATCTCGACGTCTCAGAGGCCAGGCGACCGGTTCACGAGTCGACTTCGAGGGCTTGACGTTCTCGCCCGGCACGAGAGCGCACTGGAAGACGAAACGCGGAGGGCTGAGCGTCGTCTGAGCGCGCCGACGCGTTGCCCCGATCGGCAAGCTCGCTTCGCTACGTTCGCTATCTCGACGACTTCCCGTCGGAACGAATCGACAACGTCTGGACTGACACCGCACGGGCGGATTCACTGAGGACAAGATCTACGTCGTTCAAACGAACACGAAGGTTATCGAGCGTTGCCTCCTTATGACAACCGACCCCGGCGACCTTGTCCTCGACCCGACTTGTGGCTCCGGCACTACGGCCTGGTTGCCGAGCAGTGGGGGCGACGCTGGATCACAATCGACACGCCGCGTTGCGCTAGCGCTCACGCGCACGCGGCTTATGGCAGCCAAGTACCCGTACTATCTTCTTGCCGACTCAACGGAAGGGCAGCAGAAGGAGGCCGAGGTCACCGGCCGCCGCCAGCCCGATCGACGCCGACGGAAGGCGATATCAGCAAGGGCTTCGTCTACGAGCGTGTTCCGCACGTCACGCTGAAGTCGATCGCGCAGAACCCCGACATCCGCGAGGGCATGACGCGCGAGGAGATCGACGCCGCGATCGCCCGCCATGCCGAGACGGAGACTACTCTTCGACCAGCCCTACGAGGACGGCAAGCGCATCCGGGTCACCGGACCGTTCACGGTCGAGAGCCTCTCGCCGCACCGCGTCCTCGTCGACGGACGGAGGACGGACCGGTCCGAGACGAGCACGCCGAGCAGCCGACGCGGGCCACTTCGTGACGATGATCCTCGACAACCTGCGCAAAGCCGGCGTCCAGAACACGCAAGCGAGACGAGCGCCTCGTCTTCGATCGGCTCGAGCCTTATCGCCGGCGACTGGATCCAGGCGGCGGGCGAATTCACGGACGCCTCGGGAAAGTCCGCCGCGTCGCCGTCTCGATCGGCCCGGAACACGGAACCGTCGGCCCGCGAGCAGATCCAGGAGGCCGCGAAGGAGGCCGTCAAGGGCATCGGCTTCGACCTCCTGGTCGTCTGCGGCTTCGCCTTCGACGCCGCAAGGCGACGAGGCCGAGGAGAGCCTGAACGGGCTTCGGGCAATGGCTGCACCGATCCTCCCGGCGCGGATGAACCCCGACCTCGCGATGGGCGACGAGCTCCTCAAGAAGACCGGCGCCGGCAACCTGTTCATGGTCTTCGGCGAGCCCGACGTCGACATCACGCAAGACGGACGACGGGAAGCTCGTCGTCGAGATCCATGGCGTGGACGTTTACGACCCCACGACCGGCGAATCCGCAGCTCTCCACCGACGACATCGCCTGCTGGTTCCTCGACACCGACTACAACGAGGAGAGCTTCTTCGTCCGCCACGCCTACTTCACCGGCGCCGACGACCCCTACGACAAGCTCAAGCGCGCCCTCCGCGCCGAAATCGACGAAGCCGCCTGGTCGACCTCTACTCGACCGTCAGCCGCCCCTTCGACCCCCCCGCCACCGGCAAGATCGCCGTCAAGGTGATCAACCACTACGGCGACGAGGTCCTGAAGGTGTACGAAATCAAGCCCGGCGAGAGCAGCAAGCTCGATGTCCTTGGTCGATCGAGATCAAAGGGTAGCGGCTCGGAAATGCCGAGGAAGCAAGCCAGGCTCAGGATTTTCGCTTCGCCCCGGCCTATTCCTTTGGCGACGCGTCGATCGGTCTTCGGCACCGGTCGAAATCCTCCGGTTCGGGGCGCTGGGGGAATTAGCCGACCTCGTCCGGCCAGAGGATGCTGCGCCGATGTTCCGCATCGCCGAGCGTAAGCCGAGGGTGACGACTTCATCGACGCTATCGACGCTCAGTTCTGCGTCGGGCTCCGCACCTTGCAGAATTCACTATGCATCACGTGAAGGCTGCCCTGAGAGAGCTCGGCGAACTCGAGCCCCGTTCCATCCGCTCGCTGTTCGAAGATTTCCTGACTGACGGAGCCGACGTCTTCGGCGAGAGATTTGGAAAGCTCATCAATATCTACCGCGCCGGGCAGATGCCATGCGGGAATTATCGTCTACCCGAAGAGAAGCGATCGAAAGGCCCTCGAGGGGCTGTTCGGTTCTTCCCTTTCATCCGTTCGGAGGAAGGCGCGGGTGTCCGAACGGTTTCGGTATCTCCGAGAGTCGCCTTCGGAAGGCCCGTGAACGCGAACAACCGCATCACCGCTGCGGAAACGAAAGCCGGGCGACGCTGGTCAGAGAGTTCAGAATGAGGCGGAGGATTTCGATCTTTCGCGCACCAAATGAAGGACGCCACCTCTTTGAGCCGCACGAAAGCACCGCTTGACCTCTCTCGTTGGCTCCCGGACGAAAGCGATGGCGGGGAAGAGCTTTCGGAGGCGGTTGGACAGAATGGGCGCTCGGATCCACCTGAGCCGCGAAGTCTGCGGGAAGGAGTGGAGGTCGAAGCTCGGCTCCTGAGGTCGGCGAGCGTGGCGGGACCCTCCGACGAAGGATCGTGCGATTCGACATGCACGCCGACCTGGACGCCCTTCGAAAGGGTCGCGTGCGCGCTCTGTTCGTTGCGGCCGGGGACAGGCAGCGCACGGACGATCAGCTCAATCCGGGAGGCGCTCTCACCCATCCAGAGACTCTGTGAAACGTGGGAAGCCCCCTTTCCGGAGACGCTTCTCCATCCGGAAAGCTGGAGAAGATGCGAACCTTGCTCTGGCAACAGTTTCAGTTTCACCTCTCCGCCGCCGAGGTCCGCCTGGTGCACGCGTTCGAGAGGCCGTTCGAGAACGTGGTCGCTACGGCGCGGACCTGCTACTCGGCCAAGGGGATCGTCACGGAGGACCAGGCTTCGGCGAAGCCGGAGAGGCGGGACGCGCTGGCGAGGTCCATCTACGCGGCGGGGCACCACACGACCTTCCAGCATGCGCACTTCCAGTTCGCGCTGGAGAACGTGTCGCGGCAGTTCCTCTGGAGCTTCCTGCACAGCCATCCCTTCTACAACTCCGAGCAGGTCTCGCAGCGGTACGTCGAGGTCAAGGGGGGCAACTATAGGTGCCGCCGATGGGGCCGGCCGAGCGGGACCTCTTTGAAAGACCGCGCTCGCGCAGCAGGCGGCCTACGAGAGGTTGACGCAGCTTCTGACGCCGCTCGCGGGCGAGCGTTACTTCGGCATTTTCCCCGGGCGCACGCGGGGAGACGGGCGCAACAAGTTCGCGGGGGCGATCCAGAAGAGGGCGCAGGAGATCGCGCGGTACGTGCTGCCGGTCGCGACGTTCGCGTACCTACCACACGGTCTCCGGCATCACGCTCTTCCGATACTGGCGCCTCTGCGAGTCCTTCGACGCCCCGACCGAGCAGCGCGAGGTGGTCGGCAGGATGGTCGAGGAGGTGCTCCGCCACGATCCGCTCTATGAGGCGGTGCTGCAGGATCCGCTGCCACTCGAGGAGACTCCCGAGTTCGAGCTCTTCCAATCTCTCGCGGGAGCGCGGTCGCAGGAGGAGACTTCCGGCGCGAGTTCGACCAGGATCTCGGCGGCCGCGTGTCGCGCCTCGTGGACTGGAAGGCCAACGACGAGGAGTTCCTCGCCTCTCCGTGCGGGAGATCCTGGGCCTCGCCCGCGCCGCGCTCTCCGACGACGAGGCGATCCGGCTCGTTCTCGATCCTTCGAGGAACAGGCTGCTCGGGGAAACGCTCACGCTGACGACGCACGGGAAGCTCTCCCGCGCGCTGTTCCACCCTTCCTACACGTTCCGCAAGAAGCTCTCGCACACAGCCGACAGCCAGGACCAGCGCCATCGCATGACGCCCGCGTCCCGGCCAGCCCTTCCCGCTTACCTTTCGGAGGAGCCCGACTACATCCTCCCGATGCTCGTGTCCGAGGTGCCCGAGGCGCACGACCTCTACTGCAAGACGATGGTCGAGACCTGGGAGGCGATCAACGCGCTTCGCTCCCGCGGAGTTCCCGACGAATACTCCGCGTATCTCCTGCCCAACGCGGTCGCGATCCGCTTCACCGAGTCGGCGGACCTGCTGAACCTCCACCACAAGTTCGCGATGCGCCTCTGCTACAACGCGCAGGAGGAGATCTGGCGCGCGTCGCTGGATGAGGCCCTCCAGATCCGCGAGGTCAACCCGAGGATCGGGCCCTGGCTCCTGCCCCCCTGCACTCTCCGGCACCTCGCCGAGTCCGCCCCGTCTGTCCCGAGGGGGACCGCTTCTGCGGCAGGAGGGGGGGAGGGGGGGGGAGCTTTGAGAGGGTAGAGGGTCTTCGTCTGGAAACAGGACGCCGCCCAGTACGTGCGAACATGTAGAATTGCCGGACCTGGAGGCAGACATGAAGGTCAGCTACGACTCGCGAACGGACACGCTGTCCGTGACTCTAAAGACAATGCCTCCATCGCGGAGAGTGACGAAGGCAAGCCGGGCATCATCCTCGACTACGACGATCGTGGTGGTCTTGTGTCGCTCGAAATACTCGATGCCTCCCAGCGTGTGACCGAGGCCCGGAAGGTCGAATTCCAGATGGCCGAGTAGGGCAGAGCGGATGCTTGCATTAAGACTGCCGCCCAACGTGGAAAAACGACTCGAGGCTCTGGCTCGTAAGACGGGCAGGACCAAGACCCACTACGCCAAGCTCGCGATCGTCGAGTTCTTGGAGGACCAGGAGAATTACCTGCTGGCCATCGCTCGCCTCGAAAAGAACTTGCCCGGCATCTCCATCGAGGAAGTGGAGCGGCGGCTTGGTATGGGCGATTGATTTCGATCCAGCCGCCTTCAAAGAGCTGTCTCGCCTCGACAATCAGATCCAACGGCGAATCTTCCGCGACGGGCGAGAACGCCTCGCCGGCGAGGAGGACCCGCGCCGGTTCGGAAAGGCGCTGAGCGCCGTGAAAAGGCCGGCTTGTGGAGACATCGAGTCGGCGACCACCGCGTCGTCTGCGCCGTCGAGGATGAAGGAAAACGAGTCCGTGTGCTCCGAATCGGGCACCGGCGATCCGTTTACGACGAACAGGGCCTGATCGCCTTCAGCGTCTCCGGGTGGGTCTCTTCCGGGCCGGCGCGGCAACTGCCGCGGCGGCGGCCTTTTGAGCACCTTCGAGCGCGCGGTCGCGACTTCGACGGCGTCCATCAGGATCGCGCGCAGGCGGTTCCTCTCGAGACTGTGGAGCGCGGCGATCGCGGTGCCTCCCGGAGACGTGACGGAGTTCTTGAGGATGCCGGGGTGGGTCTTCAGCTCGCCGGCCATCCTGGCGGCTCCCAGCACCGTTTGAATCGTGAGGGCCGTTGACACGTCGCGGGAGAGCCCCACGCGCACGCCCGCGTCGGACAATCCCTGGATGTGCTGGAAGACATACATGGGCCCCGAACCGCTCAGGCCCGTCACGGCGTCCCCCTGGTACTCGGGCAGCTCCAGTTCGAGGCCGATCGACTCGAAGATGCGGCGCGCGTCGGCGAGGTGCTCGGCCGTCGCGTGCCGGCCCGCGCAGAGGACGGTCGCACTCGACCGCACGACCGCGGCCACGTTCGGCATGGCCCGGACGACCGGCACCGAGGCTCCGAGGACCGCCTCGATGCGGGAGGTCGGGAATCCCGCCGCGATCGATAGGAAGACCATTCCCGGCCGCCGGGCGGGCCGGATCTCCTCGAGCACGGACTCCAGGATCTGAGGCTTCACGGCGAGAATGACGATCTGCGCCTTCCGCGCGGCGCTGGCGTTGCTCTCAGGGTGACGGCGATGCCCAGCTCGGCGCCGAGCGCCGCGCACTTCTCGCGCTTCGGGTGCGAGGCGATCAGGTTCTCCTTCGTTCCCCATCCCGAGGCGAGGATGCCCCGCAGAAGCGCGGTCCCCATGTTCCCCGCTCCGATCACCGCGATTCTCTTTGCGACCATTTGAGCCCTCTCTCCTCCGTGTGATTATGACGGAAGAGGTAGACTCTCCGTATGTCCTCGCAGCCGGATCTGGCCGCGCACTTCGCCGCGATGGAGACGCTCGTCGAATCCTACCCGGAAGGCGTCAACGCGGAGATCGCAAAAGGCGCCTTCATGATGTCGCCGCGCCCGGGCCCGCGCCATCTGGCCTCTCAAGGACGCCTGTTGACGCTTCTGAACGAGAGGCGAGGACGGAGCAACGGCAACGAACGGCCTGAGTGGCTCTTTCTGCCGGAGCCGGAAATCCGCAGCGAAACCGCATTCTCGCGGCTGATCCCGGACATCGCGGGATGGCGCCGTTCCGCCGGCCGGTGGCCACCCCCCGAAGTCAATCCCATTGAGGTTTCTCCGGAATGGGCGGTCGAGGTTCTCTCGCCGAGCACCGTCGCGTTCGACCGCGACCCGAAGAAGGACGCTTACGGCCTCATCGGGGGTGGGCAGGCTCTGGCTCGTAGAGTGGACCGCAAGGCGATCGAAACGTTTTCCAACGAACGAGGCCGAATGCTTCCAGGTCCAATCCTGGACGCGGGACAATCCCTGGTCGCTCCTCCGTTCGGCGATCTCTCGGCGCGAGTCCGAGGAACTCTTACCTGGACTGATCCCGTCAGCGGCGTTTCACCGAGAGGGTCAGCGTGAAGCGGGCGACGGGCTCGGAGCCCAGGAGCTTCGGCACCGTCGCGACGACGCGAACAGCCAGGAATTCTCCCGCTCGCCCGAGGCGGCGGTCTTTTCGACAAGCTCGCGTATTTCGCGGCCCTGATCCACGACAAAATGAACGTCCCCCTCGGCGCGCTTGAGAAACTCCGCTTGCATGTCCTTGAACACGATGGCGATCCCGCCGCCGGCCTTGCGCGACGCGTTCAAGGCGATCAACGCGGCCGCGGCGTCGGCGCCCGTGCAGAGCGCGCCGAAGTACATCGAGCGCAGGTGATTGCGCGTGCGCCAGGAGAGCGGCACGACGATCTCGCAGCGCTTGCCGGTCAGGTCGAGGACCCGCGGCCGCACGTAGGAGATCAGCCAGATCTCTCCGAACGCCCAGAGGCGCAGCGCCAGCGTCTGCCGGATTCTTTCGAGCCTTCTCAAGCGGAGTCAGACTCTACGCCCCCCGGAAACGGGCCGGTATATGCTGCGCGAAGGCGTCATGAAGAGAGCGTTCGCGGCCATGATGGTCCTCTTCGCCGTTTGGAGCTGCCGCACCACGCGAGTGACCGTCGCGAGGCTCGCCACGCCGACTCCGACTCCGGTATTCGCGACCTCCCCGCCGCGCCTGCCCGGACGAGGACTCCGATGCCCGTCGTGACGGCGCCGTCCGCTTCGCACTATGACCGCACGCCCGGCGTACTGTACGAAGAGAAATCCGCGCCCGGCCCGACCGCGACGGCCACGGTCCGGCGCGAGATCCCGCCCGCAGCCGCGGCGCCTGCTCGCCCTACCCCGACCGTCACACCTGCCCGCCCCACGGCAACCGCTCGACCTTCGGCCACCGCCGTCAAGGAGGCTGCGCCCGCCCCGCGCACGCCCACGCCGGCTCGCCCCACGGCGACGCCGACGCGTGCCGCTCCCACCACGACGCCCGTTCCTCCCACGGCAACCTCCGCGCCGCCGACAGAAACACGGATGCCTCCGACGACGACCTCGACGCCCGCCGGCGCCACCTTGGCCCGGCCCACGGCAACACGCAAACCGGGGGCCTATTACGAAGGAGAGGAGGTTCCTTTCCGCCTCGCTGTGACCTTCACCTTCACCCCGACTCCCCCGCTCAAGCACCGCTCCTAAGCCCGTGGAGAGCGGCCTCGATAAGACACGAGCGCGTTTCCGCACCACGTTCCGGGCCCATCCGTCCGGCGCCTACCGCGACTGGTTCCGGCTTCAGGAGGAGCTGCGCGAAAGCGGAGACACGGGGTACCTGCCGAGCGCTCGCCGAGGACCTCAGGGCGTTCATCCGGGAACTGCCGTTTGCCGGAGGGGAGCAGGAACGAGCTCGTTTCTTCCACAACGTCGCGGTCTTCTTCGGAAGCCCGGGCCCGGCGGCGAACCTCTCGCGCGCCCGCGAAGCCTTTTCGATAGCGCTCGCTCATTTCCGCAAGAGCACCGAGGAGAGCGGCTGGCACGCCCGCGTCCTCCACAACTTCGCGACGTCCCTGTCGAACCTGGGAGAGACCGCGGAGGAGTTGGCCGAATCCGTAGCTGTCTTCGAGCGCGCGCTCGCCTGGCGCACTTCGGAGCGCGAGATCGCCCGCGGTGTCACGCTGCACAACATGGGCATCGCCCTGCGCCGTCTGTCTCATTTCGACTCCGGGCCCGCCGCGTCGCATCTCGAAAGGAGCGCCACCGCCCATGCGCGACGCCGTCAAAATTCGCTCCCGCCACAATCTCGCCGAAGGCCACGCCCTCTCTCTATTTCATCTCGGTCTGACGCTCGAAGCGCTTTCACGCGCCGGAGGACCGTTCTCGCTGGAGGAGGCCCGCCTTTCCTATCAGCAGGCGGCTGAGGAACTCGACCGGCTGGGAAAAGCCGACTCCGCGGCGATTGCCCGAATGCGGTTCCAGATGGCCTCTTCCGGCGATTCTGCCGAGGTGCAAGCGGGATCTGCCGATGAGCTCTGAGGTCTCGGACTGCTTACAAAGGACCCCCGACTTGGGGCCGTGTTTGTCACCTCAGAATCCCCGATCAATTGAAAAGCGGCCCAGTGGACCGGCAGGGCGAAGTTGGCAGAACGGATGAGGTCGATCTGGGCAAGCCGCAACGCCTCGTCCTTGGTCTTGCCGGACTTGAGGTAGCCGTAGAAGCGCTTCATCAGCTCGGCGGTGGACCGGTCTTCGACCTTCCCGAGAGAGGCGAGGATCGAGCGCGCACCCGCATACTGGAACGCGCGGGTCAGGCCGATCAGGCCCTCGCCGCCCATCTTCTTGCCGAGGCCCGACTCGCATGCGGAGAGGGTGACGAGTAGGCGTCAATGTGAACGTCCTCGAAGATCTCCCAGGCCTGAAGCAGGCCGTTATCCTGGCCTTCCCTGGGTTTCTCCGGGATGGTGAGAGCGAGTGCCGAGTCCAGCGGAAAGCGCTCATTAACGTAGGCGTGACAGGCGAGGTGGATAAGCGGAATGCCTTTGCCGAGAGACTTGGCTTTCTCCTCGATCGCCTCTTCACCCAGGAAGGCCTCGGACTTCGGGGCGTAGAGCGAGGCGATCGCCTGGACCTCCTCGCGGGAGCGGGGCAAGGGCTCAAACTTGTAGCCTCCGCGCATGGCCGCACGAATGTTCGGGTCTTGTTCCAGATCCTCGGGAGCCTCCTCCCCCTCCTTGGGTTCCACCGCCGCGCCTGACAACCGCCGCATCCCGGACGAACCGGGGGTACTTCGGGTCTCCGAACGCGACCATCTCGTAGGACTGCGGCTGACGGTTCTTCCGCCGCGACTTCCTGAGCTCGGCGTAGACAGTGGCCGAGACCGCAGTGTGCAGAGGCTTCCATTCGACAAGGTACTGAGGCCGACCGCCCTTCACGCCTCGAGCCAGAGCGGCCCACAGGAGCATGTGCAAGGGGCCGTCGGGGAGGATCAGGAGACGGTCGTTCCTGGCGATCAGAGGTTCGGCAGGCTTGAGCAGCGTTTGGTCGAGAGACCGGCTGCGAGACAGGAGATCCGGTGACTCCTTGTTCCACTCGATGAGCCTGCGGAAGGCCTCGACGGACTGTCGCAACGCCTTCTCGCCCGCAGGATGGAGTGAAACTTGACAGCGGTGGCCCGCGTTCAGGATCCGGCGAGACAACGAAGAGGAAGCTCCTTTCCCCTGCCAATTGAGTAGGACAGCAGCAAGGTTCCAGGATCCAGAGCCACCTGCGTTCCCGGCAGATCCAGCGGCTGCGGGAAGCGCAGCGAGGCGTACTTCGGCGACGCTTTCTTGATTTTCTCTTCAACGTCCGACCGAATCCGTCGGATCTCCCGAAGACGCCTCTGGAGTTCCTCGATCCTGGCCGTGTCCTGCTGCTGGTTGAGCGCCGCGAGCTCACCCTGCGCGCGCTCGTAGTCGGCGTCTGACCGGCGTCGTTCGGCGCTCAGATCGGCCGAAATGTCGCTTGCAAAAACCAGGTCCCGTTCCGCCAGCATCGCGAGGAGCGAGTTGGCGCGCGAGCGCTCGAGCGCCGCGAAGGCGAGCGAGTCTTTCTTGAGGAGAAGAAGCGTATCGATGTAGTCCTGATAGTAGTCGTGAAATCGCGATGCGAAGGTCGTTCGCGACTCCTGCGGGCCGCCGAGCATTCTGGACTGCGAGTCGAGCGCCTTGACGGACCGGCGGAGCTCGCGTTCGGAGGACTTGAGCTTCCCTTGCTTGCGCTCGAGCATTCCCAATGAATGCAAAGTGTCCGCGGAATGCATGCTGCCGGGCGCCAACACCTCGTCGATTGCGAGCGCGTCACGATACCGTCGGCTCTGCAACGGCGTCCTTTCCACGGTCCTGCGCCAGAACCGCAATCTCGTAAAGCGTGTCGGCGACGATGACGCTTCGCGGTGCGAGCGTCTCGCGGATGTCGAGCGCTTTCTTGAGAAACGTCGCGGCGCCGGCCCGAGAATCGCCTTGTCCCTCGGCAACAAACCCGAGATTGAGCAATGCTTGAGCCACCGAGAGGCTCTCCGGAAGCTTTTCCTCCAATATCACCAGAGCTCTTCGATAGAAGCCTTCGGCCTCGGACCACTCCTTACGTGTGCGCGCCACGTCTCCCATGTACCCGAGACTCTGCGCCAGCTTGACCTTCGTTTGGTCAAGCTGCTCGTCGACACGAAGTGCTCGACGCGCATGATCCTCAGCTGCATCTATATCCCCTCTCGCCAGGGCGACCTTCGCGAGATTGAGGCACGTCATGGCGACACAGGAGGTTGGCGGGCAAAAGTTTTGAGCAGATCAGTCAGAACGCGCCAATAATAATTGTCCGCCATTCCGAGGTCGCCTCGCGCAAGAGCGACGCTTCCGAGATTGCTCATGGCCTTGACTTCGAGATTCTGCGGCTTGCCCAGATGCTCGGAGACCGAAAGCACACGAACAAGGTGTGATTCGGCCGCCTTGAGGTTCCCGCGTGAGGGCTTCGACGTACGCCAGCGCATTGAGAGTCTCGGCCCGCGCACGGCTGTCGGGATCCAGGCGTTCGAATGCGGAATACGCTGCGCGCGCCTGCTCCTCGGACTCCCTCAGGTCGCCGTTCGCAATGATGCGAACGAGGGTGCGGCGGCCGGCTGCGACGGCGAGACTGTCCGGAGCAAGTCTCTCCTGAATAGCCAGTGCGCGACGGGCGAGAGCAATGCCGGCATCTACCTCGTCGATCGTCCAGGTTGGGACCGAGAGCGTTGCCAGAGCGTCAGCCATCGCAAGGCTCTCGGCACCCAACTCGTTGCGGAACACGATCTCGCGGCGAAACGTCGCTATGGCTCTACTGAATTGCGTTCGAGTTCCTGACACCTCGAAGAAGAGTGCCTGCCCCTTCTCGTGGAGCGCCTGGCACTGCGCGATCGGGTCCCGAGAGAAGGCGGCCTCCGCGACGGCGCAGTCATCCAGAGCCTGACTGGAATCCCATTTCTGGGCGTCGTGAAGTGCCTTCGCCGCTTTCAGGAGGAGGTAGCAAGCTTCGACGTGCTCTCCGATCGTCGAACGCTGCCGGGCCAGGTTTTCCCACAAGCCGACACCCGCATCGATATCTCGAGATTCGATGAGGCGCCTTACCCTCCAGAAACATCTTCAGCGATGTCGGGGTGAACCGCGGAGTCGTGCCAACACCCCATTCGCCTGAAGGGGGCTCAAGACCCGCAGGGTCTGGTCCGCCCGACGCACGAACCAGAGTCATGCGCCCACGCGGAGCCTGCTCGATCTCGACTTCCCGAACATCAAACGGCGATTGAAAATCCCCGCGGGCGGGATGGGGATTTGCCGGCGGGTTAGCCCCTCGTTCCCAGGAAAGCAGGATCTCGCCCGGCTTGATGCCGGCCTTTTCGGCAGCGCCGGAGGTCCAGCACTTCGCGCAGGAACTCGGCGGCACTCTGTCGTCCCACAGTCGCAGTGCGGCGTTGCCGACCTCCTCGACGACGACGCCCGGAAGCAAGGTTCCCTTGACCGGCTGTGGTGCTTTTGTATCCGCGGCGGCCAGAGAGGGGGCGATAAGTAGCGCGACGAGCACGCGAATCGGAAGCCCGAGCATCCGCGCCCTCCCGGCGCTGGCGGCCGATGTCTACGGAAGGGGCAGCGGTTTCAGCTCGCTCTTCGCGACTACCTGGCCCATCGGGTCCAGCGCCTCGACTTTGATCGGAAGGATATACCCTTCCCTGGAGCCGGCAGAACGGCGGGGCCGATGCTCAACCGAGGTTCCTTGACCTCCGTCCTCCACACGCTGACGCCGTCGGAGGCGAGGACTTCGATCTCGTACGTAGCGGCATCGGGGTGCGCCGGCCAGCTCAGGTTGATGCCCCCTTTTGGCTCGGTCTCGACCTTGAGCGCGAGGCCCTCGGAGTTGACGCCTCGCAGGACGGGCCGGGTGGGCTCCCCGGCAGTCCGCCGGGTCAGTTGCCAGACGCCGAGCCCGACGAAGGCAATGACGGCAGCCGCGGCCAGTGGACGCCAGTCTCGGGCAGACCGCGTCACGCGCGCTGCCGGCTCAACCTCGGGCTTCCCGAGCGCGGCCCGGAGCTCGCGCCCGCGCTGGACGTCCTGCCAGCAGCTCTCGCACTCGAAGTAGTGCGCCTCGAAGGCTTCCGCCTCGCCTTCGGGAAGTTTCCCCGCGAGATACAGCGAAGTCAGGTCCCGTTCACGGGCGTTCGGGCAGTCGATTGCTCTTGCCACATTCAGTCCTTGAGTTCCCGGTCAACTGATTTCGTTACACCGAGCACCTCCGCCAATCGTCGGATCGCGCGATGCCGGCGCACGCGGACGGCCCCCGCGGTCAACCCGAGCTGTCGGCCGATGGCTTCCGAGTCGAGCTCGTCCCGGTAGGTCATTTCAAGCAGCCGGCGTTCGTCCGGATCGAGGCTCTCGAGCGCCCTGCCAACGGCCGTGGCGCGCTCAGCCGAGACGAGGAGTGACAGCGGGTTCCGGGCTTGATCGTGCGCCTCCTCGGGATTGGAACTGAATCGGTGAAGGGCCTTTCTTTCGCGCCCGGCCGAGCGAACGGCGTGCATGCAGACATTTCGTGCCGTCTCGAACAGGAAGGAGGGGAGCGCATCGGGGCTCTGGACGCGACCGGCGCGCAACGCTTCGAGGGTCCGTCGCAGAGTCTCCTGAGCAACATCCTCCGCGAGCGCGGCGTCCCGCAGCCTCCTTATGGCGAACAACCGGACCCGGTCCCAGTAGCGCGCGGTGAGGTCGGCCGCAACCTGGTCGGGGCCCGGGTGGCCGGGTCTGGGTGTCGCGCCCTCACTGTCCCGCAAGTAAGGCTCCTGTCGTTGGCGTCGTGGTCCCCGCCTGGTCGGAACTGCCCGACCGCGCTCGTGACTGCGCCAAATCATACAGTCGGTTGGTGCGCTCGGGCTGCGATTGGAACTCGCGCCGGCAGTGGTCGTCCCCCGGGGGTCTGCTCGTAACGCTTCGCCGGGAGCGGGAACTCTCACGCCAATGATGGATCTTCCACGGAACTATCGGGGAGGCCCGCTCCCCCATTGCATCTCGAGTCCCGTCGCGCGCGGCCAGGTCCAGACTCCTGGTCGGCCGTGACTGCAGCCAGGAAGAAACGCCCGGACGTTAAGCGCCCAACCGGGCGCAACTCCGAGGAGGCAGCCGGGATCCAGGCGCTCTTCATCGGCGGGGGGATCTCCCTGACGCCCGCCGAGACCCGCGTTGCGGCCGGCTTGACCGAAGGCCTCTCGTATAAGGAGATAGCCAAGCGCCTCGGCTTGTCAGCTGAGTACCACACGGTCCATACCCACGTGAAGGCGATCCACATCAAGGCGGGCGTTGGGACGACTGGACAGCTTCTCGCGCTGATCCGAAGAATGCAGGAGAGCTAAGGTGGCCCCGCCTACCCAGTTCTGGCGATGGCGCGCCCGGCTCCGGTCCGTTAGGCTGTCTCAGCTCAAATCTCAAACGGCAAGGCAGGCAGATCAAGAGGGCGGACAGATCATGTCTCAGCGGCTTGATACGACATCTGCGATTCGCCTGATTGGCGGCGCTGGCGTCGCTCGTCGTTCAGACCGCCTGGGGAGGAATCCCGCGTGGGGACCAGGAGTGGCCGAGGAAGCGCGATTCCGTCATGCGAATCCCCTTCATCGCCAATTCGAGGACACCTTGCATGACCCGAAAGAGCCGAGTTGCAACTTCAGCCGCCGCGCCGAGCGGTGTGGTCCTGTGTAACGAGAGCGTGTGAGTGGGAACTCTCTTTCAGTCAAAGAAAAGAAGCGGAGGTGTGAGATGAGTCGACAGGCAGTCGCCTGATTATCGCCCAGGGGCGAGTCTCTTTTCCCCGCGCCACGTTCTCTCGGGTGCTTTCAGCCTGCTGGCGCTTTTCAGCCTTTGGCACCCGTGGCGTCCTCCCGACGCGTGGGTCGGTCACGGACCTCCGGGCGGTATCGTCAACGCGATCGCAATTGACCCATCGAGCCCGAGCACGGTCTACGCCGGAACCACCTGGGGCGGAGTCTTCAAGAGTACGGACAGCGGCGCTAGCTGGAGTACTTCCAACAACGGGCTCACTGTGCGATTGGTCAACGCTCTGGCGATCGACCCGGCGAATCCTTCGACGATCTACGCGGAACCCATTCTCAAGCACCCGATCAGCCGAGCCTCTTCAAGAGCACCGACGGGGGAGCGTCTTGGGTGCGTCTGCCACGGGTCTAACCGGGTCATTCGGCTACCACGCCCCGGTTGACTGCATCGTGATCGATCCATCCACGCCCGCGACGCTCTATGCGGGTACTCAATCGTCCTGCAAGAGCACGGATGCCGGCGCTAGCTGGACCTCCGTCGGCACCTTCTCCGTATCATCCCTGGCGATCGATCCCTCGGCGCCGACGACGCTCTACGCCGGGTCCAGCCAGGCGATGTACAAGAGCACAGACGGGGCGGCCAACTGGCTCCAGATCGGCGACTTCACGGGGACAACGGTTGTCGCAATCGTGATCGATCCGACCGACGCTGCCGTGCTCTACGCGGCTCATGTCAACGGCGTCTCGAAGAGCGTGGACGGAGGCCAGAACTGGCAGAGTCTGCCAACAGGTCTCACCTACCCGAATCTCTGGGACCTCGCAATCGACCTATCTAACCACAATGTGCTCTACGCGGGCGGCCATTCCGGCTACTTGGATGAGTACGGTGTCTACAAGACCAGCGACGGCGGCGCGAGTTGGACACAGGTCGTGGTCGGGATGGAGGACCAGTTCAGCGTCGGTGCGATCGCGATCGACCCGGCGAGCCCGAGCACCGTGTACGCGGGCGGATGGTCGTCCAACTACAAATCCAACTCGCGCTCCTCGCCAGGCGGCGTCTACAAGACGATCAACGGGGCCTCCAACTGGGCGCTCGCGAACAACGGCCTCAGCAACTCCTTCGTTCACCGCCTCACGGTGAACCCGGGAAATCCCAATGTTCTATACGCGGGATTGTCTGATTTTGCATCAGTATCCACGACGAACGTTGGCGTCTCCAGGAGCTTCGACGGTGGCGTCACGTGGTCGCTTGCGAGCGAAGGCTTGCTCGACCCATATAACAACAGGACCTCGCCAATCTACGACATCGCGGTCGATCCAACCAATCCCAGCCGGCTCTACGCTGCCGGAGCGGGCGGCGTGTTCAAGTCCTTCGATGGTGGCAACAATTGGCAGCCTTCCGATTCGGGGGTAGGCTTCAACCAGTACGGTGCCGACATCGCCATCAACCCGGCTTCGCCCTCGACGCTCTATCTCGCCACGATCAACGGCTTTGATCTCTACCGGAGCACGGACTACGGCGCGAACTGGTCGCTGATTCGAGCGGCGTACGCCTTCGCGATGGATCCGACTTCTCCTAATGTGATTTACGCCGCGGAGAGTACGGGCCTGGGCGTTTCCAAGAGCACCGATGGGGGAGATACCTGGGCTTCTCCGGTTCCGGTTTGCTCCAATCTGAACGCGCTTTCGGTCGCCGCCAATTCATCGGCTGTTTACGCGGGCTGCTCCGACGGCGTCTGGAAGTCCACCGACGGCGGTACAACGTGGAATCCCTACAACGATGGCCTCGGTAACCTCCGCGTGACTTCCTTGCTCGTGGACCCCGTCCATTCGAACACGATCTACGCCGGTGCTGATCAGAACCAGTTCGACGCCGGCGCCGTGTTCCAGTCCACGGATGCCGGAGGACACTGGAGCGTCGTGGGCGAAGGGCTTCCGCCCCTCTTTGTTTACGGAATGGCTCTCTCGACGGACGGCAAGCTTTACGCGGCGACCGAGGGTGGCGGCGTCTTCGCGGTGACTCTCTCGGCTTGCGACTCACCGACTGCCACAGTCAGCGGGGACGCGAGCATCTGCGAGGCCACGTCCACGACCATCCAAGCGGCACTGGCAGGGACGGCGCCCTGGAACTTGACCTGGTCGGACGGTGTGACCCAGACAGGGGTGTCCTCGAGCCCGGCGACGCGCTCAGTGAATCCACCTACGACGACAACCTACACGGTGACGGCGGTGTCAGACGCACAGTGCGCAGGGACCTCGTCGGGCAGTGCCGTGGTGACCGTAAATCCGCGCCCGATGGCCGTCGCCTCCGGGAGCGCTACGATCCCGCCCGGCGGTTCGGCTCTTCTCTCCGGCTCGGGTGGTGTTGCGTGCTCTTGGTCGCCTGTAACCGGCCTTTCCGATCCGGCGAGCTGCACGCCGACGGCGTCTCCGTCGTCCACGACCACCTACGCTCTCATCGTCACCGACGCCAACGGCTGCGACTCTAGAAATGTCTCTACGGTCACGGTAACCATCGCCAGCGAGACGCCAACTACGACCACGCTGGTCTCCTCGCTGAACCCTTCCGCGTTCGGTCAGTCAGTTACGTTTACGGCGACCGTTACCGCTGGCTCCGGTACGCCCACCGGAACCATGACTTTCCGCGACGGGGTCATCGCTATCGGCGCCGGAACGCTCGATGGCTCGGGTCATGCAACTCTGACCACTTCAGCGCTCGCGACCGGCAGTCACTCGATCACCGCCTTCTACGCGGGAAATGCCAGCTTCGGGCATAGCACGTCGCCCGCTCTTGCCAGGCCGTCACAAATAGCGCTGCCTGCGGGACACTCCAATCGACCCAGAACTTTGCCGCGGGTTCAACACCGTACGCTTTGGCGGTCGGCGACTTCGACGGGGACGGGAAGCTCGATCTTGCCGTTGCGAACAATCAGAGCGTCGACCTCTCGATTCTTCTGGGCAACGGTGACGGAACTTTCCGATTCGGCGCGAGCTATGGCACCGGCGGAAACGCAACGTCCGTGGCGGTCGGCGACTTCAACGGAGACGGCAAGCTCGATCTCGCCGTCAACAGCTCCGCTTTCAACTACGTCTCGATCCGGCTCGGGAACGGCGACGGCACGTTCCAGACGCTCGTCAACTACCCCGTTGGGACCACTCCTTATGCCGTGGCAATCGGGGACTTCGACGGAGACGGCGTCCTGGATCTCGTTGTCCCGAACGGAAATTCCAATGACGTATCGGTCCTGCTCGGGAACGGAGACGGAACGTTCCAGGCTGCCGTGAACTATCCGGCAGGAACCTACCCGTGGTGGGTTGCTCTCGGGGACTTCAATTCGGATGGGAAGCCCGATCTCGCCATTACGAACTCCACCTCGAGCAATGTCTCGATTCTCCTCGGCAACGGCGATGGGACCTTCCGAGCTCCCGTCAACTACCTTGCCGGCACATCACCGTTCCGGATCAGCGCCGCTGACCTGAACGGAGATGGCAAGCTGGATCTGGCAGTGACCAATATCGGCTCGAACGACATCTCGGTTCTGCTGGGAAACAGCGACGGAACCTTCCAGGTGGCCCAGAACTACGCCGCTGGCACCTCTCCCCGCTCTGTGGCACCGGGCGACCTCAACGGGGATGGCAAAATTGACCTTGTGATTGCGAATCTCGACTCAGACAATGTTTCTGTCCTGCTGGGAAACGGAGACGGGACACTCCAGCCGGCCGTCAGCTACCCCACGGCGGATCGCTCCATCTTCGCGATCGTCGCGGACTTCAACGGAGACGGAAGGCCCGACGTTGCCGTTGCCAACTACGGAGCGAACAGCGTCTCGATCCTGCTAGGCGCCTGCCCCGCGGCAACGACGACGCAGATCGGTACTTCGGTGAATCCATCCGACTCGGGCCAGCCCGTCACGTTTACCGCGACGGTGACATCGGCCTCTGGAACACCCACCGGAACGGTGACCTTCAAGGACGGAGCGACGATACTCGGGACCGGGACGCTAGGCATAGATGGCACGGCCATCTACTCCACGTCGGCACTCTCCGCCGGACCGCACTCCATGACGGCGGTTTACGGCGGTGACGGCAGTTTCGCCGGAAGCACTTCCGCAACACTCACTCAGACGGTGAACGGGTTCTCGTACGCGGAACGAATCGCCCTCATTGCTTTCTACAACAGCACCAATGGCGCCGGCTGGACCAACAGCACCAACTGGCTCGGCGTTCCTGGGACAGAATGCACGTGGCGCGGCGTCGTGTGCGACGCGGGCGGAACGACCGTCATTCAGCTGATCCTGGCGAACAACAATCTGACCGGTACGCTGCCGCCCGAGATCGGGCAGCTAACCAACCTGAACTTACTGGCTCTGGGACTGAATCATCTGGCAGGCTCTATTCCCACCCAACTCGGGAATCTGACCAGCCTGACTCACCTCGACCTCCAGCTCAATCTGCTGACGGGCTCGATCCCGCCGGAGCTGGCTTCGCTGTCTAACCTTCAGACCCTTGACTTGGACTACAATCGGCTCTCGGGCGGCATTCCGCCCTGGCTCGGAACCCTGCAGTCGCTCGGCAACCTGACTCTGATCGGCAATGGACTCGGAGGGACGATTCCCCCCGAGATCGGAAGCCTCCCGAACCTCCGAGAGTTGGGGCTGCAGTCCAACAACCTGACCGGGACGATCCCTCGGGAAATCGGCAGCCTTTCTACGCTGACTTACCTATCCCTGCAGGCGAACAGTCTCACCGGGGCGATTCCGCCTGAACTCGGGAATCTGTCCTCATTGAGAATCCTGATCCTTTCGGGCAACCAACTTAGCGGGAGCATCCCGGCGGAGCTCGGGAACCTGACTTCTCTAACGTGGTTCGGCCTGGAGCAGAACCAACTCAGCGGCTCGATTCCTCCGACGCTGGGGAATCTTTCGCAGACGTCTCGCTTCTTTTTGAACAACAATCAATTGAGCGGGTCCATCCCGGGGGAGCTGGGCGGCCTGACCGGGGCCCGCTTCCTCCAGCTTCAAGGTAACTCTCTGAGCGGAGCGATTCCGACATCGCTCGGAAACTTGACGAGCCTGCTCGAGCTGTACCTCAACGGGAACCGTCTCACCGGCCCCCTCCCGGCCGAGCTCGGGAATCTGGCGACCCTCCAAAAGCTGTTCGTGAACGGGAATCAATTGAGCGGCCCGACCCCGGGAACGTTCTCAAATCTGACCGCCCTCGGAGCCGGTAGCCTGGATCTCCGGTGGAACGCCCTATTTTCGACGGACGGCGTTCTCGTGGCTTTCCTGAACTCGAAGCAGGTTGGGGGCGACTGGCAGAGCACGCAGACGATCGCGCCGACAGGCTTGAACACGTCGGAAGCGACGAGCAGCGCCATCACCGTCAACTGGACTCCAATCACGTACACGGCTGATGGTGGTTTCTACCAGGTCTTCTACGCGACGACCTCTGGAGGACCGTACACGGCCTTCAGCGCGGCAACCGCCAACAAGACGGCTTCGTCCTTGGCCGTGACCGGGCTCGCCGCGAACACGGCGTACTACTTCGTCGTTCAGACCACCACGCTGCCCCACTCCTTCAACCAGAACACCGTGGTCAGCGGCTACAGCCCGGAAGCCACCGGGATGACTCTCCCGGCCTGCCCCACGGCGACCGTTTCCGGCACAACGACGATCTGCAAAGGCTCCGCGACGACAATCCAGGCCGCCCTTACGGGGACCGGGCCCTGGACTCTGACCTGGTCCGACGGCTTTACCCAAACCGTCGCAGCGAGTCCAGCGACCCGAAGTGTGGCTCCCAATGCCACCACCACTTACACCGTCACCTCGGTCTCTACTGCCACCTGTACCGGAAGCGGGTCGGGCAGCGCCGTCGTGACCGTAGAGTTTCCTCCCAAGGCGGCGGTCAGTGGAAGCACTACCATCTGCGCGGGTTCCTCTGCTACGATTCAGGCGGCTCTGACCGGGACGGCGCCGTGGAATCTCACCTGGTCCGACGGGTTTGCTCAGACAGTCTCTGTCAGCCCGGCGACCCGGGTGGTCAGCCCGACCGCGACGACGGTTTACTCCGTGACAGCTTTGGCCGACGCCGCGTGCGCGGGGACCTCCTCCCGCAGCGCCACGGTCAAGGTCAATTCGCTTCCCTCAGCCGTTATCACTGCGCCGGCCGCGGTCTGTGCGGACTCGACCGGCAATTCTGCTTCTGTTCCCAACGCGGGATCCGGCGCGACATACGCCTGGTCGATCACGAACGGCACGAACACGCTTGGAGCGGGGACTCGATCAATCAGGTTCACCTCAGGCTCCAGTGGATCGGTCGGTCTGAGCATAATCGTGACCAAAGCGAGTTGCAGTGCCACGAGTTCTGCGAGCGTTCCCATCAACCCCCTTCCAGTGGCCGCTATCACGGCGCCGTCGTCCGTTTGCCACAACTCCACAGGTAATGTCGCGTCCGTGCCCGATGCAGGGCCAGGAGCGACCTACGCCTGGACGGCGATGAACGCCACGATTACCGGCGGAATCGGTACTCGGACCATCACGTTTGCCGTCGGCAACAGGAACGCAACGCTGAGGGTAACGGTAACCAACGCGAGCGGATGCAGCTCGAGCAGTTCGAGGGTCGTGACAATCAATACGGGCTGCTGAGACTCAATCGAGTGTAGCCAAGCTAGCTCAACTACAATAAACAGATGCGAACTGGCGAATTCAAGATGTCATCAGGGTGCGCGATGAAGAAACCCTGGCTAGCCTCGGCGTTTGCCTTTTCCTTGCCGCCGTTCCAGCCAGCCTTGCTCTTTGCGAGCGGGTACACCTACTCCATCGTGGCGCAGCTCGGAGCCCCGGCGCCGGAGGGCACTGTCTTTGCGACCGACTTCGAGATCCTCGGTCTCGACGGGCGCCACTCACGGTGACGCCATGAAGAGCAACGCGCATTTGAATGGACCTGCGCCGCTCGATGCGACGCTAGCGCCGAACCATAGGGAGATCTGTACTTGCGCTCGGCCGGCCGGTCCGAACCAACGCAGAGGCGCCGCGGTGACACACCGGCCACTGGACGGCATTGTGCCAACCGCCGCAAACGCGAAGCGCGAGGAATTGAGGGTCGTCAATTTCAGCGGCGGAAATCCCTTTGCCGTCGTCGGGATTTGGAATCTGGCTCCTCTTCAGTAAACGTATAGTTCGACGGAGGGATAGGCCTTGAGCTGGCTGCTGCTGCCTACTAACTTCTGGAAGCCGAGCCGTAGCGCCGTGTGGAAGGAACGGGGCGGAGGCGGGCTCAGACGGTGTTACCTCCTCGCGTTCGCCGTTGGGGAGATCCTCGCGATCAGCCTGGGGTCCGCTGCCCGGGCGCAGACGATCACCGTCTGTCCGGCCCCTGACTGCATCTCCAGTGTGACCAAGGGGCCTGACGGCCGCTTCGAACCTCCCTCGTCATTCACACCGGGGTTTATCACCGCCGGAGACGACGACACCCTTCGGCTCACCGAAGATCCTCCTTTCAGCCATGAAATTGTCGCTCGCGCTGCGGCGGATCTCTCCTCGTCCGAAGCCGGGCCGCGCATGGCGATTCAAAGACCGGTTCCTCTGGACCGCCGCCCATGGACGTCAATCGGCCCCGACGGTGGAGCTATCGTTCAATCCCTGGCGATCGACCCCCAATCGAGCTCAATTCTCTACGCCGGGACGGACAACGGGATCTTCCGGAGCTCCGACGGGGGAGCGACCTGGAAGGGCTCGAACTCGGGCTTGCCGGCGACCTTCGGGGCGGGGCTTCCGTTTCTTCCTTCCATCAACGCGATCGCCGTCGATCCCGGGAATCCCACCACCCTTTACACAGGCACGGGAGGAGCGTTTTTCGGCACTGTTTTCAGGTCGACGGACTCGGGGCGGACCTGGAAGTCACTGGCGGACAAATTGCCTCCATTCGCGTATGTGAATGCTGTCGTCGTTGATCCCGCGATTCCGAGCACGATCTATGCGGGGATGAGCCCGTCCGGCGTCGTCAAGAGTGCCGACGGAGGCGGGACCTGGACGGTCGTGAACGCCGGTCTTCTAAACGGAGAGATCCAGGGGCTCGTCATCGATCCCCAAGCCTCTTTGACGCTCTACGCTGCCACGAGACTCGGCGTCTACAAGACCGTTAACGGCGGAGCGAATTGGGTGCCCGTGAACGCGGGTATGTCCAAGCTGATAGTTCTCGCTCTGGCGGTCGCCCCTTCTGCTCCTTCGACTCTCTACGCATCGGCGGTGAACCCGCCAGTGGGGGGGATCTTCCGCACCACCGATGGGGGGGCCAGCTGGGTCGAGCTTCGGAATCCGGGTACAAATGAGACCGTCGTTTCGCTGGCGGTTGATCCCACCTCAACGGCGGTCGTCTATGCGAGTGGTCTCCGCGGCGTATTCAAGAGCGTCGATAGCGGCGCGAGCTGGTCTCCGATGAACGCGGGACTTCCCGTGCCTGCCGCCAACATCCAAAGGAACTCTGTGCCCAGATCCAATCTGGTTGTCGATCGGAGTTCGCCCTCAACGCTCTATTTAGGGACCGCAGGCAACGGCGTCTTCAAGACGACAACTTCGGCAGCGAGCTGGGCCCCGGCAAGCAATGGCATGGCCGCGCGCTCAATCCGCTCGGTCGTCGTGGATCCGATCACCCCGGAGGTGGTGTACGCGATTTCCGGCACGGACCTCGTGAGGAGCCTTGATGGTGGTACGAGCTGGGCGACGCTGGCCCCTAACGCTCCTTCTGCTTCATTCGAGCCCTATCTCGCCGTGGCGGTTGATCGTTCATCCTCGGCGGTTTACGTAGCCGGGTCCTCCGCACTCTACAAGAGCGGCGACCGTGGAGGCAGCTGGGTCAAGCTGGCCCCGATCGGCGGTTCCCTCGGCTTCATCTCCGCACTGGCGATCGCGGGCGGACCGACACCCGCTGTGTACGCGGCCACGAACACGGGCGTCCACAAGAGCACGGACGGCGGATCTAGCTTCGGTCCGATCATGAACGGCTTGCCGAACCCGGGGGCCTTTACCGGCATCGCAGTCGATCCGAACTCGGCCTCGACCGTTTACTGCTGGACGTTTCAAGGGACCGTTCTCTACAAGAGCGTCAACGGTGGAGCGAGCTGGACGCCGGCGGGAAGAAACTTCCCGGCTGGCTTCGGAATCGCGTCGCTAGTCATCGATCCCCGAGACTCGGCGCTCTTCCTCGGGGGAGCAGGTGCTAGCGCGTCCGGTTCGCGAGGCGCGGTTGTCGCCCGTTCGGTTGACGGCGGAGCGACGTGGTCCATCTTCGGAACAGGTCTGCCGGATCTGTTGGCCGGCGAGGGAGCCACCGCCCTTGCCCTCGATCCAGCTCCGCCGGGAGCGATTTACGCGGGGACTCGACTGTCCGGCGTCTATCGGTCCGCCATCGCTTACCCTTTGTGGATTTCGCTCAACACCGACCTTTACAACCCGATCATCCAAAAGCTCGCGCTCGCTCCGACTTCCCCGCCCACGCTCTACGCGGCCACGCAGTGGGGAAGTCTCTTCCGCATTCGCATCGGCGCGCAGCCACCGCCCTTAAGATCTCCTCGGTTCATGCCTCTTCGGCCCTGAGGAAAGGCCTGGGGTCAGGCCTGAATATCGGGTGTTAGACAGATGGAGTTTCCTGGAACTAAGATTCGTTGCCATTGCGGCACGGCTTTTGCCATGGTATTCTGCCATCGGATATGGAAACCACCCTGGACCGGTTCGGGCGGATCGTCATCCCCAAGGAGATTCGCGAAGACCTTGGCATCGAGGCAGGATCGGTGCTTCGCGTGGAGGAGCGGGAGGATGAGATTCGCCTGACGCCGTTGAGGGATCGCCCGCCGACCCGTGTCAAGGGAGGCGTTCTGGTCTTTGCGGGCGAACCCGTAGGAGACCTTCTCGGCGCCGTCAAGAGGCACCGCGATGAACGCGCCAAGCGCGCAGCCGGTTTCCGTAAGAGAAGTTGAGAGTTCTCTTCGATACCTCGGTTCTCGTCGCCGCTTCGGTCGAGCCGCATCCCATGCACGAGCCCGCCTTTGTGTGGCTGAAGCGCGCAAAGGCAGGAGAGTTGGAAATGCTGGTGGCAAATCACACGATCGCCGAGCTCTATGCGGTGCTGACCACCCTTCCCGTCCGTCCGCGCATCACGCCCGACACGGCGCTTCGTTTGATCCTGGAAAATGTCCGCAAGATCGCCAGGATCGTCGCCCTTTCGGCGTCCGAATACGAGGCGACAATCGAGCGCCTGGCCGAATTGGGTCTCACTGGAGGCATCGTTTACGACGCCCTGATTGCTCGAGCGGCTGAGAAGTCGAGGGCTGAGCGGCTCCTGACACTCAACACCACTGACTTCGAACGGGTCTGGCCGGAAGGCAAATCCTTCATTACTCAGCCCTGACCGGGACTGGAACCAGAGCCTCCCTTCTGCCGGATCAGCGAGGAAGCAGAGGCCTTGCTCTTGCGCTCGACCTGATCCAGGGTGCACTGCCCGGGGGACTTGTCGGGGCGCCAGCGGAGGAACTTCGCGCCGTGGCGGAAGCGGCCCTGGGAGAAGTGGTCGTAGCGGACCTCGACGACGAGGGAGGTCTTCAAGGGTTCCCATTCCGCGGAGCGTTCGGTGGACCAGCGCGAGGGGCCTCCGGGGGCGCGGCCGGTGAAGCCGGGTGGCTCGATCAGCTTCTCGAGCCGCGGCGTCAGCTCGTTCCTCTGCGACGCGGTCAGGCTCGAGCAGAAGCCGACGTGGTCGAGCAGCCCCTCGCTGTCGTAGAGGCCGAGAAGGAGCGAGCCGACGGTCTTTGAGCCTGTGCCGTAGCGGAAGCCGCCGACGACGCAGTCGGCCGTGCGCATGAGCTTGATCTTCTGCATCCCGGTTCGGTTGCCGGACTGATACGGAAGGTCCAGGCGCTTGGCGACGATGCCGTCGAGGGTCAGCCCCACTCCCGCCAGCCACTTCTTCGCCGCCGCGGCGTCGGTCGTGGCCGGAGAAAGGACGATCGCGGGGTTCTTCGCGAGGTGCTTCGACGCGAAGGCCTCGAGCCTGCCGCGCCGTACGGAGAGCGGCTCGCCGGCGATGGACCGTCCCTTCTCGTCCGCGAGCAGGTCGAAGACGATGAGCCTCGCCGGAAACTCCTTCGCGAGCTTGCGTACGCGGCTTTCGGCGGGGTGGATGCGCTGGAGGAGATCGTCGAAGGAGAGATCCTTTCCCACAGGGATCACGATCTCGCCGTCGAGGACGAACTGGCGCGGCTTCAAGGAGAGGACGTTCTCGACGACCTCGGGAAAGTATCGCGCGAGCGGTTGGCCGGACTTCGACTGCAGCTCGACGTTCTCGCCGTCGCGGAAGGCGAGGCAGCGAAAGCCGTCCCACTTCGGCTCGTACTGCCAGTGATCTCCCTCGGGAATCTTCTCCACGAGGAGCGCCTCCATCGGCGGGTACGGCGGCGTGAGCTGAAGGGACATGGCCATCAGGGGAGATCGCGCGGAAAGAGCCTGGGATTTCCGCGGATCGAGACCGCTCCAAAGTGCCGCAGGTCCAGAGTCGCGATCGCCGCCGGACGCAACCTCTCCGCGATCGCGATGACGACCCCGTCCACGAGTCCCATTCTCAGGCTCTTGTGACGGCTACAGATGCGATGGGCGTTAGCCAGGTCCGGCTCCTCTCCCCACTCGACAGAGAAGATCCCGCCGGCGATGTCCGCAAAGAAGGCTTCCTGCGCTCGCGCTCCCACGTGAGCCGAAAGGAGGTAATCGACCTCCGGAAGGATCGCCCAGGGCAGGACCCAGGCGTCCGGATCTGATTCGAAGAGGGCCCGCAGAGGACCGTGGTGACGGTCGTCGGCGTCGATCAAGGCGACGATCGCCCCCGTATCCGCGACGATCACCCGCGGCCGCCGGATCGAGAAGACTCCCTGGCTTTGCGCGGAGGCGTCTGCTCTCCCCCCATGCCTTTCAGCAACTCCTCCGCGCGTTCGGCGACGTCTCCTCGGCCGCTGTGACCGGCGCCCAGGCTCAGGATCTTTCTCCGGCGTCCATGCTTGCGGGCAAACTCAGAGACGGCCTCGCGTACGAGGGCGGCAGGAGATCGCCGGGTTTCCCGGCCGATCGCCTTGAGCCGGCGGTAATCCCCCTCGTCGAGATAGACCGTCGTTTTCTGGGTCTTCATATGGTTACCATATATGGCAGAAATCCCCGAGTCAAGGAGCAGGAATGATCCAAGGTGAAGGGACGTGCCCAAACCTCCAGAATCTCGACGTACCAGGCAAGTGAGACGTCCTCTGGCGCGCCGGAAATTGCATCATCGCATCAAATTGTTTATGTTGTGATGCATGAGAACGACGCTCACACTTGACGACGATGTCGCAGCCTCCCTGGAGCGGTTAAGACGTGAAAGAGACTCGACTCTCAAAGAGGTCCTGAACGACACGCTTCGAAAGGGCCTTCGGCACCGTGCGGAGCGCCCTCGCGGGCGAAAGAAGTTCCGGACGCCCGTCCTGAAGACGGGCCGTTGCCTGCTTCCCAGTCTGGACTGCACGAGCCGGGCGCTTGCTCTCGCGGAGGGAGAGGACTTTCGTTGATACTGGTCGACGCCAATCTTCTGATCTATGCGTCGACGCCGGCCGTCAAGGAGCATCCGACAGCACATGGGTGGCTGGATGAGACTCTCAATGGAGGAGCGCCTGTCGGGCTCCCCTGGATCTCTTTGCTGACTTTTCTGAGGATCGTCGCGAATCCGCGGATCTTTTCGCGTGCGCCGAGCCTCACGGAGGCGTGGAAGCAGGTCGAACTCTGGCTGGCGCAGGAGTCGGTCTGGATCCCGGCTCCGACCGATCGTCACGAGGAGATCTTCGGACGACTCCTCGGCGAGACGAGCGAACAGAGCGAACTCGTCAACGACGCCCATCTCGCGGCGCTCGCCATCGAGCACGGCCTCACGCTCTGCAGCGCGGACCGGGATTTCGCGCGCTTCTCGGGGCTTCGCTGGGAGAACCCTCTGGAACCGCGAAAGAATCACAAGTAGCGCTCCAGGCGAAAGCGGCCTCTTTTCTCGAGTAGAGACTTCCAGAGATCACCCAGTCTCCTGACGCGCGCCGGGACATTGTCCATGCGGAAATCCTCGATCGTCACGCCCTTCTCGATCTCCTTCCATGTCACGGGCGTCGAGACGGTGGCGCGGGGCTTGGGGCGGACGGAGTAGATCGAGGCGAGGGTGCGGCCCCAGGCGTTCTGGTTGTAGTCCACGAGGACGCGGCCTTCCGGGCGTTTGGCGATCTTGTACTCGGCGGTGACGAGCCTGGGGTCGCGCGCTTCCATCGCCTGCGCGAACTTCTTGGCGAAGGTCCAGACCTGCTTCTGCGTGGGGCCGCGGACGATCGGGACATAGACGTGGATCCCCTTCGAGCCGGTGGTCTTGGCGTAGTTGGGCATCTCGAGGGCGTCCAACGACTCGCGCACGAGGAGAGCCGTCGCGATGACCTTCTTGAAATCCGCGCCAGGGACCGGATCGAGGTCGAAGTGCAGGTAGTCGGGACGGTCCACGTCGTCGCAGCGCGCGTACCACTGGTTCAGATCGATGCATCCGAGGTTGACGACCCACAGGAGCGCCGGCAGGTCCTGGATCATCGGAAAGTCGATGACGTTGCCGGAAGCGTGCGTGATCGAGCAGATCTCGATCCATTCGGGGCGCGGCGAGGGGGCGCGCTTCATGAAGAAGAACTCCCCCGAAGCCCCGTGCGGGTAACGCTTCATCACCATGGCTCGGTCTCTCAGATGGGGAAGGAGCCACGGAGAGACGTCGGCGTAGTACTGGAGCAGGTCGCGCTTGGTCAGGCCCAACTCGGGCCAGAAGAGCTTCTTCAGGTTGGTGAGGCGGACCGAGCGGTTACGAAGACGAAGCTCAACGTCCTCGACGTCGCGGGGAAGTTGGAGTCCGGCCAACGCGGCGTCCTCACCCCGCCCCTCTCTCGGAGAGAGACGGGGGTTGGAGCGCCTGGCGGGGTGGTGGTCGCGGGTGGCGGGACGGCGAGTTTTCAACGCAGCCTCGGAAGCTTCGGAGGACGAGGGCCGTGACGCACGGCCGTCAGCACGGGCGTGTAGTCGAGCTCGTGACCCTCTCGCACCCGCCGCAGCATCAGTCCGCCGCGGCTCATGTCTCCGCGTCCCACGAAGTCCGCCGGGAAGACGAGGCGATAACCGAAGACCTTGCCCAGAATGTCCACGTACTTTCCGCTCGCGATCGAGCCGAGAAGGACGATCTCGCAGTCCTCCGCGGCGAGCCCGGCCAGGCTTCGCGACGCCCGAACGAGCGGCCGGCGGTACCGGGGCTCGGCCGTGTCGATCGCGACCCGGGCGAAGCGTCGCACGTGCGCGAGCGTGACCGGCTCGTCGGCCGGCACGAGCCCGGCGCTGGCGGTGATGACGAGCACGCCCGCGGTCCCCGCCGGAGGGCGCGCGAACTGCCGCGCGTAGGCGAGCTTGCCGCGGAAATACAGCCCCGAAAGGAAGCTGAAAACCTCTCCCAGCGGCGCCCCCTCACGGCTGCGCAGGCGTTGCGCGAGCGAGAAACTCGCCCTCGGGGCGAGGATCATGCGGGCGCGCCGCCCCGAGCAGCTCGCGGGCGACAAAAGGAAAATCCGATCGGCCACGGAGGAAATATAACGGCGTCAGCGCTCGGCCAGGGCCGCGGCGAGCTCCAGGGATTCGGCGGCTCCGCCGACGCGCTGGCGCATCCAGAGCTCCGCCGGCCGCCGGACCGCGAGAAGCATCGCCACGGCCAGCGCCATCCCGACGAGCCCGGCCAGGCCAAAGAGCCAGAGCAGGAACCCCCCGAACGCCGAAATCGTAGCTCCCATCAGAACCACGAGCGTGCGGCGGCCTCCGGATTCTCCCTCCATCCGCGCCGGACGCGAGAAGGGAAAGCCGGGGAAGAGCCCCCGCCCGACGAGAATGAGCAGGTCTCCGAAGAGGACGAGCTGAGCGAACGTCAGCAGGCGCTCGGCGAGGCTTCCCTCCGCCCGAAGGAGCTGAACGGCCAGGAGCACGGCCGCGAGCGGCAGAAGCTGAAAGACTCGCACGATCGACACGGATGCCGCCGACAGGCGCGCGCGGTCCACCGGGCTCACGAGAAGGCACCAGAGGGAAGCCGGACGGGAGCTTCGCGTCAGGACATCCACCGAGAGCATCAGGAACCAGCCGAAGAAGGAGACCAGCGCCGCCGGGCCGAAGAAGCTCTTCTGGCGGCCGGAGGAGGATTCCAGGAGGACCAGGAGTCCGACGAACGGCATCATCAGGAACTCGGAACGGATCCGCCAGTCGCTCTTCAAGTGCACGCGCAGCAGATCGAACAGCCGACGCTCTTCCTCGCCTCGAAAGAAGAAAGCCAGGGCGCGGGACCTGCGGCGGGACGGGCGCGAGAGCAGCGCGCGGCGGCGCGCCTGCGGCGGCGCCAGCAGCTTCTCCCCGACGCGAGCGTCGAGGTATCGCGTCCCTCCGGCCAGGAGAGCCGCGATTGCCGCCAGCGCGAGCAACGTCTTCACCACGAGAGGCAGGGTCAGGCCGCGCAGGGTCGCCTCGAACGGCGCGAGGAACCAGAACGGCGGCAGCGCCCAGGAGATCCATCCCGGGACCTCCGTCGCCGCTATCCAGGAGAGCATCTGGCGGCCGCCGAGAAAGAGGAAATAGCTGAGTTGAAATGCCACCTGCAGAACCGGGAGAAGACGCTGCATCGCCGCGCGGCCGCCAACCGCGAGGATCACGGCGCCCAGGAAGATCGCGGCCGTCGCGGCGCCCGAAGCTGCTCCCGCCGAACCGGCCAGGAAGGCGATCCCGGCCGCGGCGGAGCGGGCCTGGACTCCCGCGCCGATCGCCGGAAGGAAGAAAAGGAGCGCCCAGAGGATCGCCAGGCTCCGGCCCACGACGAAGACCTTGGCCAGGATCACGGATCGGTCGTCGTGAGGATGCGCGGCCAGCACCAGGTACTCGCGGGGGTTGACCAGGACGTCGAGGTCGTCCATGACGACGACCATCAGGAGAAAAGAGCACCCGAGCGTCAGGGCGAGGGCCGCGCCGAGGACCGACGCCCGCGCCTCGATCACGACGAAGAGCCCGAAGAACCCGTAGAGCATGGCGAAGCAGCAGAGGAGCCGGAAAGGAGTCACCTTGGAGAGGAGGCCTTTCTCGCCCCGCACGAGGCGGGCGCGGCGGCGCACGCGGATCGCCTGGGCGCGCGCCATCGGGTGAAAGACGTCGGGATCGGCGCCGCAGAGCCGGACCAGCCGGTCGCCGGCTCTCACGCGCTCCCCGTGATCGCGAGAAGCCGGCGCGCCAGCGAGTCCCCGCCGGCGATGTCGGACGGCGTCCCGAGGGCCGCGAGCCGGCCGTGATGAAGGATCGCGACGCGGTCGCAGACCCGCTCCACGACCTCGAGAATGTGCGACGAGTAGACGACCGCGCATCCCGCGTCCGCGCGCTCCCGCAGAAGTTTCTTCATGACCTCCTGCGCCGTCACGTCGAGCCCGTCCAGGGGCTCGTCCAGCAGGAGCACCGCCGGCTGGTGCTGGAGGGCGGCGATCAGGAGGAGTTTCTGCTTCATGCCCTTGGAGTATTCGCCGATCGGCCGCCCGAGGTCGCCGGAGAGCTCGAAGGCCTTCGCGAGGCGGGAGCGGCGCTCCCCCGCCGCGGGCAGCGGGATCCGATGGAGGTCGCGGACGAGATCCAGGAACTCGTCTCCCGTCAGGACCTCATAGAGCTCCGCTCCTTCCGGCACGTAGCCGATGATCCGCCGGACGGCGTTGGCCTCCCCGACGACATCCAGGCCGGCGATGCGCGCGCTCCCTTCGGTCGGCTTGAGAAGCGTGGCCAGCATCTTCAGCGTGGTGGACTTGCCCGCGCCGTTGGGGCCGAGCAAGCCGAAGATCTCTCCCGGCGGGATCGACAGCGTCAGATCGCGCACGGCTTCCTGCGCGCCGTAGCGGCGGCAGAGCCTGTCGAGCGCGATCGCGGGTGTTGCGTCGGCCATTTCGGAGCCCGCCGCAGAATAAACGATCCGCTTGACACGATGAGCCCGGGCGTGAAGGAATTCCTGAAAGAATCAGGACCGGACAAGGAGGGCTTCATGAAGCTTCATCGAGTTCTGGGTTTGGCACTGGCAGCCTCGCTGTGCGCGGGCTTCGGCGCCGCGGCGGAAAAAGGCAACCCGGCCTGGGAGAAATTGAAGACGCTCGCGGGCGACTGGGAGGCCGAGACGTCGACGGGCAAGTCGCAGGTTTCCTACAAGGTCATCTCCGGCGGCACGGCGCTCATGGAAACGATCCGCGAAAAAGACACGGACATGGTGACCGTCTTCCATCCGGACGGCGACCGGCTTCTCATGACGCACTACTGTTCCCTGGGCAACCAGCCGCGCATGCGCGCCGACGGGCTCTCGGACGGGGGCAAGAAGGTCGCCTTCTCCTACGTGGGCGCGAGCAACCTCTCCTCGCCCGAGGCGATGCATATGTCGAGGATGGTCGTCAGTTTCGGCGACGCCGACCACTACACGGAGACCTGGACGCTCGCCGACAAGGGCAAGGAGCACACCGAGACTTTCAAGCTCACCCGCAGGAAGTGAGCGATTCAGTTCCGGGAGGGCCCGGCCCGCGCTTCCTCGATGCGCCGCTTGATGTCTTTCATCAGCGCGTTGGGGATCGGAACGGACAGGTTGTACTGAGAAATCTTCCAGCCGGCCGGCGTCCGCAGCAGCACGCCCGAGCCTCGCGCGGGGCCGAGGTTGGGCGTGTCGAGCCGCTCGTCGAACCAGGCGACGGAGCGGTCGGGCGAAAAGGAGACGTGCCGCTCGACCGCCTTGAAGGTCCAGGCCTTCCCCTTCGCGAAATACGGACGCGCGTAGCGGCGGAACTCTTCGACCGACCAGCGCTCCGCCGCGTCCGTTCCCAGGAACACCGCCTCCAGCGCGAAGTGCCCGAAATACCGCGCCTCGTCCGCCGCCGCGGCCGCCGCGTGCCAGTCATCGAGCGCCGCCGCGACAGCCCTTTCCTCTGCCGGCTTCGCCGTCGTCGGAACGAGACCCAGGAGCAGCAGAAGAATCACCAGGTTCATGACGCACCTCGTACGTCGCCAGCCCTGACACCGGATACCTGACAGCTGAAACCTGCTATGAGGCCGGCGCCGCCTCGCTCGGGATTTCCGCCGGGGCGACCTGGGACTCGCGATGCTCTTTCAGGTACGCGCGGGCGTTCATCATCCGCTGCGTGCGCAGCAGGGCGCGCGTCAGGTACGGGATCTCGCGCGGGCGGACCTGACGCATCCAGTCGGTCCACTTCTTCTCCCCTCCCAGGTTCAGGATCGACCGGCGCCAGGTCTCGGCGTACAGCTCGAAGAAGCGCCGGGCCCCCAGGCGCGGCTCCCACAGCACGTGATGCATGTCGTACTTGAACCAGGGCTGGCCCGCGAGCGCGGGCGCGAGCTTCTGGTGAAGCTCCGTGCCGGGCAGGGGCGTCAGGATCGTGTAGCCGGCGCGCTGGAAGCCGTGCCGCGCGACGAAGTCCCAGAGCTGCCGAAAGTCCTCCTCGCGCCAGTCCGGGTCCACCAGGAAATTGCCGGTCACCCCGTAACCCATCGAGCGCGAGATCTCCGCCGCCTCGACCGAGGCCGCGACGTTGTTGTCCTTGACGACGTGGTCCAGGCCGTCGTCGGAGGCCGCCTCGAGGCCGAAGAAGATGTCGAAGTCCTTCGCGATGGGGCGCCAGGCCTCGAGCAATCCGGGATCGCGGCAGACGATGTCCGTCCGCGTCTGGACGAGGAGCCAGCGTTTCTTCACGCCCCGCCTCCTGAGGGCCTGGGCCAGCTCGAGGCTCCTCGCCGCATGGTTCCAGAAGAGATCGTCGGCGATGAAGACGCTGTCGCCCACCGAGGCGAGATCTTCGACGACCGCTCCGATTGAGCGCTCGCGGAAGGAGCGCCCGTAGAGCTGCCAGACCGAGCAGAAGTTGCAGCGGAAGGGGCAGCCGCGCGCCGTCTCGACGAGCCACACCGGCTTGAAGAGGAGACAGTGATAGCGGTTGCGGTCGCGCTCGACCAGATCCCGGGCCGGAAGAGGGACGCGGTCCAGACCCGTGCGGTCGGAGAGCGCCGGTGTCGAGACCCAGCCGTCGCGCGTGCGCAGGCGCAATGCCGGCACGCCGGTCAGCGGACCTCCCGAGGCGAGCGCGTCGGCGAGCGCCGGAATGACCTCCTCTCCGTCGTCCACGCAGATGGCGTCGAGGTCGTCGGTCTCGAGCGGTCCGGGATAGGCGGCCGCAGCGTGCCCGCCGACGAGGACGAAGGCCTCCGGCGCGGCGCGGCGGATCTCGCGGGCCGCTTCGAGCACCTGCCCGTACTCGAGAGCGTGCATGCAGGAGATGCCCACGATGGACGGCCGCGTCCGGCGGATCCAGGAGCGGATGCCGTGGCCGAAGCGCAAGTCCACGATTGCCGGCTCGTATCCCCGTTGGCGCAGAGCCGCTGCCACGTATTCGAGGCCCAGCGGCTCGACGCGAAAGAAGGGACCCAGGCCAAAACGCTCGTTGTCCGGATCGGGGCGCAGCAGCAGAACCCTCATTCGGCGGCGAATTGTAGACTTGTTGGGCTGATGTCCGAAACGGGAACTCCCCCGGCCGGTTCGGCTGGACCGCCCGCGCCCCGGGCGCGCCAGAAATGGGTGAGCCACGGCCTCTCCAACCGCGTCGTCTATGGCGGTCTGCATTACGGCGCGCGCTGGCTTCCGCTGCCGGTCCTGAACGGCATCAACCTCTTCGGCAACAGCCTCGCCGTGACCTTCATGCGCCGGACCCAGGACGGAATCCGCGAGAACTTCCACCTCGCGCTCAATGCCCCGCCGCAGGAGGCCGCGCGGCTGACGCGCCGTCTCTTCTTCGAGTACGGCCGAGCCACGATCGACACCTGGCGCCTGAGGAGTGAGGCCTTCACTCCCCGCATCACGACGCTCGAAGAGGACGCCCGCATCCTTGCGGGGAGCCGCCGCGGCGGGCGCGGATTTCTCCTCGTCACCGGGCACGTCGGCAACTGGGAAATGGGAGCGGTGACTTTGAGGATTCACGGATTGACGGCAGCCGTCGTGGGGCAGCCGGAGCTGGACCCCGGTGTTCAGGAGATGCGGCTGAAGCTCCGCGCCCGCCTGGGCGTCGAATCCATCGACATCGGCTCTTCCATGGCGACAGCCTTCAAGGTGCGCGCCGCCGTGGACCGGGGCCGGGCCGTGGCGCTCCTGGTGGACCGCGCCTATCCCGAGGACCGGGTCTTCGTGCCTTTCTTCGGACGGCCGACGCCGTTCCTGCGGTCGCCGGCCCTGCTGGGCCGTTTCTGCGGTTGTGACATCCTGCCCGGCTTCTTCCTGCGCTCCCGCGACGGCTCCTATTTCAACGTCTGGGGCGAGTCACTGTCGGCCGATCCGTCTCTTTCCCCCGACGAAGACGCTCACCGGATCATGTCCCGGGTCGCCGCGGACCTGGAGTCGGTCATCCGCGCGCACCCGACCCAATGGTTCAACTTCTATCGCTTCTGGAATCCCGAGGAGAGACTCGGCGAGTCTCTCGCCGCAGGGGCGAAGCTCGCCCCGCCGGCGACGACGTCCTCCTGACACGGGCTCCCGCGGGAACGTCTGGATAGAAGAAGGCCGCGCCGGCGACCCCGGCGCGGCCTCAAAAAGGCTCGAGCGATTTCTATTTGAAGCGGAACCTGGCTTTGTGTTCTGTGCCGTCGTTCAACTTGACATTCAACTCACGACAGGTTCCCTTCCAGGCCTTGTCGGTGGCCCAAACGTAGATGTATTGATCGGCCACGGGATCGTAGTGCAAGCCGCTGTTGCCCTTCGGCGAGGTTGGCTCCTCGGGCCCGATCACGGCAGACGTGCTGCAGTCGATCTGCTGTGACACCGGCGACATCGGAGCAAGGATGTCCAAACCGGCGTCTCCGCACAACGTGAACTTGATCGGCACGCCCGAGCCCGCCTTGACATCGTTCAGACCCGTGTTGCTGATCGGCGGGAAGAAGCCGGTGAAGGGATAGAGCACCGTGACCGTGAAGGCGCACGAATCGGTTCCGAAAATGTTGGTCGCGGTCGCCGTCACGGTCGTCACGCCAGGGGGGAAGACGCTCCCCGAGGCAGGAGAGTAGGTAATGTCCGGAGTCGGGTTGCCGGTCGCGGTCGCGGCATTTGCGCCGGTGAAGTTCACGACCGCGCCGGCGCCGCAGTCACTGGAATCCAACGTGACCGTGATGTCGGGCGGGCAGGTGATGATCGGATAGATCGGGACGCACGACGGAAACTTGAACGAACCGATGCGCGTCTGCCAGATGCCGGGTTGATTGCTCCCCTGCGCCTGCGTCTCGTAGTACTCGTTCGTGTACCAGAAGGTGCAGTCGTCCACAGGATCGACGCTCATCGAGCTGTAGTCGCCCCAGCGGTGACACGGGCCGCCGCCGCAGTTGAAGATCTGCGAGCCCCCGCCCGCGACGAGCTGCGTCTCGGTCTGCGGCAACGTGCCGAGAGGGTCGGTCACCAGGCGCCCCGCATAGGAGATGCTCGGAAAGTTCGGAGCCGTTCCGTTCGAGGTGCTGTAGCCGATCGCCGCGTTGCCCGTGGTGTCGGCGGCGATGGCGCCCATCCAGCGGTACAGATCCGTATCCGGCGCATGAATGCCCTGCTGGACCGGCGCCGCCGCAATGGTCCCGCCCGTCACGTCGATCTGTGCCCACAGCGGGCGGGTGTTGGAGCCCGACGTGGGTCGAGCAGTGTGAGTGACCCACAGCGATTCCGCATTGTCGATCTTGCGATATTGCACCTTCTGCATGATGCGGCTGCCGAGACTATCCAGAGTTGTCGTGGTGTTGGGCTGCGGCACGATGTTGGAACCAACGTTTCCACTGCTCGAGTGGCTCACGGTCGTGGCCGCGCCCATCAAGCCTCCGCCGCCGCAGTTGGCGCCCGGCGTGAACTTCCTGACCTGGAAGGCGGTCGTCGAGGAATTGCGGACGAAGTAGTCCAGCGTGCCCGCCGGAGGCATCTGGTTCGGCGCCCGGCCCAGCAGGTTCGCGGGGAAGAGCGAGGTCCCGATGGAGGAGCTGATGCCAAGCCCGCCCCGAAGGGTCAGGCCGTCGTACATGTCGCTCTTGTTGAAGGAGCCGAAGATCGCCCCGCTGGAGAAGCCGCTGCTGTTGAAGGCGTTGGCGCCCATGTAGAGGCAGCCGTCGTTCCAACTCCCGAACTTCGGGTAGTCGTCGAGCGTGCCGACCGGAGGCAAACCGGTGCCGCCGGTATCCACGCGCACCGCGTAGACCCACCAGCCGCCCGCCACCGGGTCGCCGCTCTTCGACGCGGCGAAGCACTGATAGATAGGCGGGTCCCAGAGGCCGCTGGCGTTCAAGACGAAGGCCAGATTGGTCAGAATCCAGCGGTCGGCGAGCTGGTCGTAGAGGACCACCGGATCGCCGAATGTGTTGGTGTCGCAGAGTGTTCCCGTGCCGGTTCCCCCGCCGGCCCGGCTCCCGCTCGAGAAGAGGGAATTCTCGGTGAAGGCGGCCAGCCGCGTGCCGGTGGCCTTGTCATAGATCCCGTAGGCGTCATTGACCGCGATGATGTAGTGGTTCGGGCCGACGTCTCCGTTGGTGTCCGGCGGGGTGCCGGCGCCGGCCTGTCCGCCCGTCACCGCGTCGAACCTGCCCAGGCCCGCAAAATTCATGATCGGGGCCGGCGCGGGGGCCGCAATGAGGGCCGCCAACGCCGCGGCCGCCGCCCTCTCTCGCCGCTGCTGGAGAGAGATTCTTTCCGGCGAGCCGATCGGAGTCTCCAGCTCCTGGAGATGGCTCTCGTAGTCGATCGCCCGCTGCTCGAGATTGATGGGCACCGGCGTCAGATCGCGGACGTCGCCGTCATACGACGCCGCGCTGACCGAGGGGATGTCGTACGTCCTCAGATCCGCCTCGACGGGAGGCGGATCGTCCGCCCACGTGCTGGCGGCAAACTGGAGCAGCGCCGCGACACAAACAACCAAAAAGAACGCGTAGAGATAACCTCGAGACCTGGTCCCTGGTTTGTTCCGCCTCATCATCTGCCTCCTCTTCCATTAACCACGCTGAGCACTGGACGCTCTGGTCTCATTCGTATCCTTCTCACCGGCACTTCACGAGCTCTCCTTCGCTGCCAAACGCGAGCGTGAATGTGCCGATCGTCTCCGAGGAATTGGCCAGCTTGACTGTGAGGGTCATCGTCTTGCCGCTGACGCTCCCGGAATAGTCCGCCGCACGGCCGGCGGAATTCTCGTTGTCCCGGACCGGTCCGCCATGCTCGGGCACGTGAGTCCCTCTGGCCTGAAAGCGGCCTTCAGTGTCGAGGGTCAGCGGTCCGGAAATCGTTCCGTGCGCGCAGTCATATTCGACGGCCGCGCCGCTGCCGGTGACTTCCATGCGGATGTGCTCGCCGCTCCAGACGCCGGCCGTGACGGCGGATTTCGCCCGCTGGCTCGCCCGGCGATTCTCAGGGCTTCCCGAGGGGGCGCCCGAGTCGGTCTGGCAAAAACCGTGTTGCGGCAGAGAAATGACCCCCAGGGCAAGAACAAGCCCGAACGAGAAGAGGCGTGGGCCTCTTGCTCCGGTTGCGGATCTCTCCCGACGTCTCGGGCGGTGCACTTCTTCTTGGATTTTTCTTTGAAGCGGGGAGGACTATATCAGGACCCAAAGCCAATCGAGAAGAAAAGGGGACGGGTTATCCTCCCGACTTGGGCACTCCCCCACCGGAAGAGGGAGCAGTGCTTGCCTGCGGGCGCTGCCACTTGCCGTAGACGTAGTTGCCGCAACAGCGGGCACAGATGGGGAGGGGCTCCCGGGCGAGCTTTTC
Source organism: uncultured Acidobacteriota bacterium (assembly GCA_963837495.1). Lineage (GTDB taxonomy): Bacteria > Acidobacteriota > Thermoanaerobaculia > UBA5066 > Gp7-AA6 > JAWOLE01. The sequence goes on along the minus strand of CAWINF010000001.1, from coordinate 1,713,525 downwards.
GCGGAAACGGCGAGCCTTGTCGCCCGTCCAGATCTCCCGGAAGGACGCGCGCCGCACGTTGCCGATGAAGTAGTCGGGGAAGTCGCCGCAGAAGCAGACCTCGCCGTCTGGCTCGACCTGCGCGAAATACCACGCGACCGGGCAGAGGTCGTGGCCGAAGGTCTGCGAGAAGTCGCGGAAATACTCCGGGACCCGCGCGGCCGGAACGTCCGGGACGAAGGAGATCCATGGCCGGCCGAGGGCGGAGTCCAGGAATCGGCGGCGCCTCAAGCCCTTCAGCAGCCGGACGATCTCGCCCATCTGCCGTCCCCGCGTCACCGCGAGGTCGGAGGCGTCGAAATGGAACCCCTTCCAGGAGGTGGCCTCGATTCCGAAGGTCTCGCGCATGACGCTCTCGTACTCGGCGCCGACGGTCCCGGGGATGAACCAGCGAAGCCCGACGTTGATGGTATCGATCGGCAGCTCCCGCAGCGCCGCGACGCCGGCCTCGACCGATTCGAGGTTCAACTCGGTGATCGGCAGGATGGCGATCTGCATCGGGAGGGCCCGCCCGAGCGCCTTTCGCCAGTGCGCCAGGGCGCGCACGCCGGCGACCGCTTTCTCGTAGGCGCCCTTCTGCCCGCGAATGCGGTCGTGAACCTCGGGCGGTCCGTCGATCGACACCGCGACCGAATCGATTCCCGCCTCGACCAGCTCCCGCGCGTTTTTCTCCAGCCGCCCGCCATTGGTGATGATCGTGCAGGTCAAGCCCCTTTTCTTGATTTCGCGGATGAGCGGCAGGATGTCGGGATAGAGGAAGGGCTCCCCGCCGAACAGGCTCACGATCGGGTGGAAGGGCTCGATCTCATCGAGGAGCCGAACGTAATCGGAGAGCGCGAGCTGGCGTTTCGCGCCGATTAATTCCTGGATTCTCTTTCTCTCCTTTTCGCCGTCGGTCGCCGACGCGGAGAAACCGTCGGCCCGGTAGATGCCGGTGTCGCCCCACTGGCCGCACATCTTGCAGCGCAGATTGCAGAGATTCGTCACGCGAAGCTGGATGAACGTCGGCATGGGGAGGTTCTCGGGCCGCGGCGATTCCAGATGCGCCAGGACCTCGCGCCGCCCCCGGCTCATGCGCCCCAGGTGTCGTCGGGCGAAGCCGGCGAGCTTCAACCCCCGTGCGAAGCTCATATTGCCGTTAGGCGCAAAGCGTAAGGCGTAAGGCGAAGCACGCGAGACTCTCTACACTCGGGTCGGGTTCCAGCCATCCTCACGCCTCACGCCTAACGCCTAACGCCTCACGCCCACAGTGAAATCGATCATCCGCTCGATCGCTCGGCGGCAGGCGGCGCAGAACGGCACATCGTCGCGGGAGAACATGATGCAGTCGATCTGCGGTCGGTAGTAGGCCTTCGCCTCGTACATCGCGCCTTCGAAGGCGCCGACCTTCCCCGCGTACTTCTCGGCCGCAAACATCCGCGTCTCCTCTTTTTTCTGTTCCGCGAAGAGGGCGTCCATGACTTCTTCCGGGCGATTCTCGGCCCGGATCTTCTTGCGCTTCTCCTGGGTCGCCCGGGAGTGCTCTTCGAAGGCCTGTTTGTTCCACGGCGTGGGAACCGGCACGCCGGGAGAAACGAGGTCCTTCCACTTGAGGTTCTTCGGGTCGTGCAGAGCCGTGACGTTGGGCTCCCAGGGCTCGACGCGCTCGGCGGGGGCCGGCTCGTACGCGACCTCGGAGGTGTAGTACTCGTCGGCCAGGCCCGCGAAGTGGTGGCCGAACTCGTGGACGAAGACGTAAGGCGACCAGAGGCTGTCGGCCGCGACGGTGGAATAGAGATTGAAGATCCCGCCGCCCCCGTAGGTCTTCGAGTTCGTCAGGATCTCGATGAACTCGTAGGGGGCGAACGAGGCCGCGTCGCGCAGCGACCGGTTCTCGAAGGTCAGGACGTAACGCTCGGAGCCGAACGCGTCATAGGTTGCGCCGACGCGGGAACGCTTGTGGACCCCGGTCGAGGGGCGCGAGATGCCCGACTCCTCCGAGGGAGGGCACAGGCCCCAGACGTTGAAGTCCGCGCGCCGTTCCCGGAAGGGCGTGACGGAGAACAGAATGTCCGCCAGGCGCCGGGCGTCCTTTTCGAACTTGCCGCGCTCGGCTTGCGTGTATCCGTCTCCCAGTATGAGGAGGTCCACCTTCTCGGCGGGCTCGCCATGCTTTTCGATCGCGAGCAGAGGTCCGGGCGAAGCGGGCTTGCTGTCGTCCACGAACATGTCCTTCGGGTCCACGGGGACCGACCAGACCTCCCGAAAGACGTTCTTCGAATCCCGCTTCTTCAGGCTGACGCGCACGGCCGCGTCGGGGCGCGGAAAACGCAGCGACTCGTGGAACGTCCGCGTGAGCTTCTTCGCCTCTCCGGTCGTCTCCCACTCGCCATAGATCGAAGCGAACCCGCGCGAGAAGAGGACGCGGCTCGAAGCGCCGTCCACCACTTCGAAGAAGTACTTGCCCAGGTTCGTGCCGTCCAGGGCGCTCGCCGGGCTGCCGGGCCACTCCAGGGGCTCCAGGACGACGCGGTCGAAGCCGAAGTGCTCCTCCGAGGCGTTACCGGTGTGGTAGTAATCCACTCGCATCGTACGCGGAGCGGCGCCGAGAGCGGCAGGCAGAGCGAGTGAAAGGCCCATGAGTACAGCTTTTCCGTTCATGGTTGTTCGCCTATCCTACGACGGACCGGTCAGACCGGAGAAAGGACTCGCGCAATGATCTACGAGAACATCCTGGGAACCATCGGAAACACTCCCATCGTTCGGATCAACCACCTCGCTCCGGCCGGCACGACGATGTACGTCAAGTGCGAGGCCTTCAACCCCCTCTCCTCGGTCAAGGACCGCATGGCGATCGGGATCATCGAAGACGCCGAACGGCGGGGCACGATCCGGCCGGGCCAGACGGTGATCGAGGCGACCTCCGGAAACACCGGGATCGCCCTCGCGATGGTGTGCGCGGTCAAGGGATATCCCTTCGTGGCGATCATGGCCGACAGCTTCTCGATCGAGCGCCGCAAGCTGATGCGCATTCTGGGAGCCAGGGTCATCCTCACGCCCGCCGCCGAGCGCGGCTCCGGCATGGTGAAGAGGGCCGAGGAGATGGCGAAGAAGAACGGCTGGTTTCTGGCGCGGCAGTTCGAGAACCAGGCCAATCCGGCTTATCACCGGAGCACGACCGGCCCCGAGATCCTGCGCGACTTCGTCGGGAAGCGGCTCGACTGGTGGGTGACGGGCTACGGCACCGGCGGGACGCTGACGGGCGCCGGCGACATGCTGCGCAAGGCGCGGCCGGAAGTGAAGATCGCCGTCGTCGAGCCCGAGGCCGCCGCGCTGCTGGCAGGCAAGGAGTGGAAGCCTCACAAGATCCAGGGCTGGACGACGGATTTCATCCCGGCGGTCCTGAACCGCCAGGGATTCGACGAGCTCGTCACGGTCACGGACATCGAGGCCCGCGACGCGGCGCGCGACCTCGCGGCGAAGGAAGGCATCTTCTGCGGCATCTCCTCGGGCGGGACCTTCGCGGGCGCGAAGAAGATCGCGGAGAAAGCGGGCAAGGGCGCCGCGGTCCTGGCCATGCTCCCCGACACCGGAGAGCGCTATCTCTCGACCATGCTCTTCGAAGGCATCCCCGAGGGCTCGGACGAGGAGCCCGCGGCTTCCGCCTCCTGATAGAAAAGGGGGCGGGGCTGGCACCCCGCCCTGACCGCCTCCAAATGGCCGCCATTCGAGGCGGTCGAAACTCGTCAGTAGATGCGCACCTCGCGGTCGGTGCTTCCGTAGTCGTCGTCCCCTTCGCACTGGGAGCCCGGAGGAAACTGCCACAGGAACCGCTCCGACAGAATGGACGCGACAACCCGGCTGTCGTGGATGGCGGCCGCCAGCGAGTCGCCGGGATTCACGACGTCCACCGGCGCGGAAGTCTCGTAGCCCGCCGGCGACGGCGAGCAACTGGAGAAAGTCCGGCTGATCTGTGTTCCGCGGACAACTCCATCAAAATCAACCGAGAAATCACCGCCCAGACGCTTGGACAGCGCTCCCCGCGAGAGGACCAACTCGACCTCCTCCGTCCGGCATGTGGAAGCCGGGAACCGCGCCGCCAGAGAACGGGCGCTCTCGGCCCAGACCTGGGCGCGCGGATCCGCCGCCAGGAAGCTCGACGCCGCCGCGAAGAGCGCCGCGCGCGACGCCAGCGTCTGATCCTCGGCTGGAAACGGAAGAATGGAATCAATACAGGCCGCGAGCAAGAATGTCGGGCCACACGGCTGGCCGCCGGCCGCGAGGACCGCATCCGCTTCCTCGGCCGTGATTCCCATCACCGCCTGCCAAAGACCCTCGATCCGAGACTCGAACCCGCCGACGTCGCACTCGGCCCGGAGCCGGGCGAGGGTGATGTCCAGATAGCTGACGACCGACCCGGTCCCGTCGCGGCCTCCCCAGAGGTCCCGGTTGGACGCGACCCACTCGAGGATCTGGAGCGACCGCTCGAGATCGGCCTTGTTCGCGCGGACTTCATACCGATTGATGTATACATTGGCGAGAGAAAGAGGGATCGACATGAACGCCGGGTTCGCCGGATCGGCCGGATGCGACTCGAGATCGCTCGTGACGAGGGAAAAGTCCGCGCCGCCGTAGTTCTGGCCGAAGATGTCCATCATCCGGATCTCGCTCATCCGAATGGCCTGCCACACCCGGCGTCTCGGGTTCCCGTTGGCGCTGATCGCGAGCGCCGTGCTCGCTGCGAGCAGAAGGAGAAAAGCGGTGACTCCCGCTCGATTGAGGCTGCTGGTCTTCCGATTCCGCTTATCCATGGCTGACTCCTTTCGACCTTCGCGTCAGGGTGCGGCGACATGCCGTCTCTTGCGCGGGCTGAAGAATCGCTCTTTTGCGCCGCCGGGTCTTTGGAGTTTCCTCGGGATTTGTTGGTGTTTTCCTGGGGGCCTCTGAGAGTCCGTATGCGCGTCGCGTTTGGTGACTGCACGGTCGATTCGGAGACCCGGGAGCTCTTCCGGAAGGAGCGGCCGGTCCACCTCTCGCCCAAAGCCTTCCGGCTCCTGGAGTTGCTCCTGGAAGGCCGCCCGAAGGCGTTCTCGAAGGCCGAGATCCACGAGAAGATCTGGCCGGATGCCTTCGTCTCGGAGGCCACGCTCGCGAGCCTGATCGCCGAGATCCGCGAGGCGATCGGAGAGGACGCGAAGGATGCCCGCTCCATCCGGACGGTCCACGGATTCGGTTACTCCTTCGCGGGAGCGGTCCGCGACCTTCCCCGCGAGCGCCCGGGGACGAGCGAACCGTCCGCCTGGAGCCTGGTCCAGGGCGACCGCGTCATCCCCATCCCGGAAGGCGAGACGATCGTCGGGCGGGACCACCTGGCAGGCATTCGCATTCCCTCCGAGAGCGTCTCGCGGCGGCATGCGCGTATCGTGGTCGCGCGGGCAGCCGCGACGATCGAGGACCTCGGCAGCAAGAACGGCACCTCTCTGCGCGGCGAGAGAATCGCGGCGCCGGCGGCTCTGGGGGACGGAGACTCGATCCGCATCGGATCCGTCCCTCCTTTCACCGTCCGATTCCTCTCCGAGGAGAAGAGCACGATGACGGAGATCGGCACACCCCCGCCCGAAGCTCCTCCGGCGCCCCGCCGCAAGGGGAAGAAGGCTCCGTGACCTGTGTTGACAATGGAAGTCGGAATTCCTACAATTCTGGTATGAAAAGCATCGTTTCGGAAAAGGGCCAGGTGACAATCCCGAAGCCTCTGCGGGAAAAACTGGGCCTGCGTCCAGGCGTCGTCCTCGACTTCTCCGCGCAGCGCGGAACGCTCATCGCTCGCAAAGCGGAACCCGTGAGCGGAATAGACGCGGTTTACGGAATTCTCCCCCCCATGGACGTTGATCGCGAAATCGAGAGGATGCGCGGGAAAGCGTGGATTCCCCAAAAAGACAGGCCGCGTGCGAACCGCCGTTGACAGCAGCGTTCTTCTCGACGTTCTCTCCGGCTCGCCGCGCTTTGGACCCGATTCTCGGGAGAGCCTTCGGCGAGCCTCGGTCGAGGGAGCCCTCATTGCCTGCGACGTTGTCTGGGCGGAGACCAGGGCCCACTTCGCTGCCGCGTCGGACTTCGACGACGCGATGAGGGCCATCGGGGTGACTTTCGACGCCCCTGACCAGGACTGCGCCGCGATGGCTGGAGAATCCTGGAGACGCTACCGAGAGGCCGGTGGACCTCGACACGCCATCATTCCGGACTTCCTGGTCGCGTCGCACGCTCTCGTTCGGGCTGACCGCCTGCTCACGCGCGACCGAGGTTTCACGCGCACCTACTTCACGAGGCTGAAGATCCTCGATCCTTCGGCTTCTTCGGCGAGCTGACGCTCGCGGGATCACTCGTCAGAGAGACGCGAGTTTCTTCTTTCCGGCCTTGGCCGAATCCGCCGCCGCGGCGAACTTTTCCAGATCTTCCATCGGGACCAGGCCGCGCTCGAGCCAGAGGTGCTCGCCGGCGAGGATTCGTCGCGCGGTCTTGTACTTCGCGACGTCGTCATTAGAGCGGATCGCGGCGAAGCGCCGCGCGATCCGGCGGCGCATCATGCGGCAGAAGACATCCGCGAGCTCCACGGCTCGGGGCGCCTCGGGATCTTTGGCGCGGCGCATCGCCTGCGCGCGGCAGGCCGCGGCCGACATCGCGAAGAGGTCCGCCCCGATGTCCACGGCGCGGAAGAGGAGGGCCTGCCGTTTCTCGAGCTTCGGGCCGAATCGCGCCATCATGTGGAAGATCGTTCGGGAGAGGCGGCGAGTCGTACGCTCGATGTACCGGACGTGCCGAGAAAGACGGCCGAACTCCCGAAATTGTGGCAACTGGCCCCGGCCGACCAGGCGTCCCGGGTACCACTTCGCGTAGAAGCCCAGGACGCCGGGCACCGCGGCGAGCTTCTTTTTCCAGGACAGCTTCGGATTGACCAGGTCTCCGGCGACCGACAGGTGCCGGTCGAGCGCCTCGCGCGCGATGAAGAGGCGCATGATCTCGGACGAGCCCTCGAAGATCAGGTTGATCCGGTAATCGCGCAGGATGCGCTCGACCGGGATGGCCGGCTCGCCGCGGGCCGCGAGCGAGTCCGCGGTCTCGTAGCCGCGCCCGCCACGCACCTGCACCGTGCGGTCCACGATCGTCCACCCCTCCTCCGAGTTCCACATCTTCGCGACGGCGGCCTCCAGCCGGATGTCCCTGTCCCCCTTGTCCGCGAGGCCGCAGGCCAGATCGGAGACGGCCTCCATCGCGAAAGCCGTGGCGGCCATCTCGGCCAGGATCTGCGCGATCGCGTCGTGCCTGCCGATGGGCTGCCCCCACTGCACGCGCTCGTTCCCCCAGTTGCGGCAGATCTCGAGGCAGCGCTTGGCGACCACCGCGCAGCTGGCCGGCAGTGTCAGCCTCCCGGTGTTCAACGTCACGAGCGCGAGCTTCAGGCCCTGGCCCTCTTCCCAGAGCAGGTTCTCCTTCGGGACGCGCACGCCGGTGAACCGGATGACTCCGTTCTCGATCGCCTTCAATCCCATGAAATGGCAGCGCAGTACGACCTCGACGCCGGGCCAGTCCTTCTCGACGATGAAGGCGGAGATCTTCTTCGTGTCGGGGTGCCGCGCCATGACGACGAAGAGCTCCGCGATCGTGCCGTTGGTGCACCAGAGCTTCTCGCCGTTCAGGATGTAGTCCCCTTCCGGAGTCCGCGCCGCCGTCGTCGAGAGGTTGGCCGGATCGGAGCCCACGTCGGCCTCCGTCAGCGCGAAGGCGGAGACGGCGCCGCGGGCCAGCCGCGGGAAATACTTCTCCTTCTGTTCCTTCGTCCCGAAGAGCTTCAGGGGCTGAGGCACACCGATCGACTGGTGCGCGGAGAGGAGCGCGATGAGGTTCCCGTCCCAGCTCGAAATGAGCTTGATGACCTCGGCGTATTCGCTCTGCGTGAACCCGAGCCCCCCATACTCTTTCGGGATCTTCATCCCGAAGGCGCCCATGCGCGCGAGGGCCTCGACGATTCGCGGAGGGATCTTCCCTTCGCGGTCGATCGCGTCTCCGTCCACCTCTTCGAGCAGGAACCGCTGCATGCGGTCGTAGAAGGCCCGGAACTCGGGGCGTTCGGCCGGAGGTCGTGGAAAGGGATGGATCAGGTCGAGACGGAAGTTGCCGAGGAAGATCTCCTTTAAGAAGGAGGGCGCCCGCCACTCCGTCTCGCGGGCCTCCTCGGCCACCCGCCGAGCCTCCGCCTGGGAGGCCCTGCCGATCTTCTTCCCGGGTCCGCTCATGGCAGACGAAGAACTCTACATCGTCGCGGGGCGCGGTGTCCGAAGGGGCGGGGCGACGATCAGGCCATAATCGTTTCGCGGCCGATGAACAAGTACCTCTCCTACGACGAAGAGCGGGCGCCGAAGGTCAAGAGGATGTTCACTCGCCTGGCCTGGCGCTACGACGTCGTCAACGACGTGATGAGCTTCGGGCTGCACCGGCGCTGGAAGCGGCAGACCGTCGGGATCGCTCTCGACGGGGGGCGGGCCGCGCGTCTGCTCGATCTGTGCTGCGGAACCGGAGACCTCTGCTTCCTCGCGGAGCGGATGGGAGCGAGATCCGTCTTCGGACTCGACTTCACGCTGCCGATGCTGGCGGTGGCGCGGCGCCGCAAGCTCTCCTCGGGCGCGAAGAGCGGCCTGACGGAAGGAGACGCCCTGCGCCTTCCTTTTCCGGACGCCGCGTTCGACGCCATCACCGTCAGCTACGGCCTGCGCAACATCGCGGATCCGGCAGCAGCCCTCGCCGAGATGCGCCGCGTGCTCGCTCCCGGCGGCCGGGCCGTCATCCTGGACTTCGGCAAGCCGGACAATCCTGTCGCCGCCGCGCTCTACGGAGCGTTCTTGCACACCATGATGCCGGCCGTGGGCTGGCTCTTCCACGGAGACCCGGAGACCTACCTCTACATCCCGGCGTCGCTCGAGCGCTATCCCGGGCAGCGCGGCGTCGCCGAGCTGATGCGGCGGGCGGGCTTCGTCAACGTCCTCTTCGAGGAACGCCTTCTCGGCACGATGGGCATCAACGTGGGCGAAGCGCCGGGACCGTCCTGATCCTGTCCCTGGGATCCTGAGCCCCTCGCGCTCACGCTTGTCGTCCCTCCCTTGTCATCCCTTCGCTCCCTCTTTGTCATCCTGAGCGTAGCGAAGGATCTGCTCCGGTCCGACGCAGGGCAGATCCTTCGTCGCTTCGCTCGCGCCGTCGCCATAGCGGCTATGGCGCGTCGGCGACCTCAGGATGGCAGTACTCAGAGTCTTCTCGTTTCAGCTACACTGCGCGGCTCCGATGGCGCACCAGTACATCTTCACGATGCAGAACCTTCGCAAGGTCGTCCCGCCGCAGCGCGAGATCCTGCGGGGGATCTGGCTATCGTTCCTGCCGGGGGCCAAGATCGGCGTGCTGGGGTTGAACGGCGCCGGCAAGTCCACGCTCCTGCGGATCATGGCCGGCGTGGACAAGGACTTCGCGGGTGAGGCGCGGCCGGCCGAGGGAATCCGGATCGGTTTCCTGCCGCAGGACCCGCGGCTCGACCCGTCCAAGGACGTCCTCGGAAACGTCGAGGAGGCCGTGGCGAAGACGCGCGCGTTGCTGGCGCGTTTCGACGAGCTGAACGAGAAGATGGCGAGCGAGCTGTCGGAGGCCGAGAGCGACAAGCTGATGGCCGAGTACCAGAAAGTCCAGGACGCGATCGAGGCGGCCAACGCCTGGGAACTGGACCGGCAGCTCGAGATCGCCATGGACGCGCTGCGCCTGCCGCCGGCCGACGCCGACGTGACGAAGATCTCGGGAGGCGAGCGCCGCCGCGTGGCCCTGTGCAAGGTCCTGCTCGAGCGGCCGGACCTGCTCCTGTTGGACGAGCCGACGAATCACCTGGACGCGGAGTCCGTCGCATGGCTGGAGCGGCATCTCGCGGAGTACCCCGGCACCGTCGTCGCCGTCACGCACGACCGCTATTTCCTGGACAACGTCGCGGGCTGGATCCTGGAACTCGACCGCGGGGCCGGGATCCCGTGGGAGGGGAACTACTCGAGCTGGCTCGCGCAGAAGGAAGCGCGCCTGGCCGTCGAGGAGAAGCAGGAGTCGGCCAAACGCCGGACACTCCAGAGAGAGCTCGAGTGGGTCCGGATGGCCCCGCGGGCGCGGCACGCGAAGTCCCGGGCGCGCATCGAGAGGTACGAAGCTCTCGTGGCCGAGAAGGGACCCGAGGCGCGCGGCGAGACCCAGGAGCTGTTCATCCCTCCGGGCCCCCGGCTGGGCGATGTGGTCGTGCGGGCCGAGAGCGTCCGCAAGGCCTACGGCGACCGGCTTCTCATGGAGGACCTCTCCTTCGAACTGCCGCGAGGCGGCATCGTGGGCATCATCGGACCCAACGGAGCCGGCAAGACGACCCTCTTCAAGATGATCGTCGGCCAGGAGAAACCCGATGCCGGGAAGCTCGTTGTCGGCGAGACGGTCGTCCTCTCCTACGTGGACCAGGACCGCGACCGGCCCGTGCCGTCGCGCACGGTCTTCGAGGAGATCTCCGGCGGCGAGGACCGGATCGTGGTCGGCAAGCGCGAGATCCCCGCCCGCGCCTACGTCTCGATGTTCAACTTCAAAGGGCCGGACCAGCAGAAGAGGATCGGAGACCTTTCCGGGGGCGAGATGAACCGGCTCCACCTCGCGCGAACCTTGAAGCGCGGCGGAAACGTGCTCCTGCTCGACGAGCCGACCAACGATCTGGACGTGGACACGCTGCGCGCGCTGGAGGAGGCGCTCACCAGCTTCGCGGGTTGCGCGGTCGTCATCAGCCACGACCGCTGGTTCCTGGACCGCGTCGCGACGCATATCCTCGCCTTCGAGGGGGAGAGCCGCACCGTCTGGTACGAAGGCAACTACCAGGAGTACGAGGCCGACAGGAAGAGGCGTCTCGGCATGGAGGCGGATCAGCCGCACCGGATCAAGTACAAGAAACTGGCGGCGCGGTGAGGCCGGGGCCTGCGGTCGTGCTTTCGATGCCGTAGGGGCGGCCCTTGCGGCCGCCCGCCTCCCGTCGTGCTCAGCAGTTCGTCGACGCGGGCGGGGTCAAGCCCCGCCCCTACGGCACGAAAAGCGACCAGGGAGCCGAACGAGAGGCGATCCTGTTCTTACTTCTTCGTCAGGAATGCGACGCCGACTCCGACGAGGCCGATGACCGCCAGGACTCTGAAGAATGGGAATCGGCGGCGGCGCGGCGGCTGGACTCGGTCCATCAACTCCTCGGCCAGCGCGGCGCCCTTGTTCGCCAGCACCTCGAGAAGCTCCGTTCCCTGCTTGCGGGCCTCGTCATAGACCTTCTGCCCCCGCTCGAGGACTTCGTCCTTGACGTCGTCGAGCTCGGAGCGGGTCTTCTTGAAACCCCTGCCCAGGCCCTCGCGAGCCTCGTCCAGGTACTGATCGGGGTCGAACTTGCGGCGGCGCATGCTCTCGATGACGATCGGCAGGACGACTTTCGACACCAGAGGAACCAGGACCGGAATGAGAGCCTTGGCCGTATCACGCGGAACGCTGCGACGGGACATGGTGTGTTTCCTCCCTTCGCTATTACAGCAGATTTCGTGCCCGATAATAGATGTCAATGCACTGGATCCGGGTCGCCGCAATCTCTCTTCAAGCACTCGCGGCCTCCGCCGGAGGCTCTCCTGCGCGAACCGAGGCCGTGGTCCTCGGGATTGCCCAGGACGGGGGCGTGCCCCACCTCGGATGCCGCCAGAAGCTCTGTGTCCAGGCGCGCCGCGACCCTTCGAAAAGACGCCACGTTGCCTCGCTCGGCTTGATCGACGGAGCCTCCGAGAAACGGTTCCTGATCGACGCCACGCCGGACTTCGAGCAACAGGTGGCCCGGATGGGAGGTCTTCCCGACGGGATCCTCCTGACGCACGCGCATATCGGCCACTATCTCGGCCTGGCGCAGCTCGGACGCGAAGTGATCAACGCGCGAGGGACGCCGGTCTTCTGCACCGAGTCCATGGCCCGCTTCCTGCGCGAGAATCGGCCCTGGAGCCGGCTCGTCGAGCGCGGCAACATCGAGATCCACGAGATCGAGCCGGACAAGGAGTTCGCCCTGACCGATTCCCTGCGCGTGACCTCGATGCGCGTCCCGCACCGGGACGAGGACTCCGACACCGTGGCCTACGTCGTCGCCGGCCCTTCGCGGAAACTCCTCTGGCTGCCCGACATCGACAAGTGGGAGAAGTGGGACCGGCGGATCGAAGACGTCGTGCGAACCGTGGATATCGCCTTTCTGGACGGGACCTTTTTTTCCGCCGATGAGATCCCCGGCCGCTCGATCGCGGAGATTCCGCATCCTCTTGTCCCCGAAACTCTCTCCCGCTTCCCGGCGGGAGTGGGCGCCACGAGAATCTTCTTCGTTCACTTGAATCACACAAACAGCCTTCTCTGGGACAAGCGGGAAATCCGCCGGCTTCGAGAGAAAGGCTACGGAGTCGCCTCCGAAGGCCAGCGTTTCCCGCTCTAACGGGACGGTCCGGAATCCATTTCGATCTGCTGCCATACTTCTTGCATGGATTCCGGCCCTTCTCCTGTCCTCCCCTGGCGCGGCACGACCCGCCATCCCGGAGCGCTGCCGGAAGGGTACTGGCGAACGGTCGTCTGGCGCGGCCTGAAGCTGCGCTGTCCGGTCTGTGGAAAGGGGAAGCTCTTCAAGAGCTACTTCGTCATGAACCCCGCGTGCTCCATCTGCGGAGTCTCTTTTTCGCGCGAGCATGGCCAGTGGGTCGGCTCGCTCGACATCAACACCTTCCTGACCGCCTTCATCCTGATGATCGGCGTCGGCTTCGGCCCGCTCTGGTCCCTCGGGACGAGTCTCTTCGTCTGGTGCTCGGCCGCCGTTCTGGTTCCCATCGCAACCTTCCGATTCAGCCGCGGCCTCTGGACCGCCATCGTCTACCTCACCGGAGGGGTGTACTGAGCCGACCGGATGAGGCCGCCCCGAGTCCGGTCGGCAGGCAAAGATCGAGCGCCGGAGAGACCTCGCCGCGCGGCTCGGCCTGACGACGCCCTGAACATCCGGGCCTGCCGCATCCGCGACAGGCTCGAGAGCTGCGTCCGGTCGAACGCAAGCGAAATGTTTCAGCCGGTTTCGTCTTAAAAGGACGGCGATGTCTGCTCAACAGCACGATCCACAGCTTCTGATCCGTTACCTGCTCGGGACGCTACCCGACGAGGAAGCCGAGCCGATGGATGAGCGGAGCGTCACGGACGACGAGCTCGCCGGGCGCCTGGCCGAGGCCGAGAACGATCTCGTCGATTCCTACGTGCGAGGCGAGCTGTCCAGAGAAGAGCGCGAGCGCTTCGAGGCTCATTACCTCTCCACAGAGCAGCGCCGTCGCAAGGTGGCATTCGCCGACGCCCTTCGCCAGCGCATCGAAGAGGGAGGGACGGCTCTGCCGGCGCGGGAAACGCCGCCATGGACTCGCACCGCCCCGCGTCTCGTCCCGGCATGGGCGTTGGCCGCCGCGGCGCTGGTTCTGCTGTTGCCGGCCGCGTTCTCTGGCGCAGCGGCGGGCTCGAGTCCGCCGCCGCGAACGGCCGCAAATGCGTGACGGCGGGCGTGCCCGCCGCTCTGCTCTTGCCGGGATACTTCTCCGCGGAGCTCTCGGGCCGCCGCCGGAAAGCCGCGGGAGACTCTGGCGAGCTATACCTTCCGAGCGATGGTAAGGTAACGCTCCATCTCGCCGCCCTGCGGAGGGGGACCCTTAAATGCCTCACGGGCTTCTGCGAAGCGTCTGCGGGATGGCGCTCGCCGCGGCGACCGCCGTCTCTCCCCTGTCGGGCGCCGAGCGAGGTTTGTCGCTCTCCGAGGCGGACCGGGCGCTCTCAGAATCCCGGCATCTCCACCGGGAGGGCGCTTTCGAGAAGGCCCTGGCGGAAGGACACCGGTCGCTAGAAACTCGCCGGACACCCGGTCGTGGCGGAGGCCCTCGAAGAGCTCGCCCGGAGCGACACGGCGCTCGCGAGATACGCGGAGGCGGAACGGCTCGCGAAACGGCCGGTCGAGATCCGGGAAAAGGCGTCCGGCCCGGAGAGCCGAGCCCTCGCCCGCTCTCCTTGCATTCTCGCGGATGTCTATGTCGCGAAGCGGAACATCTCGCAGGCGCAGCGAACCTCAGACCGCGCGCTCGCGATGGCCGCGAAGGTCCGCGGTCTCGACGACCCGGCCTACGCCGAGATTCTGAGTCACGCGGGGCTCGTGCAGGCAGAAAGCGACAACTTCCCTCGAAGCGAGGAGCTTCTCTCGCGGGCGCTCGAGATTGACAAGTCACTGTCTGACCAATAGGATATGACCATGGTTCTATTGGTGCGGTCATGAGGACGATGGCGGCCTCGGAGTTCAAGGCGCGGTGTTTGAGGGTCATGGAAGAGGTGCGAACCCGGCGCGAGAGTGTGCTCATCACGAAGAAAGGGCGGCCGGTTGCCCGGATCGTTCCGGCGGAGAAACCGCGTGAGAATATCTTCGGTTGCCTGAAGGGTATCGTCCAGATCACGGGTGATATCGAGTCGCCGGTCGTCCCGTCCTCCGACTGGGAGCAAGCCCGCTGATTCTCCTGGACACTCACGTTCTGATCTGGCTCTCCGCTGAGCCCTCGCGGCTCTCCGCGCGAGCCAGAAGCGCCATCCGCAGGGCGAGATCCTCGGGTGGAATCGCCGTGGCCTCCATCACGCTGTGGGAGATCGCCGCCCTTCTGGCGAAGGGCCGGCTGCGGGCGCCCGGCACGATCGAATCTGCGGTTCGGATGTTCATCGACGGAACGGGGGCCGCGGTGCGGGAGATCTCGGCGGAGATCGCGGCGCTGGCGGCTCAGTTTCCAGATGACTACTCGAAGGATCCAGCGGATCGGCTCATTGGCGCGACCGCCCGGGCGGAAGGATTACCGCTCGTCACTCGCGACGAGACCATGCGCTCAAGTCCCTTGATCCGCACGATCTGGTGACGAGTCGGCAGGCCAGGATCGCTTTAAGTGCCGGGATGAAACGGGCGTCGACTGGTGGGGCAGCGATGAAGTGATGGTCGGTACACGTGATGCCAAAGGCGGGACCGTCTCCGACGAGATTGGCAATATCGATTCGGGCGACACTCACCACTTCGACCCGGCGAAGAGCTGCATCGTCATCGAAACCGCCGCGCTGAGCCACTGCTTCGGCAGCGGCGGCGATGTTTGTGACCTTGGCTGGGGGCCGTGGGATGTCGGCGACTACACCTTCACCTACCGGATTACGCGCCTGCGCGACGTGCGGGTCGGACTACGGAGACTGCTCGACGAGGCGATGCGCAGGATCCGCTCACGTTCCGAACTCGAGGCCATCGTCGCCGGTTTGAAGTCCTTGCGTGCCCCGAGCCCGCGCAAGACCGAGCCGCGGTAAGAAGAAGGCCGGCCTCCCCGAGGCCGGCCTTCTTGTCTCCGATGCGGAGCTAGGAGCGCAAGCGCATGGCAATGCCCGCGCCGAGGAGCAGCAGTCCCGCCGCGACGGCCGAGGGGTAAGAGGTTCCGGTGTGCGGAAGAATCGTCTCGATCGGCGCCGGAGGAGCCGGCGCGGGAGCGGACGCCATGGCCGGCGGCGGCACGTAAGCGGGGGCAGGGGCCGGAGCGGGTTCCGTCATCTGCGTGGACCGCGTCTCCGCGATGACGGCCTCGGCCGTCGTGACGCTAGAGGCGGGTTTGTCTTGATACAAACTCAACCAAAGGAACAGCCGAGCTCTTCCTTTGCAACTCTCGTTCCCGGAGTTGGGGCGATTTGCTCTCGCTCAACCCTGCGCCGGCGCCGCTTCCTGCCAGCTTTCCTGGAAGGAGAGGCCTCTCGCCCGCAGGGCCTGGAGAAAGCGAGCGGAGGCCTCCGGCTCGCGCGCGAGGAATTCGAGGGGCCGTATGCCGGCGTCCCGGTAGAGCCCGCGCGCCAGCAGCGCGGCGGCGGCGGCGCACGGGAACCCGGTCGTCCTGGCCATCGAGGTCATGCCGCCGTCGCGGCTGGTCCTGTCCAGGAGCTCGAACGCATAGCGCCGGCGGACGCCGTCGTTCGTCCGCCCCGAGACGGCGACGCGGAGGACCGTGAACTCCTCTTCGCCTTCCCGAAGTTTCCAGGCGCGAAAGAGAAGCCTTTCGGTCACCGCCCGCGGAGAAACCGAGACGCCGCCGGCATCGACGGCCCGCTTCTCGAAGAAACCGGCGTCGCGCAGGGCGCGCATCGCGTCCGCGTGGCCGGGATGGCGCAGCGTCTTCTCACGCATGGACGTCGCGCGAACCGTCGAGAGGAGCGTGCGCAGCCCGTCGGTGAGGAAGGCTTCGAGCGCGCCGACACCCGGGACTTCGACGATCTCCACGTCCGAGAGCGCCTCGCGCGTGACAACGCGGCCCTCTTCGACAACGCGCGCGGGACGCGTGTACTCCTCGATGACGTCGGTCCCCGAGAAGACGAGGGCGTAACCGAAAGGCCGCCGCCGGTCGGCCGGCAGGCCCCCGACGAGGATCGTGACCTCCTCCACCTCCTGGAGAGCGGCCGCGGCGCGGCCGACGGCGAAGTTGGAGATGCCCGGCGAGACGCCGCAATCCACGACCGCCGTCACTCCCCTCGCGCGCGCGAGCCCGTCGAGCGCCAGCGGATCTTCGGGAAGGAACGAGATGTCCGCGATCGGCTTTCCGGCGGAGATGACCGTTTCGAGCATTGCGAACCCGAGCCGCCCCGGCAAAGCGCCGACGATGGCATCCGCGTCCCGGACGACGGCGGCGATCTCGGCGGGCCGGGAAAGGTCGGCCGTGCGGGTTCGTACCGGGGCTTGCTTCTCGAGGCGGGCGAGCGCTTGCTCGCTCGCGTCGGCGACGCTGACCTCGAAGTCCTCTTCGCGGGACAGGTGGCGCGCGATCGCGGCCCCGACGAGGCCGCAGCCCAGGACCGTGATCTTCTTCACGCCGCCGGAGCGGCCCGGGGGTTCGGGGGACCGCCGGGTCCCCCGCTTGAGACAAGCTTCTCGTAGGCCGCGGTCAGGGCCGCGGCGATCTGTTCGGGCGTGCGCCCTTCGATCTCGTGGCGCTGCAGCATGAAGAGGAGCCTGCCCCTGGACAGGATCGCAACCTGGGGCGAAGAGGGAGGGAGCCCGTCGAAGTAGCTGCGCGCGCGGGCGGTCGCCTCGACGTCCTGCCCCGCGAAGACCGTCGCCAGCCTCCTGGGCGCCGAGGGATTCTTCAAGGAGATCGCCACTCCCGGCCGCGCCACCCCGGCCGCGCAGCCGCAGACCGAGTTGACGACGAGAAGCATCGGCTCGGGGCCTTCCGAGACGGCGCGGTCGACCTCCTCGGGTGTCGTCAGCTCGCGGAAGCCGAGCTTCGTCAGCTCCTCCCGCATCGGTTGGACCATCATCGGCGGATAAGGCATCGGCGCCCTCCTTCGCTGGGAGCCTATATCCTATCGCCGAGTGATTTCGTCATCCCTTCGCTTTCTCCCTGTCATCCTGAGCGCAGCGAAGGATCTGCTCTTCCCATTAAGATGTGGTCGTCCTGCTCAGGGCAGGCTCTGAGCGACCTGTCCTCCGGAAGCCTTGGCGAAGGAGGAAGCGAAGGACTGCTCCCGGCCAACGAGAGAGCAGGTTCTTTCGGTTCTTCGGCTCTCGGGTCTCAGAATGACGGGTCCGGGTGAGGAGAACAACAATGCGAATCGACCGACGCAACCTTCTCAAACACGCCGGCGCCGCGGCCGCCGCGAGCGTCCTGCCGGCGGCGCCGGTCCTGGCGGCCGGCCCCGTCCCGCCTCCCCTCCCCCCGGCGTTGAAGCCCGGCGTGTTCAAAGAGCGCCAGGCGAAGCTGCGCGCCGGCGCCAGGGAGCGAGGGCTGGACGTTCTCTTCGTGACTCCCTCGACCAACCTCGCCTACTCCGCGAACCTCGCAATCGGCCGGAGCGAGCGGCTGACGGCCCTTCTCCTGTTTACCGACGGCCCGGCCATGCTCCTGACCCCCTCCTTCGAGGAGGCCAACCACAAACGCTCGGCAGTCGTGGACGACGTCAAGACCTGGCAGGAGGAGGAAGACCCCATCGCGATCGCCGGGAAGCTCCTCTCGGGCAGGAAGACGATCGGCGCGGAGGGAGCGACGGGCTACGGAACCGTCCACTCGCTGTCGCAGGCAAGCCCGGCGAAGATCGAGGACGCGACCCCCGTCTTCGACGCGCTGCGGATGATCAAGTCCCCGGAGGAGCAAGCCTTCATCCGCGACGCGGCCCGGCGAACCAATCTCGCGATCGAGGCGACTCACAAACGGATGCGCGCCGGCATGAGCGAGAGCGAGGTCGCTCGGATCCTGGAAGAGGAGTTCGCCAACCAGGGAGCGCGCGGAGAAGGCCTCGTCCAGTTCGGTCCTTCGTCGGCGTTTCCTCACGGGGCGCCGGCCGAGCGGAGGCTCGCGAAGGGAGACGCGGTCCTCATCGACTGCGGCTGCAAGATCCGCGGGTATAACTGCGACATCACGCGCACCGTCAGCTTCGGCCCTCCCTCCGACGAGTTCCGAAAGGTCTACGCGGCCGTGGATCGGGCGCAGCTGGCGGGGATCGAGGCCCTGAAGGCTGGAGTGGCCGGCGAGGGCGTGGACCGCGCGGCGCGCAAGGTCATCGAAGACGCCGGATACGGCAAGTACTTCACGCACCGCCTGGGCCATGGCCTCGGCATGGACGGACACGAACAGCCGTACCTCGTCCGCGGCAACAAGAAGCCGCTCGCCGCGGGCAACGTCGAGACGGTTGAGCCCGGCATCTACCTTCCCGAGCGCTTCGGCGTGAGGATCGAGGACGACTACGCCGTCCTGGCGACGGGACCCGGAAGCCTGTCGGTGCGGCCGGGCGAGATGGCGGTGGTGCCGGTGTGAAGTCCAACGTCCAGGGCCCGAGGCCCAGACCAGATGGAGAGGACCCTCGACCCTCCGTCCTCAACACTCAACGGCTCACATCGCTCGACGCTTTTCGCGGTCTCACGATCGCCGGAATGTTCGTCGTCAACACGCCGGGCTCCTGGGAACACGTCTTCGCGCCGTTCCTGCACGCCGAATGGAACGGCTGGACATACACCGACACCATCTTTCCTTTCTTTCTCTTCATCGTCGGGGTCTCGATGGCCTTCTCGTTCGGAAGGCGGAGGGCGGAAGGTGGAGGGCGAGCACGGCTGCTCCTTCACACGCTGCGGCGCGCCGCGATCATCTTCGGCCTCGGCCTCGCCCTCAACACCCTCTCCTTCTTCCTCTTCCACCGCGCGCAGGTGCGGATTCCGGGTGTCCTTCAGAGAATCGGCGTCTGTTTCTTCTTCGCGGCGCTGATCTACCTGCTCCTTGGCCGCCGGGGACTCCTGCCCGCGGCCGCGGTCCTCCTCGCGGCATACTGGGCGCTGATGACGTTCGTGCCGGTGCCGGGCTACGGCGCGGGGCGGCTGGACGTCGAAGGCAACCTCGCGGCCTATCTGGACCGCGCCGTTCTCGGCGCCCACACCTGGAAGCATGACCCCGGCTGGGACCCGGAGGGGCTGCTTTCGAGTCTGTCGGCCATCGCGACGACTCTCTTCGGGATCCTCGCCGGAGAGTGGCTCCGTCTGCGGCAAGGCTGGGGACCGAGGCTCGCCGGCCTCATGGGAGGAGGGGCGGTCGCCCTCTCGCTCGGACTCCTCTGGAGCGTCTCCTTCCCGATCAACAAGAACCTGTGGACGTCCTCCTACTCTCTCTTGCTGTCGGGCCTCGCCGCCATGTGCCTCGCGCTCTGTCTCTGGATCGTGGACGTGAAAGGCTGGAAGGCGTGGGCCAGACCCTTCGTCTGGCTCGGCATGAACGCGATAGCGCTCTTCGTCGGCGCCACGCTCGCGACGCTCCTGCTCCTGTGGGTCAAGGTAACGGGCGGCGACGGGAAGCGCCGTTCTCTCTACGGCACGATATACAGGACGGTCTTTGACCACTTCGCCGATCCGCGAATCGGGTCTCTCCTCTTCGCGCTGACCTTCTGCGCCTTCTGGATCGCCGTCGGAGGACTGCTCTACAAGAGGCGCATTTTCATCAAGGTGTGAGGCGCGGGAGCGCGTCACATCGCGAGGCGTCACGCTGAAGCGGCTACGGCTCGCCAGCGAAGGCGGAAAGCCGCTATGGCGACGGCGCGAGCGCGGCGACGAAGAATCTGCTCCGGTCAATCGGCCGACCGTGGCCGGAGCAGATCCTTCGCTTCGCTCAGGATGACAGGAACGGTCCAATGGCCTCAGCCTAGGCGCCCGGCATCTTGTAGACGGCGAAGACGGCGCCCTGCGGGTCACGAAGAACGCAGAAGCGGCCGGCTTCGGGAATGTCTGTTGGAGGGACGATCGTTCCGCCGCCCAGCTCACCCGCTTTCTTTGCCGTGGCGTCGCAGTCGGCGGTGGCGAAGTACACGAGCCAGTTGGGTGGCACCGGCCCCCACTCCTTCGGAATTTTCATCATGCCGCCGATCGAAGCCCCCCCTTGCTGCCACTCGGTGTATTCCGGGCTGACTTTCGCTCCCCAGCCGAAGAGTCCCGTGTAGAAGCTCTTCGCCGAGTCCGTGTCGGTCGTGTCCAGCTCCGCCCAGCAGAGCGCGCCGGGCTCGTTGACGACCATGGCCCCGATGTGTTTCTTCGGCTCCCAGACGCAGATCCGCGCTCCCTGCGGATCTTCCACGATCGCCATGCGGCCGAGATCCATGACGTCGAAGGGCTCCATGAGGACCTTGCCTCCCAGCTCCTTCGCCTTCCGGGCGGTCCCGTCGGCAGACGCGACGCTGACGTACGTGTTCCAGTGGGGCGGGACTCCCTTCTGGTCCGGCCCCAGCTTGTAGAGCGCGCCGACGCTCTTGTCCCCCTTCTTCAGGGTCGTGTAGATCATGCCGGGACCGGCCGGCATGTCGTCGAAGCCCCAGCCGAAGAGCGTCGTGTAGAACTTCTTGGCGCTTCCATCGTCGGTCGTGGCCAGCTCCGCCCAGCAGAACGATCCCGGCTCGTGTTTGGTGACTTCAGGCATCTCTTCCTCCTACGGACTCACTACGCAGAGCGCCCATGAAGTGTTTCAGCCTCTTCCGAGCGTGGCTTCCGCAAGGATCGAATCCTCGCTCGGACGCGTTAGTATCCCCGGCGATGAAGTTCGAGCGGCGGTTGGCCAGGCGTTACCGCGCCGCGCCGGGTAAGCCATTCCGTCTCAAAGATTGTGATCCGGGAGACACGGCCGGGCTTGATTATGACAAGCACGACGCCGAGAAGCTCTTGAAGAAAGGCATCGAGCGGCTGGCAGAACTCCAGGACAAGCTTTACGCCCAGGATCAGTGGGCGATTCTTCTCGTCTTCCAGGCCATGGACGCGGCGGGCAAAGACGGCACCATCAAGCACGTTCTCTCCGGCGTCAACCCGCAGGGTTGCGAGGTTTCCTCGTTCAAGGCTCCCTCGGCCGAGGAACTGGATCACGACTTCATCTGGAGGATGGCGAAGCGCCTGCCCGCGCGCGGCCAGATCGGCATCTTCAACCGCTCGCACTACGAGGAGGTCCTGGTCGTGCGAGTCCACCCGGAGCTGCTCCAGGCGGAGAAGCTTCCTCCCCGGGTCGTGAATAAGGACATCTGGAAGGAGCGCTATCAGGACATCAATGGATTTGAACGCCATCTCGCCCGCAACGGCATGGTGATCCGCAAGTTCTTCCTCAATCTTTCGCGAAAAGAGCAGAAGAAGCGCCTGCTCGCCAGACTCGACGACCCGGACAAGAACTGGAAGTTCTCGGCCCAGGACGTCGCCGAGCGCGGGCTCTGGAAGGACTACATGCGCGCTCACGAGGAGATGATCGCGGCGACGAGCACGGAGTGGGCGCCCTGGCACGTGGTTCCCGCCGACAACAAGTGGTTCACGCGGCTGGTCGTCGCGGCGGCGATCGTGGCCGCTCTCGAAGAGCTCGACCTTGCCTATCCCCGGGTCAGCTCCGAGAAGCGGCGGGAGCTCGCGAGGGTTCGGAGGGCGATCGCGCGGTCGTAGGGCTCCCGGCGGGAGGAGGGGCGGGCTCAGACTTTCTTGTAGATCTCGGCGCCTTCGCGGAGGAACTGCTCGGACTTCTCCCGCATCCCGACCTCGATCGCCTTTTCCTCGGGGACTTCGAGGGAGGCGGCGTAGTCGCGGACGTCCTGGGTGATCTTCATCGAGCAGAAGTGCGGGCCGCACATCGAGCAGAAGTGGGCGAGCTTGGCGCCCTCGGCGGGCAGCGTCTCGTCGTGGAACTCGCGGGCGGTCTCCGGGTCGAGAGAGAGGTTGAACTGGTCCTCCCAGCGGAACTCGAAGCGCGCCTTCGACAGCGCGTCGTCCCAGGCCCGCGCGCCCGGGTGCCCCTTGGCCATGTCCGCGGCGTGCGCCGCGATCTTGTAGGCGATGACCCCGTCCTTCACGTCCTTCCTGTTGGGCAGGCCCAGGTGCTCCTTGGGCGTGACGTAGCAGAGCATCGCGGTGCCGTGCCAGCCGATCATCGCGGCGCCGATGGCCGAGGTGATGTGGTCGTAGCCCGGCGCGATGTCGGTCACGAGCGGCCCCAGCGTGTAGAAGGGGGCCTCGCGGCAGATCTCGATCTCCCTATCGATGTTCTCCTTGACTTGATGCATCGGGATGTGCCCCGGTCCCTCGATCATGACCTGGCAGTCGTGCGCCCAGGCTTTTTGGGTCAGCTCGCCCAGGGTGTCCAGCTCCGCGAATTGAGCCTCGTCGTTGGCGTCGGCGGTCGAGCCGGGGCGCAGGCCGTCGCCCAGGGAGAAGGAGATGTCGTAGGCCTTCATGATCTCGCAGATCTCATCGAACCTCGTGTAGAGGAAGGACTCGCGATGGTGCGCGAGGCACCACTTGGCCATTATCGAGCCGCCTCGCGAGACGATGCCGGTGACCCTCTTCGCGGTCAGCGGGATGTAGCGAAGAAGCACGCCGGCGTGGATCGTGAAGTAGTCCACCCCCTGCTCCGCCTGCTCGAGGAGCGTGTCGCGGTAGATCTCCCAGGTCAGCTCCTCGGCCTTGCCGTCGGTCTTCTCCAGGGCCTGGTAGATCGGCACGGTCCCGATCGGCACCGGGGAGTTGCGCAGGATCCACTCCCGTGTCTCGTGGATGTTCTTTCCCGTCGAGAGGTCCATGACCGTGTCGGCGCCCCAGCGGATCGCCCAGGTCATCTTCTCGACTTCCTCTTCGATCGAAGAGGTCACCGCGGAGTTACCGATGTTGGCGTTGATCTTGACGAGGAAGTTCCTCCCGATCGCCATCGGCTCGGACTCGGGATGATTGATGTTGGCCGGGATGATCGCCCGGCCGCGCGCGACCTCACCGCGCACGAACTCAGGTGCGATGTTTTCGCGGATCGCGACGAATTCCATCTCGGGCGTCACGACGCCCTTGCGGGCGAAATGCATCTGCGTGGCGTTGCCGCGGACTCGCAGGACCCGCCGCGGGCGCTGGAGCGCCAGGCCCGGGAGGTTGCGGCGCACCGGCTCGGAACGCTCGTACTCCCCGCGCGCCTCGATCCAGGGGCGCCGCAGCTCCGGAAGACCCTGGTGCAGATCGATCGGGATCTCGGGATCCGTGTAGGGCCCCGACGTGTCGTAGACGCGGAACGGAGGATTCAGCTCCGTCTCCCCGCGCATCCCCTTCGTCGGCGACAGCGCGATCTCCCGGAAAGGGATCCGCATCCCTCCGGGACCGGACACGTAGACCTTCCTCGATCCCGCAAGAGGCTCGCGATTGGCGATTCCCCTGGAAGGGAGCGATTCCCGGCGAGTGCTCATGTGACCTCCCTACGGCGGCATTACCCGCATCAGGTCGTCCTGGGGTCTCGGCCTTCGCCAAGGCTTCGGGCCGACTCTCAGCCTTCCGCGCCGGATTGCGTGGAGTGGGCTCCCCCGTGCCCGGCGATTCTACCCCCGGAAGCCCGACCGATGACTCGCCGTCATCCTGATATGGAATGACCCTTGTCAAGCGAGAAGTTGGTCAAGGGGTTTTGCCCCGATGGTTTTTCCAGGAGACGGAGGCGGCAGAGAGGGCAGGGCGCTTCGACGAGGAGGCACTCTGATATTCGCGGATTGCTTCCTTGCGGGAAGTAGAGCCAGCATGACAGTGCTTCGTCGGGAGGGGCCGCTGTCTGAGAGCGCGAGTTAGGGAGCAGGAGCTCCCGTATCGCAAGGATGACTCGCGGATTCTCCTTTTCGTGCCTGATCTCATCTGCCGTCTTCGTCTCCTGTGGTATTTCAGTTCGGGTACTACGGTGGCTGTTTGGTTGCTACGCTGCCTGACGCCGGATCGCGGAGGATTCGTGCAAGGCCGCCCAGACGAAGCCGACGAGTTCTCGAGCGACGGCCACGATCAGCTTGCTGTAGGGCTTTCTTCGAAGGAACAGGAAGCGATACCGGCGATAGAGCCGCTGCTGAGCCTTGTCGGCCAGAGCGATGATCGAGGCGGGTTTGCCCTCTCGCCGCTTGCGCAGGCTGGCTCCCACCGAAGGACTGTGCCGGTACTGATGAGCGGCTTCGACGAGGACCCGGCGCACGTGCGCGTTGCCGGCCCTGGTGATGCTGCCGCGGGAGACCTTCTCGGAACTGCTGTGCTCGCTGGGGACCATCCCCAGATACGCCATCAGCTGCCGCGGCGAGGTGAAGCGCTCGATGCCGTGCAGCTCGGCGACGATCGTCATCGCCGTGACCGTGCTGATGCCCCGGAAGCAGACCAGTGCCCCGACCGCCATGAAGTAGGGCTCCTTCTGTGCGAAGACCTCCAACTGCGCCGTCAGATCCGCCAGTCGGCTCTGCGCCTGATCGACCGCCAGAAGATAGTCGCTGAAGACCACCCGATCCGCTTCCTGCTCCCAGCGGATCGCCCGCATCCATCGGCGATGGCTCAACGTCCAGTTGCTCCTGCCCGGGCCAAACAGATAACCCCGCCGCAAGAGCAGCTTGCCCAGCCGGTGCCGGCACCGGGCCAGATCCTCCAGGACATCCTCACGGCAGCGGACGAGGTCTCGCACTGCCTCCTCCTCGACCGTCGGCGGCCGGACCTCCGTCAAGAGCCCCGCCTTAAACAGCTCCACCAGCTTGCGGGCATCCCGTCGGTCCGTCTTGATCCGCTGCCCGGGCTTGACCGGGATCAAAGACGGCGCCACCACCACGCACCGCACGCCCATCGCCTCGATCTGCCGCTGCAGCGCGTAGCCGCACGGCCCTGCCTCGTAGCAGAAAACCACCTCCCCGCCCGCCTCTCGCTGCGCCTTCCTCACCATCCGCTTGATCGCCGCAGGCTCGTTGACCACCTCCCACTCGGTGTAGCCCGGCTGGCCCGCGTAAAGCGCCGCCACTGCGAAAAACCTCTTGCTCGTATCCATCGCCACGTAACTGGTACCTTTACTCATGACCGGCTCCTTTCGTATGCGGCTCTGACACGCCACGTGTTAACCCGCGATTTTGCGACCGCGAGCCGGTCATTTCCATATTGTCTGAGGTCGGCGACGCGCCAGAGCCGCTATGGCGACGGCGCCGACGAGAAGCGACGAAGGATCTGCCCTCTCGATATTGGCAGGGCAGATCCTTCGCTACGCGCAGAGCTTGCCCTCAGCTGGTCTGCAACCATTGAAGCGACCGGAGCAGATCCTTCGCTGCGCTCAGGATGACAAAGAGGGAGCGAAGGATGACAAGGGAGGGAGCGAAGGGATGATAAGCGTGAGCGCGAAGCGCTCAGGATGACACGACCCCGGACTCCGGGCGCAATAGAATCGGGAAGATCATGAGCTTCCGCGTCTGGAAGGGAGAAGACAAGCCAACTCCACGTCCGAGCGCGGCTTCGGGCGAGCGAGCGGTGCTTCCCCTGGAGATCGTAGGTGCCGGAGCCGATCGCCTGGCCGTCGTCGCTCTGCTGACGGCGTGTCTGGTCGTGCTCCTCGCGGTCGGGAACCGCCAGGTGTTCTCGCGGTTCGGCGTCGCGTCCGCGAACCCGACGCTCTGGGTCGGCGCGATCGTCGCCTCGCTTTTCCTGTCTTTCTCGGTCGCCTGGATGGCCTGGAGGCGCATGCTCGCCCCCGCGGCCCTCCTCGACGTCGGCCTCATCTACGAGGTCGCGCAGTCCTTCTGCATCGCGCTGGCCTTTCACGAAGTGCCTTTGCGCCTCGACGCACCCCCGCGCGGATGGACGCCGGTCGCCGTCTTCATCCTGGCCTATCCGCTCATCGTCCCGGCGACTCGCGTGAAAGCAATCCTCGCCACCTTCGCCGCGGCGATGATGGACCCTCTCGGGCTGCTCATTTCCGTCGCCGCCGGCAATCCAAAGCCGCCCGCCGGATTCCTGTTCCCGTTGTTCGTTCCGACGGCACTCGCCGCGGTCATCGCCATCCTTCTGTCGCGGCTGGTCTACCAGATGAGGGCCGAGGCGGAGAAGGGGCACGAGATGGGGAGCTATCGCCTGGAAGAGCTCCTCGGGCGCGGCGGGATGGGAGAGGTCTGGAGGGCGAGCCATCAGCTGCTGGCGCGGTCGGCCGCGATCAAGCTCATCCGCCCGGAGTCTTTCGGAAGCGACCCGCGGGAGCTGGTGCGCCGGTTCGAGCGAGAGGCGAAGGCGACGGCCGCGCTGCGCTCGCCGCACACCGTGAACATCTACGACTTCGGGACCACCGAGGACGGCACCTTCTATTACGTCATGGAGCTGCTCGAGGGCTTCGACCTCGACACTCTCGTCTCGAAGTTCGGCCCGCAGCCGCCCGAGCGTGCGGTGCACATCCTGATCCAGGCCTGCCACTCGCTCGCCGAAGCGCACCAGGGGGGCCTGATTCACCGCGACGTCAAGCCCGCCAACATCTACGTCTGCCGCTATGGCCTCGACTGGGACTTCGTGAAGCTGCTCGACTTCGGTCTCGTCAAGAACGCTCAGATGCCGGTCGAGGGCGGGCGGCCGCTGACCGTCGCCGGCGTCGTGGCCGGAACGCCCGGCTACATGGCGCCCGAGATGGGCCTGGGCAACCCGGACGTGGACTGGCGGGCGGACATCTACGCGCTCGGCTGTGTCGGCTACTGGCTGCTGGCAGGCAAGCCCGTCTTCGATGCGGCAAGCTCGCCGATGCAAACCCTGATGGACCACATCCAGAAGCCGGCGCCCCCGGTCTCGCGGCGCGCGGACGGGCACATTCCTCCGGAGCTCGATTTCATTCTCCTCCAGTGCTTGAGCAAGGACCCCAACGAGCGGCCGCAGACGATGCAGGACCTGGCCGACAGCCTGAGGCGCGTGCCACTGCCGGAGCCTTGGACCGAGGAGCGCGCGCGCCACTGGTGGCTGGACAACAGCACCTCGAAGGAAAAACCCGCCTCCAGGCCCGCGGCGCAGGACCTCGCGATCACAGCGCCCGCCGAGCGATCCTGAATCGGGTCAGAAGAGCGGTCGGATGTCGCGGAGGTCGTTTCCGGCCATGACGAGCTGGACTCGCTGGCCTTCCTGAAATCTGTTGTACTGGTTGCGCGAGACCGGGAACCGGTAGTGCGCTGTGGCTCCGCCGTCGGTGGCCTCGAACTCCAGAAACCAGTTGCCGTTGCCACCGATGGTCGTGCCCTGCGCGCCCGGCGGATCGTAGACGCGCGCGACGACGACGGCTTCGACAACTCGGAAGCCCTTGCCCGCGGTGGAGCCTCCGGAGCTCTTGGAGGTCGTCGAGCAGGCGAGAAGGAGTAGCGCCGCCGGCAACAGGCCGGCCAGAAAGACCGCGCGCCTCACGGCTTCTTCTCGGCGGTCAGCCGGTCGATCTCTTCGCGGGCCTGATCCACGATGGCGCGCACGGAGCGCAGCAGCTCGACGGAGAGGGCGCGCCCTCCCTTGAAGAGCGAGCGCCCCAGCGCCGAGAAGGCCTGGGCCAGCTCCCGGACCTCCTCCCCCGCGTTCTCCGGTTTCTTCTCGTCATTCATGTTGACCCCCTCAGTCGATTCGTGCGCGTCCGGCAGAGACTCGGCGCATGTTTCACCTGCCTTCGATACGTATATCCTAAAGGTGTTGCTGTCATCCTGAGCGCCAGCGAAGGATCTGCCCGGTTACGATCGACGGTGGCCGGAGCAGATTCTTCGTCGCTTCGTCCTCAGAATGACGGGGGGAGCCGGCAAGACGAGGAGGTTGGCATCATGAAGAAACCGTCTCGCGCGCGCGTTGCGCTGGTGGGTCTGGGCCCGATCGGGATCGCGGTCGGCAAGGCGCTGGCCGATCGGCTGAACATCGAGCTTCTCGGCGCCGCCGATCCCGCGGACACGATCGCCGGCAAGAAGCTCTCCGACGTGCTGGGCTCGACCGCGCCGGGTCTCACCGTGGATTCCTCCGCCGCGGCCCTCTACGCGCGCTCGTCCCCGCAACGCGACCGGCAAGACGTCGCCGTGCTCTGCACGGGCTCTCGCCTGGATTCTGTCCTTCCCCAGATCGAGGAAGCGCTCCAGGCCGGATTGCACGTCGTGTCCACCTGCGAGGAGCTGGCCTATCCGCAGCTGAAGAACTCGGTGATCGCTCACCGCATCGACCAGAAGGCCAGGGAACACAACGTCGGCGTGCTCGGCACCGGCGTCAATCCCGGGCTGGTGATGGACCGGCTGGCCCTGGCCGCGGCGGCCGCGTGCGTCCGCGTGGACCGCGTGAAGGTGACCCGCGTCGTCGACGCGGCCAAGCGCCGCGGGCCCCTGCGCGCCAAGGTCGGCGCCGGCCTGACGCGGGAAGAATTCCTGAGCGGCGTCGCGCAGAAGAAACTCGGACACGTGGGCCTCTCCGAGTCGGCGGCCATCATCGCGCAGGGCCTTGGCTTCCCCATCGAGGAGATCACCGAGACGATCGAGCCCGTCCTGGCCAAACAGGAGATCGCCGGGATCGCCGCGGGGCGCGTCCTCGGCCTCCACCAGATCGCGCTCGTGCAGGCGGGCGACGAGGCCAAAGTCGTGCTCGACCTCACGATGGCCGTCGGCATCGCCGATCCCTCCGACACGATCGAGATCGAAGGGGATCCGCCCGTGAATCTCAAGGTCTCCGGCGGTTTTCACGGGGACCGGGCGACCGTCGGCTGCGTCGTCAACGCGATCCCCTTCATCGTGGACGCGCCGCCCGGCCTCCACACAGTCGTCACGCTCCCCCTCTTCGGCCTCTTCCCGGAAGCCTCCGCTTAGCCCGTCCAGGCCGGCGGAGAGCGGGGCCCTCAGCGCAGTGTCAGAGACCTGGGCTCGTGGCCGGTCGAGGAAGGGCGCGTGATGGCGTCACGCGCGGGCTGCTCCGACGAGAAATGATGCACCGTCGTCGTCGCGGAGTCATACGCCCAGAAGTCGTCCCCCTCCGGATTCATCGCGTAGACGGTCGTGCTGAAGGGCAGCGAGCCGAGCAGGGCGCCCGTGCGCGGGTCGTAGTAGCTTCCATCACCGAGAGCGATGCGTCCGTTGGCGGCGTGGATCAACTCGGGAAACACGCGCGTGTTGTGCGAGACATCCAGAGGATCAACCTGAACTCTTCCATAGTAGAACGCGCTGCCGTCCGTGGCCAGAACGACGCTCCCGCCGTATCCCTGCGCCGAGCCATAACCCCCGGATCCTTCCTGCCGGATGAACTCGTTGTTGACCACCCTGAACGCCTGAATCTCCTGCGAGCTCAGATCGGAGTTCCCGTGCAGCAGGCGGGCAGTGCGCACGTCGTACCGGAAATTCCCTGAGAACACGACGGGATAGAAGGCCGGGCCCCAACTGCCGCTCGGCGTGTTCAGCGGAATCAGAGCAGGGCCGTCCCCCCACGCATTGTTCGTAAACGTCACCCATTGATCCAATGACTTGAGGATCACCTGCGCGTCAGAGACCGCCTGGATGTTCCCCGCAATGTAGGCCGCGCGGACTTCCCAGGTCATGGTAAGGAGGTCGATGCGGTGGACATAGTTGGTGCCGGCGGGGGTCCCATAACCGATGTTTTCGCCGCCGTAATCGGCACAGAATGCGTAGCGCCCGCTCGGCGAAATGGAGAGGTCGGTAAACCGCCAATTCGCCAACCTTATCCGGGAGTCCCCGCTTCCGATGTCAATGACCGCGACGGCGCTTCCGGAGTTTTTGAGAACCAACGCGTTGGCCGCAGGCGAATAGACCATGATCACCGCATTGGTCGGCACAGCGAAGTGTTCCACGTCATAGAGGTTCAGGCCGGCCGCGGCCGATGCGATGAACGCCAGGGGGCAGCCTGCTATCGCTCGTAAGAACCGCACGTGATCTCCCTTACGCCTGGCTCGAGCAGGTCCAACAGCGAGACGCTAACGATGCTGGATCCTAACACTTGTCCTCAGGCCGACAACCGGGGCAGACTCAGAAGGTGAATCATCGTCCGCTCGAGATCTCGAGTGTCTGCAGGGCGGGAGCCGCTCTCGCGAGGAGCGCGGCTACAGAGACGACGGAGTAGCCGAGGCAGCCGCACTACGATACCCACGGCATGGCCGATCCGCTTCTTCCTTTCATCGAGATCCGACCGGAGGGCCTCCTGGCGCCGGCGTTTGAAGCTTTTCTGGACCCGCCGCAGCCGGTCCGGCGGGCGATCCTTACGCACGCGCATTCGGACCACGCCGTCGCGGGCCATGTCGAGATCTGGGCGACGCCGGAGACGATCGCGCTCTACCGGCGCCGGCACCCCGAGTGGAACGGAACCGCGCGCGCCCTCGCTTATGGCGAGACGGCGGAAACCGGAGTAGCGAGGCTGACCCTCCTCCCGGCGGGTCATGTCCTCGGGTCCGCCCAGATCCGATTCGAGGAGGCTGGGCGGTCGCTTCTCTATACCGGGGACTTCAAGAGGCGCGCCTCGGCCACGGCTCGCAGCGCGGAGACCCCGGCGTCGGATGTCCTTCTCATCGAGACGACCTTCGGCCTTCCGGTCTTCCGATTCCCGGCGCGGGAAGCGCTCGCAGAGCGGCTCGTCGCCGCGTGCCGCGCCGCCCTGGAGGAAGGGAAGACGCCGATTCTCCTGGCCTACGCCTTGGGAAAGAGCCAGGAGGCCGCGGCGATCCTGACCGCGGCCGGGATCCCGACGGTCCTTCATGGAGCTGCCTGGAAGCTCACCCCCGAATACGCGGCGGCGGGAACGTCTCTCCCGCTCTCGCGCCCGTACGAGCAGGGACCGCCGGGTCCCGGGGAGGCGCTCATCGTGCCGCCCTCCTGCGCGCGGACTCCCATCGTCGGCAAGATCAAGAACCGCCGCGTCATCTATCTCTCCGGATGGGCGCTGCGCCCGGCCTCGAGGGCGGACTTCGACGCGGACGTCCGGCTTCCGATGTCGGACCACGCGGACTTCGAGGAGTTGCTCTCGCACGTCGAGCAGGTCGCCCCGGAGACGGTCTTCACGATGCACGGCTACGCGAGCGACTTCGCGCGCATCCTGCGCGAAAAAGGCGTTCGAGCCATCCCGCTCGCCGAGGCGGCGGAGCGCCGGCCCGAGGACATGTCCTCCAAAGCCTCGGCGAAGGAGGATGCGTGAGCGGACCGGAGGAGTACCGGCTCCTGGCCGAAGCCCTCGACGCGGCGGCCGAGGAACGGGGCAAGCTCGCCAAGATCGAGCGTCTGGCCGGCGCGCTGCGCGGTCTCTCGGGAGCGCGTCTGGCGATCGCGGCGCGGCTTCTTTCCGGATCTGCCTTCGCCGAGTGGGAGCAGCAGGTCACTTCCGCCGGCTGGGCGACGCTCGCCCGCGCGGCTTCCGCCGTGACGGGATGGGACCTGGAGACGATCGGATCCTGCGCCGGCGCGATCGGCGACCTGGGAGAAGCTGTCTCGCTGCTCTTGCCGCCACGAGAGGAAGCCGGCCCCTCGATCCTCGAAGTGGATCAGGCGCTGCGCCGGCTCGCGACGCTGCGCAAGGCGGCGGAAAAGCAGGGGACGATCGAGGAACTGCTCCGGCGCTCCTCGCCGGTCGAAGCGAAGTACCTCGTCAAGACGCTCTCGGGAGGACTGCGCACCGGCGCCGACATCCTGACGGTCGAAGAGGCCATCGCGCGCGCCTTCGGACGGGACCGGGAGGCGGTGGCGCGGGCGCGGCGCGACTGCGGAGACATCGGGGAGACAGCGGTGGCGGCTCGCGACGGCCGTCTGGAGGAGCTCACGTTCCGCCTCTTCCATCCGATCGGCTTCATGCTCGCGAGCCCGACCGAGGATCCCGCGGAGCTGGTGCCGGAGCTGCCGGGCTTCGCGATCGAGGAAAAGTTCGATGGAATCCGCGCGCACGCGCACAAATCCGGCTCGCGAGTCGCGCTCTTCTCGCGCACCCTCGACGACGTCACGCTGCAATTCCCGGAGATAGCGCTGGCCCTCGCGCTCGCCCCGGGAGAGTTCCTGCTGGACGGAGAGGTCGTCGCCTACCGGGAGGGCCGGCCCGATTCCTTCTTCCGGCTGCAGCGGCGGCTGGGGCGAAAGGCGCCGCCGCCCGAGCTCCTCGCCGAGATCCCGACCGTGTTCATCGCCTACGACTGCCTGGCCCGCGGCGGCCGGCCTCTCTTCGAGGAGCCATGGCGGGGGCGCCGCCGGCACCTCGAAGAGATCGCGGCCGAGTCGGACCGGCTCCTGATCTCGGAAGTCTTCGCGGCCGCGACCGTCGAGGAGCTCGAAGCTCTCTTCAATCAGGCGCGCGCCCGGGGCAACGAGGGACTGATGTTCAAGCGCCGCGACTCGACCTACCAGGCCGGCAAGCGGGGCAAGGCCTGGCGGAAGTGGAAAAAACCGCTCGCGACGCTCGACGTCGTCGTGACCGCCGTCGAACAGGGTCATGGAAAGCGGGCCGGCATGCTCTCCGACTACACCTTCGCCGTGCGCGACGGCGACCGCTTCCTCAACATCGGAAAGGCCTACTCCGGCCTGACCGACGAGGAGATCCGCACGATGGGAGCCCGCTTCCGCAAGATCACGACCGGCCGCTACGGCCCCGTCCGCGCCGTCCTTCCCGAGGTCGTCCTCGAAGTCGCCTTCGACACGATCCAGAAATCCAACCGCCACAAATCCGGTTTCGCTCTGCGCTTCCCCAGGATCGTCCGCCTGCGCCCCGACAAGACCCCCGCCGACACGAACACCCTCGAAGACGTCCGCCACCTCTACGAGACCATCGCCGGAGGAGCAAACTCCACCCCGGCCGGTCATCAGGAAGGGGCATAAAAAAAGGCGGCCCCGACGTCGCCGTCGGGGCCGGGAAGGAAGGTATCGCGTGCTGGTCTACGTAACGTCCTGTTTCACGAGTTCATTCCAAAGAATGTAATTACTGATATAAAACGACTTAGAGGATTTCGTATTCGCTGGGGGGGAGGGTGTCGTCTTCGATGAGCTCGAGCCTGACCCCAAGGCGGGCCTCGATCTCGGGGAGGAGGTCGGACTCCTCCTCGGCCAGTAACCCGGCCAGGGAGGACCGCACGCGCAGGCGGACTGTCTCCCCCGGACTGTAGAGGCTGGCGGCCTCGAGGAGCCTACGCCGCAGGTCCAGGGCGACCGAGAGGTCCGTCTTCGCGCGGCCGCTGCCGCCGCAGCAGGGGCAGGGGTGGGTCAGGGTCTTCTCGAGGTTGCCGCGCGAGCGCTGGCGGGTCAGCTCGACCAGCCCGAACTCCGAGATCTGGGCGAGGCGCGTGCGCGCGCGGTCCCTGGCCAGCTCCTTCTGGAACTCCTCGACGACCTCGCGGCGGTGCTCGGGATCCTCCATGTCGATGAAGTCCACGACGAGGATGCCGCCCAGGTCGCGCAGGCGGATCTGCCGGGCGATCTCGCCGACCGCTTCCAGGTTTGTGGCGAAGACCGTCTCTTCGAGCGCATCGCTGCCGACGAACTTGCCGGTGTTGACATCGATCGCGACGAGGGCCTCCGTCTGGTGGATGACGACCGACCCGCCCGAGGAGAGGTGGACGCGGCTCTTCAAGGCGCTCTCGATCTCTCTCTCGACGCCGAACCGGTCGAAGAGAGGCTCGGCGCCCTCGTACAGCTCGACGCGCGGCGCGAGCTTCGGGGCGGCCGCGTTGAGGAACTCCACGATCCGATCGAGAGTCGTGCCGTCGTCCACACGGATCGCCGCGAAGTCGGGGGTCACCAGGTCGCGCACGCTGCGCAGCGCGAGGTCGAGCTCCCGGTGCAGCAGGAGAGGCCCACTCGCCTTCTCGCTCTTCGCCCGGATGCGCGAGGCGAGGTCCTCCAGATAGCCCTTGTCCGCCAGAAACCCGGACATGTCGCCCCCGCCCGCCGCCGTGCGCGCGATCCAGCCCGCGCCCGGGCCGAACCCTTCCAGGATTCTCCGAAGTCTTTCGCGCTCGGCCTCGTCCGTGATGCGCCGTGAGACTCCGACGCCGCCGGCGCCCGGCAGGCACACGAGCATGCGGCCGGGCAGCGCGATGTTGGCCGTCACGCGCGGGCCCTTCCCCGAGAGCGCGTCCTTGGTCACCTGCACGACGATGTCCTGGCCTTCGCGCAGCAGGTCCTCGATGCGGTCGGGCCCGGACGGCCAGCCCGGGGCCGGCCCGCCGGCCTGCGCCTCGGTCTCCTCGTCGTCGGCCTCGACGCTCCGAGGCAAGAGATCCTCGACGTAGAGGAACCCGTCCCGCTCCAGGCCCAGCGACACGAAGGCGGCGTGCATCCCGGGGAGAATGCGGTGGACGCGCGCGAGATAGACGTTGCCGACCAGACCCTGGTGCCCGCGCCGTTCGTGGAGCACCTCGACCGTCTTGCCGTCCTCGGTCGCCGCCACCCGCGTCTCCGGCGGCGTCGCG
The DNA here is from genome assembly GCA_963837495.1 of uncultured Acidobacteriota bacterium. GTDB lineage: Bacteria > Acidobacteriota > Thermoanaerobaculia > UBA5066 > Gp7-AA6 > JAWOLE01. The sequence goes on along the minus strand of CAWINF010000001.1, from coordinate 1,678,720 downwards.
TTGACGAGCAGCTCGCGTCTCACGCGTTGGCGAAGCGCCGGTAGTCCACGCCCAGGATCAGCCCGATCGCGGTGAGCGAGGTGGCGATCGAGGAGCCGCCGTAGGAGACGAGCGGCAGCGGGATCCCCGTGGTGGGAAGCAGGCCGATCATCATCGAAGCGTTGACCGTGACCGAGAAGAACATCATCCCGCAGAGGGCCAGGATCAGGAAGACGCCGCCGCGGTCGCGCGCAACGCGCGCCAGAGTCAGACACCGCAACAGAAGCGCGGCGAAGAGCCCCAGCACGCAGATCACGCCGAGGAACCCCCACTCCTCGGCGATGACCGCCATGATGAAGTCCGTGTGCTGCACGGGGAGAAAACGCAGCTGGCTCTGCGTGCCCGCGTGAAGTCCCTTTCCGTAGAACCCGCCGGAGCCCACCGCGATCTTGGATTGCCGGACCTGATATCCCCCCTTCAGCACGTCCCGGTCCGGGTCGAGAAACGTCTGGATCCGCTCCTTCTGGTAGTCCTTCAGGAGGAGCCACGCGCCTCCCGCGAGCACCGCGACCGCGATCAGAATGGCGATCCACCCCTTCGCGGGGAGGCGGCCGTAGAAGAACCCCACGACGAGCAGCGGAAGGAAGGTCAGGGCGAGCCCCAGATCCGGCTGGGCGAAGACGAGCAAGAAGGGGATTCCGACGATCGCGCCGAGCTTGACGAATGCCGAAAGCCGAAGACGCGTTTCGTCCTCGTTCTCGAAAAGGTAGGCGACGAGCAGGGCGGTCGCGATCTTGGCGAGCTCGGCCGGCTGAAACTGGAAGCCTCCGAAGCGGATCCAGGAGCGGACGTTGGCGATGCGCTGCCCGAACACGAGGAGGTAGACCAGAGGCAGCAGGCTCGCCGCGTAAAGGACGAAGGAGGCCTTGAGCAGCGTGCGGTAATCCATCAGTACCGCCGCGACCATCCCTCCCAGGCCGACCGCGATCCAGATCGCCTGGCGCGAGGCCAGTCCCTGAAACCGTCCTCCCCCGGCCGTGGACGCGATGAAGAGAACCCCCAGCGCGGAAAGCCCGATCGCGCACCCAAGGACGGTCAGGTCGAGGCGACGGGGAACCGGAAGGACGCGGGAGATCATGGAGTCCCCACGGGAGCGCCGGAAGCCGGGATGCGGGACTCGGCCTGGACTACCGGCTGCGGCAACGTCTTCCCGAAGAACTTCGCGAAAATCTGACGGGCCAGGGGCGCCGCGGCGGTTCCTCCGTGACCGCCGTTTTCGACGAACACGACGACGACGAGCCGCGGATCCTGGACCGTCGCGAAGCCGGTGAACCAGGCGTGATCCTCGAGCTTCTTCCTCTCGGCGCCGGCCCGGACGACCGTCTGCCGGCCGATGACCTGCGCGGTCCCGGTCTTGCCGCCGATGTCGAGACCCGGCACCCGGGAAGAAAATGCCGTGCCGCCGGGCTCGTTGACGACGGCCCACATCCCGTCCTTGACGATCGCGGCCTTCGCGGCCTCGAGCGGAAGGCCCTCGCGCGTCTCTACCCGATAGCGCAGAGGGGTCCCGTTCCTCGGATCCTGCGAGGCAAGGAAGAGGTGCGGCGTGGGCAGGCGGCCGCCCGTGACGAGCCCCGACAGCGCCCGGGCGATCTGGAGCGGAGTGACGAGGACAGGGCCCTGGCCGATCGCGACGGAGATCGTCTCGCTCGGGTACCAGCGGGCGTGTCTCTTCTCGCGCGCCCATTCCTCCGAAGGGACGAGGCCCGTCTTCTCGAAAGGAAGGTCGATGCCGGTCGAAGCTCCGAACCCGAAGCCGCGGGAGATCTCCGCGATCCGCTCGATGCCGAGCTTTCGCCCGAGGTTATAGAAGTAGACGTCGCAGGAGACCTTGATCGCCTCGCGCAGGTTCACCCACCCGTGCCCCTCCTTCTTGTGGCAGTGGAAGGTTCGGCCGTAGAACGTGGCGTAACCCGGGCAGAAGACGCGCTGCTCCGGGTCCACGAGTCCCTTGGCGAGCGCCCCGTAGGCCAGGAAGATCTTGAAGACCGAGCCGGGCGAAAAGGCGTTCTGGATGGCGCGGTTCTGAAGGGGCGTGTGCGGGTCGTGGAGCAGCCCGGCCCACTCGCTCGCGCTCACGCGGCGAGTGAACCAGTTCGGATCGTAGGAGGGGGAAGAGACCAAGGCCAGGATCTCGCCGGTGCGCGGATCCATTGCCACGGCGGACCCGACCTTGTCCTGGAAGTAACTCTCCGCGATCCGCTGGAGCTCGAGGTCGAGAGTCAGGAAGACGTTCTGCCCCGGCCGCGCTTCGACCCGCTCCTCCTCGGCGATCTCCCGTCCGTGCGAGTCCACCACGACGCGCCGCTGGCCGTCCACTCCCGCCAGCAGCTTCTCGTAGGAGCCCTCGACGCCTTTCTGGCCCATCCAGTCTCCGAGGCGGTACTCGTTCTGGCCGCTGCCGACCTGTTCCGCGGTCGCCTCCGAGAGGTAACCCAGAGCGTGGGCGGCCGCGGTCCCGAGCGTGTAGAGCCGCCGCTGGGCCACCGTGATGACGAACTCCGGATGTTCCGGCGAGCGGGCCTCGATCGCCGCGACGTCTTCGACGGAGAGGTTCTCGGCAACGGTGATCGGAAGGAACTCCGGGTCCCGAAGGCCGCGGTCGACGCGGGCGCGGAGCTGGTCGCGGGGAAGCCTCAGAACCGCAGCCGCGAAGTCCACCGAGGCCTCGAGGTTTTTCGCTTCGCGGCGGTAGAGGTGCAGCGTGTAGCCGGGCTGGTTGTCCACGAGGATCGAGCCGTGCCGGTCGAGCACGTAGCCGCGCGGCGCCATGACCCGGACGGAGCGGATCCGGTTGTTCTCCGAAAGCGCGTAATAGTGCTCGCCCCGCACGATCTGGAGATACCAGTATGCCGTGGCCAGGAAAGCGAAGACCGATCCCACGATGATCCGCGAGACCTCGATCCGGCGCACGAGCGCGCGGCGGTCTTCCCGGATCTTCAGCATGACGGCCTCCGGCCGCCGGTAGGCGTAAGGCGTAAGGCGTAAGGGGTGGCAACCTCCTCGGGTTGGCTTCGTCTGACGCCTGACGCCTCACGCCTCACGGCTTTGGTCATCGGAGTCGCCGCAGCAGCCGCCGCTTCCACCACTCCCGCCAGGGAAAGTTGCGCGCGGCCTCGAGGACGCCGCCGGTGACTCCCGTCGCGACCGCCCGCCAGAGCGACTCGCGGGAAAACAGGACGAGCGGAGCCCTCAGGAGGGCGAGCGAGAGCAACGCGACAATCCCGTCGTTGACCAGCGAAGCGGCGGCCAGCGCTCCGCCGACCGCCCAGGAGCCGCCGAAGACCACCCGCACGGAGAGAACCGCCAGGACGAATCCCAGAAGCGCCTTCGCGAACGCGTTCATCCCGAGCAACTCGTGGGCGAAGGCGTCCTCGAGAAATCCGAGGATGCCCCCGACCAGGACCGCGCGCGAGGGGTTCCCCCCGCGCGCGACGATCGCCGTCGCGATCAGAAAACAGTCCACCGGCCACGCCGCGCGGTGGCGTGAGCCGCCGACGAAGAACTGCAGGGCCGTCGCCGCCACCAGCAGAAGGGCGACCCGGCCGAGCTTCACGGTCCCGCACTCCCCGTTCTCCCCGGGGCCGGAGCGGCCGCCGGCGACGGCGCGAGCACCAGCACGTCGGTCAACTGGGAAAAGGCGACGGCCGGCGTGACGCGGATCTCCAGGAACAGGTCGCTGCCCCGGGCGACGGCGGAGACGTGCCCGATGACGACGCCGCGCGGGTAAATACCGTCGATCCCCGCCGACTCGATCAGGTCGCCCGGCGCGACGTGCGAGGTCGTCGAGACATTGTTCAAGCGCAGGCCGCCGCGGCCGTCGCCCCGGACGACGCCGAGCTCCTGCGTGCGCGCGATGCGGGCTCCGACCGCCGCGGAGGCGTCCAGGAGCAGTTGCGCCCGAGCGACCGTCGCCCCGGCCGTCACGACCCGTCCGACCAGACCCTCGGGGACCGCAATCGGAGACCCGGGCACGACTCCGCTGGCCGAGCCGGCGCCGATCAAGACGCTCTGCGCGCCCGCACGGCTGTCCAGGAGCAGGACCGGAGCGGTCGTCAGCACGTTGGGGAGCGCGGCCCCGCTCGAAAGGAGAAGTCTCTCGCGAGAGGCCTGCGAGACCTGCGCGCGGAGGCGAAAGAGCTCCTTGTCTTTCCGGGAGAGCTCTTTCTTCAGGCGGCCGTTCTCCTCGCGAGCCGAAAACGACTCCGCCACCGAGTCGGTCACCCCCGAGACCGCCCGGGAAAGTGAGGATGTGAGGCTGCCCAGGGGCGCGGCGACGGAAAGGATCCAGGACTGGAGAAGCGAGCCGTGGCGGCCGGCGCCCGGGACCTGCGCGGAGAGGAGCAGGAGGCAGAGGACGAGGACGCAGACGAGCAGGACCCCGCTCCTGCGGGGATGTCCCGCCGCGGCCTCGACGGGAGAGGTGCTCATGGTTCGGCTCCGGGATCCCCGGTTCTGATCACGTGATGCTGATCTTGCGGAGAAGGTCCATATCCGTGAGCATGGCTCCCGTCCCGAGCACGACCGAGGCGAGCGGGTCCTCGGCGTAGGAAATCGGTAACCCCGTTTCCTCGCGCAGCCGCCGGTCCAGGTTGCGCAGAAGCGAGCCGCCTCCGGTAATGATGATCCCCTTGTCCATGATGTCGGCCGAGAGCTCCGGCGGCGTGCGCTCCAGGGCCACGCGAACGCTCTCGACGATCGCGGCGACGACCTCCGCCAGCGCCTCGCGCACTTCTTCGTCGGTCAACGTCAGGGTCTTGGGCACGCCCTCGACCAGGTCCCGTCCCTTGATGTCCATCGTCAGGGGCTCGTCCAGGGGATGCGCCGAGCCGATCTCGATCTTGATCTGCTCGGCCGTCCTCTCGCCGATCAGAAGGTTGTACTTGCGTTTGACGTACTGGATGATCGCCTCATCCATCTCGTTCGACGCGATGCGCACCGACCGGCTGTAGACGATGCCGGCCAGGGAAATGACCGCGACGTCGGTTGTTCCCCCGCCGATGTCCACGATCATGTTGCCGGCCGGCTCGGTGATCGGAAGTCCGGCGCCGATCGCCGCCGCCATCGCCTGCTCGATGATGAAGACCTCCGACGCGCCGGCCCGCAGCGCCGAGTCCTGGACGGCTCGCTTCTCCACCTGGGTGATTCCCGAGGGCACGGAGATCACGATCCGCGGGCGGACGAAAAGGGATCGTCCGTGCGCTTTCTTGATGAAGTGATCGAGCATCTTCTCGGTCACTTCGAAGTCCGCGATGACGCCGTCTTTCATCGGGCGGATCGCGACGATGTTTCCGGGAGTGCGCCCGACCATCTCCTTCGCCTCGGCGCCGACGGCTTCCACGCGGTTTGTCGCCGTGTTGACCGCCACGATGGACGGCTCGCGCACGATGATCCCTTTGCCGCGGGCGAAGACCAGAGTGTTGGCCGTGCCCAGATCCACCGCGAGATCGTTGGAGAAGATGGAAAAAAGAGATTTAAACGCCAAGAGACCTCCCGAAGAGCCGTGAGGCGTCAGGCGTGAGGCGGGAGGCGAAGCCCACGTCTTCGTCTCCGCGCCTTACGCCTTACGCCTTACGCTTTACGACTTCCGATTCTCCCTCATAAGGATTCCACGAACACCTTAACCTGTTTCACGGTCTCATTGCCCGCCGCGTCCACGGCCTTGACGATGAGCACGTTCGATCCGTCCCGGGCAACGGTCACCGTCTTCTTGAAAGATCCGTCGGCCTCGACGGTCGCGGGCTCGCCGTTGACCGTGACGACGGCCCCCTCATCCGTCTTCCCGAAGATCAGGAAGAGATTTCCCATCTGCTGCGGCGGCGAGACGGTCAGTCGGGGCGGCGAGCCACGATTGACTCCGGCGGCCGGGAGGCCCGAGGCTATCTTGAACCGGCTGATGGCGCTCCAGTCCGAGGGCCGATCGGAGGAGTCGATCGCGGCGACTCGCCAGAAATAGGACCCTTCCCGCTCGACAGCGACGCGCGCGGTCGTGCCGCTTCGGTCCATGTCCACGTCCGTGGTATCCGGAACGAAGAGGCGGGAGCGCGCGATCTGGAGCCTGTAATGAGCCGCCTGAGCCACCGGGGTCCAGGCGAGGTCGATCGCTTTAGTGGTCTTCGAGTCGTAGATCCGGTTGTCGGGCGGAAGCTTCAAGCCGGGCGAGTCCGGAATGGAAAACTTGGCGGAGAGCCGGCGAGTCTTCGCGCCGGCCGAGATCTTCTCGCGATCCGACAGCGTCACGGTTTCTTTGCCGGTCGAGACGGTCGCCCTGCCCCGGTAGGTCGTGACGTCGGTCTTCTCCCCCGGTTCGGCCTCCACGCCGACGCGGGATTCGCGGTCGATGGATGCCGTGGCCGCGTCGGTCGAGACCGTGGAGATCGACGCCGCCGTGTAGACGTTGATCGTCCCCGAGACCATCTTGACCTGACTGCCTCCGGCTTCCGGCGAGGCCGGACGACGCACCTCAAACAGCGATCCGGGGCGAATCGAGTAGAGCGTTCCATCGGAGAACATGAGCTCGGCCGAGCCCGTCCGTCCCGTCTTGATGAAATCGCCGTCGAAGAGGCTCTGGCGAGGCTGGGCGGGCCCGAACGCCGCGCGCCCCGCGGTCTGGATGGAAACGTCTCCTTCCACGGAGATGAGCGACGCGTCGCCCGGCTCATCCGTCCCCGTGGAGCCGGACGCCCGGCGAGAATACGACTGCGACTCGACGGCCAGGCGGTACGCTGCGTCGTAATCCTTCCGGGCAAACGAGTTTTCGGCCCCCTGTAGGAAGTCGCGCGCCTGTGCCAGCAAGGAGCCCCGCCGCGGCTTCGACCCGGGTGGACCGACGCGCTGGACGAGTTCCCTCGCCGCCGCGATCTCGGTCCTCGCCCTTTCCAGCGGCGAGCGGCGGGTGCGTGATTGGATCGTGTAGAAGAGAAAAGCCGCGGAAGCCAGCAGGACCAGCAGGATCCCCCACGTCCGGAGCGTCCGGATGGGAATGACGAACCAATCCAGGTCCGTGCCGACGGGCTGGCCGGGTTTTCTCTTACGCTTAAACATCCGGATTTGCGAGACTTATCGAGTTTGCTTATAGCACAGGTAGGTGTTAGGTGTCAGGTGATAGGCGCCAGGGAACGGAATCAATCCTACCCCTTCCGTCTCCTGTCCACCACCTCCCCACCTATCACCTCCGGCCTCGTCTCGGCTATAGTCGCCCGTTCTCGAAAAAGTAACCGGAGGTTTCTCCAGATGCTCAAGACCATGCGCGACAGCTTCCACCACTTGAAGTGGACACTGTTCGCCGTCATCATCGTTTTCATTCTCGGTTTCGTCTATTTTTCCGGCACGAACACCGGCTCGAGCGACGCTTCGGGCCAGGTGGTCGCCAGGATCGGCTCCGTCTCGATCAGCGCGGTGGAGTTCGACCGCCGCTACAAGGTCGAGCTCGACCGGCAGCAGCAGCAGTACCAGGGCAGGCTCTCTCCCGAGTTGATCCGCGCTCTCGACATGCCCCGTCAGGTCCTGGACTCCATGATCGACAGGATCCTGCGCCTGGAGGCCGCCGAGAGGCTCAAGCTGAAGGTCGGCGACGAAGAGGTCGCGGCGGCCGTGGTCGGGTTCCCGGAGCTGCAGGAGAACGGCCACTTCATCGGCAACGAGAAGTACGAACGATTCCTCCGGGCCAGCGGCTACACGCCCGAGCGCTTCGAGGAGAACGTTCGGGAGGGACTGCTGCTCCAGAAGTACTCGACTCTGGTCAAGGCGTCCATTCTCGTGCCGGAAAAGGAGGTCCAGCGCGAGTTCTCCAATCGCAACGACAAGGCCTCCATCGAGTACATCAAGATCCCGTCGGCCAAGCTCGAGAGCTCGGCGCCGGTCACCGACGACGACCTGAAGGCCTACCTGGCGAAGCACAAGGATCGTTACCAGACGGCGGCGCAGCGGCGGGCCAAGTACCTGGTCGTGGATCGAACCAAGGTGCGCGCCCTCGTCAAGATTCCCGACTCGGAGTTGAAGGCCGATTACGAGAGGCGGCGCGAGAGCTTCGTCATGCCCGAGCAGATCGCCGCCTCCCACATCCTGATCCAGGTGGATCCCGACAAGGGCCCCGAGGCCGACGCCGCGGCGAAGGCGAAGGCCGAGGCGATCTTCGCGCGCGCCCGGAAGGGTGAAGACTTCGCCAAGCTCGCCAACGAAAACACCGAAGACCCCGCCGGAAAGGGAAAAGGGGGAGAGCTTGCTCCTTTCGGCCGCGGGCAAATGGTCCCGGAATTCGAGCAGGCCGCCTTCGACATGAAACCGGGCGAGATCCGGGGACCGATCAAGACCCAGTTCGGCTATCACGTCATCAAGGTGCTGTCGAAGCTTCCCGCTCACGTCCGCTCCTTCGAAGAAGTGCGCAACCAGATCTCCTCGGAACTGTCGGAAGCGCGAGCGCAGGCAGAAGCCGACCGGCTGGCGCGGGAGCTGGCCGAGAAGCTCAAACGCTTGAAGACCCCGACCGACGATGAATTGCGCAAGCTGCAGAGCGACGCCGTGACCTTTAACGAGACGCCCTGGGCGGCCAAGGGAGAGCCGATCCCCGGCATCGGCTCCAATCCCCGCTTCTCCGACGAAGTCTGGAGTCTCAAGATCGGCCAGATCTCGACGACGCCGATCTCGACGACCCGCGGCCCGGCGTTCGTCAAGCCCGCCGAGGAGAGGCCCGCCGGCATGCCGCCGTTCGAGGAGCTCAAGGCCAGGCTCACGACGGATTTCCAGGCCGACCGCCGCGACAAGGAGGCGATCGCGAAACTCCAGCCGGTGGCGCAGGAGCTTTCCTCCGGCACGACTCTCGCCGCGATCGCCCCGCGGTACGAAACGGAAGTCAAGACCACTCCCGACTTCGGGCCCGGCGGACCGGTCCCGGACGTCGGGAACGCGCCCGAGCTCCTGGCTGCGGTCTTCCAGACGGCCAAGGACCAGGTGGGGCCGCCCGTCCCGGTGCCCGGAGGATTCGTGCTCTTCCGCGTCGTCAACCGCACGAGCGCGGACTCGAAGACCTTCGAGACGCAGAAGCCGGAGATCCTCGACACGCTGCGGGCACGCGAGGGGGACCGGCTGCTGCGGGCGGAGCTGCAGAGGATGCGCGCGGACCGGAAGATCCAGATCAACGAAGAGCTCTTGAAGTCCTTCCTGCCGGAGCAGACCGCTCCCCGCCGGGGATGAGCGAGAAGCGAGGTCTTCGCCCCGAGAGCCTCGCCGTTCACGCCGGGAAGAGGGCCGATCCTTCGGGGCCGGGGGGTCCCCTGGTCGACCCGATCTTCCAGACGGCGCCTTTCTCCTTTCCCGACACGGACGCGCTCGCCGGGGCGGCGCAGGGCCGCCCCCCCGATGCCTTCTACACTCGCGAAGGAAACCCGACCGTCGCGTCGGCGGAGAAGAAGCTCGCGGCGCTCGAGGGCTCGGAGGACGCGGCGCTCTTCTCCTCGGGAATGGGCGCCATCTCGACGGCCTTCCTCGCCCATCTGAAGGCGGGCGACCACATCGTCGCGACCGAGGACCTCTACGGCGGCACGCTGCGTTTCTTCCGCGACGTGCTCGAGCCGATGGGCGTGACCGCGACGCTCGTGAAGACGGAGGCGCGGCCGCGGTTCGAGGAGGCGATCCGGCCGGAGACGCGCTGGCTCTACGTCGAATCCCCGACCAACCCGCTGGTCAAGATCGTGGATCTGGCGTTTGTCGCGGAGCTGGCTCGAAGCCGCGGCCTGGTCGCGGCCATCGACGGAACATTCGCCTCCCCCCTCCTGCAGCGGCCCGTCGAGCTCGGCTTCCATCTCGTCCTGCATTCGGCCACCAAGTACCTGAACGGCCATGCGGACGTGACCGCGGGATTCGCGGCCGGCTCCCGGGAGTTCCTCGAGCCGATCCGCGAGCGGCGAGTCCGCACCGGGGCGATCCTGGATCCGCTGGCGGCTTTTCTCCTGACCCGCGGGATGAAAACGCTCCCGCTGCGCATGGAGAGACAATCGCAGAACGCCCTGCGGCTGGCCGAGGCCCTGCGCGCCCATCCGGCCATCGAAAGAGTGCACTATCCGGGACTCTCCTCGCACGAGGGCCACGAGACCGCGCGCCGGCAGATGAAGGCCTTCGGCGCGATGCTGGCCTTCGACCTGCGCGGCGGGTTGGAATCGGCCAGGAAATTTCTCTCGCGCCTCGCGCTCATCCGCCTCGCGACGTCGCTCGGCTCGGTCGAAACGACGGCCGACATGCCCTGGCTGACCTCCCACCGCCACGTCCTTCCCGAGAAGAAACGCGCCCTCGGAATCCAGGAGGGGACGATCCGCCTCTCCGTTGGCGCGGAGGCCTTCGAGGATTTGCAGGAGGACATCGCTGGCGCGCTGTCCTCCTGAAGCTATCAGCTCTCAGCTATCAGCTGTCAGCTTGTGAAGGAGGGTCCTATCCTGAAAGCTGAGAGCCGACAGCTGATAGCTACAATGTCTTCATGATCGGCCGTCTCACGGGACGTCTTGCATCGAAGTCACCGGACCAGGTTCTTCTCGACGTCTCCGGCGTGGGATACGTCGTGCACATTCCTCTCTCCACGTTCTACGAGCTGCCCGAAGTCGAGAATCCGGCTTCGCTCTGGATCCACACACACGTCCGCGAAGACACGCTGGCCCTCTACGGATTCCTGACCGAACGGGAGCGCTCGCTCTTTCTCCTTCTCCTCGGAGTCGCCGGGATCGGCCCGAAGGTCGCCCTGACGGTCCTCTCCGGGATCCCGCCGGCGGAGCTGGCGTCCGCGCTGCGCAACCAGGACGTGCGCCGTCTCGTCGCGATCCCGGGAGTCGGGAAGAAGACGGCAGAGCGGATGGTGCTGGAGCTCGCGGAAAAGGCCGCGAGCTTCGCCGCGGAACCCGCTCCCCAGGCCCCCGCGGCCGTCGCCTCGGAAGACGTCGTGTCGGCCCTGGTGAATCTGGGCTATCGCAGAGGCGAAGCGGACAAGGCCGTCGAAGCCGTCGCGCGCGGCGGAGCGCCGAAGGATTTTGGGGAGTACTTGAAGCTCGCGCTGAAGGGGCTGACCGGCGGATGACCAGACCGGTTTCAGATTCCACATTCCAGATTCCAGGTTGGGGTTAGAGTTCAGGCAGCCTGGAATCTGGAATCTGGAACTTGGAATCCTGCTGATGACCGACGAAAAAGAGATCATGGCCGCGACCGCCCTCGAAGAGGATCAGGCCGTCGAGCCGAAGCTTCGGCCGCAGACTCTCTCGGAGTACATCGGCCAGACGAAGGCGCGCGAGAACCTCTCGGTTTTCCTCGCGGCGGCGCGCGGGCGCGGGGAGCCGCTCGACCACGTTCTCCTGACCGGACCGCCGGGCCTCGGCAAGACGACGCTCGCTTACATCGTCGCGCGGGAGATGGGCGCCGGACTGCGCCTGACCTCCGGGCCGATGATCGCGCGGGCCGGGGACCTGGCCGGGATCCTGACGAATCTCCAACCCAAGGACGTCCTGTTCGTGGACGAGATCCACCGTTTGAGCCCGGCCGTGGAGGAGGTCCTCTACCCCGCCATGGAGGATTTCCGTCTGGACATCGTGATCGGAGAGGGCCCGATGGCGCGCACGATCAAGCTGGACCTTCCCCCCTTCACATTGATCGGCGCGACGACCCGGCCGGGTCTCCTCTCCCAGCCGCTCCACGCGCGTTTCGGCATCCCGCTGCGCCTGGATTTCTACGACGTCGAGTCGCTGACGCGCATCGTCGAGCGCTCGTCGAGGATCCTCGCGATACGCATCCTGCCCGAGGCCGCGCGGGAGATCGCGGGGAGGAGCCGCGGGACGCCGCGCATCGCCAACCGGCTGCTGCGGCGGCTGCGGGATTTCGCCGAAGTCGCCGGCAAGCCCGCGATCGACCTCGAAACGGCGCGGGAAGCCCTGGCGCGGCTGGAGGTGGACGAGCACGGCTTCGACGAACTCGACCGCCGGATCCTCTCGACGATCATCGAGAAGTTCGCCGGAGGGCCGGTCGGCATCACGTCGATCGCCGCCTCGATCGGAGAGGACCGCGGGACCCTGGAAGATCTTTACGAGCCCTATCTGATCCAGGCGGGTTTCCTGCAGCGGACGCCGCGCGGGCGCGTCGTCTCGGCTCTGGCCTATCGCCACCTGGGGATCGTCCCGCCCCGGAGAGAGGGGTCACTGTTCTGAAGAGCGTGAGGGTCGCGGGTTGAGCGTCGAGCGCGAAGAGTCCGCGCTTCACGCCGCAGGCTCTTCGCCGCCGCCAGTCGAGATCTCCCGGCCGGTGAGGAGAGGCCTCCTCATCTACAACCCGACGGCCGGGCAGCGCGACCGCCGCGCCAAGATGAGAGAGGTCTCCGAGCGCGTGAGGAAGCGGGGACTCGAGCTGATCAACGCTCCGACCGACGCGCCGGGACACGCCACCGAGATCGTGCGATCCTTTCTTGCGACCGGTCTCGACGTGGTGGCGGTCTGCGGCGGCGACGGGACGGTCTCGGAAGCCGCTTGCGGGCTGGCGGGCTCCAGCGTGCCTCTGGCGATCCTTCCGGGAGGAACCTCCAACGTCCTCGTGCGCGAGCTTTCCATCCCGCTGGATCTGGAAGAAGCAATGGCGCTGCTCTTCGACGGCGTGCCGCGTCCGGCGCGGCTGCTTCTCGCCAACGACAGGCCCTTCCTGCTCTGGGCCGGGGTCGGCCTGGACGCCCGCATCATGGGCCGCACGCCTCTCCTCCTGAAACGCTGGCTCGGGCGCGCCGGGATCTTCTTCATCGTCGCGCGGGAGTTCTTCCGCTATGAGTTCCCCCGCCTGGAAGTCACGGTGGACGGACAACGGTACGAAACCACATTCGCCGTGGTCTGCCACGCCCGGCGCTACGCCGGGGACTGGATCATCGCGCCGGAAGCCTCGCTCGAGGCCGACGAGATGGACGTTCTGCTCTTTGCCGGGCGCAGCCGCTGGAGGTTCTTCTCGCTCTTCCGCCAGATCCAGCTCGGCAAGTCCGGGCACCTGACGCGCGGCCTCGCCAGGACCGTCCGCGGCCGCTCCGTCTCCATCCGCTCCCTCGAAACCTATCCGGTGGATGTCCAGGTGGACGGCGACTGCGTCCTGCGGACGCCCATCACCTGCCGCGCCGCCGATTCGACGGTCTCGATCCTCGTGCCGAGAGACACTTATTAAAGGAGGGAAACATGGCCACCTATGTCGTTCTCGCCGGGTTCACGGATCAGGGGATCCGCAACGTCAAGGACTCGCCCGACCGGCTCGGAGCATTCCGGGCGATGGCGGACAAGCTCGGGGTCAAACTCAAGCACGCTTATTACACGGTCGGGGCCTTCGACATCGTCGTCGTCCTGGAAGGGTCCGACGAAGCCGTGACGTCCACCCTGCTGAAGCTGGGCTCCCTGGGCAACGTTCGGACGCAGACGCTGCGGGCCTTTTCGCCCGAGGAGATCAAGGGGATCGTCAGCAAGATGCCCTGAAAACTCGCGCGCGCTTGGTTCGGCGCGCCGGTTACCGCTTCGAGATGAAGGACCAGGGGGCGGAATTCGAAGCCGCGGCCGTGGCAGCGGCTGCGGGGCGCACGACGGCGGCGATGCGGTCGCGGTGGATCCTGAGGAGACGCCGAACCGGCGCCCCGGAGGCGGCTTCCTCGAGGATGTCGGCCCCGGACTCGTCCATCTTGGCGAGGTAGGCCTCCCACACGGCTTCGGTCAGGGACATGCCGCGCAGGACGACATTGCCCATCGGCTCGAACTCGCGCTGGAGGAACGAGAGTTTTTCCTTCAGCGCGTCCTCGCCGGCGAGAGATTCGTCTTCGTAAGGAGTGTGCGGCTTGGGAATGAACGCGTTGACCGACGGGACGAGCTGCGGGACCTGACCGGTGCGCCGCCCCTCCGCGAGTGCGATCTCCCGCAGGTCCGCTACGAGGCGGACGATGTCGCGCACGTCTTCGTCGGTCTCGGTGGGCAGCCCGACCTGAAGGTAGAGCTTCAGGCGCGTGAAGCCGTGCGCGAAGACCCTTTGGACCTTTTCGCGCAGCATCTCGTCGGAGACCTTCTTGTTGATGTGGCGGCGAAGCCTCTCGTTGCCCGCCTCCGGGGCGATGGCGAGAGCCTTCTCTCCCTGCCGGGCGAGGACTTCCAGGATCGGATCCTCGATCGCGTCGATCTTGATGGAGGAGAGAGCGATGTGGAATTCGAGATCCGCGAGCCCTGTCAGGATCTGAGTGATCTCCGGGTGGTCGCAGACGGCCGTGGCGATCAGGCCCGTGCGGTCCGTCAGCGATCGGGCCTCCCGGGCCGCCTTCAGGATCGAAGCCGCCGGGTACTGTTTGATGGGGGCCATGGCGTAGGCCGCCCAGCAGAAACGGCACATCTCAGTGCAGCCCCGGGAGATCTCGATCAGGAGCTTGTCGGCCAGCTCCGTCCGGGGCGTCAGGATCGTCGAGTGCGGCACCTCGAAGTGCGGGGCGATCTCCTTCCTCGACATCGGCTGCTGGATGACGACACGGGAGCTCTCCGCCGCCTCGGCGCGCAACCCGTGGACCGCCGGCACGAAGAAGCCCGGGAGCTTCGCCGCGGCCGACAGAAACTCCTCCCGCGTGAGCCCGGACTGGAGGAGCCGCGCGACCGCCGGGACGAGCCTCTCGCCGTCCCCCAGGGCGAACACGTCGGCAAAAGTCGTGAGCGCCGCCGGGTTCATGCGCGCGATGTCGCCGCCGATCAGGATCAGCGGGTCTCCTTCTCCGCGCTCGGCCCGCCGCGCGGCGATCCCCGCCCCGTGGAGGGTCTTGAGGATGTTGACGATGTCCATCTCCCAGGAGAGCGACCAGGCGAGCAGGCCGAAGTCCGACAGAGGCGTCCCGGTCTCGAAGGAGACCGCCGGCGCCCCCTCCTCGAAGAAGAAGCGCTCGCACACCAGGTCCGGCACGCGGTTGAAGAGCCGGTAGACCCACTGGAACCCGAGGTTGGACATGCCGATCTCGTAGCTGTTGGGGAACCCGAGGGCCATCCGGTAGGCCCCGAAACGGTTGGGAGCCTCGGTGAACTTCTCGATGGACGCCAGCTCTCTGTTTCGCGCGGTCGCTTTCATGACGAACGGGTGATTATAAGTCCCTCGTCCTTTAGTCCTTAGTCCTTGGTCCGCGGACTCTGTGTTGGTGACCAAGGACTACGGACTAAGGGCTACGGACTGCAAAAGCCCAATCACAGACGTTCGTGCCGGTCGGGCCCGTGACCACGAGGTCGCCAAGGGCCCGAAAGAATCTCTCCGTGTCGTGCCATTCGAGCGCGCGACCCGGATCGAGACCGAGGCGAAGCGCGCGACCGATCGTTCGGCCGTCTGCGAGCGCGCCGGCGGCTCGCGAGCTGCCGTCAATGCCGTCCGATCCCGCCGCGAGAAGCGTGACTCTCTTCGCGCCCGCGAAACCGAGCGCGGCGCCCAGCGCGAATTCGAGATTGCGCCCGCCGTGACTGTGCGCGCCCCGGATCGCAACGGTCGTCTCGCCGCCGGCGAGAAGAACCTGACCCGACTCGAGTCTCGCGGCCGAACGCGCGAAACGCTTCCCCTGCTCGCTGGCTTCTCCCGACAGCCTCCTTCTCCACAAGCGGGGTTTCAATCCGTTCTCCCGCGCCAGGCGCGCCGCCGCCTCCAATCCTGACCGGTTCGATCCCACGACGAGCGTCACGTCGCCGCGTTCGCCCCTCACCGTCGGGCCCGAACCCACCAGAGAAGGACGATCGCCCGGGACGTCGGACAGGACGAGCGTGACGATCCTGGCGCGGGTCGCCCGGCCGAGCCGTCCTCCTTTGACGGCCGACAGCGACTTGCGCAGGCGGTTGACCTCGACGATCGAAGCGCCCGATCTCATGAGTCTCCGCACGGCCCGGCGCTTGGCCTCGAGAGTGACGCCCGGGCGAGGCAGAGTCAGGAGCGACGAGGTCCCGCCCGAAACGAGGCAGACGATCACGTCCTCCGGGCCGAATCCCGCAAAGTAGTCGAGAGCGCGCCGGGCGGCCGCGACGCTCGTCGCGTCCGGCTCGGGATGGGACGCGAACAACACCGTCGCGGGAGAGACTCCCCCGGCGGGATAACCACGGGGCAGAACCACCAGGGCCCCCTTCCGCCACCCCGCCGGGACCCCTCCGGTCATCGAGACGGCCCCTTTCCCACAGGCAAAGACCCCCACCCGCCGGGTTTTCGCCAGGGCCCGGGCGATGGAAGGACGCGAAAGGGCCTCCGACACGGCCCTTTTCGGGTCCGCCCCGCGCAGCGCCTCCCGAAAGAGGAGCCGGAGGATTCGCCGGCCCCCGCCCGCGTTCATCCGCCGTTCACCTTTCCCACGTATATGCTTTGCCGACCTGGATTATCCGGGCAAGCGGTAAAGATAGAAGGAGAAAACATGAAGAAGCTCGTTTCGCGGACTCTGATCCTCGCCGTCGTACTCGGTTTCGGTCTCACGGTTCTGGCGTCGGCGGAAGACGGGACCTGGAGCGGCTGGGTGACCGAGACACATTGCGGGGCGGCCGGTGCCAAAGCGTCCCACAGGGATTGCGCGATCAAGTGCGTCAAGGAGAAGGGCGCCAAGTGGGCCCTGTACAACACGACCGACAAGTCCCTGTTCGTCCTCTCCGGCGACGACGCCATGATGGAAAAGATGGCGGCGTCGGAGGTCACGGTCAAGGGCTCCATGGACAAGGACAAGAAGATGATCACGGTGACCTCGATGGAAGGCAAGGCCCCCGCCAAGAAGATGTAACCGTATCCTGACGAAGGAGAAAGCCCCGAGAGATCGGGGCTTTTTTCTTTCGCGGGCCAGCCCGGATTATTCATGGTCACCCGGCCGAAACACGGGAACACGCTGCGCTAAAGAGCGTTGTGACAGAAGACCAACGATTGCGGCCGGGAACATGTTGTCCGCGACAGAGATTTTTCGTCGAGACAAGGAAGGGCGACGACGGCGATGCCGGGGCGCATCGCAGAGGAGCGCTGACGCCGTATCGGCGAGCATCCATGCGCAGGGGGCGCGTGGCGCCCCCTGAACCCCCGGGATCGGAGCGGCGGCCGGAGTCGATCATGAATAATGCGGGCTAGAATAGCTGGCCGGGCATGAAGGTTCTGTCCGGCAACAGCGACCTATGAGCGCCATCCCGGTCCCGCCCGCGCCTTCCCGGCCGGAGGAATACCCTCCAATGGGAGGAGACCATTACTGGGCGAAGGCCTCCCACGAGCTCCGAGCCCGCCTCGCGAAGGCGATTCCGCACGACGTCCTGAAGGAGTTGCATCGAAAGAGCCCGGGCCGGCACCTGGCGATCGCGACGCGGCAGTTTGCGCTGCTGCTCGCGGCTTCCGCGGTCTCCTGGCGCTTTCGGCAGCCGTGGATCTGGATTCCGTCGGCTGTCGTGGCCGGCTGGACGGTCTTCAACTTCACCGTCCTTCTGCATGAAGTCGTTCACCGCGCAGTCTGGAACGGCCCCCGACCCCGGGCCGACCGGCTGCTCGCCATCCTCTACGCCGTCCCTTCGGGCATCTCGGCGCTGCAGTTCACCCGCTGGCATCTGACGCACCACGCGGAACTGGGGGACAGCGACGCGGACCCGAAACGACACTACCTCTCGCCGAAGATCAACAAGCCCTGGTTCAAGCTTCTCTACTTCACGCCGGCGCTCTTTCCGATTTACTTCCGGGCGGCGCGCGCGGAGACCGCGAGCTACCCGCCCACGCTCCAGCGGCGGATCGCCTGGGAGCGCCGGACGACGATCCTCCTTCACCTCGCGATCATGGGCGCGCTCTTCTGGGCGGGGGGATTCGGCCTGCTCGCTCGCATGTATCTCGTTCCGTACTTCCTGGTCTTTCCGATCGCCTTCGCCTTGAATCGCCTGGGCCAGCACTACGCGATCGTCCCGGAGGACCCGGCCAAGTGGGGAACAATCATCAGGCCTTCCCGGTGGTGGGACTTCTGGTACCTCTACTCCGCCTATCACCTGGAGCACCACTACTTCACGGCCGTTCCCTTCTACAACCTGCGCCGGCTCCATTTCGCCCTGCGCCCGTTCTTCGAATCGATTGGCTGGAAGCCTGTGACCTACCGCCGCCTCTTCCGCGCCTGGATCTTCGACAACAAGGCCCCTCACACCGACTGGCACCTGGCCGGGTGAAGGGAACGAACCCTGTCATCCCTTCGTTTCCTTCTCTGTCATCCCTTCGCTCTTTCCCCTGTCATCCTGAGCGCAGCGAAGGATCTGCTCTCCCCGGCCGTACAAAGGATCTGCCCTCGGCGTTTCCGGGGGCGCGGGAGCAGATTCTTCGGGCCTTCGGCCGCGCCGTCGCCAAAGCGGCTCTGGCGCGTCGGCGACCTCAGAATGACAGCAGGAAGATATGGACGAGACTGAAGACATCAACCGGCTGATCCGGGAGTTGAACGCCGAAGGCCGCGAGGAGGTCGCGGGGGAAGATTCCGCGCGGCTCAATCGGTGGCTCGAAAGGCTGCTCGAGCGGCGCGGCAGCGATCTTCTTCTCGTGGCCGGCTCGCCGCCCTGCGTGCGGATCGACGGGGCCGTCGTCCCCCTGCAGGAGGCGCCCGTCTCCGGCGAGGAGATCGAAGAGGCGGTCCTGCCGGCGCTTCCCGGCCGCTCCCGGTCTCAATACGCGCAGGAGAAGAACACGGACGCGTCCTACAAGCTGCGCGGCCGCGGGAGGTTTCGCGTGAACCTCCACCGAGAGCGGGGACGCGCGGCGGCCACCGTGCGGGCGCTCCCCACCGAGCCGCCGAGGCTGTCCTCCCTGGGTCTCCCGGGCGGTCTGGAGGCCTTGACGAGACTTCCCCGCGGCCTGGTCTTGATCGGCGGCCCGACAGGCTCGGGCAAGACCACGACGCTCGCGGCGCTCGTCGAGGAGATCAATCGCCGCGACGCGCGGCACATCGTCACGATCGAGGACCCGATCGAGTACGAGCATCCGCACCGCTCGAGCCTCGTCGAACAGATCGAGATCGGCGCGGACGCTCCGGACTTCGCGACCGCCCTGCGGGCCGCCATGCGACAGGCTCCGGACATTCTCGTGGTGGGAGAGATGCGGGACCCCGAGACCATGCGCATCGCGCTCGGCGCCGCGGAGACGGGTCATCTGGTCTTCTCGACCGTCCACACGACCGACGTCGCCTCGACCGTCTCCCGCGTGGCGGATTCCTTTCCGCCGGAGCGGCAGCCCACGATCCGCCAGGAGCTGTCCATGGGCCTGGCCGCCGTGTTGACGCAAACGCTCCTGCCGCGCCGCGGCGGCGGGCGCGTGCCCGCGGCCGAGCTTCTCGTCGTCGGATACGGAGCCCGCCAGCACATCCGCAAGAACGCGCTCCAGCACCTGCACCAGGAGATCGTGTTGACCCGCAAGAACGGCTCGATCACGCTGGAGGAGTCTCTCGCCCGTCTGGCCCGCGAAAACCTGGTGGACGCGGAAGAGGCCCGGTCGCGCGCCGCGCATCCCGAGGAATTCGAGACCTACTTCCGCTCCGCGTGAGGGTGCGTAGCCGCTAGATCTCCCGACGGAACAAGACTCTCGTCAGAATCCCGCAGACCAGCGTGAAAGTGATCAGGAACACCCAGGGCGCGAAGCAGGCCGAGGGGGCCGCGCCGCGCAGCAGGACATCCCGCATCGCCTTGAGTCCGTAAGTCAAGGGATCCACGTTCGAGATCGCGCGCAGCCACCCCGGGTAGGACTCGACCGGGTAGAGGGCGCCCGAAGGGAAAAAGATCAGCGCGTTGATGACCCCGAACATGCCGCGCAGCACGCTCGCTCGCCGCGCCCTGGCGAAGAGCAGGAACCACACCGAGGCGATGGCGAGAGAGGTGAGGAAGATCGTGAAGAGCGAGGCGAGAACCGCGCCGATTCCCGCCACCGGCAGAGGCGTCAGGACCAGGATCGCGACGAGCACCATGTCGCCCGCCAGCGCCGCCACCAGAGACCCGGCCAGGATGTGTCCCGCCACCAGAGTCCCCGTGGAAATGGGAGTCACGAGGTATCCCTCGTGATACCCGTACATCCGGTCCTCGATGACCTGCAGGCCTCCCGACACCATCGAGCCCATGAAGATGGCCAGGCACACGACGGCGGGCGCCAGATACGTGAGGTAGTCCAGGTACGGATAGGCCTCGAGCCGGACGGCCGGCGCCGCTCGCGACTGCGCCCCCGGTGCGGAGGCGCGGTCCCAGACGTCGCTCAGGGCGGCTTCCACCGTGTCGAAGGAAAACCGGTCGGTATTGTCCCCGATGAAGGAAGGCGCCGGGCCCTGACGCGACAGGCCGAAGGGGAGGATCCACACCGCGCGGAATCTTCCCTGGCGCAATCCCCGCAGGGCCTGTTCCCGGTCGGCGACGGGAGTGATCCGCAAAAGGTCGCGCCCGCTCTCCAGGGCGATGGCGCCGCGCAGGCATTCCGCGGCGAGGACGTTGCCGGACTCATCCACGACGGCCAGGGGAAGAGCCCGCAGCTGGCGGTTCAAGGCATTGCCGAGGATCAGGAGATAGACGATCGGAAAGAGCATCGTCGAGACGATCAGGACCGGCTGGCGCCAGAGAGTCACGTAGGAACGCTGGCTGATCGCGAGGATCCCGAGCGCCGCGAGCTTGATTCCCCGGGCCCGTTTTTCGGCGCGCAGGGTCATGCCTCCCGCAGGGCGTGTCCGGTGTAGGAGAAGAAGACGTCCTCGAGCGTCACCGGCGCGATCGTCAGGTGGCACACCCGGTAGCCTCTCTCCTCGAGGAGCTGCGCGGAGCGCCGGCCGATCCCTTCTCCGGGCCTGGCCTGGAACTCGGCGAACCGCGGAGCCACCGACCGCCAGTTGACGGCGCCCAGCGCCAGAATCGCTTCCTGTTCCGCCGCCACGATCTCCCGATCGGTCTCGATCTCGACGTGCTCTCCCGTCGCCAGGCCACGCTTCAGGGTCTCCGGAGAATCCTCGCAGAGAAAGCGGCCGCGGTCCATGATCGCGACCCGGTCGCAAAGATGGTCCGCCTCGTCCATCGCGTGGGTCGTGAGCACGATCGAGAGGTCGGCGTCCGACGACGTCATCTCTTCGAGCATCCCCCAGATGGCCCGGCGGCTCTGAGGATCGAGCCCCGCCGTCGGCTCGTCCAGGAAGAGGACCTGCGGCGAGTGCAGCACGCCGCGCGCGATCTCCAGCCGCCGGCGCATGCCGCCCGAAAGCTGCCGCGCGGTCTGGTCGCGCCGCTCCCAGAGGCCGACCTCCTTCAGGCGGCGCTCGATGCGTCCCGAAAGAGACCGTCCCCAGAGCCCGTGCATCTTCCCCTGCACGGAGAGGTTCTCGTAGACCGTCAGGTTCTCGTCCGTCGTGACGGCCTGCGACACGGTGCCGATCGCCGCGCGCACGTCGGTCTTGTCCGACACGACGTCGTGCCCCTTGACGCGGGCGCGGCCGGAGGTGGGAGGAAGCAGCGTCGTCAGCATCCGGATGAGCGTCGTCTTGCCCGCTCCGTTGGGGCCCAGGATCCCGTACGTCTCCCCCGCCGCGACCGAAAACGAGAGATTGTCGTCGGCGACGAAGTCGCCGAACTTCTTGGTCAGTTTGTCGGCTTCAATAGAGGGAATCATCGATGAGGGATAGAACAGAGTTTCGTCAGCCTCGTCGATCATCAACCCCATCATCGAGACAAATCCTGCTTTCGAGCGGGCCCAACAAACGGCCGTCTTGCTGCGATTGATGCCCTCGGCAGCAATACCTGCGTTCCGTTGATTGGAGCCTCTTTGGTCAATTCGTCAACTTC
This sequence comes from uncultured Acidobacteriota bacterium, assembly GCA_963837495.1. Classification (GTDB taxonomy): domain Bacteria; phylum Acidobacteriota; class Thermoanaerobaculia; order UBA5066; family Gp7-AA6; genus JAWOLE01. Next base: position 1,656,917 of record CAWINF010000001.1, on the reverse strand, counting down.
GGCCGGCTTCGACGACGAAGGTCTGGCCGGAGATGACGCCGGCGTTGTCGGGGGCCAGGCGAACGGAGAAGGTCTTCAGGTCCCGGCTCTGGAGGCCCCAGTTCTTGCGCGTCGCGAACTCGGCCCGCGGCTTGATCGTGACCACGCGCGCCGCGAAGCGCGCGTCGGGGCGCGCCTGCGGCCAGACCGTCACGCTGCCGCCGATGGGGAAGGCCGAGAGCCGCTCTTCGGGCACCTCGACGCGAAGATACGGGGCCTCCACCTGCAGCGTGAGGATGGGATCTCCGGCGGCCACGAACTCTCCCTGCCGGTGATACCGGGTCAGGACCGTTCCTCCCACGAGCGAGGTCAGGGTCCCCTCTTTCTCGAAGTGATGGACCTTCTCCAATCGAGAGGCGAGTGATCGCTCCTGCGCCTCGAGATTCCCCTTTTCGGCCTCCCGGGCGCGGATGCCCGCCGCGAGCTCTTCGCGCTTGTGCTGGAGAGTCTCCAGATCCGCGGCCGGCGCGACGCCCTCGGAAGTCAGGCGCGCTATCCGTTTCTCTTCGCTCCGCGTCTCCGCCAGCTGCGCTTGGAGCTGCGCAACCTGTTCCCGGCGGGTCTTCTCCTGCGCGACGACCTGATCGCGCTGGCGCTCGAGGTCCGCCGCGTCCTCCGAGAGACCCGCCTCCTCGATGCGGGCCACGACGCTGCCGGCCGTGACGGCCTCCCCTTCCTCCGGGACGCGCGTCACCAGACGTCCGCTTCGCGAGAAGGAGAGATCCAGATGCTGCTCCTCGGCGATCGCCAGCAGCTGCACCCGGCGGCCGTCGTCGTTTTCCTGGCGCATGAGCGCGCCATATCCCCATGCGCCCGCCACCGCAACGGCGACCGCAACGGCTACCCAGATTCCTCTCTTCATCGGACAGACCTTCTGCGCACGATCTTAACAGCCTCTCCCTCTCCCCCCGGGAGAGGGTCGGGCTGAGGGCGCAGGCACCGCCCGCAATTCCCATTACAATCTCACCCCCCACATGGACTCCGATCCGAAACCTCTCGTCGCGGTGCTCATAGGAAGCCGGTCCGACTGGGAGACGATGCGCCATACCGGCGAGACCCTGACGCGTTTCGGTATCCCCCACGAGAGCCGCGTGCTGTCGGCTCACCGCTCTCCCGAGGCCCTCGCCGAATACGTGAAGGGGGCCGAGGAGAGAGGCATCGAGGTCCTGATCGCGGCAGCCGGAGGCGCGGCGCATCTGGCGGGCGCCGTCGCCGCGAACACGCTCCTGCCCGTCCTCGGCGTCCCGATGGACACATCGTCACTCAAGGGCCTGGATGCCCTGCTCTCGACCGTCCAGATGCCCGCCGGCGTCCCCGTCGGCACTCTCGCGATCGGCAAGGCGGGCGCCGTCAACGCGGCGCTCCTCGCGGCCGCGGTTCTCGCCCTCCGCCTCCCGGACCTGAAGGAAAAGTTGCGCGCGTTCCGCGAGGAGCAGGCCGCGAAGATTCTCGCCGAGAAGCTGGAATAGCCGTCAGTTCTCAGCCGGAGCTTGCGAGCAGCTTCTCGACGCGGTCCAGGACTTCCTCGGCGCGGCCGGGAAAGGCGAGGTCCACTTCTTCGGAAGCCGGGGTCGCCTCCGGATTGATCTCCACGGTGAAGGCGCCGCGGCTTCTGGCTTCCGCGGCGAGTGCGGCCGCCGGATAGACGACCGAAGAAGTTCCGACGATCAAGCACACGTCGCAGTCCAGAGCGCTTTCCGCCGCGGTCAGCGCCTCCCGAGGAATCGCCTCGCCGAACCAGACGACGCCGGGCCGCAGATGGCCGCCGCAATGGGGACAAGGCGGAGGCAGGCGCGGGAAGGGGACGGTCTCGTCGGGCCAGGAGGAGGGCCGGCATCTTCGCCAGCAGGAGACTTGCCAGAGCGAGCCGTGAAACCGGATGACGTTGCGCGTGCCGGCGCGCTCGTGCAGGCCGTCCACGTTCTGCGTGACGAGCGCGAAAGACTCGTAACGGCGGCTCCAGGCGGCCAGCACCTCGTGGGCGCGGTTGGGAACGCAGCGCGCGACCAGGGGGTTCGGGGGACCGCAAGGTCCCCCGCTCAGAGGAGCTACTAATCCCATCAGCTGTTGCCGCCGCCAGTCGTACCATTCCCAGACGGTCTTCGGGTCCCGCGCGAACGCTTCGGGTGTCGCGAGATCTTCGGGGCGGAAATCCTTCCAGAGGCCGCCGGGGCCGCGGAACGTTGGCACGCCGCTCGCGGCGGACACGCCGGCTCCCGTCAGCACCGTGATCCGGACTTGCGGCGAAAGCCGCCGCGCCAGGGACCGAAGGTCCGCGTCGAGCGTCATGTCCTACTCCGCGAGGCGGCGCGCCCGGGACTCGTCGTGCGGCCGCTCGACGCGCGATCCCCCTTCGCCGATCCAGTCGTCTTTCTGCTTCCCGAAAGGCATGACCAGGATCTTGCCGAGCGTCACGTCCTCCGGGCGCCCGTAGGCCGGCACGCCGATCTCGACCGCGTCCTGCGGAACACCGAGAAGGACGGTGCCGTGCAGGTAGTCCCAGGCCGAGAAGAGACTCGCCCAGTTGCCGTTGGCCTCGTTGCGGTAGTTGGAATGATGGATGCCGTGCATGCGTGGCGTCACGATGACCTTGACGAGCGCCTGCTCGAGGGCCACGGGCAGCCGGGTGTTGGAGTGATGAAACACGACCGAGACGGCCAACAGTCCCTGCCAGATCCAGAGAGAGACGGGATCGATGCCGAGAACGACGATCTGGGCCAGCCGGTAGCCGACCGAGAGCGCCTGCTCGCCGAAGTGGAATCGAAACGCGGTCGAGGCGTCCATGTCGCGGTCCACGTGATGCACGAGGTGGAAGCGCCAGAAGAAGGGAACCACGTGATTGATGCGGTGCCAGATCCAGAGGGTGTAATCGAGCAGGACGATCGCGAGCGCGATCCGGACGGGCGAGGAGAGGCGCACGGCGTTCAGCAGTCCGAAATGCCGCTCGGCCGCCCACCTCGCGGCGGGCAGGAGAAAGGGTGTTTGCAGGAGGGTCACAACGGCCAGTGAAATGCCTCCCGCTGTCAGGTTGCGCGCGATACGGCGAGGCCTGGACTCGCGCTGTCTGCGAAGCGGCCTTCGGTTTTCAACAAAGAGCAGCACGAGGAACGCGACTGCGGTCGCGGCGGCCCCGCCAATGAAGACTTCGCGCGTTTGTCCGCCCATGCCGGTGTGAGTGCTGGCTCCGCGCCGGAGTTTACTTCCTGGCAATCAGCCGATTTCGGCGCACCGCCGTCCTCGGTGGCCCGTTTCTTGCCTTTCGACCCGGAGAGGAGTCGTATGACGCAACCGCAGGACCAGAAGAAGCCGGAAAAGCTGCGCTTGACGATCGCGCGCTGGTTTACCCGCGTCGAGGACGGCGTTTACATCGGCCTCGGAGTGCTTCTCGCCTTGAGCGCCGCCGCGCTGCTCGTCAACGTCGCGATCGGGTTCGGGAAGAGCATTCTCGCCGGCGCCTCGGCTCCCAGCATCGTGGATCTCCTCGATCGGATGCTGCTCATCCTGATGATCGTCGAGCTGCTCTACACCGTGCAGGTCTCCTTCCGGGAGCACACCCTCGTGCCCGAGCCCTTTCTGATCGTGGGTCTCATCGCGGCGACCCGGCGGATCCTGGTCCTGACGGCGCAATTCGCCACGCTCTTCGAGAAGGGAAACACCAGCGCCTTTCAGAGCGCCATGCTGGAGCTGGCGCTCCTGACCCTCATGATCGTCGCCCTGGTGGTCTCGCTGCGAATCCTCCGCCGGCGCTCGCACGATCTCCCGTCCAAGCCCCCGGACTAAGGAGCCGGGTCCGACCACGTCGTGTTCCGTGGCCGTCGGGGCGGCCCTTGCGGCCGCCCGCCTATCGTCGGTCTCTTCATTCGAGGAAAAACACGATCGTAAGGAATCGCATCGTAGAGAGCTTGTGCAGCCATCTCCACGTCGCGGCATGTCTGGGAGAGGCGGGCGGGGCCAAGCCTCGCCCCTACGGCACGTGGGTCGGCTCGAAGAAGCCAGAGTGGTCGAGGAAGGCCGCGACCTGTTCGCGCGTCGCTCCGAGCTTGGGGGCGCCGGCGAGGAGGTCTTCCGCGCGGACGGGATGCCAGTTGCGGCGGCCCGGGTCGCGCAGGCCGGCAACGTCGAGGGGCTCAATCGCCCGATCGGTCGTGCGTAGCAGCTCTTCTCTCTCTTGTCGAGTGAGGCCTCCCCGCGCGGACGCGGCGAGCGCGGCCCGGCAGCATTCTTCGAAGGCGGAGCCGAAGGCCGGATGGTCCGCGCGGAGGAAGGACCGGGGCGAGTGGCCCTGTGAGAGCCGGCGGGTGGCCTCCGTGAAGCTGGCAGCCGCGAAATAGAGCTTCGTGAGGGCGGCGAAGAGCGGAAAGTCATTGAAGCTCGAATAGAGTGCGGACACGAGAAGTGCCGCCCGGTCCGCCTCTCTGAGAGTCTCTTCCTCATAGGCTTCCAGGCGCATCACGAAGGCCTCCCGGCCCCAGGATGTCTCGATCGCCTCCGCGAGGCGAAGAACGCCCAGGAGCGTCAGAGGAAATCCGGTCGAGAGGAGAGGGTCCACGAAGGCCGCGGCCGAGGGGAGAAGCGCCCAGTTCTCGCCCGCCGCCCGCGCGCTTCGGTAGGGAAGACTCGGGCGGTGAACGAAGGGGAGAGCGGGCCGCGCGCCGGCAAACTGCCGCGCGACGGTGGGGAGGCGCGCGAGGAGCCGGTCCCACGCGGGAGCGCCCTCGGCGAGACGGATCTCTTCGGCCAGTGCCGGCGCGGCGGCCACTCCGGCGCTCGTGATGCAGTTGTTGAAGCGCAGCACCCACATCCATCCGCCGTCGAAGAGGTGGTGGACCGCGGCGTCATCGACGGGATAGGGCGGTTCCTCGGCGGAAGGGAAGATCCCGATCTCCTCCAGCCTGCGCACACCCGTGAAGTGGGTGTAGAGACCCTGCGCCGCCGGGAGATCCGGGAAGCGGCCCGCAGAGAGTTCGAGAGTCCGAGCGAGAGCGCCTCCGGGACCGGAAGCGTCCGCGACGAACCGCGCGCGGAGAAAGACGCGTTTTCCGAGGCGCTCTCCCCCCAGCTCGAAGCCTCCGGCCCCCGGACGGATGGAGTCGATCCGCGTCGAGTCGAGGTACTCGGCCCCCCCGGCCTGCGCCTCGCCGGCCAGGAAGGCGTCGAAATCCGCGCGATACCAGTGCGTGTCGGCGATTTCGTCCCGCGGGCTCGCCGCGACAAGAAGCTGATCGCGTCTGTCCGGATCGGCGGCGAAGGGTTGCCCCAACCGATGCCCGTAGAACGTGAAGCCGCGCTTCAACCCGCATCCGATTTCAGGATGGCTCCGCTGCCATGAGCCCCAGGCCGACAGCGGCCGGATGCGGGAGAGCCCGTAGCGGTCGCAAAGCTCTTCCAGCAACAGGTTGGCCAGTGGCGAGGAGGACTCGCCGATGGCGAACCGCGGATGCCTGCCGCGCTCGACGAGAACGACCGAGCGCCCGAGCCGCCGGCAGGCGAGCGCGAGCAGGGACCCGGCGAACCCGGACCCCACGACCGCGACGTCGAACGACCCCTTCACGCGCCCGGTCCACAAGTGGCGCATGCGACACGAGCCGATACGGTTTGAGCCAGGTTCATCGCGCGCAGCCGCTCCGAGCGCCGCTCGAAGCACCGCTCACACCGGCGCAGGCGTTCGAGGTCCCACAGGTCCGCCAGGACCCGTCCGCGCCCGAGCGCCAGGCCGAAGGCGAGGGCGTCCTCGAGCGCCGATAGCCGAGCGGGAGAGAACTCGCCGCGCTTCGCGAGAGCGTCGAGCGCACCGTTGCCCGCGCGCGTCGGGATGAGCGATACGACGGAAGCCCCGCAGTCGAACGCGAACTCCACGGACCGGCGGGCCCAGTCCAGAGATTCCTTCTCGGAAACAAATGGCAGCCCGACGAGCACGAAAACGCGCACCGAGATCCCGCTCTCGCGCAGAAACGCGGCGGCCCGGCGGAACTCCTCGAGCGTCATTCGCTTGTTCAGCCGGGGAAGAACTTCGGGATGGGTCGTCTCCAGGCCCATCGCCACTTCCAACGCGCCGGCGACGGCGCCGCGCCACTCCAGGCAGGTCTCCCCCACGAGCGCGGGATGGGACTCGACGATGACCCGCTCGAAGCCGGAGAGAAGCTGCGCGACCGGCGCGTAGTCGGCCGGGGGGATCGCCTTCGGGTCGAAGAAGCTCCCGGCGTTGTAGAGCTTGACCCAGCGCGCCGGAGGCAGGCGCGACAGGGCCGACCGGATCTGCTCGGGAATCGCGCCGGTGGCAAGCGGCCGCGTGAGCGTGTTGCGCCACAGGTCGCACATCAGGCAGCGCCACGGGCATTCGCGGTTGGTCAGGAAGATCGTCGAGATCCTGATCGGCTCGCGTGAATCGTCCGGCTCGACCTCGGAAATCTCCGCGTACGGCCGCCGCGGATCGAGCGTATTGCGCGGCCCGCGCTTCTCCAGGATCCAGCGGTCGCGTTCGGCCGGTCGCGCCGGGTAGGAGGAGATCACGAGTAGCGGGACAGAAAATGCATCCTGTAGTCCGCCTCGCGGAAGGGGAATCGCAGGGAGAGCTCTCCGGGCGGAAGGGCGCCCTGCTGGAAGCGGCGCTTGGGAAAGACCGGCATGCGCCGCTCCGTCAGGGCCTCGACGCCGCGCGAGACGATCTCTCCCTTCAAGGCGTAGAGCTTCTGGTGGTCGCCCTCTGTCAGCGCGGCGAACGGGATGTCTTCCGCGGCCTCGATGACGCGCGGGCGGGTGAAGGGAGAGAAACCCTCGAATCCGAACTTCCGCAGGGGCGCGTAAGTCCGCGCGTAGGAGCGGCTGTGCCCTCCGGAATAGGTCAGCGAGTGCTTCATCCGGCCGACACCCCACCCTTCCTGGTAGAGAAGCGGGTTGTTGACGACGCTGACGATCGTCAGCTCCGGGTTCTCCTCGATCGGGTAATCCTTCAGGTTCTCGTCCCCGCCGTCGCCGTCGAGGAGGTGCCGCCATTCCCGATAGCGCGCCCGGATTCCGCGGCAGAGAGCCAGGGCCATCGCCGCGCATTCGACGTCGAGCGGCTTGTAGTCTTCCATGACGCGCACGGCTTCGAAGGGATCGAGGTCTCCGGAATCCGCCTCGATCGGCTCGAGGAACATCTCCAGATCGAGCTGCTTGAGGAACCGCCGCGCCTGATCCAGGTCCTCTCCGCCGCCCAGCGACAGCGTGAAGGCCTTCAACCGTCCGGGATTGCCACCGAGACTCCCGAGGAGGTGATACGTCAGGAGGAAGACCGCGCCGCTGTCCACTCCTCCCGAGAAGCAGACGCCGATGGGCTCGTCCTGGGGGAGGGACTTCAACCATTTGCCGATCTCATCGGCCAGAGCCGCCACATAGCGTCGCCCCAGCGTCTCGAGCTCCGGCGGCGCGGTGCCGCGCGGGGGCGTGAAGAACCGCGTGTAGCCGGCATCCGGATCCGGGCATCCCACGAGGCGGACCTCGACGACGTGGTGCGCCGGGACCATCCGCGTGTAGGTCGGATGGAACTGCCCGGCGAGTCCTTTGCCGGCGAGGCAGGCATGGATCGCGTCGATCCTGTCCGACGCCACGAGCGCCGGCCCCTCGCTCCTCTTGGCGAGGAAGTAGCGAAGCGGCCGGTCGAGTGATCGCGCCAGGCGCACGGTCTGGCCCTCGCGGGCCACGAGCGCGAAGGACCCGTCGATCTCGCTCACCCCGTCGACGTCGCCGCGCGCGACGCACGAGCGGGCCTCCTCGACGCGCATGTTGTGGATCCGGTTGACTCCCGGGTCCACGAGATCCACGAGCTGCTCGATCTTCCGGTCGATCATGGAACACCTCCTCCCGGACCGGACCGCCAGTCCCGAGAGCACTCTACTGCACGGGAGCGAACGAGCCGGCCGGCCTCTTCTGCTGCGAGTTCGAGCTTCTATTCCTCATCAAGCCTCAGAGGAATTCAGCCCATCGAGGCGACGCGGCGAAGGCCGCCTGGATGAGACCGGCATGCGATGGCGTCGATTTCGCCCGTTCGTTCGGTGAGCGCGGCAAGCTGGCAGTTTCCGATGAGGCCGCTTCCAGGCGCACTCGCGAAAGCTAGCCAGCGGACATCGGCTGTCGCTCAAAACTCGTTTGTGTTTCAATGCTCTTGAGATGCGTCGGCCTTTCCGATTCCTCATTGCGCTGATCTTCGGACTCGCCCTCGTCACGTGGGCCGCCTCGGTCGCCGTTCACACGACCACGAGCGACTGGTTCGAGAAGGACGTCCGGCTGCGCGCGCAACTTGTGGTAAACGGAGCCCGCCAGGCCTTGATCTCGCACTGGCACAATGAGCGGCGGGCCGGCCTGCGGGAACTCCTCTCCGAGATTACGCACGATGAGCGCATCATGGCGGCCGCGGCGTGCTCGGCAGATCTCCGGCTCCTCACGAAAACGCAGGACTACCCCAAGCAGTTCAACTGCGCGGAGCTGGGGAGACACGTCCTCTCCGTCGCCGGTGATCCTGCGACCGGCTGGAAGACCTGGCAGAGCGTCGTGCCGCTGCCGGGCGGAAATGTCTACGTCAGCGCCGTCCCCGTGCTCGATCAGGGAGAGCCCTTGGGGTTCGTGGTCCTGCTGCACGACCTGAGCTTCGCCGAACGACGGGAAACCAAGACACGGCAGTTCTTGCTCCTGGCCTTCGGCTTCCTCGCGGCGGCCGCCTCCGCCGTCACGATCATCGCGGCGCGTCTCTCCTGGCGCGGGTGGAGCAAGGAGCTTCGCAGGTCCCTGAAGGGCGGCAGGCGGCGACCCGAGTTCCAGCCGATCCTGCGGGATGTCCAGGACCTCGTCGAGCGCATCGTCGCCGAGAAGGAGTCCGACCGGGAGGGCGGAGACTGGACACCGCACCGGCTCAAGCAGACGCTCAACCGGCACCTGCACGGCGAGAGGGTCGTCATCGTTGCAAACCGGGAACCGTACATCCACGAGCGGGCCGAGGATGGCAGCGTGACCGTCGTTCATCCGGCGAGCGGCCTGGTCACCGCGCTCGAGCCGGTCCTGCGAGCCTGCTCGGGCGTGTGGATCGCCCACGGGAGCGGTTCCGCGGACAGAGAGGCGGCCGACCGGAACGGCCGGGTGCGTGTTCCCCCCAGTGAAGAGTCCTACCTGGTCCGCCGGGTCTGGCTTTCTCCCGAAGAAGAGAAGGGCTATTACTACGGCTTTGCCAACGAGGGCCTCTGGCCGCTGTGCCACATCGCGCATACGCGCCCTGTATTCCGCAGCGAGGACTGGGCCCATTACCAGGCCGTCAACCAGAGGTTCGCGGACGCCCTCTGCGAGGAAGTGGACTCCGAGGACCCGATCGTGCTCGTTCAGGATTATCACTTCGCGCTCGTCCCGCGCCTGATACGCGAGCGCCTGCCCCGAGCGACCGTCATCATGTTCTGGCACATCCCCTGGCCAAACTCGGAGCAGTTCGGCATCTGCCCGTGGCGCAACGAGCTGCTCGAGGGAATGCTCGGCGCGAGCATCCTGGGCTTTCACACTCAGTTTCACTGCAACAACTTCATGGACTCGGTGGATCGACTGCTCGAGACGCGCATCGACCGGGAGCAGAACGCGGTGGTCCAGAAGGGGCGAAGCACGCTCGTCCGTCCCTACCCGATCTCGCTCGAGTGGCCCGTGCGATGGTTGAAGACGGCACCGCCGCCCGAAGAGTGCAGAGCGAGCGTGTTCCGGGATCTCGGGCTGGCGCCGGACGCGCTCCTGGGCATCGGAGTCGATCGCCTCGACTACACGAAAGGGATCGAGGAACGGCTCCTTTCCGTGGAGCGGCTGCTGGAACAGGTTCCGGAACTTCAAGGCCGGTTCACCTTCGTTCAGCTTGCGGCGCCGAGTCGCACGGCCATCCGCCGCTACCAGGAGCTCAACGACAAAGTGGAGCGCGTGGCGGCGCGCATCAACGAGCGTTTCCGTCACGGAGACTATCGCCCGATCGTCTTGCGGCGAACGCACCACGAGCCCCCGGCCGTGTTCCGCTACTATCGGGCGGCCGACGTGTGCTACGTGAGCAGCCTTCACGACGGCATGAACCTCGTCGCCAAGGAGTTCGTCGCGGCTCGTGAGGACGAGCGGGGCGTGCTGGTCCTGAGTCGCTTCACGGGCGCGGCGCGTGAGCTCACCGAGGCGCTCATCGTCAACCCCTACGATCTGGATGAAGCGAGCGCGGCTCTCGCAACCGCTCTCGCCATGTCTCCCGAGGAGCAACGCGACCGGATGCGCTCGATGCGGGCGTTCCTCTCCGAGTTCAATGTCTATCGCTGGGCGGGAAGGATGCTGGTGGATGCGGCTCGCCTCCGAAGCCGAGGCCGCCTCACGGGCCGCTTGACGGATCACCTCGTCGCCGTGGCGGACCGTACTCATTGAAGAACATCCTGCCGCCGTCCCACCGGCAGACTCTCCGGCAATTCACCTCTTCCGACCTGCTCCTCGGCTTCGACTTCGACGGGACTCTGGCCCCGATCGTGGCGGTGCCGGAGCGGGCGAAGATGAGGCCGACGACCAGGCGGTAGTTGCAGGACCTCGCGCGAGAGGAGGAGAGCGCGAGCGGCAATCCTGGAAGCGATCAGGGACGTGGCGAAGGGAGTTGCCCGTGTCTTGGCCGGGTGACCATGAATATCCGAGCTGATCGGCGAGCGCCGGCGCGATCAACGGCCGGAAAAGGCCGCTTTCGGCCTGATTTCCAATAAATCCTCCAAGGCGCTTCGCGCGAGAGTCGAGCTGTTCGCGCTTATCACGTTTCCAGCCTGTTCCGCTCGAGCTTCATCTCCGACGCACGCAACGTCCCCCTCTTGCGGGCCCGCTCCTTCATCAGGAAGAAGATGATCGGCGTCACCAGCAGCACGTGGATCGTCGAGGTGATCATCCCGCCCACGATCGGCGTCGCGATGGGGCGCATGACCTCGGAGCCCGTGCCCGTGGACCAGAAGATCGGGAGAAGGGAGAGGATCGCGGCACAGACGGTCATGAGCTTGGGCCGCAGTCGCAGGACCGATCCCTCCCGCGTGGCCTCCAGGATGTCCTCCCGGGTCACTTCGCCGCGATCGAGGCGGCGGTCGAGCGCCTCGTGGAGGTAGATGACCATCACGACGCCCGTCTCGACCGCGACGCCGTAGAGGGCGATGTAGCCGATCCAGACGGCGACGGAGAAGTTATAGCCCAGGAGCCACTGCAGGATCACCCCGCCGGTCATCGCGTAGAGAACGGAGAGCATCACGATGGAGGCCTCCGAGGCGGAACGGAAGGTCATCGTCAGCAGCACGAAGATGGCGGCGAGCACGATCGGCAGGACGACCTGGAGCGTCTTTCGGGCGTGGACCTGGAACTCGTACTGGCCGGTCCAGTCCAGCGTGATGCCCTGCGGCAGCTTCACGCGCGAAGTCACGCGTTGCTTCGCCGCGCCGACGAAGCCGACCAGGTCCGAGGCGTCGGTATCCACGTAAACGACGCCCGCCAGCCGGCCGTTCTCGTCGCGATACATCGGGGGACCGGTGGCGACGCGGATCCGCGCGAGCTGTCCGACGGGGACCTGCTCGCCGGAGGGAGTCATGACGAGGATGCGCCTCAATTGCTCCAGGTCGCTCCGGAAGTCGCGCGGATAGCGCACGAGAACCGTGAACCGGCGCCTCCCCTCGACCGTCGTCGCCGCGATCTTGCCGCCCGTTGCCGCCTCGAGCGTGTTTTCGATCTGCATCACCGTGAGCCCGTATCGGGCGGCCGCGTCCCGGTCCACGGCGAAGTCGAGATAGGAGCCGCCGGTCGTCCGCTCGGCATAGACGCTGCGCGCGCCCGGCAGGTCCCTCAAGGCGTTCTCGATGTCGAGGCCGACCTTCTCGATCGCCGAGTAGTCGGAGCCATAGACCTTGATTCCGACCTTCGTCCGCACGCCGGTCGCCAGCATGTCCAGGCGATTGCGGATCGGCTGGGTCCACGCGGCGGGCATGCCCGGGATCTGAAGCTTCTCGTTTAACGCGGCGAGAAGTTCGTCCTGCGTTCGGGTTCGCATCTCGGGCCAGACGGGCCGAAGGAGCGGCTTCGCCCAGTTTGGCCAGCCGGAATACCAGCGCCGATGGAAGGCCTTCGGCCACTGCTCGCGAGGCTTCAGCACGATCGTGGTCTCGAACATCTCGATGGGCGCAGGGTCGGTGGAGCTTTCGAACTTGCCCGACTTGCCCAGAACCGACTGCACCTCGGGAAACGTCATGATCATCCTGTCGGTCTTGACCAGGATGTCCCTGGCCTGCTCGACCGCCATCATGGGAAGCCCGGTCGGCATGTACATGAGCGAGCCTTCCCGAAGCTGCGGCATGAACTCGGAGCCGAGCGAGAGCGCCAGGGGAACGACCGCGGGGATCAGGAGAAAGTTCAGGAGAAGGGCAGTCCGGGGGTATCGAAGCGCGACGTTCAGGACCGGCGCGTAGAGGCGGCGCGTCGCGAGCGCGGCCGGATTGTCGTCCTCGGAGCGGATCCTGCCGCGCATCCAGGCAGCCATCAGGATCGGAACGAGCGTGATCGAGAGAATCGAAGCCGCCGCGATCGCGAAGGTCTTCGTGAACGCGAGCGGGTGAAAGAGCCTTCCCTCCTCCCCGGTCAGGAGAAAGACCGGCAGGAAGGAGACGACGATGATCACCAGCGAGAAGAAGATGGCCCGGCCGACCTGCTGGGCCGCCGAAACGATGACGGCCTCACGGGCAGGGCCGCGCGGATTCCCCGCGGCCGCCAGATGCCTGTGCGCGTTCTCGACCATCACGATCGAAGCGTCCACCAGGACGCCGATCGCCAGGGCCAGTCCCCCGAGCGACATGATGTTGGACGAGACGCGCAGCAGGACCATCGGCAGGAAGGAGATGACGAGGGCGACCGGCAGGACCGTGATCGGCACGAGCGCCGAGCGAAAATGGAAGAGAAAGATCAGGATCACCAGGGCGACCACGATCACTTCCTCGATCAGGGTCCTCTTCAACGTGGAGACGGCGCGCTCGATCAGATCGCTCCGGTCGTAGGCGATCTCGAGCTCCACTCCCGGCGGGAAGGAGGGCTTGACCGACGCGATCTTCTCTTTGACCGCCTCGACCACGCGGGCGACGTTCTCCCCGGCGCGCACGACGACGACTCCGCCGACGGCCTCTCCCTCCCCGTTCCATTCAATGACCCCGCGCCGCATCTCGGGGCCGAAATGGATATTCGCGACATCGGACAGATAGACCGGCGTTCCGGTCCGCGCGCCGACCTTGACCGCGATCTTGCTCAGGTCCTCCAGGCCCTGGATGTACCCGCGGCCGCGCACCATGTACTCGCGCCCGGTCCACTCGACGACCCGCCCGCCCACGTCGCCGTTGGAATCCCGCACGCGCTCGAGCACTTCGTTCAACCCGATCCCGTAGGACGCGAGCTTCACCGGATCGACTTCGATCTGGTATTGCTTCTGAAACCCGCCCGCGGACGACACCTCGGCGACGCCCGGAACTGCGCGCAGCCAGTAGGAGAGGTCCCAGTCCTGGAACGTCCGCAGGTCGGCGAGCGAGTTGCGGCCGGTCTTGTCCAGCAGGACGTACTGGAACCCCCAGCCGACCCCGGTCGCGTCGGGGCCGAGGTTGGGGTTCACGCCCTCGGGAAGCTGGCCCCTCAAGCCGTTCAGGTACTCGAGCACGCGGCTTCGGGCCCAGTAAAGATCGGTTCCATCCTGGAAGATGACGTAAACGTAAGAGAACCCGAAGAAGGAGTAGCCGCGCACCGTCTTGACCTTCGGAGCCGAGATCATCGCCGAGACGATCGGGTAGGTCAGCTGGTCCTCGATCAGGTTGGGGTTCTGCCCCTCCCAGTTGGTGTAGACGATCACCTGGACGTCGGAGAGATCGGGGAGGGCGTCCAGGGGAATGCGGTTCAAGGCCCACAGGCCGGCGGCGAAGAAGGCGGCGACAAAGAAGATCGTCAGGAACTTGTTGCGGACGCAGAGGGCGATGAGCTTCTCGATCATTTCTGCGGCCCTCCCGGCGTGGGCTGGCCCAGCGACTGCACGGGCTGGCCCTCGGACCCCGCCGGAGCGGCGCCGATGGCGCCGATGCGCGACTCGGAATCGATCAGGAAGTTCGCCGACGTGACAACCGCCTCTCCGGCCGAGAGCCCTGAGATCACCTCCACGTAGTCCTTCCCCGCCGCGCCCGTGACCACCTCCCGCGGGGCATACACGCCGGGCGACTGTTCGACGAACGCCATTTGCCTCTCGCCCGTCTGGATCAACGCGGAGCGCGGGATGGCCAGCGCGTCCTTCCCTTTTCCGGCGAGGGACACACGAACGAACATGCCCGGCTTGAGCAGCCCTTTCGGATTGGGAATGACGACGCGCGCCTTGACCGTGCGGGTCTCCTCCGTCAGGGTCGGATAGACGAAGTCCACACGGCCGCGAAAGGTCTCGCCGGGAAGGAAGGAAGCCGAGACGGCCGCCGGGTTGCCGGGCGCGGTCATGGCCATCTCCGACTGGTAGAGGTCGGCGAGGACCCAGACCTGCGAGAGATCGACGATGGTGTAGAGCGGCATTCCCGCCGTGATCGCCAATCCCGGGAGCGCGTCCTTCTTCAACACGACGCCGGAGACGGGAGAGGAGAGGGTCAGGTCTTTCGAGATCCGGCCGGTCTTCTCGATGCGCGCGATCTCCGCGTCGGGGATGTCCCAGAGGCGCAGCCTTTCCCGGGTCGCCTCGAGCAGCGCGCGCGCGTCGGAGGCCGTCCCGGCCGATGACGAGGCGGAGAGCCGCCGCGCGTTCTCGATGGCGAGGAGGAGCTCGCGCTCCGTCGAGACCAGATCCGGGCTGTAGACGGAGAGAAGCGGCTGTCCCCGGCGCACGCTCTGTCCCGTCCGGTCCACGTAGAGTTTCTGGATGTAGCCCGAGAACTTGGCGTTGACGGCGTGAACGCGGCTTTCTTCCTCCGCGACGACGCCGTTGGTCTCGACGGCGCCCGAGATCGCCCGCTTCCCGACTCTCGCCGTCGTCACACCGATCTCCTGCCGGCGCTCGAGCGGGATCCTCACGACCGAGAGCCCGCGCGGAAGCGCGACAGCGCCTGTGGCCGGAGCTTCTTCGGCGTACTTGGGCTCGAGCTGCATGTCCATGAAGGGGGACTTGCCCGGATGGTCGAAGTGCACCTCCGGCTTCATCGGGTCGTACCAGTAGAGGACTCGCCGGGCGGGAGTGGGAACCCGGGATTCGGCCGCCGGTTTCTTCGCGCACGCCGTCCCCACCAGGACCGCCGGAAGGATCCCCACGGCAAGCGCCGTTACGAACACAACTTTCCAGTTCTTTTCATTCCGCATGGATGCCTCCTGTCGCCGGGGTCCCTTCGATCAGAGGAAGTCCCGAGGCCTTCTGAAGGGCCGCGAGGGCCCGCGCCGCCCCGGTTTCGCGCTCGACGGATTCCGACTGGTACATGTCGAGATCGGTGGCGGCCCGGACGTAAGTCAGAAAGTCGATCGCTCCAACGCTGTAAGCCTCCCGTGCGGCGCGGTAGTTGATCTCCGCCTGCGGGAGGATCGACTCCCGGTAGAGGCGGGCCTGGTCGCGGTTTTTCGCGAGATCCGACCAGGCCTGCTCGATGTCGCGCCGCAAGGTATTGCGAATCGCCGAGAACCCGGCGCGCGCGCTCGAAAGCTCGGCCTCTCTCTCCGCCTTTCTCTCCTCGAGTCTCTTCGGATGTGCCCACGGCAGGCTGAACGACACCGAGATTCCCGCCATGTCTTCGAACTTTTCCCGCCGGCCGTAGTAGCCCGCGAGCATCCAGTCGGGGCGTCGCTCGAGGCGCGCCCCTTCGAGCCGGGCCTCTCCGCGCCGGACGCCGGCGGCCGCCGCGGCCATCGAGGGGCTCTCCTGCTCTGCCATCCGCGTGAGCTCGCTGGCCGAAGGGACCGGGTGAGCGATAATTTTCGACTCGCAGTCTTCCTCGACCGCGATCGGAGGAACCTCGGTACTCGCGGGGAGATTCTGCAGGGAGTTCCACCGGGCTGCCTCCGAACGGCGCTCTCCGCTGAGCGCCGCGAGACGGTCCTCGAGAGTCGTCTTCTCCAGGTCTGCCCTCAGGACGTCGGCCTGCGCTCCCTTACCCACCCGGTAGCGCTCGCGCGCCGCGGCGACGGCATCGGAGAGACGTTGACGGGTCTCACGGGCGATTGCGATCCTCCGGTCGAGAGCCGCCAGGCGGAAGAAGGAGTCGGCGACGTCGGCGGCGACCTCGGCGACATGGCGGGAGTGTTCGGCTTCCATGCCTTCGAGCTCGGCCTGCGCCGCGCGCTTCTCCGCCGGAAGCTTCCCGGCGCCCGGGAGTCGCTGGCGCGCCCCGATCATCTCCATCGTCATGGGGTCGCTCGTGAGGGACGGATTGGAAACCGGCACGTCCTTCAAGCCCAATTCGATCTCCGGATCGGGCAGCGCCGTCGTCTGCGGCACACGATGTCGCGCGGCCGCAATCCTCGCCTCCATCTCCGCGACCTCCGGATTCTCCGCGGCGGCGCGGCCGATGGCTTCCTTGAGCCGGCCGCGCCAGTCCGAAGGGGGGAGGGCCGACATCGCCGCCGCGGACGAGAAAGAGGCCGCGAGAGTCACGACAACCAGGACGGACTTCGTCTTCATACAGTTCTCCCTTGAAGTGAAAAGCGACGGCAGGCGGTCGCCCGCGAGGAAGGGAGGTCCTAGACCCGGAAGACAGAGATCCGAAGATGCGTGCCGCGGCCGTCGAGGGGAGGCGGGAGATCCGTCTGGTAGAAGAAAATCCGCGCGCGGTCGGCCCGCGACACAGTCACAGTCTCTCCGGCCAGGAGCGGATGACCGAAGGCGAGCAATACCGCCGCCTCGATTTCCGGCGGCTTGATCGTAAGCGTCGCGTCAGCGGGCCCGCGCGTCTCGCCGCGGCAGCAATCGGGTTTGTCGCAACAGTCCGGCGAGGCCACCGACGCGCGTTCCGCCAGATGAGCCAGCGTGCAACAAGGCGTTCCCGAAGCGACGCCCGTCGCCGTGAGGAGGCAGAGGCAGACGAGGACGGCGGGTCCGCGTTTCCACATCGAGTCTCATTCTACCGGTCTCTCTTCGACTCGCGGCACGGCTCAATGAGAAAGAGGCGGATGTCCATCCAGGACCTCTAGCCAGAACACGGAGGACGGTGGTGAGATACCCAAACACGCCCAGCGCGCGCTTCACGTCGCACGGCGAGGTAGCCATCAGGTGAGACCGATCGAACGCCTGGACCTCGCTCAGGCGCGCGCTCTCGAACACCCGGATCCAATCGCCGACTGGCGCAGGACAGGCCGCGAGGTCCCCCGCCCAACTCAATAGGGTTGGCGCTTCAGGATCCCTCCTACGAGGAGCCGCCCGGTGGCGTTCGGCGGCCGAAGCTCTTGAAGACAAGCCAGAGAACGCCGGCCACGACCACGATCCCGAAGATCCACCAGACGTTCCAGCCCATGCCCATGCCGTTACCCCAGTGCATCCCATACCTCCATCAGCTCTCGCGCGCAGTCAGTCGGAGCGGTGCTCGGAATGAACACAAATCGAAGACATCTTGTGGCCGCAGGGAGACATGCGGGCAAGATCTGTTCGTATCAAGTTATCCCGATTTCGTTCGGCGAGCAGCGAGGCGTTCGGATTTCCGCTCGTTGAACTTCGCCGGTCGGAGCGCAATTCATAGCTTTACCCGGCCGAGCCTCAGGGAGTTCACGATCACTGAGACCGAGCTGAAGCTCATCGCCGCCGCGGCGATCATCGGGCTCAGCAGCAGCCCGAAAAAGGGGTAGAGGACGCCCGCGGCGACGGGGACCCCGAGCGCGTTGTAAACGAAGGCGAAAAAGAGATTCTGCTTGATGTTTCGCATCGTGGCGCGGGAGAGCGCGCGCGCCCGGACGATCCCCATCACTGCACCGCGTCGCCCAGGATCACTTGCATGGCGTCCATTCCCCCGCACCCGTTCTGCGGGAAGGTTCGCTTGCATCCGCCTTTGAAGCAGGCGTTTCCCGTAAATCCCTTCGGGTTGATGAACGCGAGCCATCCGACAACCGCACTCCTGACTTCCGATGCGCTGTAGCCCTTCTTGGCGATCAAGTAGCGCGACAGGCCCCAGGCGCTCTTGGCGAGGTTGCAGGGACAACAGCAGGTTCTCATCGCGTAGTCCTCGCAGCAGGGCGCGGGAATCGAGTCAAGCGCCTCGGCTTTGATTCGCTCCTGGGCCGGTGTCAACCGGATAGCGCTGAAGTAGTCGATGAATTGCTCCGTCTGCGCGCGGACGTTTCAGAAGACCATCCGGTCCTCAACACGGCGTGCGGTGCCCGCAAAAACCACCGGGGCGGTGAAGACCGCCACGACCGCTAACGCGGCGACCGACGCGAGAGCGCTCGAGTCTTGCGGTAACCGTATCCTGAAGAAGTCATGTCTTCTTCCTCCTTATTGTTTCGAGTTCATAAGATCTGCACATCAACCCGGGAGCGTTTCCGGACCACGCCCGCCCGTGCGAATCTTCAGCGCCTGCTCGACCGGCATAACGAAAACGATGCCGTCCCCGGGATCGCCCGTGCGGGCAACAGTCGCAAGAACACCCAGCAGGCGGTCGAGATCCTCGTCGCGGCAGACGACCTCGATCTTGGCGACCTCGGCGCTCTTCCCGATCTCGCCCGGCGCGAGCGTGAAGGCGAGCGGCTCGTAGCCGTAGCCCACGCCATGGACGCGCGAAACGGTGATGCCCGGAGCTCTCGCCTCCTCGAGTGCCCGAATGACTTCGTCGACCTTGCGGGTCCGTACGAATGCTTTGAGGAGCTTCATGGCTGCCTCCGTGCCTCGGCTGGGAAGAGAGGTGATTTCTTCAACTTCAGCGCGCGCCAGATGAAATAGATCGATGGATAGGCGATGAGCTCGCCGATGAACGAAGTGACGACTCCACCCACCATCGGGGCCGCGATCCGCCGCATCACGTCCGCTCCCGTTCCCCGGCTCCAGAGGATCGGAACCAGGGAAAGGAGGATCGCCATGATCGTCATCATCTTCGGGCGGATTCGCTGGACGGCGCCGTGATCGACGGCCTGGGCCAGCTCCGCGTAAGTGCCCATCCGCCCTTCCCGTTTCCACTGCTCGAAGGCGATGTCGAGGTACAGGAGCATGACGACTCCGGTCTCCGCGTCGAGCCCCGCGAGGGCGATCAGGCCCACCCAGACGGCGATCGACCAGTTGTAGTGGAGCAGGAAGATCATCCAGATCGCTCCGACCGCGGAGAACGGGACGGCAAGGAGCACGATCCCGGTCTTGATCAGAGACTTCGTGTTCGCGTAGAGGATCAGGAAGATCAGAAACAGCGTAATCGGAATGATCACCCGCAGCCGGGCCTTCGCATGCTCCATGTACTCGTACTGGCCCGACCAGAAGATGCTGTACCCGGGCGGGAGGGCGACCTTCTCGGCAACGGTCCTTTTCGCCCGCGTGACCCACGTTCCCACGTCGATACCCCGCAGGTCGACGTAGACCCAGGCGTTGGGGCGGGCGTTCTCCGTCTTGATGGAGGGAGGGCCCTGGTGAACGCGTACGGTCGCCAGCTGCGAAAGCGGGACCTGGGCGCCGGCCGGGGTGGCCACCAGCGTGTCCGCGAGCTTCTGCGGATTGTCGCGCAGTTCGCGCGGATAGCGCACGTTGACGGGGTAGCGTTCGAGGCCTTCGACCGTCCAGGACACGTTCATGCCGCCGATGGCGGACTGGATGACGTCTTCGACGTCTCCGACCGTCAGGCCGTATCGAGCCACGGCGTCCCGGTCGATCTGGAAGTCGAAGTAGCTGCCTCCCATGACGCGCTCGCCGTAGGCCGAAAGCGTGCCGGGCAGCGGCTTGACGACCGCCTCGACCTCGCCGCTCAGGCGTTCGAGCTCGGCCAGGTCGGGACCGGCGATCTTGATGCCGACCGGCGTCTTGATGCCGGTCGAGAGCATGTCGATGCGGGTCTTGATCGGCATGGTCCACGCATTGGTGACGCCCGGGAAGCGGACGGCCCGGTCCATCTCGGCGAGGAGCGCGTCCCTGGTCATGCCGGGGCGCCATTGCGAGGGGTCCTTCAGCAGGATCGTCGCCTCGATCATGGCCAGGGGCGCCGGATCCGTGGGCGTATCGGCCCGCCCGACCTTGCCGAAGACGGACTTCACCTCCGGAAAGGTCATGATGATCTTGTCGGCCTGCTGGAGAAGCTGTCGGGCGTCGGTGATGGAGACTCCCGGAAACGTCGTCGGCATGTACAGCAGGTCCCCCTCCCAGAGAGGCGGCATGAACTCGGATCCGATCCCGCGAAGGGGGATCAATGCGGAGGCGACGAGAAGGCCGCCCCCCACGACGACCAGCCAGCGATGGCGCAGGGCGAGATTGAGCAGGGGCGTGTACGCGGCCCGCAGGATCCGGGAGATGGGATGTTGCTTTTCGCTGCGGATGTGGCCGCGGACGAACCAGAACATGAGGACCGGAATCACCGTGACGGCGACCACCGACGCCATGGCGATCGAATACGACTTGGTGAAGGCGAGCGGCTTGAAGAGGCGCCCCTCCTGCGCCTGGAGCGTGAAGACCGGCATGAAGGAAACGGTGATCACGAGCAGGCTGAAGAAGAGCGTCGGGCCCACTTCCTGGGCCGACCGGAGGATGATCTCGAAATGGGAGCGCTTGCCGCGCCACTCCTCGTAGTGCTTGTGAGCGTTCTCCACCATGATGATCGCCGCGTCCACCAGCACGCCGATGGAGATCGCGATGCCTCCGAGCGACATGATGTTGGCCCCGAGCCCCTGGATCTTCATCACGATGAAGGCGAGCAGGATCGACAGGGGTATGGAGAGGATCGCCACAAAGGCGGACCGGAAATGGAAGAGGAAGACGAGGCAGACGAGGGCGACGATGATCGACTCCTCGATCAACGTGTGGGTGAGCGTCTCCACGGAGCGTTGGATCAACCCGGTGCGGTCGTAGGCGACCGAGATCGAGACGTCTTTCGGCAGCCCGGCCTTCAGCTCCTCGAGCCGCTGCTTGACACGGGCGATCGTGGACAGCGTGTCCGCGCCGGCCCGGACGACGACGATTCCGCCGACCGTCTCTCCCTGGCCGTTCCAGTCGGCAAGGCCCCGCCGAATCTCGGGACCGATTCCGACGTGAGCCACGTTGCCCAGCAGAACGGGCGTGCCCCCCGGCCCGACGCCGAGGGCGATCTTCTCGAGATCGCGGACGTCCTTCACGTATCCGAGACCGCGGACCATGAACTCGTGCTCGCCCATTTCGACGAGGCGCCCGCCCACGTCGTTGTTGGACCGCTGAATGGCCGTCTTGATCCGGGCGAGCGAAATGTCGTAGGCCCGGAGCTTGACCGGATCGACCTCGACCTGGTACTGGCGCACGAAGCCCCCGACCGACGCCACCTCGGAGACGCCGTCGACCGACGTGAGCCCGTACTTCAGGTACCAGTCCTGGTACGAACGCAGGTCGGCGAGCGATCGGGTCGGAGAGTTCAGGACGTACATGAACGCCCAGCCCACTCCGGTCGCGTCGGGGCCGAGCTGGGGAGAGACGCCGCGCGGAAGCTGCGATGTGAGGCCGGAGAGGTATTCGAGAACACGCGACCGCGCCCAATAGAGATCGGTGCCGTCCTCGAAGAGGACGTAAACGAAGGAGTACCCGAAGAAGGAGTAGCCGCGAACGACCTTCGCGTAGGGGACCGCCAGCATCTTGGCCTCGATGGGGTAGGTCACCTGGTCTTCCACCACCTGGGGCCCCTGGCCGGGGTACTCGGTGAAGACGATCACCTGCACGTCGGAGAGGTCCGGGATGGCGTCGATGCGGCTCTCGCGGATGGCCCAGACGCCCCCCAGGACGCCCAGGAGGACCGCCACGACCACGAAGAACTGATTCTTGAGCGACCACTCGATGACCTTGTTGAGCATGGCCGCGCCTTATTTTCCGTTCTTGCTGGCCGCGATCATCTTCTGGATCGCCGCCTGGAGGTTCGATTCCGAATCGATGAAGAACTGCGCGGAGGTGACCACGAGCTCCCCCTCACGGAGTCCCTCCTTCACCTGGATGAGGCCGTTTCCCTGCGCGCCGACCTGGACGTCGCGGGCCTCGAAGCGCCCTTCTCCCAGAGCGACGACGACGACATTACGCTGACCGGTCCGGATGACGGCCTGGGAGGGGATCGTCAGCGCGTTCTTCGCTACGCTCGGCGAAAGCTCCACCGTCGCGTACATGCCGGCGCGCAGCCGCTGGTCCGGGTTCGGGACTTCGAGGGTCAGTCCCACCGTGCGCGTCTTGTCGGAAACCTGCGGCTCGATGTACCGGACCCGGCCCCTGAAGTCTTCCCCGGGAAAGTACGTGATCTGGATCGTCGCGGGGCTGCCGACGTTCAACCAGGGAAACTGGTCTTCGTAGACCTGCACGTTCAACCAGAGCGCCGAGATGTCGGCGATGTGGAGCAGTTCCATCCCCGGCCTGACCGCCATTCCCTCGAGCCCCTCCATCCGCTTCATCACGATGCCGCTCGCCGGGGAAACGAGCGTCAGAGCCCGGAAGACCTCGTCTGTCTTCTCGAGGCGGGCGACCTGCCCCGGCGTGATGTCCCAGTAGCCGAGGCGGGTTCTGGCGGCCTCGACCAGATCCTGCGCCCGCGCGCGAGCCTCGGCCGAGGCCTTCTCCATGCGCCGCACGTACTGGAGGGCGGAGAGCAGCTCCTGTTCGGTCTGGACGAGCTCCGGCGAGTAGATGGCGAAGAGGGACTGCCCCTTGCGCACGGGCTGCCCGAGATAGTTGACGAACGCCTTCTCGATGTAGCCGTTGTACTTCGTCGTGACGGAAACCATTCTTTCCTGGTCGTAGTCGAGATACCCGACCGTGCGAATCTGGCGCGTGAGGTCGCGGCGCTCGACCGCGGCGGTCGTGACGTTCATGTTCTGAACGACCCTGGGGTCGACAGAGACGGCAGCCGATTCCCTGGCCGCCGGCGTTGCCTCGTCCGCGTACACGGGCACGTAGTCCATGCCCATCTCGTCCTTGGCGGGGACGGGCGACGTGATCGAGGGATTCATGGGGTTCCGGTAGAAGAGGACCTTCCGCGCGCGCGGCTTCGACGTGCCCGCCGCCGCCTCGCCCGCAGGCGCGGGCTCTTTCGTCGGCGACGACTCGGGATGCCCGACCAGTCCGTGGATCCACCGATCCAGGGGATGCAAATGCAGCGGTCTTGCGAGAAGAACAAGCGCGACGATCGCCACGCCGATCCAGAAGAGAAGCCACCGAATCCGCCGGCTCGGCGGCTCGGCCGGTTGCAGCGGCGGCTCCGGTTCCAGGTCGGGGCGGAGCGTCTCTTTGTCGTCGATCACGGCTTGGCCTCCTCGCTTTTTTCCAACGTGACGGGGGCGCCGACAGCGCCCTCGAGTTCCGCCAGCGCGATGTCGTAGTCCGCGCGGGTCCGGCTCGTCTGAATGCGAACCTCGAGCAGGGTCCGTTCCGCGTCGAGCAGGTCGAGGGCATGGAGCGTTCCCGCCGAATAGCCGGACTCGGCGGACCGCAGCGACTGATCGGCCTGGATCACGAGGACGTCCTCGAACAGTCGCAGCCGCTGCCAGGTCAGCGGAATCTTCGCGAGGAGGTCCCCGAGCGGCCGCTCGATACCCGCCACGACGGCGCGCCTGCTCTCTTGCGCCTGATGCTCGTTCTGAAGAGCTTCCTCGATGCCCGCCGTGAGCTTTCGATTCCAGATGGGAAGGTTGATGCCTCCGGAGAGCGCCAGAATGTCCTTTCCATTGTCGGGCGGAGGGCTGAGCCGGCCCGCCGCATCCGCGCGCTCTCCGACCGAGGTGTAGCTCAGTCCCAACGTGACGTCGGGGACGCGCTCCTTCCTGGCGAGACTCACCATCGCCCGCGCGCGCGCGATCGAGGCTTCGGCTCCGGCCAATTCGGGGCGCTGCGCGAGCGCCCGACTCCGCAGCCGCTCGAGATCGAGTGGAGTTTCCCGAGGCTCGGGCAGCGGCGAGACCTCGACCGGCGTCCCGGCGGATTGATCCCGCAGGGCGTTGACGGAGGCGAGCAGCGCAGCATGGTGAGTGGCGATATCGAGCAGGCGCGCGTCGTCCTTGGTGATCTCCGCCTGGATCTTGACGATCGACTGCTCCAGGCCGAACCCCGAGGCGTAGCGCGCCCGGGCGAGCTCTTCGTAGTGGACGAGCGTGGCGCGATCCTCGCGCACGACCCGTTCGAAGTCCTGCAGGAAGGCGAGCTCGTCATAGAGTCTCCTGCCTTCGGTGACGATCCGGAGACGCGCCGCTTCGAGCCTGGCGCCGGCCGCTGCGAGATCGGCAAGAGCCGCCTGCTCCTTCAGGCGCAGCTTCCCGAACCACGGGAACCGCTCCGAGAGGCTCCCCATGAACCTCTGGGGGCCCACCCGCGTCTCGGGGGTCCGCAGGTACGCAGTCACCGCCGCCATGGGATCCGGCAGCGCGGCGACCTGAGGTGCCCGCTGGGAGGCGGCACGGGCGGCCGATTCGAGCGCCGCGATCTCCGGGTTGCGCTTCAGGACCTCGAGGAGGAGGGGCTGCTCGGGGCGGTCCCGCAGCCGGTCCACGACAACTTCGGCCGGACTCGATCTCCCGGCCTGCGAGGCCTCCGTGGAGCCCTCCCCTGCCCGGGCAACACGCGGAAGCACCAGACTCGCCAGGCCCCAGAGGATCACAACACCGGGCGCTGCTCTTGCTCTTCTGAATCTGATCACCGGTCTCTCCTTGAACGCGCGAAGGAAACCCAGGCCTTCGGCAGGAAACCCGCGCGGGATCGACGAGGCGGAATTGTCTCGTTCGAGCCGCCGGGCGGAGATCGGTCTTTTAGATCAGGAGTTGGGCGTGCAGGCGGTAGAGAGGCGGCTTTGGGGGAGAGGTATCGAGAGATCCTGGACGAACATTCGGACGCCGGAGATCGAACGCCGAATCACCCGACGAGATCCCGGCCAGGAGGATTCCAGCCGCGGGGACCGAATCGAAGCCTGGAACGACGGCGGAGGCAACGACCTCCGGCGGTGTCGGGCATTCCGCCATCGACGAACAGCAGTCCATCGCGATCATCGTCCGTTCCGCCGCGCCGCTCAGAGAGCAGCAGGGAGCCGGTTCCGCGGAGGCGGCGGCCGAGAGCAGGAGAAGCGTGAGAGCGAAGGACGTTGCGAGGAATCTCATGGCTCACTCGGCAGGCTAGGAGGACCTCTCGATGACGACCTGATTCAAACGCACCATTCCTCGTGAAGATCTCTCCTGAAACGGAGCCGTGCGTCTCCCGGAGGACGCCCTGCGGCGGAGGGCGTCCTCTTCCATTTGCATTGAGTTGCGTCTTCGTCCTGCCGTGATCAACGCGGCCGCCTCCATGAGCATTCCCCGATGACGATTCTGCCGCCAGGGCCGATCTTTGTCCTTGTCTCAGCCATATGCCACTTCAAGACAATTTTGCCACTTAGCCGGATTAGGGCAAGCCTACGGGGCCCTGGGCGCCACGACGCCGATGTTGGCGATCGTATCCCCCTTCTTCATGGAAGGAAGAGCCGCGACGTAGAGGATGACTCCTGTCGCCGGAGACCGCGCTTCCAGCACGGTCTTTCCAAGGTAGTCGGTCACGTGCCCGATCTTCATCCCCATCTCGACGTAGTCCCCCCTGTCCACGCTGGGGTAGAAGATCCCCGAGTGGTCGCTCGAGAGCGTCACGACCTTCTCGATCCAGACCGGGCGGTCCACCGGCGTCGTGGTCCCCGGGAGGATCTTGAGGAGCCGCATCACGCTCAGGCACCCGTTGACGAGAGCCTCGATGTCCTCCGCGTCGGTCCGGCCCGCTCGTCCCGCTTCCACCGTGATCGACGGCTTGCCCCGTGAGGCCGCGGTCGTCTCGAGATACCGCGAGGCGTTGGGGTCTCTCGGCCGGTCGTTGGCGAGGATGATGTGGTTCAAGCCAAAGGCCAGGACCATGGAGCGCGAGATCGCGTCCTGCCTCTCGTTGCCGGTCCTCGCCCAGTAACTGTACGGACGCAGGTTCTCGTCCAGGTCTCCGCCGTGCAGATCGATCAGGTAATCGCACTTCTCGACGACCTCGCGCGTGATGGCGTAGGCCGCGCGCTCGCTCTGCGTGCCTTCCGGCCTGCCGGGGTAGTAGCGGTTCATGCTCTTGCCGTCCACCGGGTT
Source organism: uncultured Acidobacteriota bacterium (assembly GCA_963837495.1). GTDB lineage: Bacteria > Acidobacteriota > Thermoanaerobaculia > UBA5066 > Gp7-AA6 > JAWOLE01. Next base: position 1,630,655 of record CAWINF010000001.1, on the reverse strand, counting down.
GACGTGAGGGACCTTCTGCTCGAAGGAGGGGATGTTGACGAGCGGGACGATGATGACCGTGCCGTTCAACTCCGTCGGGTCGATGCGGGAGATCAGCTTCTCGAGCGCGAGGATCGAGGCGTACTCGGTGCCATGGGAGCCGGCGACCAGCGCGAGAGCGGGACCCGGCCAGGCGCCGTGAAAAACGGCGACGGGAATATGCAGCGCCGGGTCCACGCCCGCCGGCACCTCGATCGCCCCGGTCGCCTCGCGCCCCTCGGCCGCGGACGCCGTGCCGACCGTGAACGCCGCGCCCGCTCCGAACGTGGGCGAGGAAACTCCCAGAAGAATCACGAGCGCTCCGGCGGCCGCGCGCGGCATGGGTCCTCCTGACTTTGATCCTCGGTTCCGGCGAGAATCGCGGGATTCTACTATCGCGTGACTTTTGACGCCGGGATCGGAACTCCATCACAATAGCCGCAGCTTTTTCACGTCGGGCAGGAGGCTCTCATGACGGATTCGCACGGTCTCAACCGGGTGCATCTCTTTCGCGACCTGCCGGAGGAGCAGCTTCAGGCGCTCGAGAGCGCCGCCCAGCGCATGCTGTTCCAGGCCGGAGAGGCGATCTTCCATCATGGAGACCCGGCCGACTGGCTCTACATCGTGGAAGAGGGGACCGTGGACATCGTGCTTCCTTCGGAGGGAGAGGAGATCGTGCTCGCCTCTTTCGCCCCCGGGTCCTTCTTCGGCGAGCTCGGCCTCTTCGATCAGCAGCCGCGCAACGCCACGGCGCGCGCCGGCGCGGAGGCCCGGCTCGTCGCCGTCCCGGCGGCAGCCATCTCGCGCCTGATCGACGAACATCCGGCCGCGGCCCGCCACTTCCTGAGGGTCGTCGCGCAGAGGCTGCGCGCCGCCGACGAGATGCTTTCCAGGCTCCAGATCCGCAATCCCAACGAGGAGATGGACGAACGGCTGACGTTCGGGCAGCGGATCGCCGATGCGGTGAGCCGCTTCGGCGGCTCCTGGACCTTCATCCTCCTGTTCTTCTTCTTCCTTTTCTCCTGGGCGGCGGTCAACACGACCTGGATCCTGCGGCACCCGCCCGATCCCTACCCCTTCATCTTCCTGAACCTGATGCTCTCCATGCTCGCCGCCATCCAGGCGCCGATCATCATGATGAGTCAGAACCGCCAGTCCATGCACGACCGGTTGAGGGCCGACCTCGACTACGAGGTCAACGTGAAGGCCGAGCTGGCCATCCGGCAGCTCCATCGGAAGCTCGACGAACTGCGCGCCCTCGTCCTCCAGTAGGTTCCTAACCTCGATCCGAAATAAACGCTTCTTGGAAAACCGCCAGCGGCTGGATCTGCTGTGACAGAGAGCAACTTCTGGAGCGGTTGCGGTATTCGTGATCGACATAGGTTGACCCTCGCGGGTTTTCCCTGTCACACCACCGTGCGTACGGGTCACGTACACGGCGGTTCGGCTGGTCGTGGCATCATGCGGCCGGTCCACCAGACCGGGTTGCTCGATGTCGGGCTTTCGGTGCCAAGGCTTCGCTGTGGACGCTTCGGCTCCTTGACTCAGTTTTGGGGGCTTCACCCCCTTCTGCTGCGTCGAAGGCCAACGAAGTTGGATTCGGCCGCTTGTCGTCCCCAAGTCGCATTGCCCTACTCGCCTCTCCCATTTACCCCCTCCGGGGCACCGTTCGGGCCTTCGGTCTGCCGTTGCCGGTCCGGGGAGCGCTGGCCGTTTCTCCCGTTTCCGGCGAGTGTCCCGCTCGAGTGGACCCACGTCGCATCCCTAATATGCCCTCTGCTGACTTCTGCGCCGCGTTCGAAGAACCTCGCGGCCCTCCCAGTCCGCCACCGGACACGTCGCAGATCTCCCGAGGTAAGTTCGACCGCCTTCGACGCACAACCGCCGGATCTACGCTCCGCGCCCTTGATGGATATGGACTTCGCAATTACGGGCTCGCTCGTCCAACGCTCACGCCTCTCTATCCGGTTCTTCTTCATCGGCTCGCGCCTTTGCTCCACGCTTCCTTCAGACCCCGCCTCACGACGACGCCCTTGCGCTTCGCTAACCCTTCACCTCCATCAGGTTGGGTGGGGGACTCTCACCCCCAGGCTGTCAAACATGCTCGGCACACCCGTAGGGGCGGGGCTTGCCCCCGCCCGCGGGCGGCCGCAAGGGCCGCCCCTACGACCGAAATCAAACTCGCGATGTCCGAAGCAATTTCGGATCGAGGCTAACGCGCGAGACCCTCGACGACAAGGACGTTGGGGATCCGCCGCAGGACTTCCGGAGCGATGCGGATCTTGCAGGAACGGCTCCCGCCGCCCACGACCACCGACCGCGCCATCATCACGGCGCTGTCGATGTAGACAGGCAGGGCCGGCGGCAGGCCAAAGACCGTCACGCCTCCCATCATCATGCCGGTCAGGGCGGTGGTCTCCTCTCCCGAGGCGAAGGAGAGCTTCTGGCCTCCGAGGAGCCGGCGCACGGCGTGATTGACGTCGAGCCGCGTCGTCGCCAGGACGAGGCAGGCGGCGTACTGCCTGGGCTCCTTCTTCGTCGCGACGACGATCGTATTGCCGCTCTCCCCGGGCGGAATCCCGTAGTGGGCGCAGAAGGCGGCCGTGTCGGCGAGCGCCGGGTCGCAGGGCATGACCTCGAAGGAGTGCCCCGCGGCTTCGAGCGCCGCGCGCACGCTCGCCTCGATCGCTTCCGTCGGGCTTGCCGGCGCCGGGCTCAGACGAGGACCTCCAGGGCACGGCGCTCGCTTCGCTCGGCCGGGGCGTAGGCGCTCCAGGCGCGCGCCAGCAGCCGGATGCCTTCCCGGATCTTCGCCGGCTCCAGAACGAAGGGGAGCCTCAGGAACTCCGAGCAACCGTTCGACGGCGAGCACGTCGAGCCCGGCAGGACCGAGACTCCGAGCCGCAGCGCGGCGCGAGCGAACTCCGAGCCGTTCCCCCGCGGCAGGCGCACCCAGAGCGAGAGGCCGCCGCCCGGCCGCCGCCAGGTCCAGTCCGGCAGGAGCCGGGACATCTCCTCCTCCATCACCCCGAGACGTTCCGTGATCTGCCGGCGGCGGGAGGCGCGGATCTCCTCGGCGCGGGGAAGCAGGCGCGCGGCAACGACCTGGCTGACGACCGAGTTGCCCAGATCGCCCAGGACCTTGCGGCGAGCGAGGCGCGATATCAAAGGCTCCGGCGCGCGGATCCACCCGACGCGCAGGCCTCCCCACATGAGCTTCGAGAGCGATCCGGCGGACAGGATGGGACCCGACGGAGCGAAGGACGAGATGGGCGGCGGCGGACGCGTGCCCAGATCGAGGTTCGCCAGCGCGTCGTCCTCGAGGATCGGGATCCCACGCTCGGCCGCGATCGCCGCGATTTCCCGGCGGTGGCTCTCCGGCGTCACGACGCCGGTCGGGTTCTGAAACGTCGGCATCAGGTAGAGGAGGCTCGGCGCCTCCCGTGCCACGGCCTCCCGCAGCAAGTCGAGGCGGACCCCGTGTTCTCCGACCGGAACCGGGACAAGGCGCGCTCCCGCGGCGGCGAACACGTCGATCGCGCCGACGTAGGTCGGGTCTTCCAGGATCACCGTCCGGCCCGGCGCGAGATAGAGGCCTGCCGCGAGCGCGATCGCCTCCTGGGCTCCGTGCGTGACGAGGACCTCCTCGGGCCTCGACGGGAGACCCGCGTGCGTCAGGTGCGACGCGATCGCCTTTCGCAGGGTTGGAAGGCCCAGAGGCCAGTAGCCGTGGTGGGTGAGAGAGTGCGACATGTCGTGGCTGACGTGCGTGAGCGCCTCCGCGACGTAGGGATCGGCGGCCGGAAGGTGCAGGCCCATGAACTCGATCCGGGACCCGCTGGCTTCGACGAGGCTGCGCAGGATCGCGCTGCGCTCGAAGCCACCCGTGTCGTGGCGCTCCGCCCTCGCGGGAGCGGTTCTGGCGGCGGAGCGATGCACGCGGCTCCCGCTCCCCCGCCGGCTCTCGATCCACCCCTCCTGCTTGAGCAGGTCGTAGGCTGCCACGACCGTCGTGCGGGAGACGCCCAGGGCCGCGGCGAGGGACCGTTCCGCCGGCAACCGCGTCCCGGCCGTGAGCGCGCCGGCCTCGACCCTGCCCCGGATGGCGTGGGCCAGCCGGCGATAAGCGGGGCCCGAGCCGGCCGCCCAGTTGCCGAGAGGGCCGGAGAAGGCGCGGGCCTCATGAATCGCCATATCAGTCCAATTCTATGAGATTGGATATTGAATTGGAATCTGATGCAGGTGAATATTGACAAACAAGGCGTCTGATTGGATCCTTTAGCAGTCCACTTTGGACCTGAGGTGTGACCATGAAACTTCCCAAATACGCCTACTTCCAGGGTCGAATCGTTCCGTACGGCGAGGTGCGCCTGGGCGTCCTCACACACGCCTTGAACTACGGCACCGGATGCTTCGCGGGCCTGCGCGGCCACTGGAACGAGGAGGAGCAGGAGCTCTTCGTCTTCCGGCCGGGGGACCACTTCCATCGGTTCCTCGATTCGACGCGGCTCCTCACCATGCAGCTACCCGACACTCCCCAGGAGCTGGTCGGGCACATGCTCGAGCTGCTGCGCGCCGAAGAGCTCAGGACCGACTGCTACATCCGGCCTCTGGCCTTCTACGCGGACGAGACGATCGGCGTTCGCCTCCACGACCTGACGCCCGCGATCTCGATGGTGGCTTTCCCCTTCGGGAAGTATTTCGACAACGACGAGAGCGGCGCCCACGTCACGATCTCCTCCTGGCAGCGGATCAACGACAACATGATCCCTCCCCGCGGCAAGATCGCCGGCTCCTACGTCAACTCGGCGCTCGCGCGCTCGGACGCGCAGCGCGCCGGATTCGACGACGCCGTCACGCTCAACAAGGATGGTCACATCTCGGAAGCCTCCGTGGCCAACATCTTCCTGGTCCGCCATGGCGAGGTCATCACGCCTCCCGTGACCGACGACATCCTGGAGGGGATCACCCGCTTGACGTTCATGACCTTGATGAAGGAGGAGCTGGGGATCACCGCCATCGAGCGTTCGATCGATCGCACCGAGCTGGGCCTGGCGGAAGAGGCCTTCCTCGTGGGCACCGGGGCGCAGATCGTGCCCGTCACGCGAGTGGACCACCGGCCGATCGGAGGAGGCCGGCCCGGCAAACTGACCATGACGCTTCGCGATCTCTACTTCGAGGTCGTTCGCGGGAAGAGGCCGAAGTACCGTTCCTGGTGCGAGCCCGTCTACGCCCCCGTCGCTTCGGGCGCTCCGCGGGATCTCCGAGCAAGAGTGTAGCGTGTAGCGGGGGACCTTGCGGTCCCCTGAACCCCCTCGGGCGTGACCCCGCTCCGGCCCTTCGCTCCCGGCAGCATCGTGGGTGGTCTATCGGATTTCTTTGGTGAGGAAGGTCGAGGGGACCACGATCCCCTGTCATCCTGAGCGAAGCGAAGGATCTGCTCACACGTCGCTCCATGCGCTGTGCTCTCCGGTGCCAAGGCGCGGGACACACTCGTAGTCTCCGTCTCTCAAGAGCGGTAATGTCGCGCTCATGGGGCAGAGCTACGACATCGTCACGTTCGACTGCTACGGGACGCTGATCGACTGGGAGACCGGCATCGGAAGATGGTTTGAGCAAGCCGCGGCGGCCGATCGAGTCGCGGTCGCGCTCTCCGATGCCCTAACCGCCTACTCCGAGATCGAGCCGGCCGTCGAGGCAGGGTCCTATCGTAGTTACCGGGAGGTCCTGACGGCGACCGCTCTGCACGTGGCCAGGCGCTTTGACTGGCCTCTGGCGCCCGAGAAGGCGAGCACGCTGGCTGAATCGCTCTCCTCCTGGCGGCCTTTTCCCGACACCAACCCGGCGCTGGAGAGGTTGGTGGAGAGGGGCTGCAGGCTCGGGATTCTCTCCAACGTGGATGATGATCTTCTCTGCGCAACGCTCTCCCACCTCACGGTCCCCTTCGAGCTGCTCGTCACCGCGCAGCAGGTCCGTTCCTACAAACCCGCCCCGGGCCATTTCGAGGAAGCGCGCCGCAGAATCGGCGATGGCCGCTGGCTCCACGCCGCGCAGAGCCTTTTCCACGACGTCGTTCCCTGCCGCGCCCTTGGCATCCCCGTCGCCTGGGTCAACCGCAAGTCCGAGCCGGCGCCCTCCAAAGTCCGACCCGACTTCGAGACCTCGACCCTCGCCGATGTCGCCGCCCGCCTCGACAAGGCGAGCGGCTGATCGACGCAGAACTCAGTGAACGTGAATGCTGGCGCGCATCAGGTATGCAGTTCCACGGACACGTGATCGCAATCCAGCCGACCGGCACCCGCCGACGCCCGAGGAGCCGATCGGCTAATCGGTCACCCGCACGCCGTCCGCGATCTCGTCGGTCGGGTGCAGGATGACGCGCTCGCCGGGGCGGACGCCGGAGACAACCTCGGCGGCCTGGTCGTTTCGGTGACCGATCTGCAGCGCTCGCTTTCGCGCGCGCCCGCCCTCGACGACGTAGGCTCCCCAGCGCGAACCGAAGCGGGTCAGAGCGCCGATGGGGACCTGCGTGGCATCGGGCGACGACCAGACGACGATCCGCCCCTGGACGCGGTAGCCGTCGCCCAGGGCCGGCGGGGGATTCGGGATCGAGGCAATCACGTGGACGCGCTGCTCCTCGATGCCGAGCGCCGAGATCTTCGTGAAGGCGGAGGCCTCGATGGTCTTCACAACCCCGGCGAGCGGATGATCGCCTCCCCAATCGACGAGAAACACGCGGTCGCCGGCGGCCGTCTTCACGGCGTCCTCGGAGAGGAGATCGATGACGGCCTCGATCTCGCGCGGATTGCCGAGCGTCATGATCGGATCCCCGGGAGCGACGGCGCGGCCGCTGCGCTCCGGAATCGCGAAGATGCGCGAATCGACGGGAGCGCGGATCTCGATCGTGCCGGCGCCGCCGGGATGCAGCGCCAGAAGCGCGGCGCGGGCGGAGGCGAGGCTCGCGTTCGATTGCGCGACGGCGGCGCGGGCCGCCTGCACATCTCGGAGCGCGGCGTCGTGGTTGGCGCGGGCGACGTCGAATTCCTGCCGTGAAACAATGCCCTGCGCGTTCGACGCGGCCAGGCGCCGATATTCCTTAGTGGCCAGATCGGCCCGCGCCTGCGCGCTCCCGACGTTGGCCTGCGCCGCACGGACGGACGCTTCCGCCTGCCCGACCGCTGCGCGCGCCTGCGCGCTCCCGACCGCCGACAGGCTCGACGGCGCGATGCGCGCGACGATCTCCCCCGCCTTCACCGACTCGCCCGCCTGGAACGGGATCCGATCGAGCGTTCCGGCGACCGGCGACGAGATGACGTAGCGGTCGAGCACGCGGGTCTGTCCGCGGTCCTGGATCGTGGCGGACATCGGGCCGCGGGTCACCGGCGCGGCCTCGACCCTGACCGGCTCGCGTCGGAACGCGAAAAACAGGATGACCAGCAGCGCCACGGCCGCCCCGCCCCAGACGACGAGCCGGCGCGGGACCCGGCGCCGTCCGGATCCGTCGCTCCGCGCGGAACGGCCCGATCGAATTCCCTTCATGATTATTCTCGAGTTTTGAGCACCTCGATCAGGTCGAGCGTCCGGATCCGCCGCAGGACCAGAAGGCTCGAAACGATCGCCGCGGCAACGACCACGAGGAGCGCGAACATCCAGGTTTCGCGCGAGATCACCAGGGGCAGCCGGTACACCTCGGAGTCGTAGGCGCGCATCAGAAGCCCGCAGAGACCATATCCGAGCGCCGCGCCGAAGGGGATCGCGACCGCCGTCAGGATCGCCTGTTCCGCGATCATCATCCACCCGACCTCCGTGCGGTTGAATCCGAGAACACGCAGCGTGGCGAGCTCGCGGCCGCGCTCCGACAACGCGATGCGGGCGCCGTTGTAGATCACTCCGGCCGCGATAATGCAGGCGAAGACGATCCCGGAGATGTTGGTGATCTCCAGGCTCTGGGCGATGGTCTCCCGGAAGCTCTGGATCATCGCCCCGCGGATGGACACGCCAGCGACGGCGGGCGCCTGCTTCAGATCGCGATAGAGAGCCGCGCTCGCGAGCGGATCGACCGCGAGGTAGCCGCCCGAGACAACGTCGCCCTCCTGCATCAGGCGGCGCAACACGCCGATGTCGGCGTAGGCGCCGAGGCCCAGGAGATCGTCCACGATCTCGGTGACTCGAAGATCGGCGGCGGGGCGGATCCCCTCCAGAAGGCTCACCCTCACGGAATCCCCCTCGCGGACGCGCAGAATCCGGGCCAGCTTGAGGTTGAGCACGATCCCTTCCGGAGGGATCGGGAGCACGCGCCCGCGGCGATCGACGATGCGGCGAAGGGAGGCGTCCTCGGCGAGGCCGGTCAGGCCGGTGCGGCGCTCGCGCCCCCCGGAGGAGATCTTCGCGGGGACCACGCGGAACGGCTCAACCCGGAGCACCCCGCCGAAGCGGCGGAGGTCGTCGATGACCGAACCCGAACGCGCCAGCAGGAACGGGACGCTCACGTCCTGGCGCTCGGCGCGGTCGAACTCGGTCCGCATCAGGGCGTCCACGGAGTCGAACATCGAGCGCCCGACGACGAGGATCGCGAACGCCATCGCGACTCCGAGGATCGAGAGCGCCGACTTGACCTTCCTCCGCAGCACGTTGCGCAGGACGATGCGCGTCGCGGGCGAGGCGGCCCCAAACGCGCGGCTCTTCTCGACGAGGCCCGCATGGAATCGCGGCGGCGCCTCGGGGCGCATCGCCTCGGCCGGCGGAAGCCGCACCGCCGCCCCGACCGAGACGATCGCGCCGACGGCGGCCGCGAGCGCGCTGATGAGCACGCCCCCGGCGAGAAGCGACACGGAGAGGTCGAGGCGGAAGACGGGAAAATGAAAGAAGTCCTTGTAGAGATGGGACAGCGCGATCGCCAGGCGGGCCCCGACGGCGACGCCGGCGAGCGACCCGAGCGTCAGCGCCACCAGCGCCATGCCGAGGTAGTGGAGCCCGACATCGAGATTCGTGTAGCCGAACGCCTTCAGCACCGCGATCTGATCGCGCTGCGTCTGCACGAGGCGCGTCAGCACGATGTGGATCAGGAACGCGGCGACGGCGAGGAAGACGGACGGCACAATCATCCCGCCGACGCGGTCGCCGCGGATCTCGTCCGACAGGAAGCGGTTGGAGATCTGCTCTCCGCGGCCGTAGGCGCCGGTGCCGCCGTACGGCGCGAGGAGTCCGTCGATGCGCGCGATCACGCCGGCCTCCGGCGCGCCGGGGGCGACCGCGACGGAGACGTCGTTGAAGGCCCCCTCCATCGAGAAGGCGTTCTGGATCGCTTTTCTGCCGATCCAGAGGACACCGAAACGCCTCTTCTCGGGGAAGACGTCCCCTTCGCGGATCTCGTAGACGTACTCGGGCGAGAGGCCGATGCCGACGATGAGCAGCCGGCGCCAGCGGCCGTTGAGGACCGCGCCGACCGAATCGCCGGGACCCAGGCGGTTCGCCGACGCGAACGCCTCGCTGACGATGATCTCGTCGGGATTGCCCGCCTCGATCCACCGCCCCTGGCGCAGGTGGACGTCGTTCAACCGCGGATGGGCGTCCTCGGGAATCGAGACGAGCCGGCCGGTCGCCGGCTCCGCCAGGCCGGCGACGTCGAGCGTCGCGTCGAAGACGATCCGCGGCTGCACGGCCGTCACGCCGGGGATCCGCTCCATCGCGGCGGCGACCGAGAGGGGGGCCCGGACCAGATGCGCGAAGACGTCGGCGAACCGGCCGTCGGCGTAGTAGATCCGCTGCGAGAGGACGAGCGAGCGGTAAGCGCCGCGCATCGTCACCCACATCGCGACGCCGCACATGACGACGAGCGCCACGGCGATGAGCTGCCCGCGCAGATGCAGCACGTCGCGGATCAGCTTTCTCTCGAGCGCCCTCATTCACCACTCCAATTGCGCCGGAGAGACCTTCTCGGGGTTTTCCTCGACTTCGGTGATGCGTCCCGAGCGCATGCGGATGATCCGGTCCGCCATGCGCGCGATCGAGGCGTTGTGCGTGATGACGGCGGTCGTGGTCCCGAGCTCCCGGTTGATCAGGGCAATGGCCTCGAGCACCACTTTCCCCGTCGCGTAGTCGAGCGCTCCGGTCGGCTCGTCGCAGAGGAGGACCTCGGGCCGTTTGGCGATCGCCCGCGCGATCGCGACCCGCTGCTGCTCACCGCCGGAGAGCTGCGCGGGGAAGTGGTCGAGCCTCTCGGAGAGACCGACCAGAGCCAGGGCCTCTTCCGGATCCATCGGATCGGCGGCGATCTCGGTCACGAGGGCGACGTTCTCGCGAGCGGTCAGGCTCGGGATGAGGTTGTAGAACTGGAACACGAATCCGACGTGCTCCCGGCGATAGCGGGTCAGGGCGCGGTCGTCGTCAACGGAGAGGTCGTGGTCGCGGTAGAAGACGTCGCCGGCCGTCGGGACGTCGAGGCCGCCGAGGATGTTGAGCAGCGTCGACTTTCCGCTGCCCGAGGGTCCCAGCAGGACGGCCAGCTCACCCTCGAAGAGGTCGAGGTCCACCGATCGCAGCGCGGTGACGTCCACCTCCCCCATGTGGTAGATCTTCGTGATCCCGCGGGCGCGGAAGACGGCCCGGGTCTGCGTCGCGGCCGGCATCCGCGCAAGCTACCATCAACCGGATGACAGTTCGCGCCGGCTTGCCCGGGGGCCGGCCTTCTCAGCCGATGAGTCCGATGCGGGAAATGTTTTCCGAGACGGAGGGGGTTTCCCTCGAGTCTCGCGCGAAGGAGAGGGGAATGCGGATAGAGACCTCGCAGCCTCCGGAGTCACGGTTGGCCAGCAGGAAGAGATGGCGTCCGGGATAGAGCATCTCCAGGCGCCGGCGGATGTTGGTCAGCCCGATGCCGCGCTCTCCGTCTCCGGCCTCCCGGATGCCCGGGCCCTCGTCCCGGATCGTCAGAAAGAGGGATCCCTCGGTGGCGCGCGCTTCGATCTCGATCCGGACGCGGCCCGTCCGCGGATCGGCGCCGTGCTTGATCGCGTTCTCGACCAGCGGCTGGAGGAGGAAGCTCGGCACCTGCGCGGATCGGGCCTCCGCGTCCGCCTCGATGTCGATCCGGATGCGGTCGCGAAACCGCATGCGCTCGATGTCGAGGTACTCGTCCAGGAGCGTGAGGTCCCGGTCGAGCGTGACGAGCTGCGTCGTCTCGGCAACCAGGCTCGCGCGCAGCAGATCCCCCAGGCGCACGATCATCCGCCGCGCCCGGCCCGGCTCGCTGCCGACCAGGGGCAACAGAGAATTCAGGGCGTTGAAGAGGAAGTGGGGCTGGAGCTGCGCCTGCAGGGCCGAGAGCCTCGCCTCGAAGAGGGCGCTGCGAACCGCCTCGCGCGCGGCCAGGCGCCGGATGCGCAGGCGGTGCCCGCTCCAGAGGAAAAGCACGCCGGCGGCCGCGCAGAGGATCCGGAACCAGGCCGTCTCAAAGAGGGTGCGCGAGAGAGTCACCGCCAGGGTCGCGCCGCTGTCGCTCCAGACACCATCCTCGTTGGAGGCGAGCACGCGGAACCGATAATTCCCCGGGGGCAGGTTCGTGTAGTAGGCGGCGCGTCGCGCGCCTGCCTCGATCCAGCCGCGGTCGAATCCCTCCAGCCGGTAGCGGAAACGGATGGCCGCCGGATTCTTGAAAGAGAGGGCCGTGTACTGGAACTCCAGGTCGCGCTGCGACGGAGTCAGTGTGATCCCGCTCGCGGCGGAGAGCGTCTGGCGGCCCGACTGCACGACCTCGATGACGACCTTGGGCGGCACGGCGTTCAACCGGATGTGCGCTGGGTCCGCCATCGCGAGCCCTCTCAGCGTGGCGAACCACAGCCGGCCGTCGCGGCCCCGGAAGCCGCCGTGCTGGCCGTTGTTGCACTCCACGCTGCGCATGCCGTTGCCCGTCGTGAACCCGACCGAGTGCAGAATCCTCCCGCCTCCCGCGGCCGCGGCCGCCAGCTCCTCGAGGCTGACCCGGAAGATCCCGTGGTTGCTCGTCAGCCAGAGGTAGCCGCGGTCGTCGGCCAGGACCTTCTGCACCGCGTCGTGAAAAAGACCGGTGGCCTCCCGGTAAGTCGTGAACCGCCCGCCGCTCCAGCGCGACAGTCCTCCCCGCGTGCCGAACCAGAAGTCGCCCCGTTCGTCTTCCAGGATGGACATGACGATGTCGTGGGCGAGGCCATCCCGGGTCGTCAAGTTGGAGAACTTCCCGTCGCGAAACCGGCTGACCCCGCCGCCGAAGGTCCCGGCCCAGAGCGTTCCGGCCCGGTCCTGGAAGAGAGAGAAGACGCGATTGGAGGCGAGGCCCTCCCGCTCGGTGTATCGGGTGAAGCTGCCGCCGCTGTAAAAGTAAAGACCTGACCCCGCCGAGCCAATCCACACGCCGCCGTTGCGGTCGGCGCAGAGAGCGGAGACGAACGGCGGCGCGAACCCCTGATCCTTTCCGAAGCGGACGGTCTCCTTGCCGTGGATGCGGTAGAGCCCATTGCCGTACGTTCCCACCCAGAGATCGCCCGCAGAATCCTGGTCCATGGACGCGACCCGCGCCCCGAGCCGGGCGAAGACCTCGAACGCCGTGGAGCCCGGGACCATGCGGCTCAGGCCGCCGTCCGCCGTGCCGGCCCAGAGCGTTCCGGCGCGGTCCTCGAAAGCCGTCCAGACCCGGTCGTCCGGAAGTCCCTGCCGGGTCGTGTAGTTGGCGATCCTTTCGTCCTTCAACCTGTTCAGCCCGCCGTCGCGGGTCCCGATCCAGAGGCTGCCTTCTCGGTCCTCGCGGATCGAGTCGATGTCGCTGCTGGAGAGGCCGCCGTTCTCACGCGTGAGAGCCTCGAAACGACCCTCCTCCATGCGGAAGAGACCTTCGGCCGTGCCGGCCCAGAGAACCCCCTGCGAGTCGCGGTACAGAGCCTGGACGCGAGAGTTCGTCAGGCCGTCGGCCGCTCCGTACATGCGTTGCCCGGCGTCGGAGAGCCGCGCCAATCCCCTGCCGGTGCCGACCCACAGGCCGCCATCGGAATCCGGCTGCAGAGCCATCACCGCCGCGGCGTACTCATCGCCGATGCGGACGGGCTCGAATCGCTCCCCACACAGCACAGCCAGACCGCCTCCCGTGCCCGCCCAGAGCCGCCCGCGCGCGTCCTCGGCGACACTGAAGGCAACTCTTCCGGGAAGGCCGTCCTTTTCCGTGAAGAGACGAGCGCTGTGACCTACCAGCCGCGCCAGCCCTTCGTTCGACGCGGCCCAGAGGGCGCCGTCGCGCGCCTCGACGAGCGATCGGACCATCCCGCGGGCCAGAGGGCCGTCCGGCTGCCAGCCGTCGAAGCGCCCGTCCCGCCCGCGCAGGAGCCCGTCCGCCGTTCCGACCCAGAGCGTCCCGTCGCGAGTCTCGCAGAAGGAGAGGACCCAGTCGTCCCGCATCGCGGGCGTGTTCCGCGAGTCGAAGATGCGGAATTTGACTCCGTCGAAACGGATGAGCCCTTCCTGGGTCCCGAGCCACAGGTATCCGTCGCGGGTCTGGAAGATCGCGTCCACGGAGTTCTGCGGCAGGCCCGAGTCGCTGTCCCAGAGGTCTCTCCCGTACTGCGAGAGCGCGGTCGAGGGGTTCAGGCCGGACGCGCGCGAGGCCGCGAGCCCGAAAGAGGCCGCGAAAAACGCCGCGCGAAGAACCCGGCTCGGTCTCGTGTGCTCCTCCTGCCCAGGCGGGACGAGGTTGCCACACCGCGGCCGGCCTGGAGCGGGATAGGGACGAAAACTCTTCCGCTCTGGACGAATTCTACGAAAACCGGGACGGCGAGTTGCCTGAGGCTGCCTTGCGGAGGAGGCGCCTGGCCCTCTGGATGTCCGCGGCGAAGAGAGCCGGCGGGGCCGTCGCGACAAACCGGGTCAGCGCTTCGCGGCCGAGATCCGGATTCCCCTGCTCCATTGCGACGACGCCGATGTTCAGGAGAGCCTCGAACAGGCGCGGGTCCAGCTCCAGCGCGCGCCTCCAGGACTCCAGCGCTTCGGCGTGCCGGCCGAGCTCTTCGAACGCGGCGCCGCGTCCGTTCCAGGCCCGCGGAAGCCGCTCGTTCAACGCGAACGCCTTGTCGAAGGCGGCGAGCGCTTCCCGGGGCTGATCGGCGTGCACGCGCGTCAGCCCGATGTTCTGCCAGGCGACCGCGTTCTTCGGATCGAGCCGCAGGGCCTGCTCGAAGGCCTCGATGGCTTTCTGTCTCTCGCCCGCGCCCGCCCGCGCGATCCCGATCGCGTTCCAGACGTCGGGGTTGGCCGAACCGCGCAGAGGCTCGAGCACCGAGAGCGCGCGGCCGGGCTGCCCGAACTGGCCGTAGAGAAGTCCCAGCCGGCTCGCGAGACGCTCGTCCAGATAACCGCGCCGCCGGGCCTCCTCGAGGACGGCGATGGCGCGGCCGCCTTGCCCGTTCTGGTCCTCCAGATACGAGAGGAACTCGTAGAGGACCGGCATCGTGGGCCGGCGCTTCATCACCGACCGGGCCAGGTCGAGCGCCTCGGAGAGTTTCCCTTGCTGATAGAGGCCCACGATCTCCTGCATCTGCCGGTCCAGGTCGATCAACGTCTTCGGGTCGTCGCCCGGACCGTACGCCCGCTGGGCCGGCGCCCTGCCCGACAGGTATCCGAGCCCGGCCAGACGCCGGACCGTTTCCGCCGATTCGGCCGCCGGAGCCGCGGGCCGCGCGGCCGGCAGCGCCCTCGCGAGCGAGCGGGCCGCCCCTGGCCGGTCCTCGAACCGGTTTGCCTTCTCCCGCGGGTCCTCTCGAAGGTCGTAGAGCTCCGGGATCGGAAGGTCGATGAACTTCTCGTTCCCGCGAATCAAGCCGCGCAGCGGCGCCCACCCGCGGGAGAAGGAGGCCGAGAGAGACTCGAAATAGCAGGTCGCGGCCGGGTCGGCCGGCCGGAGAAGGGAACTCCCGGGCAGCCCGGCAGGCGCGGGCACGCGCGCGGCTTCGAGCACGGTCGGCAGGATGTCCACGTGGCGGCGAAGAGAGGAATCGCGCCCGGGCATCACGGTGCCGGGGCCCCAGAGGATCAGGGGAATGTGCAGCGTCGCCTCGTAGGCGAAGAGACCGTGCGTGATCTCGCCGTGGTCGCCGAGCGCCTCGCCGTGGTCCGAGGTCAGAATCAGCAGAACCGGCGAGGAAGACGCCCGGACGTCTTCGAAGAGAGGGCCGAGCGCCTCGTCCACTCCCGCCACTTCGCCTGAATAGGGATCCGACGCGTACCGCGCAGCCAGGCTCGCAGGCGGGACGTGCGGTGAATGGCAATCGTAGAGATGCACCCAGAGAAATCGCGGGCGTCCGGCCCCGGCGTTGTCCGACCACCAGCGGCGTCCCAACGCCACGACTTCGGAGGCCGGGCGCTCGGCGACGCGGAAGTCGTACTCGTTGGCGCCCTGCGGATATCGCTCGTCGTAGACGTCGAATCCCCGGTCCAGGCCGAACCGCCCGTCGAGCGGAAAGGCCCCGATCATCGCCGCCGTCGAGTAACCGGCCGACCGCAGCAGGGTCGCGAGAGTCGGCGTCTTCGGATCCAGCCGGAAACCGTCGTTGTCGCGAATGCCGTGCTCATAGGGGTATCGGCCCATCAGGATGTTGGCGTGAGACGGAAGGGTCATGACGTTGTGGGCGTGCGCCTCGAGGAAGGCCCGGCCCTCTCCTGCGAGGCGATCGATGTTCGGAGTCGCGGCGCGCGCGCTGCCCGAGTAACCCACCGCGTCCGCGCGCAGCGTGTCCACCGTGATGAGCAGGATGTCGGGGCGCGGCGACGAAGCCGCCGGTGCTCGCTCGGGCGTCCGCCGGCAAGCGGAAGGCAGGAGCGCCGCCGCCAGGGCGACGCCCAGCCACCTCTTCCTTCCGCCTCCGCGAGGAATTCTCAAAGACTGACTTCCTCCGTCCAAAAAAAGGCCAGCCCGCCGGAAGGCATACGGCGGGCCGGCCGGAAGAGTTCAGAAACTGATTCGCGCGCCCAGTCGCACCGCGCGGGCGTTCTGAATCTCGAGAATCGTCCCCGCGGCTCCCGTGCAGTTGTTCCCGTCCGCGTCGCACTGCGGCGTCGCGTCGGATTCCCGCTGCAGGACCGTGTTGGAGTTGAGGGCGTTGAACAGCTCGGCCGAGATCGTCAGGTCCGCCTTCGCGAAGAGCGGCACCGTCTTCTCCAGCCGGAGGTCGAGCTCGTACACGTTCTTCAGGCGGTGGTCGGTCGGGCTGCCCAGGAGGACGCCCCGCGTCCCCTCCCCGTTGCCGGTGTCCACCTGCACGAAGAGGGGATTGACGTAGCCCTGCCGCCCGTAAAAGTTGGCCGCCGCGGCGAAGTCGAGAGGAAGCTGATACAGGCCGCTGACGTTGAAGCTCCAGTGGGAGTTGATCCAGACGTTGGTGAAGTTGCCGCTGCCCAGCGACTGGTTGTAGACCTGGCCCTCGGAGCAGCTCGGGCCGACGTTGGCCGTGGGAAAGCCGGGCCCGATGGCGGGGTCCTGGAAGAGGCGCTGGTTGGTCGGGTCCACGCACGCGGTCGCCTTGTTCTCGATGTTCTGCTTCCAGTTGTTGTAGGCGAAGGAGCCGTGCATCATCCAGCGATGCGTCAGGCGCTTGGTGAGCTGGAGCTGGGCCCCGTAATAGTCCTGGGTGTAGTCGGGCCGGTTCGTCACGAATTCGCCGCCCGTGAAGGTGTCGGGGAGGATTCCCGTGTAGATCGGCCCCGTGACGCCGACCACGTTCCCGTTGACGTCGTATCCGGGAAGGCCGGTGGCGAACACGTCCGAATAGCTTGCCGCGGTCACGCCGATGTAGGGAGACCACACGATGCGGCGGCGGTGACGGTAGGTGCCGGTGACCGACGCGGCAAAGTCGGCAAGGATCTCGCGGTCCACTGAGAGTTGAAACTCGTCGGTCAGGGGCGCCCTGAGGTTCGGATCGAGCACGTTGGCCGAGCCGAGCGCGTTCGGGTCGAGGTGATTGAAGCCTCCCAGGTCCTGGATGAAGGCGCCGAGCTCTCCCGGATCCACGTTGTGATCGTGGTTCAAGTCGTTCCACACGTAGCGGGAACCGGCCGCTCCGGCCCCGCCGACCGGGTTGTCCCAGGAGACGATGCTTCCGCCCAGCTGGTCGGCATAGCGCGCATAGGAAGCCCGCAGGAGAGTCTTGTGGTCCTTCCCAGGCGCGTAGTTGACTCCGGCGCGCGGCTGGAAGGTCTTCCACTTGAACTCCACCGGGCTTCCGTTGAACGTCAGGCCGGGAACCAGATCCGGGAACTCCGGGTTGCCGGAGACGCTCGAGGCCGTGTTCTGCCCGTACTGATAGTCGTAACGCAGGCCGACGTTGACCGTCAGATTGCCGGAGGTGATCGTGTCTCCGACGAATCCGTTGTAGTACGTGTACTTGAGCGCCGTGAGGCCGGGCCGGAAGACGTCCGCGGCCGCGCAGCCATCCGGGCAGACGCCGGCCCGAACGATGACCTGCTCGCGTCCGAGGATGCTGTTGCCGGGCCAGAAGGTCGAGCTGGAGATCGGAGCGTTTCGCCACCCGAAGCCGGCCTTGATCTCATGGCCGAGAGCGCCCGTGTTGAAGAAGAGGGACGCGCTCGCGTTGGCCTGGTGTTGCGGCCGGTTGAAGGCGTTACCGGTGAAGGACCGGTGATAGACGAGGCTGGGATCCTGATACACGTTGGTCGTCGGCGTCAGGAGCCCTCCTTCGGGGATCAGGCTGAAGCCCGAGCGCGTGTAGTCGTACGACACGTCGGCGATGAAGGCCGGGCCGAACACGTGGGAGTCCTCGCCCTTCCAGATCGTGGTCGGGCCGGTCTGGTCCACCGAGGTCTCCTGCGGGCGCGTGACGCCGGCCGACCGGCCGAGCTTCTGCTTGTCCCCGCGGAAATAGAAGATCGTCGCGCTGTTGGATTCGATCGGCTGCAGGTTGAGCTTTCCCGCGTAGTCGTCGAGGTACGTCGTGTCCGTCGTTCCTCCGAGCTTCGTCAACGGGATCTCCTTGCGTCCGTAGCTGCCCCAGAGCCAGGCCCTGTCCCTCCAGAGCGTGCCGCCCGCCTCGACGCCGTAGTCCTGGATCCCGGCGGCCCCGCCCTGGCAGCCGACGGTGCAGATACGGTCCACCTTCTCGTTCAGGTTGGCCCCGGTGACCGCGGGGCCGTAGAGTCCCAGGTCGGCCTGCTGCTTGGCCTCCTCGGGCGCGTTGTTGGCCTGCAGCTCTCCGGGCGAGTAGAAGTAACGTGCGGAGCCGTGGGGCTCGTTGGAGCCGCGCTTGGTGACCATGTTCAAGGTCACGCCCGGCACCGCGATCGCCGGGTCCGCGCCTCCGGTCGCCACCTGGATCTCCTGGAACTGGTCGAAGTCGTAATAGGTGGGGGAGGAGCCGAGGGCGGCCATGTCGGTGATGGTGACGCCGTCCACGTTGAACGAGTTCTGGGTCGTGTCGGTCCCCATCCCGACGTAGTTGGACTGCTGCCCGCTCTGGCTGCCGGCGACGTTCAGCCGGTCGATCTGCACTCCCGGCACCTGCTGGATGACCACCCACGGGTCCCGCCCGGTCGGGATGCTCTTCAATTCCGGCAACTGGTAGTTGGCGCCGGTCACGTTCTTGCGCGGGTCGATCAGAGGCACTTCGCCCGTTACGGTCACCGTCGCCGAGACGGAGGAGAGCTTCATCGTGATCGAAAGATCCGTGTTCTGTCCCAGGTTCACGACGACGTTGTTGCGCTCGACGGTGGAGAACCCCTGAAGGGCCGACGTGACTTTGTAAGAGCCGACGGACAGGTTCAGGAAGTGAAATTCTCCCTTGGGATCCGAGAACGTCGTCTGGGGCGCTCCCGGACCGGACGCCGTCACCGACACGCCCGGCAGGACGCCTCCCTGTTCGTCCATCACCCTTCCGTAGATGTTTCCCGTGCTTGCCTGACCCAGCGCGAGCGAGGCTGAGAGCAGGAGAGCCCAGACCACGACACACACAGAGATCTTCCTCATCGTTCCTCCTTTTCCTCGACGCAGGCCGCCTCGATTCCGAGTGTTCGCTCACGTCTCATCGAGCGCGCCTAAGAGCAACACCACTGCCAGGTGAGCTCGACGCGGCGCGTCGTGACGAGAGGGACGTCACGCCGGACGGACGAACTCCGACCGCGGACGGCGCGCGATGCGGCTGCGCGGCGATTCAGAAATCCGCGCGGCGCACCAGGATCTTGGATCGAGACGCTTGCGCCGGGATCAAGGCGCTAAGAGGAATTACGAAAACCGCGCGCCGCCCTCGGCCTCGGCTCTTTCGTCCCGCCTCTTCAGGGACGCGTGTCCGCGGACGAGGGAGACAAAGAGAAGGACAAAGATCGCTTCATCGCGGACGATTCTTCTTCCGGCGCCGGTTTGAATCTGTATTCAAGAAACCGGACGCGCCGCGCGCTGACTTCCGCGCAAAGAGAGACAGAAAAACCTCTCGCGCGCGCTTGCGTATGGAAGTTGCAGGAGAGCGTGTTTCATCATGACCGTACGCACGATTCTCGTGGACGACGAGCCGCTGGCGCGCGAGTGGATCCGGCAGCAACTGGCCGGGGAAGACGAGGTCGAGATCGTCGCGGAGTGCGAGGACGGATTCAAGGCAGTCCAGGCGATCGATCACCTGCGTCCGGATCTCCTGCTCCTGGACGTCCAGATGCCCGGCCTCGACGGCTTCGGCGTCCTGCGCATGCTGGAAGGCGGACCTCCGCCGGCCGTCGTCTTCGTCACGGCGTTCGACCGCTACGCGCTGCGCGCCTTCGAGGTCCACGCCATCGACTACCTCTTGAAGCCGGTCTCGCCCGAGCGGCTCCACGATGCCCTCGAGCGCTGCAAGGAGCGTCTCGAGAAAAAGAGGACGAAAGACACGGCCGCGGAGCTCGTCGGGCTGCTTCGGGAGGTCCGCCGCTATCCCGACTGGTTCCTGATCCGGACGGAGGGGCGCAGCCACTTCCTCCGCGCCAGGGAGATCGACTGGATCGAGTCGAGCCGCAATAACGTGGTGCTGCACGCCGGAGCCGCCAGCCACGTCTATCAGGAGACGACATCCGGCATCGAGGGCAAGCTCGACCCGGCCGAGTTTCTCCGCATCCATCGCTCCACCATCGTCCGCATCGACCGCATCAAGGAGCTCCACCCCTGGTTCAACGGCGATTACCAGGTGGTCCTGAAGGATGGAACGAAGCTGACGATGAGCAGCAGCTACAAACAGAAGCTCAAGGCTTTCCGCCGCGCGATGATGTAGCGTCTCCCGCTCTCCTCCTGGTCAACGGGCAGTGAGCTTCTTGGCCGGGACGCCCGCTCCGCAGAGATAGACCGGGAACTCCTTCACACCATCCAGGCCGATCAGCTTCTCGAGGAAAGTGTCCTGGATCGCGGCCGTCGTGAACGGACCGAGACCGCGCGAGGTCGCGAGAAGGCAGAACGTCTGCGCGAGGTGCCCGGCGTCGAGCCAGAGAACGCGGTACGCGCTCTCGATCTGGTACTTCCAGAGGGTCCGCTCGAAGACCGCCGTCATCACGCAGAGGAAGGCCGCGCGGCCGACCCACGCCTGACCCGACGCCGCTCTCACCGCCGCGGCCCGCAGTTCGCCGGAACGCAGCCGGCGAAGCTCGTCGGAGGCCACATCGTAGTGGTACAGCCCGGCGGGGAGTCCCGAGACATTCCAGGCAAGCACGTAGCACTCGATCGGATGAAGCGAGCCGCCCGAAGGGCTGGTCTTCAGCGGCAGGCGCCCGAAGATTCCGGCGTCGAGCCAGCCCGAGCGGCCCCAGGTCCCGCGCACGAGCGCGGCCAGATCCGCGAAAGGGACCGGCCTGCGGTCGAACTCGCGGACCGTCCGCCGGGCCGCGAGGACGTGCTTCAGGGCCGCCGCATTCTCCGAAGCCGGTCCGAGGGCTAGCCGCCGGCCCTTCCCGCTGCGATAGCGCTTGAAGCGCGGCGGCGGACGCCCGGCCGCGCGACGCGACTGCAGGAAATGATCGACGGCTGCAAAGCTCTTTACGAACGGGATGTCACGGGAGGCCAGGTGATACCGGACGGAAGCGAGGTTCCCCTTCCACGCTTTGATGCGCGAGAGCCGCCGCCGGCTTTCCCGTTCCGGTATCAGCAGACCGAGGCGCCGGAGCATGCCGATGCTTCGCAACACCGACTCTCGGTCATAGTCCGGCAACGAGTCGGCGACGGCCGAGGGATTGCGCGCACCCTGGAACGAGTCCAGGAGAAGAATCGTCTCGGGCGAGGCGGTGAAACCCTCTCCGCTGCGGAGATCCTCGACGAGGAGCTCCCCCTCGCTCCAGGAAATCAGGAGGTCCGGGTTTCGGACGAGCCGGGTCAAACGGCGGCGGCTGCTACTTCTTTTTCGCGGTCTTCCTGGGCCGTCCCGTCTTCGGATCGCAGGCGGGAGGTGAGAACGGCAGTCCCACCGGCTTGCGGGCCTTTCGCTTCGCCCTGGCTTTCATTTTCTTCGCAGGCATGCCTTCCTCCTTTTTCCTTCGTCATCGTATACCGGAGGCGAGATAGAGATCGGACGAGGTCCGAAGGACCGAGTACGCGCGGGTCGCCGCGTCCGCATCGAGCGCCGCCGCGATGAGTTGCGCCTGGCCGGTCGTTCCGGCGAGCGGAATCGCCTCTTCCCGAAGCAGCGTCCCGGTCGAGGAGTCCAGCGTCAGGAGCCGCCGGTTCCGAGTGACGCCGAAGATCCGATCGCCGGTTGCGCTCCAGCGGGCGTAAACGAAGCTTCCTTCATTCGGAAGCTCGTACAGCTTGCGGCCCGGACCGCTCTTGATCGGATAGAGGAAGAGCGATCGCCTCCGTTCTCCGTTCAAGCACAGGAAGGAGCTTCCGGACGGCGATGCGACCGGCATGTCGCAACCCGCGGCTCCCAGCGATCGGGCGCCGCTCCCATCCGTCTCCATCGTCCAGACCTCGCTGGTTCCCTTTTCCGTTCGGACGAAAAGGAGGGTTCTCGGACCGGCAAAAGAGGGCACGGAAACGTTACCGCCGGAGGCCGGAAGCCGGCGGACCCCGCCGGCTTCGACCGGGATGAGAATGAGCTGCGGCGCGCCGGAGAGGGGCCGCGTCACGGCGACGATTGACCGGCCATCGGGCGAGAATTTTCCGGGGAAACCCTCCCCGAGCCGCGTCGCATCGCCCCCCTCGATCGGGCGGATCCAGACTCCGGCCGTGTTCTCCGTCGGGCCGCCGTCGTAGAAGAGCGCCGTCTTCCCATCGGGCGAGATGTCACGGATGAGCGTCCAGCCGAGCCAGGACAGGTCATGTGGATCTTCCGCCCCGCGCCGCACGGTCAGATCGACCCCCTGGCGCTGGGAGGTCAGGAGGAAACGGTCTCCGGAGCGTGAAACGCTCTGGAGAGTGAAGAAATCCGGCAGGACGTAGCGCGGGCGAAGTTTCCCCGAAGGGCTGACCGTCCAGAGAGTTCCGCCCGCATACGCCGTCTGGATTGATGCCGTGAACCAGATCTCGCCCGTCTTCGCGCTCCAGTCGAGCCCGGCACATTGCTCGAACCGCCGGGTCAGGACTTTCGATCCGGAGCCGTCGACCGCCGCGACTTCGATCTCGCCGGTGCTGTCGCTCCGGAAAGGTAAGTGAACGAACGCGACCTTCGTGTTGTCGGGCGAGATTCGCGCGAACCAGATGGCCCCCGATGTCCGGAAGAGCGTGCGCTGCAATTCGCCCTCGGCGCCGCGAATCTCCAGGACGCGCTCGGCGCCCAGGTCGCGGACGACGGCCAGGAAACGGCCGTTTCCGGCGGCGTCCGCCCACCCGGCGTTGTCCAGAATCCGGCGCGGCCTCCCTCCCAGGGACGGCCACCAGGCGAGCGTGCCGCTCTCGTGGACCGAGAGTCGGGAGGGACCCACGAGCACCAGCACTTGCGACCCGTCCTCCGAGTATCCGAGGGGAAACTGCACGTCGGACTCCAGGACCCGATCGATTCCGGTGGATTCGGGAAGCGCCAGGTATGAACGCACCGGGTTTCCTTCCCAGGAAGCCGCGTAGAGGATCGAGCCGTTCGGCGCGAAGAGCGCCCGGGTGACGATTCCCTCGCGGAATGTGAGCCGGCGAAACTCGGGCTGGAGAGGAGCGCGGAAACGATTGAGGAGAAAAATGCCGCTCGCCGCGCCGGCGGCGATCGCGATGGCGGCCGCGGCAATTAGCCACACCGAGCGACGGCGAGGCTCGGTCCCCGCAACGGCGGCGGCGCGGAAACCGGTGGTCGTGGAGTGGTCCCGGATGGTCTGGAGATCGCGGGCGAGATCGCGAGTCGAGGCGTAGCGATCGCGGGGAGCCTTCGCCAGGCACCTCTCGAGGATCCATCGAAGCGGCTGGGGCACCGACGGATTGATCTCGTCGACGGGACGCGGATCGTCCCGGAGGATCGCGGAGAACGTCTCCGCCGCCGAGGAGCGGCCGAAGGCCTGCTGGCCGGCCAGCATCTCGTAGAAGATGCATCCGAGCGAAAACTGGTCGGAAGCCGGCGTCGGCGCCTCTCCGCGAGCCTGTTCGGGCGACATGTAGCCGAGAGTTCCGATCGCCATCCCCGGAGACGTGAGCCGTCCGGCCGCCGTCGGGGATTGCGTGTCGTCACTCGTGTGCTGGTGAAGCGCGGCGAGTCCGAAGTCGAGGATCTTCACGCGGCCCTCGGACGTCACGAAGACGTTCGAAGGCTTGAGATCGCGGTGAACGATGCCCGATTCGTGCGCCCGCGCGATGCCGTCGGCGAGCTGCGTGGCCAGGTCGAGGAAGCGCCGGAGAGGCATCGGCTCTCCCGCCAGGGAAGCGGCCATGGGCTCTCCATCGATCAACTCCATCGCGAGGTAGTGAACCGGCGACTCGCGGCCGGCGACCGATGCGGCGCCCGCTTCGTACACGACCACGATATTCGGGTGGTTCAGGGACGACGCGGCGCGCGCCTCCCTCTCGAATCGAGTCAGAAGCTCCGGGTCTTCGGCGTCCTCTTCCCGGAGAACCTTCAGGGCGACATCGCGCCCGAGCCGGCCGTCGCGCGCGCGGTAAACCTCTCCCATGCCCCCGCGGCCCAGCGGAGCCACGATCTTGTAGGGACCGAAATCGGTTCCCGCGGACAGGATCACCGGAGCCTCCGCTTACCTATGTCTCCGGGCATTGGTCCAGGCGCGGGCTTGAGGTTCGGTGGAACAAAACACCGGCGGAACGCCCCACAGTCGATTGCGGTCAAATCCCTGTCAGGGGCCGGTATCGTAGCAGATCCAGCGCGCCAGGACGTGTGTCCAGCGGTGTCTCGCGGGTTGGCAGGGCCGGCCATTGGCTTCATACTCACGAGGGTGACTGCCGCAAGCCACACACGCCGGCCGCTGGCGCGGCCGTCTCTCACGACATGGTCCCTGGCGGCTCTTGGAAGCGGGCTCCTGCTCGGCACGTTGGGTCACGCCTCGCGCAGCCCGCTGCTTGCGAAGCTCGGGGACGCCGTCAAGCCGGTCGGCGACCTCTGGATCTCCGCCCTGCTGATGACCGTGCTTCCGCTCGTCATCAGCCAGGTGCTGGCGGCGATCACGGGAGGCCGGGGGACCGAGTCGATGGCGGCGCTCGGCTTCCGCGCCGTCTTCCTCTTCCTCGTGCTGCTCGCGGCCGCGGCCGTGTTCACCCTTCTCCTCGCGCCCCCGATCATCGCGCAATACAAGGCCGACACCGCCGCCATCGCGTCTCTGCGTCCCGCGGCGCCGCCTCCCGACGTCGCCCCACCGTCCGGCTCGGGCGCGTTCGGGAGATGGATTGACAGCCTCGTTCCGCGAAACATCTTCGAAGCCGCCGCGCACGGCGACATCCTCGCGCTCCTGCTTTTTTCCGTTCTGTTCGCGACGGCCGCCGCTCATCTGCCCGACGAGTACCGGGTTCCGCTCGCGCGCCTGTTCCGGGGCATCGCGCAGGCAATGTTGGTCTGCGTCCGATGGATCCTCCGGATCACGCCCGCCGGCGTGTTCGCCCTCTCGTATGTTCTCGCTCTCAAGACGGGAGGCGCGGCGGCCGGAATGTTGAGCGTGTACATCGCCATCGTCTGCGGCCTGCTCCTCCTGTTCACCCTGTTGCTTTACCCGGTCACCGCGGTCCTGGGCCGGACGACCCTGCGCACCTTCGCCCGGGCGGTCGCGCCCGCGCAGCTCGTGGCGGTGAGCACCCGATCGTCCGTCGCGGCGCTGCCGGCGCTCATCGAGGGGGGCCGCACGCACATGCACCTGCCGGACTCCTCCACCGGCTTCGTTCTTCCTCTCAGCGTCTCGCTCTTCAAGGTCAATCGCACCCTCTCGAGTCTGGTCAAGCTCTTCTTTCTCGCGCACATCTACGGAGTCTCGCTGCGTCCCGGGGCGATCGCGACCTTCCTGGCCATCGAGACGATCCTGAGCTTCGGCACGGCCGGCGTGCCTCTGGGCGGCCTCTCCATGAAAGGGCTGCCCGCCTACCTCGCGGCGGGCGTCCCCCTCGAGGGCGTCATGATCCTGGAGGCCGTGGAGACGATTCCGGACATCTTCAAGACGCTCTTGAACGTCACGGGTCAGATGAGCGCGGCCACATTGCTCTCGCGGTCGAGCCGAGCGCCGCGCGCTTCGGTGCCCACCGAGGAGGCTCCCCGACTGGCGGCGGAAGACATGGCGTGAGCCGAGCTCTCGCCCTCCCGGTCCAGCTCCTGCGGCCCAGGCCCGGGCTCCTGGCGCGCTTCGCGGCGACGTCGCTCGGCCGCGCCGCGTTGACAGGAGCGTCCATCCTCCTCATCCGCGAGTTTCTGGCGGGCGTCCTCGGCCGCGGCCACGGTCTGGCCGCGCGCGCCACGGCGGCGTACGGCGCCGGGCCCACGCTCTGGGGGATCGCCGGCCTGCTGTTGCTGACCATCGTCTGCGCCGCCGCGCTCACCTACGACTCGAAGGTCTCCGAGCAGAAGATCGTCAAGGTCCTCGAGCTCGGCGCGATGGAGCGCCTGATCCGGCACCTGGTGGGCCTCTCGGTCGGCTTCTTCGACCGCCGTACTCACGGGGACCTGCTTCAGACCGTCCGGCAGGACGTGACGCAACTGAGGATCGTGGCGATCGCATCGGGCAACCTCGTGCTCGAGGCGCTTCAGGCCGGTGCGCTCCTGGCGGCGGCCGTGAGTCTGAGCCCTGCGCTCGCTCTCTGGGCATTCCTGCTCATCCCGCTGGCCGTCCTGCCGATCGCCGTCGTCGCGCGGCGCACCCTGGCGCACTCCTTCGGCGTGCGCCGCAAGGGCGTCGCCCTCTTCGACGTGCTGCTGGAGCTGCTTCGAGGCATCCGGATCATCAAGATCTATCAGGGCGAGCGCGTCGAGGCCGAGAGAACGACCGAGCGCGCCCGGCGGTACTTCGACGAAGTGATCGCCATGGAGCGTGTCCGCGCGCTCGCTCAGATCGCGCTCGAGCTGCTCGCCGGATTGAGCCTCATCACGGTCGTCATCGTGGGCGGGTTTCGGGTGATGTCGGGAACCCTCGGCTGGCCGGAGTTGCTCGCGTTCCTGATGGCGGCACGCGCTGCCCAGGGGCCTCTCAACAACGTCAACACCGCCTACATGGAGATCCAGCGTTACGGAGCGAGCGTTGCGCACATCGACGCGCTGCTCGCCGAGCGGCCGGAAATCCGGGACCGGCCGGACGCCCTTCCTCTGGCCGCCGCGCCTTCGGTGATCCAGGCCCATCGCCTTTGTTTCGGCTTCGGCGAGACACCCGTGCTGGAGGACATCTCCTTCGAGGTGCATGCCGGCGAGACGCTGGGCGTAGTCGGCCCTTCCGGATCGGGCAAGACGACGCTGCTCAATCTCCTGGCCCGCTTCTACGATCCCGCTTCCGGCGCGGTGCTCTTCGACGGCGAGGACCTGCGCGGGTTGCGGCTCGCGGACGTGCACGACAAGCTCGCGATCGTCACCCAGGATCCTTTTCTTTTCACGGCGACCGTCCGGGACAACATCCGCTGCGGGCGGCCGGACGCGTCCGATGACGACGTCGAGGCCGCGGCCCGCGCGGCGGAGATCCACCAGGACATCCTGGCCATGCCCCTGGGGTACGACACGCTCGTCGGCCACGCAGGACGGGCCCTGTCGCGGGGGGAAGCCCAGCGCGTCAACATCGCCCGGGCCATCCTGAAGAACGCGCCGATCCTGCTGCTCGACGAGGCCACCTCGAGCCTGGACTCGCACGCGGAGGCGAAAGTCCAGCGAGCCGTTGACCGCCTGGTCGCGGGCCGCCTGTCGATCTCCGTGGCGCATCGCCTCTCGACGCTCCGGAACGCCTCGCGAATCCTGGTGCTGGAAAACGGCCGGGCGGCGGGGCTGGGGACCCACGCCCAGTTGCTGGAGCGGTGTGTCACCTACCGCCGCCTGTGGGAGGCACAGCGGGATCCCGCGTCCGAGTCCGCGGCGAAAGCGGCGGCGGACTGGAACGCGACGGAGGTCCCGGGCCGGTGATCCATTTCGTCGTGCCGGCGGCTCGGGAGAGCCTCATCCGCGAGTACCTCGAGCTCTGGGGACGGAATCTCTCGGAGCGGATGAGAATCCTGCACTACGAGACCCTGGTCCGCCAGACGCGATGCGACCCGGGCACCTACGTGCTGTCCACGCTCGACGAGCTCAACCCGGCCATGCAGCGGGTGATCGAAGACCTGCACAGTCAGCTGGAGGGAAGAGACGGCGTCCGAATTCTGAACCACCCGGCCCGGACGCTCCGGCGATACGACTTGCTGGTTGAGCTCGCGCGGCGGAACTTGAACGCGTTCCGCGCCGCGCGTGCCGGCGAGGATCTCGGCGGGCTGCGATACCCGGCATTCCTCCGGTCGCAGCGGGACCACGAAGGGGCGATCTCTCCGCTGCTCCACTCGTCCGCCGCCGTCGAAGCGGGGATCGGACGGGCGCTCGTCCAGGGCCACCGTCTGCGGGATCTGCTCGTCGTCGAGTTCTGCCCCACCGCGGACGAAAACGGGTTCTACCGCAAGTACGCCGCCTTCATCGTGGGCAATCGCGTCGTCGCCCGCAGTTTGAACTACGGCAGGGAGTGGATGCTCAAATTCGGCGGGAATGCATATTCCCGATCCATGGTGCTGGAGGAGCGCGATTACGTTCTCTCGAACCCGCACGAGGCGCAGCTTGCCGAGATCTTCCGGATCGGCGGGGTCGAGTACGGCCGCATCGACTACTCCCTCAAGGACGGCCGGGTCCAGACGTGGGAGATCAACCTGAACCCGACGATCGGCCGGGGGTCGCGCCCCAAAAAGAACAAGGCGCCCGCGGAGCTCGACCCGATCCGCCAGGAAACGAAGGAATGCTTCTACTCCCGTTTCCAGGAGGCCTGGGAGGCGGTCGACCTCGCGGCAGATGGCCAGCCGGCGCTCCCGATCGCCATCGACCCTCGAGCAATTCGCGCGACGCTGTCCGCCGGGGCTCGCCCCGGGCGCTTGCTGGCGACTTTTCGTGCCGCGCTCCGGCCCGTCAAGCCGCTGATCGAGCCGCGGGCCGCGCCCGCGCTGCGACTGCTGAGCAGGCTGGCACGCGGACTTTCGCGCGGCCGTATCCGTCAGCGCGACCTCGGAGTCAACTAACGAGACCTACCGCCGTCGGACTGCCTTTGGCGGGGGTCATGGATCGCCGGTCGGATGCCGGACATCGCGTCCCGCACCCATCCCGCGTCACCCGTCCCGTATCCCGCCGAGAATAGCTGAGGTTCCTGCCCGAGGTCCGTCCAGGCTAGAAACGGCCTAGCTAAGCTAGGAGACTCACTCTCCCCGAGGCTTGGAGAAGTGATCGCTCTCCCGCCTTCCAAGAAATTCCCGTTTTCTACCCCGCCGATCCTTCCTCGAGCGGCGTTCAAACAGCGGTCCCACGAGGCGTTCAACCTGCGTTTGTAGATGGCCAGATTCCGCAGACAAAAACACTCCTCGACATGAAACCGTTATGAACTCCGTTCGCATTGCCGCCCCCACCTCATCGCCGAAACACTGAGACAACTCCACGCCTGGCGGTCTCGGACTCGCAAGTGAAAACGATAATTCTGAACGGACCCTGCCTCAGATTCGTTTGCATCAGTTTCGCCAGATTTGTCTCCGGCGGCGATCCACCTATACCCATCGAACGCCGCGCGCTCCACGTCCTCATGGCCGGAATTGGTCAGTGCTGCGGTGGTGTATTACGTGTGGCAATGGACTCGGCCGCAGTCGGTAGAACAGTCTCGGGTCAAGGCTGCAAGACCTCGACGTACTTGCGGCGGCGAGTGTGCTGCGGGTGGAACGGATCGGGATCCGAGGGATCGGGCCGCTCCTCGATCAACTCTTCCGCAGCCACCGTGTGGAACGAGACGACCAGCCAGTCCTGCTCACCGACTACTCCCTGGTGCCAGGTCTCGGGCGGGATCGAGATCCAGCGCTCTTCGAGCGCGGCGGAGGGGTCGCTGACCAGACGGCGCGACCTCCACCGCTCGCCGTCGTGGACCTGAAAGTCGCCGTTGCCCCTCCAAGAAATCATGCGCTGAATGCTGTTGGGATGACGCTCGGCGCCGGTGATCACGCGGCGGCGCAGGACGAACACCCAGCTCGACCGGACCTCCGAGGGGAGCGAGGCGCCGTAAAGATCCAGCGGCACCGGCTCCCACGCCTCGATCTCGCGTGAACCGCGCGCCAGCGTTGCCAGAACGCGCTCGCAGATGGGCGCGAGCGCCGCAGAGGCTTCCGGCGCCGATACAGCAGAGTCGAGCGCCTGCAGGATCTTCCTCTCCGCGGCGGACCAGGCTTCAGCCACGCCGCAATCGTAGCCCGTTGGCGATGGTGGAGCCGCTCAGGCCCGCCGCCAGGCCATCCCGCATCGTCCGGAGCACTCACCTAAAGATTGAGCCCTCCTTGGTGGGTTGCCCTTAGTCGATTCGTTCGAGGTGGCCGCGCCTGCCCGAGCAGCGCCATCCGTCGGGAGCCTTATTGGCACGGAGCGATGCGTCGTTCGTTGCGTGGCGGAAGAGCTTCTCGCAGGAGCCACAGCGAAAGACGTACATCCTTCTGGAGCTCAAGCGTCCGGGACGCGAGCGGGCTGACCAACCCTGGCCGCGGGAGGAGGTCCTCACCATCATCGGTGTGGCGATCCCTCCAGCTGGACTGAACTCGACTTGATACCGCGGCTCGAAAGGATTCGTAGTTACGCGGAGACCGAAGATCTCTCGGACGCTGAACGCTTTAATGTGTGTCGAACCAACCTCCCAAGCGTAGAGGAGGACATTACCGCCCCGTGCACGCCGGAGTGAGTAAGGCTCCGCTTGGCGCACCTTCGCCTTGTATCTGAACTCGACGAGAAGGCGGTTGATGCCCGCGAACCGGACGGCCTCGAGTGGGACCCCGACGCCCCAGTACGTCACGCCTGCAGGCGCAATGATCTCGCCTGCCTCCGCTACCCTCGCCAAAGCTGGGACGGCAGCGCCTGGAGCGGCGACTGGAGCATCCACCCACCCGAGAACGTCTGCGAGGCGTGCGAGGTGGCCCTCGAAGGGCGGCAGCTGCGGCAGCTGGTGGGCGAGCATGTTCTCCCACTCGGACCGAAGTTCAGCGGAAGATCGGACGACGCCCAAGAACTGGGCTGACGAAGGGGCTTGGAGCCCCTTCGTCTCACACTTTCGACGGAAGAATTCACGAGCTTCGGTGATGTCCACGTCACGAGCGTGGCTCTCGATGAGGAAGAGGACATCGTAGAGGTCCCGTGGCCGCGTTCGTTCCAGAAGGGCCCGTGTCTTCTCAGCGAAGAGTTCCTCGAGGCTGTAAGGCTGTATGCTTGGACGGCTGTGTCATTCGGGAGCGAATCCGGATACGCGTGGAAGACAGGGCGAAGTTCTGGCTCGGCTAGGACAGGCTCGTGGCGCGTGAGATCGAAGAGGAGCCGCGGCGTCGTTGGAATGTCGAGTGGCCCACGGTAGCCAATCTTCCCTTCGAACGTTTCACGACCGAGCTTGTCGATCCGCGTGCGCACCGAAACGACATCCGCCGGGAAGGTGATACCGCCCAGCTCATGGGCGATCTCGACGACCTCTTGCAGAGTCTGGGTGAGGGTCACGACGTCGTAGGCAGCGTCGGGAAGGAGCGTGAAGTCCAGGTCCTCCGAAAAGCGGTACGTTTCGAAGTAACACTTTTTGAGGCACGTCCCGCCTTTGAAAACCCAATGCTCTGACGTCTCCGGGTGTTGAGCAATCGCAGCCAGTACCCACCCGAGTACGTAGTCTTTCTCGACAACATCCGGTCGGAGCTGCCACTCCAGGGCGCGCTCAAGGATCTCCTGCTTGCCGATCATGCGTCCGACTCGCTGCGTTTGAGCGGGACGTTTATCCAAAGCTGCCATCGTGTGCTGAGCCGCCTCCGCTCGGCGACAGTTGGATCGAGCCTTACGACACCCTTGGTCCGCCGGGCAAGCGAGGCGTCGACGAGTCGGGGCTCACCACCGAGGACCGTCTCCGCGAGGTAGCCGAGACGCTTGAAAGCAGCGCCGGAATGGACTTCCTCCAGGCGTTCGATGAGGCGTTCCGGATTCCACTTCTTCGAGTCGCGGTACGTGCGGAGGATGTCAGCAAGCTGCCGAATCCCTCCAACCCAAGTTGGTGTGGTAAGGGCATCGGCGATCGTTCGCTCCTGGTCGGAGACTGCGACCCGCTCCCGCCCGCGCCAGATCGTCCCGACACCAGCCACGCGCTCCTGCTTGGCGTGAACAAGGTGGAATTCCGAACCCAGAAACGACACCGTCGAGTCGCGAAAAGCAGCCGCGGTTACGACGAACGTCGAACGAAAGAGCTGCTCTGTTAGGCCCCAGTGTTCAGCAGCGGTCCAACCACCAATGTAGCAGGGGGAGTAGAGTTCCCGGGCTAGGATCCACGGGTCTTCAACCGCCGTACCTTCGCTTCCCACTTCCAGCGGGAGAACGAGGTACAGACCGCGTCGAACGCGCGCCAACCAACCACGCCTGACGAGGCGCCCCAGCTTTAGGGACGCATGAGCCGGAGCCGTGCCCAGCACCTCTGCCGCACGCCCGGTTGTCACAAGCCCTCCTCGTGATGCCCGCGCAAGGCGCCGAAGCAACTCCTTGGGATCCCGGGCTGAAGGCGCCGACGTTTCGCGCATTCAAGTAACTATACTCGACATGTAGAAGTTAGCAATAAACGATAACTTGTACAGCCTTGATATAAGCAAGTAGAAAAGGTGGATTTGAACCCTTCGAGCGTTCGGATTGTCAGGAGATCCCGCGCACTTTAGCGCAAGCTATCCAAAAGCTACTCCAAATAACCCAAGTAGCATCCGGGGCAGGCCCCCAGGGAGGGACCCGACGCGATTCTGGGGTGTTGCTCCGTCAGCGGCGGGACGCGGGCGCTGGATCCGCGGTGGCTCGCCAGGAGGGCGCGAGGGGGTGGCCCGGTTCAGTCCGGGCGCCCAGCTCCTCGACGTACTTCACGATCGCGCGGTGCTGGCTCTTGCCGTCGAGGCCGGCCTCCGCGATCACCGCGGAACCCTGGCCGCTGCCCGGGAAGTGGCCGTGCTGGTACGGGTGGAGGCTGTGCGCGCGGCCAAAGTCCGAGCGGATCCAGCGGTAGAGCGTGGCGAGCGTGAAGCCGGTGATCCCCATGGCGACCTGCGCCTTGCTCTCAGGGAAAACGATCTCGCGCAAGGCCTCGGACTGTCGGTCCCAGAGCTCGGCGCTCGCCACGTAGTACGCCTCGACGTCTATCCCGTCCCGCTCGAGAAGCGGCAGCGCTTCCTCCACGAAGGCGTACGCAGCGGCGGACTCCTGCAGGACGACGACGCCCTGCGGCACGCCTCGCGAAGGACGCAGGAGGTAGACGCCCTGCGCAGCCTCGCCGGCCGGCGCGAGACCCAGTGCCGCCCGGTCGAGCACCCTCTCCGCCGGGCGGGTGACGAACGGGGCGATGACGGCCGGCCGGGCCTCGAGCGCTGCCGCGACGAGCGGGTAGATTTCCTGGGGCTCCCAGGGCGTGAGCGTGATCATCGTGCGCGGCGGAAAGTTCTCCTGAAGGAGCTGGAGCGGCTGGGGATCGGCGTGGGTCGGGCCGTCTTCGCCAGTCTTCAAGCCGGCGTGGGCGCAGACGAGGATCATCGGACGGTAGGGTTCCCCGGTGACGGACTCGCGTGCCTGGCACCCGATGGCGTGGAGCCGTGCGGCGATGTGCCCGAGCGGCGCGAGGAACGCCCCGTAGGACGAGCCCACGCCGATGTGCTTGCCGAACGACGACAGACCGGACAGCACTCCGGAGATGGCGTCCTCGCAGATGCCGCCCACGGCCATCAGGCGCGCCCCCGGGTTCGCGGCGGCGTGGAAGAACCCGCCCGGGAACCCGCGGGCCCCCTCGTTGACGCTCGTGGAGCCAAGCAAGTCCGCGGCGGCAATGAAGAAGGCGCCGTCCGAGAGCTTGTTGAAGTGGCCGAGAACCTTGCCGAGCTGTCCGCGCAGAGTCGTCTCGCTGCCGGGCGCCAGGAGAAGCTCGGCGGGCACCTCGCCGCAACGGGCCGCTTCGTAGATCTTCCCGACCGATGGCGCTCCCTCCCGGGGCCGCCGCTGTCGCCGGTCGAGCCTCTCGCGCGACGACACGAGACGGCGGACGAGGGCCTCGGCGACGGGGCGGTTGGCCTCGATGACGCCCCGGACGATGCGGAGCGCTTGCCAGAAGCATTCCTCGAGGACCTCCGCGTCGCGGCCTCCCGCGCAGCGCGTGGCCCCCGGCTCGCAGGCCGGCATCTCCCGCTCGCTCTCGCGCACGACGGGCTGGAGGGACGCGAAGAACCCGGTGGAGCACATCTTGTGGCCGGCCCCGTGCGACGCGCGCCCCTCGACGCCGTACTCGAAGCCCTTCTTCGTCCTGTAGATGACGGCGGTGGGCTGACCGTTTCCGATCTCGAGCGCCTTCCGCTGCGCGCGGCCGATGCTGCCCCAGATCATCCCGTCGGACACTTCCACGACGTTCCAGTCGTGAAGGTAAAAGAGCTCCATCGGCGTCCACTGAACGTAGTCGCCGGGAATCCTCCGCTCGCGCGTGACGTGGTCCGAGTCGATCGAGGACTGGTTCCAGTCCACGTGCACCACCACGTTTCCAAGGCCGGCGGAGCCGGCGAAGGCGAGCGCTTCGGACACGCGCCCCGGTGTCAGGCCGCCCTCTCCCTCGACGACGTGCACGCGCGGGGCGTCGTCTCCGTAGGTGTCGAGGGCCGCGAGCGCGAGGCCAAGTGACGACGCCAGGCCCACGCCCGAGGCGCCTGTGGACAGGCGCACGAAGGGCGTGGCCGGAGTGGGATGCCCGTCGAGAGCCTTCGCGCGGAGCGCGCGGAAGAGCGGCGTGCCGGTTCTCGGGTTGCGCCGGAATCCGAGGAGGTCCTCGAGGCGGAGTTGCTGCGCCTCGTCTTGCGGCAGGAGCTCGGGCGCCGCGACGCGGAGCACCTCGTTGCGCAGGGCCCACATCGCGTAGAGCCCCATCGCCTTGTGGCCGGCCGCGTAGGAGAGGACATCGGCGTCGTCCCTCGAGGGTCGCGAGACGTCGTAGTCCATCGGCCCGAACAGAAGCGAGGCCACGAAGCGCCCCGACGAGACAGATCCGCCCGGGTGCCCCGACGTCGGCACGTAGTTGAAGAGCATCGAGCAGACGGACCTGTAGAGCTGGTCGAGCAGCACCAGCGGTGCGATGTCCGGTGCCGGTGTGTCCGGGGCCTCCCGGCCAACCTCGATCCAGACTCCCCTCCGGGGTCCGAAAGAAACGGTCATGGCGTCACCTCGTCAGCCAGCCTCAATCCGAAAATACCCTCCGTCTCGCGTCGGAGAACACCAAATCCCGCGGTCGCCTTTGGTGCCGTAGGGGCGGCCGTTTGCGGCGGCGAACCCGCCGCATGTCGCGCCCCTCGGCCGCTTCGCGGCCGACGACGCTCGGTAGTCGGCCGCCCGCCTTCCGTCGTAATCAACCGTCCGTTGTCGCGGGCGGGGACAAGCCCCGCCCCTACGGCACGCTCCGCCGCCGCGCGGCGTCGGGATCACGTGAGGGTCCCACCCTCTCGGATCCACGCGGCGAATCCCGCGCGGTCGTCTGCCGCAGCCGCGATGCGCCGGACGGCCTCCTCGAGGTCGGGAAGAGACGTGGCGATGGAGATCCTGAGGAAGTGCTTCCCCTCGCTTCCGATCTTTCCGAACGACTTCCGGTCCAGTGTGGCGACGTGGTACCGGAAGAGGAGGAACATCTGGAAGAGGGTCGCCGGCGTCGTCAGCGCGCGCACCTCCGGCGGGAGCGCCTCCCAGGCGGCGACCGCCCCGAGGCTCGCGCAGGCTCCTGCGATGTTGGGGAATGCGTAAAAGGCGCCGCGCGGCTTCTGGCAGCGGATTCCGGGGATTCGGTTGAGCCCCTCGACGACCACGTCCCGGCGCTGCTGGAAGGCGGCCACCATGCGCGCGATCTCCGGCGGGCTCGCGGGCGATTCGATGGCGAGCTTCGCGCCCATCTGGTTGAACGGCGGGACACAACTGAAGTAGTTGATGTTGAGGTTCTTGAAAACCTGCGCCTCTTCCGCGGTCGGAAAGACCGCCCACCCGATGCGGCCCCCCGTCCACGAGTAGGTCTTGGACACTCCCGACACGATCACCGTCCGCGCCTCCATCCCCGGAATCGAGGCGATCGAGTGGTGCTTCTCGCCGTCGAAGAGGATGTCCTCGTAAACCTCGTCCGAGTACACGCGGACCTCGGGCGCGCACCGCCGAAGGACGACATCGGCGATCTCCTCGAGCTTCACGCGGGCGAGAACGCCGCCCGTCGGGTTCGAGGGGGAGTTGAGGTAGACGAGCTTCGTCCGCCCGGTGACGAGCCTCTCGAGGTCCTTCGCGGAAACGTCGAAGCCCGTCTCCTCGTCGAGGTGGTACGGCACGGGAACTGCCCCGACGTACTGCGTGAACGACTCGTAGATCGGGAACCCGGGACTCGGGTAGATCACCTCGTCGCCGGGCTCGCAGTAGGCCTCCTGGCAGAAGCCGATCGGCGTCTTGGCGCCGGGGAAAACGACGACCCTTTCGGGCGAGATCGAGAGACCGCGCCTCGCGCCCATCTCTCGCGCGATCGCTTCGCGCAGCGGCAAGAGGCCCTGCGGGTCGCAGTAGTGCGTGAGGTCGAGGTCCAGCTGGCGCTTCACCTCGTCGCGGATGTGGGCGGCGAGAGGAAAGTCGGGCTCGCCCAGGTTGCACTTGATGACCCTGTGGCCCTCGTCCTCCACTCGCCGGATGTAGGGCCCGATCTTGAACGCGTTCTCGGTGCCGAGAAGCCGGGTGCGGGACGAGAGGGGATCCCTGGAGGGGAGGGAGGCTGTATGGCGTTCTTCGAGGACCGTGCTCATGGCTGGCAGCTCCCGTTGAAAAGGACAACGCGCAGGTCGTTACGCGTCACCCGGAGCAAAACCACCGCTTGACCAGACTCGATGCGTGCAGAAACATCCTGAGCCCGGTCTCGAGCCCCCGTCAAGATGCGGACGGAGCGGTTTTCGCCGGCTCTATCGACGTATCCGCGAAGACGGCAATCAGGGCCCTGAACTGGACGGTCGAGGGTTCGGAGTCCAGCCTGAAATCGTGCTTTCGGACTTGAGTGGGTTCGGGCTATAGTTCTGGCCAGAATGTGAGGTGGCAGCGATGCGATTCGCCAGTGTTGCTGAATTGAAAGATCAGCTGTCCGAGTACCTCGTTCGGGCCCGCAAGCGGGGGGAGCCGATCATCGTGACACGGCATGGGAAGCCGTACGCGCTGATTCAGCCGCTGGAGGAAGAGGACCTGGAAGAGCTGGACTGGAAGAAGCTCGCGGAGAAACGGCTGCGCAACGCCTGGAAGGGCGAGGACGATGCCCTCTACGACTACCTATAGGCGCGGCCAGGTCGTCGTCGTCACCGTTCCGTTCACCGGCCAGGGCGGCGCGAAACTGAGGCCTGCCGTTGTCGTCAGCGCGGAGACGTTTCATCGAAGGCTTCGAGACGTGATCGTCTGCCCGATCAGCAGTCAGCCACGCTACTTCGAGAAGCCCGGGCCGGGGGACCGGCCGCTCTCGAAATGGGCGGCGGTGGGTCTTCGCTTCCCGAGCACCGCGCGAGTCTCCAACATTCTCGCGGTGGACAAGGCGCTCATTCGCCGCGTTCTCGGAAGGTTGGCTTCGGAGGATCTTCGGAGCGTCGAGTCGGCTCTTCGCGACGCCCTGGGTCTGCGATGAGCCCTCTCGGCTGCCAATAAAAGCAACGCCGAGAGTGGTTTCTCTCGGCGCTTGAAATCTTGGTTGCGGGGGAAGGATTTGGACCTTCGACCTTTGGGTTATGAGGACTTTACCGACGCCAACCCCACACCACAACACGCGAAAACACTCGAAAACCCGAAGGAGATCCCTACTCCAGCCGACGCCACGCAAGACCAGCCCATCGGAGAATGGGGTAAGTTTGGGGCAAGCAAAACCCACCCGGTCCGAGCATCCTGAGGCGAGGAGGAAGCGCCCGGCCCGGGAGCTGCTCGCTGAACCAGGGGCGGACCGACGGGACCTTCCAGTCGGAACTGGCCTTTCGGAGGGGTTTTGGCCTGTCCAACCCCCGCCAGCTCCTCCGCCTCAACCCAGTCGACCGGATGGGCGTGCGCAGGTAGCGGTCGAAGGTGCGCAGCGGCGCGTCGAGCTGCTTCAGGGAGTCGGCGAGGAGCGTGAACTTGCGCTCGAGGCAACTCGCGTCGACGTGGAACGTCAGGCGCATGGCGTTCGCATCTGCCGTGGTTGACCCGATGTCGGCCGGCTGCGGTAGGCTCCCGATGTGCCGCCAGTTCCACTGCCGCCCGAAGTCCGTGCGTTCGTCGAGTCCACGAAGTGGACGTTCACCAAGACGTACGCGGCTACATGGCCGCATGAGTACGTGGTGCGGTCAGCGGAGAACGCCTGGATGCTGCTCGCCCTCGCCCGGCACATCTTCGAGCACGGGACGGACGGGCGCTTCTACTCGCAGGTGCTGAAGTACCACCACGAGGGCGGGAAGGTGTACTGGTCGATGGATCCGACGCCCGAGTCGACCGACCTCATCAACCGCTGTGACGAATCCCAGACCTACGAAGCCCGCCTTGCGGCTGGCACGCTGCCTCGGCGCGCCGACTCCGGCGGAAATGGGGAGTAGCCAATGGCCACCACCGTCCTCGCGCACATCGCTGCGTCCAATCCACAGAAGGAGAACCTCGCGACGGAGGCGCTCGCATTCATCCTGAATCGGGCGCCCGCCGCGCGCGCGTCGCTGCACCGGCGGATCGTCGCGCTGGTCGGTGACGTACCTTCGTTCGTGCGCGTCGCCACGCAGGTCGCGGTGGGCGAGGAGTGCCGGCCGGATCTCGTCTTTCTCGGCGACGGAGGCAAGTGCCTCGGCTACATCGAGGCGAAGTTCTGGGCGGCCCTGACGGCGGCGCAGCCGGTCGAGTACATCCGACGCCTCGCGGACGACGGTGGCGGCGTCCTGGTCTTCGTTGCACCCGACCGCCGACTCCCGACGCTACGAGGAGAGATACTCGAACGCCTGCGCGCCGCCGACATGACACCGAGCGACTTCGGCGGTGGGACATCGATCGTGGTGGGCGAAGTGCGACTCGGACTACTGTCGTGGTCGTCGCTCCTGTCGACGCTGCACGACGCCGCCAGCGAGGATCGCGAGACGCTGTCGGACGTGCACCAGCTCCGTGGTCTGGTAGAGCGGTTCGAGACGGAGGGGTTCATTCCCCTGACGCGCGTCGACCTCGACGACCTTGATGTGCCGCGCCGGCTCGTCACCCTCACAAACTTGGCGTCGGAGATCGTGGACGTGGCGTCCGAAGAGGGCGTACTCAGCGTCAAGAGACTGATGGTTCGGGCCCGCGACTACGGCGGCGGAAGGTACGCAGCCTTCAAGAACGCCGGATGCTGGATCGGCGTGGACTACGAATTGTGGGGCCTGCGTGGGCGCAGCCCGCTCTGGATCGAGTTCGCGGCGAGCGATTGGAGCCGCGCCGGACAACTGCACGAACCGCTCCGCGCGTGGCTTAACTCCGATCCGCCGCGCGCCTTTGCTGATGACGGCGGGATTCAGGTCCCGATCCTGCTCACCGTCGGTGCAGAGAAGGATCGCGTGGTCGCGGATGCCGTGCGACAGCTCCATGAACTCGACGCCGTCTTGAAGGGTGCCGATCTGCCGCCGCTCTGACCGCGGGAGCCTCGGTCGCGTTCTCGGACGGCAGGAATCGGCCAACTCTCTTCCTGGGTCATTTTTCTCTGTCGTAGGATCAGCCGGTGCCCCTCGGCATCCGGAAGATCTTCACGACGGCGTGACCGAAGTCCTCGATGCCCCGACGGTATCAACCGTACGACCGCCTAGTCCTCCGGGATGCCCCTGCTATCCGCATCACGTGGACCATTCTCGATCGCGAGCGGCAGGGCGATCCGTGGCATGTGACCGCAACGCGCTGTCTGAAGAGCTGCCGAGTGCACCGTCGGCGTCGCTGAGCCTCACGGGAACGGGCGCTGGGGCTGTCTTTCGAAGACACGGCGGCGGTGGCGGTAGAATTTCCAGATCATGATCCTTCGACCTGCGGAGGCCCCAAGTGCCAGACGCTTCCCGATCTACCAGACTCTCGCCCGCTCCTGACCCTCGCTACACGGATTTCCGCGGCCGGCAGCAGGACATGGTCCAAATGGAGGAGTCCGGCACTTTCTGGCTCTGGGCCTGGCCCGAGATTCTCGGATGGCCAGTCGAGATCACGTGGCTGTTCTCCCCCATTACCGGAAACTATCCATGGCCAGGCGACCTTTGGGGCGTCGATGCGTCTGGGGAGTTGCTCATCGTCGAAACCAAACCCTCCTCAACTCGGGCCGACCCGTTCGAAGATTTCCTCGATTGCGAACGTCGGCGTGCCAGCGAAGGAGCCTTCCCTCCGACCGTCGATCAAATTCGAACACGTTGGGAGAAGGCTCTCCATTCCGAGCGCCGGTTCCTAAACGTTAACCGTGACGCACTTCGTGTCGGCTCAGAACCACGTAATCCCGGGCCAGGTCTGCTGCCTAATTCCTGTAAACGCCTCATGACATGGCGCTGGCGGGGTTTGTACCTAGGCGCCATAGCCCCAATAATTGCCAGTGCCGAGTACGAACACGCTGTCGTGTCCGCCCTCGACCGCTTGGCAAGCCGATCTAATCGGTTTCCCCACTACTTCGGCCTCTTTACCATCATTTCTTCCGCACGCCCGTCCCTCTCTGCGGTAGGTAAGGAGCGGTATGAAGCACTTCGAGCACTAGTATCTCCGGCCCGCGTCCATCTTCGCGCCATTGAATGCGCAGGCCCTACGTCGCCTGAGCAAGTCGAGATCGCGTGCTGGCATCCTACTCTTCGCGCGTGACGCTAGAATTGAACAGCCAGCCACCCAAGCCTCTCGTCGATCGAGATGGCTTCAGCGAAAGCGTGTGGAAGTCCCTGGCAGTCAAGTCGCTCAGGATCGGATGGCCGGAGGGACTCAATCAGGCGGTCTCGCGACTCGGAGTCGCCACTGTGAACCCGCTTCTTCTCTGTGGCATATTTGAAGACGTCTTCCCCGCGATGGCAAATCTAGTGATGACACTCGATGAGGTCGGTAGCTTCGATCTTGAGGCTCTGTGCGCCAGAGAGACTCACCACGGACGTGGTTACACGGAGGCGTTCTGCGAACTTGAGCATCAAGCAATCGAAGCGGCGAGAACCAAACCGGAGGGGCTCTACGCGGAAGGGCAGAGATTCGGGCTCCGTCTGCCGCGGCGGTCACTAAACTGTTTCTACACTTGGATGAGCCTGCAGCCGAACGACACGGGGGTTCGGCGACGGCTCGACGACGCCCCGTGGCGCGGAATGCCGAAGGTAGTGCTCGATGGACACACGCTTGAAGGAAAGCGGCTCGGTCAGCGGGTGGCGTTGCTAAGTGGGCATTACCAACAGCACCGAGTCATCGGGCAAAGGGTAATGAGGGAGGGCTGGGGTCCTATCCGGGCAGAGGCTCATGAGGAGATCGTCCGGCCACCAGGTTCGACACAGCGGTCGCTATGACTTGACCGCGGGAGCCGAGCAACCCCTGGGACTTCGCCGGCTCGTGGCTCTCGGTGACACTCCGTGAAAACAGCTGAACAGCTACGGAGCGTTCCCGGGCGACCTACACGGCAGCGGGTCGGAGTGCCGTCCTTGCAAGCCGGTAGACCTGGGCTACCGTAGACGGCCCGCGACATGCTCGGTCGTCAGCAGGGACTCACGCCCTCCGGTGGCCGGCGGTTGGACGGCGCCTACCCGAAGCTGGGCGACGCAATTGGCCCGTTCGATGTCCGCCAAGAAGTCGGGCAAGTCGCCTGCCGACACCTCGGCGGTAAAGCTCGAAGGGCAGCGTAGAGGTGCTCGCGGCGGTTGCCGTCGGTGGAATGGCCAGATTCCAAACTCCCTCCTCACGGCTAGGTGCAAAAAGATGTAAGATCCGGCCAACTCAACGAGTGCCATGAGGCGTCAGCCGGGCGTGGAGAAGAGCCTTGCGGTTCATTGCGGATACTGCCGCGTCGTGGTTCCTCCGCTGGCGCTAAGGGACCATCTGACGAACTGCCGACGTAACCCGAATCGGGGCTCAAAACTCGCCACGAGAAGCTTGGACGTCAAGCGCAAGGTCGTCAGCAGACCGATTCCGCTTGTCATCGGCGAAGCGGTCGTCCTGCCGAAATGCCGTTATTGCGGTGAGCACTTCGAGCGCCACCGACTAGCCAAGCACGTCCGTGGATGCATCCGAAACCCCACGCAGAGGCGATGCCATCGCTGCCGGCGAAAGGTTCTGCTGAAACACTATGACCGGCACCTCTCCGAGTGCCAGTTGAAACGAGATGCAAATCGTTCCATCTGGACATCCCAGGGGGGATTACCGTCACTGGGGAAGAAACGCTAGGTTCGCATCGCCCAAACACGCCATCGGCTCGATGTCCTGAAACTTTAGGAATCTCCATGGGCTCTTACCTTGCCTGCCACCCGAATCCGTGCTCCTCGCGCCGCGTCCGCCGCCCGTTCTTTCCGGAAGCAGACGGGAGCGAGGGCCCCCGATGGCGAAGCCAAACCGATGCCGGGTGACGCGATGGTCAGCGGCGTGTGCAACCGGGAATGTGCGGCTTGGGCTGTT
Source organism: uncultured Acidobacteriota bacterium (assembly GCA_963837495.1). GTDB lineage: Bacteria > Acidobacteriota > Thermoanaerobaculia > UBA5066 > Gp7-AA6 > JAWOLE01. The sequence goes on along the minus strand of CAWINF010000001.1, from coordinate 1,588,440 downwards.
CTTGAAAGACGGTTGGAGGCTCGAAATGACGACACTTCAAGAGTGTGAGTTGGATCCAGATATGGCTTGGAGCTACCCCATGATTCACGAGCGGCCCGAGGAAGCATGGACTGCCTCGATGGAGGCAGGAAAGGTCCCGGCCTCGCTCTTCAAGCTCTACTGCAAGGCGGACTACTTCTCGCTCGGTAGGGCGCCGAGGTTTCTCTCCGATCCCGACCGCGTCTTGTTTGCGTACCTCAAGGCGTTGGGAAACGGCATAAGGGAAGCCTTCGAGAACGCTGGCAACCTTCTCGATGAGCTTCGCGAAGCTGAGAAGCGGCACTACACATTTTTCAAAGAGATGCGGGGAGAGCCGTGGGATGACAAGGCTCCCCCGGTATCGCGCCGCACCTTCAGATACCTCTTGCTGGAGATAGCTGGCGTGCTCGACCAGACGGCCGAGGCGGTTGCGCTTATCCTCTTTGGGTCTGTTCCCGGCCTGTCCCTCGGACGTGCGGAGTTTCGTAGGCTCGTTGGCATGGCTCGCGATCGCGCCCCCGTTACCTCCCAAGTTCTTTCCCCGACGGAGGCCCAGCGCGAGAAACTGTTCGACGTAATTGCGGGTGAGCTTTCGGCTGAGGGTCCGGAGGCGGATTGGCTTGAACTCTTCTACCTTTATCGGAACAAGACCACCCACATCGGCAGCTACATGTTCCCCTGCATCGGACTTCGCAAATTGGGGACCGAGTCGTTCCCCGCGTTTCTCCCAAACCGTTGGCCGGTGTTCATGGAGCAACACGCTTCGTTCGGCTCCACCGGCGAGAAGATCGACTTGAGACAGTTCTTTGAGTCCGAATTCATTCATCAGGATCTTGAGCAGTACGCTGAGGGGCTGATTGCTCGAACCCTGCGGCTAGCTGAAGCAGTCTTCGCCGTGCTGTATGAGTCGTATCGACTTCTTGCGGATTGCGATCCCGACCCCCTGAGAATCGAGGGACTCATGAAGCACAAGGAAGAGTGGCGGTTCCAACGCTTCGTCACAGCCGCCTCTTCCCCGCCGATTCCCTGACTAGGTCGAGTTCACGTTGAGTGAACCGCCACGAGCCATGGCCGCTGACGGCCGATCCGAAGTGCGCGACGATGACCGCCCGCTTGGAGCGTTATTGGGTCCCAGAGCGGACGGCTCCGGGGAGATAAGGTTCGTCGCAGCCTGTCGCGCCGCGCTGAAACCATGCCTAAGCGCGCAAGCAGGTTTCCACGCGACCCCAACGCGCGCGCCTTCGAGATTCTGAGGCTCGCTACGGCCAGCCGAGCATCCCAGAGGAGCCACCCAAGAACTCCGCCGCCGTGGCCTTGAGGCGGCTCGGCGGCGCAAAGGTCGGCCACGCCAGGGCCGCAGCCTTATCCGCTAGGAGAAAACGCCAGATTGCGAAGAGGGCGGCACTTGCCAGATGGGGCAAGAAACGGTAAACGGTAACTCACGGGAAGAAAATAATTCGCGCTTTCTCTATTTCTTCCATCACTCCCTTGGGAATCCTCGGCGCGCCCTCCTTGTCCCACCAAGCCCGAATGTTCTTAACGAGGTTTGGCGGTCGAGAGAACGCGTTCGTGCCTGGCTTCTTCACGTATAAGAAGGTGTTCTTGCCAACGCCAGAGACTCGCTCGGACATGAACTTGGCGGCGCATACGTTGTAGATCGTCTCCTGCCACTTCACGTCGATGTTCTGGTCGAGGGCATACAGGATTACCTCCGCAGGGCTTCGACCGACGCCAATCGCCGCGAAGCCGGGCTTCCCGCAGTCAACATCCTCTGGTCCGGTGCCCGCATACTCTACGACCTTAAAGATGTGAGCACGCTGACTGCTGTCGAAGCCATAAACTAGAAACTCACAGCCAAGTGAGACTCTCCGAATATCGTCTGCGAGCGCGTTGAAGGTTTGGTCCGTAAGGACCTCTCTGCCAGTCTTGAGGAAGCTGGCCATATCCAGCCCGAAGGGACTCAGAATCCTGTCCCCGGCAACTTCTGCCAGCCTTTCACGACAGACCTTCTTGAATGCTGACCTCACATTCGAGACCGTATTCTTCGTGTCTGGATTGGCACAGAAGAATTCCCTGGCTGCCCCGATGACGATGGATGCCTGCCCCACGTCCGCAGCGGCGTACAGGACAGACCAGTCCTCCCAGAACATCTCCAGCTTGACCGTGCTTTCCGAGGAACCCATGTCACCGCCGACGAGTTGATCGGAGGTGGTCACGACGCACTGCGCTCTACCGTCGGACGCTATGGCGACAATACAGACTGTCATTGGTCTACTCTCCGGTCTGCCTTGGTGCCCGCCGATGGGGGCCTGGCAACCGGAGAGAATTGTACTTGGATGTCTGGTATGGCTAACGTACTCAAACCCGGAGAACGGGCCGCGATCACTTCGCCTTGGTCGAAGGAAACCGCATTCGAGCGGCGGCCCGGATGGTCGGCGTCTCGAAGGACACCGTGTCGAAACTCCGACTCGAGATCGGCGCGGTCTGCGCCCGATTCCGGCATGAGACGCTGAGGAACCTTCCATGCAGGCGGGTGCAGGCTGACGAGATCTAGAGTTTCGTTTACGCAGGCTAAGAATGTCCTGGCGCATCCGCGCGGCCAGTTCGCGTCCGGTCAAAGGAGCGCGACGAGGAAGAGCCCGATGCGGAAATCGGTATCTTCGCCTAGACTGGCCGCATTCCGATGCTAGGGAACACCTGCTGAGGGTACGACCGAGGGTGATCGAGAAGCCTTCTTGCGGGGCGGAACTCACCAGTCACGATGGTTTGCCGCGCGGTACACGACGCGCGCGACCCCTCGCCACGCCATCAAGAACCAGACCACGCCGAGAATACCAGTCAAAATCTTCAGGCCTATCCAGATCTCGGTCTTCACGATGACGAACGTTGCCGCCACCGAAAGCATGATGAACAGGGCTGCTGCTACTAAGAGACTACCTGAGCCGGGCGAGTACAGCCCGCCCGGTGACCTGGCCTCGGCCTCTTGGAGCTTGCGCCCGAGTCGCATTTCGATCTCAAGGCGATCAATTTGGTTCATGTTCTATAACCTGCTCCGGATCGCGGCCCGAAGGGCGTCAGGATCGTCAATTCCTGTCAGGCCGAACTCGGCCTTCAAAATCTCCAGCTCATGCGACTTCACACCCCCTCCTCGCCTCTGTTGGGCTAGTCGCTCTCGAATCCGTGGCTTGTGAACTTCAACGTCCGGCTGTTCTCCGTTACCGTGCGCACGATCTGATCCGAGGCGCCATCCGGGAGGGACGCTTCGATCTCGAGGGTAACCGTGATCTCCGTCCCCACTTGCCCCGCAAGGTGAGCGATCACCTCGTCGGCGATGCGACTTGCGTCGCGGCCGACTCGTGCGGGGTCGAGCTGAACGGTGCCGTGGAACCGGCGGGGGCGTGTGGCCGCGGCCACACCGGGCGCGGCGCCCGCCGGCGTCGGGCCGGAGACGCCGAGGGGCAAGCGAGCACCAATCTCCTCTGGTGTGCTGCCGGGAGCCGCAGCGGATGTCTCGGCATCCATCTGCCTCCGCGCCACGGCCGGCTTCACCAGCAGCCCGGCGCTCTCGGCTGAGAGCGATACCATTTGTCCACCACGCAGTCCTCGGTAGCGCGCGGCGGTCTCGTCGTAGCTTTCGGCGTAGGCGAAGGTGTCCGACTGCCAGGTGAGCAGCGCCACGCCATCGCGGATCGCCTGCACCAGCACCTCGGGCCCGGCGAGGCGCGGCAGGTAGAGGTATCGCGCGAAGTACTCGACGAGCTGCCGAACTGCCACGTGGTCGCCGCTCCATAGCGGCACGTCATCCAGGTGCTTGCGCAGGATCGTTGAGCCGAGCGAGGTCACCAGCGACTCGTCGCTTCGGAGCTTCTTGCTCGCCCGCACCGCAAGCGCGTCGCTGCCCGAGAGCCGGATCGCCTGCCATGTGATTGGCGCCTGCGGGTTCGCCTGTTCCGGCACGAGCAGCCACTGATAGGTCTCGGGCAGTCGCGCCGTCACCGCGTCGTCGGCTGCCTGCTTTTGCGTCTCGGCCTGGCCCACCTGGTGCGGGTCGAGGTTGAGCTTCAGCTTCTCCTTCTCCCCCAGAATGGACTTCCACGCCAGGAACCTGCGCACCGCCTCGTCGAGGTCCTGCAAGCGGACCTTGTCGGCGGCGAGGAAGACCAGCGAGTTGAGGTAGAGCCGCGGCGTGTTGCCGCGCGAAGCGAGGATCGCCCGCGCCGCCGTCTCGGCCGCGCTGCCGGGTTCCTTCGTGTACGCCTGCTCGGCGGGCAGCACGACCAGTCGCGCGTCGAGATCGTCCGGCACCTCGGCGCCCGAGCGCGGCAGCGGATGGATGCGGAAGAAGTCGCCGGTCCTGCGAAGATCGGCTCGCAGTCGCTCGTCCAGTTCCTGCGCCACCTTGTCGGGATCGCGCTTGAGCTGCTCGGCAAGGTCCTCCGCAAGCTTCGTAACGGTCGGCTGGGTGGAGTACCAGAATCGCGGCCCGTCCTGGTAGAGATACGTCGCCGCCGCCGCCAGCCGCCGCAGGGCATCTCCGAACACCGCCGGCGACTCGCCGGGCATCACGCAACCGAGCTTGACGTGCCGGTCTTCGAGGCCGCGGTGGGCTGCCGCGGCTGTCGGCGCCGATCCCAGGTAAATCGTGCGCGCTACCCGCCGCGTTGCGTGGAGCTTGCCGAGGTTGGGCTGTTCCGCGTCAATCCTCAAGGGCAGCGAGCTGGGCCCGTCGACGTCCTTCTCAATGATCGGAGCCCAGTTGTCCGAGAGGTAGCGGGTCAGCTCGGACTGCACGCGGGCGTCGTCGATCGGGATCGTCGAAGGCAGGATCAGCGGATTGCGATCGCCCTTCTCCCACAGACTGTGAATCACCGCCGCCATCAGCCGCAGCACCCCACGCGTCCGTTGGAACTTCAGCAGCGTGGACCAGTCGGTGTAGAGCCTGTCGAAGATCTCCGGATGAATCGGGTACGCGTCCTTGATGCGCTTCTCGTAGTCGCCGCCTTTGCACTCGGGCGGGAACTCGGCGCTTTGCGCGTGATAGAGGTCGGAGAAGGCGCGCGCGGTCACGTCGCGTTGCTTGAAGGCGTCCGGTCCGGCGAGAGGCTCGAACAGGCGCCGCCGCACGATCTCGAAGCCCTCCTCGGCGGTCGCCGGCCGCCAAGACGATTCCACTCGCCCAACCACATTGCGCAGCCGCTCGAGCGCCTCGCGCCCCCGGATGCCCCCCACCTCCGCGTCGTCGGCCTGCGTGTGAGGTGAGCCCTGGGTGTCCGAGGCGGGTAGCGAGATCACGAGCAGGCAGTTGCCGGCGAGCTTGGCTGACTCGGTGAGCGCCTGGGCGAAAGTGAACTGCGTCTCGAAGCCGCCGGCCGGCAGGTCGCTCTGATCGTGGAGCTGGCGCGCATACGCCACCCACTCGTCAATCAGGATCAGACACGGCCCGTACTCCTTGAACAGCTCGCGCATCACGTCGCCCGGGTTCGTAGCCTTCTCGTCGTCGGCCTTGACACGCGCGAAGGCCTTCTTGCCACCGAGCTGCCAGGCCATTTCGCCCCACAGCGTGCGTACCACCGTGCCGTCCGGTTTGGTCACGGGATTCCCGGGCGAGATCCTGTTCCCCACCAGCACCACGCACTTCGCCCGGGGCACGCTCTTCACGCCCGCCTCGGCAAGCACCGCGTCCACGCCCGCCAGCTCGCCCGGGTTCGCCCCGGAGAACAAGTGGTAGAGCGCCAACATCGAGTGGGTCTTACCGCCGCCGAAGTTAGTCTGAAGCTGTACCACCGGGTCGCCGCCCTTGCCCGAGATCCGCTCCGCGCCGCCCACCAGCAGGCGCTTCAGACTCTCGGTGAGGTAGGTGCGGCGGAAGAACTCCTGTGGCTTCTTGTACTCATCCGAGCCTTCGCCCAGGTGCACCTGCCAGAGGTCGGCGGCGAACTCCGCCTGCTGGTAGCGACCGCTCGCAACATCGGCGTGCGGCGTGACCACCTCGCGCCACGGCTTTAGCGTGCCGGTCGCCGCCGCCTCGATCAGCGAACCGCCCGCCTTTCGCTTCTCGCTGCGCACCTGCTCGTCGTAGGTAAGCCGTCGCAGCTCCATCTTCATCTTGCCGACTTCGTCCGCCTGCGGGGCCGAGACCGCGGTAAGGAGGCGCGCCATCGAATCGAGCGCACGATCGGCGTCGTCGCTCGAGAATGGCTCCTGGTGCGCCCACTTGTTGCGGCAGTCGCGCAGCTCCTGCAGCAGCGACCGCTCGGCACGGCCAAGCGTCTTGCCAAAGACGTCGTTCCACGCCTCCCACATGAGCTTGAGCAGCGCCGCGACGTCCCACTCGGCAACCGGCTTCCTGGCGACCGTCCGGTCGTCGCCGAAGTAGCGGCGCGCCGCCGCGGCAGCCTCCGCCTGGTGCTGGCTTTTGAACTCGCGCTCGACGAAGGGCGCGAGCCCCGCCCGGAGCAGCTCCATCGCCTTACCGACGCGATCCTGGTTGGTGAGGGCCATGGCTTACTCCTCGGTCTCCCCGAACAGTCCGACCTGCTCGGCTCTGGGTTTGCCGCCCTCGCGGGCGAGGCGGGCGATCTCGGGCCAACTCTGGACGAGGCCGTTGTAGGCCAGCGCCTCGGCCGCGCGCTTCTTGCGCTCGCAGAAGGTGTAGAGGCGGTAGGCAAGCTCGCGCGCGATCTCGGCCTTGGCGCCGAGCTTGGCGACGAGCCCGGCTGCCGCGCCCTCGCCGCCGCTCGCGAGCACACGGATCAGGTGATGGACGATCTCCCACGCGGTGAGGCGCGGGTCGGTGCCCGGGTCCCAATCCGCCTTCAGCTCCTCGGGTCGGAACAGCCGTACCTTGCCGCGCTTCGATTCGAGGATGCCATCCTTGCCGCTCATCGCCTGAACGCTCGTGTTCTTGGACTTGCTGAGCTGCTCGGCCACGCCGTACTCGCCCTCGGCGAAGGCCGACTGCTCGAACCAAGTGAGCGCCCAGCGGCTATCGGCGTCGAAGTCGCCCTCCTGCTCGGCCAGCGCCTCATCGAGGGTCTGGTTGATGAGCGCCAGCGCCTCGCGCACCGTGAGCGGCTTGCCCTCGGCGTCGAGTGCCTTGGCGTAGCGGGTGTAGACCGCCATTCCCGGGCCGATGGCCGCCTGCGCGAGGTCCACCGGCGCTATGTTGCCGCGCTGCAGGTGGGCGAGCGCCACGGGCAGCTCGGCCTTAAGCGCGGTGACGAAATCGCGGCGCGTGGCGGTGGGTGCTTCGGCAGCGCGTTTGCGACAGACGAGAATGATGCTGGAGGCTAGGGCGTTGGTACCCCTCCCAATGTTGCGAGTCGCAAGCTCGGAGCGAATCGGCCAAGTTCCGCTGATGGCGAATCCCGCACGGATCACGGCGTCGAGGAACGTCTCCCAACCGGTGCTAGACGTGCCTTCTCCGCTCTCAGTCTCGGACTGCTTGAATGCGTAGTAGATTGTGACCGGGAAGGCCGCGTGCGCCTGCTCGGCCAGGCGGTGCATTGCCTGCGTCATGCCATCGAGGAAGAAGGTCTCCGCGTCCTCCTTGCTGTCGTGGCGATAGGGCGTCGCAACAAGCTCCTCGGCCTTCGGCACGGCAAGCGTCGCAAACAGATCGGGGAAGACGACCTTTAGTGAGCGACGCAGCCAGACGTAAAAGAAGTCTGACAGGTCAGCATAGCCAATGTTGTCGTAGTAGGGAGGGTCGGTGGAGACAACTCGATCCGTACTCAGCGACTGGCTTTGCGCGTCCTTCTGTTCGGCGCGGCCGATCATACTGCTCGTGAACTTGTCCAAGACCTCACACAGAGAGTGTGCCGTGCCATAGATGTCGCCGCCCGCGCCTGCGAACGGGTTCGTCTCGACGTAGTCCCAGACCATCGGCAGAGCCTGCCTCCCGAAGGTGCCACGCATCCGATCCATCTGTTGTTCCCAGACGCAAAGCGAGGTGTTCCTGTCGGCAGCCTTGCTCACGGCGAATCCTAAGTAGACCCCCACCGCCTCGGCATAGGCGCTGGCGCCGGTACCGCCGTCGCCGAGGGACGGGCCGGCGGCGGGCAGACCGACAGCGAGCGCGTCGCGCTTCACTCGCTCGCGCGCTTCCTTCACCAGGTCGGTGAACGTCGTCAGTGCCACGAGCTGGCGGGGAGTGAAGAGGTCTCGCCACTTGGTCATGCCGTATTCCTGGACGCGGAAACCGAGCGCCCTCGCGGGCAGATCCGTCTCCGGCGCGTCATGCGGCTTTGCAGCTAGAGCGACGGTCTCGATCTCCGGCGTCGGCGACAGATAGACACGCCCGTGCTTGCCCTCAGCGACGATCGCCATCAGCCGCGCGCCCATGCGTCCCGCCTTGGCTTCGGATCGCAGATACTCGAACGGCATCGGCGTTCCCGACATCAAGCAGAGAAAGCTGCTACCGCTGCTTCCCGACTTGGTTCCCCGCTTCGCCCCCTCTGCATCCTTCGGCTTCCCGACCTTCACCGTGAAGCGGTAGCCGCCGTTCTTGATCACCGGCTCGACGTACGCCTCCTTGCCCGTCTTGGTGGAGAGCATGAAGGTCGAGGCGAGCGGCACGTCCACCTGCGCGAAGGCCGGGTTCGGACTCTTCACCGTGCGCGCCCAGAGCCAGGCGATCACGGTGAGCTTCCGGCCGACGTACGGCTTCAGGTCCGGCCGCGCCTTCGCCATTTCGGCGGTGACCTCGACCTTCGGGTAGAGGTGGCCGATGCGCTTCTCGGCCTCGTCGCGCATCCACTGGCCGTAGTAGCGCACGTCCTCGGCGAGGCCCTGCGCGCCCTTCCACTCACGGGCGATCAGCGACTTCTCCCTGCTCACCTCGGGGTTCACCGGCGGCTTCCCCGCGAACTTCGGCGGGATCTCGATCATCGCCTTGTTGATCAGCACAGCCACCGGGTTGAGGTCGGTGGCGTAGCTCTCGAGCCCGAGCCGCTGCGCCTCCAACGGCAATGAGCCACCCCCGGCGAAGGGGTCGTGAAAGGCGGGAAGCTTCTTGCGGTCGAACAGCTCCTTAGCCCGCGGGTGATCGGCGTTCTCAGCGCAGGCGCGCCGCCAGCTCGCCCAGATCTCGTCGCGCGCCGCCTGCAGCACAGTTTCGTTGGTGGTGTTCTCCCACAGCACCAGGTCTTCGATGACGCGGAAGAGCCGCTGGCGTTCCTTCTCCTGCTTCTTCTCGGTCGGGAACAGGTCCGGGTGCGCCGATGGGTCGTCCACCATCTGCGCGAAGATCACCGCCCGCGCCGCCGCCAGCGGCCGCCGCGCCCACCACAGATGCAGCGTGCTCGGGTGCCCGTGCCGGATCGACTTCTCCCGCGCCGAGGCCTTGTTGATGGCGTCGAGTGGCAGTGCGACTTCGATAAGCTTCTTTTGCACCTTCACTCGTCGGCTTCTCTCGACCGAATCCGGCCTGCAATCTCCGCGATCGCATCGAGCTTCTCGCGTACTTCGGCATCGAGTTCCTCCGAGGGGACGTAAGGCGCTAGCGTGTGGTAGTCGGTCTTCCGCATTAGATTCGGCAGATTCACTTGCTCGTAAAACTTCCGAAAGAGCGGGTCGAGGAACTCCTCGCTCGCCTTGATGTCGGGGCTCCAGGGATCGGGCTTGCCGAGTTCAGCGAGCGCCGCTCGGATTGTGTCGATAGCTCGCTCCATCGACCCGCGCCATGCTACGGCGAAGAGGTCGCCATGCTGCGTTCGCCCATGTGCCTCGGCCCAGGCGAGCAGTGTTGTGCGCTGGCACAGGTAGTTCTCGATCTCGCGCTTGCGCCACGTCTGCTGCATCAGGTTCGGGTCGGCGGGGGGTGACCCATCCAGACGGTCGTAGAGCGCCAGACCGAGGAGATTCGCTTTGGCCTCGCGAAGCCCGTAGAAGTGCGCCTGGGCCTTTGGCGGCTGGTTGCCGACGTAGTGGACGAAGGGGCGGTCGAGCGCCGCCCGTGCCGGGTGACTGAGCTTCTCAGCGAAGGCTTGCAGTATCGCGAGGTCAGTGGAACCCTCGAGGTAGAGCACCCAGCCGGTTTCCTCTGCTTGGACGTAGTGCTCGAAGCCGATTTCCTTGAGCGCCTTCAGAAGCTGACTGCCGCGGTCGTCGATGCGGTGGGGCTTACCGACAAAGGCGATCACGGTGTCACGATCTGCGGCTTCGTTGAGGATCACCTCGGAGTGGCTGGCGGCGATAATCTGGCTCCCGGTTTCGGCTGCCGTCTCGGTGAGGACTTGATAGATCTGGCGCTGTCGCAGAATCTCGAGGTGCGCGTCGGGTTCGTCGAGAAGCAACACCGAGCCGGGGTTCGCCGCCATGTGCGCCAGCAGGAGGAGTGTCTGCTGCTGCCCGCGCCCGCTTGCCGATAGATCGAGCCGAACGTCGCCCGACGTGCGGAATGACATCACGATCTCGCCCCGCTCCTTGATGTACTGCGGTTCATCGAGCGTGACGCCGAATAGCACCCTCATGCGATCGACGATCCGTTGCCACAGAGCTGCATCGCGCTCGCGCACCTGCCAGCAGAGGTTGCGCAGCACCTCCGCAGTACGGCCCTCGCCGATGCGCACGGCGACCGCTCCCTCGTCGAGCCGCGTCTCGTTCGACGCGAGCCCGGACATCGGAGGGAGATAGGCGAGGCGCACCTCGGCGGCGGCGGCCGGAACTTCCAAACGGGGTCCGCCCGGTGCGATCCGCGAGCGGCAGTAGAGGGACTCTTCGTTGGCGTAGTCGAACTCGAGGCTCGCAGTCCAGGTGTGACCCTGGTCGATCCCTTCAACGTCAATTTCGACCAAGACGTTTCGGGTCTTCTGCTTGCCGGCGTCCTTGTAGCCCTCCCGTACGTGTAAGTCGCGCCATAGCAGATTGGCAGAGGGAACCGGCAGGGCGATGAGGTCGCGCCGGTTGATAGTGACGCCAGCGCGCTCCTTTGGTACGTTGCCGGCGCCGCGCTTTTCTACCCAGCGGCGGACTCCAGCATTCCACAGTGCCAGCGCCTGCAGGGCGGAGGTTTTGCCGGAGTTGTTCGGCCCCACGAAGACGACGCGCTGACCGAGTTCGAGCTCGACCTCGTCGAAGAGCTTGAAGTTGCGAATGGTTAGTCTGGTCAGCATCGGACGCTCCTCGAAGTCGCGCTCTCTATATAGACGGCGTCACGAGGGTTCTCCAGCGTGACCCAAGAGTTCGGCAAAGTCGTAGTTTACGCTGGTGACCCCGAAATCCGGCTCGCGGTGAAAAGGGGTGCGCACGTAGTGGACACGATGAAAATCGCTGTCCAGAAACTCCACGATCGCCAAGATGAAATCATCGGGCTTGTTGAGCGAGTAAAGGATCTCATTCTTCGTCACTGTCACGGTGTCCGCACCGGTCACGCGTCCCTTGACCTCGATGAATCGCAGCCGCCCGGTGCCGGTGACGCGGCTCTCGATGTCGTAGCCGAGCTTGTCGAACTCGCGGTCGGTAGGCTCGAAGCCCAAGGCGCGCTCAACCTCCATCACGATGGCGCGGGCACGGGCCGCTGATACCTGGGTGTCAACGGATTGTGCGGGCACGGTGCGCCCGGTCATCGCGGCAAGGAGTCCCCGAGGCACGACCACCAGCCCGCCCAACACAACCGGCGGCAGCGCGGAGACCTGGGCCTCCCGGTCCAGCTCGGCGAGGCGCCTCTGGAGCCGCGTCTGCAGGTCGTCGGCGCGGCGGCGGGCCTCCTGCGAGTTGAGCCGGGCGCCGGCCTTTCCCGCCTGCTCCTGCAGTTTGAGCTGCTCGGCGCGGTGGTCCCAGTAGGTGATCTCCTTGGTCAGGCGGTCCTTCACGGCGGCACGGGTCTTCTCGACCCACGCAAGCCGGCGGCCGCGCACCTCGGCAATATGCTCGGGCACGACCTCAGCGATGGCATGACTCTGCGCCTTCTGCTCCAGGGCGCGCGTGATCCAGGCGCACTCGGGCCGGGCGAGGAGGTCGGCCACCGAGGGCTCGTCCTCGGCGAGCGGACGGTAGTCGAGATACGGCGCGTACTGGAGATGGTGTGTTTGCCCCTTGCCGTCCATCTCTACGTAGAGCATGCGTCGAGAGATCGTGCGGCGCTCGCCCGAAGGTAGGAGACTCGCGTCCTGGATGGCGTGCTCGAGGGTGAAGAGCACTCGTGGGCTCGTGCCGGGGTCGCGCTCGTCCACCAGAACCGTGCCGCGCTTCAGGAGATCGCGGTGGCGCTCGAGCGTGAGGTCGAGGGCGGCGTCGAGCAGGGGGTGGCCCGGGCAGACGAAGGCGGCCAGCGGCTGGCCCTGGGGCGCGATCAGTTCCTTCTCGAACGTGATGCGCTCGTAGCGCGCGAGCACGGGGTCGCCCGTGCCGATCTGGCGGTCGCGGTTGCGCACCGGGGCGGGCACGTGGGTGACCTCGTATCGGCGTGGCTCGCGTTGGCGGACAGTGCCGCCCAGGCGCTTGAAAGCCTCGAGGAAGAACGACTCGATGTAGTGCGGCTGCAGGCGGCGCGCATCGGCCCGTTCCATCTCCTCACGCACGCGCGCCACGCGGCTCGAATCCATGACGTCGTGGGCGAGCGCCCGGTCTTCGATCAGGCCTTCGAGGTGTGGTCTATCCACGCCGTGTTCGATGGCGCGCGTCAGGCGTGCGCGCACCTCTGGCAGGTCGCCGTAGCGGATGGCTTCGATCAGGAGATCGCGCAGCGGCCGACCATCGAACTGGAGCTTGCCGAGCACATCGAAGACCTGTCCGCCGAGCGCCTTTCGGGCTTCCTCGAGCTTCTCCAGCAAACGGCGATAGACGTCGCCCTCGCGGGTCTCCTCGGCCACCATGTTCCATAGGTGGCAGACCTCGGTCTGGCCGATGCGGTGGATGCGGCCGAATCGCTGCTCCAGGCGGTTCGGGTTCCAGGGCAGGTCGTAGTTCACCATCAGGTGGGCGCGCTGCAGGTTGATACCTTCGCCGGCGGCGTCGGTCGCGAGCAGCACCTGCACCATAGGGTCGTGGAGGAAGCTCGTCTGCGCCTTGCGTCGCTCCTCGCGTCCCATGCCGCCGTGGATCAGCACAATCGACTGCGGGCGGCCGAGCAGCGAGCCGATCTGGCGCTCGAGGTAGTTGAGCGTGTCCCGGTGCTCGGTGAAGAGGACGAGCTTCTGGCGCGGCGAAGGGACGGGCTTCGGAATCGGGCCGGCGCCGTAGGGCACGGTGGGCTCGCCAACTCGGTCGCCCAGCCCCGCAGGCGTGAAAATCTCGCCCAGCAGGTGCGCGAGTTCCCGCCACTTCGTGTCCTGGCCGCTGCGGCGCACCTCACCGGCAAGCGCCTCGAGGCGGGCGAGCGTGGCGATCTCGATCTTCAGCTCGGCGAGGGACGCGGCGGCCGTAGCCTGATCGAGGATCGCTTCCTCGGCTGCCTCGACCTCGTTCTCGGGAGCCTCATCGAGATCCTCGACGTCGTCGGGGTCGAGCACGGGGCCCGCCAGGGCGGGGGCGGGGGGCGAGCCGCCACGCTGCAGCAATTCCAACTCGCGCAACCGCTTTTCCAGACGCTCCCGCCGACGCCGAAGCGACTGATAGATCGCCTCAGGTGAGGAGGCAAGGCGTCGTTGCAGGATGGTCAGGGCAAAGCCGACAGTGCCGGCGCGCTTGTCATTCTCGAGCGCCTCGGCGCGGTTGAACTCCTCCCGGACGTAGTTGGTGACTTCCCTGTAGAGCCGCGCCTCCGCGTCGGACAGCTTGTAGGGAACCGTGTAGGCGATGCGCTCGGGAAAGAGCGGCCGGCCATCGAACTTGAGCAGGTTTTCCTTGACCATGCGGCGCATCAGGTCGGAGACCTCGACCTGGTGCACGCCGTCGCGGAACCTACCCTCGAAGCGGTCGCCGTCGAGCAGCGCCAGAAAGAGCTGGAAGTCTTCCTCCTTGCCATTGTGCGGCGTGGCGGTCATCAGCAGGAAGTGGCGCGTTATGCCCGAGAGGAGCTGGCCGAGCCGGTAACGCTTGGTGTACTTGACCTCCCCGCCGAAGAACGTAGCGGACATCTTGTGGGCCTCGTCGCAGACGATGAGGTCGTAGCGGCAGTCCGGGGCGCTGAGCTTCTGCTGCACGTCCTCGTTGCGCGACAGCTTGTCGAGGCGCGCGATGGCGAGGTCGTTCTCCAGGAACCAGTTGCCGGTGCGCGCGGCCTCGAATTTGTCGTTGGTCATGATCTCGAAGGGCAGATGGAAGCGACGGCTCAGCTCGTCCTGCCACTGCTCGGCGAGACTACCGGGGCAGACGATCAGGCAGCGTCGGAGATCGCCGCGGACGATCAGCTCCTTGATGAACAGCCCCGCCATGATCGTCTTGCCAGAGCCGGGATCGTCGGCGAGCAGAAAGCGCAGCGGTTGACGCGGGAGCATCGCCTCATAGACCGCCGTGATCTGGTGCGGGAGCGGATCCAGGAGGGAGGTGTGGACCGCGAGCACCGGATCGAAGAGGTGCGCCAGGCGAATGCGGTGTGCCTCCGCGACGAGGCGGAAGAGAGCGCCGCCGCCATCGAAGCTCCATGGCCGGCCGGCCTGGGCGATCTCGAGACGCGGCTCGTCGTGCCGGTAGAGGATCTCATCCGCCACGCGACCGCTCGGCCCGCGGTACACGAGGGTCAGCGCGTCCGAGCCATGCCACTCGACGCTGACCACGGTAACCAGTGCGTCGGGCAGAATGCCACGCACGGCGGCGTCGGGCTGGAGGTCTTCGAGCCTCATATCAGAAACACCTTCGCGAATTTAGCCTAGGGTGAAGCGGGTGATGCGAATTCTACCGCACGACCGGATCTCACAGGAGCCTCCACCGGCGTGGCGTGCATGCACTGCCCCTCCCATCCCTGAGGCGGGTTCGGCCTGCGCCTAATGTCCTGCCTCTCAGGAAGTCTGTTCACCCTCTACGGGATTAAGGAGGGCGGCCTCGCGGAGCATGGTAAGTTCCGCCTCGTCACCGACCCATCGACCAAACCACCGGTGACGCACATTCGTCGGCCGAAGGCTCGGGTGGGTCAGTGCGGCGACGGTCGCCTCGACGTCTGGAAGGTCGCCGAAGCGGACCCGCCGCCGAAAGGGCCCTGCGGCATCGATTTCATTCTGCGTGGACGCGGATGCCCAATCTGAAAGCGAAGAGGAGAGGGTGCCCAGAAAACGCGCGGACGGAATCCCGAGCGTCAGGATTAGCCGCGGGCGTTGCAATGCTAGTTGGCGGATCAGGAATGCCTGGCAGCGCTCGACGAATGCAGAAAACGCCGCGCCTGGAAAAGGCCCCGTCTTCCCACGTTCTCGGAGGCCCATGTAGACGTTCGTGAAGAAGCACTGCTCCGGCGGGACCTTTCCCTGCGTGAGGAGGCGCGTCAGCCAAAACCAAGTCGGCTGAGTCGGGCTCTCGAATCCCTGGCGAAGAGACTCTCGGTATCCCTGTTCGGAGTGGAAGTCTTGACCCAAGACCATGACGCCGCCTCTCGGCATGGGCGGAAGCGGCTTCGTGGCGGCTGGGTTCCACAGGCCAAAGCCTCCTGGAAAGAACACCGTGCCAACAATGGGTTCCGGCACGGCCAACACGTCTTCTGGGTAAGGCTCGACGGCTGAGAGTTCGTTCCACAACTCCTCAGCCGGGTGCATCAGCCGCTCCTTGTCCGGAATCCGTGAACCTGCGCGTCGATCCTATGGAATGTCCAGTTCGTACTTGATGACGGCGTCGCCACACAGGACATAGAGATAGCCCTTCAGGTCGAATGCCAGTGCCCGGGCACTGACCGGCATCCCCGGGCAGTTGCTTTTGAACTTCCCTTCGTAGCGCCCGCTCGCATCGATCACGTGAATGCCATTGAAGGCCACAACGAAGACGCGCCCCTTACCGTCTACCGCGAGTGTCTCTGGACTATTCCACTGGCCGGGTCCGTCTCCGGGACTCCCGATTAGATCCAGGAACTCGCCGTCCGGGGAAAACTTGAGCATCGCTTCATCCTCATTCTGAGCGATGACATACATGTTCCCCAATCCGTCGACGGCGAGGCTGACGGACGTCGGGTGGTGCTTGAAATGTTCTTTGAGAAGATCGCGCTTGACGACGCGAGCGCGGTCCGCGCCGGGGACGTACCGAATCAGATCCATGCCACCGTGTTCGTTCGCCCACAAGGCGATAACCCCGCCGCGTGGATCCGACGCGAGCGCCGCTGCTGAGTTGAAGTTCTCCTGGCGAGCAAGCTCACCACGCTCCTTGCCGGTAGTCGGATCATATCGATAGACGTCCCACACCTGGATTGCATAGAGAAGGCCTTGCTGGATCTCGAACGCGATGTCGTGCACCGAGGCCGAGCCGTAGTTTTTGTCCTTCGCGAACCACTGGGAGAGAAACTGGCCATTCAGGTCGAAGCGCTGGATGCGTCCCCTTTCGACGTACTCGGCGACGAGCATCACGCCTTGGGGAGTGATCACGATCCACCTGGCGTCTTCGAAATGGCCCGGCCCCGTGCCGGCAGCACCGAATCGCAGCACTTCCTTCACCAGAGAGGGCTCCGGAGCAGCAGCGACAGATTCAGGTGTTGGAGTGAAAGCCGGCTCGTCCCGCGGCACGGCTGGAAGTGACTTTGACAGCAGATGTCCGCCGGTCTGCACCAGGCTCGAGATCGAAGTGACCAGCTGACTCGCAGCGACGATGCCGATGGCCACGAGCATAGCGATGGCGAAGAACCGATTGTTCTTGAACCACGTTAGCAGTTTGTCGAGCCGAGTCGGCTTATCCACAGCCGCCGACCCCCCATTTGTTGGGAAAGAGTGGTCGGGACGCCGAGATTCGAAACCAGGGGTGTGCGTCAGGAAAGAGCCGCAACGGGGTAAGTTTAGGGCAAATCAAAGAAAAAAGGAGTCGGGCGGCTCGCCCAACTCCTTGATTTTATTGGTTGCGGGGGAAGGATTTGAACCTTCGACCTTTGGGTTATGAGCCCAACGAGCTACCAGACTGCTCCACCCCGCGTCAGGACGCGCACGATATCGAACGTGACAGATCAGGTCAAGTCGCGAAGCGGCGAAGAGAAACCCCTACCCCTTTCCTCTTCCGGTGGGAGAGGGAGAAGGCGCGAGCGGGGGCGTTGAGGCGGGAGTGGGCTGTGGAGCGAGGGTGCCGGGAGGGTAGAGGAGGACGATGTCCTCGGGGTGGACCAGGTGGAGCTCCTCGCGGGCGGCTCTTTCGGCGGGGAACTGGCCGCGGTTCGCGGCGGCGATGGAGGCGCGCAGACCAGCGTTCTCTCGCTTGCGGTCGGCGATCTGTTTGTCGAGCTGGCGGATGTCGGCTTTCGCCTTCTTCAACTCCAGGACGCGGCCGTCGTAGAGAACGACGGCGCCGAGCACGACGGCCGAGCCGGCGAGCGAGAGGAAGAATGCGGCGATCGGCCTGGGTTCGCGGGGAGGGGACGAAGGCTGCCTCAACGCCGGAAGGCTCCTCTCCCGGCGAAGACTCCGGCGGGGGCCAGGTCTTCCTCGATCTCCAGGAGGCGGTTGTACTTGGCCAGGCGCTCTCCCCGGCAGGCGGAGCCGGTCTTGATCAAACCGGAGTTCACTGCGACGGCAAGATCCGCGATCGAGTCATCCGGGGTCTCGCCGGAGCGGTGGGACACGACGGTCCGGTAGCCGGAGGTCTGCGCCAGACGCACGGCATCGAGCGTTTCGGTTACCGTGCCGACCTGGTTCAACTTCACGAGGAGCGCATTGGCGATCCCGTCCGCGATTCCGCGCGCCAGGATCTTCGAGTTGGTGACGAAGTTGTCGTCGCCGACCAGGAGGATCTTCTCGCCCAGGCGCTTCGTCATGGCGACCCAGCCGTCGTGGTCGGATTCCGCCAGGCCGTCTTCGATCGAGACGATCGGGTAGTCGCCGACGAGGGCCTCCCAGTAGGCGATCATCTTTTCGGGAGAGAGCGTCTTCTTCTCTCCTTTCAGGACGTACTTCCCCTTCTCGTAGAACTCCGAGGCCGCCGGGTCGAGCGCGATCGCGATGTCGCGCCCGGGCTCGTAGCCGGCCGCCGCGATCGCGGAGACGAGCAGATCCAGCGCCTCGCGCGCGGAGGCGATGTCGGGCGCGAACCCTCCTTCGTCCCCGACGCCGGTCGAGAGCCCCCTGGACTTGAGGATCCCCTTCAGCGTGTGGAAGACCTCGACTCCCGCGCGCAGGGCCTCGGCGAAAGTCGTGAAGCCTACGGGGCAGACCATGAATTCCTGCGGGTCCAGGCGATTGTCGGCGTGCGCGCCGCCATTGATGACGTTCATCATGGGGACGGGAAGCGTAAGCGCGCCGGCGCCGCCCAGATACCGGTAGAACGGCAGGCCGGAGGCCGCCGCGGCCGCCCGCGCCGCAGCGAGGGAGACGCCGAGGATGGCGTTGGCGCCCAATCTCCCCTTGTTCTCCGTCCCATCGAGCTCGATCAGGATCCGGTCGAGCAGGGCCTGGTCCCTCGCGTCGACACCCACGACGACGCCGGCGATCTCGCCGTTGACGTGCCCGACGGCCTTCGTGACCCCCTTGCCGCCGTAACGCTTCTTGTCGCCGTCGCGCAGCTCCAGCGCTTCGCGCTGCCCGGTCGAGGCGCCCGAAGGCACCGCCGCGCGCCCCGTCGCGCCTCCCGAGAGCAGGACCTCGACTTCGACGGTCGGATTGCCTCGCGAGTCCAGGATCTCCCGGCCGAAGACGGCCTCGATGGAAAAGCTCATTCAGCCCGCACTCTTCATAAGCGACTCCGGCCGCCGTTCCGATCTTCTCCGCCGAATGCGGCGTCAGCGCTCCTCTGCGATGCGCCCCGGCATCGCCGTCGTTGCGCTTCCTTGCCTCGGCGAAAAATCTCTGTCGCGGACACTCCGTGCCCGAACGTTTCCATCTTCGCAGAGTATGCCAGGCGTTTCATCTTTATTACCTGCCCGTGTTTCGGCCGGGTGCCCATGAAGAGTCCGGGCTCAACAGTTCCTTTGCCGCCCGCGCGAGAGCGGCGGCCTCGTCCTGCGATTTCGCCTCGGCGTACACGCGCGCCACCGGCTCCGTTCCCGATTCCCGGACCAGAATCCACGAACCGTCGTCCAAAAGCAACTTCATTCCGTCCACCTGGTTGACGGAGGAGACCTTCCGGCCGGCGAAACGCTCGGGAGGAGAAGCCCGTCGGCTCTTCAGGGCCTGCTTCTCCTCGGGCGAGGCCGGCAGGTCCAGGCGCGTCGAGAAGAACGGGCCGATCTGCCGGCGCAGGTCCTCCGAAAGCTCGTCCAGCGTCTTGCCGGCAGCGCCGGCCATCTCCGCCACGAGGAGGTCGGCCAGGATGCCGTCCTTCTCCGGGACATGTCCTTCGATGGTCAGCCCCGCGCTCTCTTCCGCGCCGAAGATGATCTCGCCGGCGATCAGCTTCTCGCCGATGTACTTGAAGCCGACCGGCGTCTCGTAGAGCGGAACGCCGAAGCGCGCGGCGATCGCGTCGAGCGCGTGAGTCGTGGCGACGCTCCGGGCGACGCCGCCGCGGCGTCCCTTGCGCGAGAGCAGGTCCCAGAGGAGCAGCGCGAGAACCTGGTTGGGCTGGACGTAAACGCCGCGGGAGTCGCAGACGCCGAAGCGGTCCGCGTCTCCGTCGCAGGAGAGGCCCAGGCGCGAGCCCCCCGAGCGGACGTCCTCGCCCAGGCGGACGAGCTCCTTCTCGCCGCACTGCGGCGATTCTCCGCCGAAGAGCGGGTCCGCCTTCGCGTTCAAACGCGAGAGGTCCGCGCCCGCGCCCTCCAGATAAGCGTCGAGGAAACCGGAGGAAGTCCCGAAGCGGAAGTCGAGAGAGAAGCGTGGCTTTCCCCGCCCGACGTCCTCCCGCCGCGCCTTGGAGGCGAGATCGGAGAGGTACGCCGGCGCCGGATCGAACGTCGCGACGGGCCGTGAAGGCGGCTCGGCGACTTCCGCGAGCGCGGCGATTTTCTCCTCCACCTTCTTCGTGATCTCCGGAAGCGCCGGCGCCCCGTCGGCGGTGGAGAACTTGATGCCGAGATATTGGGGCGGATTGTGGCTGGCGGTGAAGTTGACGGCGCCCGCGGCGCCGCGCCGGCGGATCTCGAACGCGAGGACCGGCGTCGGGACCGGGCGCGCGGACATCTCCGCCTGGAAGCCCTCGGCCTCGAGCAGGCGCGCGGCCTCGGCCGCGAAGCGCCCGGCCAGGAAGCGCGTGTCGCAGCCGACCAGAACGAGCCCGCCTTTCTTTCCTTCTTGCGCGAGCACGCGCGCCACCGCGGCGATGACGCGGCGCGCGTTGGCGAACGTAAACTCGTCGGCGATGACCGCCCGCCAACCCGACGTTCCGAATTTGATCGCGGCCATCCGGCGCGTCCTCCTCGTCGGCGCGGGAGGCGGGAAGAACTCCGCAGGGACCCGCGGTTTCTCCCGTACGACACCCCATGAGACTACGAATCCATGAGTAATTCCAATCCTTCCCGGCTGAACCGCCGGCTTTCGGGCACGGCGCGCCTGGCGGCCGCCGCGGCAGCCTTCCTCGCGGCCTCTTGCGCCTTCCAGGCAAAGGGGCTCCGGAAGGCACCAGCCCACGCTTCCCTGCGTCTTCGCGCGCCCGATCTCACCGTTCCGCTCGTCGAAGCGATTCCTCCTTCCGACTCCCGGCCGCAGGACCCGCTCAAGGCGGCGGTCTTCGCGCGGATCAATTCCGACCGCGCGGCCGCCGGACTCCTTCCCGTGGCGTGGGACGGCGGGGCCGAGCGCGTGGCGGACGCTTTCTGCGCGCGGCAGATTCGCGAGGGGACGCGCGGCCACTTCCTGACGGACGGGATCCCTCCCTACGCCCGCACTTCCTTCGCGGGGGTCTTCGGCGCGCAGTCGGAGAACTCGGTCTCCTGGGAATCGAACCGGCCTTACTTCTCCGAGCCCATCTCGCGGCTCGCGCTCGCCGGACACGAGGACATGATGGCCGAGAGCCCGCCGGGCGACGGGCACCGCCGCACGATCCTCGATCCCGAAGCCACCCACGTGGGAGTCGGCTACGCGGTCGAGGGGGGCCGGTTCCAGATGGCGCAGGAATTCCTGACTCGAACGCTGGAACGTCTGAGCATCGTCCGGAGCGAGCCGGTCCGGCCGCTGCTGCGTTTCGAGGGCAAGCCGCTGCCGGACTGGCGGCTGGAGTTCGTGACGATCGCGCGCGAGGATCCCCCGGCTCCCCTGACGCGGGAGCAGGCGTCCGCCCGCACCAGCTATTCGTACCCCATCGCGACCATCGCCTACACGCCCGAAGGGGGAAGGCCGATCCGCGTCTCCGGCACCGACACGCAGAGCAAGATCCGCGAAGGTGTCAAGAGGAACTTCACGTTCGATTTCGCTCCCGACCGGCCGGGCCTCTACACGTTCCTCTTCTATACCTCCGTGCGGGTCTCGCAGCCCGCCCGGCCGGGAGCGTCGGCGACGATCTGGGTCGAGTAATTGATGATCTCTGTGCTGGTCGTCGGCGGCGGGAAAGAAGACATCGAAGAGATGGAGGCGCGGCATCCTTCGGTCGAGGTGCTGGCCGCCCGCGGTGTGGAAGACGCGCTGGAAAAGCTCGGCCGGAACCGGCGGATCGACGCCGTTCTCCTGCTATCCGATGACGAGGCGGCGATCGTGGCGGCCATTGAAGAGGACAATCCCGCCCATCCTCCTTTGTTTCAACCCGCCGGCCGGAAGGCGGCGCCGGGGACGCGGGTTCTGGCCGCCACGCGGCCGGAAGAATTGATCGGCTTGCTCATTGAGGAGCTGAGAAGCTAGAATCATGTATTCGGCCCGTGCGCCTCGGGCTTGTTCGAGGCGCGTAACCTTAAAGATTTAAGGGGTTTCCTTATGTCTGGGTGTGGCGGTTGCTCGACAGGCAACGCATTCAATCCCGGAGGCCATTACGTCGGCATCCGGATAAACGAGAACGAGGACGGCCGCGTGGTCTTCTGCGAGACCAACGGAATGGCGCTGGACAAGGGTCAGAGGCTGGTCGTCGAGGGCGAACAAGGAATGGAGTACGCCGAGGTCGTGACTCTCCATCCCATGATCGTCAAGCAGTGCCAGTTGCGCGAAGCAAGGCGGCTGGTGCGCGTGGGCAGCCCAAGCGATCTGGCTACGTACGAATCCAAGCTCACCCGCGAGAGGAGGTTCTTCTCCGACGTCCACGAGCTGGCAACGGAGAAGAAGCTGCCCATGAAGCTCATTCGGGCCGAAGAGAGTTTCGACGGGCGTAAATACACGGTCTATTACACTTCCGAGACTCGGATCGACTACCGGAGACTCGTGGCGGACCTGGCTCAGAGGCACCCGATCCGCATCGAAATGCGTCAGGTCGGCCCCAGGGACGAGACCAAGATGAGGGGAGGGCTCGGACCGTGCGGCCTGACCCTGTGCTGCTCGACGTTCTTAAAGGGATTCCACCCCGTGACGATCAAGATGGCCAAGAATCAGAACCTGTCACTAAATCCCTCGAAAATCTCGGGTATGTGCGGCCGGCTGATGTGCTGCCTGGCCTACGAGGACGAGGGAGGACGGCCGGCCGTCAATCAGACCCCGGCTCCCTCGGAAAAGGCTCAGAATATTTCCCCGGAAGCGGCGGTTTAGCAGCTAAAGTGTCCCTCCAATAACTGGGACCAAGAGAGACAGCCGTGGCAGAACGCAATCCCCCCGGGAACGCGTATCGTCCAGAGACCGAATCCTCGGGGAACAGAAAGCTGATCCGACCCAACCTTTCGGACCTCTCCGAGAGGTACCCGACCCGCACGTTTCAGCAGCGCAAGCAGGCGCCGGCGGAGCAGACCAACGCCGAGAGCTACTACTACCTCAAGCAGATGGCCGCCAAGACCCCGATGGTGGTGGTCTTGAACGACGGCGAAGAGATCCGCGGCTGGATCGAGTGGTACGACAAGCACTGCCTGAAGGTGAACCGGGACAGGGGACCCAACCTCCTGATTCCCAAGACCTCCATCAAGTACCTCTTCAAGCAGGGAGAAGAGGACGCCTTCCGCGGGGGGAACCGCTAACACGCCGAGCGCCCGCAGACCCTGTCATCCTGAGGAGCGAAGCGGTCCTGAGGAGCTACGCGACGAAGGAAGGATCTGCGCTCTACACTAGCAGGCTGCTGAAAAATGGATGCGGGTGTCGTGTCTGGCCTTTTGCAACTCGCGACGCTGGAGACTCTCTCGCTAAGGGTTTTTCTCGCTTGAGCGGCATCGCGAGCAAAAGGCCAGCCACCGCAAGCGGTTGCGGCGGCGCGGGGCCGTCTGCGGCGTCGCCACTCCTCCCCGATGCGCCCCGGCATCGCCTTCGTCGCGCCTCCTTGCATCCGACCCCGCGGCGCTCGCAACGCCACCCACACCCTTTTTCAGCAACCTGCTAGGGTGAGCCGGAGCAGATTCTTCGCTGTGCTCAGGATGACAAGACTGCAGTGACCTTGAACTGCGCCTAACGGCGCCATCGCTACCTGGCTCCGCGGCCGGACAACACCGCCGGGACGGTCTTCAAGAGGATCTTGACGTCCAGCATCGGCGACCAGGTGTCGATGTATTTCAGGTCGAGCGCCATCCACCGGTCGAAGTCCAGGTTGCTGCGGCCGGACACCTGCCAGAGGCACGTGAGGCCGGGCTTCATCGACAGACGGCGGCGCTGCCAGGGCTCGTAACGCGCCACCTCCTCCGGCAGGGGAGGCCGCGGGCCGACCAGACTCATGTCGCCCAGGATCACGTTCCAGAGCTGCGGCAGCTCGTCGATCGAGAGGCGGCGTAGCAGCCTTCCCACGGGAGTCAGGCGCGGATCCCTCGAGACCTTGAAAACCGGTCCCGACATCTCGTTCAAATGCGAGACCTCGTGCAGCCGGTCTTCGGCTCCCGCGTCCATGGTGCGGAACTTCAACAGGGTGAAATGCCGGCCGTTCAAGCCGCAGCGGACCTGGCGGAAGAAGACCGGGCCGGGAGACGTGATCTTGATCAGGAGAGCCGCGAGAGCCTGCACGGGCAGCGTCACGAGGACGCACGCGAGCGACAACGCGAAGTCGAGGCCCCTCTTCGCGACGAGCTGAATCGGGTTGGCGGGAGTCGTGGTGAAAGAAAGCAGCGCGACGCCGTCCAGCTCCTCCAGAACCGGGCGCGCGAGAACGTGCGGGAAGATGTCGAGCGAGACGTGCGCGCGAACGCCGTGACGCTCGGCCACGATGAGGGCGTCTTCGTATTCCCCGAGCCTCCCCTTTTCGATGACGAAGATCAGCTCGTCCACGACCTCGCTCATCAATACCGGCTCGAGGTCGGTGATCTTGCCCAGGCACGGCCACCGGTTGGCGCGCTGGATCTCGCCGCCGTTGTCGTCGTCGAGATACCCGATGACCCGGAATCCCCAGTGGGGATGCGCCTCCACGAAGTCCCCCAGCTGCGCGGCCTTCTGACCCGTCCCCACCAGCAGCACGGTGCGGAAGTTCAGGCCCCGCGCGCGCACCCACCGGGAAAGCAGGCGGAGGAGAATTTTCTCGGTGCAGAGGAAGGTGAAGTTGACGATGCCGAAAACCGCCAGGAAAAAGCGGCTGACGAATTCCAGGCGGAGGCCGTAGACCAGAAGCGCGAGCATCGCCGTGCCGCCGAAGGCGACCTTCATCGCTCCCCAGATCTCTTCCACGAGCGGCGTCGTGCGGTGGCTGCGATAGAAGCCGGCGGTGTACAAGAGCAAGCCCCAGAGGGGAAGAACCAGAAGGAGCAGAAAGAAATACTCGTCGATTGGAAAGAGCGGGGTGCGAAAGACCGCCGGAAAGAACGCCGGCAGCACGACATGCCGCAGGACGTAGGCCGCGGGCAGGGACAACGCCGTCAGGACGAGGTCCCAGATCAGAACGCCCAGGGCAATCGCTCGCGCTTTTTGTTTCAGCATAGGGTCCGGCGCAGCCAGCTCCGCCGGGATGCCGCCGCGATGTTATGAGATGCCGGGCCTTCCTTCAAGAAGAGCTTCGTAACGGGTCGTGACGTCCTCCCAGCGGTACCGCTCCCGGACGCGAGCCCTCGCACGATCCTTCCATACGGAGTAACCCGCCGGATCGTCCAAAATCCCCGCCAGCAGGCGGGTGAGGGTCTCCGGCCGCCGAACGTCGAACGGCAAGGCGACTCCTCCCGCGACCTCTTCATTCTCCGGCGACCCGTTGTAGCAAACGACGCGCCCGAAGCCCAGGGCCTCGACCAGGGCCGGATGCGTTCCGCCGACCTCGGTCGCCTGGACGTAAACCGCGGCCCGGGCGAGCAGCTGCCGGTAGTCCTCGCCGTAGAGCGCTCCGGGAAAGCGCACTCGCGGGCCGGCCTGCCGGTGGAGCTCCCTGATGTAGCCGCGAGCGTAGGGCGCGTCGCCGACCACGACGAGAGGAAGGTCTCCGGGCACGTCCCGATAGGCGCTCACGACGGCGTCGGCGTTGTTCTCCGGCTCGAGCCTCGAAACGTAGAGCACGTAACGCTCCGGCGAGAGCCCGAGCCTTTCGAGCGTTTCGATTCCCTCGGGCTCGCGCAGGTCTCCTCCGTAGGGGATGAAAACGGAGGAGAAACCGTAGCGCTCCCGATAGTAACTTTCGATGACGCGCGCGTCGGAGACGACCGCGTCCGGCACGATGGTCGAGAGTCTCTCGGAGAGGCGGTAGGCGAATCTTCCGAGCGCATTCCACTTTCGGCGGTTTCGCTCGAGGCCATCCACGTTCATGACGACCCTCGTCCTCCCTCCCAGGCGCGGAAGAAACGCGGCCGCCGCGTTGATGGCGTTGCAGACGAGCACGGCGTCGAACCGTTCGAGCGCCGCGTCGAAGCCGGAGAGAACCCCGTGCGCTACCGTGTCGAGGTACTTCGTGGGGATCGTCGGAAGGACGCGGATCTTCGCGCCGCGGTGGCTCGTCAGTCCCGACTGCGCGTAGCGCGTGCGCGTGTACACCGTGACGTCATGGCCCCGCGAGGCCAGGCGCGCCGACAGCTCCTCGGCCAGCGTCTCGAACCCGCCGTAGCGCGCGGGAATCCCGCGGGTGCCCAGGATCGCCAGCCGCATGGGGAAAGAAGCTATCAGCTATCAGCTACCAGCTATCAGCTATCAGCTATCAGCTATCAGCTTCCGGCCGTTGTCTTCATGGTGCTGTAGGGGCGGAGCTTGCTCCGCCCGCCTCCGGTCCGTGCTCCTCTTGTCTAGGCGACGGTGAGTACGATCGAGGATAGACGTGTCGACAATCGAGATGTGTCGGTCTCGACGACGCGGCGTGTTCGAAAGGGGCGGGAGGGCCAGGCCCCTCCCCTACGGCACCGAGGGCATGGGGCGTCGCGCTCGAATCTTCTGTTGGATTTCGCGCCTCTTGGCCCAGAGGCGTTTCCGGTTTCGCCAGAGCCAGGTGAAGGCGGGAAGCGAAGACCGTTCGATCGTCAGGCAGGCGCCCAGGACGACGAGGTCCCGGGCGAGAGTCGGCAGGAACGTCTTCGCGAGGTCCGAACGCGTCTGGTTATTGATGCGCAGAAGGAACCGGTTCTTCACGGAATGGTAGTTGACCAGCGGCGACATCCGCCGCCGCCGTTGCGGCAGGTTGCGGCGGCGGTGGTACGCGACGGCCCCGGGAACGTAGAGACACTTCCATCCGAGGCTCTTTAGCCTCCAGGAGAGATCGGCGTCCTCGCGATAGAGGAAGAAGTCGGAGTCGAAGACTCCCGTCAGGATCCTCGCGGACTCCAGCGCCTCGCGCCGGTAGAAGCCGGCCGCGCCGCTGGCGCCGAAGACCTCTTCTTCCACGAGATACCGACCGGCCGCCTCTTCGCCCGATCCCCGGTCGAAGTGCCGCCCGGTCGCCGTCCGGTAGATCCCCGTCGAGTCGAGCCACCCGGTCGAGCGGAGGTTCGCTCCCTCGGCGCGCAGGAGCCTTCCCGACGCGGAACCCACATCCGGCCGGCGGTCGAGACGGTCCGCCAGGATCGCGGCGAAGTCCGGCTCCAGGCGACAATCCGGGTTCAACGCGAGGACGTACCGTCCCCAGGAAAGCCCGATCCCGAGGTTCATCGCCGCGGCGAAGCCGACGTTCTCCGGGAGTCTGACCAGCCGCGTTTCTGCGCGGCCCAGGCGCCGCACCGCGTCGCACGAGCCGTCGGAGGAATCGTTGTCCACGACGAGGGTCTCGACGGAGACGCCGCGCTGGGCGAGCGCGGAGGAGACGGAGTGAGGCAGATCGTCCTCGTCGTTGTGCGCGACGACGATGATGGAAACGTCAGTCATTCGTTGTCGATTGTCGATTGTCGAAGCCGATTGCCGATTGCCGATTGGAGAGACCCAAAGCAACAACGAGAGTGGCGAGGTAGGCGCGGGCGGCCTCGCCGCGGGAGCGCGGAACAGTCGGACGAAACGGAAGGAGGACGAGGCGCAGGAGCATCCCGGCAAAGAGGAGCAGCCTGTAAAGAAGTCGGGCCGGCCATCCATAGTGGAGGCGCCGGTAGCGAAGGGCGTTGCGGTAATAGATGGGCAGAAAGCGCGCGTAACCCAGGGACGCCGAAGAGACGCCGCCGCGGTGCCGGAATTGCGCGGCGGGCCAGTAGAGGAGCTTGCCTGCGTCGGAAAGGCGGGCGCACAGATCCACGTCCTCGAACCACGCCGGGACGAAACGGGCGTCGAAGCCCTGAAGGCGCCGGAACTCGCTCTTGCGAATCGCCAGAGCGGCGGCGGCGGCCTGCTCGACCTCGAAGGGGCTGTTCCTGTCGCAATCCGCATACCGCGAGCGGCGCCGCCCCCGGTTGTTCGGGACGAGCGAGTCCACGAGAAGCAGCTCCCGCGCGTCGGAAACGAGGCTCGGGAGCCGGCGCAACTGAAACGTGAACTGGTCTTCGCGGTCGGGAGGGGCGAGAGGAGTAATTGCGAATTGTGAGTTGTGAATTGCCGATCGGGAAGCGCCCGGGCCGTCGAAGTCGAGGAGGCGCGGGGCGAGGGCCGCCGCCTCCGGATGCGCGTCGAAGCCGCGGGAGATCGCCGTGAAGGGATCTCCCTCGGCGCGGGTGTCGGGATTCAAGAACAGGAGCACGTCGCCCGGCGCGGCCTCCGCCCCCTGATTGGCGGCCGGGCCGAATCCGCGGTTGCCGTCGTTGACCAGAACGCAGACGCCGGGCCAGAGGGAGAGGATCTCCGAGCTCCCCGGCGCCCCGCCGCCGTTCTGAACCACGACGAGAGAAACCCGCAGGCGGCCGCCCGGCATCCGGCAGCGAGCTTCCGCGAGCGACTCGACGCACGCGCGCAGGTCTTCGGAGTCGTTCCAGGACACGAGGATGACCGTGATCTCCCGGACCGCTGTCGCGGACGCCGAGTCCCTGGTCCCTGGTCCCTGGTCCCGGGTCGTCCTCATCAGTGTTGATGGCATCTTAAGAGACCAAGGACCAAGGACTACGGACTAAGGACCAGGCCTGAACGGCCAGTCCGACAGGAGGTCTGGCTCGTCGCGCGAGCGCCAGGCGAGGACCGGCAGCCGCGGCCAGATCAGGAAGGGAAGAAACGCGCCCTTCCACCCCAGGTTCCGGACGTGCGCGAGGTCCGCGCGCAACAGCGAGAAGAGATCGCGCGCGATCAGGCGCGAGTCGAAGTTGCGAAACAGCGTTCGCCACCGGTTGCGCGCCGTCCAGAGGGCGCGGCGAACCGGGGTCCGCCGGCCGGTGCGCGAGCCTTCGTGACGGGCCACGGCTCCGGGATCACAGGCGAAGCGCCACCCCGCGCGCGCCAGGCGCAGCGAAAGATCCACGTCCTCGTAGTAAGCGAAGAACGCGCTCTCGAAGATCTCTCCGTGCGGACTCACGCTCTCCAGCGCCGCCCGCCGGTAGAGCGTCGCCGTGGCCGAGACGCCGGAGACCTCGAAGACGGATCTCGGCGCTGCCTCCGGCGGCGCTCCCGCGAGGATGGGGACCGCCTCGCCGCGCCGGTTCCAGCCGAGGCCCGCGGTGTCCACGCGGCGGCCGTCCTCGCTCAAGACGAGGCCCTGCACCGCGGCCAGCCGGTCATCCAGAGCGAGTCTCGCCGCGAGCTTCGCCGCATAGTCGGCCGCCAGCACGGCGTCATTGTTGACGAGCAACACGAAGGCGGATCGCGTGCGCGCGATCCCTTCGTTGGCCGCGGCCGCGAAGCCGAGGTTGCGAGAGAACGCCACGAGCCTCGCCTCTCCGAACTCGCGCGCGAGCCTCTCCCGCTCGGCCGGCTTCGAGGCGTTGTCCACGACGAGGATCGAGGCGTCCACGCCGGCCTGCGCTTTGAGGGAAGACAGCGCCGCGAAGAAGGCCTCGCCGCCGTCGCGGTTGACGACGACACAGTCCACATCCGGGAGCTGGAAAGGAGGGCTCAAACGGTTGACTCGGCCACGGACGCGATATAAATCGCAGCGTTCATGCTACCACGCGACTTTCTGCGGGAGAACGCGGCGCGGCTCGCGGCAGAGATGCCCGAGCGGTTCGGCGGCGCGGGCCTGGAGCAGTTCGCCGAGCTCGACCGTCTTCGCCGCGAGACGATCACGCGACTGGAAGAGAAGCGCCGCCACCGCAACGAGCTCACGGCCGGACGCGGAAAGCCGTCGGCCGAGACGATCGCCGAGATGAAGGCCCTCAAGGAAGACATCCGGCTCCTGGAAGAGGAGGAGGAGCGCCACAGCCAGGCGCTCACGGCGGTCGAGACGCGCATCCCCAACGTCCCGCACGAGTCGGTGCCCCGCGGGAAAGACGAGACGGCCAACCGGCTCGAGCGGTCCTGGGGAGAGCCGCGCGCGTTTGCCTTCCCGCCGCAGGCCCACTGGGATCTGGGGCCGGGGCTGGGCATCCTGGATTTCGAGCGAGGCGCCAAGATCGCCGGGGCGCGCTTCACCGTGCTGCGAGGAGCGGGATCGCGCCTGTCGCGAGCGCTCATGGCCTTCATGCTCGACCTGCATACGCGCGAGCACGGCTACACCGAGATCCTTCCCCCCTTCCTCGCCAACCGCGAGTCTCTCTTCGGGACCGGGCAGCTCCCGAAGTTCGAAGAGGACCTCTTCCAGACCCGGGAGGGCTATTACCTGATCCCGACCGCCGAAGTCCCGCTGACGAACCTGCATCGAGACGAGATCCTTCCGGGCGAGGCCCTGCCGATGCGCTACACGGCGTACACACCCTGCTTCCGGTCGGAGGCGGGCGCGGCGGGGCGCGACACCCGCGGGATGATCCGGCAGCACCAGTTCGACAAGGTCGAGATCATGACGTTTGCGCGGCCCGAGGATTCCTACCAGCAGCTCGAGGTTCTTACGGGGCACGCCGAGGAAGTGTTGAAGCGGCTGAGGCTTCCCTACCGCGTCGTGTCCCTTTCGACCGGCGACCTCGGCTTCGGCTCCGCCAAGACTTATGACCTGGAGGTCTGGCTGCCGAGCCAGCAGGCGTTCAAGGAGATCTCCTCCTGCTCGAACTTCGAGGCCTTCCAGGCGCGCCGCGCTTCGATCCGTTTCCGCCGCGCGGAAGGAGAGAAGCCCGAGTTCGTTCACACCCTGAACGGCTCGGGCCTCGCCATCGGACGCACGCTCGTCGCCGTGCTGGAGAACTACCAGCGCGAGGACGGCTCGGTCGAGATCCCCGAGGCGCTGCGCCCCTATTTCGGCGGCGCCGAGATCGCGAAGTAGCCTGATGCACCCAGGCCCGGTCGTGCTCCTCGCGCCGTAGGGGCGGGGCTTGCCTCCGCCCGCAACGACGGGGATCGAGGTACGACGAGAGGCGGGCGGCCGCGAGGGCCGCCCCTACGACACCAAAGACGACCGCGGGCTTTCGTCGATGCTTGTTACTATCTCGGCGGCACGATCGCGCCGGCGGAGACGACCATCTTCATCGCCTGCTCGGGAGTCATCTCGAGGTAGCGCACCTTTTCCTCCGGCACCACGAGGAGAAAGCCGGTCGTCGGGTTGACCGCGCTCGGCACGAAGACGTGGCAGACCCTTGCGCCGAGTTTCTCCCCCGCTTCGCCGGCCGCCGTGGACGTCACGAACCCGAGCATGTGCGTCCCGGGCGAGCCGTACTCGACCAGCGCCACCCGCCGAAAGGCGGCGTCCCGGTTCGAGCCGAGGAGGATCTCGGCGATCTGCCGCAGTGTCGAGTAGATCTTATTGATGAGCGGCACGCGGTGCATGACGCCGTCCCAGAGGAGAAACACCCGCTTGCCGAGAAAGTTCGTCGTCAGCCATCCGAGCAGAAGGATCAGGACATTCAGCAGGACGAAGCCGAGGCCAAAGACCGAGATGCCTCGCGCGCGCAGCTGTCCTCCGAGAATCCCGTCGAAGAACGTGAAGAAATTCCAGGCCACCCAGAGGGTCAGCGCCGTAGGCGCCAGCACCAGCAACCCCGCCAGGTAGTACCGCCGCACCCGCGCCCAGAATCCCGTGGCCATCCCAAGATGATCGCACGCCTGGTTGCCGGTTTCCGGTGTTCGGCTCTCGGCGTTCGGTTGGACCGTTTGCTCTCCGACGTTCGGTCCCGTAACATCACCGGTCCTGACCACGCCCGGAGAGGTGGGTGAGTGGCTTGAGCCGAAGGCCGGCGAAGCCGGCCGGAGACAGCGCCGGCTCCGCCGGCGCTAACCCAGCGGGCGGCCGCAGGCCGCAACCGCTGGTTGGCAAGTGACCGGCCATCTACTAACATCGACACATCGGCCATTACCGGAGAGGTGGGTGAGTGGCTTAAACCAGCGGTTTGCTAAACCGCCGTAGGGCTAATAACCCTACCCCGGGTTCAAATCCCGGCCTCTCCGCCATTTGCCTGTAACATCCGATTCCCGTGAAGAGCGGGAGTCCGTTGAAGGCTGCCCTGGTGACCGGCGCCTCGAGCGGCATCGGCCGGGAGCTCGCGAAGCTGCTGGCCGGCGAAGGCCACGATCTCGTTCTCGTCGCCAGGCGGCGCGACAGGATCGAGGAGCTTGCGCGCGAGCTTGCCACGCGCCACGGCGTCTCGGCCCGCGTGATCGCGAAGGACCTCGAGGATCCCGCCTCCCCGGCGGAGATCTTCCAGGAAGTCGAATCCGAGGGGATCAGCGTGGACCTCCTCGTCAACGACGCGGGCCTGGGTATCTACGGCCGGTTCTGGGAGACGGACCTGGAGCGCCAGCTTGCGGTAATCGGGGTCAACCTGACCGCCTTGACGAACCTCACCGGCCTCTTCCTGCCCGGCATGGTCTCGCGGCGAAGAGGACGGATCCTGAATGTGGCTTCGACGGCCGCCTTCCAGCCGGGCCCGTACATGGCCGTCTATTACGCGACGAAGGCCTACGTGCTCTCCTTCTCGGAGGCTCTCGCGGAAGAGCTCTCCGGCACGGGCGTCACCGTCACCGCTCTTTGCCCCGGCCCTGTCGTTACGGAGTTTCAGGAGAGAGCCGGCCTCGAGGACACGTGGCTCTTCCGCGGTCCGCTCGTGATGGACGCTCGAAGCGTCGCCCGCACCGGATGGGCCGGCGCGAAGCGGGGCAAGCGGATCGTCATTCCCGGTCTCGGAAACAAGCTGCTCAAGGAGACAGTCCGTTTTTCGCCCCGGCGCCTGGTGACCTCGGTGGCCCGGAGAATTCAGAAGAAAAGAAGCGGCCCCCCTCCCCGATCTTGAGCGGCCCCGGGGCGCGAACCCCGCGCCTGATGTCGCGCAAGCGGGATGTTCTCGTCTAGACTGACTCCTCCGGAGGAGTGGCCGAGTGGTTTAAGGCGGCGGTCTTGAAAACCGCTGTGCCGAAAGGCACCGGGGGTTCGAATCCCTCCTCCTCCGCCAATCGAAGCCCCGACCCTGGAAGGACCAGAACTGGCGGTCTTCACGGCTTCCTCGGTTTAACAACGTGTCTCTGAGGTCGGGAAGCCGGCTCGCCGAGCTTCGGAAAGCTCGGGCAGAAGAAGACCGAGACGTGCGAGCAAAGCCATGAGTCGGTAACTGTGGCCGGAGGCTTTACCGAAACAACCGGCCCGCGCGTAATGATGGCGGCTAACAGAAGTGGAGCGATCATTTTTTGAAACCCCTTGACGCCGTTATCAGCGTCGGTTCGCCACAAAGATAGGCTTCGCCGAGCACACGCCATTCGATGAGCTGGCCCGTCCATTTCTTGACGGGAGCGCAAATCAGAGCGGCGTTTCCGCCGAGCTGGGCTGTCTTGAATCTGAGAATGTATTCCGGCC
Source organism: uncultured Acidobacteriota bacterium (assembly GCA_963837495.1). GTDB lineage: Bacteria > Acidobacteriota > Thermoanaerobaculia > UBA5066 > Gp7-AA6 > JAWOLE01. Next base: position 1,555,287 of record CAWINF010000001.1, on the reverse strand, counting down.
AGGCTACGCCCATCGGCCTCTTCGCCGGGTCGCCCGGCGGGCCGTCATAGAAGCGTTCGCTCACAACGCCAAGCGGTGAGCAATCCGTGAGTTGATCTGAACTCAATACAACCCGCACATCGTGCGCGCGCGCCCAGATTTCGGCGTCACGATCGAGCTCCGTTTGCGTGCGCAGCTCAGGGCGCGTTGCGCACCCGGTGAGCAGTAAGGGGACAACCGCCGCGAAAATGATCCTCTTCATGAGGCACTCGCTTTCTGCCGAGAACCGGCGGCGGGCAGCTCAGTTGCTTGCTGGATTCGTTCCGTCGGAGGAGTCGGAACCCTTACAGTAGTGTGCTTGCTGACCCGCGTCCAATCGTTTGTTTCGATGGAGTTGATAGACACAGGCAACCGTGAGATTCCTGAGAAACGGAGGGGTCGGTAGTGGGAAGGAAGATTCTGGGAACTGCGGCTGGAAACGACGAATCACATGTTCTAGCGCTCGCGCCCCGCCCCCGAACCGCCCTGCTGCCGGCCCGTTCCCGAGCCGCCGTGCTTGTCCGGATTGGATCCCTTCGGTCCACCCCGAGAACCATGAGAATCAGTTTGCTTGCGGCCCTTCTGCTGGTTCCGATCCACGGGGCCTCGGCCATCCGGTTTCCGGCCCTTCGCGTCTCTGCCCGGTCTATTCTTGGTCCTCATTTCGCTTCTCCCTATTACTCGAGCTGATGGCTCGACCGGCCTGATTGGAGCCGGGATCGTGTACCACGGAGCTGCCCGCGGCAACGAGCCGAGAACGATCTTCCAGACGACGCGGACCGGGTGCCGCCTGACTGTCGCCTCCTCAATGGCTCTCGTCTTTCTTGTCCTTGTCCTTCTCGTGGGCCCGCTTGTCCTTCTCCTTCTCATTCCTGGCCGGCTTTTCGTGTCCCTGGCCTTGTTTGGGGGGAGCGGCCTGCGCGGCCGGGGCTGGAGCCGGTTGGGCGCCCGGACCGGCCTCGGCCCGGGGCGGGGGCGCCTGGCGCTGAGATTGCGCGGGCGGCGCTTTCTGCGCTTTCGGGGCCCTCGGTTGGCGCTCTTGCGCGGGAGCGGCTTGAGGCGCCTGGCGCTGGGATTGCGCGGGCGGCGCTTTCTGCGCTTTCGGGGCCTTCGGTTGGCGCTCCTGCGCGGGGACGGCTTGAGGCGCCTGGCGCTGAGATTGCGCGGGCGGCGCTTTCTGCGCTTTCGGGGCCTTCTCCGCTTTGGAAGAAGGCGCAGGGCGAGCGGCTACGGCGGCGTTCACCTCGCGCGCCGGCGCCACGACGGCAAACTGCCGGCCCTTGCCGCCGCCTCCCACCGTCACTGAGCGTGGCGTGGTGTTGGCGGCGCTGATGTTGCGCGTTTCGATCCTGCCGCCCGTCGCGCCCTGAATTGTCTCCATCGGAATGCCGGTGTTCCTGATGATCCCGTCCGAAATCCCGAAATTCGTTACTGGCTTCGTCTGCCGGAATATCGCCGCGGTTTGCCGCGCCGGGACCCACACCGAAGTGACGTCCGTGTCGACAAAACGGTTCGTGGGCACGAACACGTACTGCGTCTGGCTCACGACGACGGGCCTGCCGGAGTAGCCTGACTCTCCGCAGGCGAAGCTCGGCGGCAGCGGCGCCCAGCCGACATAGCGGTCGCTGTAGCTCCACGTCACCCACGCGGGAGCCCAGACGGTTCCGGGCACCCAGGACCAGCCGTAGCCGCTCAGGTTTATCCATGTTCCGTAGTGGTAGGGGCTGCCTCCCCATGGATCACGGGACACCCAGGTCCACCCGTATTCGGTGTAGACCCATCGGCCGTTGGTGTATGGCTGCCAGCGGTGGGAGACCCGCCTGGGCACCCAGCACCTGCCGTAGCGGCAGTTGACCCACCTGCCATACGGGGCAAGCTCGTCGTAGAACCCTCCGATCGTCACGCTGACGGTGACATCCGCCTGCGCCGGCTGCGCAGAAAAGCCCATCGCGAACGCGCCGAGAACGAAAGCTGTAATTGCGAGCCTCATCATGGTCATACTCCTTAATCAAGCGGAAGACATGCCGGCGTCGAAGGAGACTCGGGCGTGAAGGCTCTCCGGATCACGAGCCACCGGCCGCGGCCTGGACCGCGGGGAGCAAGGTTGCCAGACCGAAAGCGCTCTCGTGTTCCAAGGAATTGATGAAGAAGGTGGGCACGGCAACGACGCCGCTGCGAACGCCTCCCTCCCGCACTATGCGAACCCTTGCCAGGTGAACGTGTCCTCGCATGTCCCGCCGGAACTGGCGGGCGTCCAGGCCAGCGGCGCTGGCGTGCTTCGCCAGCCGAAGGTGGTTCGAAGCCCCCTGGTTCTCAAACATCCGGTCGTGGATCTCCCAGAACTTCTCCTGGGCCCCTGCGGACTCCGCCGCCTCGGCGGCGCCCTCGGACTCCTTGTCAAACGGGACCTGAGGAAAACTGCGGAAGACGTAACGGAGCCGTGAGCCCATTTCCGCCTGGATCTTCTTGACGGCTCGATAGGATTTCGCGCAGTCCGGGCACGTGAAGTCTCCGTAACCGACGAGAGTGACCTTCGCCAGCGGAGACCCGCGGACGTGGTCCTTCGAAGAGACCGGAGCCGCCAGCCTGCGAAAACGACCCGTTTTCCCCATTCTTGCCTCCAGGGGCGCCTCGACCGTAGAATTGCGACGAAATCTTTCGAAGGTCTCCTCGGGTGCGCCCCGTCGTCTTGAGAACAAAGCATGCGACATCCGCAAGAACGCGTCCAATCGTTTGTTTCGCTCGGGTTGAGACGTTGAAGGAATGAGAGAGTTCGACCATGGAGCTTCGCCATCTTCGATACTTCGTCGCGGTCGCGGAAAAGCTCCATTTCGGGCATGCGGCGAGCCGGCTGAACACCTCGCAGCCTTCCCATCCTGGCGACGACGGAGACTCTCGCCTGTACGCTGCCGTACAGACGTGGGTCGCCCGTTCATCGCAGGATGTTGCCGATGTCGGGCGAGCAGACACCAGAACTCGGAGGTGATGTGTCCAAACCCCGAGTCAAGCGAAGGGATGCGAACAGGATCCTGGCCGCCCTTCCTGCCACCGAGTACCGGCGGGCGCTGACAAAGCTCGAGCCGACGTCTTTTCGGCGGGGGCTCTCGCTTTACGAGCCGGACAAACCGATCTCCTACGTCTACTTTCCACGGACTGGCGTCGCCTCGATGGTGGCTCGGATGGTGGAAGGCGGCACCTTTGAAGTGGCGACGATCGGAAACGAAGGGGTCGTTGGTCTCTCCGCGTACCTCGGAAACGGCCACTCCTCAATGGAAGTGTTCGTCCAAATCCCCGGCGAGGCCCTGCGCATGGACGCGGATGCCTTCCTCCGGGAGATCCGGGCGAGCGACGCCTGGCGCGAGGTCATCCGCCGATATTCGCAGGCCTTCTTGGCCCAGGTCGGGCAATCGGCTGCCTGCAACCGCGCTCATACGATCGGGCAGCGGTGTGCACGATGGCTGCTCATGTCCCATGACCGAGTCCTCGGCGATGAGATTGCGCTCACGCATGAGTACCTCGGAGAGATGCTCGGAGTTCGGCGTGCCAGCGTGACACAAGCAGCGGGCAAGCTGAAGCGTCGAAAGCTCATTGACTATCATCGCGGAAAGATCCGGGTTGTCGACCGCAAAGGGCTCGAAAATGCGGCCTGTGAGTGTTACCGGTTCATCCGCTCTCACCACGACGAGCTTGTCGGGTAGGACGCCTCAGCATGGAACTTCGCCATCTTCGGTATTTCGTCGCGGTCGCGGAAGAACTTCATTTCGGGCATGCGGCGAGCCGGCTGAACACCTCGCAGCCGTCTCTGAGCCAGCAGATTCGAAACCTCGAACGCGAGCTCAAAGTGGATCTCCTTCGTCGAACCAAGCGCCATGTCGGGCTGACACCCGCGGGCGAGCGGTTCCTGCAGGAAGCCCGCGGCATTCTCGCGACGGCGGAGCGCGCCGCCGGCCTGGCGAGGGAGGCGGCTCGGGGCGAGTCTCAGAAGGTCGTCGTTGGGATTTCCCCTGAGACGGACTGGCTCTTCCTGGGCAAGGTTCTCCGCCTCTTTGCCGAGCACGTTCCCTCCGTCGAGGTCATCTTTCAAAATCTGACCCCGGAAGCCCAGGTCGGCGCTCTTCGCGGAGGCCAGATAGACATTGGCTTCGTCGGCCTTCCGTCGGACGCGGAAGGCATGGCCACCGAAACGACGGGCCGGGTGCGACTCGTGGTCGCGCTTCCCGAGAAGCACCCCATGGCCCGCCAGAGAGAACTCCAGCTCGAGGAGCTGTCGAAAGAAGCGTACGTGCTCTGGCCGAGACATCTATCGCCTGGCAGCTACGACTCCCTGCTCGCCGTTTTTCGCCGGGCCGGTTTCGGGCCGCCGATCACCATGGAAGGAGGGCTTCCTTCAACCCGAACCGTTCTGGGAATGATCGCGGCCGGTCTGACGATCGCCCTTGTCGATCCCGCATTGCAACAGATGGCCGCGTCGGGAGTCGCCTTCCGTCCGCTCGCCGGCTGTGGCGTCTTCACCGAAACGGGGGTCATTTACCGGCGGGCCGACCCGTCGCCGATCCTCGAATCCTTCCTTCAGGAATTGAGGGCCGCCCCTCGCCAGAGCACGAGCTCAACGACAGTGGTGTCCGTTCCGAAGAAGAACCAGGCAAAAAAGGGGGCCGCGCCGCGAGCAGCGGCGCAGCCCCGTCGAGGGTGGGGACCGAGTGCGCGTTAGTTGCTGGGCGGAGCCTTGACCTGGAGATTGTTGTGGACGCGAACGACACCCTTGACGGCGCGGGCTTCGGCCTCGGCGTCCGCCTTGACGTCGGCATTCGGCACTTCGCCGGCGAGCGTCACGACACCGTTGGTGACATTGATGTCAATGTTGACGATGTTTGAAAAGCGGGCCGCCGTCAGCCGGGCCTTCACCGCCGCATGAATCCCGTTGTCATCGACCTGGCGAGACGCTGACTGCGTCGTGGTGCAGGCGGCGACCGCGGTCGCGACGGCGACAAATGCGGCGATTCGGAGGAGCCTGTTGGCAGAGAGTTTCATGATTGCTGTCTCCTTATTCTAAGTGAATCTCTTCTAAGGGAATCTCCAATTCGCGAGTCGCAAGCGTACTGCAAATCGCGAGGCGCTGGTGATCGTTTGATCTTCTCAGTCTGAAAGGATCAAACGATGAGCCCACGCGGTCCCGCTGCGGTAGTCTCTAATCCGGGCATCCCGTCGGGACGCCGGAACGACCGAAACCCTCCAAGGAGGCATAGAACCATGAGAATCCACCATAAGCCGCTTCTGGCCGCCATGGCCCTGTTACTCGGCGCGGGCCTCGCTCTCGGCCAGAGTGCGGACAAGAACTCCGCCGGGCCGACGAAGAACGACTTTCGCCTGCGGGTCATAGAACCGGTCGAGGGCGGGACCGTCGTGGGCTCCTCCGTGCGCGTGAGCGTGGCCAACGAAGTGCCCCAGCCCACTCAGGAGGCCACCGGCACGAGCAACATGCCAAATCCATCGTTCCGCATTTATCTCGGCAACACGCTGAAGGGCGAGATCAAGCGCGACGAAAACGTCCTCACGATCGACAACGTGCCGGCGGGTAGCCAGAAGCTCGTCATCGAGGCAATGAATTCCAGCGGCGAAATCGTCGACCGGAAGGAAATCAACTTCAAGACGGTCCCCGCCACCTCGGAGACGGCGGCCTCCTCGGCTCCGACCGAACTCAGGCCGGTGCCCCCTTCGGCTCCGCCGAGCGCGCCCAAGGCTGTCGCGCCACCCGCCCCAGCCATTGCCATGAACACCCTTCCCCACACGGCCTCGTCCGCGCCCCGGCTGGGCCTCGTTGGCCTTGCCCTGATTCTCGCGGGATTGCTCGTGCCGCGCAAGCGAGCGCAGAGAATCGAGAATCCGCTCGCCAGCTAATCCAACGCACTCTCGAACTCCTCTTAGCGGCCGCGCCGTTCCACACGGCGCGGCCTTTTCCTTGCCTCGGGAACCCCAACAAGGCGGGGACCCGCCGGCGGTAGCCCACTAAAGGCCGTTGTCACCCGTGCCAATCGTTTGTTCCTTTCTCATTGAGAGCAAGAAACGATGAGCGCGTGCGGTGGCGACGCGGTAGGCTGAATCAAACCTATGGCCGATCCAAGATCCAGGCAGGAAGGAACCGACCCGGTCCGGGCCGCCGGCGATGAGCCAGTGCTGCCGACGTCCAGCCGTTTCGTGGTCCGGACGACTCTCCAGATTCTGCTCGTGGTGCTCGGCGTCGCCATCGCGCTCTGGGCCGTCTACCGCCTGCGAGGCATTCTCCTCCTGCTGGTTCTCGCGGTGTTCTTCGCCTACCTGGTCGCTCCTTTTGTCGGATTTTGCCGCCGACCCGTCCTGGTGAAGGGGCGGAAGTTCGTTCTTTCATTACCGGCGGCGATCGGCGTCGTCTATGTCTTTATCTTCGGATCCCTGGCGACTGCCTTTGTCCTGCTCCTCCCTGTCCTCAATCGCCAGCTCGCCGAGCTTGCAGCGGAAGCTCCAGGCTATCTGGCACGAGTTCAGGATCGCTGGCAGAGCTGGCAGACGGGCTACCAGAGCCGCGCGCTTCCGCAGGCGGTGCGCGAGGCCATGGATCGAGCGATTCATCAGACGCTGACGGCGGGAGGAACATACGTGACGAGCGGGCTGCTCCCGCGCCTCGCCGGCTGGCTCGTCTATCTTCCCTGGCTGATTCTCGTTCCGATTCTGGCGTTCTTCCTGCTCAAGGACGCCGAGCTCCTCCGCAAGTCCGCTTTGCGAATTCTCCCGCGGGGGCACCTGCGGTCGCGCGGGGATGTTTCTTGTAGAGCTCAACGACACGCTGGCGGCCTACACTCGCGCCCAGGTGACCGCCTGCCTCCTTATCGGCATTGTCTGCACGATCGGATTCCTCGTGATCGGCGTGCCGTACGCTGTCGTGCTCGGGATTACGGCCGGTTTGCTGGAATTCATTCCCCTGGCCGGACCTCTGACGCTTGGCGTCCTGGCAACAGGCTTTGCTGCATTTCACTCACTCGGGCAGGCAGCGGCCGTCCTGCTTTTCCTCCTGGTGCTCCGGGCCGTTCAGGATTACGTCGTTTATCCGAGGATCGTCGGGACAGGAGTTCACCTGCATCCCCTGGGCGTCATCCTGGCTATCCTGTGCGGCGCGGAGTTCGGTGGCCTGGCGGGAGTCTTTCTCGCGATCCCCGCCGTCGCGGTATTTACGCTGGCCTGCTGGCACTTTCGCGACCATCGAGCGGCAGAGGCTCAGAACGAGTAGCAGGAAACGCTGTAGCGCCGGCGGCGACAGAGGCGCGGTCGAGGTGCCAGATCGCCCTCCGGTGCGTTCGTATCATTGACCCTCAGAGGGCGACTCAGTAGACTATCTGGGCTCCGCGGGACTGGAGGACTCCCCGAGACTGGATGGCTCTGATGCTCTGGACCATCCTGGTGATCCTTCTTGTGCTGTGGTTGCTCGGCATGCTCACCTCCTACACGATGGGCGGCTTGATTCACATTCTGCTGGTCGTGGCGGTGATCATTCTGATTGTGAGGCTCGTCTCCGGGCGACGCGTCGTCTAAGGCGATTCGCTGGCGACGAGCCGAGGGCGCTGTCCAGGAGAGCCTTGGCAAGGCGCGCCGGAAGGTCGGCGATTACGTCGGCAGGGTTGCCAGGACAATCAAGAAGTAGCGCGGAACAATCCCTCTCGACAGAAGGCCGCACGAAAGGAACTTCCTTTCTCTCTCCTTGATGCGCATGTGAAAGGAACTTGCCATGACGATATCGCTTCCGGCACTCCTGCTTCTCATCGTGATCGCGGCTGTTTGCGGCGCAATCGGGAAGGCCATCGCTGGTAGCGTTCGTGGCGGGCTGATCGTCTCGATAGCCCTTGGCTTCATCGGGGCCCTTCTTGGGCCCTGGGTTGCTCGGTTGCTCAAGCTCCCAGAGCCTCTCATGGTCACCATCGGTGGGCATCCCTTCCCGGTCCTGTGGTCCATCATCGGCGCCGCCCTTTTCGTGGCGATCATTCACCTGTTCTCCGGACGGAGGTCTTGACTGCCCTGGCGTAACACGCGCCACTACCCGGGAGTCTGATAAGTCTTGCAGTGACGGGGCGAGGGCGCATGAGACCACGCGAGGCGCCCTTTGGTGGGGTTCTGGGACCGGCCGCAGGGGGAGTTGCTCGGAGTGCTGGGCAACTGCGGCCGGCCTGACATCCGATGAGGCGAAGCGGCGACTTCGTCTCCATGGCCCGAACAGCCTCGTCCAGGAGCGGCCCTTCGCGGCGCTCCTGAGCTTTATTCGCTTCTTCGCCAATCCGCTGGTCATCATCCTTGTGGCGGCAAGCACGGGCCTCGCCCTGACGTACCTCCTGCTCGTGCAGGCCGTGAAGACCTGCTTCTATCGTCGCCACGCGTTGCTTTAGGAATGAATGGTGCCAGGTGGGCCAGCGAGCCGGTCCCACGCCCGCTGGAGCGGCGGCGCTGCGACCACGGCCAGCCCGGCCGTCGCGATGCCAAGGATCGCGTCCGTCACGTAGTGGTACCGGCCGTAGAACGTGGAAATATAGAGGGAGAGGATCACTGGCGAGAGGACCCAGAACGCCGGACGGTAGTGCTTCCAGGCCATGACCCACATGACCGTCGCGGCGGCGGCATGAGGGCTCGGGAGAGATCCGCCCACGAAATGAGCTCGTGTCCGGATGAGCTCCCCCAGCCAGGTGAATACCCATCCGTGAAGCGGCACGCGGTACCGGTCCGGCATCCAGTACATCGGGCCGGCCACGGGGAAGAGGATGAAGCCGGCGTCGCAGAGGACGTTGGCGAGGCCGAGTGTGAAGAAGCACTCCTCCGCCGCCGCCTCGCCTCGCCTGACCCAGAGGATTGCACACAGGAGCGGGTAAAACGGTATGTAGATCACGTAGCAGAACATCATCCACTCGGTGAGAGGGGGCGTGATGAATCGCTCCATCCACAAGGTGGGTTGGACGCCGAAGAGCGACCTTTCGAACGCGAGAACGAGGTCGTCTCGGAAGCTTCCGTGGAGGATCAGCTGAAGCCCGGCGACGGCACCGAACAGGTAAGCATACGAGAGGGTGACCGTGGCTGTGCGGAGGAGGAACACAGGCACGGGACGGCGGATCCGCGGCGTGACTGCCGCCGAGATCAGGACGGCCACGCAGACGCACAGGTTCCCGGCGACCAGGAGAGGCCAGCGCTCGACGACCGCCCTTCCGGCCACCGCCAGGAGACTGAAAACCGCGAGTGAAGCGAGGATGACCCCGTCGGCCGCCCGCAACTCCACCCGCCCGAAGACCAGTCGCGCCGTGCCGTCCGTCGCCCGCCTCACGGTCATCGCCCGTCCCGCTACCGGCAGACGATGAAAAAGTCGAGGGACAGGCCCAGCACCCAGTGGGTCAGAAGCGGGACGAGCAGCGAGCGCGAGCGGAAGGCGATGACTCCCCACACGAGCCCGCCGAGGATCGCGCCGAACGTCTCCCCGAGGGGCTTGCCAATGTGGAGGATGGACGAGGCGAGCGTCTGGACGAGAATCGCGTTCCAGTCCCCCAGCTCGTCGCGCAATCCGCGCTGCATGAAACCCCGAAAGCCGAACTCCCAGCCAGCGTAATAAAGGAGGTAGGCGATGGCGTGCACCGCGAAGGAGAGCGGGCTGCTGCCCGCGGCTCGGTTTATCGGGTACTGGGCGAGAAACTCCGGCATCCGCGAAGCCGAAAGGCTCAGTAGCACCATGACCGGCGCGACGACGGCGAAGGCCTTCCAGCCGAAGGACAGGTCGCCCAACCGCACCCCGAAGGTCGAGAGCGGCTCCCGAAAAACAAGCTTCACGATCAGGGCCGGGATCAGGCCGAAGAGGACGAACGCCGACGCAAAGGTGAAGAGCCCGGCGGTCAGCTCCGTGTTCCCCCCGAGGACGAACGAGGACGCCAGATGCTGGAAGTAGAACGGCTTGCTTCCGAAGTACACGAAGAGGATCCCGAGCACCGGCGCGCTGATAAGTACGATCGTCGCCCTGCGGTGGGCGGAGCGGATCAGGCCTCCGGCCGAGGACGGCGCCTGGCGCGGAATCATCGATCGCCTCTCCGCCGATGCAGCCAGTCGAGGGTCCGGGCAACGCCCTCCCGCAAGGGTGTGATCCGGTAACCGAGCTCGCGCTCGGCCTTCGCGCTGTTGTAGGCCCAATCCTCGAGAAACGTCTTCATCCACCCGGGCGTGATCCTGGGGTAGACGCCGAACCAGTCGGCCTTTCGCTTCTCGAGGGCGGCGTAGAACATCGAGATCGAGCGAGGCAGGCTGACCTGGAAATGTCTCCTCCGGGTTGACTCGTCCACCAACCGCAAGAGGCCCTTCAGGGAGGAGTTCTCGCCGCCGAGGATGTATCGCTCCGCCACCTTCCCCTTCTCCATCGCCAGGACGTGCCCTTCGACAAGGTCGTCCACGAGCGCGTAGTTTCCGACGTTCTCGCCCCGGCCGGGCAGCACGGGGAACCTCCCGCGGTCGTACTGGTCGATCATCAGGGAGACCGTGTTGCCCTCCGTCAGCTTCCCCGGTCCGTAAACGCGCGTCGGGTGGACGACCACGATCGGGAAGCCGCGCGAGGTCAGCTCGAGGGCTTCCTTCTCGGCGACCGCCTTGCTCTCCTCGTACTCCGTCAGGAAGCGGGGCGTCGCCCTCGGCATCTGCTCGTTCCCGACGACGCCCCGAGGCGTCGGCCCGAAGACCACCACCGTCGACGTGTAGACGATGCGCCGGACCCCGGCCTCCGCTGCCACCTCGAAGACGTTCCGGGCGCCCTCAACGTTGACCCGGAAGAACAACTGCGGATCCTTCGCCCAGTTCCTGGCGTAGGCGGCCAGATGAAACACCTCGGTACATCCGGCCAACCCCCGCCGGAGCGAGTCGCGGTCCAGGATGTCACCGGCCACCCATTCGAGCCGCTCGGCGGCGGCGGGCCGTTCGCTCGCCGGACGCGCCAACGCCCGCACGGATCGCCCCCGGGCCAGGAGGGCCGCCACGAGCCTGTCACCGACGAAGCCTGTACCGCCCGTGACGAAGGCCCGTTCGGAGCTCAGGTCGTCTCCATCCGCGTTGGCCTCGATTCTGGCAGCTTCTCAGTGGCGATGTACGTGATGCGTTATTTCCCTCACGCTAGCTGGCCCCGCGCGCCCAACCGGGCCGCGTCAGCAGGAGTCCGCCGAGCAGGAGGATCCAGGCGATGAGATAGGTCCAGATCAGGAACAACACCAGGCTTCCGAGCGTGCCGTAGAGCCGCGCGGCGCCCCACAGAACGGGGACGGCGAGGGAGAACCCCAGGCTGGCGCCGATCCAACCCAGTGAGGCCAGCAGCGCGACCAGGGCCACCCAGAACGATCTCGCCCGCGCGCCAGCCGCCACACGGTAGGTCAGCCAGATTGCGCCGAACAGAATGCTCGGGACGAGGAGTACCCGCAGTACCGAAAAGACCGAGGACGAAAGGCCAGAGAGTGCGGGAAGCCCGAGCAGTCCATGCTGAATGGAAGGCGCCACGAGGAGGAAGAGAGCCATCGCGATCAGCGCCACCATCCAGACCGCGAGCAGCAGCAGTGATCTGGCAGCCGACCGCCAGGTCCAAGCCGATGCGCGGACATCGCCCGACATCATCGAGCCAATCGCGTGAAGGCACAACGACATGAAGCGAAACGAGCTCCAGAGCGCGAGCAGGAAACCGACCGTCAGCCACCCCTTGCTGGCCCTGGAGCTCGCCCACCGCAGCACCTCGCCGGCGACTGGAGACTCCGCCGGCAGCACGTCGTGCAACACCTTCCCGATGGACGCGCTCAGGCCGACGGGAAAGAGACTGACCAGCGCGATGGTGATTCCGACGAAGGGCACCAGCGACAGCGCGAGGAAGAAGGCCACCTCGGCGGCGGCACTGTCCAGCAGCACGATCCTCGCCATAACCGCCTTTGGCTCGGCCAGGTCCATGGCGGGTAATTTATAGCAGCGTCAGAAGCGGTGCCTGGTCCTCGATGGCCTCGCGTCCCTGACTTCGATAAGGTTGGAGTCCCGGACCGGCAACGCGCTAATCTCATCGTTCCGTTGCAGCCTGATCGCGCTTGACAGGGATGAACTCTCGGCGGGAAAGGAGTGAAGAGGTTCTCATGAGACTGACCGGCTTTGCTCGCAGACTGATTCTTCTCGCGCCGGTGCTCGGCGCTCTGTTCTTCCTCGAGGCCTTGTCGGCCCAGACGCCCGCGGCGCCTCGCGCCAGGTACCCGGCACTGCCGAGCGAAACACCGGCGAAGCTCCAACCCGCGACGGAGGACTTCGACTATGTCCGGCGGGATGTGATGATCCCGATGCGCGACGGGGTGAAGCTCTACACCGTCATCCTGGTGCCGAAGGGGGCGAAGGGCGCGCCGATCCTCCTGACGCGCACGCCCTATGACGCCAAGAAGCTCACGACGCACGCCGAGAGCGCGCATGTGGGTCCGATCCTGACCGGCTACGACAACGCCACCGACGTGATCGTGGAAGGCGGATACATCCGCGTGGTCCAGGACGTGCGCGGCAAGCACGGCTCCGAGGGGGACTACGTGATGAACCGCCCCCTTCACGGGCCGCAGAATCCGACCCCCGTGGATCACTCGACGGATACCTACGACACCATCGACTGGCTGGTGAAGAATGTCCACGAGAGCAACGGGAAAGTCGGGATCCTCGGCATCTCCTACGACGGCTTCCTGCCGCTGATGGCCCTCGTCCATCCGCATCCGGCCTTGAAGGTCTCCGTCCCGATGAATCCCATGGTGGACGGCTGGATGGGCGACGACTGGTTCCACAACGGCGCCTTTCGCGAGCAGGGCATGACCTACATCTATGAACAGGAGGCGACGCGCAAGTCCGAGGCAAAGTGGCCGAGGACCCATTACGACGATTACGACACGTTCCTGCAGGCGGTCTCGGCGGGAGAGCTGGGACGCCGGCGCGGGATGGAGCAGGTCGGCTTCTGGAGGAAGATCCTCGAGCATCCAGCGTACGACGCCTTCTGGCGCGACCAGGCGGTGGACCGCGTGCTCGCCGCGGAGCCGTTGACGGTGCCGGTGATGATCGTGCACAGCCTCTGGGACCAGGAGGACATCTACGGCGGTATCGCTGTCTACAAGGCGATCAAGGCGAAGGACACGGGCAACGACAGGGTCTTTCTGGTCCTGGGTCCCTGGCATCACGGCCAGGAGATCGGAGACGGCAGCACGCTCGGCGCGTTGAAGTTCGGGAGCGACACGGCGCTGACCTTCCGCCGGGAGATCCTGCGCCCGTTCCTGGACCAGTACTTGAAAGACGGCTCGCCCAAATCGAACGTCTCTCCGGTTTCCGCCTACGAGACCGGAACGAATCAATGGCTGCGTTTGCCCGCATGGCCGGCCGGATGCGCGAGCGCAGGCGACTGCGCGATCAGGCCGACGCCCCTCTATCTCGCCGCGGGTCTGAAAGCGAGCTTCGCCGCGCCGGAGGCCGGCGGTCCGGAGTTCGAGGAATACGTCTCGGATCCGGCCAAACCCGTGCCCTTCCGCGCGCGGCCTATCGACGAGACGGGCGCGGGCTGGTCCCGATGGCTCGTGGACGATCAGCGCGAGGCGTCCGGACGCCCGGATGTCCTGGTCTTCGTCTCGGACGTCCTCTCAGCGCCGGTGAAGATCAGCGGGCAGCCGATCGCGAATCTCGTCGCGTCCACGAGCGGCACGGACTCCGACTGGGTCGTGAAATTGATCGACCTCTACCCCGACGAGGTCGCCGCGCAGCCGGAGATGGGCGGCTATCAATTGATGATCTCGGCCGACATCTTCCGCGGCCGCTACCGCGAGAGCCTCGAAACGGCGAAACCTCTCGCGTCCGACAAGCCGCTGCACTACCGCTTCGCCCTGCCTACGGCCAATCACGTCTTCCTTCCGGGTCACAGGCTGATGGTCCAGGTGCAGTCGAGCTGGTTTCCGCTCTACGACCGCAATCCGCAGACGTTCGTTCCCAACATCTTCTGGGCCAAGCCGGCGGACTACCGAAAAGCCGTCCAGCGGATCTACCACTCGCCGGCGCCCGGCCAGGCGAGCTTCGTCGAGCTTCCTCTTGTTACGATGCCAGGAGGCGGCACGATCGCGAGATGAGCGAAATACCGGCAGCCATCTCTTCGATCCGCGACGCGGTCTGCGCGCTCCTTCGGGTCGCTCCCGGCCAGACCGCGGAACAGTTCCAGATGAGCATCGTCGGAACCACCTGGTGCGTCCGCGCGAATGCCGTCTTTCTCACCGCGCATCACGCGCTCAACAACGGGAAGCCCCGCGATCCGGCGCACCGGTACCACGTGCTGCGGGCCCCCGGCAACGGACACGTGCTCCAGCACTGGCCGGTCGCGGGATTTCGCCTCGAGGATCCGGTCCGCGATCTGGCTCTCTTCGACGCGCCGGTCCCGGCCGGAGGAGGGTTTGCCGTCCCCGCCATCCCGATCGCGCTGGCGCCGCCTCCCGACGGCACGAGCGTCCTGACCTACGGATGTCCCGCTCCGGCGGTCACTCGCGGCAGCGTGACGAACAGGGGTGACATCACCGCCATTCAGACCGTGCTCTTCACGCACGCCAGCACGGGCATCGTGGCGGCCCAGTACGAGGGGTCGCCGCGAACGGACGTCCTGTTCGAGTTCAGCGTCGGGTGGCACCACGGAGAGAGCGGAGGTCCCGTCCTCCGGCTCGAGCCGGAGGTGGCGGCCTTTGCGGTGATGCAGCACTATCGCAACATCGAGGGCCCCCACGGCACGATGGCGGGCCCCCGGCGCGGTATCGCGCTGGCCGCGATCCAGTCCGAGCTGGCCGCCGCGGGGGCGAGCCTGGTCTGAGCCCATGAGCCCGACGAGCGACGAAAAAGAACCCCGCTCGGTCATCCTGCTGCTGCACTGCCCGCTGCGCCTGGGCATGAGCGCCGGCCTGACCCAGTTCGTCTACACCCACGGAGGGACGATCCTCTCCCACGACCAGTATGTGGATCCCGAAAGCATGCATTACTACACGCGCCTGGAGTGGGACATCTCGAGCTTCTCCGTGGCGGACGCCGAGATGGCAGTGCGCCTTCGCGATTTCATCGGCGACGGACCCGAGACGGAGTGGTCGCTCCACTATTCGGAAGAGGTCTTGAGGATGGCGGTCTTCGTTTCGAGGGACCCGTCCTGCCTCTACGATGTGCTGGCGCGCAGCCACTCGGGCGAATGGAGGGTCGAGGTGCCGGTCATCGTCGGGAACCACCCCGAGCTCGAGACGGCGGCGGCGAGATTCGGCGTCGCGTTCCGCGCCTTCTCGATCACCCGGGAGAACAGGGACGAGATCGAGGAGGAGCAGCTGGCGCTTCTCGAGAGCCACCGGATCGATTTCATCGTCCTCGCGCGGTACATGCAGATCCTGACGGGCCGGCTGGTGCGCGCCTATCCGAATCGGATCATCAACATCCACCACGCCTTCCTTCCCGCTTTTCCGGGGGCCCGTCCCTACCATTCCGCGCGGCAGCGGGGCGTCAAGATGATCGGCGCGACGAGCCACTACGTGACGGAGACTCTGGACGCCGGGCCGATCATCGAGCAGGACGTCCTGCGCGTGAGTCACCGCCATTCCGTCGAAGACCTGATCCGTCTCGGCCGGGACATCGAGAAGACGGTCCTGGCGCGGGCGATCTGGAGCCACATCCGCCGGAAGATCATCGTCCACAACGGGCGAACGGTCGTGTTCGATTAGCCGCGAAAGAGTCAAGGAGGCTGTCAAATGAGGATTCTGGTCGTCGGCGCAACGGGGACGATCGGCCGGGCAGTCGCGGCGGCGCTGTCTCCGAGGCATGAGGTCGTTGCGGCCAGCCGGAGCCATAGCGCGATCACGGCAGATCTCGCGCAGCCGGATTCCATCCGGGCTCTGTATCAGGCCATCGGACAGGTGGACGCCGTCGTGTGCGCGGCGGGCGACGCGAAGTTTGCCCCGCTCGAGAAGCTGAGCGATTCGGATTTCCAGTTTTCCCTGAGCAGCAAACTGATGGGGCAGGTCAACCTGGTCCGATACGGTTTCGCGCATGTCCGGGACGGCGGGTCCTTCACGCTGACGAGCGGTGTCCTGGCGCAGGCGCCCACGGCCGGGGGCGCCGCCTTCAGCCTCGTCAACAGCGGTCTGGAGGGCTTCACGCGAGCGGCGGCGCTCGAAGCGCCCCGCGGGATCCGCGTCAATGTCGTCAGCCCTCCCTGGGTCGCCGAGACCCTTCGCGCGCTGGGCATGGATCCCTCCCAGGGCCTCCCGGCGGAGTCCGTGGCCCGATCGTACGTCGAGAGCATCGAGGGCAAACAGACCGGAGTGGTACTGGAACCGGCGAGAGCCGGCGGCTGATCGGAGGCGGAGACAAAGACATGAGCGAGAAACCGAAGCCGGGCGAATTCACTGTGGGCGATCACTTCGTGGGTAAGACTCCCGCCGTTCGAGAGGTCTATGACCGCGTGATCGCGGCCCTGCGGAAGATCGGCACGGTTCGACAGGAGCCGAAGAAGACATCGATTCACCTGGTCCGCTCTTCCGCGCTGGCCGGCGTCGAGGTCCGAAAGGATTACCTCCTTCTGAACATCAAGACGGACTACCGTATCCAGAGTCCGCGCATCGTCAAGGGAGAGCAACTTTCGGTGCGCCGCTTTCATCACAAGGTGAAGCTTTCGTCCCCGGAGGAAGTCGATCGAGAGCTCCAGCGCTGGCTCCAGGACGCCTATGACCTGAGCGGCTAAACGCCGCTCCCTCTCCCTCCGGGAGAGGGTTGGGGTGAGGGCGCCCCGAACGATCCTCCTTGGGAAGAGACGGCGGCGAGTCACCGTTAAGATTGTTCCGATGAGTCTGCTGGCCGACTTCCATCCCGCCGTTCGGAACTGGTTCAGCGAGCGGCTGGGCGACCCGACGCCGCCTCAGCGCGAGGGCTGGCCACCGATCCGCGAGGGACGCAATACGCTGATCGCGGCACCGACCGGGTCGGGCAAGACGCTCGCGGCGTTCCTCTCGGCGATCGATTCGCTGGTCCGGCAGGGAGCGGGCCTGCGGGACGAGACGCAGGTCCTCTACGTCTCTCCCCTGCGCGCCCTCGCCAACGACGTGCAGAAGAACCTCCTGGCGCCGCTGACCGACATCCGCGCGGCGGACCCGTCCGTTCCCGAGATCCGGGTGCTCGTCCGCACGGGCGACACGCCGTCCGGCGAACGGACCGCCATGACCCGCCGGCCTCCCCACATCCTGGTGACGACGCCGGAGTCTCTCTACCTGCTCCTGACGAGCGACGGCGGGCGCCGGATGCTGGCGACGGTCTCGACCGTGATCGTGGACGAGATCCACGCGCTCGTGCGCGACAAGCGGGGAAGCCACCTGGCCCTTTCGCTCGAGCGGCTCGAGAAGCTCGCGGGGAAGCCGGTCCAGCGGGTCGGCCTCTCGGCCACGCAGAAGCCGCTGGACGAGGTCGGCCGTTTCCTGGCGGGCGCCGGGCGGGAGTGCGCGCTCGTGGACGCGGGCACGTTCCGGCACCTGGACCTGGCCATCGAGGTCCCGCCGTCTCCGCTGACGACGGTCTGCTCCCATGAGCAGTGGGAGGAGATCTACTCGCGGATGGCGGACCTCGTCCGCGAGCACAGGACGACTCTCGTCTTCGTGAACACACGGAAGATGGCGGAGCGGATCGCCGGGCAGCTCACGCGGCTCCTGGGCGAGGAGGCGGTCACGAGCCACCACGGCAGCCTTTCCAAGGCTCGCCGCCTCGACGCCGAGCAGAGGTTGAAGGCCGGCAAGCTGCGCGCCCTCGTGGCGACGGCGTCGCTGGAGCTGGGGATCGACATCGGCGACGTGGACCTGGTCATCCAGGTGGGCGCCACCCGTTCGATCGCGACGTTCTTGCAGCGGGTCGGCCGCGCGGGCCACGCGCTGCGGAAGGTGCCGAAGGGGCGGCTCTTTCCGCTGACCCTGGACGAGCTGGTGGAGGGAGCCGCGCTTCTAAAGTGCGTCCGCAACGCCATTCTCGACCGCACGCCGATCCCGCCGCGGCCGCTGGACATCCTGGCCCAGCAGATCGTGGCCGCGTGCGTCGCAGAGCCCTGGGACGAGCGGGAGCTGTACGAGATGGTCACGCGCGCGTGGCCCTATCGCGGGTTGACGCGCGAGGAGTTCGATTCCGTCGCCGCGCTCCACACGGGCGGGCGGCGCGCCCTTCTTCACCGCGACGGCGTCAACGGGCGGCTGATGGCCACCCGACGCGCGAGGCTCGCCGCGCTTCTCTCGGGAGGCGCGATCCCGGACGCGGCCGACTATCAGGTCAAGCTCGAGCCGGAGGGGACGCTCGTCGGCACGGTCAACGAGGACTGGGCGGTCGAGTCCAACGGCGGCGACATCTTCCAGCTCGGAAACGCGTCGTGGCGCGTGATCCGCGTCGAGCCCGGAATCGTGCGGGTCGCGGACGCGAAGGGCCAGCCTCCGACGCTCCCCTTCTGGCTCGGCGAGGCACCGGGCCGCACGCGGGAGCTGGCGCAGGAGATCGGCTTTCTGCTCGAGGAGTGTGGCGAGGCCGAGGCCGACTCGGTGGAGCTGCTGCGCGCCGAGTGCGGTGAGGCGCTGCCGGCGGGCGCCGCCCTCCAGATCGGGGAGTACGTCGAAGCGGGACGCAACGCGCTGGGAGCGGTCCCGACGCAGAAGCGAGTGATCCTGGAGCGTTTCTTCGACGAGAGCGGCGGGATGCAGCTCGTCGTCCACGCTCCCTTCGGTTCGAAGATCAACCGGGCGTGGGGCCTGGCCCTGCGAAAGAAGTTCTGCGTGGGATTCGGCTTCGAGCTGCAGGCCGCCGCCAACGAGGAGGCGATTGTCCTGTCGCTCGGCCCGCAACACAGCTTCGAGCTTTCGGATGTCTTCGACTACCTCCACCCCGACCGCGCGCGGGAGGTCCTCGTCCAGGCCCTCCTGGCCTCGCCGCTCTTCGAGACCCGGTGGCGGTGGAACGCGCAGCGCTCGCTATTGCTCGAGCGGTCGCGGGGCGGCAAGAAGGTCCCGGCGCCGCTCCTGCGGATGCGCGCGAACGACCTGCTCGCGGCCGCGTTCCCGCAGGTTCTCGCCTGCCCCGAGACGCTGCCGGGCGGGCCCATCGAGGTGCCCATGGACCATCCCATCGTCGCGCAGACCATCGAGGACTGCCTGACGGAGGCGATGGACGTCGAGGGGTTTCTCCGGGTCCTGCGGGGCCTGCGCGACGGCTCGATTGAGCGCCGCGCCGTGGACACCGTCGAGCCCTCCTCGTTCGCACGCGGGATCCTTACCTCGCATCCCTACACGTTCCTGGACGACGCGCCCCTGGAGGAGCGCCGCACCCAGGCCGTTCTCTCCCGCCGGGTGCTTGACGCGCGGACCTCCGACGAGATCGGCAACCTCGATCCCGAGGCGATCGCGCGCGTCAAGGAGGAAGCCTGGCCGCAGCCCGGGGACGCCGAGGAAGTCCACGAGGCCCTTCTCTGGATGGGGTACGTCACGGCCGAGGAGGGGCGGCCGTGGCAGGAGTGGCTGGATCTGCTGGCCGCCTCCGGACGAGTCGTCCGCGAGGGGGACCGCTGGTTTGCCGCCGAGGCGACGCGCGATCCCGGGGAGGTCCTGCGAGGGAGGATGGAGGCCCTGGGGCCGGTCGAGAGCGAGGATCCTCTGCTCCTCCAGCTCGAGGCGGAGGGCGTCGTGCTGCGCACGCGGATCGCGGGGCGCGCGGCCTGGTGCGATCGGAGGCTTCTCGCCCGCATTCACCGCTACACGATCGAGCGCCTTCGCCGGGAGATCGAGCCGGTGACCGCGGCCCAGTTCCTGCGGTTCCTGGCCTGCTGGCAGCACGCGGATCCCGAGCACAAGCTCGAAGGCCCGCGCGGCGTGGCGCAGGTCGTCTCCCAGCTCGCCGGCTTCGAGGTCCCCGCGGCGGCGTGGGAGGGGAGCGTGCTGCCGGCGCGCATCCGCGGATACCGGCGCGATTGGCTCGACCAGTTGACGCTTTCCGGTGAAGTGACCTGGGGGCGGATCTGGGGTTCCGGCGCGAGCCCGGTACGCCGCGCTCCGATCTGCCTCCTGATGCGCGAAGACCTCGAAGCGTGGACCGCCCTCGCCGCTTCGTCGCCTGTCGCGCAGCCCTCGGGAACGGCGCTCGAGGTGCGCGAGGCGCTCGCCCGGAAGGGCGCGGTGTTCTTCCAGGAGCTGACGCGCGAGACGAAGCTGCCCCCCGTCTTCGTGGAGACGGGGCTGTCGGAGCTGATCGCCCTGGGACAGGCGACGTGCGATTCCTTTTCCGGGCTGCGGTGGCTGATCGTGCCGGCCTCGCGGCGCAGAGCGGGAGGCGTCACGGCGGGCCGCTGGAGCCTGCTCTCGCGCGAGATCTCTTCCCCTGCTTCGCCGGAGTTCGCCGCCCGGCAACTCCTGAAGCGCACGGGCGTCATCTTCCGCAAGACGCTCGCCCGCGAGAAGCTGCCGGTTCCCTGGCGCGACATCGCCCGCGTCTGCCGGACCCTGGAGGCGCGCGGCGAGGTTCGCGGCGGCCGCTTCGTCGCCGGCTTCGACGGCGAGCAGTATGCCCTTCCCGAGGCGGTGCCTCTGCTGCGGGCCGTGAGGAGGCGCGGCGAGCCCATCGGCGATCCGCTGACCGTGTCGGCGGCCGATCCGCTGAACTTCCGCGGAATCCTCACCCCCGATGAGCGCGTCGCCCCGACGACGCGCAAGCAAGTCCTCGTCGCTTAGCCCGCATAACTCACGAACGACTCCGGCCGTCCCGCGGATCGCGGGAACAAGGTGTACCTCGGCATCCCATCATTCCGACGTAGGACGTCGCTCTCCTCTCAACGACATGCGCGTGTTTCGGCCGGGTGTCCGTGAATCATCCGGGCTGGCGTCTCTCACCTTATCCGCTCCTCTCCGGGGCCGAGTCCGGCTCAGGCCGGACAGGAACAACAGGAGCCAGCCCGCGTGATACGTCTGGATCATGCGACGGGATGAGACCGTTGATAGGTTCCTCCCGATCAAGAGGGCGTGCCAGCGCCATAAGAGAGCCAACTCCATGAAAAAGCCCAGCCCTCGCAAGGAGTGAGAGTCATGAGATTGAAGCACTGTTTTGCTGCAATCACGGGACTCGCCGCCGCGGCTTTGTCCGTCCCCGTTCTTCAAGCGCAGCAGGTACCGCTGCCCGGCAGGGCCATCCCACAGTTCGTCGACCCGCTGCCCGGCCTGGCGGTCGCCGACGGCACCCAGCCAGTCACCCTGACGATGTGTGAGTTCAAGGCGAACGTGCTGCCGACAGGGACGTTCACACCGGGTGTCGCACCGGAGACCTGGGTGTGGGGATACATCGTGGGGACGCAGTGCCCGACCACGACCCAGAACACATACCTCGGGCCGGTGATCGTCGCTCAGCGCGACGTTCCGACCCGGGCGACGTTCATCAACAATCTCGGATACACCTCCACCTCGCACGTGCTGGCCTACAAGAGCTCCACCGATCAAACGCTCCACTGGGCCGACCCGGTGAATCATGAGCAGAACGCCTGCATGGAGGAGTTGAACGAAGGGGTGCCGCCCGTGGGGGAGTGCGCGGAGAATTACGACGGACCGATCCCGGCGGTGGTCCACCTGCACGGCGGTGATGTGCCACCCGAGATCGACGGCGGTCCCGACGCCTGGTTCACCAGCGACGGACTGTACCAGGGACACGGTTACTACAGCTTCCCCGGAACCGGCGGCCCCGGCGCCAACATGGCGGTTTACCGCTACCCGAACAGGCAGGAACCGGCGCCGATATGGTTCCATGACCATACCCTGGGGGCCACCCGGCTCGGCGTGTACGCGGGACTGGCCGGGGCTTATCTGATCACCGACCCGTCCGACCCATTCATCCCATCGAACCTGCCCGCGCCCGTTCCCCTCATCATCCAGGACCGGATGTTCGACGAGCAGGGGCAGCTCTATTTTCCGGCCGGGACGCCTTTCATCCCCAACCCCGACCATCCCTACTGGGTCCCCGAGTTCACAGGGGATACCGTCGCGGTGAATGGGCACGTCTGGCCCTATCTCACTGTGGAGGCGAAGCGGTATCGGTTCCTGTTCGTGAACGGCTCCAACTCGAGGACCTACGAGCTGTTCCTGACCAACCAGGTCACCGAGGCCAATGGACCGCCCCTGTGGCAGATCGGAACCGACGGAGGCTACCTGGACTTCCCGGTCAGGCTGCAGAAGCTCCTGATCATGCCTGGCGAGCGGGCCGACGTCATCGTCGATTTTGCCGGTCTGTCGCCGGGGACCCGCCTCCTCATGCGCAACATTGCCAAGACGCCCTATCCGGCCGGCGACACGGTCAACGGGCGCACCCTCGGCCGGATCATGCAGTTCCGCGTGGTTTCCGCTGTCGGAGTCGACACCAGCTACGACCCGGCCGGGGGCGGCGCTCTACGCTCTCCCATGGTCCGCCTGGCCGACCCGGTGGCGGGCACTCTGGCCCCGGGCGTGGTCGTCCAGAAGACGCGCCAGATGACGCTCAACGAGGTGGAAGAGGCGCCCACCACGTTCAACGGAATCGACTATGAGGGAGGCCCGGAGGAGGTGCTGGTCAACAACACTCACTGGTCGGGCAGGGACGAGAACGGCAATATCCGTCCCGACTTCACGCCCATCACCCTCGGGGGCATCACCACCGGCTACTCGGAGCTCCCGAGGGAAGGCGAGACCGAGGTCTGGGAAATCATCAATACGACGGCTGACGCGCACCCGATCCACCTTCACCTCGTCCAGTTCCAGCTCATCAACCGTCAGAGCTTCGACACCCGAAAGTACATGTCGGCCTATGCCCGGGCCTACGGCGGCACGATCGTGAACGGTTTCGGTCCGCCCAACGACTACAACCTTCCCAACGGCGACGGCGCCGTGGGCGGCAATCCCGCAGTGGGACCATTCCTGAGGGGTCCCGCGAGGCCTCCGGAGGCGAACGAGGCCGGGTGGAAGGACACGGTGGTCATGCGCCCCGGCCAGGTGACGCGCATAGCCGTCCGGTGGGCTCCGCTCTCCCTGCCGGTGAACTCGGCGGCGGCGGATCTGTACTATCCCTTCGATCCGAGCGGCGAGCTCCAGCGCGGCTACGTCTGGCACTGCCACATCATCGATCACGAAGACAACGAGATGATGCGGCCCGACATCGTTCCACTGAATCCCGCCGCGCCTTCCCCGGCAGCGAGGCCGCTGAGGAAGGGAATCGACTACTGAGTGAAGGCCCATGAGGGCAGTGCTTTAGCGGCTTCGCAATACAGGGAGGTGGGCATGAAGAAACAAAGAGAATGGTTCCCGAAAGTCCTCGGCCTGACGGGCATACTGATGCTCCTGGCCGGAGCTGCCCGGGGCCAGAGTCTGACGGACAGGGAGCAACTCGGAAAATCGGTCTTTTTCGACACGAATCTCTCGATCAACTTCAATCAGGCGTGCGCCGCGTGCCACTCCCCGGCGACCGGCTTTACCGGACCCGAGTCGAACACGAATGCTCACGGAGCGGTCTATGAGGGCTCCTTTGCCGGGCGCTTCGGGAACCGCAAGCCGCCCAGCGCTTCCTACGCGACGCAGAGCCCGATTCTGAACTACGTCCTGGAGCACCGCGAGGCGCTGTTCATCGGCGGGAATTTCTGGGACGGGCGGGCCACGGGTGAGAACCTGGGCAATCCCGCCGCCGACCAGGCCCTCGGTCCCTTTCTGAATCCCCTGGAGCAGGCTCTCCCGGACCATGCCTGCGTCGTCTATCGAGTCTGCACGGCATCTTACCCTGTCGGTTTCGAAACCGTGTGGGGCGCCGGGACCTGCCAGATCACCTGGCCTGCCGACATAGCCACGACCTGCGCGATGGAGGGTGGAGTCGTCAATCTGTCGCCAGAGGACCGGGCGAGAGTGAACACGGATTACGGCTCCATCGGTCTGTCCGTCGCCACCTACGAGGCGTCCCGGGAGGTGAATCAGCTCACGTCCAAGTTCGATTACTACCTCAACGGGATGGCGGACCTGACGCAGCAGGAAAAGAGAGGATTGGCCATCTTCAGTGGAAAGGCGAAGTGCACCAACTGCCACATCATCGGCAAAGGCGCCAAGGCAGAGCCTCCTTTGCTGACGGACTTCACCTTTGACAACCTCGGTGTGCCGAAGAACCCGGAGAATCCGTTCTATGTTTTGAATCCCTCCTTCGTAGACCAGGGGCTGGGGGGATTTCTCAGCACGAGAATGGATTACCAGATGTTCGCGCCGGAGAACATGGGCAAGCAGAAGGTCCCTTCGCTTCGCAACGTGGACAAACGTCCTTCTCCCGAGTTCGTGAAAGCCTACACGCACAACGGATACTTCAAGACCCTGGAGGGGATCGTTCACTTCTACAACACGCGCGATGTGAAACCGGTCTGCCCCGGCCCGTACACCGAAGCCCAGGCCCTCGCGGCCGGCTGCTGGCCGGCCCCGGAGGTATCCGAGAATGTCAACCACACCGAGCTCGGCAACCTTCATCTGACCGCAGACCAGGAAGCCGCCATCGTGGCGTTCCTGAAAACCCTGTCGGACGGCTTCTTGCCCTAGCTTCTAAGGGGGGCTTCCGTCGCTTCTTGGCATCCCTCCTCCCGCGATCTCGTAGGAGTATTGCGGGAGGAGGTGAAGCGCCCGATGATCGGTGAAGAGACGATCCTCTGGCGGAGGCTCGACCGTCCGGGCCATGAGGCCGCGCGGATTGCCCGCAAGGGTGAAGCCTGGACCCTCGCCGGAACGGCGGTCTTCATCCACGAAGGAGAGCCGTGCCGGCTCGACTACTCGATCCTCTGCGATTCGGCCTGGCGGACATCGGAGGCGACGGTGGAGGGCTGGGTCGGACGCCAGACTGTTCGGATCGAAATTGCGGCCGCCCCTTCCGGCCGCTGGCAGGTGAACGGCGTCGAGCGCCCCGAGGTCGAAGGATCCCTCGACCTCGACCTGAACTTCAGCCCTTCGACCAATCTGCTTCCGATCCGGCGGCTGGGTCTCGCCGTCGGAGACGAGGCCAGGGTCCTCGCCGCCTGGCTTCGTTTCCCGAGCTTCGCGCTCGAACCACTCGAACAGTCCTACCGGCGTCTCGGGCTATCCCGGTACCGTTACGAGAGCGGCGGCGGCCGGTTCACCGCGGAACTCAAGGTCAACGCGGCCGGCTTCGTAACGCTCTATCCCGGGTTCTGGAGATCCGAGGAGGCCGGGCAGAAGCGTTAGCATCACCGCCCGAGGGAGGCGAGGATGGAAAAACTCGAGGAACTCCGAGGCCTTCTCGCGCGGCTGCTCGACTGGGAAGACGCGCATGTGGGTTTCGACGCCGTGATCGAAGGAATCCCGCCGGAGCTGCGCGGGGTCCAGCCGAATGGCCTTCCCTACTCGGCCTGGCAGCTCCTGGAGCACCTGCGCCTGTGCCAGCGGGACATTCTCGACTTCTGCCGCGATCCCGGGTACGTGGAGCCCAAGTCCATGGCCGGGTACTGGCCGGACTCTCCAGCGCCGCCGACGGCCGAGGCCTGGGACGAGAGCGTCGCATCCTTCCGCCGCGACGTCCAGGCGATGAAACGGATCGCTCGGGACTTCGATCTGTTCGCCGCGGTTCCAAAGGGGACCGGCCAGACGTACCTGCGCGAGATCCTGCTTCTCGCCGATCACAACGCCTACACGCTCGGACAGCTCGTGGTGCTCCGGCGTCTCCTCGGAACCTGGAAGAGGAGTTGAACCATGGCCGGAGACATGGCGAAGAGATACCGGCGCTGGTTCGAGTACGAGAAGGACAGCCACGCGAAGGTCCTGGCGGCCCTCGAGTCGGCCGGCGCGAGCGCGAGCAAGACGAAAGCGTTTCGAAAGGCCGTGGAGCTCGCGGGGCACATCGCCGCCGCGCGGGGAATCTGGCTGTTCCGGCTCGGCGCCGCGAAAGAAGCGCCGTCGGACTTCTTTCCGCAAGGGATGAGTCTGTCCGAGCTCAAGCGGCGTCTCGAAAAGACGCACGCGGCCTGGACGGACTACCTCGCCGGGATGAGCGAGAAGAAGATCGCGGGCTTCTTCGATTACCGCAGCACCGAGGGGGTGCGGTACCGCAACACGGTCGAGGACATCCTGACCCAGCTCCACGGGCACTCGCTGTACCACCGCGGCCAGATCGCGATGCTGATGCGGTCCGCCGGGGCCGAGCCTCCGCAGACGGATTTCGTCTTCTGGACGCGGGAGGAAATCGAAGGAGAAGATAGTTGCTTGACTTCAGCGCCGAAACGAACACCGACACCGGCCGATCGGAGAAAGGACAAATCATGATCGTCGTTAGAAATGTCTTTCAATTGAAGTTCGGCAAGGCTCGCGAGGCCCTCGCGGTCTGGAAGGAGGGCCGCTCGCTCTTCCAGAAGATCGGGATGCCGATGGAGAAATCCAGGCTCTTGACGGATGTGTCCGGTCCCTTTTACACGCTCGTCCACGAGCTCTCCTTCGATTCCCTCACGGATTTCGAGCGCGAGGGGCAGAAGGTCATGGGCGACGAGCAATGGCACGCCTGGTACGCCCGCTTTTCTGCCCTGTGCGAGGGCGGGCACCGCGAGATCTTCTCGGTCGTCGAGTAGCTGATCAGCGAGGTGCGCCGGACGGGATGACGGTCCAGATCCGCAGGCTCGAATCCGCGGAGGAGGCGCGCGTCTGCGCGCGGATGATGGCCGAGTCCGAGCCGTGGATCACTCTCGGACGCGGGTACGAGGAGTGCCTGGCGCTTCTGCAGGATTCCTCCCGCGAGATTTCCGTGGCGGCGCAAGGCGGCCGCGTGCTCGGGTTTCTGATCCTGAATATGGCTGGCGCCTTCGTCGGCTACGTCCAGACGATCTGCGTGGCGTCTGGAGAGAGAAGCCGCGGGATCGGGAGCCGTCTCCTGCATCACGCGGAAGAACGCGTGTTCCGCGAGTCGCCCAACGTCTTCCTCTGCGTGTCGTCGTTCAATGCGCGGGCGCGCGCCCTCTACGAGAGGCTGGGTTACGAGCTCGTCGGGGAGCTGAAGGACTACGTCGTGGCCGGCCACTCCGAATACCTCATGCGCAAGACGATCGGCCCGATCCGGCAGTTCCGGCGGCCTCCATATTCCTGAGGGCTGGCCCCCTGTCATCCCGAGGAGCGGCCCCTTGTCATCCTGAGGTCGCCGACGCGCCAGAGCCTCCGCCGAAGTCGCCGACGCGCCAAAGCCGCTATGGCGACGGCGCGAGCGTAGCGACGAAGGATCTGCTCCGGTTCGTTGAACGGACGAAGGCAGATCCTTCGCTTCGCTCAGGATGACACTGGAGGATCACAGGCTATTTATTGATAACAAATAGTTTACATCATTGCCGCGAAGGTCCTTTCATTTGACTTACGCCTTTATTACGCCATATAGTCGGAGGGTGAGCGAGAAGCGGATTCGACCTTCCGCCGGCCCGACCAGCAGTCCCCCTTCCCGAAATCTCGGCGTGCCCTCGCGCGACCTGGGCCCCTCCGACGCGTCGCTCATCGTCGCGGCGGGCGCGCGCAAGGAGAAGTTGAAGCGGCGCGTGGCGAGGCTCGATCCTCGCCACGCCGGTCCGCGTCCCTACGCCGAGTTGCGCGTCGCCTCGGCTTTCTCCTTCCTGGACGGCTCTTCGCTTCCCGAGGATCTCGTCGAGCAGGCGGCGAACCTGGGCCTTCCGGCCGTGGCTCTCGTGGACCGCAACGGCGTCTATGGCGCGCCGCGCTTCTACAAAGCGGCCAATGCCGCCGGAATCAAGGCTCTGGTAGGCGCCGAAATCACGCTTGGCAATTGTGAATTGAGAATTGTGAATGATGAACAGGCCCGTAATTCGCGAATTCACAATTCACAACTCACAATTCACAACTCCCCCCGTCTCACTCTCCTCGTCGAGAACAGGGCCGGTTACAGGAACCTCTGCCGGCTCATCACGGAGGGCGCGGCCGGCAAGCCCAAGGGGGAAACGAGCGTCACGCTCGAAGAGGTCGAGGCGCACGCCGGAGGGCTCCACTGCCTGACGGGCGGAGAGGAGGGGCCGCTCGCGCGGGGAGGGCTCGAGGCGGGAAGGGAGACGCTCGGCCGGCTCGCCGGGATCTTCCCCGGACGGCTCCACGTCGAGATCGGGCGGCACCGGCTGCGCGAAGAGGAGCACCGCAATCAGGCGCTCGTGGACCTGGCCCGGCGGAGGAATCTCCCGCTCGTCGCGACCAACGGCGCGCGCTACGCCCGCGCGAAGGACAAGGAGCTGCACGACGTCCTGACATCCATCCGCAACCACACGACGCTCGACGCGGCGGGAAAACTTCTCGCCGCGCAGCGGGAGCGGCATCTCAAAGACGCGGCGGAGATGTCGAAGCTCTTCGCCGATCTGCCGCGGGCCCTGGACGCGGCGTGGGAATTGTCGCGGAGGCTCGACTTCACGCTCGCGGACCTGGGCTACCGCTTCCCCGACTATCCGTTGCCCCCCGGCGAGACTCCTGATTCCTGCCTGCGCCGGGTGACATGGAACGGCGCACGGACGCGCTTCCGGCCCCTGACCGCGAAGGCCCAGGCGCAGATCGGCAAGGAGCTGGCGATGATCCAGAAACTTCAGCTCGCCGGCTACTTCCTGATCGTCTGGGACATCGTGCAGTTCTGCCAGAAGGAAAAGATCCTCGTGCAGGGGCGGGGCTCGGCCGCCAACAGCGCCGTCTGCTACGCGCTCTCGATCACCGCGGTGGACCCGGTGAAGATGGAGCTGCTCTTCGAGCGCTTCCTCTCGGAGGAGCGGGGCGAATGGCCGGACATCGATCTGGACCTGCCCTCCGGCGACCAGCGCGAGAAGGTCATCCAGCACGTCTACGAGAAGTACGGCCCGCGCGGCGCCGGCATGACGGCCAACGTCATCACCTACCGCGACCGCTCGGCCGCGCGCGAGGTCGGCAAGGCGCTTGGCTACTCGCCCGAACAGGTGGGCAACCTCTCCAGGCAGCTCTCCGGCTGGAGCTTCGGGGAGATCCGCGAGCCGATCGAGCAGCTCGGAAGCGAGATCGCGGCGGCGGGGCTCGATCCCGAGGACGTCCGCTCGAAGCACTTCCTGCGCCTCTTCCTCCAGATCCAGAATCTGCCGCGGCACCTGGGACAGCACTCCGGCGGGATGGTGGTCGCGGCCGGGAGGCTCGACGAGGTCGTGCCGCTCGAGCCGGCTTCGATGCCGGGACGCGTCGTCGTGCAATGGGACAAGGACGACTGCGCGGACCTGGGGATCGTCAAGGTGGATCTCCTGGGACTGGGGATGCTCGCGGCGATCGAGGAGGCGATCCCGATGATCCGCCTGAAAGAATCGGTAGAGATCGACCTGGCGCACCTGCCGCAGGACGACCCGAAGATCTACAGGATGCTCAACGAGGCGGACACGGTCGGCCTCTTCCAGGTCGAGAGCCGGGCGCAGATGGCCTCGCTGCCGCGAAACGCGCCGAAGAAGTTCTACGACATCGTGGTGCAGGTGGCAATCATCCGGCCGGGGCCGATCGTGGGAGGGATGGTGCGTCCCTTCTTCGACCGGCGGCAGGGGAGAGCGCCCGTCGAGTACCCGCATCCCTGTCTCGAGCCGATTCTCAAGCGAACGCTCGGAGTCCCGCTCTTCCAGGAGCAGCTCCTGCGCATCGCGATGGTCGCGGCGGGCTTCACTGGAGGCGAGGCCGAGGAGCTGCGGCGCGCGATGGGTTTCAAGCGGTCGGTCGAGAGGATGTCGGCGATCGAAGAGAGGCTCCGCGCGGGGATGACGGAGCGCGGCATCGGCGCCGAGGCCCAGGAGCAGATCGTCAGGTCCATCACGTCCTTCGCGCTCTACGGGTTTCCCGAGTCGCACGCGGCGAGCTTCGCGCTGATCGCGTACGCGAGCGCATACTTGAAGGCGCATCATCCGGCGGCCTTCTACGCTTCGATCCTGAACGCCTGGCCGATGGGCTTCTATCACCCGGCCACCCTGGTCAAGGACGCGCAACGCCATGGGACCGAGGTCTTCCCGATCGATGTAGCGCGATCGGGATGGAAATGCCGCTGGGAGAAGGGTGGCGTGCGTCTGGGGCTTCGCTTCGTGCAGGGGCTGCGCGAGACGACGGGCAGGAAGATCGAGGAGCAGCAGGCCGAGGCGCCCTTCGCCGACGCGGGAGACCTGGCCCGCCGCGCGAAGCTGAAACCCGCGGAGATGACACTCCTGGCCTCCGCCGGAGCGCTCGCCTGTTTCGGAAAGACGCGGCGCGAGGCGCTCTGGCAGGTGGCGAAGGTGGCGCGCCCGGCGGGGCCTCTCCTGGACGAGCTGCCCGCCGACGATCCCTCGCCGCTTCCGGAGATGAGCCCCGAGGAAGAGACCGCGGCCGACTACAGCGCGACGCAGATGACGACGGGACCGCACCTGATGGAGCACTGGCGACAGAAGCTTTCCGCGCAGGGAATCCTCTCGGCCGCCGAGCTGGCGCGCCGCGCCGACGGAGAACGCGTCACGACCGCGGGGGCCGTCATCGTCCGGCAGCGCCCCGGCACGGCGAAGGGTTTCGTCTTCCTGACCCTCGAAGACGAGACCGGCATGTGCCAGGCGATCGTGCGCCCCGATCTCTTCCGCGAGTACCGCTCCGTCATCGTGGGGTCAGGCACCCTCATCGTCGAGGGCCGTCTTCAGAAACAGGACGGCACTTTCTCCGTCAAGGGGGAACGTTTCCGGACCCTGCGGTCTTTTTTGATCGGGGGGCCTTGCGGCCTCCCGAACCCCCCGGTCGAGGCGATCCCGAGCCACGACTTCCGGTAGCCGGCAACGAGAGGCGTCATTTCTGTCTGACGACCTCGACTCGAGCGCGGTGTCCGGGGGAGGAGGCCAGGCGTTGATCCGCGGTCAAAAGGGGCGCTTCAAGCGCCTCCGCCAGCGCGAGATAAGCGCCGTCATAGGCGCTCACGTTCCGGCGCAGCTCCCAGATCCGCTGCAGAAAGATCTCATGCGGATACCGGGTTACGGCGAGGTCCGCGAAATCCTCCAGGCTTTCCAGGGCACGCGAGGGTGAAAGCACATGCTCTGCTTCGTAGCGGCGCAGCACCTGAGTTACCTCCAGGTCGATCAGATGGGGAGCGTGAATCGTTTCGTCTGGCGACCCGATCCTGTCGGCGACGATTCTGCCTGCGGGCGTTCGCAGGACAAGTTCGAGAGCAGCCGATGCGTCCAGAACAATCAACGGCGATCGCGCTCGCGTCGCACCATCGCGGCAGGGCTGTGGCGCGGGGTCACGGGCGCTCGACCCGAGAGGCGCTCAAGGAGCTCCTGTCTCGTCGGCCTCTCGAGGTTCCGGCGCAGCTCCAGGAGAAGGTAGTCGGACAGAGACAGCCCTGCCAGCGCGGCCCGGGATTTCAACCGGCGGTGTATGTCAACCGGGACATTTCGGATTTGTATCATGCTTGACATGTGCAAAGCATGCTCTCATGTTTATCACATGTCAAGGCCTTACCGCTCCGGAACGCTTCTCCTTCTCGGCGTACTCGGGCGGAGGCTCCTCGGCGATCGCGAGCCACGCGTGCGCGCCGCCTCCGCGGTCCGGCATGGCCTTATGCTAGCGGAAGCGCCGTGTCCAGGAAGAAGAAGCAGAGAGCTCCGCGGGCGCGGCAGGTCGCAGCGCCTCCCCCGCAACGGATTCCCCGGGAGCACGAGATGCCTCCGGCCGGTCGGCTCGCGGTCCGGATCGCTCTCGCGGCGATCCTCCTGCTCGCGGCTCTCTTGCGAGGCGCCTGGCTCGACTCGGCCGTGGGTGGCTTCCATTCCTTCAACGAGGCTCACTACACCCTGATCGCGAAGAACTTCTTTCATGGCTCGCCTCTCCTCCCCACGCCCGACGGCCGGTATCTCTTCCTGGAGACTCCGCCGCTCTATTCCTATCTTCTGCACGCCGTGTTTCATGCCACGGGCGTTTCCGTCCTTGCCGGCCGCCTCGTCTCGATCGCCTCGAGCCTGGCGCTCGTCGCCGCGACGTTTCTCTTCTCCCGGAGGCTCTTCGGGCAGGACGCGGGTCTCGCGGCCGCGCTGATCGTGGCCGTGTCGCCCGTCGCCGTCCTGACGGGGCGCAACATTCAGACCGATTCGACGCTTCTCTTCTTCATCGTCGCCGCGCTTTTCTCCTACCGGCGGGCGGAAGGAGGCTCTCGCGCCGATCGAATCCGGTCGGGTGTCTTCGGGGGGCTGGCGCTCTTCACCAAGCTCTTCGCCGCGATCGCGATCGCGGCTCTCTTCGTCTGGGAAGTCGCGACGAAGAGGACGCTCGACTGGGTCAAGGACCGGACTCGCTGGGCCGCCGCCGGGGTCGCGCTTCTGCTTCCGGGACTCTTCTACGGTTATCACGCCCTGCGAGACTTCGCGTACGTGCGGCGGGACATCGCCGGCGGCGCGGCCGCGGCAACGACGTTTCCTCGAACCGGCGCGGAGTGGGGGTCCATGGCGGTCGAGAGCCTGTGGGCGTTCTCTCCGTTGATCGCGCTCCTTCTCATCGCCGGCATCGCGGCCGCCGCAGCGCGCCTCTCGCCCGAGACTCTCTTCGCGCTGCTTCCATTCGCCGGCTTCGCTCTCTTCTATCTCTTCGTGCACAAGCACAGCTACTACCTTCTGACGCTCCTGCCTTTCGGCGCGGCGCTGGCCGGCCGCCTCCTCTCGCGGCTTCGCTTCCGAGGGCTCCGGATCGCCTGCCTGGCGGCCGTCGCGCTCTCGGGCGCGTTCTGGAGCCTCGTGGACGTGACGTCCATGAAGAGCGGATTCACGGAATTCCAGCAGTTCGAAAAGACCGCGGCGCAATTGCCGGGAACAGAGCACGTCCTGCTCGTCGACCGCGAGATGAGCGACAGCTACGCACCCGTGATCCGGCTCTCCGATCCAAAGGCCCGATTGAGCGTGCTGGAAAACGCACCGGCCGACGAAGACGGCCGGCTGCGTCTTCCGCAGAAGGACCTCTTTCTCCTGAAGTTCGTGCCGCCGCAGACACAGGCGCCTCCCGAGGGCTGGCTCTTTACCCGAACGCGGTACGGCCTCTGCCTCTTCGGGCGTACGATTCTGGAGGCGCACCCGAACCCTCATTTCTTCCGGCAGGGCCGCTACTTCATCGAAAAAACGGGACGGGTCTTCGATTTTGGCCGCCGGGAGTTCCGCGTCTATCCCGCCCTGGCGCTCCTGCCGGTCCCACCGGATCTCGCCCTCTACCGGACCCCCAAAGGGCTGGAGGCCAGGCCGATCCGCTAGGAGACTTTCTTCAGGGCCACCCGGGCGTCGGGCAGCGAGGGCTCGAGATCGAGAGCGGCGGAGTATTCGCGGCGGGCATGGTCGCGGTCTCCGATCTTCTCGTAGAGAAGCCCGAGCCGGTAGTGGGCGGAGGCGAGCGAGGGCTCATCCGGTTTCGGCTCGTGCTGGAGGTAGAGCGTCAGGCATTCCTTCCCGCGTTCGAGCCTCTGTCCCGAGAGAGACGCGACGCGCCCGATCTGATAGAGCGCCAGCCTTTCTGAGGGGTTTCTCTCGAGGAGCTTCTCGTAGATCTCGAAGGCCCTGGAGTAATCGCTCTTGCGGACCAGGAAGGCTCCGATCCAATAAAGGGGCTCGTTCCTGTCGGGGAACTGGCTGGCCGCCGCCTCGTACTGCGCGAGCGCCCGATCGAAATTCTTCCGGAGTTCCGCGATGCGGCCCCACGCGCGGTATCCCTGCAGAGCGTCGCGGCGGCGGATCTCTTCCGCCTGCTCGTCGGCTTTCTTCGCGCTGCCTCCCAGGATCCCGGGGGCCCTCTGAAAGAACTCGATCAGTCCGAATCTCGCCTCGAGATTCTCCGGGTCGAGCCGCGACGCCTCTTCGAACTCCTTTCGGACCCTGCGCGCGAGCGCGGGCTGCTTCAGGACGCTCGCCCGCACTGCCTGATGTCCATAGGCGCGGGCCAGCCAGAGGTGATAGTCGGCGTTCTCGGGTTCGATCTCGACGGATCGAGCCATCCACTCGGCCGCGCGATCGGAATTGTCGGCCGCCAGGTAGACCCTGCCGAGATAACTCGCCGCCCGGGCATCCGCGGGGTCCTCGCGCACGGCCGCCTCGAGCGAGGAACGAGCCTGGTCGAGCCTTCCGGCCTCGTAGAGCTGGATCCCTTCAGAGCTCTTCGAGCCTGCGGCCCGGGCCGACCCGGTTGCGGCCAACAAACAAAGCGCCAGCGAGAGCAAGAGCCGCGTTTGCCGGATGTGTTTCGTCATCGGACCTGCAACAGCCGTTTCCTGGTCAGAAATTTCTACCATGATTCCCTCTCCGCGAGGGAGAGGGGGAGCAGGAACCCGAGCGAGGACGCCGGGTTCCCTTGCTGACAGAATGAGAGGCGTGTCGAGACTCTTCCGGTCTCTCCCATTAGCGCTCTTCCCGGCGGTTCTTCTCCTGTTTTCGGTCGGGAGTTCCGTTCGCCAGACTCCCCCGCAAGCATCTCCTCCCACCAGGAAGGCCGCGGCCACGCGGCCTTCCTCGCCGGCCGACTGGAAGGAGATCGACCGGCTCGTTTCGGAACAGAAGTTCGAGGAAGCGGCCAGACTCGTCGCACAGCGGCGGGAGGAGGCCCGAAAGGCGGGGGACGAGGCCGCGTGGACGCGGGCCCTGATCCGCGAGACGCAGCTTCGCACGAGCCTCCACGGCTACGAGACGGCCGTCCGGTTCCTGAAGGAGGAGCCGTGGCCGAAGGGACTCCTCTCCCGTGGGCCGCTC
This sequence comes from uncultured Acidobacteriota bacterium, assembly GCA_963837495.1. Classification (GTDB taxonomy): domain Bacteria; phylum Acidobacteriota; class Thermoanaerobaculia; order UBA5066; family Gp7-AA6; genus JAWOLE01. Next base: position 1,520,489 of record CAWINF010000001.1, on the reverse strand, counting down.
GAGCTTTTCTACGCCCGGTCGCTCGTCAACTACTTCCACGCCTACTCCTGGGAAATCCAGAAGCGGGAGCCCGTGGAGTCCTCCGGCGCGGTGGACCTGAAGTCCTGGACCGCCTCGCAGATCTACGGCGAAGCCGCGAAGGCCTACGCGCGCCTCTGGCGGGAGCGGGAAGCTCTGGGACGGCAGGACGTCGGAGTCCTCGCGGAGTTCCTCGAGGTCAACGACTACCCGCGAGGCGTGCGCGGGACGCTGCGCGATGCGTTGACCTATCTCTTCGTCTCCCTGCTCTCGGACACCTCGGGATGGAGCCCGGCGCAGGCCAACGAGGTCTTCCAGCTCGATCTCGCGGCGCTCCTGTCTCCCCACCCGGCGGCGGGCCCCGTCCGTCTGGACGACGAGACGGCTCACCCCCTCATCCGGATCGCGGCCGCGCTCGATGACCTTCAGGCCTGGCATGCGGGCCGCGGCGAGAAGGAGGCCGCGCTCGAAGCGGAGCTCGAGCGCCACCGGCGTCTCTTCGCGTCGTTCACCGAGGACGAGGACCGGCGGAGGATCGAACAGCATCTCGAGGAGCGCTTGCCGGGCTTCGCCCGCGTCCCCTGGTTCGCGATGGGCAAGGCGCAACTGGCCGAGTTCCTGGAGCGCCCCGACCTCTCCGGCGATCTCGTACGCGCCCGCGCGGTCGCGGCCGAGGGGGCGCACGCATACCCCGACTCCGCCGGCGGCCGGCGCTGTCTTGCGATCGTCAAGCGCATCGAGGCGCCCGACTACCAGCTCCGGATCATGCAGAACGACGGGCCCGGCCGGCGCTCCATGCTCGTCACGCACAAGAATGTCCGCCGACTCGAGTTCCGCGCGTACCGCCTGGATCTGGAGGCCCGCGTGGCCGCCGCGCGCAATCTCTGGGCGGTCCTTCCGAACGCGGAGGAATTGAAGGGGGCGGTGGACTCCGGCAACCCGGCCGCGCGCTGGAGCGTGGTCCTTCCGGCCACGCCCGACTACCGCTCCCATTCGACCTTCGTCACCCCGCCGATGAAGGAGGCGGGCCTCTATGCCGTCGCCGCCTCGGGCGCGGACCCGTTCGGCGGGCCGGGCTATCCGCTCGTCGCGGCCAGCTTCCTCGTCAGCGACCTCGTGCTCGTCACGCGCGCGGTCACGCCGGAGGGGAGCGAACCGGGCGGCCTGGAGGTCCAGGCGCTTTCGGGCGAGACCGGCAAGACGGTGGCCGGCGCGCAGGTGACGCTCCTGCGCGCGTCCTGGAACCCCGAGAGGATCGATCGAATCGCCTCCCGGACGGCCGACGCGAAGGGGCTCGTGTTCTTCCCGTCCTCCTCCGAGCGCCCGGGCGGCCACTTCCTCTTCGCGGGAAAAGATAAAGACCTGGCCCTCGACGTGAGTGTCGGGATGCCCTGGGGCGCGAGGCCTCCGGCGGAGACGGCGTCCTCGCTCCTTTTCACGGACCGCGGCATCTACCGGCCGCTCCAGAAGATCTTCTGGAAGGTGCTGGGTTATCACGGGGACGCGAAGACCGGGCGCTTCGAGGTCACGGCGAACGCACCGGTGACGGTCACGCTCCTGGACCAGAACAACCAGAAGGTCGATTCGAAGACGGCCACGACGAACGATTTCGGATCGGCGGCCGGCGAGTTCTTCATTCCGGCCGGCCGGGCGCTGGGCACGTGGCGGCTGTCGAGCTCACTCGGCGGCGGGGAGACGAGCCTCCGCGTCGAGGAGTACAAGCGACCGACCTTCGAGGTGACCTGGAAGGACCCGTCCGAACCTCTGCGCCTGAACCGGCCCGCAAAGTTGACCGGCGAGGCCCGCTACTACTTCGGCCTGCCCGTCGCCAGCGGTTCCGTGCGCTGGCGGGTGACGCGCACGCCCCGATTCTTCTGGTGGTCTTCCTGGTGGGGAAGGCCGGGCCCGGACGCGCGCGCGCAGACGATCGCCTCCGGCGTCTCGGCGCTGAAGCCGGACGGATCCTTCGAGGTGGCTTTCACGCCGGCGGCCGACGAGCGGCTCGGAAAGAGTCCCAGAGACCTGACCTATTCCTACACCGTGGACGCCGACGCCACCGATGAAGGAGGCGAGACCCGCTCCGCCTCGCGGAGCTTCCGGCTGGGGTTCGTCTCCGTCGAGGCCCATGTCGCCGAGCCCCCGGGGTTCCTGATCGAGTCGCGGCCCGGAGAGTTGCGCGTCGCGCGCACGAACCTGGACGGCGCGCCGCGGCCGGGCAAGGGCTCCTGGCGCCTCGTCGCGCTCGCGCAGCCGGACAAGACGATTCTTCCCGCGGACCAACCCGTCTCCGGCGGACCGGCGCCGGTCGGCGAGTTCCGGACGCCCGGCGACGCGCTTCGGCCGCGCTGGGACACCCGGTACCAGCCGGAGAGCCTGATCCGGCTCTGGAAGGACGCCGCGGAGATCTCTCACGGCGAGCTGACGCATGACGAGAAGGGAGAGGCCATCATCCCGGTCGCGGGGCTCCCGGCCGGCGCTTACCGTCTTCACTACCGGACGACGGACGAATTCGGCGCCGTCTTCGAGATGCCTTACGAGTTCCTGGTCGCGGGAAGGCGGACTCCCCTCGCCCTGCCGGCGGTGCTCTCCGTCGAAAGCGATTCCGTGAGGGTGGGAGGCACGGCTCGGTTTCTCGTGGCGTCCGGCCTCCCGGACCAGACTCTCTTTTTCGATTTCTACAGCGCCGGGCGGCGCGCCGAGCGGCGCGAGTTGTCGAACCGGTCTCCGGCTCTCGTCGAGATCCCGGTCGGGGAGAAGGACCGCGGCGGATTTTCCGTGAGGCTCTCGGCCCTTCGGGACCACCAGTGGATGACTCTCACGCGGACCGTCTTCGTGCCGTGGGACGACAAGGAGTTGAAGGTCAGCTTCGCGACGTTCCGCGACACGCTCCGGCCGGGGGCCCGCGAGACCTGGAGGGTGAGAGTCGAAGCGCCGAAAGGATCGCGGTCGCCGGTCGGGGCGGCGGAGCTGCTCGCCTACATGTACGACCGCAGCCTCGACGCCTTCGTGAAACGTTCCGCGCCGAGTCCTCTCTCGGTCTATCCCAACCGCACCGGCGTCGAGACGGCCGACGCGAGTCTCGGAGAGGCGCCGTTCCAGTATCTGCGCGAGCACTTTCCGAACCTTCCGGACTATCCCGTGCTGCGCCCCGACTCGCTTCGGTTCCCCGGCGGATACCCCCTCGGCGGGCCCGGCCGGAGAGGAGTCCTCGGCGGCGTCGTCGGCGGCATGCCCGCGATGGAGGCCGTGACGGTCGCGGCCGAGGCGCAGCTCGCCAGAAGCGAGCCGCAGAGAGCCGCCGCGATGGATTTCGCCGCGAAAAGCGATGTCGCGCCGGCGCCGGCTGCCCCGGCTCCCCTGCGCAGCGAGTTTGCCGAAACGGCGTTCTGGAAGCCGCAACTCCTGACCGACGCCGACGGGTCGGCCTCGATCGAGTTCACCGTGCCCGACTCGGTCACCTCCTGGAACGTGTTCGTCCACGCCGTCACGCGGGATTGGAAGGCGGGCTCCCTTCGGAAGGAGGCGAAGAGCGTCAAGGACCTGATGGTGCGCCCCTACGTTCCGCGTTTCCTCCGCGAAGGAGACCGCGCGGACGTCAAGATCGTCGTCAACAACGCGACGCGGAAGGAGATGACGGGTCGGGTTACGATCGACATCCTCGATACGGACACCAACTCGAGCGCGCTCTCGGCCTTCGGCCTCTCCGCCGAAAAGGCCAGCCTGCCCTTCACGGTCCCGGCAGGCGGCGGGACGAACGTGACGGTGAGCCTGATTGCGCCCCGGCGCGTCGGCCTCTATGCCTTCAAGGTGACGGCGGTCTCGGGCGACATTTCGGACGGAGAGCTGCGTCCGGTGCCTCTCCTGCCGGGGCGCATGCACCTCCTGCAGTCCCGTTTCGTGGCGCTCAACGATCGCGACCGCCGCGAGATGACCTTCGCCGACCTGGCGAGGAACGACGACCCGACCCGCGTCAACGAGCAGATGGTCGTGACGGTGGACGCGCAGCTCTTCGGCTCGGTCCTGCAGGCGCTCCCCTACCTCGTCACTTTCCCGTACGAGTGCACGGAGCAGACATTGAACCGCTTCGTCTCGACCGGCATCGTGTCCTCGCTCTTCCGCGACTATCCGGCCGTCGCGAAGATGGCCGAGGAGCTGGCCAGGCGCGACACGCGCCTGGAGACGTGGGACTCCGCCGACCCCAATCGGAAGATGGCCCTCGAGGAGACGCCGTGGCTCGAGACAGCAAAGGGAGGCCGCGATACGGGGCTGCCTCTCTCCCGCGTCCTCGATCCGCGCGTGGCCGCGGCCGAGCGGGAGGCGTCGCTCGCCAGGCTCCGAAAGGCGCAGACGCAGTCGGGAGGCTTCCCCTGGTGGCCGGGCGGCCCCCCGTCCCCCTACATGACGGTCTACATTCTCCATGGCTTCGCGAACCTCCTGGAGTTCGGCGGCGAAGTCCCGAAGGACATGGTCCAGAGGGCCTGGAGCTACGCCGGGACCGAGGTGCGGAGGGATCTCGAGGAGTGCATGCGCCTCGGGCATTACTGCCCGATGGTGACGTTCGTCAACTACACGCTCTCCTCTTATCCCGACGAGAGCTGGTACAGGCCTTCCTTCGACGCGGCGTACCGGCGTTCCCTCCTCGAGTACTCCTTCGCCCATTGGAAGGACCATTCGCCGATGTTGAAGGGCGAGCTCGCGCTGACCTTGAAGCGCATGGGGCGCCCCGCGGACGCGAAGCTCGTCTGGGACAGCGTCATGGACTCGGCGAAGACCGATCGCGATCTGGGAACGTACTGGGCTCCCGAGGACCGGTCCTGGCTCTGGTACAACGACACGATCGAGACCCAGGCGTTCGCTCTGCGCACGCTCGTCGAGCTCGACCCCGCCGATTCCCGACGCTCGGGGATCGTGCAGTGGCTCTTCCTCAACAAGAAGTTGAACCAGTGGAAGTCCACTCGCGCGACGGCCGAGGTCCTCTTCGCGCTCGCGAAGTACCTGAAGAAAGAAGGAGCGCTCGGAACCCGGGAGGACGCGACGGTCATCGTGGACGGGCAGAGGACCTCCTTCGTCTTCGAGCCCGACCGCTACACGGGAAAGAAGAACCAGGTGGTGGTCCCGGGCGAGAAACTCGACCCGAAGACGGCGTCCACGGTCGTCGTCGAGAAGGAGGGCAAGGGACTGGCCTTCGCGTCGGCGACGTGGCACTTCTCGACCGAGAAGCTTCCGGAGGAGGACCGCGGCGACTTCTTCTCGGTCTCGCGCCGGTACTTCAAGAGGGAGAGTGGTCCCGGCGGGTTTGTCTTGAAACCGCTCCCGGGGGGGGCCGCCCTGACGCCCGGGGACGAGATCGAGGTCCAGCTCTCACTTTCGTCCAAGCACGAAGCGGAGTACGTCCACCTGCGCGATCCGCGGGCGGCGGGACTCGAGCCGGAGAACGTGATCTCCCGGCACAAGTGGGACCTGGGAATCGTCTGGTACGAGGAGACTCGCGACAGCGGCACGAACTTCTTCTTCGAGAGGCTGCCCGCCGGCCAGTACACCTTCAAGTACCGGCTGCGCGTCAACATGGGCGGAGTCTTCCGCGTCGCCCCGGCGACGGTTCAGTCCATGTACGCCCCCGAATTCGCCGCCTACTCCGCCGGCGCCACGCTGACGGTCAAGTAGCCGACTTCTTGCTTGTCATCCTGAGCGAAGCGAAGGATCTGCCCGTCCAGTGACCGCCCGAGCAGATTCTTCGTCGCTACGCTCCTCAGAATGACACGCCTGGCCGCTGACAGGCGTTTTAGGCGGCGACCTCGGTGTCGCTGACGACGCGGCCGTCGTGGATCTCGACGATGCGTGAGGCGCGGCGGGCGAGGCTCATGTCGTGCGTGATGACCACGACCGTGCGGCCCTGCTCCCATAGCTCGGAAAAGAGCTGCATGATGTCGCCGCCGGCGGAGGAGTCGAGGTTACCCGTCGGTTCGTCCGCGAGCAGGACATCCGGCCGCATGGCGAGGGCGCGGGCGATCGCCACGCGCTGCATCTGGCCTCCCGACAGCTCCGTCGGCTTGTGCTCCATCCGGTCGGAGAGGCCGACGCGCCCGAGCACTTCCGCGACGCGTTCCCGCCGCTGGCGGACGGGCACGCCTCCGAAGAGCAGCGGCATCTCCACGTTCTCGAAGGCGGAGATCTGCGGCAGGAGATTGAAGCCCTGGAAGACGAACCCGACGCGGCGGTTGCGCACGTCGGCGAGCTCGTCCCTTCCGAATCTGGAAACGTCCTCGCCGGCCAGCCGGTAGCGCCCGTCCGACGGAGTGTCGAGGCAACCGATCAGGTTCATCAGCGTGGACTTGCCCGAACCGGAGGGCCCGACGATCGCCACGAACTCGCCCGGCGTGACGACGAGGTCGATCCCCTTCAAGGCCTCAACCTTGACCTTGCCGGTGTCGTAAGTCTTTTTGATAGCCGCCATCTCGATGATGTGAGCGCTCACTTCGGATTGGTCCTTCACATCTCCTCCTGCGCGAGTCCTTCGTGCCTGGTCCTTAGTCCTTGGTCGCGGGAGCCCTGACCAAGGACCAGGGACAAGGGACCAGGGACTTCCGGGTCATTCGTACCTCAGCGTCGCCGCGGGATCGATGGCGGCGGCGCGCCTTGCCGGGAAATATCCGGCCAGCAGCCCCGCCGTGCCGAGGATCGCGACAGTGGCCGCCCCGATCGGCCAGGAGAGCGTGGGCTTGCCCAGAAACTGGAGGACCCGCGCGCCCTCCTGGGGGATGAGGCCAAGCAGCGTCACGATCACGATCGCGATGGCGCCGCCGGCCAGCCCCCCGACGAACGTGTAGATCAGCCCTTCGAGGAGAAACGGCCCCGTGATCCATCCCCGGCGGGCCCCGAGCGCCATCTTCACGCCGATCTCGCGCGTGCGCTCCTTGACGACGGCGTACATGATGTTGGCGACGCCGACGCAGCCGATGATGAGCGTCAGCGCGCCGATGATGCCGAAGAAGATCTCCATCCCGAGATGGATCTTCGCCGACACGGCCTGGCCCTTGACGGTGTTCCAGATCCCCCAGACGTGTTCGTCCGTCGGGTCGTAACCGTAGCGCGCGGCCATGACCTCGTTGGCGTGCGCGAGCGCCGCCTCCATGTCCTCGGCGCGCCGGGTGTGGAGGACCAGGACCCAGAGGCGGTCGCGTCCGAAGAGGGCCTTGTAGGTCGTGATCGGGATGACGGCGTGGTCCTTGTCCTGGCCCCCGTAGGCGCTCGTCTGCGTCTTCTTCTGCATGACGCCGATGACGGTGAAGGGGGAGTTGTTGACGAGGAGCGTCTTGCCGACCGGGTCCTCCTTGCCGAAGATGTCCTCGGCCAGTTCGTAACCCAGGAACGCCACGCGCCTCTTCTCCTCTTCGTCGAGGGCGTTCAGGAAGCGGCCGCCCGGCCGAGGGTAATGCTTGCGCGGGCCGCCGTAGATCCAGCTCACTCCGGAGACCTGGCCGTTGACGGTCTTTCGCCAGTAGGTCAGCGCCGTGCGCGAGTTTCGCATCTCGCCCCAGACGTCGGCTTCGGGAATCCGTTCGCGCAGCGCGGCGATGTCGTCGATGCGCGGCTGGATGGGCCGCCCGATCGGCAGACCCTTCCAGATCTTCGAGGTCTCGCCCGGCCAGTGGATGGCGAGGTTCTCCCCCATCGCGCGCTCGTTGCTCGTGAGCTGCCGCTTCAAGCCCTCGCCGAAGGCGAGCAGCATCAAAATCGTCACGGTCCCCCAGGCGATCGAGGCGATCGTCAGCGTGGCGCGCTTCTTCTGCAGCCGCGCCGACCGCGAGAAGAGATTCAGGACGACCGCGGCGTCGTGCTTTGTCACAGTTTCATCGCGACGACGGGGTCGAGGCGAGAGGCCTCGCGCGCCGGGAAATAGCCGGCGGCGAGCCCCGTCACGCCGAGCACGAGCGCGGTCAGCGCGGCGACCGGGAGGGAGATCGCCGGGTCGCCCACGTACTTCGTCACTCCGAATCTCGGGAACACGGCGCAGACGCCCCAGGAAATCGCGAATCCGGCCGCGCCCCCGAGGGCGGTGACCATGACGGTCTCCAGCAGGAGCTGCCGCAGGATCCAGCGCTGCCGGGCGCCCAGGGCCATCTTGATGCCGATCTCCTTCATGCGCTCCTCGACGACGACGTTCATGATGTTGGAGACGCCGATGCCGCCGACGACGAGCGTGAAGCAGCCGATGATCCCGAGAAAGAGGCGAAAGGAGAGGAAGAAGACGTCCAGGAACTTGAACTGCTGCGCCGTGTCCCAGACAGAGAGCGCCTCCTTGTCTTTGGGGTCGAAGCGCAATTGCCGCGCGAGGGCCGCTCGCACGTTCTCGGTGACGGACTCCGACTCGGAAGGCGACGTCGGCTGATACACGAAGTTGCTGACGTACCTGGCTCCGGTCAGCGCGCGGAAGGTCGAGCCCGGCATGTAGGCGCGCCCCTCGTCGCGGCTGTTGTAGCTGGAGTTCTGTACCTTGTTCTGGAGGACGCCGACGATGACGAACGGCGAGCCGCCGAAGAGGACGGCCTTTCCGACGGGCGAAGCCTTGCCGAAGATCTCCTCCGCGATCTTGTCGCCGAGAAAGAGGGCCCGCCGTTGGTCTCGAACGTCGAGCGCGTTGATGAAGCGGCCCCCCTTTTGGGGAATGAGGTTGCGCATCGCGCCAAACTCCGCCGCGACGCCGGAGGCGTCCACGGCGACCGTCTTGACGCCGTAGTGGAGCTTCAGCGTGTCCGAGTACTCGGAAGAGATGGCGACGACGCCGGCCGCGTCGCGGCGCACGGCATCGATGTGCTCCTCGCGCAGCCGGATGCGCCGGCCGCGGCCCAGGCCCTCGTAGGGGACCGACGTCAGGCCGGGCCAGGCAATGGCGATCCGGTCTCCGAGCCCCGCCGAGTTCTTGACGATCTGTCGGTGGAGCCCCTGCCCGAATGCGCCGAGAAGCGTGACCGCAACGGTGCCCCAGACGATCCCGAAAATGGTGAGCAACGTGCGGAGCTTCTGGCTCCGCATGTCCCGGAACATCTGCCGCACCGCGTCCTTGAGATTCAACATGGGTTTCAGGCCGCGGCGGATAGACTCGCGGGAGCCCATCAGCTGATCTTCTTCGGAGGCCGTTCGACGACTTTGTCCCCCTTCTTCACTCCCGAGACGACCTCGGCGTTCATGCCGTCGGAGATCCCGATCTTGATCTCCACCTTTCTGGGGTCCTCCTTCGGATCGGCGCCCGGCAGCTCGACGAAGGCCTTCTTGCCGCCGTCTTCGAACGTCACCACGCGCTCGGGCACGATCAGGACGTCCTTCTTCTCGCGGATGATCACGTCGGCGTTGGCCGAGTAACCGGCGCGCAGGACGATCGCGGGGTTCTTCTGGAGCTCGATCTCGACATCGAAGAGCGTGGCGCCCTCCTTCTGCTGCGCCTGCGGCGCGATCCGCGACACGCTGCCCGTGACGACGTCGGTCGGGAGCGCTCCCACCTTGATGCGGGTCGGCAGACCCGCGCGGAGCTTCCCGACATCGATCTCGTCCACGGTTCCCTTGAAGATCAGGTCGCTCATGTCGGCGATCGTGGCGAGCTCGGTCCCCGGCTGGTAGGAGGTCAGCGGCGTGATCGGGTCGCCAGGATTGACTGCCCGCGTCAGGATCGTCCCGGCCGCCGGCGCGCGGACGATGGATTCCATCGAGATGCCGGCCCCGGCGATCCGCCCCCGGCGCGTCAGTTCCCGGCCCTGCTCGGCCCTGGCGAGCGCGATCTTGGCCAGCTCGAAGGCTTCCCGCCGGGCGTCCATGTCCGACTTGGGAAGCAGACCCTGGCGCACGAGCTCCTGCGCGCGGGCGAAGTCGGCGTGGGCCCGCTCGTAGGAGGCCCTGGCGGAGTCGAGCTGCCGGTCCACGTCGGTCAGCTCCTGCGGGGTCGGGTCCGGCGCGATCTCGAAGAGCGCGTCTCCGGCGCGCACCCTGTCCCCGACGTTGACGAGGCAGTTCTTGACGATGCCCGAGAGCTTGGACTTGATCGAGAACTTCTGGCGCGGCTGGATCTGGCCGACGGCGATGGCCTTCTCGGTAATGGAACCTGTCTCGATGGTCACCTGCTTGACGCCGTCCTTGTCCCCCCTGTTGGACCGGGCCAGGGCGTAAAGGGCCCCGGCGACCGCGACGAGGACGACGAGAATCAGCAGAGTCTTGAAGAGCTTACGCATGCCAGCCTCCCCGGGGTCACCCCAACCACGAACCGACCTTCCGCCGTCTAACGGAGTTACGCATCAGGAACTGAGAGGTTCCTGCCGAACAGCGAGTCCACGTCCAGAGCCGGGCGCCACGAGGGGCTACAATCTCTTAGACGTCGGACTCCGGGATTTCGTTGGACCTTCAGTCGTCTTCGGATTTTTCGCGGGACCTGGCGATGCTCAGGGCCTTGCGAAAGCGGGGGTCGCCGCGCAGGTTGTCCAGGTCCTCGTCGCCCCGAAGCGTCCCGGTGGCGTCGAAACCCGCGTCGAGCGCCTTGAAGAGCCAGTCGAACGCCGCGTCTTTCTTGTCCAGGCGCGCGTAGGAGCAAGCCAGGTTGTACATGGTCGTCGGCTTGCGATAGTTCAACTCCAGCGCCTTCTGAAAGGCCTCCGTCGCGGCTTCCGGGCGCTCGCCGGCGAGCGAGGCGAAGCCGAGGTTGAACCACGCGCGGCCCTTCTGCGGATGCGCGCGCGCGTATTCCTCGAACTTCCGCGCGGCCTCGCGCCAGTTGGAACGATTCCGGAAGGAGCCCAGAAACCAGCTGTTGTAGCCCGGCAGGGCCAGGTCGCGCGCCTCGCGCTGAATCGCCGCGAAGCGGGGGTCGTCGCGCACGTTGTCGAGATCGTCGTCCCTGGAGAAGATGTTCGGCTGGTCGAAGCCCGCGTCGAGCGATCTCTCGAGAACGTCGAGCGCGGCGCGCGTCTGTCCGCCGCGCGACAGGGCGCAGGCTTCGTTGTAGAGCGACGTCCCGACCCGGTAGCCCTGGTCCGCGGCGTTCTGGAAGGCCCTGGCCGAGAGATCGAAACGGCCTGCGTTCAGGAGCTCCTTGCCGACTTCATAGAAGGCCTCGCCGCTCCTGGGACCGGAGGCAATCCGTTCGTAAAGCCTGGCGGCCGCATCGCCCTCGCGTTCCTGGCGCGCCGAGGGGCGCACCCCGTTCTTCAGGGCCTTCCATCGCGGGTCCGACCTCAGGCCATCCAGGTCGTCGTCGTGTCCGAGGTAGGAGGCCAGGTCGAAGCCCGCTTCCCCGGCGCGGCGCAGCCACTCGAAGGCCTTGTCCTTGTCCCCCTTCAATGCGTAGCCGCAGGCGATGTTGTAAGAAGCCGCGTCCTCGCGATAGCCCGCCGCGATCGCCTTCTGGAACGCCTCGATCGCCTCGTCGTAACGCTTGCGGCGATGGAGGCTCATCCCGCGGCTGAACCAGTCGTCTCCATCGCGCTTTTCCTGGCTCCGGCCTTCGTTGGATGCCCGGACGAACCCGCCTCCCGCCTCTCTCACGACATCGAGCGCCTTCAGGATCGCCGGCAGGGCCCGGCCCGATTCGGACATCGGCTCGACCTCGGGCGGCGGGACAGCCTCGTCGGAGGCGGCGGTGGGCGCCAGCCCGGCCGGCTTCGGCTTCGCTCTCTTCGACCCGTCGCAGGCCGGGGAGGGCGCCTCGGCGGGGAGCGCGGGACGCGCCAGGGCCGCCGCGGCTCGAGCGCAGGAGCTCCGGATGGACTCCCGGGCGCAAACCGGCGTCGCGGGCTGGACGACCGCGATCCCGGCGGCGGCGGCAAAGAGACCGGCGGCGCACAGGAAAGCGCTCCCCCGAGGCATGTCGCGGCGCGGCTGCCCGGGGTCGAGGATCGCGCGCAGCCGCCCCTCGAAATGGGACGGCCGAGCCGACACGATCGCGGGCGCGACTGGATGCGCCGCGACCGAGAGGGAGCGGAAAATGCCGAGCAGGTGTCCCGCGTAGACGGAGGGCTTCGTTCCGGCCGCCAGGACGAGGTCGTCGCAGGCCCGCTCGCAGTCGCGGCGCACCTGCCGCTCGAGCACCCACGCGAGGGGATGCCACCAGTAGAAGGCGAACGCCGCCTCGGCGAGCAGGAGCCAGAGCCAATCCGCGCGGCGGACGTGAGCCAGCTCATGAAGCAGCACGACGCGCCGCCGCTCGACCTCCCAGAGGCGGGCCTGCCGGCAGAGCAGGAGGAGCGGCCGGAGCAGCCCCGAGGTCATGGCGACGGGAACCCGGGCGCTTTCCAAAAGCTCGACGGGGCGGTCGAGCTCGAGCTCGCGCGACAGGCGCCGCGTCTCTTCCGTCCACTCCGGGTCCCGGATCGGCTCGGCCTCTCGGTGGATGCGGTGGACGCGGAGCATTCCGAACGCGAGCCGGGCTCCCACGAGCAGCGCTCCGGCGGTCCAGGCGGCGAGCGCGGCGAGAGGCCACGGCACGAAGGGCCCGCGAGGAGAGAGAGGCGTGGAGCCGGTTCTCGCCGGGCTGTTCTTCACCGCTTCCCCTGCCGGACCCGAAGCGGGATAGGAGCGCTTGGAGGCGGTGGCCGCGAGCGAGGAGGCCGGGAGGACGGCCGCGGGAGTCAACAGGGACGGAAGCGCGGCGACCTCCCAGCGCGGCAGAGCGAGGGTCAGAAGGGGCAGAGCGAGCGCCCCGATCATCCCCGCCGTGCCGGCCAGATGCCTCGCGGCGGCGCCGGAGCGCCGGAGCAGCCCGATGACCAGGGCGGTGAGGGAGAAGAGAAGAGTCGCCTTCAGGGAGATGTCCAACGCGAAGCGGATTGCCGTCACCATCGTCTCGTTCATCTCAGCGTCCCTCCGTTCTGGCTTGTTCGATCAGTTGCGAGAGCCGGTCGAGCTCCTCGGGCGACAACTCCGACCGCGAGAGGTCGAGCAGGGCCGCGACAGCTTTCTCGGTCGAACCGTCGAAGAAGGTCTCGAGCACGTTCTCCAGGGCGGGCTTGCCGGCCCGGTCGCGCGGCAGCGTCGGCCGGTAGACGTAACGCGCGCCGTCGTGGACATGGCGCAGGTGCCCCTTGTTCTCGAGCACGCGCAGCATCGCCCGGACGGCCGAGTAGCTCGGGGGATCGGGCATCGCGGCGAGGACTTCGGTGGCCGTCGCCTGTCCCTCCCGATAGATGACGTCCATGATCTGCCGCTCGCGGCGCGAAAGGTTGGTCAGCGCTCTTCTGGCTTTCATGCCGGCTCTCCTCCGGGGGCGGATCATAAGTGCTAAAAAGTTAGCACGTGCTAAAAATCTAGCTTCATCACGGTTTCGTACGCAGAAGGCCGCGGAAAGGTTTCTTCGATCGGCGAGAATTCCTGTGGAGACCTGCGACTCATTGATACAAAAGGAGATCGTCTCTTCCAGGGGCTTTGGCGGCTCGCCTCGGAAACGGCGTCGTCTCCCTCGGAGGCACGCGCCGGCAGGCCGCGATTAGACGCCGCGCACCCAAGCCGGGACGCTAATGACGCTGGAGTAAGCTCCCGGGCAGGCGGAGATCGCGCGTGCCGTTGTTGTCGCAGTTGGAGATTTTGGGAGAAGTCGCGCTGGCGATGGCGCTCGGCGCGCTGCTGGGACTCGAGCGCGAGCTCGCTCATAAGTCGGCCGGTCTGCGTACGCACATGCTCGTCGCCGGTGCCGCGGCGATGCTGGTGGGCCTGGTGGACGCGCTGCTGCATCGCTTTCTGCTTCCCGCGATCTCGCCGCTCGTGCGCGCCGACCCGGTCCCGGTGATCACGGCGGTCGTCATGGCCGTGGGTTTCCTGGGAGCCGGCACGATCATTCGGCGCCCCGACAGTGAGCACGTGGAAGGCCTGACGACGGCCGCCGCGATGCTCTTCTCCGCCGCCGTGGGCTCGGCCTGCGGCCTGCGGCAGTTCCTGCTCGCCATTGGCGCGACGATCCTCGCCCTCGCCACGCTGCGCGGCGTGATCGCCATCGAGAAGAAGCTTGTCCGCCGCCGTCCCGCTCCTCCCTCCGGCACGTAGCGGGAGACCGGCCCTGAAATCCCGTTCGCATCTGTTGCGGGGCATCGGGCTCGTGGACGCGACGACGCTCGTCGTGGGCTCGATGATCGGGTCGGGCATCTTTATCGTCTCGGCCGAGAGCGGGCGCGTCGTGGGATCGCCGGGGTGGCTGCTCGCGGCCTGGGCGATCGCCGGAACTCTGACGATGCTGGCATCTCTCTCCTGCGCGGAGCTTGCGGCGATGCTGCCGAAGGCCGGCGGGCAGTACGTCTTCTTCCGGGAGGCCTACGGGCCGCTCTTCGGCTTTCTTTTCGGATGGACGATGTTCCTCGTCGTCCAGACGGGCACGATCGCGGCGGTTTCGGTCGCCTTCGCGAAGTTCCTGGGGGTCCTCTGGCCGGCGATCTCGGGAAGCCACAAGATCTTCTCCGTCGGGCGCTTCTCCGTTTCCGCCGCCCAGGCGGTGGGACTCCTCGTCATCGCGATCCTGACCGCGTCCAACGCGACCGGACTGAAGACGGGAACGCGCACTCAGAACGTCTTCACCTTCGCCAAGTTCGCGGCGCTCTTCGCGCTGACGGTCCTCGGGCTGGCACTGGGACGCGCCGGGTCGCTGGCCATGACGTCGGCGGATTTCTGGAGGGCGGTGTCGCCGGCCGGAGAGCAGCGGATGGGCATGGCGCTCGCAGCGGCCCTGGCCACGGCGATGGTGGGACCGCTCTTTTCCCAGTCGGCCTGGAACAACGTGACGTTCGCCGGCGAGGAGGTCCGCGACCCGGGCCGGACGCTGCCCCGGGCGCTGCTCGTGGGGTGCCTCCTCGTGACCGTGATCTACGTCCTCGCCAACGTCTCCTATCTGAAGGTCCTGCCGTTGTCCGAGATCCAGCGCGCGCCGGAGGACCGCGTCGCGACCGCGGCGGCGACATCGCTCTTCGGATCGGGCGCGGCGGCGGTGATGGCGGCCGCGATCATGGTCTCGACCTTCGGCTGTACCAACGGCCTGATCCTCTCGGGGGCGCGCGTCTCCTTCGCAATGGCGCGGGACAGGATGTTCTTCCGGGGCCTCGAGCGATTGAACGCGGCGAACGTGCCGGGTAACGCGCTCTGGGCGCAGGCCTTCTGGTCCGCGGTCCTGGTGCTGTCGGGAAGCTACAGCGACCTTCTGAAGTACGTCATCTCGGCGGACCTTCTCTTCTACGTTCTGCTCGTCGTGGCCGTCATCGTCCTTCGCTTCCGCAGACCCGATCTGCCGCGCCCCTTCCGCGCTCCGGGATATCCCTATCTGCCGATCCTCTACGCCGCTGCGGGGCTCACTCTCATCGCCTTCCTTCTGGCGGGCAACCCCCGCACGACCTGGCCGGGATACGTCATCGTGTTGAGCGGCGTGCCGGTCTATTTCTCGTGGAGAAAAAGGAGATAGCGATCCGGGACGAGATTTGGATGTTGGATTGAGCGGAACCGACGCGCTCCTGCTTTTCGACATCGCGGAGGACGCGGTTCTCGTCGAGTATCCCGGCGCTTCCGACGAGGAAGCCAACCGGAAGGCTGTCGCGGCTGCCCGATCGCTCGCCTCCCGCGCACCGGCGGGCTTCCTCGACGCGGTGCCCGGGGCGCGAACCCTCCTCGTTCTCTTTGACCCCCGGCGGCTTTCCCGCGCGCGACTCGCGGAAGAAGCCCGGCTCGGATCTCGCGCCGGGCAGGGAGTGGCCGCCGCATCCGGGCGCGCGCTGACCGTTCCCGTCTTCTACGACACGGATGCGAGGACCGGTCCGGACCTCGCCGAGCTGGCGCGCGGCGCCGGCCTCTCACCGGCGGAGTTCGCGCGGCGGCACGCGGAGCCGCAATACCGGGTGGCGTTTCTCGGATTCGCTCCCGGTTTTCCCTACATGACCGGTCTCCCGCGGGAGCTTCACGCGCCGCGGCTGGCTACTCCGCGGACCCGCGTGCCGGCCGGCAGCGTCGGCATCGGAGGGCCCTACACGGGCATCTATCCGGAGGAGACGCCGGGAGGATGGCGGCTCATCGGCCGCGCTCCGGTCCGCCTCTTCGACCCGGAAAGGAATCCGCCGGCGCTTCTCCTGCCGGGCGACGGCGTCCGCTTCGAGGCCGTCGGCCGGGAGGAATTCGAGCGCCGGCTTGCGATCCTCGAGGGGGCCGGGCCGGCGCGCGCGGACGTTGCGGCTCTCCCGCTCTTTCGCGTCATCGACCCGGGCGTGTTGACCAGCGTGCAGGGGGGCTCGAGACGGGGCTGGGCGATCTACGGCGTGCCGCCCGGAGGCGCGATGGATCCGGAGGCTCTGGCCGCGGGCAACGCGGCAGTCGGCAACCCGCCGGCGGCTTCCGCCCTGGAGATGACCCTCGTCGGGCCGGAGCTCGAAGCGCTGGCCGAAGCGCAGATCGCTTTTTCCGGAGGATGGGTCGAGCCGTCGGTCAAGGGGAGACTCATCGCGGCGCAGGAGCTGCGGCAGGTTCGCATCGGGGATCGCGTGCGCGTTGGCCCGATCCGGGCCGGGGCGCGCGCCTACCTGTGCGCGGCCGGCGGCCTCGCGCGGGCCCGCGAGCCGTTCTCGCGGCGGCTCGTTTCCGGCGACATTGTCGCTCTCGAGGCGCGGCCCCGCCGTCCGAACGCGGTCGCCGCCGCCGCGCCGCGCCCGGCGGATCGGCGGAAAGAAATCCTGATCCGCGCGCTTGCCGGTCCCCAGAGGGAAAGCTTCGAGAAGAAGGGGCTCGCGACGTTTCTGGGCAGTCCCTTTCGCGTGTCGGCCGCGAGCGACCGGCGCGGGATCCGGCTGGAAGGGCCGCCGATCGCCAACCGGGAGAGTTCGGACATCCCTCCCGAAGGCACCGCGCTCGGCGGCATCCAGGTGCCCCGGGATGGCCAGCCCATCATCCTGGGCCCCGACCGCCCCGTCACCGGCGGTTACGCCAAGATCGCGACCGTGATCGCGGCGGACTTTCCGCTGCTCGCGCAGGCCCTGCCCGGCACGGCCGTGCGTTTCCGGGAAGTCACCCTGGCCGAAGCCCTCTCGGCCTGGCATCCCGAGCTTCGAGTCCCGGGGTAGGATCACCGGAACATGGCGGTGGACTTGAACGCCGACGTCGGGGAGGGGATGGACGACCGGGCCCTGCTGCCGTATCTGACTTCCGCCAACGTGGCCTGCGGGCTCCACGCGGGAGACCCGACCGTCATGGACACCACCGTCGGCGAGGCGCTCTCGCGCGGAGTCTGCGTGGGAGCGCATCCGGGCTACGCCGACCGCGAGAATTTCGGACGTGTCCGAATGGAGATGTCCCCCGAGGCCATCGAGAGGCTCGTGCTCTACCAGATCGCGGCACTGGAGGGTTTTGTCCGCTCGCGCGGCGCGGCGCTGACGCACGTGAAGCCCCATGGCGCGCTCTATCACGCCGGCGCGGAGTTCTCCGAAGTCGCGCGCGCCATCGCGAGAGGAGTCCGCAGGGCGAGGCCGGATCTCGTCGTGGTCGGGCCTCCCGGATCCCGAACGCTCGACGCGGCTCGCGCGGCGGGCCTTCCCGTCGCGGCCGAAGGGTTCGCCGACCGGCGTTATTGCGCGGACGGAACGCTCGTGCCGCGCGCGCGGAAGGGAGCGCTCCTGACCGACCCGGACGAAGCGGCCGAGCAGGCTCTGCACCTGGCGCGGGACGGCTTCGTCCTGGCGGAGGACGGGTCCCGCATCGAAGTGGACGCCGACACCATCTGCCTGCACGGAGATACGCCGGGCGCGCCCGGGATCGCGCGCCGGATCCGGGAACGATTCCGGCAGGAAGGAGTCGCCGTCGCGCCGCTCGAGACGTACTCGCACCGGCGGGCGAAGGGAGAAGGATGAGAGACGGCCGAAGAGGACCCGACGAAGCCGAGCGGGAGACCTGGTCCCGGCGGCTTCATGGCTTTCTGGAAGCCGGACGGACGCTGCTCTCCACCCGGCTGGCGATTCTGCGCGAAGAGCTCGGCGCCAAGGGCGCGTTCCTGGGGCGGGGGCTCATCGGCCTCCTCGTAGCGGCGGCGTTCGCGGGCCAGGCCCTGCTTCTCTTCACGGCGTGGATCGCGATTCTCCTCTCGGCGCTTCTGGGCAGTCCCATCTGGGGTGTTCTCGCGGCATTCGTACTGTACGCGCTGGTCGCCGCCGTGGCGGGCGTGCTCGGGGTCAAGGCTCTTTCCCGCGTCAAGCCGTTCGATTTCCCCGTCACCTCGGAGGAGATTCGCAAGGATTGGAGCGCCTTGAAGGCCGGCGCGAAACCGGCGCCCCCCGCGCCCGACGCGCCGCGCGGCGAGACGGATCTCGCCCGCGCGCAAGCTCTCCACGACGACCTCGAGGCGCGGTTCCGGGCGGGGTCGGAATGACGAGCCGGGAAGACCGGATCGCCGCCCTCGTGGCGCGGGGCAGGGAGCAGCGCGAGGACCTGACCGCCGCGACGATCGAGATCCGCGAGCAGATCGAGCGCCGGAAAGCGCAGTGGCGGGCGGCGAGCTTCCTGGCGACGGGTCTCGCCGTGACCGGCACCGTCGTCTACAGGCTGTTCGGCAAGACTTCCCTCTCCGCGCAAATCTCGCGGGCGGCCTCCGGGGTCTCGGTGCTCCTGGGCCTGGCGCGCGCCTTCGGCCGCATCCGCCGCTTCTGGTGAGCCGCCGCTGGGCGGCGGCTAGCTGTTCTGGGTAGGGTAATCAGTGTCACCGCGATCGGACAGCGTCCCCATGCTAAGCCATTTGTTTTCTGTGGGGTGGCCATGGCACCGGCGTTGCGATTCTCTTTCGTGACCGCGGCATATCCGCGGAGGAGGTAACCATGAAAAAGAGCTTGATTTTCGCCGCTGCCGCGATCGTTCTCGCTCTCGCCCCGGGCACCGCGAACGCGCAGGTCGCCTTCGGGGGGACGTTCCGCGGTCCGCACGGTTCGTTTTCGATCGGAGTCGGCGGCCCGTTCGTGCCGGTCGTCGGCGCGTACGTTCCGCAACCGTACATTGACCGGGTGTTCCTGAGCCCGGACTATGGCTACGGGTTCGAGTACGACTCGCGCTGGATTCCCTGCAGGCGGTACGGCTCCCGCTGGGTCATCGCCGGCAGCCCGATCGTTTTCGAGAGGCCGTACGTCCACAACTACGGCTATCGCTACGTCCAGCCTTATCGGACTTACGGATATCGCAATTACGGTTATCGCACCTTCCAACACCGCAATTTCGATCGCTCCCGCGACGACCGGCATTCCCGGGGCGATCGGGATGGCCGCCGTTCCGGGCATGGTCGGGACGGCCGCCGCCGGTAACGAGTCGCTCCGAGTTTTGAGAACCGCCTCGCGAAAGCGAGGCGGTTTTCTTATGGGCTCGAAGGGAGCAGCTGGGCGACGCGCTGCGCGATCGCCTGATAGCCCTTGCCGTTGGGATGAAAGTGATCGGGTCCCAGGCGGTCGGGGCGCCCGGAGAAGAGATCGAAGGTTGGAACGACGTAGACCCGCGGAAATCCGATAGCCGTCTCCTCGATGAGGCTGTTCCAGGAAAGGATGACCGAGGAAGCGATGCGGGTGCGGGAGTCTGCCTCGGTGCCTTCCGTGAAGGGATCGTACAGGCCCAGGACATAAATTGGAGCGCGGGGATTGACCTGCCGCAGCCGCGTGAGGATCAGCCGCAGATTGCCCGCGTAGCGCGTGCGAGCCGAGGTGATCGTCTCCAGAGGCGAAGCGGCCGTCGCGGCCTCTCGCGAAACCGAGTGCGAGAGATCGTTGGCTCCCACCGAAAGCAGGATCCAGTCCGCCGAGCCGGCGAGTCTTCCGACGTTCTCGCTTTCGAGGACGCGCGCGACATCGCCGGACTCCGCTCCGTTGACCGCGAGGTTCGCCATGTCGGCGGCTCCCGACTTCCTGACCGAGTCGAGAAAGTCCGACGCGTACCCCTTTCCGGTCTCGTCTCCCGTTCCGCGCGCCAGGGAATCGCCGAGAACGAGCAGGAAGCGGCGGTCGGGAGATTTCACGCTGGCCGGCTTCGCCGCCGCCGGCGCGGGAAGTTCGCCGACCGGCTCGCCGAGCGAGCCGCGCAGCGCCAGGACAAAGCCGCCCGCAAAGAGAAGAGCCGCCAGGACCGCGACCGCGCCGGGAAGACGCCAGAGCCAGAAACGCGAGCCGGACATGCGACCGATAATATGCAATCGAACGTGAAACCCGCGGCGTCACAGTTCAGCGAGAAGCCGGATCGGGAAGCCGTTCTGTCGGCGGAGGGCCTGACGAAGAGCTTCGGCAAACGGCAGGCCGTCATCGATGTTTCCTTCGAGCTCTACGCGGGAGAGGTCTTCGGTTTTCTGGGGCCCAACGGCGCGGGCAAGACGACGACGATCCGGATGCTCGTGGGCCTGGCGCGGCCCGACAGCGGGCGGGTGCGCATCCGGGGGTTCAACCTCTCGCGCGACTTCGCCCGGGCCATGGCGCACGTCGGCTCGATCGTCGAATCGCCCGACCTCTACGGCTACCTGACCGGCCGGGAAAACCTGCTGCATTTCGCGCGGATGCTTCCCGGCGGGGCGCAGGACAGGATTCCGGAGCTCGCGAAGCTCGTGGCTCTGGAGGAGCGGCTGGACGAGAAAGTCGAGACCTATTCTCTGGGGATGAGCCAGCGGCTGGGGATCGCCCAGGCGTTGCTGGGCGCGCCGGATCTCCTCATCCTGGACGAGCCGGCCAACGGCCTCGATCCCGCGGGCATCCGCGAGATCCGCCGCCTCATCCGCCTGCTTGCCTCGGAACGGGGGATCGCGGTGTTTGTCTCGAGCCATCTCCTCTCCGAGGTCGAACAGATGTGCGATCGCGTCACGATCATCCACCGCGGCCGCGCGCTGGCCACGGGTCCGGTCCGGGAACTGCTGGACCGCTCCTCTTCCGGCGCCACGCGCTGGCGGGTGCGCCCCGCCGCCCGGGCCGCGGAGATTCTTCTGTCCTTCGCCGGCGAGCCGCCTCTCCTCGAAAACGACGAGACCGTCGTTGCCCGCATAGAAAGAGAAAAGCTCCCGCAGGCCGTCGCGGCGCTCGCCCGCGAAGGAATCGAGGTTTTCGCCGTGGAAACGAAGTCCTCTTCGCTTGAGGAAGTCTTTCTCGAGATCACGGGAGGCGAAACAGTGTGAGGAAATTGTGAATGGTGAATTGTGAATGACCTCGTTATTGAGCCTGTTCACAACTCACAACTCACAACTTGCCGATTGAAGCGAAGGATGAACGAATGAGATTTCTTCCCCTTGTCGAGAACGAAACACTGAAGCTTCTCAAGCGCCGCCGCTTCCGCGTGGTGCTCCTGATTCTGGTCGCGCTGATCGGGCTGATCGTGTATGCGCAGATCAAGGGACGGGAGCGCTTCCTTGGCAAGGAGAACTGGCGCGTGCGGGTCCAGGAGCGCATCGCCAGGATGCAGAACCAGGTGCGTTCGGGACGAATGCCCAGGACCGCGGAGCGCTGGACCCGTTTCGAGATGGCGCGCCTTCAGTACCACGTGGACCGCAACGTGGACCCCGACGCCATCAGCGGACCGCTCTTCGTCCGGCTCTTCGCGAACGCTTCGAGCTATCTTCTTCTGCCGCTGCTCGCACTGGTCTTCGGCTCGGACATCGTGTCCTCCGAGTTCTCGCAGGGCACGATCAAGCTCCTCCTGACGCGGCCGGTCTCCCGCGCCGCCGTTCTCGCGTCCAAGCTCGCCGCGCTCGTCCTCGCGATCACCCTGATGGTGCTCGCCGGGGGCGCCGTGGCCTACGCCTTCGGCGGCGCGGCGTTCGGCTTCGCGGGATGGGGCGCGCCGGTGTTGACCGGGTTCCGGCTCTCCGGCGGCGACGCCTTCGACGTCACGACCGTTCGTTCCCTCGTCCTGTGGAAGGACACGCTCCTCGTGTTCGGCCTGGCCTGGTTCGCGGCCCTTTCGGTCGGCGCCCTGGCGCTGTTGACTTCGGTCCTGCTGCGCTCGACGGCGGCGGCCATGGGGACGATGTTCGCGGCGCTCATTGCCGGGACGATCCTGCCGCGCGTGGCGCCGTCGTGGGAGGCGCAGAAGTACCTGTTCGTGACGAACCTTCCTCTTCCAGACTATTACTCGGGCTCCCCGCCGCCGATCCCGGGCATCACCGTCGGCTTCGCCGTGGTCGTGCTGACGGTCTGGGCCGCCGCCGCGATCCTCGCGGCGTTCGTGGTCTTTCTGCGCCGCGACGTCCTCGCCTGAGGAAGCCCTTTCCTAACGTGTCATCCTGAGCGAAGCGAAGGATCTGCTCCCGTCGCTTCGAATGGTGCCTTCCAGCTCAGGGAAAGCTCTGAGCGTACAAAGGATGACAAGAACGCCCGCTCCTCAGGATGACAGGCCACCGACGTGATCGCGGACCCAGTCCGGATCCTGGCAGTCCTTCAGGGCCTTCAAGAGCAGAGGGATGTCCACGGGCTTCTGCAGCACGGCGCATACTCCGGATTGCTCGATGCGCCGCCGGTCCTCGTCCGCCGTGATCCCGGTCAAGGCGATGACGGGAAAGCGGAGCGGCCCCTTCTTTCGCGCGAGCCTCACCCACTCGGCGCCGTCGCCGTCGGGCAGCGTGATGTCCACGATCACGATGTCGGGCGGGCCGTCGCGCACCGCCTCGTCGGCCTGCGCGAGCGAGGCCGCTTCGGAGACTTCATACCCTTCCGTCTCCAGAAGGCTCTTCAAACCGTAGCGCGAGGCGCTGTCGTCCTCGACGATGAGGACCCGCCGCGGCCGGCCCGAAGCATCGACTCCCGCCGGCCCGCTCGCAGCGGCGGTCTCGCGCGCGGAGGGCGCGGCCATATCGGCCGGCTCCTCGAGGCTGGGAAGCGTGAAGGAAACCCGGGTGCCCTGCCCCACGCGGCTGTCGAGCAGGAGGTCGCCCCCCATGACCTCGACGAGCTGCTTGGAGATCGGGAGCCCCAGCCCGGTGCCGCGGCCCTCCTCCTCCGAGCCGGTGCGGATCTGGCGGAAAGGCTCGAAGGCCGTCGCGATGAGATGAGACGGGATTCCGCCGCCGGTGTCTTCGACCTCGAACGCGATGGACCCCTGCCACGGCGCGGCGCGCAGGACGACGCGGCCCTTCTTCGTGTTCTTGACGGCGTTGGAGAGAAGGTTCAGGAGCACGCGCGAGAGCTTCTCCCTGTCGAGCACCGCCGTTTCGGGGAGCAGGGGAGAAAGCTCCAGGAGAAGAGCGATCCCCTTGGACCGCGCCTGAGGCTCGAGCATGTCGGCCATCTCGCGCAGAAAGGAAGAGAGGGCCACTCTCTGCGGGTAGAGATCTCTCTGACCCGCCTCGATCTTGGCGAGGTCGAGGATGTTGTTGATCATGCGCAGGAGGGTCTCCGCGCTCTCTCGGATGACCGCGACGTCGTGAAGGCGCCTTTCTTCGTCGGCGGGCGTCGTGCCCTCCTTCTCGATGACGTGGGAGAGCAGGATGATCGTGTTCAACGGCGTGCGCAGCTCGTGCGAGACCGTCGAGAGGAAATCGGATTTCAGGCGGTCCAGCTCCGCGAGCTTCTCGTACGCCTCCGCGCGCTCCTTGATCGCCCGCCCCTGCTCGCGGATCGCGCGGCCGATGCGGATGAGGGAGCGGGCGCGGGCGCGCAGCTCCGCGCTCTCGATCGGCTTTCCGATGAAGTCGTCCGCGCCGGCCGCATAGCCCCGTTCCCTGTCGATCGTCCCCGCGGTCACGAGCAGGACCGGGAGGTATTCGGTGGAGCGCGCGATGAGCTCGCCCGTCAGCTCGTAGCCGGAGTCCCTTCCCAGCATCACATCCACGACGGCGAGGTCGAACTGGCTGTTCTGCGTGAAGAGGGACGAGACCTCCGCGAGGCTTCCGACGTTGACGACCTCGTGGCCGTCCGCTTCGAGGTCGGCCCGGATGAGTTCCGCGACCTCCGGCTGGTCGTCCACCACGAGGATCCGGCCCCGTTGCTCGGCCCTGTCGTCGGGGGGCGCGGCGGCCGGAGAAGGGGCGGCGGCCGACCGGATCTTCTCCTCGCGCGTGCGGCGCAGCCAGGACTTCACCTCGTTCTCGAAGGTCTCCTCGTCGATCGGCTTGGAGAGAAACCCGTCGCAGCCGGCCGCCAGCGCGCGGTCCCGGTCTCCCTGCATCGCGTGCGCGGTGACCGCGAGGACCGTGGTCGAGGAGGTCGCCGGATCGCTCTTGATCTGGCGCGTGGCCTCCCAGCCCGACAGAACGGGAAGAGACAGGTCCATCAGGACGAGGTCGGGCCGCTCGCGGCGCGCGGCCTCGACGCCCTCGCGGCCGTCGGCGGCCGTCAGGACCTCGTGTCCGCCCGGCTCGAGCAGCATCCGGACGAGCGCGCGGATGTCGGGAGAGTCCTCGACGACGAGAATCCTGGCCATCAGGCGGTCCGCAAGGTTCGGAGGACTTCCTCGACGAGCTGCGCGCTGTCGGAGCTCTTGTGGATGACGCGCAGGGCCGAGCGGTTGAGCGTCTTCTCGTCGGCGGGCGAGAGCTCCTTGGCGGTGACGACGATCACGGGAAGGTCGCGCAGGAGGGGGTCCTGCCGGATCCGGTACAGGACCTCGAAGCCGTCGGGGGGCGGCATCATCAGGTCGAGCAGGACCGCGCTCGGCCGCTCGCGTCGCGCGAGCTCCAGCGCCTCCGCGCCTCCCGCCGCCGTCCTGGCCCGGTAGCCGGCCGACACGAGCTCCTGTTCCAGAAGCGCCCGGACGTCCGGGTCGTCGTCCACGACGAGAACATGCCCCTTCGTCGCGAGCACGCCGGCCTTGGAGAGCGCCAGGAGCAGCGCGGGCCGCTCCACGGGCTTGACAAGGTGCTCGACGGCGCCGAGCGAGATGCCGAAGGCGCGGTTCTCCACGACCGAGAGAATGACGACGGGAATCGAGCGCGTCTCCGCGAGTTGTTTCAAAGTCCGCAACGTCTCCCATCCGTCCAGATTCGGCATGAGGACATCCAGAAGGATGGCATCGGGTCTTTCCGTCCGCGCGGCCTCGAGGCCCTTGCGGCCGTCGGCCGCCTGGAGGATCCTCAATCCATAGGTCTTGAGCTCGAACGCGAGGAACTCGCGCACTCCCTCGTCGTCGTCCACGATCAGGACTGTCTTCTGGCCGTCCGGCGCGGCGGGAAGCGCGGGAACCTCCGAGGAAGCCGCCGGGACCTCGGCCGGCATGTCCCTGGGCAGCAGGACCGTGAAGCGCGCGCCCTTTCCGCGGGCGCTTTCGACCGAGATCGTGCCGCCCAGCGCAAGGACCAGTTTGCGCGCGATCGCCAGGCCCAGCCCCGTCCCCCCGCGGCCGTGATGCTCCTCCGGCTCGCCCTGGCGGAACTCCTCGAAGATCGTTTCCTGCTCCTCCTCCGGGATGCCGATGCCGGTGTCTTCGACGATCAGCGCCCAGCGGTCGTGCTCGCGCGGCTCCGCGCGGACCCCGATCGAGCCGGAGTCGGTGAACTTCAGGGCGTTGCCGACCAGATTGGAGAGGACCTGCGTCAGCCGGGAGACGTCGCTGGTGACGCCGTCGAGATCCGGCGCGGTTTCGGTCGTCAGCTTCAGCCCCTTCCTCGAGGCGGCTTCGGCGAAGTCGCTCTGAACCTGGGTCAGAAGAGCGGCGACCTCGATCCGCTGGCGGGTGATCTCCATCTTCCCCGCTTCGATCTTGGAGATGTCGAGCACATCGTTGATGAGACGCAGCAGCATCCTCGCGTTGCGCTGGACCCGCTCGAGGCTCTGCTTCTGTTCCGGGTTCAACTCCCCCTGGCCGCCGCGCAGCAGCGCCCCCGTGAAACCCAGGATCACGGTCATCGGCGTGCGCAGCTCGTGCGAGACCGAGGCCAGGAATCGGTCCTTCAAGGCCGAGGCGCGCTGGAGCTCCTGCGCGGTCCGGGCGATGCGGCTGCGCTGCTCCTCGAGCAGCTCGTTCTGCTCGGACAGGCGGCGCGACTGTTCGGCGACGCGCTCGTTGGCGGAGGCGTTGGCGAGGGCGACCGCCAGGGAGGGGGCGATGGCGGAAAGAGCGTTGCGGGCCTGCGCGGTGAACGCCTGCGCGGCCCCCAGAGACAGCACGCCGACGACGTGATCGAAATAGACCAGCGGAAGGGTGAGGGACTCGCGCGGAAGAATCCTGCCGTCGTAGAGATTGATCACGGGCGTCTGCGGATCGACGGAGAGGAAGACCGGGCGGCGTTCCTGCGCCGCGCGGCGCGCCTCTTCCCGGCCGATCCGGCTGTCTCCCTCCTGGCCGCCCAGGGAAACGGCGGACACGAACTGCCCGTCCGGCTCAGGCAGGTAGAGAACGGCGCAGGAGGCGCCGGAGACCTGGATGATCTCCTGCAGAACCTTCGAGCCAAAGCCCGCCAGATCGTTGACGGTCGCGGCGGCGGCGAGCACCGCGTTGACCGACGTCTGGATGTCGCGCTCCGCGAGCGCGCGGGACCGCTCGGCATGGAGCGCGGCGGCGCGGTTGAAATTGCGGCCGAGCTCCCCGATCTCGTCCTCGGACTGGTCGAAGAGCCTGGGAGGAGCGCGGTCGGCGGCGAGATCTTCGAGGGCCTGCCGGGCGGCGTCGCAGGGGATGAGGATGCGCCGGTTGACGTCGGCCAGGAGCCACAGCAGTCCCGCCAGGATGAGAGCCGCCAGCACGATGAGCGCCGTCGCCGCGGCGTCGCGGCTCCCCTTCACGCGCTCGTCGGCCTGGATCTCGATCCGCAGGAAGCGTCCCTGGAGCTCCCCGAGGACCTCGCGCAGCTTCTCGGCCGCGGGTGTGACGACACTGTCGCGCCGCGCGCGGGCGGCGGCGGGTTCTTCCGGACGAAAGGCGGCGATCACGGCGTCGGCCGCCCTCGCGTAGATCTCCTCGCCCGCCTCGGCTCTCTGGATGAGGCCGCGCGCGCTCTCGGTCAGCGCGCGGCGGCTGACAGCGCCCAGGGCCATGTGAAGCGAAGTGCGTCCCGCATTGTGGCGCGAGAGGTCGTACCCCTGGCCGCCGGCCATGTAGCGGTCCAGAGCCTCCTCGGCCTCGGACAGTCCCGTCTGCCCTTCCGCGACGCGCTCGCGAAGATCATTGTTGCGCTGGATCGTGAGCGTCGCGTCGTAGAGAGCGAGCACCGCGTTGAAGGTGTAGGCGAGCCAGGCGCCGAGAATGGCGATGCCGACAATGGCGAAGACGCGGAGGCGGGTCCTCAGCGAAGAGCGGAATCCCGGGCTCGGAAGCTTTGTTTTCCTTCGAGTGCGCGTGACTTTCCCGGGCTCGTTTGACATACGATAAGTTTCTGGAAACATTCCTATTGAGCAAGAAGGATGCCGATTTGATCGACGAACAGGCGCCGTCCGAGGTTTCGGCTCATCGTGACTTCCTCCGGCGATTCTTGCACGATCTGGCCACGCCGCTCTCGGCGGTCTCCCTGCACCTGGAAGCCGCGGACCGACGCGTGCGGCGCGGCGCGGATCCCTCCGAGTCGCTCGCGATCGCGCGGGCGGAGATCTCGCGGGTGTTCGATCTCTTCGATCGGGGGCGCGAGCTCCTGCTGTTCGAGCCTTCTCCGCATGAAACTCTTTCTTTCGACGAGCTCGTCTCGGAAGCGGTCGCCGGCTCCAGCGCGGGCCCGGCGGCGCTTCGGGGCGCGACGGGAGGACTCGTCCGGGCGGACCGGCGCGCGCTCAAGGAAGCCGTCGCGGCGCTCCTCAGCAATGCCGTGGAGTCGGCCCCGCCCTCTTCGGTCTCGCTCTCGCTCGAACGCGACGCCGGCCGGCTGCGGCTCCGCGTCGAAAACCCCGGCCGGTTGCCCCAGGCGGATTTGGAGGCTCTCTTCTCGCCGCGGACGGCCGCCGCGGGGAAGATCTGGGGCATGGGACTGGCGCGGGCGAGGCTCTACTGCGCCGCGGGAGGCGGAACCGTGAGCCTCGAGCAGAGCGGGGACAATGTCGTCGTGACTCTGACCGTCCCGGAGGCGAGCGTTTGAAAGTCCTGATCGTGGAAGACGACCTCTCGACCCGCAAGGGGCTCGAAGAGTCGATCAAGGATCTCGAATTCGAACCGCGGTCCGTCGGGACGTGCAAGGAGGCGGCCAGGGTCCTCGAGGAATTCGATCCCAGGGTCCTGATCGTGGACATCCACCTGCCCGACGGCGATGGGATCGAGATCCTCCGGTCGGCTCGCGAAAAAGATCCCGACCGCGAAGGCATCGTGATCACCGGCCAGGGATCGATCGACAATGCGATCGAGGCCCTGCGCGCCGGAGCCTTCGATTACCTCCTGAAGCCGCTGAGACCCGCGCAGCTCGAAGTCGTTTTCAACCGACTGGCGGACCGCCGGCGGCTGGAGACGGAAGTCGAGACCCTGCGCGCCGAGCTTCAGGAGACCGGGCGCCTGGGGGACCTGGTGGGCCGCTCCGAGCCGATGACGAAGATCTTCGACATCATCCGGCGCGTCGCGCGCTCCAATGCCCCGATCCTGATCACCGGAGCCTCCGGCACCGGCAAGGAAGTGGCCGCGCGGACGATTCACCGGCTTTCGCGGCGAGGCGGAAAGCCCTTCGTCGCCTTCAATTGCGGCGCCATCTCCCCCACGCTGATCGAGAGCGAGCTCTTCGGACACGAGCGGGGCTCCTTCACGGGAGCCGACAAACGGCGGGTCGGGTATTTCGAGGAGGCGATGGGCGGCACGCTCTTCCTGGACGAGATCACCGAGATGGGGCCGGAGCTCCAGGTCAAGCTGCTGCGGGTTCTGGAGGACCGCACGCTGCGCCGCGTCGGGGGCTCCAGCGAGATCAAGGTGGACGTCCGGCTGATCTCGGCCACGAATCGGGATCCGAAGGAGGCCATCCAGGAAAAGAAGCTGCGCGAAGACCTCTACTATCGCTTGAACGTCTTTCCGATCGCGCTCCCTCCGCTGACGGCAAGGAGCGACGACATTCCCCTGCTCGCGGAGCATTTCCGGAAACTGATCGAAGAGCAGGAAAAGGCGGGCGTCGCCGGCTGGGATCCCGGCGCCATCGAGCTGCTCAGTTCCTACGCGTGGCCGGGCAACGTGCGAGAGCTTCGTAACATCGTTCACCGCGCCTACGTCATGACGGAAGGAAAGATCATCCGGGCCGACGTCGTGCGGGCGCTGCTTCCCGCGACAGATCGGTCGAGCGGGCCCAAACGCCCGGCCGCGGGAAAGAGCGCGAAAGCGACGAGCGCGAAGGCCTCGGCCGGCCGCAAGAAGTAGGGGCGGCGGGCGTTGTTACATTTGTGGGGGCCCCTCACAATGGTCAATACAATTCTCTTGCGGAGAGCGGGAGCCGTTATAGACTCGCCGGGAAGGACCGATCGCAGATTTTTTGGAGAAAGGAAGAAGAATGAAACTCAGCCCCAATCAGGCCCACTATGCGCTTGGCGTATTGATCTCACAGGGCAAGATCCGGGAAGCTCACGTCGAAAAGGCACTGAAGGGCCGCGACGAGGAAATCCGAAGCCTTCGGGAACGTCTGGCCGCTCTCGAGCAGGTCTCTCCGCCGTCCGCTTCCCGCGCCCGCAGGCGCCGGCGCGGACGCCCGGCGGCCCGGAAGGCGCCGGCGCGCCGCGGCATCAGGATGTCGCCGCGTGTTCGCGCCCTGCGGCAGCTCCAGGGGAAATACATGGGCTACGTCCGGCGATTGAAACCGGCCGACAAGGCCCGCGTCCGTTCGGTGCGCGAGAAACAGAACATCGAAGCGGCGATCAAACTGGCGAAATCGCTCGGCGCGAAGGCCTAGCCCGAGGCGGCCCGCCGGAGGGGCGGTCGGCGGCGCGTCGGGACTGGCGCGGTTCTGGCAGGAAATGGCGCGCCGAACTGTCGCGTCGGACCGACGGGCCGGCTGAGCCGGGAGGCAGTCGTGGCTGAAAAGAAGACGGATCCGCCGGCTTCGGGCGACCGCCCGCGGAGAAGCACGGATTCGTCGCGCTCCGCCTCGAGGCTGAAGCCCGAGCAATACGAGCTGAAGGTCCGGTGGGAAAAGGCGCTGCGGGTCTTGCAGGTGTCGCCGACGGGCGCCAAGTTCGATTTCGACACGGCGTTGAAAGTGGGGACGAAGTACCCCGTGAGCCTGACCGCTCCGGGGGTTTCGTTCTCCTCGACGCTCGAGGTGACTCGCTGTCAGGTGACGGCGGAGCCGGGAACCCGGCGCTCCTTCCGGATCGACGGGCGCTTCTTCCCCTATGTGGAGGAAACGAAGCGGTAGGCGGCGTGCCAGGACGTGATCCGGACCTCGCGATCGTTGCGGAGCCCGTGGCGCTCGAGCCCCTTGACGAGGTCGGAAAGCTCCAGTCGATGAACGGCGGGAGTCCTGGGGCCAATGACCTTGCGCAAAGCGGTGACGATCCAGAGGACGCCGCCCGGGGCCAGACGCCGGACAATGCTTTCCAGAACCGAGCGGGAACCGACCCGGTCTTCCCGCCACAGAAGAATCGCGTCGAAGGGTTCCTTGACCTTCGCGAGGGCCGGCGCGGCAACCAGAAGCGTCTCCGATTCTTCCCGGCGCGATCGGCGGAGCAGATCCGCCAGCGCCGCCGGCGCATCCACCAGGAGAAGCCGCTCGGCCTGATCGAGCCCCAGCCGGGCCGGCAGCGCCGAGGGATTCTTCAGTGCGATTCCCGTCATGGCACAGACCTTGCCCTTGCGGAGTCGAAAGAAAGGGGGAGGGCCATGCTGTGGACCGTCTTCATCATTCTTCTGATCCTGTGGCTTCTCGGATTCTCCGTCTGGCATGTGGGCGCCCTGATCCATCTCCTTCTCGTGGCGGCGGTCATCGTGCTCATCATCCGTCTGGTCCAGGGGCGCTCAGTGTGAAGAGAACGTCCGTGTTCCTTGTCCGTAGTCCTTAGTCCGCCGTCCCGAGTCGTCCGAACAAGGACCAGGGACCAAGGACCAAGGACTCCTCAAGGGCGCCGAGCCTTCTGGAGGTTCCAGAGGAGGTAACCCAGAAAGCCGGCACCCGCGACGAGGACCAGCGTCGCGGTCCCCGCGGAGTATCGGCGCAGGAGCGAAGAGAGGAGATAGAAGAGCACCGCGAAAATCGGGAGCGAGAGCAGACCGATCATCATCGGCAGCGAGCGCCTTTTCTCACGGCTCTCCAGGGGAACGAACTTCATCATTTCGAGCTTCTTCTCGGCATCGGGCGAAATTCCCGGACGCTCCACCCATTTCAACGCCTCGGGCTCCTCGAACCCGTCTTTCCAGCCCGGAGGAAACACCGAGCCGCAATAGACGCAGTGTTCCTTTTTCCAGGCGGCGATCCGGCGGCCGCACTGCGGGCAGGCGGGCAGCGGAGGCCGGGAGCTCATGGGAAACGATGGACCGATCTTCTGTATGCTGTCAAGGTCGAGGCGGCGATGAATTCATTTCGACAGGCGGGGAAGGTCCCGGTCGGCGTGCTCGGGGCCACGGGCACGGTTGGGCAGCGGTTTGTCGAGAGGCTCGCCGCTCACCCGTGGTTCGAGCTCGCGGCAGTGGCGGCGTCGGACCGCTCGCGGGGCAAGAGCTACGCCGAGGCCGCGCGCTGGCGGTTGCCTTCGCCCCTGCCCGAGCGCGTGGCGGCCATGACGGTCGCGGCGGTGGCGGAAGAGCTCCCCTGCGCGATCGTCTTTTCGGCACTCGACGCGGCGACGGCGCGGCAGGTCGAGCCCGAGTGCGCCCGCCGGGGGATGCTCGTCTTCTCGAACGCTTCGGCGCACCGCATGGACGCGGACGTTCCCCTTCTCATCCCCGAGATCAACCCGGACTCTCTCGATCTCGTCGCGCGCCAGCGCCTCGAGCGCGGATGGAAGGGCGCGATCATCACGAACGCCAACTGTTCCACCATGTTTCTCGCGATTGCTCTGGCGCCTCTCCACGCGGCCTTTGGCGTGGAAAGAGTCTTCGTCGCGACGATGCAGGCGGTCTCGGGAGCCGGCTATCCGGGGGTCCCCTCGCTCGACATCCTCGGAAACGTGATCCCCGACATTCCGGAAGAAGCGGCGAAGATGGAGCGGGAGGTCGCCAAGATCCTGGGACGCACGCGCGAGGCCTCCATCGAGCCGGCGCCGTTTATCGTTTCCGCGATGACTTACCGGGTCGCCGTCGAGGACGGACATACCGAATCGGTTTCCGCCGCGCTTTCCAGCCGCGTTCCGGCCTCGGAGGTCGAGAACGCGTGGCGGGAGTTCCGGGGGCCCGAAGACGTCGCGGCGCTCCCGTCGGCGCCGCGGCGCCCGATCCACTATCTTTCCGAGCCGCACCGCCCCCAACCCCGCAGGGACGTGAACACGGAAGAAGGGATGGCGACGCTCGTGGGAGGGTTGAAGCCCTGCCCCCTCCTCGACTGGAAGTTCACGGTCCTGGGCCACAACACCGTTCGCGGCGCCGCGGGAGCCTCGGTCCTGAACGCCGAGTACGCGGCCGTCAAGGGACTCCTCGACTGATCGTCCAGAAATTCGGCGGCACTTCTGTCGAGGACGCGCCTGCGCTCGAACGCCTGGCGGCGATCGTGTCTCGAGCCGCCGGGCAGCAGCCGGTCGTCGTGGTCTCCGCGATGGGCAAGACGACCGACAGGCTTATCGCCGCCCTGGAAACCGCCGCCCGGGGCGACGAGGAAGCCGCCCGCGACTCCCTCCGCCGACTGGAAAGCGACACGGCGGCCGTGCTGGACGCTTTCTTCGGCCCGGCCGCGGCCCGAGTGCGCGGCGACATCCGGCCCAACTTCGCGGAGCTCGAGAAGATGGCGGGCGCTGTGGCGGTCCTCAGGTCTGTCCCCGCCGCCAGCCGCGACCACTTCCTGGCTCACGGAGAGAGGATCTCGGCGGCCGTCGTTGCCCGCGCTCTCGCCGCCCGGGGGCTTCCCGCCCGGGAGGTGGACTCGCGCGAGATCATGATCACGGACGACCACTTCGGCCGGGCCCGCCCGGACGAGACGGAGGTCGGCCGGCGCGCCCGCGAGCGCCTCCTGCCCGCCTGCGCCCGGGGAGAAATCCCCGTGGCCGGAGGGTTCATCGGCGCGACGCCGCGGGGAGAGACCACGACCCTGGGCAGAGGCGGCTCGGACTGGAGCGCGTCGATCCTCGGGTCCGTCCTCGGGGCCAGCGCCGTCGAGATCTGGACCGACGTGGGCGGCATGATGACGGCCGACCCGCGCGTGGTGCCGCAGGCGAAGGTCATCGAGACGATCTCTTTCGACGAGGCCTCGGAGCTGGCCTATTTCGGCGCGCGCGTCCTGCACCCCTCGACGCTCGCGCCCGCGGTCGAAAAAGGGATCCCTGTGCGCATCCGGAATTCGCGGCGGCCGGACCTGTCGGGCACCGAAGTGCGCTCGGCGGCCTCGCCGGAGTTTTCCGGGGTCCGCTCGATCGCCTTCAAGAAGGGGATCTCCACGGTCAACATCGTAACCAGCCGCATGCTGATGGCCACGGGATTCCTGCGCACTCTCTTCGAGGTCTTCGCGCGGCACGAGACGCCGGTGGATATGGTCACGACGTCGGAGGTGTCCGTCTCCGTGACCGTGGACGACTCCTCCCGACTGGAAGAGATCCGTCGGGAGCTCGAGCAGCTCGCGCAGGTCGAAGTCTCTTCCGGCCGCGCCATTGTGTGCCTGGTGGGCCAGGATCTGAAGTACAGGCCGGGGATCGCCGCCCGGATCTTCCGCGCCGTCGAGCGGATCAATATCCTCATGATTTCGCAGGGAGCTTCCCGGCGCAACGTTTCCTTCGTTATCGAGGAGAAAGACGTCGAGGAAGCCGTCCGGCTCCTGCACCAGGAGTTCTTTGGATGAAACCGTTTGTCATTCTGAGGTCGCCGACGCGCCAGAGCCGCTTTGGCGACGGTGCGGCCGCAGGCCCGAAGGATCTTCTCACGCCGCTGGTTTGGAAGGGCAGATCCTTTGTACGGTCAGAGCTTGCCCTGAGCTAGCATGCGGCCATCGAAGCAACCAGAGCAGATCCTTCCCTGCGCTCAGGCTGACAGCCGAGCGGGCGAAGGGATGACAGGGTAGATTAGGCTTCAGTTCCATGCGTCTCGGCATCGTCGGCGCGGGCAAGATGGGTTGCGAGATCGCGACGGTCGCGGAAAGCCGCGGCCACGAGGTCGTGTGGAGGCTCGGGTCGAAGGACAACCCCGGCGGCTCGGGCCTGAGGTCGTCACGCGTCTCTTGCGCCGATGCGGTCTTCGAGTTCACGACTCCGGCCTCGGCGGTGGACAACCTGCTCGCCCTGGCCGGGCAGGGCGCGCGGGTCGTCTGCGGCACGACGGGATGGAGCAAGGATCTTCCGCGGGTCGCGGAGGCCTTCCTGCGCGGGGGCGGAGCGCTCGTCCACGCGGCCAACTTCTCCGTCGGCGTGCGTCACTTCTTCGAGCTGGCGACGCGCGCCGCGCGGCTCTACGCCCCGGCCGGATACGCCGCCTACCTCGTCGAAGAACATCACGCCGGCAAGCGCGACGCGCCCTCCGGGACCGCGCGGACGGTCGGCACCATTTTCGAGATGGAGACGGGCAAACCTCTCGCGATTACGAGCATCCGCGCGGGGACGATCCCGGGCACGCACCGGCTCGTCTTCGAATCGCCGGAGGACGAGATCGAGATCGTCCACCGCGCCCGGAGCCGCGGGGGTTTCGCGAGGGGCGCCGTCTGGGCGGCCGAGAGGATCGCGGGACGCGCGGGCGTGTACGAGTTCGGAGACCTGCTCAAAGAGGTGGCGGAAGCCTCGTGAGCCATCGAGACGGGGAGGCCTTGTGAAGACAGGAGCGAAGGTGGACTGGAAGGGCTGCGGCACGGCGCTCGTGACCCCCTTTGACGAGAAGGGACGCATCGATTTCGGAGCGCTCGAGCGGTTCGTCAACTGGCAGATCGAGCGCGGCATCGATTTCCTCGTGCCCTGCGGGACGACGGGAGAGTCGGCGACCCTCTCCGGCGACGAGCGCAAGGCCGTGACGGCCGCCGTCGTGAAAGTGGCCAACTCCCGCGTGCCGGTCATCGCCGGCGCGGGAGGCAACCACACCGCCAAGGCGGTCTTCTGGGCGCGCGACGCCGCCGAGGTCGGCGCCGACGGAATCCTCTCCGTCTCGCCCATGTACAACAAGCCGGGGCCGGAAGGTCTCTACCGCCATTACTCGGCGCTGGCGGAAGCGACAGACCTGCCGATCCTCGTCTACAACGTCCCCGGCCGCACGGGCTCGGACCTGGACGTCGAGACGATCCTGCGCCTGACCGAGATCCCGCGGATCGTCGGCTTGAAGGAGGCCTCGGGCAACTTCGGCAAGATCGCGCGGCTGATGACCGCGCTGCCCGAAGACTTCCTGGTGTTCTCGGGAGACGACTCGACCGCTCTGGCGCTGATCGCCCTGGGCGGGCGGGGATTGATCTCCGTTGTCTCCAACGAGATCCCGCGCGACATGAGCGCCCTGGTCCGCGCGGCTCTGGACGGCAACTGGACGGAGGCGCGCAAGCTCCAGCGCAAGTACCTCCCTCTCATGGAGATGAACTTCTGGGAGTCCAGTCCCGCGCCCGCCAAGTGCGCGCTCTCGCTCATGAAGAAGTGCGGCGAGACGCTGAGGCTGCCGCTCGCTCCCGTGCGCGAGGACACGCGGAAGAGAATCGAAAGGCTCCTCTCGGGATTCAAAATCCTCCCGAGGAAAAGCAGCCGGTGACGCCGGACCTCGCGAGGCGGATCGAAGAGATCGTCTCGGAGCCCGACAGGCATCCTCTCGACGAAGCGCGGTCCGCCTTCGAGGAGCTCAAGGCGGGACTGAACGACGGATCCGTCCGCGCCGCGCAGAAGGAGGGGGACCGCTGGACGGTCCGCCCCTGGGTCAAGCGGGGCATCCTCCTGGGTTTCAGGATCGGCGCCCTGACGGAAATGCTCGCGGAGACCGGGTTCCGTTTCTTCGACAAGGACACCTTTCCCTTGAAAGACCTGCGCCTGGAATCGAAGGTCCGCGTCGTGCCCGGAGGCACTTCCGTTCGCGACGGCTGTTACATCGCTCCCGGCGTCACGATGATGCCGCCCGCCTACGTCAACGTCGGGGCCTACGTGGACGCCGGAACGCTCGTGGACTCGCACGCTCTCGTGGGCTCCTGCGCGCAGGTCGGCAGGCGCGTGCACCTCTCGGCGGCCGCGCAGATCGGCGGCGTGCTCGAGCCGGTCGGAGAGCTGCCCGTCATCGTGGAGGACGACGTCCTGATCGGCGGCAATTGCGGCATCTACGAGGGAGCGATCGTGCGCGAGCGCGCCGTCCTCGCCTCCGGCGTGATCCTGACGGGCGGCACGCCTGTTTACGACCTGCCGCGGGGACTCGAATACCGCAAGCGTCCCGGCCAGCCCCTGGAGATCCCGGCGGGGGCAGTCGTCGTCCCCGGCGCCCGAGCCGTGCGGGAGGGAAAGGGCAAGGAGTGGGGCCTCTCTCTGCAGACTCCCGTCATCGTCAAGTACCGCGACGCGAAGACCGACGCCTCCGCCTCCCTCGAAGATCTCCTCCGCTGAGCAAGGTCAGTCCCTGGTCCTTAGTCCTTTGTCCTTAGTCGACCAGGATTCTGAGTCAGACCAAGGACCAGGGACCAAGGACTAAGGACTCCCGGCTTTAATTGCGCCGACCTCGTTGAAGTACTTCGCGAAGGCGATCATTCCCCCGGCGGCCTGGCCCCAGTCATAGTTCTCGTTGGGCGCGTGGTAGCCGTGCTCGGGAAGCGACAGGCCGAGGAAGACGATCGGCTTCTTGAACACCTTCTCCATCGAGAGGACGGCGCCGATCGACCCCCCCTCTCGCACGAAGACCGGATCCTTGCCGAAGGCGAACTTCGTGGCGCTCCGGATGGCGTCCGCGTACGGACCGGTGGTCTTGCCCGAATAGGCGGGCAGCGCGTGCTCGGCGGAGACCCTCACGTCCCGATTCTTGGACTTGACGAAATCGGTCACGAGCTTCACGATCTTCTTCGGGTTCATGTTCGGCACGAGGCGGCAGGAGACGATCGCCGTGGCCCTGGGCGGAATGATCGTCTTGACCGTGCGTCCCTCCTGGAAGCCGCCGAGGATTCCGTGGACCTCGAAGGTCGGCATCATCCAGATCCGCTTCATCACTTCCATGGGATCTTCGACGCGCAGTTTCTTGTACTTGTGGTCCTTCTTGAAGCCGCTGACCGTGAAGCCGGAGCCCTTCAAGTCCTCGAGGTCCTTTTTGGTCGGAGGAACGACGTCGGTATAGAAGCCGGGGATCTTGACGCGGCCGGTCTTCCCATCCACGCACTCGGAGATCACCTGGCACATCTCGGTCAGGGGATTGCGGGCCGCGCCGCCCGCGGTGCCGGAGTGCTGGTCGGTCTCGCCGGTCTCGAGATCGAAGAAGAAACCCTGCAACCCCCGCAGACCCGACGGCTGCGCGGGGCGGGAGCGCGACACCCAGACCGTGTCCACGACGACGATCGAGTCGGTCGCGAAATCCGCGGCGTGCTCTCGGATTGTGCTCTCGAAGTGAGGGCTGCCGATCTCTTCCTCCATCTCCCAGAGGAAATGGACGTTGGCGTTCGCCCCGTTCTGGAAGGCATAGCGCGCGCCGAAGAGAGCGGTCACCGCCGGTCCCTTGTCGTCCGTCGTCCCTCGCCCGAGGTAGTTGTCGCCCTCCTTGAGGAACTGGAAAGGCTCCTTCTTCCAGGGCTCCTTCTTCATGGATGCCGGCTGGACGTCGAGATGGTTGTAGACGGTCACCGTCGGCAGCCGGTCGGAGCGGTCGAAGCGCCCGTAAACCATCGGGTGCCCTCCCGTCTCGTAGATCTTCGCCTTTGCCCCGAAGGACTCCATGACTCCGGCCGCGTACTCGGCGGCGCGCCGCATGTCCGCCTTGTGTTCGGGTTGACCGGAGACCGACGGAATCTCCACGAGATCTCCCAGGACTTTCTCGAATTCCTGGCGGCTGTCCGCCGCGTACTTTCGCAGACTTTCCTTCGAAAACCCGTTATCCATGTGTGTTTCCTTTCTTTCCGATGGGCCGGGCGATTTTATCGGACAACCGCCGATCGAGACTGATGAGTGTTGATTAAAGCCTCGTTTTCATCACGCCACCCACCTCCAGTGGACGAACGCCGCCTCTCCGGCCGCGAGCAGGAGAGCCGAGACGACCCACCAGGCCAGCCGGGCCCGCGGCCGCTCCTGGAAGATCTGCGCCAGGGCGTAGAAGGCCGGATAGACCACCAGGACGTAGCGCGGGAGACTCGCCGAGATGCCGCTCGCCACGGGGAGCAGCAGCGCTCCCGCGGTCCACGCCGCGTCGGAAAAAAGCCGCCGCCGCGCCTGGTAAACGGCGATCGCGGCGAAGAGCAACAGGTGCGCGTAATCGAGAAGGAAGGCGGGATGCTCCCGCGCGTCGCCGCGGGCGATGCGGGAAGGAAGCCCTTCGACGAAACGCCGGACACCGAGCAGGGGAGACGCTCCCCGCTGCCAGGCTTCCTGGATCCGGAAGAAGAGCCCCGGCTCTCCCGCCGCCCATCCCGCGCCGAAGACCCAGAGGAGAACTCCCGCGACGGGCGCGAGACCGACCAGGAGAGAGCGCGCGATCGCCCGCCGCCGCGGCTGCGCGGGCCGGTCCGCCCGCCGCGCGGCGGAGAAAGACTCGATTGCCAGAGGCAGCGCCAGAGCGAGCGCGGGCAGGCGGGTGGCTCCCGCGAGGAGGCCCAGGCAGGCCGCGGTGACGGGCCGGTCGCGGCGCGTCTCCCGGAACGCCGCGAGCGCGAGCAGAAGAAACAGGGACTCCGAGTACATCGCGACCAGGAAGAACGCGGTCGGATAGAGGAGCAGAAAAAGGAGCGCGTGGCGGCTTCCACGCTCGCCCAGCCGCCGGCGCCCCTCGGAAGCGAACAGGAGCCCGGCGGCCAGGAAACAGACGACCGACAGGATCTGTCCCGCCGCGAACCCGTCCACCGGCACGAGCGCGGCAACGCCGCGGGCCAGATACGGGTAGAGCGGAAAGAAAGCATGGGCGGACGGCTGGCCGGGAGCCGGCGCCGGGCCATAGCCCCGCTCGAGGATCGTCAGGTACCAGCCCGAGTCGTAGCGCGCGAGCGGCGGAGCGCGCTGCTCGATCTCGCGCGGCCACATCTGGCGGGAGGAAAAAGGCAGGGCATCGCGGGCAATGTAGGACCAGGCCAGCACCAGCGCCGCCCAGGCCACCAGGAGACCCGCGGTGCCGACAGAAAACCGAACTCTAAAGGGCCCCGGGCTTCGAGGCCCCGGTCTAGACTCTCTCGGCCGCTGTTCGCGAAGCGAACGCCTGCGGCCGACAGTTTCATGAGCCCGCTTCGCACCCCCCACGGGCTGGTTCGGGGTTA
The DNA here is from genome assembly GCA_963837495.1 of uncultured Acidobacteriota bacterium. GTDB lineage: Bacteria > Acidobacteriota > Thermoanaerobaculia > UBA5066 > Gp7-AA6 > JAWOLE01. The sequence continues at coordinate 1,481,203 of CAWINF010000001.1, read as the reverse complement.
CCTCTTGCGGGCGGGGCGAGAGGAGTTGCTGCCGGAGGCTCTCTTCTTCTTTTTGGCGCTCGAGGGCTTCTTCTCCGGCCTGGTCTCGCGCTTGCCGGGCTTCGGCGAAGTCCTGGCGGGAGCGGGCCTGGGCGGCCGGGCGGGAGCGGCCTTCTTGCCGCCGGCCGCCGGCTTCTCGCCGGCGGCTCTGACCCGCGCGTTCTTGCGCGCCGCGGCCGCCGCTTCCTTCTTCTGCCGGGCGCGTTCCTGGGCTTCTCTCTCGGCGTCCGTCACGCGGCTGGCAAGCTCCTGGTCCGTGACGACCGCCGCCTGCGGGAGACGCTTGGTCACGATGTCCAGGCGGTCGGCGGGGACGCGCAGCAGATAGATCATCGCGTCGCGCGTCTCCTTGGCCTTGGCGAGATAATCGGCGGTCTCCAGCGCATGCGACGGCGCCTGCGCGAAGTCGATGGCGATCGCGTAGGGTTTCTCTCTCTTCGCCAGCTCGAAGAAGGCCGGCCATCGCAGCTCGGTGGCCACGACGTGCGCCCCAGTTCGGGCCAGCTTCTGCACCCGCCCGTTGCGCTCGGTGCCCTCGAAATCCAGAAAAAGCACGCTCATAGGAGCGACTATAGCCGAGGTAACACCTTCCTACGGCTCCTCGCGGTAGTGGCAGCCCCGCGAGACGCGGTTCTCGGAGGCGGCGCGGTGGATGGCCAGAGCGGTCTGGACGCCGTTGCGCAGGCCCAGGAGCTCGTCGGACATCGTGCCGCGCCGGTAGAAGTCTTCAATCTCGACCTGGAGCTCCGAAAGAATGCGCCCGGCCCGGTGAAGCCGCTTCTCCGAGCGCAGCAGCCCCACGTAATTCCACATCGTGTGGCGGATGACCATCCAGTCCTGCGCGATGAGCGCCGCGTCCACGGGCTCGTTCTCCGGCTGCCAGGGACGCACGGCCGGGAAAGAGCGTCCGGTCAATTTGCGGACCTCGATTGCCGCGGCCTTGCCGGCCCGCCACCCCCAGAGCAGCCCCTCGAGCAACGAGGTGGAGGCCAGGCGGTTGGCGCCGTGCACTCCCGTGCAAGAGACCTCGCCCGCGGCGCGCAGGTGTCCCAGCGTCGAGCGGCCGTCGCCGTCCACGGCCACGCCGCCGCAGGAGTAATGCGCCGCGGGGACGACCGGCACGGGCCCGGCGGTCAGGTCGAAGCCATACTCGAGACAGCGCCGCGTGAGCGTCGGAAAACGCTCGCGGATCCAGGCGGCCGGCTTGTGCGAGATGTCCAGGAGCACGTGACTCTCGTCGCGCTCGAGCATGCGCTGGTGGATGGCGCGGGCGACGACGTCGCGCGGCGCGAGCTCCCCGTCGGGATGAACGTCGCGCAGGAACGGGCGGCCGGCGGCGTCGGTGATGCGCGCCCCCTCGCCCCGCAGCGCCTCGGTCAGGAGGAGTCGGCCGTGGGGATGAAAGAGGGCGGTCGGATGGAACTGGACGTACTCGAGATTCAGGAGGCGCGCCCCCGCCCGCCGCGCCATCGCGATGCCGTCGCCGCGCGCTCCCTGAGGGTTGGTCGTGTGCAGGTAGACACGTCCGAGTCCGCCCGTCGCCAGGATCGTTTCCCGGGCGAGAAAGGGCCGGACCTGTCCGCTCGAACGCTCGAGGAGATAGGCGCCGACCACCGCGGGAGGCCGGTAGCGGTCGGTCTGATCGGTCGAGTCGTGCGAGAACGTCAGCAGATCCACGGCCGTGGTCTGGAGGAGCCAGCGGATCCTGCTTTCCCGGCCGCAGGCCTCCAGCAGCGCCCTCTCGATCGGCATTCCGGTCTCGTCCTTGACGTGGAGGATCCGCGGGATCGCGTGGCCTCCCTCGCGCGTCCAGTTGAAACCGGAATTCTCGCGGTCGAACGGGACCCCGAGCTCTTCGACGAGCAGCTTCTGAACGAGATCCGGTCCCTCGCGCGCGAGAAGGTCCACCGCCTGCCTGGAGCAGAGGCCGTCGCCCGCCTTTTCGATGTCGGCCGCCAGTTTCTCCGGCGTATCGCCCGGCGGCCGGGCGACGATCCCTCCCTGCGCCCAGAGAGTATTGGAGGCCTCGGCCTCGCTCGCGCGGGTCACGATCACGACATCGCTGCCCTCGCGAGCCGCCGCCAGGGCCGCGGCGCACCCGGCCACGCCGGTGCCCAGAACGAGGACTTCCGCCGTGTCAGTCATCGGGCTCGAGCTCCAGCGAGATGTCGGCGGCTGCCACGGAGTGCGTCAACGCGCCCACGGACACGGCGTTCGCTCCCGCGAGCGCATAGGCGCGCACGCGCTCGAGCGTCATGTTCCCGGAGGCTTCGACAACGGGCGGCGTGGCCGACCCGGCTGCGATCCGGCACCACCGCGCGACCGTCTCGGGGGTCTGGTTGTCGATCAGGATCATCTCCACTCCCTCCCGCAGGGCTTCGTTGAGCTCCTCTTCGCTCTCGACCTCGACTTCGATCTTCATCCCCGCGGGCGCCTTCTCCCGCGCGGCTTCCACGGAGCGGGCGATCGAGCCGCCGAGCCGCCGGTGATTGTCCTTGATCAGCACCATGTCGAAGAGCCCGTCCCGATGGTTCGATCCCCCTCCGTCCTCCACGGCCATGCGGTCGAACGGGCGCAATCCGGGCGCGGTTTTCCGCGTGTCGAGGATGCGGCAGCCCGTCCCGGCGACCTCCTCGACGTAGCGGCGCGTGGCGGTCGCGATCCCGCACATGCGCTGGAGAAGGTTCAAGGCAACCCTCTCGGCCGTGAGCAGGGCTCGCGCCCGCCCGGAGATTCTCGCGAGAACGGCCTCCGGTTGGACCGACTGCCCGGCGGCGACCTCTTCTTTCCACGAAAGCGCCGGGTCGAGCAGCTCGAGCGTCCGCCGCGCCACGGAGAGTCCCGACACGACGCAAGCGCTCCTGGCTATGAACCGGCCGCGCGCGCGCGCCCGCGCCGGGACGGTCCACTCGCTCGTGACATCGCCGGTGCCCACGTCCTCGTCGAGAAACTCGCGCAGCTTCGCGTCGAGAGCCTCGCCGGTCAACGGATTCATTCAGACAAAGAGAATACCCCTCAAGAAGTCCAGGGGACTCCTTGCTAGGAAAGTTCGAGCATCCGCAGGAGCGGTCTCTCCGCGGCTTTTCGGATCTCTTCCGGAATCACGATCTCGGGGCGTTCGTCGCGCAGGCAGAGGTAGAGCTTCTCCAGGGTGTTCAACTTCATGAAGGGACACTCGTTGCAACGGCAGCCGTTGTCCGGCGGCACCGGAATGTAGGTGCGGTCGGGGGCGAGCTTCTTCATCTGATGGATGATCCCTTCCTCCGTTGCGATCAGGAACGTCTTGCCCGGCGCCGTTGTCACGTAATTCAGGATCGAGCGCGTCGAGCCGACGTGGTCGGCATGGCGCAGGATGGGCTCCGGACATTCCGGATGCGCGGCGAGCAGCGCTCCGGGGTTCTGAGCCTTCAGTCTCACGATCTCTCGCTCGGAGAACTGCTCGTGCACGATGCAGGTGCCCGGCCAGAGCGTCATTGGCCGCCCGAGTTTCTTGGAAAGGAAGGCGCCCAGGTGACGGTCGGGCGCGAAGAGGATCTCCTTCTCCGGGGGGATCGAGCGCACGATCTTCTCGGCGTTCGAGGAGGTCACGATGACGTCGGAGAGGGCCTTCACGGCGGCCGAGCAGTTGATGTAGGTCAGCGAGACGGCGCCCGGGTGCGCCTCCCGCCAGGCCCGGAAGGCCTCGGGCGGGCAGGAGTCCTCCAGGGAGCAGCCCGCTTCGTAATCGGGCAGGACCACCTTGCGGCCGGGGTTGAGGATCTTGGCGGTCTCGGCCATGAACCGGACTCCGGCGAAGGCGATGATGTCGGCGTTGCTTTTCTGGGCGCTGCGGGAGAGATCGAGCGAATCTCCGACGAAATCGGCGAGGTCCTGAATTTCCTCTTCCTGGTAGTAATGGGCCAGAAGGACTGCGTTTTTTTGTCGCTTCAACCGCCGGATCTCCTCTTCCAGGTCCAGGCTCGGATCGATCGAGGCCAGGTCCGGCGGAGCCGGCCGGTTCGGGAAGCGGGGAAAAGAGGGCGATTTGGCCGGAATTTCGGTGCTCATGAGGTCTCCGAGCATAACAACAGATCGCGAGCCCGAAACCTTCGGGCTCGCCGGCACCGAAGAATCTCCACTGGCACGCCGGATGCTAAGCACGAACGGCAGATGAGTCCTCTGACCTCTCATTCCCGGCCGAGCAGGATGGGGTTTCTCCTCCTGCTGCTGACTCTCGCGGTCGCGGGACTCGAGGTCTGGGGGATCGGCGCCTCGCTGGGATATCTCCTTCGCTGACGCCCTCGCCGGCGCGGCTCGAAGCGCCGTTGTATATTTCCGGCGTGGCCACCGAAATCCAGGCGGGCAGGTACTTCGGGCTGGATTCCGCCGCGCTGGTCGCCGCCTACCGCAACATCTGTCTCTCCCGCCGGATGGACGACAAGGAGATCCAGCTCAAGCGGCAGAACAAGATCTACTTCCAGATCAGCGGCGCGGGCCACGAAGCCGTCTCGACGGCGGCCGCAATGGTCTCGAGGCCCGCGTACGACTGGTTTCTTCTCTATTACCGCGACCGGGCCTGCTGCCTCCAGCTCGGCGTGACACCTTACGAGATGTTTCTCCAGTCCGCGGGAGCCAAAGACGATCCCGCCTCGGCCGGGCGGCAGATGCCCTCGCACTGGGGCTCGAAGCGTCTGAACATCATCTCCAGGTCCTCTCCCACCGGCACGCAGTTTCTCCAGGCGGTCGGAGCGGCCGAGGCCGGATGGCGCAAGGGCCTGATCCCGGGCCTCTCCGAAAAGGGCGGCTTCCAGAAAGACGAGATCGCCGTCGTCACGGGAGGCGAAGGCCAGACTTCCGAGGGAGAGTTCTGGGAGGCGCTCTCGTCGGCCTGCACCCTGAAGCTTCCTGTCCTCTTCCTCATCGAAGACAACGGCTACGCGATCTCCGTGCCGGTCGAGGTCAACACCCCCGGCGGCTCGATTTCCAGGCTCGTGCGCGGCTTCCCCGGGCTCTTCATCGCGGAAGTGGACGGGTGCGATTTCCTCCAGTCCTACGACGCCCTCCGCTACGCCGCCGAGTACTGCCGGGAACGCAAGGGCCCCGCCCTCGTCCACGCGCACGTCATCCGGCCCTACAGCCATTCCCTGTCCGACGACGAGACCCTCTACCGCCCGCGGGAGGAGCGCGAGCGCGAGGCCGAGCACGACCCCATCAAGACGATGGCCGCGTTCCTTCTGGGAGAAGGCATCCTTTCGGAGGAATCGCTCGAGAAACTCAAGGCGGAAGTGGACGAGGAGATCAACGCCGCGGCCGACCGCGCCCTCCAGGCCGAGCTGCCCGCTCCGGAATCGGCGTACGAATTCGTCTATTCGCCGGACGTGGACCCGACGTCCGAGACTTTCCAGACGCCGCCGCAGCCCGCGGAAGGCGCGGGCCCGACCACGATGGTGGACCTGATCAACGCCTGCCTGCGCGACGAGATGAAGCGCGATCCTTCGATCGTCGTCTTCGGCGAGGACGTGGCCGACGCCTCGCGCGACGCGGTGCTGGCGGAGTGCAAGGGCAAGGGGGGCGTCTTCAAGCTCACGGCGGGCCTGCAGCGCCTCTACGGCAACGGGCGCGTGTTCAACTCTCCTCTGGCCGAAGCGAACATCGTCGGACGCGCGATCGGGATGGCGGTGCGCGGTCTCAAGCCCGTCGTCGAGATCCAGTTCTACGACTACATCTGGCCGGCCTATATGCAGATCCGCAACGAGCTGTCGAACCTGCGCTGGCGCTCGGGCAATGCCTTTTCCTGTCCGGTGGTCGTGCGCGTGGCGATCGGCGGCTACATCGGAGGCGGCGCCATCTACCACTCCCAGTCGGGCGCGGTCCTGATGACGCACAACCCCGGCTTGAGGGTCGTGATGCCGTCCAACGCGCTGGACGCGAACGGACTGCTGCGCACGGCCATCCGCTGCGACGACCCGGTCCTCTTCCTCGAGCACAAACACCTCTACCGGCAGACGCACAACAAGGGGATCTACCCGGGGCCCGACTACATGGTTCCGTTCGGCAAGGCGAAGGTCGTTTCCGAGGGATCCGACGTCACGGTCGTGACCTACGGCGCCACGGTCTATCGCTCCTGGCAGGCGGCCAGGGCGTTTACCGAGGAGACCGGCAAGTCCGTCGAGATCCTGGACCTGCGCAGCCTTTCTCCGTACGACTGGGAGGCGATCGAGAAGTCCGTCCGGAAAACCAGCCGCGCGGTCGTCGTTTACGAAGATCCGATCTCCTGGGGCTACGGCGCCGAGATCGCCGCGAGAGTCTCCTCCGATCTCTTCTCGTACCTCGACGCGCCCGTCGAGCGCGTCGCCGCGACGGACACGTTCGTGGCCTACCAGCCCCGGGTCGAGGACTTCATCCTCCCCCAGCCCCACCACATCCAGAAGGCCCTCGCCAGGGTCGCCGCTTTCTAGTCGAGATCGGGGCGGTTGTCCTCTGCGCAGGACGCGTCCATTCCGTAAGGCGACAGAGCCCGGCGGCCATTTCATCAAAAGCCATTTGTTTTCAACGAGTCACGACCGGGTACAGGGAATGCAATGGCTGAACGTGGTGAGGGAAGGGGAACGATGAAAAGACAGGAGAGGAAAATGATCAGACTGATGCAGACCGCCATGCAGATCACCCTCGAGGAGATGGAGGCGAATCACCGGGCCTTGCGTCGCTGCCGCAGCTGCGGCTCCTACGAGCGCCCTTTTGATGCGTTCAACGGCGGCGTCCGCTGCGAACGCTGCGCGAAGAAGGCTCGCCGTCAGCGCGACGAGCGGGAGATCGAGGACATCAACGCGAAGTTCGTCGTCTGAGGAGGGATAGAATCCCGCCCGTTGAGGTCCGATTACCGGGTTTCCCTCCTTAGACGAAAGCACTTCTCTCCCGCCCTTTTCTCCGTCACATTTCACGTTCCGTCTCTGGCGCTCGACGTCGCGCCCGGACAGTTCGTCATGCTCGACCTTCCCGGCCGCGAGCGGCCCTACCTGCGGCGCGCCTACTCGGTCGCCGATGCGGACGCCGCAAGCGGCGAGATCGAGTTTCTCGTCAAGACGGTCGGGCCCGGGACCGCGGCCCTCGCGGACCTTCCGCCGGGCTCCGCGGTTTCTCTCCTGGGTCCGCTCGGCAACGGGTTCTCGCTCGAAGGACTCCAGCGAGGAGAGCGCGTCGCGGTTCTCGCGGGAGGGATCGGGGCGGCGCCCTTCCCGCTTCTCTTCCGGGCGCTCGCGCGAACCGGCGTCGAGGCGGACTTCTACCTGGGAGGCCGAAATGCGGCGGAGCTTTCTCTTCGAGAGCGCTTCGAGAAGATCGTGCCGGGCCGGGTGTTCCTCGCGACCGACGACGGATCAGTGGGAGAGAGCGGGTTCGTCACCGATCTCTTCCGCCGCCACGCCGCGGGCGCCGGCTATGCCCGGCTCTACGCCTGCGGCCCGATGCCGATGTTCGCCGCCCTCGCCCCGATCGTGGCGCTCCTCGCTCTCCCCTCGCAGTTCTCGACGGAGGCGGCGATGGGCTGCGGTTTCGGCGCGTGCCTGGGTTGCGTCATCCCGGGCGTGGAGAAGCCGTTCCTCATCAGCTGCACGGAAGGGCCGATCCTGCCGCCCGAGAAGATCGCGTGGGAAAGGCTGTGACTGCGGTCGGCTTCGTGTCCGTAGGGGCGGCCCTTGCGGCCGCCCGCCTCTCGTCGTCGTCGGCCTTTGGTGGTCGCGGGCGGGGGCCAGCCCCGCCCCTTCGGCGTGAGGAGCGCGAATGCCAAAGCGGGAAGAGGCACTCATGAAGGCCGATCAAGTGCTCGGCGTTCAACTCGGGCCGCTGCGGCTGCGCAATCCGATCGTCACGGCATCCGGCACGTTCGGCTACGGCCTCGAATTCACCGATTTCGTGGATCTGTCGCGGCTGGGCGCGATCTGCACGAAGGGTCTGTCGTTGAAGCCTCACGCGGGAAATGTCCCGCCGCGCATCTGCGAGACGCCGGCGGGAATGTTGAACGCGATCGGCCTCCAGAACGTGGGCGTCGAGGTCTTCCTGCGGGAGAAGCTGCCGAGGCTGAGGGAGCTTCACGCCACGGTCATCGCCAACGTCTGGGGAGACGTCGAGGAAGACTACGTCGCGGTCGTCCGCGCGCTCGAGGAGGCGGAAGGACTCGCGGCCATCGAGCTGAACATCTCGTGCCCCAACGTGGAGAAAGGAGGAATGCTCTTCGGCAATTCGCCGCAGGCCACCGCCTCCCTCGTCTCCCGGGTGCGCGCCGCGACGCCCCGGCCCTTGATCGTCAAGCTCTCGCCCAACGCTCCGGACGTCGTCGCCTCGGCGCGCGCCGCGCGCGAGTCGGGCGCCGACGTCCTGTCGCTCGTCAACACCTTCGTCGGCATGGCGATCGATCCGGAGACGGGCAGGCCGGTCCTCTCGTTCGGAACCGGAGGGCTCTCGGGACCGGCGATCAAGCCGCTGGCGGTGCGCATGGTCTTCCAGGTGGCGCGCGCCCTGCCGGGCGTTCCGATCGTGGGGATCGGCGGCATCTCGCGGCTCTCCGACGTGCTGGAGTTCCTCGCAGCCGGGGCCGCCGCGGTGCAGGTCGGGACCGCGAATTTCAAGGAGCCCGGCGTCTCGGGGCGGCTGGTGACGGAGCTGGCGGCCTATTGCGAAGAGCGCGGCACGACCGTGGCCTCGCTCGTCGGGCGGGCGCATCGGCTGGACTCCCCGCAGCTGGATAAGGGAGCCCAGGGATGAAAGCCGCGGAGAAGATCTGCCTCGCCCTGGATTTTCCGACGCGGCCGGAGATCCTCTCCTGCGCGCGGCGGTTCGCGGGCCGCGTCGGATGGATGAAGGTGGGCCTCGAGGCCTTCACGGCCGAAGGGCCCTCGATCGTCCGGGAAGTCGCCGCGCTGGGTCCGCGCGTCTTCCTCGACCTGAAGCTCCACGACATCCCGGCGACGGTCGAGCGCGCCGTCGCCGCGGCCGCCCGGACGGGAGCGGCGATGATCAACGTTCACGCCCTCGGAGGCCGCGCGATGCTGGACGCCGCCCGCCGCGCCGCCGCGGTTCCCGGCGCGGTCAAGCTCATCGCCGTCACTCTCCTGACCTCGCTCGACGCGCGCTCGCTTTCGGATCTTCCCATCGCCGGAGACCCGCGGGGCATCGCCCGCAGGCTGGCGCTTCTGGCCAGGGACTGCGGCCTGGACGGAGTCGTCTGCTCGGCTCAGGACCTGCCGGCGGTGCGGGGCGCCTGCGGTCCCGATTTCCTGACGGTCGTCCCGGGGATCCGTCCGGCGGGAAGTCCCGCGGCCGATCAGAAGCGTGTCGCGTCGCCCCGGGAGGCGCTGCAGGCCGGCGCGGATCTCCTGGTCGTGGGCCGGCCGGTGACGGCTGCGCCCGACCCGGACCGGGCCCTCGAGGAGCTGATTCTCGAAATAGAATCGGCGAGTGCTTCGACTGAGGACTGAGGACGAAGGACCGAGGACTGAAGCGGCGTCCGTCGCGCGGCCTCTTGTCGGCCGGCGTCTCGCCCAGCCAGTCCCCGGTCCTCAGTCCACAGTCCTCGGCCAGGAACTGCGATGAGCGACTGGAAGGGGTCTCATCCTGTCTGGATCGTGGGCCACCGCGGCGCGCCGCGGCGCGCCCGCGAGAACACGCTGGACAGCTTCGACTGGGCCGAGAGCCTCGGCGCCGACGCCGTCGAGTTCGACGTGCGGCAGACGCGGGACGGCGAGGCGGTCCTCTTCCACGACGAGGACATCGTCCTGGGAGGCCAGCGCGTTCCGGTCCGGAGCTTCACGGCGAGGGAGATCGAGAAGCTCTCGCTTCCCTCCGAATTCGGCGAATACCGCATCCCCAGGCTCGAAGAAGTCTTTCACCGCTACAGCCACCAGATGCGCTACCTCGTCGAGGTCAAGACGTCGGCCGCCACGCAGCTGGCCCTCCTGGCCAGGCGCGTCGCGATGCTCGCCGCCGCGTTCGGCGTCGGCCCGCGCTGCCTCGTCGCCTCCTTCGACGGCGAGCTCTTGAAGAGGATGCGCGAGGCGGACCCGGAGATCGCGACGGGCTTCATCTTCCACCATGCCGTCTCCCTTCCCTCGCCGGGCAAGCCGACTCCTCTCTTCCCTCCCGTGGACGCGATCTGCCCGCGGCGGGACCTCGTCAATCCGGCTCTCCTCGAGCAGGCGGCCGAGGCGGGGTTGACCGTCCACCCCTGGACCGTGGACGACGAAGGGGAGATCCGCCGGTTGATCGGCGCCGGCGTGGCTTCGGTCATCACGAACCTGCCCGATCTCGCCCTGTCGGTCCGAGACGGGAAATCGCCGGAGCCCGCCGTCCTTCCGCCGCGGCCGGCCGGGACCGTCGGAAGTTGAGAATCGGAACGGGATTGGATTCTGAGAATCCGAACGGGATCAAACCCGTTTGGGATAAGGTTTGACTCGAGGCACAGGCCTCGACTTTGAGGAGGCGTCATGAAAAGGCTCCTGTCAGTGGCGATCGCCCTTACCGTCATGGCTCTTTTCTCCACGCTGGCGCTGGCCCAGGAGAAGAAGGAACACCCGAAGGAGCACCCGGAGCATCCCAAGTCCGAGAAGAAAGTCTCCACCGACGACATCGACAAGGCGATCCGCGCGCACATCGAACAAGCGGCGAAGGCCTCGGGCGGCAAGTTCTCCGTCAAGGACGACGTGCTGAACAAGACCTGGGAGCTGGAGCTCGTCAGGGTCCACAAGGACAAGTTGCAGGCCCTCGCGGACGGCAGATATTTTGCTTGCGTGGACTTCAAGGCGGCGGACGGGACGATGGTGGACGTGGACTTCTTCCTCAAGAAAGACGGGGACGCCATGGCCGTCACGGACACCACCGTACACAAGATCAACGGCAAGGCCCGCTACAACTATCAGGAGAAGGACGGGGTATGGGTTCGCGTCGCCGAGAAGGGATGAAGGGACTCCCCCCGAACCCCGGCGCCGTCACGCAGACTACTTCTTCGGCGGGTTGATCCCGCGCTGCGAAAGGATGACGTCATGATGCTCACAGGAACTCTCCTGACAATGGCCGCTCTTCTGGCTCCGGCTTCTCACGCCTCCGCGACGCCGGCGTCCCGGAGCTTCGAGGCGACCTACGTCGCGACAGTCGAACAGATCCCGGCGGGGTTGAATCGGCTCGAGATCTGGGTGCCTCTGCCGCAGGACGCCCCGGCCCAGCGGATCCGAAACGTGAAAGTGGAGAGTCCCTATCCGGGCACCGTCCGTCACGAGACCGAGTTCGGGAATTCCTACTACTACATTTCGACCGACCAGCCCCGGACCGGGAAGCTCGAGATCCGGGTGAGCTTCGAAGCCGAACGCCACGAAGTCTTGAGCTCCGGTCTCCTGCGCGCCGGCCAGCACGAAAGCACGGCCACGCTGGAGAGGTATTTGAAGGAAGAGAAGATGGTGACGCTCTCGCCTCGTGTCCAGGAGCTCGCCCATCGCATCACCTACGGCAACACGACGCCGGAGGCGAAGGCGCACGCGATCTACGATTACATCGTCAACACCATGATCTACGACAAGACGCCGGGGACCGGATGGGGCAACGGAGACACGGAGCGCGCCTGCGACGTGGCCAAGGGCAACTGCACGGATTTCCATTCTCTCTTCATGTCGCTGGCGAGGGCGGAGGGCATTCCCGCGCGATTCATCATCGGGTTTCCGCTGATGAAGGAAGCCGAAGGGACGGTCCCCGGCTACCATTGCTGGGCCGAGTTCTACCTGCCCGACCGCGGCTGGATCCCCGTGGACGCCTCGGACGCTTCCAAGGCGGCGGACCCCAGGCGGCGCAACTACCTCTTCGGCAACCTCGATCCGGATCGTATCCAGTTCACGATGGGCCGCGACATCCGTCTCGATCCGCCTCCCTGCGCCGAGACGCTCAACTACTTCATCTACCCCTACGCGCAGGGGGACGGCCACGCCATCGCCCCCGTCTCCATCCGCCTCGAGTACAAGAATCTTCCAGAGACAGGCGGCGGGCCCTCAGCCGCCGCCTACTGACAAACGCGGCTCAGGGTTGGATCGTCAGGTGCGTCCCTCCGAGCACTTCGAGGGCCGTGCCGGTGATCGCCGCGGCGTCATCGGAAGCCAGGAACAGGATCGCCCGGGCCACGTCTCTTGGCCAGAGTTTCTGCGCGAGGGGCGCCTGCCGCTCCTCGGCGCCGATCTCGTCGATCTTGGTCTCGACGGTTCCCGGGCAGACCGCGTTGACCGCGATGTTGTGCTCGCGGAACTCGCGGGCCAGGCTCTGAGTCAGCCCGATCAGGCCGAACTTGGCCGCGCTGTGCGAAGCGAGGTTGGCCTCGCCCCGCATCCCGTGGATCGAGGAAACGTTGACGATGCGTCCCCGGCGGCGCGCGACCATTCCGGGGAGCACCGCCCGGCAGAAGTTCGCCGCTCCCGTCAGGTTCGTCGAGAGCACGAGATCCCATTCCTCGGGCGTGGACTGGAGAAAGGGACGCCAGAGAAAAACGCCGGCGTTGTTGACCAGGACGTCGATCGGCCCGAGCTCCTTCTCGGCGCGCGCGACGCATTCCTCCGCCGAGCCGCGCCGCGTGATGTCGGCCGGCAGCGCGACGCACCGGGCGCCCTGCCTGGTCAGCAGAGCGGCGGTCTCGGCCAGTTCCTTCTCGGTGCGGGCGACGAGCGCGACGCGCGCCCCCTCCTCGGCGAAGCGCGCCGCCGCGGAACGCCCGATCCCGCGGCCGGCGCCGGTCACGATCACGTTCCGGTCCTTGAACTTCATGCGCCCGTCCTGCCCAGCTCTTCGAAGAGCTCTTCGGAGAAGAGGTCGGGGCCTTCAGAGTCGGAATAGATCGGACCGGCGAGAAGCCGGACGCCTCCCTCGCGAGGGCCGGCGCGGTCCACTTTGACCCGGAAGACGGTCAGCGGAAAGATCTGGCGGTCGGGATCAGCGCCACAGATGCGCCCGTGCCCCGCCGACGTCTGGACCCAGGCCACGCGGTTCGCGGCCAGGTAATAGAGGGCCGCCTTCTGTCGGCGGATCAGGTTGGCGGCGGTGAAGCTCTTCGAATGCACGGCGACGCACAGGCTGGTCGCGGAGGTGACGCGGACTTCCGAAAGCGTCAGGAGCGCCGCACGAGGAAACCCCTCGGGATCGATCGTCAGGAAAGGAAGCGCCAGGCGTTTTCGCGCCCGGAATCCCTTCCCGGACAGGACCTCCACGAGCTCCCGCGGCATCCGATCAGATTCAGGCATCGTGGCCCTAGTCTAATGAACCTTGACTCAGACCGACGAGATAAGCCTGATGCTCGTTGTCGTTCTTGGCGGACAATCTGCCCGGAGCCGCCGTGTTAGCGCCGGCGGACGCGGCGCTGCCGACTGCCGGGGGTCTGCCTTCGGTGGTCGGCTGTCCCTTGGCGGCACTACGGGCTTTCGGCCGCCGCGGTCGCTTCGCATGCCGACGAGGGAGGCGGGCCGACGCCGGGGCGGTGAATTCAGTTTCATTGCCAGGCAGCTCACCGCAGGATCGAGAAGACGTTCGAGCGGGAACGCTGCCGTCATATGATTCGGAGCATGAAACAGATGCGAAATCGGATCGGGCAGGCTCTTCTCGGTATCGTTTTTCTCGTTCCCGCGATCGCGAGCGGGCAGGAGCGCGACGCGAAGGCGGACAAGATCGGCAAGGAATTGATCGAGGCGCTGGGCGGCCAGTCGGCCTGGGAGAAGGCCCGCGAGTTCCGCTTCGATTTCGTCGTCGAGAACGAGGGGAAAGTCGCCGGCCGCCGCTCTCATGCCTGGGACCGTTACACGGGAGACTACCGGCTGACCGGAACGGACCCGTCCGGCGCGCCCTACGCCGTTTATTTCAACGTGAACACCAGACAGGGGAAGGCTTACCTCAACGGGAAGGCCCTCGAAGGCGAGGAAGCCGACAAGCTGATCAAGAGTGCTTACGCACGCTTCATCAACGACACTTACTGGCTGCTCGCCCCCTGGAAGATCTTCGATCCCGGCGTGAAGCTGGCCTACGACGGAGAGAAGCCCTGTCCGGACGGCGGGACGTGCGACATCCTCAAACTTTCTTTCGACAACGTGGGTCTCACTCCCAAGGACGTTTACTGGCTCTGGGTCACGCGCGATGGCCGGAAGATGGTCCAATGGCAATACGTATTGAAGGGCGCCGACGAGCCGCCGACGACCGTGCAATGGAAGAACTGGCAGATGATGGGCGGTGTCGCGCTTTCCATGGAAAAGCCGATGACCGGAAAGACGACGGTCATCCGGTTCGAGAACGTCTCGGTCTCTCCCGCGCGCACCGACGCGGATTTCCAGGCGCCCACGCGGTAACGGGACGGAGATTCGTGTCCCGGGACTCGGGACCCGGGGCTCGAATGAATCACCCTGATGAAACGCGGGACCTTCGCCGTCCTTCTCCTTGCCTGGCTCGGGGCGGGATGCGCGTCGTCGCGCGGTCCCGGCGTCTCGATCGAAAGCGTCGCGACACGCAGTCTTCCGGAGCCGGCGAAGGTCCTCGTGCTCCTGCCTCCCTCCTACGCTGCGGACACGGCGCGCCGTTACCCGGTCCTCTATTTTCTGCATGATGGATGGGGAAACGAACGAACGCTCGAATCGAGCGGGGTGGCCGCGACCTTGCAGCTCCTCATGTCCCGGGGGCGTCTTCCGGAGTTTCTCCTGGTCGCGCCGGGGGCTCCGGGCTCCTGGTTTTCCGACTTCCACGACGGCGTTCACCGCTACGAAGAATTCCTGACGCGCGACTTGATCGTCGAGGTCGAGAGGCGTTACCGCGCGCGAGCCGAAAAGAGCGCCCGCGGCATCACCGGCATCTCGATGGGCGGCTACGGCGCCTTCAAGATCGCTCTCAAGCACCCGGACCTCTACGGGGCCGTCTCCTCCCTTTCCGGCGCCCTGATCCCGATGGATTGGGACGACCTGGCGCGGTACAACGGTTTCGCTCGCTGGACCTTGAAACACGTGTTCGGTTCGAGCCGCCAGGACAACTCCCTGGCCGCCAACGACGTCTGGGAGATCCTGCGCGGACTCCACTTCGACCGGCCGCCTTTCGCCGCCCGCCTGCGCGCCGGCGATCAGGACATCTACGGCCTGGACGGTGTCGCCGCGCAGTTCGGCGCCTATCTGACGGAGCACGGCGTTCCCGCCAGCGTCGTCCTGGAGCCGGGAGGCCACGATTGGGCCTACTGGCGCCGCGCGATGCCGTCCATCGCCGCGTGGCATGGCAGGAACTTTTCATATGATCCGGGCTGATGGCTTTCGGCGAAGGTTCTCGCGGCGACGTCCTCGTTCTCTTTGACATCGACGGGACGCTGCTCTCGGCGGGGCGGGCGGCGCGCGAATCCGTGCTCGCCGCTCTCGCGCGCGTCTACGGCTGGAGCGCGTCCAACGGGCATATCCACGACTTCTCCGGCAAGACCGATCCCCAGATCGTCTGCGAGCTCGTCGAAGAAGACGTGGGCACGGAGCGATGCCGCGCGCTCCTCTCGGCCGCGCTCGACGCGTACCTCGAGGAGTTCTCCCGCCGGCTGTCGCCGGACACGGTCGTTCCCAAGCCGGGGGTCGCCGAGCTTCTGCCCCGTCTCGCCGCCCGGTCCGGCGTGACGCTCGGGTTGCTGACGGGCAACCTGGAGCGCGGCGCGCGGATGAAGCTCGAGCCGCCGGGCTTCAATCGTTACTTCCCCTTCGGGGCCTTCGGGAGCGATTCGCCGGATCGTTACCTCCTTCCCGCAATCGCCCTCGAGAGGGCCCACGCCTTTTCCGGCCGCCGCTTCTCGGGCAAGTCCATCGTGATCGTGGGCGATTCGGTTCACGACATCGCCTGCGGCCGCTCTCTGGGAGTCCGCTCGGTGGCCGTCGCGACCGGTCCGACTCCGCGCGAGCGTCTCGCGCCGGAAGCGCCGGACGCGCTTCTGGAGAGTTTCGCGGACGTGGATGCCGCGGCGCAGGCGATCCTCGGGTGAGACGAACGGGGCTTCTGTTGCTCGCCGCGCTGGCCGGCGCGTGCGCCTCGGCGTCCGGGAGCAAGACTCCTGCGGCCGCTCCCACGCAGAAGGCCCCCTATGACGCCGCTCCGGCCGCGGCTCACGCGATCGAACTCGAGATCGACACCCGGGCCGCGCGCGAGATCCTGGAATCCCTCTCGCGCCCGCGCCTGGACACGCAGGACCCGAAGCTGCTCGAGGACCTGCCCGCGGTGCGTCTGGCGATCCAGGATTCCCAGCGCGGACCCGATGTCTTCGAGCGCGACTTCGCGGCGGCCTTCGACGAGACCAGCCGCACCTCCGTCTTCGACTTTCACACCATCCGCCAGGAGCGGGATCGCTGGCGCGTCCTGCTCGATGCCGTCGCCTCGCGAGAGAAGGACCTCGTGCGGCTGGCCGCGCGCCGGGCCGCCGCGCTCCTGCCCGGCGATCGCGCGGTGTCGGCGAAGGTCCAGGTGTACTTCTCCTTCGGCCTCGCGGGTCTCGCCGATCATCTGGTCCTGGCGAACTCGGGAGGGCGTGACATCCTGGTCGTGGATCTCGCGCGGGCCCTCGGAGAGTCCACGGGCGAGCCGCTGGACAGTCAGATCTCCCGGCTGGCGCGCCTGGCCGCCGGGGAAGCCTTCCGCCAGGCCTGGGCGATCTACCGGCGGGACAGTCCTTCCTGGCGAGGGACCCGTCCCGAAACAGCGCCGATCGATCTTCTGCTGCACTCGGTCGCAGAGGCCGGGCCGGCGGCCCTTTTCGCCGTGGACGAAAACTTCTTTCCCCTCTCGGTCTGGCTGAAGGCGCCGATGAAGCGGACGCTCGAAGAATTGAATAATCGGGCGGAACGGTTCGCGAAGGCGCAGGAGAGCCTGGAAACGCGAGTGGAGCTGACGACCGAGCTCCGGCGGCCCGAGTTCGTCCGCCAGCTCGCCGGCCCTTCCGGCGCATTTCTCGCGGACGCGGTCGTTCAGATGTCGGGGTTGGACGCGCTGCGGGCCGCGCTGCAGAACGGTCCCAGGGCCTTCTTCCGGGCTTATGAGAGGGCCTGGCAGGCCGACAAGAGCCTGGTTCCGCTGACACACGCGATCCTGGAGAGGCTCAAGTGATCTCGCGGCCTCTGACTCGTGATCGGTGATTTCTGAGACACCAGATCCTCGTCGTCGAGGACGATTCGGCCCTTCGCGAGGCGCTTGCCCAGGTCCTCGCGGACGAGGGATACGACCTGCTGAGCGCCCGCGACGGCCTCGAGGCGGTCAACTGCCTGAAGAAAGGGAACCGCCCCGACGTGATCCTGCTCGATCTGTCGATGCCAGTCGTCAATGGCTGGGAGTTTCGAATGTTCCAGAAGCGCGACCCCGATCTCGCGCAGATCCCCGTGATCATCATCACCGCCGGCGGTTACACGCGCGAAGAGGTGGCCTGGCTCGAGCCCTCCGCCCTGATTTCCAAGCCGGTAGACATCCGGTCTCTGCTCTCCACCGTCCGGAAATTCTGCGCCTCGACCTCGGATCCGGAGTGACGGCCGCGCAGCCGCCTCCTCACATGCCTTCGCGATCCGTTTCCAGCGGAAAGAAGGCGCCGTGCTGCGAGAAGAACAGGACCGCGCGGTAGCGATCCTCGGGCGAGGGGACCTCTCCGCCGCGCCAGGAGGACCAGACCTCCAGGACCTCGCGCGCCTGAGCGACGCCGAGGACCTCGGTCAGGGAGGGATCGAGCGCGCAGGAGGATCCGCTCGCCTCCGCGCGCGGGCAGACGCGCGCCGGGCTCTTTCGCGCGGCCTTCGCGCCGCCCAGCGCGTAGATCACCAGCGGAGCCGAGGGGTCGCTGTCGTCGAATTCGTCCAGCCGCTGGAGGATCTCGATAAGCGTTTCCGCGCTCTTCATCTCGACCCGCCGCCGGGCTGACGCAGCGCTTACACCCTCGCGGGCGTCGGCGCAATGAGCCCGCGAACTGGGGAGCTAGGGGCTCAAGGCCTCGCTCCCGTGGATGGTCATCACGGGACAGGGCGCCGCGGCGACGACGCGCGAAGCGACGCTGCCGAGGAAGAAGCGCGACACGCCGGTGCGGCCGTGGGTTCCCATGATGACGAGGTCGCAGTCGAGATCCTTCGCGGCGTCGGTGATGGCCTCGTAGGGCGTGCCGGTCAAGAGAAGCGGGGTGGATTGGACGCCGATCCTCCTCGCGTCCTCGACGAGGTGCTCCAGCTTCTTCCTGGCTTCCTCCTCGAGGCTGTGGTCCCACTTCTCGTAGGTCGGGGGAGGAACGTAGCCGTCGAGGATCAGGCTGGGCGGCTGGTAGGCGTGGGCGATCGTCAGCTCGGCGTCGCTTTCCCTGGCGAGAAAGATGGCTCGGTCCACGGCCGGCGCCGAAGCCGCGGAGAAATCCGTCGCCACGAGGATGCGGCGAAATCGCCCGTCGGTCTCCTTCTCTTCGGTTACGGCCGGCACCGACAGCCCCCGCGCCCTTCGCAGAAAATCCTGCGCCGCGACGCGGTTGGAGGAAGGAATCACGAGCACGGGACAAGCGCTCGCGCGGACGACCTTGCGGGTGTTGGAGCCGAGCAGGATGGCGCGGACCGCCGAGACGCCCGTCGCGGACAGGACGATCAGGTCGCAGTCGAGTTCCCGGGCGGTGGCCAGGATCCCTTCCGCCGGCGTTTCCGCGTGGATCACGCGAGCGTCGATGGGGAGGCCCGGAACGGTCGGAGCGAGCCGCTCCTTCCAGAGCTCGAGCTCGTCCGTCGCGATCCGCACCAGCTCGTCCGGATCGATTCCGTGCCGGTTGGCGCGCCCTGGGATCACATGCAGAAGGACCGGCTCGGCCCCGGTCAGGACGGCCAGCGCGAACGCCCAGTCCGCTCCCTGCCTCGAGCCTTCCGAAAAGTCGGTGGGAATCAGCAGGCGGCGCAGGCGATAACCCTGGAGCACCCGGTGGTGCGTCAGGACGGGACACGTCCCGTTGTGGAGGAGAGCCGACGCCATGCCGCCGATGCGATGGTCCTCCGCCGCGAGACTGCGCGTGCGCACGCCGACGAGATCGGCGTTCCAGGAGTCCGCTTCCCGCAGGATCTCCTGGGCCGGCGCGCCGCGGATCACGTCCGCGCTGACCTGGAAGCCGCCGCCCTCGAGCATTTTCATCTCGCGCTCGGTCTCGACGCGCGTGGCGCTCTCGGCGTCGAGCTCGAGCTGGGCGATCTCGTTCGCCCTCGGATAACCCTGGGGGACGTAGAAATCCGCCCGCACGGGCCGGTGGACATAGAGCCTTCGCGCGTGCGTGCTCGCGGCGGGAAGCAATGCCCGGAGGATGCGCGACATGTCTTTCAGATCGTCTTCCGGCTTGGCCGGGAGAAGCACCCGCAGTGACCGGCTGGGAGTCTTCATGATCGAGAATCGTGCCGCCGACGCCGCCTTCCGGCATGAGCCAAGTGCATCAGAAAGGAGTTGTGAGTTGTGAATTCCGAGTCGTGACCGGAGAAGCACGGTCCACCGCTCTTGCTCATTCACAATTCACGATTCACCATTCACAATTACCTCTGCGCCATGAGCAAGAAAGACTGCGTGTTCTGCGAGATCGTGGCCGGCCGCGCGCCGGCTCACCGGGTCGGCGAGAATGACAGAGCTCTCGCGATCCTGGACATCTTTCCCTACGCCCACGGACACACTCTCGTGCTGTCGAAGCGGCATGTTCCTCTCTGGTACGACCTGACCGGGAAGGAGGCCGCCGACGTCTTCGCCCTGGCCCACCTCGTCGCGGGGCGGCTCGCCCGCTCCTTCGACCCGGAGTTCGTCTGGCTGATGGCGCGCGGGCGGAGAATCCCTCATACGCATATCTTTCTCGTCCCGACGCGCCGCGGCGACGCGCTCGACCGCTTCTTCAACAGTCTTCAGAACGTGCAGGAGACCTCCGAGGAGCTGTCCGCCTTTCGGGCGCTCGCATCCCGCGAGAAGGCCGCGCGCCGGATCGCCGCGGCGGGGCGGCCCCGCGCTTCCCGTCAGAGGCCGGGTTCGCGGAGGACGCGGAAGCCGTAGTCGGAGTAACGGTAGCCGGGGGGCAGGCTGGAGCGCGCCGAGGGCGAGGACCAGCGGATCCTGTGGCGCCAGGAACCGCCGCGGCTGGCGCGGCGGCGAGACGAGCCGCCCGGAGGCGCGGAAACGGCGGGGTCGGGCTCGTGCCAGTTCAGGCACCACTCGTGAACGATCGTACCGGCATCGAAGAGGCCATAGGCGTTGGGCGACCCTCGGCCGGTCTCCCACGGGCCGGCGATCGGACCCTCGGGAATCTCACCGGAGGGAATCGTCTCTCCCCACGCCGTCCGGGGCAGGACGAGGCCTCCGCTCGCCGCGAACTCCCATTCCGTCTCCGTGGGCAGGCGCCAGCGCCCTCCCGCCGCCTCCGAAAGCCAGGCGCAGAATTCCATCGCTTCTCCCCACGTGACGCCCACGACCGGCTGGCCCGGTGCGCAAAAATCCGGGTCGTTCGACCAGGGCGGAGCCTGCGCGCGTCCGGAAGCGAGAAAGTGCGCATACTCGCGGTTCGTCACAGGCAGGCGGCCGATCCGGAAGGGCGCGATCTCCAAAGTTCGCGTCGAGCCGTCCGCCTCCCGAAGCTCGAGTTGGCCGGCCGGAATCGGAACGACTTCAGGCACAACCAGTGTTTCCCCGTCCGCCGCCGTGAACCCGACACCCATCGCCGCCGTAGGATACGGCATGGCATCCGCGACCGAGGCTCGTCCGGGAGCGCGCTTCTGGACTGCGAAGAATCTCCGCGAGGCCCTCCTCTCCGGGCTCATCGGCGTCGGAGTCGTCTTTCTGCTTTTCTTCGCACGGGCAGAGCTTTTCGGCTGGCGTCTGGCTGCTTACGGAGCGCTGACCGGAATCTCGATTATGGTCTGCTGCAACACGTTGTTCAGGCTCGTGGGCGAGCCAATCCACCGGCGCGGTGTTCCGCGCCCGCTCGCGGCCGCGATCGTCTTCTTCTTCGGAGGCGCGCTCGGCTGGGGGATCGCCTCGCTCATCGCGGAGAGCACGGGCCTCGCCCGGATTGTCTTTTCCCCGCGCGACCTCGGCCTCGCCTTCGCCGTCGCCGGCTCGCTCGGCCTGGCTGTCGGGCTCGCGTTTCATTTCTTCGGGGCGCTCGAAACGCGCCTGCGCGAGAGCGTCGAACGTCTGAAGGAAGCGGAGTTCGCCGAGAAGGAGCTCGGGCTCGCCCGATCCATTCAGCAGCGGCTCCTTCCGCCGGATGCGATCGAGGCCGACGGCTTCCGCGTCTCGGCACGCAATCTGCCGGCCAGCTTCGTCGCCGGGGACTTCTACGACGTCTTCCACCTCGCCGACGGAACGGTGGGGCTCGTCATCGCCGACGTCTCGGGCAAGGGCATCGGTGCTTCGCTCATCATGGCCTCCGTCAAGGCAGTCGTGCCCCTGGTCGCGGCGGACCGGTCGGCGGCCGAGACGCTGACGCACCTGAATCGCAAGCTCTCCACCGAGCTCGCCCCGCGCGAGTTCGTGGCCCTCTGCTTCGCGCGCTACGACCCCGCGCGAGGAGCCCTCGAGATCGCCAACGCGGGTTTGCCCGATCCCTACCGGCTCTCCGGCGGCGGAAGAGTCGAGGCGCTCGCCGTGCCGGGTCCGCGCCTCCCCCTGGGTGCCCGCCGCGACGTCGCCTACGAGGCGCTCGCCGTGACGCTCGCCGTCGGTGAGCGCGTCCTCTTCCTGACCGATGGCCTTCCCGAGGCGCCCGACGCCACCGGCGAACCGATCGGTTACGAGGCGCTGGCCGGTCTTATCGCCTCCAATGCCGGCGCGCCGGGCGACTTTCTCGACAGGCTTCTGGAATCCGTGCGGGGCGCCTCCGGGAGCGCGTTGGAGGACGACTGGACGGTTCTACTGCTCGAGCGACGCTCCCCCCGGCGAGCGCCAGTTGACCGTTAACGAGCGGGGGAATAGGTTTCTCCAAACAGGTCGCGTGACAACGGAGAGATGACGATGGGAGAGAGAACGACGCGCCGGCGCTTCCTGCGCACTCTCCTCGGCGCCCCGGCGGCATTGGCTGCGCTCGACGCCTGCTCCAGCGCGCCGGCGGCGCCGCCTTCGGGAGCAACGTCAGCTCCGGAAGCCGCGGGACCCGCGTTTTTGGAATGCGGAAAGCGAAAGTCCTGGTCCAACTACGTCGGGACCCAGACGGCCGAGCCCCTGGCGCTCTGCTCTCCCAGTTCCAGCGCGGTGGCTTCCGTCGTGACGGAGACGAGCGCCAGGCGCCTGTCGGTCAAGGCCGTCGGCTCGGGCCACGCCTGGTCCGACGTCGCCCTGACAGACGGAGTCATGGTGCTGCCGGACAACCTGCGGTCCGTCCTGCCCCTCGAAAGAGAGATCCTGAAGCCCTCGGCTCCCCGGTTGCTCTTCCGGGTCGAGAGCGGCATCACGATCCGGCAGTTGAACCGGGCCCTCGCGGACGCGGGACTGGGCCTCATCAACATGGGCGGCTACGACGGCCAGACGATCGCCGGCGCGACCTCCACCGCGACGCACGGCTCCGGCATCGAATTTCCTCCGCTCTGCGACGCCATCGAGTCCCTCGAGCTCATCCCTTCCGACGGCCATCTCTACCGAATCGAACCGTCGGGCGGCATCACGGACCCGGCGGCCTTCGCGAAGCGGCACCCGGACGTCCGGCTTCTCCAGGACGACAAGACCTTCTTCTCGGTGATCGTCGGCATCGGCTGCATGGGCGTCATCACCTCCGTCATCCTGCGAGTCACCGAAAAGTACTGGCTGACCGAAAGGCGCTGGACGAGCCCCTGGCCGGAGGTCCGCGCCGCTCTGGCCAGAGGGGACGTGCTCCGCCAGCACAGGCATTACGAAGTCCTCGTCAATCCCCATCCGCTGGACGGAGTGAACCTCTGCCTCATCACGACCCGCGATCCCGCCGTCCCGCCCGTCCGCGAGTCGCCGTTTCTCGAGCGCAATGTCCTCGTCGCGCTGGGCTCGCTCCTCCCGCCGGGGGTCCTGGAGCCGGAGCCGGCGAAAGCGCCGGAGCAGCTGAACCTGGCCTTGAAGCTCCTCGCCCGGGAGCCGTACACGCGGGTCAGTTACGAGGTCCTCAACATCGGCTCGCCCAACAACATCCCGGCGATTTCCGCGGAGCTGGCCTTTCCCATGGCGGGGAACCGTTACCTGGACGCGCTCGACCGGTTCCTCCAGCTCGCGGAGATCCAGAGGACCGCGGGAGAGCGCTGTCACAGCTCCCCCGTCTCGCTGCGGTTCGTGAAGGCTTCGCGGGCGTACCTCGCGCCGCAGAGCGGCCGCGACACCTGCATGCTCGAGATCATCTTCGGCAAGGGCACGAAGGGAGCCAACGAGATGCTCTACTTGTATGAGAACGAGATGTACAAGTACGCCGCCCGGCCGCACTGGGGACAGGTGAATTCCGTGACGGGAGGTCATCCGGTGTTGAGGAAGATGTATCCGCAATACGACAGATGGCTCGATATCTATAAGAAGTTCAACGCCGATCATCTCTTCGACAACGCCTTCGCCAAGCGGGTCGGGATCGCCGACTATGACGGATCCTTCTGACCCGGCTGACAATTCCCGTGGCTAAGCCCCGGTCGCGGCGCGCGAAGTCTCCCGAAGTAACCGAGGGAGGGGGCGCGCGCCGCGGGAGCGTAGCGTTTGCACGGGATCAGGCGAGCGATCGAGGCCGCATCCGGCCGAGTCGCTCGCCGGTGCGCCGAAAGGCGCAGATCCCGCGCAAATGCGGAGCGACGGATTGATGGCCTTGCGCCGGGACGTCCTTCAGGCCTTTGCCGAGCTGCAACTGCGGGCGATCGACCCCGAGCCGGCTCCGCTCCTGGATGATCCGGCAGCCGTGTCGAACGAAGTCGTCGCTTATCTGAACGGGGTTCCGCACCTGGTTGCCGAAGGGTTCGGCCTCGCGCTCGATCAGATCGACTGGAAGGCTCGCGCGGATTTCCGGCTTTCCTTCGCGCAGCTCGACCTGACCGACCGGCGCTCGGTCCTCGAACGAATCGCCGCCGACGCTCTCGGGCAGACCTTGCTCACCATGCTGGGCCGCGCGTCCTGGCTCGTCCTCTACTCGCGCGAGCCCGCCCGCCGCCGAGTGGGATTCTCGCTTCCTCCCGATCTGCCGCCTCCCACCGACGTGCCTTCTCCCGGCACTGCCGCCAGCCTGCGTCACACCTACGATGTTTGCGTCGTGGGATCGGGGGCCGGCGGATCAGTCGTGGCCGCGCGTCTGGCCTCGGCGGGGCGCGATGTCCTTCTCATCGACGAGGGCTCGTGGGTCAGTCCGAAGGACTACAGCACCCGCGACGATCGAGCGTTGAGCCAGCTCTACCGGGATTCCGGCATACAGCCCGCGCTGCCCGCCCTGGACTACATCCCTCGCCGTCACGGGTTCGGATTCATGACCGTGCTGCAGGCGCGGGTTTTCGGCGGCGGCCCGGTCGTGAACAACGCGATTCATCTCCCGATCACCCGGGAGCGCTGGTCTCAATGGCGCGGCGATTTCTCTTTCCCGGTTGACTGGCCGGACCTCGAGGCCGCCCTCTCGCGCGTCGAAACCGATCTGGGCGTGAGCACGGCCGAGATGAGACGCGCCGAAGGCGCGCGGAGCGCGGCATTCGAGGCCGGTGCGGGGCGGCTCAACCTGACAGTCCAGGACCTCCCGCTCTCCGTCCTGGACTGCCTCGGGTGCGGAGGCTGCAACGCCGGCTGCCGGTTCGGCAGGAAGACCGGCGGGCCTCACGACCACCGGCCGGCCGGCCAGCCGTCGAGCTACCTCCAGCGCGCCGTCGAGGCGCGCTGCGCCATCCGCCCCGGCCTGCGGGCAGTCAGCCTCGCCGCGGACTTGCTGTCCCGGCGCGCGGCAGCCCTCAAATGCCAGGATCTGACCAACGGAGGCAGAGAGGTGCGGGTCAAGGCGCGGAAATTCGTCATCGCTGCCGGACCGATCGCCAGCAGCCGGATCCTGCGCGACAGCCTCTTCCAGGTCCTGAGCCCCGTCGGTCATCACATGGCCGCCAATGTCGTTTCCCCGGTCTTTGCCGAGCTGCCGGAGGACATCGCGCCCGGGCGCAACAACCCCGGCATACAAATGTGCGTCTTCGTGGATCAGGGCGGTCGGCTGCTGGAGTCCTGGTTCCACTATCCGGGCTCCCTCGCGGCCGCTCTCCCCCAGTGGCTGGAGGAGCACGCGGCCGTCATGAAGGCCTACAAACGCCTGGCCGTCTGCGCGGTCGTCGTCCCGACGGCGAACAACGGGGAGCTCGGGCCCACCAACAATGTCGTCCTCTCCTTATCGGAGGAGGAGCTGACGCAGATGAAGGAGGGGATGGTGCAGGTCGCGGAAGCCTTCTTCGCGGCGGGCGCCTCGCGCGTGCTTCCCGGGACCTCCTTCCCGCTGCAGATCAACTCCGCGACGAAGGAAGCGGATGAGGCGGCCCTGCGCGGCCGCGTGACCGGACAGGCCGACCTGACTCTGAGCACGGCGCACCTGCAGGGGGGCAACGCCCTCGGCCGGGACGCCCTCCGCTCCGTCGTGTCCCCGGACTTCCACCTCTACGATTTCGACAACGTCTTCGTCGCGGACTCGAGCCTCTTCCCCGCCGGCTGCGAGCGCAACCCGCAGATGACCACGATGGCCCTGGCCCACCTGGCCGCCGACCGGATCCTGGCGACCTAGCTGGCGGACGCTCGGTCAGCCCGGGATCATCCCTTTTCCGTCTGGAGGTGCGCCTCGACGAACCAGAGCCACTTGTCGATGCCCCGCGAGATCTCCGTGAAGATGTCGGCGGTGCCGGGATCGTCGAGATCGTCGGCTTCGCCGATCGCCTTGCGCACGCGCGCGCCGAAGGCGGCCAGCGCGCCGGAGAGCGCCTTGACGTGCTGCTTGTCGGCGGCGATATCCAGCGGGTACTCCTCCAGTTCCGACCTCCGGGCCGCAATCCGCGCGGTCCCCTCGGCGACGCCTCCCAGCTGGACCGCCCGCTCGGCGATCAGGTCCACGTACTCGGCGACCCCGCCGTGGACCTCGTCGAAGAGTTTGTGCAGCGCGATGAAGCCCGGGCCCTTGACGTTCCAGTGCGCCGCCTTCGCCTGAGTCTGCAGATCCACGGCATCGGCCAGCCGCCGGTTCAACAGCTCGACGACCTGCGCCCTCGCGCGCTCCGGGATGTCGTTCCGGGTTGCGAAGAGGTGTTCCTTGTGAATGGGTACGGCTTTCATGGTCCTCCTCCTTCCGTGCGATCACACTCCCTTCCGCGCGCCCCTCCAAGATCCGTCTGCATCAACGCGGATTCCTCCAGCACGCCGCCCACGGATAAAATGAGCTCCTTCATGCCAGATCCTGCTTCCCGGGAAGGGCAGGCCAGGAGGTCCGCTTGGCGGTCCTGAGAGAAGCCGGGATCCGTGTCCGCCTCCTCGGAAGGATTCTGCCTTTGCTCTTCCTCGGGAGCCACCTCGATCGTTACGGCCGGCTGCCACGGGGACGCCTCCTGCGCGCGTGCCGGCAGCAGCAGCCCGACCAACGGCGACAGCGGCTTCGCTCAGACCTTTACCGTGCCGCCCGGCAAGTCGCAGCTCGATGACGTCGTTCTGAACTGAGCGCATCCGGACCGGCCGCGGCGCCCGGCGCGGGCTAAGGAGACGGGGATTCTCGAGGAGCTCTCTGCAGGCCTTCGCGGGCTTCGCCGGCACACTCTTCGAGGAGAATCGCGTTGCCGCCCGCCTTCTTGACCCTGTACATCAAGTCGTCGGCGCGCCGGATCGCGTCTTCCGAGTTCGGCGGAGGGGGCTGAAACACCGCCACACCGATGCTGAATCCCACCGGCCAGCCGTTGCGGGCGGCAAGACCAGCGAGGTTTTCGCGCATCTCGGTGAAGAAGGACCGGGCTCCCGAAACGCCGGTCTCCGGCAGGAGAATCGCGAACTCGTCCCCGCCCATGCGTCCCACGGAGTCGGACGCGCGAAGCCTCCGGGCGATCTCGGACGCGACCGCCTTCAGAGTCCGATCGCCGCCGCTGTGGCCAAAGCTGTCGTTCACGCCCTTGAAACCATCCAGGTCGAGATAGCCAAGCGCCATCGGGCGGCCATGTCGGCCGGCAAGGTGGGCGACGGCGTTCCATCGTAGGGTGAAGGCGCGGGCATTCATGATGCCGGTCAGTCCATCCTGTTGCGCAAGCGACTCCTGTATCTCCAGAGCCCCGCGCAGGCGTACGAGGAGATACGTCACGATGACAAAGAACCCGAGTCGAACGACCGCGTTCCAGAACGGGATTGCCGCATGACTGTATTGGTGCCCCAGAGCGCGGTCGACCCCGAGCCACGTCGCGGCAGAGATGACGCAGACAGGAATGCCGAGGCGGTATCCGGCGTACCAGGAGCTCATCCCGACCGGAATCAGGTAGAAGATCGACAGGGACAGTTCGTACCCTGTGAGGTAGTCAATGGCCCCGATGGCGGCGACGAGTAATACCGAGCCCGCCGCGAGCGAGGCTCGCCATCCCGCCGATAGAAATCTATTCAGAAGTCGCAGCATTCGCGGGGATCATCGATGCACGAGCTCCGACTGCGGCCTGCTCTTCTTGATCCACCATAATCCGCTCTTATGCGTCTAACCCCTTCAGCTCGATCACCCATGGGCGCGGGACGCGTTCAGCGTCACGGCCGCGAGAATAAGAGCCTTCAATGCCTCCTCGTCAACCTTCTCGCCCTCGTGGAAGTCGATCGCACGCCTGGTGTTGCCATCGAGGCTGGAGTTGAAGAGGCCTGATGGGTCCTCGAGCGCCGCCCCCCGGGAAAAGGTCATCTTCACGACCTTCTTGTACGTCTCGCCGGTGCAGATCAATCCGTCGTGAGACCACACCGGAACCTCCCATTTCCACTCCTCGACCACCTCGGGGTCGGCTTGCTTGATCAATGTGCGGAGCCGCGAGAGCATCTTGCCCCGCCAGTCGCCCAGCTCCCTGATCCTCTCGTCTATCATCCGAGATGGAGACTGTCCTTTCTGAGACCCGCTCTTTCTCATAATGTTTCTCTCTTTCCGTTCCCTTTGTCTCTTGCGGCTCAGGGGGCTGCTGGGGTCAACTCCTATTTCGGGTGGCCGCCTAACGTCTCAAAGCTCAGCGGCGAGCGGCCGCCCGCAGGGGAACGCGACTCCGCTGCAACGACGGGTTTGGCCGCCCCGGGTGCAGACCGGGTACATGGTTTACAGATTTGACCGGGGACATGGTTGACAGTTTCGCACAGGATGGGTCGGAGGGGGTGAGGGATGAAGTTCAAGACCCGCGACGCCATCTACTGCTACCCCTTTGACCGTGGCTACGCGTTAAAGAAAGGAGAACGCGCCAGGGACCCGCAAGCCCTACTCACCACCCTTTTGTGTAAACCATGTCCCAAGTCTATTCTGTAAGCTATCTCCCCGGCTGCTCAAGCCGCGATGACCCTTGAAGGACTCATCCGCATGCATCCATATGATCAAAGTGGTCCGTATCTATCCTCACGGATGAACGCGGATGATCGACTTCCCCGGGCGTCGTTCGGTCGAGTTGAAGGCGGCGACGGCAGCGTCGAGGGCGGAGACGGTGCCGATGTTCGTGCGCAGCCGTCCGTCCCGCACTCGCTGAACGATCTCGCTCAGTTGGGCGCGATCGGATTCGACGACGAAGTCGACCGCCAAGCCGTCGGCAGGCCGCGCCTCGACCGGTCCGACGATGGACACGAGCGTTCCTCCGGCTCGAACCAGGCGCGCGGACCGCTTCCCGATGTCGCCGCCGATGAGATCGAACACGAGATCGACTCCGCCGACGTCTTCCAGGACCTCGTTGTCGAGGTCGACGAACTCGTTCGCGCCGAAGTCGAGCGCCTTCTGACGATCGGCGGCGCGTCCGGTGCCGATGACGTAGGCACCCGCCAATCGTGCGAGTTGCGTCACCATCGACCCGACTGCGCCGGCCGCTCCGTGCGCGATGACGCTCTGCCCTGCCCGAAGGCGGCCGTGCTCGAACAGTCCCTGCCACGCAGTCAGGCCCGAGATCGGCAGGCTCGCGCCCACCGTGAAGTCGACGTCGTCCGGCAGCGGCGCGAGGTTGCGTGCTTCGACGGCCGCGTACTCGGCCAGGGTGCCGTCGCGATACCAGTCCGTGAGGCCGAACACCCGCTGTCCGACCGAGAGCCCCGTGGTGCCATAACCGAGAGCGGTGACCACTCCGGCCAGCTCGTGCCCGGGGATCGAGGGCATTCGGTCACGGTCGAGGCGATCGGTCCAGGTCGAAGGCCAACTCAGCTCAGTGTTAACGAATCCCGAGGCATAAACCTGAACGACAACGTCGTTGATCGATGGCTGCGGCTCGGGCCGCTCCACCAGCTTCATCCCGGCCGTTCCCGCAGCCTGGTCCGTCACCACTATCGCCTTCATCTGTCACCTCCTTGCGTGGCATACTCAGGCCCGCGGCCCGCCGGGCCTACCTTGGCCCGTTGTCGGGGCGCCGCAGGAAGAGGTGGGGTCCTCGCACCGGCTGGATTCGTTTCAGGCATACCGAAAGGTGACATAGTGCCCGCGCGTTCTGCCTAACGGGTAGCGCGTCAGCGGCGAGCGAAGAGGCGAAGCCGATGAGCGAGTCCGCTGCACGCGCATGTTAGGCGGCCGCAAATTCTGGGACTCTAGACCGCGCTGAACTCTCCCGCGCGAAGCCCGCGGCTTCCGCCACGATGCGACCTTTAGCATCCTGACTGGGTCGAGGCTTTCGCCACGTTCGCTCATCCGCGTTCTCAGGTTTGGGGCACCCCGATCATCTCACCGGTTCCCATCCTGAGATGGATCTTCGATTGCGGGCGCCGAGCTGCTGCCTGCACGTCGGTTGTCCCCGAGAAGAGAAGCGCGCCCTCGGGGATGACCGCCGTCGAAAACGCAGCCCGCCGTTGGGCTCCCCTTGCATGCCACCTCCATGCGTACTATACTGAACCCGATGGTTCAGTATATGCGAGCCCGCCTCGATGCCTCGTTCGCCGCGCTCTCGGATGCCACCCGGCGCGGCGTTCTGGAGCAGCTGGGACGTTCCGACGCTTCGATCACGGACCTAGCCGAGAAGTTCCACATGACCCTCACGGGCATGAAGAAGCACGTCGGCGTCCTGGAGCAGTCCGGGCTCGTCACCACGGAGAAGCTCGGGCGCGTGAGGACCTGCAAGCTCGGCCCGCGCCGATTGGAGGAAGAGACAGCATGGCTTGAGAGGTACCGCCAGCTCTGGGACGCACGCTTCGACGAGTTGGACAAGGTTGTCGAGGAATTGAGACGGAAAACGGAAGGAGAAGGTCGATGGACGCAAGAAGAGAGAGTGAGGCCACACCGATGAAGAACCGCACGACTGTGGAACGGAAGTCCGAGCGTGAACTCGTCGTCACGCGAACTTTCAACGGTCCGGCGCGCCTCGTGTTCGAGGCGTGGACCAAGCCCGAGCTGTTCAAGCAGTGGTGGGTGCCGAAGTCGATGGGCATGTTCCTGCGTTCCTGCGAGATGGATGTTCGTGTCGGGGGCAGGTACCGTTTGGTGTTCGGCCACGATGCCTCAAACCCTGACGAATTCTTCGGTAGGTATATCGAAGTGACACCGCACTCGCGCCTCGTCTGGACCAATGACGAAGGTGGTGACGGTGGGCCCATCACCACGGTGACCTTCGAGGAAAAAGGTGGCAAAACGCTGCTCGTCATGCACGAGCTCTATCCCTCGAAGGAAGCTCTCGACGCTGCCGGCACCGGGGCGGCGGATATGATGAACGAGACGTTCGAGCAACTGGACGAGCTTCTCGTCGCCCTGGGCGCGAGCGTGGGACGGTCATGAACTCGTCGATCTCGCGGTCGGCCGCCCGGCTCATTGGTCTCGGCCTCGATCCCTCGTGGCACAGCATCAGCGAGTGGGCAATCGGTCCTCACGGCTGACCTCGGCGCGCTGCTTGCCCCGGCCGGCCTGGCTCACATGCTGGCCGGGGCTACGTGAAATTAGACAGTGCTTCGGTCCGCCGAACGATTTGCGGCTCAGCGGCGAGCGAAGCGGAGCGGAGCGAGTCCGCTGAAGCCGCGGGTTAGGCGGAGCCCTACGCATGCTGACGCTGCTTCTCTGCCGCAGCGCTGGCGACGAGCGCCGCAAGAACCTTCAGGTCGATATCAGCAAGCGATTTGATGTACACGCAACCCTTCCCGCCCTTGTGCTTGCCGAGCCTTGCGAGAAGCTCTTTAGAATCGACCGCCGCATTCAGACCATAAAGGCTGATGTCGCCCTTCCGCGATGAGAACCCCACAAGGCACGAGTCTCCCTCCCGGCCGCTTTCGTACTTGTAGTGATAGCTCCCGAAGCCGACGATGCTCGGGCCCCACATCATCGGCCGATGCTTCGTAGCCTTGGTCATCAGCTTCGTCAGGGCTTCGCAATCCCTGCGCCGGGCATCGTCATTGATAGCCGCGAGGTAACCCTGAACGCTCGCGCCTGTCGCCCGCGTCTTGTTGTCAGCCATTGTCAATCCTCCTCAGATATAGGATTTAGCGCCTAACAGCCCGTGGATAAATCGGTCATTTGGTTCACGCGACGACAAGTAGAGGGTCTGAGCGAAGAGGGCGCGTGTCGCGAGGGTCGAAGCTGAAAGGACCGACCTGATCGAACAAGAAACGGATAAGTTCGTGTATCGAGGAGAAAAGCGACAAGAGGGTGTGGGCGAGGAGGGCCGTTCTGCCCTGGAAGCCGCGCGGGGTGCCAAGACCGAAGAGGCTTCGCATCACGATGCCGAGGTTAAGGGCGGCGACGTGAACCTGGTAGCGCTTGAGGATGTTGGCCCGACCTCGCAGATGAAGCCGTCGCATGCCGCCGGTTTCGCAGGCGTGAGCGAAACTCCTTTCGACGGTCTCCCCGCGTTTCTTGAGAAGGCGTTTGCCGGCGGCGCTCTTGAGCCTGCGGCGATTGAGGTAAAAGGCCCGCTGCCGGCGTTTGGCTTCTCGCTCCCCAACTTCTCGGGAAAGTCTCTTCCAGTTGCGCCGCCCCTTCTGCCGCCGTTCCGGAATGCAGGTGTTGTATCCCCGTTGATGCAGATCTCCCACCAGTTCGCCGCTGTGGTATCCGCGATCGGCCACGACTTCCAGGATGTCGCCTTCCGGGTTCGCCCTTGCAACTGACGCCTCCGCCCAAGTCAGCGTTTGCGGCAGCGTCGTCGTGTCTCCCGAATCGGCCGGATGGATCTCCGCTGCCACGATCACTCCGCTGATCAGATCCACCGCATGCTCGGCTTTGTGCGCCAGATGCGTCGTTCCGTTCTTCATCTTCGTGATCCGCGCGTCCGGATCGCTCGAGCTCTTCCACTCCTTGTTGGAGACCTTCTTCCCCTTCCTCTTGCGATCCATCCGCCCCAAGTCCTCCGGCGTCGGATCCTTGATCCCCTCCGCCCTGGCCAGCTTCTTCAGATACTTCTGGTACGACGCCCCGTCGGCTCGACGCACGATCGTTCGCATCGCCGCGTTGGCCTCCAAAGTCGTTGCGTCAATGGCGACCTTCCGACCCTTCAGCAGTCCTTCTTCCTGCGCCACCTTCAGAACCCAGTCGAAAATCTCCCGATGAATCCCTTCCGGAAACTTGCGCCTCAGTCCCGACAACGTCGAATGGTCCGGCGTGCTTTGCGTCAGCCCGTAGCCCAGAAACTCCCGCAACGACAACGAGTCCGCGCACTTCCATGCAATCGCTCGCTCCGAGGACAGACCCTCAAAAAACCCCACGAACATCATCCGCATGTACGTCCCGGGCGGAATCGACGGACGGCCCAGCGTCTCCGCGAAGATCTTCCTCTCCTCCACCAACCTCTCCACGAATGGATCGAACCCGTGTTGTCCCAGCAGCCCGTTGAGCCGCCGATAGAAGAGGTGGCCTTCACCTCGCGAAAGCTCGCTCGTACTCACCCACATCGGCGGTTGGTCCCCATCCTCACGGCTTCCCATCGACATCGGCGCATCCTCCCTCGAAAATCTCTGCCGATGAAAACCTTACCACCGATCACTTCATGCCGACAGAATCAGACTTTTTCCACGGGCTGCTAACGGCTTGCGGCTCAGCGGCAGGCGCATGCCTGTCCGCTGCAGCCGGGGGGTTAGATGCTATGAAAAAGGACACCGCTGTAGCCTTCTCTCGAATCGCTCTTAGAGAAAGGAGAGAGAGGTATGACACAGACGGCGTCCCGAAGGGATTTTATCGCGGTGGAGGATCGGTTGCTGGTGGCGTTCGAGTTGGGGTGGGAGAAGTGGCGGCTGGCCTTCGCGAGAGCTATGGGAGAGAAGCCGTGGCAGGTGATCATCCCGGCACGCGACGTCCTGGCTCTGACGAAGGCGATCGGGAAGGCGCGGCAGCATTTCGGGCTGGCCGGGTCCTGCCCGGTCTTCTCCTGCTACGAGGCTGGGCGAGAGGGGTTCTGGCTTGATCGGTTGCTCAGACAGATGGGTGTGGTCAATCTGGTGGTGGACTCTTCGTCGATCGAGGTTGATCGCCGGGCGCGGCGGGCCAAGACGGACCGGCTGGATGCAGCCAAGCTGATCTCGATGCTCCTGCGGTACTTGGCCGGCGAGAAGGATCACTGGAGCGTGGTCCACGTGCCCACACCGGAACAGGAAGACGGGCGGCACCTGCAGCGTGAAATTCGGACGTTGAAGAAGGAGCAGACGCGGTTGATCAACCGGGTCAAGGGACTGCTGGCGGGTCAGGGTGTTGCGGTCCGGATCGGCCGGGGAGGGTTTCAGGAATCTCTGGACGCGATGCGGATCTGGGACGGGTCGCCGGTGCCGCCGGGCCTGCGTCGCCGCCTGGAGACGGAGATCACTCGTCACGGTGTTGTCCATCGCCAGCTGCTGGAGCTCGAGTGCGAGCGGGATACTCGGATCCGGGAGGGTCAGGATCGTGCGTCGGAAATTGCCCGGCGTCTGAAGACTCTGCGCGGCATCGCCGAGGTCGGCGCCGAGAGCTATGCCCGGGAGTTCTCGTGGAGAGCCTTCAAGAATCGCCGGCAGGTCGGTTCCCTCGTGGGCCTGACCGGGACTCCCTACCAGAGTGGCGATTCTTCCCGGGAACGCGGCATTAGCCGAGCTGGCAACCGCCACGTCCGCGGCGTCGCCATCGACCTGGCCTGGATCTGGCTGCGTCAGCAGCCGGAAAGCGAGCTGACAATCTGGTTCAACAGCCGCTTCGCCCGGGGTGGACCCCAGACTTCGAAAGATCGGCATCGTCGCCCTGGCCCGGAAACTCGTCATCGCACTCTGGCGCTACGCCGACTTCGGCGAAATCCCCAAGGGCGCCCTGCTCAAGTCCCAGGCCTGAGTCGCTCGAAGGAAACCCTTGACGATGAATCGCCGCTGGTCTCAACTGCCCGTTACCGTGGCCGGGTCTCCAACGAGAGACCGTGGGTTAGATGGGGCGCTTGACTAATGGCTTCCTCCACGCGCCTGCGCGCGAATAAAGCATTGGGTGCACGGCACAACGCCGGCACGGATAGGAGGTCGCTCGAGGCTCAATCGCCTCGGCTCCACAGGAAGCCCCCAGCGATCCAGTCGGAGACAACGACCGCTTCCAAGGAGGACACCTATCGAGAAAGACTAACCACCATCTGAGGGCTTGACAGCGGGAGCGTCATAGAAGGCGACCGAGTCATTGCACGCTCTCATGAGCTTTGCCCCACTCCAGGCAGAGCTCGTAAGCCTGACCGAGCACCGGGTCAGCTTCCCAAGATGCAAAGTACTTGCGGAGAGTCCTTGACTCCAGAATATGCTCCACTGCCCCGGTCTCGATTCGGTTTCGAGTAATCTCGTCTGCCGCGCGATAAGCCTCGGTCAGCTTCTGCACCACGCCCGCTATAAACCCTTCTGTACCTTCGATACCTTCAAGATGCTTTAGCCATGCCGCGAGCTCCCAAGCAGCCTCGAAGCCTGAATGAAGGTAATCCTCTGAGTCAGGGTTCTGCAGAAGGCACTGAAAAAGGTACGTTTCCATGAATGAACACTGTTCCGTCATCGTGAGCGTGGGGGTAATCCGGTCCCATTCTCGATCCGTGAGATGGTAAACAGCCGCCCGTGTCCGTAGATCTCCCATTCGCATCCACTGAAGTACCTTATCTTTCGAAATCGGATCGGTACCGTCGAAAAGGGCGAGAACCTCGGCCTCCTCATCGCTCACGGCTCGCCTAACGTCTGAAAGCTCACCGGCGACGGCGGCGCAGCCGCCGGCGTCCGGTGCAGCGCCGTGTTAGGCGCCCGCACGTGAGCGTACCTCACTCGCAGAAACGAGTTTCTTCAAATAGTTGACCATCTCATCATGAGGAACCCAGCTGTGGAAGAGAACTGCGGATTGCCCCAAAGGCCGAGCATGAACAGATTCCGGTGGCTCGGGGCACCCGAACAGAAATACAGACTGATCCGTTGGAAAGAGCGGTGGGGGTGGCGGGGAAGCAGTGGAACGCCACAGAAGGATCGGGCCGTTCAGGCAGACCGCTTCGTGAAGCGGCGCATCCGCGGGAGCGAATGCTGCCAAGACGTCAGCTACGGGCTTCCAGGCGTTCCGAAGCATCAATAGGTAGACCTCGCCAACCCCGTAGGCTGTTGAGCCCACGTTTCCACCCCAGAAATACAGAACGCCATTCATTTCGCTACCTTTGAACGGCAGAGTTACTCGCGCTCGGTATACTTGGGAAGAAAACGACCCTGTGGCTCCCGCCTCAATTCGTGCGAGAGCGACGATCTTGCTTTCTGAGAACCGTTGCTCGAAAGTCGGCGGCGGACCACCTCCGATATCGCCTATCGGCATCGGCGACGCCCCAATCGCCAACAGCCAGAGCATGGAAAAGGCGATCTGACGGCGACGGGTGGCGCCTAACGGCTGGCGCGTCAGCGGCGAGTGAGGAGGCGAAGCCGACGAACGAGTCCGCTGCACGCGCGTGTTAGGCAGCGGCCGGCCAGCGAAGCATGAGCCCTCCCTAGTTATTGGCACGGAGTGGCCTCGGCCGAACTGCCCAGTGGAATGAGCGTCGTTCGGCCGTCTGTTCCAAGTCACCTAAATCGAGTCGGTTCACATCCGCCACCCAGCACGTGACGCTCTCCGAGTCAACGGAAAGGAGCTTCGTCCAGAGGTACTCCAAGGCCGACGGCTCGTCGACCGGCCCAATCTCGTCAATTCTCTTCGTGCGAACGTTATACAGCCACAGGCCTCCTTCTCCATAAATCGGCGAGCTGGAAAAGACTAGACGATCGGAATCAAGCCACGCGAAGGCCGTGGCGTCGGTCCCGCGAGGTACATCGCGCCTTTCCGCGTGCAGCCCCCTGGTCACCTGTAGATATGTTGCTTCGGCCTCGCCATAGAACAATCGGATGCACTCGCTCGACCCAGCTGTCGTGTAGAAGCCCGGCCTGTCAACGATCTGAAAGGGCGCCAACGTCGCGCAGACGGACAGAAGCAGCGTGGCGACAGTCATGGTCAGTCGCTCCGACTCTCGATTCCGCTGCCTAACATAGATTAGGCGTCCTAATACCGGGGAGCAAACGCGACAAGAATGTGTCGCATAACGTTGATGGCCTTTGAGCCTCTTTGGCGAAAGATCTCGTTGGTCATGAGAGATTATCCCTCTCCGGGTGTTCCGAAAATGAAAAGGTTAGGCGACAGATTTCATTAGTTTCGTGTCGCATAACGTTGGTGGGGTGCATAGACATCGGGATTTTCTGGTGGTGCGGGGGCTTGCATTTCTGCAACTGCTAATGCCGAAGCACTTCCGTCTCGGGCACTCAATCAACCTTCACGATGGGCAGGGTCGCGGAGGAGAGGGAGGTGTTCAGGTGAGGGAGGTCGGTTTGGACGAGGGCCAGCCAACGAGGGAGGGTCTGGTTCAGGGAGGACTGGCGCTGGTGGAAGCCGGAGAGGAGGTCGGGGGTGGGGGCGGCGTCGGAGCTTTCGACGGCCCTGGCGAGTTGTTGCAGAGCCGTCGCCAGGCGGCGGAGGGTGTTGGGGTCGATGAGGGGTTCGGCGAAGAAGTCTTCCTCCGGTGAGGCGGGAGGGAGGCCGGCGATGGCGTCGAGTTTCTTGGTGAAAGCCTCGATCTCGGTAGCCACGGCGTCGGTGGCTTTGCCCTTGAGAGGGGCCAGTTGTTTGCGTATGGAGTCGGCCTGAGCTCTCGCGGCGGCGACTCGGATTCGTTCGGACTGGATCTGTTTGGCCAGGTCGAATTGGGCGGCGAGGTCGGCGTCGGTGGCTTTGATGCGGGGGTCGCGCTTGACGATGAGGGGCCGGGTCAGGGTCTGGCCGGCGGCGGTCACGCGGACGGTGTAGCGGGCGGGAGGGGCCCAGAGGCCGGCGGCGCCGCCGAAGGGAGACGGGGGGATTCCTCTGGCGGGAGCGTAGTGGAGGTCCCAGACGAAACGGTGGAGGCCGGCGGAGGCGGAGGGGGGCGGCGGCAACGGGGTCCAGTCCGAGGTGACGGTCTGGCGCGTTGGATCCGACGGGCGGGGCTTGTCGTCGGAGGCGTAGCGGCGGACGGTCTCGCCTCCGGCGTCAAGGATCTCGATTGTGACAGGGACCGGAGAGCTTGTTTTCAGGTAGTAGTCGAGGACCGCGCCGTTGGGAGGGTTCTCGCCGGCGGGCTCGTCCTTGGGGAAGGGGGTGCCCTGAAAGCCTGCCGCGTGGAATCGGATGGCGTCGCGCGGCGCAAAGAACCAGAAGGGCGAAGCGACGATCTTCGCGGTCAGCTCGCGCAGCGGCGCGATGTCGTCCAGGACCCAGAAGGAGCGGCCGTGGGTCGCGATGACGAGGTCGCCGTTGCGGATGGCGATGTCGCGGATCGAGCAGTTGGGCAGGTTGGCCTGGAGGGGCTGCCAGTGGTCGCCGTCGTCGAAGGAGACGAAGACTCCGGTCTCGGTCCCGGCAAAAAGCAGGCCCCGCTTCTCGGGGTCCTCGCGGACGACGTTGACGTAGCTGCCAACGGGGATGCCAGCGGCGATCGGGTGCCAGGTCTTGCCCCCGTCGCGCGTCCTGTAGATGTGAGGGGCGATGTCGTCCAGGCGGTGGCGGTCCACGGCGGCGTAGGCGGTGTCAGCGTCGAAGTGCGAGGCCTCGAGGATGGAGATGCTCGACCAGGGACCGATCTCCTTTGTGGTGACGTTGTCCCAGTGTTTGCCGTCGTCGGATGTGCGCCAGATCAGGCCGTCGTTGGTGCCGCACCAGAGGAGGCCGTCCTTCACGGGCGAGGGGGCGATGGTGTAGATGACGCCGCGCCGCGGGCCGGCGACCGGGCTGTCCTTCGCGGTGATCGCGTCGAGGGTCGTGGGGACGGGCGGGTCCTCGCGTGTCAGGTCGGGGCTCGCCTTCTCCCAGTGCTGGCCGGCGTCCGTCGTCCGGAAGAGGAACTGGTTTCCGAAGTAGATGCGCTTCGGGTCCCGCGGCGAGATCGCCAGCGGCAGCGTCCACTCTCCCCTGTAGTCGCCGGGATAGGCGAGGGTCGGATCGATGTTCTGTTCCTGCAGGGTCGTCCAGTCGAAGCGGTTGACGCCGCCGCCGTAGAGGATGTTCGGGTCGGTCGGGTCGGCAGCGATGTATCCGTTCTCTCCGCCGACGGCGACCGGCTTCCAGTCGCGTAACAGAATCGTTCCATAGTCGGTGCGCGAGGGCGTCGCCGCGGCGCCGGTGTCCTGCTGCGCGCCGTAGATCCAGTAGGGGAAGCGGTTGTCGGTCGCGACGTGGTAGAACTGCGCGGTCGGCTGGTTGTACCAGGAACTCCACGTCTTCCCTCCGTCCACCGACACGACCGTGCCCTGGTCCGTCGCGACGATCATGCGGCGCGGGTCGGAAGGATCGATCCAGAGCTGGTGATAGTCGTCTCCGCCGGGCGCGCCCTTGATCGGGACGAACGTCTTTCCGCCGTCGGTCGAGCGATACATGCCGGTGTTGCAGACATAGACCGTGTCGGGGTCTTTCGGATCAACGGTCACGCCGCCGAAGTACCAGCCGCGCCCCCAGAGCCTCGTCTCCGACGCCATGCGCGTCCAGGTCGAGCCGCCGTCCTTCGAGGCGTAGAGGCCCCCCTCCTTTGCGTCCACGATCGCGTAGACGCGCCTGGAATCGCTCGGCGCGAACGCGATTCCGATCCGGCCGAGCTTCTCTGAGGGGAAGCCGCCGCCCTTGATCTCGCTCCACGTGTCTCCGCCGTCGGTCGAGCGGTAGAGGCCGCTGCCGGGGCCGTTGGAGGAGGGATAGACGTTCCAGGGCGGGCGCCGCGTCTGCCAGAGGGCGCCGAGGATCGTCTTCGAGTCTTTCGGATCCAACGCGAGATCAATGGCGCCGGTGTCGTCATTCTTGCCGAGGACTTTCTTCCAGGTCTTGCCCCCGTCCTTCGAGCGGAAGACGCCGCGCTCGGAATTGGGGCCGTAGCCGTGCCCCAGCGCCGCGACGAAGACGAGGTCGGGGTTTTTCGGGTCCACGAGGATCCTGCCGATCTGCCGGCTGTCGGAGAGACCGATCGCCGTCCACGTCTTCCCGCCGTCGGTGGACCTGTACATGCCGTTGCCGTAGGAGA
This sequence comes from uncultured Acidobacteriota bacterium, assembly GCA_963837495.1. Lineage (GTDB taxonomy): Bacteria > Acidobacteriota > Thermoanaerobaculia > UBA5066 > Gp7-AA6 > JAWOLE01. The sequence continues at coordinate 1,441,589 of CAWINF010000001.1, read as the reverse complement.
TGTCGGAACGCATGTCGGCCTCGCCGGAGCCGACGTAGAGGACCTTCGGGTTCGACGGCGCGACCGCGATCGCGCCGATGGACGCGATCGGCTGGCCGTCGAAGATCGGGTTCCAGGTGCGGCCGGCGTTCTCGCTCTCCCAGACTCCGCCGCCCACCGCTCCGAAGTAGAAATGGTCCGGTTCGCCCGGCACGCCCGTCGCGGCGACCGATCGCCCTCCGCGGAACGGGCCGACGAGCCGCCAGTGGATCCCGGAGAAGAGGGACGGATCGAAGGGTTGAGCGATTCCAGGCGATGCCGTCGTCACGAGCAGAGTACCGAGAAGCAGGAGTCGTCGCCTCAAGATCCACCCCCCGCGCGGAATTAACGAACGATTTCCCCACTACCTTACCGCACCGGCCTTCGCTGTCATCCTGAGGGGAGCGAAGGATCTGCCCAGGTCGTCGTGCGGGAGCACATCCTTCGTCGCTGCGCTCGCGCCGTCGCCATAGCGGCTTTGGCGCGTCGGCGACCTCAGGATGACAGGGCGGGCGCCGCGCTCCTCATCGTGGCGAATCAGCTCGCGACAACTAAATTTAGGTGTTAGATTCGTCGGCCCCGAAGAGCGGAGACCTGCCGGAGGACGGCAATGGATTCAACGGAAGTCGCGCAGACCCGGAAATTCTTCGAATCTCTCGAGGAGGGTCTTCAAAAAGAGATTCGGCGTCTCGCCGAACTGGTATCTGGAGTGAACTCCAGGATCGGCCGGGAATTCGGAGTGCTTCGGGAAGAAATGCGCAAGGAGTCTGCCGAGACGAGGGCGCTGCTGCGTTCCACCTTGGTCGATCTCGACTCTCGAGTCAGCCGGTTGGAGGCCGAAAGAAGGAAGTAAAGGCCTTCTCGAGGATCGCGCGGCCTCACAGGGGAAGTCTCGTCGGCCTCGCAGAGTCCTCTCCTTCCGCGCCAACTCACAGAGCCTAATGGAGATCGAAGGTCAGATGCATGTGAATCAGGCGGCGGTCTCCATTCCAAAGCTAGATTGCTAATTCCCCGCCCCCGGCCTCTTCGCACGGGCCGCGGCGGCAATAACAGGAGAGAAACATGAAACGCGGACTCGGATTGCTCTGTCTGATCTTGCTGGTGGTCTCGGCTCTCCCCCTCCTCGCGGACGAAGGGATGTGGCCATTCAACAACGTCCCGTCGGCGTACCTCCAGAAGACGTACGGGTGGGCGCCGGACCAGGCCTGGCTCGACCACGTGCGCCTGGCCTCGGTGAGATTCAACAGCGGCGGGTCGGGCTCCTTCATTTCGGACACGGGTCTCGTCCTGACCAACCACCACGTCGGGGCCGGCTGCATCCAGAAGATCTCGACTCCCGAGCGCGACTACGTGAAGAACGGCTACTTCGCGAAGTCCGCGGCGGAAGAGGTCAAGTGCCCGGACCTCGAGCTGAACGTGCTCGAAGGGATCGAGGACGTAACAGCCCGGGTCAACGCCGGCGTCAAGGCGGGAATGACTGGCGCGGAGATCCTCGCGGCGCAGAAGGCCGAGCAGGCGAGGCTCGAGAAGGACTGCAACGAGAAGACCGGCCTGCGCTGCAACACGATCACTCTGTACGCGGGGGGCGAGTACGACCTCTACAAGTACAAGAAGTACACGGACGTGCGCCTCGTCGTGGCGCCCGAGTTCGGCATCGCGTTCTTCGGCGGAGACCCGGACAACTTCACGTACCCGCGCTGGGACATCGACTTCACGATCTTCCGCGTTTACGAGAACGACAAGGCTGTCAAGCCGCAGCACTACCTGACCTGGAACTCGGCCGGGCCGAAGGAGGGCGAGCTCGTCATCATCTCCGGCAACCCGGGCTCCACGGCGCGGCTGGACACGCTCGCGCAGCTCGAGTTCGACCGCGACTTCCGCTATCCGCTCCAGATCCAATACCTCGCGCGCCGCGCGAAGCTCTTGCACGAATTCTCCAGCAAGGGCCCCGAGAACGCCCGCATGGCCAACCGCCAGCTCTTCGGCATCGAGAACAGCCTCAAGGCCAACAGCGGAAAACAGGAGGCCATGAAGGACCCCAGGGTCATGGCCAAGAAGGCGGCGGAGGAGAAGGAGTTGAAGGCGCAGGTGGCTTCCGATCCGAAGCTCGCCTCCCACGCCGGCGCCTGGGACGCGATCGCCGCCTCGCACAAGGCCTACGCGAAGCGCTACACGCGGGACACCGTCATGACGCGGGCGCTCGCGTCCGCTCCGGAGATGACGACCGCGCGCACGATCGTCCGCTACGTCGCCGAGAAGGAGAAGGCCAACGAAAAGCGGCTGGAGGAGTTCCGCGAGTCCAACCTGAAGTCGTTGGAGTTCAGGCTCTTCTCCCCCGCGCCGATCTACCCGGCTCTCGAGAAGGTCACGATCGCGGATTCCTTCGAGGAGATGGTCGAGAGGCTCGGCGCCGGCGATCCGTTCGTCAAGAGCGTTCTCGCGGGCAAGTCGCCGGAAGAGCGGGCCGCCGAGCTCGTGGAGGGCACGAAGTTGAAGGACGTCGCCTTCCGCAAGGCGCTCGTTGCCGGAGGAGTCAAGGCGGTCGAGGAGTCCACCGATCCGATGATCGTTCTCGCGCGCCAGACGGACCCGGAGCTGCGCGAAATCCGCAAGTGGCGCGAGGACAACGTCGAGAGCGTGGACAAGTCCAACGGCGCCCAGATCGCGAAAGCGGTCTTCGCGGCCAGGGGGAAGGACCGCTATCCCGACGCGACGTTCACGCTGCGCCTGGCCTTCGGGCCGGCCAAGGGCTACGTCGAGAATGGAAAGCCGGTTGACTTCCAGATGACCTGGGACGGGATGTACGCGCACTCCGAGAAGCACGGCGGCAAGGCGCCCTACGATCTCCCGAAGAGCTACCTCGAAGCGAAGAGCAAGGTGCACCCGAAGGTTCCCGTCAACTTCGTGACGACGGCCGACACGACCGGCGGCAACTCCGGCAGCCCCGCGGTCAACCAGAAGGGGGAGCTCATCGGGCTTCTCTTCGATGGCAACATCCAGTCCCTGGGCAACGACGTCGTGTACACGGAGGACGTCGCGCGCTCGGTCTGCGTTCACACGGCCGCGATGACGGCGGCCCTGCGCCAGGTCTATGACGCCGGCGGGATCGCCGACGAGCTGGAGAACACCGGCGGCGCCGTCGCGAGCCAGCCGGAGAGCTCGTCCGGAACGCCGTCGGAGGGCGCGAAGCCGGCGCTGAAGAAGTAGCGGGCGCCGGGCGCCCTCACTTGCGCTAAGGAACTGTCCCCGACATGTCATCCTGAGCGAAGCGAAGGATCTGCTATTCAACCAGGGCAGATCCTTCGTCGCTTCGCTCCTCACCAATGACAGGAGATGAAGTGGCGCCGGTTGCGCCCTCACCCCGGGCACTCTCTCGGGGGCTCGGTGGTATTATTCAGATGGCAATTAGATAATACCGGAGGCGGTGCATGAAAACCCTCTCTCTCAAGGTCCCGGACGATCTCGACCGCCAGATCGAGGAGGTTGCCCGGCGCAAGGGATGGAGCAAATCACGGCTCATTCGCCTGGCGATCGCCGGATACGTACCGCGCGGCCATCGAACCTCCAGGATATCCTTCGTCGCTCGCGCCGGAGACCTGATCGGATGCTTGAGCGGGCCGGCCGACCTGTCCACCGACCCGGCGCACATGAAGGGATTCGGCCGCTGAAGACGACCGTTCTCCTCGACACGGCGCCGCTCGCCTAGCGGCTCTGGCGCGTCGGGACGACCCCACGGCTGGACCGTCGACAGACTGGGGGAGATCGAGCCGCCGCTTCTGACCTGCGACGCCGTCCTCACCGAAGCCTGCTTTCTGTTGAGGAAGATCGCCGGCGGGCAGCGGGCGGTTCTGGACCTGGTCGAGCGTGGCCTCGTGGTTTCCCCTCTCAGGGTCGAGGATGAGGCTCCTGCATTGCGCGGGTTCCTGGAGCGCTATGCCTCGATCGGGATTTCGCTGGCCGATGCCTGCCTCATACGGATGAGCGAACAGTTCCCCTCGAGCGTGATCCTCACACTGGACAGCGATTTCGCGATCTACCGCCGTCACGGGAGGCAGGTCATTCCATCCTGGAGACCCGAGGCATAACGCGCGCTGAGTGGCGCCGGTGGCGCCCTCACCCCGGCCCTCTCCCGGCGGGAGAGGGAGAGGAAGATAGAATTCCGCGACTCATGGCGCTTTCCGAAGGCACACGTCTTGGCCCTTACGAGATCCTCGGGTCGGTGGGGGCCGGAGGCATGGGAGAGGTGTACCGGGCGCGGGACACGCGCCTGGACCGCACGGTCGCCGTGAAGGTCCTCCCGGCCCATCTCTCGCGCAGCGAGGAGGTCCGGCAGCGCTTCGAGAGGGAGGCCAGGACCATCTCATCGCTCTCCCATCCCCACATCTGCGCGCTCTATGACGTGGGCAATCAGGACGGGATCGAGTACCTCGTCATGGAGTTCCTGCACAGCATCCCATGGCTGGAATCAGCCAGACGGCGGTTCAAACGATGATCGGGGACCCGGCCTTGACGCAGGAGGGGACGATCCTCGGGACCTTTCAATACATGGCCCCCGCGCTTGCCCTCTGCGACGCCGCCGACGGGCGGGGCGGAACGTGGAACAGGGACGGGGTCATCGTTTTCGAGCCGCACTTCCACGAGCCGCTCTTCCGCGTGGCCGCGACCGGCGGAAAGCCGGAACCCGCGACGAAGTTCGACGAATCGCGCAAGGAGACGACGCACCGCTTCCCCTCCTTCCTGCCGGACGGAAAGCACTTCCTGTTTGAGGCGGGGAGCCATACCGTCGGCACGGAGAGCGAGCTGCACTCGATCTCCATGGGCTCGCTCACGGGCGAGGCTCCGAAGCATCTCGTCAACGCGAGGTCGAAGGGCCTCTACGCCGCCGGCCACCTTCTCTTCGTGCGGCAGAAGACGCTCATGGCGCAGCCCTTCGACCCCGCGAACGGAAAACTCTCCGGCGATCCGTTTCCGATCGTCGGAAACGTCCAGGAAGATCCCGGCTTCTTCACCGCGGTGTTTTCCGTCTCGGACAACGGCGTGCTCGCCTACCAGGAAGGGGGCGGAAGCGTCGATCAGTCCGGCCGCTTCGAGATCTACGTCCAGGCCTTTCCCGGCTCCGGAGGCAAGTGGCAGGTTTCGACCGGCGGAGGCGCGGCTCCTGTGTGGCGCCGGGACGGGAAAGAGCTGTTTTACATCGCACCCGACCACAAGCTGATGGCGGTGGCGGTCAGGACGGGCGCGACGTTTGAGGCGGAGGCGCCGCAGGCCCTCTTCGAGACGCGGGTGCGCGAGGATCCGGACCGCCATTACGACGTGTCGGCCGACGGCCAGCGTTTTCTCATCGTCACGCCGATCGGCAGCGAGTCCACGCCGCCGATCTCGCTCGTCCAGAACTGGCCCGTCCTGCTGCGTCAGGGAAAATGATCGGCCAGACGATCTCCCGCTACCGGATCGTCGAGAAGCTCGGCGGCGGCGGCATGGGCGTCGTCTACCGGGCCGAGGACACGCGCCTGGGCCGGCAGGTCGCGCTGAAGTTCCTGCCCGACGACGTGGCCTCCGATCCGCAGGCGCTCGAGCGCTTCAAGAGGGAGGCGCGCGCGGCTTCCTCGCTCGAGCACCCCCACATCTGCACGATCCACGACATCGACGAGGCGGACGGCAAGGCCTTCATCGTCATGGAGCTGATGGAGGGGGAGACGCTGAAGGACCGCCTGGCGCCGGGAGCCTTGAAGGCCGATCAGCTCCTGGATTTCGGAATCCAGATCGCCGATGCGCTCGAGGCGGCGCACGAGCACGGCATCGTGCACCGCGACATCAAGCCGGCCAACATCTTCGTGACCAGGCGCGGCCAGATCAAACTGATGGACTTCGGCCTGGCAACCTGGCGGCCGCTCGACGCGGCCGGAAGAGAGCAAACGGCCGCACCACGGCATCCCATGGCGGGACACAGCCAGACGGCAATTCCAACGGTGATAGGGGGCCCGAACCTGACGGAGAAGGGAACAGTGATGGGCACGGTCGCCTACATGTCCCCCGAGCAGGCGCGCGGGGAGACGCTCGACGCCAGGACGGATCTCTTCTCCTTCGGCGCGGTGCTCTACGAAATGGCGACCGGCCGCCAGCCATTTTCCGGCTCGACCTCCGCCATCGTCTTCGACGCGATCCTGAATCGCGCCCCGACGCCGCCGGTGCGCTTGAACCCGGACCTGCCCGCGGAGCTCGAACGGATCGTCAACAAGGCCATTGAGAAGGACCGCGATCTGCGCTACCAGGGCGCGGCCGATATCAAGACGGACCTGAAGCGCGCCCGGCGCGACAGCGAGTCGGGCCGCACCGGGGCCGCGCCCGCGGCGCCTGCCCCGGCACCCGCGCCCTCCGGCGCGAGGACGAGGAGAACGGTGATCGCCGCCGGCGCCGCGGCGGGAATCTTCGCGGCGGCGGTGCTCGCCTGGTTTGCGACGCACCGGCACCCTTCCGGCAAATCCTCCGGCCGCACGACGCTCGCCGTGCTGCCGTTCCAGAACCTCGGCGCCGACACCTCGACCGACTACCTGAAGATCGCGCTGCCCGACGAGATCGCGACGACGCTCTCCTACATCCCCTCGCTCGCCATCCGCCCCTTCGCCTCGACGCGCAAGTACTCGAAGCCGGATGTGGACCCGCAGGCCGCGGGCAAGGAGCTCGCCGTCGCCCAGGTTTTCTCGGGCCACTTCCTGCGCGAGGGGGACCAGGTCCAGGTCACGCTCGAGGTCACCGACACCGATTCGAATCGGGTCCTCTGGCGCGACACGCTCGGCGCCGCCGCCTCGGATCTGATCGGGCTGCGCGGGCAGATCACGGCGCACCTGCGGCAGGGACTGTTTCCGCTCCTCCAGGCCGACGCGTCCAAATCGGAAGCCTCCGCGCCGAAGAGTCCCGAGGCCTACGACCTGTATTTGCGCGCGTCGGCGCTGTCGCGCGACCCCGCGCCTAACAAGGAAGCGCTCGCGATGCTCCAGCGCGCCGTCGCGCTCGATCCGACCTACGCCCCGGCCTGGAACGCGCTCGGCAAGTGCGAGTACTTCGACGCGACGTACTCCGACGGCGGCTCGGCGGCGCTCGAGCGGTCTCGCGCGGACCACGAGCGGGCGTTGAGGATCGATCCCAATCTGATCGACGCCTCCGCGAACCTGGTGATCCTCCAGGTGGAAGGAGGCGACCTCGCCGGAGCCCTCGAGGAGGCGTCGCGGATCGCCCGCCAGAGGCCGGACAGCTCCCGCGCTCGCTTCTCGCAGGCCTATGTCCTGCGCTACGCCGGGGACAACGAGGAATCCGCCCGCATCTGCGACGCGCTCCTCGCGCTCGACCCGAAGGATCCCAACCTGCGTTCCTGCGCCATCGCGTTCCTGCGCGTCAACAACTACGAACGGGCCCTGGACTTCATCCGGCTCGCTGCCGGAACCCAGTGGGCGTACCTGGTCGAGTTCAACCTGCGCTTGTGCCAGGGCCGGCCGGCCGAGGCCCTCGCGCTCATCCGAAAGGTGAACGATTCCGGCCCGGGACTCCGAATCACGGAGGCATGCCTGGAAGGACGGCCGCTTCCCGAGAGCGATCCCGCGCTCCGGGATCTGGAATCCGAGGTCTCCGCCGTTCGCGACTCCGAGCCGAAATACTTCGAGGCCGACCGCTTAGCCTACTGCGGCTACACGGGAATCGCCCTGCGCCTGTTGCGGCGCGCGGTCGAGGGCAATTACCTCGCGTACCCCGCGATGGACCGAGACCCGCTCTTCGCGAAGATTCGAGGCAACGCCGAGTACGCTTCGATCCGCGCCCTCGCGATCGAAAGACAGAAGCAGCTCGCCGCGCGCCGCGGGGCCGCGGCCCGCTGAGAGGCGGGCGGGCGGTAGAGTGAGAGCCCTCTCTTGAGCCAGACCGAACCTCTCCGGATCCGCAAGCAGGCGGTCGCCGTCGAGCTCGCCCTGGTTGGAAGGCCTCCCCGGACCGTGGAGATTTTCCTGGCCGAGCATCGGGCGAACGAATTCCGCCGCCAGGACGTGCTCGATCTGCTCGAGAACGTCCACGCCTTCCTGCCGGTGCGCGAGGCCGGGAATCCCGAGAGGGAGATCATCAACAAGGGCGCTCTTCTCTGGATCGGGGTGCCCCTGGCGCCTTTCGGCTCCGAGCCGGGCGCTCCCGAGGAGCTCTTCGACTTCCGCCGGCCGGTGCGCGTGGAACTGCTGGGCGCCAACGCCCTCGAAGGGGAGCTGCTCTACACCGCGCCCCAGGAGAGCACGCGCACCATGGACTACCTGAACGAAAGGGGACGATTCCTCCGGCTCTGGGCGGACCGCCTGTACTTGATCAACAAGACGTTCGTCTTGCGAATCGTCGAGACGGGCCCATAGCCCGAAAGAAGCGGAAATGCCGCAGATCGATCAGCTCCTGGAGAGCATGACGAGGTTCGGCGCGCAGGCCGCGCTTCTCACGAGCGGCGAACGGGTCCAGCTCGCGTTCCCAACGGGGAATCGCTACGCGTCTCAGACGATCTCTCATCCGGGCCTCGTGGCCCTGGTCGAGGAGATCCTGCCCGCCGGGACGGCGGTCAAGCCGGGCGGCGCGACGAAATTCCTGTACGACGCGGCCGGCGCTCCGGTCCTCGTCCAGGTCGAGGCCGGGGCCAACGCCTGGAAGGTCTGGGTCAGACCGCAGGCGGTTCGCGCCGCGCCTTCCGCCGCCGCGGCGCCGCAGCCCCCCGCCGAGCCGGCGGAACCCCCACCCTATTACGCAGAGGCCCGGACCGACGACACGATCGAGAAGCTGCTCGCCCAGATGCTGGAGATGGGCGCTTCGGATCTCCACCTTTCGACCGGCTCGCCGCCCCGGGTCCGCGTCCACGGGGTCATCCGGACTCTTCCCGGGCACGGGGCCCTGGACGGAGACGAGCTGCTCGACCGCCTCTTCGAGATCACGCCCGAGCGCAACCGCGAGGAATTCAAACGGCGCAACGACACCGACTTCGGCTACGCGATTCCCGGGGTGTCGCGGTTCCGGGCGAACCTGTTCCGCGACCGCAATGGCCCGGGCGCCGTGTTCCGCGCGATCCCGTTCCAGATCCGCACCCCGGAGGAGCTGAACCTGCCGCCGAGCGTGCTCGAGCTCTGCGAGCGCACCAAGGGGCTCGTCCTCGTCACGGGCCCCACCGGATCGGGCAAGTCCACGACGCTGGCGACCCTGGTCGATCACATCAACCGCACGCGCAGCGACCACATCATCACAATCGAGGACCCGATCGAGTTCGTCCATGAGAACAAGAAGTGTCTCGTCAATCAGCGCGAGGTCCACTCTCACACCGACTCCTTCAAGGACGCGCTGCGCGCCGCCCTGCGGGAAGACCCCGACATCGTCCTGGTGGGCGAGATGCGGGACCTGGAGACGATCGCGATCGCGGTCGAGACGGCGGAGACCGGCCACCTCGTCTTCGGGACGCTCCACACGACCACCGCTCCCTCGACGATCGACCGGGTCATAGACCAGTTCCCGGCGGACCGGCAGGACCAGATCCGCCAGATGCTGTCGGGCTCGCTCATCGGCGTCATCGCGCAGACGCTCTGCCAGAAGATCGGAGGAGGCCGCGTGGCGGCGTACGAGATCCTGGTCGGGGGAAGCGCCGTCTCCAACCTCATCCGCGAGAAGAAGACCTTCCAGATCTACTCGGTCATCCAGACCGGGAAGGCCCAGGGGATGGTGACGCTCAACGACTCCCTGATGGAGCTCGTCCGAAACAAAACCGTAGAGCCGACGGAGGCGTACCGCCTGTCCGTCAACAAGTCGGAGATGGCCAGCCTCCTCACGCGCGAGGGCTACCGCACCGCGGCCGGACCACCCTTGCCATCCTGAGGTCGCCGACGCGCCAGAGCCTCCGCTGTAGCGGCTACGGCTCTCCAGCGAAGGCGGAAAGCCGCTCTGGCGACGGCGCGAGCGCAACGAACGCAGGATTCGCCCTCCTCGGATGAGCAGATCCTTCGCTTCCTCCTTCGCAAAGGCTTCGGAGGACAGGTCGCTAAGGATGACAGGGACGCGGCCGTTTTAGAATCCTCGCATGCTCCCGCCTCTGGACTTTCTGCTGGATCCCCATGTGCGCGAGCCGGCGATCCAGCGGATGACCGAGTACCTGGAGAGGCAGAGCTATTTCGGCGTCTTCTTCCTCCTCTTCCTCGGGGCCTTCGGGCCGAGCCCGCCCGAGGAGGTCATCCTGCTCATCGCGGGCTTCCTCGTCTTCAAGAACGTGGCCCGGTTTCCCCTGATGGTCGGGGCGGAGCTTGCCGGGATCGTGGTCTCGGACTCGATCCTCTACGGGTTTGGAAGGCTCTTCGGGTCCAGCCTGGATCGGCACAGGTTCATGAAGAAGATCTTCCCCCCCGAGAAGGTGAAGAAGATCCAGGCGTCCTTCCACAAACATCGATATCGGTTCCTCTTTCTGGCCCGCTATCTCTACGGCCTGCGGCCTGTCGTCTTCTTCACCGCCGGCGCTTCCCGGATGCGCATCGGCCCCTTCGTCCTGACGGATCTGGCCGCCTCGCTCGTCAACTGCCTGGCCTGGACGGGACTGGGCCTCTACTTCGGCGGCCGCATCGACGATGCGATCAAATTCTCCCGCCAATGGGAAGGGATCCTGCTCGGCGTCGCCGTCGCGCTCGTTCTCTATTTTCTGGCCGAGGGCTTTCTCGTCAGGCGCCGCATCGTTTCCGAGAAGTCTTTCTGGATCCGGCAGGCAACGGGAACGAAAATCGCGGCGGTCGTCGGCACGGTGGTCCTGACGGTCCTGGTGGGACGGTTTCTCTTCCCGCACGGAGTGAGAGAAGGGTTGCACCTTCGGCGATGAGGAAAGGCGATTGTGAGTTGTGAGGTAATTGGTGATTGACTGTCATCCTGAGCGAAAAGCGAAGGATCTGCTCCCGTCGCAGGAAACGAGCAGGGCAGATTCTTCGTCGCTTCGCTCCTCAGAATGACAGAGGATTGATGAGTTGACGTGAGCCTGGCGCCGGGAACGAGGCTGGGGCCTTACGAGATCCTGTCGCCCATCGGAGCGGGAGGGATGGGAGAGGTCTGGAAGGCGCGGGATCCCAGGCTCGGCCGTGACGTCGCGATCAAGGTGCTGCCTTCCTCGCTTTCGGCGGACCCCGACCGGCTCCGGCGATTCGAGCAGGAGGCGCGCGCGGCCGGCGCGCTCAACCACCCCTCGATCACGGCGGTCTTCGACATCGGCACGCACGAGGGCTCGCTCTACGTCGTCTCGGAGCTTCTCGAAGGCGAGACGCTGCGCGGCCGACTGGCCGCCGGGCCCCTTGCGCCCCGCAAGGCCGCGGACTTCGCGGCGCAGATCGCGCGCGGCCTCGCCGCCGCGCACGAGAAGGGGATCGTTCACCGCGACTTGAAACCTGAGAACCTGTTCGTCACCAGAGACAGCCGCGTCAAGATCCTCGACTTCGGCCTGGCAGTCTGGCGGCCGCTCGACGCGGCCGGAAGAGAGCAAGCGGCCGCGGCACAGCATCCCATGGCTGGAAACGATCTCACGGCTCTCTCGACGGCTATTGGAAGCCCGAACCTGACGGAGCCGGGCGTCGTGCTGGGGACGGTCGGCTACATGTCTCCCGAGCAGGTGCGGGGGCAGGTGGTGGATACCCGCTCCGACATCTTCTCCTTCGGAGCGGTCCTCTACGAAATGCTCACGGGCCGGCGCGCTTTCCGCGGCGAGTCCGCGGCCGACACGCTCTCCGCGATCCTCATGACGGAGCCGGCGGACCTGTCCGAAACGGGCCGTGACATCCCTCCGGCTCTCGACCGGATCGTCCGCCACTGTCTCGAGAAGAGTCCGGAAGACCGTTTCCAGTCCGCCCGAGATCTCGCCTTCGACCTGGAATCGCTCTCGACGCTGTCCAGGCCCGAGGCCGCGACCGCGGGAGAACCGGTTGCTGCGCCGCCCCGCCCGCGCCGCCCCCTCGGGCCGGCCCTGGCCGGGGTCCTGCTGCTCGCCGTGATCGCGGCCGCTTCGTTCTTTCTGGGGGAGCGCGCGGGAAAGAATCCGATCCCCTCCTTCCAGCGGCTGACCTACCGCCGCGGCCACATCTGGTCGGCGCGGTTCGCTCCGGACGGCAGGACGGTCGTCTACGGAGCGGCGTGGGACGGCAAGCCGGTCCAGCTTTTCTCGACACGCCCGGGAAGCCCGGAATCCATTCCCTTCGCGCTGCCCGGAGCCGACGTCCTCGCGATCTCTTCGTCGGGGGAGCTCGCTCTTTCGCTCGGCCGCCACTACATCGACTTCTGGGAGGCGAGCGGGACCCTCGCCCGGGTCGCGCTGTCGGGCAACGCGCCGCGCGAGATCGCCGAGAACGTGCTCGCGGCGGACTGGGCTCCCAACGGGTCCGATCTCGCCGTCGTCCACTCGGTCGGAGCCCGGATGCGCCTGGAGTACCCGATCGGGAATTCTCTGTACGAGACCTTCGGATGGATCGGCAACCTGCGCGTCTCCCACGACGGCAATTCCGTCGCCTTTGTCGACCATCCCCTGCGCGGCGACGACACCGGTTCTCTGGTCCTGATGGACCGCACCGGCGAGAGGAAGGCCCTTTCCGGCCCCTGGTCCAGCGTGCAAGGGATTGCCTGGGCTCCGGATGGGCAGGAGATCTGGTTTACCGCGTCGGCGGCGGCCCTGGTCCGGACCCTCCGAGCGGTGACGCTCTCGGGGCGGTCGCGCCTGATCGCCAACTCCCTGGGCACGCTCCACGACATTTCTTCCGACGGCCGCGCCCTCGTCGGCCGCGACGTCGTCCGGACCCGGCTGCTCGGTCTGCCCCCGGGAGAAGCGCGCGAGCGCGAATTCTCCTGGCTCGACAGCTCGATCGCCGCGGACCTCTCTGCCGATGGGACAACCCTCCTCTTCGCGGAGGAAGGCGAGGGAGGAGGAGGCGTCGGCGTCGTCTATTTCCGCAAGACCGACGGCTCGCCCCCGGTACGGCTGGGAGAGGGATACGCGCTCGCGCTGTCGCCCGACAAGAAGTGGGCCCTGGCGGCGCCGATCAACTTCACAGAGCTTCTCCTGCTGCCGACCGGAACCGGGCAGGCGAAGAAACTCGAGCGCGGCGGAATCGAGAGCTATCAGTCGGCCCGGTTTCTCCCCGACTCCAAACGCATCCTCTTCGCCGGAAAGGAACGCGGGCGCCGGGCGAGGCTCTACATCCAGGATCCCGACGGCGGAGGACCGAGGGCGATCACTCCGGAAGGAGCCGGCGCGGCCTTTCGAGGCAACCTGGTCTCCCCCGACGGCCGGTTCGTCACCGGACCGGGCGCCGACAAAGGCTTCGACCTCTACCCGGTAGAAGGAGGATCACCGATTCCGATTCCGGGGTTGGAAGAAGGAGAAGTGCCGATCCAATGGTCGGCCGACCAGCGGTCGCTCTACGTCTATCGACCAGTACAGGATGTGGCGCGCGTCTCTCTGCTCGACCTCTCGAGCGGACGCCGAACACCCTGGAAGGATCTCATTCCTTTTGACCCCGCGGGATCGAGCGTGGTCTTCCAGGTTGCCATCACGCCCGACGGAAAGTCGTATATCTACAGCTACGGCCAGATGTTGTCGGACCTCTTCCTGGTCGAGGGGTTGAAGTGACAGCGCGCCGCACGCGCGCTGTCATCCAATCGCTGCTCTCCCTGTCATCCCTTCGCTCCTCTCTGTCATCCCTTCGCTCCTTCCCTGTCATCCTGAGCGCAGCGAAGGATCTGCTTTTGAGAGGGCCTACTTCACGTCGTTGCGGTAGACCTTGCGTCTTTCATCACCGCCCGTGCTGCGTGAAGTCGGCGAAGGGATCGACGACCTTCACGCCGGCCTTCCCGAAATCCCGGGCGTTGCGCGTAACCACCGTGAGGCCATGAGCAAGAGCCGTTGCGGCGATCATTCCATCGAGTAGCGGCAGCGGCTGTCCCTTGCGCTTCAGGTCGACGACCAATTTGGCCCACCGCCGGCTGACGACGGCGTCCCAGGGGAGACAATCGATCGTTTCCACCACCTGGGCAAGCCATCGCTCGAGCTGCGTCCGCTTGCGGCCGGCGGGAAACGCGAGGATTCCGATGCACAGTTCGCCGAGAATGATCGAGTCCACCACGAAATCCTCCTCGTGCGCGCTCAACCAGTCGACGACTCTTGGATTGGGATCGAGCCTGGTGGGCTCGCTGAGCACATTGGCGTCGACGAGATAGGTCATCCCAGACGGGGCACGCGGAGGTCGTCGGTCGTCTCAGTTCGGGGGAAAGGCTTGAACCAGCCTTTGGCGGGGCAGGCAAGGAGGAGCTTCACGAGGCCCTCGTTGCGCCGCCGCGTCAGCCGTTTGAGGCGGTATTCGCCGCGGTCGATCCGCTCGACCTCGAACTCCTGGCCGGCCTGAATCTCGTCCCGCTTGCGCAGTCCCGCAGGGAGAACGACCTGGCCTTTCGTCGATACGATCGTCTTCGCCATGCCGAGTAAGATACCGTCTTACTTCCGCTCCGTCAAGGAGGTCGAAGGACTGCGATGAGGATTCTTGATTGGCGATTCGGGACTTGTGATCGCCGACTTCGGTCCCGAAAGCGATCTCTGGACAAACGGATCAGGTGACCAACCTCGCCCCGTGCCTCCACGGATGAGAATCAACCCCGATTGCGGATCGCCTACCGGGCGTTGCAGACCGACCCGGACATCTTCGCGGTCCAGAGCCAGGGATCGACCGCGGTGGGCTCGCTCCCGAAAAACGCAGCCGAGCCGTGGATCGAGATATTCCCTGTCATCCCCGCGAACTGACCGGTTCCCGCCTGCGGGATGATTCTGCCCTCTTCGCTGAACCCGCAAAAGGCAGGTGTGCCTTCCGACGAGCACAGGAATTGGGCGTCCATCCGGAAAATGCCGACACCGTCGATCGCGTAAATGAGGATCTCGTAAATTGGTCCGCAGGCGGTCAGGAAGCCGAACCTGCCCGAATTCAAATCCTCCCCGGCCAGCGTTCGATTGGCTTACAGGACATCGCGCCAGGTTGAAGCGCCCGTTAGGGCTCAGCCCTAGGATGTCTCCTTGCCGTATTCCTCCTCGATGGCCCTCTTGATGGAATTCAAGGTGTCTTGAGATTCCCTGGCAATCTTCGGTCTGACGACTAGATTCAATAGCTTTTGCTTGAGAGTCCTGGTGGAATAGAAGTGGTGGAATTCCACCTTGGTAGCATCACTATCTACTTTGGTGAAGACGGTCTTAACCACGTAGTCCGGCAGTAGTCTGGCAATGCCCATCGTGTCCTCGGGCAACGCCGTGACGATCCTTTCCATGGGGACAACTTCAATGTCCCTTTCGATGCAAGTGTTCTTCCCGTCGCTCAAGTGGCATTGATAGGCGACACCAGCGCCTCGTTGAGATTGGCCGGAAATCAGGTCAACCTTATTGACCCGTGGATGGTATTGGGGAATCCTGGTGAGGTCCTGACCGAATTCCCAAACCTTCTGAAGTGGTGCGTTGATGATGACTTCTTGTCTTGACTGTAACGTTGGTGTCATAGATGAATGAACTCCTTTCAGGAAGAGTGCTGCGCCCAACGATTTGCCGCTGCAGCCGCGGGCTCGGCGGCAGACGGGCCTTGCCTGGCCCACCAGGCGATCGCAGTCCGCGTGCGTCCCGCTGCATGCGCTTGTTAGGCCCCCGGCCGACAGTTACGAGCACGCGTCCATATCCGCACCGTCGAGATTCGCTTAAACAAAAGCTCAGCCAACGAGTCCAGTGCCGTTCCTGACGTTGACTCACCACACTGTCTGGGGCAGGGCTTCGACGGATGGCTATCTTCTTGGCTCATACCGCATCGCCACCGCCCCCGTGGAGCTGCCCCGTTTCGGTGGACACTCTACGGCTTGGGATCGTAGAGGGGGTCGAGGGGGCCAAAGGCCCGCCGCGGGGTGCGGGGCAGAGCCCCGCCCTCCCTCAGCATAGGTTGGCTCCTCCGGTGGTCGCTTCCATCCTCCTTTCGTAATTGGTCGGTGAGAGGTAACCCAGGGACGAATGCCGGCGCCGCGGATTGTAGAAGCCTTCGATGAACTCGAAGACGGCCATGCGGGCTTCGGCTTGAGTCTTGAACTTGCGCCGGTCAAGCAACTCGCACTCGAGCGTCGCGAAGAAGCTCTCGCACAGAGCATTGTCGTAGCAGTCTCCGATGGAACCCATCGAGGGACGTACGCCGGCCTCCCGGCATCGCTTTCCGAAGGCGATGGACGTGTACTGCGTTCCATGGTCCGAGTGATGCACGACCTCTCTCGGCCGCCGCTGCCAGAGAGCCATGTTGAGGGCATCGAGCACGAGCTCGGTCCTCAGATGCGTCGCCATCGCCCAGCCCACGACCTTGCGGCTCCAGGCATCCAGAACAACCGAGAGAAACAGGAACCCCGCCCAGGTCGCGATGTAGGTGATGTCGGCCACCCACAGCCGGTCGGGTCCGGGCGCCGTGAAGTCGCGCTCGACTAGGTCCGGGGCCGGGCACCCCTCCGGACAGCGTACCGTCGTACGAAAACCCTTGCGACGGCTCACTCCCTGAAGTCCGGCCGCCTTCATCAGACGAGCCACTCGCTTGCGGCCGACTCGGACTCCTTCCACCCCGAGCTCGAAATGGACTCGCGGAACCCCATAGGTTCCTCGGGAGTCCGCGTGAATCTGATGGATCCTCTCCGTCAACGCCGCATCGGCAAGGCTGCGCGCCGATGGCGGCCTCTGCGCCCATGCGTAGTACCCGCTGGGGGAGACTCCCAGCACCTGGCACATCATCGATATCTCGTACTCGGCCTGGTTGCCCTTCACGAACCCGAAGACTTCTCGGGCACCGAGCCGGTCTCCCGAGCAAACCAGGCCGCGGCTTTTGCCAGAATCTCCTGCTCCAGCTTCAGCCGCCGATTCTCACGGCGCAGCTGCCCGAGCTCCTCCTTCTCCGCGCTCGTCAGCCCGTCGCTGCGTCGACCCTCGTCCAGATCGCTCTGGCACACCCAGTTGCGGATCGCCTGCGCGGACGGCTCAAACTTCTTTGCCAGCTCCTCCGGCGTCCGCCCTGACCGCACCAGCTCGACCATCCGCCGCCGAAACTCCTCCGGATATGGCGCATGACTCCTCGGCATCGTGAACTCCTTCCCCCCAAGTCTGAATCTGTCCACGAAACCGGGTCAACTCCACCGAGCCGAACTCCAGCCGGCTTACGAGCTTCAAGTCAACACACTTCGATAGCCCGGCGAACAACGTCGGCCCATGGCCCGCTAGCCTCGGCTGTACCACGAACTCGTACTCATCGATCAGTTCAGCGGCGAGCGAAGCGAGTCCGCTGCAACGACGGGTTAGGCGGCACTTGTTCATACCGTGCCTCCGACAAGCGGCGGACCAGCCGAAGGCTGGAGCTACGAAGCGGAATAGCCCTTAATGTGTATGACCTGTGTGGCAAGATCCACAGTGCCGACTCCCCATACCTGGAGGGGATTCACCCACGTGTAGCCAGGTATGGAGGTAGATAGCTTCGCGTTCTCGCGAAGTTCGAAAATAGGGCTGCCCGGACGGGGCAGCGCTACGCCGTCGGCGAAGAGGGCGATCTTGGCGCCGTCCTCGGTCGTGATCTCGGCGTGGATGTGGAGGTCGAAGCGACCGTCTGCGCGGACCGAAAGATAGTCTGTGCCCCTCACCGAACCTGCGATGCGGGGACCGGATGCGGAGCCTTCAAACGTGACGTCAAGACGAGCGCCCTCTGACGGCGGTGCGACTTGGCCTGAGGCGAGAGCGGCGAGGCTGACGCCGTACTCGGTCACCGAGGTGACGTTGAGGGTGTATTCGTAGAGTAGGGTGGCTGCTTCGATCGCACTCATATAGTCCTTTCAAAGGGACGATCCCGGCTGCACCAGGAAACCAACATCATACGGCCGGTCCCACCGCGGGGCCATTTTGGTGCCGCCCGAACGATTTGCGGCTCAGCGGCGAGCGCAAGCGAGTCCGCTGAAGCCACGGGTTAGGCGGCGACAATTTCATTAAGACCTTCGACGATGCGAAGGAGTTCTTCCGGCGTGACACGGCCGATGCGCTTGCCGAGGCGTTCAAGGGACAAAGTCCGGATCTGGCCGACCTTGACCCAAGAGCGTTTCGGAATACTGCTGCTCATCAACTCTACGGTGAGGGGAAACCCTGCTTTCTGCGGCTGGCTGGTGATCGCCATGGCTATGACGGTACCGGATCGCTCGTTGAAGATGTCGTGGCTTATGACGAGAACCGGACGTCGCCCTGCCTGCTCCCGACCCTGTGTCGGGTCCAGCTCTGCCCAGAACACATCACCCCTCAGTACTCTGGCCATGATTCGAGGTCGTAGGATGCGCCGCCTTCTGCCAGCTGTTGCTCGTACTTGGGATCCAACTTCGAGCATTCCCGCGCCAGCCTACGCCGATCTAGCCGGTCGATCTGGGCCTTTACCGCGAGCTGAATCGCCCGGCTGCGGCTCGAGAACTTCCGCTCCGCCACCAAGCGATCGATCCGCTCCAGGAGCTCCTCATCCAGGGTTATGGCTACCTTGCTCGTGCCCATCGTGGCCTCCGGTATGACATCTTATCATACCGCACTGCCGCCGAACGATTTGGCGTTCAGCGGCGAACGCCCGCCCGCAGGGCGGACGCGAGTCCGCTGCAGCGGCGTGTTCGGCGAGCTACTTTCATTTATCCCACTAGCCTGTCGTACTCGGCATGCGTTCCGATCCAGAACCAGACGATTCCATCCGGAACCTCGACACCCAGCGCTCGGTACGATAGCCCCGCGCGAACCGACCAGAAACGGCCGATGCGCTTGAGATGAAGCGCCGGATGGTAGGGATTCTGCTTGAGAAGCTCGTACTTCCCCCGGGCGAGGTCCTGTGCGTTTGCGGGAAGTTTCTCGAAGCAAGCCCAGAACTCGGGCGAGGCGAAATGCTTCAAAAGCCCTTGGTTTGTCCCCGGTCATGGGCAGCCAAGGCTTCTGCCGCGAGCCGGTCAAGCTTGCCGGCCTTCGCATCACGTTCAATCTGCTCATCCCAAGCGTCAGCATCGTACCTCGCGAACCAGGCACGGAACGCGTTCAACTCCTCAGGGGTAAGCTTCTCGACTTCCCGTTCGAGTGACTCCACCTTGGTCATGGGCTAATGATATCAACCGCCAGATCCGATTCAGGGCCAAGGGCTTCCGAGGCACGCCCGTCGCCGAACGGCTGAAAGCTCACCGGCGACAGCGGTGCAGCCGCTTGCGTCCGGTGCAGTGATGTGTTCGGCGGCCTACCGATAGACTTCCTTGCGGTGGCCGATGCGGACGACAACGACCTCGAGTTCCGTATCGCCAATGGAGTAGACGATGCTATAGCGGCCGGAACGAACCCGATACCGGTCTTCGCGACCGGCCAGTTTCTCGTGACCCGGCGGCCTGGGGTCCTCGGCCAGCGACAGGATCTTGGAGACGATGCGCTGCCGGTCCTTCTTTTGGTCAACAGCCTCGATCTCCTTGGTTGCCGACGGCTTAATGAGGACTTTATATCTTGCCACGGCGCTTGAGAGCCTTTACGAACTGCTCGAAATCCAAGCTGGGCTCTCGAGCGCGCTCTTCAAACGCCGCCAGATCCTCTGCATCTTCCGCCAGGGTCAGTTTCACCGCTTCGTTAACCATGTCCGAGATCGATTTGTCGGAACTCGCCGCCTTAAGCCGCAGAGCACGATGGATATCGGCGTCGAAGTACACCGTTGCACGTTTCAGACTGTTCATGCCGGGATTCTAGCGTTTTGACGCCAAGACGTCAAGCCCGGGCCAGAGCCTTTCACATTTCTTGCGAGTCGCCGAACGTTCATTATCAGCGGCGGCGCGCAGCGCCGTCCGCTGCATGCCGTTGTTGGGCGTTCCAGACACGACGCCGGCAAGCCGACATGGCGCCTGACCAACGCGTGCCGTCACTTCGTCGACTTCCGGCGTGGGCGCCGCTTGGATGCAGACGATTGAATGATGAGCTTCCCTTTCCCCTTGGATGGCAAGGAAACCGTCGCGTGATCAATCGCGGCGACGATCAGCGCCTCCACGTCCGGATGTCCCAACTGGCCAGCCTCGTCGACCCGAATGAAGCGGGTCTGCTTTCCCGATCCCTGCAGAAGCTTCTTCGGGTCGGGCAACTGCGGCCCATGCGACAGGTACAGAAACACGCCGTCGGCACGTGCGGCGATCGCCACAATGGCCTCGATCCCTCGGTCCGTCGGCGAGTAGCCGATGACGACGGAGTGTGGATAGTCGTACGCCAGCTCGTTTACGGTCGGGAATCGTTTACGTACCGCAACCCGGACCGATCGAAAGACCTTCTGCTCCTTCGGATCAAACCTGTTGATGAAAGACCGGAGCGCGGCCTCTGGGGAAAGCTCCTTGCCATCGGGCTTCATTGTCACTGCAACCTCCCGGTCGTTCTCAGCAGTTCGTAATCAGATACGCCGAACGCTTCAAAGTTCACCAGCGCCAGCGGCGCAGCCGCTGGCGTCCGGTGCAGCGCGTTGTTAGGCACACCGAGAAGGCGTCGCAGGGTGTCCTCGGGAGTGTCATGCGAGGTGTCGACGAACCACTCTGGGCCGAACACGGTGCCGGTGAACTTCGCGTGGAGTGAAGAGACCCGCTCGCGTCCGGCATGCCACCCCTCTCGACGAGCGTCGCGAGAAATTGCAACCTCCAACGTAGGGTGAAGGACCCGCAATGACCATGGGATGTGCTGTCCTTCGAACCATGCGCGGTACTCGAGAAATGCCTCGGGCGGCGATTCGTGAACCGTAGCGTCGATGACGACCAGGTGCCGCCCCTGCAACGCATGGATGACAGCGGCGAATACAGTTTGATGGACCTGCTGCCGTTTTCGGCGATGTTCGCCGGAGCCGAACGGGCCGCGCTTCCTGCCAAACTGCTCATGCCAGAAATCATCCTCGGAGATCCGGAACCAGCCTGCTGCGGCCAAGAGACTGGAAACGGTGGATTTCCCGCTTCCACATGTGCCGGTCAAGATGATGACGGGATGCACGGAGGAGCTCACGCCTGAGTGCGACTTAAGGGGCCTAACGGCTGGCAGCTCAGCGGCGACGGCGGCGAAGCCGGCGGCGTCCGCTGCAGCCGCGGGTTAGGCGGCAGGCCGCTACTCTTCATCGGCTGCTCAGCTGTAACCCATTTGCCGACACGCGCGGCTGAGGCGTGCTGTGAGGTCGCCGCCACGTCCTGCCGAATGAGCGTCGCGGTGCCTGTGGCCAGGCCCATCTTCCCAAGTTGATGCACGAGGGCAATCTCGCAACGTTCTGGCGAAACTCGGGCCCAGGCATCCGAATCTCCCTCGGGGAGCCTCGGTTGGGCACCGAGCGTAAACGCCGCGAAGAGAACGACGACTACGATGCTCCTTCGCATGGAACCTCCTCCGAGTCCCCGAACGTCTGAATTAAGCCGCGCCGCGGAGCGGCGTCGGCTTGAATGAAATGTTGGCATTCATTTCATCGACCTTGGTCGGCTCCTGTGTCTTCGATGCGACCAGACAGTTTCCATAGCGTTGAATAGCCGTATTCCCAGTCCCATGGAACACCGGTGCGGCCAAGAATGAAGTCAACCAGATAGGGAATCGCCGGTTCCGAACGCAAGTCATTGCCAAGGATGACCACGCAACGCCGCCCTGCTTCCAGACAGACAACCATGTTGCCGGTCCATTCGTTGTGCCCCCCTTTGAAGAAGCCATGCCCTTGCGGGCCGTCAAACACGATTACGCCAAGGCCGGCAGCAAGACCTTTCTTTCGCTGCGCAGGCAGTGCGTCCGCTTGCAACGTGGGAAACTGGCTTAAGCTGGTGATCGGCAATTGGGAGCTCGAAAAGTCCTTGCGGGATTTTGCAGAGATCAGGTCTCCTCGCACGATGGCGGCGACCAGGCGCGACATGTCCGCGATGGTCGTATCCATTGACCCGGCCGCGCGCACCATGCTTCGCTCGTCATGTGGAACCGGCTTGCCCTCGGCCGTCCATCCGTCCGCCGTGCGGCCCGCGAAGTCGTTCCGCCATATCAGGCTGGTGTCGGGCATGCCAAGCGGCTGGAACACACGCGCCCGCATCTCCTTGCCCACATCCAACCCAAGGCCTTTTGCCAGCACAAACTGTAGGAGAATGATGCCGTCGCTGGAATAGGAATAGCGGCTGCCGGGATCGAAGTGAAAGCGTAGCTTTCCATCCGGCTCAAGGAAGCCAAAATTGGCAAAGCCGGATGCGTGATTCAGTAGGATGCGCGGGGTCAACGCTTTCCAGCGCAATTCTCCCGCAAGATCGCTCCAGCGCGCGTAGCGATCCTCCACCTCGGCGGCGGTGTAGCTGGGCAACGGCTGCGGAAGATAGTCGCGGATGGATCGGTCGAGGTCGATGACGCCCTCGTCCACGAGTTGCAGCACCATGTAGGCGAAGGCCATCTTGGTCAGCGACGCGCCATACATGATGCTGTTGGCTTCAAGGGGTGCACTGGAGGCATTCCGATCGCCGTAAACGCTCACCTGCGAGACTTGCCCGCGGTCGATGATGGCCAGCGCAAATCCTTTCGCGCCCGTTTCGCTCATCATGCGTTGAACTACGGTATCAATCTGATTCCGTGACGGAAGCGGCGGTGCTGTGGATCGATACCGATCAGATGCGCAGCCGAACGCCAAGGCAGACCAGAGAATCAGAACGATCCGGTGCTTCATCATGAACGCCAACGGCTTGCGGCTCAGCGGCGACGGCGGCGTAGCCGACGGCGTCCGCTGCAGCCGCGGGTTAGAGGCGACGCACCGACGCCCGGCGTCAGGAGACCTCGACGTAATCCGCGACGGACGATGGTTCAGGAATTGGGAGACCGTCCGCCACCATGCCTTCGAGGTGGAACTCGATGGCCTCCGCCATGCTCTTTTTCGTCTCTTCGGGCGTCGAACCTGTGGCGACGCATCCAGGCAGATCTGGTGAGTACGCCGAGTAGTTCTGGCCAGCGTTCTCGATGACGACCAGATAGCGACGCATGTTCACCCCTTCAGGCCAGCCTGCTTCAGGACGCTATTCAGCGTACCTGGCGCAAGATCGTCGCGCATCTTTCCCGGAACCGTGACACGACCGGCTTTACTCGCGTGCTTGTACTGACGATGGCTCCCCCGGGTTTCGACGTGATACCAGCCGTCCTTTTCGATCATCTTGATCACGTCACGAACCTTCATCCGTCAACGATGATTCTACGCCGTAGTTTCGGGCGGCCTAACTCACCGTCACGCTGAGGCTTGGCGTCGCCTGTTGGCTGGCGCGTCAGCGGCGAGCGAGGAGGCGAAGCCGACGAGCGAGTCCGCTGCACGCGCATGTTAGGCGGCCGCAAATTCTGGGACTCTAGACCGCGCTGAACTCTCCCGCGCGAGGCCCGCAGCTTCCGCGATGCGACGTTTAGCATCCTGACTGGGTCGAGGTTTTCGCCACCTTCGCTCATCCGCGTGCTCAGGTTTGGGACACCCCGATCATCTCACCGGTTCCCATCCTGAGATGGATCTTCGATTTCGGGCGCCGAGCTGCTGCCCGCACGTCGGTTGTCTCCGAGAAGGGAAGAGCGCCCTCGGGGATGACCGCCGTCGAAAACGCAGCCCGCGGTTGGGCTCCCCCTTGCATGCCGCCTCCATGCGTACTATACTGAACCCGATGGTTCAGTATATGCGAGCCCGCCTCGATGCCTCGTTCGCTGCGCTCTCGGATGCCACCCGACGCGGCGTTCTGGAGCAGCTGGGACGTTCCGACGCTTCGATCACGGAGCTTGCCGAGAAGTTCCACATGACCCTCACGGGCATGAAGAAGCACGTCGGAGTCCTCGAGCAGTCCGGGCTCGTCACCACGGAGAAGCTCGGGCGCGTGCGGACCTGCAAGCTCGGCCTTCTCCGATTGGAGGAAGAGACGGCATGGCTCGAGAGGTACCGCCAGCTCTGGGATGCACGCTTCGACGAGTTGGACAAGGTTTTCGAGGAATTGAAACGAAAGGAGAAGGTCGATGGACGCAAGAAGAGAGAGTGAGGCCACACCGATGAAGAACCGCACGACTGTGGAACGGAAGTCCGAGCGTGAACTCGTCGTCACGCGAACTTTCAACGGTCCGGCGCGCATCGTGTTCGAGGCGTGGACCAAGCCCGAGCTGTTCAAGCAGTGGTGGGTGCCGAAGTCGATGGGGATGTTCCTGCGTTCCTGCGAGATGGATGTTCGTGTCGGGGGCAGGTACCGTTTGGTGTTTGGCCATGATGCCTCAAACCCTGACGAATTCTTCGGTAGGTATATCGAAGTGACACCGCACTCGCGCCTCGTCTGGACCAATGACGAAGGTGGTGACGGTGGGCCCGTCACCACGGTGACCTTCGAGGAAAAAGGTGGCAAAACGCTGCTCGTCATGCACGAGCTCTATCCCTCGAAGGAAGCTCTCGACGCTGCCGGCACCGGGGCGGCGGATATGATGAACGAGACGTTCGAGCAACTGGACGAGCTTCTCGTCGCCCTGGGCGCGAGCGTGGGACGGTCATGAACTCGTCGATCTCGCGGTCGGCCGCCCGGCTCATTGGTCTCGGCCTCGATCCCTCGTGGCACAGCATCAGCGAGTGGGCAATCGGTCCTCACGGCTGACCTCGGCACGCTGCTTGCCCCGGCCGGCCTGGCTCACATGCTGGCCGGGGCTACGTGAAATTAGATAGTGCTTCGGTCCGCCTAACGGCTCAGAGCTCACCGGCGACGGCGGCGCAGCCGCCGGAGTCCGGTGCAGCGACGTGTTAGGCCTCCTTGGCGAGCTCACGCTGGAGCCGTTCAGCCAGGAACTGTTTGAGCAACGACTGGTAGGGAATGTCACGCTTGTTGGCCAAGACCTTGAGATGCCCGATCATAGCCTCCGGCAACCTCAACGAGATGGTGCGGAGCGTGGGACGGAGATTCGGAAGAGAGCGCCTTCGGGCGGCAGTCCAGTTGACGAAGTCGGTGGAGTCTCGCTCGGCCCAAAAGGCTCGCTCTTCATCCTCCGAGCCGAAGACAGGGATCTGTTTACGTTTTGCTTTGCTCATAGGTCCGCACCTCCTTACGTGTCATGTCGCGGGCCGAGATGACGCGAACAAGAGAACGTCGAACGGTAAAACTGATGAAGAGCAGCCGCCCCGAGTCGGTCTGACCAAGCGCCAGGTAACGTGCCTCCTGCCCCGAATGCTCTCTGTGGGCCATGATTACTAGCGGCTCGTTAAAGAAGATCTCCTCGGCCTCCCAGAACGGCACCCGGTGGAGTTCCCAGTTCCTCTCGAGATTTCCATCGTCCCAATCGAACCCGATGCAGCCCTGGAGAGGATCCTCTGCCACCACGGTGAGAAGTATATTCCAGACATATACGCCTACGCAACCGCCCGAGGGGGCCTAACGATATCAAGCTCAGCGGCGAGCGTAGCGAGTCCGCTGCAGAGCGTTGTTAGGCGTCAGCGATCGAGGATCATCGCCCATCGATTCCGCGGGCGCCTGAGGCTCCTGCTTAGCAGCCCGTGGATAAATCGGTCATTCGGTTCACGCGACGACAAGTAGAGGGGCTGAGCGAAGAGGGCGCGTGTCGCGAGGGTCGAAGCTGAAAGGACCGACCTGATCGAACAAGAAACGGATAAGTTCGTGTATCGAGGAGAAAAGCGACAAGAGGGTGTGGGCGAGGAGGGCCGTTCTGCCCTGGAAGCCGCGCGGGGTGCCAAGACCGAAGAGGCTTCGCATCACGATGCCGAGGTTAAGGGCGGCGACGTGAACCTGGTAGCGCTTGAGGATGTTGGCCCGACCTCGCAGGTGAAGCCGTCGCATGCCGCCGGTTTCGCAGGCGTGAGCGAAACTCCTTTCGACGGTCTCCCCGCGTTTCTTGAGAAGGCGTTTGCCGGCGGCGCTCTTGAGTCTGCGGCGATTGAGGTAAAAGGCCCGCTGCCGGCGTCTGGCTTCTCGCTCGCCGACTTTCCGGGAAAGCCTCTTCCAGTTGCGCCGCCGCTTCTGCCGTCGTTCCGGGATGCAGGTGTTGTAGCCCCGTCGATGCAGGTCTCCCACCAGTTCGCCGCTGTGATATCCGCGATCGGCCACAACTTCCTGGATGCCGCCTTCCGGGTTCGCCCTTTCCACCGACGTCTCGGCCCACGTCAGCGTCTGCGGCAGCGTCGTCGTGTCTCCCGAATCGGCCGGATGAATCTCCGCCGCCACGATCACTCCGCTGATCAGATCCACCGCGTGCTCGGCCTTGTGCGCCAGATGCGTCGTCCCGTTTTTCATCTTCGTGATCCGCGCGTCCGGGTCGCTCGAGCTCTTCCAGTCCTTGTTGGAGACCTTCTTCCCCTTGCGCTTGCGGTCCATCCTCCCCAAGTCTTCCGGCGTCGGATCCTTGATCCCCTCCGCCCTGGCCAGCTTCTTCAGGTACTTCTGGTACGACGCCCCGTCGGCTCGACGCACGATCGTTCGCATCGCCGCGTTGGCCTCCAGCGTCGTCGCGTCAATGGCCACCTTCCGACCCTTCAGCAGACCTTCTTCCTGCGCCACCTTCAGAACCCAGTCGAAGATCTCCCGATGAACTTCTTCCGGGAACTTGCGCCTCAGTCCCGACAACGTCGAATGGTCCGGCGTGCTTTGCGTCAGCCCGTAGCCCAGAAACTCACGCAACGACAGCGAGTCCGCGCACTTCCACGCTATCGCTCGCTCCGAGGACAGGCCCTCAAAGAAACCCACGTACATCATCCGCAAGTACGTCCCGGGCGGAATCGACGGGCGGCCCAGCGTCTCCGCGAAGATCTTCCTCTCCTCGACCAGCCTCTCGACAAACGGATCGAACCCGTGACGCTCCAGCAGCTCGTTCAGCCGCCGGTAGAAGAGGTGGCCTTCACCTCTCGCCAGCTCGCTCGTCGTCACCCACAGCGGCGGTTGGTTCCCATCCCCTCGGCTTCCCATCGACATCGTCCCATCCTCCCTCGACAATCTCTGCCGATGAAAACCAAACCACCGATTACTTCATGCCGAAAGAATCAGACTTTTTCCACGGGCTGTTAGACCCTCTGCCCGATCCATAACCGATTCCCGTCCGGATCGTCGATCCGGAACTCTGTCATGCCGTAAAAGGTGACTTCCAAGTCAGGAATAGCGAGGCCATTCCTCCGCACTTCCTTGTGATACGCAGTAATGTTGTCCGGATACAAGTAAAGAACGGAGTGACGGGGAGCGCCTGGATGAATGTTGATCGATTGGTCGACCATCAGACGACACTCGCCAAGGCAGAGCATCGCCCAACCCAAGTCCTCCTTCCTCTCCTCGACATTGAAACCGAGCTTCTGGTAGAAGTCGATGCTTGCTGGTACGCTTTCCACTGGCAGCATCGGAATGAGGCGGTTCATTTTCATTGGCGCTCCTGACATGGCGGTGTGACGCCTAACGATTTGCGGCTCAGCGGCGAGCGGCCGCCCGCAGGGCGGACGCGAGTCCGCTGAAGCGCCGTGTTCGGCGAGGCACTACTTCCCAAGCGGCCTGCAGAACGGTTCATAAAAGGGATCATCTTTCCACCTTGCGATGCGCTCCTCTAGGTTAAAGGTCTTCGAGTGTTCGTCAAGAATTCTCAACGCCTCTGCTTCCCCCTCTGAGTCAAGCATCGCAAGGAAAGCCGGTATGTCCTCAGTCGTGGTGAGGTTCATGTCGAGAACATCCAGGTGAGCCAAAACCTCCTTGGAGACCTCGTCCTCGAAATCCCAGTCGTCCATTCCAAAGCGCTCGTTTGCCCAATCGTAGACCTGCTGAGGCGTAAGCTCTCCTTCTGCCCACCGACTCAGGACGTGCCGCAGGTCAGCTCAGGTGACTACGGGCACTCTCTCTTTCCTTCCGCGTCGCCGAACGTCTTGCGGCTCAGCGGCGAGCGCAGCGGAGCGGAGCGAGTCCGCTGAAGCCGCGGGTTCGGCGTGAGCTGGTCGATGAAACGGAACATGGCTGGACGATACGCCTGAGCTTACCTGCTGTTCAACGGGCGGGAGCTTGCGCCGATCGGAAACTGTTGAGACGGAAGGGCCGGGCGCTCCTGCGGCGAGATCTCGGCCAGCGCCGGCCAGGACGGAACGGGTGCACGATGTTGGTGCGAGACGAAACGCGGGTGTCAAACCCCGGGCACGGCGATTTCAGCGGCAGGAAGTTATCCGAAGGTTCTGCGGCGATCGATCGCTCGGACTATTCGCGCTGAGCTGGGTCGTTACAATCTGTCCAGCCCCTATCTCGTTCGTTGATGTCATGGCTTGCCCATACATATCCAACCATTCCACAGTGACGATCCTTGTCATGCTTGTTCCATTTCTGATCTTGGCGAGATACATGATTAAGGGCGCCATGGGTCGCTTGTCGATAGTGAATATGCCCATCAGCTCGATGTTCGCGCACTCGACCTTGAGTCTTTCTTGTTCCGCTTCGCGTTGCTGCTGTTGCGCCTGGTAATATTGGCGGTTCGATTCGTCCGCCTTCGCCTGATTGCGCCGGATTGCCGCGCAGCCGAGCAGGGAGCCCGCGCACAACGTGAGTATGATTAGAAGGAGACGGCTCGCGAGCATCACGTTGTTTGTTTTCATCTCACACTCCTTTAACAGCCCATAGGGTGGGCACCCCGACACGCTGCCACAGACGAGGCAAACCGTAGACTGTCACGGTGGGAACTCTGGTTGCATTTCTACAGGTAACCGTAACCCAAAGTCAAGAGGAAGGCGACCCAGCAGGGATATGTCGAAGAGTGCCGGAGCTTACAGGCTGTTGTCGGTCCGACCGGGATGCGTGGGTCCAGGAAGAACTGCTCACAAACTGGGCAGTAGCGGCGGCTGGATATGGAGGGGCCGTTCTGAAGGCGTTTCTGTATTCTTAGCAGTCGCCGAACGGCTGGCGGCTCAGCGGCGAGCGGCCGCGCGAAGCGCGGGCGCGAGTCCGCTGAAGCCGCGGGTTCGGCGGTTGCGTTGTCAAGGGCCGACTCCGGCTATGGCGAACCCAGAGGGAAGATACGCACAAAACGAAAGCCAGACCGCCGGCAAAAGAGCCGCCGCGGACCGCACTCGCACCCCCTTCATTACCACAACTGAGGTAACTGCAAGAATTAGGTGTAGAGCGACAACAGCAAACAACGCCCCGCCACGCCAAGCTGGAGGCTCTCGCCAGTTTGGGTGCGGCGGACCGTTGTACCGAAGCACAGTTCCGGTGAGCAGCACCAACAACGGGAAGCCGTAAGAAACGGCGACGAGCGTAAAGCGTACTCGAAACCGGGGATCGCGGAATGGTGGTCGGACCGTCAGCACGACGAGGCTGACCAAGAGAACCGCGGTGGACACAGGCCAGAAGTACACGAGGCACTCCCCTGTGTAGGCCGCAAGCCCCAAGAGGAAACTGACGGACTCAGTTAAGACGCTCATGAATGTGTGTGTCGACTAACGTCTGAAAGCTCACCGGCGACAGCGGCGCAGCCGCTGACGTCCGGTGCAGCGCCGTGTTCGGCGGATCGCCTTTCATTGTGGGACCCGCCCAGCATCGCTCACCCGCTGGAATGCGAGGTCAGCGTCCGGGTCGTCAACCAAGCGAACGTTGCTAATCGGCAGGCGCTCAACGGTGAGCACCCAAAGACCGCCTCGTTCGACACGCGTGTAGTCGCGGAACCCGGGATCGCCGAAGTGATGACCAGGGAATACCGCACCATCCAGCGAAATGGTCGACAGCTCCGGGTTAAAGGTCCAGCGTCCTCGTGCAACCGTCGGGGCTCCGCCGCGAGGCTCTAAGCTTTCCAAGAATGTTTGATCTGCCGCAAGAGTGAGAACGATGTCGCCCTTCTCGTGTATTTCGAGGTAGCGACCAGCCAGGGATGAGTGGGAAGCGCGCGCACAAGCGACCGTTAGGGAAACCCACACCAGAAAGGCACCGGCAGACAGATGCGAAGCCGCCGGTGACCGGCCTCGATGTCGGTTTCGGATCACGGCACCCTTACAGGTGTCGCCGAACGGCCCCAAGCTCAGCGGCGAGCGACCGCGCAAAGCGCGGACGCGAGTCCGCTGAAGCGCGTTGTTGGGCGGTCGAGCCACTTCAGCGCACTCCGCGAACTAGCGCGAGGATACCGGCGAGCGATGCAAGCGCAGCCAACGCGGCCAGAAGATACACCGGCAAGCGGGAGAAAAAGTAGACGCTTCTCGGGACTCCACTTTCCTCAAGTTCGCTATGGTCAACTACCTTGTGAATCCAGAGCAGCGCGCTTCCAGCAACGGCCAGAAGAGCGAACGGAATGCGGAATATCCAGTCGACACCTCGCGATGGCCAGACGCCCGGAAGAACGACTGCCAAACCCACGACGAAGAGCAGCAAGTACATGATGAATCGTCGGGCGTCGCCAAAATCCAGCCAGGGACAGGAGTTCGGCTTCTGACGTTTCACTTCAACCGAGAGCCCGACAAGCCCGGTGGCCGCTAGAGAGCCGACGAGTGGAATTCCTAGGCCCTTGAGTTGTGGGAAAACAACCATCAGAACCGCCGATGCGAAGATCATCGCGACGTACATAGCCAAGAGTGCTCGGAAAGGGCACGTACTCGGCTTCCCGCTAACGCTCATAAGCAATTTCCCGGTCGCCCAACGTCTTCAAGCTCAGCGGCGCCAGCGGCGAAGCCGATGGCGTCCGCTGCAGCGCCTTGTTGGGCGACTGCAGTTCAGTCAGCGAGTGGCCCACAGGCTTAACGCTACTCCGACCGCCATGAGGAAGGGAAATGCCACGACGAAGGATTGGACGCATCGCCACCAGAACAGGGTCTTGCCGCGAGCCAGGCATTGCTCCCGGTACTCACGAAGTTGCCTGCGATGCTCGCCCGAAAAGAACGTCACGCGAGCACCCGCGAGAGGCGTCGCACCCCGATCTTGAAAGTGAACGCCGATGACAAAGAATGAGATTAGCGCCACGGCAGCCATCCAAGCCACGACCACCGCCCAGAAGGTGAGAAGGATCGTGCCCATTGCTATTCCGAGTTGTCGCCCAACGATTTGCGGCTCAGCGACGAGCGGCCGCGCGAAGCGCGGACGCGAGTCCGCTGAAGCCGCGGGTTCGGCGGGAGCTGGTTGATGAGACGGAACATGGCTGGACGATACGCCTGCGCCGAGCTGCTGCTCAACGGGCGGAGGATCGCGCTGCGCCGAAACCGTTGAGACGGAAGGGCCGGGCGCTCGTGCGGCGGAATCTCTGCCGGCGCCGGCCAGGACGGAACGGAAGCACGATGCCGGTGCGGGCCAAAACGCGCGTAACCGCCTGCCCGGCCCTTCACATTGTTCGCGTGTCGCCGAACGGCTGGCGGCTCAGCGGCCAGCGCAGCGCAGCGGAGCGAGTCCGCTGCAGCCGCGGGTTCGGCGTGATTCGATTATCTGGTGCGGTCGAGAAGGAGGGCAGGGTCCCGTTTCGCGTGGAAGCACGCCACCACAGAAACCTCGCCCTCTCCGACGACGTAAAAGACGCCGTACGGAAAACGATGTACCAAGGCACGTCGTACATTCCGGTGCACGGTTGCGTACTGGAACGGCCTCTGCACCACTCGCGCGAGAACGCTTTGAACCTCATCGAGGAAGGCCCGCCCTAGGCCAAGCCGCTCGTTCTCATACCATTCTCGGGCTTGCCGAATGTCGGTCTCGGCCCGCGGCCGAAGGATGAGCTGATATTTCAACCCTTCCGCTCGAGTTCCGAGCGAAACTCCTCCCAAGATCGCCCCGCATCGGGATTGCGCCCCAACTCCTCGAGTCGCCGATCCAACTCGTCCTTCTGAGCCTGGGTGACGGGAACGGCTTCCTGATCTGCGGCCACTGAATCCCAAATCTCTTCAGCGAGGCGGATCCGCTCCTCTACGCTCAATTTCAAGATCTCATCTAGGACGGCGGAGCTCATGAACGAATTCTACACCGTGCCCTTCCGGTTCCTCCGATTAGCGCCGAACGGCCCCAAGCTCAGCGGCGAGTGGCCGCCCGAAGGGCGGACGCGAGTCCGCTGAAGCGCGTTGTTGGGCGCCGTTGAGCCGGTCTCTTCGTTCAGGGCCACTCCCACGTCCACAGCCAAGCCACCAGACCAGCCGAGACAGCCGCTTCGAGCAAGTGCTGAAGCCGCCACCGCGCCAGAAGATAGATCAAAGAGGCGACCAATGCGCATAAGGCAAAGAGTGGAAAGGCGGCCAGCAGAGCGACTGCGCTCACGGTGTCGAGCGCTTCTCCTGCAGACCGTTGGGGCGCCTGGCCTGCGGCCAGCCCGATTCCGAGCGAGAGCAGACAAAGAGATAGGAAAGCTGTGCTGGCCCGGAACGAAAATCCCTTCTCGAGGAACCGCATCACGCTATTCTGGCTGCGCCCAACGGCTTGCGGCTCAGCGGCGAGCGCAGCGGAGCGGAGCGAGTCCGCTGAAGCCGCGTGTTCGGCGCAACGCTGATGTTGAGCTGAGAAATCATAACGAAAATATGCGAAAGGCCAAGAGGTCAGCCAGCGCCATCGGATCGCCCCGGCCTAGCTCTCATCGCCTTGGTGCTTGATAGCGCAGAGGCGCCCAGCCCGACAGCGAGAGCTATTGCGAAAGCAAGCGGAATTGCGAAGTAGATCCTCATGCCCCGGTGGGCCAGGACTACGGCTGAGACGGGGATGGCCATCATCGTCAGGCGACCAATCGCGTTCTCGACCCGCTTGATTTGGTCGTATTCGACGAGCGCGGGAGGAGAATGCTCGTACACCTTCCGCAGCGCCTGACCTCGGTGGAGCGACTGCCCGATTCCGCTCACAACGAAGAGGTCTACGAAGAGCATGAAGGCAGCCATCCACCAGTGCTGGTTGACGGCGTAGTACACCGTCAGGCCCAAGGTAATCGCTGATGCCGGGTACAATACCCTCTTCTCAAATCGCCGGAGCGGGCCATTCACCCGGAGCTCACGATCGTAAGGATCGTCCCAAAGGCTCTCCAGGTACTCCTTCCCTTTACCTGCCTTCTCGAGGTCGGCCGGCAAGGAGGAGCGTTCCCGGAGGTCGCGCTCGCTGTCAGGATCCGTGTCGGCTTGAACCTGCTTTAGAGGCAGCACATACTCTGCTGGAAGTTCAGCCTGAACCGCCCCCGCGACGACCAAGTCGCGGTACCAGGTGTAAGGGCGCAGTGATTCGGCGATATACTCGGGTTTTGCGACGAAGGTCTCGGCAGCGAGACGCTCGGCGCCCATCTCGATCTGTACCGTAATCTTCTGGTACCCAGGGCCCTCCGCTTTGGCAAGTCCTTCTTCCTCCGATATCGCAATCGCGAATAGCGCTCCAAAAACAATGCCGTTCTCGGAAGGGGACAAGCTGCACTTGCCTGAACCATCCTGGCTTCGCTTATGCCATTCCAGCGAGTAACCGCAAAGTCGCGCTACCCCGAGAGACAGGGCCGATCGCGCTCGTTTCTTCAGCCGAGGGAAGAACATGTTCGAGCCGTATGCAAAGTACCTCATCCATCACCAGCCCGAACTGCGTCGCCGAACGGCTCAGAGCTCAGCGGCGAGCGGCGCGAGTCCGCTGCAGCGCGTTGTTCGGCGTGCCAAGGCGTTACTTCGCCAGGCTGCCTACTGCTCTTGCTTGAAGATGAAATAGTAGCCTTCCCCTTCAAATCCACTAACAGCACAAAGCTGCCATCTTTGGCCATACGCGTTGAGAAGGGCCTCCTTCTCCTCTCTTGTTTTCGGTACGCGTATCACCTTGTACGCGGTTGCAACCGAGTTTGCAGCCATAACTCTGTCAGGTGACCGAAAGAACACGAGCCACACGAGGAGAAGGATATTGATTGCGAGCGAGATCTTGGTAGAAGCCGAGATGCGGTGCATGTAGCCTCCTTGCTGGTACGGCGGTTATACCTCTATTCGGGTGGGCTCTGTGTGCCCGGGCGTTGGAAGTCGCCGAACGTCTCAAAGCTCAGCGGCGAGCGCCCGCGCGAAGCGCGGACGCGAGTCCGCTGAAGCGCTTTGTTAGGCGCGGGTCTCGAAGCAGTGGACCGCGCGAAGTGCACTTGTAGCATGCCGCCCCCAGTGAAAGCCGAACGAGTTGCGCCACCAGAATGCTGCTCCACCTACGGAGCCAGCAAGGTAAGCCTCAAGACCGGCCCGGAGATCGGAGTAGATTTCCGCCAGGTCTTCACACAGGTCACCCGTGACGGGGTCTTCCGGAGCCTCGGTCACAGGCTGATAGAGCTCAAAATAATACTGAAAAGGCAAGCTCCCGAAGCGATGAAAGGCCCTTTCCACGTCTTTCTTCGGCACTTCCGGGACGGCCTGGATGTTATCTCCGTCGACCTCCGGCAGCTCGGTGCCTGCGGCATAGATCCGGCCCAGCAGGTTAAGGCAAGTCGCAACGTCGGCCTGTGCGTCTCCATGAGGCAGTTCCGCCCACCGGACGTACTCCTTCGCGAGCTCCGCGAATCGCTCAACTGCCGGAGTCATAAGGTTGCGCCTAACGGCTCAAAGCTCAGCGGCGAGCGGCCGCCCGCAGGGCGGACGCGAGTCCGCTGCAGCGCCGTGTTCGGCGGCTGGGTCATTTTGAGGCTCGCTTGGAGCCTAGAGGATGCCGACAAATGCTCCAGTGGCGGCGGTGACGGATACGCCAACGAGGAACAGAATCAGGTAGCCGAGGATCGCTACCAGCGTGCTGGCCCAGTCGCCAAGACTCCGAAGGCGGTACGCGAGATCCGCCGCGATGTAGGTGTGCAGAAGGGACACCACCGGAAGGAAGAAGCCAAATAGGACTGCGCCGAGGAGAGCTCCCACCAAGGCGCCGCTGCGAGCGGGGGTCATGGTTTGTCGCCGAACGTCTGAGAGCTCACCGGCGACGGCGGCGTAGCCGACGGCGTCCGGTGCAGCGATTTGTTAGGCGTGAGCATCTATCTTAGGGCGTACCCGTCCAAAGGCTGCCAGGGCGGCTCCCATCCACGCACCGCCGGCGACGGCGGCGAACAAAAAGGGGACGAAGATGAGCACTGGCGTGGCCACAAAGGTCTCCACTACATAACCAAGTGCGGTGAGAGCCATCACAGCTCCTCCACACCGCCGCCAACCAAGCCATGCCACAGCCAGGCCAAGCATTCCAAGAACCGATACCCCGTAGAATTGCAGATGCATGAAGACGGGCGTCACCAAGAATGCGTGGGTAGTCCCAGGGAAAAAGGTCACGTCGGTAAGGCCTCGGGACAGAACGAAGAAAAGCACGTTGACTCCAACGCTCAGTGCAATAGCGCAAAGGCCAAGAAGCTTCGCTGGGTCTGAGTCAAGAGTCTTTCCGGTCATCGCCCTGCTCGTTCAGCTGCGCCTAACGTCTTCAAGCTCAGCGGCGAGCGCAGCGAAGCGGAGCGAGTCCGCTGAAGCGCCGGGTTCGGCGACGAACTTCTCATCGCGGCTCCAAGAGCGACGTAATGGTTAGGTAAACCGAGACAGGACGTCCGCGAAACTTGGCTGGCTCGTATTTCCACTGCGCGATCGCACGACGGTAGGCCTGCTCAAGCTCCGGGCAGTCAGGCACGAGTTGGGGCGCCTTGAGAGTTTTGACTTCCGTCACTTCGCCATTCTCGGCAACCGTCGCCCTGAACATGAAGGCGCCATCATCAAGCCGAATGCGGCTGGTGCGGCACCTCTCGGGCTTCGAGATCTTTACCTTGCGAATCAAATGCGGGGCGCTGACCGCGCCCCCGACGGAGTAGGGCGTCACGGTCGCGCTGGGCGCACGCGGCGCTGGAGTTTGCCCAATGCCAAACGCGAGGATTAATGGCAGTATCACGGACCGCTCAGCCCGGAAAACCCATGTCTCGGGTTGTCGCCGAACGGCTTGCGGCTCAGCGGCGAGCGGCCGCCCGCAGGGCGGACGCGAGTCCGCTGCAGCCGCTCGTTAGGCGACGGCGAGTTCAAGGCCTGCACCAAGATCTGGTGAGTCGGCATATTCGATGTGGATTACGCGCCGAGGGTATGGAGCTGTCACCTTCCCAGAGGAGTGAAGTAGGAGAGGTCGCATGGCCAAGACGCCGCCTACCGGCACGATGCACTCCAAGACCGGCGACACCTGTACCGTTGCCGCGATGGCCTCATCCGTGAGAACCCCAAGGCGATGTGAGCTGGGGACAATGCGGAGAGGACCATTCGAATGCTCGGAGGCATCGAGGTGTACGCGTAGAGCGACGATGCGGGAAAGCGCTGAAGCCGGGGCGTGAGCGTAGAGAACACCTTCCTTGACCGACCACGGTCCCCAGCCCTTCGCTACGAACCGTGACTTGATGGGAAGAGCGGTGTCCTGATGCCAGACGACAAGCCAGTTTGAGCGGGAAGATTTCTCGAACAATGTCGCTCGGTACGGAAACGGTGCGGTGGCCAGAAACGTACCAGCGATACTGGCAAGCCTTGGGTCGTGCGCCAGCGCCGCCACAGCGGGGTGCCAAAGCAGGTGCCGGGAGCCAGCCCGGCTCCGTGGTGCATCCGCCAAGGCTGCCAGAAGCTTAGAGCACTCCTCCGGTTCAAGCACCGGGTGGTAGATACGGAACCCCTCGTCGATACTGGTTTCGCGGGTCATCGCGTTCCGTCGCCTAACGGCTGGCGGCTCAGCGGCGAGCGGCTGCCCGCAGGGCGGACGCGAGTCCGCTGAAGCCGCGGGTTCGGCGACCTGCTACTTGTGCTCACCGGCCGACAAGCACTCCGGGCATTTCTTGACGCGAAAGACCGTTCGGGCGCCGTTCTCCTCGAACTGCTCAACCACCAGATTCGAGATCGACTGGAGGCATACCTCGCGCATTACGCCGGGACGGTCTTTCTGCAGCGGGCATATCTCGAAGTCGCCGTAAATCGAGGCACCGGACTCCAAGTACCGGGTGAAGGTGGGAAACTTCCGGTCGTCGCAGATCAGAGCAACGTGCCGCTTCGAACCAATGATGCGGATCCACGGGCCTACTCCATTTGACCAAGTGGCGCAGCCATGGATCTTGAAGCACGACTCGTCTGCAGCCGGGCTGGCCTGGCAGGGTTCTTGAGAGATTCCGCCGGAAGCCCAGCTAGTGCTAAGGAAGAGGGCCAAGACGGGACTCCAGAGAAACGGCTGCATACCAAGCTTAGTCGCCGAACGGCCCCAAGCTCAGCGGCGCGCGCAAGCGCGTCCGCTGAAGCGCAGTGTTCGGCGGGCGCGGATTTAGCAGTTCGTAGCTAACCATGCAAGCCCAATAAGCAAAGCGCCAACTGCATTAATAACGACATTTGAGGCACCAAGTACAGACCTGGTCACAGCCTTTGGACTCTAACGCCTCTTCAGATATTGGAGTTGCCCGTCAAAGGTTGACACCAATTGATTCTTAGCGCTGTCAAACGAAAAGGCCACCCAACCACCTTTTGCTAGATTTCACTCGGGTGTAAGTGTGTATATACCCTCCCACGCCTTACAACGCACATTTGCGTCATCTGAATCGACTCTTACGAGAAAACTCGAGCCGTTGCGCGAAATGTCTAGAGGGCATGGGTGGAGAGTGCCACTGTTTTCGTTCTTTGCTGTTGCGTCCCATTTGCCCACAAATACAGAACCAGCGCCCCTCCCCTGATTCGTTTCTGCATGACCCGATTGCTGGGTTGCTAGAGTTTGGGCCTTGTGACAGATTCTTTGAATTTGAGTCTTAGAAAGACCGTCAGATGCCATAGCCTGTCGAACAGAGTCGTTGCATTGACCGCCTGCCGCGTTTGGGGACATCCATGCGGCCGTAACCACGAGAGCTGAGAACCATGTTAGCCGGTCCATATCGCCTCCTCTGTATGGATCTTGCCAACTCGCGATTCCCGCAAGCCGGCCTGAAGGTGCTGAGGGTCGCCGAACGGTCCCAAGCTCAGCGGCGAGCGGCCGCGCGGAGCGCGGACGCGAGTCCGCTGAAGCGCGTTGTTCGGCGTGGCGTTCATCGAGGAGCCCTAACCGGCACCACGATACGCCCTCGCGGCTCTGCCGATTGGAGGCCATGCGCTGACTGGCACCGAACGCCGGGGCGCGATGCGATGGAAGCAATTCGATTCACCACCGCAATTCTCGCGGGCCGGAACTCTGGGAGTCGCCACTCCCCGGCGCCCGGCTTGAACGCCTGTCGCCGAACGTCTCAAAGCTCAGCGGCGAGCGGCCGCCCGCAGGGCGGCCGCGAGTCCGCTGCAGCGCGTTGTTCGGCGGCTGTAGGTTAGCGCGGACCATCACCGTACTTTCCGCGAAGGTGTTCGTAGTAGTTCCTTTCCCGCTCTTCCTCCAGCGCAGGATTCTGATGCTCGCGCGACACCGGCGGATCGGCCGCCTGCGTTTCGATAATCCTGATGAGAATCGAGTCGCCCAGTTGAAGGGGCTCGTCTCGCCACCTCAGGTGTTCTCCAACCTCGTTGCCCTCAGCCTGAAGCCCGCCGACGTGGAGGCTCAACTCCTGGTGAACGGTGCCCCGGCGAGCAGCTTCTTCTTCGTGCTTTCTACCGCCGACCCACGAAAGAATGGCGTCGAGAACGCCGGTAGTCACGCCAGCGGTGCAAAGCTTGTCGCCATTGCGGTGCACTTCAAAGCAGATCACTTAGTGCCTCCATCGGGCTGGATCGCCGAACGTCTGAAAGCTCAGCGGCGCCAGCGGCGAAGCCGGTGGCGTCCGCTGAAGCGCCATGTTCGGCGGAGAGCTCGACATTTAGGTCATGCCTCTTGGCGAATCTTGCTTACTACTGATGTAAAGCTGCAGGGACCTGTCGATTGCTACGACTGAAGCCAGGAAGACCCCTTCTGGCCTCTCACGCCTCGCAGGCGAGAAGTGTAAGGAGCGCAGAAGAGGTTGAAGCGACGGACTCTCAAAGTTCAGCACACTTGCAGAGTGTGCCACTTTATTGCGAATCGCGCGGATCTTTTCCAGCTCCCGAAAGACGTCTGCCGAGACAATACCAAGAGCGTGCGCGGTAATGATCTTTGCGGAGAACGGGTTAAGCGGCCTAAATGGACCGAAGAGTTGATCGTAGAGACGCGTCGACAGGGGCTTCATGCTGGCCTTGAGCGCATTTTCCAGATGAGCGTCAAGAATGGCAGCCGCGGCGATTGCGATGGAAGTGTGCGTCATCCTGCGCTGCTGCACCAGGCGCTCGGCTAAGTCGCTGAAAAGCCGCCCAAGGTCGCTGGCGTCGCGTGGCGGGTCGCTCGGACTCATGCGGCTTTCTGCCAGGCAGCGTCGCCGAAAGGATTCAAGCTCAGCGCCTTGGTCGGCATTAAAGCGCTACGCTTGCCCCTCAACGTCACGAAGCTGAGCGTCCCACCAGTCGGCCGCTTCTTGAGCGACCTCGTGCTCTGGCCTACCCCTAAACGGACCCTCCTTGATTAACGATTGTAGTTCGGGAAATGGTTGCGGAGGAAGCGGGCCACCCGTGACACTCAGCATATCGGCCGTCACGATGAGGCCAGCTACGCCCAGCTTAGGTCTGGTTAGCGTGTACGCTCGCGTGAAACCAAATTCGTATTGCTTGACGACATTGTTCCGCTCCGCCTGAATGAATTCCCAGAAAATGCGCGGTTCTGGCTTTGAGTCAAGCCAGGCATCCCACTTCTGATTAACCACCTCCAAAATCACTGGATCCCTCTTTGCGTCAACTTCCTTCAGGGTATGCCCGACCGCGCGGAGCAGGGTGACGATAGACACCCACGCGACGCGCAGGGGTTCACCTGACATCGTGCTCGAGTACCGCGCAAGTACCCATCTACAGTCACCCAGGACCTGACGTGCGCGGAGCCCCGGTTTAGACACAGTCGATGGCCAGCGGGTCGCCGAACGGCTGGCGGCTCAGCGGCGAGCGGCTGCCCGCAGGGCGGACGCGAGTCCGCTGAAGCCGCGGGTTCGGCGACCTGCTACTTGTGCTCACCGGCCGACAAGCACTCCGGGCATTTCTTGACGCGAAAGACCGTTCGGGCGCCGTTCTCCTCGAACTGCTCAACCACCAGATTCGAGATCGACTGGAGGCATACCTCGCGCATTACGCCGGGACGGTCTTTCTGCAGCGGGCATATCTCGAAGTCGCCGTAAATCGAGGCACCGGACTCCAAGTACCGGGTGAAGGTGGGAAACTTCCGGTCGTCGCAGATCAGAGCAACGTGCCGCTTCGAACCAATGATGCGGATCCACGGGCCTACTCCATTTGACCAAGTGGCGCAGCCATGGATCTTGAAGCACGACTCGTCTGCAGCCGGGCTGGCCTGGCAGGGTTCTTGAGAGATTCCGCCGGAAGCCCAGCTAGTGCTAAGGAAGAGGGCCAAGACGGGACTCCAGAGAAACGGCTGCATACCAAGCTTAGTCGCCGAACGGCCCCAAGCTCAGCGGCGAGTGGCCGCCCGAAGGGCGGACGCGAGTCCGCTGAAGCGCGTTGTTGGGCGCCGTTGAGCCGGTCTCTTCGTTCAGGGCCACTCCCACGTCCACAGCCAAGCCACCAGACCAGCCGAGACAGCCGCTTCGAGCAAGTGCTGAAGCCGCCACCGCGCCAGAAGATAGATCAAAGAGGCGACCAATGCGCATAAGGCAAAGAGTGGAAAGGCGGCCAGCAGAGCGACTGCGCTCACGGTGTCGAGCGCTTCTCCTGCAGACCGTTGGGGCGCCTGGCCTGCGGCCAGCCCGATTCCGAGCGAGAGCAGACAAAGAGATAGGAAAGCTGTGCTGGCCCGGAACGAAAATCCCTTCTCGAGGAACCGCATCACGCTATTCTGGCTGCGCCCAACATGATTTAGGCGTCCTAATGCCGGGGGGCAAACGCGTCACGAAGGTGACGCATAACATTGGCGCGTTTTTGGCCGGCTCGGAGGGGGAACTCGTTGGGCATGAAGAGATTATCTCTCTTGTGAGGCCGTCGCGACGATTTTTTTAGGCGACAGAAAATCGGTCTTTCGTGTCGCATAACGTTGGCGAGGTCTGTAGTCATCGACTGTTTCCGCGTGGGGTCAGGTTGTCCGTCGCCGCAAGATCTTCCTGGCTAATCACTTGGCGGCTCGTCGCTCTTGAAGCCGAGGGCGTCAACGGGGCTTCGCACCCCCCTTCCACCCGAACGGTTCAAAACGTGCGTATAGACCATCGTGGTGTTGACGCTCTTGTGGCCGAGGAGCTCCTGGATCGTCCGGATGTCGTAGCCGTCCTCGATCAAGTGGGTCGCGAAGGAATGCCGGAAGGTGTGGCAGTTCACCGGGCGCTTGATCCCGGCCGAGCGAACTGCTTCCCTCACGGCGCGCTGGAGGATTCGCTCGTGGACGTGATGCCGGCGGACGGCGTCCGAGCGCGGGTCGGACGAACGCTCCCGGGCCGGGAAGAGCCACTGCCATCCCCATTCGCGGTCGGCGCCGGGGTACTTGCGCGTGAGAGCGAAGGGCATGTACACGGTGCCGCCGCCGTCGCGAAGATCCTCTTCGTGCAACTGCTTGACGCGGGCGAGCCAGGAGACAAGCTGCGGGCGCACAGACGCCGGGAGGGGAACAAAACGATCCTTATGGCCCTTCGCGTCGCGGACGAGGATCCGGTTGAGGCCGAACTCGACGTCTTTCACGCGCAGGCGCAGGCACTCGAGCAGGCGCATGCCCGAGCCGTAGAGGAGCATCGCCATGACTCGGTTCACGCCATCGAGCCTCTGCAGGACTCTCTTGACTTCGGCGCGCGTCATGACCACGGGCAGGCGATCGGGACGCTTGGCGCGAATCAATTTCTCGAGCTGCGGGAAGGGCTTCTCGAGGACGTGCCGGTAGAGGAAGAGAAGAGCGCAGAGAGCCTGATTCTGGGTTGACGCGCTGACGCGCTCCTTTACGGCGAGGCCCGAGAGGAACGCGTTGATCTCGGGTTCTCCCATCTCGAGCGGATGGCGCTTGTTGTGGAAGAAGATGTATCGGCGGATCCAGCCGACGTAGGCCTCTTCGGTGCGGAGGCTGTAGTGGCGGGTGCGGATGGCGATGCGGACGCGGTCGAGGAGCTTGGGGGGCTGGTGCTGGCCGGGGACCGTGCCGGGAAAGGGGGTTACGGTGGAGGCGGGCTCTTCGCTCATCGCGTCGAATCTCATCACCGATCTTTGGAAGCGGCCGGTCCCTGGGGCGTTTCGTCGACATCCTTGATGAAAGCTGCGAGGGCTTCACGCAAAAGATCGTCCTCTGCGGGGCTCCATCCACGAATGCGTGAAAGGTCATTGAGTGCAAGCATCTCGGAGACTTCATCGTAGTGAAATTCGGTGTTGGGTTGACCGGGACTCGAAGTGACGTGCCACACGTTGAGAATTTCATCTTCTCGCCGCTGAGGGCCGGATTGCCGGTAGATGTACCAGTCAGAGTGACGTGTCCAACGTTCATATGACATAGGCGCTCTCCTTTCGAAGGCTGGTGCTGGCCGGGGACGGTGCCGGGGAAGGGGTGACCGTTGATACGGCGCCGGTCACTTCGTCTTCTTCCCGGGGTGGCGCTCGTGGAGCTCGTCGCGCGTCCAGGTAGGTCGCCCTGTGAGGCCGCGAGATTCTGCTTTCTTCGCCGTTCGCAGCCGCGTCCTTGAAGCCCGGCCGTATTCGTCACCGTCGTCCACAGTGTCACGCAAGTAAGAAGAGGCACCAGCCGTAGCGTGATCCGGCTGCGTCAGCTCCTCGCGGAGTACACGTCGAAGAGTCGCCTCCAGAGGCTCTCGGCGACGGGATACGTGTTCCCGCAAGGCAAGATTGATCAGCTTCTGATAGTTGCCGCCGCCGGCGGCGTTGACCTGTTCCCTGAACCAGGCCAGCACGTCATCGTCGATTCGAATCGTGATACGCGTCTTCCCTCGGGGAATCGGGACGATGGGTCCTCGTTTCCCTTTGCTGAAGTCGTACTCTCTTCTCATATCTATTCCTCGTAAGCTCGACGTTCTCGCCGGGTCGCCTTTCGGGCCGAGATGATCCGCACTCGATTCCCACGCCGGATGTAAACGACGACCAGGGTGCGTCCCAGGAGATCGGTTCCGATCGTCACGAATCGATTCTCGCCAGATGAGTCGTCGAGGATGCTGAGAGGGAGCGGATCGTCTTCCACCGCCGATACGGCATCCGCGAATGCAACGTCGTGCTTCTGGAGATTCGAGACTGCCTCTCGTTCATCCCATTCAAACTCGGCCATCGCGATTATATGTACAAACGTACATCTCCTTCAAGTTCAGTCATAGATGCCGTCAGCGAACCAAGCGCTCGTGGCGCGGTCGAGGTAGATGCGGTAGAGGCCTCCGTCGGAGAGTTCGACGTCCCAGTAGTCGCGGTCGGCGGGGTCGGTGGACCACCAGGCGTCTTCGAGGGACCAGGG
The DNA here is from genome assembly GCA_963837495.1 of uncultured Acidobacteriota bacterium. Taxonomy (GTDB): domain Bacteria; phylum Acidobacteriota; class Thermoanaerobaculia; order UBA5066; family Gp7-AA6; genus JAWOLE01. Next base: position 1,398,218 of record CAWINF010000001.1, on the reverse strand, counting down.
GCCGGAGGCGACCTTCACGGAACCGGAGATGGAGGGTTGGGCGTCGGGAGAGGTGGTCTTGATCGAAAGAAGGCGGAGGGGGTTTCGAATTTCGAATTTCGGATTTCGGATTGGAGAGGCGACGGGAGCAGATCCTTCGCTTTGCTCAGGATGACAGGGGGGAGAAGCGGAGGGATGACAGGGTGCAGTGGCGGTCGTTGCGTCCTCACCCCGGCCCTCTCCCGGAGGGAGAGGGGGGGCTGGAGCTGTGAGGACTTCCAGGGCGAGGGGGGGACGGAGGACGCGGACAGCCAGGAGGCCGCGGCCGTTGCGGGGAGGACGGGCGAGGGTCGGAGGGGGAGGAGGCGCATAGCCGACTTGCGTGAAGCGCTCTGGGCGGTGGCCGTCCACGGTGCGCGGCGAGCCGACGCGGTCGGCGCCCAGGAGAGCGGCCAGGCGCGCGATGGTGGTGGCGAGACGGTCGGGAGAGAGGGCGGCGGGACCGAAGAGGGAGAGCTGGGCGCGGCGCGGCCTGTCCGGATGCGCGGTGAAGGTGAAGCCGCTGACGGGAGCGCCGGGCGGGCGCGCCTCCAGTTCCAGGCGCATGAGTGTCAGGAGAGTCTTGACCTCGCACGTGGGCGCGGGCAGCGCGATCGCGCGCGCGTCGCAGCCGTCGGGATCGAGCTTCAAAGTGATTTCGAGCTTCACGCAGGCGAGGCCCTGGGATTCCAGGCGTCCGACGAGGCGCTCCAGCGCCGCGTTGCCCAGGAAGAGGAAGGGCTCGAGGGAGATGAGAGGCCACTCCAGATCCATCCCCTCGGAGAGGCAGGGAGGAGGCAGGCGCGGCTCGAGCGGGCGCGGATCGATCCCGCGCGCGGCGGCGTGAAGCTCGCGGCCGAGCTCTCCGAGGCGGCTCGCGACTTCGCCTTCGGGCAGGCGCGCGAAATCGCCGATCGAGCGGATGCCCCAGCGCTCGAGCGTATCCGCGATATCGATCTGGGGCGCGAGGCGCGAGAGAGGAAGGCGGCTCAGGAACTGCCGCTCCTCCCCTTCGGGCACGACAGTGGGCGAGTCGGGGAGTCCCGCGGCGACGCGGGCGGCGAGCTTGGAGTTGGCGATGCCGACGCGCAGCGGCAGGGAGGCTTTCTCGGCGGCGGAGATGATGTCGCGGGCGAGAGAGAGGTAGTTGTGAGTTGTGAGTTGTGAGTTGTGAGTTGTGATTGAGGGCGCGAGGGGGGCAGATCCTTCGCTGCGCTCAGGATGACAGGGCTCGCCCTGGTCGTGCCGTAGGGGCGGCCCTTGCGGCCGCCCGTCTTCCGCGGGTGACGGGAGGCGGGACGGGGGAGTGCGAGGGGTCTCCCCTCGCCTCATTTCTGCGCCGGCCGCGGTAGCGGGTCGCGAAGCGACCGGCCGGCAAAGCCCCTCCCCTACGGCACCGGAAGTACGTGGGAGAGCCGGGATTCCATCAATGTCCAGATAAGCGAGGCCTTCGCCGGCGTCTTCGACTCGCGGCGAGAAAGTTTCGGCGATCTCCAGGAGGGCTTCCTGCGCGGCGCGTTCGCTTTCGAGGTCGCGGGCGCGGGCGAGGAGTTTAGGATAGAGAGAACGGGCCTGGGGGAGAGTCATTCCGGGCTGGATGCCCTTCTTGCGCGCCTGGCGCGCGGCGGCGATGACGCGCGCGGCGTTGCCGTTGCCTTCGAAGACGGCGGCGGCCTCGCCTTTCAGGTCCGGCTCGCTGCGCAGGCGCGCGGCCAGGGGAAAGAGCGGGACGTAGAGGCAGGCGAGCATGGTGTCAGGTGCCAGGTATCAGGTGTCAGGGCTGCCTCATCGGGGCTTGACTCTTGATATGAGCCGGATAGACTCATCATATGAGTAAGAGGCTGCAGGTGCTCCTGGACGAAACGGAGTTGCGCGACATCCGGCAATCGGCGCGGCGCCGCCGCATGACCGTCGCGGAGTGGGTGCGTCAGGCCTTGCGCGCGGCGCGCCGGAGTGAGCCTCGGAGCGACCCGGGCAAGAAGCTTCAGGTCGTCCGCGCCGCCGCGGAGCACGCCTTTCCGACGGCCGATATCGACAAAATGCTCCGCGAGATCGAACGCGGCTATCTCGATTCGCCGCCACGGTGATTCTCCTCGATTCGAACATCCCGATGTACCTGGTGGGGGCGCCCCATCCTCACAAGCGGGACACGCAGCAAATACTGGAAAGATGCCTCTCCGAAGGAGAACGTCTCGTTACAGACGTCGAGGCCTTCCAGGAGATCCTCCACCGGTACGTCGCCATCGGCCGGCGCGACGCGATCCAGCCCGCCTTCGACGCGCTCCTGGGAATCGCCGACGAAGTCTTCCCCGTGGAGCTGGCCGACCTCGAGCGGGCCAAAGGAATCGTGCTCGGACATCCGCGCCTGTCGGCCAGGGATTCTCTTCATCTGGCCGTCATGGCGCGGCATGGCGTTTCGCGGATCATGAGTTTCGACTCCGGCTTCGACGGGTTCCCGGGAGTCACGCGAATCAGTCGGTGAGGGATATCAAGAGACTTTGCGATTTGTGATTGAGAAAGCGGGAGCAGATCCTTCGTCGCTTCGCTCGCGCCGTCGCCATAGCGGCTCTGGCGCGTCGGCGACCTCAGGATGACAGAGAGATCGGCGCTAATCGCGCCCTCACCCCGACCCTCTCCCGGAGGGAGAGGGGGGAGAGAGGTGGAGACTCGCAGTCGAAGTGATTGTGAGGTACCGGGGGTGAGGCGGGCGAGTTTCTGGAGGGTGAGGCGGGAGGAGAGGGCGGCCAGGAGGCGGGGGGACTTGCCGGAGCCGCGCCAGAGAGGATGGGAGGCGTCGGCGGTGACGACGGCGTCGGCGGCGATCCCGCTCAAGCGTTCAGGAGTCAGCAGAAGAAGAGCGGAGTCCTGCGCCTGCGACGCGCGCGCGAGACGGATCCAGGCGGCGTCGGGCACGAAGCGCCCGCCGCGCGGAGAGAGACCGAAGTCCGCAACGACCAGCGGGAAGCCCGCGGCGAGCAGCATCTCCGCCGCGGCGAGCGCCTCCTTGACGCGGCGCGGACGCACCCAGAGGAGAAGATCCAGGTCCACTCCCGCCGCGGCCGCGGCCTGAGGATCCAGGTGCTCTTCCGAGTCCAGAAGCGCCGCCGGCTCTCCGACCGAGGTGATGGAAGCGAGCGCCGCGAGCCCGATCGAGAAGCGCCCGCTCGAACGGCGCCCGACGATCTCGACGAGCTGCCCCCGGGGCAGTCCGCCCGAGAGCAGACGATCAAGCGGTTCGACGCCGGTCACCAGATGCCCGCGGGTTTGCCGGCGCGGCGGCAGGTCCGATGCGATCGAGATCTTCGCGCCGAGCCCGGTCAGCAGATTGCGCGCGGGCCTGGCCGCGAGCGCTTTCTCGACGATGTCTTCGAGCCGTAGAGGCTGGGTCATAAGAGCAAGTCCAAAGTCCGGAGTCCTGGATAGGACCGGGAAACTCCCACACTAGGCGTAAAAAGAGCGTAAGTCAAGATGGTATCCATGAGGCGAAGCCATGGAATCATCTCCGGCTGCCTGGCAAATAAACCCTTTTCGATCTGAGCTTTAAGGAGTAAGAAGCGGCGACAGGGAGAGGGCGTATCTGCGGCTAGGCCGCTCCCTTTGCGGACGGACTGCGCCACTCAAGGCGAAGCTCACGCCGGGATCCCGCGCATTCGCGGAGATAGAGGTTGATGAGGGTCTGATAGGGGATAGCGGTCTCGGCGGCGAGAGACTGGAAGTACTCGATCGTGGCTTCATCCAGGCGAATCGTCACTTGCCTCTTGAGGCGACGCGCGTACGGATTCCGCCTGCCCTTCGAGAAGTCGTAGTTCTTTCTCATGTTTTCCATCTCTGGCCGTACGCCGTGTTTTCGCCCCGATTGTATTTCGCGCGGTAGTCGCGCCCTCACCCCGACCCTCTCCCGGAGGGAGGGGAGGAGGCCTCACTGGCCAGAGGCACGTACCTGGTCAGTGTCGCCAGGGGACGCTTTGGACCTGGTGCGGCTTTCGCCCGGGTTCGGAATCGAGAGCGGACACCGGCATCGCCCAGAGCTCGACTCCGGTTTCCCCGTCGTCGGCCGTGAAGTAGACGAGCGAACCGGCCCTCGTGAACCCACCGGGCGAGGAGGACGCAATCCCCGGGGAGATGTCCTGCAGAAGGAACGTGCCTTCCTCGGTTCCGTCGCTGCGCCAGAGCTCCTCGCCGTGGATGGGATCTCTCGCGGAGAAGAGGAGCACGCCGGCGATCGCGGAGAGGTTCCGGGGATTCGCGTCGGCCGCTCCCGGGGCGATGTCCTTGACCCTGTGTGTCCCGGCGGGCGTTCCGTCGCTCGTCCACAGCTCGATCCCGTGCTCGGCATCTCCGACGACGAAGAATGCGCGATCGCCTATCACCACAATCTCGCTTCCGGCCAGGCCGTGGCGGAATTCCGCGAGAAACGTCGTCCCGCCCGGCGTGCCGTCGGTTCGCCAGAGCTGAACCGGACCGGTCCCGTCCGCCGCGATGAAGAGTGCGCCGTCGCGAGAGCGAACCAACGGACCGACGCCTCCGGCAAACTGCTCGAGGATTACCGTCCCCGCCGCGGTCCCGTCGCTCGCCCAGAGCCCGCTTCCCTCGGGCGCGCCGGACCCGGAGAAGATCAGCCTGCTATTCGTGGAGGTCAGGTTTGTCACCGCAATCGGCCGTATCAGTTCCGTGCCTGAGCTTGTCCCGTCCGTCCGCCAGAACCCCGGTTCGAAGGACGAAGTCGTTCCGGAGAAATAGAGCAATCCATTGAAGGGAATGAGACGGCGCGAAGGGTTGGAAAAACAACCGAGGCCAAGATCCTTGATGAATTGGGTGCCGGTCTCCGTCCCGTCCGTCTTCCAGAGTCCATCTCCGTGGTCTCCATCGGTCGCGCCGAAGTAGAGCGTGTCTCCTGCGGCCGTGAACTCGCACGGATTGGAAGATTGAATGTACGGAAACACGGCTCCGCCGGGAACGGCAATGTCCTTGACCGGCCGGGTTCCTCCCGGCGTTCCGTCGGTCCGCCAGAGCTCGGATCCGTGGATTCCGTCATCGCCATTGAAGAAGAGCGATCCTCGAAACGGTGCGGAGATCCGGCTCGCCGGTTCGAAACCGCCAAGGAAGACAGGAGCGATCGGTTGCGTGCCGGCGTCCGTTCCATCTGTTCTCCAGAGCCCCGAGAAGTCGTTCCCGTTGTTGGCGAAGAAGAGGAGCGACCCATCGAGCTCACCCAGGAACTGGGAATTCGAGGAGGAATTCGCTCGACTGAGGACCCGCACGACCTCGGTCCCGGTCGACGATCCGTCCGTCTTCCAGAGCGAAAACCCCGCTGGTCCCGGCGCCGTGAAATAGAGAGTCCCGCCGAAGTTGACGAGCCTCGTCGGATCCGAAACCGAATCCGACACGACCGAGGCGCGGGTGACCGCCGGATCCGTCTTCCAGAGCCGGCGGATTCCCGGCCCGACCGAACGCGGTTCTCGAAAAACGGCTGAGAAAAAGGCCGCGTCGCCGACCGGAGTGATCTGGTCGGGAGCGGAATCTGCCGTTCCCGGGCCCACTGAGAACGTCCCGGTCTCGGTTCCATCGCTTCTCCACACCTCCCAACCGTTCTGGGTGCTGTGGGCGGGGAAGAGCAGGACGGCGCCGGCCACGGTCGCGCCGTACCCGAAAGATGAGTCTGAGGAGCCGGGAAAGACATCCTTGACGAGCCGCGTCACCGTTTCCGTGCCATCGCTCGTCCAGGGCTCCCTGCCGTGAACACCGTCGCTGGCGAAGAAGACGAGGTAGCCGTTCAAAACTTGAAGCTGAGGAGCGTCCAGCGCAGAGAGCCCGTCGGAATACGCGAATGCGTTGCACGCTCCCGGGCAGATGTCTTTCACCGGAGTTGTTCCGAGGGCGGTCCCGTCGGTCCGCCAAAGCTCGAGGCCGGAGGTTCCGTCGCTCGCGATGAAATACGTCAGCCCGCCCAGGGATACGAAGTCTCCCGGAGGCCAACCGAAGCAGCCTTCGAAATAACAGCCGGTGCTCGCCGCAACAAACTGCCGCAGCGGGCGCGTCCCGCTCGCTGTTCCGTCCGTCGAGTAGACCGTGGCCGGCGAATCGGGCGCGAAAGAAGACTCGGAGAAGTAGAGCCTGTCTCCGCTGGCTCTCAGGCTGAAGAGCGCGGAGCCGTTGGGTCCCGGATTCAGGTCCGCCGCGAGAACGGTTCCGTCTTCCGTCCCGTCCGTCTTCCACAGCTCGAACCCGTGAACCCCATCGTTGGCGCCAAAATACAGCTCGCCGCGAAAGGCCACGGGGCTTCGAATATCGGAATTTCCGCGGCCCGGGTTGATGTCGCGGACCATCCTGGTGCCCTCGAGCGTGCCGTCGGTCCGCCAGAGCTCGATCCCGTGGCCGCCGTCGGTGGCGGTGAAATACAGGATGTCGCCGAGGACGGCCTGGATGTGCGCGCCGGAGATCGCGCCGGTCCCGTCAACCGGTTGTGTTCCGGCCGTTGTCCCGTCGCTCTTCCAGAGCATGTTCGAGACCGTGAAGTAAAGGGTGTTTCCCGCAACGATTGCCGCGCCCGCGCTTCCCGGCGGCGATTCGGGGGTTTCGTTGATGTCCTTGACCCGATGCGCCGGTCCCGGGGGTATCGCGGCCAGGAGAAAGACCGAGAGGCCGGCGACCAAAAGCGATCGCGGCACGGGAACGACCAGGGCGGGCATGACCGTCTTGATCATCCTGGAAGATCGAGGAGGTGTCCAGAGGAGAACCAATCAGTGCTGCGCGGAGCGGTCGTTTTGCTTTCTCATGTTTTTCATCTCTGGCCGTCGATCGCATTTCGCGCGGTAGTCGCGCCCTTCACCCCAACCCTCTCCCGGAGGGAGAGGGGGAGGGAGGGACCGTTACTTGATGACGGAGAAGAGGTTGCTGTAGTCGTCGGTCCAGAGGCGGACGGAGGGGCCGGCTTCGCGGCGGACGCAGGCTCTGGCGATGTCGGGCAGGGCCAGGACGGCGGGGTCGCGGGAGAGGAGGACCCAGGTCGTGGCCCACACGGCTCCCTCTCTCTCGTTTCGGTCCACGACGCAGATCGGAAGCGCGAGGGAGCGCGCGACGCTGCGCACGACCGGCTCGAGATCGAGCTGGCGGTTGGAGATGTGGAGGGCGAGGATCCCGTCGGGCCGCGCGAGACGGGCGAGATAGACCTCGACCGCTTCCCTTGTCAGGAGATGGACCGGGATGGCGTCGCTGGTGAACGCGTCCACGGCGAGAACGTCGAAGGCCGGCTGCCCGCGCTCCCGCTCGAGGGAGAGCCGGGCGTCGCCGGACACGATCTCGACGCGCGCCGGGGAGTCGGCCAGATACGTGAAGAGCCGGCCCGGCCCCGTGGAGAGCGTGATGACGTCGGGATTGATGTCGTAGAAGCGATACACGTCTCCCGCGCGCCCGTACGACGCGATCGTTCCGACGCCCAGGCCCACGACACCGACCCGCAGAGGGCCGGCGGCGCGCCGGGGATGGTGCTCGAGCGCGAGGCCGATGCCGCTCTCGATCCCGTAGTAGCTCGTCGGCAGGCTGCGCTTCAACGGGTTCCAGTACTGGAAGCCGTGCACGATCCGCCCGTGACGGAGGTCGAGGCGCTCCGATTCCCTGTCGCCGACGCCCATCCGCTCGACCGTCAGGACGCCGTAGAAGTTGCGCGACAGGGAGACGGCCGACTGGAGGGAGGATTGGATCTCCGCGACCAGGAGAGACCCCAGAAACGCCAGCGCGCCCGCCAGGAGCGCGCCCGCGAGGTACGGCCGGCCGCGGGCGGTCAGCAGGCCCAGGCGCAGGATGAGGAGAAGGGCCGCGACACCCGCGCCGAGCGCCAGCAGCGCGCCACTGGAAGAGAAGAGCAGGCGCAGCGAGAGCCGCCGCGCCAGCGCCGACCGGAAGAGCTCCGGGTCCCTCGCGTAATAGACGGCGGCAGCCGAGGCGGCCAGCGCGACTAACGCCGGCCAGGGCCGCCCGCGGTAAAGCCAGGAGCCGCGGTCGCGGGCGAGCGCGACGATCGCCAGAGCGCCGGCGAGCAGGAACGCGATGTGGATTTCCCAGAACCCGCGGAAGAGAAGCGGGGCCACGAGAGCGACGAAGATCCCGCCGGCCGCGCCCCCCGCGGCGATCGTCAAATAGAAAGAGGTCAGCCGGCTGGCGTCGGGTTTCGAGCGGGCGAGCTCTCCGTGGCAGACCATGCACGAGGCGAAGAGCGCGCCCGAGTAGGCGGCGATCTGCGTGAGGATCGGGACGGTGAAGCCCTGGAACAGGACGTAGGCCGCCCAGAGGAGAGCCGCCAGCATCGCGGGGCCGAAGAGGGCGCGAACATAAAAGCGGTCGCTCTCGAAGCAGAGCACGAAGGAGGCCAGATACAGGCAGAGCGGCAGGACCCACAGGAAGGGGACGGCGGCGACTTCCTGGCACATCTGGTTGGTCGTCGCCATGAGCATCATGGAGCCGGCGGCGGCGAGGGAGAACCAGAAGAGAGTTGTGAGTGGTGAGTTGTGAGCGGTGAATGCGGTAGCGACGGGAGCGGATCCTTCGCGGAGCCTGTCCTGAGCCGGGCCGTGGTCAATCGAAGCCACCAGAGCAGATCCTTCGCTGCGCTCAGGATGACAAGGAGAGGGCGCGAAGGGATGACAGAGAGGGGCGAAGGGCTCAGGATGACGGTGAGAGGCGAAGGGATGAACGAGCGGGGTGTCCCCCGCGCGCCAGGCGCAGGCAAGAGAGGTGGCGGCGAAGGCGGCGTAGGTCGCCGACCAGAGCCAGGCCTGGGCGCGAAGAGGCAGGAGACGCTCGACGAGCGTCGGATAGGTCACGAGGGCCAGGAGCGACGCGAGGTTGGAGAGCGCGTAGAGGCGATACACGCGGGCGCCGGGATGCGCGCGCGCGGCCCAGGCCTGCGCGAGCGGGCTCGTCGAGGAGAGAAGCAGGTACGGAAGGCCGACGCTCGTCGCCAGAAGCAGGAGAATGCGGCCGGCAGGGTGACTCGGGTCGCGAGGCTTCCAGCCCGGACCGGGAAGGATCGGCGATCCCCACGCGAGGAAAAGCGCCAGGAACGCGGCGAGCGAAAGAAGCAGGAGCGCGCAGTGCAGGACGCGGGCGGCGCGCGGGGGAGGCCCCGCCCCGCGGACGAGAGCGTGCGCGTAGAGATATCCCGCCAGCAGCGCAAGCTGGAAGAAGACGAGACAGGTGGACCAGACCGCGGGAGCCCCGCCGAACCAGGGCAGGATGGACTTGCCCATCAGCGGCTGGATCTGAAAGAGAAGGAACGCTCCGAGAAAGACGGTCAGAGCGTAAAGAAGCATCAGGGAATCGAGGATTGACGGTTGTCGATTGCCGATTGAGCTTTGCGGAAGGCTCGGGCGAGGGAGTCATCTATGCCGGCGGCGAGCGCCCGGTCGAAAGTCAGGAGCGCGCCGTTCTCCGGGAGAAGCGAAAGCGGTGCCGGCACCGCCAGGAGATGGCGGATGTCGTAGTGGAAGTGCGCGGGATCGGGGCCGTGGGCAGGGATGAAATGCACGTCCACATCGAGGATGCGTTCCCCGATCGGGAACTCGAAAGAAACGATTCCCGTCTCCTCCCGCGCCTCGCGCAGGGCCGCAGCGAAGACCGACTCGTCGCCGGGCTCGAGGTGGCCGCCGGGCTGGAGCCAGCGGGCGAGCTTGTGGTGCCAGACGAGAAAGAACTCCGATCCGCCGCGCAACGCCACGACCGCGCTCGCAGTGACGTGGCCTTCCGGGTTTGCGCGGGAGAAGGGATTCGGGGAGCCGCTGACGAAATCCCGGATCCTCGCGAGCGAGGCCCGTTCCCGGCCGTCGGCCGCCGCATAGGCGTCCAGCTCGGCGAGGAACACGGCCGCAAGCGGGGGCATGGAGTCATTCTGACCGAAACCCGTCATCCCCCTCCCGGTCTGCCAGCCGCTCGCTTCGCGACGCGGCTGGAAGTCGAACATTTCCGGGGCCGACAACGTATTGACTAGTGTTCCAAACGAAGGAAACAGGCGCGGAGCCTTCTTCGGAGTCATGGCAAATCCAGAATTCATCGTAAGGCACAGACCGGGAAGGGGTTATGACGAAAGGCAAGAAGAGGTTGCTCTGGGGGGCGATCATCGTCGTCGTCGCCGGAGGGGCCGTCGTCGCCATGCGGAGCCGGGACAAGAAGGACCCAAAGGCCGATGCGAGCCCGTTCCGTCTGGGCAAGGTCCAGGAAGAGCCGCTGCAGGTCTCCGTGCGCGAGGTCGGCGTCGTGGACCCGGTCACGAAGGTGGATGTCAAGTCGGTGGTCTCAGGGCGCGTGCTGTCGCTGCGCGTGCGCGAGGGGGCGGTCGTCAAAGCCGGCGACGTGCTGGCCGAGGTCGAGCCGGACGTCAACCAGGCGCAGTCTCTTTCGGAAGTCTCGGGCGGCCTGACGCAGGCGCAGCTGAAACTCCAGGACGCCGAGCGGGAGTTCGCTTCTCAGAAGGCCCTCTTCGACCAGGGTCTGCTCGGCGCCGACGCTTTCAAAGCCGTGCGGAACAAGCGGGACCAGGCGGTCGAGGCGCTCAAGTCGGCGCGCATGCTCTACCAGATCGTCGAGGACCGCGGCATCCCGATCTCCGGAAACGCCGCCTCTCAGAAGGCCCGCGTCGTCTCGCCCATGAGCGGCGTCGTGATCAAGAAGGGGGTCGAGCTGGGCGAGACGGTCACCTCGGGAGTCTCCTCCTTCAACGCGGGAACGGTCCTCTTCACGGTCGCGGACCTGAAGTCCCTGATCATCCGCGTGAACCTGAACGAAGTGGACATCGCCAAGGTCCACGTCGGGCAGCCCGTCCGGATCACGCTCGACGCCTATCCGCAGAAGGTGTTCACGGGGAAGGTGACGTTCGTCGCACCCTCGGCCGAGCTGGTCGAGAAGATCAAGGTCTTCAAGGTCGAGATCTCGCTCGACGAGCTCTCCGACGCCTACCGCACCGGCATGAGCGCGAACGTCGAGATTCTGGGCGAGAAGCGCGACAAGGCGATCTCGATCCCGCTCGAGGCGCTGCAGCGCAAGGACGGCGACACGGTTGCCTATCGCTTGAAGAAGGACTTGAAACCCCAGCAGGTCGCCGCCGCGAAGGCGGGACTCTCCGGCCGGACCAAGTTCATCTGGCTCTCGGACCACTGGAAGGAGTACTTCGACGTGGTCCCGGTCAAGGCGGGCGTGGCGACTCTCGAGCGCGTCGAGATCCTTGCCGGCCTCGCGCCCGGACAGGAGGTCGCGCTGGAGGACCCGACCAAGAAGAAGGTCGAGAAGGACGACGACAACTGATTTAGCGGAGCGAGCATGAACATCATCGAGACCCACGGCCTGACAAAGACCTATGGCAGCAACGGCGTGGCGGTCCACGCGCTGCGCGGCATCGACCTGGCCGTCGCGCGAGGGGAGTTTGTCGCTCTCATCGGACCGTCGGGCTCGGGCAAGTCCACCCTGATGGCGATCCTGGGGTGTCTCGACTCGCCGACAGAGGGGCGCTACCTCCTGGACGGCGAGCCGGTCGAGGGACTGTCGGGACCGGAGCTCGCGCGAATCCGCAACGAGAAGGTCGGCTTCGTGTTCCAGAACTACAACCTGCTTCCGAAGGCCTCGATCGCGCGCAACGTCGAGTTGCCGCTGCTCTACGCGGGTGTTCCGCGCCGGCAGCGGCGCCAGCGGGCGCTGGAGCTGCTTGAGCGGGTGGGTATCCCGGAGAAGGCCAACGTCCTCCCGGGGGTCCTCTCGGGCGGGCAGCGGCAGCGCGTCGCGATCGCGAGGGCACTGGCGAACAACCCGGCGGTCCTGCTCGCCGACGAGCCGACAGGGGCGCTCGATTCGAAGACAGGCGCCGAGGTGCTCGAGCTCTTCCAGGAGCTCCACCGCAACGGCAACACCGTGATCCTCGTGACGCACGACGCGCACAACGCCTCGCTGGCCCAGCGGCAGGTGGAGCTCTACGACGGCCTGATCCGCGACGCCGAGGCCGCGTGACGGAGATGTCATGCTGACCGGCGCGTTTCGCGAGCGCACCCTCGCGGCGTGGGTCGAGATCCGGGAGAACCTGGGACGCTCGATCCTTCAGACGCTCGGGGTGATGCTCGGCGTGGCGTCGGTGCTGGGAGGATTTTCCATCTCCGACAGCCAGCGGCGGCACTCCGACGACGCGTGGGCCAAGCGCGGCGGTTTCGACAAGCTGAACGTGCAGCCCTCGGCGGCGATCAAGGAAGGCACGACGCCCTCGGCGCTCCAGAACGCGAACCTGGGGCTGCGGCGCGACGACGCCTCCGACGGAGAGAGGCTCGGCGCGAAGGTCGTCGACGCGGTCAGTGTCGAGAAGTTCGCGCGCCTGCGCGTGCGCTCCCCCTTCGCCGACCAGGAGCGGCAGATCACCGGGATCGCGGCCGACTACCTGCCTTTGAACGGCTACGAGATCGAACGCGGGCGGGTCTTCTCCTCCGAAGACATCGCCAAGGCGTCGGCCGTATGCCTCCTGGGAGCCCAGGCCGCCAGCGTGTTCTTCCCCACGGGAGACCCGGTCGGACAGGTGATCCGCGTCGGCGACATTCCCGTGACGGTCGTCGGAGTCTTGAAGGAGAAGATCTTCCACTGGCGCGAGAGCGAAGGCAACGTCTTCGCGTGGCGCAACCGCATCGTGGCCCTGCCGGCCCCCCTGGTCGCGCGGCGCATGCAGGGGGATGCCTACCACCGCGTGGATCGGGTCGTCTTCAAGATCCCGAACATCGACCTGATGCAGGACTTCACCAAGGGGCTCACGTCGGCCCTGAAGACTTCGCACCGGCTCCAGGAGGACGTCCGCATCGACGACATCGCCGCGCGCGTGCAGAAGCGCCGGAGCCAGGGGCAGGTCTACAACATGATCTTCATGCTGGCCGGGATCGTGTCGCTGATCGGCGGCGGCATGGTCAACGTCAACATACAGCTCGCCACGTTGAAGGAGCGCGTGCGCGAGGTGGGCGTCAAGATGGCGATCGGCGCCTCCGGCCGCGAGGTCTTCAAGGAGTTCATGACGGAGGCGATGCTCCTCTCGGGCCTCGGCGCGGTGCTCGGTTTCGCGCTCGGGGTCGCGTTCTCCAAGACCATCACGACGGTTCTCGAGATCCCCCTCTACATGGACCCGAAGAGCTTCCTCTGGGCCTTCCTGCTCGCGGGCCTCTTCGGGTTCGTCTTCGCGCTCTATCCCGCCTTCAAGGCCAGCCGCCAGTCGCCCATGGAGGCGCTCCGTTATGAGTGAGAGAAATCCGTGAGCAGCGACGCGCTTCCCCTGACCACGACAGCACGCGCCGAGCGGCGAGGCCACTCGATCCGGACGCACATCGCCCTTTACCTCGAGGTCGTGCGTGGCGGGCTTCTCGAACTGTGGGCCCACAAGCTGCGTTCCACGCTCACGCTCACGCTGTTGATGCTCGGCGTCTTCGTGCTCGTCGTGATGACGTCGGTTCTGGACGGCGTGATGGACAAGGTGACGACCGGCTTTTCGGGCATGAGCTGGGACGGCACGGCGGTCATCGTGCCGAAGGCGCCCGAAACTTCCGAAGAGCAGAAGCGCTTCGCGATGTCGCCGGGCCTGCGGTACGAGGACCTCCCCCGCGTCTGCGCGGAGTCCCCGAAGGTCCGGGCCTTCCTGCCGCGCGCCACACGGCGCTCCTCGGTGCGCACCCCGGGCGGCAACGAGCGCATCTTCGTCACGGGCGTGACCCCGCAGTACGGCCTGCTGATGAATCGCCCGATCGCGTCGGGGCGGGGGCTGACGGAGGACGACGAGAAGAGACGCAGCACCGTCGCCATCGTGGGCGCCACTCTCGGCTCCAAGCTCTTCGGGGGCGCGGACCCGGTCGGCCGCGACGTCGTGATCGAGGGGATCCCGTTCCGCATCGTCGGCCTCCAGGACAAGCTGCAGATCTTTTCCGAGGAGATCTGGTACGACGCCAACGGGCTGCAGATCCCTCTCTCGACCTACATGACGCGCATGGACCCGGACCACAAGCTCACACAGGTCGCCGTCAAGCTCGGGAAGCGCGGCGACCTGACCGAGGTCTCCTCGATGATCCTCGGGCGCGTCAAGCAGGCGCATCACGGGATCGAGGACATCGAGATCAAAGACCTGGAGGAGATCTCGGCCCGCTGGTACAACCAGTTCCTGAAAGAGATGCGAGGCTGGCGGATCGTGCTCGACAGCCTGGCGGCGACGGTCCTGCTCGTGGGGGGCGTCGGCGTGCTCTCCGTGATGCTCATCTCCTTCTCCGACCGCCGCTTCGAGATCGGACTGAGGAAGGCGATGGGCGCCTCCGACGGCGAGATCCTCGTCCAGTTCCTGCTCGAGGCTACGGTGCTCGCGGCCCTCGGTTCCGTCGTCGGCACGCTCGCGGGAACGATCGTCTGCCGGGTGCTCTCGCCGATGTTCCCGTGGGGCCTCGTCGTGAACCCGGTTGGGTTGCTGGTGGCCTGGCTGGTGGCGCTGTCGCTGGCCGTGGTCTTTGGCCTCTACCCCGCCATCCGCGCCTCGCGCCTCTCCCCCATGGAGGCGATGCGGTAGGGGTCTCCCTACGCTTCGTCGAGAGCCGCGGCGCCAAAAGCGGATTTCCCGCCGAGACAGGTGCGGAACCCGTAGAAGGCGAGGCCCGCGAGGACCAGCAGGAGGAACAGGGAGCGCCCCGTATACCAGCGCGAGAAGTCGAGGGTGAGCGGAAAGCGCAGAAACAGGCCTCGCAAGAAAAAGCTGACGGCCAGGGCGACGATCCCGAAGCGGACCACGGTGAAAATCGTCAGGCCCGCGATCGCGAGCGCCATAGGCACCTCGACGAAGATGTTCTCGCCGCTGATGTCCATGAGCGTCAGGACCAGAAAGGCCATGCCGACGGCCAGCCACCGCCGCCGCAGGATGACCCAGGAGAGGATGAGGAGCGACGTCGCGGCCAGAGCCTGGATCGGCGAGATGCCGACCTGGTCGAGCAGCCACCCCGCGATGCGGTTAGGACCCGAAAGGGTCTGGCCAACTCCGGGCGGCACCGGCGTCATGCCGGGGACGTTCCAGAACGACGCCAGACCGTTGTCGATGAAATAGACGATCACAGACAGGCCGCCGAAGAACAACCCGATCAGCACGTCGCGCCCCACCAGCGGATCCTGGAACTTCCCCGAAAGAAGCCGGGTCCAGGAGATCAGGAGGTCGGGCCACCTCCGGCGGACGTACGGCTCGAGCGCCATGTAGGCCAGCCACACGAAAGCTCCTTTCAATAGCGCGAAACCCAGGGCCCTCAGAACCATCTCGAACTCTCCCTGCAGATCGCTCACGTGATGGGCAACCAGAAGCCACGAGAGGATCGACAGGACGAGCACGAAGGACGAGACGCGAAACGCCCCTCGCGGGTCGCCACGGCCCTGGCGAAGATTCCGTCTCGCGAAGATCACGCCCGCGGCCAAGACCGCGAGAACCATGAAAATGAAGGCCGCCCGCGCCACGAGCGGCCTCTCCGTCTGCCGGACCTCCGGCATCCGCAACGGCCTGTCCCACGGCCCGAGAACTTCGAAATACACCGGTTCGCCGCGATAGGCGGCGGCCGTGACGTGGATCGGCACGGCGGGCTGCCTATCGAAGCTGCCATCCCACTCGGCCCGCACGTCCGCGAATGCCGGCGGAAGCCACTTCGGACCCGAGGGATGGAAGCTCTTGGGATCCAGTCCCGCTTCGCGGAAGAGCGCATCCCAGTCGGGGGCGGGAGACGCCTGCTTCGATTCGTCAATCTGCGGCGGAACGGCGCGGAAGCGAACGAGGTTGCCGCGGGCGTCTAACGCGAGGCTGACCATGCCGACGATCTCGAGCGGCGGGTCGTCTTCGCTCACCACCTGGTCCATGTTCCCCGGCACCATCGGGCGCGGGCTCTGCCGGTACCAGAACCACCACGGGTGGGGCTCGACGGTCGCGAGCTCTCGAACGCGCCGGGGCGAGGGAATGTGATCGGCGCGGTACCGCAGCATGTCGTACTGACGGTCCCACCAGGAGGCAGTGTCGGCTGCGGCCGGCGCGTAGCCGAGCTTCTGCGCAATCTCGCTCGCGCGGTCGAAGAGCGCATCGGGGCTCTTCGGCAGCGGTGCCAGGCCGAGATCCGTCGCGAAGGGAACGAGAAGCAGCACGATGAGGACCGTGACGGAGACGGCGCCGAGCAAAGCCCAGGCGCGGCCGGGCGCCAGCGCGCCCTCCTCTCCGGCCGCGGCGACCATCTCGGGCGAAGGCGTCTCTCCGGCCGCGAGCGCCGCCGCGAGAGGATCGCCGCCGGGAAGCGCCGCGGCCACCTGGGGCACCGAGGCCGGGCGCCGGGCCGGGTCCTTCTCGAGGCAGCGCAGGATCACCCGCTCGACGACGGGATCGAACCCGGGCGAAACCGTCGAGGGCGAGACCGGGGCTTCCTTCGAGTGCTTTCGCTTCAACTCCTGAAAACTCGCGCCCTCGAAGGCCTTCCTTCCCGTGTAGAGCTCGTAGAGCACGAGCCCGAGCGCGTAGATGTCGCTCCGGACCGAGGCGCTCTTGCCCTCGAGCTGCTCGGGCGCCATGTAGGCGGGAGTGCCGGAGACCTCTCCCTCGACAACCTCGCCCGCAGCGACCGCGAGGCCGAAATCCGTGATGCGCGCGCGGCCCCGGCCGTCGACCATGACGTTGGCCGGCTTCAAGTCCCTGTGCAGGACGCCCTTGTCGTGCGCCGCCGCCAGACCCGCGCAGAGCTCGCGCGAGATGTCGAGCGCCTTGTCGGCGGGGAGCCGGCCGATGCGCTTCAAGAGCGAGGCGAGGTCTTCTCCGTCCACGAACTCCATGGAGAGATAGTGCTGCCCGTCGATCTCGCCGACGTCGTAGACGCGGCAGACGTTCGGATGGGAAACCTGGCGGGCGATGCGAACTTCGGCATAGAAGCGTTCGAGGCGGGAGGGTTCCCGGGCGAGAGCGCGCGGAAGGAACTTGAGCGCGACCGGCTGCCCCAGCTTCAAGTCATCGGCGCGGTAGACTTCGCCCATTCCCCCATGCCCCAGAAGCCCGATGATGCGGTAGCGCTCGGCGAGCACGGTTCCCGGCGTGAACCCGCCCGCCTCGAGGACGTCGGAGGAGACGAGCCGCCCGACCGGCGCCGAGGAGGGGCTCCGCCTCCTCGCCGCTTCCGCGACGGATGGGGTCGCCAGTCCCGTAGGCATCTGCGAGATCGAGGAGATCGCCTCGCCGCAGGATGGGCAGAACCGCGCCGTCTCCGGCGCCTCGGTAGAACAGGTGGGGCAGCGGATCAAGCCCGAGAATCTTACCGGAAAGGTCCTGCTCACGCCCGTAAGGACGCGGGCAGAGATGGGTCATCGGAGCGGTCCTGATCGCCGGTTAACCCTGGCGTTATTACGGTTGCGCCTTGCGTTGGTGAACGGCTCGGTCGCCATCGCAGAAGAGAGCAGAAGAGAAATGAGGCGGGGACTGGCCCCGCCTCTTGAGGAGCTCTGGTGAGCGGCAGTTCTTACGCGGGTTTCTTTTCCGCGGGAGCTTCCTTCTTGGCCGCTCCGACTTTCGTGGTCTTGCCTTCCATGACCGGCGTCCACTTCTGGCCGTCTTCGGAGGTCTCGTACTTGAAGGTGTAGGAGCTCGGAGACGACGTGGTCATCGAATAGCGGCCGTGGACGGTCTTTCCCATCATCTTCTCTTCGCTCGTGTAGACCCAGTTGTCGCCATCCACGGTCCCTTTGCTCAGCCCCGCCATGCCCATGTTGTCCACGCCGTAGTAGGTGTAGACCTTGTCTTCCCCGTTGTACGCGAGGATGCCCAGGCCGTGCATCGCGCCCATCGTGCCCTTGCCCGTCGAGTGGCAGGTGACCGCGTACCCGCCCGGGAACCATTCGCACCTGTCCGTCGAGCTGAACTTTCCCGGGGGCATTCCGAAGGGGTTCTCCTTCAGCTCCCCTTCGCTCTTCCAGTTGCCGACGAAATAGCCGAGCTTCTTGACCTCGGGACCGGGCTTGGGCGCCTCCATCTTGGCAGCCGCTTTCTTCTCCTCCATCTTCTTCTCCTGGGCCGAAGCGGCGACGGCCAGCGAGAGCAGAACCGAGACGAAAACCGCGAATCGGGTGAATCTCATCGAAGTCTCCTCCTTCTTTTGAAAAGCGGGGGGATTCTATGCCGAACGGAAGGGCGGCGCGAACCGGCGCCCTCACCCCGCCCTGCCGGCCGCTCGCTTCGCGAGACGTGACCTTCGGCCACGGCCGGCTTAAGTGAGGCGAGGGGAGACCCCTCGCGCTCCCCCGCGGAGGGAGAGGGAGAAGAGAAACGAAATTTTTCGTAGTCACCCTAACTTTCCGGCCGGGCTTACGTCTAAGAATCCTGTATGAAGGCGGCGGGGCGCGAGCTTGTCTTTCCGGTGCTCCTCTCCCTGCTCGCTTTCGCGGCCGCCCCGCTCGAGGCCCAGAGCGCCCCGGATGGGATGCCCGAGATCCCGATCTCACGGGCCACCGGGCCGATCGTCGTGGACGGGGACCTCTCGGATCCCGGCTGGAAGAGCGCGGCGAGAGTGGACACCTTCTACGAGACCAACCCGGGCGACAACATCCCGCCCAGGGTCAAGAGCGTCGCCTACCTGGCGTACGACGACAAGTTCCTCTACGCGGCCTTCGAGTTTTCCGACCCGGACCCGTCGAAGATCCGCGCGCCCTACGGCGACCGCGACGACGTGCCGAGCTACACCGACTACGGCGGCATCATCCTGGACACGCGCAACGACCACCGGACGGGGCTGCTGCTGCTGGCCAACCCGCGCGGGATCCAGTACGACGCCATCACGGACGACACGACCGGCAACGAGGACAGCTCCCCCGACTTCTACTGGGACTCGGCGGCGAAGATCACGAAGGACGGGTGGGTCCTCGAGATGCGCGTGCCCTTCTCCTCGCTCCGTTACCCGAACAGCGCGAAGCAGACCTGGGGAATCCTGCTCTACAGAAACTACCCGCGGGACTTCCGCTACCAGATGTTCTCGGCGAAGCTGCCCCGGGGCGGCAACTGCTTCATCTGCCGTGCCAACCACATGATGGGCCTCGAGAACCTGCCGCCGGCCGGTCACCTCGTCGTCGCCCCGTACGGCACGGCGAAGGAAGACGCGGTCCCGCGGGGAGACCTCGGCTCCACGCTCGTGAACAAGCCGGTCCGCTTCGACGGGGGCGTGGACGCCAAGTGGACGCCCAACGCGAACCACGCGATCGACGCGACGCTGAACCCGGACTTCTCGCAGGTCGAGTCCGATGTCGCGCAGATCGTGACCAACCAGCGCTTCGCGCTCTTCTATCCGGAGAAGCGGCCGTTCTTTCTCGAGGGCCTGGAGCTTTTCTCCTCCCCCATCCAGGCCGTCTACACGAGGAGCATCACGTCGCCAAGGTGGGGAATCCGGGCAACGGGCAAGTTCGATTCCAACCAATACACCGCCTTCATCGCGGAGGACCGGGGCGGGGGGAGCGTCATCCTGCCGGGCTCCAACGGCTCGGGCTTCGCAGACCAGGATTTTTCCTCCTTCGTCGCGATGGGGCGGGGCCGGCACGACTTCGGGAAGTCCTTCGTGAGTTTCCTCGCGACCGACCGCGAAGTCAGCGGCGGCGGCCACAACCGCGTGTACGGCCCGGACTTCCAGTGGCGCGCCGGCGATCACGACACGGTCACCGGCCAGCTCCTTCTCTCCAACACGCAGACACCCAACCGGCCCGACCTCTCGGATCAGTGGACCGGTCGGAAGCTCGACTCTCACGCCGCTGACGTCTGGTATTCCCACAGCTCCAGGACGTGGGACTGGTTCACGGAGTTCAAGGACCTCGGCGACGGCTTTCGCGCCGACGACGGCTTCGTGCCCCAGGTCGGCTACCGGGAGACCTACGGCGAGGCGGGCTATACGATACGTCCCGAGAAGTTCCCCATCTCGCGCCTGAGGACCTTCCTCCAGGCCGATTACCAGGCCGACACCGGAGGAAACGAGATAAGCCGCTCGGTCTCCCCCGGCTTCGCGATGGATGGCTTGTGGAACTCCTTCACGCGCCTGCGTTACGCCTATGACCGGGTGCGCAGCGGGAACGCGACTTTCCCCCGCCGGCAGCTCGTGTACCAGTTCCAGGTCAGTCCCCCGCGCTGGATCACGCTGTTCATCGTCCAGGGGACGGTCGGTGAGCAGATCGATTTCGACAACTCGCGCCCCGGCAGCGGCGCCGACGTGAACATGCAGGCGACGATCCGGCCGACCGACCATTTAAAGCTCGACCTGGTCGCGGCCAGGAGCTGGGTCAACGTCGATCCGCGCGATGGAGGAGGTTCCCGCCGCCTCTTCACGGCGGACGTGGGAAGGGTGAAGGCGACCTACACGTTCACGGCGCGCGCGTTCCTCCGCTTGATCGGACAGCTCGTGGAGACGCGGCGCGATCCCTCGATCTACACGTTCGCGATTTCCAGGAAGGACGCCACCTTCACGGGCTCGGCCCTCTTCGCGTACAAGCTCAACTGGCAGACCGTGATGTTCCTCGGCTATGGCGACAACCGGACTCTCCTCGAGGACGACCGCTACGCGAAGGCCGGCCACCAGTTCTTCCTGAAGCTCTCCTACGCCCTCCAAATGTAGCGACGGCGTAACATCCGGCCGTGCTGGCGTTGGTCTTCGAGAAGGGTCGCGCCCGCGTGCGGGAGGCGCCGCGGCCGCGGCCCCGGCGCGGCTTCGCGCTCGTGCGCGTCATCGCGTCGGGAATCTGCAACACCGACCTGGAGCTTCGCCGCGGCTACCACGGCTTTTCCGGCGTTCCCGGCCACGAGTTCGTCGGCCGCGTCGAGGGGCCGTCCGGCTCGCCCTGGATGGGAAAGCGCGTCGTGGGCGAGATCAACCTTTCCTGCGGGCGCTGCGACACATGCCGTCGCGGCCTCGGACGTCACTGCGAAAGGCGCCGCGTGCTCGGCATTCTCGCCCATCCGGGCGCGCACGCCGAGTTCCTGACGCTTCCGCAGCAGAATCTCCACGAGGTGCCCGCGGAGATCGCCGACGAGGAGGCCGTCTTCACCGAACCGCTCGCCGCCGCCTGCGCGATCCTCGACCAGGTCCCGGTTGACGCAGGGACGCGCGCCGCCGTGCTCGGCGCCGGAAAGCTCGGAACGCTCTGCGCGGGCGTGCTCGAGAACGCCGGGGCGCAAGTCGCGCTCCTGCGGCGCGGGAGCCGCGCACGGCCGCGCTCCTTCGATCTCGTCGTGGAGGCCACGGGCGAGCCCTCGGGCATGCCCCGCGCGCTCGAGCTCGTCCGCGCCCGGGGCACGATCGTGTGGAAGTCCACCTATCACCGGCCGGCTCGATTCGACTCGGCGCCGCTCGTCGTCAACGAGGTGACCGTTGTCGGAAGCCGCTGCGGTCGCTTCGAGCCCGCGCTCGACCTGCTGCGCCGCCGCAAGATCGACGTCCGAAGGCTCCTCTCCGCCGAGTTCCCGCTGGCCCGCGCGGGTCGGGCGATCGCGGAAGCCGCGCGGCCGGGCGCGGGAAAGGTCCTCCTCCGCCCCGGTGCCTGACGCACCCACGTGCCGTAGGGGCGGGGCGGGGGGGCCGCGCCCCCGCCCGCCTCCGCCGTTCACGCCGAGACGTGCAGACCGCCACACTCTCCTCCCCGCCACAATCGCTGATGACGTCCTCGTACGCCCCGCTGGCCACAAGCCGAGATCGGGAGACGGCGTGGCGCGTCGAAAAGTGAGGCGGTCTCGCCGACGCGGCGCAGCCGGCAGGGGCGGGCGGCCGCAAGGGCCGCCCCTACGAAGCGGGAGCACGCTGGGCGATATGCTTGTGCGGATTCGATCCGAGTCGGCGAGAGGAGGTCCGGATGAGGCGAACCAGTATCGTGATGTTATTTCTGTCCGCGACTGCGGCGGCTCTGGCTGTCGAGGGAACGGCCGGCGGGGTAAAGTGGATCGCGCCCGCCTCGTGGAAGCTCCAGGCGCCGCGGCAGATGCGGGTCGCGACCTATGACATTCCGCCGGCGCCCGGATCCGAGCGAGGCGAGTGCGGCGTGTTCTACTTCGGGAAGGGCCAGGGTGGAGGCGTCGAGGAGAACTTCGAGCGCTGGATGAATCAATTCGAGGGGGCCGCTTCGGCGAAGAAGGCCGAAAAGACGGTCCACGGGCTTCGCATCCATACCATCGACGTCTCGGGGACCTACCTCGCATCCGGCGGTCCGATGATGCAGTCGCAGGGGAAGAAGCCCGGCTATCGGCTCCTGGGCGCGATCGTCGAGGCGCCGCAGGGGCTCGTCTTCTTCAAGTGCATTGGCCCCTCGGCGACGATCGCCAGGGCGCAGGTGGACTTCGACGTCCTCCTCGGCTCCGTCGCGAAGGCGCCGGCGGCCAAGCTCTGATCGGCAGGATGCGGCGGCCGCTGCTTTCCGCGCTGTTCCTGTGCCTGGCCTGCCCGGTCCTCGCCCAGGAAGGCTTCTCTTTCTTCACGACGGACTTTCCGCCGGAGGAGTTCGCGTCCCGCCGGGCCGGAGTCTACGATTCGATCGGCAAGTCCGCGATCGCCATTCTCCAGGGCGCGCCGACGCCCGCGGGCTACACGCGTTTCCGACAGTCCAACGACTTCTACTACCTCTGCGGCGTCGAGTTGCCCAACGCGTACCTCCTCCTCGACGGAGCGTCGCGCAAGGCCACCCTGTTCCTGCCTCACCGAAAAGAAGCGCGCGAACGAGGCGAAGGCAAGGTGCTCAGCGCCGAGGACGCGGAAGAGGTCAAGAAGCTCTCGGGCGTCGAGGACGTCGCGCCGGCCGATCTTCTGGCAGAGCACCTGGCGCGCCTCCTCCAGCGCCGAGCGCCGCTGACCGCGTACCTGCCGCTTTTTCCGGCCGAAGGGTTCGCCGAGAGCCGCGACCTCGCGCTGCGCCGGGTCGCGGAGCTGGGGTCCGATCCGTGGGACGGCCGACCCTCCCGCGCGGGCGCCTTCGCCGGCAAGATCCGGGAGCGTTTCCCGAACGTGACGATCGCGGACCTCTCCCCCGCCCTGGACGGACTGCGCCTGATCAAGAGCCCGCGGGAGATCGCGATGATCCGCCGGGCGACGCGGCTCTCGGGCCTGGCCCTCGTGGAAGCGATGCGCTCGACGAAACCCGGCCAGTACGAGCGCGAGCTCGACGGCCTCGCGAAGTTCATCTACTACAGGAACGGCGCGCAAGGGGACGCCTACTACTCGCTCATCGCGAGCGGCCGCAACGCCTGGTATCCGCACTACAACGCCGGCAAACGGAAGATGGAGGACGGCGACTTCCTGCTCATGGACTACGCGCCGGACTACGGCTACTACATGAGCGACGTGACGCGCCTGTGGCCGGTCAACGGGAAGTTCTCTCAATGGCAGCGGGAGCTGTACGGCTTCTACCTCGCCTGCTACCGAGCGATTCTCAAGGACATCCGGCCCGGAGCGCTCCCCTCCGTGATCATGCGGGAAGCCGCCGGAGAGATGGACGGGGTTCTCGCCGGGGCGAAGTTCTCGAGAGACATCGACCGCAAGGCGGCCGAGACCTTCGTGAAGGAGTACCGCGCCGCGGCCGCACTTCCCGACGCCGCGCTGGGCCACTGGGTCGGGATGGCGACGCACGACGACGGCCCGCACTCGGGCCCCCTGAAGCCGGGCATGGTCTTCACGATCGAGCCGGCGCTGCGCGTGCCCGAGGAGAAGATCTACGTCCGCCTGGAAGACCTGATCGTCATCGGCGAGAAGTCCGCCGAGGTCGTCAGCGCCTTCGTTCCCTCCGACCCCGGCGAGATCGAGAAGGTCATGACGGAGCCGGGACTCCTGAAGACCTATCCCGCCGCGGACCTGAAGTAGCATTCGGACTTTCGCCGCGAAAGGAACCTCGACGCCGATGAAAAAGACACTGCTGTCCGCGGTTATCCTCTCCCTCGCCATGCCGCTCGCCCGCGCCGAGGAGAAGCCCGCCGCGTCGCCCCCTTCCTGGATGAAGGAGACGTCCGCCCGGCTCGAGAAGGAGGCCGGGGCCAAAACCGACGACGCCGGACGGGCGCGCCTCTCAAGAGGGCTGAATCAGGTGGCCCAATTCTGGCGGGCGGAGGACGGCGACGCGGGGGTCTTCGAGGACTTCGTCCGGACAAACTTCGCGGCGGACTCGACGACGCTGGACGCTCTGTTCGACCGGATGGAGTTCGCGCTCGAGTCTCTCGACGGCCACATGCTCGAGATCAGCCGGGACTTCCGCAAGCAATCGGACCTGAACTTGGGGAAGATCTATCCCTTCGACGAGACGCTGGCCGGCTACGACCCCTCGGCCCACGTCACCGACGACTTCTTTTCCAACAAGCTCGCCTTCACCGTGCTGCTGAACTTCCCCCTGACGACGCTCCCGCAGAGGCTCTCCGACGGAGAGAAGTGGTCGCGCCGGCAGTGGGCGGAGACGCGGCTGGCGGAGCGCTTCTCCAAGCGCATTCCCGCCGAGGTCAACCTCGCGATCGGGCGCGCCGCCGGCCAGGCCGAGCAGTACATCTCCGAATACAACATCTGGATGCACCACCTGGTGGACTCCAAGGGCGTTCGCCTCTTCCCGCCCAATCTGCGCCTGCTTTCCCACTGGAACCTGCGCGACGAGATCAAGGCCGACTACGGGGACGCGAAGACGGGACTGGCCAAACAGCGGACGATCGTCAAGGTCATGGAGCGGATCGTCACCCAGACGATCCCGGATTCGGTCGTCAACAATCCGCAGGTGGACTGGAATCCCGCGACCAACGAGGTGCGGCCGGCGGCGGAGAAGGACTCCGACGCGCCGCCGCCCCCGGGGCGCAGGTCCGGCAACGCCCCCGAGCCGGACACGCGCTACGCGATGCTGCTCAAGACGTACCAGGCGGCGCGGCTGGCGGATCCCTACTCCCCGACCGCTCCCACGATGATCGCCCGCCGCTTCGACGAGAACCGCCAGATCCCGGAGGCGCGCTTCCGCAAGATGCTGGAGGAGGTTCTGTCCTCGCCTCTGGCGCCGAAGGTCGCCGCTCTCATCCAGAAACGCCTCGGCAGGAAACTCGAGCCCTTCGACATCTGGTACGCGGGCTTCAAGCCGCGCGGCGCCTACACGGAGGCGCAGCTCGACGAGATCGTGCGCAAGAAGTACCCGACGCCGGAGGCCTACAAGAAGGACATCCCCAACCTCCTGGTCAAGCTCGGTTTCTCGAGGGAGAAGGCGGAGTTCCTGGCGGGCAACATCGTCGTGGACCCCGCCCGGGGCTCGGGCCACGCGATGGGGGCCGCCCGGCGCGGCGACCAGGCGCACCTGCGCACGCGCGTCGAGAAGGAGGGAATGAACTACAAGGGCTTCAACATCGCGGTGCACGAGATGGGGCACAACGTCGAACAGACTTTCTCGTTGAACGAGATCGACCACACCCTGCTCGCGGGAGTTCCCAACACGGCCTTCACCGAAGCGCTCGCCTTCGTCTTCCAGGCCAGGGACCTGGAGCTGCTGGGCCTGTCCAAGCCCGACCCGAAGAGCCGCGCGCTGACGATCCTGAACGACTTCTGGGGCACCTTCGAGATCGCCGGCGTCGCGCTCGTGGACATGGACGTCTGGCACTGGATGTACGACCACCCGGATTCGACCCCGGCACAACTGAAGGAAGCGACGCTGAGAATCGCGCGCGACGTCTGGAACCGCTACTACGCGCCGATCTTCCAGGCGAAGGACGTCACGCTTCTGGCGATCTACTCCCACATGATCAATTCGTTCCTCTATCTGCCGGACTATCCGCTCGGGCACATGATCGCGTTCCAGATCGACAGGCAAGTCGAGAAGACCGGCGCGATCGGCCCCGAGTTCGAACGGATGGCGAAGATGGGCAACGTCACGCCCGACATGTGGATGAAGCACGCGACCGGATTTCCCGTCGGCCCGGAAGCCCTCCTCGCGGAGACCGACAAGGCTCTCAAGGAAATCAGCCACTAGCTCCGTTCGCGGCGCGAGGAGTCCCCCAGGTAATCGAGGGAGGAGCTTCGCGCAGCGACGCAAGCAGATCCTTCGCCTCGCTCAGGATGACAGGGGGGAAAGGGTTGCCTCGACCAATTCTCCGAGCCTCATCCAATACACAGCCGGCATGCCGCCGGCGCTCGCGGCGCGAGGAGTCTCCCGAGTAATCGGAGGGAGGCGGACTCCCCCCTCGCGCCGCGGGAGCGAGCGCGCAGCGCGGGATCAGGCGGGCGATCGAGGCCGCATCCGGCCGAGTCGCCCGCCGGTGCGCCCAGAGGCGCAGATCCCGCGCAAGCGCGAGCGACGTGCAATGATGCGGGTTCATCTATTCCAGCGGGAGACCGCGCGCTTTCGCCCGCCGCGGGCGCCATTTCCGGCGCCGCTTGATGCATCTTCCTCTAGGCCGGCGCGGCAAGCGGCGTCATCTTTCAGAGTCGGCGTTTCTCTCGCGCGACACGGGCGCCGGGCTGAGGCTGCCCGAAGAAAGGAGCGACTTCTCATGAGGGTGGCGACGGATGTCCTCGACAAGAAGGCCGACCTGGCGGGCCCGGGAATCGGCAGTTACGAAGAGCTGGAAAAGGTCCTGCCGGAGGACTACATGCCCCTGCTGGGACCCCGGGAGACTCAACGGGCGATTGCCGCCGTCAAACGGCACATCGAGGACGGGCTCTGCCGGGAGTTGAGCCTGATGCGCGTGGAGGTCCCGCTCATCGTGGACGCCGAGAGCGGCGTCAACGACTATCTCGACCGCGACGGCTCCCGGGGACCGATCTGCTTCCGCATCCCCAACGACAACGGAAAGAACCCGATCGACGCTCAGGTCGTGCAGGCCGCGACGAAATGGAAGAGGATGGCCCTGGCCCAGCTCGGGTTGGCGCCCGGCGAAGGACTCGTCACCGACATGCGCGCGATCCGAAAGGATTACTTCCTCGACCACGATCACAGCGCGTACGTGGACCAGTGGGATTGGGAGAAGGTCATCACCCCGCAGGAAAGAAGCCTCGAGTTCCTGACCAGGACCGTCGAGGCGATCTGGAAGGTGATCAAGAGCGCCGAGGATCTGGCGCTCGATCTCTTCCCGGCGCTCAAGATCGGGAATATCCCCCGGCTGCCGGAAAAGCTGACGTTCCTCCACGCCGAGGACCTGCTGGACATGTATCCGGACCTGCCTCGAAAGGCGCGCGAGACCGCGATCCTGAAGGAGTCGCCGGCCGTCTTCCTTTACGGCATCGGCTGGACGCTGAAGGACGGCTACCCGCACGAGATGCGCGCGGCCGACTATGACGACTGGGTCACGCAGACGCACTCGAAGGACGGCCGGCCGATGCACGGCTTGAACGGCGACATCCTGGTCTGGAACCCGGTGACCAGGCGGCGCCACGAGCTGTCGTCCATGGGGATCCGCGTCAACGCCGAGACGCTCGTCCAGCAGCTCAAGCTGACCAATCAGCTCCACTTCCTGAAGTTCCCGTATCACCAGGGGATCGTCAACGGCTCGCTCCCCCTCTCCATCGGCGGCGGGATCGGGCAGTCGCGCACCGTGATGCTTCTTCTCCGGAAAGCGCACCTGGGCGAAGTGAGCGTGACGGTGTGGCCGAAAGTCCTCAAAGACATGTGCGTGAAGCGCAACATTCAAGTGATGGAGTAAGACCATGGAGACACTCACTGTCGAACCCGATACCCGGAGCGCCACGGAACCTCTCGCCGCCAGACGCGATTCTCAAGGCACGATGCAGACCTTCACTGTCCGGCGAGATTCCCGGGGCAACGATCGCCTCGAATCCCGGTTGCGGGGCACGCAGCTCCTTCGGAATCCCATGTACACGAAGGGCACCGCCTTCAGCCGCGAGGAGAGGGACGCCTTCGGCCTGGAAGGACTCCTGCCGAGCGCGGTGAGCACCATCGAACAGCAGGAGCGGCGCATCTACGACAACATCAAGCGCAAGACCGACCCGCTCGAGAAATACATCGGGCTGGCGGCCCTGCAGGATCGCAACGAGCACCTCTTCTACCGCCTCATCGTGGACCACGTGGAGGAATTCCTGCCCATCGTCTACACGCCCACCGTAGGGCAGGCGTGCCAGCAGTTCAGCCACATCTTCCGGCGGGCCCGCGGCCTCTGGATCACGCCCGGACACCGGGGGCGGATTTACGATGTCCTCGGCAACGCCCCGTTTGCCGACATCCGCCTGATCGTCGTCACCGACAACGAGCGCATCCTGGGCCTGGGCGACCAGGGCGCGGGCGGAATGGGTATCCCGATCGGCAAGCTCGCCCTCTACACGGCGGCCGCGGGGATCCATCCCTCACAGACTCTTCCGATCAGCCTCGACGTCGGGACCGACAACGAGGCGCTGCTCGCCGACGACCTCTACCTGGGCTGGCGTTTCCCGCGCCTGCGCGGGGCCGAGTACGACTCGCTGGTCGAGGAGTTCGTCCAGGCCGTCAAGCGCCGCTTCCCCAGGGCGCTCCTGCAGTGGGAGGACTTCAAGAAGGTCAACGCCTTCCGCCTGCTGGACCGGTACCGCAAGGTCATCACCTGCTTCAACGACGACATCCAGGGGACCGCGGCCGTGGCCACCGCCGGCATGATGGCCGGCTGCCGGGCCACCGGGATTCCTCTCAAAGAGCAACGTGTCGTCCTCCTGGGCTCGGGCGCCGCCGGGATCGGCATCGCCCGCCTCTTGCGGGACACCTTCCGGCGCGCGGGCCTGACCGGCGAGGACCTGACGCTCGCCACAGCCAACCTGGACAGCCACGGTCTCGTGGTGGACGACGAGGAGATCCGCGACGTCCACAAGCGCGACTTCGCATGGCCGGCAGCCCTGGCGGCGAAGATGGGCCTGGGCAAAGGCGCGTCGCGCGATCTGCTGGCCGTCGTCAGGGCGGTCAAGCCGACCGTGCTCATCGGCACCTCCGGCGAGCCCGGCACGTTCACCGAGGCCGTCGTGCGCGAGATGGCCAAGCACGTCGAGCGACCCGTCATCTTCCCGATGTCCAACCCGACGAGCAAGACGGAGGCGAAGCCGGTGGACATCGTGTCCTGGACCGGCGGCCGCGCCCTGATCGCCACCGGAAGCCCGTTCGACCCGGTGCCGTATGAAGGACGCACGATCACCATCGGCCAGGGCAACAACGTTTTCATCTTCCCGGGCGTGGGGCTGGGGACTCTGCTGTCCGAGGCGAAGGAAGTCACCGACGGGATGTTCGCAGTGGCCGCCCAGAGGCTCGCCGACGAAGTGAAAGCCTCCGACCTGGCCTCCGGCAGCCTCTTCCCGTCCGCGCACGAGATCCGGCGCGTCAGCGCGCGGATCGCCGGCGCGGTCATCGCCGAGGCGCGCGACTCGGGCGTCGGACGCGCCATCCCCGACGAGGAGATCCCCGCCCTGGTCGCCTCGGCGGTCTGGAATCCGAAGTATCTCCCGATGCTCCCCGTCTGATTCCCGGGGCCTCAGTCGGTCCATCACGGCGCCGGCCATTCGGCCGGCGCCTCTCTTTCTCTCCGACTCCGCTTCCGCCGTGACGGAGGGGATCCTGCGGCCCTCCGCGAAATCGTTCCGAGGTAACCTCTCGGTGATCGCCATAAGCACGCGCCCAATCGTCTCCGTTGCGGCTTCTCCGGGGGTCCGCGCCTGAAAAAGGAATGCGATGAAGATAAAGAAGCTCCTGCCTCCCTTCCTGCTTCTTCCCCTCCTGCTCGCTTTCGGGGCACCGGCCGCCTCCGCGCCCAGCCCGGATAATTCACGGACACCCAGCCGAAACACGTGCATCTCGTTAAGAGATGAGCGCGTTGCTGCCGAACCTTTGCGCGTTGCCGGGGTACCCCTTGTTCCCGCGAGAGATTTTTCGTCGGGACGAGGAAAACCGACGACGGCGATGCCGGCGGCATCGCAGAGGAGGTCTGACGAAGTATCCGGCGGAAAAGATCCGCGGGACGGCTGGAGTCGTTCGCGAATTATGCGGGCCAGCCAGCGGCCGCCGGAGCCGGTGCCACAGCCCTCTCCGATCGCGGCGCCGGCGCCCACACCGCTGCCCACGCCCGCGCCCCAGCCCCGGTCGGCCGAGAAGGAGAAAGAAAAGTCCGGAGAGAAGAAGAAGTGGGACGTCGAGAATCCTCCCTACCCGATGCCGGTCGAGGCGCAGATCGACACGGACGAAGGGACCTGGATGAGCCTCGACGTGTCGCCCGACGGCAAGGAGATCGCCTTCGATCTTCTGGGCGACATCTACGCCCTGCCGATGAGCGGCGGCGAGGCGCGAGCGTTGACCTCGGGAGTCGCCTGGGACATGCAGCCTCGTTACTCCCCCGACGGCCGATCGATCGCCTTCACCTCCGACCGCTCGGGAGGAGACAACGTCTGGATCATGGACCGCGACGGCTCGCATCCGACGCAGGTGACCAAAGAGGATTTCCGTCTGACCAACAGTCCCGTCTGGGCGCCGGACGGCGACTTCCTCGCCGCTCGCAAGCACTTCACGGGGACGCGTTCGCTCGGCTCGGGGGAGATCTGGCTCTACCACCGCTCGGGCGGCGAGGGGACGCAGATGGTCAAGCGCCCCAACGAACAGAAGGACCTGGGCGAGCCCGCCTTCTCCCCCGACGGGCGCTACCTCTACTACAGCCAGGACGTCACTCCCGGCCGGATCTTTCAGTACAACAAGGACCCGCACGGGCAGATCTACGTCATCCAGCGAATGGACCGCGTGACGGGCCGGACAGACCGGTTCGTGCGCGGCCCGGGGGGCTCGATCCGCCCCACGCCTTCGCCCGACGGCAAGTGGCTCGCCTTCGCGCGGCGAGTGCGCTTCAAGACCGTTCTCTTCACGAAAGATCTCGTCTCGGGGCACGAGCGGCCGCTCTACGACGGTCTCGAGCGCGACATGCAGGAGACCTGGGCGATTCACGGCGTTTACCCCGCGATGGCGTGGACGCCCGACAGCCGCGCAATCATCGTCTGGGCCGGCGGGCGGATCCGCCGGGTGGATCGCGCAAGCGGGCAGAGCGCCGTCATCCCGTTCCACGTGAAGGGCGCGCGCAAGGCGGCGCAGGCCCTGCGCTTTTCCGTCAAGGTCGCGCCGGACCGCTTCCCCGTGAAGATGCTGCGCTGGGTGACGGTCTCGCCGAAGGGAGATCAGGTCGCCTACGAGGCGCTGGGCCACATCTGGGTGCGCGATCTGCCCGAGGGCGCGCCTCGGCGCCTGACCAGGCAGACGGATCATTTCGAGCTGTATCCCTCCTTCTCGCGCGACGGAAAGTGGATTGCCTATTCGACCTGGAACGACGAGAAGGCCGGCAGCGTCCGGATCGCGCCGGCGCGGGGAGGCGAGGGACGAGTCGTGACCGGGGAGCCGGGCCTCTACCGGGAGCCGGTCTTCTCGCCGGACGGAGGAAGGGTCGTTTACCGCAAGGACTCCGGCGGTTTTCTCGTGACGCCCGACTGGTCCTTCGAGACAGGGCTCTACTGGATCCCCGCCGGCGGAGGCAAGGCCTCGCTCGTGTCGCGGGAGGGCTTCGCTCCCCAGTTCGGTGCGGCCGGTGACCGCGTCTATTTCACGAAGCTCGAGGAGACCGAGGGCAGCCGCGAGCAGCGCGAGGAGGAGAAGCGCGTTCTCGTCTCCTGCGCTCTGGACGGCGCGGACCCGCGCGAGCACTACGCCTCGGACAACGCCACGGAGTTCGCGATCTCGCCGGACGAGAAGTGGCTCGCCTTCCGCGAGCGCTACAACGCGTTCATCACGCCCTTCGTCCGCACGGGCAAGCGGATCGAGATCGGGCCGAAGGCGAAGTCGCTCCCCGTGGCTCGCGTCTCCCGGGACGCCGGCGAGAATCTCCACTGGTCCGGGAATTCGGCGAGTCTCCACTGGTCGCTCGGGCCGGAGCTCTTCACGCGGGCGCTGCCGGAGGCCTTCGCCTTTGTTCCCGGCGCGCCCGAGAAGCTGCCCGAGGCGCCGGAGAAGGGAAGGCCGATCGGTTTCGAGGCCGCCTCCGACGTTCCGTCGGGATCGCTCGCCTTCGTCGGGGGGCGCGTGGTGACGATGCGCGCCGGCGGCGACGAGGTGATCGAAGACGGCGCCGTCCTCGTGGAGGGCAACCGCATCAAGGCTGTCGGCCGGCGCGCGGACGTCGCGGTGCCCGCGGGAGCCCGCGTCGTGGACGTCTCGGGCAGGACTGTCCTGCCGGGTCTCGTGGACGCGCACTGGCACGGCACTCTCGGCTCCGACGGCGTCATCCCGCAGCAGAACTGGTCCACCGACGCCGGGCTCGCCTTCGGCGTCACGACCGCGCACGATCCCTCGCACGATACGGACGAGTTCTTCGCCGCGAGCCAGATGGCGCGAGCCGGACTCATCCGCGCGCCCCGCCTCTTCTCGACCGGGACGATCCTCTACGGCGCCGCCGGGGACATCAAGGTGGAGATCGAGAGCCTGGAAGACGCCCGGGCGCACGTGAAGCGCATGAAGGCCGCGGGCGCCTTCAGCGTCAAGAGCTACAACCAGCCCCGGCGCGAGCAAAGACAGCAGATCCTCGCCGCGGCGCGCGAGCTCCAGATGCTGGTCGTTCCCGAGGGCGGCTCCCTCTTCGAGCAAAACATGACGATGGTCGTGGACGGCCACACGGGCGTCGAGCACACGCTGCCGGTCCCGCGGATCTACAAGGACGTCCTGCAGCTCTGGCCCGGGACCGGCGTGGGCTACACGCCCACGCTTCTCGTCGGCTATGGCGGGATCTTCGGGGAGAACTACTGGTATCAGCACACCAAAGTCTGGGAGAACCCGAGACTGTCGAAGTTCGTGCCTCCCGCGGAGCTGGAGGCCCGCTCGATGCGCCGCATGATGGCCCCCGAGGAGGACTTCAATCATTTCAATATCGCGCGGATCGCCAATGAGCTTCGAGGCGCGGGCGTCTCCGTGCAACTGGGCGCTCATGGCCAGCGCGAGGGCCTGGGCGCGCACTGGGAGCTCTGGATGATGGTCCAGGGAGGCATGACGCCGCACCAGGCCTTGAAATGCGGGACCTGGAATGGCGCGCGTTATCTGGGTCTGGACGCCGACCTGGGATCGCTCGAGCCCGGCAAGCTCGCCGACCTGATTGTCATCGACGGGAATCCCCTGGCCGACATCCGCCAGAGCGAGAAGGTCCTCTTCACGATCGTCAATGGCCGTCTCTACGACGCCGCCACGATGAACCAGGCCGGCAACCATCCCGCGCAACGGCCGAAGTATTACTGGGAAAAGGACTGACAGACGGCCTGAGACCGACGCATCTGTCTCCCGCGCGGAGGGCCGTGGCACATCGCTTGCTCGACTATCGAATAGCAGCCCTCGACCGCGCCATCATCCTGGCGATGGTCAGGATCTCCGACGCGGACGTCGCCGATTTTCAGAAGCAGACGGAGAGGGGTCAGGAGGTCGAGCTTCAGGGATGGGTCTATGACACGCTTCCTCTGCTCGAAGAAGAGCGAGACGAGATCCACAGAGTCGCGGCCGAGTTAGGAATCTCTCTCCGCTCCGGGCAGTGAGGTCCTGCCTTGTCATCCTGAGCGAAGCGAAGGATCTGCTCCGGTGCTTCCAACCCTCAGCAGATCCCTCGTCGCTCCGCTCCTCGGGACGACAGAACTGCTCCGCTCCTCGGGATGACAGAACCGGGTTGCGCCCGAAACCTGAATCAGCGGGCCAGGCCGGCGGCTACCGGTAGTTGCGATCCCGGTCGCGCTCGTCCCGATAACGGTCGCGGTGGTGTTCCCGCTCGAGCTCGCGCTCGTGCTGGCGCTCGTGGCGTCGCCACTCGCGGCGCGCGCGGATGTCATCGCCGACGACTATCGTCTGGGTGGACCAGTGGCCCGGCTCGTAGATATAGCCCCGCTCGCTGCGAACGTATCGCGGCGCGATCCAGTAGGCCCGTGCGTCCGGCGGACGGTCCCAGCGGCCGGGAACCCAATCCCACCGCCCGCCGCCCCAGTGCCAGAAGCCGCTGACCCAAACATAGCCGTGCCCCGGGCGATGCGCCCGCCGCTCGTGTCGGAGCGCGGGCGGCCTGCCCGTCGTGATCTGCACGCTCAGCCCCGGAAGCGGGGGCGGCACGGGAATCTGCGGCAGTGCCGCCGCGGCCACACCGCCGAGGACCGCCGCGGCCAGAATCGTTCGCTGGAGAGACTCGAATCTCATAGAACCTCCCTCTGTCGCTTTCCAGCAACAGGGACTCGTTGAGCAAGCCACGTGCCACGCCGGATCGGAATGGCACTCTCTGAACGTTATTCGGAGATGGTGGGAGCGATTCAGAGGAGCAGCACCAGACCCCATCCCGCGATCACGACTCCGAAAGCGCCGGCGACGCGCTCCCCGTGCGGAATGATCTGCTCGAGCGCGACGATGAGCGTCAGAACGGCCATCCATGCCATGTTCATGACGCCGACTGCCAGACCGGTCAGCATCAGCAGCCAGCAACATCCGACGCAGTACGCGCCGTGAGCGATGCCGAGATGGAAACCGCCGCGGGGTCCGCCCCGCCACCGCGACAGAAGATACGTCAGCGGGTTGCGGCAGTGGGTGAGACAGGCGCGTTTCCACGGCGCGAATTGAAACAACCCGGCGAGGATCAAGAGAACGCCGGCGGAGGACGCCCCGACCCTCCCGTCTCGGAGCACGTTCATCTGCTGCAGCGCGGTCTGGATCGCCGCCGCGAGGAGGCTGTAACAAAGCCAGACCGCGAAGTAGCCGCCCGCGAGGGCCGCGACGGGACGCAGCGGCGACGCTCCGCCGCCCGGGTCCGCGATCAAGGCGGCGAACGCCGTCAACCAGCGCAGCAGGGCCGGCGTCATCATGGCGATCATCATCGCCTGCCACATGATCACGCCATAGACGAAGGAACGGCCGTCGAGCCGGTGATGATGCGGCGCCAGGAACGCGGAGGGAGCTCCGGGGAAGCCCTCCGCGCGCCCGAGCCACAACCACGCCGCCGCCGTCACGAGCAATGCCGACGCCAGGAGCAAGAGCCGCGTGCCGCGGGCGAGCCCGGCCGGCGAGAGGGACGCCTCCACAGCGGCTACGCCTCTTCCACAACCCAGTCGAAATTCGAAAACAGGCCGTGTGTCTTCGTGGTGCTGATCCTGATGACGCCGTCGTCGTATTCGGTGGCTCCCGTCGCGATCACCTGCGTCGAGGCATGAATCTGATTGAACATGTTCTGAAACAGGACCGGCTGCGCGCGGTCCCGGCCCCGGATCTGAGTGACCGCCGCTTCGAGCAAGCCGGGGATTCTCGCTTTCTTCGTGGCTCCCTCCTCGACGAGATCGATGGGCAGAAAGCGGGTGTCCAGCCGGCGTCCCACGAAGCGGGCCAGGACCGCCCACGGGCCTCCGGCGCCGCCGGTCAGGATGGCCTCCACCGCATGACGCTGTGCGGGCGAGGCGGCCTGATCGATCACGACCACCTCGGTCCAGTTCCCGGCAATCATGTGCTGCGGCGAGTCGTAGGCGATGACCGCCTTGACGCCGTCCAGGGAAACCCCGTCAAACGCGCCTTCGTCGATTCGGACGGCCCAATAGCCGAGGCAGCGCTCGTGCGTGCAGAGCTGATCGAAGTGCATGTGCCCCGGGCAGACGGACTGGCAATTGCAGTTCTCGAAAATCAGCCCCCGCGCCCGCCAAGCGATCTTCCGCTGTACATCCATCGCGGCCTCCCCGATTCGTGAGACCCCGCAATATACAGGTGCTCCGCGGCGCCGGAGAAGGGGCGGGGACGGAGTTCCTCCTGGCGCAAGAGCTTCAGAGGACGGGGCCGAGGCGGCGGGCGAGAGCGTCGCCGGTTCGGTGAAGGAGAGAGCGGCGGGCCCAGGTTGCCGGCGTCACCTCGACGGACTGCTCGAGGTCCTCTTCGAATTTCTGCGAGAAGAGGCGGCCGGTCTGCTCGTCCAGGAGAACGATGTTGCATTCGGCGTTGAAGTGAAAGGAGCGGAAGTCCAGATTGCTCGAGCCGACGAGCGAGACGAAATCGTCGGCGACGAGAGTCTTGGCGTGGAGCACGGCCGCTTGATACTCGAAGATCCGGACGCCGCGCTCCAGGAGCGCGGCGTAGTGACCGTGCCCGGCATGCCGCACCAGCGGCACGTCGCTTCGGCCGGGCAGCAGGAGCCGGACGTCCACCCCGCGAAGCGCGGCCTCTCCCAGGCGCTCGATGGCGCGCCGCCGGGGAGCGAAGTAGGCGTTGGTGATCCAGAGCTTCCGGCGCGCGCCCGCCGTGATGGCGGCGAGCGCCGAGGCCATCTCGCCGGTGCCGCGAAAGGGACGCGAGTCCAGCACGAGGACCGGGACGCCGCCCGTCTCCGGCGCGAGAGGCTCGAGCTCGATCGGACTTCCGCCGGCGGCGCTCCAGGCCTCCGTGAAGACGATCGCCATGCCCCACGCCGCCGGTCCGTCGATCTGCACATGGGTGTCGCGCCACGGGCCTCCGCGCGAAGAGAGGCTCGAACCGTACTCGTCGCCGATGTTCATGCCGCCGGTAAAAGCCGTCCTGCAATCCACGACGAGGATCTTTCGGTGGTCGCGGAAGGGCTGCAGCAGCAGATGGGGAAAGAGCGGATTGAAGAGCCGGACCTCGATTCCCCGGGCTCGCATCTCCTTCCAGAAATCGTGGCGCGTCGCGAGGGAGCCGAACGCGTCGGCGAGGACCCGCGCCTTGACCCCCCGGCCGGCGGCGCGGCCGAGCGTCTCCAGGAGCAAACGGCCCGTCGCGTCGTCTTTGAAGATGTAGGACTCCACCAGGATGTCCTCCCGAGCCGAGTCGATCGCGGCCCGCATGGCGCCGAAGGTCTCCGGCCCCCGAAAGAAGACGCGCACGCGATTGCCTTCGAGGATCGGCGACTCGTCAATCCGCCGGAGAAGCACCGCGAAACCCGGGTCTCGCAGCCCCTCCGGAAAGGCCGCGGCGAGTTTCCCGACCGCATCGACGCGCAGCTCCGGGGGCAGCCTTCGCCACGCCCTCGGGCGCTGAGTCGGACGCCACAGCCTCAGTCTCTTTCGCAGCCTCATGAGGGAGCGTTCCATTGTCCCAGAACAGCGTTCCGGAACGGGTTTCGCGCGAACCCGGAAGGCGGGCTTAACAGGTTGCTGAAAAAGGGTGTGGGTGGCGTTGCGAGCGCCGCGGGGTCGGATGCAAGGAGCCGCGACGAAGGCGATGCCGGGGCGCATCCTTCGCCGCCTGCGGCGACTCAGGACGTCGGAGCGGCGACGCCGCAGACGGCCCCGCGCCGCCGCAACCGCTTGCGGTGGCTGGCCTTTTGCTCGCGATGCCGCTCAAGCGAGAAACATCCTTAACGAAGAGAGACTCAGCGTCGCGAGTTGCAAAAGGCCAGACACGACACCCGCATCCATTTTTCAGCAGCCTGTTAGGTCTCGAACCGGGAACGAATCTCGTCGATCTGTCTTTCGAGGTCGTCCGGCTCGACGGGCTTGACGACGTGACGGTGGAACCCGGCACGCGCCGAGTTGCGCTTGTCTTGCGGCTGACCCCAGCCGGTCATCGCGATCAAGACCGCTCCCCGGGTCTCGGGGGCTTTCCTCAGCCGGCTGGCGACCTCGTAACCGTCCAGCCCTGGCATGCCGATGTCCAGCAGCACGACCTCGGGACGGAACAGATGGGCAACCTCCAGCGCGGACTCGCCATCGTAGGCGACGCGCACGCTGTCGCCGCCCATCTCGAAGATCATGGCCATGCCGTCGGCGGCGTCGGCGTTGTCGTCCACGACCAGGATTCGAAGGAAGCGCTTCTCGCCCGGGATCGAGGTTCTCTCGGACCGCGGCGCGGGAGCCGCCGGGAGCGCCTCCATCGAAGGCAGACGCACGACGAACTCGCTTCCCAGCTCGAGCCCCGGACTGAAGGCGTCAACAGTCCCGCCGTGGAGCTGCACGATCTTCTTGACGAGGGTCAGGCCGACTCCGAGGCCGCCCGCGGCCCGATCCACCCGGCGCTCGGCCTGGACGAAGAGCTCGAAGATTCGCGGAAGCATGACGGGATCTATTCCGATTCCGGTGTCGAGCACTCGGACCACCGCATCGAGCCCCTCGCGCCGCACGGTGACGCGGATCCGGCCGCCCGGATCGGTGTACTTGGCGGCGTTGGTCAGGAGATTCGTCAACACCTGCTCGATGCGGGCGGGATCGGCATGGATCCAGACGGGCTCGGAGGGCGTCTCGACCGTGACCTGGTGTGAACGCTCGCGCAGGAGCGGCTGGACCGACTCCACGGCGGCCCGCGCGATGGAGGCGGCGTCGACCTTGTCGCGGCGCAGGCTCATCTTCCCCTCGCTCAACCGCGCGACGTCGAGCAGGTCGTCCAGGAGCCGAGCCATGTGGCGGACCTGGCGCTGCGCGATCTGGAGGGCCCGCTCCGACGCGTCGGCCGTCACCTGCGGCCGCTCCAGGACGTGCAGCGCGCTGCGGATCGGGGCGAGCGGGTTGCGCAGCTCGTGGGCGAGGATCGCCACGAACTGGTCCTTCTGGCGGTTGGCCTCTTCGAGCGCCTCGACCTTTCGCCGCTCGGTCATGTCGCGCGTGACCTTGGCGAAGCCGACCAGCCGGCCGTCCTTCCCTCGCAGCGCCGTGATGATGACGTTTGCCCAGAACCGGGTGCCGTCCTTGCGCAACCTCCATCCCTCGTCCTCGACGCGGCCATGCTCGGCCGCGGCGCGCAACTCCCAGGCCGGCTTGCCTCCGGCCGCCACGTCGGGCGGATAGAACACCGAGAAGTGGCGGCCAATGATCTCCGAGCTCGAGTAACCCTTCATGCGCTCCGCCCCGGTGTTCCAGCTGGCGATATCGCCCTCGGGAGTGAGCATGAAGATCGCGTAGTCCTGAACGCTTTCGACGAGGAGGCGGAAACTTTCCTCGCTCTGGCGAAGCTCCTCGTCGGTTTGCCTGCGCCCGAGCCGATCGGCCGGGACGAGAGCGGGTTCTTCGGGAATTCGGGATTTGGGCATCATTTCGGTCTTGCCGCCCGGGACGTTTGCAAGACGCGTGCACGTCGGGCGGGCAGGGCGGTTGCCTCGTCCAAGCGGCTGCCCACGACCGGAAGTGTTTCAATTCCAGTGTTTGAAATCAGGGGTCCAGTATTCCGCGATGGTGTGGCGCAGGCCGCGGCACAGGTAGATCGGGCGGTTTTCTTCCGCCATTCCCCAGGGGTGGAAGTGCTCCCCGGCCTTTTCGACCGACCTGCAGTGATCTTCGACACCTCGCCGACCCCACTGGAGCCAGATGAGATTCTCGGGCTCCGCCCTGGGCGGTCCCCAGAAGTAATGGTTCTGGTGGGCGCAGATGGCAGGGGGCAGGCCGTACGCCGGCCCGAAGAGATTCAGGGCGCCGGCCTCGCCGTAGTTGCTCGCGAAGATGCCCGTGCGCGCGCGCTCCTCCGGCGGCAGCGAGCGGTAGATCCGGGCCACGTCGGCGACCAGCTCCGGCCAGCCGAACTGGTCGCCGAGTCGCTGGTCCAGTGGTCCCTCGTGCCGGACCTCGGTCTTCGGCGGCGCGAGACCGATGCGCCGCTGGTAGGCGAGAAGCCTCTCCGGCGGAAAGAACGGCAGGATCGCCGGCGCCAGGATTGCGCCTGCGGCGACGACGCAAGCGGCGATGGCGGTCTTCGGCCAGAGCTTGCCTCGGCTCCACGCCCGGCGCTCGAGCCGGCGCTCGGAAGCGACGCCCCCGGAGGCGAAGAGCATCGGGTAGATCGGGGTCAGGTAATAGTTCTTGGCCTTGAGCGCGATCATCAGGACGAGGAGGATGAGGTAGGTCCAGCCGAGCACGCGCAGCCGCGACCCCCGTCCGAAGAGCAACGAGACGAGACCCGCGAGCCAGATGGGAAAGAGAAGCGGATGGAGGAGAAGGATCTGCTGGCCCAGGAACTCCGCCGGCGTCAGCACGACGTTCTTGCCCATGCGCTTCACGTTCTGGAGGTCCTCGATCGTCGGAAACCCGTGCCGGACCTGCCAGAGGATGTTGGGAAGAAAAAGGAGGAGCGCGATACCAGCGCCGATCCAGATCCAGGGTCTGGCCAGCTCGCGCCGCTGCGGGCTCAAAATCAAGGCTGCCGCGAGGGCTCCGCCGAAGAGCAGGGTCGAGTGCTTGTTCTCCAACCCCAGCCCCGCGAGCACGCCAAACAACAACCAGTGCCGGGAATCGCCCGTGCGCACGATGCGGATGAGAAGAAAGACGCCACCCATCCAGAAGAGCGACTCGAAGCCGTTCATGGTGAGGATGCTGTCCATGCCGAGATAGATCGGAGCCGCGAGCGCGCAGAGGCCCGCGAGCGCCTGGGCGAAGCGTCCTCCCCCCATCTCTCGCGCGAGCGCCATCGTCAGCGCCACGCGCGCCGCCCCGGCCAGCGCCGCGATCGTCCGCAGGACCGGCAGCGAGCCGCCCAACAGGAGCGCGACCTTCGCGTAAACCGCGATCAGCGGCGCGCAGTCCACGTAGCCCCAGTCCAGGTGCCGCCCGCAATCCAGAAAGTAGAGCTCGTCGCGGAAGTAACCGTACCTGCCGGCGGTCGCGAGGTGAACGGCGAGCTTCGCTCCCACGAGCAACGCGAGCATCTTCCCATCGAGCGGACCGACCGCCCAGAGGCCGTCCCCGCGCCTTCCAACGACCGATCCGCGCTCCATCGGGGCCCTCTCCGTTACGACTGAGGGTACGACGGACTCGCGCACAGGGTTTCGTCCGGCCCGGTGAGGAACTGCTGAGAAAAGAGACCGCGAAGGTTAGCCGACGAGGCGTTCGTGTTCCGAGCGGATGAGCCTGTAACACTCGCAGGCGGCCTTTTCGAGTCCCTTGCGGCTGACGATTCGGATGATGCCCCGGCGGTAGGCGATCAGCCCTCTTCGCTTGAGCAACCCGGCCACCTGGGTCACGCCGGCGCGGCGCACGCCGAGCATTTCCGCCAGGAACTCCTGTGTCAGAGAAAATTCATTACCCGGAACGCGGTCGTGCGACATCAGGAGCCAGCGCGCGCACCTCTCGGCGTTCGGGTGAACGCGATTGCACGCCGCGGATTGCCCGATCTGGGTCAGAAAAGCCTGCGTGTAGCGTCGCAGGACCCCACGCAACGCGGTTCCGGCCCGGATCTCCTGACGGAAGGAGTCGCTCGACATCCGGACTGCCTCGCCCGGAATCTGCACGAAGACCTCCATCGAGGATCGCCCGTTGCCCAGATACGCGGCCAGCCCGACCACTCCCTCGTTGCCGATGGTGGCGACTTCGATCGTCCCCCCTTCGGACATTCTCGTCACGATCGACGCCACGCTGGTTTGCGGAAAGTACACGTGAGAGATCGGACCGTCGGGCTCGTGAATCACCTGCTTCTTCCGCAATGAGACCGACTCGAGTCTGGAAGCGATCCGGCGGTACTCGCCCGGCGAAAGAGCGGCCAGAATGTGGTTGCGGTCACGCCGCTTGACCCGCGGCTTCCCCATTTCCGTCTCCGCCATGGCGCTTTGCAGATTTCGAGCCGATTCTGCCGTCCGGCGGCTTCCCGGTCTGTACGGAAGCGTACCGACGACGCGGTCCGACGGGACTACGGTTGGCCAAAACATGTTGCAGAAGCCCGGCGCGGCCCTCGACAGGGAGGTGGCGCGCAAGCTGGGCGAGGAGGGACGCGGGCCCGCTCCCTTTTCGACCGACTTGTCGGCCGCCGAACGGCTGATCGCGAGGCTCGAGCGGAGCGGAATCTTCACGGAATGCGAGCGCGCCGGGAGCGTGTGGTACTGCAAGCTCTTAACCGACATCGGCAAGGTCCGCGAACGGCTCGCCACCGGCGCCGGCGCGACCCGGCCCGAGGCCTTGTGCCGCGCGGTAGTCAACCTCCCAGGCGGCTGGCCCCTGGCCGGCCCGGTCCCGCCGCCGACGCGATAGCTCGACTCCTTCCCCTTCGCGCCGGTCAGGGCCTCCCGCCTCCCATCTTGTCCCTCCCTGTGGGGCTCACGCGAGCAGCTCGCCGTCGAGGACCGTCACGGCCTGGCCGGACAGCCGGACGCGCTCGCCTTCCAGTCGGATTCTGAGGACGCCGCCGCGCGCTGAGATCTGGCGGGCGCGAAACGCGTTCTTGCGCAAGCGGCCGCTCCAGAACGGCGCGAGACAGCAGTGGGAGGAGCCGGTCACCGGGTCCTCGTCGATCCCGGAGGCGGGAGCGAAGAACCTCGACACGAAATCGAAGCCGTGAAACAGGTCCACGTCACGGCGTAGGTGAGAGCGAAGAACCTCGGGGGGCGAACCCGCGGGCTCTCTCCCGCTCCGAGACTCAACCGCCGCCATCGCGGGAGCCTCTCACCCCCGGCCGTGGGGTCAGGTCTACATTACACATTGGCTGGCAGGCCGGTCTTTCCGGTGAGTTGACTTGACCCTTCGCTTCACGACTTCGGACTGATCGCTCCAGCCGAAGGCCAGTCGCAGTCTC
Organism: uncultured Acidobacteriota bacterium; assembly: GCA_963837495.1. Classification (GTDB taxonomy): domain Bacteria; phylum Acidobacteriota; class Thermoanaerobaculia; order UBA5066; family Gp7-AA6; genus JAWOLE01. The sequence continues at coordinate 1,355,771 of CAWINF010000001.1, read as the reverse complement.
CGATTCGCTTCAGATCCATTTCAAAGAAGCGGATCGGTTCCTTGCCGGGCGCGATCCGGTCTCCGGTTTCCTTCCACGCGCCGTCCTTGATGACGGCCGTGTACCGGATCGTGACGGGACCGGCGGGGATTTCCCAGACGTAGCCGTCGGCGGAAGGCGTGAGGACGAAATCGCCCACGTTCCCCTGCGCGTAGGAGTGCAGGGTAAAGCGTTTTGCATCGGGGCTGTATGAGATCGTGCCGAAGGCGTTGAAAGTGACCTTGCCGCCGGCGTCATACCCGCGCCCCTCAATGACCTTGACGGTTCCGTCCAGGAAAGGGCCGATGCGTTCGGTCTGGGTAACCGAGTGCTTTTGGCCCGAGGGCAATATCGTCCACGCAGGACCTCTCCAAACGCCGTCCATGAATGCCAGACGCGTGAGTGCGTCGCGCTGGGCCGCCAGGGTCACCTGTGGATCGGGACGCCCCTGCGCCAGGACATGGCCTGAAACTCCCGGAAACAAGATGAGAAAGCAGGAAAAGAGCAATCCGCGCTTCCGCATCTCAGCCCTCCTCAGACTTCCACCCCGGATCCTCGCTACCCTTGTAGGACCAGCTCAGGTCGCCAGGGCCCGAAGAGTAACCATCCAGCGTCATGTTATTGAAAACGGCCAATCGCGTCATTCTCTCTCCTCTCATGCAAGCGGTCACGCCGGGTACGCCGCGGCCGTTCGCTCCGAAGCGGTCCGGCTCACGCCGAGATCGCGGAGCAGGCCGTTACGCAAGTCGTAGATCCAGCCATGGACGATCACCTCGACGCCTCGGAGGCCCGCATCGACGAGGACATCCGAGGCGAGGAGCCGCCGCACCTGCTCCGCGACGTTCAGCTCGCAGAGTCTTCTCCAGCGGCTGTCCGGATCGGAGATTTCCGCAAGGTCGGCGCTGCGAGCGGCGGCCAGGTGCCGCAGCGGGGAGAGCCACTTCCGGACGTGCGCCGGGACTTCCGACGCGCCGGCCTCGAGCACCGCCCGGACGCCGCCGCAGCCGTAGTGCCCGCAGATGATGATGTGCCGCACATCGAGCTTCTCGACGGCATATTGGACGACGGCCATGCAATTCGTGTCCCCGGGCGCGACGATGTTCCCCACGTTTCGGTGCACGAAGAGCTCGCCCACCTTCATGCCGACGATCTCGTTCGCCGAAACCCGGCTGTCGGAACAGCCGATCCACATGTACTCGGGCTGTTGGATGTCGCAGAGGCTGTCGAAGAACCGCGGATCCCTCGCCAGCCGGCCGCTCGCCCAGGCGCGGTTGCGCTCGAAGAGATGCGTCAGGTCCCTCATGGCTGGCCGAGATTCTACCGATGTCGGCAAACGCCCCGGCTTCGAAGTCTCGTTTCCCGGATCAGGGGGACACGGGCGGACCGTCCTGCTCGCGAAAGCTCAGCACGGTCCCGACGGTCTTTCCGTCCACCTTCTGCGGCTTCGAGAATCGCTGGAAGACTCTCCCGTCCTTCAGCTTCACGGTGCCGGAGGTCTCGACGTCGCTGCGGGAATGCAGGCCCATGACTCTCTTGGCGAAGTCGCCGGGGTCTTCAACCGAGTCGAGCAGGAAAGCGAGCAGCTTGTCCTCGTCGCGCTCATCGGCGATCTCCGGCGGGACGCGCAACATCTGGACGAAGCTCTGGTTGAAGTTGGAGATCTTCCCTCTCTCGTCCATGACGAGGATCCCTTCGGCGGCGGAGTCGAGCGTGGCGCGCAGGAGGGAGAAGGACTTCTGCAGCTCCCGCTCCGTGCGCTTCTGACGCGTGATGTCGAGGGCGATGCCGATGACCCCTCTGATCGTGCCGTCGGGATTGCGCAGGGGCTCGCAGTGCGAGGCGTACGTCCGGCCGCTCCAGTCCACCTCGAAGCTCACGGATTCTCCCAGAAGAGCCTTGCGGTGAGCCACGAGCGGCAGGAACTCGGGGTCCGTCGTCCGGAAGAAGTCGAAGAGCGTGACGCCGACGAACTGCCCCGGGCGGTGGCCGAGGCCGGTCAGGCCGGCGCCTTCGGAAGAGGTCAGCCTCAAGTCGGTGTCGGTGGACCAGAGCACGGCCGGCATCTGGTTGACGATGAGCCGCAGCGTCGCGTCCCGCTCGCCGATCGCCTCCTTCGCTTCTCCCCGCTCCTTCAACAATCGGCGCCGCAGCTCCAGCTGCGCGACGACCTGGCGGGCGAGAGCCCGCAGGCCATCCATTTGCTCCTCCGTCAACTCCCTCGGCACGCGGTCGAGGACGCACAAGGTTCCGAGCGCGTGCCCTCCGGGGGTCACGAGCGAGGCGCCGGCATAGAAGCGGATGCGGGGATCTCCCTTGACGATCGGGTTGTCCGCGAAGCGGCGATCGGCGGCCGCGTCGGGCACGATCATCAGGTCCTCTTCCTCGATCGCGTGGCCGCAGAAGGACGCCGCCCGCGGGGCCTGGGTGGCCGTCAGGCCGATCTTCGACTTGAACCAGAGGCGCTCGGCGTCCACGATCGAGATGAGCGCGATCGGGACATCGCAGAGGAGCTTGGCGAGGAGCGTCAGATCGTCGAATTCCCGCTCCTCCGCGGTGTCGAGGATCTCGTACCCGCGGAGCGCCTCGAGCCTCTGCGACTCGTCCTGCGGTGTGCGCGCTCGGATCATGACATCGGTCCTGCTCGGCCGGCGCGAGCGCAGAGATTCTACAGCTCCTACGTGTCCTGCAACCCGCCCCGCCGCCGGGGCTACATTCCGGCTTGAGACGAGGTGCCAGCCCCGGAGACGGCGGCGTTTCCCGGAGGAGGTGATGGGTGACGAGCACGGAGGGAGCGGCCGGTACCTCGCTGAGACTGCTAGGAACCCTCAGCGCCGGCCGGTTCTCACTCTTGCGGCCGGCCGGCGCGTGCCGACGGAGGGAAACGACGACGGCTCCGAGGCGCTTTTTTCGCCATTGTCACTTCAGGTGTTACAGGCTTCTCGGGATCGGGGGTGCGTCACTTGCCGATGGGTGCCTGCGAGGAGCGGGCCTTCGTGGCAGCCGTGCCATTGGTCCTGACTCCATCTCTCTAGACGGACCGGAGTCCCGCGAAGATTACGGAGGAGATGCGGGTTAAGATTTCTCCATGAAGAGAATGTTGCTCGCAATCGCGGCGGTCGTTCTCCGCTTTCGGGGAGAGCGGGAGACAAGTTAAGGAGCAAGGATGCCTCTGTCGAGAAAGTCCATCGCATACCTCTGGCTGGCGGCTCTCCTCTGCGCTTTGCCGGCAGCTTCCTCCGGGCAGGAGGCGAAGGCTCGCCCCTCTCCCGCGAAACGAAAGGCGGCTCCCGCCAACGCGCCGGCCGCGGGAAAGCCCGAGCGCGTCACCTCGGTGGAAGGGATCACCGAGTACCGGCTGGCCAACGGGCTTCACGTTCTGCTTTTCCCCGACCCGACCAAGCAGACGATCACGGTCAACATCACCTACCTCGTCGGATCGCGCAACGAGAACTACGGCGAAACCGGGATGGCGCATCTGCTGGAGCACCTGATGTTCAAGGGAACCCCGCGTCATTCCAACATTCCGCAGGAGCTGACCGCGCACGGCGCGCGCCCCAACGGCTCGACCTGGCTCGACCGCACGAACTATTTCGAGACCTTCCAGGCCACCCGGGAGAACTTGAGGTGGGCGCTCGACCTCGAGGCCGACCGGATGGTCCACTCCTTCATCGCGAAGAAGGACCTGGACAGCGAGATGACCGTCGTGCGCAACGAGTTCGAGATGGGAGAGAACAGCCCCTCTTCCGTCCTCTTCGAGCGCGTCGTCTCGACGGCTTATCTCTGGCACAACTACGGCCACTCGACCATCGGCGACCGCGCCGACATCGAGAACGTGCCGATCGAGAAGCTGCAGGCCTTCTGGAGGACCTATTACCAGCCCGATAACGCGTACCTGCTGGTGGCCGGGAAATTCGACGAGGGGAAGACCCTCGACCTCGTCAACGAGATCTTCTCGAAGACCCCGAGGCCCAAACGGGCGCTGCCGAAGCTCTACACCGCCGAGCCGACGCAGGACGGCGAGCGCTCGGTCACGCTGCGGCGCGTGGGAGACGTGCAGGTCGCCGCCGTCGTCTATCACGTCCCCGCGGGCGCGCATCCGGACCTGCCGCCCCTGGAGATCCTGACGGAAGTCCTCGCCGACACGCCCTCGGGCCGCCTCCACAAGGCCCTCGTCGAAACCGGGAAGGCCTCCTCGGTGGACGGCTTCCTTCCCTCGCTCCACGATCCGGGCTTCGTCCTGTTCCAGGCCGAGGTCCGGCAGGAGTCTTCGCTCCCGGAAGCCGAGAAGACGATGCTCCAGACGATCGACGCGGCCGTCTCCAGTCCCGCCACGCCGGAGGAGGTCGAGCGGGCGCGCACGAGGCTCCTGAAGGAGATCGACCTGACTCTCAATTCCGCGGACCGCGTCGGGCTGCAGATGAGCGAGTGGATCGGCGCGGGAGACTGGCGCCTCTTCTTTCTGGACCGGGACCGGATCAGGAAAGTCACCGTCGAGGACGTGCGGCGCGTCGCGGCCTCGTATCTGAAGCCCTCCAACCGCACCGTGGGACTCTTCCTCCCGACGGCCAAGCCCGACCGCGCCGAGATCCCGGCCACGCCCGACGTCGCGGCCCTGCTCGAGGGCTACAAGGGCGAAGCGCCGGCGGCCCCGGGCGAGGCGTTCGATCCTTCCCCCGCCAACATCGAATCGCGCGCGGTCCGGACCGCGCTCGCCGGCGGAGCGCAGGTCGCACTCCTCTCCAAGAAGACCCGCGGCGGGACGGTCGTGGCGACCATGACGCTGCGCTTCGGAGACGAAAAATCGCTCCTGGGGAAGTCCGCCATCGCGGACCTGGCCGCCGACATGCTCCTGCGAGGGACGCAGAAACACACCCGCCAGCAGATCAAGGACGAATTCGACCGCCTGAAGGCCCGCGTGCACGTCTCGGGAGGCCCGACGCAGGTTTCGATCTCGATCGAGACGATCCGGGAGAACCTGCCGCAGACCCTCAAGCTCGTCGCGGAGGTCCTGCGAGAGCCCTCCTTCCCGGCCTCCGAGCTCGAACAGCTCCGGCAGGAGAACCTCGCGGCGATCGAGCAGCAGAAGAGCGAGCCCGATTCCATCGGCCAGACGGCCTTCAACCGGCACATGAATCCCTACCCGAAGGGGGACGTGCGCTACACCGAGACTCCCGACGAAGCCATCGCGGAGTACAAGGCGGCGACGCTGGAGGAAGTCAGGAAGTTCTACGCGGATTACTACGGCGCCTCGGTGTCCGAGCTCGCGGCCGTCGGCGACTTCGACGCAAAAGAGATCGGCGCGCTCGCCAACTCCCTCTTCGGCACCTGGAAGAGCCCGCGCGCCTTCGAGAGAGTCCCGCGGCCTTACAAGGAGGTCGCGCCGGTGAACCAGTCCTTCGAGACGCCGGACAAGGCCAATGCGTTCTTCATCGCGGGGCAGAACCTGGATATCCGCGACGACGACCCGGACTATCCCGCTCTGGTGCTCGGCAACTACATGCTGGGGGGAGGTTTCCTGAACTCCCGCCTCGCTCTGCGCATCCGGCAGAAGGAGGGCTTGAGCTACGGGATCGGGTCCCAGCTCTCCGCGTCGCCTCTGGATAAGTCCGGGAGCTTCACCGCGTACGCGATCTACGCGCCGCAGAACGAGGCCAGGCTCCAGGCGGCGTTCCAGGAGGAGGTCGCGCGGGCCCTCAAGGACGGGTTCGGCGAGCAGGAGGTCAAGGAGGCAAAGTCCGGATACCTCCAGTCGCGGCAGGTATCCCGCGCGCAGGATGCCGGACTGGCCAGGACTCTCGCGCAGGACCTCTACTTGAAGCGCACGCTCGAATGGGACGCGGCGTTCGAGAAGAAGATCGCCGAGCTGACTCCCGCGGAAATCCTCGAAGCGCTGCGCCGCCACATCGACCCGGCGAAGATCACGATCGTCAAAGCCGGCGACTTCGCCAAGGCCGGCGCCGCGGCTCCTCCTTCGAAGTAGCTTCCGCCGCATCGAGAGCCCGTCGTCGAGGCCGTTTCTCCGGCTCCGGGTAAAATTGCCCGAGCGGATGAGCCTCGCCCCCGGAACCCGTCTCGGCCCTTACCAGATCGTTTCGCCGCTCGGAGCCGGCGGAATGGGAGAGGTTTATCGGGCTAACGACCCGCGCCTGCGGCGCGACGTCGCGATCAAGGTTCTCCCTTCGGATCTGTCTGCGGACCCCGACAGGCTCTCGCGCTTTGAGAAAGAGGCGCGGGCGGCTTCCGCGTTGAACCACCCCAACATCGTCACGATTCATGAGATTGAAGAGGCCGGCTCCATCCGGTTCCTGGTGATGGAGCTCGTCTCCGGCTCGACTCTGCGCCAACTTCTGACGGCCGGTCCGCCGCCGATCCGAAGGCTTCTGCAGATTGCCGCTCAGGTCGCCGATGGCCTGGCGTGCGCGCACGCCGCGGGAATCATCCACCGCGATTTGAAGCCTGAAAACGTCATGGTGACAACAGCCGGAGTGGTGAAGATCCTCGACTTTGGCCTGGCAAAGAGGCGGCCGCTCGACGCGGCCGGAAGAGAGCAGGCGGCCGCAGAACAGCATCCCATGGCGGAAAACGGTCTGACGGCGGTTCCGACCGTGTCAGGGAATCTGACCGAGCCCGGAGTCGTCCTTGGAACCGTCGGGTACATGTCCCCGGAACAAGCGATCGGGAGGCCCCTCGATTTCCGCTCCGACCAGTTTTCCTTCGGGACGATCCTCTACGAGATGGCGACGGGGCACCGGGCCTTCGCGCGCGCGACGGCCGTCGAGACACTGGCCGCGATCGTCCGGGAGGATCCGGCATCGCTCGGCTCGGCGCGGCCGGAAACGCCCGCGCCTCTGCGATGGGTCGTCGAGCGCTGCCTCGCCAAGGAACCGCGCGAGCGCTACGCCTCGACGGAAGATCTGGCGCGGGACCTGGCGAATCTTCGGGATCGCGTGGCGGAAGCCGCATCATTCGCCGTGGAGACTCCTTCCCCATGGCGACCCCGCGCAATGACGGCCGGCTGGGTCCTTGCCGCCCTGTTTCTCGCCCTGTTCGTTGTCTCCTGGCTGCGCGCGCGACGAAGGGCGCCCACACCGACCGGCGCCGAGGCAACTATCACCCAGTTGACGAGCGGCGAAGGAGAAGATTCCGGCGCGATCTCGCCCGACGGGCGCCAGTTCGCTTTCGTTTCGGAGAAAGGAGGCTCACCCGACATCTGGGTCCGGCAGGTCTCGGGAGGCGAGCCCCTCCGGATCACACGGGACCACGCCGCGGAAACGGACCTCGTGTACGCCCCCGACGGGGAATCGCTCTATTACTCGACACTGGGGCCGCAAGGACCGATCATCTGGCGCATCCCGGGGCTGGGCGGGACGCCGCGGAAGATCGTGGAGGGGGCGAGGTATCCGTCGCCGGCTGCGGATGGGAAACGGCTCGCCTGGGTGCGCTCGCTCGGCGCGGGCTACGTCATGGTCGGCCGAGGCTCGATCGAGATCGGGGACGCGGACGGAACGGGCGGCCGGAAACTGTACGAAGGCGGCGGAATCGGGGAGATCTGCTGGTCTCCGGACGGACGCCGCCTGGCTTTCAACCAGGGCGGCTTCTTCGAGGCACGCAATCTTCACATCCTCGACGTCGAGAGCCAACGGGAGCGGGCCGTGACGAAGTTCGCGCTCGGCGGGGCTTACTCCCAGGCGTGGCTGCCCGACAGCAGGAGCCTCGTGATTTCCCGGTGGTCTCACGCCCTCGGCTCGAGCGCGGACCTGCTCGTCGTCTCAGACGAGGGCGAGCCGCTGCGCCGGTTGACGCTCGCGGCCGGAACGCGTTTCGTCACCCCGGCCGTGGCGGCCAGCGGCAAACGGCTGGTCGCCACGACCGAGACTGATCGACACGAAGTGTGGAGGGTCCCGCTCGGGCCGGACCCGGAGTCGAACGGTCGAAACGCCGTCCGGCTGCTCGAGAGTTCCGGGGACCCCATGTGGACCCAGGTTTCCCGGGACGGCACCACGGTCCTCTTCAACAGCACTGCCTCGGGAAGCCGCAACCTCTGGACGATGCCGCTCGACGGCACGGCATCTCCCCGTCAGATCACGTTCCTGAGCGGGAACGTCCTGACGCACTCCTCTCTCTCGCCCGACGGCTCGCGGGTGGCCTACGCGTCTCATCAGACCGGCGCCTCCAAGATCTGGGCGGCGAACGTGGACGGGTCCAACGCCGTGCAATTGACCGACGGCCCGGCGCAGGACTTCTGGCCCATCTGGTCGAACGACGGCCGCTGGGTCGCGTTCGGTTCGTTTCGCGGAGGCGATCCTCAGCTCTGGAAGGTGCCGAGCGCGGGCGGCCAGGCCGTGCCGATCACGCGCGAGGGGGGGTTTCGCGGCGACTGGTCTCCCGTGGACAACCGGATCGTCTTCTGGAAGGCGGGGGAGCTCCAGGTTGTGAATGCCGACAGCGGCAAAGTCCTGCTGAAGGTTCCCGCCGGAGACCTGGTCTCGACACTGCCCGTATGGAGCCCGGACGGCCGCTCCTTCTCCGCAATGCGAGAGGAGGGTCACGGGAACAGCTCACTGTGGATCTTCGACGCGAAGAGCGGCGAGCGCCGGCTGGCGGCCGTCCTACCGCCGGGGTTCCACACGCTGTTCCGCGCCGGGTGGGAAAAGGACGGGAAATCCCTGATCGTCAACCGCAACGAAACGAGCTCCCACATCGTTCTTCTCGATAACTTCTGAGAGGGTCGCCTCGCCGGCCCGGGCTCGGCTGTTATCATCGCGGCCCGCCGACAACAGACGAGGTGCGAGCATGAGTCTCTGGATTCTTCTGGCCGCGCTTCTCGCAACGGATACCAGGGAGGCTTCGAAACCGCCGATGGCCAAGAAAGTGATACGCGTCGAGACGCTGCACGGGGAGAAGCTCGAGGACGACTACTTCTGGCTGCGAGACAGGAAGAACCCGGAGGTCAAGGCCTACCTCGAAAAAGAGAACGCCTATGCCGACGCGTTCATGAAGCCGACGGAAGCCCTCCAGGCCCGGCTCTACGAAGAGATGCTCGGCAGGATCAAGGAGACCGATCTCTCCGTCCCGTTCCGCCAGGGGGAGTTCCTCTATTACTCGCGAACCGAGAAGGGAAAGCAGTACCCGATCTATTGCCGCAAGAGAGCCGGGGGGGTCGGGGGGCCGCAAGGCTCCCCGCCTGAGAGCCTCGAAGCGAACGAGCAGGTGATGCTCGACTTGAACGAGATGGCCCGCGGCGAGCGCTTCATGGCGGTCGCCGAGCTGGCGGTGTCCGACGACGGGAAGCTCCTCGCCTACACGACCGACAACGTCGGCTTCCGCGAGTACCGGCTTCACGTCAAGGACCTCTCGACCGGCAAGGACTTCCCCGAGACCGTCGAGAAGGTCTCCTCGGCGGCCTGGGCAGCCGACAACAAGACCCTCTTCTACACGGTGGACGACCACGCCAAGCGGCCCTACCGGCTCTACCGGCACGCCCTCGGCGCGGATCCGATGACCGACTCGCTCGTCTATGAGGAGACAGACGAGATGTATCGGATCAACGTCCACCGCTCGCGCAGCCGCAAGGTCCTCTTCCTGGTCTCCGGCTCGCACACGGCCGACGAGTGGCGCTTTCTCCCGGCGGACAGGCCGGCCGGCCAGTTCACGATGATCTCCCCGCGCGAGAAGGAGCACGAGTACGCGGTGGACCACCGCGGCGACTCGTTCTACATCCGGACCAACAAGGGCTGCCGCAACTTCCGCGTCGTCACCGCGCCGGCGGCCGCTCCGGGACAGGAGAACTGGAAGGAGCTTCTTCCCTGCCGCCCGGCGGTCATGGTCTCGGGGCTCGACCTCTTCGCCGGGCACGCCGTCGTGCTCGAACGCGAAGACGGCCTGCCGCGGATCCGCGTCGTGGACCTGGCGACCGGCGCACAGCACCGGGTGGACTTCCCCGAGCCCGTTTACGCGGTCGGGCCCCAGAACAACGCCGAGTTCCAGACGCGGCTCTTCCGGTTCGGATACCAGTCCTTCACGACTCCGCAGTCGGTCTTCGACTACGACATGGCGACGAAGGAAAGGAAACTCCTGAAGCGAACCGAGGTCCTGGGCGGCTACGACCCCGACCGCTATCAGTCCGAGCGGCGGTACGCGACGGCGAAGGACGGCACGAAGATCCCGATCTCCCTCGTCTACAAGAAGGGGTTCGTCGCGAACGGGAAGGCTCCCCTCTGGCTGAACGGCTACGGCTCCTACGGCGCTCCCTCCTTCGCCACGTTTAACTCGAACCGCTTCTCGCTGCTCGACCGTGGCTTCGTCTTCGCCGTGGCTCACATCCGCGGCGGTGGCGAGATGGGAAAACCCTGGCACGACGCCGGCAAGATGATGTCGAAGAAGAACACGTTCACCGACTTCATCGCCGTCGCGGAGCAGTTGATCGCGGACCGGTATACGTCGAAGGACCGCCTCGTCATCGAGGGGGGCTCGGCCGGCGGACTCCTGATGGGCGCGGTCGCGAACATGCGCCCGGACCTCTTCAAGATCGTCGTGTCGCGCGTGCCCTTCGTGGACGTCGTCAACACGATGCTCGATGAATCGCTCCCCCTGACCGTCGGCGAGTTCGAGGAGTGGGGCAACCCGAAGAAGAAGGAGGAGTACGACTACATCCGGTCCTACAGCCCCTACGACAACCTCGCGGCGAAATCCTACCCGACGATGCTGGTGAAGACCTCCTTCGACGACAGCCAGGTCATGTACTGGGAGCCGGCCAAGTACGTCGCGAAGCTGCGGACCCTGAAGACCGACAGCAACCCGCTTCTCTTCAAGATCAACATGGCCGGAGGCCACGGCGGCTCCTCGGGCCGCTACGACCGGTTGAAGGAGCTCGCCTTCGACTACGCCTTCGTCCTGACCCAGCTCGGCATCGCCTCCTGAGCTCCCGAACGGTTGCACCGGTCACGCCGGTGCCGCGGCTTGGTTCTCGGCGTTTAATGCATACTCCCTCCATGAAGAGGTTTTCGATTTCGATCGAGCCGGAGCTCGACTTGGCGCTGGAGCGCAGAGCCCATCAGGAAGGACTGTCGAAGGCCGCGCTGATCCGCCAGTACATCAGAGAAGAGGTCGGTGGGTTTCCTCCTCTCAAGTGCGATCTTCTCTGGCAGATGGCGGGCACCGACGAGTTTGACCCCACGCCGATCGACGAGACGGTCTACCGGTTGAAGGTGTGAAGCGGTTGGTGATCCGCGATCAAGAGATCGTGTAATCCGCGAATGACGATCGTCGCCGGCAGCCGTCTTGGCCCATACGAAATCCTTTCACCGCTGGGAGCCGGCGGGATGGGAGAGGTCTATCGCGCCAGGGACACGCGCCTGGGACGGACGGTCGCCCTGAAGATCCTGCCCGAGCGGCTGGCCTCCGACCGGGAACGCCTGGACCGGTTCGAGCAGGAGGCGCGCTCGGCCTCGGCGTTGAACCACCCCAATATCGTCACGATCTACGAGATCGGCCGCGCCGGCTCGACAGCCTACATTGCCATGGAACTGGTCGAGGGAAAGACCCTGAAGGACCTGGTCGCGGCGGGCCCGCTCGCCCTGCGCAATGCGCTCCAGGTCGCGACGCAGATCGCTGAGGGCCTGGCGAAAGCGCATTCGGCGGGCGTCGTTCACAGGGACCTGAAGCCCGAGAACATCATGGTCACCGGCGACGGGCTCGCCAAGATCCTGGATTTCGGCCTCGCCAAGCTCACGGCGCTTCCCGACGAAGAGATCTCCAGCGCGATGACGATGGCAGGCACCCAGACCGGAGCGGGGGTCGTCCTGGGGACCGTCGGCTACATGTCTCCGGAGCAGGCGGGCGGACGGGAGCTCGATTTCCGGTCCGATCAGTTCTCCCTGGGATCCGTGATCTACGAAATGGCCACCGGAAAACGTCCCTTCCAGAAGGAAACGGCGGTGCAGACTCTCGCCGCCATCATCCAGGAGGAGCCCGAGCCCGTCGGGTCTCTCAACGCTCGAGTCCCCTCGCCGCTCTGCTGGATCGTCGAGCGGTGCCTGGCCAAGGACCGGGAAGAGCGTTATGCCTCGACGCGGGATCTCGCGCGCGATCTCGCCGCCGTCCAAGAGCACGTCCGCGAACCTCGCGCCGAGCCCGGCGCGGCCCGTCCCGCGAACCTGCCGGCCCAGCGAACCCGGTTTGTCGGGCGGGACCGCGAGCTGGCGGCCGCCGGAGAGCTCCTGCTCCGGCAGGACGTGCGCGTCCTGACGATGACCGGCCCGGGAGGAATCGGCAAGACCCGGCTGGCGCTGCGGCTGTCGGAAGAGATCGCGGGACAGTTTCCCGGCGGCGTCTGCTTCGTGCCGCTGGCGACGCTGACCGATCCCGACCTGATCATCCTGACGATCTTGCAGGCCCTGGGTGTCCGCGAAGACGCCGGGCGGCCTTCGGCGGAGACGCTCCAGGAGTTTCTGAGAAATCCCTCGCGAGGGCCGATGCTGCTTCTGCTCGACAGCTTCGAGCACCTGATTTCCGCGGCGTCGATCGTGGCGGATCTCGTGGCGGCCGCACCCGGCGTCAAGGTCCTCGTCACGAGCCGTTCGCCGCTCCACGTCTACGGCGAGCACGAGTTTCCCGTGCCGTCGCTGGCGCTGCCGGACCCCCGCAACCTCCCGCCGCTCGAGGCGCTCACGCGTTACGAAGCGGTGGCTCTCTTCCTCCAGCGCGCCGCGGCCGTCAAGCCGGATTTCGCGGCGACCGAGGAAAACGCCGCGGCCATCGCCGACATCTGCGCCCGGCTGGATGGCCTGCCCCTGGCTATCGAGCTCGCCGCCGCGCGCGTCAAACTGCTGTCGCCCTCCCTCATGCGGGCACGCCTGGAGAAGAGACTCCAGCTCCTGACGGGGGGCGCCCGGGACCTGCCGGAGAGGCAACAGACTCTCCGGGGAGCCATCGATTGGAGCCACGGCCTCTTGAACGAGGAAGAGCAGAAGCTCTTCCGGCGCCTCTCCGTCTTCGTCGGCGGATGCACGCTGGAGGCCGCGGAGGCCGTTTGCAACGCGAAGAGGGACCTCGGGGTGGACGTGCTCGAGGGGATGACGTCGATGGTGGACAAGAGCCTCGTCCAGCAAGCGGATCCGGTGGCCGCCGAACCGCGCTTCGTCATGCTCGAAACCATTCGCGAATACGCGTTGGAACGGCTGGCGTCGAGCGGGGACGAGGCGCTTGCGCGCCGCGCCCACGCCGCGTATTGCCTCGTGCTGGCCGAGGAGGAGTCTTCCCGTCAGGGCGGAGAGGAGACAGCCGGATGGCTGGAGCGCTTCGACGCGGAGCACGACAACTTCCGCGCTGCCCTCGATGAATTGACGCGGCGAGGCGATGCGGAGTGGGGTTTGCGCCTCGCCGCCAGCCTCTTCCGTTTCTGGGAAATGCGGGAGTACCTGCGGGAGGGGCGGGACCGACTCGAGAGACTCTTGAAGCTCCCGGGGGCGGCGGCGCGAAACAAGGTTCGAGCCAGGGCGCTCTTTGCCGCGGCCGTGCTGACCGGCGAGCAGGGAGACTACGCGGCCGGCCGCAAGCTCGGCGAAGAGAGCCTTGAGATCAATCGAGAGTCCGGCGACCGCCAGGGCGTCGCCGTCTGCTTGAATGCCCTGGCGGTGAATGCCCGCGAACGGGGCGACGCCGCGGCGGCGCGTTTACTCTTCCAGGAAGCCCTGGAGCTCTGGAGAGAACTGGGGGATCGCGTCGCCGTTGCTCGCTGCCTGAGCAACCTGGCCAACGCGGTCCGGGTGGAGCGGGATTACGCGCTGGCGCGCTCGCTTCATGAGGAGGCCCTGTCGCTCTTCCGGGAGCTCGGGGACCAGACGGGAGTCGCCTGGGCGATCAACCACGAGGGCGACGTGGCCTCGGAGCAAGGCAACGCCACGGAAGCCCGCGCGCTCTACGAGAAGAGCCTCGCGCTCTTTCGGACTCTCGGCGACGAGTGGGGAATCGCCGGGACCCTCGCGGACATGGGAAACCTCGCCTGCGAGAAGGCGGACTACCGCGCCGCGCGCTCGCTCTACCAGGAAAGCATGACGATCTTTCAGCGCCTCGGGCACAAGCGCGGCGTGGCGCGCCTACTGGAATCCTTCGCTTCCGCCGCGGCCGCTCAGCGCAAGCCGGAGCTCGCCCTGCGGCTGGCGGGGACTGCCGCCGCGCTGCGCGAGGCCCTTGGCGCTCCGCTCTCGCGCGCGGAGCAGGACAGGCTCGGGAAGAGCCTCGAAGCGGCCCGAGAGACCCTGGGAGACCGGGACAGCGCGGCGATCTGGATGGAGGGGTGGGCGATGCCGCTCGAGAAGGCGGTCGAGAGCGCGCTGGAGCCGGTCTGATTCCGTCCGGGACGCGGGCGGACGGACGTCACTCTCCCGTCGTCGGATCGATGAGCTGGCGGACGGCGGAGATGCGGTTGGCCGGAAAACCTCCTCTCTTCGCGTGCTCGCGGATGATCGCCTCGTCGGCGGCGAGGTAGACGCAATAGAGCTTGTCTCCGGTGACGTAGCTGTGCAGCCACTGGATCCCGGGTCCCAGTTCCTTCAGGACGGCCACGGACTTGCGCGCGGTGGCCTGTAACTCGCCCTCGGACAGGTTTCCCAATCCCGGTATTTCTCTTTCGATCACGAACTTGGGCATCGGCTCCTCCCCCTCGCCTCGAGATGCTAACAGCTCGCGGAACTCGGATAACCTGTGATGGTAACGGATGGAGGGAGTCCCGCCGCGTGCTGGACCTGCCCCTCCCTACCTCCTCTTGGCTTTTCTGACGAGTCCGGGAGGGCCGGGGTTACAGGAATTCGCCGCTTGCCGGAGAGGAGCAACGAACGAAAGAATGCTACAACTCTGCCGTGAAGAAGCGACCGGCGCCGGTCAAGGCACTCGCTTTGTCGAGAGGTCTGCGCATCTATCTGTATGTCACCGCGGCCATGACCGGCGCCGCGATCATGATCGTGGAGATCCTCGGCGCCAAGATGCTCTCGCCGTACCTTGGCCTGTCGCACTTCGTCTGGACGGCGCAGATTGCCGTGACTCTCGTGGCGCTGGCGTGCGGCTACTACGCCGGAGGCCGGCTCGCGGACCGGTCGCAGAAGTTGGGGCAGCTTTACTGGGCCATCCTCGGCGCCGCCGTGTACCTGGCGGTGACGGTATTCCTCTGCGAACCGGTCGCTTATTGGTGCCTCGATTTCAACCTGGCCTTCGGCGCCTTGATGGCTTCCGCAATCTTGTTTTTCGTCCCGTTGGCTCTCCTGGCCATGACCGTGCCCTTTCTCGCTCCCGTGATCACATCCTCTATTTCGAGCGTGGGCGGGAACGTGGGCCGTCTCACCTCGATCGGCACTCTGGGGAGTCTGGGGGGCACGTTTCTCATCGGCTACCTTCTGATTCCCCTGTTTCCGAACTCGATCACCATGTATGTGACCGCGCTGGTTCTGATCGTGGTCTGCGCCGGCTACCTGACGGTCAATCGCCGAAAAGCGGCGTCCGCCCTGATTCTCGTGCTCGCGCTGGGCGCGGGTTTTGGCCTCAAAGGCCATATGGGTCTCAAGGGCAGCTACCGGAAGGTCGTCGAGGAGTTCCGCGGCAATTCCTACTTCGGCCAGCTGCAGGTGGTCTCGGCGCGCGACCGTTCCTGCCGTTACCTTCTGAACGACAACGTCATCCAGAACATGTACGACCCGCAACGCAAGCAAAGCGCCGCCGCTTTCACCTTCGTGCTGGAACAACTGGCGCGGGCTTATACCGCGGACATCCATGACGTGCTTTGTATCGGGATGGGCGTCGGAATCGTCCCGGGCGATTTCGCTCGCCAGGGAGCGCGCGTGGACGTCGTCGAGATCAACCCCGCCGTGGTGAAGGTCGCCGCCCGCTTCTTTGATTTCCAACCGGGACAGGTTGCGCTGTCGATCGATGATGGACGCCATTTTCTCAACCGCTGCCGCAAGAAGTACGACGTCGTCGTTCTCGACGCTTTTCTGGGCGACTCCTCGCCGTCGCACCTGATGACGCGGGAGGCTTTTGGCTCCATCGCCCATGTCCTGCGCCCCGGCGGAACTCTGGTCATCAACGTGCTTGCCCGTCTGGAGCCGGGCCGGGACTTCTTCGCGGCGTCGCTCGAGAGAACATTGAAAGAAGTCTTCCCGGGCGTGCGGCTGCACAGCAGCGGGCTGGACGGATCCGCCTTTTTTGTCGCGACGGACCGTGCGAATCCGGAATTCCTGCATCCACCGGATCTCGCGGGCGTGCACCCGGATGCGGTAGACGGCACAGAGGCCGCGATCATCCGCCGGGTCGAGATTCCGCCCGAACACGGGCGCGTGCTGAGCGACGATTACAACCCGGTGGAGTTTTATGACGCCCGCAACCGCGAAGAGCTCCGAAGAACGTTTGCGAAAATGGCAAAGGATATGTAGGCGAAAAGACTACGGCGTCGTGAAGCGCATCCCGGCGGCTGCCGGAGTCCTCTCCTCGAGCGCTTCCGCCGGTCCCGCCTGTCTCGACTCCTCGGGGAGCCCGGGGCCTTTTCCGCGGCGGCGCTCGAGCCTCTGCCGCAGCCGGTCCATGATGATGTAGAAGACCGGCGTGACGTAGAGCGTCAGGGTCTGGGAGAAGACGAGCCCTCCCACGACCGCGAGGCCCAGCGGCCGGCGCGACTCCGCCCCCGCTCCGAAGCCCATGGCGATCGGCAGCGTCCCCATCAGGGCGGCCATCGTCGTCATCATGATCGGCCGGAACCGCACGAGGCAGGCCTCGAAGATGGCATCGGCGGGGCTCTTGCCTCCACGCTGCGCCTCGATCGCGAAGTCCACCATCATGATTCCGTTCTTCTTCACCAGCCCCACGAGCATGATGATGCCGACGAAGGCATAGATCGACAGCTCCGTGCGGAAGATCATCAGCGTCACGAGCGCGCCCACGCCCGCGAACGGCAGGGCCGTCAGGATCGTGATGGGATGGATGAAGCTCTCGTAGAGGATCCCGAGCACCATGTAGATCACCAGAATGGCGACCAGGAGCAGGAGGCCCAGTCCCTGGATGGAGCTCTGAAACGCCTGCGCCGTCCCCTGAAAGCTCGTCTGGACCGTCGCGGGGAGGGTGCGGCGCGCCAGCGCGTCCACGGCGGCGACGGCCTCCCCGAGCGAAACGCCGGGCTTCAGGTTGAAGGAGATCGTCACGGAGGGGAGCTGCCCCGTGTGAGCCACCGCGAGGGGTCCGGTGTTGGTCGTGATCGCGCCGAGCGCGGAGAGGGGCGCGAGCTGGCCGGAGGCGGCGCGAACGTAGAGAAGCCCGATCGAGCCGGGGTCCGCCTGGAACTCCGGAGCCAGCTCCATGATGACCTGGTACTCGTTGTTGGGCGCGTAGATCGTCGAGATCTGGCGCGTGCCGTAGGCCGTGTAGAGCGCGTCCTCGATCTTCTGGGGAGTGATCCCGAGGGCGGCCGCCTTGTCCCGGTCGATAACGACGTTCAACTGCGGATTGGAGAGCTGCAAGTCGCTCGTCACGTCCTGGATGCCGGAGACCCCGTGCATCTTCTGCTCGAGCTGCGGCGCGTACCGGTAGAGCTCCGCCGTGTCCGAGTCCTGGAGCGTGTACTGGTACTGGCTCTTGGAGAGGCTTCCTCCCAGGCGGATGGGCGGCGGCACCTGCAGAAAGGCCCGGATCCCGGTGATTTTCGCGAGCTTCGGACGCAGGTCCGCGATGATCTCGTCGGCCGAGCGCTTGCGCTCCGACCGCGGCTTCAACTGCCCCAGGACGATTCCGGAGTTGCCGACGCTGATATTTCCCCGCGGGCCGCAGCTGGAAAGGACGTTGGCGACGTCGGGGTGGCTTCGCACGACCGCGGCGACCTCCTGCTGATGCGCCTTCATCGCGGCAAACCCGATCCCCTGCGCTCCCTCGGTGAAGCCGAAGATCAGGCCGGCGTCTTCCGTCGGAAGGAAACCCTTGGGGATCTTAAGGAAGAGGAACCCGGTCGCCGCGAGGACGAGGACCGAGAAGACGAGCACCTTGACCGGGTGACCCAGCACCGGCTTCAAAGTCCTGCCGTAGAACGACAGGATCGCGTCGAAGCCGCGCTCGGTCGCGCGATAGAGGCGGCCGTGCTTCTCCTCGCGATGGGGCTTCAAGAAACGGCTGCAGAGCATCGGCGTGAGGGAGAGCGAGACGAAGCCCGAGACGAGGATCGCGACGCCGATCGTCACCGCGAACTCGTGGAAGAGGCGGCCGATGATGCCGCCCATGAAGAGGATCGGGATGAAGACGGCGGCGAGCGCGATGGTCATCGAGAGGATCGTGAAGCCGATCTCCTTCGAGCCCTTCAACGCCGCTTCGAGCGGTCCCTCTCCGCGCTCCATATGCCGGACGATGTTCTCGAGCATCACGATCGCGTCGTCCACGACGAATCCGACGCAGAGGGTCAGGGCCATGAGCGAGAGGTTGTCGAGGCTGTAGCCCAGCAGGTACATGACCGCGAAGGTCCCGACGATCGAGAAGGGAAGAGCGAGCGACGGGATCACGGTCGCGGAGAGATTGCGCAGGAAGAGGAAGATGACGAGGACGACGAGGCACATCGTCAGCAGCAGTGTGAAACGCACGTCGTTGACGCTGTTGCGGATCGACTGCGAGCGGTCGTAGAGGACGTGCAGCGTCGCCGCGGCCGGCAGCTGTTTCTGGAACGTCGGGAGGAGCCGGCGCACCTGCCCGGCCACGGCGACGGTGTTGGTCCCCGGCTGCTTGTAGATCGCCAGGGAAATCGAGCGTTCCTCGTTGTACCAGGCGGCCGTCTTGTCGTTCTCGACGCCGTCCACGACGCGGCCGATGTCGGAGAGGCGCACGGGGGATCCGTTGCGGTAGGCCACGATGACCGGGCGGTAGGCGGAGGCGTCCGTCAACTGGCCGTTGGCCTGCACCGTGAAAGAAGTCATCGGGCCGTAGAGGGTGCCCGTGGGCAGATTGACGTTGGCCCCCTGCACGGCCGCGGATGCCTCGTCGATGCCGATGCCCCGGGAGGCGAGCGCCCGCGGATCCAGCTGCACCCGCACCGCGTACTTCTGCGGACCGAAGACCTGCACCTGCGCCACGCCGGAGACCGTCGAGATCCGCTGGGCCATCATCACTTCGCCGTACTCGTCGAGGTCCGAGAGAGGAAGCGTCGCGGAGGTCAGCGTCAGGTAGAGGACCGGGCTGTCCGCCGGGTTGACCTTCTGGTACGAGGGGGGACTCGGCATGTTGGGCGGCAATTGCCGCGCCGCCGCCGAGATGGCCGACTGCACGTCGAGGGCCGCGCCGTCCAGGTTGCGCGACAGATTGAACTGCAGCGTGATCGCGCTCGAGCCCTGCGTGGAGTTCGAGTTCATGTTGTCCAGCCCCGCGATCGTCGAGAACTGCTTCTCGAGCGGCGTCGCGACGGAGGACGCCATCGTCTCCGGCGAGGCCCCGGGCAGCGACGCCGAGACCTGGATCGTCGGAAAGTCCACGTTGGGCAGGTCGGAGATCGGAAGGAGCCGATACCCCATGACGCCGAAGAGGAGGATCCCGACCATGACGAGCGTCGTCATGACGGGGCGGCGGATGAACAGCTCGGCGATGTTCATGAGGCCTTCCCTTCCGCTGTCTTGATCTCCACCTTCGCGCCGGGGGCCAGCCGCAGCTGGCCGTCGGTGACGACGCGCTCCCCCGCCTGCAGGCCGTTGGCCACGATGGAGAACGAGCCGTGGGTCCGGCTGACCGTGACGGGCCGCGACTCCACGGTCAGGTCGTTCTTGACCACGTAGACGTACTGCCCCGCCTGTCCCGTCTGGACCGCCTGCGACGGGACGACGATGGCGCCCGGCTCCGTGGCGAGCCGGAGCACGACGTCCACGTACACGCCCGGCCAGAGAGCCTCGTTCTCATTCGAGAACGTCGCCTTCAGCAGGATCGTGCCCGTCGTGGAATCGACCGCGTTGTCCAGAAACGTCAGCTCTCCCTTCTGGGCCCCGCCGGGGTTGCCGGCGGGAGACGCCGACACCGCGAGTCTCTGTCCGGGCCGGGAGTTGCGGCGGATCGCGGCGAGCGAGGACTCGGGCACGGCAAAGGATACGAATACGGGCTGAACCTGGTTCAGAACCACGAGGGGCTTGTCGTCGTTGCCCTTGACCTGGTTGCCGGGATAAACGAGGACGCTGCCGGCGCGGGCGGAGATGGGGGCCGTCACCGTGCAATAGGAAAGCTGCAGCCGCGCGTTCTCCACCGCGGCCTGATCGGCCTTCACGGTCGCGAGCGAGGCCGCGGCGTTCGACCGCGTTGAGTCGAACTGCTCCCTGGTGACGTAGTCCTTCTGGACGAGGTCGGCATAGCGCTTGACCTCGTCTTCGGACCATTTCGCCATCGCGCTGTCGCGCTCGAGCTGGGCGCGGGCCTGGGCGAGCGCCGCCTCGTAGGGGCGCGGATCGATCTGGAAGAGCAAAGCCCCCTTCCGGACGTCCTCCCCCTCCTTGAATCCGACCTTCGTGACTTCGCCGCCCACCCGCGCCTTCAGCGCGACCGTCGAAAAGGGCTCGACGTGGCCGATCGCGCGCAATTCCAGAGGCACATCCTGTTTCGCCGCGGTCCCGACCGTGACAGGAACCGATTCCTTCGCGGCGACCCGCGTCTTCTTCGCGCAGCCAGGGGCGGCCGGAGCGGCCGCCCCTAGTAAAGCCAGAAGAAGAAAATGGTTTGAAATCTTGCTCATGGGGTTCCCGTGTTTCCTTTCGTTGCGGAGGGCGGAGCCGTATCGAGACTCGGAGCGGGAGGAAGCGCCCCGGTGTCGTGCGCGAGCTGGGCCATCGCCAGGAACCAGTTCGCGCGCGCCTGGACCTCCTGCGCGGAGGCGTTGGCGAACGCGGTCTGAGCCGTCAACAAATCCAGGATGCTTCCCACTCCTGCCTTGTAGCGGCCGAGCGCGACATCTTCGGACTGCTGCGCGCTCGCATAGAGGTCTCGCGCGGTCTTGACCTGCTGGGCGGCGGTCTTCAGGCTGTAGTAGCTCGTCCAGACCTGGAGGATCACCTGGTCCGTGAGGGTCTCGACCTGCCAGCGCGCCGCCTCCGCGTCCTCTCGCGCCTTGAGCACGTCGTAGGTGTTCTTCCATCCGGTGAAGATCGGGATCCGGAGCAGGATCGTCCCCGCATAGACGTCGGCGTAGGGCACGGTCGCCGAGTGGTAGTAGTAGGTCCGGTTGACCGCGCCGTTGGCGAAAAGAGAGGGCAGCCCTTCCGCGCGGACGGAGCGGACGTGGCTCTCCGCCGCGAGCGCCGTCAGCCGGGCGGCGGCCAGATCCGGCCGGTCCGCCTCGGCCTTTGCGATGAAGGCATCGACGGTCTGCCCGACGGCCTCGACATCGACGTCCCGGGGCAGCTCTCCCGCTTCGACGGGAATGTTGGCCGAGACCCCGATGGCCGTCGCGAGCGCTCCGCGGATCGTTTGGATCTGTCCCTCCACCGATTCGAGGACCAGCTCGGCCTGCGAGAACGCGGTCCTGGCCTGCAGCTCGTCGGCGATCGTCGCCACGCCGGCGCGGTGGCGCTCCTGCGCCGCCGACAGGCTCTCGCGCGCGGCCTTGAGGCTCGCCGCCGCCGCCGCCTTGAGCGCCTTGGCGTCCAAGTACTGGTAGTAGGCCTGCTCCACCTGGAGCGCGACGTTCTGGATCGTGGCGTTGTGCGTGTAGTCGGCCGCGAAGAGCGCGCGCTTGGCCTCTTCGACGTCCGCGCCGCGCCCGCCGAAGTCCAGGAGCAGCCAGGTCAGGCTGGCGGAAGGGCCGTAGCTCGTTTGCAGAAAGATGCTCCTTCCGCCCAGGGCGGCCTGTTTCTGGCGCGTCATGTTTCCGTCGATCTCGAGCGTCGGGAAGTACTCCGACCTCTTGGACCCCAGGTCCGCGGCCGCCGACCTGGCCTGGAACCACGAGGCCCTGGTCAGCGGGTTGTTGCGAAGCGCCAGGTCGAGCACCTGTGAGAGCGACAGCGTCGCGCCGGGCTGGAGGTACTCGGCCGGAATCGCCGGCGCCGGCGCAGGTGTCGGCGCCGGCAACCGCGCCTCCGACGGAGGCTGCCAGGACCGGCCGGGCGCGGAGGAGACGCCCTGGTCCACCGAGCGAGCGGGCGGAAAGGAAGCGCAGCCCGCCGCTGCCACGAGGGCAGCGGCGGCAATTGCCAGCAGATTCCAACTCTTCTTCATGCGCTTTGCCTGGCGATTCCCCGGGTGAAGATCCCGAGGATCTCGGCCACCAGATAATCCAGCGAATCGTCCTCGCTTCGAAAGCAGTTCGCCGCTCGGATCATGCCCCGAAAAAGCTCGGCCGCGAGGCGGGCGTCCATGCCGCGGAACTCCCGCGCCTCGATCCCGTCGAGGACCGCCTTCCGGAGGAGATCCATGATGTCCTCGCGCCTCTTGCGAAGGTCCGCCTCCCGCATCGCGAACCGCCTCTCGTCGCTCTGGAGCAGGCTGAAGAGGTGCCGGCGCTCCCAGGTGAATTGCAGGATTTCCCGGGCGATCCGGTCCAGCCGGGCGGTCGCGGAGGCCTGCTTTGATGAGGTCCGGACCAGCAGGACATGGAGGTCAT
Organism: uncultured Acidobacteriota bacterium; assembly: GCA_963837495.1. Taxonomy (GTDB): domain Bacteria; phylum Acidobacteriota; class Thermoanaerobaculia; order UBA5066; family Gp7-AA6; genus JAWOLE01. Next base: position 1,333,165 of record CAWINF010000001.1, on the reverse strand, counting down.
CGAAGGCCTGAAGGATCGTCTCGAAATAGAGCTCCTCCTTGGTCCGGAAATAGCGGTAGACAGTTCCCTTGCCGACGCCCGCCAGGGCCGCGACGTCGTCGATCAGCACCTGGTGGAATTCCTTCTCCGCGAAGACACGCGAAGCCGACTCCAGGATCTCTTCCCTTTTGCCGAGGGTCTTGGCGCGCGGCATGGTTTGATTTTGTTTCGAGACTGACCGGTCAGTTCCATTATGCCATGACCTCGGAGGCAGGACGGGGGACCCCTGGTCCGAGTCTTTCCGCAACTCCGGGCGGATTTATCCGCGCAAAGAGGAAAGAGAGCGGTCGGCTATTCTGACCGGCGCCGTGGTTCCTTCCGCCTCTCATCGGCCTTATCTCGCGCTGCGCCACCGCGACTTTCGCCGGCTGCTGTCGTCGCAGCTGCTGTCTCTCGTCGGCACGCAGATGCAGGTGGTGGCGCTCAACTGGCACATCTACCTGCTGACGCGCTCGGCGCTGGCGCTCGGGTTCGTGGGATTGACGCGGGTCGTGCCGATCATCGCCTTCTCCCTCCTGGGCGGCGTCGTGGCGGACCGAAGCGACCGGCGGCGCGTGATGATCACGACCCAGCTCGCGATGACCGCCGTCGCGTTGACGCTCTCGGGTCTGACCTTCTTCCGGCGCGAGACGCTCTGGCTTCTGTACGGATTGAACTTCCTCTCGGCCGCGGCGGGAGCCTTCGACGGGCCGGCCCGCAATGCCCTGCTCCCGCGTCTGGTGCCGCCGCGGGAGCTCGCCGGCGCGCTCTCGCTCAACTTCTCGGCTTTTCAGACTGCCATGATCGGGGGACCGGCGATCGCGGGCCTGGTCCTCGCGGGACACGCCAGTGTCCGGCCCGCCGCGTCGGCCATTCCTGCCGCGGGAATGCCGGCGAGCGCATCGGGCCTCGCTCTGATCTACCTCTTGAACGCCGCCTCGTTTGCCGGCGTGATCCTCGCTCTCGCGACGATGCGCGCTTCCGGCGCGCCGGAGAAGGGCGCGGGCGACGCGCATCCCTGGGAAGCCCTGAAAGAAGGCCTGCGGTTCGTGTTCACGACTCCTCTGATGGTCTGGACGATGGGGCTCGACTTCCTGGCGACGTTCTTCTCCGGATCCATGTCGCTTCTTCCCATCTTCGCGGACCAGGTCTTGAAGGTCGGCGCGAAGGGCTACGGAATCCTTGTCGCGGCGCCAGCGGTGGGCGCGCTTTCCGGGTCTCTCTTCGTGTCGATCCGCCCGCTTCCTTCGCGGCAGGGCCCGATCTTCCTCGCCTCCGTCGCCGCGTACGGAGCGGCGACCGTCGTGTTCGGCTTCTCGCGAAACTTCGTCCTGACGCTGGCGGCCCTGGCCGCCGTCGGCCTCGCCGACGCCGTCTCGACCGTTATCCGCCAGACCCTGCGGCAGCTCATCACGCCCGACCGGCTGCGCGGACGGATGACCTCCGTCAACGCGATCTTCTTCACGGGCGGGCCGCAGCTGGGAGAGATGGAAGCGGGTCTCGTGGCATCTCTCTTCGCCTCGACGGCCGTCGGCGTCACCGTCGCTGTCGTTTCCGGAGGAATGGCCACCGTCGTCCTCACCGGCCTCATCGCCGCCACCGCGAAGAGCGTGCGCCGCTACGATGCCCGCGAGCACCTCAGCGGCGCGCCGGCTCCCGCGTCCCTCGCTCGTTCTCCCGCGCCGTAGCGGCCCCCGCCATCGTGAAGCTTGTCAGCCGCGCCTGCGCCCTGACATCCCGGACGTGCCCGGCGCGGTCATCCGGCGGGACCCCAAGCGTGAACTGGAGGAGAGCTTCGCAATTTGCGCTGGCTGCGCATTCAGATCGAGGCTGGTTTCCCTCTGCTATCGTCGCGGCCCGTGGCGGATTTCTTCCGCGATCGACGTTCCGGGTTGTTCCATCTCAGTGCCTCGTCCCGGCAGATGCCGGAGCGGTCTGAAAGCCGAACTGGCGAAAGTGGCGGTCCAGAGTAAACGCCAGTCGGATCTTCGCGCGCCTCATCACAACGAAGCTCGTGCAGTCTGTAAACGAAAAGTCCTTGTCGGCATACCGTTCGAAAATCCGCCACGCCTCATCCTGGATCTCCTGACCGGCCTGAACGATCTCGATGCCGCCCCGCCGGATCTCTCTTCCAAATCGGACGGCCACGGGGTGGCCCAGGGCCGAGCGGAGCAGCGTGTACGTCTCGTCGAGAACGTAGTCGGTCGTCACGAGAAGGGCGCGATCCGATTCGAACCGGCTGGCCTCCTCGACGGCCAGGCCATGCTCGAAGGCGTCGCCGGTGCTTTGAAGGGCATAGAACGCACTCGTATCCACGAGCACGGAGTGCGTCATCGCGCCCTGTGACGCCGATAGACGATTTCGTCGATATCGCGAGGCTGAAGGCGCGGACCCTTCACCGCCAGCCGCGCGATGCGCGCCAGCAGGGGCTCCGAGCCTTTTCGGGCCGGCGTTTTCCCGTCAACGTAGCGGCGGATCGCCTCGCGGATCAGCTCGGAGCGGGTCCGCCCCTCCGCTCGGGCGACTTCGTCCGCCTCCTTCAGGAGAGGTTCTGGCACCGTCATGTTCACGATTCGGGAAGGCATGGCCGCCACCTCATGTATGAGATCAATTTATACCATGTATGGAACCTCGAGAGGCGGAGACCTGCCAGGTGATGCGAGGTTCCATCGCCAGGATGTCCTCCGGCCTCAGACGCGCTTCGCGCAGCAGCGATCGGGGTCCGCAGCCCGTAAAGCTGGTTTTGTTATCGTCCGGCCCGACGTGGCGGGGTTCTTCCGCGAAAGAGACGAGTTGACTTGCGACGGCGTGCCGCTCTCCGAGATCGCGCGCCGCGCGGGGACGCCGGTCTACGTTTACAGCCGGGCGGCGATCGAGGAGAACCTCCGCGCCTTCGACCGGGCGTTCGCCGCGGTCCGGCATCTGGTCTGTTACGCGGCCAAGGCCAATTCGAACCTCGCGATCTTGAAGCTCCTGGCTTCTCACGGCGCGGGAGCGGATGTCGTCTCGGGCGGGGAGCTGCGCGCGTGTCTCGAGTCGGGTTTCGCCGCGGACCGGATCGTCTTCTCCGGCGTCGGCAAGACGGGCGAAGAAATCCGCGCCGGCGTCGCCGCCGGCCTCCTTGCGTTCAACGCGGAGTCGGAGCGCGAGATGGAGAAGATCGACGCCGAGGCCGGGCGGCAGGGAAGGAAGACGCGGGTCGCCCTGCGCGTCAACCCGGACATCGACGCGAAGACCCATCCCTACATCTCGACCGGCCTGAAGCACAACAAGTTCGGAGTGGACATCGGCAGGGCGCGCGAGATCTTCGGCCGCTCACGGCGCCTGGAGAACCTCGTCCTGACCGGAGTCCAGGCGCACATCGGCAGCCAGATCCTCGAAACCGCGCCGCTCGAAGAGACCGCGCGCGAGCTCGCGGCGCTGGCACGGGCCCTGGCCGGCGAAGGGTTCCCGATCGAGACGCTGGATATCGGCGGAGGATTCGGCGTGGCCGGGGCGGGCGAGAAACAGCTGACACCCGACGAATACGCGGCGGCGCTGCTGCCTTATTTGACGGGCCTTCCTTTCCGGATCCTGATCGAGCCCGGGCGCGCCGTCGTGGGACCCGCCGGCGTTCTCTTGACGCGCGTGCTCTACGTCAAGGAGAACAGGGGCAGGCGTTTCGTCATCACGGACGCCGGCATGAACGACCTGATCCGCCCCCCGCTCTACGGCGCGATCCATGCGATCGAGCCCGTCGGTCCTCCGAAAGGACATCCCATCCAGGCGGACGTCGTCGGGCCGATCTGCGAGACGAGCGACTTCCTGGCGCGAGACGTCGTCCTCGCCGAGCCGGCCGAAGGCGACCTGCTCGCCGTCCGCGATGTCGGGGCCTACGGGTTCGCGATGGCCTCCAACTACAACTTCCGCCCGCGCGCGGCCGAGGTCCTGGTCGAGCGGGGCGCCTTCCGCGTCGTCCGCCGGCGCGAGACCTGGGAGGACCTGACGGCTCCCGAGCGGACCTGACGTCAATGGCACTGCGTTGCTCCAGAGCCGCGGCAGGACGGAGCCAGGCTCTTGCTCTTGCGGGCGCGATGCTCGTCGGCGCGTGTCGAGAGGCTTCCAGGCCGGCGTCGAGCCCGGCCGGCGGCTCCACGGCCCGCCCATCGATCCTGCTGGTGACGCTCGATACCACGCGCGCCGACGCGATCGGACCCGAGGCCAGAGGGATCGAGACGCCGGCGTTTGACGCTCTCGCCGGGCGAGGCCGCCGCTTCCGCCAGGCTTACGCGACCGTTCCCGAGACGCTTCCCTCGCACGCCTCGATGATGACGGGGCTCTATCCCGCCGGGCACGGCGTCCATGAGAACGCCCGTTACCTTTCCGCGGATCGCCCGGTTTTGGCGGAGCGGCTCCGGCAGGCCGGCTATCGCACGGCAGCCTTCGTCTCCGCGTTCACGCTGGCCCGGCGATTCGGGCTCGCGCGCGGATTCGATGTCTATGACGACGATCTGCAGGAGGGTCGAGCCGAACGCACGGCTCTGGAGACGACGGACCGCGCCCTCGCGCATCTGCGCCAGGAGTCGACGCAACCTCTTTTTCTCTGGGTTCACTACTACGACCCGCACTCTCCCTACACCCCTCCCGAGCCCTTCCGCAGCCGTTACCCGAAGAATCCTTACCTCGGCGAGGTCGCGGCGATGGACCAGCAACTGGGGCGCCTCGCGCAGGCATTCGAGCAGCAGAGCAAGAGCAGGGGGCCGGCCGCCATCGTGATCGTCGGCGACCATGGCGAAGGGCTCGGCGAGCACGGCGAGTCCCAGCACGGGAATCTTCTCTACCAGGCGACGATGCACGTTCCCCTCCTGCTCGTGGGACCGGGCATCCGACCCGGCGTCAGCGATACGCCGGTCAGCACGCGGAGGGTCTTTCACACGATCCTGGACTGGGCCGGCCTCGAAGCGTCGAACAGCCTTCGCGGTCGCGAGGAGGAAGTGGTCCTGGGCGAAGCGATGAGACCGTTCGTCGCGTTCGGCTGGCAACCGCAGGTGATGGCCGTCCTCGGCCGGCGCAAGGCGATCTTCGCCGGACGGCTGGAGGTCTATGACGTCGTCGCCGATCCTCTGGAAGCCCATGATCTCGCGGCCCGGGAGGAAGTCGCGCGGCCCCTCAAGACCGCCCTGGGCGATTACCCGGTTCCTTCGCTCCAACCGCCGCCTCCCGCGGACAGCCTGGGAGCCGAAGAGATCCGCAAGCTCGCCAGCCTCGGCTACATCAGCGCGCGCTCTCGGCCCGTGGTCCGCAAGGACGCGCCGCGCCCCGCCGACATGAGCCGTCTCTTCGACGTCCTCGAGAAGGCGTCGGGTCTCTTCGCCCGCGAGGAGTACGCCAGGGCGATTCCGCTTCTGGAAAGGGTCCTCGCCGAGGACCCCCGGAATCTCGACGCCACCTTGAGCCTGGCGACGGCGCACTCCGCCCTTGGACATGACAGGCAGGCCATCGCGGCGTTCGAGAAGGCCGCCGCCATCGCCCCCGACTCACAGGATGTCCGCACCTACCTCGCCCTGCACTACGCGCGCGGCAAGCAGTGGGAGCGGGCAGTCCCTCTGCTCGAGCGAGTCGTCGCCGAAACCCCCGATCGCCTGCCGGCTCTCGAGGCTCTCGCGGTCGTCCGGGAGCGGCAGGGAAGGATTCCGGACGCGGTCGCGCTACGCCGGAAGATCTATGACATGCGAAGGCCCACGCCGATGGAGCTCGTCCGGACGGGACAACTGGCCATGGCCGACGGCCAGACGGCCTTCGCCATCGAGATGTTCGAGAAGGCGCGGGCTCTCCAGGGCGCCGCCTTCGAGCAGAATCTCGAACTGGGCGTTCTCTATCTCGCCGCCCGGCGCCTCCCCGAGGCGAGGGAGTCTCTGGACCGAGTCCCGCCCTCGCATCCGGAATACCCGATGGCGCTCTTCAAGCGGGCGCAGGTCAGCGTGCTCCTGCGCGAGCCCGATCGGGCCGCGCGCATTGCGCTCGCCCGCGAGAAGGCCGACGCGACGACTCGAGAGCTCGTCGCCTCGGAACGTCTCTTCCAGGACCGCGAAAAGCGGTGAACGTTCCCCCAGAGGCACGAAGGCCCGGCGGCGGACGCCGGGCCCTCGGTCATTCGATGAGCGGTCTGAGCTAGAACTGGAACCGGGCGGCCACCTGCAGGCGCCGGGGGGCGTAGTAATTCCTGGGCTGTCCGAAGGTCGCGGAGTGCGCCGCCGGGTCGATGTTGTAGCCCGTTTGCTTGTCGAAGAGGTTGAAGACGTCCAAGGCGATCTGGATGTTGTACCGGGTCATCAGGGGGAAGTTCTGCGTGTAGTTCAAATCGACTTGCCAGTGGGAGCTGGTTCGACGCGACCCGGCCCTTTCCGCGAAGCGGTTGGAGTCGCTCGTGCTCGATGTCAGAGCCCGGTAGGGCTCGTAGCTGTTGATCTCCCACGGCTGCCCCGCCTGGGCGACGAAGAACAAGCCGGTGCTGGCGTTCCAGGGCAGCACGCGGGTTCCGTACACCTTGATCACGTAGGGGCGGTCGCCATGGAGGGTGCCGTCCTTGTAATCCCAGAGCTGGCGTCCCGCCGCGTCGGCGATGTTGGACGAGCCGATGAAGGTGTTCATGTCGTTGTTGAGCGCCGTCGTGTTGTCCTGGTCGAAGTTGCCGTAGTAGCGGATGTAGCTGAGGGTCGCGTGGACGAAGGTCTTGTCGCCCCGCCAGTCCGCTTCCATGGTGCCTTCAAAGTACCGGCTGTAACCGCCGTCGAGGTCGGCGATGACGTAGCTCGACCCGTTCGTGCACGTCGAACCCGTGCACGTGGACAGGATCTGACTCCTCAGAGCGTCGAGGTTGGGAATGTAGAGCTCCCGGGGAATGCCGGCCGGCGGGTTGAAGAGGACCCGCGCGTTGTTGTTCGTGTCCTCCCAGAAGTGGCTGCCCTCCCGGAACCGGCCGTAGAGCCGGGTGGAGAAGCGGGGGGTGAATTGCCTGGCCGTGCCGACCAGGACCTCTTCGACGGTGTGGGGCGTCATGTCCGCGACGAACAGCTTGCCGGAAGAGGAGCCCCGGGGGATGGCCGCGAAGAGCACGCCGTTCTGGTCGAAGGACGCGTCGATGAAGGTTCCGGTCAGGCTGCGATCCCATGAGGCGGCGCGCGGCAACGAGGAGGGGGACGGATTGTACTTGGCATAGCTCGCGAAGACCGTGTCCTGGCCGTTGTACGACCAGGTCACTCCGGCGCGAGGCTGGAGCATTCGATGGAAGGGGATCTGGTACATCTCGTACTTGTTTCCCGGCGCCGAGACGTATCCGGACAGCGTCGAGTAGTCGTTCTGCAGCCCCTGGCCGAAGAGCTTGTCGTTGCTCGCGAGCAGGCCGAGGTTGAACGTCCAGTTGCCCCACCGGATCGTGTCGTTGACCTCGATGTTCTGCGACTGCAAGTCCGACTTGATCGGAGCCGTCTGGCCGGTCGTCTGCTGCTGGAACGTCGCGGTGAAGTAGGCCACCTTTCCGTTGACCGGCGCAAGCCGGCCGCCGGGGATGCTCAGCGATCCCCAGCCGTTGGAGCTGCGGATTAAGGTCTCACGATCCGAGAAAAACTGATAGCCCAGGTGAATCTCGTGCGTGACGTTCTGGCCGAGCGTGATGTTGTAGCCGCCCTGGATGGAGTCCCGGTAGAAGCTGTCCTCGTCGAACGTGGATCCGAAACCCACGTTGCCGCCCCCGACCTTCGCTCCGTCTGAGGTGTAGCCATACTTGTCGATGTAGGACTGAACGAAGGCCTTGTACGCGGCGTCGCCGATGGTCCCCAGCGGCACCGTCAGAAGCCCCAGCTTGTCCAGGTTGGCGAGGTCCAGTTGCGTGCCGGGCGTAAACGACGGCACCGCGCTGGAGATGTTGTCAGGCTGCGACTGCGACGGGTTCGCGAAGTACGAGTACTTCACCGTGGCGAAGCTCCTGGAGTTGATGATCCACGAAGCGTCGCCGGTGGCGATCCTCAGCTTGCCCAGGCCGCCGGTGCCCGTAGTCGGCGCGTCGGCCGCGCCGAAAAGCGAGCTCGTTTCCGTCTTCTTGGACTCACGGTAGCTCAGGTTCACGAGCAGGGACTGGAGCGGCGTGATCGTCACCTTGCCGAATCCTTCGTTGCGCGTGCTGTCGAATTCCGGCAGCGCGCCGTACAGGTTGGCTCGATTCTCTCTCGTATGTTCCGGGCGATAGTACGAACCGTAGAAGTACAGATTGTCCTGCAGGATCGGGCCGCCGAGGCTTACGTTCAACCAGCTCGAATCCTGGTCGTACCGGGACTGGATGCCGGTGTTCAACCCCGAGACCATGCCCTTGGTCTGGAGCTGATAGCTGGCCTCGCCGTGGTACGCGCTGGTGCCCGATTTGCTGACGGAGTCGATCCAGAAACCCCCGGATCGGTTGAAATCCACGGCCCTGGCCCCCCCGTTGACGACCGTGACCTGGGCAACGTCGTGGGAGGCCGGCTCGGCGGAGAGGTTTCCGTATTGCGGCAAGGACACGTTGGCGCCGTCGAACAGGTACACGTTGTCCTGTCCGCTGCCTCCGGCGCTGGGCCCGCGCACGGTGTCCTCGGTGTATTGCACGGCCGGGATGTATTTCTGGATGTCGCGGTACTCCTGCGCGATCGGGAGGGCCTGGAGCTGCTTGGTGGACACCCCGCTCGTGATCGCCGCGGACTCCTTGTCGACCAGAGACACCTCGGCCGTCACCGTGGCGCTCTCCGAGACCGCCTGCATGCCGAGCGTGACGTCGGCGCCGGTGTCCTTGTCGAGCTGAACCTCGGCCTTTCGGGTCGCGCCCTTCATGCCGGAGAGATCGAACTTCAGCGTGTAGCTGCCCGGGGGAAGGGCGCGGAGCCGGTATTCGCCGTTGGCTCCGGTGACGGTCACCCTGGGTCCGGGGAGAACGTCGGAACGGGCCTCGACGGTCACCCCCGGAAGCGCGGAGCCGTCCGAGGCCGTCACCTTCCCGCTGATTGACCCGGTCTGCTGAGCGAACAGCGGAATCGCGAAGAGAACGAGTGAAAGGAAGAGAAGCGAACGAAGCGCATGGAGCACGCGAGCGGACATCGGCACCCTCCTCGAGTTTATTCGGGCGAAATGTTTCGTCACTGCTTTTGTGCGAAGGCTAATCTCGCCGAGGGCAGCGGTCAAGAGGGAAAGGACCGGAGCGTCTCCCCGGCCCGGATTTTTCAGCGCAGCGGACGAAACGCCTGGGTCTTGATCGCGAGCCACACCGGGCGCCCGGGAGCGAGGTCGAGCTCGCGCACGGCCTCTTCGGTGAGGTGCGCACGCCAGGAGACTCCGCCCGCCCGCGCGAACACGAGGGCGTCGCCGCCACGCAGGTCCACCGAATCGACCTCGCCCGCGAGGACGTTCCTCGCAGAAACGCGGTCGAGCGGGTGTGCGGCCAGGAGCACGTCCTCGGGCGCGAGGGAATAGACGGCCCGTCCCGCCGGCCCACCCGCGGGCACAAAGAGAACGCCGCCGCCGGGCAGACAGAGGCGCGCCGTGCCCGAAGACCCGCCCGCTTCGACGACGCCCTCGAGGACGTTGTCGAAGCTCGCCAGGGGATCGATCGTCGCGAGCCGGCGCGAAGACAAGAGCGACGCGGCCGGACCCGACGCCTCGATCCGGCCCGCCCGCATCAACAGGACCTCGCGCGCGAGCAGCAGGGCCTCTCCGACGTTGTGCGTCACGTAGAGCATCGGAATCCGCTTCTCGTCTCGCACTCGCAGCAGATACGGCAGGATGCGGCTTTTCAACTCCACATCCACGGCGGCGAGCGGTTCGTCCAGGAGGAGAAGGCGCGGGCTCGTCGCGAGCGCACGCGCGAGGGCCACGCGCTGGCGCTCCCCTCCCGAGAGGGTCGCCGGATGCCGCGGCAGCAGAGGCGCGATCTCCAGGATCGAGACCACCTCATCGAACAGGCGCCGGCCGGCGCCGTCCCGCGGGAGAGCGAAACGGACGTTTTCCTCCGCCGTCAGGTGGGGAAAGAGAAGCGAGTCCTGCGGCACGTAGCCGACGCGGCGCCGCTCGGGAGGCAGGTCCACGGACCGCTCCGAGTCGAGGAGCGTCTCCCCGCCGACCGCGGCGCGGCCGGTCGCGCGGCGCAGCCCGGCGATCGCTTCGAAGAGAGAGGTCTTGCCGGCGCCGGACGGCCCCAGGACCGCGATGGCGTCGGACTCGAAGACGGCCCGGACCTCGAGCCGGAAGGCCGCGAGCGGAAGAAGCAGATCGATCTCGATCACGCCAAGTCCCGCTCGCGCCGCCCGCGCCGCCTCTGCAGAACCTCCGTCAGCCAGACGGTCAGAAACGCGAGCGCTACGACGACGCCGACCAGCCGGAACGCAGCCCTGTCCTCGCCCACCTGCGTCCGGTGGAAGATTGCCAGTGCGAGCGTCTGCGTACGGCCGGGGATGTTCCCGGCGACGAGGATCGTGGCGCCGAACTCGCCGAGCGCACGCGAGAAGGCAAGGAGCGTTCCGGCAAGAATGCCGCGCCAGGAAAGCGGCAGCGCGACCTTTCGGAACACCTCCGCCGGTCCCTTGCCGAGCGACCGCGCGATCGAGAGCAGGCGCGGATCGACCGTCTCGAACGCCGCGCGGGCCGGCCGCACGAGGAGCGGAAAGGACATGACCGCGGTCGCGAGCGCGACGGCCTTCCAGGTGAAGAGCACCTCGATGCCGGCGCGGTCGAGCAGCCGCCCGAGCGGCCCGGATCGGCGCAGGAGCTCGAGCAGGAGAAGTCCCACGGCGGTCGGCGGCAGAACGAGCGGGAGAGCGAGGAGCGTCTCGACGATCTGGTTGGCGGCCCCCCGACCGCGCGAGAGGAGCCAGGCCGCGGCGAGGCCGGCAGGCAGGATCGCGGCCGTCGAGAGCAGCGCGATCCGGAGAGTCAAGAGAAGGATCGAGAGATCGGAGGCCGTAGAACTTACTCCTTGCGCACGAGGACGAAGCCCGCCTTCGAAAAGGCCGCGGCGGCGTCCTTTCCCTGGAGGAACGTCACGAACTCTCGCGCGGCGGGACGCGCCCGCGCGACGGCGGAAACCGAGTACAGGATCGGCGGAACGGTCGCGGCCGCGTACACGATGCGCGCCTTCTTCGAGATCCGGGCGTCCGTCTTGTACACGACGCCGGCCGCGACCGATCCGGACTCGACAGCGGCCAGCGCGGCCCGCACGTCGAGTGTCGGCACGACGCGGTCCCGGACGTCCTTCCAGATGCCAGCCGACTCGAGCCACTTCTTCGCGTAGATGCCGGCCGGGACGGCCGCCGGATCGGCGAGCGCGATCCTGGAAAACTGCAGGAGGTCGCGCGGACCGCGCACCCGGCCGGACCAGTCCGCAGAGACGACGACGGCCAGCCAGTTCGACAGGAACTCGCGCCGGTCCTCCCGGCGAACGAGCCCCGCCTTCTCGAGCGCGTCCATCTTCGCCGTGTCCGCCGAGAAGAAGACGTCCGCCGGCGCGCCCGCCTCGATCTGCCGGGCGAGGTCGCTCGAGCCGCCGAAGGAGAAGCGCACGTCGGTCCCGGTCTTGCGCTGGTAGGTCCCGCCGATCTCCTCGAGCGACTCCGTCAGGCTCGCCGCCGCGAAGACGAGGATCTCCTGCGCGCATGAGGGAAGCGCGAGCAGGAAGAGGAGGAGTCCCACGGCCATTACCGGCGCTCGCATGTGCCGCTCCCTTAGAAATAGAGAAGCTGAAGCTGAACGCCGATGTGATGCGTGTCCTTGATCGAAGCCGCCGCCGGCTTGACCTCGGGCACGATCCGCTCGTAGAACGCCGTCGCCTTCAGGTTCTGTCCCGACAGATACCAGTTGAGGCCGCCGGAATACCGCCGCTGGTTCCCGGTCTGGAACGCGGCGTCCTGGAAATGGAGCCGCTCGTAACGGAGGAAGGGTTGCAGCCGGAGAGCCGCGAGGTAGTAGCCGGCCTGCGCATAGATCGCTTCCTGCTTCGGCAGAAGCGGCGTCGTCACCGCGCCCGCGACCTGCACGAACTGCTTGCCGCCGTCGTAGCACTGGTAGTCCGTCTCGGCAGACACCGCGTCCTTGCCGATCGGGATGTCCGCGAAGACGTCCGCCCCGGCGGCCTGAAAATCGCCCTGCGTGTCGCCCCACGCTCCTACGGCCAGGATGCGTCTGGTCCCGCGGTTGGTCCCCGTGTACGTGTACCCCTTCTCGGGGTCCAAAACGTCGTACTGGATGCGGGCCGCGAAGCGCGGCGAGTTGCGCGCCCCGGCCGGCCCCGCCGGCCCGGCCGGAAGGCGCTGCCCCGAGAAGACTCCGGCGCGGTACTCCAGATGGTCCCCGGCGATGTATCCCTTCAATCCGACGCCGACGTCGCGGCCGCCGCTCGACTGCTCGAACGTGTTCTGCTGCGTACCGAACGTCGGCGTGTCGAAGGAGAGGTTGCTCGACGAGCTGTTCAGGACGCCGCGCGCGATTGGCACGTAGTAGAGCCCCGCGTCCAGCATCAGCGAGTCGCCCGCGATCTTCCACTCGGCGAAGGCGTCCTGAACGAGGAAACCGGCGGCCAGGTTCTTGGTCCCGACCGTCCCGGCGTTGCCCAGGCGCGGGTTGTCGGTCTGGAAGAAGAAGCTGACGTCCTTCGCGACGGTACCGGCGACGATAAAGCGGACCCGCCGGATGAAAAGATTCTGCGAGTACCCTTCCGAGACGGCGTCCTGCGTCCAGTCGGCCCATCCCTGGAGGAGCATCCCGAGTCGGAAGCCGACGTCGTCGTTGACCTTGATGACGACCTGCCCGGGCGCGGCGGGAGGAGAGGCCGCGAGCAGCGCGCAAGCGAGCCGGGCAATCCCGGGAAGTCTCGTCCCGACGGCACGCCGCATGCGGCCGCGAGGAGACCACAATCGATATATTCCGTCAAGTATATCGAGAGGGGCGCGAGAGAAGGGGGAGCAGTCGCGCGAACGCCGGCCGGCACGCCGCGAGGCTCCGCCGCTCCATCTCCCGGTAGAGCGCCAGCGCTCGGCGGCCGTCGGGCGTCAACCTCGCGCCGCCGTGCTCGCGGCCGCCCCGGACCGTTTCGACGAGCGGACCCGCGAAGGCCCGGTTCATCTGCCGCAGCAGGTTCCAGGCCCGCATGTAGGACATCCCGAGGCGTTTCGCAGCGGCCCGCAGCTCCCCCTCCGCCGCGATCGCCTCGAGGAGGTCCGCCTTGCCCGGCCCGAACGCGATCGCGCCGTCCTTCAAGACGCGCAGCCGCGGCTTCAGGACGCACCCTCCCGACTTCCCGCCAGCCATCTGCCGAGTCTATTCCGGCAGGCCGGGCAGGCGATTCCACCGAGGAAAGGCCATGATTTTATGGCATTATTCAGCCATATGAAGACGTCCGCCGTTCGCAACTTCCATCTTCCTCTTTCCGCCGAGCTCTATGACGAGCTGCGAGAGCAGGCGCGGCGCCGCGGGAGGCCGGCGACGGTCATTGCCCGCGAGGCCCTGGAGGAGGGCCTGCGCGTTCGGCGAGCACAGGAGCTCCACGAAGAGATCGCGCAATACGCTCGCGAGCATGCCGACACCGCGGCAGACCTCGACCCCGCCCTCGAGAAAGCCGGTCTCCAGTCTCTTGCCAGGAAGCGGCGGCGGCGTTGAAGCGCGGCGACGTGTACTGGGCAGACCTCTCCCAGCGCTCCGGCTCGGAGCAACGCGGCCGCCGTCCCGTGCTCGTCGTCTCGCACGACGCCTTCAATCAGACTCCCGGCTGGAGATCGGTCATCGTGGTCCCGATTTCGACGTCGTTCGCGCAGGCGGGCCGCGGCCCCACCGCGGTCTCTCTTCCTGCGGGCTCGGGCGGACTTCCCCGCCCGAGTGTCGCCCTCTGCCACCAGATCACGACTCTGGATCGGGAAAAGCTCGATCGGGGAATCGGGAAATTAACGCGCGCCGAGCTCGCTCGCGTCGGCGACGGCCTCCTCGCGGCCCTCTCGCTGGAAAGCGAAGGATCTGCTCCGTTTGACCGGCTCTCGGGTCAAGAGTAGACTTCGCGGTCCCGCGGTGGGTGTAGCTCAGCTGGTTAGAGCGCCAGACTGTGGATCTGGATGTCGAGGGTTCGAATCCCTCCACTCACCCCAAGCCCTTTGTCATGAGCATTTGCGCCCGTAGCTCAGTCCGGATAGAGCGTTAGCCTCCGGAGCTAAAGGTCGCGCGTTCGAATCGCGCCGGGCGCACCAATATTTCAGAGGGCCCACCAGTCCCCCTCCGACTCCGCTGGTCGTTCGCTCGGCCGCGGGCCGTTCTGGAGCCACCATTCTCGCGCTCTCTCCTGGTTCCACTCGACAGCGAAGGCGATCGACTCGAGTGCCCGGCGAAACTCCAGTGCCGATTGCTGACGGTTCTCGGGATCCTTCTCGAGACACGACAGGATGATGCGATCGAGCTCCGGCGGCAGAGGCATTTCCGTCCGGTATCCCGGCGGCGTCGGAGGCTCCCAAATGTGTTCCTTGATGATCTGCGTCAGGGAGGAGCTATCGAAGACCTGATGCACCGTCACGAGCCAGGGCGACGGACCCCGGCACTTCGGCGATCTGCTCCTTCAACCGCTGCACATCCGGCGAGGTGATCCTCCCGATGAGCATGACAATCGTCTGCGAGTCGCTTGGCATGGTTCCAATCCTCAGCACCATCGGCGATCCAAGATCGCAACGGGAGTGCCACTGTCCGATCACTGAGAAAAAAGCAGTTAGCGGCGGCAGGACGTGGCGAAGCTCGACAGGCGTCGAGTTTCGAAAGCGGCGTTCGTCAGCGCCGCTTATTGCGCCCGCCCGCTGGACCAGCAGCTCGCGGCTCTAGATCGACATCACTCCGGGCCAGCGGCGCATCCACTCGCGACGTTTTGAGAGTTTCTGCCATTCCGCGTCGTTGCGATCGATGCGTTGCGATTGGGCGAGCAGCCGATCGACGCGCGCCTCGAGCGCGGCGGCGGTCGGAGGACCTTCGACGATCAGGACCAGCTCGTTCTCCCAATACCCGGCCGTGACGTCGAGGTTCGCGCTTCCCACGGAGCAGACCCGGCCATCGACGCTCGTCACCTTCGCGTGCACGTGGGGACGGATGGCGCCGAGACCGCGTTCCCATGCCGATTGCTGCGGCACGACGAACTCATACGCCTCGGCGCCCGCCGCGATGAGGGCATCCATCCGCGAGTGAACGAGTTCGGTCGCCTGGGTTCGCGCCGAGGACCATGGGCCGTGAAACGGCGCTCCATCGTGCGTCGGGGTGAGATTGCCGAAGAGGGTCCGGACGCGTACGCCGCGGCGAAGGGCCCGGAGCAGCGCGTGCTGGATCTCCAGGATCAGCGGAAAACCGTTCACGGCGTAGACATGCGACTCGGCCGTCTCGATCATGGCGATGTACGCGTCCAGCGTGCGCGCGTCGCGAAGGCCGTGATGGAGGACCACGCGAGCCGCGATGGCTCCGGCGGCAGGACGCTCCGCGATCTCGAAAGGCGCTCCGCCGGCCGCCGTCCAGGCATCGAGAAACGAGCGATCGAGCGCCGCCACGGCCGGACCTTCCACTTTCGCCCCGGCGTCGAGCCACGGCACTTCGCGCCACAGCGAGCGCGCCGTCAGCCGCACTTCCTCGAAACCGGCGTAGTACTCGTGCGACAGATTACGCCCGCCGAGAAGCGCCAGTTCGCCGTCGATTACGGCGATCTTCCTGTGATCCCGCTGTTTCAGTTCGTGAAGCGATGGTGCGGAGGTGATGCGATCCAGAACGCGTAGGTCTACGCCCGGGCGACCGGCGAGCCGCTCCAGCAGGGGGTTGCGGGCGCCGAGCGAGCCGTGAAACCCGTGAAGCGAATCAACCACGACTCGCACGGTCACCCCCCGGGCGCCGGCCGCGGCCAGGGCGGCCTCGACCGCGCTTCCGACGTCGTCGTCGAGCGCCATGTAGATCTGGAGGTGCACGCGGCTCCTTGCCGCGGCGATGGCCTCCAGCAACCAGCGGCGCGCGGTGGCGTTGTCCAGCTCGAGTTCGATCCGGTTTCCGGCGATCAACGGCGCGCCGGTCGTGGCGTCAAGCCGCTGCCCGAGCGAAGGATTTCCCCGAGAGGGAGGCTGGAGCGACAGGTTCGAGGGGAGTTGTTCCGGGCGGATCGCGTCGAACCCGATCGTGGAGGGGGTAAACGCTCCCTGATAAACGATTGCCGCGACGGGGAACCCGGCCGCACGCATCCGTGTCGCCACGCGGGCAAGGCGCACCGAGTCGAGATCGTTGCCCACATCGAGGGCCGATCCCTCATCGAGGACCGCCCGGGCGTCGACGACGGAGTCCCGGAGCCCCGCTCTCCGGAGGCGAGCGCGAATCGCCCGGGAACTTTCGGTCACGCGCATCCGGACGGCGAGCAGGTCCGCGGCTTCCACCCCGGACAAGAGACGGAGCTCGGACTCGCCCAGGTTGGAATTGAACAGGACGAGCGGGCGGGATGCCGGTCGGATCAAGGCGATGTCTTCCTCGATGCACGTCAGAGGATCCGCGCTCTCCCGGCCAGCGAGACGGTAGATTCCCAGTGCGTCCGCGTCCGGCACGGAAGCCAGCTCGGCGGCGCCATCCTCGCTCGCGGCCGTCGCGACGACGCGCCCTCCGGAGACAACCGCCAGTGTCTGGTCGGGAATGGGTTCGAGCCGGCCAACCCCCAGCGCGTAATGAGCGCGCAGCCGGATGACGCCGTTCTCGTCGATCACGTCAGACACGTCCATTGCCGGCGGGGTCGACGGTCCGGGGCTCTCGAGCGGAGGAAGGATCAGGACCGGCGCCCGCCAGTTCCGCGCCGCCAGCAGGGCGCCTGGAAAGTGCGCCACCGCGACGAGGTCGAGCGGTCCGGAGGGGAAACGGGTCGCCTGCTCGACGCGTGCCGTGATCCCGGCGACCTGCAGGGCCGAGGCGACGTCGCCCGACACGCGATGAACGAGCGCCGTGACGCGGGGCCCGGAGGGGACGTGATCGCGGAGAAACCGCCCGACCGCGCGCCGGGCGCGTTCGCCGACGGCAAGACAGAGGATGTTCTCGATGGGACCGCTGCCGCGCGCTTCGTCCGCCGCCCATAGCACCGCCAGCGGTCGCCGCTTCCGGACCTCGGCGATCTCGGACAGGGAACGGGTGACGAAAAGATCGATGTCGGCGGCCTCTGCAAGCTCGACGAGACGGCTGGCATGGATCTCGGGCTCCACGCGAACCTCGACCGATCTGGCGGCCCCGGACGCCGCGCTTCGGACCGCATCCAGCCAGCCGGTTGCGGCGGCGTTCAGATCGGTCGGAGCCTGCGAAGAGAACCACGCGACCCGTCCGGTGGGCAGGCGCGCGACGATCCAAAGGAGATCCGCATCCGGAGCCACGCGCCGGATCAGCTCGATCGCCGGGCCGACGCCGGATTCGACGTCGATGAGCAGGAGCACGCGCCGGAAGTTCATAAACAGGTCGGCCGCATCGGGATCTCGATCCGGCGAAGCGAGCCGTTCGCCGAATCGAGAACGTGTGCTTCAATCCTGACCACGTCTGCGTCCTCGAGCTCGTACAAGTTGTAGCCGGCGCGGACCGAATCGTTCGGGTGCTCCAGCGCCGCGCCGCTTGCGCACACGACTTCGAGAGCGCCGAAACGGCAGCGGACGCGAACGTGGAGATGGCCGAACAGCACGAGTCCACGCGGGACCGTGGCGAGAACGTCCCGGAGGGAAGCAGCGTCGGTCAGCCCGTCCCGAAGCTGCAGAAGGCGATGGCGCGAGTCCAACGGTGGGTGGTGAACCAGGATCACCGGGACTCGTTTCGCGACTTCCGGGTGGGCGAGGACGGCTTTCAGGGCCGCGATCTGTTCATGACCGAGGTAGCCGGCGGCGATGAACGGAGGACGCGGAACGGCGCTCGAGAGCCCGATGATCGCCGCCGGCCCCCGGAGTTTGACGAACGGGTACGCGCCTGCCGCCACCTCGACACCGAGCTCCGGAAGGTCACTCCGGACGAACGGGCCCAAATAGTGTTGGAACCTGCGTTCCCGGCGGATCGACGGCAGATAGAGATCGTGGTTGCCGGGAACGATGGTGACTTCCGCGGCGCCGGCACGGCGGTCGAGGAGCCGCGCGGCCTCGCGATATTCGCCGTCGAGGGCCAGGTTTGTGACGTCGCCGGTGATGACGACATGATCGGCCCGCGACGCGGCGTCGAGGACCGCCTCGAGATGGCGGCGGCGAAACACGCGCCCGCGCCGCAGCCTCGTGTTTGCCCACCCGGTCACGCGCTTGTTGAAGAGCATCTCGCGCCAGTGCACGCCTTCGGGCGAGAGGACGTGCAGGTCGGAGATGTGAGCCAGGCGAAACATCACGGGTGAATCCTGTCGCCGAACTCCGTGACTCTTCCCGCCGGACGGAGCGCGGCGATGTAGTGATGCGGTCCGTGGTCCGCGATCGTGTACGCGGATTTGTCGCGCTTCCTGGCCGGCGCGAGCACGGCCAGCACGGATCTCGAGAGGTCGCGGAGATTCGAGAGCTGCGCCGCCGGATCGCGCCGGCGCCACTCTCCGTTCGCATAGTGGAACTCGTGTCCGAAGTGCTCGAGAGCGCCCCACGCGGCGGGCGGCAGCGACGGAACGACGTCGCGTGCGTGGACGTGCCGGAACAGTCTCCGTGCGACCGCCAGAGCGCGCTCGGGGAGCGGCCCGCCCGTCACGAGCGGCTGACCGAACGTGTAGATCGCTCGCAACCGTCCGTCCAGGCCCCGGCCGTCTTCGCTGCCGGCCAGACGCAATGCGAAGAGGACCGCCATCGCTCCGCCCAGGCTGTGTCCCGCTACATACAGCGCCTCCAGAGGGTGATCGACCCGGGCGCCCGGGCAAGCGATCGATTCTCCTCGCGCCGCGGCCTGCAGCAGTTCGAGGATCGGCCACCGTGTCGCGCTCACGTTGCGGTCGAAACCGGAGTGGACGGCCAGTCGGCCGCCCCCAACGTCGATTGTGTGGGAGCCGACGTCGGCATCGCCGAGCCAGTTGCCGAGGTTCGCCGGCTCCGTGCCCCGGTAGCAGAGGATGACGGCGCGTCCGCAGCGGCTTTGAAGAAGGTACCCGGTCGAGAAAATCGTCATGGCGTCCACCGCCTGGGCGATCTGGACGCAGGCGCTCCCCGCCATTCCGAGCCGGCCGGCCATCATGGCGACGGTCGCGGTGTCGGAATAGGCATAACCCGAGAGGACCCCGAGCACGTGCGCGACGGTCGCGTCGCGGTCCGCCGTGTCTGCGCCATGCGCGCGGAGAAGATGTCCGATCGGATCGGCGTAGATCGGAAAGGGTTCCGACGGCGATTCGACTGTCAAGCGCTCGATCTGCATCACGCCGACTCCTTTCTTTGGATGTTACTTTCGGACCGGCCCGGGAAAAAAATGAGGGCCGCGGAATCGCGGCCCTCGTCGATGATTTCCATCCGGCCACGCAGACGCTAGGCCGCCGCTGCGGACCTGCCGAGCGCCCGGACGTCGCTGCGGATCTGCCCGGAGATCACCGCGCGGGTGATTCCGTTGACGAGGACGGCGACGCCGACCATCGTGCCGATCGCCCAGACCGAGCTGACCGGCCATTGCGCGAGAATCATCACGCCCAGAAGCAGGCTGAACAGCGCGTTGACCAGGAACCCGCCTCGTCCGGCGCCCGCAGGCAGCGCGAAGGCCATGAACGTTTCGGAAATGGCCTCGGAGATGAGCATCACGCCGAGCACGGCAGTGAGCGTCACGAGGCTGATGCCGGGAGACGCCACCAGGGAAATCCCGGCGACGCCATAGAGAATGCCGAGCAGGATGTTCAGAAAGAACTTGCCTGCCGACCCCGACGCGAAGGCGAAGATCGTCTGCGCGATCCCGGCCACGATGAGCGCCGATCCGACGAACACCGTGGAAGCGGCGGCGGTCGCCAGCGGGTAAACGATCATCACCACGCCCACGGCCGCGGTGAGGATACCCATGAAGACGCTCCAGCCGGCGCGCTTTGAGACTTCCTGAGAGAGAGTGACGGTAGCCATTTCGAATTCCTCCTCCTTATTAATTGAGTTGCATCAGAATTAATTAGTTGCGTCAGACAGGTGTGTTCGCCAGGTTCTTGAGCGCCTGGCCGGCGGCCGCGACGTTCTTCTTGAGAATCGCCGCCTTCGCCTTCTGCCGCGCCTCGAACCCTTCACGCCGCTCGATCGTCTTCTTCTGCTGAGCGTCGATCTTTGCCTCGAGCTGGTCGATCTTCTTCTGGAGCTTAGCCTTGCGTTCCGCGTTGGCCTTCGAGACCTCGCTCTTGAACTCGGCGAGGTCCGCCTTCATCGCGTCGATCTCCTCGCGGCGGACCTGCTCCTGCACCGCCCACAGCGCACGGCGGAAGACGGTCCCACCGAGGGCCTCCATCCGGGTGTCCACCGGGGTCGTCCACGCTTCGTCGACTTCCGCGACCACCGCGACTTTGTTCGGCGCGAGCGACTTCGAGACGTCTTCGACGAAATCCTCGCCGACCTGGAGGGTGTCGGCGTCGTAGAGCACGCCGATCCCCGCGCCGGAGGCGGCGCCGAGGGCCATTCCCACCGGTCCGCCCAGCACTCCGATGAGGGCGCCGACCGCCGTTCCGGTGAGCGTGTTGACGGGCGCGGTGTCGTCGATCTGCTTCACGCTGACTGAGCCGTCCGCGTGCTTCAGGATCACCGCTCCCTGATAAACCGTGAGGTTGCCTTCCGCCTGCAGCTCCCCAAGGGCCTTTTTGCCTTCGTAGGCCTTCTTCTCGTTGTCGAAAACAACTACTAACATCCGTTCCATGTTCGTTTCTCCTTTTGGTTTCGTTTCTGATTTCGTTACTCTTCGAACGCGTTCGTCACCGTTAAGTGGCAATCGGAGTGCCACACCCAAGTAGTTGATTTCGTGACGTTTATAGGATCGGTGGCGTGGCGAAGCTCGACAAATGGTGAGTTTCGACACGCCGATTCGTCTGAGCCGGGAGCCGGGTCTCTCCGTTGTTTCCCGGAATGGGGGAGTAAGACGGTGCACTCCCTGGTCGTTCGGGATTCGGAGCCTGAAACGAATCGTCACCGTTGTCCGGAGGGGCAGGCGGCAGGATTCCTCAAGTCACGCTTCGGCGCCGACACGGTCGGCGAACCAGCGACTATCGCGAAGCGTCCGTCTCGAAGGAAGGGTCAGGCCGGGTTCTTTGGCCGGGCTGCCCATTGGCCCTTTTGGCCTCGCATGCCCAGCGGCAGCGCGAGGCCAACCCTGTGGTGGGACATTTCGCCTTCCCTGGTCAAGTTTGCGAGCATCAGAGCAGCGGCGTCGGCGTAGGAGATGATCATCTCCGGAACGAGGTACGCGAACACCGGCAAGAACAAGGCGCCTGGCAGGGCTCGGCCAAAAGCAGGTACTTGAACGGGCAGTCGTTCCAGAGAAATCCTGAGTTCGGCCAGGCCAAGGGGAGGCTGTTCAACCATCGGCCCGGGACAGAGCAGCCGCCAATCCAGATCCGAACTGCGGATGCGTTCGAAATTCACGCGATGCGGCCAGTAAGTGGAGCTGATGCGAGGGAGGTCGACTCCTCTCCGGCCCGAAGCGTCGATATCCAGTAGCCCCGCACCTGCAAGGAACCAGCAAGCGGGGCGATCGGAAGTTGATACTGCCTCGAGACTGGTGACAAGCCGATCAACGAGGTTGACGAATGCCTGACCTTCGGTGACAAGACCGGCGGTGTTGATGACTGCATCGTGACCGCCAAGCACGGCGGTCAGATCGCCAATCGAAACCGAACTCAGGTCGCACTGGTGGACTGACACCCTGTCGAGTACCTCCGCGGTCAGCTTCGAGGGTGTACGGACAACGACTGCAACATCATGCCTGGCGGATATGGCTTGTTGAACGACATGCCTTCCCAGGGAACCAGTTGCGCCGAGGATCACGACTCTTGACATTGAGGGGTTCTCCTATGGATGGTCGATGTGGGGCGATGGACGCCAGATCCCCTGGAGCCAGACGCCGAAGATGCGAGAGCGGCGCCTTTTGCGGCACGTTCACTCTGCAGATTGCTCGGAAGACGTGAGAAATTCCGGTCGCGCGTCATCACTCCAGATCGCCTAGCCTCCGTCGTTCCAGGAGGACCCACTCGCGGACGTAAGGCGCAAGATTTCGGAGCTCGATTCCTCTTCGTTCGGCCGCCGCCAGAAAGCGCACCGCGTCGAGATCGACGAGCCGTACTTGCTGGAGGTCGAGGGCGACGGGCCATGGCGATTCCGCGATCTGCTCCTTCAACCGCTGCACGTCCGGCGAGGTGATCCTTCCGATGAGCATGACGGTCGTGTGCGAGTCGCTTTGCACGGCTTCGATCTTGAGCACCATCGGCTCTCCCAAGACGCAACCGGAGTGCCACAGTCCGATCACTGAGGAGGAAGGAGTTAGCGGCGGCGGGCGTTGGCGAATCTCGGCAAGTGTCGAGTCTCGCCAGCGGCGTTCGTCAGCGCCGGGCTATTGAGCCCGGAAGCGGTATTTGTCGATCTTGAGCGAACGGATCTTCGACTCGAGCGTGGAGCGCGGAATTCCGAGCGTTGCTGCGGCGCCGTCTTTCCCGGAGACGCGGCCGCGCGCGTCCGCCAGCGCCTTCTCGATCCACTCCTTCTCTTCCCGGCTGTTCGGACGGCCCAGGCGCGCGTTTTTCGTCCGCGGGGCCGAACCTCTTTCCAGCCACTTGTCTTCGATCTCGAGCGTGCCCTCGGAGAGGATCACGGCCCGCTGGATGACGTTCTGCAGCTCCCGGACGTTGCCGGGCCAGTCGTACGCGTTGAGCAGCTCGATCGTCCGGCGGCCGACGCTCGTAATCTTCTTGCCCAGTTTCGCCGCGTACCTCTGCGTCAGGTACTGGACGAGCAGGGGGACGTCTTCGGCGCGCTCGCGCAATGGCGGCACATGGATCGGGAAGACGCTCAAGCGGTAGTAGAGGTCCCGCCGGAATCCCCCCTCGGCCATCGCGCCGTCGAGGTCGCGATTCGTCGCGGAGATCACGCGCACGTCGACCGGGACCGGCCGGTTGCCGCCGACGCGTTCGAACGACCGCTCCTGAAGCACCCGGAGGAGGGCGATCTGCGTCTCCGAGGGCAGATCGCCCACTTCGTCGAGGAAGACGGTGCCGCGGTGCGCCAGCTCGAACCGGCCCAGGTGGCGCTGCATGGCCCCCGTGAAGGCTCCCTTCTCGTGTCCGAACAGCTCCGAGTTGATCAGCGACTGCGGGATGGCGCCGCAGTTGACCGACACGAAGGGTCCGGCCGCGCGCGGCGATCGCTTGTGGATGGCTCGGGCGACGAGCTCCTTGCCGGTGCCCGTTTCCCCCGTGATCAGCACCGTCGAATCGGTCGGCGCCACCTTCCCGACGAGCGCCAGAACCCGCCGCAGCGGCTCGGAGGAGCCGACGATCTCCTCGAACATCGAAGTCTGGGTGATCTCGTCCCGCAAGGCGATGTTCTCTTTTCGGAGCTGCTCCTTGAGGTCGTGCAGCTCCTGTTCCGCGCACTTGCGGTCGTGGATGTCCGTGAGCGTCCCGTACCAGTGGAGGACCGCGCCGGCGTCGTCGCGGAGCGGAACCGCCCGAGCCAGGAACCATCGATGATTCCCTTGCGGGCCGGGAAGTCGGATCTCTTCTTCGAAGAGACGGCCGGCGGCGACCGCCTCTCTCCAGTCTCGAACGGCGCGATCGCGGTCCTCAGGATGAACCGAGTTCGACCATCCCCAGCCGAGGACTTCTTCCGGAGGCTGGCCCATCCGCTCGAACGAGCTTTGGGTTGCGAAGTCGATCGCGCCGTCGGGCAGGGCCGTCCAGACGAGGGCGGGGATCGTCTCGAGAATCGTCCGGAGGTCCCGCTCGGCGTTCTGGATCGCCTCGCGAGCGCGCCTGGATTCCTCGATGTCGACGCTCGAGCCGAACCACCGAACGATCCGGCCGAGCTCGTCGCGCAGCGGCAGCGTCCGGAAAAGCATCCACCGATACTCGCCGTCGGCGCGGCGGACGCGAGCCTCGGATATCGCCGGGTCGCCGCTCGCGAGCGCGGCCTCCCAGATTCGCAGGTGCTCCTCCAGATCGTCGGGGTGGATGAAGTTCATCCAGCCCCTGCCCTCGACCGCCTCGAGCGGTGCGCCGATCTCATCGAGCCATCGCTGGTTGACGTAGTCGATGTAGCCGTCCGGACGTCCGCTGAAGAGCAACGCCGGCACCTGATCGAGGACAAGCCGCGGATCGAGATCTTGCTGCTTCATCGCACGCGGCGGCTGCCTCCGCCGGCCACCTTACCCGATGGGATCGACTCCTCTACAAATGAGAAAGCAGTGCCTGGGAAGCCCCCATATCGCCCGTGGCCACCTCGTCGGCCTCACACGTCGAATTCTGTCACCAAAAGAAGAGGCTCGAAAGCGCGGAGGCCTTCGAGGATGATGAGATGGGCGACTTCCTGGCGTACGTCAGGGCAGGCCGCGGCGCCACGGGCGGGGCCGAGGATCTCCTCCCCGCGGATCCGGCCGCGTCCGATTCCAACGCACTCTCGGGGGAACCCGGCCGCTTCATGGCGGTGTTGCCTGCTACCGGGTCGCGATCGTCGAGGCCGGTTGGCCACAGCGCAACGCTTCGCCAAGCACCCGCGATTGGATGAGCTGATCCTGCTTCCATTTCTCGATGGGGGAGTTCATCAGCGCCGCGTTTCCGCCGAGCTGGGCCGTCTTGAACCGGAGCATGCGCTCCGGCCAGGCCATCCTTACGGATCTCTTCATCGGATCGGATGGAACGTCCTCATAATATTGCTCGCTTACGACGCCAAGTTGCTTGCACTCGGTGAGCTGATCTGGAGCAACCACGACCTGCAGAGACAGCGCCTGCGTCCAGATCCCGGCGTCGCGGTCCTTCTCGGCCTGCGTCCGTGAGTCACGGGGAATGGCGCATGCGGTGAGCAAGAGTGAGACGGTCGCCGCACCAACCATGATTCTTCTCGCGCGGCGGGTTCCACGTCTCCAACACCCCTCCCGGGCGTTCAGCGTGGCGCAGTGGAGGGCGCTCTTCGCGTCCATGACGCTCGAAGGAGGGAGCAAGAAGCGAGCCATCGAAAGCTCTCTCCTGACTAGCATGAGGCGTCAGTCAGCGTCTTCTCGTCGTCAACGCCGCGGATCCGACGGCGTCTCGCTCGATCACGCTGCTGCTCAACTGGACGGCCGGGCTGAAGCAACGATGACGCCGGATTCCGTTTCCCGGCTTCGGGGCCGGCCGCGATAGACTTCTCCACGCCCATGAAAGAAGCCGATCTGGCCCTGTTTCTCGACAGCTTCGAGCGCTGTATCCAGGACGACCGCTTCCTTCGTGTCTTCTACGACAAGTTCCTGGATTCCTCCGAGGAGGTCCGGGCCCTGTTCGCGAAGACCGATTTCGCGTTGCAACGCCGGTCGCTGCGGGCTTCCCTGTATGTGATGGTCGCCGCCTCCGCCCGGCACCAGGCCGACCTCTCGACACTCTCGGAGCTTGCGGAACGCCACCGGGCGCTGCGCATCAAGCGCCATCATTACGACCTCTGGATGCAGAGCCTGCTCTCCGCGGTCGAGCAGTGCAGCGGGCGCTTCGACTCGGAGGTCGCGCGGGTCTGGAACGAGGCCTTCCGTTCCGGGATCGACTACATGAAGGCCTACGCCTAGCCCGCATAATTCGCGAACGACTCCGGCCGTCCCGCGGAACAACGTGTACCTCGGCATCACAGCATCTCGACAAGAAAGACCGCTCATCTCTCAATTCGATGCGCGTGTTTCGGCCGGGTGTCCGTGAATTATCCGGGCTGGCCCTCGATCCGGCCTCCAGGCCCTCGGGAGTCGTTCAGATCCACTTGTGGCGCACCAGCCATGTCTTAACGCCCTGCGTCAGGAGGACGTAGCACAGGAGCGTCAGGGCGAGAAGCGGCCAGTAGAGCGGCGGCAGCGCCGTGAAGCCGAGGTAAGCCCCGAGCGGCGTCAGCGGCAGGGCGATCCCGACCGCCATAATGCACACGGACATGACCATCAGCGGCCAGGACGGGCGGCTCTGCAGAAACGGGATCTTCTTCGTGCGGATGATGTGGATGATGATCGTCTGCGTCAGCAGGCTCTCCACGAACCAGCCGGTCTGAAAGAGACTCGCGCTCTTCGCCGCAGCCAGGGGCGTGGCGACGTTCCAGCAGTGGAAGATGTACAGCATCATGAAGTAGGTCGTGTAATCGAAAACCGAAGAGCACGGTCCGATGAAGACGATGAAGCGAGTGAGGCTCTTCATGTCCCACGGGCGGGGCTTCTCGACCTGCTCGGGATCCACGTCGTCGGTCGGGATGGCGGTCTGGCTGATGTCGTAAAGAAGGTTGTTGGCCAGGATCTGGATCGGCCGCATCGGCAGGAACGGCACGAAGATGCTCGCGCCCAGCACGCTGAACATGTTGCCGAAGTTGCTGCTCGCGCCCATGCGGATGTACTTGAGGATGTTCGCAAAAACCTTGCGCCCCTCGATGATGCCTTCCTCCAGGACCATCAGAGACACCTCGAGCAGGATCATGTCCGCCGACTCCTTGGCAATGTCCACGGCGGTATCGACGCTGATCCCGACGTCGGCCGCGCGCAGCGCGGGGGCGTCGTTGATGCCGTCGCCCATGAAGCCGACCGTGTGCTTGCGGGATTGCAGGGCCTTGATGATCCGCTGCTTGTGGGCGGGGGAAACGCGCGCGAAGAGAGTGGCTTTTTCCGAGGCGTCCGCCAGCTCCTCATCGGTCATCTTCTCGACATCTCCGCCCAGGAGCACGAAGTCGGTGGGCAGCCCGACCTCTTTGCAGATCTTGCGGGCAACGAGGTCGTTGTCGCCGGTGACGACCTTCACGCTGACACCGTGATCCTGCAGGGCCTTGATGGCCGCCGTGGCGGTCTCCTTGGGCGGGTCGAGGAAGGCGACGTAGCCGTTCAAGACCAGGTCGCACTCGTCCGACTTGCTGTAGGGCGTGGCGTCACCGGCGACGACCCCGCGCGGAACGATGTCCTTGCTGGCAATGGCCAGCACGCGGAAACCGTCGGCGCTCAATCTCTCGTACTCCTCCTTGAGTTCCTCGATGAGAAAGTTATCCATCGGAAGCAGCTCGCCGTCGAGCTCGAACTCCTTGCAGCAGGCGAAGACCGCCTCGGGGGCTCCCTTGCTGATGATGCGGTCCCTGCCTTCGGGGGTGCGGACGACGACCGACATGATGCGGCGCTGGAAGTCGAACGGGATCTCGTCCACCTTCGCATAGTCGGGAATGTGCGCCTCGGCGTGGGTCTCCCGGTGGGCCAGCACCGCCCGGTCCAGGACGTTCTTCAGCCCCGTCTGGAAGTAACTGTTCAGATACGCCAGCGCCAGAACTCCGTCGTCCTCTCGCAGCACCACGTCACAGTGCCTTTCCAGGATGACGTGGTCCATCGTCAGCGTGCCGGTCTTGTCGGTGCACAGGACGTCCATGGCGCCCAGGTTCTGGATCGCGTTGAGGCGCTTGACGATCACCTTCTTGCGGCTCATCGCCAGCGCGCCCTTGGAGAGGCAGACCGTCACGATCATCGGCAGCATCTCGGGCGTCAGGCCCACGGCCACCGCGACGGCGAAGAAAAAGGCCTCGCCCCAGTTGCCCTTGGTCAGGCCGTTGATGAGGAACACCAACGGCACCATCACCAGGATGAAACGGAGCATCAGCCAGGTAAAGCGGGCGATACCCCTGTCGAACGCCGTCTGCTCCGGCTGCTCCGAAAGGGACTGGGCCATCCGGCCCAGGAATGTGTCTTTTCCCGTCGCGACGACCACGGCCAGGGCCGACCCGCTCTCGACGCTCGTCCCCAGGAACGCGACGCTCGTCAGCTCGATCGGCGCCGTCGTCGCGGCGTTCTTCTCGATTTCGAACTTCTCCACGGGGAAACTCTCGCCGGTCAACGAGCCCTGGATCACGAACAGGTCCTTGGCGACGACCATGCGCACGTCGCCGGGGATCATGTCTCCCGCGGCCAGTTGGACCACGTCGCCGGGCACGAGCTGCGCGACGGCGATCTCCCGCGGCGCGCCGTCGCGGATGACGGTGGCAGTAACCGAGATCATGGCCTTCAACCTGGCCGCCGCGCTGTCGGCCCTGGCCTCCTGGATGAGCTTCAGACCCACGCCGAGGGCGATCATCAGGGACATCACGACTCCGGCCCGGGCGTCGCCGGTGGCAAACGAAATGGCCGCCAGCACCGCGAGCAGGATCACCAGCGGATTGAGCACCGCGTGCCAGAGCAGCTTTCCGATCCCCGGCCGCTGGTCCTTGGCGAGGACGTTTGGCCCGCGCTCGGAAAGACGAGCCTCGGCCTCCTCGGTGGTCAGCCCCTGGGGCCTCGTGCCCAACAGCGCATAGACGCCTGCCGCGTCCAGCGCTGCCGACTCGATCACGATCGGCGACACCCGGATCTGCGTCTTCTCGCGCCGGACGCCGGCGAAGAGATTCTTAGGCAGGATCGCGGTCGGAATGATGGGCATGACTCAGATGCGCAGGAAGACCGTGTGTCTCACTCGCCTATTCGAGGAATGCGTTGACGACGAGCACATCTTCACTCTACGCCTGCATACCCGGTTCTATGGCGTCAGCGAGATGCCGAGGATCAGTCCGAATCGCGGGCCGTCTTACCAGCCGACGACCACTCCGAAGTCCAGGGTGTACTGGATGACGAAGTTGCTGATGTCCTGGCGCAGGTCGCGCGAAGCAGAGTTCACGACTCGGCAGATACCCACGGAGGAACAAAGAAATACCGGGTCAGGCTCCAGCATGGCCACGCTGAGACCCGACCCGGGCTGTAGCGGCACCCCTCTGGTAGAAGCGGGAAAAGAGGGTAAATGATCCTCTCAGCCCGTCCCTCTCTCGCGGGGAGAGGGGGAAGGTCTTCCCGGCCAGAAGAGCAGGCCCAGAGCGGTCCAGAGGCCGAAGCCTGCGGGAGAGGTGTACCGAGGCGGGCTTCATCGCTTTCGTGAGGGATACTCTAATAAGTCCAGTGAAGAGGAGACGTGGCCTCTCGCGGCGGACGCGTCCGTTCCAGGAGTCGGTCATCCGCGAGATGACTCGGATCGGCGCGGAGACCGGAGGAGTCAACCTCGCCCAGGGACTGCCGGACTTCGATCCTCCCGGAGAGCTGCTCGACGCCCTGCCGGGGATCCTCTCCCAGACCCGGCATCACCAGTACTCCTTCACCTGGGGCTCGCCGGAATTCCGGCAGGCCGTGGCGGAGAAATGCGCGCGCTTCAACAGCATGACGGTGGACCCGCAGACCGAGGTGGTCATTACCTGCGGCGTCTCCGAGGCGATCGCCGACGCGGTGATCGGCCTGACGGAGCCCGGCGACGAGGTTGTGATGCTCGAGCCCTGGTACGAGAACTACTTGCCGGCCTGCGTCCTGGCGGGTGTCCGGCCCCGCTTCGTGCCGCTTCGCGAGTCCGATTACGCGCTCGACGTCTTGCGGCTCGAGAAGGCCGTGACGAACAAGACGCGTCTCATGATCCTGAACACACCGGGCAACCCTTCGGGACGCGTCCTCTCCAGCGAGGAGCTTTCCGAGATCGCGCGCCTCTGCCAGCGTTTCGGTGTCGTCGCTGTCGTGGACGAGATCTACGAGCACATCTGGTACGAGGGACACCGGCATGTCTCCCTTGCTTCGCTTCCCGGAATGGAAGACCGCACGGTGACGGTGAGCGGCCTCGGCAAGACGTACGCCGTGACCGGATGGCGCGTGGGCTGGGCGGTCGCGGCGGCCCCTCTGACGGCCTTGATCCGCAAGGTCCACGATTACGTCACGCTCTGCGCGCCCTCTCCCTTCCAGGCGGCCGGCCGCGTGGCGCTGGCGCTTCCCGATTCCTACTACGAAGATCTGCGCCGCGAGTACGCGAAGCGCCGGACGATTCTGCTCGACGCGCTCGCAAGCTGCGGCTTCGCCTTCACGCCGCCGGAAGGCTCCTACTACGTCATGGTGGACGCGAAGCAGCTCGGCTGGAAGGACGACTGGGATCTGGTCAACTTCCTCGCGCGGAAAGTCGGCGTGCTGGCCGTTCCCGGCTCTTCGTTCTACGCCCGCCGAGGCGGCGGCAAGACCCGCGCGCGTTTCAACTTCGCCAAGAAGGAAGAGACTCTGCTCGAGGCGGTCCGGCGCCTGTCGGCAGGGAGCCTTCAATACAAACCGTAAGTTCGGGCGCTACTTCAATCCTTCCACCAGGTAGAGATCCGTCAGCAGCCGCCTGTAGGAATAAACGTAGGACTTCCCGTCGCGCGTCAGCCGGATCGGGTCGATGCCGAAGACTCCGGCGGGATCGGAAGGAGCGATCTCCTTCCAGAGAGAGCGCTCTCCGGTGGCCGGATCCAGGCGGTAGATCTTCGCGGGCAGTCCCAGCGGACGGCAGACGTAGAGCGAGCGGCCGTCTTCGCTCCACTGCACCGGCAGCTCGCCCGCGGCGAGTCCGGGAATCGGGCGCGATTGTCCGCTCTCGAGCGAGATCATCGCGACGCTTCCGTCGGACAGGACCGCCGTGGCGGATTTTCCGTCGGGGGAGGCGGTCATGCCGGTAAAGGAGACCCGAATGTCCATGGGCGCCGCAAGTCGAGCCTTCCCTCCTTCCAGGTCCCGCACGTAGAGGTGGGTTCCCTTTCCCGGCTCGGACCCCGCCAGGAGAACCCGCTTTCCGTCCGGCAGCCAGGCGCCCCACGGCTGGTACCGGATGGCATCGCCCGGCAACGTCCGCGTCTGGCCGGCGCCGACCGGCAGCAGCGAGAGCTGGGTATTGGGAGTCTCCCACTTGACCGAGAGCGCCCAGCGGCCGTCCGGAGAGAGCGCGACCGTATTGCCGTCCCCCAAACGGACGGCGGGAGATCCGTCGGTCCTGCGGGAGTAGACGGGATAGCTGCTTCCGTCTCCCCGGTTCTGTTCTTCGAAGAGAAGCAGCCGGCCATCGGCCGACAGGGCGATCGGAAACGACCAGTCCAGCCAGGAGAGATTGCGCTCTTTCGTTTCGCCCGGAGCCATTCCCGCGATCTCCCGGCGGGTGTTGGTGTGGGTCAGAAGCACCATTCCGTTGGGGGAGATGTCCTCGACCCACAATCCCCCGGGGACCCGCGCGACCACCCGCTGGGAGCCCGAAAGCGAGATCGCCCGCAGCGCGCCCCCCGCGCTGAACCAGATTTCCTTGCCCGACGGAGACCAGGCGATGCCCTGCCCTCCGTGCTCGCTGAGCGTCGTCTTCTTCCCGTTCGAGTCCACGACGCAGAGAGAGCCGACGTTGTCTCCGCGAGTCCCGTGATCGATGAAGGCGATCCGGTCGCCCTGCGGGCTCACGCGCACCAGGCTCACCCAGCCCGGCGCCTCGTAGAGGACCTTCCCGATCGGGAACTCCAGGCGGTTCTTTCCTTCGACGTCATGGACGATCGCGAGCGACTTGCCGTCGGGGGCCCAATCCGCCTCGGAGACGTTCTCGAGGATCTCCCTCGGCGCTCCGCCGTCGAGCGGGACCTGCGCCAGCGTGCCGCTATTCTCCCAGCCCGTCACGAAGTGGCGGTTGAGAGAGACCGCCATCTCCCCAGACCGCGAGATCGAGAGAACGTCGGCCGAGCCCAGGTCGAGCGCGCGGGACTCGGGACTCTCCGGGCGCGTCGAGAAGAGCTCCACCGGCGCTCCATCCCAGGCGGCGCCGTACACGACCGTCCGGCCGTCCGGCGCAAAGCGCGCCGACCAGACCAGGCCGCGGCGGAAAGTGAGCTTTCGAAATGCGGGAGGCTCGGGCGCGGGTCTCCTCGCGAGGAGCGCGCCCGCGATGCCGGCCAGGACCATGCCGGCCGCGACGGCCGCTCCGGCTCGAAGGAGCGAGACTCCTCGGACCGCGAGAGGGCTCTTCGACGGCGCGGCTGACCCGGCAACCGATCCCGATTGCCCCGAGAGAGAAAGCAGATCGAAGGCGAGGTCGCGGGCGGACTGAAAACGCTCCTCGGGGTTCTTCTCCAGGCAGTGCCGGACGATGCGCTCGAGACCCGGCGGGATACTGCGGTTAATCTCCGAGAGCTCGGCGGGCTCCTTCGTCAGGATCGCGCTCATCGTGTCGGCGGCGCTGTCGCCGTGGAAGGCTCGCTTCCCGGAGAGCATCTCGTAGAGGATCGAGCCGAAGGAGAAGATGTCGGAGCGGTGGTCGGCGCCGCGCCCGCGCACCTGCTCGGGGGCCATGTAGCCCATCGTCCCGAGGACGACGCCCGGCTCCGTGGCCGCGGCCTGCGTCGGAAGACTCGTCCCCGCCGGGGATTCCTCGGGCCGCGTCAGCTTGGCGAGGCCGAAGTCCAGGATCTTGACCCGGCCGTCCCGCGTCACGAAGAGGTTTTCGGGTTTCAGGTCGCGATGCGCGATCCCCTTCTCGTGCGCGGCGGCGAGCCCCTGGGCGATCTGGACCGCGTATTCGACAGTCTTGCGCGGCGCGAGAGCGCCGGCGGCGAGCCGCTCGCGCAGCGTCTCTCCCTCGAGAAGCTCCGAGACGAGGTAGGGCGACCCCTCGACTGTCCCGATGTCGTGGATCGCCAGGATGTTGGGGTGATTCAAGGCTCCCGCCGCCTGGGCCTCCTGCTCGAAGCGGCGCAGCCTGTCGGGATCGGCCGAGAAGGATGCCGGCAGGACCTTGATGGCGACTTCGCGCTTCAATCTCTCGTCGCGAGCGCGATAGACCTCGCCCATCCCTCCCGCCCCGAGAGGCGCGAGAATCTCGTAGGGGCCGAGCCGCGCGCCGGGAGCCAGAGTCATGCGCTGTCCGGCGGTTACGCCATCCGCCGCGGCCTCGGCGAAGGCGGATTGGAGGACGTCGAACGCAGTTCCTGCGGGGGAATCATTTGATCCCC
This sequence comes from uncultured Acidobacteriota bacterium, assembly GCA_963837495.1. Taxonomy (GTDB): domain Bacteria; phylum Acidobacteriota; class Thermoanaerobaculia; order UBA5066; family Gp7-AA6; genus JAWOLE01. The sequence goes on along the minus strand of CAWINF010000001.1, from coordinate 1,300,223 downwards.
GCGATTCTAGCGCGGCAGCGTCCGGCGATCGTCATGTCCCCGTTCCGGCTGCCGCTCGAATGCCGGCTGCAGCTGGGGTCCCGATAGAGCCGCCGGTACCCGTCGCATTCGGCCTGCAGCTCGGCGATCAGCCGACCGAAGCGTTCCTCGCCGCGGATCGACTCGAGAAACGCGTCGCGTTCGAAGAAGCTGTAACACGGGAACCCGCCGCGCGCGGCATCGGTCAGCCAGTCGAGAGCCCGGTCCTTCTCGCCGAGCAGGGCGTAGATGCAGGCGATGTCGTGCTGGGCAGCGGCCACGGCGCGGGCCTCCCGCTCGAACCGGGCGAGCGCGTCGCGATCATTTGCGACGTCGCCGGGCAGGACCTTAACGGCGACTTCGCGCTTCAACCGCGTGTCCCGCGCCCGGTACACCTCGCCCATGCCTCCGGCTCCCAGCGGCGCAAGCACCTCGTAGGGGCCCAGGCGAGTCCCGGCGGAAAGAGCCATCGAAGACGCAGGATTCTAGCAAGGGATAATCGGGCCAAGGATGGAATCCCTGCGCCTGGGGCTGCCGACGCTGCTGCTGATCCTCGTGTACCTGGCCGGCATCAACGTCCTCGGCGCCTGGATCGGGCGCGGGCAGAAGGACGCGCGCGACTATTTCCTCGGGAGTCACGCGATGCCCTGGTGGGCCGTCATGGGCTCGATCGTCGCGACGGAGACTTCGGCGCTGACGTTTCTCTCCATTCCCGGGGACGCCTACAGGAGCGGGTTTGCGTTCCTCCAGCTCGTCTTCGGCTACATCCTGGGGAGGATCGCGGTCTCGCTGCTTCTGCTGCCGAGTTACTTCAAGGGAGAGCTCGCGACCGCCTACGCGCTGCTGGAGGCGCGCTTTGGCCCCGCCGCGCGCCGGTTCACCTCGCTCCTGTTCATGGTCACTCGCATCATGGCGGCCGCCGTGCGCCTGGCGGTGCCGGCGATCCCGATCGCGCTGATCCTCGGGATCCCGGTCTGGGCGGCCGTCCTGATCCTGGCCGGCGCGACGGCGCTCTACACCTTCCTGGGAGGGATCAAGGCGGTCATCTGGATCGACCTGATCCAGGTCTTCATCTATCTCTCGGGGGCGCTCCTCGCGCTCGGGTTTCTCCTCGCCCGGACGCCCGGCGGCTTCGCCGGAGCGCTCGCGGCCAACGCCGCGGCGGGGCAGCCGGCGCATCTCTTCCACTTCGAGCTCGACCTGGCGCGCCCGTACACGTTCTGGGCCGGGGTGCTGGGCGGGACGTTCCTCGCGATGGCGAGCCACGGCGCGGACCAGTTGATCGTCCAGAGGCTGCTCGCCTGCCGCGGCCTCCGCGACGCGCAGAAGGCGCTGATCGGAAGCGGCTTCGTCGTCCTGCTGCAGATGTCGCTCTTTCTTTCGATCGGCGTGATGCTCTTCGCGTTCTTCCACGGCCGGCCGATCGATCCTTCCGCCGCCGGCGCCTTCCGCGCACCCGACGAAGTTTTTCCGACGTTCATCGTGCGGCAGCTCCCCGGTTTCGTATCGGCATATCTGGTGGCGGGAGTCTTCTCGGCCGCGATGTGCTCGGAGTCTTCCGCCCTGAACTCGCTCGCCTCGGCGCTGACGCACGATCTCGTCGCTCCGATCTGGGGAAAACATCGGCTGGCGGGAAGGAGCGGCCTGCGGCTGGGACGCGCGCTCACTCTCTTCTGGACCGTCCTGCTGGCGGCGCTCGCGGTCGGCTTTTCGCGCCTCTCGCAGTCGCAGCCCGCCGTTCAGGTCGCGCTGGGCCTGGCGAGCGTGACGGCGGGAGGCCTCCTCGGCGCATTTCTGCTGGCCCTCTACGCCCGCCGCGCGGATGAGAGGGACCTGCTCTGGGCCGTCGCCCTCTCGACACTCTTCATGCTGGCCCTCTGGCTGGGCTCGAAGGGCTGGATTCCCTTCGCGCTGGGAGAAAGAATCGCGTGGCCCTGGTACTCGCTCATCGGCTCGGCAATCACCGTGACGATCGGCGCTCTCCTCTCACTGCGGCACACGGAGGCTTGATGGAAACGGTCGAGGCGATCGTCATGCCGGGGGCGGGTCTTGCGCTGGAGCGCCGCAGCTTTCCGGCTCCCGAAGCGAAGCCGGGCGGCGCGGTGCTCGAGACCGTCGCCACCGAGGTCTGTGGGACGGACGTTCATCTCCGGCACGGCCGCCTCTCCGGCGTGCCGTACCCGATCATTCCGGGGCACGTCAACTGCGGCCGCGTCCTCGAGACAAACGGCCCGCTCCTCGACGTTGAAGGGCGGTCCATCGAAACCGGAACACTCGTGACGTTCTTCGACGTCTTCGGCACGTGCGGCAACTGCTGGCACTGCCTGATTGCGAAGGCCGCCACGCGTTGTCCGCATCGGCGCGTTTACGGCATCACGACGTCGGCCGAGGACGGACTGCTCGGAGGCTGGGCGCAGCGGATCGAGATCCTCCCGGGAGTCAGGGTGCTGCCGCTGCCCGAAGGAATCGGTGCGGAAGATTTCATGGGCGGCGGCTGCGGCCTGCCGACGGGCTTCCACGCGGTCGAGCGCGCGGGCATCGCTCTGGGCGACACGGTGGTCGTTCAGGGGAGCGGCCCGGTCGGGTTAAACGCCGCCATCTTCGCGCAACTGGCCGGCGCCCTGCGCGTTTTCGTCGTCGGCGCGCCGAAGGCGAGATTGGAAGCGGCAAGGAGGCTCGGCGTTCACGACGTCCTGGACATCACGGAGGTTGCGAGCGCCGCGGACCGCGTTGCGTGGGTGCGGGGCCGCACCTCGGGCCGCGGCGCCGACGTCGTCATCGAGGCCTCGGGCAATCCCGCCGCGGTTCCCGAAGGACTGGAGATGCTGCGCGACGCCGGCCGCTGCGTCGTCGTCGGCCAGTACACCGATGCCGGTGACGTCAATCTCAACCCGCATCGCAACATCAACCGCAAGCACGCCACGATCCTGGGCTGCTGGGGCTACGAGTTCACGCACCTCCACCGCGCCCTGCAGATGATGGCCCGGCACAACTCCCGATTTTGCTGGCGCGACCTGATCACGCGCGAATACCGCCTGGAAGAAGCCGGTCAGGCTCTCGAAGACATGGAGCGTCTCGCTGTCGTCAAGGGCGTGATTCGACCGTAGGCGATCGGCTTCTTCTTGCTGTCATCCTGAGGTCGCCGACGCGCCATAGCCGCTAATGGCGACGGCGCGAGCGAAGCGGTCCTGAGGAGCCACGCGACGAAGGAAGGATCTGCCCTCTTCGACCATAGCAGATCCTTCGCTGCGCTCAGGATGACATGAAAGCGCGAAGGGATCAGGAAAATAGGAGTTTGCCGCCGGCGACGACGAGGACGGCGGCGAGGAGCCTCCTCAGGACGAGGCTCGGGAGACGGCGGCTCCCCAGGCCCGCGCCGATGATCCCTCCCGCGGCGGCGGCCAGAGCCCAGAGCGCGATGCCGCTCGGGACCGCGGCCAGGCTCGAGGGCTTTCCGAGGAGTCCCGCGAAGGAATTGACCCAGATGAACGCGGCGGAGACGGCGGCCGTCGGCTTGGGCTCCGCCCAGTGCGCCAGAAGCAGAAGAGGACTCAGGAAGATGCCGCCGCCCACGCCCGTCAGTCCCGAGAGCATCCCGATCCCGGCTCCCCAGAGGAGAGCGGCCGCAGGCGGCGGCGTATGGAGCTTCTGCGCGTCTCCTCGGAAGATGCGCCAGAGCCGGTACGCCGCAAAGAGAAGGACGAGACCGAGGACGCGCCTGTAAACGACATCGGGCAGCGTGATGGCTCCACCCAAAAACGCAAAGGGGATCGAAGTCGCCGCGAAAGGCCAGAAGAGGCGCCAGTGGAAGTGTCCCGCGCGCGCGAAACGGATAGCGGAGATCGCCGCGACGACCAGGTTCAAGACCAGCGCCGACGGGCGCATCACCGGCGGCGCGAGTCCCGCGAGCGACATCACGGCGAGATACGCCGAGGCGCCGCCGTGGCCGACCGAAGAATAGAGAACGGCGGCCACGAGGATCGCCGCGGACAGGAACAGTTGCGTGGAGCTCAACGGGCGGCCGGCAGGCGGCTCTTCTCGATCTTGACGAGGACGGTGTACTGCGGGTCCACCATCTCGACGATCGGCGCGCGCGCGGTCTGCGAGACGAACTCGTACGCGTCCATCTCGGACAGGCCGGTCTTCTCGCGCACCCAGGCGACCATGTCCTTGAAGGCGATCCGGGCGGCGTCCTCGAGCGGCCGCGACGCGCCGAGCGACATCATCCATTCCCGGTTCTCGATTCGAGGCCAGGGCGTCAGTCGCTTCTTGACGAGGTCCACCGTCAGCTCGACGTTCATCGCGCCTTCGATCGCCGTCCCGATGATTTCTCCATCGCCCATGGCGAAGTGCCCGTCGCCGAAGGAGAGCAGGGCCCCCGGCACCCGCACGCCAAGATAGACCGTGTTGCCGGCGCGCACCTCGGGACAGTCCATGTTGCCGCCGAAGTCGTCCGGAACGATCGTCGAGCGCACTTCTCCATTGGACGGCGCGACGCCGAGGCAGCCCAGAAACGGGGCGAGCGGGACTTCCCAGGAAAGCTTCCCGTTCTGCGAGCGCGTCCTCGCGACACCCCGGGCTTTGTCCACCTGGTAGAACCAGACGGTCTCGGGCAGGTCCGCGCCCAGAATCGCGGTGCGGTCGGTGCCGTTCAAGGCGCCGAAGCCCGGAAACGAAGAGGAGATCCCGTACTCGCGCGCCGGCTCCAGCTTCTCGATGTGGATCGCGAGAGTGTCGCCCGGCTCCGCTCCTTCGACATAGAAGGGTCCGGTCTGCGGGTTGTCATGGCCGGGAAGCTGGACCTTCGACGGCATCTGGCCCGGCTTCGTCACCGCCCCGTCGTAACAGTCCTCCGTCCACGACACGATGCGCGTGCCCGGCTGGATGCGCCGCGCGGGCGCCGCCCCTCCGAAGGTGTATTTCAATTCCTCGTGCGCCGGACGGTAGACGAGGAGGGGCCGCTCCGCCGCACCCATCGCAACCGCCGCCAGTAGCCACGCCAGCAACGTCTTGACCATGCACCGCCTCCCCGCCTGAGAACGCACAATCAAATCATGAAGCGCGCGAGAGGCTGCGAAAACATCGAACCGGATAGGATCGTGAAGGCGGAACCCGAAACGAATGCGCGATCAGAACAAGCTGTCGGGGGGATTCCTCGCGATCATCGCCTTCAAGTACTTCAAGGCGGTGGTGTTTCTGCTCGTCGGGATCGCTGCGTTGAGTCTCTCGAGGGCGGATCCATTTCCCACGGCGGAGGAGGTCGCGCGCTTTTTCCGCTCCTCTCCGGAAAACGAGCTGGTGAGGGTCGTCTCCCGCCTGACACCCGGCTGGGCGGTCGGGATCGGCGTCGCCTCTCTCTTCGTCGGGGCCGTCTTCGGAACCGAGGCGACGCTGCTGGCGGCGCGCGTCTGGTGGTCCACCTACTTCACGATCGTGCTGACGGCGCTCGGCATTCCGCTCGAGGTTTACGAGATCTTCCAAAAACCATCGGGCTTGCGCCGCTATCTGATTCTGATCGTCAACCTCGTGATCCTCCGATATGTCTGGAGGCGCCGCAACGAGTTCCGCGACGGCTGGGGAAGGCCGGGAACCGCCGCTTGAGCCCCTGCGGGCGATGACAAATCACTTCAGCCCCTCGATCAGGTACAGCTCGGAAAGAACGCGCTGGACCCCGTAGGCGTAGGACTTGCCGTCCCGCGCGATCAGGAGCCGTGCGATCAACTTCACCGACTCCGGCGGCGAGATGTCGCGCCAGGGGCGGCGAGCCCCGCTCGAGGGATCGAGCAGCCAGACCTTGTTGGGAACCCCTCCGCGCCTGTAGACATAGAGGGAACGGCCGGCGGACTCCCACTGGACCGGGACCTCTCCCGCTTCCAGGCCAGCGACAGGAAGCGCTTCTCCTCCCTCGATGGCGTGGAGCGAAGCCTTCCCGGCCGAATCCAATCCGAAGACGAGCTTCCCATCGGGCGAGACCGGATCTGTCGCGGCCCGGACCACTGTTCCCTCCGGGGTGATCGGCCTCGCGGCGCCCTTCTCGATGTCCTGGATGTAGACGCGGGGCCTGTGGCCTTTCTCGATCGCCGTGAACACGATCCGCTTCCCGTCGGGCAGCCAGCCGCCTCCTCCTCCGAAGGACTCCAGGCCGTCGTTCTGGAGAGTTCTCGTCTCGCCGGCGCCGGTGGGCAGGAGGACCAGATGCGGTTTCTCGCCGGCTGGATGGACCCAGGCGAGAACGGTCTTGCCGTCGGGAGAAAGCGCGATCGCCTTGCCTTCCCCCAGGCGCAGGGCGGGCGAACCGTCAGTCCGGCGCAGATAGACCGAGGGTCTTCCTCCGCTTCCCTCCGCGATCTCTGTGAACACGAGCGTTTTCCCGTCCGGCGATAGGTCCGCCGGGATTGACCCGTCGAGCCAGGAAAGATCGCGCTCCTTTTCTTCTCCCGCGACGAGTCCATTCAGGATTTGAACGACGGTGTGGTGAGCGGCGAGCACGCGTCCATCGCGGGAAATATCGTCGAGCTCCAGTGATCCCGGCGCGCGCGCGACGAGCCGGCGCTTTCCCGCGAGGTCCACCGCGTAGAGCGCGGGGCTCTCACCGGGTCGCACGGCGGTGATCCAGATCTCGCGGCCGTCGGGCGTCCAGCACGGCGCCCCGGCGATATCCACAAATCCGCCGAACAGTGTCCGTTTCTCCTTCCCCGAGGTCTTCACGACGGCCAGAGAGGCGCTGCCGGAGTTGTCCGACTGATAGAAGGCGATCTGATCTCCTCCGGGCGAAAACCGGGGAGAGGAAAAACCCTCTTCCCTGGATTCCAGGATCGTCTTCCCGATCGGGTACTCCAGCCGGGCACGATTGGCCACCTGGTGCGCGATCACGAGGTCCTTCCCGTCGGGAGCCCAGTCCGCGCCGGCGTAGAGAACTCCCTCGAGGACTTCGCGGGGGGCTCCGCCGGTCAGCGGAGCGCGGGCGAGAACTCCCACCGGTCCGTTCGCGAGCAATATCGCCATCTCCCCCGAAGAAGAGATCGCAAGAATGTCGGCGAGCGGGAAATCGAAAGGCCGCGACTCCGGGCTGTCCGAGCGCGTCAGGTACATCCGATTCAGTTCCCCGACCCAGCGCGCGCCGTAGACGATCGTCTGGCCGTCCGGAGCAAACCGGGCGTTGGCGATAACACCGCGGCGGAAGGTCAGCCGATGAAACAACGGAGCCCGGGCCGGCGGCTTCGACAAACCCTTCACGGCCAGAACGCCCGCGGCGATGCCGGCGGCGAGAATTCCCGCGGCGAGGAGAAGCGGCACAAGGCGCCGTCGCGGCGGCGCCGGCGCAGCGACGAAGGCCTCGACGCCGCCGGAGACCTCGGAGATGTGGTCCCGCACGCCCGCCAGGTCCCGGGCCAGGTCGCGCGTCGAGGCGTAGCGCTCCTCGGGATCCTTGGACAAGCAGCGTTCGATGATCCATCGCAGGGGCGGTGGAACCTCGGGACGGAGCTTGACGAGCGGTTCGGGCTCCTCGCGGATGATGGCCGACATCGTCTCGGCCGCGGTCTTTCTCACGAAGGCCTTACGCCCCGTCGTAATCTCGTAGAGGATCGAACCCAGCGAGAACTGATCGGAGCGAAAGTCCAGAGGCTGGCCGCTCGCCTGCTCAGGCGACATGTAGCTGACAGTCCCGAGAATCGTGCCCGGATGGGTCTCCGGCCGGGCCAGCGTCGGCATGGCCGAGAGTTCGCCCGATTCCGGCTCCGCGAGCTTGGCCAGGCCGAAGTCCAGGATCTTCACATAGCCGTCCCTGGAGACCATCAGGTTCTCCGGCTTCAGGTCACGGTGAACGATCCCGGTCGAATGCGCCTTGGCCAGTCCCTCGGCGACCTGCGCGGCAATGCCAATCACCCGGCGGACCGGCAACGGGTCCGGCAGAGAAATCTCGCGCAGAGTCCTTCCGTCCACCAGCTCCATCGCGATAAAGGCGGTCGAATTTGCCTGGCCGATTTCGTAGATCGTGATGATGTTGGGATGGTTCAGGGCCGACGCGGCCCGCGCCTCCTGCTCGAATCGCCCGAGGCGGTCCCGGTCCTTGGAAACCTCTTCCGGAAGCACCTTCAGGGCCACCTCGCGCCCGAGCCGCGGGTCCCTCGCCCGATATACCTCCCCCATCCCTCCCGCCCCGAGCGGCGCGAGAATCTCGTACGCGCCAAACTTCGAACCCGCGCTGATCACAAATCACCAGTCACAGAATCACCAATCCCGCCCCTCGCTTCGCTCAGACAATATGGAAATGACCGGCTCGCGGTCGCAAAATCGCGGGTTAACACGTGGCGTGTCAGAGCCGCATACGAAAGGAGCCGGTCATGAGTAAAGGTACCAGTTACGTGGCGATGGATACGAGCAAGAGGTTTTTCGCAGTGGCGGCGCTTTACGCGGGCCAGCCGGGCTACACCGAGTGGGAGGTGGTCAACGAGCCTGCGGCGATCAAGCGGATGGTGAGGAAGGCGCAGCGAGAGGCGGGCGGGGAGGTGGTTTTCTGCTACGAGGCAGGGCCGTGCGGCTACGCGCTGCAGCGGCAGATCGAGGCGATGGGCGTGCGGTGCGTGGTGGTGGCGCCGTCTTTGATCCCGGTCAAGCCCGGGCAGCGGATCAAGACGGACCGACGGGATGCCCGCAAGCTGGTGGAGCTGTTTAAGGCGGGGCTCTTGACGGAGGTCCGGCCGCCGACGGTCGAGGAGGAGGCAGTGCGAGACCTCGTCCGCTGCCGTGAGGATGTCCTGGAGGATCTGGCCCGGTGCCGGCACCGGCTGGGCAAGCTGCTCTTGCGGCGGGGTTATCTGTTTGGCCCGGGCAGGAGCAACTGGACGTTGAGCCATCGCCGATGGATGCGGGCGATCCGCTGGGAGCAGGAAGCGGATCGGGTGGTCTTCAGCGACTATCTTCTGGCGGTCGATCAGGCGCAGAGCCGACTGGCGGATCTGACGGCGCAGTTGGAGGTCTTCGCACAGAAGGAGCCCTACTTCATGGCGGTCGGGGCACTGGTCTGCTTCCGGGGCATCAGCACGGTCACGGCGATGACGATCGTCGCCGAGCTGCACGGCATCGAGCGCTTCACCTCGCCGCGGCAGCTGATGGCGTATCTGGGGATGGTCCCCAGCGAGCACAGCAGTTCCGAGAAGGTCTCCCGCGGCAGCATCACCAGGGCCGGCAACGCGCACGTGCGCCGGGTCCTCGTCGAAGCCGCTCATCAGTACCGGCACAGTCCTTCGGTGGGAGCCAGCCTGCGCAAGCGGCGAGAGGGCAAACCCGCCTCGATCATCGCTCTGGCCGACAAGGCTCAGCAGCGGCTCTATCGCCGGTATCGCTTCCTGTTCCTTCGAAGAAAGCCCTACAGCAAGCTGATCGTGGCCGTCGCTCGAGAACTCGTCGGCTTCGTCTGGGCGGCCTTGCACGAATCCTCCGCGATCCGGCGTCAGGCAGCGTAGCAACCAAACAGCCACCGTAGTACCCGAACTGAAATACCACAGGAGACGAAGACGGCAGATGAGATCAGGCACGAAAAGGAGAATCCGCGAGTCATCCTTGCGATACGGGAGCTCCTGCTCCCTAACTCGCGCTCTCAGACAGCGGCCCCTCCCGACGAAGCACTGTCATGCTGGCTCTACTTCCCGCAAGGAAGCAATCCGCGAATATCAGAGTGCCTCCTCGTCGAAGCGCCCTGCCCTCTCTGCCGCCTCCGTCTCCTGGAAAAACCATCGGGGCAAAACCCCTTGACCAACTTCTCGCTTGACAAGGGTCATTCCATATCAGGATGACAGCGGGCGTGCGGCGCGCTGTCATCTCAGTCCCTCGACCAGGTAGAGGTCGGAGAGGGCCCGTTGATAGTTGTAGGTGTAGGACTGGCCGTTCGGCGTGATGAGAAAATAAGAGACGTTTTGCGTCGGCTCCGCCGGAGAGACCTCCTTGAAGAGCGTTCGGCTGCCGGTCGCCGGATCGAGCACCCAGATGTGGACCGGCACCTCTTCCCGGCGAACGACGTAGAGGAAACCCCCGTCCGCCGTCCATTGGATTGGCCTGTCACCCGGATTCAAGCCAGTGACCGGCCGGGGATCTCCTCCCTCGATCGGAAAGAGAAAGCCCTTGCCATTTCCTGAAAACGCGAGCACCGACTTGCCGTCGGGCGAAACGGTCCTGGCAGTCTCCTGGAGAGTGACTCCCTCGGGGCTGATCGCCCGCTCTTTGCCCCCCTGGAGGTCCCGGACATAGAGACGCGGCGGGCGCTCCTTCTCTGCGGCGGAGAACACGATTCGCTTTCCATCGGGCAGCCAGAGCGCCCAGTCGAATCCCACGAAGCGGTCGTTGGCGACGGAAGTCGTCTCTCCAGTCCCCGTGGGCAACAGGGCCAGATGCGGAAGAGAGCCCGGAGGGTCCACGCGAACCAGAACCCGGGTCCCGTCCGGCGAAATCGCGAAGGGTCTCCCCTCGCCCAACCGGACGGCCGCGGATCCGTCGGTCTTGCGCACATAGACGCTCGGCGTCGAACCGCCCCCCTGGCCAAACTCGACGAACAGGAGGGTCTTTCCGTCGGGGGAGAGATCGGCGGGTCCCGAAGCGTCGAGCCAGGACAGGTCCCGCTCCTTCGTGTCGCCGGCGCCTCGCCCCATCAGAATCTCGAGGAGCGTGTGGTGAGCGACGAGCAGGCGGCCGTCCTTGGAGATATCATCCAGCTCCAGATCCCCCGGCACGACGGTCACCAGCCGCGCTTTCCCCGCCAGATCGACGGCCTGAAGGGCTCGCGCTTCGCCCTGATGTCCGGCGGTAAACCAGATCTCCCGGCCGTCGGGACTCCAGCAGGGGACTCCCGTGACAGCCGACCAACCCGAGGAGAGCTTCCGGTTTCCCTTTCCCGACGGCTCGATCAGGCCGACCTCCGTCGTCCCCTGCGTATCGCGCAAATAGACGATCTGGTCCCCGCGCGGCGAGAACCGCGGGCTCCCGATGACCTCAGCCGTTTCCAGCAGCACCTTGCCGATCGGAAACTCGAGCCGAAAGCGGTGATCCACCTCGTGGACGACGGCGAGGTCCTTCCCGTTCGGCGCAAAGTCGGCGCTCGCGTAGGGCACGCCCTGGAGGACTTGCCTCGGAATCCCGCCCGCCATAGGCACGCGCGCCAGAACCGCCTCCGGAAAGGAGAGCACCGCGAGCTCCCCGGAGGGGGACACGGCGAGGATGTCCCAGTTTCCGCTTCCGAGCTCCGGCGCCCACGACTCGGGACTGCCCGGCCGGGTCACGTAGAGCCTTTGCGGCTCCCCGGCCCATGTGGCCGCGTAAAGGACGGTCTGGCCGTCCGGCGCGAAACGCGCGTTGTGGATTTGGCCGCGCCGGAAGGTCAGGCGGTGAAAACGAGCGGAGGAGGCCGACCCCTTCGCCGCGGAGCTGCGCGAGACCAGGACTCCCGCGACGACGCCGAGGACGAGAAGGGCCGCACCCAGCAGGATCGGCGCGAGGGCTCTCTTCTTGCGAGCCGGCGCGGCGACGATTCCTTCAGCCGCGCTCGAGATCTCCGAGACGCGGTCGCGCACGCTCGCCAGGTCGCGCGCGAGATCTCGCGTCGAGGCGTAGCGCTCCTCCGGGTCTTTGGCAAGGCAGCGTTCGATGATCCATCGCAGGAGCAGCGGCGAGTCCGGACGCAGCTTGCTCAGAGGCTCCGGGTCGTCTCGGATGATCGCCGACATCGTTTCGGCCGCCGTGTTCTTCTGGAAGATCCTCTGGCCCGCGGCCGCTTCATAGAGAATCGACCCCAACGAGAACTGGTCCGACCGAAAGTCAACCGGATGCCCGCTCGCCTGCTCGGGCGACATGTAGGCGACGGTGCCCAGGACAGTGCCCGGCTGCGTTTCGGGCTTCGCCAGTGTCGGCATCGCTGAAAGCCCTCCGGACTCGGGCGAGACCAGCTTGGAGAGACCGAAGTCGAGGATCTTGACGTAGCCGTCCTTCGACACCATCAGGTTCTCGGGCTTCAGGTCCCGGTGCACGATGCCAACCGCATGGGCCTTGGCCAACCCCTCGGCCGCCTGCGCCCCGATGCCGAGGACGCGCCGGACCGGAAGCGGCCCTTCGACTAGGAGATCCCGCAGGGTTCGTCCCTCGACGAGCTCCATCGCGATGTAGGAGATCTGTCCGGACTGGCCAACTTCATAGATCGTCACGATGTTGGGGTGGTTCAGCGCGGAGGCCGACCGCGCCTCCTGCTCGAAGCGGGCGAGCCGGTCGCGGTCCGCCGAGACCTCCTCGGGCAGCACTTTCAGGGCGACCTCGCGCGACAGCCGCGCATCGCGAGCGCGATACACCTCCCCCATCCCTCCCGCGCCGAGAGGGGAAACGACCTCGTAGGCGCCCAGGCGCGTGCCAGCCGGAAGTGTCACGGAGCTGCGCCGATTCTAGCTCCGAGACGTCAGCGAAGACGCTCGGCCTTCTGCTCCGGGAAGCGGGTGGCGAGCCAGGATTCGACTTCCTCGGGGTGGTAGCCGAAGGGGCCGGGCTTGCCCTTGTATACGATCACGCCCTTCTCGTCCACGATGTAGAAGCGCTCGGGCCAGCCGGCATAGGCGGCGTTGGCCGGGTTCTCCATGCCGTCCACCGCGAGCGGGAGGCGGTAGGAAAAGCGCTTGACGAAATCGTTCGCGATCGCGACACGCTGCGCGAGAGTCTTCGGCTGCGAATAACAGACGCTCTCCTTCTCATTGGAATCCATCTGCCATTCATCCAGCGGATGCGCCTCCTTGATGTAAACCGTCAGGAAGCTCGCCCGATCGCGGTATCTCTCGTACATCTTCTCCACGCGCGCGACCGCGCGCCGGAAGGGAGGTCAGGTGTAGCTGCCGAAGACGAGGACGAGAGGCTTGCCGCCGACGTGCTCGGACACGCGAATGCGAGTCCTGCCGTCCAGTGAGACAAGCGAGACGTCCGGGGCGCGGTCGCCGACTTTGAGACTCCCTTCCTTGCGTTGGTCGTACCGCAACATGCCGATGACGTTCTTCGGCCCGATCTTCCAGGCGATGACGCCGGCAACGGCGCAAAGAAGGAGAACCGCAATCAAGAGAACCTTCTTGAACAGGCGCATCCCGTGTCTCTTGGCGTAATCCTACCAGCGCCTTCGGCGTCGTTCCGGCAAGCTTTGTGCTAAGGCCCTCGCGGATGACGAACAACAGCAGCAAGAAGCCTCCGCGGCCGGGTCTCCTGCGCCGATTCCTCTCGGTCCTGGGCCCGGGAGTCATCACGGGAGCGGCCGACGACGATCCGTCCGGCATTGCGACGTATTCGATCGCGGGAGCGCAGCTCGGGACTCAGCTGCTCTGGACGGCCTGGCTGACCTGGCCCCTCATGGCGGCCGTCCAGATGATGTGCGCGCGCATCGGAATGGTCACGGGAAGGGGACTCGCCGGGGCGCTCTCCAGGAAGTTTCCCCGATGGAGTCTCGTCATCGTCTCGATTGCCCTCCTGGCCGCCAACACGATCAACATCGGCGCGGATCTCTCCGGAATGGCGGACGCGGGGGAGATGCTCTCCGGAATCGATTCGCACTACTTCATCGTGCTCTTCGGCGTCGGGATCGCCTGGGCGACGATCCGATTGAAGTACTACCAGATCGCCACGGCGCTCAAATGGCTCGCGCTCGTTCTCTTCGCCTACGTTCTCACGGCGATCCATGTCGGGCCCGACTGGAAGACCCTCCTCCACGACGCCTTCGTTCCCTCGATCCCCCGCGGCCGGGAAGCCCGGGGGACGCTCGTTGCGATCCTGGGCACGACAATCTCTCCATACCTCTTCTTCTGGCAGGCCTCGCAGGAAGTCGAAGAGGAGAAGGCCATGGGGCGCCAAATGCTCCGCAGGCGGGCCCGCGCGACCACCCGCGAGATCGCGGACCGCAGGCTCGACATCGGGACCGGCACGTTCTTCTCCAACTTCGTGATGTTCTTCATCATCCTGACGACCGCGCTGACGCTCCACCGGCACGGCGTGACGCAGGTGGAGACCTCCCGGCAGGTCGCCGAGGCGTTGAGGCCTCTGGCCGGCCGGTTCGCCGAATTGCTCTACACGGTCGGCCTGATCGGCGTCGGGCTGCTCGCGATCCCGACGCTCTCGGGCTCGGCCGCATACGCCTTCGCCGAGACCTTCGGCTGGCGCCAGGGACTCGACGAGAAGCTGCGCGGCGCGCGCGCTTTCTATGGCGTCGTCATCCTTTCGACGGCGGCGGGAATTGCGCTCGATTTCTTCGGCGTCAATCCGGTCCGCGCCCTCTACTGGACGGCTGTCATCAACGGCCTGTTCGCCCCGTTCCTGCTCGTTGGCATCCTCATCCTGTCCTCCAACCGCAAATTGATGCAGGGACAGCCGAGCTCTCCCCTGGGCATCGCGGCCGTGGCCCTCATCACGCTCGTGATGTTCGGCGCGGCCGCCGGCATGTTCCTCTTCTGAGACTCGGAGCTTTCCTTTGTCATCCTGAGCGACTTGCCCTCCGAAGCTTCAGCGAAGGAGAAAGCGAAGGATCTGCCCTGCCATTTCAAGCGGTGCCCGCGCTCAGGACAGGCTCCGCGAAGGGTCTTCTCTCGCCTCGCGGCACCGGAGCAGATCCCTCGTCGCTCCGCTCGCGCCGTCGCCATAGCGGCTTTGGCGCGTCGGCGACCTCGGGATGACAGGCTCATAACTCATTACAATTCCCCTGTGAGAGCGCTCGTTCTCGAGGACGACGTGCGGCTGCGGTCGCTCGTCGTGCGGACGCTGACGCGGGCGGGGCTGGCCTGCGACGAGGCTTCGCGCATCGAAGAGGCCGAAGAACTCCTGGAGCTGCACGAGTATGACCTGCTGGTGCTCGACCGCCGGCTTCCGGACGGGGACGGCCTGGAGGTCTGCCGGCGCGCGCGCAAGAAGGGGTTCGCCAATTCGATCCTGATTCTGACGGCCCGCGACGATCCCGAGTCCACCGTCGAGGGGCTCTCCGACGGCGCCGATGATTACCTCGGGAAACCCTTCGACCTTTCGGTGCTGGCGGCGCGGGCGGGCGTGCTGCTGCGCCGAAACGAGCGCCGGCCCCCGCAGGAACTGCGATGCGGGAACCTGAAGCTGGATGCCGCGCGGCGGCTCGCGTGGCGCGATGATCGCCTGCTGGAGCTGACGGCGCGGGAGTTCGCGATTCTGGAGACGCTGCTCCAGCGGCCCGGAGGAATCACCTCGCGCGAAGAAATCCTCGAAGAGGCCTGGGGCGAGAGGGAAGAGCCGATGTCCAACACGATCGACGTCCTGATCGGCCGTCTGCGGCGAAAGATCGATACCCCGGGCCGGTCCTCCCGCATCGAGACCGTCCGCGGGATGGGTTACAGGCTGCGATGAGGCGGCTCCTCCGAATGGAGAAGGCGCGGGAGCGCCTGGCGCTTTCGGGAGCGCTGCTCTCGGCTCTCTTCCTGGGACTCCTGGCGTTCGGCGCGCGCTCCTTGATCCGCGAGAAGACGTTCAACGACATCGACGAAGAGCTCTACACGCTGGCCGTCGCCCTGGGCTCGAGCTTCGAGCTGGAAGGCCTCATGGAATCCAAGCGTGATACCTTGAAAGCGGGGCTCGAGGCCAACGCCTTCGAGTTCCGGCTCGCCAATCACTCGGCCATCCTCTTTCAGAGAGACACTCCGGTCGCGGCCTCGGGCAACCTGCTCAAGCAGGCGCTGCCGGGAGGCATCGTCCCCTACAAGGACCGTCCCGAAGTTCCGTACACGGCCGTGGAGCCCTACAGCGGACAGCGGCGCATGTGCCGCTTTCTCGTCACGCACCTCCAGCAGAAAGCGAAGGGCTCGACGCTCGTCCTCTTCCGCTGGATCGGACCGAACCTGCGCACGCTCGCCCGCCTGGATCGCGCCCTGATCGGCTTCGTGATCGTGGGGTTCCTCGGAACCGCGGCGATCCTGGCCGGCGTCGTGACCCGGGCCTTGAAGCCGGTCGAGGAGGTGACGAGCCTGGCCGAGCGTGTCGAAGCGACGGATCTTTCCGGGCGGGTCCGCGTCCCGAAGAAAGGCGAGGAGTTCCGCCGGCTCGCCGCCGTCATCAATTCTCTGCTCGAGCGATTGGAAGGCGCCTTCCGCGCGCAGAAGAGACTCATCGCGGACGCCGCGCACGAGCTGAAAACTCCCACGGCCGTTCTCGTCGGCGAGTCGCAGGAGGCGCTGCGCCCGGAGGCTTCGCCGGAAGAGCGCCGGGAATCGCTTCAGACGATCGAAAGGGTTTCCCGGGGCCTCGCCCGCGAAGTGGACAGCCTGCTGCACCTGGCGCGCGGCGATGGCGCCCTTCCGGCGCGCCGCGACGCGACGGACCTGGCGATGATCGCGGCCGAGGCCGTGGATACGACCGAGCCGCTCGGCGCCGCGCGCCGCGTCAAATGCCTCTTCCGGCACAACGGCATGGCCTGGGTTTCCGGGGACCGCGAGGGCCTGCTGCGGCTCGCGTCGAACCTGGTGTCCAACGCCGTGCTCTACACCAACCCCGGCACGACGGTCGAGGTCGAGGTGGACGTGGATGACGGGGAGGCCTGGCTGGAGGTCCGGGACCGCGGGCCGGGGATCGCGCCCGCCGAACGCTCGCGCATCTTCGAGCGGTTCGTGCGGCTGGAGCCCGCTCGCGCGCGCAACCCCGAAGGATCCGGCCTCGGACTGGCGATCGTGGAGCAGGTCGTGCGCGCCCACCGGGGCCGCATAGACATCCTCGAGCGCCCCGGCGGCGGAACGATCTTCCGCGCCATCCTTCCCCTGGCCCCCAGCCCGAGCGCCGGTCCTGCCGGCTCATAGCGTCTTCTTCCGCGGTCCCTTCGCTCCTCCCCTGTCATCCTGAGCGTTTTCTCTCTTTGTCATCCTGAGCGTTTTCTCCCTTGTCATCCTGAGCGACTTGTCCTCCGAAGCTTCAGCGAAGGAGGAAGCGAAGGATCTGCTTTTCCGAACAAAGAGCAGATTCTTCGTCGCTTTGCTCGCGCCGTCGCCATAGCGGCTTTCCGCCTCCGCTGGAGAGAGCCGTAGCCGCTTCGGCGGAGGCTCTGGCGCGTCGGCGACCTCAGAATGACAGGGGCGGAATCACTCGCGGCTCAGGATGGCGGGGTGGGCGTCGCGGCGGGAACGGGAGGGGGCGTCTTCAGGGCCGCCGGCTCGCCGACGACCACCGAAGTCGCGATGTGCTTCCCGAACTTGTTCAGATAGCGCAGGGTCACTTTTTCTCCGGCCTTGAGCTGGCCTCCCACGACCGTCGTCGCGGTTGTCCAGAGGAGCGTGGTGTCCTTGCCCGCGGCGTTTCTGACCACAAAGGTCTTCCGGCTTTCATCCGTGCTCGTGATCGTGCCGGACAAACCGTATCCGTGCGCCTTGTTCGGTGAATCGCCGGAGAGGAAGGCCGTCAGGGCCAGGGCCAGAACGGAAACGACCCCGATCTTGCTCATACAGTCCTCTCCTTTCATGCCGACGATATGGCCCCGCGAGTGAACGGGGGGTGAACGGGTGCATTTCCCCTGACACCTTTAACCTGAAACCTGAGTCCTTTTCGGTTCCAGGTAAGCCTCCCCTTCAGCGAGGAGCCCGCGAGCGAGATCGCTGTAGATACTGACCGCTTGTTCGATCTCTGAGAGGGCTACTTTCTCCTGCGCGGCGTGGGCGTCCAGGATGGAGCCGGGGCCCACGAGGATCGGCTCGCCCCAGGCCGGCAGGAGAGGCAGGTCGCAGGCGAAGGAGACGATCTCGGCTGAGGGCTGACCCCCTGGCACGCGAAAGAGGATCGGGTCGGAGCGGTAGGGGACCTCGAGATCGACGCGTCCGGAGGCGGCGGGGCGGATCTTCGCGAGCAGAGCCTCGACCGGCTCGCCGGTCCGGAAGATGACGTCGGCCCGGGCGCTGTCGGCGACGACGTTGGGTGCCGATCCGGCCTCGAGAACCCCGATATTCATGATCGCATCGCCGAAGACCGGATGGGAGGGGAGCGCCGCGGCGCGCAGCTCGGCCAGAAAATCGAGCATCGGCAGGACGGCGGAACGGCCGCTTCCGGAGACCGAAGAGTGTCCCGCGACTCCGTGGGACACAGCGCGGATCCGAAGGCACCCTTTCGATCCGGCGACGAAGCGATTCTCCGTGGGCTCTCCGCAGACCACGTACCGGCTTCCGCGCGGCTCGCGGTTGGCCGCGAGCGCGCCGTCCGAGCCCCGCTCTTCTCCCACGAGGACGAGCAGGCCAACAGCCGCGCCTTCCGCAACGAGGTCTTCGAACGCCACCGCCTGGGCCGCGAGGCTCCCCTTGGAGTCGCAGGCCCCTCGCGCGATCAGCACGTCGGCCTCGCGCCTTGGCGGAAAGAACGGCGGCACGGTATCCGCGTGCGTCATGAAGACCACGGCCGCGGGGCCGCGATGAATATAGAGGTTGCGGCGCCCCGCGGAAATCTTGTGAGCCTCGACCGAGAAATCGCGCGCCCGGAACCGCTCTTCGAGGAAGTGGAGCAAGGGTCCTTCCGCGCCCGTAATGGAGGGGATCACCACCAGCTCCTCCAGGAGCGCGACCGCGCGAGATCCCGCGCTGGAGTTCATCGAGAAATCACCAAACGATCATAGACTGACACAATGAAGAAACTTCTGCTGCCCGCTCTGATACTCGTGCTCTCGGCCACCGCGCCCGCGGCGCGGAAGGCGGCGCCCTACGACCTCCTGTTCACCAACGCGAGAGTCGTGGACGGGACAGGCGCTCCCTGGTTCGCGGCCGACGTCGGCGTGCGCGCCGGAAAGATCGCGGCGGTCGGCAGACTCGCCGGCGCGCCGGCCAAACGCCGGATCGACGCGACGGGTCTCGTCGTGGCGCCCGGTTTCATCGACCTGCTCGGACAGTCGGAGTACAACGTCCTGGTGGACGGCCGCGCGGCGTCCAAGATCACGCAGGGCATCACCACGGAAGTCACCGGCGAAGGGGAGTCGATCGCGCCGATCGACGAGAAGCTCATCGCCGAGAACCAGGATGTCTACAAGAAATACGGCGTCTTCCCGGACTGGCGGACGCTCGACCAGTATTTCGCGACGCTCGAGCGCCGGGGGACCGCCATCAACCTCGGGACCTTCATCGGCTCGGGGGGAGTGCGCGCGATGGTCGTCGGCCGCGAGAACAGGCCGGCCACGCCCGAGGAGCTCCGGCGCATGGAGGCGATGGTGGACCAGGCGATGCGGGAAGGCGCGCTCGGCGTCTCCTCCTCTCTCCAGTACATCCCCAACATCTATTCTTCGACGGGGGAGCTGACCGCGCTCGCCAGCGTCGCCGCGCGTTACGGTGGAGCGTACTTCACGCACCAGCGCTCGGAGTCCGGCCGCCTGACCGAGTCGCTCGAGGAGGTCTTCACGATCGCCCGGGACGCGAAGGTCCGCACGCAGATCTGGCACTTGAAGACGGCCTACAAACCCAACTTCGGCCGGATGCCGGAGATCCTGAGCAAGATCGAAGACGCGCGGGCCGCGGGACTGGACGTCGCGGCCAACCAGTATCCGTGGAACCGGGCTTCCAACGGCCTCGACGCCTGCCTGCCGCCCTGGGTGCGCGAAGGAGGGCGGGAAGCGCTCTTGAAACGCCTCGCCGAACCGGCCACCCGGGAGCGCGTGAAAACAGACATGGCGAAGGAGACGGAGGACTGGGAAAACCAGTACCTGGGCTCGGGCGGCGCCGAAGGCGTGATGGTCGCCGAGGTCCTGGACCCGAAGTTGAAGCCCTACGAGGGCAAGACCATCGCCTCGATCGCCGCAGAAGAGAAGAAGGACCCTCGAGACGTCCTCATTGACATCGTGCTGGCCGATCGCGCCAACGCCGGCTGCATCATCGCGATCATGGACGAGAAGGACGTGCGGGCCGCGCTCGCGCACCCGCTCGTCTCCTTTGGAACCGACTCGCCCGCCAAGGCGACCGACGGCCCTCTCTCGCACGAGACCTCCCACCCGCGCGGCTGGGGCTCCGCCGCACGCATCCTGGGCTATTACGTGCGCGAACAGAAGGTCCTCCGCCTGGAGGAAGCGATCCGAAAGATGACCTCCTTCGCCGCGGAGGCCGCGGGACTCTCCGGGCGCGGCCTGATCAAGCCCGGTTTCGCCGCCGACCTCGCCGTCTTCGATCCCGAGACCGTCCGTTCCGTGGCGACCTTCGAAAGCCCGAACCATTACAGCGAAGGCTTCCGTTACGTCGCCGTCAACGGTGTCCTCGTCGTAGACGACGGCAAGCTCACCGGCAAGACCCCCGGCCGCGCGCTGCGCGGTCCAGGCTACGGAGCACGCCCAACCTCGAAGAGCCAGAGTCCTAAGTAGCGTTCGCTCAGGATCTTAATCGCTCGCCGGCCGCGTCGGATCTCCGCGGCGACGATGCCAGGCTCGGCGCGGAAGATTCGAGGTCCAGGAGGCGCGGCCTCCGGGGTTACCCGCGCTTGATCGGCCGGGTATAGTGTCTTCTAACCCCCAGGTGTGGAGTTGACACCTGGAAGGAGGCATGATCATGAAGAAAGGTATCCGACGGATTCTTGTCGCCCTGATTGTCTTCTTTCTGCCGGTCGTGATCTTAGTGCCGTTGAGCGGCGCTCAAGGCACCAAAATCTCGACAGGCGCGCACTTCCTTCCGAGAGCCCTGGGCAGCGCGATGACGGCTCAAGGCAACGGCGTCTTTGTGGGCATCTCCTACCACAATGACACGTCGCCTCCGCTGCGCGACATGAAGCCCGTGCCCGTCCAGGAGCGCCCGGAACACGAGGCGAACGAAAACCCGAAATTGCCTTACCACCACGTCGATGCTCCCGACGAGGCCTTCGTGCAGGACCAGCACGTTCCCGCGCCGAACATGCCCCTCCCGATACTGAACTTCAACGGCATCCCCTTCCCGGGCGTGGCCTGCAACTGCGCGCCGCCCGACACCAACGGTGAAGTGGGCGCGACGCAGTACGTCCAGATCGTCAACGAGGGCTATCAGGTCTTCAATAAGAGCACGGGCGCCTCGGTGCTCGGCCCCGTGGGCATCGCCACGATCTGGTCCGGCTTCGGCGGAGTCTGCCAGTCCAACGGCGACGGCGACCCGGTGGTGCTCTACGACCAGCTCGCCAACCGATGGATCGTCAGTCAGTTCGCGGGCGCCTCGGTCCCCACGGATGAGTGTGTCGCCGTCTCGACCACGGCCGACGCGACCGGCTCGTATAGCCGCTATGGCTTTCACCTGGGCTCGAACTTCTTCGACTATCCCCATCTGGGCGTCTGGCCCGACGCCTATTACATGAGCATGAACGTGTTCAACTCGTCGGGCACGGCCTTCCTCGGCCCGCAGCCCTTCGCCTTCAACCGGGCGGCGATGCTCGCCGGTCTCCCGGCGACCTTCATCACCACCGGCGTCACCGGCGGATCCGGCGAGGATGCCTATCTGCCCGCGGACATGGACGGTTCGACCTTGCCGCCGGCAGGCGCCCCGGCCACGTTCGTGGAGTGGCCGGGCAGCGGCACCTACAAGGTCTACCACTTCCACGCCGACTTCGGCACGCCGGCCAACTCCAGGTTCACTCTCTTCGCCTCACCGGCCGCCGCCGGCTTTACGCAGCTCTGCCCTACGACGCGAGCCTGCGTGCCCCAGCTTGGCACGACGAGCAAACTGGACGCCATCGCCGACCGGTTCATGTTCCGGGCGGCCTACCGCAACTTCGGCGACCACGAATCGGTAGTGACCAATTACACGGTCAGCTCCGGCGGGGTGGCGGGGATCCGGTGGATCGAACTGCGCGGCGTGACCGCCGGCCCGGTGACGGTCTTCCAGCAGAGCACTTACCAGCCGGACTCGACCTGGCGCTGGATGGGGAGCGTGGCTCAGGACCGTCAGGGCAATCTCGCGCTCGGGTTCAGCGCTTCCAGCTCCAGCATCAACCCGCAGATTCGCTACGCGGGGCGGCTCGTGAGCGATCCCATCAACGTCCTGGCGCAGGGCGAAACTCATTTGTTCGACGGAACGGGCAGCCAGACGGGCACCAGCAACCGTTGGGGCGATTACAGCGACCTGACAGTGGACCCGGTGGACGACTGCACGTTCTGGTACACGCAGGAGTACTACCCGTCGACGTCCAGCTTCAACTGGCGGACACGCATCGGCAACTTCACCTTCCCGGGGTGCACGGGTTCACCGACACCGACACCGACTAGCGCGTTGACGAGTACGCCGATCAATACACGGACCAATACACCTATCGCGCCGACGAATACGCCGACCAATACACCTATTGCGCCGACGATTACGCCGACCCCGAACCCCTCCTTCTTCGTCTCGTCGGCGGTGCCGGCCGATGGCGCGACTGCTGTGCCCGTCAACACCTCGATCACCGTGACGTTCAACAGGACGGCGAATCCCTCTACGATTACCGTCAACACAAAGAACACGGCCTGCAAGGGAGCGTTGCAAATCTCCAGCAACAACTTCTCCAAATGCGTCAGGATGGCCGCCGCGCCGACCAGCGGCGACAACACCATGTTCACGGTCCGGCCTGCGGCGAGCCTGAGTCCAGCCACAACATACAAGATCCGGGTGACGTCGGGCGCGCAGGCCTCCGATGGAACTCCAGCGACTCCGTTCACGCAAGCTACCGGGTTCAGGACGCAGTGAGGGCGACGGCGACGACCAGCACCGCAAGCAATTCCCGCAGAGAGGGCTGGCGCTAGCAGGCTGCTGAAAAGGGGTCGAAGTCCCGCAGAGGGAGAACGGCCTGCCGCACGTCCGTACGGGTGTCGCAGCACCCGCACAGACTTCGGTCCGCAGAGGCTGTGGTATTCTCATATACAGTTTCGGTCCCTGGAGGCTGCATGCCGGAAAACAAGGATTTCTACAAAGACATCATCGATAATCTGTACGACGGTGTCTACTTTGTAGACCGCGAGCGCGTGATCACCTACTGGAATAAGGGAGCCGAGCGCATTACGGGCTACAACGACAAACAGGTGGTCGGCCGCTCCTGCAGCGACAATCTGCTCAACCACGTCAGTGCAAGCGGCGTTCAGCTCTGCCGCACCCAGTGTCCTCTGGCCGCCAGCATGGCTGATGGCAAGCCCCGCGAGGCCGAGGTCTTCTTGCATCACGCGGACGGCCACCGGGTGCCGGTGCTCCTGCGAGCCTCGCCGTTGCGGGACGCCGAGGGGAATATTACGGGGGCGGTGGAGACCTTCAGCGGCGACCTGGGAATTCTGACCGTCCGGCAGCAGCTGCACGAACTGCGGCACACGGCGCGCACCGATGTGGTCACCGGCATCAGCAATCGCCTCCACCTCGAAGGCCGTCTGCGCGCTCTCCTCGCGGAATTCGGAAACGGCAGCGGCGGAGCCGCAGTGCTCTTCGCGGACATTGACGGTTTCAAGCGGTGTAACGACGCCTACGGGCACGAGGTTGGCGACAAGGTGCTCCGCATGGTGGCCGCAACCTTGAAACACAACCTCCGCGAAGCCGATGTCGTGGGTCGCTGGGGAGGCGAGGAATTTCTCGCAATCCTCTACGATGTGACGTCTCTCGAGGCGTTGGAAGCAGTCTGCGAAAAGCTGCGAACGCTGGTCGAAGCCTCGCGGCTCGACCTGGCAGACCGGCATCTGATGGTCACTGTATCCATCGGCGCAACTCTCCTGCGACCTGACGACACGCCGCAGTCCATTGTCCGCCGCGCCGACGAAATGATGTATAGGAGCAAGCAGGCCGGCCGAAATCGCGTCAGCGTGGGATAAAGAGTGTTTGGCGGGCCGCGGCAGCGACGAGATTCCTGCGGACGAGTGATCGGAGACGAGTATGGAATGAGGCGATGTTCGCGTCGTTGAGCTGAGTCTTCAGCCTCGAAGCGGGCTTCGTCTTCGGCCGGGACACTCGCGTGGCGCTCTTCACTTAACCGTTGTCCTGCGACGATGGGCTCCCGGCGGCGAAGGTTAGGATGAGGCATGATCGACCCTTCGTCGCTCTTCGGCCAGATCGACATCTACCTCTTCGATCAAATCCTCCGGGGAAGGATCGCGCCGGGGATGAGCGTCTTCGACGCGGGGTGCGGCCGGGGCCGCAACCTCGCCTTTTTCCTGGGACAGGGTTACGACGTCAGCGCCAGCGATCCGGACCCGGACGCCATCGAGTCGGTGCGGGCTCTCGCGCGAAGGCTCGCTCCCGGCCTGCCGGTCTCGAACTTCCGGGCCGAGGCTGTCGAGTCGAGCAGCTTCCCGGACCGCTGCGCGAACGTCGTCGTGAGCAGCGCGGTCCTTCATTTCGCGCGCGACGAGGCGCACTTCCGGGCGATGCTGGAGGGAACGTGGCGACTGCTCAGGCCCGGCGGCATGTTCTTCTGCCGGCTCGCATCCTCCATCGGGATGGAACAACGCTTTTCACCCCTCGGCGGGCGGCGTTTCCTCCTGCCCGACGGGAGCGAGCGCTTTCTGGTCGACGAGCCTTACCTTCTGCGGCTGACCGAGGAGCTCGGCGGCACACCGCTCGACCCCCTGAAAACAACCGTCGTGCAGGACCGACGATGCATGACGACATGGGTGCTCCGAAGAACGGGCGGAACCGGTCCACGGCCCGCCGGCGCTTGATCGTCACCCTCCTCCGTTGTCGGCCGCCGACAAAGACGACGGCTCCGGGGCGGTTCTTCGCCACTATCTTCTCAGGGCTTGCAGGCGACTACGGCAGCTTCGCGGCGAGCACGTCGGCCTTTTCGATGACGGGCGGCCGCGCGAAGAGCTCGGAGGCCTTCGCCATGAGCGCCGCGGCGACACGTCCGGTCAGGTGGGCCTGCCGGCCCGCCTCATCCGGGAACGCGTCGAAGATGCCGAAGGTGGAGGGCCCGAGTCGAATGCCGAACCAGGCCGTCGTGGCCGGCTCCTGATCTACGAGGGCCAGCCCGGACTTTAGAAAGCTCTCGACCTCGGCTTCCTTTCCGGCTTTCGCTTCGAGGCGGACGAACAGCGCGACTTTGACCATGATGCCTCCTTTCGATCTATCTAAACCGATTCTCCGAGGGCTTTCTCGATGATGTCGAGGTGGTGCTTTCGGTGGCTGCCCCGATCCAGGTTCGGCGCGTCGGGACGCGCCAGCGCCGCCTCGACCACTTCGTCGGAGACTTGCAGGAGGAACGCGTCGACCTCTTCGGCGGCCTGCACCGCCGCAGCCGCGGCGCGCGCCGGCGGGATCAATTCCAGGAGCGGCTGGACCGCGTCGTTGAAGAGATCGCCGTCGTACTTGCGAGCGGCATGCGGAGGATCGCCGCCGCACATGTCGCCGGCGGCCCACCGGCGTATCAGGCAGAGGCGCTGGCGATCCCAGAGCGCCATGTGGGCGAGCGCGCCCGCGACCGCCCACCCGTTGGGGAGACGCACGGCCAGCTTGCGCGCGTCCAGGCGGTCAACCAGCGCGCGCAGGCGCTCCCGCTGCTCTCGATTGCTCTCCGCGAAGGATTCCGAGACAGGCATCGCAGTCCTCCAATCCGGTTTGAGGATGGCTAACTTAACTAATTTCGGTCGCGCCGCGTTTTGAAATCTCGATCGATCCGCCAGCGGCCGCGTCCTGCGGTCAGGCGCGCGAGCGTGACGGCGTCGGGCTGGAGCGTCTCCGCGAGCACGATCGCGAAGGTCTCCTCGACGCGCGAGAATCGCTGCGGGACCTCGGCCGTGCTGGCATCACTCGCCGGCGGCAGCGCCGGCACGGGCTCAGTGGGACACTCGCGAAAGAGCAGTTGCACGAAGAGCACGCCGGATGGCGCGGGCAGCTCGCCGCGGGGATTGAGCGCGAAGCCCGGTTCCACCACCACGGCCTGTCCGTGGCCTCCGGCGCCAGGAGCGACTGAAACGTTCAGGCCGGAGACGACGCCGGAACCCTCGAGAAACCGGTTGAGGCGGCGCAGCCTTTCGCGGAAGTAATCCTGCTCGTCGCGCAAGTCGTCCTCGCCAAGAAGCTGGCCGGAAAAGTAATTCACGCGCCGCACTCCGCATCCAGGCAGCGAGGCCGAGCCCGTGAGAGCGCGCGCCGCCTCCGCCAGCCTCTTCGCCTCCGAGACGCCGCGCTCCGGCATTGCCTTCTGCCGGAAGATCAGGCCCTCGGTCAGGAACGCGAAGAGCCCCAGGAGCGTGACGCCGGGATCGGAGTCATTCTGATCGGTCCAGTCCGGCGCAAAGGCGTGCACTTCGTCGAGTAGGACCTCGCGGACCCTGAGAAGCTGCCGATCGGTGAGCGCTCGCATGGTTGCCTCCGGCCTGATTATTCATGGATATCGCTTCCCGACCACGCAGAGAGCCGGCGACCCGAGCAGGGAACGCGTACCCGGACGATCTTCGAGAGCTGATAGCTTCTCTCCCGATGCCCCTCCTCGCGGCGATCGACCAGGGGACCACCGGAACGCGCTGCTTCCTGTTCGATCTTTCCGGGCGCGTGGTCGCCTCCGCTTACCGCGAGCACGCGCAGAGCTTTCGCCATCCCGGCTGGGTCGAGCACGATCCTCTCGAGATCCGGGACAACGTCGAGCGCGTCGTCGGAGAGGCGGTCGCCGCCGGGCCGCGCGAGCCCGTGCTCGCGCTCGGCGTGACGAACCAGCGCGAGACCGTCGTCCTCTGGGACGAACGCTCCGGGCTCCCGATCGCGCCCGCGATCGTCTGGCAGGACACGCGCACCGACGCCGACTGCCGCACGCTGATCGCAAGCGGTGTTGAGGACGAGGTGCGGGCGCGCACAGGACTCCCCATCCGCACTTATTTCTCGGCGACGAAGATCCGCTGGCTCCTCGCCAACGTGCCGGAGGCGAAGTCCCTCGCCGCCTCGGGCCGTCTGCGGATCGGGACCATGGACTCCTGGGTGATCTGGAACCTGACCGGAGGTCCCCGCGGCGGAGCCCACGTGACCGATCCGACGAACGCTTCGCGCACCCTCCTCTGCGCGCTCGCCAATCTCGAATGGGACCCGGAACTCCTCGACCGTTTCGGGGTGCCGGCGGCGGCACTTGCGCGGATCGCGCCCTCGATCGCCGCAGAGCCCTACGGCTGGACTCTTGCCGATGGACCCTTCGGCGCGCGGATCCCGGTGTGTGCGGATCTCGGCGACCAGCAGGCGGCCCTCTTCGGGCAAGCGTGTTTTCGCGCCGGAGAAGCGAAGAACACCTACGGCACCGGCTCGTTCCTGTTACAGCACACGGGCGACGCTTTCTCGGCGAGCCACTACGGCCTCCTCGCGACCGCGGCCGCCGCGCCGGCGGGAGAGCGCGCCTACGCGCTCGAAGGGTCGGTCGCCGTCACGGGATCCGCCGTCCAGTGGCTCCGCGACGGCCTCGGCATCGTCGCGACCGCCGCGGAGACCGAGCCTCTCGCGCGATCTGTCCCGAACACCGGCGGCGTCTATTTCGTGCCGGCGTTCTCCGGTCTCTTCGCCCCCCACTGGGACATGACCGCCCGCGGCACGATCGTGGGCCTCACCCGCTTCGCGACCCGAGCCCATCTCGTCCGCGCGACCCTCGAAGCGATCGCCTTCCAGAGCCGCGAAGTCCTCGAGGCAATGGCATCCGACAGCGGCCGCCTGCCTGAGTCCCTCAAGGTGGACGGCGGCGCCACCGAAAACAACTTCCTGATGCAGCTCCAGGCCGACGTCCTCGGAATCCCCGTCATCCGCCCCGCCGTCCGCGAGACCACAGCACTCGGCGCCGCCCTGGCCGCCGGCCTGGCCCGCCGTGCCTACGCCTCCCTCACCGACCTCTCGAGCCTCTGGCGCGAAGACCGAACCTTCGAACCGGAGTGGAGCGCCGACCGCCGCGAGGACTCCTACCGCGCCTGGACCAGAGCCGTCCACCGCTCCCGAGGCTGGCTCGAACCCTGACGCCGGCAAAGCCCTCGCGAGCAGTGCTCACCGGCAATTACATCCGCAAGCAATACACCGACGCACGAATCGACCCTGCTTTTCCCTCCAGAATACGGGCAACAGGCGGTCCCGCCCTTTGCTTCTCAGATCATTCGTGAATTATTCGGGCAAGGTTCTTGGGTCGCCAACCGCGTTTCGGCCGGGTTTGTTGGCAATCCTTCCCGGGTTGCCGCCCAACAATGCTTCGAACATCCGGCGGCAACCACTTGACGTCAAAGTGCTAAAGCGGTGACTCGCCGCAGCGATAAATCGTGATCGTAAGCGGACAGCAAGTGATTTTGATGCAAATGCTGCCGCGGGTGGGCAGCGCTACCGCTCTCCCTTCCGCCGCGGCCGCTTCGGCCGCGCTGATGATCTCGTTCAGAGTATAGCTGCGCAGATCGCGCGAGAGCCGACGATTGAAGGCCGCTTGGACCTTCGCCATCGACTCGGCCGGCGCGACTCCGGGCGCGACCTTGACCGTGCGTCCATCGAAAACGGCGGGGGCGGGTTGCTCCGCAGCGGCGGAAGCCGCCGGTTTCGCCGCGGGGGTCGGAGCCGCGGATCTCTTTTGAGCGGACACTGCGCTCGTCATGAGCAGCAGGCCGGCGAGTGACACTCCGAAAATGAACTTCCCTCGGCTTTCACGCATGATGTTCCTCTCCTTTCACTGACGAATCCGAATGCAAATCCATAGTCTCCCGAATTCCGCAAGGCGGAGCCCCCTAGCCAACTGCCCCCATTGCGATCCTTGGCCGAGGAGCGGCATCGCCCGGTCGTTCCTAGCGGCTGTAGATCCCCTCCTACGTAGTAGATCGCTCTCCAGGAGGCAGATCACTAGAAGGGGAGGGAGGCATCGGGACGGCCGGGAGACGAGCGGAACCGGTCCGGCGGGAAAGGATGTCGGTGTCCCTGATTATCGGCTGGCGCGGTCGGATGTCCTCGACGTTAGTAAGGCGGGACGCATCGGGTGTAATCGGGCGCGTGCAGGGTACACGATCTCATTGATTCGATAGGGATTCGCTTCTCGACGGGATTACAGCGCTGGGCCTCCCGGAAGCTTGTCAACCATTCTCCAAAGGACAAAACGTTCTTCCTTGCATGACCTGACCCCCCAGGCTCCGACCGCCAATGGCAATTGACAGGCGGATTCAACAATGATGAAGTTGTATCAGCTTTCCCAAAAAGTGAGCTTGACCCGGGAGGAGTTCAATGGACGCTCCACCGTGGAAAGACGTCGGCGGTCGGGGCCAGGCTTACCCGGATGAGACCGTGCGTACCTCGCAGTCCCAGATGATCAGAACGTGCGTCGGTGCGGGGTTGAGCGCGGCGGATGCGGAGGACCTGGCTCAGGATGTCTGGACGTGGATCGTCCGGGCTGGCGTGCCGGTGACGGTCGTTGCGACGCCGTGGTTGAAGGCGGTAGTTCACAACTACATCCTGCGGTTCCGGCGGCGGAGCGGCTTGCATCGGGAGCGGGAGGGACGGCGGCTCGAAACGGCGCCGGAGCAGGCTTCCTGGCAGCCAGAGGCGCTCGTCGAGTCGAACGAGCTGCTCGACATTCTGGCTTCGCTCCTCCCGAAGACGGAACGGAGCCTTCTCGCTCTGATCCGCCGCGGTTATACACTGCCCGAGGCGGCGCGGCGGCTTGGGATACCGCCGGGGAGCCGAGCCTACTACCAGGGGCGCTTGATCGCGTGCGCACAGCAAGCGCTCAATGGGCCAGCGGCGATTCCCATTAAACTGGGTACGCGGGACCGAGTCTGAGGTAGAGAACTGGTACGGGGGTCAACTCCCTTCCTAGCACATCTTCGTGTCCGCCCCGATTGTGATCTTGAAACCGTCCGGATCGGTCAGGGCGAAGTGGCGCGTACCCCAGGGCTGGTCGCGCGGCTCCCGGTGAAGAATGCCGCCGCGCGCTCTGATCCCGTCCGCGAGGGCGTCGACGTTCTGCGTCGTCGAGCAGTACAGCCGAAAGCCCTCTCCCTTCTTCCGGTCGCGGCCCTTCTTTCAGTCGTGCTGCCCGATCATGAAGCTGACGCGGCCGGCCCGGAGCGAAACCCCGGTCACCTTCCCTTCGTACTCCCAGCGCTCCTCGACGACGAACCCGAGGACGTCCGGTACCAGGCGAGGCTCTTCTCCAGGTCGTTTACGGTGAAGCCGGGTGATGCCTCGCCCGAAACACCCCGGATCCCCGGGTTTAGCCTCGGCAGCCTTGTCTTCAAGGACGCCGGGGCGGGCCCGACGACGCTGTATATAATACAGAGTAAATCGGAGGAGGGAGCCCATGTCGGTTCGGCTCAACATCACGATGGATGAGGCGCTCTACAAGCGGCTGAAGAAGGAGCTGCCTCCCAGGAAGATCAGCTCGTTCATCGAGGCGGCGGTTCGCGCTCGCATCCATCCGGATCGGGCGACGCTCGACGCCGCTTACAGGGCCGCGGCCCGGGAACCGTGGCGGGGGCGCCTGGCATCCGGCTGGTCGCGGACGGAGACCGAGGATTGGCCCGAGTAAGAAACACGCCGCGCCGCGGTGATGTCCATTGGGTCGCTCTCGACCCCGCGCTCGGGACCGAGATCCGGAAGACTCGCCCCGCTGTCGTCATCTCAAACGATTCCTGCAACCGCTACGGGTCCCGCGTCGTGGTTCTCCCGATCACGAGCAACGTGGAATCGCTCTACCCCGGCGAGGCTCGAATCGAAGTCCGAGGCGCGCCCGCGCGGGTCCTTGGCGACCAGATCCGGTCAATCGACAAAACGCGGCTTGGTTCGAGGATCGGCAGACTGACGAGACAGGAATTGCTGGGTGTCGAGAACGCCGTCCAGATAACCCTCGATCTGCCGCGGAGTTGACCGCTTCAGTCGGATCACTCTCGCTGGCCCTCGTTCGTGATTGCCGAATCGGATCGCAGACTCGCCGAACCGGAGCTTCGCTGATCGCGGGAGGAAACTTGAGTCCATCTCCAGTCGTCGCGCGGATCGAGGACTTCGAGCCCGGGCAGCACGCCAGCTTCCGCAAGACCTTCACGGACGAAGACATGCGGCGGTTCATCGAGATTGCCGGCGACACGAATCCGCTTCACGTCGACGACGAGTTCGCGGGGAAAACGCAGTTCGGGCGGCGCATCATTCACGGAATGCTGGCGGCGTCGCTTTTCTCGACGATGGCGGGAATGCTGCTGCCGGGGACCGGCGCGATCTACCGGTCGCAGACACTTCGGTTCCTGCTCCCGGTCCACCCCGGCGACACCGTGACCGCGCATTTCGTCGTGCGGTCCGTCGATCGCGCCCGGCATCGCCTGGAAATCGACACCTGGATCGAGAACGAAGCCGGCGAACACGTCATCGAAGGGACCTGCGAAGCCGGTCTGCTTCGCACCTGAGGCCGGGCGAAGCCGTCGAGCGCGCCCGCGCTCATCGGGTAATCTAGCCGGATGAGGAGGGGGCTGCTGACTCCGCACGAACGCGTCCGCGCGGTCACGCGGGCCATCCTCCTTTTCGGGTTCGCGGCCGCCGTCGTGATCTACCTGACCGCCCAGCCCCCGCCGGACAATCCTCTCGGCTACGACCCTATGGACACCAAGAAGTACCTGCATGACCTGGAACTCTACGGAGGGAAGGCGAATATCCTTTCCGCCCAGTTCCGGGAGTGGTTCGACAGCCTCTGGCACGGCAAGCAACTGGCGTTCACCGTGATTGTGCTTACCGTGATTGCGGCCGGCGTCTTCAAGTTCTTCGCCACGCCGCTGCCACCCGACCCGGAAGCGCCCGGCGTCAACGCGACGCGCGACCAACCCAACCCTCCCATTCGCCGGCTCCGGAGCGTCGATACACCCATACCGAAAGAGTGACCCCGACCTGTTTCGTGCGTTATTCCGGTCAGGCGAGGAAGCGCAGCACGACCAGGAAGTGCAGCACGCTTCCGCCCAGCACGAAGAGATGAAAGACGCCGTGGCTGTGCGCGTACTTCTCGTCCACGAGGTAAAAGAAGACTCCCGCCGTGTAGAGGATCCCTCCGGCCAGGAGCCACGACATCCCCGCCCACCCGATCGCGTGGAGAAGCGGGACGAAGGCGACGAGCGCCAGCCAGCCCATGAAGAGATACAGAGAGACGGACAGAGCCTCGATCCGCGCCCGCAGGAGGAACTCCTGGAGGACCCCCACCGCCGCGAGCGTCCAGACGGCTGCCAGGAGTCCGTATCCCACCGGCCCCCGCAAGGCCACGAGCGAGAAGGGGGTGTATGTCCCCGCAATCAGCACGTAGATAGACGTGTGATCGAGCTTGCGGAAGATCCTCTTCGGCCGCCCTTCGAGGCTGTGGTACAGAGTCGAAAAGAGATACAGAGCAACGAGCGCCGCGCCATACACGGCGAAGCTCCCGATCTTCCACGGGTCGCCCGTGCGCACGCCCGCCGCGAGAAGGACCACGAGCCCCGCCGCCGCGAACAACGACCCCACCAGGTGCGTGACGCTGTTGAAGATCTCCCCGCGAACCATCACCGTCAGACTAACGCGCTCCGCGCTCCCTCGCCAGACTCGTCTGCCCACGCCCCTTTCAGGACTCGAGTCCCAGGAACTCCCTCAAGCGATGAAGCTCCGCCGCCAGCTCACGCTGGAAGGCGCGCTCGCGCGGCGGCGATCTGACATAGCCGAAGTCGGATCGGAGCTCGCCGTTCTTCACGGAGAGGTTGCCCCAGCCGATCACGCGGTCGCGCCAGAGCAGCGGCAGAGCGTAGTAACCGCGCGTGCGTTTGGGCGCCGGCGTGTAGGCCTCGAAACGGTAGACCCAGCCCCACAACAGCTCGAAGCGGGCGCGGTCCCGCACCACCGGATCAAAGGGCGTCAGCAGGCGCGCCTGGTCGGGCGACGGGCGCCTCGCCGCGTCCTTCGCCTGCTCATCCGCCGGCCAGTACCAGTCCATGCCTCCGACGCGCGCGTGCGAAAGCCGCTCCCTGGCCCGCTGCAAGGCGCTCTTCAGCTCGCCGTGCCACTGCGGCACGGCAAAACGCAGCCGGCGCACGAAGTCCGCCAGGCTCGCGGCGGGCAGCGGCGCGTAGATGCCGACGACCGCATCCACCAGCAGGTCGAGCCGCGCGCGGCGCGCGGCGGCATCGGCCGGCTCGGGCCCATGCTGCTGCGCGGCGTAGATGCGAATCCCGGCTTCGCGCCGCGCCACACGCAGCAGGCCGCGGTAATGCATCGCGTCCAGCAGATGGGTCGTGGCGTTTGACGACCCTCCCCAGTAGTTCCTGACGGTACCGTGCGAGAAGTGGTCATCGACCTCGCGCGGATGCGCTTCGCCGCGCTCGCGCACGAACTCCAGCAGGAGCTCCGCCCGCTTCCTGCGCGCGGCCGGCCAGGGCCCGCGGCCATCGGCGGGGACACTGGTCTCCGCGCGCGGATGCATCAGCGCCTGGAGGGGCCGCGTGAGAAAGCCGTAGGTGATGAAGAAGTCCTTCTCGAGGCCGAGCTCTCCGTAGCGTCGCTCGAGATCTCCAGCGCGGTAGCCCCTGACGCGATGGCGCAGCGTCAGGTCCTGGGCGCGCGCCGGCGCCCGGATCGGGTCGGCCTGCACGAAGCCCATCCTGTGGAGGGCGCGTTTGAGCGTGGTAGCCGGGAAGAGGCTGTGGGAGACGGCAAGGCGCCGCATGTCGTCAAGCGTTCTCAGCATGACAAAACGTTCCCGAGAAATTCAGATCACTTAAGCGCTTCCATCAGCGCGGCGCGGGAGAGCAGGCGCGTCGAGTCGAGCGTCGGCAGGGGCGACTCCTCGGCCCGGACGAGCAGCGGGATCTCCGTGCACGCCAGCGCCACCGCGTCGCAGCCTCGCTCGCCGAGCCGGGCGATCACCCGGTTGTACGCCTCCCGCGAGGCATCGCTGAAGACGCCATCCACCAGCTCCGCGAAGATGATGCGGTCCACGGTCTCGAAGTCCGCGGCCTCGGGCACCACGGCGTCGATTCCGAGCGCGCCGAGAGACTCGGAGTAAATGGGCCCCCCCATTGTGTAGCGCGTGCCGAGAATGCCCACCCGCCGGAAGCCGCGGCGCCCCGCCTCCTCGCCCACCACGCGCGCGATGTGCAGCCACGGAATCGGCGTCGCCGCCTGGACGTGGTCCCAGGCGAGGTGAGCGGAGTTGTCCGGACAGATCGCGAAATCCGCGCCGGCCGCGGCCAGGAGCCGCGCGGACTCGAGCATGAAACGCGCCACGCCGGCATAGTCGCCGGCGTCGAATGCCGGCAGCCAGCGGGCCATCGCGGTCGAATCCATCGTGATGCGCGGATGATCGTTCTTGCCGACCAGTGTGAGAGCCTCGCGGCAGATCGTCTGATAGCAAAGCGCGGCCCCCTCGGCGCTGCAGGCCACGATCCCGATGTGCTTCACGGGACGAGTCTAACGAGGGCGGGCTTGCGATGCGACCCCGAGGGGGGCCCCGAGGGCCCCCGAAGAATGCCGAGGTGATGAAAAGCCTCTCAATCAAAACCGAACGAGCTTTGGAAAACGTTGTCGGGGCCCATCAGCCACAGGGTTCCGGGCCCTTCCGGACTCGTCCACAGCACGCGTGTCAAGCCATCCGCTCCCGCCGAGACGCGTATAGCGGCCTGACCGGACACCGGGGGCCCGTAGACTGACTCGGAGTTCGTCACCGCGCCCGAATTGTCGACACTCCAAAGAGCCATCCGGCCGTCGGAGTTGACAAAGAGGATACGCGCCCGGTTGTCAGCGGCCACCGCCACGTCACGCGCCGTCCATCCCGGGCCGGGCGCAAATCGAGACGTGGCGACGATCTGATCGGCATCGATCAGCGAGAGTCCCGCCCTGCCATCGGTATTGGTCCACAGGAGCCGCGTCAGGCCGTCGGCTCCATTGGAGATGGATCGGGCAACCCAGCCGCTGAAGGGGCCGTACGTCGCGTCTCCGACCAGAGCGCCCGAAAGAGCCACGCTCATGAGCTCCGTCCGACCATCGGTGTTCGTCCACAGGAGATGCGTCGTGCCGTCGCTGCCCACCGACACATCCACGGCCGTCCAGCCGGCCGAGGGGCCATAGCGGTAGGAGGCTTGATTGCCTGTCGGGCCCAGCAGCCAGAGCGCCGCCGAGCCATCCTGGTTTGTCCACAACACGCGTGTCAGGCCGTCTGAGCCATCCGCCACGGCCCTCGCGCTCCAGCCACTGTAGGGGCCATGAGGGCCGCTGCTGGTGGAATTGCCTGAGCTATCGAAGCTCCGAAAGACCACACGATTGTCGAGATCGGCAAACAAGAGATGCGCCTTGTTGTCGCCGCCGACCGAGAGATCCAGGGCTCCGGGACCCACGATTTGATAATCGAAGACGCCGCCGCCCCACGTGGCTGCATGGAGCGTGGCCGCCGCCGAAGAATCGATCACCAGGGCATACACGTCGGCGTTGATCGGGCCGCCATGCATGGCGATCCAATTGTCTCCGGCATCGGTGCTCTTGAAGATGCCGTCATCCGTGCCGGCGTAGAGCGTCGAGGGGTTTGAAGGATCGATGGCCAGGGCAAAGACCATGACGGAGGTCAGCCCGCCGTTGACCGTCGTCCAGCTGTTCCCGCCATTGGTGGTCTTGAAGATGCCGTGGTCAGCCCACCCGGAGTAGACCGTGCCCTGCCGAGAAGGATCAATCGCCAGCGTAAAGACACTGTCGATATGGGCAGTATTGATGGCGCTCCAGTTTTCACCGCCATTGGTGCTCCTGAAGAGCCCGACGTAGGTCCCGGCATAGAGCGTGGACGGGTTCGAAGGATCAACGGCCAGGGCCCAGACAAGGGTTTGCCTGAGGCCGGTGTTGGCAGACGTCCAACTTTCCGCGCCATTGGTGCTCTTGAAGACGACGCCGCCGCCCCAGGTGCCTGCGTAGAGCGTGGACGGGTTCGTCGGATCAATCGCCAGGGCGGTGACATCGATGGTGGTCAGGCCGGTGTTGACGGCCGCCCAGCTCTCCCCGCCATCGGTGCTCTTGAAGACGCCGACCGACGTGCCGACGTAGAGCGTGGACGGCGCCGAAGGATCAATGGCCACGGTATTGACATATCCGCTGGTCAGGCCCGCGTTGATGGGCGTCCAGCTCCCACCGCCGTTGCTGCTCTTGAAGACGCCGGCGCCCGACGTCCCGGCATAGAGCGTGGCCGGAGTCGACGGATCGATAGAAAGCGCATTGATGAATCCCGCGCCTTCCGGCCCGCCGGTCGTCCAGGCGTTGACGCCGGCCGAAGCCACGCTCGCAAGACCCGGACAAAAGAGGACCAGGACCGATAGGATGGGGAGGAGGAAACGCTTCCCGAAGCACCCGGAGAAGAGGAGCGAGAAATGGGAGTGCATGACGATCTCCTTCTTTGCCAGACCGTAGGATGAGGGGCCAAGCCGACGTGAGTCTCAGGAAGCGTCCAGGGATTTCGCAGGTTTTGTCCAAGCTGCTGCTGCCGTGAAGATCCGTTTCGGCCCGTTCACACTCGATCTCGACACCAGGCAGTTGACGGGGGGAAAACGCGAGATTCACCTCGCGCCCAAGGCGTTCGAGCTGCTGGCGACGCTCGTCGTGGCTCGTCCGAAAGTCTTGTCCAAGGCCGTGCTGCTGAAACGCCTCTGGCCGAAGACCTTCGTCGCCGAGGCTAACCTCTCCAACCTCGTGGCCGAGATTCGGAAAGCGCTCGGAGACCGGGCCCGCGACGCAAAGTTCGTCCGGACCGCGCACGGGTTCGGCTACGCGTTCTGCGGGGAGGCGACCACTCTGCCGGGTGCGTCGGGCCCGGATCGGCCCTCGTGCTGGCTCGAGTGGGGCAAACGGCGCTTTCCTCTGTCACCGGGCGAACACGTTGTGGGACGCGATCCCGATGTCGAGATCAGCCTCGACGCGTCGACGGTCTCGCGCCGTCACGCGCGGCTCGTGGTGACGGATGAAGGAACGGTGGTCGAGGATTTCGGCAGCAAGAACGGCACCTTCCGCGGCGGCGAGCGTGTTACCTCATCAGTCCCGCTCGCCGATGGCGATTCCATCCGCTTCGGGTCGCTGCTCGTGACTTTCCATGAGCGTGGAACCATGGGGTCAACGGAAACCGAGGCGCAGCCCACCCTATAATTCCGGGTATTCCCATGGCACTCCCGACCGGTACCCGCGTCGGTCCCTACGAGATTGTCGGATGGCTCGGTGCCGGCGGCATGGGCGAGGTCTACCGAGCTCGGGATCCACGTCTCGGGCGCGAGGTAGCGATCAAGGTGATCCCCGAGACGTTCGCGAAGGATGCGGACCGGTTGCATCGCTTCGAGCAGGAGGCGCGCGCGGCCGGCCAGTTGAATCATCCCAATATCCTGACGGTCTACGACGTGGGCACGCACGAGGGTGCGCCGTACGTCGTGTCGGAGCTGCTCGAGGGCGAATCCCTCGGGAACCGGCTGCGCGGAGCCCCGCTCGCGCCTCGCAAAGCCATCGACTATGCGCGCCAGATCGCCGAGGGACTGGCCGCCGCGCATGACAGGGGCATCGTCCACCGCGACCTGAAGCCGGACAACCTTTTCGTGACGAGCGAGGGACGTCTCAAGATCCTCGACTTCGGGCTCGCGAAGCTCACACAGCCCTCCGACGACGCCGCCCGGCACACCGGGGCGCTCACCGAAACGGGACCGGGGACGGTGATGGGAACTGCAGGGTACATGTCGCCGGAGCAGATCCGCGGCGAGACCGTGGATCACCGGTCCGACATCTTCAGCTTCGGAGCGGTCCTCTACGAGATGGTGACCGGGCAACCCGCGTTCATCCGCAAGACGGCAGCCGACTCGATGGCCGCCATCCTGAAGGAGGATCCGCCGGAGCCGTCATCGGCGAACATTTCGCCGGCGCTCGCGCGTATCGTCATGCACTCTCTGGAGAAGGTGCGAGAGGCGCGCTCTCAGTCGGCACGCGACCTGGCGTTCGACCTGGAGTTTCTGTCGGGGACAACCGCCACCGCATTGCCGGCCGCCGGCGTGGTGGCGCCGCGGCGCCGGCGCAGGGCGCTGGGCATCGCGGTCGTCCTGCTGAGCCTGCTGGCGGCCATTGCGAGTTGGCTGACCCGGCGTACGGCGCCGCCGCCCGCCGACCCCCTGGCCAACGCTCGGTTCGAGCGCTTCACGGAATGGGAGGGGATGGAAGGCGGCGCCGAGATTTCGCCCGATGGGAGGTTCGTTGCGTTCCTGGCCGACCGCGCCGGACAGCTCGACCTCTGGGTGAGTCAGGTGGGCACAGGACGTTTTGTCAACCTCACGTCCGACATCCCGCCGCTGATTTCGCCGGGGCGCGTCCTGCGGAGATTGGGCTTTTCGGGCGACGGAGCGGAGCTCTGGTGCATTGGCGTCGGCAGTACGGGAATAATGCTGATGCCCATCACAGGCGGCCCGCCACGGGCGTTCCTGAGCGACGGCGCAAACAGCCCGGCCTGGTCTCCCGACGGCGCCCGCATCGTTTATTTCCGATACGACCGCAGCGACTCCCTGTTCATCGCAGACCGCACGGGCGCCGACGCCCGCGAGATCCTCGCGCCTCAAAAGGGGACGCACAACCACAATCCGGTCTGGTCGCCCGACGGGCAGTGGGTCTATTTCGTGCGCGGGATTGCGCAGGGGTTGGACCAGACCGACGACATGGACGTCTGGCGCATTCGAGCCTCGGGCGGATCGCCGGAGCGACTAACGCGACTGAAGACAGCGGTGAATTTCCTGGCGCCACTCGACCCGCGCACGCTGCTCTACGTCGCGCGCGCGGAAGACCGATCGGGACCCTGGCTGTGGTCGCTCGACGTCGCGAGCAAGGCCACACGCCGCGTGAGCTCGGGCCTCGACCAGTACACGTCGGTGGCGTCCAGCCGCGACGGAAGGCGGGTGGTGGCAACAGTGGCGAAGCCCAGCGCCAACCTGGTGCGCGTGCCGCTGCTCGATCGGCTCGCCGGGGACTCCGACGCCGAGCCGTATCCGCTGCCGACCGCGCGGGCGCTCGCCCCGCGGTTCGGCGGGAAGTCTCTGTTCTATCTGTCCTCCCGCGGGATCGACGACGGGCTGTGGCGCGCGCAGGACGGGCAAGCGTCTGAAATCCGGCCGGGCTCTTACGGAGCGTTGTCCGAGCCGCCCGCGGTGTCGCCGGACGGGTCGCGCGTGGCGGTGGTCCTCCGCAAGGACCAGCGACAGAACCTGGCGATCATGTCGGCGGACGGCACGGACTCGCGGACGCTCGCTCCGTCGATCGACACGCAAGGGTCGGCCGACTGGTCACCGGACGGCAAATGGATCGCGGCCGGGGGCAGCGACGCGAAGGGTCCGGCCTTGTTCAAGATTCCCGTCGATGGCGGCGAGCCCGTGCGCCTCGTCGCGGGCCAGGCGGTCAGTCCCGTCTGGTCTCGCGACGGCAAGCTCATCGTGTATGCCGGCCCGCTCGAGGCCGGAGAAGTCCCGCTCCTGGGAGTGCGTCCGGATGGCGCCCCCGTCCCACTGCCGCCGGTGCAGGCCCGCCCGGGCGGCTATCGGTTCCTGCCCGACGGAACGGGCCTGGTGTACTTGATCGGGAGCGACCAATTGCTGAACTTCTGGCTGCTCGATCTGGCCAAGAAGACGACTCGCCAGCTCACTCGCCTCAGCAATCAAGGCGACCTGCGAACGTTCGACATCACACCGGATGGGAAACACATCGTGTTCGACCGCTCGCGGGAGAACTCGGACATCGTCCTGATCGATCTGCCGAAATAGCTCTTGAAGACACGACGCCGAGGCGCTTGGGTACTCGCCCTCCTCGTCTCCCTCTCGCTGCTCAGCAGGAGCACAGCGGGCGGCCAGACGACCGGGTCGATCTCCGGCCGAGTTGTTGATCCGTCGGGTGCACCGATCCCGGGTGTTACGGTGGAGGCGACGAGCCAGAGCCTGCAGGGCGCCCGCACGATTGTGACGGCCGGAGACGGCGTGTACCGCTTTCCGGCGGTCCCACCCGGCAGCTATCAGATCCGGGCGACCCTCTCGGGCTTCCGCGCCGCGGGAAAGTCCGCGACGGTCTCGCTCGATGCGACCACGGCCGTGGATCTCACGCTTCAACCCTCCACCGAAGAGCAGGTCCTCGTCCTGGGTGAAGCTCCGCTCCTGGATCCGACCTCGACGACCGGGGGAACGAACTACACGAGCGAGGTTGTTACGCGATTACCGGCCGCTCGCAACTATGCCGACATCGTGCGATCGAACCCCGGCGTCTCGACTGATCGGGGGGACACGGAGGGGCGCTCGCTCGCGCTGACTGTCTACGGCGCGACATCCGCCGAAAACCAGTGGATTATCGACGGCGTCAACACAACCAGCGTCTTCAAGGGGGTCCAGGGGAAGGCCATCAACAGCGAGTTCGTCCAGGAGGTCGAGGTCAAGACCGGCGGCTACCAGGCGGAGTACGGACGGGCG
This sequence comes from uncultured Acidobacteriota bacterium, assembly GCA_963837495.1. Lineage (GTDB taxonomy): Bacteria > Acidobacteriota > Thermoanaerobaculia > UBA5066 > Gp7-AA6 > JAWOLE01. The sequence continues at coordinate 1,259,905 of CAWINF010000001.1, read as the reverse complement.
CTCGGCGGAGTCATCAACGTGATCACGAAATCGGGCGGAAATGACTTTCACGGCGACGCGTTCTTCTACTACGACTCCAACGGCACGACGGCGGCGAAGGAAAACCGGCCGGGAGACTCGGGCATCGCCCAGATGCGTGACGTTGGCGGGCATCGGTTCGACTCCGGCGTGGATCTCGGCGGGTTTCTCCTCAAGGATCGTCTGTGGTTCTTCGGCGCCTACAACCGCGTCACTCTCCGGAGCGACGTGTCGCGCTTTCAGCCATCCACACACGTCTCGACCGAGGACCGTTTTCCGCTCGATGCGGCGACGAACCTCTACTCGGGAAAGCTGACCTGGAACCTGGGAGGCACGACGACGGTCGTCGGCACGGTGTTCGCCGACCCCTCTACCAGTTCGGGCGCCGCCGGGGCCGACCCCCGGCAGGGCCTGGGCGTCGCGCAAGTGACCCCGCCCGTGAGTCTCGTCCCGTCGACCTGGTACTCCGAGCGGTCTCAGGGTGGGACCGACTTTGGCGTCCGGGCAACCCACCTTTTCGGGTCGCGCGCGATCGCGACTCTTCAGGGCTCGTACCACAGGGATCGCAATGCCCTCACGGCGCCCGCTGGGATCCGCTACCTGGACCAGACCTGCCCCGGCGGCACGCCCAGCCAGCCGTGCGCTTTCCCCTGGGAGGACAATTCGGTCGCAGGCGGTTACGGCCTCGTCATGGGGGCCAACGACCACAGCACGTCGCATCGGAAACAGTACGCCGCCGGCTTCACGCTGTACGAAGGCGACCACGAGGTCAAGGCGGGAGGCGACTATCAGGACGGCCGGACCGAGGCCCTGGGCTTCTACACGGGGAAGCAGATTGTCAGGATCCGGAACGAACGGGGCCAGCTCTACTACGCCCACCGCTTCTTCGGGACGAGCCCGGAAGAGCCCGACGCGAACCGGGTGCTCAAGGCTCAAGTCCTCGATTCCGGCGTCTACGCGCAAGACTCCTGGAGGGTGGCGCCGGGCCTGACGATCAACGCCGGGCTTCGCTGGGACGGAGAGCAAACACGCGACTACGCTGGCCGGACCGTTCTGCGGTTCGACAACGCGTGGCAGCCGCGCGTTGGGGTGGTCTGGGATCCGTGGAAGAACGGCGCGACGAAGATCTACGCGTTCGCCGGCCGTTTTTCCTACGCCCTGCCGACAGTGGCCGCGGCCCTGTCCTTCACGAGCCAGGGGAACATCGAGACTTTCAACTTCGATCCGGTCCGCGTGACGCAGGATGCCGGTGTGATCGGCCACGGGAGGGCCTCCGTCCGGTTCAGCGCCTTCGCAGACCCGGTCGACCCGGGCGTGCGGGGCGGGTATCAGGACGAGCTGACAGTGGGAATCGAGAGACTGCTCGGGCCGACGCTGACGGTCGGCTTGAAGGGGACCTACCGCACTCTCCGAAACGTCCTCGAAGACCGCTGCGACCTCGACTACAACAGTCCCGAGACCGGCTTCAGCCTCTGCGGGCTCATGAACCCGGGCTCGAGCGGGGATATCGCGAGGGGCAACCTTCCGACGTGCAACGGCCTCGACGGCGACTCGCACGAGTGCGGCAGAGACCCGGGCTCCGCGACGCCTTCTGTCGGCCGGATCTACCGGGGCATCGAGCTCTTCGCGCGCAAGTCGGTCGCCACCAACCTCTGGCTCCAGGCGAGCTACGTCTACTCGTCCCTGCGCGGCAACTACGACGGCGGCGTCAACCAGGATTCCTACGGGCAGACCTTTCCCGGGATCAGCAGCGACTTCAACTATCCGGAGCTGCGGCACAACAGTTACGGGACCCTCGCCCTCGACCGGCCGAACCGGTTCCGATTCGACGGCTACTGGGTGACGCCCTGGCGCCTCTCTCTGGGCCTTCAGGCCTTCGCCGAGTCGGGCGCGCCGCTCAACAGGCGGGGCTACTTGAACGAGGGGTACGCTTCGGACGTCTTTCTCGTTCCGCGGGGCTCGGAGGGCCGGCTGCCGACGCTGTGGGGGGCCAACCTCACGCTGTCCTACCCGATCGCGATCGGGCCGGCGACCGTGACGCTCCAGGCGTATCTTTTCAACGTCTTCAACAAACAGATCGCGATCTCGAGCGACGAAGCGTGGTCCAATCAACAGCCGGCGGATTATCCGGCCTCTCTCTTCGATCCGAACCAGGAGCAGAACAACCCCGAGTACGGCAAGATCACCGGCCGCTCCGATCCGCGCGTCTTCCGCGCCGCGGTTCGTGTCTCGTTCTGAGCTCGGAATTCCTGGCTGGGGGGAGAGATCGCTGGAGCCTCCAGAATAGAATCCGTGACAGCCGAATGCGAATCTGTTTCGCCGTCGAGACATATCCCAATGTAACCGAGACCTTCATCTCCGAGCCGGTCGACTGGCTGGAGCGCGCCGGTCACCATGTGGCCGTTGTCGCCGCGGCCCGGGAGGAGCTGCCGGGCGGCGATAGCTCGAGGCTCGTGTCCCGCACACTCGATCCGCGCGAGAGACGGCGAGTGCTTGTCCTGGCTCTCCTGCGGCGGCCGTGGGCCACGGCCAGCACGATCCTCCAGTCGCTCCGCATCCGGCGACGCCGCCGGTTCTGGTACTCCCATGTCGTGGCCGCTGCCCTGCTCGAGGAAGTCCGCCAGGCGGACGTCGTCGTGGCCCACTTCGGCCCAACGGGCCGGCTCTGGCTCCCGGTCGCCTCCCTGGCCAGGCGCCGCTTCGCCGTCTACTTCCACGGCTACGACGTGGGCGCCGTCCTGCGCCGGGATCCGGAGGCCTATGCCGATCTGTTCGCCTCGGGAGCGGCCCTCCTGACCAACTCCGAGTACCTGAAGGGCCGGCTCGTGGAGGCGGGGGCGCCGGAGGAGCGGGTCACGGTCGTGCGCCTGGGGGTGAATCCGGAGCTGGCCGGAACAACCAGCCGCCGGGCTGCGGCCGGGCGCCTCCTGACCATCGCCCGCCTGGTCCCCAAGAAGGGGCTCGAGGAGTCGATCCGCGCCTTCGCCGCCGCGCGCCCGCAGTTGGGGCAAGAATGGTCCTACCACATCGTCGGCGACGGGCCGCTGCGCCCGAGGCTCGAGCGGCTCGTCGAAGAAGAGGGGCTTCGCCCCTGGATCTCTTTCCGCGGATTTCTCCCCCGGGGCGAGACGCTGACGGCGCTCCGGGAAGCGTCTCTGTTCGTTCTGGCAAGCAAGGTGGACGCCTCGGGAGACACCGAGGGAACGCCCGTCGCTCTCATGGAGGCCGCGACCCTCGGCGTTCCCGTCGTTGCGACGCGCCACGCGGGGATCCCGGAGGTCCTGCCCGCGGACGCTCCGACCCGCGGCTTCCTGGTGCCCGAGGGCGAGGTGCCGGCACTGGCCGCCGCCCTCGCGCGGCTCGGACGCTCCGAAGAGTTGCGCACCGACTGGGGAGCCGCCTGCGCCCGGCACGCGCGCGCCACGTACTCGGCCGAAGCGTTCACGGCGACCCTCGTCGCGATCCTGGAGGCAAAGGCGCGGATCCCGCGCCTGGTCGAGTCCGGCCGATGAGCGCTGCTCTCGCCCCCCCGCGGGCCCGGATCAAGCTCGGGATCGTTTCAAACGAGTTCTTCGACCGCGACATCGGCCGCATCGGAGGCTTCGGTTGGGCCGCGGCTCGCGTTGCGCGCTGCTTCGGCGAAGACCCGGGGCTTGGCGTGGACGTCGTCTTCCTGACCGGCGAGGTGAAGATCGGCGGCGCCGAAGGGGAGCGGATCGTCCACGGCACCCGGCTCATGGGCCTCGACGGCGGCGCATCACGGTACGCCAGGCGCGTGCGGCGGGAGCGGCTCGACCTGCTCCTGCTCATCGATTACCGGCCGGGCTATCAGGACGCCATCCGGGCCCGCCGTCGCACGCCGGTGATTCTCTGGGCGCGGGATCCCCGGCCTCCTGAAGACGTGGCCCTGGTGAGCACACTCGAGATCCCCGAGGAGCCCGGCGTGCGACCCCAGGGGGTCAGCCCGATCGATTGCACGTCGTTCGCCCGCGTTGTCCGGCAAGCCAGGTGGTGGCGGAGGAGGGTCCTCGTCGCGACGACTACTCCCTGGCTGCGCGCGAAAGTGCCGGCCACCTATGGCATTCCCCCGCGAGAGATCTTCACGCTGCCCAACATCATCCAAGTCCCGTCCGGACCCGTGCGCAAGAGCGCCTCCCCCACGGCGGTCTTCCTCGGACGGCTCGATCCCTACAAGCGCCCCTGGATCGCGGTTGAGCTGGCCCGCCTCTTTCCCGAGGTGACGTTCCTCCTCCTTGGCCAGAGCCACTTTCGCGGAGCCGGATCCTGGGCGCCGGCCAACATCCCCTCCAACGTCAAGCTGCTCGGACACACCGAGGGCGCCGGGAAGCAAGCCGCTCTCGCCGAAGCCTGGGTCCTCGTCAATACGTCGATCCACGAGGGCCTGCCCGTGAGCTTTCTCGAGGCCCTCGCGTGCGAGACCCCGATCCTGAGTTGTCAGAACCCGGAGGAGGTGGCGTCGCGGTTCGGCGTCTACGTGGGCCGCTGGGACGGGACGGGCCTCGAGGGCCTTCCGGCATTCGCCGGCGGCCTTCGCCGACTCCTGGGCAGCGCGCCTCTGCGCGAGCGCCTCGGCGCCGAGGGGCGACACTGGGTCGCGGCCACGCACAGCCGCTCGCGCTTCCTGAAGGCCTTCGCGGATCTCTGCCGGCGGGCCGGACTTGCGCCTCAGCTCGGCGGCGCCTCCGGCGGCGGCCGGAACGAGACGCCCGGCGGCGGCGCGTAGCTCCGAACAGGCTCGCCAAGACCGACTCGAGAGAGCGCACGGTGAAGACGCCACCGCGCGGCGGCGCCGATGCGCTCGCCCGCAAGCCGGGCGACTCCCGTCCCCGCGGTTTCGAGCGCCGCGCCGAGCATTCTTCGGACGAGCCGCCGGCCCGGTGGATGGCGAAGGGCCACGAGCGGATCCTGTCGGACTCCCCGGCCAACAAAGGCGAGCCCCCGCCTCCAATCCCCGGCGAGCGCCCGCCGGGCCCCGATTCGGAACTTCTGGTAGGCGAAGAGATATCGCTCCTTCGCGCGCCATGGCGCTCCCTCGGGCCGACCGAGGAAGCGCTCCACGACCAGGTCGAACTGACGGTCGAACTGGAGCGACGCGCCCGAGAGCGCATCTGCCCGCACCACGCGGCGGACGAGAGGGACGGGCAGGAACCGGAACGAGCCCAGCGCGGCCAGGCGAAGGAGAAGGTCGCGATCGTAGCTCGATCCGGTCTCCTCGGCATAGCCTCCCACGCGCTCGAAATCACGCTTGCGCACCATGACCGCCGAGGGCAGCGCGGGGTTCTCCTCCATGAGCTGCTCCAGCAGCCGGCCCGGGTCGAGAGGGTAGAGCCATGAATAGAGAGTGCCGACACCGGAGCGGCCGTAGGTGATGTCGGTGAAGGAAACGACGGCTTCGGGATGGAGATCGAAGTCCTCGACCTGGAGCGCGAGCTTGTCCGGGGACCAGAGATCGTCGCTGTCGAGAAGGGCGATGAGCTCGCCGCGGGCCGCTGCGACGCCACGGTTGACCGCCGCCGCCGCCCCACGATTGCGCTCCTGCCGGATCAGCCGAATGCCCGGATAGTGTGCGGCAACGCAGGCGGCGCTGCTGTCGCTCGAGCCGTCGTCCACGACGATGACCTCGAAGCTCGGGTAGCTCTGCGCCAGCACGGAGTCGAGCGTCCACCGCAGGGAGGCGCCGCGGTTGTAAACCGGCACCACGACGCTCACTCGAGGCGTCCCGACAGGACCGCGCGGCGGCAGGAGCCGGCCACGGGTGCTGGAGTCAGTGTTGCCTGATGGCATCGGGCATGAAAGATATGCGGGTCACGCACTCGCAGGAACTATTCGTAGGCGCGGGTGTTGACCGTGAGGCGGGTCAGATAGACGGTCTCGCAGCCCCCGGGGCCTTCGTCTGAGCGCGAGACGCTCGTCTTCCAGTGGAAGGACTCGTTGTCGATGCCGTCCACGTCCACGAGCCAGCCCTCCAGACGCACATCGTCTCCTTTCCTCACGGCGGCGGCCGCGCGGCGCAGCCGGCCGGAAGCGGGAATGACGTGCGTGTTGGCCGTGTGCGTGACGATCGTGCCGCGGTCGAGGCGCCCGTCCGAGGTGCCCCACATGTAGAAGCGGCTGGTCTGCGTGTAATGGATCCTGCCCGCGTAGGGCGGCGCGACGACCGGTCCCCACGCGAGCACCCAGTCCTCCGGAATGAGAGCTCCCGAAGCGCCCGCGCTGTATGGCTCCTCGCTCATCACCCGCGCCGACTCGTCCCACCGAAACCGCGGCACGACGCGATACCGCTTCCCGCCCGCCACATGCTCGAACGGCTTCGCGCCGTCAGCGACCTGTACGGGCTCTCCAGCCATCTCCGGCCGCGGCGCCGTCTCGTGATGGAGCACCCCGAGAGTCAGCGGCGCGCGGAAAACGAAGCCAAGAACCGCCGCAGCCGCAATCGCCGCCCATGTCCGACCCCTCCACGCCGCCACCCTGGCGTGATTCTATCGACCTCTCGGTCACCTCGGAGGCTAATGCCCCCATCGCCATCGATGCGTCACAGACGACGGAAGCGAAGTCCGAATCACAGGCTGGAGTCAGGCGCATCAAGCCTAACCCTCTATCTTCCCGATCTTCCCCCGCAGACGCCCTCTGTGTGATTTTCCTGACCCGGAAGCGAATCATAGGGTGAGCGAAGGAGCCCAATGTCAAAACCGGAGGCCCAGGAGAGGTTCGTGGCCCTGCTCGAGGAGCACAAGAGGATCCTCTACAAGGTCGCGAGCTCCTACTGCAGAAACCCGGCGGACCGCCAGGACCTGGTCCAGGAGATGGCCGTCGCGCTCTGGAAATCCTTCGGCCGGTACGACGACCGCCATCGGTTCTCGACCTGGATGTACCGGATCGCTCTGAACGTCGCCATCTCCTTCTACCGGAGCGAGGTCCGCCGGACGCGGCATACGCTGCCGTCGGGGGATTCCGTCCTGGTGCTCGCCGCGGCCGTCGAACCCTCGGAGCCGGACGAGGAACTCCTCGTGTTGCAGAGCCTGATGCGGCAGCTCGGCGAGCTCGACAGGGCGATCCTCATCCTCTACCTGGACGAGAACAGCTACGACACGATCGCGGGAATTCTCGGCATTTCCGAAACGAACGTCGGCACGAAGATCGGCCGGATCAAACAGAAGCTCCGCGCGCTGGCGCGCAACGTCTGAACAGGAGGACTCCATGGAACTCGAGGATCTGAAGCGCCGCTGGGAAGACCAGGATCGAAAGCTCGAGGCGGGCATCCGGCTGAACACGCACCTGCTGCAGGCGTCGGTCCTCGGCAGGGCCGAAACGTCGCTCCGGGGGGTGTCGCGGCTCCTCTGGTTCGAGCTGCTGACGAGCCTGCTCGCCGCTGTCTGGTTCGGTTCATTCCTCGCGAACCACGTCGCCGAGCCGCGCTTCCTGATCCCGGCGGCCGTGCTGCATCTTTCCGTCATCGCCCTGATCGTCGCGAGTGTCCGGCAGCTCGTGGCCCTGAAGGCGCTCGACTACAACGGTCCGGTCATCGCGATCCAGAAGCGGCTGGAGTCGCTGCGCGTCGAGAGGATCCGCGCGGTCATGGCGACACTTCTCTTTGCGCCGGTCCTCTGGACACCTCTCCTGATCGTGGCGCTGAAAGGCCTCATCGGCGTGGACGCGTACGCGGCCTTCGGCGCGGCCTTTCTGATTGCCAACCTGCTCTTCGGTCTTCTCCTGATCCCCCTCGCGGTGTGGATCTCCAAACGCTACGAGACACGGATGAAGGCATCTTCTCTCGTCCGGGAACTGATGCGGACCCTCGCCGGCCGAAGCCTCGACTCCGCGGCCGCTTTTCTGGGCTCGATCTCCGACTTCGAAAAGGGTGGGGGTGCCTGACGGGGTCAGTCGTGCCTTATCGTATTAAGCGTCCAGGTCAGCGAGTCTCCTCGCTCACCCTATGCAGCTGATCTGATGAAGAGGGTCCTCGCCCCTCACCGGGACTGTCCGTGAGGGAGGAGGGCCAGGCCGGGATAGGCACGGATTGCGGGGTCATGGCTTGCGAGAGTCAGGCTCTCGACTTTCGCTTGCGCCACCAGGATCCGGTCGAAGGGGTCGTTGTGCAGCGGCACGAGGGTCGCGGTCGCTTCGGCGTGTTCGAACGTGATGGGAAGGGGCTGGAGGCCCAGACGCAGGGCCGCCGCGGAGGCCGGCTCCGGCGTGCGAAGACGCCCAAGGGCTTGCTTGATCACGATTTCCCAGACCGAGGCGGCGCTCAGATAGACATCGTTCTCGGGATTACGGATCGCCTCGCGCTCTCCCGCAGTCAGCCGTTTGTCGTCCGCCAGCCACCAGAGGAAGACGTGCGTGTCGAGCAGCAACCTCACCGTTTGGGGCCCCGGAAAGCGGCGAGCAGGCCCTCCGGGAGCGGGGCGTCGAAGTCGGCGGCGATGACGACTCGCCCCTTCCAGGCGCCCGGCTTGCGAGGCTTCGCGCGGCGCCCCATTGGGACGAGGCGTGCCCTGGGCCGGCCGGCCTTGGCGATCACGATCTCCTCGCCTCTGGCAGCCTCATCCACCAGCCGCGACAGGTTGGTCTTGGCCTCATAGATATTCACGGTCTTCGCCATCTTGACCAACTTGACCAAGTCTAATGATTCTTCTCCACGCTGTCAACCGGTGCCCTTCCGAAACGGGGCGCCCTCACCCCGACCCCTCTCCCGGGGGGAGAGGGCGAAATCAATCCCGTCGCCGAACCCGATCTCGCCCGCGGATTCATCGCTCGCGGAGGAGGCGGGAGCGGCGGCGGGGGAGCTTGCGGACGAGGCCGAACTGCTCGATCGCGTGCTTCTGGATGTGGTCCATGGCCTCGTCCACGGAGTCGGTGAAGAGGAGGAGGTCGAGATCCTGGCGGGCGATCGTTCCGGCCCCCACCATTTCATTCAGGAAGTTCACGAGAGGGCGCCAGTAGTCTTTGGCGAAGAGGATGACGGGGAAGCTCTCGATTTTCCTGGTCTGGATCAGTTCGGCGGCTTCGAAGAACTCGTCCATCGTGCCGATGCCTCCCGGCATGACGACGAAGGCGTAGGAGTATTTGACGAGCATGACCTTGCGCACGTAGAAGTGCTGGAAGGTTACGTGGCGGTCGAGGTACGGGTTGATCTTCTGCTCCTCCGGCAGGACGATGTTGCATCCGACGGAGAAGCCGCCGGCCTCCCTGGCTCCGCGGTTGGCCGCCTCCATGATGCCGGGCCCTCCGCCGGTCATCACCGTGAAGCCGAGCTTCGCCAGCCGCTGGCCGACGCTGCGCGCGAGGGTGTAGTAGGGATGATCTTCCTTGAATCGCGCCGATCCGAAGACGGTCACGCAGGGACCCACGAAGTGGAGGGTCCGGAAGCCGCGGATCAATTCCCGCATGATCGCCAGGGCCGAGAGGAACTCGCGCCGGCGCGTGCGCGGCCCTTCCAGGAAGAATCGCTCCTCTGGCTCGGGGACGGGCGCCTGGACACGCTCGGAAGAGCTTCCCGATGGATCGCCACTCATTGTCCAAGCCTACTCTGCGTCGTCTCTCGTCCTAGGTCGCGGCGCGAGGAGTCTCCCAGAGGGGAGGAGCCTCGCGCCGCGGGAGCGAAGCGCCGGAGCGGGATCAGCCCGAAGGGCGCAGATCCCGCGCAGCGCGCGAAGCGACGGTCAGGCGGGCCTCGGCCAGACCGAGGCGGGCGCGGATCTCGTCAAGCGTCTCGCGGGAGGCGGTCTTCAATTCTTCCTCCGCGCGGGCGCGGTCTTTTTCGGCGGCGGCGACGTCGATGCGGGCCGCCTCTTCGGCCAGGTCCGCCAGCACGGAGACGGTGTCGTTGGCCACCTCGACGAAGCCGGATGAAATGGCGAGCCTGTCGCCGCCGGCGTTCTTGTAGCTCAGGACTCCGGTGGTCAGGATGCTGATGAGAGGCGCGTGGCCCGGAAGAATCCCCAGGTAACCGAGCTGTCCCGGCAGCTCCACGTAATCCACTTCCGTGTCCACGACCTTCTTTTCCGGGGTCACTACGACGAGCTTCAGAGCCATCTATCCCCCCAACGTAAAGCGTAAAACGCGCCCCCATCGCCGCCGCCGCATCTCCGGCGGGACCAGCCGGCAGAGGCGCACAACGTTCATGAGGGTCAGATCGATGCCGCGCCTCCATTGTTCCTCGGTCAGGATCTCGACGGACCCGAGCTCCTCCGCGGCGGCATGGTGCCAGGCTTCCAGCTCCTCTTTCCGGGTCACGTCGCAGGTGAAGGGAAGGGTCGCCGCCCCGGGAGCGTCTTCGAGGATCCGCCGTTTCGCCTCCTCGAGGGCCTCCGGATCCCGCGAGCAGATCGAGACGCGACACCCCTCCCTCGCCAGGGCCGTCGCAACCGCGAGGCCGATTCCCTTCGACGCCGCCGCGACCATCGCGACGCGGCCGCTGAATCCGAGATCCATCGATTTCAGTCCTTGGTCCTTAGTCCCTGGTCCTTAGTCGCCGAAAACAATGCTTACTCCGCGAGACCAAGGACTACGGACCAGGGACTACGGACTCTTTCCCTCAGGCCGCGCTCTTGGACAGCTTCTCGGCTTCTTCCCGGACCTCTTCGATGGTGCCAACCATGTAGAAGGCCTGCTCGGGAATGTCGTCGCACTTGCCATCCACGATCTCCTTGAAGCCTTTGATCGTGTCGGCGATCTTCACGTACCGCCCCTCGCGGCCGGTGAACTGGGACGCGACGAAGAAGGGCTGCGAGAAGAACTTCTGCATCTTGCGCGCGCGGGCCACGGTCAGCTTGTCTTCCTCGGAGAGCTCGTCGATGCCCAGGATCGCGATGATGTCCTGCAGGTCCTTGTATTTCTGCAGGACCGCCTGCACGGCGCGGGCGACCGCGTAGTGCTCCTCGCCGACAATGCGGGGCGTCAGGATCTTCGAGGTTGAGGCGAGCGGGTCCACCGCCGGATAGATCCCCAGCTCCACGATCTGCCGCGAGAGGACGCTCGTGGCGTCCAGGTGCGCGAAGGCCGTGGCCGGGGCCGGGTCCGTCAGATCGTCGGCCGGGACGTAGATCGCCTGGACCGAGGTGATGGAGCCCTTCTTGGTCGAGGTGATCCGCTCCTGCAGCTCCCCCATCTCCGTCGCGAGATTGGGCTGGTAGCCGACGGCCGAGGGCATGCGCCCCAGCAGCGCCGAGACCTCCGAGCCCGCCTGCGTGAAGCGGAAGATGTTGTCGATGAAGAGGAGCACGTCCTTGCCTTCGGTGTCGCGGAAGTACTCGGCGACGGTCAGGCCCGTCAGGCCCACGCGCAGCCGCGCGCCCGGCGGCTCTGTCATCTGCCCGTAGATCAACGAGGCCTTCGACTTGGACGGGTCTCCCGGCGTGATGACGCCCGACTCGCTCATCTCCAGGTACAGGTCGTTGCCCTCGCGCGTGCGCTCGCCCACGCCGGCGAAGACCGAGTAGCCGCCGTGCTGCATCGCGACGTTGTTGATGAGCTCCATGACGATGACCGTCTTGCCCACGCCCGCGCCGCCGAAGAGGCCGGTCTTTCCCCCCTTGGAGTAGGGCTCGAGCAGATCCACGACCTTGATCCCCGTTTCGAACATCTCGACTTCCGTGGACTGGTCCTCGTACCGGGGAGGCTCGCGGTGGATCGACCAGCGCTCCTTCGCGTTGACGGGCCCGAGGCCGTCCACCGGCTCGCCGACGACGTTCAAGATCCGCCCGAGCGTCTCGTCGCCGACCGGAACCGAGATGGGCGCGCCCGTATCGAGCGCCTTCATGCCTCGCACCATGCCATCGGTCGGTTTCATGGAGATGCAGCGCACGCGGTTTTCCCCCAGGTGCTGCGCGACCTCCGCGATCACGTCGATTGCGACTCCCGACTTGCTCGCTTCTTCCTTGACGACGACCGCGTTGTAGATCGCCGGCAGGTGCCCCTCCGGGAACTCCACGTCGAGGACGGGTCCGATGACTTGAACGACGCGGCCGACTTTTCCTTCCGCCATATATTCCCTTTCTGCCCCGGCTTTACGAGAGACTCACCCCTGGGCCGCCGAACCGGAAACGATCTCGATCAGTTCCTTGGTGATTCGCGCCTGCCTCGCGCGGTTGTAGGTCAGGGTCAGGGAGTCGATCAGTTCCCCCGCGTTGCGGGAGGCCGAGTCCATGGCTGTCATGCGCGCGGCGTGCTCGGCGGCGGCGGACTCGAGCAGCGTCCGGAAGATCACAAACTCCAGGTACCGGGGGAGCAGGCGCGCGAGGATCGTCTCCGGGTCCGGCTCGTAGATGAAGTCGGCCGGGCGCTGTCCGGAGGCCTCCGCCACCATGGTCTGCGAGCGCTCGATCGGCAGGACCTTCTCGACGCGGACGATCTGCGCCAGGACCGACTTGAACTCGTTGGACACGATATACACCGCGTCTGCACGGTCTTCCGAGAACTCCAGGGAGAGGTACGCGGCGATCTCCCGCGCGTGCGCGTACTCGACCCGGGCGAAGATCCCCGGATAGGATTTGGGCGCCAGCAGCTTTGCCCGCCGCTTCCAGTAATCCAGAGCCTTCTTGCCGATCGGCAGGACCGTCACGGATTCCCAGCCGCGTTTCTCCGCGAGAAGCGACAGGACGGCCCGCTGGACGTTGGCGTTGAAGGCTCCCGCCAGCCCCCTGTCTCCGGCGACGACGAGAAGAATTACGCGCTTTTCCTCGCGAGAAGCCAGGAGCGGGTGCTTGACCTCGGTGACGCGCGCGGAAACGGACGCCAGGACCTCGCGCAACAGCTTCGCGTAGGGACGCGCCGCGATCGCGCGGTCCTGCGCGCGCCGCAGCTTCGCCGCCGCGACCATCTTCATCGCGCGGGTGATCTGCTGCGTGTTCTTCAGCGACCGCAGCCGCCGCCGGATGTCAATCAGCGAAGCCATCAGCTCTCAGCTTTCAGCCTTCAGTTCCCGGTCCGGGACACACAACTCACAATTCACAACTCACAATTACTCATGCGGCCACGGCGTCGGCATTCTCCTTGATGAAGCGGTCTTTGAAGGTCTTGATCGCCGCGGCCAGCGCCTCCTCGGAGGCCTTCTCGAGCTTTCCGGTCGAGGAGATCGCGGAGAGGACATCCGCATGCTCGCTCTTCAAGAACTGGTGTAATCCCGCCTCGAAGGGGAGAATCGCTTCGATCGTCAGCGAATCGAGGTATCCCTTCGTGCCCGCATAGATCGAGGAGATCTGCAGCTCGACGTCCATCGGCAGATACTGGGCCTGCTTCAGGATCTCGACCAGGCGCCGGCCACGGTTCAACTGCGCCTGCGTCGTCTTGTCCAGATCCGAGCCGAATTGCGAGAACGCGGCAAGCTCCCGGTATTGCGCCAGATCCAGCCGGAGAGTCCCGGCCACCTGCTTCATGGCCTTGATCTGCGCGCTGCCGCCCACGCGGGACACGGAGAGGCCCACGTTGACGGCCGGACGCACGCCCGAATAGAAGAGGTCCGCTTCGAGGTAGATCTGCCCGTCGGTGATCGAGATGACGTTGGTCGGGATGTAGGCCGAGACGTCGCCGGCCTGCGTCTCGATGATGGGCAAGGACGTCAGCGAGCCTCCGCCGTTGGCGTCGGAGAGCTTGGCCGCGCGCTCGAGCAGGCGCGAGTGGAGGTAGAAGACATCTCCCGGATAGGCCTCGCGCCCCGGCGGGCGCCGCAGGAGAAGCGAGATCTCGCGGTAAGAGGCCGCGTGCTTGGAGAGGTCGTCGTAGATCGTCAGGGCGTGCTGCTTGTTGTAGAGGAAGTACTCCCCCATGGCGCAGCCGGCGTAGGGCGCGACGAACTGCATCGGCGCCGGCTCGGCGGCGGAGGCCGACACGACGATCGTGTGCTCCATCGCGCCGTATTCCTCGAGTGTCTTGACGACCTGCGCCGCGGTGGACTTCTTCTGGCCGATCGCCACGTAGACGCAGATCAGGCCCTTCCCCTTCTGGTTGATGATCGTGTCGATCGCGACGGCGGTCTTGCCCGTCTGGCGGTCGCCGATGATGAGCTCGCGCTGGCCGCGGCCGATCGGGATCATCGCGTCGATCGCCTTCAGGCCCGTCTGCACCGGCTCGCGCACCGGGCGCCGGTCGATCACGCCGGGCGCGATCCTCTCCAGGGGATAGAACTCGGTCGTGGCGATCGGCCCCTTGCCGTCCAGGGGGCGGCCCAGGGCGTCCACGACGCGGCCGACCATCGCGGGGCCGACGGGCACCTGGATGATCTTGCCCGTGCGGCGCACCTGCTGGCCCTCGATGACCTCGCGCGATTCTCCCAGCAGCACGACGCCGACGTTATCTTCCTCGAGGTTCAAGGCCAGACCAAAGAGGTCGTGCCCGAAGTCGAGGAGCTCGCCCGCCATCGCGTTGTCCAGGCCGTACACGCGCGCGATCCCATCTCCGACGGAGAGGACCGTGCCGACCTCCGCGACGTCGATCGCCTTCTCGTAACCGGCGAGTTGTTGCTTGAGGATCTCCGTGATCTCGTCCGCTTTGATCTGCATCGTCAGGCTCCCCTGTTTTCTTTCGTTTGTTCGGCAAACCGTTCGACCGCGTGGCGCACCGAAGCGTCGAAGACCTCGCTGCCGATCTTCGCCACGAAGCCTCCCAGGATCTTCTCGTCCACATCCACTTTGAGCCGTACGCGGCGGTTGACCGAGCGTGCGAGCCCTTGCGCGATCTTCTCCCGCTCGGCCTCGTCCACCGGCGACGCGACCGTCACGCGCGCCGCGACGACGCCGCTCGCCCGGTCGGACTGCTCCCGGATCGCCGACAGGATCTCGGAGAGCCCCAACACCCGGCCGTGCCTGAGAGCGACGTCGAGCAGCCGCCGTCCGAAGTCGTCCAGGCCCGCCTTCGCGGCGAGCTGCGCGAGTGTCCGCGACTTTGCGGTCAGCGGCACGGCCGGCGAGGAGAAGAAGGGCTTCAGGCGCGCGTCCTCCGCCAGCACCTGGCGGATCGCGCCCGCTCCTTCCAGAAAGCGTTCCACGTCGTAGCCGGCCGGGGCCGTCTGGAGGAATGCCTGGGCGTAGCTGCGGCCGAAGGCGCTCATGAATGCTCGGGGAGGCCTTCGACGGCTTCCGTCAGAAGCCGGCGCCGGTCCTCTTCCGTAATCTCCGCCGAGAGCCGCTCCACCGCCAGGCCAGCAGTCAGATCCGAGGCCGCGCGGCGCAATTCCTCCTTGGCAAAGGCCAGACGCCGGCCGATCTCTTCCTCCGCCTCGCGGCGCACTCGTTCGGCCTCTTCGTCAGCCTTCCGGATCAGAGAGGCCCGGGCCTCCTCCCCCTCGGCCAGGCCGCGGGCCTTCACCTCCGCGAGATCGCGATCGAGCTGCGCCATGCGCTCGTGGATTTCCGTCTCCAGGCGCGCCGCCTCCTGGCGCTGCCTGCGGCTCTGGACGATCCGGTCCTCGATCGCCTGCTGCCGGCGGCGGAACGCCTGCGCCAGCGGCCGGGCGACGAAGTAGCCGAGAACTCCGAGAAAGGCCACCAGGTTGGCGATCTGCCAGATCCACATCGGCAGGCCCAGGAACCCCTCCACGGGCTCCGGCGGCTCGGCGAAAAGGACGGACGAGAGGCTCGCCAGGCTCACGCGGCGAGCCTTCGTCCGAGGATTTTTTCCGCCAGCGCTCGCGCGAGAAGCCGGACCTGGTGCGGCAGGACATCGGAGGAACGCCGCGCCTCCTCCGAGATCTCGGCGCTGGCGCGTTCGAGGGTCGTGGTCGCCGCCGTGCGCGTCTCAGCGAGCTTCCTGTCCAGGTGGGCCCGTCCCTCTGCGCGCAGGGTTTCGCGCTCTTTCAAAGCCTCGCGCCGGGCGCGGGCGAGCTGCTGCTCGATGTGAGTGATCGCGTTGGAGAGACCCTCCAGGCTTTCGGCGTGGATCTTCGCGGCGGTCTTCTCTTCCGATTCGCGCGCCTCCAGGATGGCGGAGAGTGGAGAAAAGAGGAACTTCCTCAGGATCGCGTAAGCGATCAGGAAGGCAAAGATGACGTAAATCAGCGTGACGTCGGGAGCTTTGATCATGATTCCAAACCGGCGGTTACTCCCGCGTCCCGACCGTAGCGCCGAGACTGGGAAAAGACTGTAAAAGCGCGCTTTCGAAGCCGCGGATCAATAACACAGTCCATTGACGATTGAAAGATTGACGATTGCAGGATTGACGGAAGCCCCGGAGCTTCCAATCGTCAATCTTCAAACTTCCAGTCGTCGGCTGCACGCTAAGCTCTTTATAATCAATAGTTTATCTATTGTCTTGGAAAGGGAAGCTCTACTAAATTGGTCTCCTCCTCCCCCATCTGACAGCCGCCGTGGAAGACAGCTCCCTCCTCGACGCGAAGGACCGGCGTCGCGATGTCCCCGAAGACGCGCGCCTTGGCCAGCAGCTCCACGCGCTCGGTCGCGCGCACGGAACCTTTGAGCGACCCGTTGACGGAGAGCCGGCCGACGTCGATCTCGGCCGTGACGTCGGCGGTGTCGCCCAGAATCAGCTCGTTGCCCGACCGGATCTTCCCCTCGAACTTCCCGTCGATGCGGAAGGTCTCCTCGAAGACCAGGTCCCCTCGAACGTGACTCCCCTTGTCTATGAACCCGTTCAGCGTCGATCCCTCACTACGGAGCTTCATGGATCCTCCCATTGTTCACCCGGTCAGTTCTTGCCGGAAAGCCTCTCGAAGAGCCCGATCAGTTCTTCTTCGGAACCGAACACGATCTCGATTCTCCCCCCGCGCCGGCGCCTCACGATCCGCACGCGGCTCCTCAATCTTCGCGAGAGCTTCTCCTCCGCGTCGCGCGTGAAGGGATCGGAGCGCCGCTCGCGCACGACCTTGCCTTCGGACCCGAAGGAGGCGACTCGCTTCTCCGTCTGCCGGACCGAGAGAGCCCGCCGGAGGATCTCTTCGGCGAGTCTCTCCTGGTCATCCGCCGAGGAGAGCGCTGCCAGGGCCTTCGCATGGCCGGCCGAGAGCATTCCCTCCCGGATCTTCTCGCGGACCGAGGCCGGCAGCTTGAGGATCCTCAGGGCATTGGCGACCGAGGCCCGGTCCTTTCCGACGCGCCGGGCGACGTCCTCCTGCGTGAGGTGGAACTCTTCCTTCAGCCGCGCGTAGGCAGAGGCCGCCTCGAGCGGGTTCAGGTCTTCCCGTTGGAGGTTCTCGACCAGGGCGATCTCCAGCATTTCCTTGTCCGAGCGTCTCTCACGGACAACCACGGGGATCCGCTCCAGGCCGGCCAGCGCTGCCGCCCTCCAACGCCTTTCCCCGGCGACGATCTCGAACTTGTCGCCCAGGGGCACCACGACGACGGGCTGCACGATCCCCTGTTCCTTGATCGAGTCAGCCAGTTCCCCGAGGCTTTCCGCGGGGAAGTCCCTGCGCGGCTGGAAGCGGGACGGGATGAGCCGGTCTATGGCGACCTCCAGAGATGTTCCACGTGGAACCTCGGGCTCCTTGCCCGGTAGAAGCGCCGACAGGCCGCGGCCGAGAGCGGGTTTCTGTCTCAGGATTCGGTCCCCTTCCTGCGTTTCAGGAATTCTCGTCCCAGTGCAATGTAAGCCTCCGCTCCCCTCGATTTGATGTCGTACGCCAGGACCGGCTTGCCGAAAGAAGGCGCCTCTCCCAGCCGGATGTTTCGAGGAATCACGGTTCTGTAGACCTCATCTCCGAAATGCCGCCGGATGTCTTCGGTGACTTGACGCCCGAGGTTAGTGCGGTCGTCGTACATCGTCAAGACGATCCCCTCGACGGCGAGTGTCGGGTTGTACGCCTGGCGGACGCGCTCGACTGTGTTCAAGAATTCCGTCAAGCCCTCCAGGGCGAAGTACTCGGTCTGGATCGGGATCAGGACCGCCTCGGCCGCCGTCAGCGCGTTGACCGTCAGCAGCGAGAGCGATGGCGGGCAGTCCACCAGGATGTAATCGAACGAGCCTCGGACCGGCTCCAACGCCGCGCGCAGGTACTGTTCGCGGCCTGGTTTGTCGACGAGCTCGACCTCCGCCCCGACGAGGTCGCGGCCGGACGGAAGGAGCGACAGGTTAGGAAACTCCGTCGGGCGGATGGCCGTAACCGCCGCCGCTCCAAGCAGCACCTCGTAGGCGCCGACGCCGTCGCCGCCCCGGGGAAATCCCAGCCCGGAGGTGGCGTTGGCCTGGGCGTCAAGATCCACCAGCAGCACGCGGCGGTCGAAGGCGGCCAGGGCGGCCGAGAGGTTGATCGCGGTCGTCGTCTTACCGACTCCCCCCTTCTGATTCGCGATCGCGATGATGCGGCCCATTTGCGCAGCGATTATGACTCGTGAATTAGATGAGTCTTCGGATTGTCGAGATGAAAGGCCCTTTGTTCCACGTGGAACCTCAGCGCTTTCAGCAGCGGCGGAAGAGCGCGATGACGCGGCGGCGCGAGCCAGGCACCGGCAGGACGGTCTCCAGGGAAAAAACCCCGGCCAGTTGGGTCTCCAAAGCAGCGCTTGGCACGGTTGTCCAGGCCAGCACGGCTCCGCTCTTCACGAGAAATGGCGCCTGGCCGATGACGGAGGCGAGGTCTCCAACGGCGCGGGCCGTCGCCGCGTCGTAGGCGGGTTCTTCGAGCTCCTGCGAGCGCCTCTCCAGGACCGTCGCGTTGGGGACGGGGACGGCACGAGCGGCGTGTCGGAGGAACGCGGCCCGCCGGCCGCGAGGCTCGAGCAGGGTCACGGACAGGTCGGGCCGTGCGATTGCCAGCGGTATTCCGGGCAACCCGGCCCCGGAGCCGATGTCCAGAAGTCGAGTGCCATGAGGAATTAGCTTCTCACCCAGGACCGACTCGAGGGCATGGGAGACGAGGTCCTCGGCGCTCAAGGGGCCGGTCAGGTTGGTCCGCCTTCTCCAGAGATCCAGTTCTGCCAGGAAGCGCGCGAGAGGCAGAACGCGGGAAGGGTCCAGAGAGAGCCCGAATGCCGGGGTTTGCTTTTCGACCTCCGCGGCGAAGAATTCAGGCGGCTGCGCCTCGGTCTCTGGCAACACGGGCGGAGAGTATCGCGACGGCGGCCGGTGTCACGCCGGGGATCCGCGAGGCCTCGCCGACCGTACGCGGGCGGCGCTTGGACCACTTCTCGACGATCTCGCGCGATAGCCCGGAAACGGAACGGTAGTCGAAGTCCTCCGGGATGTGACGGGACTCGAGGGGCTTGAGTCGCTCAACGCGCTCACGCTCGCGCCGGATGTAGCCTTCGTAGCGGACGCGGCTGCGGAGAATGCTCTTCTCTTCGCAGGAGAGTTCCGCGAAGACGTCCGCGGCATATCGTTCGACGGCTCCGTCATCCAAGTCGTTTCTTTGCAGTAGCTTATATAATGTTGTAGGGGTTTCCAGCTGGATTCCAAGCCTCTCGAGCACGGCCTGCCGAGTCTGGCGATCGGGATAGACCACCCATTGCGAGAGCTCTTCTTCCGCTCGCCGGATGCGTTCCTCGCCGCGCATCGCGGTCGCGTACTGGTCTTCCGCGACGAGGCCAAGACGCCGGCCGTAAGGGAGAAGCCGCGGCACGACGGAATCGACCCCCAGGAGCAGGCGGTATTCGGCCCGGGAGGTGAAGAGCCTGTAAGGCTCCTCCAGCCCGAGCTTCGTCAGGTCGTCGATCATGACGGCCGCGTAGGCTTCCGAGCGATCGAGCACGAAGGGCTCCTCTCCCGCCACCGAGAGCGCCGCGTTGATGCCCCCCAGGATCCCCTGCGCCGCGGCCTCCTCGTAGCCGGAGGTCCCGTTGATCTGTCCAGCCAAGTAAAGACCTGGCACCTCGAGGGTCTCGAGTGTCAGACGGAGCTGCTCCGGGAAGCAGAAGTCGTACTCGACCGCGTAACCGGGGCGCAGCATCCGCGCCTGTGTCAATCCCGGGATCTCCGCGAGGATGGCCCGCTGGACCTCCTCGGGCAGCGAGGTGGAGAGGCCGTTGATGTAGATCTCGGCGGCGTCCCACCCGTCGGGCTCCAGGAAGAGGGTGTGACGCGGCTTCTCCGCGAAGCGGACGACCTTGTCTTCGACGGAAGGACAGTAGCGCGGACCGATGCCCTTGATCTGCCCGGAGTACATCGGGCTCCTGTGGAGATTCTCGCGGATCAGGCGGTGGACGTTTTCGTTGGTGGCCGTCTGCCAGCAGAGGGCCTGTTCGACGGCGAGCTTCTCCGTGCGGAAGGAGAAGGGCACGGGCGGGTCGTCTCCCCTCTGCGGCTCGCAGGCCTCGTAGTCCACCGTGTCGCGATGAACGCGCGGGGGAGTCCCCGTCTTGAAGCGTCCGAGCTTCAGACCCAGGCGGGCAAGGCCCGCCGAGAGCCCTCTCGCCGCGGCCTCCCCGAAGCGTCCCCCTTCCGTCTTGCGCTCCCCCGTGTGCATCAGGCCGCGCAGGAACGTCCCGGTCGTGACGACGACGGCTTCCGCCTCGATCGGCAGACCCTCGGCGGTGATCACGCCGGCCACGCGGCCCCGCGCCTCCAGGAAGTCTTCCGCCATGCCTTCCAGGAGGGTAAGGCTGGGCGTCTCCTCCAGGGCCCGGCGCGCCAGCCGCGAATAAAGCGCCCTGTCGCACTGCGCCCGCGGCCCCCACACGGCCGGGCCGCGCGAGCGGTTGAGGATCTTGAACTGAATGCCCGCCCCGTCGGCCAGGAGGCCCATCAGTCCGCCGAGCGCGTCGATCTCCCGGACGAGCTGTCCCTTGGCGAGCCCGCCGATCGCGGGATTGCAGGACATCCGTCCGATGGCGGCGAACTCGCCCGTCAGAAGAGCCGTCCGGCGGCCCATACGGGCAGCGGCATGTGCCGCCTCGATGCCCGCGTGACCGCCCCCGATGACGAGAACCTCGTATTTCATGAAGTCTCAACCGAAAAATTGTGATTTGTGAATTGTGAATAACAAGGATGCTTGCCCGCCCAATCACAATTCAAAATTCACAATTCACCATTTTCCATCGAAGCGGACTACTTCCCGATACAGAACGTGGAAAAAATCTGCCGTAAGACATCCTCCGCGGTGGTTTCCCCGGCGATGTCTGCGAGGGCGTCGATGGCGGCGTCCAGATGCGTCGCCGCATACTCGGGGGACTCGCCGCGAGCCAGGGCGGTCAGCGTCTCGGCGGCCGACGCGCGCGCTCTCTCGACGAGGTCCCGCTGGCGCACGGAGGCGAGGACCTCCGATGCCGCATCGGTCGAGACGTCGCGGGCGAGCCGTTCCTCGAGCAGCTCGTGGAGCTTCTTTCCCGCCTCGGGGGAGATTCCCGAGAGCGGCGCCGCGCCGGCAGGAGCGCCGGAGAGCGGCCGGCCGGAGAGCCTGTCGATCTTGTTGGCGATGATGAGCGCCGGCGCTCCATCCAGTCGCTCCAGAGAGGTCTCGTCCTCCCGGCTCCATCCTGTGGCGGCGTCGAAGACGTAAAGCACCAGATCCGCTGTCTCTCCCGCCTCCCAGGCTCGCAGGACGCCGATTCTCTCGACGGTGTCTTCGGTGTCCCGCAGGCCGGCCGTGTCCACGAGCTCCACGGGGATGCCGCGCACGTCCGCCGTCGCGTGCAGCGTGTCGCGAGTCGTCCCGGGCACGTCGGTCACGATGGCCCGCGCGGAACCGACGAGGGCGTTGAACAGCGTGGACTTGCCGGCGTTGGGACGGCCCAGAATCGAGACCCGGCAGCCGGCCGAGAGAAGCCGGCCGGTCTCGTAACTGTCGGCCAGGCGGGCCAGAACCTCCACAGCCGCTTCGATCCGCGAAAGCGTCTCCGGCGAGACCGTCTCTCCGACGTCCTCGGAGAAATCGATCGTCGCGGCGAGGCCGGCCGCCGCGCCGAGCAGGTCCTCCCGGACTTCCGCCAGAAGCCGCGAGAGACGCCCCTCCAGCCGCCGGGCGGACAGCCTCGCGGCCGCTTCCGTGCGCGCTTCGATAAGATCCCGCACGGCCTCGGCCTCGACCAGATCCATCTTGCCCAGAAGAAATGCGCGCTCCGTGAACTCGCCCGGCCGCGCGGCGCGCGCTCCGGCGGCAACGAGGGCCGCCAGCATGCGCTGCGCCACGACTGGGCTGCCGTGGAGCGAAAGCTCCGCCGCGTCTTCGCCGGTCGACGACGCCGGCCCGGCGAAGTACGTCGCGAGCCCCCGGTCGATGACGTCTGCGCCGTCCACGAAGGAGACGAGGTAAGGGTGTCGCGGGACGGGCTCCCCGGGCAATTCCCGCGTTACGGCGCGCAGGATCCGGCAGCTCTCGGGCCCCGAGACGCGCAGCAGCGCCAG
This sequence comes from uncultured Acidobacteriota bacterium, assembly GCA_963837495.1. Classification (GTDB taxonomy): domain Bacteria; phylum Acidobacteriota; class Thermoanaerobaculia; order UBA5066; family Gp7-AA6; genus JAWOLE01. The sequence goes on along the minus strand of CAWINF010000001.1, from coordinate 1,237,639 downwards.
CGCCGACCGGCCGACCGGCGTCGCCAGGGCCGCGATCGTGTCCAGGACAGATTCGGTTTTGGGGCGCATTCAAGGATTGAAGGATTGAAAGACTGACGATTGAAGGATTGGGAACCCCGGGCTTAATCTGTCAATCGACAATCCTTCAATCTCTCAATCACGTCAACTGGCTTTGGGCCGGACGGCGACACGCTTGAGGAAGCCCTCGCCCTCGCTTTCGGTCACGACTTCCGGATCTTCGGCCAGCGCCAGATGAATCAGGCGCCGCTCCGCCGGTGACAGGGGCGGCAGAAGCTGCGGCCGGCGCGTGCGCTTGGCCTCCTCTGCCGAGCGCAGGGCGAGCTCTTCCAGTGTCTCGCGCTGGTGCGCCCGGAACCCCTCGGCGTCCAGGCGGGGATAAACGGGACGGCCCAGCTGCTTGGAGGCGATCCGCCCGGTCAAGATTTCCAGCCCCGACAGGCCCTCGCCGCTGGAAGCCAGCAGCGGCTCGACATCGTCGCCGATGAGCTCGAAGAGCATCTCGTTGGCGGGGCGGCGCCGGATCTCGACCAGGAAGCCAGCGGCCGCGAGAAGCTCCGAGAGAATCGCCTCCACGGCCGAAAAGGCCTCCTCGTCCATCGCGCCCTCGGGCGCTCCCCCTTTGCGCGGCGCTTCGTCGCTCCGGCTCTCGACCTCCGGCCCTTCGGGCTCCTGGCTCTGGGCCTGCCGGACCAGAGCCTCGACCCCGGGCTCCGGGCTCTCCACCTTGCCCGGCTCCTCCAGCTCGATCTCGACGACGCGTCCGCCCCAGAAGGACCTCTCGTCTCTGATCACGCGATATTTCAGCTCCGCGGCCGGCACTCCAATCGCGTCCGCCGCCGCCTGGATCGCCTCCGCCTCCGTCTTCGCCTCGTATCTCATCTCTCTCCTCGTCACGCGGGGTCGCGGCTTCGTTCCATGGACCCCGCCTCCTTTTACGCCCGGGCTCTCTTCAGTTTCTGCGGCTTCTCGATGTTGGGCTCGTCCTTGCCGAGCTTCTGAATCAGGACCTGCTGCAGGATCGTCAGCACATTGGAGAAAAGCCAGTAGAGGACGAGTCCCGAAGGCATGTCCTTCAAGAAGAAGCCCCAGACAAGCGGCATCGCCATGAATATCTTCTTCTGCGCCGGGTCCACCGTCGTCGGCGTCATGGCCTGCTGCACGTACATCGTCACGGTCATCAGGATGAGCAGCACGTAAGTCCGGTCCACCGCCGAGAGGTCCGTGATCCAGAGGACAAAAGGCGCGTGGCGCAGCTCGATCGCCCGCGACAGCACGTTGTAGAAGGCCACGAGGATCGGAAGCTGGAGCAGGATCGGGAAGCACCCGCTCATCGGGTTGTAGCCTTCCGCCTGGTAGAGCTTCATCATCTCCTCGTTCATCTTCGCCCGCTGCCCCGCATCGCTCTTGGCCTTCTTGTATTTGTCTTTGATCGCGTTCATCTTGGGCGCGAGCCTCTGCATCTTCTTCATCGACGCGTAGCTCTTGTGCATGAGCGGGAAGAGCAGGATGCGGATGGCGAGCGTGACGAGAAGAATCGCGACTCCCCAGTTGCTGACGAACCCGTAAGTGCGTTTCAAGAGCCACAGCAGCGGGCGGGCGAGGATGCCGTACCAGCCGAAGTCCACGGTCTTCTCCAGGCCCAGGTGCAGGCTTTCCAGGATCTCCACGTCCTTGGGCCCGTAATAAGCGCGGGCGGTGATCTCCCCCTTGCCGGTGATGCCGGCGCCGATGGTCGGAGCCGGCTTTCCATCCTTGTCCGTGAGCGGGACGGGAAAGGCCACGGCGCTCGACGCCTGTTTGGGCAGGAGAACGGCCAGGAAGTAGTTGTCTTCGAGTCCCGCGAACCCTCGCTCGCCGAGAGTCCATTCGGCCGGCTTCTGCATTTTCTCGGGCCGCGCGCGCTCGAACCCGCCCGGCGTCGCGGCGATTGCCATCGCCGGCGTCACGTATCGGGAGGCCTGCTCGTCGGGGGTGGGATTGCGGAGTCCCGTCGCGGCAATGAGCCGGTAGGGAGGACCGAAGACATTGACCTTAACGTCGAAGAGGTAGCCGCCGGCAATGCGGATCTCCTTGGTGACGGCGACCGTGTCGTCGGCATAGGAAAACTTCAGCGCGCGGTCGGAGGAGCGCTCGACGGCAAAGAGCGCGCCGGTGACGCGCGCGGTCAGCTCGGGGTTGCCCGGAAAGTCGATGGCCAGCGGCTTCTGGGCTGGGGCGGGCAGCCGTCGGACCATCTCGAGCGGCTTCTTGTGATCATCGGTGTGACGCAGAAGCAGCAGCGACGTCAGGACCGCGCCCCGATTGGAGAAGGTCGCTCGCAGCAGCTCGTTGGCGAGCGTTGCCGGCATCTCCTCGCGCGCGGCGACCGGGGCGGGAAGATGCTCCTGGGCAGCGGGAGCCGCGGAGGCGGCGGGGCTCGCGGCCGCAGCCTGCGGCCGGGGCGAGACGGCCGCGGCCGCAGGAGGTGCCAGCGCGGGCGGCTTCCGAGGCTTTGGCACTAGCAGCTCCCAGAGGCCCAGAACGGCCAGGGAGAGCACGGCGGCAAGCAGCAACCTCTTTTCCATCAATATTTACGGCACAGGATCGAAGCCGCCGGCATGGAGAGGGTGGCAGCGCAAGAGGCGACGCAGCGCGAGAAAAGAGCCCTTCCCCAATCCGTGCCTTTCGATCGCCTCGCGGGCATAGACCGAGCACGACGGTTCGAATCGGCACGCCGGCGGGAGCCACGGCGAGATCGCCCTCTTGTAGAAGTCCAGAATCGCGACGGCGGCGCGCCTCAAACTCTCACCGGGCTCGTAGCCTCGAAAGCCCCCGCTCGAGGGTTGATAGATAGTCACCGGCGAACTCGAAAAAAGACGTCGCGGCCGCCGAAGGTTTGACGTTGACGACGATGTGGAGACTCGCCGGCGAGGCCAGGCGATGACGCCGGAAGATCTCCCGCAGGCGGCGCCGCAGCCGGTTTCGCGTCACGGCTCCGCCCGAGCGCTTGCCCACGGAGATCCCGAGGCGGCTGCCCCCCGCGCTGGCGCGGGGCAGGAGAAAAAGCTGCAGGTGGCGTCCGGACACCCGGACCCCGGAGGCGTAGCACTCTTCGAATTCTCTTCGCTTTCGAAGGCGGTCGTCGCGAGAGAAGGTCTCCCGCACGGCCGTGCCTGGGCTCACACCGAGAGTTTCTTGCGCCCCTTGCGGCGGCGCGCCGAAAGCACGGCGCGTCCGGACCGGGTCCTCATCCGCACGAGAAAGCCGTGCGTGCGCTTGCGACGACGGTTGTTGGGTTGAAATGTCCGCTTCATAAAGAGCCGGCATCCTAGGGGTTGCGCACCGGGAAGTCAAGCTGTGCGGCGCGGCGGGTCATGGGCATATACTCCCCGGCCCCGGAACGGCAGGCGTTTCCACAGCCTGTGGAAAAGTTGCGGAAAAGCGAGCGAGACCAATGACGGATTTCTGGAACGCGATCGTCGCGCGGCTCGAAACGAGGCTCGACGGCAACGAGCTGAAGACATGGTTCGAGCCGACGAGGCAATTGTCTTTCGTCGAGGGTCCCGGCTCCCCCGTCCTGGCTGTCTCCGTGCCGAGCCGCGTCTTCGCTGACTGGATCACGTCGCGGCACGGCCCTCTTCTCTCGGAGGTGGCCACCGAGCTGGGTTTTCCGGGCTTGACGATCCGCTATCAGCCCCTCTCCCTGCCTGAGCCCGTTTCCGAGCCCGCGGCCGCGCCGGCGGGCCCGTCGCGGACTCTGGTCTTGAATCCCCGCTTCACCTTCGACACCTTCGTCGTCGGTCCTTCCAATCAGTTCGCCCATGCCGCCGCGCGCCGGGTCGGAGAGGCTCCCTCGCGCACCTACAACCCTCTCTTCCTCTACGGCGGGGTCGGACTGGGCAAGACGCACCTGATGCACGCGATCGCGCACGAGATCCTGGGAAGCCGGCCGGAAACCAAGGTCCTCTACCTGTCCGGCGAGCGTTTCTTGAACGATCTCATCAACGCGCTGCGATTCGAGAGGATGCACGAGTTCAAGCAGCGCTACCGCGAGCTGGACGTCCTCCTCATGGACGACGTGCAGTTCATCGCCGGCAAGGACTCGACGCAGGAGGAGTTCTTCCACACGTTCAACGCGCTGCACGACGCCCAGAAGCAGATCGTGCTGACCTCCGATGCTCTTCCCAAGGAGATTCCCACGCTCGAGGAACGCCTTCGCTCCCGCTTCGAGTGGGGGTTGATCGCCGACATCCAGCCTCCGAACCTCGAGATGAAGGTGGCGATCCTGCGCAAGAAGGCCGCCGCGGAGAATATCGAGATCCCCAACGACGTGGCTCTCTTCATCGCCGGCTCGGTGCGCTCCAACATCCGAGAGCTCGAGGGGCGGCTCAACCGCGTGCTCGCTTTTTCCTCGCTGAGCGGGGAGCCCATCTCCGTCGAACTGGCTCGCTTCACGCTCAAGGACATCCTCGGCACCGAGGAGAGCCGGGCCGTTCCCGCCGAGATCCTGAAGCTCGTCGCGGCGCACTACGGCCTGCGCGTGTCCGACATGAAGGCCCGGTCCAACGCCAAGCCGATCGCCTTTCCCCGCCAGGTCGCGATGTTTCTCTGCCGCAAGCTGACCAAGCTCTCCTATCCGGAGATCGGCCGGCTCTTCAACGACAAGCACCATTCGACCGTCATGCATTCCGTCGAAAAGATCGAGCGGCTGGCCGATGACGATCCCAATTTCCGCAAGGTCATCGAGACGTTTCTGCAGCACTACCGCTGAGACGCGGCCCTCGTCCGACTTTTTCCGCACGCTCTTTTTCCACACCCCGCGTCCCGCATCCCGTGCGCGCCGGCTCCCGCGGGCGGTAACCGCGGCGCCTCGCGGAGCGACCCTCGCTCCGAGCCCATTTTTCGGGCCTTTTCTCGACTCTCCGGACTTCTCCACAGGCCTACGACAACTGCTAAGTGTGATAGAATTTTTTCTCTTTCCGGAGGTAGGAAACTCCCATGGAATTGACCGTCCGAAGGGGTGATTTCTTGAATGAGCTCACGCTCATGCAAGGGGTCGTGGAGAGAAAGAACACCATCCCGATCCTCTCGAACATCCTGCTCAAGGCCTCCGACGGCCACTTGAGCTTCACCTCGACGGACCTGGACCTGACGCTGCTCTCCGCGGCCCAGGCGAAGGTGTCGCGGCCGGGCAGCGTGACGGTGCCGGCGAGAAAGCTCTTTGACCTGATCCGCAACCTTCCCGAGGCGGACGTCGCCTTGAAGCTCATGGACAACAACTATCTCGGCGTCGTCTGCGAGAGGTCGAGCTTCCGCCTCGTCGCGCAGCCGGCCGAGGACTTTCCCACCGTGCCGAAGGTGGAAGGCAAGGCGGAGGTCCGGCTGCCGCTCAACCTCTGGAAGCGCCTCTCGAGGAAGGTCTTCTATGCCGTGTCCGCCGAGGAGACGCGGTTCCAGCTCATGGGTGCGCTCTTGAAGGACAAGGGGACGGCATTCGAGCTCGTGGCGACGGACGGCCACCGGCTGGCCCTGATCGACTTTCCCAAGGGAGCGGAGAAGTCGGGCATGCCCGACGTGCTCGTGCCCAAGAAGGCCCTCTCCGAGATCCTGAAGATGGACGGCGAGGGGGAAACCGCGGAGCTCGCCATTCGGCACTCCGAGAACCATCTGCTCTTCTCCGTTGGCGGACGCCAGCTGATCGCGAGACTTCTCGACGTCAACTTCCCCGACTACGAGAAGATCCTTTCCAAGAACAACGATAAGGTCGCGATCGTCTCCCGGGCGGCCTGCCAGGGCGCGCTGCGCCGCGTGGCGCTGTTTTCCTCCGAGCGATCCCGCGGCGTGAAGCTCTCCTTCGAAAAAGACCTCCTGACGATCACCTCCGCCAGCCAGGAGCTCGGCGAGGGAAGCGAGACCCTGGACATCCGCTACGACAGCGAGCCGATGGCGATCGGGTTGAACGCCCAGTACCTGATCGAGTTCCTGGAAGAGGCCGAGACGGAGAACGTGAGGCTGGAGCTCAAAGACGAGAACACGCAGTGCCTCTGCCGCCCGGAGGGCGACATCGAAGGAGCGTCGCGCTATCTCTACGTCGTGATGCCGATGAGACTCTGAGGCATGTGTGTGCAACGGTAACTTTAGCGGGGGACGTTGCGGTTCCCCGAGCCCCCCGGGCATGAAAAGGACTGCTTGCGCTTAACCCGGATCACCGCCCACTCCTTTCGCAATCTCTCCCCGGCCCCCGTTTTCTTCAGTGGCGGGACGACCGTCATCGCCGGGGAAAACGCGCAGGGCAAGACCAACCTGCTTGAGGCGATCGCCCTCGTCTGCGGCCAGCGCTCGTTTCGCCGGGCCCGGCCGCCGGAGATGGCGTCGGGAGAGACCGGGTTTCGCGTCGAGGCCCTCGTCGAACGCCCGGGCGGAGCCGAAACGCTCGCCGTCGAGTGGTCGCCCCGCGCCGGCAGGCGCTTTTCTCGCGGGGGCTCCGAGATCGGGTTCCGCGAGGCTTCGCGCCTGGCGCCCGCGATATTCCTCTCCCAGGAGCACGGGGAGCTGCTGACAGGAGCCAGGGCGTCGCGTCGAAGGTTCCTGGACCGGCTGGCGCTCTTCTGCCGGGCGGCGGCCGGGGAAGACCTGGCACGATTCGAACGCGCGCTCGCGAGCCGGAACGCGCTGCTCGCCCGCGCGCGGGAAGGATCCGGGGGGCGCGACGCGGGCGAGATGGAGGCCTGGACCGAGGAGTTCGTTCTCGCCGGCGCCGCGGTCCGACGCCACCGGTCGCTGGCGCTCGCGCAATGGCTGTCCTTCTTCGCCCCGCTCTGCGACGCGGCGGGGCCGGAATATGCGCCGATCCGCGTCGCTTATTCCGCCGGAGGGGATTCGGAAGAGGACCTGCGCGCGGCGTGCGAGCGGCTCCTTCCCGCCGAACGCCGGCGGGGCCATTGCCTGGCGGGGCCGCAGCGTGACGAGTTGCTCTGGGAGCGCGGCGGCAAGCCCTTTGCGGCGACCGCTTCCGCCGGAGAACGGTCCCGGGTGCTGGCCTTGATCAAGCTCGCCGAGTGGCGCGCGGTGGCGCAGGCGGCGGGAGAGTCTCCTCTTTTCGGCGTGGACGAGTTCGACGCCGGGCTGTCGGCGGCGTGGGTCGAGGCCTTCGTCGAGGCGCTGCCGCCGGCCGAGACAGTTCTTTTGACGACCGCGTCCGAGCCTTCGCGCTGGAGGCGCCTGGTCGGCGCCGCGGCCGTCGTCGAAATGCGCGCCGGGCGGGTTCACGAACGCCCCCGCGCAGTCAACGACTGAGAAAGAGATGAGCACCGCCTATACAACCGATTCGATCAAGCTCCTGAAGGGCCTCGAGGCCGTCCGGAAACGGCCCGGGATGTACATCGGAGACACCGACGACATCACCGGTCTTCACCACATGGTCTTCGAGCTCGTGGACAACTCCATCGACGAGGCGCAGGTCGGCTACGCCGACCACGTCTCCGTGACGATCCACGCCGACAATTCCGTCACGGTCGAGGACAACGGGCGCGGCATCCCCGTCGGGATGCACAAGGAGCACAAGCGCGAGACCCTCGAGATCATCATGACCGACCTGCACTCGGGCGGGAAATTCGACGACAACTCCTACAAGGTTTCCGGCGGGCTCCACGGCGTCGGCGTGTCGGTCGTCAATGCCCTCTCCCGGCGCCTGGAGGTCGAGATCCGCCGCGAGGGGAAGGTCTGGGTCCAGAACTACGAGCGGGGCGTGCCGCAGGGGCCGATCAAGACGATTGGAACCTCGCGCAAGAGCGGCACCAAGATCACCTTCTGGCCCGACCCCGACATCTTCTCGATCAAGGAGTTCCATTTCGACGGGCTCTCGCAGCGCCTGCGAGAGCTGTCGTTCCTGAACCCCGGCGTCGGCATCTCGATCCACGACGAGCGGACCGAGAAGAAACACGACTTCGCCTACGAAGGGGGAATCCGCTCCTTCGTCGAGCACCTGAACAAGACCAAGCAGCCCATCCACGACAAGGTCATCTTCTTCCAGGACATCAGGGGCTCCACCGGAGATCCCAAGCGCGACGCCGACAAGGAGCGCGTGGAAGTCGCGCTGCAGTGGAACGAGGGCTACGCCGAGACGATCTTCACGTTCACCAACACGATCAACAACAGGGACGGCGGGACGCATCTGGAAGGGTTCAAGACAGCCCTGACGCGCGCGCTTCAGAAGTACGCGGACCAGGGCGGGCTGACCAAGGCCCTGAAAGAGACGAGCCTCTCCGGCGACGACTGCCGCGAGGGATTGACCGCGGTCGTCTCGGTCAAAGTCCGGGACCCCAAGTTCTCCTCGCAGACGAAGGACAAGCTCGTCTCCTCGGAGGTCAAGACCTGGGTCCAGCAGGTCGTCTACGAGAAGCTCGGCTCGTACCTGGAGGAGAACCCGCGCGTCGCCAAGAAGATCGTCGAGAAGATCGTCGAGTCCGCGCGGGCGCGCGAGGCGGCCCGCAAGGCGCGGGAGCTCGTCCGGCGCAAGGGCGCGCTCGACTCGAGCTCGCTGCCCGGAAAGCTCGCCGACTGCCAGGAGAAGGACCCCGCCTTCTCGGAGATCTTCATCGTCGAGGGGGATTCGGCCGGCGGCAGCGCCAAGCAGGGAAGGAACCGCCGCTTCCAGGCGATCCTCCCGCTGCGCGGCAAGATCCTGAATGTCGAGAAAGCGCGCCTGGATCGGATGCTGGCCTCCGCCGAGATCCGCACGCTCATCACCGCCCTCGGCACCGGCATCGCCCAGGACTTCGACGCTTCGAAGGCCCGCTACCACAAGTGCATCATTATGACCGATGCGGATGTTGACGGAAGTCACATACGCACGCTGCTGCTGACTTTTTTCTTCCGGCACATGGCGGCGTTGATCGACAAGGGGTACGTCTACATCGCGCAGCCGCCGCTGTTCAAGGTCGCCGAGGGGAAGAAGGAGACCTTTCTCAAGGACGAGAAGGAGATGTCGCGGTTCCTGCTCGACCGGATCGGGGAGGACCGGTCTCTGACCTCCGAGATGTCCGGCGCGTCGGCCGCGGGCGCCAGGCTCGTCGCGCTGCTCGAAAAGATGGAGGATTACCGCGGGCAGATCGGCAAGCTCGCGACCCGCGGTATCCCGGAAGGCCTCGTCCGCGCGCTGCTCGACCGGGGGATGCTCTCGAAGAACGATTTCACCGACAAGAAGAAGGTCGAGGACCTGGCCCGCGCCGCGCGCGCGTTCGACGCCGAGAAGGTCGAGGTCGTCTCCGACGAGGAGCATTCCGGCTGGGCGCTCTCGATCGTCCGGCGCGTCAACGGCGTCGCGCGCACGGTCGCGATCGACGCGGAGTTCGTCGGCAGCTACGAGATGAAGCGCATCCGCGAGGCGGCCCGCTCGATCGGCGCGTTCCTGGACGGGCCGTACCTCGTCAAGAGGAACGGCGAGACCGAGCGCCATCAGACGCTTCCCACCGTCGTGGACGCGATCTACGAGTCGGCCAAGAAGGGGCTCGTCGTCTCCCGTTACAAGGGCCTGGGCGAGATGAACGCGGAGACCCTCTGGCAGACCACGATGAACCCGGAGAGCCGGCGCCTCCTTCAGGTCAACGTCGAGGACGCCGTCGAGGCCGACGAGATCTTCTCGATTCTCATGGGAGACGCCGTCGAGCCGCGCCGCGACTTCATCGAGAAGAACGCCCTGAACGTGAGGAACCTGGACATTTGAGCTGTCAGCTGTCAGCTATCAGCTATCAGCTATCAGCCGTCAGCTTGGGGAAGAGGTCCCGCGGGTTTGGCTGAGAGCTGAAAGCTGAAAGCTGAGAGCTAACGCATGAGCAGCAACATCCTGACGCCCGAAGAGCGCGTTCCGGTCACGATCGAGGAGGAAGTCCGCCGCTCCTACCTCGATTACGCGATGTCCGTCATCATCGGGCGGGCCCTGCCGGACGTGCGCGACGGGCTGAAGCCCGTGCACCGCCGCTCGCTCTACGCCATGTGGGAGCAGGGCAACGTCCACAACAAGCCCTACAGGAAGTCCGCCCGCATCGTCGGAGACGTGCTCGGCAAGTACCACCCTCACAGCCCCGACGCCGTCTACGACACGATCGTCCGCATGGCGCAGGACTTCTCCATGCGCTATCCGCTCGTGGACGGGCAGGGCAACTTCGGCTCTCTGGACGGGGACAACCCGGCCGCGATGCGCTACACCGAGGTGCGCCTGACCCGGCTCTCCGCGGAGCTGATCGGGGAGGACATCGACAAGGAAACCGTGGACTGGATCCCCAACTACGACAACTCGCTCCAGGAACCCACGGTCCTCCCCTGCAAGTTCCCCAACCTCCTGGTCAACGGCGGCTCCGGCATCGCCGTCGGAATGGCGACCAACATCCCGCCGCACAACCTTTCGGAAGTCGTGGACGCGACGATCGAGCTGATCCGCCATCCCGACGCCACCCTCGGGCAGCTGATGAAGAAGCTGCCGGGGCCGGACTTCCCCACCGCCGCGTTCATCCACGGCGCCGAGGGCATCCGCGAGGCCTACAAGACGGGCCGCGGAATCGTGCAGGTGCGGGCCAAGGCGATGATCGAGAAGGCCGCGCGGGGGGACAAGGAGTCGATCGTCGTCACGGAGATTCCCTACCAGGTCAACAAGGCCAAGCTCGTCGAGCGGATCGCGGAGCTCGTCAACGAGAAGAAGATCGAGGGGATCTCGGACCTGCGCGACGAGTCCGACCGCGACGGGATCCGGGTCGTCGTGGAGTTGAAGCGCGGCGAGAACGCCCAGGTGATCTTGAACCAGCTCTACGCGCTGACCCCGATGCAGTCCACCTTCGGGATCATCTTCCTGGCGATCGTCGAGAACCAGCCGCGGATCCTGCCGCTGGCGGATCTGCTGCGCCATTTCATCGACCACCGGAAGACGGTTGTGGTCCGGCGCACCCGCTTCGACCTGAGGAAGGCCGAGGAGCGGGCCCATCTCCTGAGGGGTCTCGCCCTGGCCCTCGCCAACATCGACCAGGTCATCAAGATCATCCGGGCCTCGAAAGATCCCAAGGAGGCCAAGGAGCGGTTGATCTCGGAAGTCTCGATGACGCTCGCGGGCCTGGAGAAGTTCATCGGCGAGAAGCTCTCCGACGAAGCTCCCAGGGCGAAGGAGAAGCAGATCGTCCGCCTGGACGAGGTCCAGGCGCAGGCAATCCTCGAGATGCGGCTGCAGCGGCTGACGGGCCTCGAGCGAGAGAAAATCGTCGCGGAGTTCAAGGAAGTCCTGGCCCTCATCGCGAAGCTGCGCGAGATCCTGGGCTCCGAGAAACTCATCCTGGACATCATCGTGTCGGAGCTTCTGGAGGTCCGGAAACAGTTCGGCGACGAGCGCCGCACGCAGATCGTGGCCGAGGCGACCGACATCGACATCGAAGACCTGATCGTCGAGGAGGACATGGTCATCACCGTGTCCCGCGGCGGCTACATCAAGCGCTCTCCCCTTTCGCTCTACCGCGCGCAGCGGCGGGGCGGCAAGGGGCGCGTGGGCGCGACGACCAAGGAGGAAGACGTCGTCGAGCACCTCTTCGTGGCCTCGACCCACGCCTACATCCTGGCCTTCACGAGCTCGGGCCGCATGCACTGGATCAAGGTTTACGAGGTGCCGCAGCTGGGGCCCGCGACACGGGGCAAGGCGATCGTCAATCTCCTGAACCTCGACCCGAACGAGCGCGTGGTCGCGCTGGCCTCGACCAAGGATTTCCCCGAGGACCGTTATCTCGTCTTCGCGACCAAGCGCGGGTTGGTGAAGAAGACCGCTCTCGCGGCGTACGCGAACGTGCGCTCGGGGGGCATCATCGCGATCAACATCGAGAAGGGAGACGAGCTGCTCTCGGTCCGCGTGACCGACGGCACGCGCCAGATCTTCATCGGCACGCACCAGGGACAGGGCATCCGGTTCTCCGAGAAGGACGCGCGCCCGATGGGCCGCGACACGACGGGCGTCATCGGCATCACGTTGAAGAAGGCGGACGACTACGTCGTCGAGATGGACGTCGTCGAGGAGACCGGACACCTCCTGACCGTGACGGAGAAGGGCTACGGCAAGCGCTCCGAGGCCTCGGAATACCGCTTCCAGCAGCGCGGAGGCTCGGGAGTCATCAACATGAAGGTGACCGAGAAGAACGGGCCCGTCGCCGGGATCAAGTCGGTGACGGACGCCGATCAGCTCCTCCTGATCACGCAGAGCGGGATGTTGATCCGTATCAAGGTCAAGGACATCCGCGAGACCGGCCGCGCCGTGCAGGGCGTGCGGCTCATCTACCTCGAGGAGGGAGACCGCGTGGTCGCCGTCGCCAAGCTGGCCGAGCCCGACGAAGGCGAAGACGAGCCGCAAGGAACGCTGCCCGTCGCGCCGCCCGCCCCGCAGGGTCCGAAGTCCAAAGAGCCCGGCGCCCCCTTCCTCGACGAAGAGTAGGTTCGACTGAGGACCGAGGACGGAGGACCGAGGGCTCAAGACGCCTTCACCATGGTGTCCCTTTCCCGGGCGAGGTCGCAGGCCGCTTGAGTCCCCAGTCCTCAGTCCCGAGTCCTCAGTCGCCAGTCAGATAGAATCCCGCGTCCTATGCGCTTTTTCCTGGACAGCGCGAACCTGGAGGAGGCACGCAAGGTCCGCGAGTGGGGCCTGCTCGACGGAGTCTGGCTCTCGGCGGCGCAGGCCGCGGCCGCAGGAATGGACTACCGGCGCGCCGTTCGGGAGCTTGCCGCCCTGACGGACGGCCCGGTCTGCGTCGAGCCCGGCTCGGCTGATGCCAAGGGGATGTACAAGGAAGCGCGGGAGCTCGCCAAGCTCGGCAAGGACATCGTCATCCAGCTTCCGGTCGAGCCCAACGGCCTCCGCGTGGCGCGTCTGCTCGCGCAGGACCAGGTGGCCGTCTGCGCGTCGGGGTGCTATTCGGCGTCCCAGGCCTTGATCGCCGCCAAGGCCAACGTGGCCTACGTGGCCCCGGCGGTTGGAGCGCTGGACGCGGTGGGTTCGATCGGCATGGATCTGGTCGAGCAGGTCATCCGCATCTACGACAACTACGGGTTCCAGACCCAGATCCTCGTGGCGCAGCTGCGAAACCCCGTGCACGTGCTGGACGCGGCCCTGATGGGCGCCGACGTCGCGACGGTCCCGCCCGAAGTCTTCGAGCAGCTGCTCCGCCATCCTCTGACCGAAGAGCTGCTGGCGGGAAGAAAGCCGTGAAGGTCTCGGCCGACCGCATCCTGTACCTCTCCCGCGTCATCCTTCGCCGGTTGAAGGAGAACATGAATCTCGTCCAGAAGACCGACGACGAGACCGTTCGCCGCGCGATCGTGAAGGTCCTGACGGACAGCTACAAGGAGCTCGACGAGCTCGAGCAGAAGGTGGAAGCCTCACTCGCGCGCCGCAAGAAAATCTCGACCAGAGACGTCGAATTCCAGTTCGCGAGGGGCCTCGAGGAAGAGCTCCGCAAGCGCGGGGCGTAGCCGTCGCTCCGCGCGCTCCGGGGGATCTACGCCTGCGGCGTGATAACCCTCCGGCGCTCCGCTCCCGCGGCGCGAGGGGGGAGTCCGCCTCGCCTCTGCGAGACTCCTCGCGCCGCGAGCTTAACGAGCCTCCAGTCGATTTAGTGGGCAAGTCATCGTGTAAAATGCTGAAAATAAATATGTTTGTACATAAATAATTGGTTGATATACAATTGGGTTTGTGTCGAGCCAATTGGATTGGCCAGCTTCAATAGACCTCGACCGAGGCTCGCGTGAGCCTCTCTCGGACCAGCTCGCGGCGGCTCTGGAGAGGAGAATCTCCTCGGGCGCGCTGCCCGACGGCGCGCGGCTTCCCGCCACCCGGGATCTGGCGGCAACCCTCAAGATCAATCGCGGGACTGTTCAGGCGGCTTACCGCCACCTTCAGCAGGCCGGCCTCGCTCGCGGCCGCATCGGGAGCGGAACCGTCGTCCATGCATCTTCCGCCCCGCCGGCGGCGTTCGATGCGGACGATCTTCTCTCGGCGCGGGTCCTGAATCTCTCGCCCGAGGACTCCCCCGCCGCCGGCGCGCCGCTCACCGCGGACTTCTCCAGGCTGACTCCGGACGAAAGGTTCTTCCCCCTCGAGGAGTTCACGCGCACGCTGTCGGAAGCCTGGAGCCGCCGGTCCGATCTCTGGCAGTACGCTCCCCCGCTCGGATTCGAGGATCTGCGCCGCGAGATCGCCTCCCGCCTTTCGCAGCAGGGACTCCGCCGGGGCCCCGAAGAGATCCTCGTCACGAGCGGCGCGCAGCAGGCCCTCGATCTGATCTTCCGGACCTTTACTGACCCGGGAGACTCCGCCGTCATGGAATCGCCGACCTATTCGGGAGCGCTGGCCCTCGCGCGTTTCGCGGGAGTCCGGATCGTCGAGCTCCCGATGGGGCCCGAAGGACCCGATGTCAGACCGCTCCTCGCGACGAAAGCCAAGCTCGTCTATCTCATGCCGGAGCGGCAGAATCCGACCGGCGTGACGACGAGCGAGGAGCGGCGAGCGGCGATCGTCGAGGCCGTAGCGGCCTCCGGGGCGCTCCTGGTCGAGGATGGGTACGAGGAGCCCGAGTCCGGCCTCCGGCCTCTGGCGGCGCGGCTGCCCGACCGCACGATCTGGCTCGGGACTCTGTCCAAGGACCTCGTGCCGGGATTCCGCATCGGCTGGATCGCCGGGCCCACCGCGATCATCCAGAGACTGGCACGCGTGAAGAAGACCGCGGACTTCCAGACACCGCTGCCGCTGCAGGCGGCCGTCGCGGCCTTCCTGCGCGAGGGGGGAGACCGCCGGGCACGCCGCGCCCGCGCCTTCGACGTGGAAACCAAGCGGATCACGGCGGCGCGAATCCTGAATGCCCAGCTGCCCGAGGTGTCCTGGTGGGGAGGAGAGATCGGAAGCGCGCTTTTCTGGCTGCATCTTCCGCCGGAGACCTCCGGCCGCCGCGTCGCCCAGGCGGCGGCGGCGCGGGGCGTCGGCGTGGCCCCGGGATCGGACTTCGACCCCCGAGGCGAGGACCTCCCCAACGTGCGTCTCTCGGTGTCGCGCGTGGACAAGCGGGACGTCGAGCAGGGAATCCGTTTGTTCGCGGACGCCGTCAAGGCGGTTACTGGAACCTCCGGCGTCCATTCGGCGCCGGTCGTATGAGAGAAAGGTGTTAGGTGCGAGGTGCCAGGTGTTAGGGACCGGGGCCAAGCACCCAACACCTAACACCGAGCACCTCTTGAAAGAGGAGAGTCAGCGATGAACCAGACAGACAGTTACCGCGTGAAGGTCGGACTGGCCGAGATGCTCAAGGGCGGCGTCATCATGGACGTCGTCAACGCGGAGCAGGCGAAGATCGCGCAGGACGCGGGCGCGGCGGCCGTGATGGCCCTGGAGCGCGTGCCGGCCGACATCCGGCGCGACGGGGGAGTGGCGCGAATGTCGCCGGTCTCGAAGATCCGGGAGATCCAGGAGGCCGTCTCGATCCCCGTCATGGCCAAGTGCCGCATCGGCCACACCGCCGAGGCCAGGATCCTCGAGGCCCTGAAGGTGGATTTCATCGACGAGTCGGAAGTCCTGACGCCGGCCGACGAGGAGAACCACGTCTACAAGCACGACTTCAAGATCCCCTTCGTGTGCGGCTGCCGCAACCTGGGCGAAGCCCTGCGGCGCATCGGCGAGGGAGCGGCGATGATCCGGACGAAGGGGGAGGCGGGCACCGGAGACGTCGTGCACGCGGTCAAGCACCTGCGGGAAGTCTGGAGAGATATTCGAAACCTGACCCTCATGGGCCGGGACGAGCGGATGGCGGAGGCCAAGCGCCTGGCGGCCCCCTATGAGCTCGTGGTCGAAGTGGCCGAGCTCGGGAAGCTTCCGGTCCCCAACTTCGCCGCGGGCGGGATCGCGACGCCGGCGGACGCCGCGCTCTGCATGTCGCTCGGCGCCGAGGCGGTCTTCGTCGGATCCGGGATCTTCAAGTCCGAGGACCCCGCCAACCGCGCCCGCGCGATCGTCAAGGCGACGACCCACTGGCGCGACGCGCAGGCCCTGGTCGAGGCCGAAGAATCCCTGGGTTCCGGCATGAAGGGAATCGAAGCCGCCGGCTTGCCCGAGGAAGCGCGGCTGCAGACGAGGGGCTGGTGATCGAAGAAACCGGAGCCGGCAGGCGGCAGGCGGCAGGGGGCAGGCGAACGGACGAGAAGGAGCACCGCCTCCCGCCTCCCGCCTCCCGCCTCCCGCACGATGGGGTGGCCGTCCTCGCCCTTCAGGGGGACTTCGAGGCCCATCGGAAGATGCTCGAGCGCATCGGACTGCCGTCTTTCGAAGCGAAGAAGCCGGAGCAGCTGGAGGATGCGGCGGGGCTCGTGATCCCGGGAGGGGAGTCCACGACGCTCTGGAAGTTCTTCGAGTCCGCGCCCTGGGAGACGGCGATCGCCCGCTTCGCGGCGAGCGGGCGGCCGGTGCTCGGGACATGCGCGGGCGCGATCGTTCTGGCGCGCCAGGTTTCCAATCCCGACCAGAAAGGCCTCGGGCTCCTGGACATCGCCGTCGAACGGAACGCCTACGGCCGGCAGGCGGACTCCTTCGTGGGCATCGTGGAGGCTCCGGCCCTGGGCGGCGAGCTGCCGGCCGTCTTCATCCGAGCGCCGAAGATCCGCCGGGTCGGCCCGGGGGTGCAGGTCCTGGCCACGCGAGGAGGCGAGCCGGTGCTCGCGCGGCAGGGCAACGTCGTCGCCGCGACCTTCCATCCGGAACTGACCGGGGACGAGCGGGTGCACCGCATGGTCTTCGCGGGCGCCGCTCGAGAGCGGAGAAGCGCTTGAGCCTCGTCGAAGTCGTCGAGAGGGACGGCATTGCCGTTGTCTCGCTCGACAGGCCGCCGGCCAACGCCTTCGCCCCGGATCTGGTCGCCCGCCTGCGAGCCGTTCTGCGGGAGCGCGCCGGGGCAAAGGGGATCGTCCTCACCTCGGCCAACCCCGGGATTTTCTCGGCGGGATGGGACCTTCCGCTCATCTCCACGCTCGACCTCGCCGGGATGAAGGCCTTCCTGGAGAGTTACTGCGATCTCGTCCGCGAGATCTTCCTCTTTCGGGGTCCGCTCCTCGCCGCCCTGCCCGGGCACGCGATCGCGGGAGGCCTGATCGTCGCCGCGGCCGCCGACGAGCGGTACGCCGCGGAAGGCCCGGGCAGGTTCGGGCTCTCCGAGGTCGCGCTCGGCGTTCCGCTTCCGGCCTGTTGCCTGGAGCTCTTCCGGTACGTCATCGGAGCGCGGCCGATGGAGAGATTGACGGCGTCCGCGGAGAACATGCCGTCGGAGTCCGGGCTCTCGCTCGGATTGCTCGACCGCGTCGTCCCGGCCGCGGACCTGCTCGACTCGGCGCTGGAGAGAGTGCGCCACCTCGCCCGCGGATCGGCGGCCGCCTACGCCGAGGTCAAGCGCCGCGCCCGCGCCGAGGCGGCCGCGCGCTTCGACGCCGCGCGGCAAGACGATCCGTTCCTGGACTTCTGGTTCGGCGCCGACGCGCGCGCCCGGATCGCCGCGCTCCTGGAGAAGCTGGCCGGGAAGAAGGAATCGTCTTCCCGGTCATCCCCTCGCTCTTCCCTGTCATCCTGAGCGCAGCGAAGGATCTGCGGCCTCCCGTTGAGAGAAATGACTACCGGCTCGGGGCAAGCTCTGAGCGAAGCGAAGGATCTGTCTGACATTTCGAAGAGGGCAGATTCTTCGTCTCTGAGCCTGCCCCGAGAGCGCTTTTCGGCGAACTCACAAGACGGGGGCAGATCCCTCGCTTCGCTCGGGATGACAATGGAACCGGAGGGGCTCCTCAGATGACAGGGTCATGATTCCGCTGGAGGAGATTCTTGAAGCGCTCGAGCTGCCGCGATCGGAGCCGGGGATCGGTTACCTCCAGGCTCTCTTCGCGCGGTTCAACGAGCGGGTGCCCTTCGAGACGGCCTCCAAGATCGTGCGCAACGCCGAGGTTTCCAATCCGGCGGAGAAGCCGCGCCGGCCGGAGCTCTTCTGGGCCGGGCATCTGGACTCGGGAGCCGGCGGGACCTGCTACGCGCGCGTCGCGGCGCTGGACGCGCTGCTGGGTGATCTGGGTTTCGTCCGCCGCATCGCGCTCGGCCGGGTCCAGTCGGACTTCGATCACGCCGCGCTGCTCGTGATGCTCGAAGGGGAGGAATGGATCTGCGACGTCGGCTTTCCTCTCCCGGTCCTGCTGCGCTGCGCCGGGGGAGAGACCGAATCCGCGCTGGGCGCCCTGCGGGTCACTTCGGAGAGCCGCGGCTGGCGAATCGAGCTTCTCGGAGGAGTGCCCGAAGGGCCGCGCGAGCTCGAGGTCTTTGCCGCGGCCGTCCCGTCCGAGGAGCTCGAGCGGCGGTGGCGGGAGACGTATCGGTCGGACTCGAGGTTCCTCGCGGCCGTCTCGCTGCGGCGGGAGAAGGAGGGAAGGACCATCTCCTTCGCGCAAGGAGAGGTCCGAGTGGACGATCTCCATTCGCGGACGCGGATGCCGCTGACGGCGCCGCGGGCCCCGCTTCTGGAGGAGCAGTTCGGCATCGCCCGGGAACTTCTCGAGCGCGCCTTCGGCCTCGCCGGGGATCCGGATTCCGCGATCCCGTCTTGCGAGGTGAGCGTGTACCTCGAGGTGGAGCATCCGGCGGAGGCCGCCTTCGAGGCAATCGCCTCGCCGCAGGGCTATCGCGCGCTCCTGGAGGGAGTCGCGCGCGTCACGGAGCAGGACGTCCGCGGCGGAGCCTGGCGCCTTCGCCTCTCCCCGCCCGCGGCGGAGGGCGAGGGATCCCGAGAAGCGGACATCGAAGAGGAAGTCACGGTGGACGGGCCGGGGCGCGCTCTTCGCGTCGTGCGCGGGGGCCGGGAGTCCTTCCACCAGGTTCTCCTTCGCGGAAAGAAAACCTTTCTCGTGCGGCGGCTCGTCCTGCCGGGACCACGCCTCGACCTGTTGCGCAACGATTCCTTGCGCGGACGCTTCGCCGGGACGCTCGCCGTGGATCTCCTGGCCTGGGCGCGACTTCTGAACAAGCAGGGGCTGCGAGACTCAGCCGCAACTTAGAAACGAAAGCTTCTCTCCGATTCGAGAAGATGGAGGCGCGGCTCGCGCAGGGCCGCGATCTCGCGGCGGATGCGCGAAAACGACGGAGGTTTCATGTGGTAGAGGTAGATCGGCACCCTGGGCGGGGCCTTGGTCAGCTCTCCCGCAAGCAGGCGCGGCGTGAAATGCCCGGAGGCGCGGGCGACCCGCGCCTGCGTATTGGAGAACGAGACCTCCAGGAAGATCGCCTTGAGGCTGCGCGCCCGGGCCGTCGCCTCCCACAACGCGTCGGTCGGCTGGGTGTCCCCGGTGAAGACGATCGAGCGGCCGGGCTTGGCGACGATGTATCCAAACGCCGGCACCGAGTGGTCCACGGCAAAGGGCGTCACCGTCACACTCCCCGCCCGGAAGGGCTTTCCTACCGGGATCGCGCGGAGAAGCGCGGTCGGCCGGTTGCGGGAAGGCAGACGGGTGAAGTCGGGCCAGATGCGGTCATTGAAGATGCTCTCGGAGAGGGTCGCGAGAACGGGAGCGGGAGCGAGAACCTCGAGCGGATGGCGCTGGCCGTAGAGGTTGTCGCAGAGAAGCGGAAGCGACGCGATGTGGTCGAAGTGCGCGTGCGTCAGGATGACGCGCTTCAGGCGGCGCTGGGCGGCCAGAGGCAGGGCGTCGGTCAGGCAACCCGCGTCGAGCGCGGTGGTGCCGTCCAGCAGAAACGTCGTCAGGCGGTAGCCCGGCGCGGATCCGCCGTAAGGACCCAGCGCCCGAACCGCAAGAGTCTTTCCGGCAGACACGCTCGCTGGATTCTAAAGAGTCGCAAGACGAAAGTCGAAGAGCGGGGTTGGGCCCCGTCTGGCTAGAATCTCTCGGCCGCCGTTCGCGAAGCGAATGCCGCGGCCGAAAGCTAGAACTCCGTGCCGATGTAGAAGGATGTCCTCAGACCCGAAAGCGACTTCTTGAAGTCCGTCAACTTGGCGAAGTCCCAGTGGAGACCCAGGCCGAAGAGGCTGAACTCGATGCCGTAACCGTAGGAGGCCTTCCCGTCGACCAACTGGTGCTCGCTCGCGTTCCAGAAACGGAACTTCTGGTTTTTCAGGGCCGCGCCGCCGATATCCAGGAAGAAGTGGCCGCGGATGTTCCGGATCCCGCCGATCGGAAAAGCCAGGAAGTCGATGAGCGGGAAACGGAACTCGAAGTTCGCGAACGCCAAGGTGTTGCCGATCTGCTCGCGGAAGTCCAGGCCGCGCAGCGTGTCGAGACCGCCGAAGTAGAAGACGTCCGGGAAGTTGCCGGTCGACCGCGCGCCGAAGAGGCGGACGGCAAAAAGAGACCGCGCCGTGATCTTGAAGTAATGCCGCAGATCCACGGAGACGTCCTCTGTCAGCGTGGCGGAGTTGGCCGGCTCGCCGGTATTGGGGTCGATCTGCCCCTTCTTCAAGTCCGGGGCCCAGGAGGCGGAGAAGCGGTAGCGGCGGCCCGACAGCGGCCCCCATTCCTGATAGAGCACGGTGTCCCCGACGAAGGCGAGGCCGACGCTCGGGAAGTTGTCCGTGCGGCCCTGGACCAGGAAGGTCTGGCTGCCGTCAAGGTTCTGAACGGCGAAGGGGAAATCGTACGTTCGCGAGATGAATCCAACCTGCCCCTCCAGGCGGTGATAGCGGGAGAGAGGGTAAATCGCCTCCAGGAATCCGCCGGTCTGGCGATAGACCCGCCGGTCGCGCACGAGCCGGTCCTGCCCGAGGCTCTGGTCCAGAGCCAGGAAGTAGGTCCTGTCGTCGAAGAGGGTGATTCCTTTCTGCAGCCGCTTGGTGAGGTCGAAATAGCTGAACTGGAAATTCGTGAACGACGCCAGCGACTGGAAGACCGTGATGAACCGGCGGTCGCCCAGGTTGTCTCCGAAGATGAGCACGGTGTTGGAGACGAAGGTCTGGTCCGTGTTGATTCCGGCGGTGACCTGCGCGTCCTCCAGCTGGAGTTTCTTGCTCGGCTTGCCCGAGACCTTCTCGGGGTCCACGGCGACCTCGATCGCCGGCTGGTAGGGCGCGGCGGCCGACAGCACGCTCGGGCTCGCGGCGGGGTTTAACTCCGGCAGCCGCTTGACCGGCTTGTTGGTGTCGGCGATGTAGAGCGTGAAACGGCGCTTGTAATACGCGCTGAAGACGAGCTTCTCCGTGTTGTCGCGCCCGACGAAGACGGTCGGAGAGAAGACGCCGGCCACGACGTTGGTGTGCAGCAGGGTCTCGCCCGTCTCCAGGTTGACCGAGTAGATGTTGTAGATGCCCTGGTCGCGGTCGGAGATGAAGAAGAGCCTCTTGCCGTCGGGGGAGAGCGAGGGGTCTTCGTCGTTCCAGTCGCCGTAGGTGACCTGCTCGCGCGAGTCCGGAGAGTCGGCGTGCATGCGGAAGATCTTGGCCTTCGTGCCCCGGACAGCGGAGTAGTAGATCCATTGCCCGTCCGGCGAAAACGCCGGGCCGAAGTCGGAGGCCTCGTCGTCCCGGGTCAGGTTCGTAATGGCGCGGGAGGCGAAGTCATAGGAGTAGATGTCGGCCTTCCCCTCCCGCAGCGCGCGGAAGACGATGGCCTTCCCGTCGGGGGAGAAGGCGGGGGAGAGCTGCTGGTCGAGGCCGGGCATCTCGATGCGCTCGCGGATGCCGCCGTTCAGGGCGTTCAACAGCAGCAGGTCGCGCCCGCGCTCGCGGCGCGCGAAGACCGCGACGGTGTTTCCGTCGGGGGAGACGGCCAGGTCCGCCCCGCTCTGCGGGCCCGTCGTCACCCATTGCGAGACCAGGTACTCGTAGGATGTCGTGTAGCCCCTCGTCAGGTTCCGGTAGAGCTTGCGTTCGCGGGTGGACAGGAGCACGACGTCGGCCTGCTCCTTGTAGGTCGAAAAAGCCGCCACGAAGTCGCCCGAGGGATAGGCGCGGGGGGAGAGCTCGGCCGACGGAGTGTCTTCGATCTTGAAACGCTCGCCGAAATCGGTGGGCTCCCCCCTCTCCGTCAGGATCTTCAGGTACCGCTGCCGCAAGAAACGGCGGAACTTGATGTCGAAGTCCTCGGCCGAGATGTTGAAGGCCCGCTTGATCGGCTTCTCCATGTTCCCGCCGATCTGGTTGCGGAACTCGAAGAGAAACTCCCGCACGGCGTCCTTGCCCCACTCGGCGGCGACGAAGTCGAAGACCGCGTGCCCGAAGCGATAGGCGAAGAAGCCGGAGATCCCCTTCTCGGCGATCTCCGGGACCTGGTCGGCCAGGACCGCGTCGCGCAGGATCATGCGGTCCTTGTTGTCCTCGTCGTTGCCGAAGTAGGAGGCCATCCCCTCGAGGAACCACTGCGGAGCGTTGGTAGTCGCCGCGCGCAGGTAGTTGCCGCCGAAGAGAATCTCGAACTGGAAGACGTGCGTCAGCTCGTGGGCGATCAGCTGCTGGAGCTTCTCGTCGGGCAGGTCCACGGGCAGGACCATGCGGTTGCGGGAGGGGAGCGCGAAGGCGCCGATCCCCTCGGGGATGAAGTTCAAGAGGGTGTTGGTCTGCTCGAAGTCCGAGTGCGTCGCGTAGTAGATGAGATTGATCGGCTTGGGAATCTGGAAATTGAGCTGCCGCGAGATGTCGTCGTAGGCGCTCTCGGCGTAGGAGGCGACCTTCTGGAGGGTGAGCCGCTCCTTGCTGTAGAAGTAGATCGTGAAGTGCGTCGAGCGGTAGGTCTTCCAGTCGAAGGTGTCGTAGACGATCTTGTTCTGATAGAACCCCTCTTCGTACTGGGCGAAGGCGGCGCAGGGCGGGAGCAGGAGAAGGGCGGCGAGGAGGATTTTTTTCATGGTGAGTCCGGGCTTTCGGCCGCAGGCGTTCGTTTTGCGAACGGCGGCAGAGAGGTTCAAAACCAGGGCGTTGATCTTCGACACAGATTGGCTTGGCCTTTGTCGCACTTTTCTGCCTCGTTGAAGGATCAGTCGGTGAAGAGATAACGGTCGGCTTCGCGTTCGCGGGCGACGAAGAGATTCAGGATCTGGTTCTCGAGCGAGAAGAGGTTCTCGAAAAGGCCCTGCAGCTCGTCGGCGCGGCGGCCTCCGGTCTGCCGGAAATCCTTGAACTCGTCCTGGAGCAGCTTCTCGCCGGAGTGTCCGTCGAAGACCAGGAAGACGATGTCGAAGAGGAAGCCGGTCTGTTCGACGTAGACCTGCCGGTAGTAGGTCTGTCCGTTGATGGGAGAGACGTATTCCTCCGTCTTGTATCCGGAGCGGTCCTCGATGCGGAATTCGAGCGAGCCCGAGACGATGACGTCGGCGCCGGTCGTGACGCCGACCGAGCGCCAGAACTCGGTCGCGCGGGCGAGCTCCGTCAGGTTCTGAGTCGGGAGCTTCAAGTCGTTGGGGGTCTCGACGACCTCGAGCTTGGTCTTCTTGTCCACCTGCTTTTTCAGGAAGCGCCGGAACTCCCCCTGAAGGTCCACGTTCTGGAGCCGCTTGTCGCGGGCCTTCTCCGCTTCCGTGACGATGATGAACGGGGCCAGGGCCATCTTCTCGTTGCCGCGCAGAGGCAGGCGCGGCTTCAGCGGGAGCTTCAACTTCACCTGGCTGACGCCGGCCGCGGCCGGAGGGGCCGCGAGCAGCAAAGCGAACAGCACGGCTCCGGCCGCCCGTCCAGCGGCCCGAAGGGCGTAAAGGCCTTTGCGACGGTTAGGGCGCACCGGCGGCTTTCCCCGTCGTGCGGGTGTAGGAGGTGTAGAACTCGGCGAAGCGGGCGTAGTTGCGGTGGATGTAGGAGTCTTTGGGATCGAGCGCCAGCGCCTTCTTGTACTCCTCGAGCGCGCGGGCGAACTCCCCCGTCGCCTCCAGCGCCACCGCGAGGTTGTTGTGGGCCCGAGCGTTGCCCGGCTCCCTGGCGATCGCCTGCTCGAAGCGGAAGGCGGCCTCGCGCCAGAGTCCCTTGCGGGCGACCTCCGAGCCGAAGGCGATCTGGGACTTGGCGCGTTCCGTCTGCGAGTACGAGGTGCAACCCGACGCGATCAAGAGAAAGGCCGCCGCAAGAGACCGCCAACGCATTCTCACGCTCCTGTCCCGCCTGCCGGGGTCGCTATTATAGGAAAGCTTTTCGGGCCCTGAAGATTTCCACGGAATAGCGCACTCTTTCAGATGAAAGGTTCGTGAAGATTGGCGAGAGTCAGAGAATGAGCCGGGACCCCGTGCTGCGCCGCGCGGCGATCTCGTGGGCACGCGGCCGGGAGCTGACTCCCCAGCGTCTCTGGCCCGTCCTGCGCGCCCGGGGCGGCGCGGAAGCCCTCCTGGCCTCCTCCGAGGGGGAGCTCGCCGAGTGGCTCGAGTCGGGAGAGAGGGCGCGCGCGGTCCTGCGCTCGGGCGAAGACCTGCCAGCCGAGAGGTGGGCCGGGGAGATCGAACGGGCCGGAATACGCGTCGTAACGGCATTCGACGAGGAATACCCGTCGCTTCTGGCGGAGATCGCCGACCCTCCTTTCGTCCTCTACGCGGCCGGCAACCTCGAGCGCCTGCGGCTTCCCGCGGTCGGCATCGTCGGGTCGCGCGCGGCCACGCGCTACGGCCGGGACGTGGCCGAGCGGCTCTCGCGCGAGCTGGCGCTGGCCGGCGTCACGGTCGTCTCCGGCTTCGCGCGCGGGGTGGATGAGGCGGCCCACCAGGCGGCTCTCTCGACCCCGGGCGGCACCATCGCGGTCCTGGGTTGCGGATTGGATGTGGAGTATCCGCGCGAGCACGCGGCCCTGAAGAAGACCGTCGCCATCCGCGACCTTCTCCTCTCGGAATTTCCTCCGGGCACGGAGCCCAGACCCTCGAATTTTCCCGTCAGGAACCGCATCATCGCGGGTCTCTGCGCCGGAGTTGTCGTCGTCGAGGCGTCCTGGCGCAGCGGTTCCTTGATCACCGCGCGCCTGGCCGCCGAGTTCGGCAGGGACGTCTTCGCGGTCCCCGGAAGCGTCTTCTCGCAGACCTCGGTCGGCACGCACGAGCTGCTGCGCGACGGGGCGATCCTCTGCCGGGGGGCCGAGGACGTCCTGGCCGAGCTCTTCCCCGCGATCGGCACGGCCAGGACGGCCGGCGGCACCGCGCCGCCGCGCGCGAATGTGGTCCTCTCGGAAGAGGCTCGGCGCGTCTGGGAGGCGCTGCGCAAAGAGGAGGACGCCTCGGCCGAAGACCTCGCGCAGGTGACCGATCTTCCCGCCGCGACCGTTCTGGCCGCACTCTTCGAGCTGGAGGAGGCGGGGCTCGCCCTCTTCGGCGAAGGCGGACGCTACGGAGCCAGGAGGAATTGACGATTGAAGGATTGTCGATTGCCGATTGAGGGGGGCGCGGGGCCTCCAATCATCAATCTTCAATCGGCAATCATCAATTCCCTAACCTACTGATCCGCCACGGACTCGCCCGCGGGACTTGATCTTTGTTGCAGGTACCGGAGCTCCTCCCGGTTTGCGCTTTGCATCCGGTTGTGGCAGGGTGCTCCGCCCTATATGGCTGCCGGCAAGAACCTCGTCATCGTCGAGTCGCCTGCGAAAGCGCGGACTCTGGAGAAATTCCTGGGCAAGGACTTCCGGGTCCTCGCTTCCTACGGGCACGTGCGCGACCTGCCCCGAAAGGGCCTGGGCGTGGATCGCGGCCACGCCTACGAGCCGACGTACGAGGTCGTGCCCGGCAAGGAAAAGACGCTCGGGGATCTGAAGAAGGCCACGCGCGAAGCGACAGCGGTGTATCTGGCGGCCGACCCGGACCGGGAAGGCGAGGCCATCTCCTGGCACCTGCAGGAAGCCCTCCGATCCTCGTCGAAGGACGCCGTCTTCAAACGCGTCCGTTTCAACGAGATCACCAAGAAGGCCGTGCTTCGCTCCATGGAGGATGCGGGAGAGATCGACGCGCGCCTGGTGGACTCGCAGCAGGCGCGGCGGATCATCGACCGGCTGGTGGGCTACGAGGTCTCCGACCTGCTCTGGAAGAAGATCTGGCGGGGGCTGTCGGCCGGACGCGTTCAGACGGTCGCGCTGAGGATCATCTGCGACCGGGAGAGGGAGATCGAGGCGTTCAAGCCCGTCGAGTACTGGACCGTGGATGCGCAGCTCCAGGCCTCGGTGCCTCCTCCTTTCTCCGCGCGCCTCTTCTCCTTCGACGGGCAGAAGTTGAAGTTCGACGGCACGGATCCGCGGCTGCCCGACCCCGGGGCCGCGGAAAGGGTGCGCGAGAACGTCGCCGGCGCGGTCTGGAGAGTCTCGCGCGTCGAGACGAGCGAAAGGCGCAAGAACCCGCCGCCTCCCTTCATCACGTCGCAGCTCCAGCAGGCCGCCGCGCGGCGGCTCTCCTTCGCGGTGCGGCGCACCATGCAGATCGCCCAGCGGCTCTACGAGGGGCGCGACATCCCAGGACGCGGCACCCTCGGCCTGATCACCTACATGCGGACCGACTCGACGCGGGTCTCCGAGGAGGCCCTCTCGGAGGTGCGCGGCCTGATCAAAGACCGCTACGGCCCCGAGGCTCTCCCCGAGTCCCCGCGATACTTCAAGAGCAAGCGCGGCACGCAGGACGCTCACGAAGCGATCCGGCCGACGTATCTCGACCTGCCGCCCGAGGCGGTCACGCCGCACCTCTCGCCCGAAGAGGCGAAGCTCTACCGGCTGATCTGGGAGCGATTCGTCGCCTCGCAGATGGCGCCCGCCGTCTATGATGCGACCTCGGCCGACATCGAGGCGGGAAAGGCGGTCTATCGCGCTTCGGGCTCGACCCTGAAGTCCGCCGGGTATCTGGCGGCTTACGGGATCACGGAGGAGGAGGACGAGCCCGAGAAGGAGGAGGGCGCTTCCACCCGCCTGCCGCCTCTCGCGGAGGGGGAGACGCTGGCGCTCCTCTCGGTGGCTCCGGAAAAGAAGGAGACGCAGCCCCCGCCTCGCTTCAACGAAGCCTCGCTCGTGAAGTTCCTCGAGGAGAACGGCATCGGCCGGCCCTCGACCTATGCCGAGATCCTGCGTAAGATCGAGGACCGCGAGTACGTGCGCAAGAAGGACCGGCGTTTCGTGCCGACGGCGCTCGGACGCACGGTCATCGACATGCTCGTCCCGTACTTCGACGATTTCTTCGAGACCTCGTACACGGCCAGGATGGAGGAGCGCCTGGACGACGTCGAGGAGGGGAAGATCTCCTGGAAGAAGGCCCTCTCCGAGTTCGACAAGACCTTCACCCGCGACCGGGACCGCGCCCTGGCCGACATGGTGTCCGGCAAGGCCGGAATCCCGCTGGCGGAGGCGCGGGAGCTGCTCAAGTTCCCCATCGCTCCGGAGCTTTCCGAGAAGTGCCCCAGGTGCGGCAAGAAACTGAAGCTGCGGATGGGCAAGAACGGCCTCTTCATCGCCTGCAGCGGCTATCCCGGCTGTACCTTCACCCAGAACATCCCCGACCCGGACGAGGACGTCGTGGACGCGACAGAGCTCGAGAGCACGATGTGCGAGGAATGCGGCTCGCCGATGAAACTGCGGACGAGCCGGGCTGGATCGGCGTTCCTGGGCTGCACGGCGTACCCCCGGTGCCGCAACATCGTCAACGTGGTGATGGCCGGCGGGAAGCCCGAGGCCCGTCCCGACGAGCCGACGGGGGAGGCCTGTCCCGAGTCGGGGCACCCGCTGGTCCGCCGGCACGGCCGCTTCGGCGTCTATGTCGCGTGCAGCGGATATCCCGCGTGCAAGTACAAGCCCCCCAAACCGGCCAAGGACACCGGCGTGCGCTGTCCCAAGGACGGCGGGATCATCGCCGAGAGGCGTGGCCGCTTCCGGCCCTTCTACGGCTGCGTCAACTACCCGGCCTGCGACTTCACTCTGTCGAGCCGGCCGATCCCCGAGGCTTGCCCCAAGTGCGGCAACCCGTATTTGCTCCTGCGCGAGAGAAAGGGCGGAAACGTGCTCGTCTGCGACAGGGGAGGCTGCGGCTTCGAGAAGCCCGCGGGCAAGCTCCCCGAGATGAAGGAAGTGTTTCTCCCCTCCGCTCCCGCCGCCGCCAAGAAGACCCGAGCCTCCGCCCCCAGGAAGACGGCCCCCCGCCGCCGCGCCAGCTAACGTCGCTCCGCGCGCTCCGCTCCGGCGCCGTCCATATGCCGGTGATCTACTGGAGGTACCCGTTACCCTGTCATCCTGAGCGAAGCGAAGGATCTGCTCGCTGAATTATCCGAGCTAAGATCGCCGGCATTTCGGGTTCACAGGTAAAGGAGCGGCATGCACAGGACTGTCCGCGCACTCGCCTTTTGTTTGCTCGTTGTCCTTCCGGCGCCGGCGGCTTTCGCGCAGAAGTCGCTCCGCTGGCGCGCCATGGACGTGCGAGCGCGTCTGGACGCCGACGGGCGGCTTCATGTGAGGGAGCGGCAGGCGATGGTCTTTACCGGAGACTGGAACGGAGGCCAGAGGATCTTCCGCGTCAATCCCGGGCAGACCCTGAAACTCGAGGGGATATGGCGCGTGGACCCCGAGACGGGCGAAAGGAAGGCGCTCTCCGAGGGGAGCCTGTCGGAAGTGGACCGCTACGGCTGGAAGGACCCTCGCACGCTGCGGTGGCGCAGCCGGCGAGCTTCCGATCCGCTTTTTGCCGACACCGAGATCGACTACGAGATCGCCTACACGCTGTCGGGGATTCTCCTGCGGCAGGGGGACAGCTACCTGCTGGACAACGATTTCGCGTTCCCGGAGCGGGAAGGGTCCATCGAGAAGTTCTCCCTCGATCTCGAGCTGGATCCCGTCTGGCAGGCCCCGGCGTTGTGGACCGGCCGGTTAGCGCTCGGACCGCTGCCGCCGGGCAGGGGAGCTGTCGTGACGCTGCGTCTGGCGCGTCGGGACGCGAGCCGGCCGGCGGCTGTCCGGACGGGGACCACGCCCGTTCTTCGCGCGGGCTTCTTCGCGGTTCTTCTGGCTGCCGTTCTCGGGCTCCTCCTCGCGTGGCGCCGGCGCGAGATCGCTCTGGGGCGCTATGAGCCGCTTCCTCCCGCGGACTCGATCGACGAGGCCTGGCTCGAGAAGAACGTGTTCTCGCTCCTTCCCGAGGAAGTCGGAGCCCTCTGGGACGAGGACATCGGCGCGCCGGAGGTCGCGGCGGTGCTCGCGCGCCTGACGGCCGAGGGAAAGTTGAGCGCGAGACCGGAGGGCAAGAAACTGACCCTGCGCCGGCTCGTCGAGACCGACCGCTTTTCCGGCTACGAAAGAGAGCTCGTCGAGGCCCTCTTCTTCGACGGGCCCGATACCGATACCGACCGGATCCGGGCGCATTATCGGAGCAGCGGCTTCGATCCCGCCGCGAAGATCAAGAAGGGGCTCGAGAGCAGGCTCGAACGGCATCCCGACTTTCAGGACAGCTCGCCGCGGCCAAGCCGGGTTCCCACGGTCCTTCTCCTCCTAGCCGGAACGGCGGTGCTCGGGCTGCTTGCCTGGACGAAGGCCGCCGACACGGGCACGGTCATCGGGCTGCTGATCCTGCACGGGATCATCGCCGTCGCCGCTCTGATACCGGCGCGGTTCTTTCAGGCGCGTCTGGACCGGCTCGACCTCTTCTCGTTGACCTTTCTCTGGGCGCCGCTGCTGCTGCTCTCCTTCTCCTTCCAGGGAATCTGGCGCGGCGGGGAGAGCTCCCTGCTCCTTCTCGCCGGCGTTCTGCTGATCCGCGTCGGCATCACCAACAACCTCTTCAACGTTGCGAAGACGCGCGACGGACCGAAGAAAATCGCGCGGCGCAAGTCGCTGACGGCGGCGCGCGAGTTCTTCAAGAGACAGCTCGCGACAACGTCCCCGCGGCTGCGCGATGAGTGGTATCCCTACATCGTCGCCTTCGGGCTGGGCAAACAGGCCGACCGCTGGTTTCACGCATATGGAGCGGCGGCCGCGTCCTCGGAACTGGGCCGCGTCTCCTCCGGCTCGTCTTCGTCTTCCTTCGGGTCCGCGGGGTCATGGACAGGGGGCGGCGGCTCCTTCGGCGGCGCGGGCGCGTCGGCCTCCTGGGCGGCTGCGGCGGGGGCCCTGGCCGCGGGCGTCTCCGCTCCAAGCTCGGGCGGCGGGGGAGGCGGCGGAGGTGGAAGCTCGGGCGGGGGAGGGGGCGGCGGTTGGTAAACGTCGCTTCGCGAGCTCCGCGCGGCTGACTCTTGGATGTATCGCCGAAGTCGTGCCGAGGTCGCCTTGCCCTGTCAATCGATGCGCTTTGAGTCGGCGGGTAGCATCATGTCGGGATGAGGGCGGCCAGGAGGTTCGTCTATCGGAACTGGCAGAAGGTTCATGGAGTTCGCCGACTCGAGCTGGCGGTGCTGAGCGGATACCTGGATCTGACGGGGCGGCGGCGGATCCTGGACGTGGGCAGCGGGAAGGGGGCGTTTTGCGGCGCGCTGGCCCGCGCGGGTCACGCTGTCGTCGGCGTGGATCCTTCAGCCGCGGCGACGGGGATCGCGAAGACGTTCGTCAATCCCGCGGGCGAGTTCGTGCTCGGCCAGGGAGAGGCTCTGCCCTTTTCCGGCGGGCGGTTCGACCGGGCAGTCTCCGTCTGTGTCCTCGAGCACACCGGCGATGACGTTCGAGTCCTTTCAGAAGTCCGTCGCGTCCTGAAGCCAGGCGGGATTTTCGCCCTGACGGTGGATTGCCTGGACTCGCCGTTCGTCTCCGAGGCCTTTCGGAGGCGCCACCGGGAGGAGTACCGCTGCAATCAGCTCTACAGCGACGCGAAGTTGCGGAAGATGCTCGCGCGCGCGGGGTTCGAGACGCTCGAGACGCGCTATCTCTTCTCCGGGCGGCTCTCGATCGCGATCCTGCGCTTCGGATCCCTCTTTCATTACCGGAGCGTCTTCATACTGCTCTTTCCGCTGTTCTACCCGTTACTGCTCCTCGATCACGTGGTCAGCCGCAAGAAGAGGAGCGGGATGATCCTCGCCGCGAAAGCGAGGAAGGTCTCCTTGTCATCCTGAGCCCTTCGCTTCGCTCAGGACAGGCTCCGCGAAGGATCTGCTCTGGCTCGCCAAGGGGCGAGGGCAGATCCTTCGTCGCTTTGCTCGCGCCGTCGCCATAGCGGCTATCCGCCTTCGCTGGAGAGCCGTAGCCGCGCGCCGTCGCCATGGCGGCTTTGGCGCGTCGGCGACTTCGGCGGAGGCTCTGGCGCGTCGGCGACCTCAGGGTGACCGGGATGGGTTCTCTCTGACAGGAGGAGAGGGGGAGGAACGGAGGCCGGCCATGGCGGCGAGGACGGGCAGGGCGTTGGAGCGGTCGAAGAGCAGCATCGTGCGGGTGTTGCACTCGTGGGTGCACTTGCAGAGGGTGGCGCGCTTCTTCGCGTCGAAGGCGGCGACGGCCGCCGACGCGCGCAGCCTCCGGAAGTCGTAGCCGAAGTCGCGGACGTTGCCGAGGCTGTCGCCGATCAGCTCGCAGCCTGTCACGACGCCGTCCTCCGACAGAATGAATTCGCGCTCGCCGGCCAGGCAGAACTGCTCGAAGGAGCCTCCCTTCGCCTGCCGCGCGATGTACTCGCAGCGGAGGCGGTTGACCTCGCGGCGCGCGCGGGTGCGCACGCCCCGCCAGCCCGTACGGACCTCGGCCGGAGGGTACCGCGCGTCGGTCTTCTCGCAGAGGCGCGCGTAGAGGTCCACGTCCAGGTTGTCCTTGAGCGACGGGTCGTAGGCTTCGCCCCGGATCAGGTTGATCGAGTGCTGGTGCGGCCCGTAGGTTCCGTAAATGAAGTCGGTGAAGGCCTCGAACTCCTTCTGGTTGTCGCGCATGAAGACGGTCGTGACGCCGACGGTCAGGTTGGGGAGCGAGCGCGAGAGGGCGAGCAGGTTCTGCAGCGTCGCGATCGCGCGGTCGTAGAGGCCGGGCACCCGCCGGACGAAGTCGTGGTACTCGCGGAAGCCGTCGAGCGAGACCGTCAGGCCCAGCGAGAGATCGGGATCGAAGCCGCAGATTGTCTGCGCCGCCCGCGCGATCTCCTCCGGGCCGAAACCGTTGGTCGGAATCGAGCAGGTAAAGAACTTCGTGCGCTCGAAGTAGAGGCGGACGACCTCGGGCAGGTCGCGGCGGAGAAAGGGCTCGCCCCCGCCGATCAAGAGGAGCCGGATGGGCGGGAGAGTTCGCGTGAGCCGGTCGATCTCGTCGAGGGTCAGCTCGTTCTTGCCCGCGTTGATCGGATAGAAGCAATGCGCGCAGCGCGCGTTGCAGACCGAGGTCACGAAGTGGGTCCACTGGGCGAGCGCCTCGCCCGGAGCGATCCAGTCGCGCGCGAGCGAGAGAGCCTGCGCGAGCCGCGTTCCGTTCACGCGCGCACCTCGCGCGCGGCCGGCGGGTTCTCGAAGGCGCCGGCCTTCCGGTATTCCCGGCGCGCCTGGAAGAACCCGCGGATGCGCGCCATCTCTCCGGCCAGGAGCCAGGGATAGAGCGCGAGCGCCCGGCCGGCCTTCCCCGCCCGAAACATTCGCGCCAGGACGATCCAGAGGTGAGGGAAGAGAAAGACGAGCGGCGGGCAGCGCACGAGGATGCGCCCGGGGCGGTCGTGCAGGACGCGGGTCCGATAGATCGTGCGCCCGGCGTTGACCTGCCGGGCGAGAAATTCCTCGCGGTCGAGCCGTTCGTGGCGATGCGTCATGACGATCCCCGGGTCGTACCAGAGCCTCCCGCCGCCCTGGAGCACCGCCGCCCCGAAGGAGGCGTCTTCGCCGAGGTTGGTCTCGACGAAACGGATGGGGCCAACCGCGTCGCGCCGGTACGCGACGCCGAGGGTGGGGATCAGTCTCTTGAAGGAGGCGCGCCCGCCGATCCACTCGGAGTGATTCAGGTACAGGTCCAGGTCTCCGAAGAGCCCCGGCCGGCCGTTGACGACGCTGCCGCCGACGGCCACGATCTCGTCGTCGCGCTCGAAGGCCGCGCGTACGCGCTCGAGCCAGTCGGCAGGCGCGGAGACGTCGGCGTCCAGAAAGGCGAAGACGTCACCCGATGCCGCCTCGATTCCGATGTTGCGGGCACCTCCGGCATTGCGGCGGACCTCCGCGCGCAGAACGCGCGCTCCCGCGGCGGCCGCGGCTCGCGAAGTCCCGTCCGTCGAGGCGTCGTCCACGACCAGGACCTCCAGCGGCGGCTCCGTCTGGCCCAGCGCCGAACGGACCGCCCCGGCGACGACGCGCTCGCCGTTGCGGCACGGGATGATGACGCTCGCTCGCACGGGATGGAATTGTAGCCCCCGGTTCTGGGCTCTCCTCGCCTGGACGTTGGCCTTGCTCTGAAAGCCCGGACCTGATAGCTCAAGGCCGATGGCTCAAACCCCCTGGGCGAAGTTCTCGCTGCCGGGAGGCGAGCCGGCCTACGCGCGGGGCGATTCCAGGGAGTTCCGGGCCGCCTGCAGGCAGATCTACGGCCCGCTCGTCGAGCTCGTGCGCGAGTGGCCGCCTGGCCGCCACGGGTGGCTCATGGCCGAGGTCCCCGGCGATGGGTCGCTGTCCGCCTTCTTCAAAGGCCTGGAAAAACGCCTTATTCCTACGGGGTCTCTCTGGGCCGTGCTGCCCAAGAAGCCTTTCATGGCGGAGCTGGACTTCTCCTTCACCTGGATCGAAGTGCAGAGGGCCGGCCTCTCCGCCGGCCTCGTGGACAACAAGATCGCCGCCTTCTCGCCGCGCCTGACCTCAATTCGTTTTGTCATCCCCGTCTCCCGCCGCGATCGGCGCCAAACGTGAATCGGGGAAACGCGGAACCGGAAACACGCCAAGAACGCTTCGTCGGACCTCTATCGCAATCCGCTGGCGGTCGGCTTTTGATGGCAGGTTGCCTCCTGCGGCATTGCCGGATGGCGAGGGCAGCGGCACAACGACGGCATATCCCTACGAGATCCACACGATCCGAATCTCGTTCTCCACGGCGCGGAATTCAGGATCGCCAGTGTAGAGGTCGGCCTTCTGGTTCCTGGCGAGGGCGGCAGCGAAGCAGTCGGCGAGGGACATCTTTCGGTGCGCCTTGATCTCGCCGGCGGCTTCGGCCAGATCCTGGTCGGCGGCGACGATCTCCATCGGCAGCGCGAGGAGCTTCTCGCGGATTTCCTTCCAGCGTGGCGCGCCGAAGCGTCGCTCGACCTGGTAGCGGACCTCGGCCCAGTTGGGCGCGACGACCAGAGCGTTCTTTCCCGCGTCGGCTGCTTTCTCCAGGAGCGCGACGACCTTCTCGTGCCCTTCTTCGGCGAAGAGATAGGCCAGGACGGCATAGCTATCGAGAACGGAACTTCGCAACCTTGCCCTCCTCGTGCTCACGGTCCCTCGCACGCTCAGCCAGGAGATCTGCTGTCACCGAGGAATCGCTCTTCAGAATCCCGCAGAGGCTGCGAATCGTGGCGCTCGTGACAGGCTGAAGAACAATCTCTCCCTCTCGCTCGAGGAAGCGAATCCGTGTGCCCGCCTTGATTCCGTAGCGCCGACGGATGCGCGCGGGGATTACGAGTTGTCCTTTCGTTGTGACGTTGCCAGTATCCACGGGCCTCCTACCAGCTAATAGAAATCTTACTGATTTGTAAAGGTAAGTCAATATAAATTAGTCCTACCCAAGATTGCCGGGCATTTATTTCACCGTGTCCAGTCTTCGCAGCGCAGGCCGGTGACACGGCGGAATTCGCCGAGGTCGGTCGTTATCAGCGTCGCACCGAGAGAGAAGGCGTGGGAGGCGATCAAGAGATCGAGCGGCCCGATCGGAGTGCCGAGGGCATCCAACTCTGCACGGACTCGGGCGTAGTGCCGTGCTGACTCCGAGGTCAGCGGGAGAATGCTGATGCCCTGGAGAAAGGTTTCGATCGAGGGGGCAATCCTGAGCGCCGGGTTTGTCGCCAGGCCATATCGAATCTCCATCTCGGTGATCACGGACAAGGCGACGGAGGCGGCGGGGATGGCACGCAGGCGCCGCTGGAGCAGGGCCGAGGAGCGGCGGATGTGGAAGCTGACCGTATTCGTGTCCAGGAGATACCGGATCGCCATTGCCGGCTACCGGCGCGGGCGCAGAGGATCTGGCCGCTCGTGTGGCGCCGCGCGGTCGCCGACGTCGAATTCCGGCGCAGCGCCCGCCAGCGACCAGAAATCGAGCGGCCAGCCCTTCGCGTCCCGTTTGACCTCAAGAGGCTCGAGGATGATGGCCTGTCCCTCACGCCGGACAGTCACCTCGGGGGTGGAAAACCGCATCTCTTTGGGGAGTCGGACTGCCTGACTCCTCCCCGTCCAGAAGACACGCGCGCGCAGGCGCCCGCTGCCCCGCGCGGCGGGGGACCGGGATGTCGAAAGAGCCTTTCGCTTCGGCATCGGCGCCTCCTGATAACTACCAAGAGTATATACCAACTTCGCCTCCGGTTGCCGCCCCATAGAATCCGTTCGTTATGGCTGACTCCGTGACGGTGATCGGGGCGGGGCTGGCGGGGTCGGAGTGCGCGTGGCAGCTGGCGCGGCGCGGGCACCGGGTGCGGCTCTTCGAGATGCGGCCGAAGGTCGCGACCGCGGCGCACCGGACGGACCGGTGCGCCGAGCTGGTCTGCTCCAACTCCTTCCGGTCCGACAACCCGTTGAACGCCGTCGGTTTGTTGAAGCGCGAGATGGAGGCGCTGGACTCGCTCGTCATCCGCTCGGCGCGAGCGGCGGCGGTGCCGGCCGGCGACGCCCTGGCGATGGACCGCGATGTCTTCGCCGGGCTCGTCACGGAGGCGCTCGCTTCGCGCGCGGAAATCGAGTTGGTGCGGGACGAGGTCCGCGAGATCCCTCCCGAAGGCCACGTCGTCATCGCGACCGGACCCCTGACCTCCCCGGCGCTCGACGCCGAGATCGGCAAGCTGCTCGGGACGGAGGACCTCTACTTCTACGACTCGATCGCGCCGGTCGTCGTGGCTTCCTCGCTCGACTTCTCGAAGATGTACGCGATGTCCCGTTACGGGAAGGGGAAAGGTGAGGATTACTGGAACTGCTCGCTGACGAAGGAGCAATACGAGGAATTCGTGTCGGACCTGCTCGCCGGGGAGACGGTGCCGGTGCACGATTTCGAGAAGGGGATCTACTTCGAAGGGTGCCTGCCGATCGAGGTGATGACGGAGCGCGGAAGCGAGACGCTGCGGCACGGGCCGTTGAAGCCCATGGGCCTCTCCGATCCGCGCACCGGGCGCATGCCGTACGCCGTCGTGCAGCTGCGCCAGGACGACCTGGCCAGGGAGCACTACAACATCGTCGGCTTCCAGACGAAGCTGAAGGTCGGAGAGCAGCAGAGGATCTTCCACAAGATCCCGGGCCTGGAGAACGCCGTCTTCGCGCGCTACGGGATGCTCCACAGGAACACCTACATCCGCGCGCCGGCGCATCTGGACCGGTTCTGGCGGATGCGGCGGGAGCCGCGGATCTTCTTCGCGGGTCAGATCACGGGAGTCGAGGGGTACGTCGAGAGCGCGGCGACGGGGCTGGCGGTCGGGCTGACGATCTCGCAGCTACGGGAGGGCCGGGAGCCGGTTCCGATTCCCTACACGACAGCGATCGGGTCGCTCGCGCGGCACTGTTCGGAGCGGCCGCCGGAGAATCCCTTCGAGCCGATGAACGTGACCTTCGGGTTGATCGAGGACACCTCGCATTCGCCGATCCGGGACAAGACCGCGCGGAGGAAGATGATGGTGGCTCGGGCTCTCGCGGCGATCGCGGACTGGAGGCAGGCGATCGAGGCGCCGGCGGAGGTTCCAGGATGATCGCATGTTGAGCTGGGAGAACATCGCGGCGGCGCGGCGCCGAATCGAGGGGGCCGCGATCCGCACGCCGGTGCTCCGGTCGAGGCAGTTTGACGAGGAGGCGGGGGCGGCGGTCTTCTTCAAGGCGGAGAACTTCCAGCGGGCGGGCGCGTTCAAGTTCCGCGGCGCGTATAACAAGATCAAAGCCGAGATGGAGCGGGGGAGCGTTTCCGAGGTCGTGGCTTATTCCTCCGGGAACCACGCGCAGGCGGTGGCTCTCGTCTCCAAGCTTCTGAACGTCAAGGCCACGATCGTCATGCCGAAAGACGCTCCCGCCTCCAAGCTCGCGGCCACGCGCGGGTACGGAGCCGAGGTCGTCCTCTACGACCGCTACTCCGAGAGCCGCGACGAGATCGGTGAGCGGCTGGTGCGAGAACGGGGCGCGCTTCTGGTGCCGCCGTTCGACGACGAGCTGATCATGGCCGGGGCGGGCACCGCCGCGGCGGAGCTGCTGGAGGAAGTGCCGGGTCTTGATTTTCTCCTCGTGCCCGTCTCCGGAGCCGGCCTGATCGCGGGCTCGGCGACGGCGGCCAAGCACCTTCGCCCGGAGATCACGGTCTACGGCGTCGAGCCGGAGACCGCCAACGACACGGCGCTGTCGCTGGCGAAAGGGGAGCGTGTCTCGATCGGGGTCCCCCGCACGATCGCCGACGGCCTGCAGGTCCCGTGTCCCGGAAAGCTCACGTTTCCGATCGTGCAGAAAACCGTTTTCGCCATTCTCCTCGTATCCGATGAGGAGATGATCGAAACGCTCTGCTGGATGCTGGAGAGGATGAAGATCCTGGTCGAGCCATCGGGCGTCGCCGGCGCCGCCGCGGTGCGCCACAGGAAGGCCGATTTCTCGGGCTCGCGCGTGGGCGTGATTCTCTCGGGCGGCAACCTCGACCGGGCGAGACTCGCCGATTTTCTAACGCGCTCGGCGGCCGGATGAAGCTCCAGACAGTTAGAACATCTCGGTCCGAAGTCCTGCTTCTCGCCGGCGGGGCTTCCCTCACCTTTGAAGTGCCTTGAAATCGGAAGCGGCAACGGCAAATGAGCCGGTCTCGTGATTAATCCAGCCTAAAGGATGAAATAGCGGCCGGCTCCCGCGCATTTAGTTGCACCGTGAAGTTCGCCGGCTTCTGCCTCGCGCTGTGCCTTCTGGCCGTCGTCCCTGCCTGTCGCAAGGAGACCGGGGCGTCCGGCGACAGAGCGCGCCGGTTCGCTTTGAAAGGCGTCGTGCGCGAGGTGGACGCCGCGCAGGCAGAAGTCACCGTCGAGCACGAGGCGATTCCGGGCTACATGCAGGGCATGACCATGGATTTTCCGGTCAGGGACGACCCGCAGGTCCTGCGGCTGCTGCGCCCCGGAGACCGCATCGAAGCGACTCTCGTCGTCGAAAAGGACCGCTTCTGGCTGGAAAAAGTCATAACGCGCGGATTTGTCGGAACGCCGGCAGCTCCCGCCGCGACCGCGGCCGCGCAGTCGAAGGACTCCGGCCGCTCCTCCTTCGTCACGCCGGTCCCCAACCGCGGCGTGCAGGTCGGCGACGCCGTGCCCGACTTCGCCCTGAAGGACCAGACGGGCTCGACGGTCCGCCTCTCCCAGATGCGAGGCGAGCCCGTGGCCGTGACCTTCATCTACACGCGCTGTCCGATCGCGACGGCCTGCCCGATGACGATCGCGAAGTTCTCGAAGCTCGACGCGGCGCTCGCGCGAGAGAAGTTCGGGCACCTTCTGGTCGTCACCGTGGACCCCGAGCACGACACGCCCGAGGTGCTGGCCGAATACGCGAGGAAGGCGGGCGCGGACCCGAAGCGCTGGAAGTTCCTGACGGGCACCCCCCGAGACGTCGCCCGCGTGGCGTCGGACTTCGGAGTCCTGTATTACCCCGAGCACGGACAGATGATCCATTCCCAGGCGGTGGCGGTTCTGGACCCGCAGGGCCGCCTCTCGACGATCTACTTCGGAGACACCTGGCAGCCGGAGAACGTCCTGCGGGACCTCGAGAACGCCCGAACGGAATGAAAGAGAGAAGCGCATGAAGAAGACGCGGATCCTGGGCGCCCTGGTCTTTTGCTCGATCGCCGGCGTGGGTGTCCTGCTCTTTGCGGGCGACCAGCATCCGTCGGCGCTCTTCCTCGAATACTGCGCCAGGTGCCACGGGCCGGACGGAACGGGCAACACGCCCAAGGGCAAGCAGCTCATGGCGCGTGACTTCACCGACGAGGAATGGCAGTCGTCCAAGGACGACGGGCAATTGATCAAGCAGGTGACGGCCGGGAGCGAGGACATGCCCCCTTTCGGAAAGAAGCTGACGAAGGAACAGATCGAGGGCCTCATCAAGAACGACGTCCGGGGCTTCGCCAGGAAGAAATGACAGGGCGCGCGATGCCGTGCGACCGGTCATCCCTTCGCTTCCTGCCTGTCATCCTGAGCGCAGCGAAGGATCTGCTCCCGTTTCCTTCTCCGCCGAAGCAGATTCTTCGCCGCTTCGACCTCGGAATGACAGGGGGCGGCCGTCTCAGTAGACCGGGTCCTCAAAGGAAAACGCCAGGACTCCCGCTGGAGTCTCCGGCTGGAGTCCCGTCTCCCTGACCATGCGCTCCTCCGCGATGGCGCACAGCTTGTATCTCGCGCCCGGCAGCCTCGCGGCGGCCGGCGAGACGGAGAACTGCCGCGCGGCTTCCCAGAGGGCCCGCCCGGAGAGCAGCGCCGCGTCGGCGTTCTTGACGAGGCCTTGCAGCTCCACGTGCTGGGCGTAGTCGTTGATTCGGAAGAAGTCGTGACGCGCGCCGGATGCCGGCCCGATCGTGAAGTCGGGACGGCGCGTGGTCGCGAGCGCGCCCGCGAGCGGCGCCCGCGTGAGGAGGACGCAGGGATCCGTGTCTGCCTTCGCCGCCACCAGCGCGCCGACCCTCCTGGAAACGGCCTCGGAGGGGAGGTCTTCCGCCGGCAACTCGACGCCGGAGGCGTCGCCGAGCCTGACGAGGCCGACCAGGACGGGAAGGACGACCGGCCGTCCTTCGTCTTCGAACACCTGGCGGTCGATCCAGAGACCCGGCCGGCGCTCCTTGAACTGCGGCGTTCCGCGCAGCGCGCGGAAAGGGCGAAGCTCCATGGCTCCATTGTAGATTTTCGATTTCGGATTTTCGATCGAGTCGGCCGAGCTACACTTTCCCGCGTGATCTCCTTGATGCGGGCGATCGACTCGTTCGAAGCTTACCTGGCCGAAGAACGGCGATTCTCGCCCGCGACGGTGCGCGCCTATCGCGGCGATCTCGACCGGTTCGCCGGCTTCTGGGAGAAGGAGTTCGCCCACCAGGAGGCGTCGAAGACGCCCCTGTCCGCGATCGACACGCTTTCGGTCCGCTCGCACCTGGCGTCGCTCCACCGCGAGAACCTCGCCAACCGCTCCCTCGCGCGGCATCTCTCGAGCCTGCGGGCGTTCTTCCGGTGGGCCTGCCGCGAAGGCCTCCTGGCAAAAAGCCCGGCAAAGGGGCTGCCGGCTCCTCGCGTTTCCCGGACCCTGCCGCGCGCGATGACCATGGCGGACACCGAGATCCTTCTCGACGCCCGCCAGGAAGATTCCTTTCCGGAGCGGGAACGGGCGCTCTTCGAGTTCCTCTACGCGACGGGATTGCGCGTCTCGGAGGCGGCGGGGCTGGATCTCGAAGACGTGGACTTCTCCGCGCGTCTGGCGCGCGTCCTCGGCAAGGGGCGGAAGGAGCGCATCGTCCCTTTCGGCGAGGAAGCGGAGGAGGCGCTGCGGGACTACCTTCCCGCGCGGGCCTCGCGGCGTCGCGGGTTCGAGAGCGAAGACGACACCGGCTCCGAGGGCGAGCCTCTCTTCGTCAACGCGCGCGGCGGAAGGCTGACGACGCGTTCGATGGCGCGCCTCTTGAAGACCCGTCTGCGGGCGGCCGGCCTTCCGGCGGCCATCTCTCCGCACGCTCTGCGTCACACCTTCGCCACGCATCTGCTCTCCGCCGGCGCCGATCTGCGCGCGATCCAGGAGTTGCTCGGCCACGCCTCCCTCTCCACCACGCAGAAGTACACGCATCTGGACACGGCGCGGCTGCGGGAGGTCTACCGCCGCGCGCACCCCAAGGCCTGAGGGGCGCGCCGCGGTACGTGGCCATGGCCGACCGCCCCCCGGGCAGGAGGGGCCATCGTGGAAGCCGCGCTGCCGATTCCCGCGCACAGCTGCGGTATTCTCTTTTCATGCAGCCAGGCGAGAAGTGGCACTCCACCACCGTGGTGTGCGTGCGCCACAACGGGCGGGTGGCCATGGCCTCCGACGGGCAGGTGACGCTCGGCACGACCGTCATGAAGCAGGGAGCGGCGAAGATCCGCCGCCTCAAAGGGGGAGAGGTAATCGCCGGTTTCGCCGGCTCCTCCGCGGACGCCTTCGCGCTCTTCTCCCGCTTCGAGATGAAGCTCGAGGAACACCGCGGCAACCTCGATCGCTCGGCCATCGAGCTCGCCAAGGACTGGCGCACCGACAAGATGCTCCGCCAGCTCGAGGCCCTGCTGATCGTCGCCGACAAGACGACCTCGCTCCTGATCTCCGGAACCGGCGACCTGATCTCGCCCGAGGAGGGAATCCTCGCGGTCGGCTCGGGCGGCCCCTATGCCCTCTCGGCCGCCCGCGCGCTGCTCAAGCACCGTCCCGACATGAGCGCCGCCGACATCGCCCGCGAGTCCCTCCTGATCGCCTCGGCCATCGACATCTACACGAACGACCGCATCACCCTCGAAGAGATCTGAGGACGATCTCCGAACGATTTCGGCCTCGTAGAGACGGAAGCCAGTGAACCACGGCGAAATCGTCAGCTTCATCTGGGGAGTCGCGGATCTCATCCGGGACACCTTCAAGCGGGGCAAGTATCAGGACGTCATTTTGCCGCTCACCGTGCTGCGGCGGCTCGACTGCGTCCTGGCGCCAACCAAGGAGAGGGTGCTCAGGAGACAGGCCGAGCTCCGAGGGAAAGGCCTGCAGGACCTGGACGCCCAGCTCCGGAGGGCGTCGGGCTTCGCGTTCTACAACACGTCTCGGTACGACTTCGAGAAGCTACACGCCGAGGCGCCGAATTTGGCGGCGAATCTGCGCAACTACGTCGCCGGGTTTAGCCAGAACATGGGGGAAGTGCTGGAGAAGTTCGACTTCGGCAACACGATCAGCAAGCTCGACGAAGCGGGGCTTCTCTTCAAGGTGCTCGAACGCTTCAAGAGCGTGGACCTGCATCCTGAGAAGGTGGACAACCCGACGATGGGCATGATCTTCGAGGAGCTGATCCGCAAGTTCAACGAGGCGCTGAACGAGAACCCGGGCGAGCACTTCACGCCGCGCGACGTGGTGCACCTGATGGTGGACCTCATGCTCGCCGGCGACGAGGATCTCATCCGCCGCAGGGGCATCGTCTGCACAGTTTACGACCCGTGCTGCGGGTCCGGCGGGATGTTGATGATCACGAAGGAGCACATCACCGTGGGACTGCGGAAGAACGGAGTCGTACTCCGGCCTGCGATCAACAGGGACGCCGAGATCCACCTCTTCGGCCAGGAGGTGAACCCTGAGACGTGGGCGGTCTCGAAGTCGGACCTCTTCATGAAGGACCCGACCGGCCGGGACGCGGACAACATCGCCTTTGGCAGCACGCTCTCGAACGACCGCCACGCCGGCAAGACCTTCGACTACCTGATCGCTAATCCGCCCTACGGCAAGGATTGGAAACGAGACGAGGACCCCGTCCGCGCCGAGCATGATCGCGGCTCGGCCGGCCGGTTCGCACCAGGCCTGCCGCGGATCAGCGACGGCCAGCTTCTCTTCCTCCTGCACATGCTAGCGCACGCGAAGGATTCGAAGGAAGGCGGCTCGCGCATCGCCATCATCATGAATGGCTCGCCGCTATTCACCGGCGACGCCGGAAGCGGCGAGAGCGAGATCCGGCGGTTCATCCTCGAAAACGATCTGCTCGAAGCGCTGATCGCGCTACCCGAGCAGCTCTTCTACAACACTGGCATCGCCACCTACGTGTGGATCGTGACCAACCGCAAGGCGCGGGCGCGCAAGGGCAAGGTCCAGCTCATCGACGCCTCGTCCTTCTGGGTGCCGATGCGGAAGAGCCTCGGCGACAAGCGCCGGGAGATCCCGCCCGAACGCGCTCAAGACACCCTGAAGATCCTCGCCGACTTCAAGGGCGGCGACACCCGCAAAGCCGCGAAAGACGGGAAGGAAGAAGAGGTCACCGTCAGCCGCGTCTACCCGACGGCTCATTTCGGCTTCCGCAAGATTACCGTCGAGCGTCCTCTCCGTCTCAACTTCCAGGCGACCCAGGAGAGGATCGCGCGCCTGGACGAGGAGAAGAGCTTCCAGGCGCTTGCGCAGTCGAGGAAGAAAGGCGCCGCGGCAGCGAAGGAGCAGGCCAAGGGGCGCGACGAGCAGGGGGCGGTCCGCAAGCTTCTTCGCGGCCTACCCGACAAGCTTTTCAAGGATCGCGATGACTTCGAGAGTGTGCTCGATGCCACCGCTGGGAAAGCCGACCTGAAGCTATCCGCTCCGGCGCGGAGGGCGATCCTCTCGTCGCTCTCCGCGCGCGACGAGACGGCAATGATCTGCCGCGACAAGGACGGCAACCCCGAGCCCGACCCGGACCTGCGCGACACGGAAAGCGTGCCTCTTACCGAGAGCGTCGATGCCTTCTTCGACCGGGAGGTCAAGCCGTACGTACCCGACGCCTGGATCGACACGGCCAAGCGCGACGAGAAGGACGGCGAGGTTGGAATCGTTGGCTACGAGATCAACTTCAACCGCTACTTTTACCGCTACACGCCGCCCCGTCCGTTGGAAGAGATCGAGTCCGACATCCGAGGCATCGAGACTGACATCATCCGGATGCTCGGCGAGGTCACCGGAAGACCCGGCCGCGGGCACGGATAGCTCGGCACCTGACCGCCAATAATTTGTCGATTTGGGACCAAGACCGTCTCAAGTGAAGGAGATCGAGAAATGATCGGTGCCAGCTTCGAAACTACAAAACCCTCCTTGCAGGAACTGCTCAGTAAGGCCGACAGCGGCAAGCTTCAGCTTCCAGACTTCCAGCGCGGCTGGGTTTGGGACGACGACCGCATTCGAAGTCTCCTCGCCAGCGTCTCAGTGTCGTTCCCCATCGGCGCCGTGATGCTTCTCCAGACAGGGGGCGAAAACATCCGTTTCAAGCCGCGGCCGCTGACCGGGACCGATCCGCGAC
This sequence comes from uncultured Acidobacteriota bacterium, assembly GCA_963837495.1. GTDB lineage: Bacteria > Acidobacteriota > Thermoanaerobaculia > UBA5066 > Gp7-AA6 > JAWOLE01. Next base: position 1,193,623 of record CAWINF010000001.1, on the reverse strand, counting down.
TCCGCAACATCGCGCCCGAGACGCTCATCCTCGACGGCCAGCAACGGCTCACGTCACTCTACCAGGCGCTGATGGGTCAAGTCGCCGTCGAGACCAAGGACGCGAAGGGCAAGCCAATGTCTCGCTGGTATTACCTCGATATGAAGAAGGCGGTGGATACGGAGGCAGACCGCGAGGACGCGGTGCTGAGCGTGCCGGCGGACAAGCGGGTAAAGGCATTCGGCGGCGAAATTACCTTGGACGTGACAACGGACGAGCGAGAGTACGAAGCTGACCTATTCCCACTCAACTGCGTCTTCCGCAGCGCGGACTGGCGCCAAGCCTACAACAAGCATTGGAACTATGCGCCCGAAAAGATCCAGCTCTACGACCGGTTTGAAGGCGAAGTCATCAAGCGCTTCGAGCAGTATCAGGTTCCAGCGATCGAGCTGAAGAAGGAAACACCCAAAGAGGCGGTGTGCTTGGTATTCGAGCGGGTGAACACGGGTGGTATGGCGCTCACGGTGTTCGAGCTGCTAACGGCCTCCTTCGCTGCGTACAACTTCCAGCTCCGGGACGACTGGAACGCCCGCGAACTGCGCCTGAAGAGCCAGCACGGCGTCTTGCGCAATCTTCAAAGCGACGATTTTCTTCAAGCCATCTCGCTGTTGGTCACCCAGGCCCGCCGCCGCGATGCGATCGCGGAAGGCGCAACCGCTGACAAAGCGCCCGGCATTAGTTGCAAACGCAAGGACATCCTCAAGCTCGCCGTCACCGACTGGCAGCGGTGGGCAGACGGTATCGAGGCCGGCTTCGTGCGTGCCGCACGCTTTCTCTACGGACAAAAGATCTTCAAGGCGCGGGATCTGCCCTACCGGACCCAACTTGTGCCACTTGCCTCGATGTTCGCAGACCTGGGCAAGGACGGCGAGACCGAAGGCGCACGGCGGAAGATCGCCCGCTGGTACTGGTGCGGCGTGCTGGGCGAGCTCTATGGCGGTGCGATCGAGACCCGCTTCGCGCGTGATCTGCCGGAGGTCGTGGCCATGGTGCGCGGCGAGGCCGTGGAGCCGGCGACCATCGAGGAGTCGAGCTTCCAAGCCAACCGGCTACTTACGTTGCGAACCCGCAACAGCTCGGCGTACAAGGGGATCTACGCGCTCCTGATGCGCGACGGCGGGCGCGACTTCCGCACAGGCGAACCGATCGAGGCCCAAGCTTTCTTCGATGACAAGATCGACATCCACCACATCTTTCCCGAGAGGTGGTGCAAGGCGGCCGGCATCGAGCCCGGCAGCTACAACAGCGTCATCAATAAAACTGCGCTAGCGGCACGGACGAATCGCCAGATCGGCGGCCGCGCGCCGTCGAGGTACCTGCCTGCAATAGAGAAGGCGGCGGGAATCGGGCCCGGGCGGATGGACGAGAGTTTACGCTCACACTGCATCGCAGCGGAGAAGCTGCGCGCGGACAGCTTCTGGGAGTTCTATGCGGCACGGGCGGAGGAGCTGCTCCAGCGCATCGAGGCAGCGACCGGCAAGACCATCACACGCAAGCCCGAGCTATTCCGCGCGGGAGTGGTTGCAGAGGCGTACGATGAGGGGCCGGAGGAGTGGGAAGCCGAGGATCCGCTCGAAGAGGCAGCGTCCTGAGCCCAGCAGAGACTGTCCAGGACCGCGATCGAATGCGGCGGTTAAAGCCGTACCCAGCCTACAAAAACTCCGGCGTCGAGTGGCTGGGGGAGATTCCAGCGCATTGGGAGGTGCGGCGGCTCAAGACATTCGCTTCGGTTCAGCTTAGCAACGTCGACAAGAAGGCTCTCGACGGTCAAGAGGCCGTGAGGCTTTGCAACTACCGCGACGTCTACTACAACGAGCAAATCACCGCCGATTTGGACTTCATGGCAGCGACGGCGACTGCTGAACAGGTTCGCCGATTTTCTCTGCGCAGCAGCGACGTCCTCATCACCAAGGATTCGGAGTCCTGGACAGACATCGCGGTTCCGTCGGTCGTGACGGATGATCTGCCAGGCGTTCTCTGCGGATATCACCTCGGTCAGATCAGACCTAAGAACGGCTATCACGGCCCCTTCTTGGCTCGGGCATTCTTGGCAATCGGTCCACGCGACCAGTTCCAAATAGCGGCAAACGGCATCACGCGTTTCGGCCTTGGCGACGACGCAATTAAGACCGGGCTGTTCGCGGTGCCACCCGAACCTGAGCAACGCGCCATCGCGGCCTTTCTCTATAGGGAGACCGCGAGGATCGATGCGCTAGTGGCGAAGGAGGAGCGGCTGATCGAGCTGCTCCGGGAGAAGCGCATCGCTCTCATCACCCGCGCCGTCACCAAGGGTTTCGACCCGAAGGTCCCCATGAAGGACTCCAGAGTCGAGTGGCTGCAGGAGATTCCGGCGCACTGGGACGCCCTTGCCCTTTCGCGCGTGACGCTCTCCAGATGTGATGGCCCGTTCGGCAGCGGCTTAAAGTCAGAGCACTACTCGAAGGTTGGAGTCCGAGTCATTCGCCTCCAGAACATTGGATGGACGGAATTCTTGGATGCTGATCGAGCATACATCGACGAAGAGTACGCCAACGAGCTGGGCGACCACGGCGTAATCGCGAACGATCTCCTGATCGCAGGTCTCGGTGACGAAGGCCACCCCGTAGGGCGAGCCTGCGTAGCTCCGGATGGTATCGAGCCAGCGATGGTAAAGGCGGATTGCTTTCGCTTCAGGCTTGACCGCCGCCGGACAGTTCCGCGTTTTGTCGCGTATCAGCTCTCGGCTACCGCGATGGCTTCCGCTGGATCGCTCGCAACTGGCGCAACCCGGTCTAGGATGAACTTGACGGCGACTGCAAGCCGCAAAATCGGTCTTCCACCGCCCGATGAACAGCAAGTGATCGCCGAGACGCTCGACCGAGAAGAAGAGAGGCATCTCGCCGTTGTCATCAAGGTTCGCGAGGCGATCGACCGTCTCAAGGAACTCCGCACCGCTCTCATCTCCGCCGCGGTGACGGGGAAGATCGACGTGCGCGAGGCGGGCGCCGCGGCTCCGGAGTCTGATTAGGGAGCGCCAAGTCCAATAGGCGGTCTCCGGGCCAAGCAGCCTTCGGGTCGGGACGTCCTGGGGCTAGCCTGCTTCCAGTGAGTCCTTGACAATCCGCCCAACCGTTGTTAAAACTTGGCCGTAAAATCTTAATAGCCGACGGGGCTATTCAGCTTAGCTAAAGGCGGAAGGGCGACCCGCATGAAGCGAGGGAAAACCGGGAGATACGAGGTTACGACAGCGGGCGGCGAGAAGGTCCGTGCGTTCGTTCCGAATCCGCTTCCGCCCGTCCCGGCGCTCGCGATGGAGAGGAATCTAGCTCCGCTGCTCGAATCGGCCGTGCTGGCCCTTGGCCGGCTTGACGGAGTCTCAACCCTCCTTCCGGACAAGTCGCTCTTCCTTTACGCCTACGTCCGAAAGGAAGCGGTGCTCTCCTCCCAGATCGAGGGAACGCAATCGTCGCTCTCGGATCTTCTGCTCTTCGAGCTCGATGAAGCACCCGGCGTGCCTCTCGACGATGTCCTCGAAGTGTCGAACTACGTCGCGGCGCTCGACCACGGCCTGACGCGGCTGCGCGGAGGATTCCCACTCTCCAACCGGCTCATCCGTGAGATTCACGGTGTACTTCTCTCTCGCGGGCGCGGCAGCGGGAAGGATCCGGGCGAATTCCGCCGCTCGCAGAATTGGATCGGCGGCAACCGCCCCGGGAGCGCCATTTTCGTCCCACCGCCGCACCTGGCCGTGCCTGACTGCATGGGGGCGCTGGAGCGGTTCCTCCACGCTGAAGGCGATGGCTTGCCGGCCTTGGTGCGAGCCGGGCTCGCGCACGTGCAGTTCGAGACGATTCACCCTTTCCTCGACGGCAACGGCAGAGTAGGCCGCCTGCTGGTCACGTTCTATTTGTGCCATGCCGGTGTTCTACGCGAGCCGCTTCTTTATCTCAGCCTCTACTTCAAGCAGAATCGGTCTACCTATTACAAACTGCTCGACCGAGTGCGCCGCGAAGGCGATTGGGAAGCGTGGCTGACGTTCTTTCTGGAGGGGGTCAAGGAGGTCGCGGACGGTTCGGTGTCCACGGCGGAGCGGCTGGGAGCGCTGTTCCGAGCGGATCGTGCTCGGGTCGAGGGGAGCGGGCGCCGGGCAGGTTCGGCGTTGCGAGTGCATGAGGCACTCAAGGCGCGGCCGATTCAATCCATGCCGGCGGTCCGCGACTTGACCAAACTGTCATTCCCGGCGGTTTCCTCGGCGATGGACCTGCTGGTTGAACTTCGGATCGTACGGGAACTAACCGGAAAGCGGCGGAATCGCCTCTTTGTGTACGACCGTTACCTGGCGATTCTCAACGAGGGAACGGAACGCCCGTGAGCCCCAAGATCTCCGAGCGGTCCCTCGAGGACGCGATCGAATGCGGGCTTCTCCAGAACGGGCCCGACGCCTGCGTCGACGACACCGGAGTCGTCCGCGAGACGGCGCCGCCGTACGGCGACACGCTGCCGGGCGGCTACCGCAAGCGCAGTCCCGAGGACTACGACCGGGCGCTCTGCCTGCTGCCGCGGGACGTGGTGGATTTCGTCCTTGCGACCCAGCCGAAGGAGTGGGAGAGGCTCAAGCAGCACCACGGCGCCGCGACAAAGGAGCAATTCCTCAAGCGCGCCGCTTCCGAGATCGGGCGGCGCGGCGCGCTCGACGTGCTGCGTGGCGGGCTCAAGGACTCCGGCGTCAAGTTCCGGCTGGCCTACTTCCGCCCCGCGAGCGGGTTGAACGAGGAGACGCGACGTCTCTACCAGGCCAACCTGTTCTCGGTCGTCCGGCAGGTCCGCTACAGCGCCAAGAATGAGAATTGCCTCGATCTGGTGCTCTTCTTGAACGGCGTCCCCCTCTTCACTGCGGAGCTGAAAAACCCGTTGAACGGCCAGGACGTCGAGGACGCAATCCGCCAGTACAAGACCAATCGCGATCCGAGGGAGCCGCTTCTGGCCTATGGCCGCTGCCTCGCGCACTTCGCGGTTGACCCGGACCTCGTGTACGTTGCCACACAACTCGCTGGGCCAAGAACTTCCTTCCTCCCGTTCAATCAGGGGAAGTTCGGCGGTGCGGGAAATCCTCCGGTGCCGCCCACGAAGCAGGGCTACGCCACCGCCTACCTCTGGGAGGAGACGTGGGCACGGGACAGCGTCCTCGATCTCGTCCGCCAATTCGTCCACGAGGTCGAGGAAGAGGACGAAAAGGGGCGAAAGACCGGCAAACGGTTTCTGATCTTTCCCCGCTACCACCAGCTCGAGTGCGTGCGCCGGATGATCACGGATGCGCGAGCGCGAGGCACCGGGCAGCGCTATCTCATCCAGCACTCGGCGGGGAGCGGCAAGAGCTTCACCATCGCCTGGCTGGCACATCAACTCGCGACGCTCCACGACGCGAACGACCGGCGGGTGTTCGACTCGATCGTAGTCGTCACCGATAGGCGTGTGCTCGACCGCCAGCTCCAGAGCACGATGCGCCAGTTCGAACAGACCCTCGGCGTCGTTGAGAACATCGACAAGACCTCGCGCCAGCTCAAGGAGGCCCTGGAATCGGGAAAGACGATCATCGTCACGACACTTCAGAAGTTCCCCGTGATCGCCAAAGAGATCGGCGAGCTGCCGGGCAAGCGGTTTGCCGTCATCGTGGACGAAGCGCACTCCTCGCAATCCGGAGAGAGCACGAAGCCGCTAAAGACGGTTCTTGCGACTAGCGACTTAGGTGAGGCGGAGCGTGAAGACTCTGCCTCAGAACCGGGCGAAGAGGAGGTCGACAATCTCGCGCTGGCCGAGGCGGTAAAACGCGGTCACGTCCCCAACCTCTCGCTCTTCGCGTTCACGGCCACTCCCAAAGCCAAGACGCTGGAGCTTTTCGGGATGCGACGTGCGGACGGGAGATTCGAGCCCTTCCACCTCTACAGCATGCGACAGGCGATCGAAGAGGGCTTCATCCTCGATGTTCTCGCCAACTACACGACCTACAAGGCCTATTGGCGGCTGCTCAAGAAGATCGAGGGCGACCCTCGCTACGACAAGAAGAAGGCCGAGTACCTTCTCAAGTCGTTCGTCGAGTTGCACCCGCACGCCATCAACGAGAAGCTCCGGATCATGGCGGAGCATTTCGCCGCTCAGGTGCAGAACGAGATCGGCGGCAAGGCGAAGGCGATGATCGTCACCCGCTCGCGGCTTCATGCCGTCCGGTACAAGCTGGCGATGGATCTCTATTTGAAGGAGAAGGGATATCCATTCCTGGCGCTGGTCGCGTTCTCGGGATCCGTGAAGGATGGCGCCGAGTCTTACACGGAGTCCGGGATGAACTCGGTCGGGAAGCCGAGAACAATCGGAGAGAGCCAGACCGCGAAGGAATTCGCGAAGTCGGAGTACCGATTCCTCATCGCAGCGAACAAGTTTCAGACCGGCTTCGACCAGCCGCTGCTCCACACGATGTACGTGGACAAAAAGCTCGGGGGAGTCAACGCCGTCCAGACGCTATCGCGGTTAAACCGGACGCATCCCCCGGAGAAAAAGGGCACGATGGTGCTCGACTTCGCCAACGAGGCAGACGAAATCAGGACCTCCTTCGAGCCGTACTACGAGACGACGTTGCTCTCGGAGGCGACCGATCCGAATCTTCTCTACGAAGTCCAGACGCGCTTGGGCTCGTTTCCCGTTTGCACCGAAGCCGATGTGGAAGGCTTTGCGAAGTTCTACTTTAACGCCAAGACGACGCAGGACCGGCTCTACGCAGCTCTGGCGCCGGTGGTCGCGCGCTTCCGGGAGCTGTCCGAGGAGGAACGGCAGGACTTTCGCGGGCAGCTCGGCGACTACGTGCGTCTCTACGCGTTCTTGGCGCAGGTCCTGACGTTCGCCGACGCCGATCTCGAAAAGTTCTACGTCTTCGCCAGGTATCTCCGGCGGTTGATTCCCGCCGGACGCGTGGAGCTGCCGCGCGAGGTGCAGCAGAACATCGACATGGAGTCCTACCGCATTCAGCAGACCGCGAGCGGACGGATCCCGCTGGAGCGCCGCCCGGGTGTCCTCGACCCGGTGAGCACGAAAAGCGGGTACGGCATTGACGAGGAAGAGCTGGAGGCCCTCTCCAGGATCATCGCGGAGCTGAATGAGCGCTTCGGCTTGAACCTGGGTCCCGAGCACCGCGTGACGCTCGCCCAGATGATGGAGAAGCTCGACGACGACGCCGGGCTCGACGCCGCCGCGCGGGTGAACACGCGCGAGAACGTGCGTCTGACGTTCGACCAGAAAGTCGAGCACGTGATTCAGGAAATCGTGGACTCGAACTTCGACCTCTACAAACGCATCACCGATGACAGGGCGTTCGGGGAAGTGGTCAAGAACTTCCTCTTCGACCGCTACCTGCGAGCCCACCGAAACGCCGAGGAGCTGATCAAGCAGGGCGAATCAAAGACGCTTGAGTTCAAGTCCTCGCTGCGCTGGAGTCTCAAGGAGGACAGGCAGGACGACAGGGGGGTGACGTTCGCCGTGCTCAAGACGATCGCCGCGTTCCTGAACACGGAAGGGGGAGATCTCCTGATCGGCGTCGCCGACGGCGGCTCTCCGGTCGGCATCGAAGCCGACCGGCTGGAGAACGACGACAAGTTCATGCGTCACCTCGCCCAGGTCGTGCGCAACGGCCTCGGCGATCGCGCCAGCACTTGCATCGACCCCAAGACTCAGATCGTGGAGGGTAAGACCGTCTGCGTGGCGAGCTGCCAGAGGAGCCCCGAGCCGGTCTTCCTCAAGTGGAAGGGGATGGAGACGTCTCCCGAAGGCGACTTCTACGTACGCAGCAGCCCCGGAAGCATCCGGCTCCCTCCGGAGAGCGTCAGGGAGTACATCCGGACCCGTTTTCCGAGCACTCCCATGTCGCCTTGACCGAAGAAGAAATCTGACGGAATCCGACTGTCGAAGGCCGCAGCACTCGACAGAAGCGAGTTGCTTAAGTTATAGACTACCCCGCGCCGAAGGAAGGAACCCCCCGGCTACGCGCGTCCTCGTCGGAGGTGAGTTTTGTTGCAGGCGGCCGACATCCTGGCCGGACCCATCCTGCGCAGGGTCGAACACGACCTCGTCTCCGTATGGATCGCGCTCACGAAGCCGGCGACTGTCGAGATCGAGGTCTTCCGCGGCCAGGGAGTCGCGGGATCGCTCGGGCCGGCGGTCGGACGCAAGACCCCGCCGACTTCGCCTCTGGACACGCACACGATCGCCGCGGGGAAGAACCTCCACGTCGTCGTTTCGATCTGGGAGCCCGCCTCCTCCGCCGGGCTCGACCGGGGGCAGATCCACTCCTACGACATCGTCATCAAGACCGACGACGGCGACACGGCGCGATTAAAGGACCTCGGCCTCCTCTCCGACGGCGCCGCGTCGGCGGCGGACCTCGCGCGGCTCGAAGAGCTCGGGCTCTTCACCGACGGCTCGTCGAAGGCGACCTGGCTCGCGCTCGGCTACCAGCCGGAGTGGCTTCCGAGTTTCGCGACGGTGCCGGCCGCCGTGGCGGACCTGAAGATCGTGCAGGGCTCCTGCCGCGGGAGCGGCGGCCTGGGCCGCGACGCGATGCCTCCGCTGGACGACCTGATGCGCGGCGTCCTGACCGACGAGAAGAAGCGCCCGCACATGCTCTTTCTCACGGGCGACCAGATCTACGCGGACGAGTCCCCGGCCGAGCAGCTCGACCTCTTACAGGACGTCGCCCGCAACCTGCTCGGCACGCAGGAGACGATCCCGGTGGATTTCAAGAAGACCGAGACCGAGGCCGCGGCCACGATCACTTTCCCGGTGGACGCGACGCATCTGCCTCCGGGCCGCCGCGGGCATCCGTTGAACGACATCGCCGGTTTCACCTCTACGAGCACGGACTCTCACGTCATGGGCTTCGGCGAGTACGGCGCCATGTATCTGGCCAGCTGGTCGAACATCACGTGGAACTGGAATCCGAAGACGATCCTCTCCGCGCGCAAGGAGCCGTGGCAGACCTACGTGCGCGCGACCGGCGGGATCTACCGGAAGGTGGACGACTACGCCGCGAAGAACCCGGACGAGGACGGCGACGCGCTGGAGAAGATGGCCCCGTACCACGAGGCCTGGCGCCTCGTTCCGAAGAAATACCGCGCGATCGACGCCGTGCTCGAGAGCGACGACCGCGACGCCCTGTGGGGAAAGGGGAACAAGAAGAACAAGGACGACGACGAGCGGTTCGTCCTCTGGAAGCGCTTCTGGGGGGCAATGCCGCCGGACACCGTGCCGCCCGACAGCGAGCCCAACGCGGCGCCGAAAGGGGACGAGCAGAAGAGCGACATTCCCGCGGGGAACAGCACGGAGGAGGAGAGGAAGCGCCTCGCGCGGGCGCTGACGCCGTCGTGGTTCGCGGGGGTCCAGTACTTCGGCATCGAGCACAGCCGTGCGAAGAAGAAGGACGGCCCTTCGGAAGAGGAGCTCATCACCAAGAAGGACCAGGTCTTGAACAAGGTCAGGCGGCTCGACTGGTTCTACAAGGAACTCCCGCGCGTGCGGCGCGTGCTCGCCAACATCCCGAGCTACATGGTCTTCGACGATCACGAGATCACCGACGACTGGAACCTGACGCCCAAGTGGGCCAAGCAGACCCGCGCGAGCGCGCTGGGCCGCGCGGTCATCCGCAACGGCCTCGCCGCGGGCACGCTCTTCCAGAGCTGGGGCAACGATCCGCGGGCCTACCGGAACGGCATTCCGCGGCGCGTCCTGGAGTTGATCGCGACGCTCTTCGCCTCGCCGACGCCGGCGGCGCCCGGGCCCGACAAGACGGCGGCTGCGGAGCTCGAGAGGAGGTTCGATCTCCAGCCTCCGCCCGACCCGCCGCCGGCGCCCCCCCCGCCCCCCACCTCCAACGAGACGCGGATGATCTGGCACTACCGCTATGACGGGCCCGGCTTCGAGGTGATCGCGCTCGACTCGCGCACCTGGCGCGGGTTCGAGCCGCAGGCCAACGAGCAGATCCGCAGCCGCTTCGACCCCGACGCGACCGCGACGCTCCTGACCGACGAGGCCGTGCGCCTGCAGATCCCCGAGCAGCCGGCGATCGGCGTCGGCGGGCCCGTCGAGGCTCCGCTCGAGGGCCCGCAAGTCACGGGGACGAAGGCGGGGCCCTTCGCGATCGTCGCGGGGTCCAACGACAAGCTGAAGATCACGATCGACCGCGGGACGCCGGTTGTCGTGGCCCTCACCGCGGGCGCGGCCCGAACCGCGGCGCAGGTCGCCGCCGACCTCAACGGCGCGGCGGGATTCTCCGCCGTGGGGCTGGCCTCGGACGCGTCGGGCCACCTGCGAATCGCAAGCCGCAACGAGACCGACGCGGCGTCCGTCCGGGTCGGCGCCCTCCAGGCCAACTCGGCCCACAGGACGCTGGGCTTCGAGGACGTCAACGCCGACGGCGTCTGCTTCGTCATCGCGGCCGCGCCGTTTCTGGGCTACCCCGTCGTCGAGTCGGTCGTGCAGCCGCTCATCAACCTGCACGACATCGCGAAGTCCGCCAAGCCCGACCCGCCGTTCGTCCGGTGGCAGAGGACGTTCTCCGTGGGGCGGGTCGCGCGCGACCCGGAGAACTGGGGCTTCGTGCCGTCTCTCTTCGAGGCGGTGCTCGCGCGCCTCTCGACCCGCCGCACGGTCGTCTTCCTCTCCGGCGACGTCCATTACGCGTTCACGATCAAGGCGGCGTACTGGCAGCTCAGCAAGGACTGGGTCCCTGTCAAGTCCACGCGCGTCATCCAGGCGACGGCGAGCTCCTTCCGCGAGCAGCGCGACGACCTCGCGCCCCTGATCGCGATCGACCTCGTCCAGCAGCTGGGGGGCCTCTCGACCTCGCAGCAGCGCCTCGGCTGGCACCGCGGTCCCGTCGGCAGCCCGACCGGCGGCCCGCCGATCGTGCCGGGGGACAACGCGTTCACGCCGCACCTGCAACTTCTCCTGGGCGAGGACCCGATCGTTCTTTCGCCGGCCGGCATCCCGGAGACGACGAAGTACCTCCGCGACCCGGAGTGGGCGTGGCAGACCGAGCTCGCCGTGGACACGCGTCCCGACGAGCAACGCCTCGGAGACCTCCATCCGCCGCCTTTCTCCAAAGAGAGCCAGCTCGACACGGTGCGGTCCGTCGCCGACCGCCACCTCTGGCAGGCGCAGAACGCGATGCCGCGCGGCTGGCAATGGTGGACCAACTTCACCACGATCGAGTTCACCGCCGACGACGAGGGGAGGCTCGACCGCCTGCGCCACCGCATCTTCGGCTACGACCCGCAGAGCGACGGGCCGGACATGAAGTCTTTCATCATCGCCGAGATCCCGATCGCCGTGACCGAGCCGCCGCCGCAGAAGCCGCCGGAGCCAGGGCCATGAGCGTGACTCCCGTAACGATCGCCAAGACCGCCGGGAAGATCACCGTCGAGACGATCGAGGTCCTGGTGGACATCCTGACCTCCCCGCAGTCCGCCTTCGAGTACTGCGACGCGGTGGGATTGCCCTCGATCGCTCCTTCGACAGAGTGGAAGCCGGCCGTGCAGGAGCTGCGCGTGAAGGCGGACGCCGCCGAGGACCCCGAGCAGTGGGCGGAGATCACGTCGCTCGCCGCGAAGATCCTCTTCGGCATCAGCGACGCCTTCCGGCAGGCGCCCGGCCCCGCTCCCGGGACGCTCGAATCGGTCACGATCAAGATCGTCATTCCGGTCCTGCTCGAGGTCACCAAGCGCTACAGCACGCTTCTCCACACGATCCTCGCCGGGGCCTTCTTCGCCGACCAGCGGCTGCAGGACTCCTATCCGCAGGGCCTCTTCGACGACCGTTGGCGCGCGATCTTCGGCGACCTCGCCGTGCAGGCCGGGTGGGGGCACAAGGCGGCCGGCGCCGCGGAAGGTGAGGAAGACTCCGAAGTCGATTGGGCGCCGATCACGAGCGACGCGCTGGCGGCGGCGACCGTGCTCCTCGCGGTGATCCTGAAGAAGGAGTCGTTCCAGCAGCGCTTGATCCGCTTCTGGTACGGCTTCGATCATCCGGAGATCCCCGGCTTCGAGGACGCCCGCAGGCTCGCGCAGCACGCCTTCACGCTCCTGATCGACACCGGCGAGCAGAGGGTCAAGGCCGACGATTTCGACGCCCCCATAGCGCCGCAGCCGCCCGAGGAGCCGCCCAGCCCGTTCGCGCTTACGTTCGTGCCGATCCCCAGGTCGCTCGGCGGCAAGAGCAAGCTCTACGTGCAGGTGCACGGGCAGGCGAACATCGACGAGTACCTCGGCGCCGGCTTTCACCTGAAGCTGACCAACGGCGCGAGCTTTGGACTGCTCGCCTCCCACGACGCTCTCGAGCCGACCGGCAATGTCTCGTTCCAGGCCGAGCTCGTCCGCGAGTCCTCCCCGGAGCCCACCACCGGAAAGAAGTCGGGGCTGGAGTTCCGCGCCGCCCGCTTCAGCCTTGGGGCGCGCGCGAGCGTGGACGAGCTCTCCGCCTGGCTGCGGATCGAACAGGGAGTGATCGCGATCAACGGCGGAAGCTGGCTCGACGACTACGTTCCGGAGCTCCGACTGACGTTCGACGTGACGGCCGAGGCGTCCGCTCTGGACGGCGTGCGGTTCCAGGGGGGCGCCGGCGGCGACGTCCTGATCCCGATCAACCAGCGGATCCCGCTCCTGATCGGCGGAGTGCGCATCGAGGCCATCCACCTGCGTTTCTTCCTGGGAGACCAGGACGGCGACATGAGCCTCCGGCTCGAAGCCGCCGCGAACCTGACGCTCGATCTCTTCTCGGTCCTGAAGCTCCACGTGGACGGATTGGGCGTGCGCTACCTGGCGGCGACCAACAAGAAAGGGGACGGCAACCTCGCGGGGATCGCGAAGACCGGCTGGGAGATGGTGCTCCCCGAGGGCGCCGGCCTCGAGGTCAAGGTCTGGAAGATCGTCGGCGGCGGCGCGTTCTTCTACGACGCGGTCCACGACCGGCTCGCCGGCGCGGTCGAGCTGTCCTTCGCGAACAAGTTCTCGCTGACCGGCCTCGGCATCTACCAGCGCGCGACGGGCGACAGCCCGAAGAGCTGGATCGTCGTCGTGTCGCTCGAGCTGCCGCAGTCGGGATCGGGCTTCCAGTTCATGGGGGCGGGCCTGCTCTACGGCTCCAACCGCACCACGAGCCCCGAGGCGTTCCTGGCCGGGATCGCCACCGGCGACCTCGACGCGATCCTCTTTCCCGAGGACCCGATCGGCAAGGCCTCGCAGTACATCGCCGCCCTCGAGCGCCTCTTCCCGACGCAGAAGGACGCGTCAGTGCTCGGGATCTCGGCGAAGTTCTCGGCCTACGCCGGAATGTTGACCCTCGATCTGGGCGTGCTGCTCGAGTTCCAGGCCTCGTCGCTCGCGCGCCTGTACGTCATCGCGCAATTCGTCGCCGTTTTTCCGGCGCCCCTGCCGGGGGAGACGAGCGATCCGGCCAAGCAGCCGGTCCACGTGTTCGCCGACGGCGTCGCGATCTTCGACACGAGGACCGACGAGCTGAACGTCCGGATCGCGCTGCGCAATTCGCGCATCTGGGCCGCGGAGCTGACCGGCGGCGCGTCCATCTTTCACGGCTCGCCGCAGGTGGACGGCGGCAGCCGCGGGACCTACATCTCGATCGGCGGGTTCCATCCCGACTACGTCCCGCCCGGCACGAAGATCTTCGTCCCGCAGCGGCTCGCGCTGACGCTCTCGAAGGGCGATCACCTGAAGCTCGAGGTGCGCGCGTACGCGGCCTACACGCCGGCCTCGGTCCAGTTCGGGATGACCGGGAAGCTCGAAGCGCAGCTCTACGGCTTCGCGATCCGCGGCCTCCTGGGCTTCGACGCGCTCTTTTCCTTCGACGGCACGTTCAACATCCACCTGGAGCTCTCCGTCGAGCTGCTCGTCGGCTCTCACTCCCTGGCCGCCGTGCGTTTCACCGGCACGCTCGCGGGGTTCTCGCCCACGGTGCTCTCCGGCAAGGCCTCTGTGAAGTTCCTCTTCTGGACGCTATCCGTGCACGGCTCGCTCACGATCCACGAGGGGGGCGTCCCGACGACGGAGGCGGACATCACGGGGACGCTCGCCTCCGCGATCTCCGCCCCGCCCAACTGGGACTCGGGCGGCGCGCCGGGACTCACTCTCGTGGACCGGCAGCGCGACGGGGTGTGGCTCTCGCCGAGCGAGCCGCTGCGTTTCTCCCAGCCGGTCGTTCCTCTGAACGTGCCGATCGAGCGCTTCGGGACCGTGCCCCTTCCCGCGCCGCAGACGATCACGATCGAGAGCGTCGCCTCCGGCCCGGCCGCGCTCGCGACGACGCCGGTCCCGGGCGAGTTCGCCCTTGGCATGTTCCTCGACCTGACACAGGAGGAGATGCTCGCCTCGCGCGGCTTCGAGAGCCGCGACGCGGGCGTCGAGGTCGCGCGCCCCCTCGAGACGGGCGCGGCGGCGGACGCCTCCGATGACTTCGAGGAGATCCTGCTCGACCCGAAGAAGCGCCCGGACACGCCGCCGCCCCCGCTCGTCTTCGCGGTGATGTCCGTCTTCGCGGCGGCCGTGGAGAAACCGGCGGCGCTCCAGATGCGGCGCGAGCGGTTCGCGGTCGTGGACGCGGCGCTGCGGACGCAGGCCGCGGACATGACCTTCTTCGAAGCGCGCGCCGCCGCCAGGTCCGGCGGGCGCGTCGTGCCGGAAACGGAGGCCGCGGGATGAGCATGAACGCGCGCTTCCTCCCGTGGGTCCGCTTCTCGCCGCTTTCCGGCGACGCGATCCAGGTCCGGGCCGCGGGCCGCGACGTGAGCGTCCCGATTTCGCGTTACGGGCCCGGCGACGTGATCGGCATCGTGCCGGCGCTCGTTCGCCGCCGCGACCCGGTGCCGGGATCGCTCGGCATGCCGCCCAATCTCTTCCCTTCGATCGAGTTCACCCGCTCGGACTTCCCCTGGTGCCTGACGCCCGGCGCCCCCGACGCCGCCGGGGAATTGCGGCCCTGGCTCGCGCTCATCGTCGTCGAGGCGCGCGGCGGGAGCCCTCTTGGGTCGATCGCCGGCGCGAAGCTGCCGGTCGTCGAGGTCCCTCGAAACGAGCTCCCCGCCGCCGACGAGATCTCCTACTGGGCGCACGTCCAGGTGGACGCCGACGCCGCGATGGGCGAAGACTCGGCCAGGCGCGGCATCGCGCGGATCCTTTCGCCGCGCGCGCTGTCTCCGAACACGCGTTACGCGGCGTGCCTGGTGCCGGCCTTCGAGGCCGGGCGTCTCGCGGGGCTGGGCAAGGACGTGCCGGACGCGCGTTCCGCCGATCCGGCCTGGACGTCCGGGACCGGCACCGTCGTCCTCCCCGTCTACGATTCGTGGCTCTTCACGACGACCGACAGCGGGGACCTGGAGACGCTCGCCCGCCGGCTGCGCGGCCGCGACCTCGCGGCAACGAGCGAGCCCTTGGAGCTCGACGTCAGCCAGATGTCGGGCGACGTGGGCGGCAAGCTCGCCCCCTTCGAGGGCGCCCTCCGCCCGCTGGACGCGGCGGCGACATGGAGCGGACCCGCGGTCAACGCGTCGACAAAGAAGCTTCGGGCGAACCTCGAGCGCAAGCCAGTCAACGGAGTTCCCGTCGTCGGATTGCCTCTCTACGGCTCGATCGCCTCGGGGCAGACGCAGCCGGCGCCGGGGTGGCTCGAGGATCTGAACCTCGATCCGCGGCGGCGCTCGGCGGCGGGCCTGGGCGTCGAGATGGTGCGCGCCCACCAGGAAGAGCTGGTGGACGAGGCGTGGCGGCAGGCGGGGGACATCGAGCGCGCCCGGCGCGAGCGGGAAGGGGCGCTGCTGGCGGATCTCGCCTCCGCGAGGCTGCACGCCCGCACGATCGCGCCGCTCGGGGGCGCTCACGCGCTGGTGACGATGGCGCCGGCGCTCTCCCGCATGCGGGATGCCGGAACCGTCACGTTCGCCGCGCGCGTCGCCTCGAGCGTCCTGCCGGCGCCGGCGCTCTCCGGGGCTTTCCGGCGCATCCTCGCGACGAAGACGCCGCCCGCCTCGCACGCCGCGGGGCAGGGGATCCGGACCTCGCTCGCGCTGCAGAACACGGCCGTGATATTGCCGGGTGCGCTTCCCGCCGCGCCCGCCGGCCTCGTCACCGACGCCACGATCCTGGGCGCGGCCGCGCCGCCGGGCGGGGGACACGGCGGCATCGGGGGACACGGCGGGGTGATCGTTGGAGGACACGGCGGCGTCTTGACGGGCGGCGTCCTCACGCATCCGGTCGTCGGCACCGGCCCGACGCTGCACACGACGCCGGTCACGCCGGTGACGCCGGCCCCGCCGTTCATCACGGCGTTGGCGACGGCGACGCCGCTGACACTGGCGACGCCGCCCAAGCCGGCGGTGCTCGCCCTGACCTCCACGCAGACGACGATGCTCGCGACGTTCACGGCGCAGGCGGCCGCGCGCAAACCCGCGATCGTCGAGGTCGTGCGGCCGGCGTCTCTGGCGTGGCCGTCGCCCCCGCAGGCGGACGGTCCCGCGGCCGCCGTCGCGCGATTCGCCACGCGCGTCACGTTCGGCGACGGGGCGCGCCTCTCCGGGGGCCGCGGCGTCGTCGCGACGCCGCGCTTCGATCAGCCGCTCGCCGCCTGGCTCGATCCGGGCTTTCTCCTCGCCGGCGTGAACATTCCGCCCGACACGGCGGGGCTCCTCGAGGTCAACAGCCCGTTCGTCGAGGCGCTGATCGTCGCCGCCAATCACGAGCTCGCGCGCGAGCTCCTCTGGCGCGGCGTTCCTCTCGACCGCGTTTCGACGCCGCTGACCCGCTTCTTCGAGTCGCGCGTTTCCTCCGCGCCGCGCGACATGACCGCGACCGCGGGCTGGAACGCCGCCGACCGCCTCGGGACGCACGTCGCGTTCGGCGAGCGCGTCGTGCTCATCCTGCGCAGCCGCCTCGTCACGCATCTCGCGGAGACGGCGATCTTCCTCGCCAGGGCGGACCCGGACGGGCCGTTCCGCAAGCCCGGCGAGACGCACTTGATGCCGGTCTTCCGCGGGCCGGCGGGGCTCGACACCGCCTACTTCGGCTTCGAGATCACGCCCGAGGACCTCGCGAGCGATCCCGGCTGGTACGTCGTGATCCAGGAGCTCTCCGGAGCGGTGCGCTTCGGCCTCGACGAGGAGGGGACGGATCCGATGGAGACATGGAGCGACCTGGCGTGGCCAATGGTCGCCGTCGAGGGCGGATATGTCGCCGTGGACAAGAAGAATCCGGCGCCCGCGGATCCGGAGAACCTCGTCTGGGAGAGGGATTCCGCGCACATGGCCGGCATCACGCTGCAGCGGCCGATCCGGCTCTCGATCCACACGTCGCTCCTCCTGCCGGAGAAGAGCTGATGCCTCCCTCCGTCCCGTACGGCGAGCTCGACGCGCGGCTTCCGATCGTGATGCTGCCGGTGCGCCTGGAGACGCGCTACTTCGACGTCGATCCGGCGACCGTCGAGCTGCGCGTGCGCATCTTTCCCTCCATCGCGCACGTGACCAATACTCGGAACGGCGTCGATCCCGCCGAGCGCGACGAGACGATCGCCTACTGGCGCACGCGGAGCGCCAGCGGCGGCGACTCCGCCGCGACCGCCGCCGCGTGGCAGCGAATGGTCCAGCTCTTCGGCGACGCGCGCGCGCAGTACCTGCGGCGGGT
Source organism: uncultured Acidobacteriota bacterium (assembly GCA_963837495.1). GTDB lineage: Bacteria > Acidobacteriota > Thermoanaerobaculia > UBA5066 > Gp7-AA6 > JAWOLE01. The sequence continues at coordinate 1,175,888 of CAWINF010000001.1, read as the reverse complement.
CCTGACCCCCTCGGCCGGCGCGGGGGGCGCGCTCGTCTTTCCGGACGTGCCTCTCAATCCGGTCACGGACGGCGGCGCGATCCTCACGAGCGAGGCGATCGCGCTGCCGACGCGGTTCTTCGTGGCCGGCTACGAAGGCGATGAGCGCCGCTTCCTCGCCTCGGGGCAGACGGTGCCGGCGAGCGTCGCGGTGGGCCCGCATGGCGAGGGAAACGCGGTCGCCTGGCAGTCGGACTTCGCGGCGGCCGAGGCGATCGGCCTCGCCGTGCGCGTGAGCGTCCCGCGCGCGCAGGCGCCGCTCTTGACGCGCCTGCTGGCCTTCGGGGTCCGCGAGGGCGCCGACGCCGCGGGGAGCCCGGCGGCGCTCGAAGCGCTGCTCGACCGGCACTCGCGCGAGGACGGCGTGGCGCTGCTCGCGGCGGGGACCCCGACGAACCACACGCCCGGCGCGCGCGTGACGCCGCCGCCGCCGGCCACGGGAGAAGCGCCCGCGGCGGGAACGGACGGCGCGCGGCTCGCGTCCGCGCTCGGCATGGATGTCTCCTCGCTCGCCCCGGTCTCGGGAACGGAAGCGACGACCGAGCCGGCGGTCGAGGCGATGCACATCGCGCTCTGGCCGGCGACGTTCGGATATTTCCTCGACGAGGTGATGGACCCGCTCGTCTCCGCCGCCGCCATCGGCCGCGGCCGGGCGCTCTTCGAGAAGTTCGTCCGCCCGCGGGGTCCCTTCCCGTCCCTCGCGCTCGGCGGCCAGCCCTACGGAGTTCTCCCCGTCTCGTCGCTCGCCGCCTGGCGCGCGGCGCAATCCGCCGAGGATCCGCTCGCTCGGATCCTGAACACCCTGCGCGCGACCTGGCTGGCAGCCTCGGCGAAGGTCCCGCGGCTGGGGACCGGGGCGGACGCCGGCTCGGACCTCGCGGCCGTGCTCTCGCAGTCGCCCGTCTCGACGCGCTGGCTCGCCCGGACGCTCCAGACGTACGCCATCGCGCAGACCGGGTTTCCCGGCCTCGATGCCGTCAATTACCAGGCGATCGTGGACCAGCTGCGCCGGGCGATCGCCCTGGCTCAGCTCGCGCCGCTTGGCCTGACCGGAGAGCCGCGCGTCCTCGATTTCCTCTTCTCGGCGAACGCCTTCGCGTTGAACGTCCCGCTCGCGGCGCCGTTCGGGGCCGCGCGGACCGCGCCGCTCCCGGCCGACTACATCTCCGCAATCGCCGCGGCTGCCGTCGATCCGTTGAAAAACAACGACGTCGCGGGCGCAACACCGCGCACGCTCCTGTATCTGCTGCTGCGCCACGCGACGCTCCTCGTGATGGCGCGCGCGACCGACGGGTTTCGGCCTCCCGCCCAGCCCGCCGTCAAGGAGATGGTCTTCATCGAGAGCCCCGCGAACACCGTCTGGAACCGGATGCAGACGCCCGTCGCCGCGCTCGGGAACAAGACTCTCGCGCAGGTGTTCGCCGGGCCTCTTCCGTTCCACCCGGCGCTCGTCGAGCTCTCGCGGCACCGGAAGGCGCTCGAGACCCTCTCGAATCTCGCCGTCGGCGAGCTCGAGCGGCTGACCGCGGAAACCATGGACGCCTCGTCGCACCGCCTCGACGCGTGGATTACCGCGCTCGCGGCCGAACGCCTCGGCGCGATGCGCGGCGCGGCGCCGAAGGGCTCGCACCTGGGCGCTTACGCCTGGGTGGACGCGCCCCCGCTGCCGGCGGTCCTGCCCCGGGACGGCGCCGCGCCTTCCACGGATCCCGACAGCGAGGGCTTCCTCCACGCGCCCGGCCTCGCCCACGCGCGCACCGCCGCGATCCTGCGCGCCGGGTTCATCGCCCGACAGCGGGAGGCGGCGCAGGCGGTGCTGGCCGTGGACCTGTCTTCCGACCGCGTGCGCGACGCGCGGCACCTGCTCGAGGGTGTGCGCAACGGGGCGAGCCTCGCCGCGTTGCTGGGCGAGCGCATCGAGCGCTGGATGGTCGAACAGAACCTCGGGCCGAAGCTTCCGGACGTGCGCGCGCAGTTCGCGCTCGTGGACGGAAGCGGCCGCCAGCGGATCGACGGGTTGAAGGCCGCGCAGGCGTGGGGCGAGAGCCCGCCCGCGGACCTCGCCCCGGTCGCGCGGCTCCTGGCCGCCGTGACGGACTCCATCGCCGACCTGCTTCTCGCCGAGGCGGTTCACCAGCAGGCCTCCGGGAACTCCGTCCGGGCGCAGCCGGCCCTGGCCGCTCTCGACACCGGCGTCACGCTCCCCGGCGAGTTCGACGTTGTCCGCACCGAGGCCGATTCGTCGGCGCAGACCTGGCGCCTCGTCCTGCCGCTCGCGCCGGAAGCGGTCGAGGGATGGATTGCGGGTTTGATCGGAGACCCCGCGGGCCTCGAGGCGATCGTGACGCGCGACGGCGCGCCGCCGGTGACGCTCTCGCTCTCCGACCTCTCGATCACCGCTCCCGGCCTCCTCGACTTCGTCAAGACGGGTCCCGACGCTCCCGCGCTCGCGGCCCGGTTCGTCGAGAGGGCCGGCGGCGGGACGGCCTCGTACTCGCCGGCCCTCTCCACCGCGCTCACGGCCGCTTACGCCGCCGGCCGGCTCCTGCGCGGCGCGCGGCCGCTCCAGGCGGGCGACGTCGGGCCCTCCCGCGATCCGCTCGCCGGCTTCGACAAGGGCTCTCTCGTGAAGGAGTGGCTGCACGACCTCGCCCGCGTGCACCCCGCGCTCGACGCGATCGACACGCTCGACTTCGTCCTGCGCGCCGCGGGGCGCGGCCTCGGCCTTCGGTTCTTTGCCGCCGGGCCGGGTCTCAACATCGTCTCGGTCGGCGACCTGCGGGCGGGACCGCCCGCCGGCCTCCTGCTCGACGGCTGGAGCGAGACGACGCCGGGCCTGGAAGCCACGACCGGCATCGCGATGCACTACGATGCGCCCCGCTCGCGCGCGCCGCAGGCGATCCTCCTTGTCGTTCCGCCGGACCCCGCGTCCGGCTGGAGCGCCGACGCCGTGGAAGCCTCGATCAGCGAAACCGCGGACCTCGCCCGGATCCGGATGGTTCGACCCTCCGACGTCCACGGCTCCTTCACGCCGGCCCTCTACTTCGCCGACAACATCGCCGCCGACACCATTTCAACGGATTTCCTGAGCCTCGGGATCATCGCGCAGTTCGTCGAAGCGAGTCACTGATGTCCATCACGACCTGGAGCCGCCTCGAGCCCGACACCCAGACCGGCCGGCCGTCGCTCGATCTCGATGAGGGCGTGGCGGCGAGGCTGGCCGACCCGCTGTGGCTCCTCGGACGGCAGTGGCAGATGGGGGAGACAACCGGCGAGGACGCGGCGTCGCCGGTAACCGCCCGGATCAGCGCCTCGAGCTTCGCGATCGACAGCCTCCAGACGCCGGCGGGCTCGTCGTCTTACGCGGCCGCAAGCGTCGCCGCCGAAGCGCAGGTCGAGCACGACGGCGGCGCGCCCGACCGGCGCACGCGCGCCTCGGGCGGCGTCAGCTTCCTCGAGCGGCTCCTCGAGGGGGGCTTTCCTTCGTATCGCGAGAAGGCGCTGCAGAAATATCCTCTCGATCCGGCCGCTCCCGATGGCGACGCGATCCTGGCGGATTTCAAGACCGGCATGCTCAAGACGAGGCTCGCCGTGACAGAGGCCGACGCGGCCGGCTTCGACAAGATCGCGAAGGCCTGGGTGGCCTGGTACCGGCCTCGCGCGAAGCGCGGCGCCAATCCCGCGTGGGTGCCGGACCGGATCGAGTACCGCTTCTCCGCCGGCGTCACCGTGCCCGAGGGGCGGCTGACGCTGACGGCTCCCGAGCACACCGGCGATCGGCTCGACTGGGACGCCTTCTCCGCGGGCGCTCCGGCGGCGGGCGGCCCGGCGGCCGCGGCCCGCGCGGTCTCCGCCGACGTCGCCCCCGCGCTCCTGCAGATCCCCGGCATGCCCGCGCTGACCTTCTGGGAGATCGAGGACCCGCGCTTCGATCCCGGCTCGATCGAGGCCGCGCCGTCGGACACCGGCCGGCTCCTGCTCGTCGAGACCGCGCTCGCGTATTCCTCCGACTGGTTCCTTCTCCCGCTGCGCCTGCCGGTCGCGAGCCTGAACCGCATCGACTCGCTTTCCGTCACCGACACCTTCGGCGTGACGACGCTCATCCGGCCGGCCGAGGAGATCCGCCCGCATCCGGGCTGGCGACTGTGGCGCGTCTCGGACCTACCGTACCTGCTGCTGCCTCCGCCCGCGACGGGATTCCTGGAGGCGGATCCGGTCGAGCGTGTCGCGATGGTCCGCGACGAAGCGGCCAACCTCGCGTGGGCGTTGCAGGTCGTTCCCACGCCCGGCCTGCACGCGACGCCAGAGACGCCCGCGGGGTCCGGCGATCTGACCTACGTCCCGATCACTCCGCCGCCCGACGACCGCATCCCGATGCCTCTCGTGGAGTCGGACGCCGGACGCTTCCTGGTCCGGGGCCGGCTCGCGGGCCAGCAGACCGACCCGGTGAGCGAGCTCCTGGACAAGGCCTTCCGCCTGCGCGACGAGGAGCTGCCCGACGAGGGTCTGATTCTCGAGCGCCGTTACGAGCTCGGCCGGACTCCCGACGGCGTCCTCCACCTCTGGGTCTCGCGCGTCAAGCGGACCGGCGCCCGCCTCCCCTTGAGCGGCCTCACCTTCGACCGCATCCTGTAAGGCGAACCGGCGAGGCGCTTTCGCAACAGCGGTGTAAGCGCCTGCGGCGGGCGTCCTCGCCCAGGCAATAGCAAGGCTGGATCGTGCGGTCGCAATTGGTGCTGGTGGTCGCGGTGAGCTGGAGATTCTCTGAAGGGACAGGGACTGCCCGCGTATTAGACAAAAGTCTAAGACCTCCCCGCGGGAGACAGGCTCTGACTGCGGCCGCCTCGCTGGGCTCGCGTCAAGGAGGGGGCTTTGAGCATACGACTAAAGTCCAATCGGGAAACCCTTGACCGACCTCCACCGGAGAAATAGTCTTCACATGGACGGCGTGCGAAAGGCTGAAATTCGGAATTCCGCAGCACCGGCTGTAAATCAACCGGCTCACAAAGAGAAGGAGAGACTCATGAAACCATGGCGCATCGCGGGTGCGTTGACCCTATTGTCCGCAGCGGCTGCAATGGCTTTCGTCGCGGCGAAACCATCCAGGCCGTTGCCGGCGGGAAAATCAGGCGGCAAGGCTCAAGCGATCAGCAAGTTCAGCAAGGATCGCGCCGGGAAGTTCAGAAACAGACTGGCGTTGCCTGGCCCGGAACGAGAGGGCGGGCCGATGGCCGCAGCGGAAGAGGACTACGCAAACCGCGCTTACCCGGCTGCCTACGTCCCGTTTGCATTGACGCGGGATGCGCATGCCGGCTGGGCAAATATCAAGGCAAAGGCCGTGGGAAAGGGCAAGAACACGCCGGGCGCCTGGACTCTCGTGGGACCGAGCCATGCGGATTTTCCTGACGTGCTCACCTTCAGCGGCGCGGCCTACACGACCTCGGGCCGTATTACCGCGCTCGCCATCGATCCAAGCTGCTCGCACTCGAGGTGCCGGGTCTGGGCGGGGGCAGCGGGCGGCGGTGTCTGGCGAACCGATAACGCGCTTTCCGGCAGTGGGGCCAGCTGGACGTTTATCTCCGGCAGCTTCGCGACGAATGCGATCGGAACCCTGACCTATGATGCGGCCCACGCCACGCTCTATGCCGGGACCGGCGAACCCAATGCCTCGGCCGACTCGGAGGCCGGCTTTGGAATTTACAAATCAACTGATGGCGGCAACACATGGACACATCTGGCAGCGAACACAAACGTCCCGGCTGGATCGGGCGTTGATTGCACGTGCGCCGTCGGGTCGGGAGGTTTTCAGATAGCTCCGGCGTACAGCGGTCCGGCTTTCGATGGGCGGGCTGTTTCCGCCATCGTTATTGATCCCAACAATCCGAATGTTATCTATATCGGCTCCGTCCGTGCCGTGCGCGGGGTTAGCTCGGTCTCGAGCGGTGGCGCCGTGACCCTCGCTCCCGGACTTCCGCCGTACGGTTTCTGGAAGTCGACGGACGGCGGGGCGAATTTCACCCTGCTTGACTACCAGGACGTCTGCCTGAATCCCACGCTTCCGGGCAGCGCCGGAATCGTCCAGGCAAGCTTCGGCTCGACGCGGGGCGTCCATGAAGTCGCGCTGGATCCGGGTTCGGCGAGTATCGTCTACGCTGCTCCGTTTCCGGCCAACAACATCTGCCCGCCGAACAGCGGCGGCGGCGTGTGGCGGTCAACCGATTCCGGCGCCACCTGGACGCAGATGAAGAACGCACGCAATGCGACGCAGAATACCGATCGCGCCTCGTTCGCTGTCGCGCCAATTGCGGGCGGGTTTACGCGGATGTATGTCGGAGTGGGGAATGCCAGCACGAGCGCGGCGAACATCGCGCGCTTGTATCGCACCGACGATGCAGTGAACGCGACGAACGCAAGTTTCACCGATCTGACGGCGCTGCAGCAGGCGTCCTCGGCACCGAACCAAACGATCGGCTATTGCACAAGTCAGTGCTGGTACGACAACGTGGTCTACTCTCCGCCCGGCAAACCTGACGTCGTGTACCTGGGCGGCTCTTATGACTATGGCAACTACGGTTTCAGGAACAATGGGCGGGCGTTCATCCGCTCGACGGATGCCGGCGTGACATTTGCCGATGTGACCTGGGACGCGACGACCAATCCAACTCCAGCCGCCACTTGCTGCCAGCCGAACCCGATCGCCCCGAACGGTCAACACCCGGACTCGCACGCGATCGTGGAGATCCCGGGGACGAACTCGGCGATCTTCGGTACGGATGGCGGGCTCATGCGCTCGAGCGGGGCTTTCGCGGACATCTCTTCCCAGTGCACCACCTACCGCGGGCTGACCGGTACGAGCCTTGCGACGTGCCAGCAATTGCTCTCCGCGGTTCCGACGTACCTCTATAACCTCAACAAGACCCTCTCGACTCTGCAATTCCAGAGCCTGTCGGTCGCTGCTGACAATCCCAAGCATCTTCAGGGCGGCACGCAGGACAACGGCACGTTTGAGACCACGGGCTCGGCCGTGGTGTGGCCGCAAATCATCTACGGCGACGGCGGCCAGTCGGGCTTCAACGTGGGCAGCTCGGCGTTCCGGTTCAACTCCTTTACTTCGAACTTCCACGATGTGAACTTCCAGAACGGCGATCCGCTGAAGTGGGTCATCGCGAGTGGTCCGATCGTGGCGAGCGGGGAGGGCGCGCAGTTCTACTCTCCGATTATCGCCGATCCTGTCAGCGCCGGAACGATCTTCCAGGGCTCTCTGAGCGTCTGGCGGACTCAGGATTGGGCTGGTAACCAGGCATTCCTCGAAGCGAACTGCCCCGAATTTACGACTTCGGGTGCGAATCCGGCCTGTGGCGATTTTGTTGCCATCGGCCCGGCCGGTGCGACGAATCTGACCGCGAGCGCGGGAGACTACCGCGGAACCACGCGATCGGGTGGAAACGTGGCGGCTGTTGCGCGCGGCACTTCCGATGCGGCGACACTGTGGGCGGCGACAACCGCGGGGCGTGTATTCATCTCGAAGAACGCCGACACTACGAATACCGCTGTCACATACGCGCGGCTCGATTCGCTCGACGTGAACAGCCCGGCCAGGTTCCCCAGCGGTATCTTCGTCGATCCGGGGGACCCGAATCACGCCTGGATCTCTTACTCAAGCTACAGCTCGCTGACTCCGACAACGCCTGGCCACGTGTTCTCGGTGACGTTCAACCCGGCAGGCCCGAGCGCGACGTGGACCGCCCTCGATGGGTCGGGAGGAACTGCGTTCCCCGACTTCCCGGCGACGGGCATTGCCGAGGATTCGAACGGCGATCTGTACGTCTCCAATGACTGGGGCGTCCTGCGGCTTCCGAGCGGCTCCGGCGACTGGGAAGTCGCCGGCACCGGCCTTCCCATGGTCGAGGTCGTGAGCCTCACGATCGTGCCGAGCGCGCGGAAGCTCTATGCCGGCACGCACGGCCGGAGCGCCTGGCTGCTGACACTTCCGTAAGTCGGATCAACGCCCGGGCGGGATAGCGGCTATCCCGCCCGGGTTTCTTCAAGCGGCAATGTCATCATTCTTCAAGAATCTGATTCCGGGCAGCCTCACTCTGGTTCTGGCCTGCACTGCATCGGTCCATGCCGCGCCGCTGGGCTTCGTGGAAGGGCATCTGAAGATTGTTTCACCCAGGGAAGTCGAGCTTGCCGATGGAAACGCTCCTCCGATCGCCGCTGAAGTCTATGCGGAATACCCTCTGATCATCATGAGCTGGAGAAGCAAGAAGGAAATCATGCGGGTTACTGCGGGTGCGAATGGAAATTATCGGACCGCATTGCCGCCGGGCGATTATGTTTTGGATGTGCAAGGGCGCGCGCGCGGTCATGTTCGCGCAAGACTACAACGATTCACGGTTCTTTCGAACCGGACTGTCCGCGTCGATATGGATATCGACACCGGAGTTCGCTAGCACCGGGGCCGGCGGGGTGGTCGACGACCGGCCCCTCTGGTATTCTCAAATGATGCGGGCGGAGGTGACAACCGGCCGGACGACATGGTCTTCCTGATGCCGGGGGAGAAGGCGGCGGCGGAGCCGGCGGCGAAGAAGGCGCCGGGGTCGCTGACGCCGCGGGAGATCGTCGCGGAGCTGGACAAGTTCATCATCGGGCAGAAGCGGGCCAAGAAGGCGGTGGCCGTGGCGCTGCGCAACCGCTGGAGGCGGCAGCAGCTGGAGCCCGAGATGGCCCGCGAGATCCTGCCCAAGAACATCCTGATGATCGGACCGACGGGCGTCGGAAAGACGGAGATCGCGCGGCGGCTGGCGCGGCTGGCCGACGCGCCATTCATCAAGGTCGAGGCGTCCAAGTTCACCGAAGTGGGTTACGTCGGGCGGGACGTCGAGTCCATCGTGCGCGACCTGACCGAGGTCGCGGTGCAGATGGTGCGCGAGGAGAAGACCCTGGAGATCCGGGACCGCGCCCGGGCCCGCACCGAGCAGCGGTTGGTCGACCTGCTCCTGCCGGCGCTGCCCGAGTCCGAGGCCGAGGAGACGCGGGCCAAGCTGCGGGCACTCCTGCGCGACGGGAAGCTCGATGACCGGATGGTGGACGTCGAAGTCGCCGACAAGACGTTCCCCTCCTTCGAGATCGTCACGAACCAGGGGGTCGAGGAGATGGACATCAACGTCAAGGAGATGCTCCCCGGCCTCTTCGGCGGCAAGAAGAAGCGCCGCAAGGCGACGGTCTCCGAGGCGCGCGAGATCCTGCAGGCGGAGGAAGAAGGCCGCCTCGTGGACCCCGGGCAGGTCGCGCGGGAGGCGGTCGAGAGGGCGCAGTCGGCGGGCATCGTGTTCCTGGACGAGATCGACAAGGTGGCGGGGCGCGAGTCCGGGCGCGGTCCGGACGTTTCGCGCGAGGGCGTGCAGCGGGACCTGCTGCCGATCGTCGAGGGGACCTCGGTCAACACCAAGTACGGCTTCGTCAAGACCGACCACGTCCTCTTCATCGCGGCGGGGGCATTCCACGTCTCCAAGCCCTCGGACCTCATTCCGGAGCTCCAGGGGCGGTTCCCGATCCGCGTGGAGCTGGACTCGCTGACCGAGGAAGACTTCGTGCGCATCCTGACCGAGCCGGAGAACGCGCTCCTGAAGCAGTACCGGGCGCTCCTCGGCGCCGAGACCGTGGACCTCACTTTCTCCGACGAGGCCATCCGCGAGATCGCGCGGGACGCCGAGCGGGTCAACCGCTCGCTCGAGAACATCGGCGCGCGCCGCCTTCACACGATCATGGAGAGGCTGCTCGAGGAGATCTCCTTCGCCGGCCCCGAGAACGCGGGCCGGGCGATCTCGATCCAGATCGACGACGTGCGCGCCGCGCTGGCCGACCTCGTCAAGGATGAGGACCTGTCGAGGTACGTCCTCTGACGAGCGGGCGTCCAGAGTCGAGAGTCGAGATTCGAGAGTCGAGAGTTCCAGGTCGCGGTGAAACGCCTCTCGTTTTCGTTCTCTCTCTCCTGATCGCACTCGCGGCGGGGTGCGGGAAAAAAGGGGACCCGCAGGCGCCGCTGCCTCGCGGCCCCCGCGCGGTCTCGGATCTCGCCGCCGAGCAGGAAGGAGGCGAGGCGGTGTTGACGTTTTCGTATCCGGACCGGCTCCTGACCGGACAGCCGCTGACGGACCTGGAATCGATCGAGATTTACCGCGTGATCAATCCCTCGCCGGCCTTGACGGCTTCGAAGCCGGCCTCGGCGGGAGGCGGGCCAAAGACCGACGAGGCGCCCGGCTCGGCTGCGAGAAAGGCCGCGGCGGCCGCGCGCCTCGCGGAGCAGGCGTTCCTGCGCGACGCGCAGCGCGTTTTCGCGTTGCCGGTCGCCGCGCTGGCGCAGCACACGCGCGGGGCGACCCTCGTGTACCGCGACCGCCTGGGGCCGCTTCTCAAGAACGGAAAGCTTCCGTCGGCGCTGGCCTACGCCGTCGTCTCCGCGCGGCGCAACGGAGAGAAGAGCCCGCTCTCCAACCTCGTTGTTCTCGCCCCCGACGTGCCTCCGGGCTCGCCCGTCCTTCTGGCCGTGACCGCGGAAGAGGGGCGCATCTGCCTGGAGTGGCTGCCGCCCGCCGCGGACATGCTGGGCCGGTCCGTCGAGGTCGGAGGCTACTTCGTCTATCGCCGGGCGCTCCCCGAGGAAGAGTACGAGGCTCCCTTGAACGCCAGGCCTCTGACAGGGACGGCCTACGTGGATTCGGGCGCTCCCTATGGCCGGCTCGTGTACACGGTCCGCGCGGTTCTTCCCGACAAGCCCAAGGCGGAAGGCGCTCCTGCCGAGGAGGCGGCCGTGGACTACCAGGACGTCTTCCCGCCCCCGGCTCCCGGGCACCTGGACGCCCTTCCCGAGGCGGGTCTCGTGCGCCTGGTCTGGGACCCGGTGGGCGTCCCGGATCTGGCCGGCTACCTCCTTTTCCGCGCGGAGGGCACGGCGCAGCCCGAGCGTTTGAGCGGGGAGCCGCTGAAAGAGAGCTTCACCACCGACACGACGGCGAAACCCGGCCACCGCTACCGCTACACCGTGCGCGCCCTGGACAAGGCCGGAAACATGAGCGCTCCCTCCCCCGAAGCGACTGCCGAGCCACTTTGAGAGAATTGTCACCCCTTCGCTGTCTTTCTGTCATCCTGAGCGGAGCGAAGGACCTGCCCCTCTTGGTCGGTGTTGAGAGCAGATTCTTCGGCCCTGCGGGCCTCAGAATGACAATCAGGGGATGAGAATGACTGGGGAAGATGAATGTCCCTTCCCACCCGTTTCGTGAAGATGGCCGGCGGCGGAAACGACTTCCTCCTCTTCGAGGCGGACGGGCGCAGGCTTTCGGAGAAGGACCGCCGGCAAGTCGCGTTGCTCTGCCGGCGCGGTCTCTCGGTGGGAGCCGACGGCGCCCTGTTCCTCTCCGGAGGCGCGGAGGGGCGGATTCGGCTGGACTACTTCAACGCGGACGGCGGCCTCGCCTCCTTCTGCGCCAACGGCACGCGGTGCGCGGCGCGCTATGCCGTGACGCGCCGGCTGGTCGCGGGGGAGACGCCGGTGCTGGAGACCGGATGGGCGCCGATCTCCGCCCGCGTCTCCGGAGGGAAGGTCACGCTGCTTCTGCCGGCCCTGCCGCTTCCCGGCGAACCGCTGCCGATCTTCGGGGATAGCCTTCCCGGCAACGCCGTCCCGATCGAGGTCGGCGTGCCTCACCTGGTCGTCTTCGTTTCCGGCGACCTTGCCGAGCTCCCCGTCGAGCGACTGGGTCCTCCTCTGCGGCACCACGCGGCCCTGCGCGAAGGGGCCAACGTCAACTTCGTGAGGGTCACGGGACCCAACACGATCGCCGTCCGGACCTACGAGCGCGGAGTCGAGGGCGAGACCCTCGCTTGCGGATCCGGCGTCGTCGCCTCGGCTGTCGTGGCCGCGCGGGCGGGCCTGGTCGCGCCTCCCGTCGCCTGCGTCACCCGGAGCGGCGTGGCGTTCACCGTGGGGTTCGTTGAGAGGGAAGGAGCGATCCTCCAGGCCGCGCTGACCGGGGACGCGCGGGAGATTTTCTCGGCGGAGTTGAACGAGGAGGCGTATGAGGAATGAGATAGAGATCAAGCGCATCCGGTTCGGGTCGCGGGAAGCGCCGCCGCCGCCTTCCAAGATCGTGGCCGTGGGCCGCAATTACCGCGAGCACGCGAAGGAGCTGGGCAACGTCGCTCCGGAGGAGGAGCCGTTGCTCTTCCTGAAGGCCCCCTCGGCGCTCCTCCTCGATGAAGGGGAGATCGTTCTCCCGCGGGAGTCCTCGCGCGTGGACTACGAAGGAGAGCTGGCGCTCGTCGTCGGCCGGACGATCAAGACATGGCCGGAGGAGCGATGGATGGAGGCGCTGGCCGGTGTCTGCTGCGCCAACGACGTCACCGCCCGGGACCTGCAGAAGAAAGACGGGCAGTGGGCCCGAGCCAAGTCCTTCGACACGTTCTGTCCGGTCGGCCCCGAGATCGTCGCGAATCTTGACGCCTCCGATCTCGCGATCCAGACGCGCGTCAACGGCGCCGTCAGGCAGTCCGGGCGCACCTCGGAGATGGTCTTCTCCCCGGCATTCCTCCTCGCTTACGTCTCCCGCATGATGACTCTCTTTCCGGGAGACCTGATCCTGACCGGCACTCCCGCCGGCATCGGCCCCCTCGCCCCCGGCGACGTCGTCGAGGTCGAGATCGAGAAGATCGGCGTCCTGAAAAACCGCGTCTCCGCCGCTTCCTGATCCGTGGCTCACCGGTCTGGCAGGAGCGAGGCCTTGGAAAGGAAAAAAGGAAGTAAGATATCCGTGGAGAGGGTGGCATGCTGGCGAAGAAGACGGTCAAGAACCAACTGACGCTCCCGAAGCAGATCGTGGAGAGGTTTCCCGCGACGGAGTATTTCGATGTCCGCGTGGAGAATGACTCGATCGTGCTCAAGCCGGTCAGGCCGACGGCGATCGAAGAAGTTCGCGAGAAGCTGGCCAGGCTCGGAATAACCGAAAGGGACGTCCGCGGCGCAGTCTCCTGGGCAAGAAGGAAGAGGCGTTGAGGGCGGTCCTCGATTCGAATGTAGTCCTCTCTTCGATCCTCTTTCCCCGCGGGCGGCTGACGTGGCTGCGGGAGTTGTGGCGGGCAGGGGCCCTGAAGCCTCTTTACAGCCGGGACACGGCCGCCGAGCTCGTGAGGGTCTTGAGGTATCCGAAGTTCCGGTTGACGCTGGAGGAAGTTGAGGTCCTTCTGAGCGACTATCTCCCGTTCGCCGAACTCGTGGAGATTGCCGGTCTGCCGGTCCCGCGCTTGCCTCGTTGTTCGGACAGCGCCGACCAGAAATTCCTGACGCTGGCGGCAGCGGGAAAAGCGGAAGTCCTGGTAACGGGAGACACGGCCCTTCGGAACCTCGCCGGGCGCACGCCGTTTGCCATCGAGACTCCTGCGCAGTTCGGCTCCCGTTTTGCCTGAAGCGTCTTCACGCATCGTCGGCGGGATGACAGAACAGGGATCAGTCCGTGCCGGGATGAGCCCACCAATCCAGAGAGCCGGCACGCACACCTGTCGAAGGAGAGAGGTCCGGGGAGCCCGCGCGCCGGGCGGCGGGGGCCCAATACGGAGGGATGACGGGGAAGAGGAGATAGTTGTAGCGATCGTAGGAGCCGGTGGAGGAGATCTCGAGGATCGAAGTCTCTTTCGCGTTAGCGGCGGCCAACCAGTCCGGGATCGGGATGGAGATAGCGGGACGGCTGCGGTGAGAGTCTCCGAGGCTCGAATACAGGACCTGACCCCCCGGCCCGCGGACGAGGATTCCCGCTCCGGTCGGGACGAGGGGTGGCGCGATTCGAAGGTGGAGCGTCGAAGGCGGCGGCGGAAGAGAACCGCGAGCCAGAGGTTGCCGCAGGATAACGCCGGCGGACTCGATCTTTCCCCACTGCCAGTCGAGGACCTCGCGGTGGAGGAACGTCATGGCGGCGAGGGCTGCCAGCGCCAGCCCAAAGACCGCCAGCCTGGGGGCCGAGAAGACGCCGGGCGCCACGAGACGGGTGATTGGCAGGAGCAGAAGGAATGGAAGGACGGGGACGAGGTAACGCGGATTGGATCCGAAGACGAGATTGTGGCCGACGATCGAGAGGAGCAGCAGAATTCCGACGACGCGCGCCGCCGACTGCTCCGGCGCCGAAGGGAAAACGAGCGCGGCGATCATCGCGAGGATGAAGATAGGGGTCAGGAGGCGGGAGACTTCATCCACGCGGCTGTAGCAACGCGACCAGCGGCCGTCGTAGAAGTCGGTGCCCAGCAGGCCGTGGAAGGCCCGCCAGACGAGCTCGCGGCGCGTGTCGGGACCGCCGCGCGACAGCGTCCGTTTCCAGTTCTCGGCGGCGCGCTGGATCTCCTTCCTTCCCATCTGCGACTGCGTTTGCGCGCGGGGCCACTCGCCGAGCGACGGCCGCCAGTAGTACTCGGCGCTGGCTTCCAGGATCGGATGGCCCACTCCGCGGAGAGGGTCCGGGCCGGCCGAGGAACGCGTGGCGGCCCAGACGCCGAGGGTGAGGACGGCAAACGACGCCGCGAAGACAGCGAGCGGCCGCCACATCCTGCCTTGAAGAAGAGACGCCGCCATCAGCAGAAACAGAACGGCGCCCACGTCCGGCCGGATCGAGAAGAGGACTGCAGCCGCGAGGCCCACGAACGCGAAAGGCCATCCCCGCCGCGGCCTCCAGACGCAGAGCGCCGCCAGCGGAAGAAAGAGGGCGGAGGAGATCGCCTCCGACATCACCGCGCTGGCCGAGTCGCGGATACGCAGGGCGGCGAGCAGGACGACGCACGCCCAGAGCCCGCTCGCGTTGGCCGTCCTGCGCAGGATGAACCAGCAGGTCCCGACGATCGAGAGCCAGAGCAGGAGAGACTGGAAGAGAACCACGGAACGCGCCGCCCCGAGCCCCGGCGCGGCGCGCATCGCCGCCGCCAGAAAGACGAGATACCCGACCTTCGGCGGATGGACGAGAGGCTCCCCCGGAGGCGGCTCCGGGACCGGCCGAAAGATCCCGATCCCGCTTCGCGCCCAGTCCATGTCGATCCGGCTGTCGGACCACATCACGACCGGCGCCGCGAGCGCGCCCCAGAGATACAGGGCGAGCCCGGCGGCCGATGTGACGACGAGCCCGAACCTCAGCCCTCGCATCCGCTCACTTCCCTTTCGGCCTCCGCGTCGGCGGTATGCTGGCACAAGGCTCCGGGCCGGGAGTTTCCGTGATCAGGCTCTGGCAGTCAATTACGTGTCTTCTGCTTCTCGTCATTTCGCCGGCGCTGGCCGGGGTTGAACCGCAACCAGGGCGCCCGGCCGTCCCGGGGATTCGCTGCGTCGTTCTGGAACGAGATGATCTCGATCCGACGGCATGGCGGGCAATGGCCGCGCTCGGAGCCAATCTCGTCGCCACGATCCGCCCGCCGAACCTCGAGACCGACCAGGTCGCCGCCGGTGCTGGAGTCGCCTATCTCGCTTTCTTGACGACCGACGAGATCCAGAACTTCGTCGCCGACCCCACAAGAGTTGCCGAGGCCGGGGCAGAGCGCAATCTGGCCGGGTTCTACTACTGGGACGCCAACGTCTCGGAAGGTTTTACGACGCCGGAAGCTCAGCAACGCGCCTACGCGGCGCTCAAGGTTCTCTTTCCGGACAAGCTCGTTCTCTATCCAACACGTCTGGATCCGATTGCCTGGGACCCGGAATTTCTGGACGAATTTTTCCGGCCCGAGTTCACAGATCTCGTAACGCCCTATTTCTACCCGGTAGGGACGACGATCATCGGTGAAGCGCGGGAACAGGACGAATGGCAGAATCGTCTCGCGGGACTTCTTGCCAGTCTGGCGTCGCGGGTACCCGGGGACAAGCGGGTCCTTCCCCTGCTGCAGGGATATGAGCAGCCGGGCTACCCCGTCAGCGCGCGGTTCCCGGCCTCGCAGTGGAACGTCTACCGACAGTTCTGGCCGGAGCTCTCCGATGCGGCCGTCGAGGCATGGGAGCTTCCAGCGGCGGCGCCGCTCATCGAGCTCGCCAGTCTGCCGGCGCTCCAGAAGGGGGTCTGCGATCTCTTCGCCGGTCTCGAGGGGCCTCAAGCGCGCTGCCGGTCGAGAGCGACGCTATCCTGGAGATGATAGCAACTGAACATGAGACCGGGTGCACGACTCATCGCTCTTTGGCCCGGAGCGCCTGGCGCTTTGAGAGCGAGGAAGAGAGCAAGCCCCAGGGCCGAAGCGGCACCTAGGAAGATTCCGAACCGAACGCCGGGCAGGACGTCCGTGAGAGTGACGATGTCAGCATCAGGTCTTCCGGGAAAAGAGTGATCATCCGGGAGACATGGGCGAGGAGAAAGCCGGGGACAAGACCCATTTCCGAGTTGCGCCAGAATTGCCACGCGTGCAGGAAATTCTTCCAAAGCTCAGATCCGGAGCCTCTCCGATCTCAGCTAATCCTTGCCGGGGTGCGCCCACCAGTCGAGGGAGCCGGCGCGCACACCGGTGGAGGGGGAGAGGTCCAGAGAATTCGCGCGCCGGGCGGGGGCCCCCCACGGGGGAGGAATGACGGGAAAGAGGAAGTAGTGATACTGATCGTAGGAGCCGAAGGAGGAGATCTCGAGCAATGAGGTCTCTTTCGAGTTCGAGGCCGCCAGCCAGTCCGGGATCGCGATGGAAATGACGCGACGGTTGCGGCGGGAGCCGTTGAGGCTCGAATACAAGACCTGACCCCCCGGCCCGCGGATGAGCAGATGAGCGCCGGTCGGGAGAAGCGGCGGCGCGATTCGAAGGTGGAGCGTCGAAGGCGGCGACGGAAGAGAGCCGCGAGCGATGGGCTGGCGCAGGAGGACGCCGGCAGACTCGATCCTTCCCCACTCCCAGTCGAGGACCTCGCGGTGGAGAAAGGTCACGGCAACGAGTGCGGCCAGAGCGAGTCCGAAGAGCGCGAGCCGCGCGCCCGAGACGCCGGGCGCCGCGAGGCAAGCGGTCGGCAGGAGCAGGAGAAAGGGAAGGACGGCAAGCAGATAGCGGGGACTCGATCCGAGGACGAGATTGTGGCCCACAATCGAGACGAGCAGCAGGATTCCGACGACACGCGCCGGCGGCCCCCCCGGCGGGGAAGGGAGAACGAGCGCGGAGATCATCGCGAGGATGAGGAAGGGCGTCACCACGCGGGAGGCCTCGTCCAGGTGCCCGTAGAGCCGGGACCAGCGGCCGTCGTAGAAGTCGGTGCCGAGCAGGCCGCGGAAGGCGCGCCAGACCAACTCGCGGCGCGTGTCGGGGCCGCCGCGCGACAGCGTCCGTCTCCAGTTGTCGGCGGCGCGTTCGAGCTCCTCCCTTCCCATCTGCGACTGCGTCCGTGGGCGTGGCCATTGCCCGAGCGACGGTCGCCAGTAGTACTCGGCGCTGGCTTCCAGGACGGGATGCCCCACTCCGCGCAGGGGATCCGGGCCGGCGGACGACCGCGTGGCGAGCCAGAGGCCGAGTGTTCAGAACGGCGAACGATGCCGTGAAGACACCGAGCGGCCGCCAGTTTCTTCCGTGAAGAAGAGATGCCACCATCAGCAGGAACAGCAGGACGCCCACGTCCGGCCGGATCGCGAAGAGGACTGCGGCAGCCAGGCCCGCGCCCGCGAAGGCCCAGCCTCGCGCCGGCCTCCAGACGCAGAGCGCCGCGAGCGGAAGAAAGACGGCTGCGGAGATCGCCTCCGACATCACCGCGCTGGCCGAGTCTCGGATGCGCAGGGCCGCGAGCAGGAGAACGCACGCCCAGAGCCCGCTCGAGTTGCTCGTCCTGCGCAGGAGGAACCAGCAGGTTGCGACGATGGAGAGCCAGAGCAGGAGAGACTGGACGAGAACCACGGAGCGCTCCGCCCCGAGCCCGGGCGCGGCGCGCATCGCCGCCGCCAGAAAGACGAGATATCCCGGCTTCGGCGGGTGAACGAGAGGCTCGCCGGGAGGCGGCGCCGGAACCGGCCGAAAGATCCCGATGCCCTGGCGTGCCCAGTCCATGTCGATCTGGCTGTCAGACCACATCACGACCGGCGCCGCGAGCGCCCCCCAGAGATACAGAGCGAGCCCGAGGGTCGACACAACGACAAATCCGATCTTCGCCCCTCGCATCCGATCACTTCCCGTCGGGGCAGCCTTCGGGGAGACGCCGCCTTCGCAAGCTGACCACCGTGACGAGCATGAGGAAAGTCGCGGCCGACACGACCGCTCCGAGACGAAATCCGGGGGGGACATACTTGAGAGTGACAACGTGATTGCCGGGCGGAAGGCAAACAGCAAGGAAAGGCCCATTTGCTAGGCTCGTGACGAGTTGTGCACCGGACTCGTCTCTTGCCGACCATCCTCCGTCCGTCACCAGGCTGGAAACGAGAATCGTGGGTCCTCCGGAAACCGTGGCCCCGAATTGAATCCGGTTCGTCCTCTCTATCGGATCCTTGATCTCGACCGATCCGTTCTGCCCGCTGCCGGGGAAATGCTGCATGAGGTCCTGGCTCTTCAGGACGACAGCTTCCCCGGAGAATGATCCCGCGGCGAGGAATTCTTCGAGCGGCCCGCCAAAAGCAAGGACCGCGTTCTTGATCGGGCCTCTCTGGCCTTCGAGCGCAGAGACGAGTCGGATTCGCCGGGGGGCAAACACGCGCGAGAGTACGTCGCGGTTCTGGAAGACTCTCCCGTCTGGCCCCTCGTAAACCAAGGTCCATTTCGCCCCGGGCGTTTGCCGGCCGGGCGGCGTCACCAGGTATTTCACATTCAGGAAATCGAGAACGGGCGAGTTCAGATTCCGGATCTTCTTGAAGTATTGAAACGGCGAATAGCCGGCCGTTTTGTCGAGAAACTCGACGTAGTCGCGTCTTTCGGCCGGGTCGTGCGTTTCGATGCTCTCGACGAGAGCGAAGAGGTTCGTGTTCGGGAAGAGCGCCCCGCCGTCTCCGGCGATTCGGTAGGGAAGGGGCTGGGAATGAAGAAACCGGATGAGCGGCGTTTCGGGGTAGAGATTAGCCGCTGAAGAGAAACGATAGAGCCGCATGCCTTGATGCAGCAGCTCGAGCGCCGCAAGGCCGGTGATCAGAAAGGCGAAGGTCGTGGCGGCGATCGTCTTGCGGGTGAAGAGCATGGCCGCCCCGGCCGCGAGAAACGAGACGGCGAGCGTCCAGGCGAGTGCCGCCGCTTGCGGCGCGAGACCACCGGCCGCCGCGTACTCTGCGCGCAGCAGGGCGAACACCGCAACCGCGAAAGCCGCAATGAAAAGGCTCGTTCCGACGAGAAAGACCGAGGCCTTTCGGTCGAGCGAATGATCCTCGATCAGACGGTCCATCTCCAGGGCTGCCAGTGGAGCGCCGGCAACCGACACTAGAAGCAGGAGCCTCAAGGGCGGCAGAAGCCGAATCCCCGGCAACGCCTCGACAATGGCTCGGAAGACCGGCAAGCCCATCGCGCCGCCGAGTCCGACGAGAACGAGTGCCAGCAGAATCCACTCCTTCGGGCGCCTTCGAGAGCCGCCTCTGACAACGAGCAGCGCGCAGCTCCAGCCGATGACGCCGAAGTAGCCAGATCCCATCTCGACGATGGACCCTGCCGCTCCGGAGATCATCGGCGAGTCGATCATGTCTCCGAAGGCGCGGGGAAAGAGCGACGTCACGAACCCTCCCAGCCAACCAGGCCGATAAGGAACCCAGGGCACAAAGTTGAAGCGGGAGGGGTCCTTTGCCAGCTCAAGGCGATTGGACGCTTCGATCGCGTGGATTTGAGGCAGAAGCTGAAATGCGGAAAGCCCTAGGGCGGTCACAGCCGCGAGGGAGGCCTTGCGAAGAATTACCCGAGGCTTGCGCATGTCGCCGGCCAGGGCGCGCAGACCGAACCAGAGTCCTCCGAAGAGGGCGCCGAGCGAGGCCGTTTCGAGATGTCCGCAGAGAGGCCAGGCGGCCAGGAGCGGGACGAGGAGCACGAAGCCTCGATTGGAGACCGCGCGATCCGCGAGCAACTCCGCCGCGAAGAAGACCCAGGGCCAGAGGCAGATCTCGGCGCTCGCCGGGTGGTAGAGCCACGGCGTGACGGCAAACGAGAACGCAAAGAGGATCGCTCCCAGGCGCGCCGCCGACGACGAAGCGCCGAGCTCGCGAAGCCACAGCCACATTCCCGAAAGCGCAAGGAAGAGTTTCGAGGCGCCGAGAAGCACGAAGGCCCTGGCGAGCGGGAGGGTCAGCATCAGCAACGTGAAGGGGGAGAAGGCCTGAGACTGTCCGTTGGCCGCCAGAGGCATCCCGCAACCGTTCCAGCGGTCCCAGAAAGGAAGCGAGCCTTCCTTCAACGCCATTCGCACGGCCTTTGCCCACGGCGCGAATTGCGCGGCGACGTCGTTCAAAGAGGGATTGTGCGGAGATTCGGTCGGCACGAGATTCCAGGGAGGAAAGGCGCGGAGGTGGTCGAGCGGAAGAGGCGTTCTGTCGGCGAGGAATCCGGGGAAAAGAAAAACAACCGGCAAGAGAAAGAAGAGGAGAAGCGATGGCAGATCCAGCGGCCGCTTCAGCCATCGCGCCGCCGCGGCGACGGCCGCCACAAATGCCGTGAAGACAACGAATAGGATCGTGACAGGGGCCTCCGCGAGCCCGTCGCTACGGTTTCCGCGCCGCCGTCACAACGCGTCTAGGAGAGTCGCCGGGAGGCCGCCGAACGCGCCGGAGGACATGAGGATCAGAACGTCCCCGGCGCGCGCGTTGCGGCGGACGAACGCCGGAATCTCGGCGATCGAATCCGGGGCGAAGGCCGGTTTGCCCGCGCCGGCGAAACGGCGGGTGAGCGCGGAGCGGTCGAGCACCGTGTCGGGGGTCAGGCGCTTGGCGTGGAAGACGGGGCCGAGGACGAGCGCGTCCGCTCCCTCGAAGGCGCGGGCGTAGTCCTCCTCGAAGATCTTGCGTCCGGCGGTGTTCGAGCGGGGCTCGAAGAGGGCCCACAGGCGCCGGCCCGGCCAGCGCGCCCGAGCCGCCGCGAGCGTCCCGGCCACGGCCGTCGGGTGGTGCGCGAAGTCGTCCACGACGAGGATGCCGTTGACTTCCCCCTTGACCTCCAGCCGCCGCCGCACTCCGGCAAAGCGCGGCAGGGCAGTGTCGATCTCTTCCACCGACAGCCCCAGGCCCCGCGCGAGCGCGATCGCCCCGAGGGCATTGCGGAGGTTGTGCAGGCCGGAGAGAGGGGAGCGCAGGCGTCCCGCGGGCTTTCCCGATTCCAGGAGAGTGAATTCCGTTCCGGCGGGACGCTCTTCGATGTCCCGCGCCGACATGTCCTCGCCGAGATCGGTGAGGGAAATGCGGGTGACCGGCGCGCGCGACGGCAACACGGCCTCCAGGACGCGCTCGTCGTCGGCGTTGGCCACGATCGAGCCTTCGGGGGGCACGAGCTCGACGACCTTGCGGAAGGCTTCGACGACGGCGGAAAGGTCCGGATAGAGATCCGCGTGATCGAACTCGATGTTGCCGACGAAGAGATGACGAGGCTCGTAGTGGAGAAATTTCGGCCCGCGGTCGAAGAAAGCGGCGTTGTACTCGTCCCCTTCGAGCACGAAGTGCGGGCCTGCCCCCCGCCGATAGCCGCGCGAGAGGTTTTTCATCTCGCCGCCAACCAGGAAGCTCGGGTCGCGGCCGGCATTCAGGAGCAGCCAGGAGAGGAGGGCCGAAGTGGTCGTCTTGCCGTGAGTGCCCGTGATGACGATGGAAGTTTTCCCTGGAAGGAGAAACCGGCGCACCGCCTGTGGCAACGAGAGGACAGGCAACCCCCGCCGGAGAGCTTCGGCGGCCTCGGGATTGTCGCGGGTGGCGGCGTTCCCGACGATCATGCAGTCGCAGTCTGCCGGGACGTGATCGGGTGAAAAGCCCCGGAAGAGAGGAATTTGCAGGGATCCGAGGAGCGTAGACATCGGTGGGTAGAGCTCGCCGTCGCTGCCGGTGACCCGGTGCTCCGCTTCGATCAAAAGGGCCGCCAGAGGCACCATGGCCGTCCCTCCGATCGGCGCCATGTGGAACTTCACGTCTGGCCTTTCATCTGAGATCCGCGGCCCGACCGGCGAAAATGCTCCGTTTGCGTCCCTTTTGTGGAAATATCTCAGGTTTGGAGTGAGTTTGACCTCATCGTCATACTAAGACAGGAGGAGTCGGAAATGCGTCACATCTCTAAACTGGCCTGCCTCGCGCTGTCGGCCGTATTCGCGGCCGGAGTCGCGCAGGCCCAGGCTCAAAAAGCCCCTGCCGGCAAGGCGCCGGCCAAGCCCGCGGCCACCGATGGCAAGAAGTCCGCCGCGGCCCCCAAGATCGAGGTCGTTCCCGAGACGCGCGACGCGGGGACGGTCGCCAAGGGAAAGGTCATCGAGACCACCTTCGTCGTCAAGAACCACGGCGGATCGGACCTGGTGATCTCCGATGCGCGGCCGGGTTGCGGGTGCACCGTGGCCTCCTTCGACAAGGTCATCAAGCCGGGCGGAGAGGGGAAGGTCCAGACCTCGGTGGACACGAAGAGCTTTTCCGGGCCGATCTCCAAGTCGGTGCTCCTGGTCTCCAATGATCCCGAGCGCGGGCAGATCAACCTGTTCATCAAGGCGACCGTCAAGCCCTTCGTGGATGTGCTTCCGCAGCCCTACGTCCGGCTGTCGGTCGTCAAGGGCGACGCCGACGCGCGCGACGTGATCCTCCTGTCGGAAGAGAAGTCCTTCAAGCCGACGATCCTCGAGGCCTCGCAGCCCTACGTGAAGGCGGAGATCTCGCCGGCCGGGGAGAAGGACAAGATTCCCGGCCACCCCGGCGAGCAGTACAAGCTGCACATCACCGTGACCCCCGACGCCCCCGAGGGACTCCTGAACGCGCCCATCCGCGTCGCGACGGGCGTCTCGCAGCAGCCCAATGTCGAGATCCCGGTTTCCGGGATCGTGCGCGCGCGGGTCTCGGTCACGCCGGTCATGGTCAACTTCGGCAACTTCACCGCGGGCAAGGACCCGATCACGCGCAACATCGTCGTGACCAACAACAAGCCGGGAACTCCGATGAAGGTCACCAGGGCCGAGGTCTCGATTCCCGGCTTCATCACCGACGTCGTTCCCACCCAGGAGGGCGTCTCCTACACGGTCGTCGTCAAGGCCGGCAGCAAGATCAAGAAGGGAACGATCGACGGCAAGGTCAAGCTCTACACGACGGACAAGGAGAAGTCCGTCATCGAGCTCCCCCTGCGCGGCGAAGTCCTCTAAGAAGACCCGACTCCTCCATTCTCAGGAACGCCCCGGCGCGAGCCGGGGCGTTTTGCTTCATGCGTGGGAAACCGACAAGAGGCGGGCGGGGGCAAGCCCCGCCCCTACAGCACGATCCCGAGGGCCCTCGTCGTGCTCCCATGCCGTAGGGGCGGCCCTTGCGGCCGCCCGCCTCCCGTCGGTTCCCTACGGGATGCGTGTGATCTTCTCCAGGATGTCTTCCTTCCAGGAATAGCGCAGGCGCTTCCTTCCCCTGGCGGCGTTTTTCTGCAGCGCGTAGCCGTAGAGCAGCGGGAGGGCCACCGAGGTCTCGATGAACGCCATCTCGTGGGTGGCGGTCTTGGAGACTTTTCCCCAGGAAGTCGCTTCCGAGAGGGTCGAGCCGCCGAGGCCGCCCCAGTGCGGAGCGTCGGTCGTGATCTGCAGCGCGTACTTGTGGCCGCCCGTGTCGAGCCCGAAGATGTAAGACATGACGATCGAGTCGTTGATGTAGTTCTTGGGCACCCCTCCCGACACGTACACGGCGGCCGTCGCGGGGCTCTGGACCACGATCTGCGTGATCTCGTAGTTGTCGCGGATCGAGGAGATCGTGAAGGGCTCCCGTCCGGCCTTTCGAAAACGATGGTAGTGCTCCGTCAGGCCGATGCCGATCGAGGAGTCGTTCAAAGCGGGCACGAAAAGCGGGACGCCGTTGCGGGCGCAGGCGCCGAGGATGGACCCCCGATCCCTCCGCGCCTTTTCGGCGAGCAGCGCCAGGAAAGCCCGCGAGGAGAGTTTCCGCGGCGCGAGCGTGTCGGCGAACCGGGAGACCGCGAGGTCCGTCTCCCAGTATTTTTCCTCGTCCATGAAGGTGTCGTAGAGGCGGTCGATGTAGAGGTCGCGCAGCTCCCGGTCGTCGGCGTCGGCGCGCCCGTGGTAGTGGCGGCCGCCGCGCACCTGGTAGTAGTCCTGCGAGAGGATGGCGCCCGTCGAGACGACGACGTCCACCATGTTCTGTTCGATCAGGTCCACGATCACCTGCCGCATGCCCGCCGCGATCAGGGACCCCGCGAGCCCGAGCAGGATCGTCGGGCGCTGCCGATCCGCGAGCATCGCCTGGAAGACCGCGGCGCACTTTCCGAGCGCGCGCGCCTGAAACGAGGCTTCGCGGTAGGAGTCGAGAAGGTCCGAGACTCTGGTCCCGCGGCGGACCTTTACCGGCGTCGTCGGCTTGCCGAGGAGCGCCTTCTTCCTTTTCCTGTCGACGCCGACCGCGGCCTCGTGCGTGTACTCGCGGGCGCTTCCGGCGCGTCGGCTCTTGGCTTCGTCCATGTCTGCGGACCTCCGGAAAGAATGCGGTACGCCGCCATCGCGGCCGCGTAGCCGGAGTCGATATTGACCGTCGTGATTCCGTTGGCGCAGGACGTCAGGGCCGAAAGCAGGGAAGCGAGTCCCTGGAGCGAGGCCCCGTAGCCGCCGGAGGTCGGAACGGCGATGAGCGGGCGTCCCACCAGTCCCGCGATGACGGAGAAGAGCGAGGCTTCCATGCCGGCGACCGCGATGACGATGGTTGCCTTTTCGATCTCCTCCAGACGCGAGAGCAGGCGCAGCACGCCGGCGACGCCGACATCGGGAACGAGCGTGGAGGAGACGCCCAGATACTCGAGCGTCGCTCGCGCCTCCTCCGCGACTGCCGTGTCGGCCGTCCCGCCCGTCACGACCGAGACCGTGCCTTCCAGGCGCCGCATCGGCTTTCCCACCGAGAGGTGCAGGGTTCCCGAACGCGGGTCGTAACGGGCGCGGCCGGGGAGCGGTGCGACAGACACCTCCTCCCACTGCTCCGGCGACAGGCGCGTGACGAGCACGTCGTGCGCGCGAGCGAGCTGCCGGCAGATTTCGACGACCTGCAGCGGGGTCTTTCCCTGCGCCAGCACGACCTCGGGAAAACCGACGCGCCGCATCCGGTCGAAGTCGAGGGTGAAGTCCTGCTGCACGCCGCCGATCATACCCGGGCCGTGAGGCGTTAGGCGTAAGGCGTCAGGCGGGGCACGACGACGCGTTTCTTCGCCTCACGCCTAACGCCTTACGCCTTACGAAACCAGGTTCTCAGCTTGAATGCTCCTTCGTCCGGGTATATGTTCCCGGTCCTTCGGTGGCTCTTTGACTCGTCTGGCGTGACCCGGACTCTTCGTGGTCACCCGGCCGGCCCGCGAGAGATTTTTCGACGAGGCGAGGAAGACTGACGACGGCGATGCCGGAGCGCATCGGCGAGGAGGTCTGACGACGCATTCGGCGGAAAAGATCCGCGCGACGACCGGAGTCGATCACGAAGAGTCCGGGTCAATGGGAAGCGGGTGAGAATCCCGCGCGGCCCCCGCCACTGTCACCGGGGACGCCCCGGGCAACAAACCACTGGACGCGTCGGATCAAACGGTCGCGCGTCCGGGAAGGAGCCCGGCAAGCGGAGGATCCGGAAGCCAGGAGACCTGCCGGACGAAACGCTTCCCGGTCGGGGCACCGGAGAGAACGCGCCTTCGAATTCCCGCGGGCGCGGGGATCTTTTCGGACCGACCGGGACGTCTCATCGAACGGGAGGTTCGAATGACGACCGCGGTCCGGCTCTCCCTTCCCGAGGCTCTCTCCCGCTTCCGCTTCCCGGCCATTCTGGCGGCGCTCCTCCTCACGCCCTGGGCCTTGCGAGCACAACAGCCGGCGCCGGTCTCCGAATCGGTCGTCGTGACCGCGACCTCGCTGCCCGAGGAGGAGAAGCAGGTCGGCTCCGCCGTCACGGTCATCACCCGCCGGGAGATCGAGAAGAGCGGGAAGACCAGCGTGCTCGAGTTGCTGCGCTCGGTGCCCGGCCTGGATGTCGTGCAGTCGGGGACGCCCGGCTCGTTGACCTCGCTCTTCACCCGCGGGGTCAACTCCACGCAGACTCTCGTCCTCGTGGACGGCGTCCGCATGAACTCACCGTTCTTCGCCGGCTACGACTTCTCGGCCATGACGACGGAGAACGTCGAGAGGATCGAGATCGTTCGGGGTCCGTTCTCGGCCCTGTACGGGTCCGACGCGATCGGCGGCGTCGTGCAGATCTTCACGCGCACGGCGTCCCGGGGGCTGTCCGGCCGGGCCACCGGGGAAGCGGGCAACCAGGGGCAACGCCAGGGCTCGGCCTTCGTCTCGGCGGGAAAGGGGGGGGGGACCGCTTTTCCGCGACGGGCGCCTACCGTTACGCCGCGTTCGACGGCGATCGCCCCAACACCGACTGGAGGCAGCGCAACGGCGCGGCCAGCCTCGCGGCGCGTCTTTCCGGAGGCGGCCGCGTCGCCGTGGAAGGCTCTCTCTTGGACGGCGAGGTCGGCAACCCTGGGCCCGTGGGCGCGCCGAGCACGGCGCGCGGCATCTTCCGGGAGGAGCGGCTCGCCATCCCCGGCAGCTTCCCACTCTCGGACACGAATCATCTCGGCGTCCTGGTCGCGGACGTGCGGTCCAGGCCCCGCTTTCGCGACACGGACGGCGGATTCTCTTCCCGGACGGACGCCGAGACGCTGCAGGCGCGCGTCACCGACACCGCGCGCATGGGCGCGCACGCGGTGACGGTCCTCGCGTCCTGGGAGCAGTGGAAGGTGGACGACGCGAGCAACTTCGGGACGAACCTCGATGGGCAGCGGACGTCGCTCTGGGGCGCCGGCGCGCAGGACACGGCGACCCTGGGTCCCGTCACCGTGACGGCCGGAGTGCGCTTCGATCACCACTCGGTCTTCGGCGACGCCTGGAGCCCCCGGGGGACGATCGCGTGGCTCTCGCCCGGCTCGCTCTGGAAGGTCCGGGCCTCGGGCGGGGGCGCGTTTCGCGCCCCAACGGTCGGCGAGCTCTACTATCCCTTCGCCGGCAACCCGGACTTGAAGCCCGAGCGCTCGGTCTCCTGGGAGCTGGGCGTCGAGCGTTACCTCGGCGGCGGCCGCGCCGAGGTGTCGCTCTTCTGGAACGACCTGAAGGATCTCATCGTGTACGATTTCGCGCAGTCGAAGAACCTGAACGTCGGCAGGGCGCGCACGCGAGGCGTCGAGGTGGGCTGGCGGCAGGATCTTCTGGCCGAGCTTTCCGCCGACGCGACCTACACCTGGCTCGACGCGCGCAACCGCGCCAGCGACACCGCCCTCGCGCGCCGCCCGCGCCACCGCGCCGCGCTGGGCCTGGACTGGCGGCCGCTGCCCGGCCTCGACATCCTGCCGCGCCTCCTGCTGGTGGGGCGCCGGCCTGACGGGGATCCGCTGACGGGCCTTCCGGTGGAAGACCCGTCCTGCGCGCGATTCGACCTCTCCGCGCGGTGGCAGGCGACGCCGATCCTCGCGCCCTACCTGCGCCTGACGAACGCCTTCGATCGCGAGTACGATGAGGCGGCGGGCTATCCGGCCGCGGGCAGACTCGTGGCCGGAGGCCTCGAGGTGAGATTCTGATGCCGCGCATCACGAAGGTCTACACGCGCACGGGCGACGACGGGACGACGAGCCTCGGCGGCGGCGGCCGCGTCGAAAAGGATTCGCCTCGGATCGCCGCGTACGGCACGGTGGACGAGTTGAACAGCCAGATCGGTGTCGCGCTCGCCCTGGGAGTCAACGATCTGATCGCCCCGGTGTTGCGCTCGATCCAGAACGATCTCTTCCAC
This sequence comes from uncultured Acidobacteriota bacterium, assembly GCA_963837495.1. Classification (GTDB taxonomy): domain Bacteria; phylum Acidobacteriota; class Thermoanaerobaculia; order UBA5066; family Gp7-AA6; genus JAWOLE01. The sequence continues at coordinate 1,147,953 of CAWINF010000001.1, read as the reverse complement.
CTGGGCTCGGACCTCTGCACCCTCGAAGAGGACAAGCGCCGCCGCGCCGTTCCCACGATCGAGGACCGCCACGTCGCGGCCCTGGAAAACCTGATGGACCGCCTCTCGGAGGAGCTGCCGCCGCTGGAGAACTTCGTCCTGCCCGGCGGGTCGCCCGGCGCGGCGCAGCTCCACGTCGCGCGGACCGTCTGCCGCCGCGCCGAACGGCACGTAGTCACGCTCGCGCGCCGCGAGCGCGTGGGAGCGCACACCGTGCGGTACTTGAACCGCCTTTCCGACGCCCTCTTCGTGATGGCCCGCCACGAGAACAAGCGCCGCGAATTCCCCGATGTCCTCTGGAGCAGCCGGATCTAGAGATGTGTCCGAGCAACCTGTGTCGGCTGTCATCCTGGGGTCGCCGACGCGCCAGAGCCCTATGGCGACGGCGCGAGCGGAGCGACGAAGGATCTGCCCTGGTTGGACGCGCAGATCCTTCGCTTCGCTCAGGATGACAGAAACCCCGGAACCGCTGCCTTGCCTACCGCCTGTCCACCTCGATCGTCTCCTTTTTTCCACTGCTGGCGACGGACATCATGATCCCGAGACCGATCACGATGATCACCCCGATGGCGGTCCAGACGGGACCGATGGGAGCCAGGACCCCTATCTTCCAGAGGGCGAGCAGGGCTCCGATCAGAAACACCACGTAGCCAACGAGGTAAAGACCGCTCCACTTCATGATTTCCCCCTCCCGGTGTCCAAAAAGCAAGTTCCGCGCCGTGTCTCCGGGTGTATGAATGAGGCCTTCGTGGAGGAGGGATTTATGAACCGGACTTTGTGGAGAGTCCTTCTCATCGGAAGCCTGACGATTCTCTCTTGCGCGAGCACGCGTCCGGCGCCGCCGCCCGGACAGCCCGCTCCGGGGACGGGGGCACCGCCTGTCGTGCCCAATCCGAATCCCGCGCCGCCTGAGCCCATCGTGTCGCCCGTGCCGACGGCCGTCCCCTCCATGGCGGAGCCCCCGACGGGCGTGGGTCCGGCGGCCGTTCCGGCGCCCCGGCCCTACCAGGACATCCTGAAGTTGAAGCAGGCGGGCCTCTCCGACGAATTTCTCCTGAACAAGATCCGCACGGACAACGTCCCCTACCAGTTGACGACGCCGGAGATCGTGGAGCTGCGCGCCGCCGGGGTCTCGGAAACGGTCCTGCAGGCGATGATGCGATCGGGTCAGCCCGCGGTGGCCACGACCGGAGTGGAGGTCGCGCGCAAGGCCGAGTTCTCGGGCTTCGCCCGCGTGAGCAGCGGCTTTCTCGGATTGGGCACGAAGGCCAGGAAGACCGGCCGCCTGGTCGTGGACGGAGAGAACGTCTCCTGGTTCGACAACGAGGACCCCAAGAAGAACTTTTCGATCTATGTTCGCAGCATCAAGGAGGTCTTCAACACCTGCCTGCTGCGCCCTGGCCAGAACCTCTGCCTCGAGTTCGGCTTCGCGACGCACTCCGGCGACGAATACCGTTTCCGGGATCCAGGCTGGAAGAGCGGCGAGAACAAGCTCGTCCTCGACGCGACCGCCTACTTCCGCCAGGCCTTCCCGACCCTCTTCTTCTCACAGAGAGCCGTCAGCGAGATGTAGGAGGGACTCCGGCGAGCGGATCTCGGACGTCGAGGAAGGCGAACTTCTTGAAATCCCGGTCATGGGTGTACAGAGTCCTGACTCCGTGCAGCTTGAGAAGAGCCGCCAGGTGCGCGTCCGGAACGAGGTTGCCTCGTGTCGGCACCTCAGCCGTCAACTGCCGGTAGATGTTCCAGAATCCTTCCTCTTCCGCCAGGAACCGCGCGTGCGGATGCTCCAGAAGGACTTCGATGTTCGTCATGGCATCGCCAGGCGTCAGGGGCCGTTCGAAGATCGCCGGGTGCGTCGAGATCCGCAGGTAACTCATCACGGTGGGCCAGCCCAGACAGAAGACCTGATCGCCTCGCAGGCAGGAATCGAGAAAAGCGCGCGCGCGCGAATGGAATGGGCTCCTCGCGTCGGAGGCGTAGAGCAGAAGATTCGTGTCGAGGGCGAAGCTCAAGAGCGGGAGGGGCCCCTGGAGGAAGCCTCTCCGCGCTCCATCGCGGCGTAGACCGCCTCTTTGTCGGCCAGGTCTACGCGGGATCCCATCGGGCGGCTGATCCAGCCGCGGGCCTTGCGAGCCTTCGGAGCGGTCCGGCGCGCCCGGAGGCCGCTTGCCAGCAGGTCAGAGACGATCCGGCCGAGTGATTTCGCCTCTTTCTTCCCGAGGGATTTCACTTCCTTGAGAATCGGGTCGTCGATGTCCACGGTCGTCCTCATGATGTATTGATGCTATTAGTAGCATCATCAGATGTCAAGATCATGACCGGGTCTTTCCCCGGGGCGTCGATAGAATCTTCGATCAGCGAGTCGTTCGCGCCGGCGGCGACGACGAGAGGCGCGCGTCCTCGCTCTTGCGGAAAGCCTCCGCCCTCTCTCTCGCCTTCGCGAGAATCGCTGTGAACCGTGGTGAAGGCCGCAGCGGCGCCAGGAACGGACAATGCTCGGCCATGAACGGGTGCGGGTAGAACCCTCCGTCGACGGCCTGATCGAGCACGTCGAGCGCTCGATCGGTGTCGCCGGCAAGGGCGAAAGACTCGGCGAGATGGAACTTGTTGTGGGCATCGAGCGGCGCGACATCGATGGACGCGAGCCGTTTCAGCGCCGCGTCCTTCCTCCCTTCGAGCCCGTCCACGAGTGCGAGAAGCTGGCGCGTGTAGGGCGCGTCGGGCCCGATCTCGCGCAGGAAGGCAGCATGCCGCGCGGCCTCGGGAAGTCGCCCCACGGAAGCGTAGGTATAGCCGAGGGACCAGTGGAGGATGAAGCTCTGGGGATCGAGCTCCAGGGCGCGCAGGAGGTCGGGGAGCGCCTCGTCGGGCCGGCCGACGAACCAGCGGGTCACGCCCGAGAGCATCCAGCCGAAGGAGGCGAGCGGGTCGCAGGCCACCATCCGTTGGCCGGTTTCGCGCGCCTGCTCGGGCCGTCCGGCCGCTATGTAGGAGACGCCCATGTAGAAGAGCGCGTCCGCGTCATTGGGCTCGCGCTCGAGAGCCCTCTTGAAATGCCCGACCGCCTGAGGCAGGTGGCCGCGCTCGTACGCGATGTATCCGAGGAGCGCGTGCCCGTCCGAGGAGTCCGGAGCGCGCTCGAGGAGAGCGTGAGCCTGGATCTCCGCCTCGTCGAGGGGCCGCAGGTCGCGGTTGATGCCGGCCTTGACCTGCGTCACCTTCGCCCAGGCCAGGAGGGCCAGGAGCGGTGGCGTCTCGCCCTCGATTGCGACCGCTTGCGCCAGGAGCCTCGAGGCCCGCTCCAGAGCGTCGCCTCCGAGACGCCGGACTTCCCGGCGTGCCTGCAGGTAGAGCTCGAACGCCCGCGCGTTGGCGATGGGACGCTCGGCGAGGCGCCGGTCCTCGTTCGAAGTCAAGTTGATGTCCAGCGCCCGGACGATCTCGCGCGACACCCGTTCCTGCACCTCGAAGATGTCGTCAAGCGTGCCGCTGTACTTGTCGGACCAGAGGTGGGCATCGGTCTGCGCGTCGATCAATTGTGCGGTGATCCGCAGGCTGTTACCGGCCTTTCGGACGCCGCCCTCGAGGACATACCGCACGTCCAGGTCGCGGCCGATCGCCCGCACGTCCTTCTTCGCGCCCTTCAACTGCATGGCCGAAGTTCGGGAGATGACGCGCAGGGCCTTGACCTTGGAGAGATCCGCGATGATCTCCTCGGTGAGCCCGTCGCTGAAGTACTCGTTCTCCGGGTCGGGGCTCAGGTTGGCGAAAGGAAGGACAACGATGGATCGCCGGTGCGATGCGGCGGCGTCCGCGATGCCCGCGCCCGCCACGGCCGGGACGCCAGATCGGGAAGGCGCGCCGGAGCTCGACTGGCGCCGGAGCGCGGCGAGCTCGTCGCGGATCTCCCTCGCGTTCTGCGTTCGCAGGTTCCGGTCCTTCTCGAGGCACCGGCCGATCAGCCAATCCAGCTCTCGCGGCAGGTCCGGGCGGACGCCGGCCACCGCGGGCGGCGGGTCCCGGAGGATCGCGGAGAGGAGAGCCGCCGCGCTCGGCCCCTGGAAGGGCCGGGTCCCTGTCGCCATCTCGTGAAGCACGACGCCGAGCGAGAAGATGTCGGTGCGGTGATCGAGAGGGAGGCCCGACACCTGCTCCGGCGACATGTAGGGCGCCGTGCCCATGACGGCGCCCTCGCGCGTGTGGAGATCGGTCGGCAGCTGCGAGCCGGACGACTCCTCCGCCTCCGGCCCTCTCATCCGGGCGAGGCCGAAATCGAGGACCTTCACCCGCCCGTCATCGCTCACCATGATGTTGGCGGGTTTCAAGTCGCGGTGGACGATTCCCTTCTCGTGCGCGGCGGCCAGGGCGTCCGCAAGGGCGGCGGCGATCTCGAGGAACCTCTCGCGCGGCAGCCCGCCCGCGGCGATCAAGTGATCGAGCGGCTGCCCCTCGACAAGCTGCATCGTCAGGAAGTGGACGGCATCGGCTTCTTCGACGGAGAAGATGGTCACGATGCCCGGATGGTCGAGCGCCGCGAGCGCCTTCGCCTCGCGCCGGAAACGCTCCAGCCGTTCGGGGTCCGAGGCCATCTCGGCCGGCAACACCTTCAAGGCCACGTCGCGCCCGAGCTTTGTGTCGGTGGCGCGGTACACCTGCCCCATCCCTCCGGCGCCGATGGCGGCCGTGATCCGGTAATGAGCGAGCGAGCGTCCGATCAGGGTCGGTCTCCTCCGGTGACTGGATTTCGTGGCGGAGATGCTACCGCAGGGCATCATCCCCTGACCGCGCCCCGGCCCGGACGCGGTGTCTCCTACAGAATCCGATGCCCCTCGAGCCGGGCACCCAACTCGGTCTCTAACGTCTCACCGCGCCACCGGGCGCCGGCGGAATGGGCGACGAACGCGGCGCCCGGTTACTCATCGTGGTTCTACGATCGGAACATCCCGGAGGTGTTGCGCCGGCCTGATCGAGACTCCGCGGCCGCTCACAGGCCCGGAGAGATATGATCTATTGTATGATCATACTGTATGGCGACCGAGAGAGTAACGGTCACGCTGCCGGTGGAGTTGGTCGAGGATATCGACCGCAGGGAACACAACCGGAGTCGCTTCGTCCTGGAAGCCGTCCGGCGTGAATTGAAGCGCCGCCGGCGAGAAGAGTTGAATCGCTCGCTCCAGAAACCGCATCCCGAGACGAGCGAGCTTGCCGACGCCGGGTTCGAGGAATGGGGCTCCAGGCTGCCCGAGGAGAAGGCTTCCGATCTGGTGGATGTCCGAGCGGGGCGCTCCGTTCGCTGGATGCCCGGGCGGGGCTGGATCGAGCGAAAGTGAAGCTCGACAGGGGAACGGTCGCGCTCGTCGTCCTCGATCCGACTGTCGGCCATGAGCAGCGCGGCAAGCGGCCCTGCGTGATCGTCAGCGACCCGGACGTCACGGCGGACCAGCGCTTTGGTCTCGTTGCGGTCGTGCCGGTCAGCGGCACGGGAGGCGAAGGCGCCCTCTATCCTGCGCTGGCGCCTGGCCGGAGCGGCTTGCGCAAGCGCTCCTTCGCGCTCGTGGATCAGATCCGCTCCGTGGACAAGCGCCGCGTGGACCGCGTCTTCGGCCGCGTCCCGCGCGAGGAGCTCGACGCGATCGACGTGGGGCTCTCGCTCTTTCTCGGCCTGGCCTGACCCGGAACAGTTCGGTGACGGGCCTGGACCTCGGGAACATCTCTTTCGCGACGATTCTGGTCGCGGTCCTCTTCAGTCTGGTGGGGTTCGCCGCGTTCCGCTACGGCAAGAGGAACGGCGAACCGAGACAGCTCTTTCTCGGGATCGCGCTCATGGCGTACGGCTATTTCGTCTCGAACGTCTGGATATCGCTCGCGATCGGCGCGCTCCTGACGCTCCTTCTCTTCTTTCCCCGGTGACAGGAGCGTCCCCGTGCGGAGGTCTCAGTAGCTGACGGTCCGGCGGCGTTTCCACCAGAGGGCGAAGAACCAGAGGGTGGGGACGACCGCGAGGGAGTAGGCGAGCAGGTGGCCGATCTTTCCGTCGGGCCCCAGGATCTCCGTGGCGTCGTGGATCGTCTGGGAGGCGGGCAGGACGCGCGCTTCCGAAAGCTCGTGGACGCCGTAGAGGAGAAGCTGCAGGACGAAGATCGAGAGAAAGACGGCCAGGATGCTCAGGAGCGCCTTCAAGTCCACGCCCCGGCCCAGCCGCGTCCACGCCAGGCCGATCGCGATGGCCGCGGCGAGGCCCAGGGCGAGCCCCAGGGAGACCGTCGCCGATCGCATCTGGAAGAGAGCGGTCGAGATCAGGAGCGCCGTCTCCATCCCCTCGCGGGTGATCATCAGGAGCGTGAAGCCGAAGACTCCCCAGAAGGCCCGCCCCGCCGAAGCCGCCCCCGCGCTCTCCGCGACCCGATTCTCGATGTCCGCCTTCAGGTGGGCCGAGACCCGCTTCATGTAAACGAGCAGGCTCGCGACGAGCGCCGCGGCCACGAGAGCCAGGATTCCCTCCCAGAGCGACCGGTTGGCCGCGCGCCGGAAGAAGAGGAACGCGACGTAGCAGGTGGCCAGCGAAACCGCCGTGCCGGCATAGACCGCGCGGGAGAGGACGCGCCGGCCCGTGCGCGCCAGGTACGAGAGGATGAGCGCGACGATCAGGAACATCTCGATCCCCTCGCGAAGCGCGATCGTGAATCCTTGCCACACGGTCTTGCGGGCCTCCGCCCGGCCCGGGCTTGACATCGGCCCGGAAGGCGGGGAAGAATACCCCAACTGAGACTGAGTCGCAATCGCATGAAGGCCCGCGAGCGAGAGATCTTCCGCAAGTACCTGGAGCGGCGGGGTTTGAAACTGACCGCCGAGAGGCAGGCCCTGTTCGACGAGCTCTTCGCCCGCCACGAGCATTTCGAGGCGGACGAGCTGCTGGTCAGGCTGCGGGGCAAACACAAGAAGATCTCGCGCGCCACGATCTACCGTACGCTCGACCTGCTCGTGGACTCGGGCATCGTCGGCCGCGTGCGGATCGGCGAGTCCGGGTATCGCTACGAGCGCCTCCGCGCGGGGGAGCACCACGACCACCTGATCTGCAACCAGTGCGGCCGCGTCATCGAGTTCTACGAGCCCCGCATCGAGAGCCTCCAGGACGAGATCTGCGAGGGCTACGGATTCCTGCCGCTGTCGCACAGCCATCAGATGCGGGGAATCTGCCGCCAGTGCCGGCCCCGCGTCCAGGGCAAGGGCGCCAGGGCGCGGGCGGCGGACTCCGCTGCTCGAGGGTCCGCAAGGCGCCGGGTCCTGCCGAGCCGCTGATCCCGTGCCCTCCGAGTCCGGAGTCCCGCGCCTCGCGACCTGGCTATTGAGACTGAGTCTCTGTCTTAGCACCGTCCTCCTTTCCCTGGCTGCGGGACCGGCAGCGCCCGCGGCGCGGGTCGAGCGCCGTTTGGAGGCGATGGGCACTCTGCTCGGAGTCTCCGTGGCCGGCCCGGATCGCGCCGCGGCGCTCGAGTCGAGTGAGAAGGCGGTGCGGGAAATCGTCCGCGTGGAGGCGCTGATCACCACCTGGCGGTCCGGCGGGCCGCTGGTCCGCATCAACACCGCGCCGCCCGGGGAGGAGGTCCTTCTCGGCGCCGAGGTCTCGGAGCTTCTCCAGGCGGTCTTCGCCTGGTCGCAGCGCACGGAGGGGACCTTCGATCCGACCGTGGTCCCTCTCGTGCGCGCCTGGGACTTGCGCGGCCGGGGGCGCGCGCCCGACGCCGCGATTCTCTCCCGCGCGCTCGCGGCGACCGGGCGGGAGCAGTTTCGCCTGGATGCCGCGGCGGGCCGCGCATGCCGCCTGTCCGCCGGCGCGGGCATCGACGAGGGCGCCTGGGGCAAGGGCTACGCGCTCGACGGAGCGGTCGCGGCGCTCAGGCGCTCCGGCGCGCGCGAGGCGTTGCTCGACCTGGGCGGCCAGGTCTCCGCCGTTGGCCCGGCGGATGTGGCGGTGGCCGATCCGCGCGATCGCGGCCGGGCCGCGGTGCGAATCTCGATAGAGGACGAGTCGGTCTCGACCTCGGGCAATTCCGAGCGCGGCCTGACCGTGGACGGGCGCCGGATCGGACATCTGCTCGATCCGCGCACGGGAAGGCCGGCGCCCGATTTCGGGTCCGCGACCGCGGTGACTCCCTCGGGCCTCACGGCCGACGTTCTCTCGACCGCGTTCTTCGTGCTCGGGCCGGAGAAGGGGCTGGATCTCTCCGAGAGGCTGCGCCGGCGGGGATTCCCCAACGAGGCATTGTTTCTCGTCGTCTCGGATGGCGGCTGGAAGGCCGTGGCATCGCCCGGTCTCCGCTCGCGCCTGAAGAAGGCATTACGCTGAGAATCTCGAAGAGCCTTCGGGTCGCCCTTCTCGCGGCGTGCGTCTGTGCGGCTTCCCCACTCGCACGCGGGGACGAGCCACACCAAACGCAGACTCTGGAGCAGCGGGTGGAGCGGCTGGAGAAGCTTCTCGCGCAGACGAGGGCGGAGCTCGACGCCGCAAGAGCCGCGGCTGGCGCGGATCCGCGGCGCCTGGCCGAGATCGAGCGCCAGATCGAGATCCTGGCCCGGGAAATCGAGCAGTTGAAGATGGGCGAGGCGGCTCCGCCCGCCTCCGAGAGCAAGGATCTGCGTTACGGCGTCGGTCCGGCGGCTTCCAGGGTGTACGGCAAGAAGGGCGTCTCGATCGGCGGTTACGGCGAGTTCGTCTACCAGAACTTCTCCGGCAGCCGCCAGGACGGCGAGCCCTCGCCATTGCGCAACCAGGTAGACCTTCTGCGCGCGGTCCTTTACTTCGGCTACAAGTTCGACGACCGGTGGGTCTTGAACACCGAGCTCGAGGCGGAGCACGCCGTCACGGCCTCCGACAAGGGGGGCGAGGTGGAAGTGGAGTTCGCCTACCTCGACTACCTCTTCTCGAAGCCTCTGCGGGCGCGGGCCGGCCTCCTGCTCATCCCGATGGGGCTCCTCAACGAGCTGCACGAGCCGCCCACGTTTCTCGGCGCCCTGCGGCCGGACGTCGAGCAGCGCCTGATCCCTTCCACCTGGCGGGAGCTGGGAGCGGGTCTTTACGGTGACGCGGGCCGCTTCTCCTACAGGCTCTACGCCGTGAACGGGTTGAACTCCGAGGGTTACTCGGCGGAGGGCATCCGCGAAGGCTCGCAGGAGGGCTCCGAGGCCGCTGCGGAGAACTGGGCCGTCACCGGGCGGCTGGACTGGACCCCCGTTTCCGGAGCCCTTCTCGGAGCGTCCTTCTTTTCCGGAGACTCGGACCAGGGCCGCCGGACGCCGGCCGGCCGCGCGTTCTCCGGCCGCACCACCCTCTACGACGTCCACGCGGACTGGAAGTGGAGAGGTGTGTGGCTGCGCGGACTCTATGTCCGCACGAGAGTCGGCGACGCCGCCGCGATCAACGAGGCCAACGGGTTGCGGGAGGAGGAATCCGTCGGCAGCCGTCAATGGGGCTGGTATCTCCAGGGCGGATTCGACGTTCTCTCTCTGCGCGCCGGGTCGCGCGCGTCGCTCACCCCCTTCGTGCGATACGAACGCTACGACACGCAGTCCGAGGTGCCCGCGGGCTACTCCCGTAATCTCGAAGACGACGTGAACCTCCTGACGATCGGCGCCGTGCTGAAGCCGATCGAGACGATCGCGATCAAGCTCGACTGGCAGCGCAGGCAGAACGCAGCTCGTACCGGCGTCAATCAATGGAACGTGGGCCTTGGCTATCTCTTCTAGCGATCGGTGATGAGGAAGACTCGGCTCGCGCTCGCTCTCGTCCTGTTAGGCCCGGCATCGCCGGGCCTGGCGAAGGTGTTTCTCACGCAGGAGGAGGCGTTGAAGCTCGCTTTCCCGGGGGCGTCGGTCGAGCGGCGGACGGCGTTCCTGACCGAGGCCGAGTCGAAAGACGTGGCCGCGCTCTCGGGAGGTCCGGCGCCCTCGGCGCTCGCCGTCGCTTATGTCGCGACGAAGGATGGCCGTCTCGCCGGCACCGCTTACTTCGACACGCACGTCGTGCGCACGCTGCCCGAGACGCTGATGGTCGTGGTCACGCCGGCGGGGACAATCGGCCGCGTCGAAGTCCTCTCCTTCTCCGAGCCGGAGGACTACCTGCCGCGCGAGCACTGGTACGCGCAGTTCCCGGGCAGGGCGCTCGACGAGGAGCTGTCCCTCAAGCGAGGCATCCGCCCGGTCTCCGGCGCGACTCTGACGGCGCGCGCGACGGCGGAAGCCGCGCGGCGCGTGCTCGCTCTCCACCGGGTGCTCTCACGGCGCGGGCAGAAGACGCCATGAAGTTCTGGGAAGCCTGGACCATCCGGATCGGGTTCTTCCTGGTCTCGGCGAGCGGCGTCGTTTACGGCGTGATGAAGTACTTCCTGACGGGCTCCAATCCCGACTCGCGTCTGGGCCATCCCTGGCAGCCGGGAGTCCTGGCGGCTCATGTCCTCGCGGCTCCGGTCGCGGTGTTCGCCCTGGGCCTGCTCTTGCGGGGCCACGCGCTGGCGCAGCTCGCGCGCGGCGAGCGCGAGGGGCGCGGGACCGGCCTGGCGCTGACGCTCGTCGGAATGCCGCTCGTCTTCTCGGGCTGCCTCGTGCAGGTCTTCACGGGCGAGACGCTAAGAAAGGGGACCGGATGGCTCCACGCCGCGCTCGGCCTCGTCTTCGCGCTCGCCTTCTTCCTCCACCTGCCTGCTTCACAAGCGGGGGACCCCGGGGTCCCCCATGCCCCCGGACGTTCTCCAGACGATGCGCCGGAAACGCCGCCCGAGGCGCAGGGTCGCGGGGCGTGACGAGTTCAGACGCTCCTCCGCGTCTCTGACGACGCGCGCCTCTCCCGATTCGTAGAGCGCCAGCGCTCCTTCCGCGATCTTGCGGCGGGCTTCGCGCATCGAGGCCGCGAGCCCGGACGCGACGAGGACTCGCGCGGCGGATGTCTCCGCGGCCGGCAACTCCGAGGTCTCGATCTCCTCCGGCAGCTCCCCCTTGGAGAAGGCGCGGCAAAAATCCTCTTCGGCGCGGACGGCCGCCTCCCTCCCATGAAATTCTCCGGTCACGACGCGCGCCAGGTCCGCCTTGGAGTCCCGCGGATTCTCCTCCCCCGACTCGACGCGGCGCCGCCTCTCCCGCAAGTCTGCCGCGGGCGCGTCGGTCAGGAGCTCGTAATAACTCCAGATCAGTCTGTCCGGAATGGACATGAGCTTCCCGTAGATCTCCCCGGGAGGCTCCTGGATGCCGATCGCGTTGCCCAGAGACTTGGACATCTTCTCGGCGCCGTCCGTGCCCACGAGCAGCGGGAGCGTCATGACGACCTGGGGCTCGAGACCCTCTTCCCGCATCAGATCCCGACCGACGAGGAGGTTGAAGAGCTGATCCGTGCCGCCCAGCTCGACGTCCGCCTTGAGAGCCACCGAGTCGTATCCCTGGGCCAGCGGATAGAAGAGCTCGTGGAGCGCGATCGGCTGATGCGCCGCCAGGCGCTTCTGGAAGTCATCACGCTCGAGGATCCTCGCGACCGTGACTTTCGACGCCAGCCGGATGAAGCCCTCGGCGCCGAGCGGAGAGAGCCAGCGGCTGTTGAACTCGATCGCGGTCTTCTTTTCGTCGAGGATCTTGAAGGCCTGCGTCGTGTAGGTCTTCGCGTTGGCCTCGACCTGTTCCCGCGTCAGTTGCGGCCGCGTGGATTTCTTGCCGGAGGGATCGCCGATCATGCCCGTGAAATCTCCGACGACGAAGACGACCCGGTGGCCGGCATCCTGGAAGTGGCGCATCTTGCGCAGGACGACCGTGTGCCCCAGGTGGATGTCGGGGGCCGACGGATCGAACCCGACTTTGACGGTCAGAGGCCCGCGGGCGATCTTTCGGACGAGGTCGTCCTCCTCGATCAGGTCTACGACTCCGCGCCGGAGGATCTCGAGCTCGGAGGAACGGGAAGTCACGGTGGGACAGGATTATACGTGTCGCCCGTGTCCCACGGTCGCCGGCGATAGAATCCTGACCGCATGCCGGAGATCGAAGAGAAGAAAGCCGGCGAGACGGCCGAAGCAGGACTTACCGAGGACGACAAGCGCGCTCGGGCGGCGGCGATCAACAGGAAGCGCACCCTCGACGACTGGGAAGAGAAGAAGAAACGCTGGCTGCGGATGGGAGTTCCCGAACCGCTGCCGGCGGCCGGCTCGCCCAAGGCGAAGAAGTGACCGCGGCAGGAATCCTGCTCGTTCTCTCGCTCGGGTTGACTGCGAAGGGGGCGCCAATGACCATCCACATCGAGAGTTCCGCGTTTTCCGAAGGGGAACAGATTCCCCGCCAGTACACGTGCGACGGCAAGGACTCCTCTCCGCCCCTTTCCTGGAGCGGCGTTCCGGAAGAGTCGAAGAGTCTCGCCTTGATCTGCGACGACCCCGACGCCTCCAGGACCTGGGTGCACTGGGTGCTCTTCGATCTCCCGGCGCGAACGAGTGGATTGCCCGAGGCAGTACCGGCGCGGGGAAGCGTCCTGGGAGGGGGCACGCAGGGCACAAACGATTTCAAGAAGCTCGGCTATGGCGGGCCCTGCCCTCCGAGCGGGACCCACCGCTACATGTTCAAGCTCTACGCGCTCGACACGCAGGTCAAGCTCTCCTCGAGCGCGACCAAGGCGGACCTGGAGCGCGCCATAAAGGGGCATGTCCTCGCCGAGGCAACCCTCATGGGCAAGTACTCGCGCGGATAGCCGGGCTGGCCTTCTGCGCGACAGCTTCCGGAGCCTCGAGCGAGAAATCGTTGCCTGCCGGCTCTGTCCCCGATTGGTTGCGTGGCGGGAGGCCTCCGCGGAAAACCCGCCGCGGCGTTTCCGCGGCGAGACCTACTGGGCAAGACCTCTCCCCGCGTTTGGCGATCCGCGAGCGCGCATCCTCGTCGTGGGCCTGGCGCCGGCGGCGCATGGGGGCAACCGGACCGGACGGATCTTCACGGGAGACGAATCGGGCAACTTCCTTTTTCGCGCGCTTTACGAGGCGGGGCTCGCCAATCAGGCCGAGTCGCGCCGGCGGGGAGACGGACTGAAGCTCTCCGGAGCGCTCGTCTCGGCCGCCGTCCGGTGCGCACCACCCGGCAACCGGCCGCTTCCGCAAGAACTGGACAATTGCAGGGGATACCTGCGGCGCGAGCTGGCGCTCCTGCCGCGCGCGGCCGTTCTCGTCGCGCTCGGAGCGCTCGCGTTCGACGCGTGTCTGAAGGTCCTCTCCGGAGCGGGCATGGAGTTGCCGCGTCCTCGCCCGCGCTTCGCGCACGGCGCGAGTTTCCGGATCGGGAGCCACGTGCTCATCGCTTCCTATCACCCGAGCCAGCAGAACACCTTCACCGGAAAGCTCACGCGCCCGATGCTGCGGCAGGTCCTGCGAAGAGCGGTGCGGGAAGCGGAGAGCTCCCTGTCATCCTGAGGAGCGAGAGCGACGAAGGATCTGCTCCGGTTGCGGAGAGGGCGCGCTTTGGCTGAAAAGGGGGGATCCTTCGTCGCTGCGCTCCTCAGAGCCTGCCCTGAGCTGGGAGATTCCCCTCAAATGAACGGGGGCAGATCCTTCGCTTCGCTCAGGATGACAGGGAGGGAAGCGAAGGGATGACAGGGAGGGAAGCGAAGGGATGACAGGGAAAGAGCGAAGGGATGACGGCTACGCCGATCCTCGGGCGAGGATCGGCTGCGCCGTCACTTCTTGAACAATCTATCGAACGCGGCCCGCGCGTCCTCCGGGGTGTTCACGGCCTTCGTTCCGGCGAGATCGAAGGACTTCGCGGGCGCGTAGAGCTGGCAGGCGTTGCGCACGTTCTTGTCCGCGATGCGGGCGGGGATCGGTTGCGCGCACTCGAAACGAACGGACGTGTCGAAATAAGCGCACTGGCGGCAGGCGTGCAGGTCCGTTCCGCACCGCACGCAGGTCGAGTCCGAACGGATGCCTTCCAGGTCCCGCCGCTTCTCGCCGCAGGCGCGGCAGGCGAAAACGACGGCCTTCTCGGTGTCGGCTCCGCGTCCGCGCGGACCCTCGGGGCGCGGAGGGCGCGGCCCCGAAGGCCGGCGGCCCGGCGAGGAGCCCCGGTCCGAGTCCATGTAGCCTCGGTGTCTGTACTTGCGATCGTCGTCCATGGGACCTGAGAGTTGTGAGCTGAGAGTTGTGACTTGAGAGTTGAGTCGGAGTCGAGGCCGATCCGGGTTGATTCTATCGGTTTCCGAGCAGGAAGGGATAGGGATTGATCGCCGTCCCGACCCACCATTGTTTCTCGGGTCCGAGGCGGAAGATCGCGAAATGCAGATGCGGCTCGGTTGCCGAGGCGTCGCCGGTGTTCCCGACGTACCCCAGACGATCGCCCCGGCGCACCGGCTGCTTCTCTTTCAGGCCTACGGCGTAGTGGTCCAGATGAGCGTAGTAGTAACAGTAGTTCCGATCATGATCGAACTCGTAGACCGTCAGGCCTCCCGGCACGCTTGTGAAGAGCTTCTCGATCGAGCCGTCCACCGCCGCCACCACCGGCGTGCCGCGCGGCGCCAGGATGTCGATCGCCTCGTGGCGCCGCGCCGGGGTCCCTCCCCCCGCTTCTCCTCGAAGCTGTCGCGGAGATCCTCCGCGCGGGCCCCCTCGACCGGCATCACGAGCGGTTCCCGGCCGAGCGTGAACCCGGCCAGGGGCGTGAACTGCAGGGCCTCGGGCGTGTCTTCCGGAGCCGCCGGGGATGTGCCGGAGGGCACGGACGCCACCGGCGCCGGGGCGGCGGGCGCAGGAGTCTGCGCCGTCACGGTGACGCTCGGCGGGTTCCCGCCGCGGCCCCAGCCGACATCCAGCTTTGCGCGCGCGAGAGGGTGGCCGGGAGTGAGCCCGCCGGTTCTCCAGAGGTAGAAGTAGAGCGCCAGGGCTCCCGTGAGAAGCCCGAGAAGGAAGACCACGATCAGCGTTGCACGAGGTCTCTCAACCGGCATGGCTCGCGGAGGAGTCTATTCCTCCAGGATCGCCGGCGTGCCCGGGCCGACCATCTTCGAAAGCTCCGCGACGTCCCAGTTGGTCAGGCGGATGCATCCGTGCGACTGGGTCTTTCCGATCCGGGAGGGCTCGGGCGTGCCGTGAATGCCGTAGTGTTCCTTGGAGAGGTCGATCCAGGCCACGCCCACCGGGTTGTTGGGGCCCGGCGCGATGACAGCCTTCCCGTCGGAGCCTTTCGCGTCCCAGAAGAGCTCCGGGTTGTAGCGAAAGGGCGGATTGAGGCCCACGCCCAGGATCTTCCATTGACCGATCGGGAGGGGATCGTGTTCGCTGCCGCTCGTGGCGGGGTAGCGCGACAGGATCTTCCCTTCGGCGTCGAGCGCGCTGACGGAACGCCGCGACTTCGAAACGACGATGGAGGCCGCCTTCTCCGGAGGCGGCACGATCACATTGGGCGCGAGGATCTCTTCTCCGGCCCGGTCGAAGCCGGAGTCCGGATTCAGTTTCCGGAGCAAGGCGGGACTGGCGTGGTACTTCTCGGCGATCGCCTCGAGCGGCGAGGAATAGGAAAGGGCAGGCAGCTTCGCCTTTTCCATCATGTCCTCCGGCACCGGCGCGAAAGGGCCGGCGACGTCCTCCGGCGCGATCGCGGCGCGCACGAGAGCCGGAGCCGTGTCCGCGTTGAGGACCTTCCAGGTCTCTTCCTGGACCACGCCGCTCGCAGGCAGGCCGTGGGCCGTTTGAAAGTCCGTGACCGCGCCGAGCAGGTTGGCGCCGTACCGCGCGTCGATCTCTCCGCAGGAGAAATGAGCGCGGGCCAGCAGGATCTGAGCCCGGAGAACGGCGGCGCCGGAGGAGCCGGGGCCGACACGGCCGGTCAGTTCCGGGTTGTTGACAGCCGCGGCATTGATCGCCACCTCGGCCCTCCGCCCACTGCGGCGGGCCGGCCGGCGGTGTTTTTCAGGATGCCCCGGCGCAGCGTCCGACGAAAAAGAGAAGAAGATCAGAGCAACTGCCGTAGCGATACGGATCAACGCATCCCTCCGCTCGGGGACCTTTTCAAGAACGGTGCCGCTAGCTGGCGCTTCGGGCTGTCTTCGCCGCGGGGTGCGAGGAGACCGGTTCGGCTACGACGACGAGCCTCTCCGGCGCGGCGCCGATCCAGTTGAAGGGGTAGCAGGTGATCAGCGTCAGGCGGGGCTTCGCGGTGGGCTGGAGCACCCGCACGGCGTCGGGCTTCACGATCTCCCGGGACACGACGCGGTAGGAGATCTCCTTTCCGGAGGGAGTCTCGAGCTCGATCCTGTGCCCCCTCCGCAGCCAGCCAAGATTCCGGAAGTGAGAATCCCGGTGCCCGGTGATCACGCAGTTCTTGCGCGAGGTCTCTTCCCCGGGCAGCTCCGAGCCGGGCACGTGCCCGGGACCCTTCTCGAGAGTCGCGTTGTCGTCGCCGCCGAAGACGATGCAGTCGATCCTGGCCGAGGGGATGCGCAGCCGGGCGATCGGCTTTCCGTACGGATAGGCGGCGCCCGCGGCGGCCGGGGTCTGCGCGGCCGGCGGCGTGGAGGAAGCCAGCGCGATCCCGGGATTCTCCCGAAACGTCGGCGTGGGAACGTGGAGCGTGGGCGGAGGAAGCGCCGCGCGCGCGTTCTCCCAGGCCCGGCGGCCCGCGCGCTGAGCCTCGAATCCCCGGAAGTAATGGAGGCCCGCCACCCCGAGCAGGGCGACGCCCCCCATCACCAGGATCGCCGAGACGAGACGCCGCGCGCTCATCGCTCCTCTTCAATTCGAAAGGCGCGCCGGAAAATCCCGGGTGCCTCGCGAGTCTCTCTCCAAGGTAACATTGCCGGATGGACGCGCTCGACAAGGCGTTGCAGCTCTGGCAGGAGGGAACTCACCGGCTCCTCTCCGGAGATCTCGAGGAGGCCGTCGCTCTCTTCACGCGCTCGCTCGAAGTGCAGCCCACGGCCGAGGCCTACACCTTCCGGGGATGGGCTTATTCCTTCGCCGGCCGCCTGGACGACGCGATCGAAGAATGCCGCAAGGCGATCGCCACCGACCCGGCCTTCGGCAACCCCTACAACGACATCGGCTGTTACCTGATGGAGCAGGACAAGCTCGAGGAGGCCGTCTCGTGGTTCGAGCAGGCCAAGCGGGCGTCCCGCTACGAGCCGCGCCACTTTCCATACCTCAACCTGGGGCGCCTGCGGGCGGCGCGCGGAGAGTTCGCCGAGGCGATCCTGGAGTTCCAGGGCGCCCTCGAGCAGTCGCCGGACGATCCCGTCGCGCTTCAGTTCCTGGAAACGCTCAAGTACAAGGTGAACTGAGGCGTCGAGAGAGTCGGAAGGCGCGGGGAATCGAGAGAGGGCAAGAGTTGTTGGAGTGGGTTCGCAAGGAGTAACGACAGATGAACAGATTTGATGTGACACCCGCTTCCGCATTCCAGGCCGCTCCCCTCAGCGCCGAGCGGGTGACGGGTTTCCTGCGTTCGGTGTATGGCTGGATGTTCGTGGGGCTGGGAGTCACGGCGGCCGTGGCGCTTTCGGTCTCGGGGTCGCCGGCGCTCCTGCAGGCGATCTTCTCGACGCCGATGCTCTTCTTCGGCTTGATCATCGCCGAGCTGGCGCTCGTCTTCCTCCTCTCGGCCCGGGTGCAGAAGCTCGCGCCGGCGACGGCCTCGGCGCTCTTCATCGTCTATTCCGCGTTGAACGGAGCCACGCTGTCCTTCATCTTCCTGGCCTACGCGCGCGCTTCGATCGCGTCCACGTTCGTCGTCACGGCGGGCATGTTCGGGGCCCTCGCGCTCTACGGCTCGACGACGAAGAGGAGCCTCGCGGGGCTCGGCCACTTCGTCGGGATGGGACTCATCGGGCTCTTTCTGGCGATGATCGTCGGGTTCTTTCTGCACTCGAGCGGGTTGCAGTTCGTCATCTCGGTCGTCGGCGTCATCGTGTTCACGGGCCTGACGGCCTGGGACGCCCAGAGGCTGAAGGTCATGGCGGCCTCGCTCCCGGAAGGAGGCACCGGCTCCTACGCGGTCGTCGGCGCGCTCTCCCTGTATCTGGACTTCATCAATCTCTTCCTTTTCATGCTGCGCTTCCTCGGCGGCCGCCGCGACTAGGCAACGAGAAGACCGCCACCCTCAAGCAACTCTGTTAACCTCGATCCGAAATTACTTCGGACATCGCGTGTTTGAATACCGCAACCGCTCCAGAAGTTGCTCGCTGTCACAGCAGATCCACCCGCTGGCGGTTTTCCAAGAAGCGTTTATTTCGGATCGAGGTTAACTGACGGTTACTCGGAGCGGCCGGAGCCGACGAGGGGGAGGCGGCCGATGGCGGAATCGGCGGCGGCGCGGGGGGCGAGCTCTTCCTCGGCGGGCTTCTCGGTTTCTCCCGGATTGCGGAAGATGTTGACCTCGACGCCGTACTGGCGGTTGTACAGATCGGCGTAGCGGCCGCCGCGCGCCAGAAGATCCTCGTGGCGGCCCCGCTCGACGATTCGGCCGTCTTCCAGAACGAGGATCGCGTCGGCCTTCCGGACGGTCGAGAGGCGGTGGGCGATGACGAAGGTCGTGCGCCCCTTCATGAGCTCGGCCAGGCCCTGCTGGATCGCGGCCTCGTTCTCGCTGTCGAGGGAGGAGGTCGCTTCGTCCAGGATCAGGATGCGCGGGTCGGCCAGGATGGCGCGCGCGATCGCGACGCGCTGGCGCTCGCCGCCGGAGAGCTTGACGCCCCTCTCGCCGACGACGGTCTCGTACTTCTCGGGGAGCTTCTGGACGAAGTCCTCGCAGCGGGAAATCCTGGCCGCCCGGAAGACTTCTTCGTCGGAGGCGTCCGGGCGAGCGTACGCGATGTTTTCGAAGACGGTTCCGTCGAAGAGGAAGTTGTCCTGCAGGACGACGCCCAGCTGCCAGCGGTAGTCGGCGAGCTTGACCTTCGAGAGATCGTGGCCGTCCACCAGGATCGTTCCGGAGGTCGGCCGGTAGAAGGCGGCGACAAGGCCGATCAGCGTGCTCTTGCCGGAGCCGGAGGGGCCGACGAGCGCGGTCGAGGTGCCGGGGCGCGCGATGAAGGAAATGCCGTGGAGGACGGGAACGCCGGGCTTGTATTCGAAGGTGACGTCGCGGAACTCGACCTCCCCGCGAACGGGCGGCAGGTCCGCGCGTCCTTCGTCGCCGGCATCCTCGGCGAGCTCGTTGCGGATCTCGCGGATCCTCTCCAGGCCCGCGAAGGCCTCGGTGATCTGGCTGCCGATCGAGACGATCTGCACGACCGGCCCGACGAGCATCGCCAGAAGCGCGGTGAACTGGAAGAGCGCGCCCATCGTCATCTTCCCGGCGAGCACGTCGTTGGACCCGACCCAGAGGATCGAGACGGAGATCGCGCCGAAGAGAATCGTCGAGAAGGCCGTGACGGCCGAGAAGCCGGTCATCGTCTTCGCGACGTTACGGAAGAGCCGGTGAACTCCCTTGGAGAAGACGAGCGCCTCGCGCCGCTCCGCGCGGTAGGCCTTGACGACCCGGATGCCCGAGAAGGACTCGGTCAAACGGCCGGAGACCTCCGCGTTGATCTTCGAGCGCTCGCGGAAGAGCGGCCGCAGGGTCTTGAACGCGTAGAGCAGGATGAGGCCGAAGAGGGAGAGGATCGAGAGCGCGATCGCCGTCAGCTTCAGGTTCAAAGCGAGCAGGATGATCAGGGCGATCACGGCGGTCAGGAGCCCGCCGGCGACTTCCACGAGGCCCGTGCCGACGAGGTTGCGGATCCCCTCGGCGTCGGTCATGACGCGCGAGAGGAGCGATCCGACCTTGGTCTGATCGAAGTAGGAGACCGAGAGCCGCCCGACGTGCCGCTGGACGGCGCGGCGCATCTCGGTGATCGAGCGCTGCGCGGCCTTCCCCAGGATCTGCGAGAGCGAGTAGGACGTGATCGCCTGCAGGACCGTCGCGCCGGCCGCGGCGGCGACCAGAGTCGGAAGCAGCTCCCGGCGGCCCTTGGCGAGTACCTCGTCGAGCAGGTACCGGGGCAGGAAGGGGATGACGAAGCCGGCCAGCCGGTTGACGAAGAGAATCGCGAAACCCAGGATCAGCCGGCCCTTGCGGGCCGCGAGGAGGTCGCCGGCGTCGCGCAGGATCGTCCGCAGGGGAGGGGGCTTCTTCTTCGTTTCCTCCTCGGCGCGTCCCCGGCGTCCTCCCCCCCTGGGAAGCCGGGACGTAACGCCTCCGCCGAAGAGGCCTTGCCGCGGCATCTCTAGTCTTCTCCCCGGCGGAGATCGTTCACTCGAGACGTCATGAGCACGCTCAACATACATCCCGGTCCCGGCATTTCGGCCCCGGCGGTGCCCTTGTCAGGCTCCTCAGCGCCGGGCCAGGAAGATGAGCCGCGAGGAGCCCGGACGAAAAGGCTCGCCCGAAAGCGAGCCGAGCGACTCGATCCGGGAGAAGCCCGCGCGCTCGAGCATCGAAAAGACTTCCCGACAGGTATAGACGCGGTGCCGCGCCAGCCGGACCTCGCTTCGGCCGCCGCGCGCCAACGTGTAGCGGTTCTGCATCCAGCCGGTCTCGTGATCGTA
Source organism: uncultured Acidobacteriota bacterium (assembly GCA_963837495.1). GTDB lineage: Bacteria > Acidobacteriota > Thermoanaerobaculia > UBA5066 > Gp7-AA6 > JAWOLE01. Next base: position 1,127,389 of record CAWINF010000001.1, on the reverse strand, counting down.
GCGGTTCTCGGCGAGAAACCGGATGCCTCCAACCTCCATCTCGTAGCGCTCCCGGAACTCGGGCAGGACGATCTCAGTCGCCTTGACGGAGTCGATGGCGAAGCGGGTGCCGGGCTTGATCGCGCGGCCAACGGCTTTGAGAAAAGCCAGATCTCCTTCGTCGCCCAGGAAGCCGAAGCTCGAGCCACCACAGAAGGCGCCGTCGAATTCCTCCCGCCAGGGAAGGTCGCGCATGTCGGACCGGCGCCACTCGACCGGCAGGGGGACCGGGGGACCGCCGGGGCCGGGACCGGGACCGGTCCGCGACGCGGCGCCCTCCCGGGCGGCCGCGAGGAAATCCTCCGAGATGTCGACCCCCGTGACGCGGTATCCGCGCGCGGCCAGTTCCAGAGCCAGCCGGCCGTCGCCGCAGGGGACGTCGAGCAGCCGCGCTCCCGGCCTGGCGCGGAGGAACTTCTCGAAGAAGTCCGCTTCCGCCCGGGTGGTCTCGGGCGGCATGGCCGCACGCCAGAAATCCACCACGAGGCCGGTGAAGAAGGTCTCCCACCAGTTGGCCGCCGGCCGTCTGAAACCTCGAGGGACCATGAAGAACCGGGGGCGGCCCGGGCGGGGCCGCCCCGTCGGTGATCCTAGTTGAGCGTCCGGGTCCAGGTTCCGAACGGCTTGAAGGCGCTGCACGGGGCCCCGGCGGAGACGTCGGCGACCTCCTTCGGGCCCGGCCCCGGCGAAGATCCGAGGGCCGCGCCGTCGAGCAGGTAATCGTCTTCCTCCTGGCCGTCGATCGTCGCGTCGAAGTGGCTGTCAGCCTCCTCGTCGTTGAACCAGAGCCGCGCGGTGACGGCTTTGTCGCTGCTGCCCGAGCAGGCGTTTCGGACGAGGAGCCTGATGGAGAGGATGTCGCCCGGCGCGACGCCGACGGCCTCCGGGAGGCTGAGGGGGATCGAGTCGAGCCTCGCGTTGGCGAACCCGGGGCTCCCGCTCGGGACGCTCCCGAGCTCGCCCGAACCGACGAGCGTCGAGCCGTTGTAGTAGATCTCCGCGCGCAGGTCGAAGCGGACCTCCTCGTCCTTCTTCAGGGCGGACCTGTCCTTGAGGCCCACCCAGACCCGGGCCGGCGAGAGGGCCGAGAGCAGCGGCAGCCGGAAGTAGGCCACCTCCGGGTCGTGGTCGGAGACGCGCTCGGAACGGTCGGGATCGTTACGGAAGGTCTCGGGGAAATCCGCGCCGTTGCGCGCGAAGTGGAGCCCGTCGAAGCGCCCCAGCAGATTCCGTGTCACGAGCTCGTGGTCGAGCACCTGCGCGCTGCCGTCAAAGCTGTAGGAATAGCGATCGGCCGCCGGCACGGCGTCCGCGAGGTCGGTAAGGTCGGGATCGACGAGGTCGTCCGAGCAGAGCACGACCTCGTCGCAGGGAGTCGGCCTCCCCAGGATCGTGCCGATCGTGTCCACGTAGCCGTCGGAGAACTCGTAGGCGTTGTAGTCTCCGATCGAGACGATGTGCTCGGCGAGATCGGCGGCCTGGCGAGCCTGGATCAGGTTCGCCAGGGACTCCGCCTGAGCCCGCCGCTTGGTCCGCACGCGGTTGCCGTCGGCCGGATCGTCCACCCCCGAAAGCGACCGGAGGTGATTGACGATGACCGCGACGGGGAAGGGGGCGCCGACGGGAGCCCGAACCGCGGCCCTCAGCAGCAGCGGCGGCCGGTCGTTCAAGAGCGCCGGCATCCCCGTGCTCGGATCGATGTAGGTCTCGTCCTTGTTGTACTGGGTGACGTCGATGACGTTGACCCGCGAGGACTTGACCAGGAATCCCACGTCGATGCCTCCGATGTCGTTGCCTTCTTCCAGATAGGCCTGGTAGTCCGGGTCGGGGTCGCCGGCCGCGACGGCGTCGCCGTTGACCTTGTTCGCCAGAGCCTGCAGCGTGGTCAGGTTCTCCATCTCCTCGACGCCCAGGATGTCGGGATACCGCATGACGTTGCGGATGGCGAGGGAGGCCTTGTTCAGGCGGTTGGCGAAAGCGGTCGGCGTCAGGACGACGTCGCTCGTGGCCGGGTCGTTCACGGTGTCGTAGAAGCGCTCCAGGTTGAAGGAGCCGACGGTGAACTCGTCCGCGGCGGCTGGAGGCACCGGGACCGCGGCGATGTTGCCGGTCGCCGCGGGCGGGGTCGTCGGATCCGGATCGATCGTGTAAGTCCGGAAGGCGTAGTCCAGCGGCCCGGTCAGGTTCGCGACGACTGCCCCCGTCGTGACCTCAAGGGCCGCGGCGCCCACGAGGCCGTCGCTGTCCACGCGCAGGCGCTCGGGATTCGCGTCGAAGCGCGGGACGCAGCAGGGAGAACCCGGAGGAAGCGGATCGGGGACCTCGACGCCGGGCTCGCGGAAGGGCCGCGCGATTCCCGTGATGACGCCGTAGAAGACGCCGTTGGACGTGGAAGTCGCGCTGGGCTCGTTGATCGTGCCCTGCGTCGGCGCGATAACGGTCAGGGAATCCACGTAAACGCGCATCCCCTCGAACCTTTCGAGCTGCTCGATCGAGCCCCCGGGGCTCGTGTCGGCCGCGGCCAGCGTGATCGCGGCGGGCAGCGCGTTTCCCGTCGAGAGGACCGACACGCCGGGCGAGCCGCCGATCTCGGTCGTCGGCGGGCTGCTGGGGTCCGCCGACGGGATGAACTCCTGAACCGTCCCGGTGACCCGGACCTCGTTGCCGGCCGCGGCTCCCGCGGGAGGGGCGGACGAAGTGAAGACGAAGACGCCTTCGGACGTGTCGGGATCGCCGTCCTCGAAACCGGGCTTCGTCTGGATGAAGAAGCCGTTGGTCTTGACGCCCGTCACGATGCCGCTCGTCGCCACGAACTCTCCCACGTGCGGCGAGACCGTGCCCGGCCCCTGGATGTCGTGGATCGCGACAAACGGCGGGTTGACCGTCAGGCTGATCGAGCCCGTGCTGCTGCGCAGCTCCGCGTCCGCGACCGTGAAGGGAAGGGTCTTGTTGCCGCCCGGGGTGCCGATCGAGACAGCAGCCAGATAGGAGAAGACGTTGTCGCCGGGCGTCACGTCGCCGTTGGACCCGTCGTCAAAGAAGGACTGCGATGACGAGCCGCCGATCGAGGAGAGGTCTCCCGTGACGGTGATGCCTGTGCTCGGGGGATCAGTTCCGGGAGTGACGGCAACTGTCAGGAGGGTCGACTGTCCCGGATCCACGGCGGAGGGATCGGCCGCGCCGACGCCGGTCGGGGGCGTGGGGCCGCCGCAGGAATGCGTGGGCGACTCGCTGTTGCGCGGATTGGGCGCGCCCGAGGAGAAATCCGCGTTGTTGTTGTCCGTCTCGGTGCAGCCGCCGTCGTTTCGCAGAGCCGCGGTCGTGTTGGTGAGCGTGGGAGCGGGGCCGCTTCCCTCGAAGCATGAGGGCGCGCTGCCATAGCCAACGAAATCGATAATGGACGCGCCGCTCGGGCAGGCTCCCGAGAGCGCCGTCGTGGTGTTGACGAGTGCGACCTTGCCCGTCGTCGCGCTCATCGCGATCGTGCCGGTCGCGTCCGGCGTCGGCAGCGGGGTCGTCCCGCCCGCGCCGGCGGCCTCCTGAACAAGGTAATAGTGACCGGGGGCGATCGAGCCGGAGAGGGCCGTGACCTGCCAGGTCGTGCCCGCCGCTGAGGCGTACTGCACGGACCAGCCCGTCACGCTGATGGTCGTCGCGCCCCGGTTGAAGAGCTCGATGAAGTCGTTGGTGTAGGTGGCGCCGGAGTTGCCGCCGCCCCCATAGACCTGGCTGATGACGATCGTCGAGGACGTCGCCTCGACCGGAGCCGCGACCGCGAAGAGGATCGCGACTGTGGCGAGCGAACCCAGGAGCTTGAAGAATCCCCAGGAGACGGACCGAAGGCATCGGGAGCACGGCGGGTGAATCATCATGTTCTCCTCATTTCGCGGAGCCAGGGTTCTCGGGCGTCAGAGTGCCGACGTGCGAGTTCAAAAAATTTCTTGAGAGGCCGGTTTATATACCAACCCGGGCTGCGGGGCATGGGTGGTTCCTCACGCCCGGGGGCGGTCAGCGGCCGGCGCGGTAGGGATCGGGCAGGAGCTTCTCCATGATGCGCTCGGGCTTGGAAAGCCCGGTGAACCCGACCTTGCGGTAGAGGCCGTGAGCGTCGGCGGTCGCCAGCATCCAACGGCGGAGGTTCTGGAGGTCCGGATGCGAGAAGACGGCTTCCAGGAACCAGGTGGCCAGTCCCCGGCCGCGGTGGGACTCGAGCACGAAGACGTCGGCCAGGTATCCAAACGTCGCCCTGTCGGTGATCACCCGGGCGAAGCCGATGAGCGCGTCCGCCTCGTAGAGGCCGAAACAAAGGGAGTTCTCGACCGAGCGGTCCACGACCTCCCGCGGAATTCCCTTCGCCCAGTAGGAGCGGCGCAGAAATTCATGGATCACGCCACGGTCGAGCCTCTCCTTCTCCGTCGAGATGGAGAAGCCGTCTCTTTTCCATTCCATCGTCACTCCGCAAGCCTCGCCCGCCGGATCTCGGGCGTTTCGACGATACGGACTCCGGCGGGGGGGTCCTCCACGGCGTTCACGAGAGCGGCCACGATCTGTTCGAGAGTCACGGGATAGAGACGCCGCGCGGTGTCCCGGCTCGGCGGGAAGAGTTGCAGCAGGCGATAGACGGGAAGAACCAGATACGGCCAGCGGTGGCCCGGCCCAAGCACGTACCAGGGCCGCACGAACGTGGCGTTCAGGCCGGCCGCGCGGATGGCCGCTTCCCCCTCGGCGCGCGCTTCGATGTAGGCCTTCATGACGGGAGCCGGCTGCGCGACGCTGGCGTAAACGAAGTGGGCGACGCCCGCGGCAGCGGCGGCCCTGACCGACGCCTTCGCGGACACGAGATCCACGGCGCGGAATTCCGCGGCCTTCGCCGGGGAGGGATGCGCGACGCCGATCAACTGCAGAAAGGAATCCGCGGGCGCGACCCGGGAAGCGAAGGTCTTCTCGTCCAGCGCGTTTCCGACGACCGCCTCGCAGCCCGAAGGGAGCTTCGCCTGCGAGCCATCGCGAGCGAGCGCCCGCACCCGGTGCCCGCGGGCAAGCAGGGCGGGGATCACGCGCCGGCCCATGTAGCCGGTTCCCCCGGTGACGAAGACGAGCCTCGAAGGCTTCATCGCGCGAATACCAACTCTAACTCGGGTCTGGAGTTACGCGTGCGCCGGCCGCGCGGCGCGGCGCTTGCAAACATTGGTTGATCTCTTGCCGGAGGATTGAATGGCGATCTCGCTGAAACCCGCTCACTTGAAACGCTACAAGGACATCGCCTGGCTGCTCGTCAAGTACGGGCGAGGAGATCTTCGTGCCGGCCTCCAGGAGGACCTGGCCGAAGAACAGCGGGCGTCGGCGGCGGGGGAGCCCGGGGCCGAGGAGCTTGCGAGCGACCTCGAAAAGCTCGGGCCGACCTTCATCAAGATCGGGCAGCTCCTCTCCACGCGCGCCGACCTTCTGTCGCCGCCGTATCTGGAGGCGCTGTCCCGGCTTCAGGACTCCGTCGCGCCTTCTCCTATGCCCAGGTGGAAGAAATCGTCACGGCAGAGCTGGGAGTCCGGATCTCCAAGGCCTTCGCCGAGTTCGAGCCCGAGCCGGTGGCGGCGGCCTCGCTCGGGCAGGTGCACCGGGCGCGGCTGCGCGACGGGCGTCCCGTCGCCGTCAAGGTGCAGCGTCCCGGCATCCGCGAGCAGATCCTCGAGGACCTGGAGGCTTTCGGGGAGGTCGCCGAGCTGGTGGATCAGCACGCGGCGGCGGGCGGCCAGCCGCTGGCGGAAACGGTCGAGGAGTTTCGCAAGGCACTGATGGCGGAGCTCGATTACGAGCAGGAGGCGCGCAACCTCATCCGGATCGGCGAAAACCTCGCCGAGTTCGAGAGGATCGTCGTGCCGCGGCCCGTCGGGGACTACACGACCTCCCGCGTGCTGACGATGGACTACGTGCAGGGGCGGAAGGTAACGGCCTTCAGCCCCCTCATGCGCCTCGAAGTCGACGGGAGCGCGCTCGCCGACGAGCTCTTCCGAGCCTACCTGAAGCAGATCCTGATCGACGGCTTCTTCCACGCCGATCCCCACCCGGGCAACGTCTTCGTGACCGAGGACGAGCGGCTGGCCCTGATCGACCTCGGCATGGTGGCGCGGATTTCTCCGGAGATGCAGGAAAAGCTCCTGAAGCTGCTGATCGCGGTCAGCGAGGGGCGCTCTGACGAAGCCGCCCGGCACGCGATCGAGATCGGCCGCAAGCAGGATCGGTTCGACGCGATCAGTTTCAACCGCCAGGCCGCCGACCTGATCGGCCTCTACCAGCACGCGACGATGGGTGAGATCCAGATCGGCAAGGTCATCCTGGAGCTTTCACGCGTCTCGGGGGAGACGGGGCTGACGCTCCCCTCGGAGCTGACGCTGCTCGGCAAGACCCTGCTCCACCTGGATGAGATCGGGCGGACACTCGACCCGACGTTCGATCCCAACGAGTCGGTTCGGAGGAACACCGCGGACCTGCTCCGCCGGCGGATGTTGAAGAACGCCTCGCCGGGGAACCTGGCCTCCGCGCTCCTCGAGACGAAGGACTTCGTGCAGAGGCTGCCCGGGCGGGTCAACAAGCTGTTGGACATGGTGGCGAACAACGAGCTTAAGGTGCGCGTGGATGCGATCGACGAGAAGCTCCTGATCGAGGGTCTCCACAAGATCGCCAATCGCGTGGCGCTGGGCCTCATCCTGGCGGCCCTCATCGTGGGCGCGGCGCTTCTCATGCAGGTTCCGACGACGTTCCGGATCCTGGGCTACCCGGGGCTGGCGATTCTCTTCTTTCTGGGGGCCGCCGCCGGAGGCCTCGCCCTCGTCCTCTCGATCGTCGTCAACGACGGAAAGACCCCGCGCCGGCCCGGCTAACCAGGGGCCGGCTTGCCCCGGCGCGGCGAATTCAGTAGTCTGACGGTATTGCGTAAGGCTGCGTCACCCCGTCGCGCCACCGTCTGCCTGTTTTCGTTCCACCCCCTCTTGCTGTCGGAGTTCGAGAGACTCCTCACCGGCGACGAGGAGGCAGTGGTGCTGGCCCGCCGCGTCGAGCCCAATCAGCCGCCCGACGCCTCGCTGGCGGTGCCACGCGCGTCCGTCTATGTCATCGAGGCCCATAACCACCGGCAGGCGACGGAGGGCTACGTCGCGGCGATCCTCGAGCGGTACCCGAAGGCGCGGCTGGTCGTGATCGCGGAAAAGCTCGCCGAGGCGAGCGTCTTTCCGCTGCTTCGGCAGGGCGTCAAGGGACTGCTCCAGTACTCCGAGGTCTCGGCCTTTCTGGCGCGCACGCTGCGGGAAGTGGCCGCCGGAGGTTTCTGGGTGCCGCGCACGCTGCTCTCGGCGTTCGTGGATTCGACGCTCGAGGGATTGAATCGTCCACGCGCCGCGCCGGCCGGCGTGCATATGAGCAAGCGCGAGCAGGAGGTCATGGAGCTGCTCATGGAGAACCTGTCGAACAAAGAGATCGGCTCGAAGCTCCACATGTCCGAGCGCACCGCGAAGTTCCATGTCTCCAATCTGCTCGCCAAGTACGGCGTCCAGCGCCGCGCGGACCTCATCCTTCTCTTTGTCCAGGCCGAGCGCGACCGCCAGTAGGCCGCTCCGATCGTGGCCTCGCGGACAAGCCGTCTCCCTGGTGCTATAGAGTCAGAAAGGACGCCAATTCCTTGGGAATGAGATGAGGGACGGCACGCTGACGGCTCCGCGGCACCCGGTCCATCCGATCGTCGGTCTCGACTATCGGGTGCGCATCCCCGGGATGATGCTCGTCGCGCTGTTCGCCGTATCTTATTTCGTCGGGCGGCCGCACGGGCCGGAACTCATCGCGGCGATGGTCTTCACCGGCCTCGTCTGGCCGCACGCGGCGTACCTGCTCGCCCGGAGGGCAAAAGACACCAAGCAGGCCGAGCTGCGGAATCTGCTCGTGGATTCCTTCATCGTCGGCTGCTGGATCGCGGGCATGTCGTTTTCGCTCTGGCCGACGGTGGCGATGATCGCGACGATGATGAACGGCAACCTGGCGGTGGGCGGGGTTCGGTTCGCTGCCAAGGGGTTGCTCGGCATCGCTCTCGGAGTCCTCGCGGCCGGCGCTCTCCTCGGGTTCCATGTCCTCTTCGCGTCGGACATCGTGACGACGTTTCTCTCGATCGGCGGGCTGCTGGTCATGACGTGCATGTACGGCATCCACTCCCATATCCAGACCTCGCGCGTGTACAAGGCCAAGAGCGAGCTGGCGGCTCAGAACGAGCGGATCCAGGAGCAGAACCGCCTGGTCGAGCAGGCGCGGCAATCCGCGCTCGAGGCCAAAGAGGCCGCGGAGGCCGCCAACCACGCCAAGAGCGCGTTTCTGGCGAACATGAGCCACGAGCTGCGCACGCCCTTGAACGCGATCATCGGCTACAGCGAGATGCTCGAAGAGGACGCGCAGGCGGCCGGAAACACCGGTTTCGCGTCCGATCTTCAGAAGATCCGGTCCGCGGGCAGGCATCTGCTGGGTCTCATCAACGACGTACTCGATCTCTCCAAGGTCGAGGCGGGCAAGATGAAGCTGTTTCTGGAGACCTTCGACGTGGCCGGAGTCGTCGACGAGGTCGTCGCGACCGCGAGGCCGCTGCTGGAGAAGAACGCGAACAGGCTCGAAGTGCGCTGCGCCCCGGACGTGGGACAGCTTCGGGAGGACATCACGAAGGTCCGGCAGGTGCTCCTGAACCTGCTGTCCAACGCGGGCAAATTCACCGAGAAGGGCTCGGTTTCCCTGGACGTGTCCCGCGAGAACGACGTCACCGGAACCTGGGTCGTGTTCCGGGTCCGCGACACGGGAATCGGCATGACGCCCGAGCAGCTGACCAGGCTCTTCCAGGCCTTCACCCAGGCGGACGGCGGCACCCAGCGCAAGTACGGGGGGACCGGGCTCGGCCTGGCACTGAGCCGCAAGTTCTGCGTGATGATGGGGGGCGACATCAACGCCCAGAGCGAGCCGGGCAAGGGCTCGACCTTCACGATGCGCCTGCCAGGCGACGTCGAGAATGTCGACGGAGAGGCCACCTCGATTCACGTGTCGGTGAAGAGGAGAATTTCCCAGATGGTGCGGGTCGCCGGAGCCGTGCCGGCGGCCGGCCAGGTCCAGGCCCAGGGCCAGAGGATGCTCGTCATCGACGACGACCCGTCCGTCTGCGAGCTGATGACGCGCCTCTGCGGCAAGGAGGGCTACGAGGTCCTGACCGCGGGCAACGGGGAAGAAGGGTTGAAGCTTGCGCGGGAGAAGCGGCCCAACCTGATCACGCTCGACGTCATGATGCCGGGCATGGACGGCTGGACCGTTCTGAAGACGTTGAAAGCGGATCCGGTGCTCTCCTCGATCCCCGTCGTCATGATGACGATCGCCGACGACCGGGCGCGCGGCCTCGCGCTCGGCGCGGCCGACTACCTCGTCAAGCCGGTGGACCGCAACCTCCTGGCCGGCGTGCTGGAAGCCCATCGCGCGGGGCCCGCCGCGTAGGCGGAGGACAGAGGCGTCGTCGTGGCCAGAATCCTCCTCGTGGAAGACAACGAGATGAATCGCGACATGCTCTCGCGGCGCCTTTCCAAGCGCGGCTACGAAGTGCTCCTCGCCCAGGACGGAGGAGAAGGCATCGCCATGGCCCGTTCGCAGGCTCCCGACCTGATTCTCATGGACATGAGCCTGCCGGTCGTGGATGGGTGGGAGGCGACCCGGCGGATCAAGTCGGAGTCGGAGACACGGAGCATCCCGGTCATCGCTCTGACCGCGCACGCGATGGCGGGTGATGAGGAGAAAGCCCGTTCGGCCGGCTGCGACGATTTCGACACCAAGCCCGTCGAGCTGCCGAGACTGCTGACGAAGATCGAATCCCTTCTGCGGCGTCCTCGCCCCGCGCAGGGACCGGTTGCTTGAAGCTGGAAATCGAACATGACGCGCGGGCGGAGAATCTGCAGGCATTTCGCGACTTCATCGAGGACGCCTGCCGGCGGGCCGGCGTCGAGCCGTCGGCCGCGTTCGACCTGAAACTCGCCGTGGACGAGGCCTGCAACAACATCATCGAGCATGGCTACGCGGGAAACGAGCCGGGTCCGATCGCCGTCTCCTTCGACACCCGGGGCGAGGAGATCGTCGTGGCGATCACGGACCGGGGACGACCGTTCGACCCGAAGGCCGTGCGGGCGCCGGACCTGGATGCGCGGTGGAAGGATCGCCGGGTCGGCGGGCTGGGGTGGTACTTCATCGGGCGTTCCGTGGACCGGGTCGGCTACGAACCGGATTCCCGGAGCGGCAACCGCCTGACGCTCGTCAAGAAGGTCAGGCCGGAGAAGGCCCGGACACGGTCGCAATAGCCTGGAGAGGACCAAGGAGAAGAGACATGGAGATCACGACGGAACAGCGCGGGCCCGTGACGGTCATCTCGATCGTCGGGAGCGTGGACGGCATGACGGCGGCCGCGATGGTGGGCTCGTTTCGGATGCAGATGGAGGGCGGGAACGTGCGGCTGGTGGGAGACTTTGCCCGGGTGGACTACACCTCCAGCGCCGGCCTGCGGGCGCTGCTCGAGGCGGTCAAGGAGACGCGCCGTCAGGGAGGCGACCTGCGCCTGGCCGGAGTGCAGCCCGACGTCCTGCGGGTGCTGGAACTGTCGGGATTCACGCACATCCTGAAGCTCTTTCCCGACATCGAGTCGGCTGTGGCGAGCTTTCCGGAGTGAACGCGGGCGCCGGGCCGTCCACCCCTCGGGAAGAGCCGCGGGTCGCGGTGGTCCTGGGCTCCGGCAGCGTCAAGTGCGCTGCGGCTCTCGGATTGCTGAAGGTCCTGCAGCGCGAAGGGATCGGCATCGACATGGTCGTCGGATGCAGCGGCGGAAGCCTCTACGCGGCGCTCATCGCGCTGGGACACGACGCCGGGGCCGCCGAAGCGATGACCCGCCGGCTCTGGACGAAGGAGCTGACGAGCCGCAAGAACCGACGGTCGCTGCTCTCTCTCCTCCTCCCTCGCGTCTTCGGCTTCGACGAGAACTTCGGCATGGTGGACGACTCCCTGATCCTGAAGCGGCTGAAGACGGCGTTCGGCGAGGCGACGTTCGAGCAGGCGCGGATCCCCCTGTATCTGACGGCGACGGACTTTCACACGGGCGAACAGGTCGTCTTCGAAAGCGGGCCCGTCGTGGACGCGATCCGGGCGTCCATCGCCATCCCCTATGTCTTCCGCCCCTGGTCCGTCAACGGCCGCCTGCTGGTGGACGGCTTCATGTCGGATCCGATGCCGGTCGGCGTGGCGATCAAGCAGGGCGCCAACATCATCGTGACGATGGGGTTCGAGAGTCCCTTGCAGCAGAAGGTCAACTCGCCGGTCAAGTTCGCGTTCCAGCTGTCCTCGATCGCGTCCAACAACCTCTTGAAATCCAACTTCGCGTTTTACAACCTCGCCCACCACGCCGAGATCCTGCCGATCATTCCGGAGTTCAAGGACCGCATCCACCTCTTCGACACCGACAAGATCCCCTATGTCATCGAGGAAGGAGAGCGGGCCGCCGCGCGCCAGGTTCCCTACCTGCGCCGTCTGCTGGCGGGCGGCTAGGTTGGCGGGTATGCCGGGCGCTCCCCCGCCGATGACTCCACGGCGTCCGAGGATCGGCCTCGTGATCGGCTCAGGCTCCATCAAGTGCGCCTCGGCCCTGGGACTCCTGCGCGTGCTCGCGAGGGAGCGGATCCCCGTGGATCTGGCGGTCGGATGCAGCGCGGGCGGCCTCTACGCCTCGGCTCTCGCCCTGGGGTGGGACCTGGATGCCACGGAGCGGCGAAGCCACGAGATCTGGCACGGGCTCTTTGCCCGGATCGATTACGTCGCGATCCTCCGCGGACTCCTTCCCCGCCTCTTTCCGGGCCGCGGGCCCGTGGGACTCCTGGATGAGCGCCGCTTGAATTCCGCCCTCGAGAGCCTTTACGGCGAGACGACCTTCGGGGATGCGCAGATCCCGCTCTATCTCGTCGCGACAGACATGAAGACCGGCGACAGCGTCGTCCTGTCGCAGGGGCGCCTGCGCGACGCCGTCCGCGCCTCCGTCGCGATCCCGGTCCTTCTCTCCCCATGGGCGGTGGGCGGGCGGCTGCTCTTCGACGGCGGCGCCTCGGACCCCCTTCCCGTCAGCGTCGCCATCCGGGAAGGGTGCGACATCATCCTGGCAATGGGCTTCGAGAACCCTTTGAACGAGCGGGTCGGGTCGCTTATGAGTGTCGTCTCCCAGACGAGCTGCATCACGATGAACAACCTCCTGAAATCCACCTACTCCTTCTACAACGCGGCGCACCACGCCGAGATCGTGCCGATCCTCCCGACCTTCGACCGGCACATCGGTCTGCGCGACGCCTCGCTCCACCCCTACATGATCGAGCGCGGCGAGGAGGCCGCCGCCAAACATCTTCCTTTCCTGCGCCGCCTGCTGGCAGGCATCTAGAGATGGCTTCCGGCACCAATGTCTGACGAAACAGGCCGCGTCCTCGTGGTGGACGACGTCGAGATGAACCGCGATCTGCTCTCGCGGCGCTTGAAGCAGCAGGGACATTCCGTCGAGCTCGCGGAGAACGGCCGCCGGGCGCTCGAGATGGTCCGCGCCGGGGAGTTCGATCTGGTGCTCCTGGACATCATGATGCCGGAGGTGGACGGGTACCGGGTCTTGAAAGAGATGATGGACGACCCGGTCTTGAAGCACATTCCCGTCGTGATGATCTCCGCGGTGACCGAGATGGACAGCGTCGTCAAATGCATCGAGATGGGCGCGACCGACTATCTGCCCAAGCCCTTCAACCCGGTGCTGCTCAGGGCTCGCGTCGACGCCACTCTCGAGAAGAAGAGGCTGCGCGACAAAGAGCGTCTCTGGGCCAGGAGCCTCGAGCGGGAGCTGGAGATCGGGCGCGAGATCCAGAAAAGCTTCCTGCCGGAGGAATTGCCTCGCGTGCCCGGCTGGGAGATCGCCGCGCGTTTCCGGCCGGCCCGCCAGGTAGCCGGGGACTTCTACGACGCCTTCGCGCTCCCGGAGGTCGGCCGGGTCGGCCTCGTCGTGGCCGACGTCTGCGACAAGGGGGTCGGGGCCGCGCTCTTCATGGCGCTCTTTCGGAGTCTCCTGCGCGCGACCGCGACGGGAGAGCCGGCGCGGTATGCCCCCGACCCGGCGGCGGAGCTCCTGCGCGCCGTTCGGTTGACCAACGACTACATCGCCCGCACCCACGGCCGCTCCAACATGTTCGCCACGCTCTTCTTCGGAGTGCTCGAGCCCGCGACGGGCTCGCTTCTCTACGTCAACGGCGGACACGATCCCCCGGTCGTCTTCGGCAGCGGCGGCGTGAAGTCGCGACTGTCGCCCACCGGACCGGCTGTCGGCATGATGCCGGACATTGCCTTCGAGGTCGGGCAGGCGCGGCTGGAAGCCGGAGAGGGACTGCTCGCCTTCACCGACGGCGTCACCGACGCCATGGGCGCCTCGGGCCGCTACGGCGAGGAGCGGCTGCTCGCCCTGCTCGTCCGGCCTCCCGCCGGCGCCTCCTCCCTCCTCGACTCCATCGAGTCGAGCGTCGCCGAGCACGCCGCGGGTCAGGAGCAGGCCGACGACATCACCCTGCTCGCCGTCCACCGGGCATAGACACCGGACTGCGACCGAGGGGAGAGCTTGTTGTTGTTCTGGCGGGTCTCGGAGATGATCCGGCGAGCGGGAAGCCGTTCAGTGTCGTCAGGAGGCCGTGATGAGATTTCTTCTTCGTCTGCTCGTCAACGCCGCGGCGCTCTGGGTCGCGACGCGGATCGTGCCGGGCGTCACCCATTCTGGAAGCGAGGTCAGTCTCTTCGCCGTCGCTCTCGTTTTCGGGCTCCTGAACGCGCTCCTGCGTCCGCTCCTGGCGTTTCTCTCCTGTCCTCTCCTGATCCTGACGCTCGGGCTGTTCACGCTCGTGATCAACGCCTTCATTCTCTGGTTGACGAGCGCGCTGTCGGGGTCGCTCGGCATCGGGTTCCACGTGGACGGTTTCTGGGCGGCCTTCCTGGGAGCGCTCGTGGTCTCGATCGTGAGCATCCTGCTCTCCATCTTCGTCCGCGACGTCTCCAACGATCGCGCTTAGTACGCTGTCATCTCAGGATGACAAGACCCCCGCGCCGCTTGGCGGGAGGAGGTGAGCGATCGAGTTGGCGGAGTAGGCGAGCAGGGGCAGCTCCGCGGGATCCGCGCTGTAGAGGCCGTCCGACAGGGTGACGAGGCGGCGCAGCGTGAGCATCCGCAGTCCCACGGTGATCGCATAGTCCTGATCGCCGCGCGGGACATAGACGTGGGCGCCGGAAGACTCCAGCTCCCGCATGAGGTCGAGCGCCGCGCCTTTGAGCTCCAGCTCGCTCCAGGCCCTGGCCGGGTGGCGCAGGAACGCCGTCGCCACGAGCGAGACCGGCACCGCCGGGATCACGCGGGCGATCTCCCTCATCAGGTGCCTGGCCAGCTCCTCAACGCGCGCGAAGCGATCGTCTCGGGAGAGCGCGCGGAAGTCGGCGCCGCGCGCCCGCATGTAGTCCTTGAGCGAGACCGGCGATCCGAAGTTCACGCACACGTAGCCGAAGCGGTGCCAGCGGTTTCGGGTCATGAGCCAGAGGTTGCGCAGGACAAACCGCAGCATGTTGATGACGGCGGCGCCGGCCGAGACCTTCTTTGCCGCCGGGTCGAGCTCGGCCAAAAAGCTTCGGTCCTCGAAGGTCCGGTCGTAATTGATTCCGACCGGCACGAAGGCGATGTCGCGCTCTCCGGCCGGATCGAAGGAGCGGACCATGTAGTCGAGCAGGCCGAGCTTGGGCGGGCGCAGCCTCCCGTCGCGCGAGAGGCCCCCTTCCGGAAAGACCGCCTGTGTGACCCCCGCCGCGGTCGCCATCGCGACGTAGCGCTCGAGGACCCGGCGGTAGAGAGGGTCCCGGGAGTTGCGTCGCACGAAGTACGCCCCCATGGCCCGGATCAGAGTCTGGAGCGGCCAGATCCTCGCCCATTCGCCGACGGCATAGGAAAGAGCGCTCTTCTCGGCGGCCAGATAGGAGACCAGGATGTAGTCCATGTTGCTTCGGTGGTTGATGAGGAACACGACCGTCGAGTTCCCGGCGATCCTGGCGAGCCCTTCCTCGTCGGAGTAACCGAGCCGGACGCGATAGAGCAAGCGGGCGAGGCTGCGCGCGAGCCAGTACCCGAGGCGGAAATACACGTACGCGTTGAAGGCCGGCACGATCTCCCGCGCGTAGGTTCCCACGCGCGCCTGCACGGCTTCCCGGGGCATTCCGGACTCCCGGGCTTCCGCCTCCGCGGCCTCCTGGACCTGCGGATCGTAGAGGAGCCTGTCGATCAGGACCTCCCGCTTGGTCAGCTTGAAAGGCGGGATCCGGATCTTCAGGCGGGTGTTGATCTCCTCGAGCACCCGGTTGACGCGCCACCGCAGGAACCAGCGCGCGCTCGGAATGAGCAGCCGGTCGAGCGCTGACCAGAGCGCGAGCAGGCCGAGCACGATCGCGAGCCACAGCGGAAGCGTCAGCGTGACGGCGAGCAAGCTCATGCGATCGGGTCTCGTTGCAGGGCAAGAGTATCTTGACCGCGATGCAGGCGGTCCAGATCGGCCCGGTCCCGGCGGGCGAGGCACGCAGTCTTCCTTCGACCTCTTCCTGATTTTTGCCGGCGCCGACATCGTCGCGACGACCTGCAGGTGGAGCCTGGCCGCCCGCGTCGTCGCTCCGATTCCCTGAGCCGCGGCTTGGACGTCGTCATCGGCTGATGTTCGCGGGGCTACTCGCGTCAGGAAGAACGGAGGCTTTCGGAAACTAAGGAATCTCTAAGAGGAGACCCCTCGGGGCGCGCGAGTTGCAGGTTCGAGCCGAGGTCACTGGTTTTCAGGGACCGGGATCGTGTCGCACGTAACGAAAGGGAGGACTCATGTACCGCGGAAAAGTTTTCCTGGCGGCTTCGCTCATCATCAGCGCGTCGGTGGAGTTTGCCAGCGCCGCGCTGAAAAACAACTATCAGGCGACGATTCTCGTGTCGAACGAGGCGGACGAAGCCCCACTTCAAGATCCTCTGCTCGTGAACGCGTGGGGCATTGCCGCAAGCCCGACGAGTCCGTGGTGGGTCGCCAACAACGGCACGGGAACGTCCACCCTTTACAGAGGCGACGGCACGAAAGTCTCGCTGGAAGTCGCGGTCCCAGGCGCTCCGACCGGCATGGTCTGGTACGGCGGCAGCCAGTTCGTCCTCTCCGATGGCCAGCCGGCGCGCTTCATGTGGGCGAGCGAGGACGGCACCTTGTCCGGCTGGAACAACGGGCTCGGTACCCAGGCGGAGGTTGTGTTCCCGGAATCGGGGATCGGTGACCCGGGCTCGATTTACAAGGGGCTGGCGATTCACGGCGACACCCTTTATACGACCGACTTCGGCGAGTGCAAGGTGGAGTCGCTCGACGGGACCTTCACCGAATTCGACACTGCCGGCGAATTCGAGGACAGCAGGATCCCGGCGGGGTATTGCCCGTTCGGTATCCAGGCCATCGGCGACTCGATCTTCGTCACCTACGCCCTGAAATCGGGGGTGGATGACGTCGCGGGCCAGGGTCACGGTTTCGTGCGCGAGTTCGATACCGACGGCAATCTGATCGCGTCGGTGGCCACGCATGGTCAGCTGAACTCCCCGTGGGGTGTCGCGATGGCGCCGTCGGACTTCGGCCGGTTCAGCGGTTGCCTGCTCGTCGGCAACTTCGGCGACGGCCGGATCAACGCCTACTGCAAGGACGAGGAAGGCGAATGGGGTTACGGCGGCCGCCTGCGCAGCAACAACCGAGACCTCGTCATCGACGGGCTGTGGGGTATCGGCTTCGGCAACGGCGCCGGCTCCGGCCCGACCAACACCCTCTATTTCGCCGCGGGGCCGGACGAAGAGGAGAACGGCTACTTCGGCAAGATCGAGGTCGCGCAATAAGAAACGCCTGAGGGGACTCCGTAGGCAGAAACAGTCAAATGGAATTCCAGGGTGGGAGGGAGCGATCCCTCCCTCTTCTGTTTTCGGCTGAATGCAGTCCTCAAAGACCTGCAATGTTCCGGGAAGACTCGCTCAGGTCAACCGAAATCACTCGACTCGACCGCGGGCGGCGATGTGGAACTCCGTCTCGACGCGGCCGTCGCGCACGCCGTGGAGGCGGTCGTGGAGGTTGGAGACGACGCAGGCATGGTTGGGGAGGATGCGGACTCGCTGACCGACACGGAAGGAATCGCCTCCTTCGACGCGAGCGACGCCGTGCTCTTCCGAGAGGCTCCGAAGGCGGCTCGCCGTGCCGAGGATCAGGCCGTGTCCGTCGGGGCGCGGACGCAACGAGTCCTGGGAGAGGGTCTTCGATCCGGCGTCCACGACCGCTCGGTCGGGAGCCGGGACGCTGACGACACTCGCGAGGATCGTCATCGCGCAGTCTTCGAGAGCGCAGGTCCCCAGGGCGACCTGAGAACCGTCGTGGAAGACGTAGTTGCCGGGGCGGCACTCGGTGACTCCGGCGACGCGCATGGCGTAGCGGGCGGAGGGGGTCGATCCGACGGAAACCTCCTCTGACGAGAGTCCCGCGCCGCGCAGCGTCGAGGCGGTCGAAACGAGCGTTTCTCCCTCCTGTCTTCCGATCTCCGCGACGGCAGCGGGAGTCTCGGCGGCGTACACGTGGCCGGCATGCGTGAAGATGCCGCGAAGCGAGAGTCCGGGAAGCTCCGCGATCTTCCGGGCGAGGCCTTCGGCGGATTCCGGCGGAACACCGACGCGGTGATAGCCGACGTCGATCTTGAGCAGCACGTCGAGGCTTCTTCCGGCAGCGTGGAACGCGTTGGATAATCCGAGCGCGCCTTCCAGGCTGTCGCAGCCCACGGCGAGGCGCAGACCCTCCGACAGCGCGAGGAGCCTCTCGGCCTTGCGCAGGCCGACGACCGGATACGCGATGAAGATGTCGTCGAAGCCCGCGGCGGCGAAGACCTCGGCTTCGGCAGTCTTGGCGAGGGAGATGCCGGCCGCGCCCGCGGCGAGCTGCAGGCGCGCGATCTCGGGGCACTTGTGCGTCTTGGCGTGCGGGCGCAGGCGCACTCCCGTCGCGCGCGCCCGCTCGGCCTGGCGGGCGATGTTCTTCTCGAGGACTTCCAGGTCCACCAGCACCGCGGGCGTCGGAAGGTCTTCGACCGGCCGGGTCATGCGGGCTGCTGCCGCGTCAGGCAGTGGATCGTTCCGAGCCCCCAGACCAGATCCACCGCGTGGATTCCGACGACGGGCCGGTCGGCGAAGAGCTCGGACAGCGCTCCCAGCGCCTGGCGGTCTTTCGGGTCGTTGAAGGTCGGGACGAGCACGGCCCCATTGCCGATGTGGAAGTTCGCGTAGGAGGCCGGAAGCCTGCGGCCATCGAAGAAGAGCGGCGAGGGCATCGGGAGGAACGCGACCTCGACCTTCGAGCCGTCCTCCAGGCGCATTCCCTCCAGCCGCTCGCGGTTTTCTTCAAGCGTCCGGTAGTTCTCATCGGAGGAATCCTCCTCGCGGCACAGCACGACCGTCCGGCGGTTGACGAAACGGGCGATGTCGTCCACATGGCCGTGCGTGTCGTCGCCGGCGATGCCGCGGCTCAGCCACAGGACGTTGCCGGCCCCGAGGAAATCGCGAAAGAGGTTCTCGTACTGCCGCCGCGTCATTCCCGGGTTTCGAACCAGGACTCTCGGATCGAGCAGACACTCCTCCGTCGTGAGGATCGTCCCGGAACCGTTCACGTCGATGGCGCCCCCCTCGAGCACGACCTCGCGGCCTTCCACCCGGCTCTCGAAGAGGCGCAGGCCGAGCCTTCGGGCGATCATGGGCGGCAGGGCGTCGTCTTTCTTCCAGTCGTCGTAGCGCGCCCAGCCGTTGAAGCGGAACCGGCAGACCGCGACCTCGGGCCGCTTTCCTTCCCGGCGCAGAAAGGTCGGTCCCGAATCCCGGGTCCATCCCCGGTCGGTCGGCACGCGAAAGAATTCGACGCGCGCCGTGTCGCATCCGACGCGGCCGAGGAGCCGGCGCGCCGCCTGCTCATGCGATTTCGATTCCACGAGCACTCGCACGATCTCCCCGGGAGCGAGTCTCCGCGCGATCTCTCCATAGACCCACGGGATCGGCCCGAACTTGCCCGGCCAGTCGCTCCTGTTGTGAGGCCACCCGATCCACGTGGCCTCATGGGGCTCCCACTCGGCCGGCAGCCGGAAGCTCCGGGCAGCCGGGGTCTTCCCCCTCTCCCGCCGGGAGAGGGAGGGGTCGGGGGGTCTCCCCCCGCTTACTTCAGCGTTGGCCGCGACCGAAGGTCGCGTCTCGCGAAGCGAGCGGCCGACGGGGGTGAGTGGCATCCTAGCTGTCGTCTTTCCGATTGCCCGCCGGCTCGTCGAGAAACCGGCGGGTGATCCCGGAGTAGGCGTCGATGCGCCGGTCGCGCAGGAAGGGCCAGTTGCGGCGCACGTCCTCGATGCGCAGAGGGTCGATCTCGGCGACGAGGACCTCCTCGCGGTCGGTGGACGCCTCCACGACGACGACTCCCTGGGGATCGGCGACGAACGAGCTTCCCCAGAACTCGATGCCCGCGCCCCCGCCTTCGGGCTCTTCGAAACCGACGCGGTTGACCGCGGCGACGTAAAGTCCGTTGGCGATGGCGTGCCCGCGCTGGATCGTCCGCCAGGCGTCGCGCTGCGCGGCGCCGTGCTCCTGCTTCTCGTGCGGATGCCAGCCGATCGCCGTCGGATAGAAGAGCACGCTCGCTCCGGCGAGCGCGGCCAGGCGCGCCCCCTCCGGATACCACTGGTCCCAGCAGATGAGCGCCGCGATCCGTCCCGCGGCGGTCTCGAATGCGGGAAACCCGAGGTCGCCCGGCGTGAAGTAGAACTTCTCGTAGTAGGCCGGGTCGTCGGGGACGTGCATCTTGCGGTAGAGCCCGGCGATCCTTCCGTCCTCGCCGATCACGGCCGCGCTGTTGTGGTAGAGGCCGGGGGCGCGCCGCTCGAAGACGGGAGCGACGATGGCCACGCCGAGCCGGCGCGCGGCTTCGCCGAGTGTTTGCGTAGTCGGTCCCGGCACCGCTTCGGCCAGATCGAAGACCGCCGGGTCCTCCCGCTGGCAGAAATAGCGCGATCGGAAGAGCTCCGGCAGGCAGACGATCGCGGCCCCCTTGCGAGCGGCTTCCTCGACGCGCGCGACGGCCTTCTCGAGGTTCGCTTTCGGATCGGCGGAGCAGGTCATCTGAACCAACCCCACCGAGAAATTCTTCGCGGCCGTCATCGCGGCGGAAAGTTTCTCACGACGCCCGGCGGTAGAAGGGGACCACCCGCAGGAGAAAGAACAGGGTCTCGTCGACGAACATCGCCGCCGGCAAAGCCGCGAGCAAGGCGTCGCGCCGCGAGCCCGGGCGCAAGAGCCGGACGGCCGGAAGCGCGAAGGCCAGCCCCATCCAGGGCAGGACGGCGAAGAAGTAGCGCCCGTTGGTCGCGCGCATCGTGCCGTAAATCTGGTACGCCTCCCAGCTGTTGACCAGGTACGCGGCGGCGAAGAGGAGGAAGACCGCCTGCGAGGCGGCCGGGAGGAATTGGATGCGGTCCTCTCCGCCGGAAAAGAGTCGCGGCAGCGCGAGGAGGGGCGCGGCCGCGAGAAGCGAGTAGAGAAGCCGTTTCAACGGCTGCGAGCCGTCCGCCCGGGAGAACAGCCAGAAAACGCAATAGAGGAAGACCAGGGCGGCGGCGACCCTCCCCGACAGCCGCCCGCCGCTTCGATCGCTCTTCCAGAGCCAGATCGCCGCGCCGGCCGCGGCCGCCAGGGCGATCGCGAAATAGACCGAGAGAAAAACGCCGGAGATCTGGAACCATTCGACCCGCCCGGCGCCGCGGCCGGTCCAGCCGAGCAGTCCGACGAAGTTCTTGAAGGTGTGGTCCACGACCGGGTCGTTTCTCAGATAAGAGAGAAGACTTCCGAGAGCAAACGACTCCTTCGAGACGGGGTGAACGCGCAGATTTCCGAGGAGCAGGACGTGGCGGAGCGTCCAGAGGGCCGGCAGCGAGACAGAGACGGCGGCGATGGCAAGCCACTGACCGAAGCGCCGCGCCCCGCGCGACGACAGCGACCTCCACGAGAGAGCGAGCAGCGCCGCGGCGACCACGAGCGCCGAGAACTTCGTGAATCCGGCCGCCGCGAGCGCGACCCCCATCTTCATCCCGTCGCCGAATCGCCCGCTGCGCGAAAGCCTCACCCAGAAGAGCGCCGCCGCGCCGCAGAGAAGGGCGAGGAAGACGTCGTGGTTCGTCCCCGAAGACATGTGAGAGAACATCGGCAGGAAGGAAAGGGCCGACGCGGCGGCGAAGGCGAAGATCCCGTCGCCGGAAGCCTCCCGGAAGACGGCGAAGAGAACGAGCAGCGCCGCCGCGCCGGAGAGCGCCGAGAGCAGCCGCGGAGCGCGGAATCGCCAGCGCGAGTCCGGGGTCAGAGCGCGCGCCGCCGCGAGGAAGGGGACCGCGAGGACGTGGTAGAGCGGAGGATGCTGCGCGACCCAGTTCGATTTCTCTTCCGTCGAGAGCAAGCGCCCCCCGGCCCAGTCGGCGACCACGTCGGGAGGCAGGACGCTCCGGCCCGGCAGCGGCAGGCCCTTCCCGTCCGCCAGGTCCGCGACAATCGCGTAGTGCCCCACCTCGTCCGGCACGTCCCAGAGCGGCGTCACCCAGAAGGCCAGGACGACCGCCTTGACGAAGAAGAGTCCCGCCACGGCGGCCATTGCCCGCCGGATCGCTCGCTCTCTCCCGGGCGCGCGGTTCTTATCCTTCATTCAACGAGGACAGATCTTTCGTCGCTCCGCTCGCGCCGTCGCCATAGCGGCTTTCCGCCTTCGCTGGAGAGCCGTAGCCGCGCGCCGTCGCCATGGCGCTTTGGCGCGTCGGCGACTTCGGCGGAGGCTCTGGCGCGTCGGCGACCTCAGGATGACAAGGCCTCGTGCGTGGCGACGGTGTCACGCCTTTTCGATGCTGTAGCCGAGAGACAGGATCGCCTTGATCGTCTCTATCGCCGTCGAGCGGTCGTAGTCCTTGTCGGCCTCCGAGAGCTGCTCGTAGGGCACGAGATTGGGGTGCTCCTTGAGCGCGTCGTCGCGCCGGGGTCCGTAGCGCCACCCTTCCGCGATGCGCTGGCGCGCCCAGTTCTCATGCGTGTTGCGGGCCAGCAGTTCCGTGAGCTCCTCGATCGGCCGCGGCAGAACGACGCCCGAGGTGTCGCGCGGAGCGGGTTTGTAGGTCACGAGGCTCTCTCCTTGCGTCTCTTCCTTATACCAGCAGCGGAACGCGGCTCGTGGGGCAGGACGCGCCGGCCGACGAGCCCGGCCTCGAACATCCTGCGGTCCACCGGCGAAAGTCGCTCCTCGACTCGCGGAGGCAGCAGACGGACGTGGGGGATCCCCGCCAGGTAGTCGGGAATCTCCCAGAGGTCCTCCTCGCGGGTCATCCAGTCGATCGCGTCGAAACGCGACAGATTGACGGGACGCGAGCAGCGGCGCAGCGTCTTCTGCCGGCGCAGGTTGAAGTACGACTCGAAGTAGGAGAGGACGAGCGAGCGAATCGTCGGATGGATCGGCTCGCGGAAGCGCAGGCCCGAGTAATTCGAACGCGCGAGCGCGCCCCAGAGACCGTTCTGGCGGAAGATCGCCAGGACGTGATCGTCGTCGTAGACCGCCTCGAGATCCAGGAGAAGCGGGGGATGCCCCTGCACGCGCAGGGCCGCTGCGGCAAAGAGGGCGCCGTCCATGCACTGCACCACCCGTTCGCGAAGCACCCTCCGGGGCGAGCGGCATCCTGCGCCGGCGACGTCGTAGTCGAGGCCGTCCAGGAACTTCTGGATGCGCCAGGGCGGAGTCAGGCCGCCGAGGAACCTCCTCTCCCGCGGCGTCAGCCCGAAACCCTCACGAGGTCTTTCGCTCCGCCCGCGCACGCGCGGATTATGCCCGCGTTGCCCGCGCTTCCACCGGGTTCTCACGGAATAGAATCGGAAACCGGCGAGGAAGAAGATGCGACTCGACTCGGGATGGAAGCAAATCCTCCGCGCGGCGGGGATGGCCGCGATCGTTCTCGCCGGCTGCCGGAAGTCGGAGAGCGACTCCGCCCGGCAGGCGGTCGCCGCTTCTCGAGCGGACCCTCACCCTCCTTTCGGGTACATCGACGCGCCGAAGGAGAACGAGGCCGTGGTGCCCGGCTCCCGCGGCGCCGGCTGGGTCCTGGATGATTCCGGCGTCGCGAGCGTTACCGCGGCCCTCGACAACGGCCCGGCGAATCCGGCGGAGCTGGGTCAGGCCTATCCGGGGGTCCAGGAGGCCTATCCCGCGTTTCCGGGCTCCGACAAGGCCGGTTTCAGTTTCGCGATTCCGCCGGTCGCGGCGGGGCCGCATGTGCTGGTCGTCACGATTACGGGCAAGGACGGCGGGAAGACCGACCTGAAGCGGCACGTGCAGATCCGGTGAGCCCTTGTCATCTTGAGGTCGCCGACGCGCCAAAGCCGCTATGGCGACGGCGCGAGCAGAGCGACGAAGGATCTGCTCTCCCACACGTCCGAAGAGAGCGGGGCAGATCCTTCGCTTCGCTCGGGATGACACGATCCCGACAGCCTCTTAGGCCTTCTTCCTGAGTCGCGCGACTTCGCGGTCGAAGCCGGGGAGGATCGCTTTGATGAAGGCGTTCTCGAACGCCTTGCCGATGACTTCCCAGATGCTCGCCGACGCGCTGCCGACCTTTCCGGAGATGTCCGCCCTCGTGGCGGTGTCCTTTGTCTCCCGGTTCTCGAGCAGCTTCGCGACGCCGCCGGCGATCATCTCGTAGAGCTTGTGGAAGAAGCTCTTCTGCCTGTCCTGTTCCGGGTCGTAAACCTTGACGCCGGTAAAGAGCGGCTTGACGTATCCGTTGATCTCCCTGTTCTTGATGCGGAGCTGCGAATAGAAGGAGAAGAGCCCGGCGGTCACGTCGAGCTTCCCGTACGCCCGCAGCATGTCGTTCATCGCCGTCATCTGCGTGTCCTCGATCGCGACGTCCACATCGAAGTCGGGCCCGTTCTTCTCGGGGCGGAACGTCGCGGTGGCCATGGCGGAGCCGCTTCCCATGAAACGGCCGCGCAGCCTCGCCACGGCCGGTCCCTGGCTGAAGTGGTTGGAGAGGTTCGTGACGTGGAGATTGGCGTCGGTCAGGGAAAGCCGGTATGGCGGAGTCTTCGCCTTGTTGACGAGGCCGAGCTCGCTCCGGACCAGGTCGAGGCGGTCCAGGCGCAGGACGACGTCCGGCCTGTTGCTGACTTTCCTGGCGGCCTGTCCGACCTTCTCCTTCCGGACGTTCTCCGCGGCCGCGGTCTGGAGCGTGTGGATGTAGTCGAGGTGCAGGCCGGAGACTTTCAGCTCCTTGATCTGGACGAACTTCGCTTTGGGCGCGTACTCGACTTCGCCGTCGCTCTCGAGGACTCCGCCTTTCAGCGTCAGATTCGCCCGGGCGGTGACCGGGCGGAGGTTGTCGAGCGGGACCTTCGAGACCCTGTAGACGACGTGGACCCCGGCGAAGGGCTTGGCCAAGAAGTCCGCGTGCCCGTCCACGACTCCGCGGCCCGTCTCGAAGATCACTCCCTCGGCGTGCACGGGCGAGGGGTAGACGCGGTTCTTGGAGTGGATGTTGCGGATGTTGTTCGCGCGCAGATTCAGGTGCGCCACGTGGAGAGGCCGTTTGGGATCTTCGTCGATGTAAACGAGGTCGCCGTCGTTGACGCGCAGCAGGTTGATCTTGAAGGGATAGATCGCCTCCGCGGCCTGCTGCCAGCCGTGATCCTTCATCGGCGTGGGATCGGCGGCCTCCTTGCGCAATTGCGGGAGGTTTATGTGGATCCTCGGCCTGTCGAAGAGGAAGTCCGAGACGATGTGGCCGGAGAGAAGCTCTCCCCACTGCACGCTCGCGTGGAGCCGAGGAAGGAAGGCCACGGGGGGATCGGGGTGCGCCTGCTGAAAGACATTGACGTCGGACAGAGTCACCGAAAGAGTGAAGAGACTGAAGTGAAGGCGCGGAATCCGGACGCTGTAGCCGGTCAGCCGGCGGTTGATCTTCTGTTCCATGGAGCGCCGCATCGGCTCATCCACGAAGAACGAGGCGATGATGAGGAGCACAGCCAGACCCACGACTCCCGCGAGGGTCCAGAGGAGCGCCCGGGGGAGAGCGCGGGCCGCATTCCGCAAGTGGCTGGCCGGCCCCCGTTTGTCCGGTTCCTGTCCTCTCGTGGGTGCATGGCCGCTCTCCGGCGCTCTTCTCTCCGTTGCCATCTCCCTCTATTCGGGCAATCAGCGTGCCAGACGGCCCGCTATGCTGTGGGGGACCTGTCATCCTGAGCGAAGCGAAGGATCTGCTCCGTTGGATTCGACCGGGGCACATCCCTCGTCGCTTCGCTCCTCGGCATGGCAGAGAGAAAGCGGTGAAGGCGAAGTGAAGAAGGCCGGGGACCCGGGAGCTTCGCGGAAGAAGGATATTCCGGTCCTCCGCCTCACCGCCCTGGGGATCGTCTATGGCGACATCGGCACGAGTCCGCTCTACGCGCTTCGCGAGTGCTTTGTCGGCAGACACGGAGTCGCGCCGACCCCGGAGAACGTCCTCGGCATCCTCTCGCTCGTCTTCTGGACGCTCGCGGTCATCGTGGCTTTGAAGTACCACGTGTACATCCTGCGATTGGACAACGAGGGGGAGGGAGGAATCCTGGCCCTGATGGGCCTGGTGCGCGGCAAACGAAAGAGGGGCAAGAGTGCGCGCTGGCTCCTGATCGCCCTCGGCGTGTTCGGCGCGGCGCTCCTCTACGGGGACGGGATCATCACCCCGGCCATCTCGGTCCTCTCGGCGGTCGAAGGCCTGGAGATCGCGACGAAGGTTTTCGAGCCCTACGTGGTGCCGATCACGGCCGGCATCCTGGTCGGGCTCTTTCTCCTGCAGCGCCGCGGCACCCGGGGTATCGGCTCGATCTTCGGACCCGTGATGCTTCTCTGGTTCTCGACGATCGCCGTGCTCGGGATTCGCGGCATCCTGCGCGCGCCGTCGGTCTTGAAGGCGGTCAACCCGGCGCACGCCGTGTCCTTCTTCCATCGCAACGGCGGGCAGGGATTCCTGGTCCTGGGCGCCGTGTTCCTCGTCGCCACGGGGGGAGAGGCGCTCTACGCGGACCTGGGCCATTTCGGAGAGCGCCCGATCCAGATCGACTGGTTCGGACTGGTGGGTCTGTCGCTCGTCTGCAACTACTTCGGACAGGGAGCGCTCCTGATCGTGGATTCGAAGGCCGTCTCGAATCCCTTCTACCGCCTCGGCCCCGGCTGGGCGCTCTATCCCCTGATCGTTCTCGCGACGGCGGCGACGATCATCGCCTCGCAGGCGATCATCTCCGGAGCCTTCTCGCTGACGCAGCAGGCGGTGCGGCAGGGCTACCTGCCGCGGATGGAGGTCAAGCACACCTCGGCCACCGAGATGGGGCAGATCTACATCCCCCTGGTCAACGCGCTGCTGGCGGTCCTGACCATCGCGATCGTCCTCGCCTTCCGCAGCTCTTCGAACCTGGCGGCGGCCTACGGGATGGCCGTGACCACGACCATGGTGATCACGACGATCCTCGCCGGCGTTGTTTCGCACGAACGGCTGGGATGGCCCCTGCCGGCCGCGGCGGCCGTCACGGCGGGGTTCCTGTTCTTCGATCTCTCGTTCTTCGCGGCCAACGCCGTCAAGATCCCGCACGGGGGATGGTTCCCGCTGCTGGTGGCGGCCGCGGCCTTCACGATCATGACGACGTGGCGCACGGGGCGCGAGTTGTTGAACGCCCGCCTGCGCGGCCCGCTGGTGTCGGTCGAGGAATTTCGCAAGGAAGCGGCCACGAGCCAGCACGTGTCGGTCGCCGGCACCGCGGTCTATCTTTCGATCCTTCCCGAGCTGATTCCGGGGGCCCTTCGCCACAACTTCGATCACAACCGGATCCTTCACGAGCACATCGTGCTGTTGACAATCGTGACCGAGGACGCGCCCCATGTGCCCGCCGAGAGGTCGCTCGAGCACGAGAAGCTCGACGAGCGCTTCCACCGGATCCTGCTTCACTACGGATACATGCAGGAGCCCGACGTGCCCAAGGCGCTGGAGAGCGTCTCGTTGCCGGGGCTCTCCTTCGATCCCGAGACGACCTCCTACTTCGTCGGAAAGGAGTCGATCATCCCCACCCGCAAGCGCCGCGGCATGAGCCTGTGGCGGGAGAAGCTCTTCGCCTTCATGACGCGCAACGCCTGGAGCGCGATCTCCGCGTTCGGCCTCCCCCCCGAGCAATCCATCGAGATCCGAGGCCAGATCGAAATCTGATCTCCCTCTCCCTCCAGGAGAGGGTCGGGGTGAGGGCGCAACCGGCGCCGAGGCTCGCTTTCCCTGAATGACTTCGCTCAAGCATAATCCTCCGCGATGCTCCCCGGCGAATTCCTGGATGCGCCCCTCGATTTCGACGAGCGCCTCGAGTCCGCGGCGACGCTGCCGTCGCGCTGCTACACGGACGCGCGCTTTCTCGACATCGAGCGCGAGACAGTCTTCGCGCGGACCTGGCAACTCGTCGGCCGCGAAGACCAGGTCTCGACTCCCGGTAAGTACTTCACCGCCGAGGTCGCCGGCGAGCCTCTGCTCGTCGCCCGGGGAGGCGACTCCCGCCTCCGGGCTCTCTCCAACGTCTGCCGGCACCGGGCCGGTCCCGTCGCGGCCGCCGAGGGGACCTGCCAGGCCTTCCGCTGCGGTTATCACGGCTGGAGCTACGCCCTCGACGGCCGGCTCCTGAACACCCCCGAGTTCGACGGGGTCGAGGACTTCCGCAAAGAAGAGCACGGTCTGCCCGAATTTCGCCTCGAGACCTGGCTGGGTCTTCTCTTCGTAAACCTCGACGCCTCGGCCCCCTCCCTCGCCGAAACCCTGGAAGACCTGCCGGAGCGGCTCTCCACTCGCGGGCTCGGGGCCATGCGCCCGGCCGCGCGCAAGGACTGGACGGTCGAATGCAACTGGAAGGTCTATGTGGACAACTACCTCGAGGGTTACCACATCCCGATCGTCCATCCCTCCCTGATGAAGGAGCTCGACTACGCCCGATACGTCACGGAGACCCGCCGCGGCTACTCGGTGCAGCACTCGCCGATCCGCGAGAACGGCCCCGGCCGCTTGAAGCGCTCCGGAACGGAAGACGAGGCGCTCTACTTCTGGGTCTATCCCAACCTGATGTTGAACGTCTATCCCGACAACTTCTCGACGAACCTGATCCTGCCCCTGGGCCAGGACAGGACGCTGACGGTCTTCGAGTGGTTCTTTCGGGACCCGGACCAGCCGCGCGTTCGGGACGAGATCCGCCGGACCGTCGAGTTCTCCGACGAGATCCAGCTCCAGGACATCGCCATCTGCGAGGCCGTGCAGAAGGGCTTGCGATCCCGCACCTACGACCGCGGCCGCTACTCCGTGCGCCGCGAAAACGGCGTCCACCACTTCCACGCCCTCCTGGCGCGGGCGCTGCGGGGGGACTGAGACATCGCCGTCAAGTCGCCGCCGAAGCAACGATCGCCGCTGGTGTTCGAGCACCGGCTCAGTCCATTGCTGCCGTTGCCGGCCTTTCGGGCGCGCCTGGCGAAAATGGCGGCCCTCGGCTTCGCCATGATCGTGACCTCGCTCGCGGTCGGGATGCTCGGGTACCACTACATCGCCGGACAGACGTGGCCCGACTCCTTCCTGAACGCGGCGATGATCCTGTCGGGCATGGGCCCGGTCGGAGATCTGAAGACCACCCCGGCAAAAATCTTTGCGGGTCTCTATGCCCTTTACAGCGGGCTCGCCCTCATATCGATCGCCGGCATCATTCTTTCCCCCGTCATCCACCGCTTCCTGCATAAGTTTCATCTGGAGTCCGCCAGGAAGGCAGGAGGCGAGTAGCATTCTCAAGGCCCATCGAGCCGGGCCCCGGTTTAGACTCTCCCGGCCGCCACTCTTCTCCCTCTCCCGGCGGGAGAGGGTTGGGGTGAGGGGACTCGCGAAGCGAATGCCCGCGGCCGAAAGTTGAGGCCGGATGGAAGCTCCGGACACGCGATCCCTTCCCGAGAACGCCTACAAGACGCTGGCGGCCGGCGAGGCCTATCAGCCCCTCGTTCCCGCCCAGGTGAAACTGCCCGAGACAACGGGACGTTCGATCGCGTGGGGGGTCTTCCTCTGCGTCGTTTTCACGGTTGCCTCGGCCTATTCGGGCCTGAAGGTCGGGCAGGTGATGGAGGCGGCGATCCCGATCTCGATCCTGGCGATCGGCCTCGCGCGCGTTTACCGGCGGCGCTCGACGATCCTGGAGAACGTGATCATCACCGGGATCGGCGGCGTTTCGGGCGCCGTCGTCGCGGGCGCGATCTTCACGCTTCCCGCGCTCTACATCCTCAAGCTCGACCCGCATCCGTGGCAGACGATCTTCATTTGCCTGGCCGGCGGGTGTCTCGGGGTGCTGTTCCTGATTCCGCTGCGCCGCTACTTCGTGCGCGAGACGCACGGACAGTTCCCGTACCCGGAGGCGACCGCCATCACCGAGGTCCTGGTCACGGGAGAGAAGGGGGGCTCGCAGGCCAAGCTTCTCCTGCAGGCGACCGCAATCGCGGGGATCTACGACTTCTTCGTCACGACGTTCCAGGTCTGGAAGGAGTTCGTGGACCTGCGCTTCGTCCCGGTCGTCCGGGACATGGCGGACAAGGCGAAGATGGCTTTCTCCTTCGACGCAATCGGCTTCATCCTGGGGCTGGGGTACGTCATGGGGCTTCGCTCCTCGCTGCTGCTTTGCGCGGGCGGAGTGCTCGCCAACTTCGTTCTCGTGCCGCTCGTCTGGTTCATCGGGAGCCACCTGGGGGACACGGCCGTCTATCCGGCGGCGGTTCCGATCGCGAAGATGACGGCAACGGAGATCTTCCGCGGCTACGTCCGCTTCATGGGAGTCGGCGCGATCGCGACGGCCGGGATCTTCGGAATCATCAAGTCGCTGAAGATCGTCGCGGGCTCCTTCGGGATCGCGGTGAAGGCCTTCCGCGCCGGGGGAGAGCACAGCCTCGAGAGAACCGACCGCGACATCTCCGTCATGCAGATCCTCCTGGGGGTCGTCGTCAGCGCCATCGCGGTGGCGGCGTTCCTGGGGAGCCTGGACGGCCGCCCGAGCGTGCTCGGAATCGGGCTCGTGCTGACGATCGTCTTCTCGTTCTTCTTCACGTCCGTCGCCGCGAACGCGATCGCGACCACGGCGAGGAACCCGGTCTCGGGGATGACGATGCTGACGATCATCATCTCCTCGGTCGTCCTGCTCGAGTTCGGCCTGTCGGGCCGGACGGGGATGTTCTTCGTCATGGCGATCGCCGGAATGGTCTGCACCGCGCTCTCGGTCTCGGGCCAGGCGATCACCGACCTGAAAACCGGCTACTGGCTGGGCTCGACCCCGGCCAGGCAGGAGCGCGTCAAGTTCCTGGGCGTCATCGCCGCCGCCGCCGCGGCGGGACTGACGATCGTGATGCTCGCCCGCACCTTCCAGTTCGGCGAGGCGGCGCCGGGAGACGCGCGCGCCGTCCTCGCGTCGCCGCAGGCGTCGATCATGAAGGCCCTGGTCGAGGGTTTCATGAGCCGGCAGCCGGTCGCGTACATCCTCTTCGGCGCCGGCGCGATGGTCGCCGTCGTCATGGAAATGCTGCAGGTGCCGGCCCTGACGTTCGCCCTCGGCATGTATCTGCCGCTCGAGCTGAACACCCCGGCCCTGGTCGGCGGGTTCCTGGCCCACTTCCTGACGAAGCGCTCCGAACGCGTCGGCGGCCATGCCGGGCAGTCAATGCGCGAGCGCGGCGTCATCATCGCCTCGGGCCTGATGGCCGGCGGCGCGCTGGGCGGCGTCTTCGGCGCCGCATTGCGGCTGTTCCCCTGGTACAAGGAAGAACTGGTGAAGACGCCCTTCTACGACAACGACCCCGTCTCCCAACTCGTCAGCGCGGCGTTGTTTATCGGTCTTTGCATCTATCTCTGGATGGGTTCCATGAAGAAGGAGCGAACGACATAGAACTCCCCCTGTCATCCTGAGCGAAGCGAAGGATCTGCCCCGGTTCGGATTCCGCTGCGTCCTCCGTTGGTGAGGCCGCCCAAAGTTGGGGGAGCAGATCCTTCCTTCGTCGCGTAGCTCCTCAGGACCGCTGCGCTCCTCAGGATGACAGCGGGAATCAAGGAGGCCAATGTGTCTCAAGACAACCTCGACCAACTCACCGCGACCGCGATCCTCGGCATCGACACTCTCTGGGGCGGCGACGTCATGAACCCCTCGGGAACCGGCCGGTTCATCGCCGATTCCTGGTTCGCCGACGAGCCGCTGCCGCCCGCATACACGCACCCGACCGCGAAGAAAGTTCGCGAGTCGGGCGGCGTCTCCGCCAAGCAGCCCGACAAAGCGGCCATCGACGCCTACCTCGCCGCGGTGGATGTCAAGGGAGCGATCGACGCGATGTCGTCGGAAGGCAAGAAGATCGGCGGCCTGCGCGGAGCCTACTTCGAAGGGCTCGGCGTCTGTTTCTCGGCCATGTGGGATCTTGTGCAGGAGATCCTCGGCCGCGACGAGCCGGTCCCCTACGAGCGCTGCGTCATCGGCTCGACGGGCAAGCCTCCGGAGCCGTCGCATCCGGAGAAGAAGCGCGAGCGGGTCGCGGAGCTGCTCGCGAAAGCCGGCTATCCGTCAAAGACGGGCGAGGAGCTGCTCTCCGCCGTGGACTCCTGGCGGCGGGAACGCATGGTGCCCGGCAAGTCCATCCCGATGCTCGCCGACGCTCTGATCGCGCAGTTCTCCGCCGGTACCGCCAAGTACCTCGCTCCTCATCTGCCGCGCGACCTCGCCGGCGTGCCTCTGGCCAACATGAAGTTCCTGCCGATCAAGGACGCCTGGTTCTCCGGCTCCATGAACTACATCGGCCGCGCGCGCAAGCCCGACGGCACTCCCGAGTACGAAGCGACGTACGAGATCAACGCGTCGCTCCAGATCTCCGTCCCGGAATTCGCGCAGCTCGTCTCCCACGAGGTCGTGCCCGGCCATGTCACGACGTCGGCGGTTATCCAGGCCCTCTACGTGCGCAAGCGCCTCGGCTTCGAGGCGACCGTCCTGACGATGAACTCGCGCGGCGCGGCGCTCATGGAGGGGATCGCCAACAACGGGATCCTGATCGCCAACGGCGTGACCGAGGTGGAAGAGCTTCCCGGCGACGACTTGCAGTTGGGCGTACTGCTCGCCCTCCTGCAGGACGACGCCAAGAATCAGTCCTCGTGGCTGACGTGGAAGGAAGGCGCCGCCCAGAAGGACGTCGCCGCGACGCTGCGCCGCGACTACCTCGTCTCGGAGGAGCGCGCCGACAAGCTCTCCGGCGCCTGGGGCCGCCACCCCCTGCTCGGCCGCATGTATCTGCCCTGCTATCGTGCCGGCACCGAAGCCGTGGCAGACCTGCGCCGCCGCTATCCCTCGGAGAAAGTCCTCCCCGCTCTCTACGGCTGCCGCGGTTTGGTGGACGTCGTCACCGTCCGCCAGGCCCTCTAAACGCTTGAACAGGCCGCAGGAGCGCGGGATGATGATCGAGTTCAAGAGATCACGCGGCGTTGTAACCGGCTCCGTCGAAGAGGTTTGAGACGATGGCTCTCGATCACCCGGCGAAAACCGTTCCCAATGCCCTCCTTTCCGAGATCGTAAGGAGGGTGGTGGAAGCGATCGCACCCGAGAAGATCATTCTTTTTGGCTCGGCCGCCCGCGGCGAGATGGGGCCGGACAGCGACGTGGATCTGCTGGTCATCAAAGCCGGCGTGCACAGACGAGAGACGGCTCAGACGATCGAACGGGCCTTCGTCGGTATTCCCATCCCCACCGATGTCATCGTCGCGAGGCCGGAAGACATCGAGCGCCACAAGGAGACGATCGGCCTGATCTATCGGCCCGCCCTGCGCGAAGGCAAGGTCATCTATGCCGCCTGAGAACGACTCCGCCGGGACCGCTCCCGAGTGGCTTCGCCGCGCAAAGGCAATCTTTCCCGAGCCAGGCAGCCGAAGCCCGAAGAAGCGGTCTGGGAGGATCTTTGCTTCGACGCGGAGCAGGCGGCCGAGAAGGCCCTGAAGGCGGCGCTGGCCCTCCGGCAGATCGACTTCCCCAGGACTCACAACCTTCGCGTTCTTCTCGATCTGTTGCGATCGGGAGGAGTCCAGGTTCCGCCGGAGCTTGGGGAGGCCATCCACCTCTCGGTTTATGCGACCATGCTCCGCTATCCCGGCGACGCGGAGCCGGCCTCCGAGGCGGACTATCGCCGCGCTCGAGACGGCGGAGACAGTCGTGCGCTGCGGAGGCCTCATCGGTGTTAGCGCATCCAACGTCGCACGTCTAAGATGTCGAAAGCTTGCGGAGCCTACTCGTCTCGCTCGGACTTCCGCCGAGGCCGGCCTCAGAAGAGCCGCGGAGCGAGGTGGTACTGATGAAGGCGCCGCCCAGGTGGACATCGTCACCGTCCGCCAGGCCCTCTTGATCTGAATCTCGGCGCCGGTAGTACAATGGTGGTATGAGAATCAAGACATCGGTCAGCCTCAGTGAGGAGCTCCTCGACGAAATCGGCCGGGCAGGAGTTCGCGGCGGCAATCGCTCCGAGTTTCTGGAGAGAGCGGCCTGGGACCGCATCGCCCTTCTCAAAAGGAAACAGAGAGAGGCGCGTGACCGTCGAATCCTGGACCTCCACTCCAAGCGGCTGAATGCCGAGGCCCTCGACGTGCTCGAATACCAGGCTGACTGGTGAATCGAGGCGAACTCTATCGAGTCCGCCATCCGAAAGGGGATATCAGACGATCGCGCGTTTTCGCAATCGTGAGTCGCCAGTCGGTGATCGACTCGTCGTTCTCTACTGTAACCTGCGCTCCGATTTACTCGGCCCGGCATGGGCTCGTCACTCAAGTCCCGGTCGGGATCGAAGAGGGGCTCAAGCATGAGAGCGCGATCCACTGCGACGAGCTGGTCAGCATCGCGAAGTCGAGATTGACGGACTACGTCGGACGACTGTCGGAATCTCGGATCCGCGAACTGAACCATGCACTCGCCGTGGCGCTAGAGCTGCTGTAAAACGACTCTTCCGTGGCCTCCTCCTCTCCCCGAAGACGCGAGGCTGACTACTCGATCACAGGTCCGGTTTTGCGAATCGGATCACGACGTTCTGATACTGATTGTCGGCGGTTACGCCGTAGACGATCGCGTTTCCCCCGTTGAACACGAACGAGGTGTTCGGCCCGAGAGGCGCGCCGCCCATGAACGCCGAGGCCGGAACCTGCTCGAAATAGTTCGGAGGGTAAGTCTTCGTCTCCGCCCGGAGCGGGAATCCCGTGGAATCGAAGACCACGACCCTGAGGGTAGCCCCCTGGTCGAGCGTGCGGATGCCGATGTTCATCCGGGCGCGCGAGGGATCGTCCGGCCCGATCAGGGTTGCGCCGAAAAATCCGGTCTCGGCGGGGCGGACCGTCGGTTCGGCGCAGCCCACGGCGCCGCCGGCGGGAGTCTCGGTGTAGATCGTGGCTTGAATCGTGGACCGAGATCCGTGTGTCGACCAATATCAACTCCGTGCAACATGCGGCCACCAGTCGTCGATCGTCTGGGTCTCCCACGCTCCCAGCGAGTAGGGCAGAGACGGATCGTCGGGCTCGCCGGCGCGAAGGCCGGGTGGAAGACGAACTTCCCTGAGAGCCTGCCGACGCCTTGCGGGTTGCGCAGCTGCAGTCTGGTCTTGAAATACGAACCGGCGGCGCCCGGCGCGGAGATCGCTACGGGAAGGATGTTGACTACTGTTTGAAAGGTGGCAGCGGTCGCTCGGATCTCCGGTGCAACGTAAAAAGAACGCTCCGGCTTGTTGCTGAAGCTCACGTCGCCCTCTGCGTCACCCAAGATCAGCGCCGTGACCGCCCAGGCGCCTCCACCGCCCCGGAATGTCGCGGTCCCGCAAGCCGTGAGATTCGTGATCCCGATCGATCGCCCTTCTGAAGAGTGACCGGTGGCGACAGAGAGACCGCCTGGGTCACAAAACCCACGTCGAGCGGACCGCGCTCGGCAAGAAGTCTGAGCGTGGTCACATCGAATTCACTGGAGATCTTTCTGAAGAATTTGATCCTTGCCGCCGCCGCGCAGGGCGCCGCGGACCAGATGAAGGTCGCCGACTTCACCTCTCCATCGGCAGTCGCGGGATGGGAGAGATCAACGTAGGTAATGGTCTGGGGGGGCGAGAACGAAGCAAGATTTGGCGGGGCCGTAAGACTGCCAACGACCGGTTGCGCAAGGAGTCCGATCGGCGGACCGGCCGCGAGAATCCCGAAGGCCATCATGCAGCGGAAGGAGTAGCGCATGGGACGCCCCCTGAAAGGTGGATTTGAGCACAACCCGCTGCGATTGATCGCGGGTCTCCGAAGAGCGCGCCGACAAGCTCTCGGGCGCCTGGGGCCGCCATCCCCTGCTCGGCCGCATGTACCTGCCCTGTTACCGAGCCGGCACCGAGGCCCTCGCGAAACTGCGCCGCCGCCATCCCTCGGAGAAGGTCCTCCCAGCCCTCTACGGCTGCAAGGGCCTCATGGACATCGTCACCGTCCGCCAGGCCCTCGAAGCATGACAATAGCAAGCTGAAGTAGCCGTTGTGTCCTGGCGTTAAGTTTCTTAAAAAAGTACTAGCTTTCTAGTGGCTGCCAGATTCCTTAGAAAATATTTAAAGTCGCTGGAGCCATCATTTGACAGCTCATATGGCAGCTGATTTAATCTGCGGCCCATGAAGTATCTGGATGGGTACTGTCATGCGACTTAGTCGATGCACACGGAGAGGCAATGAGCCTTGGAGCTCTCCTACGATGGCAGACATGGTGTCCAAACACTGGATACCGGTCTGAATCGAACACGACCCGCGGATTCCACCACTTGTACGAGTTAGCGCAGCGGAGCTCCGCAAGGAACCAGATGGATCAACTTCGTTCGTTGGAACGATCGAGCTATTCGAGTCCGGTGAAGCCATCCCTCTGGACAAAGCCGAGCGGCGGATCGTTTCGTGGGACAGGAAGAGCACCGGCGTCTCGCTATCTTGGGACCGCTCGTTTCGAGATGACGAGAGTCAAGCGATCATCCGCGACATCGCAGAGGCTTTTGATATCGAGCCAGTCCAGGACCTCAAGAAGGCTGTCGAACCGATCGCCATCATTACAATCGCGAGCTTCGTGGCCGGCAGTATCGCGGGTGGTTTCTTTGGTGAAATCGGCGCCGACATCTGCCGGCTCCTTAAGGAAAAACTCAAGACGCTATTCAGTTCGCGGCACGGTCCAGGTGAACAACTCTTTGTGCTGCGTCTCTCGCTACCGCGTGGCGATCGCTTGCTCGAAGTCGAGATCATAACGACTGACCCAACAGCTGAGGATCTGCATGCGCTCTTCGCCGACTCGCACGTCCAGGTCGCAACGCTTCTCTCCACTCCTGCGCTACTGCATCTTACGATCGATAGATTCGTGTGCAGCTTTCGACGGATCGCTACGACTAGAGTTTGCAATCCGCCAAGATGCGGTGCCCTCTCATCCGAATAGTCGAGAGGTGAGCTTGAGTCCTGAGGCTGAAGGGTCGCGGTTGCCGGAACTTCTCGGTGAGCTCCGTCGGAGGCTGGGGCTAACTCAGGCGAAGCTCGCGGCACTCCTCAAGGTTTCCGTTCCAACCGTTGCGCGCTGGGAGGCGGGGAAGACCGCCCCCGACGTGCTCGGCCTCGACGCAATCGAGAAGTTCGTCAAGAAGCTCGGGTCGAAGCACCGGGATCTCTACGATCGCTTCTTCGGCAAGGCGACCGATGAACTGTTCGCGAAGCCGGCGATCGAGACTGCCGGACAGCGGCGCGCTGCAGGCAGACGCTCTCGAGAAGATCTGCAGGCCGCAGCGCCGGGCCGCCCCCAGGCCGGCCCCCTCGAAACGAAGGAAATGGAGAGTCTTCTCTGGCGGGCCGCCTGCTCGATCCGAGGCGAGAAGGACGCGCCGAAGTTCAAGGACTACATCCTCCCGCTCATTTTCATCAAACGCCTCTCGGATGTCTTTGACGACGAGATCGCGCGTCTCACTGAGGAATACGGAGACGAGAACACCGCGCGCGAGATCGTCGAGGCCGACCACGGCCTCGTTCGCTTCTTCATTCCTGAAGAGGCGCGTTGGCCGGTCGTCAGCGGGCGCGCAAGCTTTGATTGGCCGCCGGACCACAGACCGAAGACTGTCGGCGAACAGATCACGGCGGCCATGCGCGCGATCGCGCGCATCAACCCAACGCTCCAGGGTGTCGTTGATATCCGCGATTTCAACGAGACGCGAAACGGCGAAAGGGAGATCACCGACGAGGCGCTGAAACGGCTCATCAACATCCTCTCGGATCCTCGCTATCGGCTCGGCTTGAAGGACGTCGAGCCCGACTTCCTCGGGCGCGCCTACGAATATCTCCTGCGGAAGTTCGCCGAGGGGCAAGGGCAGAGCGCCGGGGAGTTCTTCACGCCCAAGGAGGTCGGCTGGCTGATCGCTAAGCTGATCCATCCACAGCAGGGAGAGGAGATCTACGACCCTTGTTGCGGTTCGGGCGGTCTCCTGATCAAGTGCGAGCTGGAGCTCGCACGCCGCGAGGGAAAGCCGGCTCGGCCGCTGAGACTCTTCGGCCAGGAGCTGACCGGCGAGTCCTTCGCCATCGCCCGCATGAACATGGTCGTCCATGACATGGACGGCGAGACCGTCCGCGGTAACACGATGACAAACCCGAAGTTCCTCGTCGAAGGCGCGCTTCGCCGGTTCGACGCGGTCGTGACGAACCCGATGTGGAACCAGAAGACTTTCGATCAGGCGACTTACGAGCAGGACCCGCTTGAGCGGTTTTCGGCAACCGGCGGCTCCGCGCCGCCCTCGAGCGCCGACTGGGCCTGGCTCCAGCACGTCGTCGCCTCGCTGAAAGAAAACGGCCGAGCCGCCGTCGTTCTCGACACCGGCGCCGCCGGCCGCGGCAGCGGGAACGAGGGCGAGAACAAAGAGAAGACCATCCGCCGCTGGTTCGTGGAGCACGACCTTGTCGAGGCCGTGATCCTCCTGCCCGACAACCTCTTCTACAACACCACCGCCGCCGGCTTGATCTTCCTGCTGAATCGCCGCAAGCCTTCCGATCGCGTCGGCAAGACCCTTTTCCTCAACGCGAGCGGCGTGTTCGAGAAAGGCCGCCCCAAGAACTTCATTCCGGAAAAGGGCATTGCGAAGATCGCTGAGGCAGTCGGGACTGGCAGAGACATCGAGGGTTTCGTCAAGGCCGTGGCCAACGGCGAGCTCGCCGACTTCAACCTCTCACCGTCCCGCTACGTCTCCTCCGCCGCCGTGACCGAACACCGCGAAATCCAGGCGATCCTCGATGAGCTGGCCGGCCTCGAAGGCGAAGCAAGAGACCTGGATGGTGAGCTGAAGGGCATCTTCGAGAGCCTCGGATACCAGTGGAGAGGGGTTTCGTGAGCG
Organism: uncultured Acidobacteriota bacterium; assembly: GCA_963837495.1. Taxonomy (GTDB): domain Bacteria; phylum Acidobacteriota; class Thermoanaerobaculia; order UBA5066; family Gp7-AA6; genus JAWOLE01. Next base: position 1,088,733 of record CAWINF010000001.1, on the reverse strand, counting down.
CGGTGAGCGCGGGTCCCGGCACGAGCTGCGGGCGCAGTGAATTGCCACGAAGCTTGACAAACGCGACAGGTCCGATAAGATTCTCGACACTTGCTCCCCGTTGGATCAGCCGCAAGGCCTCCGGCGGGGTTATTTTTTTGAGGCCAGCCGGTGCCCCGCGTTGAGCCAACCAGCTTCCGGTTCGCGGCGTTCGTCGACGGTCAAAATCTCTTTAGAGCCGCGAAGGAAGCGTTCGGTTACACCTTCCCGAACTACGACCCCCAGGCGCTCGCAAAGTCGATTGCCGCTTCACGAGGATGGCAACTCGTTGCCGCTCACTTCTACACGGGGATCCCGGATCCTCTCGATGATCCCTTTTGGCATGGCTTCTGGACGGCCAAGCTTGCCGTGCTTGGAACGCGCGGCGTCGTGACGTTCTCCCGGGCACTTCGGTACAGGAACGAGACCGTCCGGCTGCCGGACGGAACGAAGACGGTCGCACTCGTTCGCCGCGAGAAGGGGATCGACGTTCGAATCGCCCTTGACGTTGTCCGTCTCGCGAGAGTCAATGCCTTCGATGTGGCGCTGCTTTTCAGCCAGGATCAGGATCTCTCCGAGGTCGCGGACGAGGTCAGGAGAATCTCGAGGCATGAGGACCGTTGGATCAAGATCGCGTCGGCGTTTCCCTCGAGCGACCGATCACCGAATCGTCGTGGCATCAACGGGACCGATTGGATCCCCATCGAACGCTGGCTCTACGACGCCTGCCTGGATCCGAACGACTATCGTCCGAAGAGCCAGTGATGACCGACAAGTCTCTGCCGCCTTTCGGCGAATGGCCGGTCCTCATCATCAGAGGCCAGCGCGTTATTCTGGACACGGATCTCGCGAGGATCTTCGACGTCTCCACCGAGAGGATTGCGGACCGGGTCAGGCGCAACCGCAGTCGCTTTCCGAAAGACTTCCTCTTCCGGATCACAGCGGAGGAGCGAGACGAGCTGGCGGCCTCTTGCCGCCGCCTTCGAAGGCTGAAGTTCTTGCGGACTCCCCCTCTTGCGTTCACGGAAACAGGAGCTTTGATGCTGTCGAGCGCTCTCGACGGTCCTCGGGCGGAGGCGATGAACGTGGAGATCATTCGGGCCTTCATCCAGGTGCGCGAAGTCGCCGCGACCGCCCCCGATCTCGCCAGGAGCCTCGACGCGATGGAGGCCCGGTACGACACTAAATCCGAGGGAATCTTCGACGCGATTCGAAACCTCATGGAGCCGCCGCATAAGCCGAAACCGAGGATTGGGTTTTGAGCACTCTGTCGCCGCGCCCGCTTACGGAAACCGAGGACCTTAGCAAGCCGGCCGGCTGGGGCAAAAGCAGATTGAGGGAACTCTGCGTGAGGACCGGCTCCCTCGATCCCGTCAAGATACCGGAGCGAGAGTTTGAGTATGTGGACGTGTCATCCGTCAGCGCCGAAAGATTGAGGGTGGTCAGAACGACGAAGGTAAAGGGCGCATCGGCGCCGAGCCGTGCGCGCAAGCTCCTTCGAACGGGGGACGTGATCTTCGCCACCGTTCGACCAACTCTCCGACGCGTAGCGTGCGTGCCGCCTAGCCTTGATGGCCAGCTCGCTTCGACGGCGTTCTGCGTGATCCGCGCGAACCCTGATGTCGCCGACCCGCGATTCCTTTATTACGCGGCGATGACAGACGGCTTCGTACAGGGCGTTGGTGCACTGGAACGTGGGGCGAGCTACCCCGCAGTAACCGACGGCGACGTTCTTGATCAGGAGATCCTCGTTCCGCCGTTCCCCGAGCAGCGCGCCATCGCGGGCGTGCTCTCGAAGCTCCAGGCTGCCGTGGAGGTGCAGGACCGGACCGTCGCCACGCTCAAAGAGCTGAAGGCCGCCACGATGGCCAAGCTCTTCCGCGAGGGCCTTCACGGCGAGCCGCTCAAGCCGACTGACATCGGCGAGATTCCGGCGAGCTGGGATGTCGTATCTCTCGGGGCGATTGCAAAGGTAAGAGGATCTACGGTCGCTTTCGCCGACATCCAGGGCTATGAATCCCAAGCCGAAGATGCCTCCCGCGTGATTGCGTTGAAAGTCTCAGACATGAATCTACCCGGGAACGAGACGCGGCTCCAAGCTTCAGCGATCGAATTCTGTGCCAAATCGGATTTTCTCGAGAGGTATGCGGTACCTCGCGGCTCGGTTGTGTTTCCAAAACGAGGGGCAGCCATTGCCACGAACAAGAAACGCCTGACTGCCTTGCCGGCGATCCTTGACCCGAACCTAATCGCCGTCACCCCGGGTCCCCGCATCGATACTGAGTTCTTCTTCCAATGGATTGGAACCTTCAACCTCGCGACTCTCCAAGAGCCCGGGGCCGTCCCGCAACTGAACAAGAAGAACGTGGATCCAGTACTGGTGCCGCTTCCAAAGGATCTGCGCGACCAGCGGCAGATCGGCGAGAGTCTGCACCTGCTCGATTGCCGGACGGCAATCGCTCAAAAGCGTCTTCTGTTCCTTCAATCACTTTTTTCGTCCTTGCTCAGCGAACTGATCACTGGCCGCCTACGGCTACAGCCAGCAACATCAAGACCGGAAGGAGGCCACGAACGGAGTTTCCCTATGGCCACTGAAGAGTGGGCAGGGCGTGTTCCCGAGAGCACGCTTGCCGAGATCGTCAGGCGGATCGTCGAGGCCGTGGCGCCCGAGAAGATCATCCTCTTTGGCTCGGCGGCGCGGGGCGATATGGGACCTGACAGCGACTTAGACCTTTTGATCATCAAGTCGCGGATCCATCGGCGGGCAACGGCTCAGGCGATCGAGCGAAGCCTCGTGGGGATCCCATTGCCGACCGACATCATTGTGGCGACTCCGGAAGACGTCGCGCGCCACAGGAGCACGATCGGCAGGATCTACGGCCCGGCGCTGTCGGAGGGAAGAGTTCTCTATGCCGCGTGACGAAGACTCCGGCTCGGCCCGCGAATGGCTGCGCCGCGCCAAGAGCAATCTGGCACTTGCGAAGCAGCCGAAGCCAGCCGAGTCGCTTTGGGAGGATCTCTGCTTCGACGCGGAGCAGGCGGCCGAGAAGGCACTGAAGGCGATGCTCGTCTTTGGAGGCGTCGAATTTCCAAAGACCCACAGCATCCGAGTTCTTCTCGATCTTCTACCGACCGGGGGCACTGCGGTTCCAGCGAGGTTGCGCCAAGCAATCGACCTGACGGTCTATGCAACCGCTCTTCGATACCCGGGAGACTTCGAACCCGCGACCGAGGCCGACTATCAACAAGCTCTTGAATCCGCGGAACAGGTCGTTAGCTGGGTCGAGAGCATTCTCGGGACAGCAAAGTAGCTGTCATGTCGCTCGCCTCGGAACGCGCGACGGTGCAGGACCCGCTCGTCGGTCACGCCGGCGAGATCGGGTGGGCGTATCTGTCGGCGGAGGACGCCCTCACGCTTCGGCGCGGAGCATCTGGGCTGCTTCTCCGTGACGTTCTCCGGAACAAGCTGATCGAGCTGAACCCAGGCGTCATCACGACCGACAACGTCGATGAGGTGATCAATCGAATCGAAGGCGTCCGAACGAACATCGAAGGCAACCAAGAGGTCCTCCTCTGGCTCCGCGGGGAGCGGGCCGTCCATGTCGATTCGGAGAGACGAGATCGTAACGTGATGGTGATCGACTTCGCGCACCCCTCCAACAATGTCTTCCTCGTGGCCGACGAGTGGGAGTACACGAACGGGCAATTCACGAACCGGGCCGACGTGGTCTTTCTCATCAACGGCATTCCGGTGGCGCTGGTCGAAACGAAGGCTGCGACGAAGACGGACGGAATGGAAATCAGCGCCAAGCAGATCCGGCGCTACCACGAGGAAACTCCGGAGCTGATGGCTCTGCCTCAAGTTTTCGACATCACGCACCTCATCCACTTCTTCTACGCGCCGACGTGGAATCTGGACCGCAAGGCGCTCTTCGACTGGAAGGACGAGGAGCCCGGTAACTTCGAGAAGAAGGTCAAGCGGTTCTTCGCGCGGGAGCGGTTCTTGAAGCTCTTGCGCCGGTGGATTGTTTTCTTCACGCGGGATGACGAGCTACGGAAGATCATCTTGCGCCAGCACCAGATGCGGGCGGTTGAGCGCGTGGTCGAACGGGCGCTCGATCCGGAGAAGCAGCGGGGCCTCGTCTGGCACACGCAGGGTTCTGGCAAGACGCTCACCATGATGGCGGCGGCAGAGCAGATTCTGGGGGACCCCGCTTTCAAGAGCCCGACCGTGATCATGCTCGTGGACCGCAATGAGCTCGAGAGCCAGCTCTTCGCCAACCTCAAAGCCTACGGGCTCGAGGCGCGGGTGGCCGAGAGCAAAGAGGATCTTCGCAACCTTCTCCGCTCCGACTACCGGGGTCTCATCGTCTCGATGATCCACAAGTTCGATCGGGCCGACGCGGATCTCTCGACTCGAAAGAACATCTTCGTCCTCGTGGACGAGGCCCATCGAACGACCGGGGGCGATCTCGGCAACTACCTGGTCGGAGCGATCCCGAGCGCGACCCTGGTCGGGTTCACCGGGACACCGATCGACCGAACGGCCTATGGTCAGGGTACGTTCAAGACCTTCGGGACGGACGATCCGAAGGGGTATCTGGACAAGTACTCCATCCGCGAGTCCATCGAGGACGGTACGACGCTCAAGCTTCACTACACGCTCGCGCCAAACGAGATCCTCGTGCCTCGGGAACAGCTCGAACGGGAATTCCTGAGCCTCGCCGAGGCGGAAGGGGTCGCGGACATCGAGGACTTGAACCGGATTCTCGACCGGGCGGTCAACCTCAAGACCTTCTTGAAGGCGGGCAAGCGCGTCGAGGCCGTGGCTGACTTCGTCGTCAAACACTTCCGGGAAAACGTCCAGCCGCTGGGCTACAAGGCATTTCTGGTCGGCGTGGACCGTGAGGCCTGCGCTCTCTTCAAGGAGGCCCTCGACCGTCGGATGCCTGCCGATCTCTCTCGCGTCGTTTATACCTCAGCTCACAACGACGACGGGCTGATCAAGAAGCACCGGATCACCGAGGAAGACGAGAAAACCGTCCGGAAGGCCTTCCTCAAGCGCGGGGAGAAACCCGAGATTCTGATCGTGACAGAGAAGCTCCTGACCGGCTTCGACGCCGAGATCCTCTACTGCATGTACCTCGACAAGCCGATGCGCGACCACACTCTGCTTCAGGCGATCGCACGGGTGAACCGCCCTTACGAAGTCGAAGGGCAGCCCGCGAAGCCGGCGGGGCTCGTCGTGGACTTCGTCGGCATCTTCGAGAAGCTCGAGAAGGCGCTGGCCTTCGACTCAGACGAAGTGAGCGGCGTCATCGAGAACCTCGACGTGCTCAAGAGTCGCTTTGCGGCCCTCATGCAGGCGGAAGCGCCGCCGTACCTCGCTCTCTGCGCCGGCCCGGTGGACGACAAGGCAGTCGAGCGGGCGATCGATTTCTTCGTCGATCCCGAAGGCCGCAAGCGTTTTCTCGACCTGTACCACGAGATCGAGACTCTGTACGAGATCCTGTCGCCGGACCCGTTCCTCCGTTTCTATCTGGAGGATTACGGGCGTCTCGGGCAGCTCTTCCTGATCGTCCAGAGCGCTTTCAAGAAACACGGGACGCCCCTCTACGACGTCGCGAAGAAGACTGAGAAGCTCGTCCGCGAGCTTGCCGACACGAGCGGCGTCGGCTTCGCGCTGCCCGCCGTGCCTCTCGATGAGGCCACTCTCGAGGCTTTGAAGAAGGAGCCGCCTGATCCCAGCCGCGTGATCAACCTGGGTCGAGCGATTTCCTGCGGCGTCTTCGAGGGACCGGACCTTCAAGCTCATCTTTTTCCAATCGGAGAGCGAGCCGAAAAGATCCTGGATACTTACGAAGACCGCCAGATGACAACGCAGGACGCGCTGGGGGAGCTGGAGAAACTGCTCGCGGAGCTGCTCGAAGCGCGGCACCAGCAGAACGAATCCGGCCTCAACCGCAATGCGTTTGCCGTCTTCTGGCTCCTGAAACAGGCCGGCGTCAACGAGGCCAGAGCGCTGGCTGTTGAGATCGATCAAGTCTTCGGCCAATTTCCGAACTACGACGCGAATGCCGAAGAGAGACGCTCGCTCAAGGCGAGGGTTTACAAGCTGCTGCTGCCGGCGGTGGGCAAAGAGACGATGGTGGCCCTAGCCGACAGGATCATCTCCCTCGGCCGGAAATGAGGCGGTCGCACCGCCGAACGAGAAAGAGCAAGCACCTCCTCGAAGAGGTCGGCCGGTGGGCCGGCCGTGTCGGGGTGAAGCCCGAACGGATTTACGTACAGCCGATGAAGCGAAAATGGGCCTCCTGCACGCCCACTGGGCGCATCTACTTGAGCTCCGACCTGACCAGGGAAGCGTCTCGCTTCCGTGATGTCGTGATCGTCCACGAGCTTCTCCACTTGCGAATCCAGAATCACGGAAAGCTGTTCAAGAGCTTCCTCAACTCGTTAGTCCCCGGCTGGCAGAAAGAGATCGAAGGCAAGGCGAACCGCATCTGCCGGTAGGCCTTCCTCACCATGGCGGCGAACAGGTTGCGCGGCTGACGTTGCAGCCGCGCAACCCGCTCAGCGTTTCTAGGGGTTGACGACGACCATGCCTGTCATCATGGCGCCGTGGACTTTGCAGTAATAGGGGAAGGAGCCGGCCGCCGCGAACTGATGCGAGAAGCTGCCGGAGCCCTTCACGCCGGAATCCCAGAGGCCGCTCGGCGTGCAGCAGTTTCCCGACGTCGTCGAATGCGAAATCGAATCCACGAAGTTCCACTGGACCGTGTCGCCGGCCTTGATCGTCGTCGTGCTGCCCATGGTCTGAGAGTCCAGGAAGACGTTGCCGGGGCCGACGTTGACGATGCGCGTCGTCGAGCCGGCCGGCGGAGGTGTCGGCGTCGGCAGTCCTCCCGGCGTCGGCGTCACTCCCGGCGGCACGATGACAGGCTGAGTCGGCGCGGACTTGTCGTTGTTGCACGCGGCGGCCGCGAGGAGCAAGACGCCGGCGATCACTGCGAAGAGAGTCGAGAGTCTCATGGCTTACCTCCAGAAGAGATCCCGAAATTGGGTCTCTCCCACAGCGCCATGCAGTCCGCCTGCCCCGGCGGCAACCGATTTAATCGTTGCTAAGCGCGGTCTAAGGAGCTTCTTAGGAGGCTCTCAGGTTCCTTTGAGATTTAGTCCGCGCAGCGTGCCTCCACGTGGCGTAGGCGGGGAGACCCAGGACGAGAAGGCCGAGGCCGATCAACGATTCCATCGGCCTCTCCTTGAGCGTGTTCGCCATGAGCGCGAGCGAGGAGAGGATGAAGAGGGCCGGCACCCAGGGATAGCCCCAGGTCCGATAGGGGCGCGCGGTCGCGGGTTGTGTTCGGCGCAGGACATAGAGCGCCGCGCCGGTCGCGGTGTAGAAAAGGACCTCGGCGAACACGACGTATGTGTAGAGCTGCTCGAAGGTCCCGGAGAGGACCAGCATGCTCGCCCAGACCGCCTGGGCGAGGAGGCTCGCGGCCGGGACGTGGTGGCGCGGATTGATCCGCGCGAGCGAGCGGAAGAAGAGCCCGTCCTGCGCCATCGGCTGATAGATGCGCGAGCAGGTCAGGATGTTTGCGGAGAGACAGCCGAAGATCGAGACGAGGATGGCGGCGGAAACCAGCCGCGCGGCCCCGGGTCCGAAGAGTGCCTGCGCCGCCGCTTCGCCGACGCGCGCCGTCTGAGAGAGGACGGGTATCGGAAGCGCCCTGAGATAAACGAAGTTGATCAGCGCGTAAATCGCGATGAGCGCGGCGGTCCCGACGACCAGGCCGCGCGGGATGTTTCGGCCGGGATGGCGCACCTCTCCCGCCGAGAGCGCGAAGCAGTACCAGCCGTCGTAGGCCCACAGCACCGAGATCATCGCGACGCCGAAGGGCGCCAGGAGGCCCGGCGGGAGCGGCGCGGCCAGGTCCGGCCGGACCGGCGCGGCGATGAAGAGGCCCACGCCGGCGAGCGCCGCGAGCGATCCGATCTTCAGGATCGTGACGAGGTTCTGAAGCCAAACGCCCTCCTTGACGCCGGCGAAGTTGACGGCGGTCAAGAAAGCGATCGCGAGGACTCCCGCGACCCCTCCACCGGTCAGCCGCCAGGTCCACGGCCCGATCGGGACCGACGCGAGGACGTGCCTCGTCGAGAAGAAGGGGACGAATCCTCCCAGGTATTCGCCGAACCCCGCGGCGAGCGCCGCGATGCCGCCCGACATGATGACGAGAAAGGAACCCCATCCGAAGAGGAATCCGGCCAGGGGCCCGTAGGCTTCCTTCAGGAAGTGATACATGCCTCCGGCCCGCGGGAACATCGCGCCCATCTCGGCGTAGGTCAGCGCACCGGCGAGGGTCAGCAGTCCCCCGAAGACCCAGGCACCCAGGATCAATCCCGGGTGAGGCAGCGCCCGGGCGATGTCGGACGGCGTCAGGAAGATCGCCGTGCCGAGCACCGCGCCGATCGTGATGAGGGCGCCGTCCCACGCGCCGAGCGCCCGGACGAGGGAAGGAGAATCCGGTTTCAGGTTCCCGGTTTCAGGTTTCAAGTCCTGCGAATCTACCTGAAACCTGTCTGTTCGCGCCGCGTTGTAGAGTGGGCGAATGGCGGATCAACACGCCGTGCATCACCGCTCTGACCTTCAGGAAATCGCCCGCCGGGCGATGGTGGAGCGGGGGCTCGAGCCGGCGTTCTCCCCGGCGGTCGAGAAGCAGCTCGGCGGGATTCCCGGGCCCGCGCGCCCGGGCGGGGCGGGGCGGCGCGACCTTCGCAATCTGCTCTGGTGCTCGATCGACAACGACGATTCGCGGGACCTCGATCAGCTCTCCGTCTCCGAGAGCCTGCCCGGCGGCGCCGCCAGGATCCTCGTCGCGGTTGCCGACGTGGACGCGGTCGTGAAGAAGGGCACCGCGATCGACGAGCACGCGCGCCACAACACGACCTCCGTCTATACGGCGGCGGAGATCTTCCCGATGCTCCCCGAGAAACTCTCGACGGACCTGACCTCGCTCAACGAAGGAGAGGACCGGCTGGCGATCGTCGTCGAGATGACGGTCGCCGTGGACGGAACCCTCGGCGGGTCGGACTTGTACCCCGCGACGGTGCACAACCGGGCAAAGCTCGCCTACGACTCCGTCGCGGCCTGGCTGGAGGGAACGGGCCCGGCGCCGGATGTCGTGAGCCGCGTCGCCGGGATGGACGCGCAACTGCGCGTTCAGGACGCCGCCGCCCGCAAGCTACGGGAAGTGCGGTTCGAGCACGGTGCTCTCGATCTGGAGACGCTCCAGCCCAAGGCGGTCTTCGAGGATGACACGATCGTGGCCCTGCGGCAGGAAGAACACAACCGAGCCCGCCGGTTGATCGAGGATTTCATGATCGCGGCCAACGGCGTGACGGCGCGCTTTCTGGAAGAGAAGAAGCTGCCCGCGTTACGGCGCGTCGTTCGCTCGCCCGAGCGCTGGCTGAAGATCGTCGAGGTGGCCAAGGAGCAGGGAGAGCACCTTCCGCCCGAGCCGGACTCGAAGGCGCTGTCGGACTTCCTGGTCAAGCGGCGAAAGGCCGACCCCGACCGGTTTCCGGACCTCTCGCTCGTGATCGTGAAGCTCATGGGCGCCGGGGAGTACGTCGTCGAGCGCCCCGGAGGATCGACGGCCGGCCACTTCGGCCTCGCGGTCAAGGACTACACGCACTCGACCGCGCCCAACCGCCGCTTCCCGGATCTGATCACGCAGCGGCTCCTGAAAGCCGCGATGACAGGCGGGACGTCGCCCTACGCCGACGGAGAGCTCGAGGACCTCGCCGTCCACTGCACGCAGCAGGAGGACGCCGCGGACAAAGTCGAGCGGCAGGTCCGGAAGTCCGCCGCCGCGCTGCTCCTGGAGAGGCGCATCGGCGAGCGTTTCGACGCAATCGTGACGGGCGCCTCCGAGAAAGGGACCTGGGTGCGTATCTTCGATCCACCCGTCGAGGGAAAGCTCGTGCACGGCTTCGAGGGCCTCTCCATCGGGAAGAAGCTGCGAGTCAAGCTGATCTCGACCGACGTCGAGCGCGGCTTCATCGACTTCGTCAAGACTTAGACTCTTGTCTGTCATCCTGAGCGAAGCGAAGGATCTGCTCCCGTCCCTTCGAGAATTAGCGGAGCAGTTCCCTCGTCGCTCCGCTCCTCGGGATGACACTCGAAGGGGGCGGCCATGGTTTCCACGGCGATCGGCAGCGGCTCGCGAAAGCACATCGCGCTAGTGGCGCACGACAATAAGAAGAAAGACCTTCTGGAATGGGCCAAGTACAACCGGGACCTTCTCGCGAAACACGATCTCTACGCGACGGGGACCACCGGGACCCTGCTCGAGGAGATTCTCGGCATTCCGTTTACGAAGCTGCAGAGCGGCCCTCTTGGCGGCGACCAGCAGATCGGCGCCAAGATCGCCGATGGGCAGATCGATTTCGTCATCTTCTTCTGGGACCCGCTCGAGCCTCAGCCGCACGACCCGGACGTGAAGGCTCTTCTGCGGATCGCCGTGGTCTGGAACATCCCCGTCGCCTGCAACCGAGCCTCCGCGGACTTCATGATTTCGTCCCCTCTCATGTCTTCGCCTTACGAGCGGCAGCTTCCCGACTACCAGGAGTACCGCGACCGGCTGAAGGGCGGCGGCTCATGAGCCGATGCCCAGGTGCCGTAGGGGCGGCCCTTGCGGCCGCCCGCCCTCTGGACGGACACGACGGGGGGCGGGAGGGGGCAAGCCCCTCCCCTACGACACGGTGCCCCTAGCCTTCGTCGTGCCTTCGTACCGTAGGGGCGGGCCTCGCGCCCGCGCGCCTTTTTGGATGGACACGGAGAGCCTTCGCCGCCCCGAATCCGTTAGAGTCTGCGTTCGTTGGAGACAGAGGAGTGACGCATGAAACGCAAGTTCCTTTCGTTCCTGGCCGGCGGCCTCATGATTGCCGCTTTTTCGAGCGCCGCGGTGCCCGCTGAGAAGAGCTCTCCGCCCGCCGGCAGAACGCCGACCGCCGCGGAAGCGAAAGCGTTCCTGGACGCGGCCGAGGCAAAGCTCCTCGCCCTCGCGACCGAGGCGGGCCGCGCGAGCTGGGTCCAGTCCACCTTCATCACCGACGACACGGAAATCCTGGCCGCGCAGGCCAACGAGCGGATGATCGCCGCCACGGTGGCGTATGCCAAGCAGGCCGCGCGTTTCGACAAGGTGAAGCTCCCCGAAGAGCTTGCCCGCAAGATGAAGCTCCTGAAGCTCTCCCTGACGCTCGCGGCTCCTTCGGATCCGAAGGAGAGCGAGGAGCTGACCCGCATCACGGCCGCGATGGAGGGCGCCTACGGCAAGGGGAAGTACTGCCCGCCGGGCAAGGACAAGTGCCTGGACCTCGAGGACATCACCAAGATCATGGCGAACAGCCGCGACGCGGCGGAGCTGCTCGACGTGTGGCGCGGATGGCACGCCATCGCTCCGCCGCTCCGCAAGGAGTTCACGCGATACGTCGAGCTGGCCAACAAGGGGGCGCGGGAGCTCCACTTCGCCGACACGGGAGCGATGTGGCGGTCCAAGTACGACATGCCCCCGGAGGATTTTCCCCGCGAGCTCGACCGGCTCTGGGAACAGGTCAAGCCCCTGTACCTCTCCCTCCACGCGTACGTGCGGTGGAAGCTGCGCGAGAAGTACGGCGACGCCGTCCCGGCGAACGGTCCCATCCCGGCGCACTTGCTGGGCAACATGTGGGCGCAGACCTGGGACAACATCTATCCGCTCGTCGCTCCGAAGGACGCCGACCCCGGCTTCGACCTGACCGAGATCCTCAAGGCCCGAGAGACCAACCCGCTCCAGATGGTCCGTTACGGCGAGGGATTCTTCACGTCGCTCGGGTTCGGTCCGCTGCCCAGGTCGTTCTGGGAACGCTCGCTCTTTACGAAGCCTCGCGACAGAGACGTTGTCTGCCATGCGAGCGCCTGGGACATCGACGCCGTCAACGACCTGCGGATCAAGATGTGCATCGACATCACGGCCGAGGACTTCACGACGATCCACCACGAGCTCGGGCACAACTTCTACCAGCGCGCCTACAACACGCAATCGGTTCTCTTCCGCGACAGCGCCAACGACGGCTTCCACGAGGCGGTGGGAGACACGATCGCCCTGTCGATCACGCCGGAGTACCTGGTCCAGCTCGGCTTTCTCCAGAAGGCGCCCGACACGTCCAAGGACATCGGGCTGTTGCTGAAGAGGGCGCTGGAGAAGATCGCGTTCCTCCCCTTCGGTCTCCTGATCGACCAATGGCGCTGGAAGGTCTTCTCCGGGGAAGTGACGCCCGCCAATTACAACGCCGCCTGGTGGGAGCTGAGGCAGAAATACCAGGGCGTCGCGGCACCCGTCCCGCGCAGCGAGCAGGACTTCGATCCCGCGGCAAAATACCACGTCGCGGCCAACGTTCCCTACATGCGCTACTTCCTGGCCGACATCCTGCAGTTCCAGTTTCACCGCGCTCTCGCCCAGACCGCGGGCTGCAAGGAGCCCTTGAACCGCTGCTCGATCTACGGAAACAAGGAAGCGGGAAAGAAGTTGAACGCGATGCTTTCGATGGGCCTCTCCCGCCCGTGGCCCGATGCGCTCGAGGCCCTGACGGGGCAGCGCCGGATGGACGCCACGGCGATCCGCGACTACTTCGCCCCGCTCCAGAAATGGTTGGACGAGCAGAACAAGGGAAAACCCATCGGATGGTGACGGGATTAGGTGACTTCCGGGCGGTGTTTCGGGGAAGGATGAAGCCGGTTCGAATCCTCACCATCGCGTTGTCTCTCTTCGGCGCCGCGCTCGTCTGCCTGGCGGCGGATCATCGCATCGAGACCGTCAAGAAGTTCGAGGCTGCCAGAGAGCGCGGGAACCTGGAGACTGCGCGCGCCCTGCTCGGCCCCGACCCGCGTGTCTGGTTCGACACGGAGGAGCGCAAGGGACCGGGAGAATCCTGGAGTCTCGAGAAGGGGGAATGGGATCACTGGGACCACTTCTTCCACCGGAAGATCGCGTACTCCGACTGGAAGAGTCAGGGAGACCACGTCACCGCGACCGGCCGCGAGACCAACGACTATTACCGCCTCCTCGATTGGGAGCCCAGGCCGCTTGCCCTGACGTGGTGGTTCGATTCCTCGGGAAAGATCACCGGCTTCATGTTCCACGCCGTCCGCGACGCGCCGATGCACAGCCGGTTGCGGGAGTTCGAGACCTGGGCGAAGAAGAACCACCCCGGGGAGATCGCGTACCTCAAGCCCAAGGGGAGGATGAACCCTACGAAAGACCGTCCCGAACGCTGGCTGACACTCCTGACGGAATGGCGAAAAGCCGCGGGCCTTCCCGAAGTCTCCCTTCCCCCTCCTCCAGCCGTCTCTCGCACGCCTACCGGCAGACCGTCTGAGAAGTAGGGGCCGAGTCCCGGGTCTTGTCATCCTGAGCGCAGCGAAGGATCTGCTCTGGCAGCTTCAATTGACTGCTGCACGGCTCAGGACATTCCGCGAAGGGGTTGCTCATCCGAGGAGGGCAGATCCTTCCTTCGTCGCGTAGCTCCTCAGGACCGCTCCGCTCGCGCCGTCGCCATAGCGGCTTTGGCGCGTCGGCGACCTCAGGATGACAGCGATTAGCCGGCACTACTTCGAGCCCCTGCCGCGCTCGATCAGTTTCGGTATCGGGGACCAAGAGATGGGGCGGCGGCGATCAGGGCAAGGAGGGCGTAGGCGATGGCGAGCTGCAGGGATGTCGCTCCGGCGCGCCAGGGGAGAAAGAGGGTGCCTTGCGGAGCGGGGGAGTGGATGACTCCGCAGAGGCAGAGCAGGGCGGCCGCGAAGAAATAGAGACCGCTTCGAAGGAAGCGGCGGTCGATCAGCTCCGCCGCGGCGGCGCCCCACAGGAGTGCCGTGATGATGAAGCCGCTCGCGAGGAGCTTGAGGACTCCGATCGTCTCCGCGAGCTCTCCGGATAGCGAGGAACCGGCGGGCAGGAACGATCCGATCTCGAGGGAGATCAGAAACGCGATCGAGGGAAGAATGGCGAGCGACACCGCCGCGCCGTGGCGCGCCGGAGTCGCCGTGAAGGCCTGCGCCAGGACTTCCAGGCCGATGTAGATCAGGATCGGGGCGACGGCGGCGGCCGGGATCCAATCGATCAGGAAGGGCAGATACCCGAGCAGGCCTCCCAGCCCGACGAAGAGACCCGTCGCCAGGGCATAGCCCGCCCCGGCCCCCATCTTCTTGTAGGCCGGGTGCCCGATGTAGGGAGTGCTTTCCACGACACCGCCGCAGACGCCGGCCGCGAGCGTCGCGAGCCCTTCGGTGGCGAGGATGGCGCGCGTGTCGTACTCGTCGCCGGCGGCGGCGGCGCTCTCGGTATTGTCCGTCCCGCCCACGATCGTCGCGACGGCGAACGGGAGAGCGATCGGCAGGTATCCCCAGGCCAGCGAAAGTCCTCCGAGGAAGGCGAGGCTCGGCCACGGGATGGAGAGGTGAAGACTCCGGGAAGCCTCGAAGGACGCCGCGGGAAAGAGGCCGCGGACGCCGGCCGCCGATAGAGCATAGGAGACGGCCACGGCGAGGAGCACGGACGCGAATGCGCCGGGCAGCCCCCAGGGGAGGCGGACTCTTCCAAGCAGCGTGACGAGGATGACTCCAAAGGCGATGAAGCCCACGATCGGGTTGGCCAGGACCTTGAGCATCGGCAGGAGCCCGATGAGCGCGATCCCGGCCCCTCCGATCGAGCCCAGGAGCGCGGCCCGCGGCACCGCGCGGCGCACCGCGTTGCCTCCCAGCGCGAGACCCGTCTTCACGAGGCCCAGCAGCACCGTCACCGCCATCCCCATCTTCCACGTGAGCACGGCGTCGCCCGTGGCAAGGTAGGCCGGGCCCAGCACCGCGAACGACATCCCGAAGACACTCGGCGCGTTGATTCCGAGCGGCATCGCCGTGACGTCGTCGCGTCCCGTCCGGCGCGCGAGCCGCCTCGCCATCATGGTGTAGATCAGATCTCCGACGAGCACTCCGACGGCCGTGCCAGGGACCATCCGGTACAGGACGATCTCCCGGGGAAAATGAAATGCGCCCACGAGAACGGCGGTCAGGATGACCAGGTTCGCCACGTTGTCGAACATCAGCGCGAAGAACGCGTTGGCGTCCCCTGCGCGGAACCAGCGAGAGCGGCTCATTTGAGGGGGTTCCAGACCGGCGTCGGCGCCGTTCTCATCCGCCGTAGTCGAGAAGTCCCGTGTGCGCGATCAACTTCCACTCGCCGCCGACCTTTGTGTAGATCTTGCAGGCCCGCCCTTTCCAGGGGAAGTCCCGCCCCTTCTCATCGCGCCAGAGCGTATCGACGTCGACGACCGCAAAGGCGCCGTCCCTCTCGCGGGAAGGGACGATCTTCACGATCTTCCGCCGGTTGTGGACGAGCTCGTGCGTGTCGAAGAGATCCTGCCACGACCGGCGCCAGCGCTCGGCGTCGTATCGGCCGAGCTCCATCACCCAGAGGACCGGGTCGTGCGCGTTCGCGTCGGGCGGCCAGGGCCAGACCATGTCGGGATGGAAGACCGTCAGGAGGAGATCCGCGTCCTTGGTGTCCCAGGCCCGCGTCTCTCTCCGGACGATCTCTTCGATTTCTCTCTCGATGTCCGTCATGAAAGAGCGGCCGGACTCGCGCCCGGCCGCGACCCGTGGCCGCCGTCTTCCCTAGAAGAGAGCCCGAATGCCCACCTGAACCTGCCGCGGCTCGCCGGCGCCGCTCTGGACGGTGCCGTCGAAATTGAAGACCAGGTTGGTCACCTCGGGCCTGTGGAGGTTCTTGCTGTTGAAGATGTTGAAGACCTCGACGCTCGGCTCGAGCGTGAGCCAGGAGACCGTGAAAAGGCGCGAAAGCCGGAGATCGAGCGAGGAGAACTGGTTGTCCTTGCGTCCGAGGTTCCTCCGCGTCACGGTGCCGTCCGGATTGATCCGATCCTGCGGGGTGTTCGTCGCGACGCCCGCCGCCGTCACGTCGAGGGGCTGCGCGGAGCGATAGGAGTAGCGCAGGTTCACGGCGACGTCGCCGGGAGCCTGCCAGAGAAACCACGCGTTGACGCGGTGGCGCTGGTCCCGGTCGGAGTACCCCCACTCCCTGGAGAACTCCGCGGTGGGATCGGAAGGATCTTCGTGGATCAAGGCGTAACGGAATGTGAAGGGGTCGCGCTCGTTGTCGTCGTCGGACTTGTCCTTGGAGTAGGTGTAGTTGACCTGGAAGCCATACCGGTCGGCGAAGCGCTTGTTGACGCCGAGGGTCCAGCCCCAGTACTTGCTGCGGGCGGACGACTCGACGGTGGTCAGGCTGCCCAGACCGTTGCTGCCGTCCGCGCCGAGGCCCGTGCCCCAGGGAGCGCCCAGCTCCGCGGCGTTTCGATCGACGAAGCGCGTGATGTGTTCCCCCTTGGCGTAGTTGTATTTGACGAGCACTCCGATCCCCGGCAAGACCTCGCGCTCCGCGGAGGCGCTCGCGGAGATGGTCCGCGGATTCTGGAAGTTCTTGTCGAAGACGAAGACGCCGGGGTCGAAGGGGCTGCCGATCTGCGATTGTGGAATCAGGTTGGGATAGTCGGGGACCGGTCCGAGGATGCCCGTCAGGGCGCTGTCGCGGAAGATCGTCTGGCCGCGGCTGCCGTCGGTCGAGCGCGAGGAGGCGAGCGTCAAGCCGGGGACCCTGCCGTAGAAGATGCCGGCGCTGCCGCGGAGGACCATCTTGCCGTCGTTCTTGGGGTCCCAGGAGATCCCGAATCGCGGCTGCCACATCTTGTAGTCCGATGGGATCGTCCCGTCTCCGGGAAACTGCTGGCCATTGACCGTCTTGCCGATGAACGGGGCGTAGAAGAGCTGGTTCTTCGGGGTGATCAGGTCGGGCTCGATCTGAGCCTCCCAGCGAATCCCGACCTGGACCGTCAGGTTCGGCATCGGCTGCCACACGTCCTGCACGAAGACGGCCGGCTCCTTCTGTACGATCTTCTGGGTGCCGGCCTCGTCGGCGGTGATTCCCCCGACGCCCGCCTGCTGCAGATACAGAAGAACGGGGCCGACGATGAAGGGCGCCGACGCGGGGCACGTGCCGTTGTTCGAGGTCGCCGTTGTGAAGCCGGTGGCGCTCGTCGAGCACTCCACGTAGTTGGGATTGTGCAGGTAGTTCAGGAAGCCGTCGGTCGAGCTGAAGATGTAGCGGCCGTTCTCAAAACCGCGGAAGGTCTGCGAGGAGGCCACCTCGTTGTATTCGACCCCCGCCTTGAAGGTGTGCTGGCCCATCAGGTAGGAGACGTTGTCCACGAACTGCAGGCGCGTGTCGTGATAATCGACCGGGATGAAGAAGGGCTCCCCGAACCGGTAGCTCCTCGCGAAGTCGAACGCGGTGTCCGGCAGAGGACGATCCACTCCGTTGCCGTCCGTGATGATCGGGCCGAGGTAGGGACGCGGGCGCTCTTCCCGGGCCCACTGCGCCCGGAACTCGTTGGAGAGCGTGCCGGAGAAGGTGCTCAACAGCGACGCCGTGCCGGCGTTGGAATAGTCCTTTTCGTCCGCGTTGGCGCTGCGTCCCCAGGAATCGACGTCGAACGTGCCGTTGTTCTGGTCCGACCAGGTGTAGTTGTAGCGCCCCGTCGCGAGGTTCTGGGAGTTGGCCTGCCAGTCGATCTTGGCCAGGAAAACCCTGGCATCGTTGGTGCGCTGGATCGGGCCGTTCTCGTCGGGGCTTCCGAGTCCCGCGAAGGCGTCCACGACGCGCTGCTCGATCCGATTGGGGTCGGTCTGCTTGGTCGCGCGCGCGCGCTGGCCATCGAAGGCCAGGAAGAAGAAGAGCGAGTCCTTCCGGATCGGCCCCCCGAGCGTCGCGCCGAGCTGACCCTGGTTGGAATCGAAGCTGGGGTCCTTGCTGCCGTCTGCCTTCTGCGGGCGGGCGGAGAGGCTCTGGTCCTTGTAGTAGAGGTGGGTGCTGCCGTGGAACTCGTTGGTGCCGGACTTGGTCACGACGTTGACGAAGCCGGACGTCGAGCGGCCGAACTCGGCGTTGGCCCCGTCCGCGACGACAACGACCTCCTGGACCGCGTCCAGGTTGAAGGTGAAAGCCGGCCGCTGACCTCCGCGCTGCTCGCCGAAGAAGGGGTTGTTGAAGTCCGCGCCGTCGACCGAGATGTTGTTCTCGATCCCCTTCTGGCCGTTGATCGAGAGCTCGTCCCCGTCGGGGCCCTGCACGATCGTGACTCCCGGCGTGAGCTTCGTGAAGTCCAGAAAGTTGTGCCCGTTGCTGGGCAGGTTCTGGACGGCCTTCTCGCCGATCCGGGTCGCCCCCTCGGTGCGCGTCTTTTCGATGACCGGCGCCTCCGCGGTGACCTTCACTTCCTGCTGGACCGCGGACACCTCCAGCTTCAAGGGGAGCGTGATGGTCTGGCCAACCTCGAGAGTCAACCCCTCCCGGATGAGAGTCGTGAAACCCGGGAGGCTCACGGTCACGCGGTAGGAACCGAGCGGCAGCTGGAGGGCCCGGAAGCGCCCCTGCCGGTCCGAGGTCAGGGTCTGTTCGAAGTTCGTGCCGGTGTTCCTGATGAGCACGGTGGCGCCCGGCAGCGCCCCCCCGCTGGCGTCAACGACGTTGCCCTCGATGACGCCGGTCGTGGCCTGCGACTGCGCGAGCAGAGGAATTGCCGCGAGGAAGCAGAGAAAGAAACCCGCGAGGATCGCCGAGAACCGGTTCAACCGCATAAGGGTCCTCCTTCCTTTACCGCGAGAGAGAAACTTGGCCGGTATTCTTTCATTGCCCGCGTCCGAGTCAAGACTCCGCGTATGGCGACCGGCCGCCGGCGCCCTAGTACGTCAGCCGGAGGAGCGTCGCCGCGCCGGCGGACGCCGGCACGACAACGAAGAGGTCGTCGTATTCGCCGGCGGGGATCTCGATCTTCTCGGCGCATCCGAGCGCCGCGAGGAGCCCGGGCACGGTGTCGCCGTGGCCAACGACAAGGACGGCGTCGCGCGCGTGCTCGCCCCTCAACATGCGCACGAGCGGCGCGGGGTCCGGCTTGCCGTCGGCGCCTTTGGCGGCGTACTTGCGCACCGTCATCTTCAGGGCCCGCGCGAGCGGTTCGGCGGTGCCAAGCGTACGGACCGTGTCGGTCGAGTAGATGGCGGTCACGCCGGATTTCGCGAGGACGGCGGCGAGCTTCTTCGCCCGGGCGCGCCCCGCCGGAGAGAGCGGAACTCCCGGATCGTTGGCGTCCGAGGCCTTCTCGGCGTGTCGCACGACGAAGACCGCCCGCTGCGCCGCGGCCGGCCGCGCGGCCAGAAGAATGGACAAGGCGGCGAGAAGCGAGAGAAGCCTTGGCCTCACGTCGCGGAACTCTACTGCCTCCAGCGCGTCCGAGGGCCTGACGTTCCGCGCCGGCGTCCTCTTATTCCCAAACGGTCCGGCGCCGGCCGGCGTCTAACGGGTTGAAGAGGTCGAAAAAGAGGTGCAGATTGGGGCGTCTCAGGAGGGAAATCTGCCGGAATCCGATCGCCCGGGCGAGCCGCCGGAGGACGAGACGAGACTGCTCGAAGAATGCCGGGCGGGGAACGTCTCGGCGTTCGAGCGGCTGTACGAGACGCACGGGGCGCGCATGAAGAGCGTCGCCGCGAACCTGCTCGGCAACGCGGCCGACGCGGAGGACGCCGTGCAGGACTGTTTCCTGAAGGTCTATCGCGGGGCGGGCTCCTTCCGCGGAGACTCGCGTCTTTCCACCTGGATCTACCGCGTCCTGGTCAACTCCTGTTACGACATGTTGCGCAAGCGCCGCCGCTCCCCCCTCGAAGCGCAAGCGGAAGGCGCGGCGCCGGCCTCCCGCCCCGAGCCCGCGACTCCCGCCTCGGATCATCCGCTGCGTCTTTCGCTCCAAGCGTGCGTGAAGGACCTGGAGCCCCGGCGCCGGGCGGCGTTCGTGCTCTTCGAGGTCGAAGGATTCACGCACCGGGAGGTCGGGGACATCCTGGGCGTTCCCGAGGGGACGTCCAAGACTCTTCTCTTCGAGGCCCGGCGCGAGTTGCAGCGGCGCCTCTGGCAGCGGGGCGTCGTGCCGCGGGTGAGCGCGTGAAGAACGGCGAATGCAGGCAGTTCGAGAAGGCGCTCGACCGCGGCGAGGACGCCGTCGCGGCGCTCGAGGTCCACACCGCCTCTTGCGCGGATTGCCGGGAGCGGCTGCGCCTGTGGAAGGAGATCCCGCAGTCGGCTCCATCGCTCAAGAAGGAGTGGGAGAGCCCGGATCTCTTCCCCCGCATCGCCCGCGCCCTCGCGGCCGCCGCTCCGCCGCCTGGCGCCCAGGCTCCCTCTCTGCTTCGACGCCGGTGGCCGGCGTGGATCCCCGCGGCCGCCGCGGCAGCGCTCTTCGTGCTTTCGATGATCGGACTCTCGGTCTTCAAGCCCGGCGAATCCGGTCGCGAGCCGCTGTCGAACCTGCGCGCTTCCCGCGCGCCTCTCATGACGGAGCGGACCCTGGACGAAGTCGAGAGCGCGGAAGCAAAGTACCTCGAGTCCATCGAGAAACTCTCGCGGCTGGCGCGGCCCCGCCTGGAGAGCCCGGGGACGGCGCTCCTGGCGGCCTACAAGGAGAAGCTCGACCTGCTCGATTCCGCGATCGCGGAAACGCGGAATCAGATCGAACAGAACCGTTTTAATACTCACCTGCGGCGGGAACTGCTGGCCATGTACCAGGAGAAACAGCGCACGCTGCAGGACCTGATGAAAGAGGCAAGATCATGACACGGACATTCCCGGCCCGGCACTCGCGCGGCAGGCTGGCGGCTCTGCTGCTCCTCGCGCTCTCCGCGGTCGCCTTCGCCCGCGAAGGCCGGAGCGACATCCAGAGGTCTTTCAAGAAGACGCTGCCGCTCGCCGCGGGCCAGAAGCTCTCCATCGAGCACAGCAACGGAGAGATCCGCATCGAGACCCACCGGCAGCCGGAGGTCTCCATCGAAGCCTCGATCCACGTCTCTTCCTCCGACGAGCAGGCCGCATCGAAGTTCGCCAACGAGATCGAGATCGAGGTGGCCCAAAGGCCGGGCGGCGTCTCCGTCCACACGCGCTATCCGGAACGCGGTGGAATGCACGGGAGGGGATCCCAGTCCTGGGCGGTGGACTATCAGATCCGCATGCCGGAAGGAGCGGAGCTCGAGGCGTCCAACCGCTTCGGCAACGTCTCGGTCACGGGGTTGAAGGCGGCCGGCAGCGTGCGCAACTCCAACGGCTCGATCGTCTTCCGCGACGGGAAGGGAGCCCAGCGCTTCGAGAACTCGTTCGGCGGCGTGGAGGTCTCGGGCAATATCGGCCCCGTTACCATCGTCAACAGCAACGGCGCCGTGACGGTAACCGGGGTCGAAGGGAACCTGGACGTGCGCGACCGTTTCGGCCGGGTCTCCGTCTCGAAGGTCGGCAAGCTCTGCCTCGTCAACAACAGCAACGGGGACGTCACGGTCTCCGACGCGAACGGCCGGGTCGACGTGACGAGCTCGTTCGGGGCCGTGGAGGTTCGCAACGTCGCGGGGGATGTCGCCGTCGTCAACTCCAACGGCCGGGTGACGGCGCGCGAGATCAAGGGCGCGGCGAAGCTCGAGACCCGCTTCGGCGCGATCGACGCGGCCGGCATCGGCGGGGACGCGACGGTTGCCAATGGCAACTCCTCCATCAGCCTGACCGACGTCGGGGGGTCGGCCGACGTGCGCGGCTCCTTCGGCGAGATCCGCGTGACGCGGGTCAAGAAAGAAGTGAAGGTCTTCTCCGGCAACGGGCGCGTCAATCTGGAGGAGATCGGGGGAGCGGGTTTCGTCAAGACGAGCTTCGGCCTGGTCGAGGCGGCCCGGATCGGCGCGGACCTGACGGTCGAGAATTCCAACGGCGCCGTGCGCGCCTCGGACGTCAAGGGCGGCGCCGGCATCCGCACCTCCTTCGCCTCGATCTGGCTCGACGGCGTCGAGGGCCCGGTGGACGTGGACAACCAGAACGGCTCGATCGAAGTGAGGCGGTCGGGCGGCGGCGCGAAGGGCTGCCGCAACGTCTCGCTGAAAACCTCCTTCGGCCCGATCCGGTTCTATCTGCCCGAGAACGCCGGTTACACCGTCAACGCCCGAACCTCCTTCGGGAAGATCCGGACCGAGCTCCCGATCACCTCGACCGGCACGCTCTCCGACGAGTCTCTCCACGGCAAGATCGGCGACGGCCGCTGCGAGCTGACGCTGACCGACAACAACGGCACCATCGATCTGCTCAAGGGAAAATAAGAGCCGGGCCTTACCTCCTGCGGCGGCGGCGGGCTCGTTTGAGGAAGAGGAAGATTCCGGCGGCGACCACCAGGACGGCCACGAACAGGATGATGCCCACGCGCCCGGCCCAATGCACGATGGTCTCGAATTGCTGGCCGCCGAAGTAACCCAGCAGCGCGGAGCCGGTACCCCACAGCACTCCTCCGGCGACGTTCCACGGGAGAAATTTCCGGTAGGGCATCCTGGCCACACCCGCCGCCGCCGGAATGAACGAGCGCAGGAAAGCCACGAAGCGGCCGACAAAGACAGCCGGCGCCCCTTTCGTCTTGATCCAGTTCTGCGCCCTGGCCCAGCGCTTCTTGATCCTCCTGTGGGACACGTTCTCTCCGTAGCGGCGCCCGATGTGGTAGCCGATCGAATCGCCCAGGATCGGCCCCAGCACGCTGGCCGCGAGGACGCCCGCCAGAGGAACGTGAGTGCGCGAAGCGAGAACGCCTCCCAGGATTACGGCCACCTCGCCGGGTATCACGAACCCGACGAAGAGGGCCGTCTCCGCCGCGGCGAGAAAGAAGACCGCGCCCACGGCCCACGGGCCCGGGATCGAGAAGAAGAGCGTGACGAATCGATCGAGCACGAGTATTTCGAAGTCGGAGACCCGCGGCTACCAGCGATGGAAGGCGGGATGACCTTCCTTGACCGCGACGAACGTGCCGCGGCAGGTCGCCGTGACTTTTCCGCCGGCTTCGACGGTCGCTTCGACGGTGGCGCGGTCCTCTCGCGACTCGACGACGCGCGCGTGGAGCTTCAAGGGACCCTCCATCGGGGTCGGACGTTTGAAGGTCACGCGGAGATCGGCCGTCACCGTACAGGGAGGCGTCGAAGCGCCCGAGGCCTTCATCAGATGGTGGGTCGCCGTCCAGTTGCTGTGGCAGTCGAGCAGGGCCCCGAGGATGCCGCCGTTGACGACTCCGTCGAAGGCCTCGTGGTGCGGCTCCGGCCCCCACTCGGCCACGACCTCTTCGCCGGACTCCGCGACGAAACTCTTGATGCGCAAGCCTTTTTCGTTGGCCGGGCCGCAGCCGAAGCAGCGGTTCCCGGGGGCGTATCGGTCCTGGAGGCTTTCCATGGCAAGAGGTTACAGGAGAGCGGCCGCGGGCCGATAACCTTTTGAGGGGCAATGCCTTCCCGGGTCCCGAATTGGTACGAATTGCTCATTCGGGACAGGGGGGGCACTCATCAATATAATGCCGCTCTCGCCGGCATCCCTTTCTTTCGCGCGAGAGCGGAAAAGGAGTTGCCGATGACGGTTGCAGAAATGGAAATGGCAAAAACAATCGAAAAGGAGCCCGTGCCGCAGAAGACGGATGCCCTCACGATCACGGATCGGCGGACGGGAAAGGTCTACGAGGTCCCGATCGCCAACGGAACGATCCGCGCGATGGATCTGCGGCAGATCAAGGTCAACCCGGAGGACTTCGGGTTGATGACCTACGACCCGGCGTTCATGAACACCGCCTCTTGCAAGAGCAAGATCACGTTCATCGACGGGGACAAGGGGATCCTGCGCTACCGCGGCTATCCGATCGAACAGCTCGCCGAGCACTGCACGTATCTCGAGGTGGCCTACCTGGTGCTCTACGGGGAGCTGCCCAACCGCAAGCAGTACCAGGAGTTTGAACGCGAGATCACTTTCCACACGATGATCCACGAGTCCTTGAAGAAGTTCATGGACGGCTTCAACTACGACGCGCATCCGATGGGGATGCTGATCGCCACGGTGGCCGCCATGTCCACCTTCTATCCCGAGGCGCACAACATCAGCGACCCCGCCATCCGCACCAAACAGACCCACCGCCTGATCGCCAAGATGCCGACACTCGCGGCGTTCGCCTATCGCCACAGCATGGGAATGCCGTACGTGTATCCGGACAACAGCCTTTCGTACGCCGAGAACTTCCTGAACATGCTCTTCAAGATGCCCTCGGAGAGCTACAAGCCCAACTCGGTCATCGCGAAGGCGCTCGACGTGCTCTTCATTCTGCACGCGGACCACGAGCAGAACTGCGGTACCAACGCGATGCGGTCGATCGGCTCCTCGCACGCCGACCCCTACTCGTCGGTGGCCGGCGCGGCGGCGGCCCTCTACGGCCCGCTCCACGGCGGGGCGAACGAAGAGGTCCTGAAGATGCTGGCCGAGATCGGCTCGAAGGACAAGGTCCCGGCGTTCATCAAGGATGTCAAGGAAGGCAAGGGCGAAAAGCGCCTGATGGGCTTCGGCCACCGCGTGTACAAGAACTACGACCCGAGAGCCAAGATCATCAAGAAGATGGCCGACCAGGTGTTCGATGTCACCGGAAGAAACCCCCTGCTCGACATCGCGCTGGAGCTCGAGCGTATCGCGTTGCAGGATGAGTACTTCGTCAAACGCAAGCTCTATCCCAACGTGGACTTCTACTCGGGTCTGATCTACCAGGCGATCGGCATGCCGACGGCGGCCTTCACGGTGCTCTTCGCCATCCCGCGCACTTCCGGCTGGCTCGCGCAGTGGCAGGAGCTGCTGGGCGACTCGGAGCAGAAGATCGCACGCCCCCGGCAGGTCTACATCGGTTCCGAAGAGAGACAGTTCGTCCCGTTCGACAAGCGCTGAGCCGCCGCGAACATTTCACGGTTTCATCCAACGGGAGGGGTTGATCCCCTCCCGTTTTTTATGCGGGCTAGAATCCGGGGCCAATCGTGAACGCCGGACAGATCGGTCTGCTCGTCGCCTCTTCCGCGGGAGCCGGGGTCATGAACGCCATGGCGGGAGGCGGCACGATCCTGACGTATCCGGCGCTCCTCTTCGTGGGCGAATCGGCGATCACCGCCAACGCGACCTCGACGGTCGCCCTCTGGCCGGGCGCGGCGGCCAGCCTCTACGGCTACCGCCGTGAGGTGGCCGATCACCGCGAGTGGCTGAAGACCCTCTTCCTGCCGAGCCTGCTGGGCGGCGCGCTCGGCGCGGTCCTGCTTCTGCGGACGCCGGTGAAGACTTTCGCCGGGCTCGCCCCCTATCTGATCCTCTTCGCGACCGTCCTCTTCATGCTGCAGGGCGCGGTCGCGCGCTGGGCGCAGAGGA
Organism: uncultured Acidobacteriota bacterium; assembly: GCA_963837495.1. Lineage (GTDB taxonomy): Bacteria > Acidobacteriota > Thermoanaerobaculia > UBA5066 > Gp7-AA6 > JAWOLE01. Next base: position 1,063,324 of record CAWINF010000001.1, on the reverse strand, counting down.
CCGGCCGCGAGCAGGGAGGCCTCACGCCCGGGCGGCTCACGGCGGCTCTCCTCTACCAGTTCGGAGTCGGCGTCTACGGCGGCTACTTCGGCGCGGGCATCGGCATCCTGATGCTGGCGGTCCTCGGGTTTCTCGGCCTCTCCGACATCCATGCCGCCAACGGGGTCAAGAACTTCTTCGGGATGTGCATCAACGGGCTGGCGGCGGGTTACTTCATCTTCCGCGGCGCCGTGGACTGGCCGGCGGCCCTCATCATGGTCGCCGGAGCGATCGCCGGCGGTTCCGCGGGCGCCGGCTTCGCCCGTCGGATAGGCCGCGAAAAGGCCCGCGCCGCCGTCGTCGTCATCGGCTTCCTCGTCGCCGCCCTCCTCCTGATTCAGCAGTCCCGGCGGTGAAGCGCCTGCTGATCCTCTCGGTGCGAGCGGGAGCGGGACACACGCGAGCCGCGCAAGCCCTCGAGGAGGCCGCGCGGTCCCGCTGGCCCGCGGCGCGGGTCACTCACGTGGACATGCTCGATTTCACCGGAGGCTTCTACCGCGAAGGTTACGTGCGCAGCTACCTCGAGATGGTCAACCGGGCGCCGGAGCTGTGGGGATATCTCTACCGGGCGAGCGATCGCGGCAAGCGGCCGGGTTTCCAGGAGAAGGTCGTTCGCCTCTTCGACCGGCTGGAGTTCGCTCGCTTCCGCCGCTTCGTGCGCGAGTTCCGTCCCGACGCGGTCCTCTCCACGCATTTCCTGGCGGCTCAGGTGTTCGCGCCGTACCGCCGCCGCGGGCGATATCGCTTTCCGCTGGGTCTCATCGTGACGGATTTCGACGTGCACACCTTCTGGGTGCAGCCGACAGCGGACCACTTCTTCGTCGCGACCGGGGAGCTGGCGGCGCGGCTGGCAGAGCAGGGGATTCCCGCCGCGAAGGTGGCCGTGACCGGCATTCCAATCCGGGCCGCCTTCTCGAGGCGCCTGAGCCGGGCGCGAGAGCGGTCCCGGCTCGGACTATCGAACGAACACCCCGTCGTGCTGGTGATGAGCGGAGGAGCCGGGGTCGGCTCCCTGGCGGAGACCGCGTCCCGCATTCTCGCCCGCGGGAACATGCAGGTCCTCGCGGTCGCGGGACGCAACGAGAACGCCCACAAGGCGCTCCAGACGGTCCGCGCGCCGCGAGGCTCGGCGTTGCGCGCCTTCGGCTTCGTCGAGGACATGGCCCCTCTCATGGCGGCCGCCGACCTGTTCGTCGGCAAGTCGGGCGGGTCCACGACCGCCGAATGTCTCGCGATGGGCCTGCCGATGATCGTCTGCGATCCGATCCCCGGCCAGGAAGAACGAAATTGCGACTTCCTGCTCGAGGCTGGCGCCGGCGTCAAGGCATTCGGGCCGGCTTCGCTGTCCTACAAGCTCGACGCACTCCTCTCCAATCGCGCCCGGCTCCGGCGCATGAGAAAGGCGGCCCTTCGCGCCGCCCGCCCCGACGCCGCCGAGGAGATCCTGGAATCTCTCCTCTGACGGCGGAGCCTCAAGATGATCGTGGGTCATTTTCGTCTGGTCCTGCGGCGGGATCGCCGGCGAAACGATTCCAGTTCTTCCAGAAAGGCTTCGAACCTCGGCACAGCGCGTTCCTGTTCGCTCCAGGCTCTGATCTTCTCCATATCCACTTCCTGCCGGGCCGCAATCCGCACAGCGACGTCGAGGCCTTGTCGGTCGTTCCAATGATAAAAGCCGGCGAGGCGGTCGCGACACGAATCGGTCGGGGAGAGCATCAAAAGCCGTCGGCCGCGCGAATGGACCTCAACGGGTTTGATTCGATAATCCGCGCCGATACCCAGAGGTCCCGGCGGAAACTCGACGTAGTAACGGGCCTGAGGATGAAAGTATTGAGTCTCCTGCCGCGTAAATCCGATAGAGGCCATCGCTTCGTCGAGCTGTCGCTGTGCTCCAGGCCCTTGAATGATGAAGTCGAGGTCAATGGACTGATACGTGCCACCGGTGTAGATCGAGGCGCATCCGCCGCCAGACAGAACGGCGCGCAGGCCGTTGGCTTCGAGGGCAGCCGCGACAGTCATAGCGACGTCACGAGCGCTCGAGCGTGGCGTAATCTTCAAAACGTCTTGCCGGTCCGCCTTGGCCGCCGCCTCAGGCGCCCGATCCGTTCTCTCAGGTCGTCGTCCGGCTCCGTCAGGCGCCGGAGATACCGATTGAGATCGTCGTAGGCGAAGTAACGGGGATTGATCTGGAAAACGCGGGTTCGCCCCACGTTTCGGCCTGCGACAAGCCCATCGAGTTCAAGGCTACGAATCGCTTTGAGCACCCCGGAGGGGGGAGCATCCAGAATTCTGGCCAGCTCCCTCGGATAGCTCTCTTCCAATAGCCGAAGTGCGAGAAGCACCCGCGTTCGGGTCCAACCGCCGAAGGGGGAAGAGTAACCGATTCTCATAGGTGAACATATAAGTACTAAAAGTGAACGCTGTCAAGACTCGCGATAGATCCAGGCGCCCGCGAGGGTCGCGGCGAGGGACTCGGGGAGAGACCAGGCCGCGCTGATCAGGAGGATCTTCTGCGGGAGAAGGTCCATCGAGCCGGCGGCGAGAGAGAACGTCGCGTGAGCGAAGATCCAGACGGCGAAGCCGGCGCGCAGGGCCGTGGCGGCGCCCGGGCCATAGCGGGGCCGGATCGCGGCATAGAGCCAGATTGCCGCGATGCCGATCACGAAGCTCCAGAGGATATGCGCGACCATGACGGCGCCGGTTGGCTTGAAGTTCTTCATGGCCGTCTCGAATTCCGAGTGCATCACGAGGCCGAGAACGGCCCCGAAGATGGTGGAGACGACGCCGGCGAGGATCCCGCCGAGAACGACCCGGGCCCGGTTGATACTTCGCATGGTGACCTCCTATCGTGCTTCAATCCGCCGGGCCGGACGGACTGGCGGAGGAGTCTTCGGCAAAGGGGAGCCCGTCGTCGGGAGGGGCGGGGATCGCGGGGTCGTCGGGCGCCTGCGTCTCCGACAGGTTGTGCGCGGTGACTCCGAGCAGGCGCACGGCCCGGTGCCCGGCCTCCGTCTTCTCGAGAAGCGCCGCGGCGCGCGACGCCATCTCCTCGGCCGAGCAGGTCGGAGGATCCTGGGTATGGCTGCGCGTAATGGTCTCGAAATTGGAGTAGCGCAGCTTCAATGTGATCGTGCGGGCGAAGATCTTTCTTCGCGCGAGGGCGCTCGCCGTCTGCAGCGCCAGCGCGCGGACCTCGCGCCGGATCGTCTCGATGTCCTTCAGGTCCTCGGCGAACGTGTTCTCGCAGCCGATGGATTTGCGCTCGGTGTTCGGGTTGACCGCGCGCGAGTCCTCGCCGAAGGACATCCGGCGCAGGGTCTCCGCGTAACTGCCGACGGCGTTCTTCAAGGTCTCCGCGTCGGCCGTCCGGACGTCCACCAGCCGCTCGATCCCCGAGGCTCGGAGCTTGCGCGCGGTGACCGGCCCGACGCCCCAGAGCGCGTCCACCGGCAGCTTCTGGAGAAAACTCTCGACCCGCTCCGGCGCGATCACGGTCAACCCGTCCGGTTTCTTCCAGCCCGAGGCGATCTTCGCGAGAAACTTGTTGGGGGCCACGCCGGCGGAGGCTGTCAGCCGCGTCTCCTCGCGGATGCGCTCCTTTAGGCGCCGCGCGACATCCATGCCCAGCCGCAGCCCCCAGGCGTTCTCGGTCACGTCGATGTACGCCTCGTCGAGGGAGAGCGGCTCGACCAGGGGCGTCACGCTCCGGAAGAGAGCGAAGACCTGCCGGGAGACGGCCGCGTACTTGGAGAAGTCGGGCCGGACGATGACAAGCTCCGGGCAGAGGCGCACGGCGCGCGCCATTGGCAGGGCCGAGCGCACGCCGAACTTGCGGGCCTCGTAGCTCGCGGCGCAGACGACTCCCCGGCTCTCCGGCCTTCCCCCGACCGCGACCGGCCTCCCGCGCAATCCGGCGTCGTCGCGCTGCTCCACGGACGCGTAGAACGCGTCCATGTCCACGTGGAGGATGCGGAGCAGCGGACTGCCCATCATTTCCTATCGATCCGGGAGCCGGCGACCAGGGCCGGCCAGTTCGTCATGAGATTCAACCGCGTGACCGGCTCCTGCTTCAAATCCTGGCTCTTGATGAAGAGAAACCGGCTGCCGTCGGGTGACACGTCGTAACTGCGGCTGCCGTCCTCGCGGCTCCAGCGATCGTAGTGGTCCGGCAGCAGCACCCGCGCCGTTCCGACCGAGAGCGCCGGCTGCGTCTCCACCGGCGCGACCATCAGGCTGTCGGTCGTCCGGTAGAAGATCTCCCGCCCGCCCGGCGCCCAGGCCGGTTCCACGCCGCCGTCGGTCGAGACCTTGATCTTGGGTCCCGGACCGGGGTAGAGCTGCGCGTACACCTCGTTTCTCCCCGTTTCGTTCGACACGTAGGCGACCGCGCGGCCGTCAGGAGAGAAGAACGCCGCGAGCTCCCGCGCGGGCCCGGCCAGCCAGGCCCGGTGTTCGCGCTTCCCCTCGAGTGAGAGGAGCCAGAGGTCCATGTTCTCGAGCGTGTCGGACGTTCCCGCAGTGTAGAGAAGAGCGCGGCCGTCGGGAGAGAAAGAGCTCGGGAACTCCGGATTCCTACCCGGCGTCAGGAACTCGGTCGGTCCGCTGCCGTCCGCGGCCCTCCAAGCGAGGACCGGCTCGCCCGTTTCGAACGCCGAGAACGCGATGCGCCGGCCGTCGGGCGACCACACGGGGGCGAAGTGACGGCCCGGCTCCGGTGTCAGGGTGGAGAGAACGCCGCGGGCGAAGTCGTAGATCGCGACCGAGTTTCCCGGCCTGTCGGCCGGACGTGAGACAACGGCCAGACGCTTGCCGTCCGGTGAGAGCCTCGGGGCGAAGAAGCCCCGGTCGGAAAGAGGAAGGGCTTCCTCCTTTCCGGAGCGGTCGACCCAAAGGAGGGTATCTGAAGGCGTCGGCACGGCCCCTCCTCCGGCCCAGGCGAGAAGGCCGTTGTCGGAGGCGGCGAGGTAGGGGGCTCCGTCGAACGTCGAAGTCAGGACGTCCTGGATCAGCGGCGCCGGCGGCCCCGTCAGCGCCCACTTGCGGGGATCGCAGGGGGCGGCGAAGACTGTCGTCCCCTTGCTGAACAGCAGGTAACCCGGCTCGACGTATCGCGCCCAGGCGCTGCCTTCGACCAGGACGCGGCGCTGCCCGGTCTTCAAGGAATGGACGGCCACGTGGGAGGCGGCGATGTCGTCGAAATCCCGGCCCGCGCGGACGACGAGGAGCACGTTGTCCCCGTCGGGCAGGAGCTGGGGCCAGACGTGGGCGTGCTCGCCGCGATTCGCGTCGACCTTCGTCAATTCCTTGAAAGTCTTCGCACCAGCGGGCAGCCGCGCGAGCCCGCCGTTGGGCCGCGGAGCGAGGAGGATCGAGCCGTCGGGAGCCCAGGTGCCGCCCATGGAGACCGGCGGAGCATCCGAGAGAGCCGTCGGCGCGCCGCCCGAAAGCGCGACCTTCTTCAATTCGTTTCCGACGAAGAATGCCAGCCACTCCCCGTCTGAAGAGAAGAAGGGGTCGAAGGCCCCCTCCGTGCCGGGGATCGGAACGGCGTCGGCCCGGCTGAGATCACGGAGGTAGAGCTGGTTGACACGTCCCTTCACGGCACGAAAGACGAGCTTTCGTCCGTCGTGGGAGAAGGCCATGGACGGCCGCAGGGTGGCGACCCGCAGCCGGGTGTCCACCGGCAGCGCGATCGCGGAACGGATGGCCGCCGGAGACTCGCGGCGCTCAACCGGCATCCAGGCGCGCGAGAGGATTGCCCCGCCCAGAGCTCCGGCGAGAAGGCCGAGGGCGATCCAGGGCACAGCAGCTCTCCTGGCTGGAGGAGCCGGCGGGGCGAGTGGGACGGAAGGCTCCTTCTCCGCCGGCCCGGCGAGAGCCTCTTCGATCTCCAGGCGCGCGTCGGCGATGTCATGGAGTCGGCGGCGCGGGTCCTTCTGAAGACAGCGCTTGACGAGGTCCCGGACCTTCGCCGGGGTCTCCGCCGGAAGCGCGCTCCAGTCCGGCTCGCTCCGGATGATCGCGGCCAGGGTGTCGGAGACCGTCTCCTCGCGAAAAACCTGACGCCCCGTCAGGCACTCGAAGAGGACGCATCCGAAGGACCAGACGTCAGTGCGCTTGTCGAGCGCGCGCCCCCGCGTCTGCTCGGGACTCATGTAGGCCGCAGTTCCCAAGATTATCCCCGTCTGCGTGCCCACGCTGATCGTCGGCGACTCCGAGAGATCGCTCGTCGCGGCCGGCTTTTCGGCTCCCTTGGCGAGGCCAAAGTCGAGCACCTTGACCGAGCCGTCGTGCCGCACCATCACGTTGCCGGGCTTCAAGTCCCGATGGATCACGCCCGCGTCGTGGGCCGCCGAAACTCCCGCGGCGATCTGCGCGCAGACCGCGAGGGCCTCTTCGACCGGCAGCGGTCCGGCCGCGAGCTTCTGCGCCAGCGTCTCGCCCTCGACGATCTCGAGGACGAGGTACCGGGCGCCTTCCACTTCTTCGAGGCCGTAGATCGCCGCGACGTTGGGATGGTTCAGCGAGGCGAGGAGGCGCGCCTCGCGCTGGAACCGCGCGAGCCTCTCGGCGTCGCCGGCGAACTCCGCAGGAAGAGCCTTGATCGCCACGTCGCGCTCGAGGCGAGTGTCGCGCGCCCGATAGACCTCCCCCATCCCTCCCGCGCCGAGCGGCGCAAGAATCTCGTAGGGCCCGCGGCGGCTTCCCGAGGTCAGGGGCATTGACTCTCGCTTCGTGGATTCTAAGACTCTGGACTACGTCGGCAGAATGCGGAAGCGCCGCCGCCCCCCGATTCGATAGATCTCGAAGTCGCGGCGATCCGTCGTCAGCACGGAATCCGCACCAAGCTGCTCGGCAAGGACGACAAGAGTGGCATCAGCGAAGTCCATTGGAAGGTCTTCGTACTGCTGAAGAAGGCCATGGGCTCGTCGAAGCATTGCCCGAGTCAATGGCATCAACGTCGCTGCACCGCTCAGGAAGACCTCCACGCAGGCGGCGCGGCCACCACGCTGAGACCCGAGGAGGTGAGAGGCCTCCGTGAGGACGGCCTCCGTACTGACGACGTTTCCTGTCCATTCCCTCAATGCCGTCTTGCAACGCTCGTGGAGACTCTGCCGCCGGTCGAGCAGCGAGACAAGCGCTCCCGTGTCCAGCAACAGCTCAGCGGCCACGCCGGAGCGATTCGTAGACGTATTCGCTGTGTTTCTCGGCAAGATCGGAAATGCCGGTGTCGAATGCTCCGATCAGATGCTGAATATGGTCATAGGCCCTGCCACGCTCTCCCCGGTGCGGTTGGAGATAGATGCGGAGCGCCGCTCGGATGATTTCTGATCTCTTGCGGCGCGTCCGTTTGGCGGCGGCTTTCAAGGCGCGGCCCAGGTCTGGCGGCAGGCGAACGGTAAGCTGATCTGCCATGCAATGCATTGTAACGCATTGGGACGCAGCCGGTCAGCGGGCTAATAAGCGGCGAGAAGTCGGGCGGCCCTTTCCACGTCCTCTTCGGAGGGGAGGAAAAATTCTTCGAGGGGAGGCGAGTAGGGGACCGGGGTATCCAGGGAGCCGACGATGCGGACGGGGGCGTCAAGGTATTCGAAGGCTTCTTCCTGGATGATCGCGGCGAGGCTTTCGCCGATCGAGCCGGTGCGGGTGTCTTCCTCGACGATCAGGACGCGGGCGCAGCGGCGAACGAGGGCGAGGAGAGCTTCGCGGTCGAGCGGGGCGAGGCTTCGCAGGTCGAGGACGGCCGCCTGGATTTCGTCCCTGGCGAGCTTCTCCGCCACTCTCATCGCGACGTGGACGTAGGCGCCGTAGGACACAATCGCGAGATCGGAGCCCTCGCGGCGCAGCGCGGCCTTTCCGATCGGGATGGGCGCCGGAGGCTCCGTCGAGAGATTCTGCCTGATCCTCGGATCGCGGTAGAGAGCGATGTGCTCGTAGTAGAGGACCGGGTCGGGGTCGGCGACCGCCGAGGCGAGCAGAGCGCGCGCGTCGTGCGGCGTGGAGGGAACGACGATCTTCAGGCCCGGCGTCCGGTAGAACCAGGCCTCCGTGTTCTGGGAATGGTAGGGGCCCGCGTGGCGCAGCCCTCCCCAGGGCATGCGCACGACCATCGGCACCGAGCCGCCCCAGCGGTAGCGGATCTTCGCGGCGTTGTTGACGAGCTGGTTGAAGCCGGTCGCGACGAAGTCGTTGAACTGCATCTCGCCGATCGGCCGCTGTCCCGCCAGCGCCGCGCCCACGCAGACGCCCAGCACCGCGCCCTCGGAGAGCGGCGAGTTGAGGATCCTGTCGCCGAATTCCTCGAGCAGCGGCTTCAACAGCAGGAAGGCGTTGCCGTACTTTCCGCCGACGTCCTCGCCGTAGACGAAGACGCGCGGGTCCGAGCGAAGAGCGTCGCCGACGCCCAGCATGACGGCTTCCAGAAGCGTCTTCCCCTTCGGGTCGAACGCCGGCCCCGGCTCGAGCGGCGGCAGGGCCGCGGTTTCCTTGCCGCGCGCGGATGGTTCCAGCGGTTCCAGTCGCGAGCGGGCCGGTTCGCCGGAGAAGACATCTTTTCCGGCCGTCCGCGGCTCCGGCCACGGAGCGTCGATGATCCCGCGCGCCTCTGTTTCCACGAGCGCCTCGGCCTCCTTCTTCAGGAGCGCCAGATCGCCGTCCTCGAGGACGCCCTCCGCTTCCAGCCGCGCGGCGTAGCTCGCGATGGGATCGCGGCGCGACCAGAACTCGTAGAGCGCGCGGTCGGCGTAGCCCTGCTCGAAGAGCCGGGGATAGTCCCACGAGATGGACGGCTCCTTGCCGAGATAGAGCATGTCGTCGTGGTGCGCGTGGCCGCACATGCGCAGGCACACGAGCTCGATCAACGCCGGCCCCCGCCCCGCCCGCGCCCGCTCGGCGGCCCACGCGAACGCCGCCGAGATCTCTTCGGGCTCCGTCCCGTCGAGCGTGACGCCCGGGATGCCATAGCCCGCCGCCTTCTCGGCGAAGACCCTCGCGGCGGACTGCTCGGAAACCGGCGTCGAGAGGGCCGTCTGGTTGTTCTCGACGCAGAAGACCGCGGGAAGCCGCCGCGCCGCGCAGAGGTTGATCGCCTCGTGCCATTCGCCGAGCGAGGTTCCGCCCTCGCCGATGAAGGAGACGGCCACGCGGCCGGACCCCTCGCGCGCGAAGGCCATCGCCATGCCCGCCGCGGTCAGCGAGGAGATTCCGAGCGGCGCGGCCGGGGGCAGGATTCCCCAGGACGGGTCTCCCACGTGAAGGTCCTTGCCCTCCATCGGCGGGCCGGCCTTGCCCATCTGCGCGTTCAGGATCATGCGCACGATCGAGGCATCCGGATGCATCGCGAGCGCCGCGCCCATGTCGCGGATGAGCGGCGCGACCACGTCGCCCTTCCACGAGCCGTCCGCGCCGCGATACGCCGGCCCGCGCCGCAGCCGGACAGCGGCCGCGTAGATCGCCTCCTGGCCGAGAGACCGGAAGCCCTTTCCCTGAAAGGCGGTCCCGCGGTAGCGCACCTCGCCGCCCGAGAAGAAGGCCTTCAGGCGGTTGTCCGTGGCTCGAGTCAGGACCATGCCGCGCAGGATCTCGATCCGCTCCTCGCGGGTCAGTCCGGCCGCGATCGCCTCACGCGCCAGGAAGCCATCGCAGGCCGCCAGAAGCTCCCCTCGCGCATGGTCGAGCCGCGTCTGGACCGGGACGCCCGGCGTCGAGTCGGGCAGGGCCTCCGGCAGGGCGACGGCGAGCTCCCGGTTCAGACTCTCCGCGAGGGCGGAGCGGATCGCCGCGATGGCCGCGGGATCGCGTCCCGGGTCCTGCCGGCAGACCGACGAAAAAGCCGCGGTTGCAGGAGCCAGGGCAAAGGGAAAGCGCTCGGCGACGAAGGCCGCGAAGCGCCGGGAGAGGTCTCCCCGGACGGAGACGGGCGAGACAGACTCCAACGATCGTTCCACGGAGTTTGAATGTTAGCCCGGAACCAGACAGGCGGGACTGTCCCTGGGCGGAAGGCGCCTGTTGGCAGCCTTGTCCGGCTAATCGCTGTCATCCTGAGGTCGCCGACGCGCCAGAGCCGCTGTGGCGACGGCGCGAGCGGAGCGACGAGGGATCTGCCCTCCTCGGATGAGCAGATCCTTCGCTTTGCTCAGAGCTTGCCTGAGCAGGAGAGCATCGGTTGAACGGACGAGAGCAGATCCTTCGCTGCGCTCAGGATGACAGGGGGGGAAGGCGAAGGGATGACAACACCCCGGGGCTCAGCCCTATTAGGCAGCCGAGCCGCTAGGAGCGGATTGCGGCGGCGGCACGGAGAAGGGCGGCCTCGGCCTCGGCGGCCATCCGCTTCACGAGCTCCGCGGCGGGGAGGATCGCATCGATCAGGCCGGCGTCCTGTCCGATGAAGAGAGGCGCTCCATCGGTGTCTCCGGCCTGGAAGGCGCGCACCATCGCGGGACCGACCTCGGCGCGGCGGGCGCGAAGCTCTCCCTCGCGCCCGGCCCACGTCTCGATCAAGCGGTTGCGGACGACGCGCGAGTACGCTCCCGGCCAGACCCGCCCGCGAGCGATGTCGGGAATCTCCGTGAGGACCGTGTCGTGGCCGTCGCTGGCGAGGATCGCCTTCTTGAACCCGTCGGGGACCGGGGCCTCGGGAGTGGCGAGGAAGCGCGTGCCCACCATCACTCCTTCGGCGCCGAGCATCAGCGCGGCCGCGAGGCCCTCGCCGGTCGCGATCCCGCCGGCCGCCAGGACGGGGACCGGAGCCACCGCTCGCACGACCTGCGGAACGAGCGTCATCGTTCCCATCAGTCCGACGTGCCCGCCCCCTTCGGTGCCCTGGGCGACGATCGCGTCGGCACCCGCTTCGACGGCGCGGATCGCCTCGGCAACGCCGGAGACCATGTGAACCACGCGCGCTCCTACCCCTCGCGCCCGGGAAAATAGACCGGCGAGATCCTGTTCGGGCCACGCCCACGCAGTCGAAAAAACGGGCGGCCGGGCGTCGAAGACCGCGTCCGTTGCCCGCTCGTCCCCCTCGAAGAGCAGCAGGTTCAATCCAAAGGGCCGGTCCGTCCTTTCCCGGATTTCCCGCGCGGTCCGCGCGATCCAGTCGGGCGCCCGGCCGGCGCAGCCGATCATCCCCAGGCCGCCCGCGTTGCAGACGGCCGCGGCCAGCTCCGCCCCGGTGGCGGACCCCATGGGGCCGAGCAGAATAGGATGCTCGATGCCGAAGAGGTGGCAAACGCGGGTGCGCAGCACGAGCAAAAGGTACTTTGGAAGCAGCGGAGCGGTCAAAGGGTTATGGCACCTCGGCGATCGGGCGCCCTCACCCCGGCCTGCCGGCCGCTCGCTGCGCGAGACGCGACCTGCGGTCGCGGCCGGCGCTGAAGTGAAGCGAGGGGAGACCCCTCGCGCTCCCCAGCGGTGGGAGAGGGAGAAGGGACAGGACCGGGAGGGCCGGCCCCGGCATGGATGGAAAGATTCCCGTCCCCTCTCCAGGACGGCGGGTGAAAAGGGAGATACTTCGCCGGTCGCGGTAAGGTTTAAGAAAAGGGGAGAAGAGATGAAACGCAAGGCATCCGCAGAGTGGCAGGGCGACCTGAAGACCGGCAAAGGCACCGTCTCGACGGAGAGCGGCGTGCTCGAGAAGAGCGCCTATTCCTTCACGACCCGGTTTGAAAACGCCAGGGGGACCAATCCCGAAGAGCTGATCGCCGCGGCGCACGCCGGCTGCTTCACGATGGCGCTCTCGGCCGAGCTCGGCAAGGCCAACCTCGTGCCTCAGAGCCTGCGCACGACCGCCACGGTCACCCTCGACAAGCTGGATTCGGGCTGGACGGTCACGGAGTCTCATCTGGAGGTGGTGGGAAAGGTCCCCGGCGCCTCCGCCGAGGCGTTCCGGGCCGCGGCGCAAGCGGCCGAGACAGGATGCCCGATCTCGAAGCTCCTGAAGGCCCGGATCACGATGGACGCGAAGCTGGAGAGCTAAGAGAGCCGTCAGTCGGCAGTCGGGAGGTCGCCAGCGACTCTCGACTCCTGACTTTCGACTTTCCAAGAGAGGTGTTGAAGTGTCTGAAAAATCGAAGCGCGGGCTCCTGATCGGCGGCGCCGCCGTCGTCGTACTGGCGGTGCTCGTCGTGGGCTTTCGCGCCGGCAGGAAGAAGGCCCCGCCGTCTTTCGAGCGGCCGCCGGCAGCCGTGACCGTCGCCGCGGCCGTCGCGCAGGACGTGCCGGTGTACCTGGACGAAGTCGGCAAATGCGTCGCGCGCGAGGTCGTCTCCATCCTGCCCCAGCTCTCGGGCCGCATCACGCAGCTCCACTTCCAGGACGGAGCCGACGTGAAGAAGGGGGATCTCCTCTTCACCATAGATCCGCGCCCCTTCGAAGCGCAGCTCCACGCGGCGCAGGCGGATCTCGCCAAGGCGAACGCGGCCTTGAACCTCGCCAGGAGCCAGTGGTCGCGGGCGGAGACGCTGATCCAGACGAAGGCCATCTCCCAGGAGGAGTACGACACGCGCAAGAACTCCGTCGAGCTGGCGCAGGCTCAGGTCCGCCAGGCCGCCGCCGCCGCGGAGACGGCCCGGCTGAACCTGGAGTACTGCTCGATTCGCTCTCCCATCGACGGCCGGGCCGGCCATCGCCTGGTGGACGTCGGTAACGTCGTGAAGGCCAACGAAACGCCGCTCCTGACGATCGAGCGGATGGATCCGATTTACGCCGACTTCACCATTCCGCAGAACCAGCTGACCTCGGTGCAGCAGAACATGAAGGCGGGGACTCTCAAGGTCGAAGTGCGCCTGCCCGACGAGCCCGCCCGGCCGATCGAGGGCGCGCTGACCTTTCTCGACAACGCCGTCGCGGACGCGACCGGCACGGTGAAACTGCGGGCGACGGCCGCCAACCCCGAGCGCCGGCTGTGGCCGGGCCGGTTCGTAAAGGTGCGGTTGCTCCTCTCGACGATTCCCGGAGCCATCCTCGTGCCGGCCGTCGCGCCGCAGCTTTCGGCCAAGGGCCCGTTCGTGTACGTCGTCAAGCCGGATTCGACCGCCGAGATGCGGCCGGTCGTGACCGGGCAGCGTCAGGGAGATTTGATCGTCGTCCAGCAGGGGATAAAGGCCGGCGAGAAAGTGGTCGTCACGGGACAGCTCGGCGTGACTCCCGGAGGCAAGGTGCGCGAACTGCCGCCGCAGGGCGCTCCGGCGCCGGCGGGCGCCTCCGGAGGCTAGGGGGTCCGGGGGACCGCAAGGTCCCCCGCTAAAATCAATGCGGACATACTTTTCGTCATGAACTTCTCCGAGCCCTTCATCCGCCGCCCGGTCATGACCGCGGTCCTGACCGCGTCGGTCGTCCTCTTCGGCGCGCTCGCCTACCGGCGCCTTCCCGTCAACGACCTGCCCGTCGTGGACTACCCCGTCATCCAGGTCTTCGCCTCCTACCCGGGCGCGAGCCCCGAGACGGTGGCGGCCAACATCGCGACTCCGCTCGAGCGCAGCTTCATGCAGATCAACGGGCTGGAGCTCGTGACCTCGCAGAGCACGCAGGGGTTCGTGACCCTGACCCTCCAGTTCGCTCTGTCCAAGTCGATCGACGCGGCCGCCACCGACGTGCAGACGGCGATCTCGCAGTCCACGGGAAGCCTGCCGATCGACATGCCCTCGCCGCCGACGTTCTCCAAGAGCAATCCGAACGACCAGCCGATCATGTACATCGCGCTGACGTCGGACTCGGTGACGTCGGGCCAGATCTACGACTACGCGACCACCCAGGTGGGCCAGCGCATCTCGATTTTGCCGGGCGTCTCGAAGGTCAACGTCTACGGCAGCAAGTCCGCGATCCGCATCAAGGCCGACCCCTCGGCGATGTGGGCGCGGAAGATCTCGGTGGACGACCTCGCGGCGGCCGTCAAGGCCGGCACGAGCTATTCGGGGGCCGGGCAGCTCGACAGCCCGTCGGGCACGTCGGTCCTGCGCCCTCAGGGGCAGCTCGACACTCCCGAAGGGTACAGCAACCTGATCGTCGGCTCGGCGGACGGCTCGCCGGTGTACCTGCGAGACGTGGCCGAGGTGCGGCAGTCGGTCGAAAACGAGCGCTTGAACATGCGGTTCTGGGTCCGCGGGTACCCGATTCCGTCGGCCACGGTCGTCCTGGCGGTCAACCGCCAGGCCGGCGCCAATGCCGTCGAGGTCTCCCGGAGCATCAAGGAGATCCTGCCGATCATCCAGACGCAGATCCCGGGATCCGTGCGGATCACGATGATCTACGACCGCTCCCAATCGATCGTCCACTCCGTCACCGACGTCCAGTTGACGCTCCTGATCGCGTTCGTCCTCGTCGTCGTCGTCATCTTCCTCTTCCTCGGCCGCGCGACGGACACGTTGATTCCTGCGGTGGCGCTGCCTCTCTCGCTTCTGCTGACCTTCGTCGCGATGAGTTTCCTGGGCTACAGCCTCGACAACCTCTCTCTCATGGCCCTGACCCTGGCGATCGGGTTCCTGATCGACGACGCGATCGTGTTCCTGGAGAACACCGTCCGGCGGATGGAGCGGGGCGAGAAGGCGTGGCAGGCGGCCCTCGGGAGCGCCAAAGAGATCAGCTTCACGATCCTGTCGATGACGATCTCGCTCGCGGCCGTCTTCATTCCGCTGGTCTTCATGTCGGGCCTGGTCGGGCGGATCTTCCGGGAATTCGCGGTCACGATCATCATCTCGATCTTCGCCTCGGGCATCGTCTCCCTCACGCTGACGCCGTTGATGTGCGCGCGCCTGCTCAAGGATCGCGGCCCCGGCGCGACCAAGACGTGGATGGAGCGGGTCATCGGCGGCGTCGAGAAGAGGGTGCTCGGCGCCTATGGGAATTCGCTCTGGTGGTTCCTGCGCCGCCGCTGGATCTCGCTCGCGATCTGGGCCGCCTGCCTCGCGGGAACGATCCTGCTCTTCGTCTCGATCCCCAGGGTCTTCCTGCCGCCGGGCGACAGCGGGGTCATCTTCGGCGCCTTCCTGGGCAAGGAAGGCTCCTCGCCCCAGCAGATGCGGGGGATCCAGGACCGCGTGGACCAGGCCCTCCACACCGATCCCCACGTGCTGATGGACTTCACGCTGACGGGCGCCAGCGGTTTTCTCCCCTCGAACATGGGCATCACGTTCACCATGATCGGGGAGCCGAAGAACCGGCCGCCCATCGCCAATGTCGCGGCCGGCCTGATGGGGAAGATCGCCTCGGAGCCCGGCGCGTTCGCCTTCCTGCGCCCGTTTCCGGTGCTCGAGATTTCCACCGGCGCGACCTCGCAGACGCAGGGGCAGTACGCCTATTCGATCTCGGGCGTCAACGCTCCGCAGGTCTATGAGGCGGCGGGCAAGCTCATGGCGAAGCTCTACCAGTACCCGGGATTTCAGACGGTCTCGTCGGACTACTTCGCCAACACGCCCAACCTGGACATCGAGCTGCGGCGCGACCAGGCCAAGATGTACGGCGTCTCCGAGGCGCGGATCCTGAGCCTCCTGCGGAACGCCTACTCCCAGAACTACCTGTACCTGATCAAGAAACCGACGGACCAGTACCAGGTCATCCTGGAGGTCGGCGACGCCGCCCGCTCCAAACCCGAGGACCTGGCTCTCCTCTACATCAAGACCGACGACGGCAAGAACCTCGTGCCGCTCTCGGAGCTGGTGACCTGGAAGAACACGCTCGGCCTTCAGTCGGTCAATCATCTGAACCAGTTCACCAGCGTCACGATCTT
Organism: uncultured Acidobacteriota bacterium; assembly: GCA_963837495.1. GTDB lineage: Bacteria > Acidobacteriota > Thermoanaerobaculia > UBA5066 > Gp7-AA6 > JAWOLE01. The sequence goes on along the minus strand of CAWINF010000001.1, from coordinate 1,047,564 downwards.
CTTCAACCTGAAGCCCGGGGTCGCGATCGGCGACGCCACCGACTACATCCAGAAGGCCGCCGCCGAGGTCGTGCCGCCGAGCCTCCGCGCGAGCCTGCAGGGGGAGGCGCTGACCTTCCGCAACACCGTGCGGGACCTGACGATCCTGATGTTCCTCGCGGTCTTCGTGATGTACGTGATCCTCGCGATCCTCTACGAGAGCTACGTTCTTCCGATCACCGTCCTCTCGACTCTCCCGACGGCTCTGGTGGGCGGGCTCCTCGCGCTCTTCCTCTTCGGCCAGCAGGCGTCGCTCTACGCCTTCGTCGGCATGTTCATGCTCATGGGCATCGTCAAGAAGAACGGCATCATGATCGTGGACTTCGCGCGTCAGCGCGTGGACAAGGGCGAGCCGGCCGAGAAGGCCATCCACGACGCGAGCATGGACCGCTTCCGCCCGATCCTGATGACGACGCTCGCGGCGATCTTCGGAGCGCTGCCGATCGCCCTCGGGTTCGGCGCTGGAGGGTCGTCGCGGCGGCCGCTCGGCCTCGTCATCGTCGGAGGCCTGATCGTGTCGCAGTTGATTACGCTCTACATCACGCCGGTCATCTATCTCTACCTCGAGGTGTTCCAGGAGAAGGTCCTGAACCGCACCGCCTTCTTCCACTCGGGCCACCTGCCCCCCTCCGCGGTCGATCAGTCCTCGCCGCAGGAGGTCTGACGTGCGGAAGATCCTCGCCGCGCTTCTTCTGCCGCTCGCGCTCTCCGGCTGCGCGGTCGGCCCCAACTACAAGCGGCCGCCGATGGCGGCGCCGGAACAGGCGCGCGGCGAAACGGGACCGGCGCAGGCCGCTTCGCTCGCGGACCGGGCCTGGTGGGAGATCTTCGACGACGAGGCCCTGAAGGGATTGCTCGATGAGGCGTTGAAGAACGGCTACGACATCCGCCTGGCCGCGGCCCGCGTCGAGGAGGCGCGCGCGAACGCCGGCATCGCGCGCTCGGAGTTTTTCCCGCAGATCGGGTATCAGGCGCAGTGGTCGCGCTCGCGCCAGTCCGAGCTCCTGGCGCCCGGCGTGGGGACCGTGAGTCTCCACGACGTCAATCTCGGCCTCTCCTGGGAGCTCGATCTCTGGGGCCGCATCCGGCGCTCGAGCGAGGCCGCCCTGGCGCGGTACATCGCCAGCGAGGAGGCCCGCCGCGGCGTCCTTCTCTCCCTGGTTTCCGAGGTCGCGACGGATTATTTTCAGCTGCGTCAGCTCGACCTGCGGCTCGAGATCGCCCGGCGGACAACGACGGCGTTCCAGGAGACCTCTGACCTCTTCGGCCGCCGCCTGGAAGCCGGCATGGCTTCGGCTCTGGAGACCGCGAGCGCCGAGGCCTCGCTCGCGAGCGTCGCCGGCCAGGTCCCGCAGCTCGAAAGCCAGATCGTGACGCTCGAGAACGCGATCGGCCTGCTCCTGGGCAGGAACCCGGGACCGATCGCGCGCGGCGCGGCCCTGACGGACCAGGCTCTCCCACCGGAGGTCCCGGCCGGCCTCCCGTCGGACCTGCTTCGCCGGCGTCCCGACGTCCAGGAGGCCGAGCAGCAGCTCATCGCCGCAAACGCGACCGTCGGCGTCGCCATGGCGGACTTCTTCCCCACGATCAGCCTGACCGGCGCCTTCGGCGGCGTGAGCACCGACGTCTCGAACCTCTTCACCTCCGGCAAGACGTGGTCGATCGCCGCGGGTCTGACGGGCCCGCTCTTTCAGGGATTGCGCTTGAAGAACCAGTACGACGCCCGGGTCGCCCAGTGGGAGCAGGCGAAGGCGCAGTACGAGAAGACCGTCACCAACGCCTTCGGCGAGGCCTCTTCCGCGATCGTCGCCCACCAGAAGCTCGCGCAAGCCGAGAAGGAACAGGCCCGCGCCGTCGCGGCTTTCCGCCAGGCCGTGAGTCTCTCCAACCAGCGTTACGTCGCCGGCTTCGCCGGTTACCTCGACGTGCTCCAGGCGGAGCAGAATCTCTTTCCCGCCGAGAACGCGCTGGCGCAGATCCGCTTCAACCGCCTGGCCAATTTCGTCCAGCTCTACAAGGCGCTGGGCGGAGGCTGGAACCTCTCGGACCCGACCTGGACTCGTCCGGGCGCGGTCCTGGCGCCGAAGGCCGCGTCCATCAGCTCGAAGCCGGCCGGCTGATCGGCGCGCGCCTTGCAGCGGTGGGACGCCGTGTGGGCAGATACGCGCGCCTCGCGATCGTTCTCGCGACGCTCCTGCCGGCGCCGCGTCTGATCGCTCAGACCGAACCCATCCCCGCCGGACAGCCGCCTTTGTTCGGATTGGCGCCTCGCTCACAGCTCCAACGGAGGCACGAAGAGGCCCAATCTGGGCCTGAACTGCCTTGTGCTCCTCGCCGGCTGGCGTTTCCGCTAACAATGTCATCCTGAGGTCGCCGACGCGCCAAAGCCGCTATGGCGACGGCGCGAGCGAAGCAGTCCTGAGGAGCTACGCGACGAAGGAAGGATCTGCCCTACCGAATGAGCGGATCCTTCGCGAAGCCTGTCCTGAGCGGACGCAACCATCGAAGCGGTGAGAGCAGATCCCTCGCTGCGCTCGGGATGACAAAGAGGGGCGAAGGGCTCAGGATGACAAGAAACCTCGCGCGCCTTGTTTGAGGCCGCCGGCGCGGGCTATCGTCGGCTCGTGAAGACTCGCGCCGTTCCTTTGGCCGCCGCGCTTTTCCTCGCGTCGGGCCTGGCGGCTGTGGGCGTCCGGCCAAGCGCAACAGTCAACCGGGCCGGACTGGCCGCGCGGGTCCGCGCGGAGTTTCTCCACGCCTGGCGTGCCTATGAGCGATATGCCTGGGGTCACGACGAGTTGAGGCCTGTCAGCAAGACCGCCAAAGACTGGTACGGGGACTCCCTTCTCATGACTCCGGTGGATTCGCTCGACACCCTTCTCTTGATGGGCCTCAAAGACGAGGCGGAAAAGGCGAAGGCCCTGATCGTCGAGAATCTCTCCTTCGACAAGGACATCTCGGTCAAGAACTTCGAGGTCACAATCCGGCTCCTTGGTGGGTTGCTCTCGAGTTACCAGATGACCGGCGACGAGCGTCTGCTGAAGCTGGCCGAGGACCTCGGGACGCGACTCCTGCTGGTCTTCGATTCCCCCACCGGAATGCCCTACATGTACGTGAACCTGAAGACGGGCAAGACGAAGGGCTCGCGCTCGAATCCCGCCGAGATCGGAACGCTCGTGCTGGAATTCGGAACACTCGCGAAGCTGACGGGAAAGCCTGCCTTTTTCGACAAGGCGAAGAACGCCCTCGTGCAGCTCTACGGGCGGCGCTCGAAGCTCGGCCTCGTCGGCGAAGAGATCAACGTCGAGACAGGGGAGTGGATCAGTCGCGACAGTCACGTCGGCGGCGGCATTGACTCCTACTATGAGTACCTGCTCAAGTGCTCGCGGCTCTTCGGCGACAAGGATTGCGAAAGCATGTGGCGCGAAAGCCTGAGAGCCTTGAACGCGCATCTCGCCGACGATGCCCCGACGGGCCTCTGGTACGGCCAGGCGGATATGGCCACGGGCAAGCGCACGGCCACGGAGTTCGGCGCGCTTCATGCCTTCCTTCCCGCCGTCCTGGCGCTCGGCGGCGACCTCCGGCACGCGAGGCGCCTCGAAGACTCTTGCTTCAAGATGTGGAACCTCCACGGCATCGAGCCCGAGGTCCTCGACTACAGGACCATGAAGGTCACGAGCCCCGGCTATCAGCTCCGCCCCGAGATCATGGAATCGGCCTACTACCTCTTCCATTACGCGAAAGACCCGCGTTATCTCGAGACGGGCCGGACCTTCTTCGAAGCCCTCGTCGCCAACTGCCGCACCGACGCCGGCTACACGGTCCTCAAGAGCGTTGTTACAAAAGAGAAGGGCGACCTGATGCCGAGCTACTTCCTGGCGGAAACGATGAAGTACCTCTACCTCCTCTTCGCCCCCCAAACGACCCTCGACTTCGACCGGGTTATCTTCAACACTGAAGCCCATCCCCTGACACGCCGGTGAAGCCAGCATGCCCCGCCCCGTTCCGAGGCTTCGTTGACCATGGTCATTGACTATGGTCTAATCGGTGCATGGAGACTGTGCCCATCTCCCAGTTCAAGGCGCGCTGTCTGGCGATCCTCGCCCGCGTCAAGCGAACGGGGCGGCCCATCCTCGTCACGCGGTTCGGAGAGCCCGTGGCCGAGGTCGTGCCCCCCGCCGCATCGCGTCGGTCCCGCCGCTGGCTCGGTTCGATGAAAGGAACGGCGCGCGTCGTTGGAGACATCATTTCGCCGGCGTCCGATGAGAAAGATTGGGAAGTGCTTCGAAAGTGAAGCTGCTCCTCGATACGCACATCTGGATCTGGAGCGTCGTGTCGCCCGAGCGTTTGTCGAGGAAGGTCGCCGCGGCGCTCGAGTCGTCGAAGAATGATCTGTGGTTGTCGCCCATCAGCGTCTGGGAGGCTCTTCTACTCGCGGAGAAACGAAGTATCGAGTTGGACCGCCCGCCGGAAGAATGGATTGCGGCCGCTTTCGCGGCGTCTCCGCTTCGCGACGCGCCGCTCAACCGGGACGTGGCAATCGAGAGCCGGCGGCTGCAGCTGGAGCATCAGGACCCCGCCGATCGTTTCATCGCGGCCACGGCTCGGGTCTACGACTTGACGCTCGTCACCGCCGATAAGCGCTTGCGCCACGCCGGTGGACTCGACGTCTTGCCTAACCGCTGAGTCCTTCTTCTAAAGACCCCTCGCCACCCGCGGCTAATCTGACTGGCGGGCGAACTCGATACTCGAGGGCGAGCGCAGCCAGAAAGGCGAATGCGTCGCCCAGGTGCAGGGGCTGCCCTTCAGGAATTTCCCAGCCGAGCGGTTGTTCTTTATTTGCTCATGAACGGACGAAAAGCCACGGGCCTCCTGTCTCTCGTCCTGGCGCTCTCCCTGGGCCCGGGCTCCGTCCTCGCCTCGCCGCCGGCCCTTCCTCGTCCGGCCGCCTGGGCGACGGCGATCATGGCCGGGGGTGTCGAGAACCTGTATCGGGTCGAGCCCGGCCTCTTTCGCAGCGCGCAGCCCACGAGCGCCGGGTTCCGGGAGCTCGCCGCCCTCGGGGTCAAGGCGATCCTGGACGTCGCCGGGGGAGAGGGAGATGTCCCGGCCGCCCGGGGGACGGACCTGAAGTTGCTCCACGTGCCGATGTCCGCCTTCGGCCTGCGCGACGACCGGGTTGTCAAAGCCCTTCGAATCCTGACAGACCCCGCCAATCGACCTCTCGTCATCCACTGCCAGCACGGCGCCGACCGGACGGGCGCGATCGTCGCCCTGTACCGCGTGGTCGTCCAGGGCTGGAGCAAGGCGGACGCCCTCCGCGAGATGGACGAGGGCGGCTTCCATCACAGCTTCCTCTGGCGCAACCTGGACGACTACGTTCTCAGGGCGAACGTCGAGGCCCTTCGGCGCGAGCTTGGCGTCGTTCCGCCCGCGCCCGCGGCTTCCTCCGTCCAGGCCGCCGTCGCCAATCCGTCAGTCCCCACAGCCGCTGTCGCGTCAGCCGCTCAAGTCCCGGGGCCTGACGGAGCGCCTGCCCTGGCTCCGAACATCCAGTAGCCGGCTCCGGGTTCCTTTAGACGGCACACCCACAGTCGCCGCCTGCCCGGGCGGATCCGGACAGGCCTCCGGTGCTAGGATTCGCCGCCATAAAGCGCTTTCCCTTTCTTCTCGTTCTGCTCTTCCTCGCGGCGGCGCTGGGCGCGGCCGGAGGGCAAGGCCGGCGCGCCTCGGCGGCCCCGGCGGGGGCGCCCTTTTCCGTGATCGAGGCGACCATCCCGGAAATGCAGGCGGCGATGGAAAGAGGCCGCGTCACGTCGCGGGAGCTGGTTCTTCAGAGCCTCGCTCGGATCGCGACGTACGAGGACAAGCTGCACGCGGCGATCACGGTCAACCGCGAGGCCCTGAAGGAGGCCGAGGAGCTGGATCGCGAGCGCGCGGGGGGCAAGGTGCGCGGTCCGCTGCATGGCATCCCGGTGGCACTCAAGGACAACATCCAGACAACGAACATGCCGACAACCGGAGGCGCGCTTGCCCTGGAGGGATTCGTGCCGTCCTACGAGGCGACGGTCACGAAGAACCTGCGCGAAGCCGGTGCGATCATCATCGCGAAGACCGGAATGACCGAGCTCGCCAACTGGGTGGCCGGCTCGCCCTCTCCGATGCCCACCAATTACAACGCGGTCGCCGGCTACGGCTTCAACCCGTACGATCCCCGGCGCGATCCCCGCGAGGCGACCGGCGACGGGCGGCCCGCGCTCATGACGGGCGGGTCGAGCTCGGGGATCGGCACCACGGCGAGCTTCTGGGCGGCAAACGTCGGGACCGAGACGTCGGGCTCGATCCTCTCTCCCGCGAACCAGAACATGCTGGCGGCGGTCAAGCCGACGGTCGGCCGCGTCAGCCGTTACGGCATCATTCCGATCACCGCGGACCAGGACACGGCGGGGCCGATGGCGCGGACCGTTACGGACGCCGCGATCCTGCTCGGGGCGCTCGAGGGCGCGGCGCCGGATCCCAACGATCCGGCCACGAAGACCTGCGGGCCTCCTCCCGGCCGCGACTACACGAAATTCCTCGACGCCGGCGCCTTGAAGGGCGCGCGCATCGGGATTCCGCGGGCGTACTTCTACGACAAGGTGACGCCGCCCGGCGGCAAGGAGCCGCGCGGAGGCTTGAACGCCGACCAGGCGAAGGTGATGGTCGAAGCGATCGAGGTCCTGAAGCGACAGGGCGCCGTGATCGTGGACCCCGCCGACATCCCGAGCGTCATGGCCAAGGACGCGAAGAACAACTTCCTCTCGTGGGGCATCTGCTCGGGCTGGAGCGACGCGAAAGGGAAGGACGCCGACTGCTCCGTCAGCTTCAAGTACGGTATGAAGCGCGACTTCAACAAGTGGCTGGCGTCGCTCGGCCCCTCCGCGCCGGTAAAGACCCTGACCGAGCTGCGCGAGTGGAACCTGAAGCACACGAAGGCGGGGGCGCTCAAGTACGGACAGTCCAACCTCGACATCTCCGACGAGATGGACGTGCAGGCGGACAAGGCGCGCTACGAGGCCGACCGGGCCAGGGACATCGCGCTTGCCGGCACGCACGGCATCGACGAGGCAATGAAGACAAATAAGCTGGATGCGCTCCTCTTTCCCGGCGGAAGCGGCGCCGGCATCGCGGCCAGGCCCGGCTACCCGACCGTCATGGTTCCCTTCGGCATGGTGGCCAACGCCCCGGCCCCGCCCGCCGCGCCCTTCCCCGAAGGCTTCAACGCGAAGCCGGCCCCCTTCGGCGTCAGCTTCACCGGATTGGCCTGCAGCGAGCCTCGCCTCCTGGCTCTCGCCTACGCCTTCGAACAGGCCACCAAGCGCCGAGTCCCGCCGCCCAGCACGCCCTGATCTTTAGCCTCGTGGGGCCGCGTATTCCCACCCGGCGTTAGGTCGCCCGCTCGAGTATCGTCCCTTGGGGCGCGATCATCATGGTCGCGAAGCGCTGGACTGGGCCCGCTGGCGCCGTTCGTTTTCCAGCATTCGCCGGAGGACCAATCTGAACATGTAGAAGCCGAAAGTGGGATTCTGATAGTAGAGCTGCAATACCTTCTGATCGTTGATGGCCCCGAGCTCGGCGTCGCTCTCGCAAATTGCTGTGCCCGTCCGCCGATTGTCCGGGGCGAACAACCCGATCTCGCCGATGAGAGTACCGGGGCCAAGAGTAATATCGAGTTCCGGCAGCCGAACCGACCCGCTCAGGATCAGATACATCGAATTTGCCGGGTCACCCTTCCGGAACAGGACGTGACCCGACTCGACCTGGTGACGGCTCATCAGGGGGATAAGCCACTCCATGGACATGTCGCCCCGGGATGCTTCCCGGACTCTTCGAATGAGGGTCCGCATCTGGAGCAGTCGGAGACAGTTCAGTGGGAGCAGGACGACGTGGAGCACGAGCACGGGATAGAGGCCGCCCGCGAGCCCGTATGCTATGAAGGCGACATTGCTCGCGATCGCAACGCAACGCAATGGGATCATCGTCTTCATGTAGAACGCGCAAAAGACGAGGAGCGAAGCGAGGTACCCGACCCCCACCGCCCAGCTGACTTGAGCCATAAAACCCCCGGTCGTTGTGCCCCGCCAGGATGCCTCTCTCGGGAGAGTCGAGCGTCTTGCGGGATTGCTATTATCGGCCCCGCTCGCAGCGCGAACGGAAAGTCGCCGAAGGCGATCATGATCAGTGGGGCTGGATGACGACGATCAGGCGCGGTACGAGGATCTGGTTTCCCTCTTCCGTGAATGGCGGATGTTCCAGAAGCCGAAGGTCGTGGACGGCGTGCCCGACTACGGGGCTTCCGCGATGTCCGCGCAACAGCGCGAGCTCGAGACCTACCGGCGGCGCCTGGCCTCGATCGACGTGAGCGGATGGCCGGTCGCGCAGCAGGTGGACTACCAGGTCGCTGGTGAGTCTCTGAGGCCGCGCTCCTGCCGATCTCTCTTCCCGTGACCTCGCGGGCTCCTGAGTCCTTGCATCTGAGTTTGAGTGTCGCGTGACACCATCATCCCAGGAGCTTGACGACGAGCACCACGAGGATCGCGAGGGGGCAGACCGTGCGGAGGAGGAAGACGCAGGCGCGGCGGGCGAACGGGGTCGTCTCGGCCAGCTCCTCCGCTACGGCGGCGCGGTCCAGACGCCAGCCGACGAGGATGCTCGTAAGCAGGGCGCCGAGCGGCAGGAGGAGGTTCGAGGAGGCGTAGTCCGCGGTGTCGAACCACGTGCTCTGGCGGAAGCTTGGCAGGAAGCCCAGAGGGTGCCAACGTGCCCAGAGGTTGAAAGAGAAAACCGACGCGATTCCCAGGAGCCATACAGCGCCCGCCGAGAGCAGCACGGCGGGACCGCGGCGGAGGCGCGTGCGTTGCAGGACGTGCGCGACAGTGGGCTCGAGCACTGCGATGGAGGGCGTCAGCGCGGCGAAGACGAGGAGGAGGAAGAACAGGGTCCCCACGAAACGCCCCGCGGGCATCTCGGCGAAGGCCTTCGGGAGGACGTCGAAGACGAGCTCGGTTCCCTGAGCGGGGTTCATCCCGTACTGAAACACGAGGGGAAACACGAGCAGGGTCGAGAGGAGCGATACCAGGAGGATCGCCCCGCTGATGATCGCGGCGGACCGCATGAGCGAGGTGCCGCGGGAGACGTAGGCGCCGTAGGCAAGCATCATGGCCATGCCGACGCCGGTCGCGTAGAAGGCTTGTCCGATCGCGACCAGAGCGACCTCGGGAGTGATCGCGCGGAAGTTTGGCGCGAACGCGAAGGCGAGGCCGCGGCGAACGTCACCGGTCGTCAAAGCGTAGGCGTCGAGGACCAGGAGCAGGGCGAGAAGCGCGGGCCCCCGGATCCTGGTGGCCAGCTCGATCCCCCGATGCAGGCCGCGCGCCGAAAAGTAGGCTACGAGCGCCAGGAAGGCCAGGTGCCAGGCGCCCATCTCGAAGGGGCTCGACAGGAAACGGCGCCAGAGAGCGGTCACCTCGGCGCGAGGGAGGCCGGAGAGCGCGCCGCTCGCGCACTTCCACGTGTAGGCCATGACCCAGCCGGCGATCACCGCGTAGTACGAGAGGAGGAGGAAAGCCGCGGCCGTGCCGAGCAGGCCGATGGCGTTCCATCGCCGGGAAAGCCCCGACTGGCGGGCCACCTCTCCCGCGGCCGTGGGGGGGCTCGATCCCGCGCGGCGCCCGATCATGAACTCCGCCGCGAGGAGCGGCGTCGCGATCAGGCCGATGGCCAGGACGAAGACGAAGATGAACGCGCTGCCGCCCGACGTCCCGGCCAGGTACGGGAACCTCCAGATGCTGCCCAGCCCGACGGCCGCGCCCACGGAGCCCAGGTAGAAGGCGAACCGTGATGACCAGGTCGGACGTCCCGCGGCCGGCTCGGTCATGTTGTTGTTGCGGCGCGGACCGCAGCGGCGCTTGGCTGCGGGCTCCGGCTATCCGCTATCCGATGACCGTGCCGGTGGTCTGCAGCTCGCCGCGGCGGCGGGAGAGGAATCGCGTGTCCACGGAAACGCCGATTCGGGGCAGATCCAAGACGAGGGGCTCCCGATCGGTGTCGCGCCCTGCTTCCCCGCACTGGATGAGCTCAGCCGTCAAGCGGCCCAGCACGGGAGCGGTCTTGAACGAGGAGCCGCTTGTCCCGATACACACGTAGAAGCCCGGCAAGTCCGTCCGGTCGACGATCGGGTACCAGTCACGCACTGTGACGTCGTAGAGCGACGCGAGACCGCGGGGACGTCCGAGCCGCATGGCCGGGAATCGTTGCATCGCGCGAAGACATTGCCGTTCACGGTAGAGATCCGTAATCGTGTCGCCGAAATCGTCGGGGTCGGCCACGAAATCCCTGGCGTCGCACTCGGGATCCGTCGAGCCGACGACGATGTCGCGGCCGGCCGTCTCGGGGCGGAAATAGACGCCTCCGTCCACGTCGCCGACCACGGGAACGCTTGCGCCCTCCGGCTGGCCGAAGAGCGGGTTCGAGAGGACATGGACCTCGCGGCGCAGCGGGCGCGTCTCCAGGGGAAGGTTCACACCGGCCATTTGATTGACGATGCCGGAGTGCGGCCCCGAGGCGTTGACCACGACGTCGCACTCGATCGGGCCGTGGGTCTCGGTCTCGACGAGAAAGCGCCGGCCGCCTCCCCGCCGGATGCTCCGGACCCGCCGGTTCAGAACGAAGCGCACGCCCTCGCGCTCCCCGGCCCGCCTCAGGTTGCTGGTGGCGACGCCTGGAGAGACGACGTAACCCGAGTCTTCCTCGAAGACGGCGCCGGCGATCGGACGCTCGCCCGGCTCGAGGAATGCGGGATCGGACACGGGCCGGGCCGGGAAATGCGACGCGGTGTCGAGATACGGGAACCGCTCGCGCACCTCCTCGGGTGTCAGCAGGGACGCCTTGATTCCGACCCGCCGCATCTCGGCGAGCAGCGCGTGCACCGTCTCGTCGACGCGCGGGAGGATGAAGAGCATGCCCGGACGATGGAAGACCGCCAGGTTCTCCTCGACGGGGCCGAGGTATGCCGGCCAGTCCGCCCAGATGGAAGCCGCTTCGTGGGCCATCGCGATCATGCCGGGCTGGGAGTAGTAGCGGCGTACGACGCCGCAGGAGGCCGAGGTGCTGCCGTGTCCGACCTCCCCGTTCCGGTCGATGACGCTGACGTCGAAGCCGCGCCGCCGCAGCTCCAGCCCAATGGAGCATCCGATGACGCCCCCGCCGATGATCCCTACGTGTGGTGCCAAAGCGTCCTCTTCGTTGAGCGGTCGTCCATTCTCGCACAGGGAGCCCGGCGAAACCGCGGAGGCCTTCCTGTCGTCCTTCATCGACGTCCACAACCTACCGCAAGCGCCACGCGTTCTGGAAGATGTACGGCCTGGAGCTTCCGGACGGAGTCCTGAAGAAGCTCTACTACGAGAACGCGCTGCGCGTCATCCCCGGCATCGACCCGGCGGATTTCCCGAATTAGCGATCCGGCTTCCTGGCGAAGGCGGCGGGGTAGAGTAGAAAGATGGCCGTCCCGCTTCGCATCGGAAACTACTTCGGCTCGGTCAGCCGGCAGCACGAGTTCCCGGCGGCGGTCGTCACAGAGGTCGCTCATTGGAGCGAGCGCGCCCTTCCGGCGCACCGGCATGATGTTCCGTACTTCTGCCTCCTCATCCGGGGCGGCTATGTCGAGGAGGTGGAGAGCAGGCGCCTGGAGTACGGTCCCTTCTCGGTCGGGTTCCACCCCCCGCTGACCCACCGCGATTGGATCGGGCCTGCGGGTGCGGTCTTCTTCTTCATCGAGATCCGGCTCGCGTGGCTCGCCGCCGCTGCCGACTTCCTACCGGCCGATCCGGATTTCGAGCCGCGGCTTCTCGACGGGGATCTGTCGTGCCTCGCGACCCAGCTCTACCGGCTGCACGTCGAAGGGATGCTCGGGCCCGAGTCGGTGGACAGCGCCCTCTGGGAGCTCATCGGATGTCTCTGGAGAGGCCGCCGCATCGCCGAGCGCGGGCAGCCGCGGTGGCTTGCCTCCTGCCTCGAGCTCCTCCGAGGGGAGTTCGCCCGGCCCCTGACGGTTCTCGAGGTCGCGTCCGCGGTGGATGTTCATCCGGTCCACCTCTCACGGGAATTCCGCGGGCGCTTCGGCCAGACGATGGGGGAGTACGTCAACAAGATGCGAATCCAGGCGGCCTGCAAGGCGCTCGAGCAGCCCGAACGGCCGCTCTCCGATATCGCGCTGGCCGCGGGATTCGCGGACCACAGCCACTTCTGCCGGGTCTTCAAGTCCCGCATCGGCTGCAGCCCCGGCCGCTTCCGCGCACTGCTCGGCTCCGCCTGATACGACGTTTCATTGGTTCAAGACGCGGCGGGACGTTCCTGCTAGGGTCTCCGCTTGTGAGCGCCAGGTTCCTCGTCGCCGCCGGGATTTTCAGCCTCGCGGTCCTCGCCACGGCGCAGACGATCACGGAGTTTCCGATTCCCTCGGGCGGCAGCCCGTTCGACATGACCCTGGGGCCGGACGGCAACCTCTGGTTCACCGAAGCGCAGGGGAACCGCGTCGGGCGCGCCACGCCCGAGGGCGTCATCGCGGAGTTCACGATCCCGACGGCCGGGAGCTTCCCGGGCGGCATCACGGCCGGTCCCGACGGGAACCTGTGGTTCTGCGCGAACGGTTCCAACCGCATCGTCCGCGTCACGCCCGCCGGCGCCTTCACCGAGTTTCCGATTCCGAACCCGTTTCCGTCCGGCGGCCCGAGCTCGATCACCGCGGGACCCGACGGCGCCCTGTGGTTCAGCGAAACCGATGGGGCCGTCGGCGGACGGATCCGGCGCGTCACCACCTCGGGGAGTTTCACGCTCTTCGCCGGCCAGATCCCGTCGCAGTCGCCTCACCAGATCCTGGCGGGTCCGGACGGGAATCTCTGGTACTCGATGCCGATCTCCGGCAAGGTGGGCCGGGTGACCACGACTGGCGTGATCACCGAGTTCCCGCTCGCGAGCCCCGCTTCCAACGCGCTCGCCCTGGCGGCGGGCCCGGACGGCGCCGTCTGGATCGCGGAGGGGCTCCCGGCGGGCGACAAGCTCGGGCGGATCGCGTCGGACGGGAGCATGACGGAGCTGTCCATGCCGTCTATCCACGGCGCCATGTTCGGGCTGACGACGGGGTCCGACGGCGCTCTCTGGTTCACGGAAACCGACGCGGGCCGGATCGGCCGCGTGACCACGGCCGGCGCCGTGACGGACTTCGCGATTCCAACGCCGGCGAGCCAGCCTTTTGCGATCAAGGCGGGGCCGGATGGGGCTGTCTGGTTCGCCGAAAGCGCCGCCCACAAGATCGGGCGGATTGGCGGCGTGGCCGCCTTGTCGAGCGTGACGGTGCCGGTCGCGGCATCCATCCACGGCGCGTCGGGCACGTTCTTCCACTCCGACGTGCGGGTGTTCAACCGGTCCGCGACGAGTCCGGCCATCGTCACGGCCAGGTACCACTGCTTCGCTCCGCCGTGCGGCAACTCTCCCCGGACCTTCACGCTGTCCCCGCGCGAGATGCGCGTCTTCGACGACATGATCGCGGTCACCTTCAGCGCCCCGGAGTCAGGCGGCGCGATCGAGTTCTCGAGCGCCGGAAGCCTCGTCGTGACGAGCCGTCTCTACACCCCTTCCCGCCCCTCGCCGACCAATGGCATGGGAGTGCCGGGCGTCTTGGAGACGGAAGCGCTGCCGGCCGCCGTGGTGACCTCGCTCTCCCATTCGGCCGATCCGACCAGGGGGTTCCGCTCCAATGTCGGCGCTTACAACGCCAACGATGTCGCGCAGACGATCACCTTTATCCTCTACGACGGAAACGGCGTTGAGCTCGGCCTGACCACTGCCTTCGCGCCGGCCCGCACCTCGGTCCAGGTCAGCAATATCTTCAATGTCATCGGCTTGACCGGCGACGTCTCTCACGCGTACTGCGTCGTCCGGGGAGACCAGAATCTTCCGTTGCTCGCCTACGCGGGCGTCATCGACAACCAGTCCCAGGACCTCGCTTACGTTCAGGGGCAGGCGAGCAGTCCAACGACCCCGGGTCGTGTCACGATCCCCGTCTCGGCCTCGGTTCACGGGGCCGGCGGAAGCTTTTTCCACACCGACGCCACCGTCCTGAACACGGCCGCATCCGCCTCCGCCAACGTCACGCTCCGTTACCGCTGCTTCTCGGGCTCCTGCGGTAACGCCACTCAGACCGTCACCCTCGCCCCGCGCGAGATGCGCGCCTTCGACGACCTCATCGCGAACCTCTTCTCGGCACCCGAATCGGGAGGCGCGATCCAGTTCGACAGTGACCAGCCGGTCGTTGTGAACAGCCGTCTCTATACCCCGTCGCGGCCGGCGCCGACCAACGGCATGGGAGTTCGGGGCCTGGCCGAGTCGGGAGCTCCCGTTACGGCAGTCCTGACCTCTCTCTCGCACTCCGCCGACTCTTCCGCGGGATTCCGCAGCAACGTCGGCGCGTACAACGCCAACGATGTGGCGCAGGTGATCGCCTTCACGCTCTACGACGCCGCGGGCACGCAACTCGGCCAGGTCTCGGCCAACGCGCCAGCGCGCACCTCGGTCCAGATCAGCAACGTCTTTGCCGCCGCAGGCTTCACCCGCGACGTCCCCGACGCCTACTGCGTCGTGCAAGGCGATCAGAACCTTCCGCTGATCGCCTACGCCGGCGTCATCGACAATCAGTCGCAGGACCTCGCGTTCATCAAGGGGGAAAGCGTCTCCCTCCGCCCGTAATGCGCCGATGCCCCCGGTGGGCGGGGCGCCTTTGCTGCGAGGCTGGTACGGGTTATCCTCGAGTGAGTGCGATTCTGCGGAAACTGACGATAGGAGGTCGGCCGTGGTCAAGGGATTCATTCTCGGACCCCGAATGCGCCGCAGCTCTCCAAAGACGGGGTCGAGGACGATCCCGAGGGGACGATCTACTGGAAGATCGCTCATGGCATTCGCTTTACCGGCATGCCGCCTTCCGCCAGACCCTCTCGGACCGGGAGATGTGGCAGATCGTTCTCTTCGCCAAGCGCATGAACGCGCTGCCGCGCGGAGCCCGCCAGGCCTGGGCGGCGGGGAGAACGACTCCCTGATCGCTCGAAGGTCTTCCCGACTATGACGCTCGCTTCCGCACTCACAGCCCTCTGCGAGGTGCTTCGTGCCCAAACCGGAGCCGATGTAATTCTGGGTTCTCCTAGCGACGAAGTATCAGGAGTCTATGTGTGGCCCTGGCGGTTGGTAGAGGACGTTCCTTCCGGAAATGTGGCTGCACCAATCAAGCCCGGCGGCACAAGAGCAGCGGCGGTCCCGACCAGGAGCGTCGATTTCCTCGTGTTGGTCAGGCCAGCATTGACGGCCGATGGGCTTTCAAAGCTCGACCAGGCGCGTCAGGCAATACTTGACTATCCAATCCTGACTGTGGCGGGGGAGAACGTCCAAGTTGCCCTCAGTCCCTTGCCTGGAGAACAGCTCACGGCCCTGTTCACGGCGGCATCCTTGCCCCTGACGATCTGCGTGAGCGCAACCCTGAGACAAGTCCCATGATCAAACCGGGGTGAGCCGGGTCCACCACATCTTGTTCGGTCGCGCGATCAGCCCTTAATACAACAATACACGGCTGACCCTCACCTCACGACACTCACCTCACCCCTATTGTCGCACCCGGAGCGGATGTGGGCCTAGTAACTTGGGCTCAGGGGCAGCGTCCAAATCTGCAATCAGAGATAAACAGCCTTCGGGCTGACGCGCAAAACCTCCTTCTAACCATTCCGGCTTAGCAGCCCGTGGAAAAAGTCTGATTCTTTCGGCATGAAGTAATCGGTGGTTTGGTTTTCATCGGCAGAGATTGTCGAGGGAGGATGGGACGATGTCGATGGGAAGCCGAGGGGATGGGAACCAACCGCCGCTGTGGGTGACGACGAGCGAGCTGGCGAGAGGTGAAGGCCACCTCTTCTACCGGCGGCTGAACGAGCTGCTGGAGCGTCACGGGTTCGATCCGTTTGTCGAGAGGCTGGTCGAGGAGAGGAAGATCTTCGCGGAGACGCTGGGCCGCCCGTCGATTCCGCCCGGGACGTACTTGCGGATGATGTACGTGGGTTTCTTTGAGGGCCTGTCCTCGGAGCGAGCGATAGCGTGGAAGTGCGCGGACTCGCTGTCGTTGCGTGAGTTTCTGGGCTACGGGCTGACGCAAAGCACGCCGGACCATTCGACGTTGTCGGGACTGAGGCGCAAGTTCCCGGAAGAAGTTCATCGGGAGATCTTCGACTGGGTTCTGAAGGTGGCGCAGGAAGAAGGTCTGCTGAAGGGTCGGAAGGTGGCCATTGACGCGACGACGCTGGAGGCCAACGCGGCGATGCGAACGATCGTGCGTCGAGCCGACGGGGCGTCGTACCAGAAGTACCTGAAGAAGCTGGCCAGGGCGGAGGGGATCAAGGATCCGACGCCGGAAGACTTGGGGAGGATGGACCGCAAGCGCAAGGGGAAGAAGGTCTCCAACAAGGACTGGAAGAGCTCGAGCGACCCGGACGCGCGGATCACGAAGATGAAAAACGGGACGACGCATCTGGCGCACAAGGCCGAGCACGCGGTGGATCTGATCAGCGGAGTGATCGTGGCGGCGGAGATTCATCCGGCCGATTCGGGAGACACGACGACGCTGCCGCAGACGCTGACGTGGGCCGAGACGTCGGTGGAAAGGGCGAACCCGGAAGGCGGCATCCAGGAAGTTGTGGCCGATCGCGGATATCACAGCGGCGAACTGGTGGGAGACCTGCATCGACGGGGCTACAACACCTGCATCCCGGAACGACGGCAGAAGCGGCGGCGCAACTGGAAGAGGCTTTCCCGGAAAGTCGGCGAGCGAGAAGCCAGACGCCGGCAGCGGGCCTTTTACCTCAATCGCCGCAGACTCAAGAGCGCCGCCGGCAAACGCCTTCTCAAGAAACGCGGGGAGACCGTCGAAAGGAGTTTCGCTCACGCCTGCGAAACCGGCGGCATGCGACGGCTTCACCTGCGAGGTCGGGCCAACATCCTCAAGCGCTACCAGGTTCACGTCGCCGCCCTTAACCTCGGCATCGTGATGCGAAGCCTCTTCGGTCTTGGCACCCCGCGCGGCTTCCAGGGCAGAACGGCCCTCCTCGCCCACACCCTCTTGTCGCTTTTCTCCTCGATACACGAACTTATCCGTTTCTTGTTCGATCAGGTCGGTCCTTTCAGCTTCGACCCTCGCGACACGCGCCCTCTTCGCTCAGCCCCTCTACTTGTCGTCGCGTGAACCGAATGACCGATTTATCCACGGGCTGTTAGGGCCTAGAACGCCTCCTTTCTGGAACCACAGCCCGGGTTTTGATGCTTCCCCCCTTGCCTGTCGCTCTGGAAAGCCCTGACAGACCTGGCTCTTGAGAGAAAATTGGGCTCAGTGCTGCGGTGGTGCGGTATGTGAGAACCCGGAGGGCGATCCTGAAGGCACGCATTATCTGATCGAAGGCGCGCGCGGGACGGACGGCCTTCAGTGCCGGTTCGGTGATGAAGACGGGCAAGCTTCTTGTCGAGGGGAGACCATGAGGATGATGCCGGAACGCCTCTGATTGTAGTGAGCCGAACTGATGACGACGGCAGGTCGTCTCTTGGCTCCTGCCCAGCCCGCATTATTCATGATCGACTCCAGCCGCCGCTGCGATCTTTTCCGCCGATACGGCGTCAGCTCAAGGATTGTCGTAATCGGCATCGTCAGGACTGTCCCAGGCCGTTGCGAGGGAAGGTTCGGAGACCTTCATGGCGGCTTGGACCAGGCGACAGTCCTCGTCGCGGTAAACGAGAAAATCGACAAACCGAGCGACCTCGTCGACCGCTTCCGGCGGCAGATCTTCGATCTTGTCGATCAAGGCCCTCTTGCCCTGGTTGTCGGTCGACATCTTCGTCTCTCCTCGGCCAGGCATTTTACGCGCTCTGCTCCCCCGAGGAAACTCGGCGCGATCCATCAACCCCTCACCTTGACCCTCTCCTTTCAGGGGAGAGGGGATAAGAGAGTGGCGCCCGGCGCAATCGCGATGGTTGGCCTGCCCGGGCGGATTCGAACCGCCGACCTACGGCTTAGAAGGCCGTTGCTCTATCCAACTGAGCTACGGGCAGCCCGGCAATTATCCCGCGAAACGCGACTCTTCGCGTCCCAGCGAGTGAAGGATGCCGGCGTTGTAATCTACCCCGGTCGTTTTTCGTCTCAGTGATGATGTTGACCCTGCCGGCGCAGATCGTGGGCGCAGACCCCGTCTTCGACGTCGCCGCTCCTGCGGACCACGCCCGTGGGCGAGAAACTGCCCACGGTCCGGCTGGGCAGCTCGGAACGCCTTCTGACGCTCTATCGCGAGCAGAAGACCCGGCTGGTGGACGTCGCCATCATCGAGCGGCCGGCGCCGAAGGCGGACTTCCTGGCCCGCCGCGCGTTGGCTCCCGCGGCAGACCTCCCGGCGCGGGCCGCCGGTCTCCCGACCAGCGCCCGTCGAGCCTTCTAGACTAGCCCCTCGTAGCGGCCGATGCGATAGCGCTTCATCCTCGGTGCCCACCTCGTGAGAAGCGGGCTTGTCCCGGAGCGGGGCCTGTCCGGCGGCGCACCCGCCGCGCTCCCGGATAAGTAACGGTCTCCCTCGCCGTCGGAGCGGAGCGGCGGCCCGAACCTTCGTTTGACTATTTGAGGCCGCCGCGTCCTCGCGCAGGGACAAGCCCGCGTCCGAATCTTTTGATTCGCTGCCGATCCCTCTTGATAAGCTCTCGCTCACGACCCCCTCGGCGCTCTGGTTTTTTGAAAAACAGCCTTTGGAAGGGAGGCCCCAGATGTTCCAGCCACGGACCGCAATCCGCTTGGTCATCGCCGTTCTCGTCACCCTTTCCGCAGTTCCAATCCTCGCTCAACCTTCGGGAAGGATCACCGGCACCGTGCGCGACACCAGCGGCGCGCCACTCGCCGGAGCCGCGGTCACGATCACGAACCAGCTGACCCTGGCAACGCATGTCGTGAGGAGCTCCGCGGGGGGCGTCTACGAGGCGGCCGACCTGCCGCCGGGTTCCTACACTGTGTCGGCCGACGTGCAGGGGTTCCGCAAGGTCACCCAGAGGGACCGGCGGCTGGCCGTCGGCGCCGTGGTCACGGTGGATTTCGCTCTCGAGCTGAGGGTCTCGGCAGATGTCACGGTCTCGGCTATGAAACGTGATGAAACCGTGAGCAAGACGCCCTTCTCCGTGGCGGCGCCGACCGAAGAGAGCCTGCGCGAGCACGGCGTCGAGACCATCGAGGAGGTGGCCGCCAACGTGCCCGGCTTCTCCGTCCAGAACCTGGGTCCCGGCCAGAACCAGGTCTCCATGCGCGGCATCTCCTCGGGTCAGATCGCGCGCGACCAGCCTGGCGTCAAGGAGTCCGTGGGCGCCTACCTGGACGAATCGGTCATCTCTCTCTCCCTCTTCACGCCGGACCTCGATCTTTTCGACATGAATCGCGTCGAGGTGCTGCGCGGTCCGCAGGGAACCCTGTTCGGCGCCGGCTCGGAGGGGGGCACGGTGCGCTATATCAGCAACCAGCCCGAGTTGAGCATAAGCAAGTTTTTCGGCGAGGTCTCGGGCAACAGCATCAGCGGCGGCGGCCAGGGCGGCACGGCCAAGGCGGGCTTCAACGCGCCCTTAAGCAGCACGACCGCCCTACGCGTCGCGGCGTACTACGACCGGTTCGCCGGCTACATGGACGCGGTACAGCCCGATTTGAGCATCAAGAACAACGTCAATTCCGGAGACCGCACCGGTTTTCGGGCGGCGCTCGACTTCGCCCCGGACGAGTCCCTCACCATCGTTCCGCGGATCGCCTACCAGGACGTGAGGATGGACGGCTGGAACCGCATCGACATCTTCAACATCCTGGGCAATCCCTTCACGACGACGCGGCCGAAAGTGACGCTGGGCGACCGCAAGCTCTTCACCCAGCTCGACGAGCCCTACACCGACCGGTTCCTGCTCGGCGACTTGAACGTCAAGTACAACTTCGGCGACATCGCCCTGACCTCGGTCACCTCCTACACCCGCCGGAACATCCTGGTCGTGCGCGATGCGACCGCCCTGACCGCCTCGATCACCGGCGGATCGATCGGGTTGCCCGAGAAGATCTACACGTTGAACGCGCCGCTGGACGACAAGACGGCGGCCAGGTCCTGGGCCGAGGAGCTTCGCCTGTCGGGCAGCATGGACCGTTTCAAATGGGTCGGGGGCGGCTTTTACGCCGACGCCAGACGCGACTACGGCCAGAACCTGCTGGTTTCCGGATTCGATGCCGCCAGCGGCATTCCGACCCAGGGGCTGGCAGCGCCCAAGGACGTCCTGTTCTACTCGGACCTCCACTACAAGTTGCGCCAGTACGCTTTCTTCGGCGAAGGGACTTTCGCCGTCACCGACAGGTTCAGCCTGACCGGGGGCCTGCGCTATTACAACTACAAGGAGGACAAGGCGCAGATCTTCGACGGCATCTTCGCCAACGACAACAACGGCACATCGCTCGTTTCGCAGCCGGGCACCGTCAAGGCCGACGGCGTGGCGCCGCGCTTCATCGCGAGCTACCGAGTGAGCGACAGCACAACTTTGAACGCGCAGGCCTCCAAGGGGTTTCGCCTGGGTGGGATCAACGATCCGTTGAACGTCCCCTTGTGCACGCCACAGGACCTGATCACTTTCAGCGGCCGGGAGTCTTGGAGAGACGAGGTGACCTGGAACTACGAAATTGGCTCGAAGTCCAGGATCCTCGGCGGCCGCGGCACGTTCAACGTCGCGGCGTACTACGACGACGTCAAGGACCTGCAGGTGACCGTGACCGCGGGCTCGTGTTCGTCCCGGCTGATCTTCAACGTGCCGAAGGCCCGCAGCGTCGGCGGCGAGGTGGAGTTGGCGGCGGCGTTGAGCGAGGCCTTCGATTTCTCCATCTCGGGCGGGTATCACGACTCCACGCTGCGCTCCACCGTGACTTCCACGGCGCCGGATGGCACCGTCAGCGTCGTGTCCGGCATCCGGAGCGGCGAACGCCTGCCGAGCGTGCCCAAGTTCGAGGCGGCTCTCTCGGCCACCTTCTCACAGCCGATCGCGCCGACATTCATCGGCTACGCGTCCGGGACTTACCAGCACGTGGGTTCCCGCTTCACGCAGGTCGGCGACAATCTGCTCGGCACGCTGGACTTGAATTCATTCGGGGCGAACACGATCGGCGGCCCTTTGACGCAGAGCACCTTTACGTATGACCCGGAGCTGCCGGCCTACGACATCGTGAACATGCGGTTTGGCGTGCGCCACGGCAATTGGGACGTGGCCTTCTACTGCAACAACCTGACCAACGAACGGGCCTTCCTGGCGCTGGACCAGGAGCGCGGCACCCGTGCCCGTATCGGCTACCTGACCAACCAGCCCCGGACCTTCGGGCTCAACACGCGTGTCGATTTTTGATGCGTGGCCGTGCGGGAGGAGCACTGAAATCGAAAAGACAAGCGAAGCCGGCGGAGGCGAGATAGAAAGAATCAGAGGTTCTTCCGTGGGATCCCGGCGGGGCGGCGCGGCGGCTCTCCTGGCGGCGGCCGCCGGCGCCCTCGTCGCTCTGGCGGCATGCGAGAGCTCGGGCGGGGTCACGGTCACGGGGACGGGGCGGACCAACCAGCCGGTCGCGGGAGCCTATCCGACGCCGACGCCCGAGTGGTCTACGCCCCGGCCCACGCCGGAGCCCACGATCGCTCCGCCGGGAATCCTGCCGACGCCCACTCCGGCGAACGGCTGAATCGGGCTGCCCGTCGTTTCGAGGTCGCCAGCGCTCCAAGGCCCGCCGTGGCAAACCGAGCGAGCGGAGGAGCAGATCCTTTGTACGCTCAGGGCCTGCCCTGAGCTGGAAGGGCCACTCGAAGCAGAAAGAGCAGATCCTTCGCTGCGCTCAGGATGACAGGGGTATCAGTCGTGCGATTCCGGACGGGCGCCGGCGCCCGCCGGGGCCATGGCCGCGGCCACTCCGTTGTAGGGGAGGTCGGAGGCGCGCCAGCTGCCGCCGAGGGCCTTGATGAGGTTGACGGCGGCGATCATGCGCCGGATCTGGATCTCGACCGCGGCGCGCTCGTTGGACAGGGCGATGGTCTGGGCCGTGACGACCTCCAGGTAGGTCGTCGTGCCGGCGAGGTAGCGATTCCTGGCGATCGTAAGAGAGCGCTCGGCGGCGGCCGCGGCGGCGGCCTGCTGCGCAGCCTCCTGGGAGAGGATGCGCAGCGCCGCGAGATTGTCTTCCACCTGCTGAAAGGAGGTCAGGACGTCCAGCCTGTAGGCGGCGACCGCGGCGTCGTAGGAGGCCCGCGCCTGTTCCACGCCGGCCCGGCGCTTGCCTGCGTCGAAGAGAGTCGCGACGAGCGAGGGACCGATCGACCAGAACCGGCTCGGCAGCGAGAACCAGTCCGCGAGCTTCGTGCTCTCGTATCCGCCGGTCGCGGCCAGAAGCAGCCTCGGAAAGAAGGCAGACGTGGCGACGCCGATCTGGGCGTTGGCCGCCGCCGCGCGCCGCTCGGCGGCCGCGATGTCGGGACGCCGCTCCAGGAGCTCCGAGGGCAGCGTGACCGGGATGACGGGAGGGTCTGGAAGACCCGGAGCCGGCCGGAAAGTGAAATCGGCGGGCGGCTTTCCGATGAGAGTCGCGATGGCGTGCTCGAGCTGCGTCCGCGAAATGTCGAGGTCCGTCGCCTGCGCGCGCGTCGTCTCGAGCAACGTCTGAGCCTGCGCCACGTCCACGCCCGAGACGACCCCCTGGTTGAACCGGTTCATCGTCATCTTCAGCGCCTTCTCGTACGCGGCCACGCTCGAATCGAGGAGCCGCTTCTGAGTGTCGGTTCCGCGCAGCTCGAAGTAATCGAGCGCCAGCTCCGCGTGCATCGACAGCCGCACGGTCTCCAGATCCGCGGCCGAGGCCTGCGCGGCGGCGACGCTGGACTCGACGTTGCGCCGCACGCGCCCCCAGACGTCCACCTCGTAGGAGAGATCCACGGGCAGGGCGTAAACGGTCGTTGGCCGGGTGGATCCCGAAGTCGAATCGCCCGCCGCCAGGCGCCCCGCCGATGACTGCGACCGCGTCACCGACGCGCTCGCGGTCACGGTCGGGAAGAAATCCGAGCGAGCCCCGCGGACGGCGGCGCGGGCACCGCGGAACTGCGCCTCCGCCTGCGCGATGTTCTGGTTGGAGACGTCGATCTGCTCTTCGAGGGCGTTCAAGTCCGCGTCTTCGAAGATCTCCCACCAGTTCCCGCGGCCGGCGTCGTCCCTCGGCTCCGCGGGCTTCCACTGGGCCGCCGCGGCGCCGGCGGGGGGCCGCTCCTCCTTGTAGGCCGGAGGCACCGGGGCCGCCGGCCGCTTGTAGTTGGGACCGACGGAGCAGGCCGTGCAGATCGTCGCCAGGACGGCGGCGAAGACACGATCCATCGTCACGCCTTCCCCCCGACGGGCATGGGGCGGCGGAGCAGTCCGCGCCGGAACCGTTCCCAGCGCAGCCGGAACCGGTCCAGATAGAGATAGACGACAGGCGTCGTGTAGAGCGTCAGCATCTGGGAAAAAATGAGCCCTCCGACGATCGAGATGCCCAAAGGCCGCCGCAGCTCCGCGCCGGTGCCGAGCCCGATCGCCAGAGGCAGTCCGCCGAGGAGGGCCGCCATCGTCGTCATGGTGATGGGACGAAAGCGCAGGAGACACGCCTGAAAGATCGCTTCCTCGGGGCTCTTGTTCTCCTTTCGCTCTGCCTCGATGGCGAAGTCGATCATCAGGATCGCGTTCTTCTTCACGATGCCGATCAGGAGAATGATCCCGATCAGCGCGATGACGGTCAGCTCGTTGTGGGTCAGGAGCAGGGCCAGCAGCGCCCCGACCCCGGCGGAGGGGAGCGTCGAGAGGATCGTCACGGGGTGGATCAGGCTCTCGTACAGGACGCCGAGCACGATGTAGACGGCCAGCAGCGCCGCGGCGATGAGGATCGGCTCGTTGGCGAGCGAGGCCTGGAAGGCCTGCGCCGTGCCCTGGAAGCTCCCGCGGATCGACGCCGGCAGCCGGATCTCCGCTTCGGCGCGGTTGATGGCGTCCACCGCGGTCCCCAGCGCGGTCCCTGCGGGAAGGTTGAAGGAGATCGTGACCGAAGGAAACTGTCCCTGGTGGTTGACCGTGAGAGAAGCGGTCGAGGGCTGGTAGTGCGTGAAGGCCGAAAGCGGAACGAGGTCCCCGGTCTTGCTTCGGACGTACACGTATTTCAGGCCTTCCGGGTTCTGCCAGAACCTGGGCTCGACCTCCATGACCACGTGGTACTGGTTCAACTGCGTGTACATGGTCGAGACCTGACGCTGGCCGAAGGCGTCGTAGAGCGTGTCGTCGATCATCTGCGGCGTGATGCCCAGACGCGTGGCCGTGGGGCGGTCGATGACGAGCGACGCCTCGAGACCCTTGTTCTGCTGGTCGCTGTTGACGTCGGTCAGCTCGGGAAGCTTGCGAAGCCGCTGGAGGACCTGGGGCGCCCATTCGAGCAGCTCGTCGGAGTTGTCCCCGCGAAGCGTGTACTGGTACTGCGCGGCGGAATGTCTTCCTCCGACGCGCACGTCCTGAACCGGCTGCAGGACGAGAGTGGCGCCCGGCACGTGCGCGAGCTTGCCCCGCAGTTGCGCGATGACCTGGTCCGCGGCCAGCTTGCGCTGATTCTTCGGCTTCAACGAGATGAACATCCGTCCCGAGTTGGCTGTCCCGCCTCCCACGAACCCGTTGGCGCTCTCGACGTTGGGATCCCGCATGACCGTGTCCACGAACTGGGCGAGCTTTTTCTGCATCGCCTGGAACGAGGTGTCCTGGTCGGCCTGGATGGTGCCGGTCAGTCTCCCGGCGTCCTGCTGGGGAAAGAATCCCTTCGGGACCTTGGCATAGAGAAAGATCGTGGCCGCCATGGTCGCCAGCGTGATGAGGATCGTGAAGCGCTGGTGCCGGAGCACCCATCCAAGCGAGGTTTCGTACCCTTTCAGGATCCAGGCGAAGCCCTTCTCGCTGGCCCGATAAAAGCGGCCGTGAGAGGCCTTGCTCTGGGGACGCAGGAGCCTGGCGCACATCATCGGCGTCGCCGTCAGAGAAATGACCAGAGAGATGGCGATGGCGACGGAGAGCGTGACGGCGAATTCCCGGAAGAGGCGTCCGACGATGCCTCCCATCAGCAAGATGGGGGTGAACACCGCGATGAGAGAGATGGAGATGGACATGACCGTGAAGCCGATCTCCTGGGCTCCCTTGAGCGCCGCTTCGAGAGGCTTCATGCCCGACTCCAGGTGGCGCGTGATGTTCTCGATGACGACGATCGCGTCGTCCACGACGAAGCCGGTCGCGACCGTCAACGCCATGAGCGACAGGTTGTCGATCGAGTAGTCCAGGAGATACATGGCGCCGAAAGTCCCCAGGAGCGAGACCGGCACCGCCACGCTCGGGATGAACGTGGATCGGACGCTGCGGAGGAAGACGAAGACCACCAGGATCACGAGACAGATCGAGACGCCGAGCGTGATCTGGACGTCGCGGACGGAGGCGCGGATGGTGCGGGTCGCGTCGATGGCGACGCCCAGCTTGATCGTCGGAGGGATGGACGCCTGGAGCTGCGGGAGCAGGGCCCGGACGCGGTCCACGGTCGCGATGATGTTCGCCCCCGGCTGGCGGAACACGATGATCAGCACCGCCGGCTTGCCGTTGGAAAGGCCCCCCGTCCGGATGTCCTCGACCGAATCGGTCACGGTCGCGATGTCAGAGAGCCGCACGGCGGCGCCGTTGCTGTAATGGACGATCAGCGGCCTGTACTCCGCGGCCTTGAGAAGCTGATCGGTCGTCGAGAGCGCGTAGGCGCGTTCGCCGCTGGCGACCTCGCCTTTCGGGCGGTTGGCGTTGGCGGTGGAGAGGACCGCCCGGACGTCCTCGAGCCCCAGGCCGTTGTTGTAGAGCGCGGTGGGGTTGATGTCCACGCGCACGGCGGGCAGGGCCCCTCCTCCCACGAAGACCTGCCCGACGCCCTCGGCCTGGGAGAGCTTCTGCTGGAGGATCGTCGAACCGATGTCGTACATTCGGGCGCGTTCGATGATGTCGGAGGTGAGCGAGAGGATCATGATCGGCGCATCGGCCGGGTTGATCTTCCGATACCGCGGGTTGTTGGGCAGGTTGGCCGGCAGCTGGCCGCGGGCCGCGTTGATCGCCGCCTGGACGTCGCGCGCCGCCGCGTCGATGTTGCGGTTCAGGTCGAACTGGATGGTGATGTTGGTCGAGCCCAGGCCGCTCGTCGAGGTCATCTCGGTGATGCCTGCGATGCGGCCGAACTGGCGCTCCAGGGGCGTCGCGACGGAGGAGGCCATCGTGTCCGGGCTTGCTCCCGGCAGGCCCGCGGAGACGCTGATTGTCGGGAACTCGACCTGCGGCAGCGGCGAGACCGGCAGGAACTTGTAGCCGATCGCCCCCGCGAGCGCGATCGCCACGACCAGGAGCGTGGTCGCGACCGGCCGATGGATGAACGGGGAGGAGAGGCTCATGCTCTAGCTCGCCGGCGCGAGTTTCCCCGCGGGTTCCTTCTTGCGTCCCTTCGCGACGCGGCGGGCCAGGCGGTCAAACGCGAGGTAGATGACGGGCGTCGTGTAGAGGGTCAGGAGCTGAGAGAAGATGAGGCCTCCGACGATGGCGATGCCGAGCGGCCGCCGCAGCTCGGCCCCGATCCCGGAGCCCAACGCCAGAGGCACTCCGGCCAGCAGCGCGGCCATCGTCGTCATGAGGATGGGGCGAAAACGCAGCAACGCGGCCTGATAGATCGCGTCGGCCGGCTTCTTCCTCTCCTTGCGCTCGGCGTCGAGCGCGAAGTCGATCATCATGATGGCGTTCTTTTCCACGATGCCGATGAGCAGGATGATGCCGATCAACGCGATCACGGAGAAGTCCGTCCGGCAGATCATCAGGGAGAGAAGGGCGCCCACGGCCGCCGAAGGGAGCGTCGAGAGGATCGTGACCGGGTGGATGTAGCTCTCGTACAGGATGCCGAGCAGGATGTAGACCGTGATCACGGCCGCCAGGATCAGGAAGACCTCGTTGGACAGGGACGCCCGAAAGGCCTGGGCGGTCCCCTGGAAACTTCCCTGGACGCTCGCGGGCAGGCCCAGCTCTTCCTTGGCTTTCTCGATCGCGCGCACGGCCTGCCCGAGCGAAGTGTTGGGCGCGAGGTTGAACGAGACGGTGACAACGGGGAACTGTCCCTGGTGGTTGACGGAGAGGGGGGCGTTGGAGGTCTGCACCTGCGTGAACGCGCCGAGCGGCACCGACCCGCCTCCGGCGGATCTCAGGAAGACGTTCTTCAAGTCGTCCGGGCGCCCCTGAAAGGTCGGCTGGGATTCCAGCACCACGCGGTACTGATTCAGCTGGGTGAACATGGTCGAGATCTGCCGCTGCCCGAACGCGTCGTAGAGCGTGTTGTCGAGGTCGAGCGGCGTGATGCCCAGGCGCGAGGCGGTCGTCCGGTCGAGCAGGAGGCGGGCTTCGAGACCGCCGTTCTGCTGGTCGCTCGCGACGTCGCGCAGCTCCGGCAGCGACTGCATCTTGGCGAGGAAGCGGGGGACCCAGTCGGCGAGCTCCCGCGCGTCGGGATCTTCGAGGCTGTACTGGAACTGCGTCCGGCTGACTCGGTCCTCGACGGTCAGGTCCTGCACCGGCTGCAGGTAGAGGGTGACCCCGTCGATCTTCGCCAGCTCCGGCTGGAGGCGGCGGATGATGTCGGAGGCGCTGGCCTTGCGCTCCTTCAAAGGCTTCAGGTTGATCTGGATGCGACCGCTGTTGATCGTCGTGTTGACGCCGTCGATTCCGATAAACGAGGAGAGGCTTGCCACGGCGGGGTCCTTCAGGATCGTGCGGGCCAGAGCCTGCTGCCGCTCCTTCATGGCGTCGAACGAGACGGTCTGGGAAGCCTCCGAAATTCCGAGGATCACGCCCGTGTCCTGGACGGGAAAGAACCCCTTGGGAATGACGAGGAAAAGGACCACGGTCGTCACCAGCGTGGCGACGGCGATCAAGAGCGTTTCCCTCTGGTGACGCAGCACCCACGTGAGCGTCCGGCCGTAGAAGTCGATGACCTTCTGGAACGCGCGCTCCGAGTAGCGGTAGAAGCGGGTCTGCTGCGAGGGCTCCTTGTGGCGCAGGAGCTTGGCGCACATCATGGGCGTCAGCGTCAGCGACACGACGGCCGAGAGCAGGATCGTCACCGAGAGCGTCACGGCGAACTCGCGGAACAGGCGGCCGACCACGTCGCCCATGAAGAGAAGCGGGATCAGAACGGCGATGAGCGAAACCGTCAGCGACATGATCGTGAAGCCGATCTGCTCGGATCCCTTGAGGGCGGCCTCGAGAGGCTTTTCCCCCTCCTCGATGTAGCGCGAGATGTTCTCGATCATCACGATCGCGTCGTCCACGACGAAGCCGGTCGAGATCGTCAGGGCCATGAGCGTCAGGTTGTTCAGGCTGTAGCCGAGCAGGTACATGGCGCCGAAGGTGCCCACGAGCGAGAGCGGGACGGCCACGCTGGGGATCACGGTCGCCGCGAGCGTGCGCAGGAAGAGGAAGATGACCATGACGACGAGCGCGATCACCAGCATCAGCTCGAACTCCACGTCGTGGACCGAGGCCCGGATCGTCGTCGTGCGGTCCGTAAGGATCGTGACGTCGATGGCGGAGGGGAGCGAGGCGCGCAGCTGCGGGAGAAGCTGTTTGACGCGGTCCACCACGGCGATGATGTTCGCGCCCGGCTGGCGCTGGATATTCAGGATCACCGCGGGGACCTCGTTCATCCACGCCGCCTGCTTCACGTTCTCCGTGTCGTCGATCACGTTGGCGATGTCGGACAGGTGCACGGGCGCGCCGTTCTTGTAGGCGACGACGAGAGGCCGGTATTGATCGCTCGACAGGAGCTGATCGTTGGCTCCGATCGAGTAGGACTGGGTGGCTCCATCGAAAGCGCCCTTGGCCTGGTTGACGTTGGACTGGGCGACAGCCGTGCGGATGTCCTCCATCGTCAGGCCGTAGGAGGAGAGCGCCGTGGGATTGACCTGGATCCTGACCGCGGGTTTCTGCCCACCGGAAATGGAGACCAACCCCACCCCCGGAAGCTGCGAGATCTTCTGGGCGAAACGGGTGTCCGCGAAGTCCTCGACCCGGGGCAGCGGAAGGGTCTTCGAGGTCAGCGCCAGCGTGAGGATCGGGGCGTCGGCCGGATTGATCTTGCTGTAGATGGGCGGGTTGGGCAGATCGCGGGGCAGGTAGGTGCCCGAGGCGTTGATGGCGGCCTGGACCTCCTGCTCGGCCACGTCGATGTTCAGGTCCAGGACGAATTGCAGCGTCACGACGGAACTGCCGGCGGAGCTGTTCGATGTCATCTGCTTCAAGCCCGGCAGCTGCCCGAACTGACGCTCGAGCGGCGCGGTGACGGCGGAGGCCATCACGTCCGGCGAGGCGCCCGGATAGAACGTCACGATCTGGATCGTCGGGTAATCCACCTGCGGGAGCGCCGAGACCGGAAGCTGCTTGAACCCGATCGCTCCGGCGATCAGCAGTCCCGCCATCAGGAGCGACGTCGCGATCGGCCGCAGGATGAAGGGACGGGACGGGCTCACTTCTTTCCTGTCCCGGGTCTCCCGCCGCCGGAGGTCGCGCCCTGTCCCCCGCCTCCGGCCGCTTGGCGCGTCGCGCTGCCCGGCCTGGCGAGCGCCACCCGGCTGCCCGGCTGCAGCTTGTCCACGCCGTCTGTCACAACGGTCTCCCCGGGGGCGACGCCCTTGCGGATCGCCGTCTCGTCCCCCTGCGTCATCTGCGCTTCGACGTTGCGCATGTCCACGGTCGAGTCCGGCTTGACGACGAAGACGAAGGTGGACTGGGGACTGCGCTGGATCGCGGCCGTGGGGATCAGGATGACTCCGCGCAGCGTGTCCACGAGCAGGCGCGCGTTGACGAACTGGTTCGCGTAGAGCGCCAGATTCTCGTTGGAGAAGACGGCCTTGATCTTGACGGTTCCGGTCGTCTGGTCAATCTGATTGTCGAGCGCCAGCACCTTTCCGGAGGCGAGCTTGTTCTTGAAGTCCCGGTCGAAGGCGTCCACCGGGAGCTGCTGCCCCCCCTGCGTCTGACGCAGCACCTGCGGAAGGTGGTCCGCGGGTATGGTGAAGACGACCGTGATCGGCTGGATCTGCGTGATGACGAGGAGCCCGTTCGGATCGCTCGCGTGGACCATGTTGCCCACATCCACGAGCCGCAGTCCGATCGTGCCCGAGATCGGCGCGGTGATGCGGCTGTAGGTCAGGTTCAGTCTCGCGCTCTCGACCTGCGCCTGGTCGCTCTTGATCGAGGCCTCCAGCTGGTTGACCGTGGCGGCCTGGGTGTCGAGCTGCTGCCGCGAGATGGAGTCCTCCTGGACGAGGACCTCGTAGCGCGCCAGATCCATTCGGGCGTTCTTCAGCGCCGCTTCGTCTTTGGCCCTCTGTCCCTCGGCCTGCATGAGCTGGACCTGGAAGGGCCGGGGATCGATCTCGGCCAGCAGGTCGCCCGCGCGGACGAGCTGTCCTTCGCGAAAAGACACGCGGATCAACTGGCCGTCCACGCGGCTCCGGACGGTGACCGTGTTCAACGCCGTCACCGTGCCGAGGCCGGTCAGATACACGGGAAGGTCTCCCGTCCTCGCCGCGGCTCCGGCGACGGGGATGGCGCGCTGCGAAGCCTTCTTCTTGGCCGCTTCCGCCGCGCTTCGCCTCTGCTGGCCCGCCCGCATCAGAAACAGAATGGCGAGCAGGACCGCCACCACGATGCCGGCCACCCACGGCCACCGGCGTCCCCGCGCCTCTCTCTCGGCGGCGGCGCCGGGGAGTTTCGGGGCCCCCTCGCTCGGCTGCGGAAGAGTCTCCTCTCGCGGCACGAGCGCTTCGTCCCGAGCGACTGGCGCGTCGGATTTCATCTTCAAGACACTTCTCCCTTGCGGCCCCTGTGGCCTCTCTAGACTACGGACAACCTCGCGCCGAGATTACCCGCTCTTCCAATCGCCACAACATCTTGTCCTCATGAGGCTTCGAGCCGCCCTTCGGAGGGCCAGAAGACATCCGGGTTCTCCCCGCAATCCGCATGCCGCAGAGTCTATTCCCGCCGCGGGAACGAGAGCGTAGAGAGGGACCAGGCGAGCGGTCGGGGCCGCAACCGGCCGAGCCGCTCGCCGGTGCGCCGAAGGCGCAAGTCCCGAACGGAGATCTCGCGACGGATTGGTCGGGGCGGCCGGGATCGAACCGGCGACCACCTGCTCCCAAAGCAGGTACGCTACCGCTGCGCTACGCCCCGAGGGATGAGGGATTATCCCACGCCCGTTCCGAATCTCCCGGCGCGATTCGCGCATATGTGCTGGCGAGGTGGCGACAATGAATCACGGAGTCTCTCGAGCAGTCGAACGAATCGTGGATCCGCGGCCGGTCGTGGAGGGCGCGGGCGTGCACCTCGTGCGCAGCATCGGCACGCGCGAGCTGGATCATTTCGACCCGTTCCTGCTCCTGGACCATTTCGAATCGAGCGTCCCTTCCGACTACCAGGCGGGGTTTCCCTATCATCCTCACCGGGGCATCGAGACCGTGACGATCGTGCGCCAGGGACAGGTGCGCCACGGCGATTCTCTCGGCCACGCCGGGACAATCGGCGCGGGCGACATCCAGTGGATGACTTCCGGAAGCGGGATCCTCCACGAGGAAATGCCTCAGGTGCGGCCGGAGGGGATCGGCGGCCTCCAGATCTGGCTGAACCTGCCGGCCAGTGAAAAGATGACGCGGCCAAAGTACCGGGACTTGCGAGCGGATCTTCTTCCCGAGCGCGAGACCGGCGAAGGAGCGAGAATCCGCGTGATCGCCGGGGAGGCGATGGACGGGCGTCTCGCGGGTCCGGTCGAAGGGCTCGCGGTGGCTCCCAAGTTCGTGGACGTGACGCTTCCCGAGGGCGCGTCGTTTCGCGAGCCTGTCCCGGCCGGCCACTCCGCCTTTGCCTACGTGGATCACGGGGAGGTTCTCTTCGGCCCGGAGAGGAAGCCCGTCTCGGCCCCCGCGCTGGTGCTCTTCGGAGACGGCGAGCTCGTCGAGGCCGCGGCCGGCAGCGGGGGAGGACGGTTCCTGCTCGCCGCCGCCCGCCCCCTCCACGAGCCCATCGCGCGCTACGGTCCGTTCGTGATGAACACCCGCGCCGAGATCGAGCAGACGCTCTCCGACCTGAAGACGGGCCGCTTCATCCGATCCGAGCCCCGCGACGAATAGAGAAGACAACTCCTCCCGCGCCGCAATCTGAAAGAATCGGCGTCAATGGGGGACAGGGAAGAGACCAATCGTGGATGGACACGCGATGATCTCTACAAGGAACGTCTCGGGCGGAGGCGCTCGTACATGCCGGAACGCTCGACAGGGATCCGTGAAGGAAGGCCGATGAACCGAGAGTACGTCGCCTGGGATTCGCCGATCCTGGGGCGCCGGATGGAGCTGCTCTACTTCGGGCATGCCGGGCGTCCGATGATCTGGTTTCCCACTTCCCAGGGGCGCTTCTACCAGTACGAGGACTTCGGGTTGATCGGCGCGGTGGCGGACCACCTCGAGCAGGGCCGGCTCCAGGTCGTCTGTGTGGACAGCGTGGACTCGGAGAGCTTCTACGCGACACACCGGCCGCCCGCCGAGAGGATCCGCCGCCATGACTCCTACGACCGGTACGTCGCGCGGGAAATCGTGCCGTGGCTGCTCGGAAAGGCGGGAGGCTTCGAGAAGGTCGGTACGCTCGGCGCTTCCTTCGGCGCCTACCATGCCGCCAATTTCGGATTCCGGCATCCGGAGATCGTGGATAAGGTCGTGGCCTTCTCCGGCAAGTACGACATCCACTCTTTTCTGGACGGCTACTGGGACGAGCTCTGCTACTTCCACTGCCCGACGGCCTACGTCCCCAACATGAACGCCGAATGGGTCGGGAAGCTCTCGGCGATGGATATCGCGATCGTCACGGGAGAGACGGACAACATCCTCTCGGGCACCACCGACATGATCCGGATCTTCAACGAGAAGGGGATCCGAAACCGCAACAGCGTCTGGGCCGCTCCCTGCGGCCACGACTGGCCCTGGTGGAAAGAGCAGATCCGGCACTACGTTCCCTGAGGCCGGCTACTTCAAGCCGTTGGCGACGTAGAGGTCCGAGAGGATCCGGCGTGCTCGTAGCGGGGTCCCTCGTCTCCGCGCTCGTCCTGATCTCGCTGATCACGTGGGCCGGAGGCGGATTGGCCTCGCCGCTCTTTCCGGAGATGACGCGGCTGGTCTCGAAGATGAGCGCTTCCGACATCTGGTCGCGTTACGTGCGGTATATCGGCGCGGGCGCCGTGGCCGTGGCCGGACTGCTCGGTCATCGAGGGAGTCCTCTCCGGCGCCCTGCCGTGGGGGCTCGTCCTGACAGGGGGCGGGCTCGCGATCGCCGCGATGCTCTGCGGCGTTTCGGGCCTCGCGTTCGCGATCGGCGTCTATCTTCCTCTCGCGTCGATGGCGCCGATCTACGCCGGTGGATGCCTTCGCGCGTGGGTGGAGCGCCGGCGGGAAGGCGCGCGCACCGGCCGGCGACTCGATT
The DNA here is from genome assembly GCA_963837495.1 of uncultured Acidobacteriota bacterium. Taxonomy (GTDB): domain Bacteria; phylum Acidobacteriota; class Thermoanaerobaculia; order UBA5066; family Gp7-AA6; genus JAWOLE01. The sequence goes on along the minus strand of CAWINF010000001.1, from coordinate 1,013,808 downwards.
CAAATGGTATTATTCCAGTGGAGTGACAAATGTCTGAGGTAAGGACAAAAATAGGGGCGGGTGGCAGAGTCGTGATCCCAGCCCGCTACCGGAAGAGGATCGGCGTCGACGTCGGGGACGAGGTCGTCCTGGTCCTCGACGGAGAGAGCGTGCGTCTTCTGACGCCCCGGCAGGCCGTCAAGCAGGCCCAGGCGATCGTTCGCCGGTACATCCCGGCCGCTGACCGGCTCGCCGACGAGCTCATCGAGGACCGCCGCAGGGAAGCGACCCGTGACTAGCGCGGTCCTCGACGCATCGGCGCTGCTGGCGATGCTGAATTCCGAGCCCGGCAGCGGCGCCGTCCAGGAAAGCCTGCCCGGAGCGGCCATCTCGGCCGTCAACCTCTCCGAGGTGATCTCAAAGCTCTCCGAACGCGGCATGCCGGAGCCGGCGATCCGCGCCGCCCTCGACGGCCTCGGGCTCGAGGTCCACTCTTTCGACGCCGATGCGGCCTACTCGACCGCGAGGCTGCGGACGGCAACGAAGACGTATGGCCTGTCGCTGGGAGACCGGACGTGTCTGGCACTCGGCCTGGCGCTCAAGGTTCCCGTGCTGACCGCCGACCGGACCTGGAAGAAGCTCAAGCTCGGCGCGAAGGTCCGTTCCATCCGCTAGGATCCGGGCCGGAGATTGGGCCCCGATCTCCTGGATGTCCGCGACGCGCCCGTTGAACGCGAACGAGGAGGTCCGCGCCACGACCCGAAGGCCGTGAACATGCGCCAGGGCGTTGAGAGTCTCCTCCGCGATTCCGTAGCAGAAGACTACTTGAGGCTTTCCTGCAGCCAGCGCAGGAGGGAGGAACGGTGCTCCTCGGTCAGCGTCGACTGGTGACCGGTTTGCGCCCAAAGAATCAACTTGGGCTGCCTGGCGAGGCGTTGAAGCGGCTCGACGGAAGTCTCCTTGATCATGTCGGTGTCGTGGGTGCCATTGATCATCAGCAGCGGCCGTGGGCTGATGCGGCCAATGTAGTTGGCCGGGCAGGCCGCGGGCAGGTGCCCGCGCTCGAGCGCGTCGAAATGCCCCCCGTACAGCATGGCCACGGCGGCCAGGCGTCGTTCGGCCGCGCCCGCGATCGACGCGCTGATGGCGCCGCGGCTCATCCCGATCAGGGCGATCCGCCTGGCGTCGGCGCCCCGCTGTTCCACCAGGAGATCGAAGGCGCGACTCACGTCCTTCACGGTTTGCGTGATCCAGGCGAGATAGGCCGGAGGCTGGTTGTAGAGACGGTCGTGCTTCTCCTGCTCGGTGAAGGTCGTCAACAGGTCCGTGGCGCGCTCTCCGAAGTACTGCATGTCGATCGCCAGCACGTTCGAGCCCCCGCGCGCGATGAGAGGGGCCATCAAGTGGATGCCCGGATTGTCCTTGCCCGCGGGTCCGCCGCCGTGGAGAAGAATCACGGATGGCGATTTCCCGGAAGCCGCTGCGGCGGGCCGGTAAAGATGCGCGAAGACGCGAACGCCTCGCGTGCTCTGGAACGAGAGGTGCTCCCTCTTCACACCGTCCTTTTCCTCCGTGTCGAGGACGCGAAGATCGAACGGCAGCTTCTTGTCGTAGGCGAAGAACTCGAGGTATGTCTGGAAGGCCTGATCGTCAACGGGCCGCGATAGCCAGGCGTCGGCGGCCGGCATTTCGGCGGTTGCGGGCGGAGCCATGGCCGCCCCGGTGGCGAGTAGCAGAAGAGCGATCCGGCCGAGGCATTTCATTGGGTCCCTCTCGAGATCAGCGTCCCGGCACGGGCCGGACGAGCCGGAACCCGATGCCCTGGTTCGCGAAAGCGGCGTCAAAAGATTCGGTGTGAGTGATTTCGAACATGTAGGCCGGATCTTCCCACGCTCCCCCGACCACGGAACGGAGCGCGCGGGCGGACGCTGGCTCGCGCAGCCACTCCCGCACGTTTCCGGCCATGTCGAAGCAGCCGAAAGGGCTCACTCCAAGCGGGTAGGAACCGACGGGACGAGTCCCGACCAGGCCGAAGTTCGCACGCAGCTCCGCCGTCTTGACGTCGTTTCCCCAGGGGAACGCCCCGCGCGTGTCGCCGAGCGCCGAGCGCCACCACTGCTCCCGCGTCGGCAGCTCCTTCCCGAGCCAGCGCGCATAGGCGGTTGCCTCGTACCAGGAGACGCCGACGACCGGATGATCGCCCTTGCCCTCCCGGAAGGTCCCATCGGACCAGGAGCGCGGGCCGGGGAGGCCGGTCCGATCCACGAACGTGTGCAACGCCTCGGCCCACGGCAAGGGCTTGCCGTTCACGATCAGGGTCTCCGGCCAGAAGGTCTGGTCCCGGTAGCCGCCTGCCGCCACGAATTTCAGAAAACCGGCGTTGGTGACCTCGTACTTGTCGATCAGGAAAGCCGGGACGGCCGTTCCCGGAGGGGAGACGGGAGATTCTCCTTCGTCCACGATCGTCATGCCGTCGGAGGCGGCGGTCGAGGGAACCAGCTTTCGGACGACCCGCAAATCCTTCCCCGCCTCGATCGGCTCCAGAAACTCGACGGGATTCATGCGGTCCGCTGTCAGGCGGACGAGGTACTCTCCGGCCACCAGGCGGCGGTCGGCGACCGGCGCGCGGCCGATCGTAATCTCGCGGCGGGATGTGAATCCGGCAATAGGCTGCACGCGGGTCACGGCGACCGTCGCTCCGGCAGGGTCGGTTACGACCGACAGAGTTCCGGCGACCCTCTTCGCCAGGTTCGCGAGCCGCTCATCGCCCAGGTCGAGTCCCATCGCCGTCAGCAGGCCGGTGACCTCGTCGAGATGTCCTGCGGCGGCCGCGGATTCGAGACGCGCCGTCATTGCCCGGAACCGCCGGGTCTCCTGTGTGCGCCGGATGAGAAGACCGGCCGTGATGAGGAGAAGGCCGAGACCCGCGAGCGCTCCATAGAGAATCGTGCGCTTGCGGCGCGGAACGGCCGCTCGAACCGGCGCCGCCGCCGGGCTCTCGGACTCGCTCGGCGCTCTCACCGGGACGATCTCGCGCGGTCCCGACGAGGTCCTGTCGAGCTCCGAATCGCTCAGGATCGACCTCAGGTCGAAGGCGAGATCGCGGGCGGCCTGCAGCCGCTCCTCGGGATTCTTTTCGAGGCAGCGCCGCAGCAGGCGGCTCAATCCGGCGGGGATCTGCCTTCCCGACTCCGAAACGTCGGGAGGATCCTCGTTCAGGATCGCGGTCAGGGTTTCGGGCGCCGTCGGGCGGGAAAAAGCGCGGCGTCCCGTCAGCATTTCGTAGAGCACACACCCCAGCGAAAAGACATCGCTTCGAGTGTCCGCGGGCAAACCGCGCGCCTGCTCGGGGGACATGTATCCCACGGTGCCCATCAGGATTCCGGGCTCCGTCTGGGGAGGCGTGGTCGGCGCCGAGGTCTGGTCCTGTTGAGACATCACCGGCGTCAGCCGCGCGAGGCCGAAATCCAGGATCTTCACGCGGCCGTCCCGGGTGATGAAGATGTTGTCGGGCTTCAGGTCCCTGTGGATGACTCCCTTCAGGTGGGCGCCGGCCAGCCCGTCGGCAGTCGCCGCTCCGATTTCGACGGCTTTTCGCCAGGGGAGAGCCGAGGACGCGAGCCGGTTTCGCAGCGTCTCTCCTTCGAGCAATTCCGTCACGACGTAGAAGACGCCCTGGTCGGTGCCGAGATCGTGGATGGCCAGAATGTTGGGATGCGACAGCGCGGCCACGGCCTGCGCTTCGCGTTCGAGGCGCGCCAGCGCCTCGGGATCCTGGGCGCGGTTTGCCGGAAGGACCTTGACAGCGACTTCTCGCCCGAGCCGCGTGTCCCGGGCGCGGTACACCTCGCCCATCCCGCCCGCGCCAAGGGGCGACACGATTTCGTAGGGGCCCAGTCGCGTCCCGGCGGAAATGGTCATCGTACGCCGGGCGAGATTCTACGTCCGCGCCGCTTGAGTCTTTCCTTCGAGGGCCTCGTACGAACCGACCTGCATGCCGGGGTGCGCGGTCGTTCCTGGATCACTCAAGCTGCGGCGCCGTGACCATCGTCTCGTCATCGAGGAAGCGTTTGAAGTCCGCGACATCCCAGGTCACCAGCGTCGAGACGCGAGCTTTCCGGGCGCACGCGGCGATCAGGGCGTCATAGACGGCGCCGCCTCCGATGGACACGTCGCGGCACCGGCGGAGCGCGACCCTGTAGTCCGTCGCTGTCAGCGCCACGAGTCGGGTCTCTCCCCAGTTCGCCTCGATCAGTGCCAGCGCGTCCTCCGGACTCAGGCGGTGAGGTTCGGGCAGGCGGGTCAGGACGGAAAAAGTCTCGGCGAACGAATGCGCCGAGAGGATCAGCTCCTGTCGGGCCGCGTGACGCCGCTCGATCTCCCGGCGCGTGGCCTCGTGATGCCCGTGCCACGAGCAGACGGCCGCCACGAGGCAATTCGTGTCGAGGAGATACGAGCTCACTCCTCCTCGCCGATACCGCGCCGGCGAAGCCGGTCGAGTGTCCTGCCGACGATCTCGTCGGTCAAGGGCGGAACGCGGTTGCGCGGCACGGCCACCGTCAGCCTCCCGCGCTTGACCAGCCGGACCTCCAGCGGCGCGGGCTCGATCTCGATACGGCCGTCCGCGACCCGGATCGTCAGCTCTGAACCGGGCGAAATCCCCGCCTCGTCCCGGATCTTCTTCGGCACCACCAGCCTGCCCGCCCGATCCATGGTTGTTTTCATGGTAATAAAACTACCATAGAAACTGGCATTCGAAGCCGGGGCCGGATCGTGACTAATCGTCAATCGTCAATCGTCAATCGTCAATCGCCAATCAGTTCAGGCTCTTGCCGAAGTTCAGGATGACGTCGATCCGCGCCGCCTTCTTCGGGTCCTTCTGCTGAGCGAGAACGATGAAGCGCTTGCCGTCGGGCACAACGTCGTAGATATCGCTCCACTCGAGCGTGGTCGGGCGATCGATGCGGAAGAGCGGACGCGGCTCGCCCGGCGAAAAGACCGGCGCCAGCTTCACCGGCACGGCAAACAGCTGGTCTCCGTTGACGAAGAAGAGCTCCTTGCCGTCGCGCGACCAGAGCGCCGCCGAGCCTCCGTTGCGCGAGACCTGCCAGCGGCCGGCGAGACTCGGAAAAGGCTGGACGTAGACCTGCTCCCCGGCTTCGTACTGCCCCGTGTAGGCGATCCAGCGCCCGTCGGGCGAGATCTTGCCGAGGACCTCGACCCCGGGCGTCGCGATCAACGCTCTCGCCTCGCGCGCGCCCGAGAGCGGGAGGAGGAACAGGTCGGTCCGGGTCGGCAGGCCGGTCATGGAGAAGATCAACGCGGAGCCGTCGGGCGTAAACGAGTCCACCGTGATCGGCACGAGCCGGGTGGACTTCCAGAGGACCTCCGGGGCCCCGCTGCCGTCCGCGCGCCGTCGGACGATTGCGTCCCCGGTCGGGCCCGAATAGACGATGCTCGCGCCGTCCGGAGTCCAGCGGGGGACCTGCGCCTTTCCGCTCGAGGTGAGCTGGAACTGACCGCCGTGGACGAGGTCGGCGATCCAGATGTCGCTCCGCGCGCCGCCGGCGGGCCCTTCGCCGTAGGCGAGCTTCCGGCCGTCGGGAGAGAGGGCGATCTCGCTGTAGACCCCCGCCGGGATGCCGGTCGGCTCGCGCCGTCCGGCGCGGTCGGTCCAGACGACCTCGCTGACGTTCTGCGTGGCGAACCCCGAGGCGTAGACGAGCACGCCCGTCCTCGCGACGCCGAAATAGGAAATCCCGCTGCGCGAGTCGCCGCTGACGCCCTGGAGAACCGGCGCGGGAGTTCCGCGCACTTCTGCCGTCTTCTCGTCGAACGGAACCGCGAAAAGGTCGCCATGGCGCGCGAGGAGGAGCCGGCCGGGAGGAGCATAGCGGGCGAGGCTCGCTCCGCGGTAAACGACGTGTCTCTCGCCGGTCGCGAGCGAGACCGCGTCGATGCGCGCTTCGTCGTAATCGCCCGGCTTGTCCTCCGTGCCCACGGTGAAGAGGACCGTCTTTCCGCCGGGGAGGATCTCCGGCCATCGGTGCGTGCGCTCGCGGGCGGCGGCGTCGAGCCTGGTCAGTTGACGCGGCTCTCCGCCGGCGGCCGGGATCCGGAAGAGCGCCGAGTTGACAGTCGGAGCGAAGACGATCGTGCCGTCGTCCCCCCAGGCCGAGCCGCGGACCTGGGCGGCTGCCGCCAGCGTAATCGGCGTCCCGCCGCGGATCGCCACCTTCTTCAGCTTGTCGCCGCCCACGAAACCGAGCCACTCGCCGTCGGGGGAAAAGAAGGGATCGTCTCCATCTTCCGTGCCGGAGACGGGCTCGGCCGTGTCGCGCGACAGATCGCGCAGGTAGAAGCGGTGCGTGTCGCCGCTTCTTCCGCGGAACGCGATGCGCCGGCCGTCGGGCGACACCGCGAGAACCTGCACCTGCGTCAGGATGTCGCGATCGGGGCTGACGCCCTCGGGCAGGCTGAGCGAGAGATGAACGACATCGGCGGCAGCCGGGGGCGCGCGCCGCGGCGAGAGAACGACGAAGAGAGCCAGGCCGGCCGCGACGAGCCACGGCAGCCAGCTCAGAGCCCGCGCACTCGCGCTCCTCGGGGGCGCCGGCGAGGGCCGGCGATCCGCGGACGGCTCGGCCGTCTCGTCGATCTCGAGCCTCGCGTCCCCGGCGTCGCGCAGGCGCTTCTTCGGGTCCCGCTCCAGGCAGCGGCGCAGGAGGCGCGTGATGTTGGGCGGCGTGTCGGACGGAAGGGCCCGGAAGTCGATGTCCTGGCGCAGCACTGCGGCAAGGATGTCGGAAGCGGTCTCGCCTTCAAAAACGCGCTTGCCCGTGAGCATCTCGAAGAGGACGCAGCCGAAGGCCCAGATGTCCGCGCGTCGGTCCACGGGCCGGCCGCGCGCCTGTTCCGGGCTCATGTAGGCGGCCGTCCCGAGGATCACGCCTGCAGCGGTTGCGCGTGCCGTCAGCGTCGGCGAGTGTGTCACTTGCGGTGAGGAGCCTGAGGCCGGATCCGCGTCCAGGGCCTTCGCGAGCCCGAAATCGAGGATCTTCACCCTGCCGTCCGGCGCGACCATCACGTTGGCGGGCTTCAAGTCGCGATGGACGATGCCTCTCTCGTGCGCGGCCTCCAGCGCCTCGGCGATCTGGCGCGCGATGGGCAGGGCGTCGTCGAGGGGAATCGCCCCGCGGGCGATCCGCGCGTCCAGCCCTTCGCCTTCCACCAGCTCCATGACGAGGATGTGCCGGCCGTCCACGGCCTCGAAGGAATAGACCGCCGCGATGCCGGGGTGATTCAGCGCGGCGAGGGCCTTCGCCTCTCGCTCGAAGCGCGCGACGCGATCGCGGTCCTCGAAGAATTCCTCCGGCAGGACCTTCACCGCGACGTCGCGATCGAGCTTTGTGTCCCGCGCCCGCCACACTTCTCCCATCCCTCCCGCTCCCAGCGGAGAAAGGATTCCGTACGGGCCGAGGCGCGAGCCGGCGGCGAGAGTCAAGGCCGGGGCTCCATGAGAATCAACACTACGGCGATCCTCTCCCGGGCAGCAGGGCCGGCCAGTTCAGAAGGAGCGTAAGCGGCGCGTCCGCGTCCTTGTCCTGCGGCTCGACCTTCAGGAAACGGTCTCCTCCTCCGTTCAGTCTTTCGAAGATGCTGTTCGCGAAGAGCGTCTCCGGCGGCCCCCATTCGAAGGCCGCGGTCTGCTGCCGGACTTCGACCGCGGTCAGGTGCAAATCCCGATCGAGGTAGTAAAGCTCCTTCCCGTCCGGCCGCCAGAAGGGATATCCGGAACCGGTGCCCGCGATCTGCCAGCGCCGTTCGGGCTGCACGAAGGACAGGACGACCAGTTTGTCCGCTCCCGGCCCTTCGTCGTTCACCGCCAGGGCGATCCATCGCCCGTCGGGCGAAAAGAACGGGGAGGGATCCCGGCTGCGGCTCTTCGCCAGGATGCGGGGTTTCTCCTTGCCGGTGAGATCGAGGCTCCAGACCTCCGCGGATCCCGAGGGTGCGTCCTCGGAGGTGTAAAGGAGAAAACGCCCATCGGGCGACCAGCTGTTCGGAACCAGCGTTTGCGAGGCGCTTTGCGCCTGGAGCACGACTTTCTCTTCGCCGCCCGCGAGGTCCTTGGCGTAGAGATCGTAGGGCCCACGGCGGTTGGAGCCGTAGGCCAGACGCTTGCCGTCGGGCGACCAGATCGGGCTGACTTCGTTGCCCGGGTCGAACGTCACACGCATGCGATTGCCGCTCTTCGCGTCGAGCGTCCAGACGTCGTTGGTGTTCAGAGTGGGATCCAGGATCCGGACGGCAATGCGCGTGCCGTCCGGCGAGAGCGCAGGATCGCTGAACCCGGCGGCCTCTCCGACCGCGGCGATCCGGGTGCCGCGCCGGTCCACCCAGGTCAGGCGGCTTTCCGGGTTGGTCTCACCCGTCTGATAGAGGACTTCTCCGGTCTCCGACGCGGTGAAGAGGGCCCGGGCCGCGCCGGGAATGACCCGGATTCTCTCCGCCAGCGGGGCGGGCTGGCCTGTGAGTCGCCTCTTTCCCGGGTCGAAGGCCTGGGCCATGAGTGTTCGCTCGCGGACGAAGAGAAGAGAGCCCGAGGCCAGAACGGCTTGACTCTCGGTTTCGAAAATCGTCTCGGAGCTTCCGCCGTCGAGCGAGCCAATTCGGAGGAGGTTCTTCGGGCCGTCCCGGCGCACGAGGTAGAGAAAATGCCTGCCGTCTGGCAGGAACTGCGGAAAACGGTGGCTTGATTCCTTGGCCGCCAGGTCGAGCTTCGTCACCGGAGCCGGCGTCCCTCCGCCGCCTGCGACTCGAAAGAGCGGAGCGTTGAAGCTCGGACAAAAGAGGATGACGTCGTCGGAGCTCCAGGTCCCGCCCTTTCCGGTCGGGGCGTCGCCGAGGGTGAGGACCGGTCCCCCCGAGGCGGCCACTTTCTTCAGCTTGTGCTGCGAGAAGAACCCGACGGTCCGGCTGTCGGGCGACCAGAAGGGGTAGGACGCGTCGTCCGTGCCTTCGATCGGGCGGGGCGCTTCCCAGTCGATCCCTCTCATCCAGAGACGCCGCGCGCCTCCCGCCTCGCGGAGGACGAAGACGATCCGGCGGCCGTCCGGCGAGATTGCCGGAGGCCCGGGCTGGGTGCCGTCCAGCGCGAGCTGCGTCTTGGGCGGAAGAAGGAGTGAGGCCCGCACGACCGGCCGCGCCGGCGTCCGGCGGCCGAGGAGAAGGGCGCCGAGAATCCCCGCCACGGCGAGCAGGAAGAGCGCCACCACCATCCAGGCCGCCGGACGCCGGCCCGGCGCCTCGCGCGTTGGCGTCACTCCCGGCGCCGGCTGCTCCTCGAGGGGGCTCTCGAGCTCGATCCGCGCGTCGGCGATGTCGTGGAAGCGGCGGGTGCGCTCCCGCTCGAGACAGCGCCGGAGAACCTTGCGGACGTTTCCGGGAGTGTTTGCCGGCAGAGCCGTCCAGTCCGGATCCGTCTTCAGCACCGCGGCCAGCATGTCCGAGACCGTCTCGCCTTCGAACGCGCGCCGCCCGGCCAGCATCTCGTAGAGGACCGCGCCGAAGGCCCAGTTGTCGGAGCGTTTGTCCGCGGCCCTGCCCCGCGCCTGCTCCGGGCTCATGTACGCTGCCGTCCCGAGGATCACGCCGGCCTGCGTCCCTCTTGCCGTGATCGTCGGCGACTGCGTCACCTGCGGCGCGCTGCCCGAGGCCGCATCCGCCTCGAACATCTTCGCGAGTCCGAAGTCCAGGATCTTGACCCGGCCTTCGGACGTGACCATCACGTTGGCGGGCTTGAGGTCGCGGTGGACGATGCTCTTCTCGTGGGCCGCCTCGAGCGCCTCGGCGATCTGCCGCGCGATCGGAAGCGCCTCTTCCAAGGGAATCGCACCGCGCGCAATCCGCGAGTCCAGGCCCTCGCCCTCCACGAGCTCCATGACGAGGATGTGCCGGCCGTCCACCGCCTCGAAGGAATAGATCGCGGCAATGCCGGGGTGATTCAGTGCCGCGAGCGCCTTCGCCTCCCGCTCGAAGCGGGCGACGCGGTCCCGGTCTTCGAAGAACTCTTCGGGCAGGACCTTGACCGCGACGTCCCGGTCGAGCTTCGTGTCGCGCGCCCGGTACACCTCTCCCATCCCGCCCGCCCCGAGCGGCGCGACGATTTCAAAAGGGCCGAGGCGGCTACGGAGCGGGATCGCCATCTCGTTTCCGAAAACGCAAGGGAGAGATTCTCATGGACACCGTCACTTCTTCTCCGGCCCCGCCGCGCGGCGCTTGAGCTCTTCGAACCAGTTGACGACGAGGCGCGGGACCGGGCCGGGGCCCTTCACGGCGTCGGGCTTGCTCATCAGGAATCGCTGCCCGTCGGGGGAGACTGCATATTGCGCGATCACGTCGTACCGGATTCCGCTGCCACCCGAAGGATTGCGCCGCGAGAAGAGTACGCGTGGCCGGCCTCCCTGGAGAACCGCGCCCTTCGCGATATCGACAGCCAGGAAGTCGTCGCCGTTGCGGAAGAAGAGCTCGCGTCCGTTCGGGGACCAGAGGGGCTCGATGCCGCCGCCGGTCGAGACCTGCACGCGGCCGCCCGGGCCGGGATACGGCCGGACGTAGACCTCGAAACGGCCCGACTCGTCCGAGACATAGGCGAGAGAATGCCCGTCCGGCGAGAACGTGCCGGCGCCCACGTTGTACGGCGCCTGGAGGAGCGGCGCCGGGGTCCGGTCGCCTTCGAGCGCCACCGTCCAGATCTCGCTACGCCCGTTTCGTCCTCCGGCCGTGAACGCGACCGATCGGCCGTCCGGCGAGAAAGAGCTGGGAATGTGCGCTTCCTTCGTGGAGGTGAGCCGCACTTCCTTCGCGCCGTCCAGGCCGATCCGGAAGAGGCCGGCCGTTCCGTCACGGACCGCTCCGTACACGACGGACTTTCCGTCCGGCGACGGCATCGGATTCGCGCTCACGCCCCTGAAGGTCAGGCGCGAAAGGGTTCCCCGCCCGATGTCGTAGGCCCAGATGCCCGGCGACGGATCATGGATCTCCGCGACGACCGTGCGGCCGTCGCGCGTCAACCGCACGGCGAGGTAGACGCGGCGTTCCGGAGTCAGCGTTTGTTCCGCGCCGCGGCGGTCCACCCAGACGAGGGAGCTCGGTTCGGTTGCGGACACGTCGCCGGAGACATAGACGAAAGCGCCCGTTCTCGAGAACGAGTAGAGGGCATCTCCCTTCGTGCGGCTCATCACGACCCGGTCCGCGACCGGTACCGGTGGTCCCGTCACCTCGAGCCGGCCCGGGTCGAACGGCACCGCCAGGAGCGAGCCGCGCTGCGCGTAGACGATGTGGCCGGTCGGCGCGTAACGCGGGAAGCTCGCGCCCTTGATCAGGACGCGGTGGCGGCCCGCGAAGGTCGTCACCGCCACGGCCGCGTCGTCGAGAGGGTTGCCCACCGCGTACGCGATCGAGAAGAGCGCGGCCTTTCCCCCCGGGAGAACGTCGGGCCAGCGGTGCGAGCGTTCGCGCGCCTTGATATCGAGGGTCGTCACTGCGGCGGGCGCGCCGCCTTGCGCCCGGACCCGGAAGAGCGGGGCATCGGTGGTCGGCGTGAAGAGAATGGATCCATCCTCCGCCCAGGCCCCGCCGCGGTCGTTCGGCGCCGGGCAAATCGTCTCCGGAGTGCCGCCGGAGACCGCCGTGCGCTGCAACATTCCGTTCGCGAAGAAGCCGATCTGGCGGCCGTCCGGAGAAAAGAACGGATCGAGCGCACCCTCCGTGCCCGGCAGCGGCAGGGGCGTTTCCTGTTCGATGGAGCGAAGAAAGAGTTGCCACCGCATCGCCTTTCCGGCGACCATGGCGAGGCGAGTGCCGTCGGGCGAAAGCAGCAGCGGCTGCGCGGACCCGGTCCAGAGGTCGTTTTCCCCCTCGGGCGGGGCGAGGTCGAAGCGCATCACGGGCTCGCGAGGGGCAGGCGCGCGGCCCCGCATCGCCGCGAGCGCCAAGGCCGCGGCAAACAGCACGGCAAGCGACCACGGCAGCGCGCGGCGCCAGCGCGGGACTGGCGCGGCCGGCAGGACGGCCGATTCCGCCGACTCCGCGCCGGAGCCGGCTTCCCCGATCGCGATGCGTGCCTCTCCGATGTCGCGCAGGCGCAGCTTCGGATCGCGCACGAGACAGCGGCGCAGGAGTGTTCGGAGAGCGGACGGCGTCGAGCTCGGAAGGGACCCCCACTGCGGCTCGCGAGTCAGCACCGCGGCCAGCGTGTCCGAGAACGTTTCTCCTTCGAAGAGGCGCTTGTCCGTGAGCATCTCGAAGAGCACGCAGCCAAAGGCCCAGATGTCCGTCCGCTTGTCCACGGCCTTGCCGCGCGCCTGCTCGGGGCTCATGTAGGCCGCCGTTCCGAGGATGACTCCCTCGTGCGTCGCAGACGCGGCGCCCATCTCCGTCGGGAGTGACGTGAGGCTGTCTCGAGCCATGGGATGCTGTGCTGCGGCCGTTAGCTCTCTTCCGGCCGCGTCGAGCGGCCGCCAGAAGGCCTTTGCCAGACCGAAATCGAGGAGCTTGACCCGCCCGTCGGACGCGACCATGACGTTAGCCGGCTTCAGGTCGCGATGGACGATGCCTCTCTCGTGCGCGGCCTCCAGCGCTTCGGCGATCTGACGAGCGATCGGAAGGGCTTCGTCCAGGGGAATCGCACCGCGGGCGATCCGCGCGTCCAGCCCTTCCCCTTCGACCAGCTCCATGACCAGGATGTGCCGCCCGTCCACCGCCTCGAAGGAGTGAACCGCCGCGATGCCGTGGTGATTCAAAGCCGCGAGCGCCTTCGCCTCCCGCTCGAATCGCGCGACGCGGTCCCGGTCCTCGAAGAACTCCTCCGGCAGGACCTTCAACGCGACGTCGCGATCGAGCCTCGTGTCGCGCGCGCGATAGACCTCTCCCATCCCGCCCGCTCCCAGCGGCCCGAGGATCTCGTACGGACCGAGGCGCGTTCCTCCGACCAGAGTCACGCCCTTACCTCAGGCCCTCGACGACATTGAGCTCGGAGAGAACGCGCCGGAGCCGGTAGACATAGTGCTGCCCGTGGCGCGCGAGAATCACGTTCCCGTCCCGCGTCTTCCAGGCCGCTCCCATGCTTCCCGCCCCGAGCGGCGACAGGATCTCGTATGGCCCGAGCCGGGAACCCGTCGGAAGCGTCATTTCATGCCGACGAGGTACAAGTCCGACAGCGTGCGGATATAGCTGTAGGCATACGCCTCGCCGCTCGGAGTGGGGCCGACGGAAATCTCGGGAACGCCCGCCGCGTCGGCCGGCATCAGGGTGCGCCAGAGTTCCTTCCTGCCGCTCGAGATTTCGAGCCGGAAGACCCTTGCGGGTATCTCCCCTCGGCGATGCACGAACAGGAAACGGCCGTCGGCGCTCTTCTGGTCCACGGCGTCTTGCAATTCGAGGCCCGGGACCGCCGTGGGTTCCCCTCCCGAAAGCGGATAGAGGTAGCGTTTCCGGTCGGGCCCGACGACCAGGGTCCACTTGCCGTCCGGCGCCACGATCCCGACACCCCTGTAACCTTCCGGCGTCACAGCCCGCGGCTTTCCGCCGTCGAAGCTCCGAAGGTAGACCCGCGTCCCGTGTCCCGGTTCCCTCGCCGTGAGGCCTATCTGCTTGCCGTCCGGCATGAAGGTCGCCCCGTACACCGAAAGCCCTTCCTTCGAAAAGAGCTTCGGCTCGCCCGCCCCGGTGGGATACGCGACGAGCTGCGGGTCCGAGGCGGAGTGAATGATTGCGAGCGCCCACTCGCCGTCCGCGGAGAGGTCCTGGGCGCTTCCCTCACCCAGGCGCACCGCCGGTGAGCCGTCCGTGCCCCGGACGTAGACCGAGTAACCCGCACCGCCTCCCTCTCCCGTTTCGGAGAACAGGATCCGCTTGCCGTCGGCGGACAGCGCCGCGGGCAGCGACCAATCGAGCCAGGTGAGATCGCGCTCCTTCGACTCGCCGGGCGGGAGGGCGACGATCTCGTTCCTCAGGGTGTCCCGGGTCACGAGCAGCCGGCCGTCGCGCGCGATGTCCTGAAGAGTCAGCGAGCCCGGCACGCGGACGCGCTCTCGAACCCTTCCGCCTCGGGTCGTCGAATGGATCGATCGGTTTCCGCCGACCCGGGTCGCCGTGAACCAGATCTCGCCTTCCGGCGACCAGGCGAGCCCCTGGGCCGAGGCAAACGGCTCCGAGAGCTTTTTCACTCGGCCGGATCTGTCCACGGAGGCGATCGATCCGCCGTCGTCGCCGGGCGTGGGGTGGTCGATGAAAGCGATCAGTTCGCCATCCGGGGAAATCCGCGGATGGCCGACCCAACCGCTCGTCTCGTAGAGCACTTTTCCGGCGGGGTACTCGAGCCTCATTTTTCCCGGGACTACCCGCACGATCGCCAGGCTCTTGCCGTCGGGCGACCAGTCCGCCCACTCGATTTCCTTCAGGATGTCGCGGGGGGCGGCGCCTCCCGCAACCGAGAGCTGCGCGAGCGTTCCGGTCCGGCGAAAGCCGCCGCCCTCGGCGCGTCGGTCGAGCGAAACGGCCATCTCTCCCGCCTTGGAGATCGCGAGGACCTCCGCGCCCACAAGCCCGAACGGACGCGACTCGGGGCTCTCGGGCCGGCCAACGAAAATCTCCATGGGCTTTCCGTCCCAGGCCGCCGAGTAGATGATGGTCTGCCCGTCCGGAGCGAACCGCGCCGAAAGGATCTGGCCGCGGCGAAACGTGAGCTGGTGGAACGAAGGGGGCGGACGGTTCCCGACACTTGTAACGGCGACGTAGGCCGCGAGGCCGCAGACCAGGGCGGTCGCCAGAACCGTGCCAAGGAGCAGCCGCCACGACGGGCGGCGGTGAGCGCCCGTGACGGCGACACCCGAAACCGCCGCGGCGGCTCCGGAGAGCCCCGAGAGCGCCTCGAGGTCGAAGGCGAGATCGCGCGCGGAGTAGAAGCGCTCTTCCGGATTCTTCTCCAGACAGTGACGCACGATCCGCTCCAGGCCCGGCTGCACGTTCCTGTTCGTCGCCGAAAGGTCCGGAGGCTCTTCGCGCAGGATCGCCGACATCGTTTCCGCCGCCGAGTCCCGGTGGAACGCCCGGACGCCCGACAGCATCTCGTACAGGATCGCGCCGAACGAGAACAGGTCCGAGCGCTGGTCGGCGGTCTTGCCCTTGACTTGCTCGGGCGACATGTACCCGAGCGTTCCCATCACGACGCCCGGCTCCGTGCCGGCCGCGGTCGGCAGGTTTGTCTGGCCCCCCGGCGCCTCGTTCTGCGTCAGCTTCGCGAGGCCGAAGTCGAGGATCTTGACCCGCCCGTCGTTTGTCAGGAACAGGTTCTCGGGCTTCAGGTCCCTGTGGATGATTCCCTTCTCGTGCGCCGCAGCCAGGCCTCTGGCGATCTGAATCGCGTACTCGATCGCCTTGCGCACCGCAATCGCCCCGCCGGAAAGCCTCGTGCGCAGGGTCTCGCCTTCGAGCAGCTCCTGGACGACGTAGGGCGCGCCGCCGTGGGTCCCGATGTCATAGACCGCGGTGATGTTGGGATGGTTCAACGCGCCCGCCGCCTGGGCCTCCTGCTCGAAACGCCGCAGTCTCTCCGGATCTGTCGAGAAGGAGACGGGCAGCACCTTGATCGCGACGTCGCGCTTCAGCCGCTCATCCCTCGCCCGATAGACCTCGCCCATCCCTCCGGCCCCGATCGGCGCGAGGATCTCGTATGGGCCGAGACGAGTTCCGGTCATCATTGAGTCTTGAGAGTTTATCGTTTCGGGCAGAGTCGGGAGCCTGGCTACAGCAGCAGGGCGGGAGTCATCGTTTCTTGAGTTCCGTGGCCAGATTGACGACGGCGGTCAAGGGAATGTCGGGCTCCCGCTCGTTGATGAGGAACCGGGTTCCGTCGGCGGTCACATCGAAGGTCTCCGCCTGGGAACCGGCGGCAAACAGGACCCGCGGCTCGGCCGCCGGAGTCGTTCCGTCCGGCTGTATGGGACAGGCGATGATCTCGCCGGCGGACGAGAGGTAATAGAGCTCGCGGCCGTCGCGCCGCCAATGCGGCTGAGACCCCCCGGACGTCGAGACGCGCGTCGGGCTGGCGGGGCCGTCGGCGCGGATCAGATAGATCTTGGCGTTGCCGGACTCCTCCGAGGTCAGAGCGATCGAGCCTCCGTTCGGGGAGTAGCTGGCGTCGAACGTGCCGAACTTGATCGAAAGGAGAGGAGCGGCCTTCCCCGACCCGTCGGTCGCCACTACCCAGAGGTTTCTTCGCGCCGACCGCGAGAGGGAGATGTCCTCGTAAACGACGCGAGTTCCGTCGGGAGACCAGGCCGACGGAATCTGGGCGCCCCGCTGCCCGTACAGTGGCTGCTCTCCGCCGGTTCCATCCAGGCTCTTGATGTAGAGACTCGGGGGCCCGACGCGGGAGGAGCCGAACACGAGGCGGTCGCCCGTCGGTGACCAGACCGGGCCGATCGCGTCCTTGGGATCCTTCACGAACCGCTGGCCGACCCCACGGGCGACGTCGTAGATCCAGATGTCATAGCCGCCTCTGCGGGGGTCCCAGATGTCTACGGCCAGTCTGGTCCCGTCGGGCGAGAGATGGGGAAACCGAAAAATCGCCGGCGCTCCCAGCGTGCCGACCCGGAGACCGCTGCGGTCGCGCCAGACGAGCCGGGAGGCGGGCTGGCTGCCGCCGAAGACCACGGTCCCGTTCTCGGAAACCGAGAAAGCGGCGTCGCCCGTCGCGGTGCTGAACCAGACGTCGTCGCTGACGGTGATTGCGTCGCCGGTGAGCTGCGCCGCATTGGCGTCGAACGCCTGAGCCAGGAGCGCGCCGCCGCGGACGAACAGGAGGTAGCCGGGCGAGAGATATTCGACCCGCGAATCCACAGAGCCCAGCGATCTTCGCTCGCCGGAGTCGAGGGAGCCGATCCAGAGCTTCCGGGACCGGTCGGCGCTCGCGAAAGGGTTCGTCACATAGAGGAAGTGCTTTCCATCCGGGAGCAGGACCGGCCACCAGGGAAAATCCTTGTCCCGCGCCGGGTCGAAGGGCACGAGCGGCCGGGAGGCGCCGCCTTCCGCGGAGACGCGGCGGATTCCGCCGGCCCAGTCCGCGAAGACGATCGTCCCCTCGCGCCCCCAGGTGCCGGCGTTGCCGAACTCGGAGTCGCAAAGGACCTGGGGTCGCCCTTTTTCGACCGCCATCTTCTGGAGCTTGCCCTGCGCGAAGAACCCGATGAAACGTCCGTCGGGGGACCAGAAAGGGGAGATCGCGCCCTCGGTCCCCTTCAGCGCGGCGGCGTTCAAAGCCCCGAGCGGGCGCAGATAGATCGACGTATCCCAGGACCGGCCGACCGAGGTCGCTCCGCCGGTGGCCCCCGTCAGGATCGCGACGGTCGACCCGTCGGGCGAGAGGGCGACGGGAATGGCGACCGCATGCCGGAGAAGCCCGGTCTTCTCGGGAAGAGCGATGGAGAAGCGCATCGTCGCGGCTTCGCGCGGGCTCGCCCGGGACCGGAGAAGAAGACTCCCGGCGAGAGCCAGAGCGAGGACCGAGGCGACCGCCCAGGCAAGAGTCGAGCGGCCCCGCGCCGTGGCGGCCTCCGGCCTTTCGTCTTTCTCCCGGAGCGCGATCCAGCGCAGCACGATCCCTATATCCCGCGCCGACTGCCATCGGTCGTCCGGAGATTTGGCCAGGCAGGTCGAAACGACCCGGTCGAAAGCCGGCGGGGACAGGGGCACGACCGCCGCGACCGGCCCGGGATCGTCCCGAAGGATCGCTCCGATCAACGAGGCCTGGCTCGTCCCGGTGAATGCCTTCCTCCCCGTTGCCATCTCGAAGAGCACCGCCCCGAGCGCGAACACGTCCGTCCTTGCGTCGGTTTCCTTGCCTTCGAGCTGTTCCGGCGCCATGTACTGCAACGTCCCCACGATCGTTCCCTCGGCCGTGAGCGCCTGGCGCTCGGTCGCCAGCTCCGAGGCCCGCGAAAGCGGTGAACGCGTCATGGCCGGCATCAAACGGGCCAGGCCAAAGTCGAGCAGCTTCACGCCCGATGCCGTCAGCATCACGTTGCCAGGCTTCAGGTCCCGGTGGACGATGCCCTGGCGGTGAGCCTTGTCCAGCGCATCGGCAACCTCGATGCCGAATCGGAGCGCCTGCTCGAACGGGAGCGGTCCCCGCGCCAGCCGGTCGGCCAGCGTTTCGCCCTCGAGGTACTCCAGGACCAGGTATTCGACCCCTTCGTGGTTGCCGACGTCGTAAACCGTGCAGATGTGGGGATGCGAGAGCTGGGAGATCGTCTTCGCCTCCCGCTCGAAGCGCTGCCGGACTTCCTCCGAAGTGGAGAGGTGCTGCGGCAGGACCTTGATCGCGACCGTTCGCTCCAGCCGCGTGTCGCGGGCCTTGTAGACCTCGCCCATCCCTCCGGCGCCGATGGGCGCGAGGATCTCGTAAGGCCCGAGCCTGGAACCCGCCGACAGCGTCACGAGTTCTTCTCCTTCAATTCAAAATCCACCTTCAAAACCCGGAGATCCTTCGCGCCTCACGGCGCTCAGAGCCTGCCATGAGCAAAGCGAAGGGATGACAGCGCGCGTGCGGCGCGCTGTCACTTCAGCCCGTCCGCCAGGTAGAGATCCGCGAGGGAGCGCCCGTAGTTGAAGAGGATCGTCTTCCCGTCCGCGGAAACGTCCGCTGGCGCCAGGAGAGTGATGCCCGCCGGGTCGCCGGGCATGAGCTCCTTCCAGACCTCGCGGCGCCCGGTGGCGACATCGAGGCGGAGGACGCGCGCGGGGGGTTCGCGGACCTTGTCGGAGCGAAGAAAGAGAGACCGGCCGTCGGCGGTGAACCGCAGCGGCCGGTCGCCCGGCGCCGAGCCGGGAATCGGCCGCGAGGCTCCGCCCTCCAGGGGAGTGAGGGCCAGCCCCTCCGGCGTCTGCGCCACGAGCGACTTGCCATCCGGCGAGAGGAGCGTGGCCACGACCCCCTCCGGGGTCACGGGCTTCGCGGGTCCTCCCGCCAGGTCCTGGACGAAGACCCGCGCCGGCCGTCCGGGAGAGTGCCCCGCGAACAGGATCCGCTTGCCGTCCGAGAGAAACGCCCCTTGCAGCCCGTCGGAATGGTCGATGTCGTCCTTCGGGAACTCCTTCGGCCCGCCGGCTCCGGTCGGGAGCAGCACAATCTGCGGTGGGGTCGAGCGGAGAAGGACCGTCAACACCCACCTCCCGTCCGGGGAGAGCGCCAACGCGTTCCCCTCGCCCAGACGCACCGGAGCCGAGCCGTCCAGCTTGCGCAGGTAGACGGAATAGCCGGGACCTCCGGCTTCGCCCTGCTCCGTGAAGACCGCCGTCTTTCCATCTGCGGACAGGACCGGGCCGTACGACCATTCCAGGCCCGAGAGGTCCCGCTCCTTTGTTTCCCCGGGGAGGAGGCCCAGAAACCCGAGCCGCGCGTTGCTCTCGATGAAGAGCACGCGCCCGTCGCGGGAGATGTCCTCCAGCGTCATTCCCGCGGGAGTTGTCGCGACCGTGCGCTGACGTCCGGACAGCGTGACGGCGTAAAGGGCGCGGGAGGAGCCGGCCGGCGAAGCGGTGAACCAGATCTCCTCGCCGGAAGGCGACCAGGAAACTCCCTGCACGCTCTCCCATCCCGTCGAAAGAATCCTCTTCTTGCCCGAACGATCCATGACCGCCACCGAGCCACGGTCGTCGCCAAAGACCGGGTGATCGAGAAATACCACCGTGTCCCCCTTCGGAGAGACCCGCGGAAAACTGATCCAGCCGGACGTCTCGTAGAGGACCTTCCCGGCCGGAAACTCCAGCCGGTAGCGCCACTGCGGCGCCCGCACGACCGCGATCGCGTTTCCGTCGGGTGCCCAGGCCGCGTGACCCACGTCCTCGAGCAGCTCGCGCGGCGCGCTTCCGGACAGGGGCGCCTGCGAGAGCGTACCGATCCTCGCGTATCCCGTCGAAAACTGCAGGAGATTCAAGAGAAGCATCTCGCCGCTCTTCGAGACCGACTCGACCTGGCCCGAAGGGAGCGTCAGCCGGAGCGACTCGGGGCTCTCCGTCCGCACGGAATAGAGCTGGGGCTTCGGGGCGCCGTCCCAGGACGCTGAATAGACGATCGTCTGCCCGTCCGGAGCAAAGCGGGCGGACTGAATCGGTCCCCGGCCGTAAGTGAGCCTCTTGAACGAAGGGGGTTTTGTCGGACTCGCTTTCCAGATCAGCCGCCCGGCGACGAGCCCGGCGGCGAGCGCGAGGCGAGCGCCCCCATGGCCGTGAGCATCGAGGACCGGCCGCGAGCCGGCGCCGGCGCAGCCTCGAGGCGCGGAAGGGAGAGGCCCGAGAGGGCTTCGAGCGCGAACGCGACGTCATGCGCCGAGTGGAATCGCTGCTCGGCGTTCTTCTCGATGCAGTGCCGCACGATCCGCTCGAGGCCGGGCGAGACGCTCTGGTTCGTGACGGAGAGGTCCGCCGGCTCCTCCCGGAGGATCGCCGACATCGTCTCGGCGGCCGAGTCGCCGCGGAATGCTCTCTGCCCCGAGAGCATCTCGTAAAGGATCGCGCCAAACGAGAAGATGTCCGAACGGGCGTCGGCTGGCCTGCCCTTCACCTGCTCCGGCGACATGTAGCCGAGAGTCCCGAGCACAACGCCCGGCTCCGTCCCGAAAACAGTTGGAATCGCCGTCTCATTGACTTTCGCCATGGGATGCTCTGGCGCGGCCGTTTGCTCTCTTCCGGCCGCGTCGAGCGGCCGCGCAGATGTCAGCTTCGCGAGGCCGAAATCGAGGATCTTGACGCGGCCGTCGTTCGTGACGAAGAGGTTCTCGGGCTTCAGGTCCCGGTGGACGATCCCCTTCTCGTGCGCCGCGGCCAGGCCGTGCGCGATCTGCAGCGCGTAGTCGGTCGCTTTCCGCTGTGGCAATTTTCCGGCCGAGAGCGCCGCGCGCAGCGTCTCGCCTTCGAGCAACTCCTGGACGACGTAGGGAGCGCCGTCGTGGGTCCCGATGTCGTACACCGCGGTGATGTTGGGATGGTTCAGGACCCCGGCGGCCCTGGCCTCCTGCTCGAACCGGCGCAGCCGATCCGCGTCCTGGGAGAACGAAGCGGGCAGGACCTTGATCGCCACGTCGCGCCCGAGCCGCGGATCCTTCGCCCGATACACCTCGCCCATCCCCCCCGCGCCGATCGGCGCGAGGATCTCGTACGGCCCCAGCCGGCTGCCCGGGATAATCACAAATCACCAATCACGAATCGCCAATCTCTCTTCACCGGAGTCCCTCGACGACGTAGAGGTCGGACGAGCGCCTTTGGTAGGTGTAGACGTAGGAGCTCGCGTCCGGAGTCATCAGGATCGGGCCGAGGAACTCGATGCCGGCCGGATCGGACGGGACGATCTCCTTCCAGAGCTCCCGTTGTCCCGAATCGACGCCCAGCCGGTAGACCTTCACCGAGCGGGCTCCGGAATCGAAGCGATAGACGTAGATCGATCGCCCGTCGGCGGACCACTGGATCGGGATTTCCCCGTCGAGCTGTCCGGGGAGCACCGAGGGCTCGCCCTTCTCCAGCGGATACACCCGGATCTTTTGATCGAGCCTCGTGGCGACGAGCTTACCATCCGGCGAGACGACGAAGGATCCCGCTCCCGGTGGAGTGATTGGGCGTGGAGACGAACCGCCGAGATCGCAGAGGAGAAGACGCGGGGGCTGGTTCTCCTCGCCGGCCCGCAGGAGGAACCTCTTGCCGTCGTCGAGCCACCGCGCGGAGTTGAAGCTCTTGAGGCTCCCGGTCGCGAGGACCTTCTGCTCGCCCGCCCCGGTCGGAAGCAACATGAGCTGAGAAGGCTGTCCCGGCGCAGCCCTGACGTCAGCCATAGCCCACTTTCCGTCCGGGGAAAGAGCTAGCCCGATCCCGTCTCCTAGCCGCACCGGCGGCGCGTCGGGCTGGCCTCGCAGGAAGACGGAACCGACGGAGCTGCCTCCTTCGCGGGTCTCCGAAAAGAGGAGTGACTTGCCGTCCCGCGAAAGATCCTCGACGATCGACCAGTCGAGCCAGGAGACGTCCTGCTCCCGGGTCTCCCCGGCGCGAAGCCAGTTCACGCCGGCGCGCCAGGAGTTGTTGCCCACGAGGGCCCTGCCGTCCCGGGCCAGGTCGTGGAGCCAGACCCAGCTCGGCATCATCAGAATCGGCCGGACCTTTCCCGCGAGATCCACCGCGCGGAGATTCGGAGGGGTTTCGCGTGACGCCTCGGTGAACCAGATCTCCCTGCCGTCCGGGGACCAGGCGAGACCCCTGCCTCCAAACCAGCCTTCCGAGAGGATTCGCTTCTTTCCGGAGAGGTCCATGACGCCGATCGCGCTCCCTCGCGGATTGATTTCCGAGAAGGCGATCCGGTCGCCTCCCGGGGAGACACGAACCTCGGTCAGTTGGCTCGAGCGAGCGAGGACCTTGCCGATCGGCATCTCCAGCGTGCGCTCTCCGCGATCGGTGCGTCGGATGATCGCGAGATTCTTTCCATCCGGAGTCCAGTCCGCGTCCACGACGTCCGAGAGAATCTCCCGGGGCGATCCGCCCGCGAGAGAAGCGCGGGCCAGGACGTCCGGAATCCCGGGAGGCCGGTGCAGAAGGAGCGCCATCTCACCGGAGCTCGAGATGGATAAGATGCCCGCGCTCGGAATCGACAGGGGAGTCGACTCCGTAGATCCGGCCCGGGTCGTGAACATGGCGATCGGTGCCCCGTCCCAGGCGGCGCTGTAGGCGATCGTCTGGCCGTCGGGGGAAAACCGCGCCGACATGATGAAGCCCCGGCGGAACGTCAGGCGATGAAATCTCGGCGCGAGCGCGCTCTTTTCGGGTTTTTTCCCCAGGACGAGCGTGGCCGCTGCCGCGCCGAGCACGATCAGGGCCGCGGCGGCGAGCGCGGCCCGGGCGCGGCGGAGCGTGCGGCGCGGGGTCGCAGCGGCGGGAACGGCGGACACCCCGGAACCTCCGGAGAGCGCCTCCAGCGCGAAGGCCGCGTCGTGCGCCGAGTGGAACCGCTGCTCCGGGTTCTTCTCGAGGCAGTGGCGGACGACCCGCTCGAGGCCCGGAGAGACGTTGCGGTTCGTGACCGAGAGATCCGGCGGTTCTTCGCGGAGGATCGCCGACATCGTGTCCGCCGCCGAGTCTCCATGAAACGCCCGCTGGCCCGAGAGCATCTCGTAGAGAATCGCTCCGAAAGAGAAGATGTCGCTCCTCGCGTCCGCCTGTCTTCCCCGCACCTGCTCGGGCGCCATGTAGCCGAGTGTTCCGAGCACGACGCCCGGCTCCGTGGCGGCGGCCGCGGTCGGCACGCTCGTCAACTGTGCCGATCCCTCTTCGGCGTGGGTCAGCTTGGCCAGACCGAAGTCGAGGATCTTGACCCGCCCGTCTCTCGTGAGGAAGAGATTCTCGGGCTTCAGGTCCCGGTGGACGATCCCCTTCTCGTGCGCCGCCGCGAGCCCGTGCGCGATCTGCAGTGCGTAGTCGATCGCCTTCCTCGCGGGAAGCTTCGCCCCCGCAAGCGCTGCGCGCAGCGTCTCGCCTTCGAGCAGCTCCTGCACGACGTAGGGAGCGTCTTCCTGGGTCCCGATGTCGTAGACGGCGGTGATGTTGGGATGGTTCAGGACCCCGGCGGCCCTGGCTTCCTGCTCGAAGCGGCGCAGGCGATCGGCGTCCTGCGAGTACGAGGCGGGCAGCACCTTGATCGCCACGTCGCGGCCGAGCCGTCGGGTCCTTCGCCCGGTACACCTCGCCCATCCCCCCCGCGCCGATCGGCGCGAGGATCTCGTACGGCCCCAGCCGGCTGCCGGCCGCGATCGTCATCGGATCTCACGATTCATAAATCACAACTCACGACTTCTCGCTCATCGCGGCAGCATTGCCGTCCAGTCGCTGACGACCGTGAGCGTGTAGGGCACCTCGCCTCCCGCGGGAATGGCCAGCAGAAACCTCTTCCCGTCCGGAGACGGCGACATCGCGACGCTCGGGATGGACCGGCCTCCGAAGAGCGGGCGAGGGGGGCCGATGTCGGCGTTGTTGCCGTGCGCTCGGAAATCGACGGCGAAGAGCTTATTGTCGGCAGGCTGCCAGAAGGCGATCGCGCCGCCATCTCCGAGCCAGAAGCCCTGGCTTGCCCCGCCCGAAGAAATCTGCCACTTTCCTCCCGGTCCGGGGAAGGGGACCACGTACAGTTCGTCCTGGCCCGATTCATCGGAAATGTAGCAGAGCCACTTCCCGTCCGGCGAGAAGTGACCGTCTCTTTCGTTGGCCTGGCCGGCCACGAAGGGCTGAAGAGCGCTCCCGCCGGAAGTGGAGAGAAGGGAAATGTCGGCTCCGCTCTTTCCCCGGTCGGAGCCGACCGCAAGAAAGCGGCCGTCCGGGGACCAGCTCGTGATGTTCGCGGAACTTTGCGCGAAAAGCGTCCTCGCCGGCGAAGCGCCGTCGGACGCCTTGACGAAGATGCCGCCGTTGCTGTCGACGTAGGCGATCTGCTTTTCGTCGGCGGACCAGAGGGGCTCGTAGCCGCCCGTCGCCTCGAACGTGAAGCGTGTCCGGATGCCGCGCGCCGCGTCGTGGAACCAGACGTCCGAGCGTCCTGTGGGGTCCGCGATGGAAGCGGCAATCGTTTTTCCATCGGGCGCGACGGAGAGGTCCTGGTCTCGGAAGTATTCCGGGCTTCCGACTGTCCCCAGCCTGGCGCCCTCGAGGTCGAACCAGGTCAGCTGGCTCTTCTGCGTGGGGCTCGCCCCGCCGAAGACGAGTAGCCCCGTGTCGGAGACGGAGAAGTGTCCGATCCAGCGCGGCAGGTTGAACCAGACGCCCTCCGCGATCGGCACCGCCGGGCCGCTCAGACGCAGAGAGCCCGCGTCCAGCGCCTGCGCGAAGACCGTGGTCGAGCGTTGGAAAACGAGCTCCCCGGGGGGCGCGAAAAGGCCGCCGCTGTTCTCCCGCGCCGCGAGCGAGACTTTTTTCGAGTCGACGTCGAGGCAATAGATCGCGTTGTCTCTCGCGTCCACGCCGACCCCCGAGAAAAAGAGGACGCGCTTCCCGTCCGGCAGGAAGTGGGGGAGGCGGTGCGTCCTGGTCGGCCCATCCACGCGGGTCACGGGAACCGGGGTGCCACCGGCGGAGGGGACGAGGAAGAGCGGCCCGTAAGGAGCGGGAGAGAAGACGATTCGCCCGTCCCGGCTCCAGCTGGCTCCACGCCCGTCCGCGGCGTCGCAGATTGTCTGGACCGAACCGCTCGAGATCTCGGTCCTGGCGAGCTTGTGCCCGGTGAAGAAGCCGAGGGTCCGGCTGTCCGGCGACCAGAAGGGATACGTCGCGCCGTCCGTGCCCGGGATCGGCTGGACCTCGAGGCGATCGAGTGACCTCAGCCAGAGCTTCTGCCTCCCGTCCGATCCGGAAGCGGCGATGGCGATCCGCCGGCCGTCGGGTGAGAGGGCAAGCGAGGCGTTCTGGGCATCGAGATGCAGACCGGGCGGGAGGTTGATGGCGGTTCGAAGGACGGGCGAAAGACTCGACCGGCGCATGCCCGAACGCCATGCGAGCGCCGCCGCGACGACGACGGCGGCCGCGGCCACCGCCTGCCAGACTCGCTCTCGACTCATTCGGCGGACAACGGCCGGCGCCGGGATGTCGGCGCCGGAACTCGCCTGCGCCATCCACCGGAGCTCGGTCGCAATGTCATGCGCCGATTGCCACCGCTCCTCCGGGTCCTTGGCGAGGCAGGTCCTGACGAGGCGGTCGAGTGCCGCCGGCGTCATCGGCCGGACGCTCGAGACCGGCGGCGGGTCGTTCTGCATGATGGCTGAAATGAGGGAGGCGCGGCTCGCTCCCGAAAATGCGATCTTTCCCGTCGCCATCTCGTAGAGCACCGCGCCGAAGGCGAAGATGTCGGTTCGCCCGTCCGCCTCCCTGCCCTCGAGCTGCTCGGGCGCCATGTACTGGAACGTCCCGAGGATCGTCCCTTCCCGCGTCACGTTCGGCGCGCCGGCCACCGTGGGACCGGACGTCAGGGCGGAAATTGGCTGCGCCGGGGCCATGACTTTGGCCAGGCCGAAATCGAGCAGTTTGACGCCGGACTTCGTCAGCATGACGTTGCCGGGCTTGAGATCCCTGTGCACGATCCCCTGGCGGTGCGCCTTGTCGAGCGCGTCCGCGATCTCCGTCCCGTAACGCAGCGTCTGCTCGAGCGGCAGCGGCCCTTTCCCGAGCCGATCCGACAGCGTCTCGCCCTCGAGCAATTCCATCACCAGGTATTCGGTCTCGCCCTCCCGTCCCACGTCGTAGAGCGCGCAGATATGAAGATGCGAGAGCTGCGAGATCGTCTTGGCTTCGCGTTCGAATCGCTGACGGCTCTCGGGAGACGCCGACAGGTGCGGCGGCAGCACCTTGACGGCGACCGTCCGCTCGAGCCGTGTGTCCTTCGCCCGGTACACCTCTCCCATGCCCCCGGCGCCGATCTGGCCGAGGATCTCGTACGGTCCGAGGCGGTTTCCTGGAGAAATCGTCATTCGGACTTCAGAGATCCTTCGCGCCTCACGTCGCTCAGGATGACAGCGCGCGTGCGGCGCGCTGTCATCTCGTAAGGGCCGAGCTTCGAGCCGGCCGCGACCGTCACCGCGCTCCCCCCACGAGAAACAGGTGGGAGATGAACTTCGAATAGATGTAGGCGTAGCTCTTCTCGTCTTCCGCGAGAAATGCGGAGCTGACCGAAGTCACACCGCTCAGGTCCGCCGGTCCGACTGTCCGCACGAGATCGCGCTTGCCGGCCGGGAGGGCGAGCCGCTCGATTCGCAGGGGGACGTCGCTCCCGCGGTAGACGAGGAACGAGCCTCCGTCCCGGCTCCAGCGGATCGCCACGTCGTCGGGAGTCGTGTCCGGCACGGGCCGTCCCTCGCCCCCCTCCGTGGGGTAGAGAACGAGACCGCCGCCGCTCGCTTGAACGAGGATCTGGCGCGCATCCGGGGAGAGGATTCCTTGCGTCGTGCCTTCCGGAGTGACGGCCCGCGGCTTGCCGCTCGCGATCTCCTGGACGTAGCACCGCGACGCGTGCCCCGGCTCGTGGCCGCAGACGAGCGCCGACCGGCCGTCGGGAAAGAACATGGCCGACTCGTAGCTTTCGATTCCGCCGCGGTCGAGCCGGCGCGCTTCCCCGGCGCCGGTGGGGTAGAGCACGAGCTGCTGCGGCGACGTGGGCACGATCGCGAGCGCCCATTTCCCGTCGGGCGACAGATCTGTGGGCATCCCCTCGCCCAGCCGGACGACGGGCGAACCGTCGGTGCGGCGCAGGCAAACAGCGTAGTTGTTGCCGAGGCTGCCGCTGTACTCGACGAAGAGGACTGTCTTTCCGTCTGCCGAAAGCACGGGGCGGTCGGAGAGGTCGAGCCACGACAGGTCTCGTTCGGCGGTCTGTCCAGGCAGAAAGACCGGCATTCCCCGCACCAGGTCATCCCGGGTGGCGAGCCACCGTCCGTCCGGGCGTACGTCATGGATTATCAGACCTCCGGCGCTTTCCATCGCGGTCCGCCGGCGGCCCGCGAGTGTCACGGCGAAGACCTTGAAGGCGCTGTAGTTATTGCCGGCCGAGAACAGGATTTCCTGTCCGTCGGAGGACCAGGCGATGCCTTCCTCACCCCAGAACCCATCGGCAAGGGCGGTCTTCTTTCCCTGGAGATCCACGACGGCGACTCCGCCCCGGTCGTCCCACTTGACCGGGTGCTCGAAGAAGGCGATTTTTCCGCCGCGCGGCGAGAACCGCAGGTCGCTCAGGTAGCCGCCCGTCTCGCAAAGAACCTTCCCGACGGGGAACTCCAGGCGATCCTTTCCGCCGACCTCGCGGATCACCGCCAGGCTCGCGCCGTCAGGGGACCAGTCGGCCTCGCGCACGTTCTCGAGAACGTCCCGCGGCGCGCCGCCCTCGAGCGGCATCCGCGCCAGCGTGCCCTGGTAGAAGCTGTGAGCGATGTAGCGCGCCCCCGTCAGCAGCGCGAGTTCGCCGCGCGAGGAGACGGAGAGAAGATGCACGCCCCGCAGGCCCAGGGGCCGGGCCTCAGGAAACTCCGGGCGGACGGTGAAGAGCTCCGGCGTATGCCCCTGCAGGGCCGCGCTGTACACGATCGTCTTGCCGTCGGGAGCGAATCGGGCGTTGAAGATCGTCTGCTGTCGGAACGTCAACTGCTGAAAAGAGGCGCCGCCCGGCCTGGAAGCGTTCGTCGCCCGGCGCCCGGCAACATAGGCCGCGGCGGCCGTTCCCGCGAGGAGCACGGCAATCGCTGCCGGAAGGAGCCGGCGCTTCCTGCCCGCGGAAGAAGCCGGCGCGGGCTGCAAGCCGGACGCCGAGAGGCCCGAAAGGGCCTCGAGCGCGAACGCGACATCGTGCGCCGAGTGGAACCGCTGTTCCGGGTTCTTCTCGATCGAGTGTCGGACGATCCGATCGAGGCCCGGAGAGATGTTCTGGTTCGTGACGGAGAGGTCCGGCGGCTCTTCCCGCAGGATCGCCGACATCGTCTCCGCCGCCGAGTCGCCGTGGAACGCTCGCCTTCCCGCGAGCATCTCGTACAGGATCGCGCCGAAGGAGAAAATATCCGAGCGCGCGTCGGCCGGCTTGCCCTTCACCTGTTCCGGCGACATGTACCCAAGCGTGCCGAGGACGACGCCCGGCTCCGTACCCCCCGTCGCCGTCGGCAGGCCCGTGGCATCGGCCATCGCTTCGTTGAGAGTCAGTTTGGCCAGGCCGAAGTCGAGGATCTTGACCCGCCCGTCGCGGGTGACGAACAGGTTCTCGGGTTTGAGATCGCGATGGACGATTCCCTTCTCGTGCGCCGCGGCCAGCCCGTGGGCGATCTGGAGCGCATAGTTGATCGCTTTCCGCTGCGGCAGCTTGCCGCCCGAAAGCGCCGTGCGCAGCGTCTCGCCTTCGAGCAGCTCCTGGACGACGTAGGGAGCGCCGTCGTGGGTCCCGATGTCGTAGACGGCCGTGACGTTGGGATGGTTCAGGACACCTGCCGCCCGCGCTTCCTGCTCGAAGCGCCGCAGGCGATCGGCGTCCTGCGAGAACGAGGCGGGCAAGACCTTGATCGCGACATCGCGGCCGAGCCGTGTGTCCTTCGCCCGGTACACCTCGCCCATCCCCCCGGCGCCGATCTGGCTGAGGATCTCGTACGGTCCGAGGCGGTTTCCTGGAGAAATCGTCATTCGGACTTCAGAGATCCTTCGCGCCTCACGTCGCTCAGGATGACAGCGCGCGTGCGGCGCGCTGTCATCTCGTAGGGGCCGAGCTTCGAGCCGGCCGCGACCGTCACTTCAGACACCCGACGCCGAGGTCGTCATTTCGCGAGGTCGGCAAACCAGTTCAGGACGACAGTCGTCGGCGTCAGGGCGTCGCGCCCGAGCGGCGCGACGAAGAGGAAGCGCTGCCCGTCGGCCGCGGCAAGGTACTTGTTGCGGGCGACGCCGGGCTGGACCCTGGCCGGGAAGAGAGGCTGCGGGATACCGGCTTTGAAGGTCTCTCCGGCCTGGATGTCCACGGCCATGAGCTTCTGGTCCGCCGAGCGGTAGTAGATCTCCTTCCCGTCGGCGCGCCAGGAGGGATCCGTGCCGCCGGAACTCGAGACCTGCCACTTACTGTTCGCGACCGGAAAGGACTGCGCGTAGATCTCGAGGCGGCCCGATTCGTTGGACTGGTACGCGATGAAACGCGTGTCGGGCGAGAACACGGCCATCAACTCCGAGAACTGGCCCGCGACGATGGGGATCGGCTTCCGGTCGCCGAAGGTCGGCAGGGCCCAGGAGTCCCAGCCGTTCTTCGCGCTCTGAGACGCGAAGGCGATGAAGCGCCCGTCCCGCGACCAGTCGGTCGGGAACTTGTTCTCGTCGCTCTTGAAGAGAAGCTTGTCCTCCCCCTGGCCGCTCGCCGCCTTCTCGAAGAGATCGTAAGTCCCGTTGCGGTCCGAACGAAACACGATCGTGTTGCCGTCCGGAGACCAGACCGGGAGCTCGTTGTTGCCTCCGGCGAACGTGAAACGGGAGTTGACGCCCCTCGCGAGGTCCCGCACCCAGACGTCGGCCTTCCCGCTTCGGGGATCGTTCAAGCCGAAGGCGAGGCGGTCGCCGGCGCGGGACAGCGTCGGGTTCCCGTACTCGCCGCGTTCGCCGACAACGTCGAGTTCCTTTCCCGAGCGATCCACCCAGAGCAGGCGCGCCCCCGACTCCCCGGTCCGATACGCGAGCGTTCCGTCCCGGGAAACCGAGAAGGTGGCCAGGCCGACGCTGTCGGTGCCGACGTGCTCGGCCAGCGGGATCGGCTCGCCCGTCGTCTTGAACGCCTTCGCGTCGAAGGGCTGGGCGACGAGCGTTTTGTCGCGGACAAAGAGAAGGTAACCCGGCGGCGAGTAGGTCACGAGGGTCTGCGCCGGCGCGAGCGGTTTCGTTTCGGCGGAGTCGAGTGTCCCGACGCGGTAGGTGCTGTCTTCCGGTTTCAGGCCGATCGCCATGTACAGAAAATGGCGCCCGTCCGGAAGGAACTCGGGCCAGCCGACTTCCGACTCTTTGCGCGAAGCGTCGGCCTTCACCGCCGCCACGGCCGTGCCTCCGGCGGCCGAGACGCGGTGGATGGGGTCCTTGCCAGTGCCGTCGTAGAGGATGACTCCTTGCGTGCTCCAGCTTCCGTCGGCGCCGGTCGGCGCGTCGCAGATCTTCTGCGCCGGACCGCCGGTCACTTCGATCTTCTTCAGCTTCCCCTCGGCCATGAAGCCGAGGAACCGGCTGTCGGGAGACCAGAAGGGACGCGACGTTCCCTCCGTGCCGTTCAAGGGCTGCGCGGTCAGGGCGTTCAAGGCGCGAACCCAGATCCGGGTCTTGCCTTCGGAATCCGTCGCGTTGAACGCGATGTAGCGCCCGTCGGGGGAGACGCGCGGGGCATCGATCGCGATGACCCCTTCCGGAGCGCCGATCTCGAACCGGACGGCTCGCGGCCTGGCCGGCGCGCGGCGGACGAAGCCCAATCCCAGCGCCGCCGCCGCGACGAGCAACGCCGCGGCCACGCTCCAGGCCAGGCGCTCGCGGCTCTTGCGGCGCGCGGCGACCGGCGCGGGCACGCCCGCCTGCGAGCCGCCTTCCGCGATCCACTGGAGCTGCAGCTTGACGTCGTGCGCCGTCTGGAACCGGTCCTCCGGGTCCTTGGCGAGGCACGTCTTGACGACCCGGTTGACGGCGGGCGGGATCATCGGCGCGATCTCGGTGACGGACGTCGGATCGTCGCGGAGGATCGCTCCGGCGAGGCTCGCCTGGCTCTTGCCCGTGAAGGCCTTTCTCCCCGTCGCCATCTCGTAGAGCACGGCGCCGAAGGCGAAGATGTCCGAGCGCGAGTCGGCCTCGCCGCCTTCGAGCTGCTCCGGCGCCATGTACTGGAAGGTCCCGAGCACCGTGCCGCGCTCGGTCAGGGGCGTGCTCGCCTGCGCCCTGGTGGCCAGGCGCGAGACGCCGGACAGGGATTCCTCGCGCGCCTCCGCCTGGAACTTCGCCAGGCCGAAATCGAGGAGCTTGACCCCCGACTTCGTCAGCATGACGTTGCCGGGCTTCAGGTCCCGATGGACGATTCCCTGCCGGTGCGCCTTGTCCAGCGCGTCGGCGATCTCGATGGCGTACCGCAGGAGCTGCTCGGCGGGCAGCGCGCCCTTGTCCAGCCGCGCGGCCAGCGTCTCTCCTTCGAGGTACTCCATGACGAGGTAGTCGGCGTCGCCTTCGCGGCCGACGTCGTAGAGGGCGCAGATGTGCGGGTGAGACAACTGCGAGATCGTCTTTGCTTCGCGCTCGAAGCGCTGGCGCAGCTCTTCGTTCCCCGTCAGGTGCGCGGGCAGCACCTTCACCGCAACCGTGCGCTCCAGCCGCGTGTCACGCGCCCGGTAGACCTCGCCCATTCCCCCCGCCCCGATCGCCGAGAGGATCTCGTATGGACCCAGCCTGGAACCTGCCGCCAGCGTCACATTGCCTCCTGCCCCGTTTGCTTCATCCCTGCTACACGCGACCTATTGCTTCGACAATGCCGCGCCGGACTCTTCCCCCGAGCCCGGTCAGCCGGATCCCTGTTTTAGCGATGACGCAGAAACTCTCGGATCTCCGGCTGATTCTATCCGTTCTCCCGGGGTCCCCGGATCACCGTGAGAGCCCCGCGTTCCAGTTCACCACGACCGTGGTCGGGACCATGGACTCGCGCCCGAGGGGTGAGAGCAGGAGGAAGCGCTGGCCGTCGGCCGAAGGGAGGTAATGGCTGCGGACGTTGCCAATCGGCTGAACCGTTGCCCGGAAGAGCGGTCGAGGAACACCGGCCTCGAACGTCTCGCCGGCCTTGATGTCGACCGCCATCAGCTTCTGGTCGGGAGCGGCGTAAAAGATCTCTTTGCCGTCGGCTCGCCAGGCCGGCTCGAATCCTCCGGCGGTGGACACCTGCCACTTACCTCCCGGGCCGGGGAAGTTCTGAACGTAAATCTCGGGGCGGCCCGACTCGTTCGACTGGTAGGCGAGCCAGCGCCCGTCGGGGGAGAAGGCGGGACGTACCTCGTTGAACGGCGTCTGCAGGAAGAGAATCGGCTTGCGGTCGCCGAAGGTCGGGAGGACCCAGATGTCCCAGTTCGTCTTCGCTCCCCGGCTCTGGAAAGCGATGTACCGCCCGTCCCGGGACCAGTCGTTCGCGAACTTGATCTCGTCGCTTTGGAGGAGGAGTTGCTCCTGGCCGCCTCCGCCGGCCGCCTTTGTGTACAGGTCGAACCGGCCGCCGCGGTCCGAGCTGAAGACGATCGTCTTCCCGTCGGGAGACCAGAGGGGCGAGATGTCCGTGGCGGGATCGAAGGTGAAGCGGGAGCTCGCGCCGCGCGCGAGGTCTCGGATCCAGATGTCGGCCTTTCCAGCTCGAGGATCGTTCAGGACGTACGCGAGCCGGTCGCCCGCAGGCGAAAGCATCGTGTCCGCGTACTCTCCCGGATCCCCGACGGCCGAAAGCTCTTTCCCCTCCCGATCGAACCAGAGGAGCCGGCTGCCGCTGTCGCCCGTCCGGTAAGCGAGGACGCCGTTGCGCGACGCGGAGAACCTCGCGAGGCCGGTCGCCATGGTTCCGATGTGCTCGGCCAGAGGCACGGGCTCGCCGGTCGTCTTCATCGCTTTCGCGTCGAAGGGTTGCGCCACGAGCGTGCTCTCCCGAACGAAGAGCAGATGACCCGGAGGAGCATAGGTCACCAGGGACTGCGCGGGGGCGAGCGCCCGGGATTCCTTCGAGTCGAGGGAGCCGATCCGGTACATGTGGTCCTCGGCCTTCTGGCCCTGGGCCTCGTAGAGGAAGTGGCGCCCATCGGGCAGGAACTCCGGCCACGCGACCATCGTCTCCTTACGGGCCGGGTCCGCCTTGACGGCGACCACCGGCGTACCTCCCTCCGCGGAGACACGTTGGATGGGGTCCCCGGCACGTCCGTCGAAAAGGATCACGCCCGCCGGGCTCCAGCTGCCGTCCGCGCCCGTCGCGTAATCGCAGATCTTCTGAGGGGGGCCGCCGGAGACCTCGATCTTCTTGAGTTTCCCTTCGGCGAAGAAGCCGAGGAAGCGACTGTCGGGCGACCAGAAGGGACGCGCAGCGCCTTCGGTCCCGGCCAGAGGCTGCGCGGTCAGAGCGCTCAACGGCCGCACCCAGATGCGGGACCGGCCGGAGGAATCGCTGGCGTTGAACGCGAGGAGCTTCCCGTCGGGCGAGATCTTGGGGGCGTCGATCAGGGAGACACCTTCCGGAGTCGGGATCTCGAAGCGGATCAGGGTCGCCTTCACCGGCGCGCGGCGCAGGTAGCCGGCGCCGAGGAGAGCCGCGGCGATGATCGCGGCGGCCGCGACACCCCACGCGAGGCGCTCGCGGCTCTTGCGGCGGGCGGCGACCGGCGCGGGCAGGCCCGCCTGCGATCCGCCCTCCGCGATCCACTGGAGCTGCAGCTTGACGTCGTGCGCCGTCTGGAACCGGTCCTCCGGGTCCTTGGCGAGGCACGTCTTGATCACGCGGTTCAAGGCCGGCGGCGTCATGGGCGCGACCTCGTTGACCGAAGGCGGGTCGTCGCGGAGGATCGAGCCGATCAAGCTCGCCTGGCTCTTGCCGGAGAACGCCTTCCGGCCCGTCGCCATCTCGTAGAGCAGAGCTCCGAAGGCGAAGATGTCCGAGCGCGCATCCGCCTCGCCGCCTTCGAGCTGCTCCGGCGCCATGTACTGGAAAGTCCCGAGCACAGTGCCCCGCTCGGTCAGAGGGGCGCTCGGCTGGGCTTGCGTCGCCAGGCGCGAGACTCCGGAAAGCGCGTCCTCTCGCGCGGCCGCCTGGAACTTGGCGAGGCCGAAGTCGAGGAGCTTCACTCCCGACTTCGTCAACATGACGTTGCCGGGCTTCAAGTCCCGGTGCACGATTCCCTGCCTGTGCGCCTTGTCGAGGGCGTCGGCAATCTCGATTCCGTAGCGCAGGAGCTGCTCGGAAGGGAGCGCGCCCTTGTCCAAGCGCGCGGAAAGGGTCTCTCCCTCGAGGTACTCCATGACCAGGAAGTCGCGGTCCCCCTCGCGGCCGACGTCGTAGAGCGCGCAGATGTGGGGATGGGAGAGCTGCGAGATCGTCTTCGCCTCGCGTTCGAAGCGCTGGCGCAGATCCTCGTTCGATGTCAGGTGTTCGGGCAGCACCTTGACGGCGACGGTCCTCTCCAGCCGCGTGTCCCGCGCCCGGTACACCTCGCCCATTCCCCCCGCGCCGATCGCCGAGAGAATCTCGTATGGGCCGAGCCTCGAGCCTGCCGCCAGGGTCACGTCTTCCTCCGAATTCGCTCCATTCTATTTCTTCCGGACTCTTGCCTCGGCCAGATACAGCGTCGAAAGGATTCGGAAGCAGGTGTACGTCATCTCCTGGCCAGTTCCGAGGTCCAGTTCGTAAGGAGGGTGATGGGCGTGAGCTCCCCCGGGATCCCGCTATTGACGAGGAATCTCTGGCCGTCCTTCGACACGTCGTACCGAAAGCCGACGCCCATGAGCCTCGCCTGGAAGAGAGGGCGGAATTCCCCGACCTCGAAGCTTTCCCCGTCGATCTTTACCTGTGCCGCGATGAGGCGGTTGTCCGGGGCGAAGAAGAACAGCTCCTTGCCGTCGCTGCGCCACCGGGGCTCCGTCCCGCCGTTCTGCGACACCTGCCAGGTGCGGCCCGGGCCCGGGAACGGAGTGACGTAGATCTCCTCCCGGCCCGACTCGTCGGACACGTAGGCGATGTAGCGCCCGTTGGGCGAGAACTGGCCCATGGTCTCGAGGGCGGGAGTCGTGACGACGGGCCGGAGCTTCCGGTCCCCCTCGAGCGGCAGCACGAAGAGATCGTCCCGGTCTTCCTTGCGTTTCTGGACGAGCAGGAATCGGCCGTCGGGAGAAAGACCCGTTGGGACCTCCCACTCGCTCACGTCCGTCAGGAGCTTCTCTTCCGCTCCCGATCCACCCGTCGATTTCAGGAAGACGTCGTAGCCGCCGCCGGCCGGATTCCTCATGTTGTGCGCGATCTGCCGGCCGTCCGGCGACCAGGCCGAGAAGTACTTGTCCCCCGGCCCCGACGTGAACCGGCTTCGGGTGCCGCTCGATAGATCGACGAGCCAGACGTCGGCGGCGCCCGTGCGCACATCCACGAGCGCGGTCGTGGCGTGCTTCCCGTCGGGCGAGATGTTCGGGGCGCCGCCGTCGAAGAACTGCGCCGGCTCGCCCACGGTCCCGAGAACGGCGCCGGTGCGGTCGAACCAGCGAAGCGCGGAAAGCGTATGGCCTTTTCCGGTCTGATAGACGAGCACGCCGTTGCGCGAGGCCGAGAAGACGCCGCGGGCGAACCTTTCGTCCGTCAGGACGCCCGGCGCGATCGTCACCGGCTCTCCGCGCACGGCGAGACGATCGAGATCGAATGCCTGCGCGACGAGCGCCTGCTCCCGCACGTACAGCAGGTGCCCCGAAGCGTAGACCGCGTTGGAGGAGACGCTGACGAGGGACTTCGATTCCTTCGAGCCGAGCGAGCCGACGACGATGGCCGACTCCGATCCAGGACCCGAGCCGATGGGGCTGCGCCGCGCCAGGTAGAGAAAGTGCCGCCCATCGGGCAGAAAGTGGGCGTAACGGTGTGTGATGTCCTTCGGTCCGAGCACGGTCTCCTGCATTGCCGTTCCGCCGTCCGCCGAGACGCGGTAAATCGGGCCGCGCGCGGACGGCGTAAAGAGAATGACGCCGTCGCGATTCCAGGATCCTCCACGGCCTTCCGTGACCGGCGCCAGCTTGAAGACAGGGCCGCCGTTGGCATCGATCTTCCGCAGAAAGCGCTTGGCGAAGAAGCCGATGAAGCGCCCGTCCGGCGACCAGAACGGCCGCTCCGCGCCGTCGGTTCCGGCCAGCGGGCGCGCCGGCCCGGATTCGTTCAGGGCGCGCACCCAGAGCAAGTTCGGCTCTTCCCCCTTGTGGGCGGTGAAGACCAGGCGCGAGCCGTCCGGTGAAATCTCGACGGGTCCGGCGAAGATCTCCGTATTCACCAGCTCCGTCCCCTCCGGCGGGAGGATCGACGCGTGGATTGCCGGGGCGGCGGGCTCGCTCCTCTTCAGAAGGAGCGCTGCCAACCCGGCCGCCACCACCGCGAGCGCGCCCGCGGCGAGCCAGCCGAATCGCGCGCCGCGCCCGCGCGGGACCGCGCGCGCCTCGACGCCCGGACTCGAGCCCTCGGCAATCCAGCGGAGCTGCCGCCCCACGTCGCCGGCGCTCTGCCAGCGGTCGTCGGGATCCTTCGCGAGGCAGGTCTTGACGATCCTGTCGAGGACCGCCGGCGAGGAGGGCTCAACCGTCGAGACCGGCGGCGGCTCGATGTGCAGAATCGCTCCGATCAGGGACGCCTGGCTCGCGCCGGAGAACGCTCTCTTTCCCGTCGCCATTTCGTAGAGCACGGCGCCGAAGGCGAAAATGTCCGTTCGGGCGTCCGCCTCCCTTCCCTCGAGCTGTTCGGGCGCCATGTACTGCAGCGTCCCCAGGATCGTGCCTTCCTGCGTCAGATTCGGATCTCCAATGAGCGTCGGAAGAGCCGTCGGATGGTTGTCTGC
The DNA here is from genome assembly GCA_963837495.1 of uncultured Acidobacteriota bacterium. Taxonomy (GTDB): domain Bacteria; phylum Acidobacteriota; class Thermoanaerobaculia; order UBA5066; family Gp7-AA6; genus JAWOLE01. The sequence goes on along the minus strand of CAWINF010000001.1, from coordinate 976,684 downwards.
CATGGGATGCTCGGACGCGGCCGTTAGCCCTCTTTCGGCCGCGTCGAGCGGCCGCCTCCTTGCCAGGCCGAAATCGAGCAGCTTCACGCCCGACCTCGTCAGCATGACGTTGCCGGGCTTCAAGTCGCGGTGAACGATCCCCTGCCGGTGCGCCCTGTCCAGCGCGTCGGCGATCTCGACGCCGTAGCGCAGCGTCTGCTCGAGAGGCAGCGGTCCCTTCGCCAGGCGATCGGCGAGCGTCTCTCCTTCGAGGTATTCCATGACGAGGAACTCGACGCCGCCCTGGTTGCCCACGTCGTAGAGCGCGCAGATGTGGGGGTGGGAGAGCTGCGAGATCGTCTTCGCCTCGCGCTCGAATCGCTGGCGGACTTCGGGAGAAGAAGAGAGATGCTGTGGAAGGACCTTGATCGCCACCGTCCGCTCGAGCCGCGTGTCCCGCGCCCGCCAGACTTCTCCCATCCCTCCGGCTCCGAGAGGGGAAAGGATCTCGTAGGGGCCGAGGCGACTGCCTGCCTTAATTGTCATCGGGCTTTCCCAAGCACCGCGGTCCAGTTCGTGACGACGACCGCGCCGTCGGCTTGGGTATCCGGCGAGCGGCGGATCACGAGGAACCGCTGGCCGTCCGGAGACACGTCGTAGGGATGGCGGACCCACGGGATCTCTCCGCTCGTTCCGAGCCGCAGGAGGAAGAGGGGCTGCGGCTCTCCGATTTCCAGACGGCCCCCGGAGGGACGCAGAGGGACGGACATGAGCATTCCGTCCCTGGCGGCATAGAAGAGCTCCGAGCCGTTTCGGTTCCAGACGGGCATCTGGCCGCCTCCAATCGAGACCTGGCGCTTGGGGCCCTGAGGCAAGGGTTGCATGTAGATCTCTCTCTGCCCTGACTCGTCCGAGTCGAAAGCCGTCCAGTGGCCGTCTGAAGAGAACGCGGGATGCTGCTCGGAGAACCGGGAGTCTCCGCTCAACCGGACCGGCTCGTCCCGGCCGGAGAGAGGGAGGAGAAAACGCGCGAAACTGGCCCCCTCGGGAACCGCGACGAGCAGATGAGATCCATCGGGCGAAACCGACGGGAGAACCTTGTCTTGGTTTGTTCGAACCAGGATCTTCTCGTCGCCTCCTGTTGCGGGTCTTTCGTAGAGGTTGAAGAAGCTGCCAGTACGATCGGATACGTAGACTAGGCGTTCGCCGTCCTGGAACCACGCCGGGTTGAACTCCTCGGTGGGCTCGGAGGTGATCCGGGAGCTCGTTCCGCGGGAGACATCGAGCACCCAGACATCCTGGTTCTGGCCATGCGACGGATCGCGCAGGGCCACCGCCACCTTCTGGCCGTCCGGGGAGATGCGGACGTCCGAGTATCCCCCGATTGCGCCGAGAGTGCCGAGCTCGCGGCCCTTCCGATCCACCCAGACGAGTCTCCGCCGGCCGAACCACGTCACGAACACCACGCGATTGCCGGCTGCCGAGGCCGCCAGGTCGTTGTCCTCGCGCAGGCAGCGGACCTGTTCGAATGCGGGAACGGGGTCTCCGACGAGCTTCAGGCTTTGGGGATCGAATCGCCACGCAAAGATGGCGCTGTTACGCCCGAACAGAAGGTAGCCGGGATCGGCGAAGACGGCGCGGGAGTCCGCATAAAAGAGCCGGCGGATGTCCTTCGAATCGAGGGAGGCGAGCATGACGGAGGTCTTCTCCGGATCGATGTTGTGCGCCACGAACACGAAGTGCCGCCCGTCGGGAAGGAACGCGGGATGGACGTGCCCGATCTCGCCGCGCGACGCGTCCACGGCCGTGACCGGGACCGGCGTACCGCCTGTGGCGGGAACGGCGACGACGGGACCCGTAAAGTCCTTCCAGAAGAGGATCGTGCCCTTGCTACCCCAGGCGCCGGAGAACGCGCCGCCGCTGTCGCAGACAGTCTGGATGGGGCCCCCATCCGCGCTCATGCGCTTCAATTTTCCTTCTGAAAAGAAAGCGATCTCGCGGCCGTCGGGCGACCAGAACATGCCGCGCGCGTCTTCGGTGCCCGGGAGCCTCCGCGTCTCGAGGCTGTCGAGCGAGCGCACGCCGATCGAGTCTCTTCCCGCATCGTCCTGGAGCAGGAACAGGATGCGCCGCGCATCCGGCGAGAACGCCACCATTCCAAAGAAGATCTGGCCGGGAGGAGGCGCGATCGAGAAGCGCGTCAGCTCCTCGGGCGCGCGAGCCCGGCGAGGAAGCAGAGCAGCCGCGGCCGCGAGGAGGACGGCGGCCGCGGCGACCGCCCACGCCAGTCTCTCGCGGCGCCTGGACCGTATGGCCTCCGGAACGCGCGCGGTCACGCCGGCCGCGGATCCTTCGGCGATCCAGCTCAACTCCTTGGCGATGTCTCCGGCGCTCTGCCACCGGTCGTCCGGGTCCTTGGCGAGACAGGTCTTCACGACGCGATCGAGCGCAGGGGCGTCATCGGCTGGAGAGCCGAGATCGGCGGCGGCTCCGAGGTCAGGATCGAGGAGATCACGCTCGCCTGGCTCTCTCCCGAGAACGCCTTCCTTCCCGTCGCCATCTCGTAGAGCGTCGCGCCGAGGGCGAAGATGTCCACGCGGGAATCGGCCTTCTTCCCTTCGAGCTGCTCCGGCGCCATGTAGGACAGCGTGCCGAGGATCGTCCCTTCCCGCGTGACGTCCCGGGCGGCCGTCGGCGCGGACGTGAGGCTCTCGACGGACGGTTCCGGTTGGAGCACCTTCGCCAGCCCGAAGTCGAGGAGCTTGACGCCGGACTTCGTCAGCATGACGTTGCCGGGCTTCAGGTCCCGGTGGACGATCCCCTGCCGGTGCGCCTTCTCCAGCGCGCCGGCGATCTCGGTCCCGTAGCGCAGCATCTGTTCGAGCGGGAGCGGTCCCTTGACCAGGCGTTCCGCGGAAGTCTCGCCTTCGAGGTACTCCATGACCAGGTATTCGACGCCATCCTGGTTGCCCACGTCGTAGAGCGCGCAGATGTGGGGATGCGAGAGCTGGGAGATCGTCTTCGCCTCCCGCTCGAAGCGCTGCCGGACGTCGGCGGATGAGGAGAGGTGCGGCGGCAGTACCTTGATCGCGACCGTGCGCTCGAGCCGCGTGTCCCGCGCCCGGTAGACCTCACCCATTCCGCCCGCGCCGAGCGGCGCGATCACCTCGTAGGGACCGAGGCGGGAACCGGCTGCCAGGGACAAAGCCCGGTCAGGATACAACGGGCCGCCGCAGCCCGCGGATCGCGTCCGGTCCGATCAGTTCATCGAGCAGGCGCCGGGACCGCGCGGATCGCCGCAGGATCCGCAGGCGCCGGAGGCCTCGGTCCTGCCTCGCGAGGACCCGCTCGAAACGGCGAAGACCGAGAGGAGCCTGTCCACCCGAGCGCCCTCGCACTCCGGGCAGACCACGCGTCCTTTCCCGCTCACGAACCTCTCGAAGCGGGTATCACAGTCCCGGCAGCGGTATTCGTAGATCGGCACGCCTTCACAATAACCGATCTTGAACCCGGTTCGAGATCCGCCTTCAGTACGGGGTAAGGCAGGGAACGACCTGTCGACCATGCCGGCGGTAGATTTGGAAGTCTCGATCGGTGGTGAGGATGACGGCGTCGGAAGCCGTTTCGCTCATCCGCACCAGGCAAGCGTCGGCGAGGCTCATCGGGACATCCGCGTATTTCTCCATGAGCTTCAGCACGCGCTCCAGCTCGCTGCCGAGATCGAACGCCGGAACCACAGCACGGCGGCGCAAGAGGGCGGCCAGCGCCGGCCCTCCGGCGCTCCCCAGGAGAAAGAAGGCCTCCGAAAGAACCGCCTCGCAAGTTCCCCAGGGTCGAGCAAGATGCGGCGCCTGAGCCGCGGCCCAGCGATGATGGCGGTCATGGCCGGAAAGCAGCGCGATCAGGAAACCGGCGTCAACGAGTACGCTTCCGGCCATAGCCGGCATCCTTGAGGTAGGCCTTCCTCCTGGCGGACAGGTCGGCCGGCAAACCCTGAACCGAACCCACGAGATCCGCGATCGAGTCGAGGGGCGCGCGGCGGGAGCGCCCGGATCGGGCCGAAAACTCGAGGCGTTCGCGAACGACGTCGGACTTGGAAACCCTGCGCGTTCGCGATTCCTCTTCGATGTCGACGGCGAGGGCCTCGGGCAGCCTCACGGTCAAGACCTTCACGGCGACAGCGTATTACAAGACAGCCATCTATACAATACAGAGGCCGCTCCGGCACCGGGCGCGCCAGGCGTCATCGTTTCACTTGAGGCCCTCGACGACGTAGAGGTCCGAGGCGACCGCTCGGACATACGAATACGCGCAGGAACGGCCGTCGCGTGCGATGACGACGGAATCAAATGCCGACGATACCGGAAGAGTCCGACGGCCGGTCGCAAGCAGTGCCACGACAGCTGCGAAGCCCCAAATTGGACGCAACGACACCCTCCGCTGGACCTCTCCTCTCGACGCGGCGAGGCGCTGGGCTGAGAAATTCGAGACCTGCTCGAGGATCTCGTAGGAGCCGAGACGAGTGCCCCGACGAGAGGGGCATGGAAGCGAACTGATTCTATCCGCTCGATCCTTGCTGAGTGGCCGGCCAGAGGCAGCCGGAAGAGCCGACCCAGGTCCGGTCCTTGTTGAAAGCGACGCCCATCATCTTGCCCTGGGAGAGTCGTGCAAGCGTCGTGACGGGCAGGGGCTTGCCGTCTCGCCAGACGAACAGGATTCGGACCTCGACCTTGGAGAATTGGCCATCGGTCGTCTCGATGACGGGCGCGTACTCCACCTTGCGCATCAACAGCGTGTGAGGGCCCTCCTCGGGGGAAACCGCGGCGATGTCCGAGGGCGTGACGTCCACCTTGACGCCGGAGCCGGCGAAGGAGAAGAGAGGCTTGAGCACCCAGCCGCTGAGATCTTCCGGGACAGACGGCAGATCCGACAGGAAGTGCGCCTCGGGAACGGTCGGATGGCGGAGCACGGGAAGCGCATGCTTGGACCAGCGGAAATACCAGTTGGGGTGTCCCGCCCAGGCGACGTCGAAATCCTCGCGAAAATCGATCGGAAGCTCGATTCCCTTGTGGGCCAGCTCGTCGAAGATCAGGCGGTTGTAGATGCGCAGAATCCGCGTCGGTTTGCCGTCGCGGTCGTACCAGAGCTCTCGTCCGCGTTTCCGGACCTTCGTCGGGCAGACGGCTCGCACGTTCCAGAGCTTCTCGGTGAAAGCGAAGTCCACGAAGGTCTTCTGGGACGGCGGGTCCAGATCCAGAAGCACGACGTTCTGCGGCGGCAGGCCGGCCAGGATCGCGTCGCCCACCTCGCGGCGGTAGCCCTCCGGGTCCAGGCCGGAGAGAAGGAAGTCGAGCGCCGCGGGCTCGGGGCACAGGTCCCGCAGAGCGATCGTCTGAAAGAGCTGGAAGGCGAAGAGGGAAGGGAACGCCTGAAGCTCGATCAGCCTGGGCACCAGGCGGCCGCCGGCATCGCGCGCGACGGCAAAGTCCGTGACGGCGAAGAGAGGATGGGCGTCGCAGCCGGGGACGGCGAAGCGGTCCGGCACCGCCGCCTCGGAGCGCGTCAGGTTCTCGGGCCGGGAGAGCTGCCGCCAGATCTCGAACGACGCGGACACCATCTCCTCGAGCAGCTCCGGCGGAAGGAAGACGGGCGACTCGGCCAGCCGAAACGGGATCGGACAGCCCGCCTCCTTCTCGAGGCGAGTCTGGTATTGGCGGAACTTCTCTTGGGAGAACTCGGTGTTGTAGGACCGGCGGAGGGAAGGAATCATGGCGGTTCTTGCGCCCTCACCCCGGCCCTCTCCCGCGGGGAGAGGGGGCGGACCTCGGCTAGATCAGGAACTTCCCCTGGGCCATGACCTGGTCGTCGTCGAACCAGATGTCGAAGTCTCGCCCGACGATGTCGATGTGGGTCGTGCTCTTCCAGTCCGCGCCGGTGTGCTCGGAGTAGGGATGGCCGAAGGCGAGGTGGAGGGTGGGGAGCTTCTCGTCCTGCAGGATGTTGCCGATGACGTCCCGCAGAGCGATGTTGGTGCCGAGGGCGAACTCGCCCACGCGATTGGAGTTCTCGTCGGTTGACGTGTAGGCGCGGAACTCGTTGACGAGGTCCTGGTTGGCGCATCGAATCCCCGTGATCCGGCTGTCCTCGATCTCGACGGAGAGCGGCGTGTCCTTCAGGTCCCCGTAGCGGGCGCAGAGATACTCGCCGACGACGCCGTCGGCGACATAGACGCCGTCCACGCGGGCGGGGGCGGTCAGGACCTCGCCGCCCGGGAGATTCCCCCACTTGCTGGTCGAGATGATGCCGGAGGTCTTCAGCCACTTGATCCGCGGGTCGAACGTGGCTTCGAGGGACGAGCCCCCGGGCGAGCGCGCCACGATCTTCCGCGCCTTCTCCGCGCGCGCCAGGACGCGCCGCGAGATGGCGTCCACCTCGTTGAAGTCGGCGCGCATCGCCTCGCACATGATCCGCCGGGAAATGGAGACCATGTGGGCGTGGCGGATCTGCCGCCGGTCGACGATCGCGGTCAGCTCCCTGCGGAAAGCGAGCTCTCCGGTCCTGGGCTGCCCGGCGTAGATCGAAACGTCGGCGCGCTCGAGAGCCTCCCGGACCGGCCCGGGCAGGGACAGCATCGGCCGGGGCCCGTAGTCCTCCATGACGTGCGCGTCCACTTCCGCGCCGACCTGGCGGACCTGGTCGGCGAGACTCGCGGCGATCTCCTCGGTCTCCACGTCCGTGACCAGGACCACGCGCTCGCGGGGCCCGATCCGCAGGCAGGTCCGCACCGCGTTGCGCGCGCCCGGCGCAAGCTCTTCGGCGTACACGGACGGCAGGTCTGTCAGGTTCTGCATGAAAATCGGTCAGTCCTAGGAAGTCGCGGCGCGGTCGGCCCGGTCTTCCAGATCGAGGCCGTGGCTCGTCTCCTCGCAGATGTAATCGACGACTCTCTTCAAGTCTCCCTCCGTCTCGTTGAAGACGCGCAGCTGCCGGTCCGCTCCGGTTCCGTTTTCCAGGATCCAGTTTACCCGCTCGATCTCGCGGCGGGAGCCGAGCTCGTCCACGACGTCGTCCACGAACTCGAGCAGCTCCCTTGCCAGCTCGCGGAAGGGGACTTCGATCTCCTTGCCGCAGTCGATCAGTTTTCCGTCGATTCCCCAGCGGCTGGCTCGCCACTTGTTCTCGAGGATCAGGGCGCGGCGGTAGCGCCGCCAGCCCAGGTTCTGCAGGCGCAGCTTGTAGAGCTTCACGCAGATCGCCTGGATGAGCGCCGCGAGCGTCACCGTTTCGTCCATGCGCATCGGAATGTCGCAGACGCGGAACTCGATCGTCTCGAAGAAGGGGTGCGGGCGCAGGTCCCACCAGATCTTCTTGCCGTTGTCGATCGTGTTGGTCTGGACCAGGATTCGCACGAAATCGTCGAAGTCCGCCGGCGACTCGAAGTACTCCGGGATGTTGGTGCGCGGGAACCGGTCGAAGACCTTCGTGCGGAAGCTCTTCAAGCCGGAGTTGCGTCCGAGCCAGAAGGGGGAGTTCGTCGAGAGGGCGAGCAGGTGCGGGAGGAAGTAGCACGCCTCGTTGAAGATCTGGAAGGCCGTCGCGCGGTCCTGGATCCCGACGTGCACGTGCAGGCCGAAGATCAGGTTGGCGCGGGCGAGCAGCTGCATCTCCTCGACCACCTGGTCGTAGCGCGGATCGGGAAAGATCAACTGGTCGGCCCAGTTGGCGAAGGGATGCGTTCCGGCCGCGGCGACCCGCATCCCCGTGCGCGCCGCCAGGCGGATGATCTCGGCGCGCGTCTGCCCGATGTCGCGGCGGACCTCCGCGACGTCCTTGCAGATGCCGGTGCCCAGCTCGATGACCGACTGGTGCATCTCCGGCTTGACGCGCTCCTTGAGCAGGCGTCTCCCCTCGTCCAGCAACTGCTGGACGTGGGAGCGCAGGTCCCGCGTCTCGGGATCGATGATCTGGAACTCCTCCTCGACGCCGAGGGTGAAAGCAGGCCGCTCCGTCATGGCGTCGGCGGGGCGCCCGTCCGCGGAGTCCTGGGAACCGAGGTCCGGCGCGCGCGCCGCCGGGGCTTGCCGGGGGAAGCGCTTGGCGCGAGGAAACTCTCCCAGTGGAAGCGCTCGGGCGCCGCAGCGTCTTCGGCGACCCGCTCGATCAGCCATTGCGCCGCGTGCTCCAGCACCCAGCGGTAGTTCTCGTCGCCGATGGAGGCCGGGTCGGCGTCGGGCGCGGGGTTGAGGAAATCGATGGCGTAGGGGACGCCGTCCCGCACCGCGAACTCCAGCGTGTCGAAGTCGTAGCCCAGGGCCTGCGTCAGCTTCAGGCAGTCCTGCCGGACCCGCTCGTAAAGCGCGGGCTCGATCGGCAGGCCGTTCCGGACATAGCGGTTCGCGTACGGTTGCCGGGGGTCGTAGCGCATGATGTGGACGTGCTTCCTCCCGATGGCGTAACAGCGGAAGTACTCCTCGAAGACGATCTCCTCCTGCAGGGTCATGACGTTCTGCCCCGAAGCCGCGTAGGCGGCGAAGAACTCCTCGGGGTTCTCGACCCGGTAGACGCTCTTCCATCCGCCGCCCGAGTAGGGCTTGAAGAAGGCCGGGAAGCCGACGTGGGAAAAGATCCCCTCCCAGTCCAGCGGATATGTCAGGTTCGACATCGAGGCCGAGGTCGTATCCGGCGGGTGCTGGTTCGAGGGGAGGATCACGGTCTTGGGGACCGCGACCCCGATCGCACGGGCGAGGACGTTGTTGAAGAACTTGTCGTCGGCCGACCACCAGAAAGGGTTATTGACGACAATCGTGCCGTCGGCGGCGAATTTCTTCAGGATCGCCCGGTAGAAGGGGATGTCCTGGCTGATGCGGTCGAGGATCAGGTCGTAACGCTTGGACGTCTCCAGGCTCACGCCTCCGACGGAAACGGGCTCGGCCGAGACTCCCTCCACCCCGGCGCCGTTGATCCGCTCCACCAGCGCCTGGGGAAAAGTCCGCTCCATCCCGAACAAGACTCCGATTCGCTTCATAGGAACCGGCGATTATAACCGTCGCGCCGCGAGCGAAACCGAGATCGGAGTTGCAGTCAGCGCAGGTCGAGGCCGGCCAGGTGGGGAGCGAGGACTTCCTCCTGCAGCTTCGCGAGCTTCGAGAGGCCGGTTCGGGCGAGAGCGAGAAGCTCGTCCAGTTTCTCCTGCGCGAAGGGGCGGCGCTCGGCGGTGCCCTGGATCTCGACGAAGAGGCCCGAGGCCGTGCCGACGATGTTGCAATCCACGTCCGCCTCGGAGTCTTCCTCGTAGGCGAGGTCGAGCACGGCCTGCCCGGCGCAGACGCCGACCGACGTCGCGGCGACGGTTTCCCGCAGGGGCCAGCGCGAGACCAGTCCGCCGCGCGCGAGCTTCGCCAGAGCCATGGCGAGCGCCACGCAGGCGCCGGTGATCGCGGCGCATCGCGTGCCGCCGTCGGCTTCGAGGACATCGCAGTCGAGCGTGATCGTGCGCTCTCCCAGCCCGCGCAGCTCGGTCACGCTGCGCAGCGACCGCCCGATCAGCCGCTGGATCTCGTGCGTGCGCCCTCCCTGCCGGCCGGCCGCCGCCTCGCGCGCCGAGCGCGTGTGCGTCGCCCGGGGCAGCATGCCGTACTCGGCCGTCACCCACCCGCTGCCGGTTCCCTTGAGAAACTGCGGCACCCTCTCCTCGACGGAGGCCGCGCAGAGAACGCGTGTCGAGCCGAGCGCGATCAGCGCCGATCCCTCCGCGTGCTTGAGCGTCCCGGTCTCGATCGAGACCGGCCGCATCTCACCGGGCTTCCTTCCGTCGGGTCGCGCGGTCGGACTCACGTTGTCACCATTGCCCCGAAATCCTAACGTCCCAGCCCTGGTCGCGGCGCGAGGAGTCTCCCAGAGGGGAGGAGCCTCGCGCCGCGGGAGCGGAGCGCCGGAGCGGACGAGCCCGAAGGGCGAAGTCGCAGCGCAGGCGCGGAGCGACGTTCATGGCGCGACCTCGTTTCGCAGGTACAGAAGCGGGCGGGTCAGGTCCACGTGGCCCGCGAGAGTCTCGGCGGGTTCGCCGTTGACGAGGATCCGCACGCTCCTGGTGTCGGCGACGTTCTGGAGCACCGTGTCCACAAGCGCGGCGACGATCGTCAGCTCCTCCGAGGACCCGAAGGAGAGGCCCGAGTCCGCGGCGAGATCCAGAACGGCAATACCGTCGGGCAGGAGAAAGGCGTTGCGCAGGAGCAGTTTCGGCGGCAGGACCGGGACCAGGCCCTCGCGGGTCGGACCTCGCTGCACTTCGGCGAAGAGGGCCTTGAGGTAGGCGGTCGGCCCGGCGGGCTTCGCGATGTCCCGCTCCTCCGCGTGAAGCTTCTCGTCTTCCTTTCCCGGAAAAAAAACCGTGACCCGGACCATCTGCGCGGGAGTCACCGGCGGGGTTCCGGCGAAGACCGTCGGGACTGCCGCCGGCGCGGGCGAGACGCGCAGGAACGACCGGATCCGTCGCCTTCCCGTCGCGATTGTCTGGGGGCGCGTCAGGAGAACGATGGCCGCGACCGCGACGACGAGAGTCAGGAGAAGGATCGTGGCGGCGCGCCGGCTCATGGAACCCGCGCCGGAGAGGGAGTCGGCGGGGGAGGCGTCTTGGCCGCTCCGCCGGCCTTGCGGCGTTCGAAGAAACGGCCGATGGCCCGCGCGACGGCGTCGGCGACGCTCTGTTGAAACACCGGAGAGGCGAGCTTCTTCTCCTCCTCCGGGTTCGAGATGAAGGCGGTCTCGACGAGCACCGCCGGCATCGTCGCGCCCACGAGCACGCGGAACGGAGCCTGCTTGACGCCGCGGTTCTCGGTGCCCGACAGGACGTTCAACTCTTCCTGCGCCGCTTCGGCCAGCTCGCTCGACTCCTTCAGGTGCGCCGACTGGGCCAGGTCCCAGAGGATAAAGTCGAGGTCGTGATTGCGCGCGCCGCCGGCCGCGGGGGCGCCGGCTCCGCCCTCGATCGAGGGCTGATTCTCGCGGCTCGCGATCTCCTGCGAGAGCTTGTCGGAGGCCTCCAGCGACAGGTAGTAGGTCTCGGAGCCCCGGGCGCTCGTAACGCGCGAAGAATTCGCGTGGATGGAAAGGAAGAGGTCCGCCTTCTCGTGGTTGGCGACGGCGGTGCGGTCATCCAGCGAAATCAGGCTGTCGGACTCGCGGGTCAGGACGACCCGGCAGGGGAAGAGCCGCTGCGACGCCGCGGCGAGGCGGCGGGCGATCTGGAGCGTGACGTCTTTTTCCTGCAGGCCGCCCGGCCCGACGGCGCCCGTTTCCGATCCGCCGTGTCCCGGATCGATCACGATCGTGGGCAGCGGCGACGGCTCGGCGGCGGCGACGGGCTCGACAGTCCGGGCGGAGGCGGGACGGCCGATCTCGACGACGACGCGGTCGGGAGAAGCCAGCGGATAGGCGCGCGCGGTCGAGCCCTTCTCCTGGAACTCGATGGACGCCGTGTTCCCGGCAAACCGAACGGCCGAGACGAGCGGGTCGTCGTAACGGCGTTCCGTGTAGGGCGCCACGACTTTTTGATTGGGCCAGGTGATCTGAAGGCCCGTCTCCGTCAGCTGCGGCACGAAACGCGCGGCGGTGGACTGGCGAATGACGATCTGCGTCGTGGGCTCGACGTGCACGACCACGACGTCGAGCGTCAGAGGAGAGGTCCCCTCCGAGAGAACCCAGGTCTTCCGGGCGGCGTCGTAGGCGCCGCTCGCTCCGACGAGCGGGAAGAGGACTTTTTCCAGGAAGTCCGGCGGGGCGTAGAGCGAACCGGCGACGGCGCGCGCCGGCCGCGAGATCGAAAGGATGCGGGAGTCCGCGGGCACCTGGATCGTCCCGGCGCCGACGACGACCTTGTGGCCTCCGGAGGTGAGAGTCATGACCCCGGTCGTCGGATCCGTCGCGACCTCGAAGCCAAGAGCGCGGGCGCTCTCCCCGACCTGGAAATCCGCGCCCGCCACGGTGACGGCATGAGCCTGTCCCTTCCAGAGGATCGTCGCGGAGTCCGCGAGCGCCGCCGCCGCGCCGGCGAGGAAAAGCAGAAGCAGGGCGGCCGCGCGAGAAATTTTGATCCGAGGCGCTGGCGCCCCTGTGCCGGAGAGTTGCAGAACTCCAGTATAAGCAGTGGCCAAAGAGAGCGCCCGGCGCCCCCCGGGCTCACCAGACGCGGACGCGGTCGGCAGGGGCGAGGTAGAGCGCCTGGCCGGGCTTCACGTCGAAAGCGGCGTACCAGGCGTCCAGATTGCGAACCGTGTCGCCGCGATACTCGGCCGGCGAATGGCTGTCGGTCACGATCCTCTGCCGCAGCGCGGGTTCCCGGAACTTCGTCCGCCAGCTCTGCGCGAAGGCGAGGAAGAACTGCTGGTCGCCGGATAGTTCCTGGACGACCGGAGCCTCCTTGCCGCCGAGCGAGAGCCTGTAGGCGTCGTAAGCCGCGGCCAGCCCGGCCACGTCGGCGATGTTCTCCGAGAGCGTCTGTTTGCCTTTGACCGCGAGGTCGGGGAAGGGACGATAGGCGTCGTATTGCTTGACGAGCGCCGCCGAGGAAGACTGGAAATGAGCGAAGTCTTCCGTCTTCCACCAGTTGTGGAGCTTGCCGGTCTCGTCGAACAGCGCCCCCTGGTCGTCGAAGCTGTGGCTGATCTCGTGGCCGATCGTGGCGCCGATCCCGCCGTAGTTCATCGCGGCGGTCCGCCGCGAATCGAAGTACGGCGGCTGCAGGATGGCCGCCGGAAAATTCAGCGCGTTCATGACCGGCAGGTTGACGGCGTTGACCGTCTGCGGCGTCATGACCCACTCGGTGCGGTCGATGGGCCGGCCGAGCTTCGCGAGATTGCGCCTGTATTCGAACATCGCGGCGCGCTCGGCGTTGCCCAGCGCGTCCCCGCGGACGACCTCGAGACCCGAGTAGTCGCGCCACTTGTCGGGATACCCGACGCCCACCTTCAAGACGGCCAGTTTCGCCTTCGCCCTGGCCCGGGTTTCCGGCGCCATCCAGTCGAGCCTGTCGATACGCCGCCGGAAGGCCTCCGTCAGGTTGCGCACCATCTCCTGCGCCCGCGCTTTCTCCGAGGGCGGGAAGTAGCGCTCGGCGTAGAGCTTGCCGACCGCCTCTCCGAGCGCGGAGCTGGTGGCGTCCACGGCTCGCTTCCAGCGGTCGCGCTGCTTCGGCGTCCCCGTCAGGACCTGGCTGTAGAAGGCGAAGCTCTCCTCGACGAAGGCCTTCGGCAGGAAAGCCGACGCCCGCTCGATGGCGCGGAAGGTGAGGTAATCCTTCCATGTGTCCAGCGGCTGGGCGGCCACGAGCGCCGAGATGCCCGTGACCGCGCTCGGCTGCCAGACCACGAAGACGGGCTGATCCGCGAGGCCGGCCGCGGTGAAGAACGCCGCCCAGTCGAGGCCCGGCGCCTTTTTTTCGAACTCCGGGCGGGCCCAGTGGTTGTTCCCCTTGACGACATCCTCCGACTCGGCACGGCTCCAGTGCGTCTGCGCGATCTGGCGTTCGAGATCCAGAATGCGAGCGGCTTTCGCTTCGGAGTCCGCCACGTGCGCCAGCTTCAGCACAGCGGCGATGTGGGCCTGGTACCTGGATCGGATGTCGCTCATGCGCGGCGACGGGTCGAGGTAGTACTCGCGGTCGGGCATTCCCAGGCCGCCTTGAAGCAGAAAGGGGGAATACTTCGCTGGCTCGTCCAGATCCTGCGCCACCCAGAGGCCGAGGAGGTTGCTCGTGTGGAGATGCGTGTTGTTGAAAGCGTCCACGTCGGCGCGCAGCGTGCCGCCGAGAATCCTGGCGAGCGCCTGCCGGTCGGAGATCGTGGCGATGCGCTCGAGCGCGGGGACGAGAGGCTTCAAGCCCTTGCGCTCGATGCCCGCTTCGTCCAGGAAGCTCGTGTAATAGTCGCCGATCTTCCGCGCCTCGGAGCCGGCGGGTGCCTGCCGGCTCGCGGCTTCCTTGATCAGCGCGGCCGTCCGCTGCCTGCTCAGCTCGTCGAGCATGGAACTGGTCCCGAACGCGCTGCGGTCGGCGGGGATCTCGGTCGTCTTCAGCCAGGTCCCGTTGGCATAGGCGAAAAAGTTGTCTCCCGGCGCGACGGAATGGTCTATCCCGGCCAGATCAATGCCGTGCGCGGCGGGCGCGGTTGAGGCGGGGCCCGGTTCGGGCAGGGCCGCCGGCGCGAAGGCCAGGCCGAGGAGGGCAGCGGCGGCGAGGGAAGCGATGGAATGGATCTCGGTGGTCATGACAGACAGGGTTCCTTTCTCGAAAGGCGCAGATGATAACGCCCGAACCGGCGGGAGTGATTCCGACTCAGAATCCGGGCGGCCGCTTCCGCGCCACGCCGAAGGCCTTCTCCAGCGCGATGCCGGCCGCGCCGAGAGTCCCCTCGGCGAAGAGCCTTCCCACGAGCGTCACGCCGTGCGGCACGCGCCGCTTCGGGGAGAGAACCGGCAGCGGGTGAGCCGGGTCCGGCGCCCAGTCGCTGCGGGCCTGCCCCACCTCGACGAACCCGGCCGGCAGCGTCAGCGCGGGATGCCCCGTGAAGTTCGCGATCGTCATCATCTCGTCGCGGAGCGCGGGAACGAGAAGCAGGTCCGCTTCCTGGAAGATGCGGGCCATCTCCTGGGCCACCTTGCGGCGCAGGCGATCGGCCTGGACGAAATCCACGGCCGACAGGAAGCGCGACTGCCGGAACGTGTTCGGCCAGGCGTCGGGGACCTGCATCTTCAACTGATCCACGCCGCGCGAGAGGGTCAGGTCTTCAAAGGCGGCGGCGGCCTCGGCGAAGAGGATCGTGTTGAGTGACCCGTAAGGCCAGTCGGGAAGCGCGACCTCCACCGGCGCCATTCCCAGGCGCCGGACCGTCTCGAGAGCGGCTCGGTCCACTTCCGTCGCCGGATTCTCGTTCATCCAGGCCGGGAAGAACCCGACCCTCAGCCCCTTCACTCCTGCCGTCGCGTCGAAGTCGAGGCGGCTGCCCACGCTCGAGAGGTCGCCCGGGTCCGGCCCGGAGATCGCCGCCAGCACGAGGAAGGCGTCCTCGACGCCGCGGGCCATCGGCCCGAGCTTGTCCATCGACCAGCAGAGCGTCATCGCCCCCGTCCGCGCCACCTTCCCGAAAGTCGGGCGCAGGCCCGTGACGCCGCAGCGCATCGAAGGGTCGATGATGCTCCCCTCCGTCTCGCTGCCGATCGAGAAGCCCACCAGGGCCGCCGCCGTCGCGGCGCCCGGCCCCGCGCTCGAGCCGCCCGATCCCTCCTCGAGGAGCCAGGGGTTCATCGTCTGGCCGCCAAACCAGACGTCGTTCAAGGCGAGCGCTCCCAGAGAGAGTTTCGCCACGAGGACCGCGCCCGCGTTGTGCAAGCGCGCGACGACGGCCGCGTCGGCGTCGGGGACGCGGTCGCGGTATGGCTCGGCGCCCCAGGTCGTGCGGATCCCCTTCGTGTCCAGGAGGTCCTTCGTCCCCCAGGGAATGCCGTGCAGCGGGCCGCGGTACTTTCCCGCCGCGATCTCCGCGTCCGCGCGCCGCGCCTGTTCGAGCGCCAGGTCCCGCGTCAGCGTGATGACGCACTTCAACTTCGGATCGAAGCGTTCGATCCGCTCGAGGTAGATCCGTGTCAGTCTCTCGGAGCTCAAGGCGCGCGCTTCGATCCATCGCGACAGCAGGGAGACGGGCGCGAACGCGATGTCCTCGTCGCGCCGGGGCAGCGGCGTGGAATCGGCCGGACTCCGGACGAAGCGGCTGCTCGCCGGACCGGCGGGCGCTCCCGGGATCATCGGGTCCCACCGCGTCGCCGGCGCGAGCGAGCTTTCGAGGGCGACCTTCCTCGGTCCCGCCCGCCGTTCCATGGTCGAAGCCAGGGACTGCCGCCAGTTGCCCGCTGCCTGCGCCCGCTCGGCCGGAGTCATCTCCACCCGCACGAGCTTTCCGGCTTCCGCGAACGTGGCGGCGCTCACCTCGGGCCCCACCGGCGGCGCCGTCCCGAACGCTGGCGGCGTCCCCGCGACCGGCGTGACCTGGGGTCCCGGCATGGCCGCTTGCGCCTCCGCGGCCAGACGACTCGCTGCGGCCACCCCGGCGACGCCGGCAGCCGTGCGCGCGAGGAATTCCCTGCGGGATTCAGACATGGTGCCCCTCCTCGGCCCAATCCTAACGAAGCTCCGCCTCACACCGACGAGGAGTTGAAGGAGCTGGGGAGTTCGCACGCCGGTATTCGTCTCGAACAGCACGCCCGGAGTCGCCGTGTTAGCGCCAGATGGTGCATGATTTGGCCGTTGATCTGCGGCGCTCGGAAGGAGGAAACGTCATGAGGGTGGTCTTTGCGCGCGTTGCGTTGCTTGCGATCCTGGTCCTCTCCCTCGTCCGTCCTCTGGCAGGGGAGACGCCGGACCGCGACACCGCGGCGAAGCTGAAAGACTTCGACGCCTGGATGGCGCGTACCCTGAAGGACTGGAACGTGCCGGGGATCGGCGTCGGCATCGTCGTCGGCGACAGGCTCGTCTTTGCGAAGGGCTACGGCTACCGCGACTATGGCCAGAAGCTCCCCTTCACGCCGAACACGCTCTACCAGATCGCATCCAACTCGAAGCTCTTCACCGCGGTCGCCGCCGGGCTCCTCGTCGAGGAAGGAAAGTTGACGTGGGACAAGCCGGTGCGCGAGTCCGTCCCGGCGATCCACTTCTACAACGATTCCTTGAACTCGACCGTGACCCTGCGCGACATGCTCTCCCACCGCACGGGCATCACCCGCCACGACTCGATCTGGTACCAGGCTCCCGACTCCCGCAAGGATCTCTTCTCGAAGCTGAAGTTCATGGAGCCCAAGGAGCCGCCGCGCACGGTCTTCCTCTACAACAACATGATGTACGCCGCGGCGGGTTACCTCGTCGAGCTCCAGTCGGGAAAGACCTGGGAAGAGTTCGTGCGCGAACGCATCTTCCAGCCGCTCGAGATGAACAACTCTCTCTTCTCCATTGCAGAGATGGTCAAGCGGCCCGACTTCGGGGTGGCGTACACGGAGAAGCGCGACAGCTTCGAGATCTACAAGATCCCCTACTACGAAGACACCGAGGGCATGGCGCCGGCCGGCGCGATCATCTCGAACATCGAGGACATGTCCCACTGGCTGATCGCCCTGATGAACGACGGGAAGTACAAGGGGAAGCAGGTCCTGCCGGCCGCGGTCCTCAAAGCGACGCTCCAGCCGGCGATCGCGCAGCCGAACACGCTGCCCGAGGTTCGCGGATGGTGGGAGATCCTGAACCAGGCGTACGGCATGGGACGCTGGACCTCCTCCTACCGCGGGCACCTGCTGGCCTATCACGGCGGGGATCTCGAAGGCTTCCATTCTCAGGTCTCCTTCCTGCCCCGGGAGAAGATCGGCGTCCTCGTCGCGGTCATCGGCAACCACGCCGCGATCCTCTACAACCTCGTCAGCTACAACGTGTACGAACGGTTGCTCGGAATGGATCAGACGCCGTGGACGAAGCGGTGGCTGGACATCCGGCTGAAGGGGAAGAAGGCCGGGACGGAGTCGCGGACGAAGGCGGGCGCGGACCAGGTGAAGAACACGAAGCCCTCGCACCCGCTGGAGGACTACGCGGGCCAGTACGAGCACCCCGCCTACGGGCTGCTCAAGATCACAATGAAAGACGGCCAGCTCCAGTTCGACTTTCACAAGATCGTTTTCCCGTTGACCCACTACCATTACGACCGTTTCGACACGCCCGACGACGAGCGCGACGGAAAGTGGTCGGTCAACTTCGGCACCAGCCCGCAGGGGGATGTGGACCGGGCCCTGATGTCGTTGGACGAGGCCGAAGCCACCTTCACCCGCCGGCCCGAAACGCTCGACCCGGGCGTCCTCAAACAGCTCGCCGGAACCTACGAAACCCCCACCGGGGCGAAGTTCCAGGTCGTCCTCAAGGAGGACGGAAACCTCTTCCTCGTCTTCTTCGGCCAGCCCGAGCGCAGGCTCATCCCCTCCAAGGGCTTGAAATTCCGCGTCCCGGAGTTCTCCGACGTCGTCTGGGAGTTCGTCGTGGAGAACGGTCGGGCGAAGGCGTTGAAACAAAGGGACCCGTCGGGCGAATTCACCTTCCTCCGAAAGTGAAGACGACGTCCGCGATCCTCATCCCCGATGACCTGGTGGAGGAACGCTTCGTGCGCGCGTCCGGCCCCGGGGGCCAGAACGTCAACAAGGTCTCCACGGCAGTGCAGCTGCGTTTCAACGTGACGGCGTCGGCGCTGCCCGAAGAGGTGAAGTCGCGGCTGGTGGCGCTGGCGGGCAACCGGATGACCGCGGAAGGAGTGCTCGTGATCGACAGCCGCGAGCATCGCACGCAGGCCCGCAACCGCGCCGAGGCCCGCGCCCGCCTGGCGGCCCTGCTCGAGCGGGCCGCGTCGCGGCCGAAGCGGCGCAGAAAGACGAAGCCCTCCCCGGCCGCGCGGCAACGGCGTCTCGAGGCGAAGACCCGCCGCGCGCGCGTCAAGGCGCGGCGCGGCCGTATCCGCGGCGACGAATAGCGACGGTGGTGATAGGTTTCACGAAGCTTCGGGGGAGGTGAGCCATGCCCTTGCCTGATCGCCGCGCCCTGGTTCTCTGGGTCCTTCTGCCGGCGGCTCCGCTCGCCGCGGCCGAGGACATCAAGGTCGCCGCGGGAACCGTCGAGGACCAGCGGTACTCCGATGCCCGGCTCGGCGGCCTGACGATCGAGCTGAAGCTGACCGGCGGATCTCTCAAGGACGTCAAGGCACTGCGGGCCAGAGTGAAGTCCGCAAGGGATGACCTCGGCACGAACCTTCACAAGCCGGCGGCGGAGGAGAGGGACTCGGATTTCGAGGAGTATTCGCCGGATCGCCGGCCGGGCCCGAGCCTCCATCTCTCCAGCCCGAGCCGCGAGGCTTCGATGGTCGACGTCGCCGCGGAGCTCGAATTGTTCATCCCGGCTCGCGATCCGAACACGAAGCTCAGAGTGGATTCGTTTCTCAACCGGCTTGACAAGCCGATCTCGAGCTCCGCCCTGAAAGCGGCGAAGGTCGAGATCACGCCTCTCTCGAAGGACGCGTACAAGACCCGCCAGCAGCAGAATCGCCCCTCGAAAGAAGAGCTCATCGCCGAAGGGAAGAAACACGGAGCGACGGACGCCGAGATCAAACAGGCGCTCGGCCTGATGGAGGCCCTCTCCGCGCTCGGCGGAGAGGAGCCGTCCGAAACGAGCGTCCTGCTGGAGACGAAGGATCCCGACGGCAGGATCATCTCCGTGGACGTCGTCGGGGCCGACGGCGGCGAGCTTCACGCGGGGAGCCGGGGCAGCCAGGGCGGCCGCGAAAGCAAGCTCGTGAAGATCGACCTGTCCGAGAAGCCTCCGGCCGACGCCGCGCTCCTCGTGACGCTGCGCACCTCGAAGTCCGTCGTGACTGTCCCGCTGAACTTGAAGGGGGTCGCGCTGCCATGAGCGACAAACTCGTCAGAACCGTTGTCCTGCTCGCCTCCCTCCTGGCCGCCGCCGCTCCCGCCGCCGCGCAGGCGAAAAAGCCCGCCAGGAAGCCGGCGGCCGTGACAACGGCGCCCCCGCGAGTCCGGGTCGCGGTGGAATCCATTCTCGACCGCCGGACCACGGGCGACTTTCCGCCTCCTGCTCTCACGGTCACGCTCTCCCTCGAGGGCGAGGACGCGCCGGCGGTCAATTCCGCCCGGCCCCGCGTCACCCGCGCGTTGGACGATTCCGGCAAGAGCATCGCACCGGACCCCGCCCCACAGGGCTCGGAGGGCTGGCAGCAGGCGCACGACGACAGGCCGCTGACGGTGAGACTCGAGCTCCAGAGCCCTTCGCGCAAGGCGAAGGCATTGAGCTCGCTCGAAGGCGTCCTCGAGACTTATCTGCCCTCGAGGGACCCGGCCTCGACGGTGAAGGTCGAGCGCGTCCTGGCGAAGAAGGACAAGCCGCTGGCGGTGCCGGCGCTCGCCCGCCAGGGCGTCAAGATTCAGATCCTGTCGAAGGCCGGCCTCGAAAAAGAGAAGAAGCAGGCGGAAGCAAAGAAGAAGGCGCAGGCGAAGAAAAAGGCGCCGAAGGGAGGAGCCGAGGGGCTCGAGGGGGTGGCCGACGCGATGGCCGATGCCTTCGGAAGCATGCTGGAGAGGCTCTTCCTGAGCGCCGGCGAGAACGACCTCATCGTGAAGGTGGACGATCCGGGCAAGAAGATCTTCTCCTTCGAGCTCGCCGCGGCCGACGGCGCGCCGATCCGCTCCTACGGCACGATGGATCTGGAAAACTACCGGATCGTCAGGATGCTCGAGCCGATCCCCGACGGTGCCTCACTTCAGGTCCGTCTCAAGACCCCCAGGTCCTTCGGGGAGGTCCCCTTCGCCCTGGCCAACATCAAGCTCCCGTGAATGCTCCGGTAGGGTTTGTCATCCTGAGCCCTTCGCTTCGCTCCTCAGGATGACAGGGGGATAGCGTCTCCTAACGGAGGGAGAAGTCGACGCGGCTGGCGCGCGCGCCGGCCGCGGGCTCGGCGGGCGTCTTTCCGGGCTCGAGGACGAGGACCCTCGCGGCTTCGATCTTGCCCGGCCCCGTGAGGTAGTCCTTCACGGCGTTCGCGCGCGAAAGAGCGAGCTGCCTCAAGTCGTCGTCGCTCACCGGCAGGTTCGCCAGCATGAGGTTCTCCATCTCCTCCTTCGGGAGATCCTTGGCGATGCCGAGGAAGTTGCGAGGCTTCGGAAACTTCTCCTTCTTGTAGGCCTTCTTCAGCCAGCCGGCGTACTCCTTCTCGTCGAGGACCACGCTGTCCACGCTCGCGGGCGCTTCCCCCTTCTTCGAGAGGTCGACCAGCTTCTGGGCCTTCACCTTGCGTTCGAGACGAAGCCGCTTGAGTCCCTCCCTGTCCTTTTCGCCCGAGAAGCGCCCCATCGCTTCCAGCTTCAGGGCCGGCCTGTTCTCCAGGGCCTTCGCGAGCGCGTCGAGTTTCTTCTTCGCGGCCTCGTCCGGCGTCTCGCGCCCGTCGGCGAAATCCACCGACGAGAATTCCTGCCCGCCGCCCCCGAGGAGCTTGCCGAGCAGCGCGAAGGGCGCCGTCGCGGCCTTGGCGATCAGGTTCCCGAGGACCTTCCAGATGACCTTCCCGATGCGGAACTTCGGGTCGTCGAGCGAGCCCTCGATGGGAAGGTCGAGATCGATCAGGCCGTCCTTGTCTTTCAGGAGCGAGACGGCCAGCCGGACCGGCAGCTTCGTGGCCGACTTGCTCTCCACCTTCTCGCCGAAATCGAACTGGTCCACCAGGAAACGGTTCTCGGCCTTGAGCTTGCGATTCTGGAGCTTGTACGACACTTCCATCGTGAGCACGCCGCGCGCGATCGTGTAGCCGGCGTACTTGCCCGAGTACGGCGTGAACGGAGGCAGGTCGATGTCGCGGACGCTGGCCTTGATGTCGGCAAAGGCCGCGGCCGCGAGCGGGTTGACCGATCCCGCGATCTGGAGCGGCGAATGGTTCGCGAGGCTGCCGCGCAGGTCCAGTTGCGCGACCGTGCCTTCCCGCGAGGAGAGGCCGGTCACGCTCCCGGCAAGGTTCGTGAGAGTGGCGGAGTAGTTGGGCTGGATGAAGTGGTCCGCCAGACCGAGCCGGCCGCCCTGGAGCGTCAGGGTATCGATGCGGATCGGCATCACGGCGGCGGACGCGGGAGCGGGAGCGGCGGAGGGAGCCGGCGCGGCCGCGGGGACAGCGGGGGCCGGCGCGACAGCGGGAGGCGGCGCAACCGCGGCCGCCTGGGTTTCTCCGGGCTCCTCATCCTCCTCCGGAGGCGCGGGCGCTCCCACGATCTTCCGGAGGTTCGGCGTCCCGTCGGCTTCGATCGTGAGGTCGCAGGCCAGGCCCGAAAGGGCGAGCCTCGACACTTCGAGAAACATCGGGTTGAATCCCGCCTTCATCCCTTCCGCCGAAAACACGTCCCACCGGACGAAGTCGAGGTTGGTGGACTGATCGAGGGCGAGCAAGCCGGCGACGAGCGCCTTGCCGGCGTAAGCCAGGCTGGCCTTGCCGTCCGCGCCCTCGCGAAACGTGAGCCTCCCGCCCGCCGTCAGCGTGCCGCCCGCGAGCGAGAGCTTCAGATTCTGGAGAACGTACGCCTGGAGCGGCACGAGAGGGATGCCCTTCACGTCGGCCTTGAGGTCGGCGAACATCGGGGTGAGCCCGATCGGGCCCTTTGCCGAGGCCACGCCTTTCCCATCCACGCCGAACCGCGCGGCGAGCGTTGCCTTCGCGCCGCGCTCCGTTGAGGCGTTCTCCAGCGCGACGTTCAACTTCGTGAGGGAATACCGCGCCGGCCGGACCATCTCCAGATCCGTGATCTTCACCGTGTACCCGTCGAAGGCGAGCTTCCCGAGGGTGGCGGACCAGGGCTCCGCGGGCGGCGGCGGCCCGGGATGCGCGCCCGCCGGCGGCTCGGCCATCAGCTTGAAGAGATCGACGCTGCCGTCCTTCCCGCGGACGACCGCGAGGACTCCGCCGGCGCTCGTGATTTCGCCGACGGCGGCGTTGCGTTTGGTCAGGTCGAGCGCGGTCTCCGCGAGAGTGACGGACGGCGCTTTGAAGAACGGCTCCTTCTCGCCGCGCTTCCTCAGCCGCGGGGACTTCAAAGCGGCCGAGAGCCCCGTGAGGCTCGTGGCGGCCTTCTCCCCCGTGGCAAAACGGTATTTCGTCTTCAGGTCGAGGACGCCGTCGTCCACATCGAACGTCACGAGTCCCGCGTAGAACGGCTGATAGCGCTTCAATTGCAGGCCGCCGAGGGAAAACTCGCCTTCGAGGAAGAAGGGCGAGATCGAGACGCTGCCCGTGTTCTTCAGGGTCTCGCCGGCGTCGGATTTCGCGGAGGCCTCGAGCGAGGCCACCTTTCCGGGCGAAGTCGAGAAGCCCTTCACCGAGAGGGCGATATCTCCGTAGTCGCCGCGGAACGGCCGCGAGTAGGCGAGATCCTCATAGTGGATCTTGCCGCCCTGGATTCCCATCTCGCCGATCTCGACGACGAACGGAGGAGCGGCCGCCTCTTTCCCCTTCGGCGGCTCGGCTCGGACAGTCTTCACTCTTCTTGCCGCAGGCGCGAGCGCCGCGGCGATTTCGTAGCCGCCCTTGCTCCCGCGCCGGACCCAGAGCTCCGGCCCCACGGCCTTGAGGCTCGCGAGCCTCGCCTTCCGGCCGAACACGTCGAAGGAATCCAGGACGGCGTCGAACCGCTCCCAGCTCAGGAGCGGATTGGCGCCCATCTCCACGGCGAGCTTGCGCAGAGCGGCCGTGCCCGAGACGACCAGCGCGGGGGCTCCTTTGGGCGGCTGCGTGAACGCGAATCTCAGCTTCGTGTCGAGACGGCCGGAGGCGAGCCGGGCCGGCATCGAGGCCGGGACATACGCGAGGTAGTAGGGGACGTCCACGTCGGTGAAGTCGAGCTCCAGCGACGACTCGTGCGTCTTGCTGAAGGGTTTCGTCTGGCCGCGCAGAGCGAGAGGCGAGCCGTTGACCTTCGCCTCGAAAACCGGCTGCGTCGTGATCTCGACCTGCGAGGGGATGTTCGAGAGGAACGGGATTCCGATCGTCAGGTCTCGGAGGGTGTGCTTGGTTCGCTTCGGGCGGTCGTCGAAGTCCACGCTCCCGCCTTCGACGCGGATGTTGTTGAGCGAGAAGCGCAACGGAGTCTCCTTCTCCGGCTTCGGTTTCGACGCCTCGTCGAGAAGGTCCTGGAAGTTGTAGGTTCCGTCCTCTTTCCGAACGAGCGCGGCGGAGGGCTTCGTGAGCGTGATCGCGCGCAGGACGGGCGCGCCCTTGAAGAGCGAGATTGCCTCGAGGTTGACGTAGAGCCGCTCAAAGGAGAAGAAGGGGCCCGTTCCGCCCTTCTCCTTCACGTCGAGGCCCTCGAGAGTGGCGGACAGCGTGAACGGGTTCAGCGAGAGCCGGCGCAGAGTCACGGGGCGGTGGAGCGCCTCCGCGAGCTTGCGTGCCGCCACGGGCCGGAGGACGCGCGGAAGGACGAGGAAACCGATGAAGGCCCAGAGAGCGAGCAGTCCGGCTGCGATGACGAGCGCTTTCCGGACGAGCGGGCGGTTCCACGGGTGCGGCACTTTCATTCGGGCGCGACCTCGCCCGAATCCTAACCCCTCGCCGCTCGAGCCGCCTGATTCGAGCGGCCCTCTTTCGAGCCCGCGCAGCGCCTGGCGACTAAGGCTGCGGAGAGATGCTGCCGAACAGGCCGTCCTCCTCGTCGGGCTTCTTCAGCTTGCCGGGGGAATCGCCGGTCGCGGGATCGAAGACGTTGATCTTGCCGTCGCCGAAATTCCCGATCAAGAGATCGCCGGCGAACTGGCCGAAACCGGCGGGGGCCAGCGTCACGCCCCAGGGGGAGTTGAGCTCGTGGTGCTGCGCGGAGCGCATGAGCCTGTTGCCGGTCAGATCGTACACGTCCACGATGCCGTGGCCGTTCCCCTTCACGTCATTCTCCTTGGCCTTGTCCTGCACCGCGTAAGTGACGAACAGGCTGGTTGTTCCGTTCATGGTGACGGGCACGACGTTGAAGGGGGCGTGGCGGTGAGGCAGTTTCGGGTCCACGAAGGCCTCGGGACCAAAATCCGCCGGATGGAACATGGAGTTCGTAAACCTCGACCGGGCCGGCGCGGAAGAGACCGATGAAGAGCAGGCTTATTGCTGCTCGGTCTGTCCTTTGACCACGAGCGCGATCGGCGCCTCTCCTCCCGAGCGCAGCCGGGCCTTGACCTGCACCACCACGTGGCCCGCGTCGTTGGCCGTCACGGAGGGAAAGTTCGTGCCCGAGGGCCGGGTGAGACTCAAGACGCCGGGATGTCTGGTGCCTGTCGCCTTGCGGCTCAGGTCCATCAGGCCGTCGAACGGGAAGCTGGCCTCGGGGTCGGGATCTCGGCCGGCGGGAATCAGCAAGAGGTAGTCCGGATACTCCGAGACGCCCATGTGGCTCCCGTCGGCGGGCATGAGCGCGTAGCGCAGCGTGTAGAAGCCCGGAGCGATCGCCTGGCCGCGAAAATCGGTCGCCGGCGCCAGGAAACGGATGATGCCGACGGCCGTGGACGCGGCGAGCTCGGCATGAAGAGCGCCGGCCGCTCCGCCCTTCCCGTCCGGGATGCTTTTGCGCATCCAGAGATCGCACCAGGGCCCCTCGGCCAGCGTCACGCGCGCGCCCCTGGCCTCGACGGCCGAGCGCACCGCCTCCGGCACGACCTTGTCCGTCACCGGTCCGGTGGATTCGACCTTCGGCGGTCCACCCGCCGCGAAAAAGAACAGGATCGCGGCGGCAGCTAGCGCGACCATTCGCCGGATCCTCCGCCGCTAGCGCTCGAAGGCGCCGACGAAGGCGCTGCGCTTCTCTTCGCACTTCCAGGAAACGCCGAGTCCCGGCCCCCGGTATTCGTCCTCGAGCGCGACGGCGGGCATGGCGTGCTCCGTTTCCGTCAGCGGCGGGTAAAACGTGTACTCGTTTCCGCACACGTGGTCCCTGTCGCCGATGGCGCGCGTTTCGATGGTGGCCAATCCCGCCGCCCGGAACAACGCGTGCGTGGCGTGCGGGCCGCGCCTCTCGACGGCCATCGTCATCGGCGCCGTCTCGACCTCGACGACGTCGCTCAAGAGCTTGCCCCCCATCTCGCGTGCGAAATCGGCCAGCGCCTGCCGCTGCCGGGGAGTGGCGCGCTCGTCCATAAGGAGCACGGACTTGATCGGATAGGGATTGGCGTAAGGGTCGCCCAGGGTCGCGCTGGCGCGAAGCGCGCCGGCGACGACCAGTCCGTCCAGCGGCACTCCCTGCCAGCTTCCGCTCGCAACCCGCCAGGCCACCAGGGCTTGATTGCCGACGAGGTTGACCTCGCCATTGGCGAAGCACTGGCCGGTATAGACATCGGCGCTTCGCGTTTCGATGTAGTCGCCGCGGATCTGGGACGCCGCCGCGGCGCCCGTCACCGCCAGCATGAGAATCAGAACGAGAGAGATCTTTCTAACCATCTTCGTAACTCCCGTCTTCATTCACTAGCCGGCGCGCGAGCGCCGGCTCGTGATGGTCGCCTTCGTGGCAGGCGCGGGAAGGGGAGGAGCAGTTGCCCGGCTCGGCCAGGCCTCCGTCGGGGCCGATGCACTTCTGGGTGTGGGTGCACCAGTAGAGGCCGTCGTTGGAGGGGGGGACGGTGGGATCCCGTTCGGCGGAGATGAACTGGCCCTTCCAGCGCAGACAATGGCAGAGGCCCGGATGTTCGGTGTTGAAGCGCTCCCGGATCTGATTGAGCATCGTCGGCCTCCTTCCGCTCTATGCTCCGGTCCCGTGAGCGGCCGCGATCAGCGCGCGCGCGATGGCGACCCTGGCCAGCTGGACCTTGTACTTGTTCCGCGACAGCGGCCTGGCGTTGGCCACCGCCGCGTGAGCGGCCGCCGCGGCGGTCTGGTCGTTTACAGTCTTGCCGGTGATGGCGGCAGCGGCTTCGCCGGAAACCCAGGGAACGGGCGCGACGTGGCCGAGCACGATCCGCGCCGACTCGACCTTGCCGCCGCTCATCCGCAGGACCGCGGAGGCGGTGGTGTAGGGCCAGTCGAAGGCCTGCTTCTGGCGGACTTCGTAGCTCGCGCCCCGGGTCCCGTCGGCGGAAGGCAGAAGGATTTCAGTCACGATCTCGTTGGGCTTGAGATCGTGCTCGCGCTCCGCGTCCGATTGCGGAATGCGGAAGAACTTCTCCAGGGGCAACTCGCGCTCGCCGGAAGGTCCGAACAGCTTCACTCTGGCGCCGTAGGCGATGAGCACGGGGGCGATGGTCGAGGGGCTGACGAAGTAGGCGGGGCCCTGGTTGCCCAGGATCGCGTGGTAGCGATTGTCGCCGTTGACGACGAGCGACGCTCCCGCCGGCCCCCGCGCCAGCAGCCCGTGGCCGCCGCGGAAATACCAGCAGCGCGGCCGCTGGCAGAGGTTGCCGCCCAGGGTAGCGGCGTTTCGAATCTGGGGGCTCGCCGCGTCGTCGATTGCCTGCCGGAGCGCCGGATATTTCTGGCGTACCTGCGGATGGTCCGACAGCTCCGCCAGGGTCAGGAGCGCGCCGATCGAGAGACCCCCTCCGGCGGCGCGGACCTCGTGCAGCTCGGGGATCTCCTTGATGCTGACCAGACGCCGGGGCTGGACGACGTCGTCCTTCATCAGAGCGAGCAAGTCGCTTCCGCCGGCGAGGACCTCCGCCTGGTCCCAGCTCTTCCCGAGAAGACTCACGGCCTGTTGCCGGCTCCGGGCGCTGGCGTATTCAAACGGCCGCATGATGTGTCTCCTTCGTCTCGAGGGCCGCGAGGACGCGATCCGGCGTCAAAGGAAGGAAAGGCACGCGCACGCCGGTCGCGTTGGCCACGGCGTTGGAGATCACGGCGCCCGGCGAGATGACCGGCGGCTCGCCCAGCCCGATGACGCCGCGCTCGTCGTACCCGGCTCCCGTCATCATGTGCACGACCAGCTCCCCGATGTCTCCGATGCCCGCCAGCCTGTAGAACTCCATATTCGGGTTGAGCATGCGGCCGGTCGTCTCGTCCATCACTTTTTCTTCGTAGAGCGAGTAACCGATGCCCATGATGAGCGCGCCGTAGCACTGGCTCTCGGCGGTCTTCAAGTCGATGATGAGCCCGCAGTCCTGCACCGCGACGATCTTGTTGACCTTCACGATGCCGGTCTCGGTGTCCACGCTGACGTCCGCCATCTGGACGCCTCCCACCCCGCTGTTGGTCAGATCCGGCGTCATGCCGCTCTTGTTCACGCCGCGGGCGGTCACGGGCATGGCGCCGAGCCTGGCGCAGGCCTGCTTCCACGAGAGGCTGCGCCCGGGGTCCGAGGCCACGCGCACGGCGCCGCCGGCCGCTTCGAGGTCTTCCGGTTTGGCGTTTAACGCGGGCGCGACTTTGCCGAAGAGCTGGCCCAGGGCGTCGATCGCGCCGCGCCTCGTCGAGGAGGAGACGCCGCCGATGGTGGTGCTTCCTCCCGAGCCGCCGGAGGGGGGATATTGCGTGTCGCCGATCTCCACGGTGACCGCGCTCATCGGAAGGCCCAGCGACTCGGCGGCCACGATCTGGATGCAGGTCCGGGTCCCGGTGCCCAGGTCCTGCGAGCCCAGCCGGACGAGGACCGAGCCGTCCGGGTGGATCGTGAAGTCGCACTCGCTGTTGTGCCCGCGGCCTCCCCAGGTGTGGAACGACATTCCGAGCCCGCGCTTGACGTGGCCGGGTGCCGGATCCGGGCGCGGATGCCAGTTCTTCTTCCAGCCCATCAGCTCGTCGGCCTTGTGGATCTCCTCGGCGTAGATCCTGGCCCGCGGACCGGTCAACTCGATGTTCTTCAGGAAGAAGTCCATCGGGTCCATCTTGAGCCTGGCGGCCAGGTCGTCGAGGGCCGCCATCGTGATGAGACAGGCCTGGGGATGATTGGGCGCGCGCCAGGCGCGGGCGCTGCCGATGTTGTTGGCGATCGCGGTGTGCTGCTTGCGCTGGTTGGGGACGTTGACGACGTAGGGGAGCGGCGGCGCGCCGCCTCCACCCACGCCGCCGGTTCCCCAGCCCTGAGACTCCCAGGCCAGGAGAGTCCCATCCTTCTTCGCGCCAACCTTGACTCTCGCGTAGGAGGAAGGCCGCGCTCCGGCGACCTCGAGCTCGGGGGCTCGCTCGAGCATGATCTTCACCGGCTTGCCTCCCGCCTTCTTCGAGAGCCTGGCCGTCACGATGCCCCAGGAATCCGCCGAGAACTTGCTTCCGAAGCCTCCTCCGATGTGGTCCTGGTGGACGCGGACGTTTGGGGCAGGAACGCCGAGCGGCTCCGCCATCTGGCCCGGTATCCCGGAGACGTTCTGCGTGGAGATGTGCACGAA
The DNA here is from genome assembly GCA_963837495.1 of uncultured Acidobacteriota bacterium. GTDB lineage: Bacteria > Acidobacteriota > Thermoanaerobaculia > UBA5066 > Gp7-AA6 > JAWOLE01. The sequence goes on along the minus strand of CAWINF010000001.1, from coordinate 947,799 downwards.
CACGTGCTCGGGGTCGGTCCATTCGGACAGGGCGCCGTGGGTCTCCAGGCAGCAGTGCGTGATCACGGGCACGCCATAGATCCCCTCGGAGACGACGTCGGACTCGGCGAACGCCTTGTCCGGATCCCCCTGGGTCTGCGCCGCCACGCGCTTGTAGGTGCCGCCCTTTCCGGGCGGGACGACCTTTGCCTGCCGGATTGCGGCGAGCACGGCGTCCGCCATGCCGGCCTTCTTCATCCGATCGAGTTCGGCCTCCTCCGGCTTGAAGCTGATGCCGTCCTTCTGGATGCGGGAGACGATCTGGCCCGCCGGGACTTGCTGGGTGAAGAACATGTCGCGGATCTCGCGCTCGCCCAGAGGGCCTCCCTCGGGCGTGTTGGCGGGCGGCTCGGTATCGCTGACGAAGTGCGGCAGCACCTCGTATTCGACCCGCACGGCGCGGGCGGCGTCCTCGGCGGCGAGCTCGTCCACCGCGGCCAGGGCCACGACCTCGTCGCCGGCCCAGAAGACCTCCTTGCCGGGCTCGGTCATCAGCTCGATGGCCCTGACGCCGGGGTGCTTCTCCGCGGCGCTCGTGTCGATGCGGACCACGCGCGCGTGCGCGTGCGGGCAGCGCACGATCTTGCCGTAGAGCATTCCGGGAGGATGGACGTCGTAGGTGTACCTGGCGCGGCCCGTGACTTTCTGCGGGCCGTCCACGCGCGAGATGCGCTTTCCGATGAGGCTTCTTTTCGCGGCCGGCGGCCACTGGTACTCAGCCATTGCGGCGACCTCCCTGCCCGGAGGCTTGAAGCGCAGCGGCGCGCAGCCCGACATAGGTGCCGCAGCGGCAGAGGTTGCCACAGAGCCCTTTCTGGATCTCTCCGGGCGTGGGGCTGGGGTTCTTCTCCAGCAGCGCCTTCGTCGCGACGACGAACCCGGGCGTACAGAACCCGCACTGCTGGGCGTCGTTGTCCCAGAAGGCCTTCTGCACCGCGTCGAGGTGATCGGGGTCGCCGAGGCCCTCCACAGTGGTGATCCTGCGGCGCTGCGCCTCGATCGCCAGCACGGAGCAGGAATAGATGGGCTTGCCGTCCAGGAGCACCGTGCAGGCGCCGCAGGCGCCGCGGTCACAGACGCGCTTGGCTCCGGTCAGGTCGAAAGAGTCCCGAAGCGCGTCGAGCAGCGTCACGCGCGGCTCGAGCTGGGCGCTGTAGCTCTTCCCGTTGATTGTCAGCGTCACGGGGACTCTCCCCGGCCCCAGGACCGCCACGTCGGCTCCCGCCGCGCGGACTGTTTTTGGGCCGACGAGAGGCACGGCCGCGGCGATGCCCCCGATCTTCAGGAAGTCGCGACGCGAAACGTCGCGGGGAGATGGGTTGGGATGAGGATTCCGGGACTTTCGCTTCGGTTTGCGGCCGTCTTCGTCGCCCATCAATCACCTCCGCGTATCCGCCGGATCCGACGAATCCGATCAACACCGTCAATTTTGAATCCGCGCCCCGCATTCCCCAAAAGCTCCCGGCGCCAAAGGAGGAAAGCGGCGAACGAGAATATTGTCATAATCCTGCGACAGGAGGAGCGGGCAATGGCCGATACGAGGATCACGCCGCGACAAAACGGACCTCTGAGAGTGGAGGGAGAAGACATCACCCTCGTCGACGAGGCCGGCAACCGTTACGAACTGGCCGGCCGCACCGCCGTTTCGCTCTGCCGCTGCGGGCAGTCCCAGAACAAGCCCTTCTGCGACAGCTCCCACGTCAAGGTCGGCTTCGCGGCGGAAAGCGCCGCCTTCTCGCTTCCGCCGCCCAAGCCGAAGGTGTGACGCCCCGAGACCGTCCGAACGCCGGGATCATCCCTTCTTCTGTGTCCCGGCCGCGGCCCTGGCCCTGGTTCGAACGAACGCGTAGTTGATCTGCGGCAGCGAGTTGAAGTTCGCGGCCGCCGCGCAGGCCTCCTTCGCCTTTTCCGCGTCGCCCTTTCCCTGGAAGGCCTGGCAGAGGCGATAGAGGTTCTGGGGATTCTGCTGGTTCGCCCGCTGAAGCTCGTCCACGGCCTTGTCGTAGTCCTTCGCCGCCAGCGCGACGATCCCGTCGAGCTCGTGGGCCTGCTTGGCCTGGGCCGGATTCTTCGAAACCGCGGCGCCCTTGCGAAACTCGTCCGCCTCGCTCCTGGCTTTCGCGAGGTCCTTCCTGCCCGATGCCGCGCGGGCGAGGTTGTAATGGAGGACGAGCCTGGCGTTGTCCTTGATCTGTCCGGAGAGCTTGGAGCCCTCGATCAGCTTGACGCCGCGCTGGAACTCTCCGCCGGCCTGATCGGGCTTCCCCATCTCCAGGAGGATGTTGCCGCGCAGCTGGCAGTCGAAAGCCATCGCCGGAACGTCGCTGGTCTTCTCTCCGAGGGCGTACTGTTTGTCCACGTCCTCGAGCGCTTTGGCCATCTTGCCGCCGTCCAGGTGCACAACCGTCAGGGCGAACAGCTCCGTCCGGCGCTCGTTGTCGGTCCTGGCCTTCCGCGCCATGTTCCGCAGCTCGGCCTCCGCCTGGTCGGGCTTTCCCTGGTACAGCAGATCCATGGCGATTCCCTGGTACGCGTTGATGAAGTTGGGATCGATCACGAGAGCCTTGCGGTACTGGGCGATCGAGTCGTCGAAGCGGCCCATCTTCAGCAGGAGCTCGGCGTAGGAATCGTACGGGTTGGGGTCCTTGGGGATCAGCTCGATGTACTTCTGAAACGCTCTCTCGGCATTCGCGTAATCGGCGCTCTGCCGGTAGGCGTAACCCAGGAGGTTGTAGGCGGTCGAGTAGCTCGGGGCGAGCTCCGTGGCCTTTCTGTAATGCTCGATCGCCTTCGGGAAGTCCTGCTGTCCGAAGTAGTAGCCGCCCAGATTGAAGTGCGCCCGCTCGTCATCCGGATACGCCGCGACGAGTTGATCGAGAAGCTCCTTCTGCTTGACCGCGTTGTTGTTCGCGCCGGCTTCCGTCGCGAGGATGAGAAGCCTCTCTCCTTCCGACGCCTTGTTCGCCAGGCTCACCGCCTTCTCGAGGTGCTCGAAGAACTCCTTGCCCGTCGGCGCGGTGTTGGCCAGACTGAGCTCGGCCCAGGCGAAATTCGGGTCGAGCGACACCGCCCTCGCGAAGTGAGCGTGGGAGTCGGTGATCAGCAGCTTCTCGACCATGTCACGGCCCTGCAGGAATTCGGTCCTGGCCTCGGCCGACGAGGTCGTCACGGGGATCTTTCCGCCGCCTGCCGAGGCGGGGGCCGCCCAGCCGCCGATCGCCAGGACGGCGGTAACTCCAAGCACCAGGAGAATGACGGGGGTTCGGTTCTTGCGCATCGTGTCCTCCTTCGCCATCCGAAGACAGTGGTTATCCAACAGACGTGAGTACGGAGGCGCCGTCGCGATGTTGCAAGAACGGACGGACCCCTTGCCGCGAAGGACGAAGCGCCTTGTTTGACGGACCTGAACTAGACTGAGCGCGTCTTGCGCAAAGGAGGAGAGGATGAAGAAAGCGAAGCGTCCTGTCGCTCGAAGCAATGCGAAGCCTGGAAGAAAGCCGATGGCGCGGCGCGGCCGCCAGAGCGTGAAGGCGCGTCCGAAGCGGGCGTCCGGAAGGCGCCCGGCGAAGACGCCCGTGCCGGACCCGAAGCGACGGTATCTCGATACGTTCCGAAAGGAATTGGCCACGACATTGAAGGTCCTGAAGGCGTATCCGCCGGGAATGGATGATTTCAAGCCGCACGAGCGCTCGCATTCGGCGGCGCGCCTCGCCCACACCTTTACGGTGGAGAACGCCGGGGCCTTGAAGGCGGTCCGAGGTGAGCCCATGAACCCGGCCGATCTCCCCGCGCCGCCGGCCACTCTCGCCGAAGCCCTCGCGGCCTACGAGCGCGGCGCGCGGGAGTTGCTCGACGCGGTCGAAGCGATGCCCGAATCGCGCCTCTTCGAAGAGGTGACCTTCATGACCGGGCCGCGCCAGTTGGGGGAGATGCCCGTCCTCGACGTCCTGTGGTTCATGCTGATGGACTCGATTCACCACCGCGGCCAGCTCTCCGTATACGTCCGCATGGCCGGCGGGAAGGTGCCCTCCATCTATGGACCCAGCGCCGACGAGCCCTGGAAGTAGGCCCTGCCGCGTAGACGTCTTTCTCAGGTTCAGTCGCACGCAACACATGCCGGGCGCGGGGGCGGGGACGGGTTTCGCCGCCGGGAGCCGTGCCCCTCGGGCTCGTATCCGCGCGCGGCGAGCCGCCGGCAAAGTGCGCGGTGTGCTGCTGTGGAACACCGGGGGCGAGGTGGACGCCGCTCGTGCGCTCATTGCGCGGGTTGTCCGTTTCGCGCCGCCGACCTGGTGGGCCGGCTGCCTTCGTGAGCGCCGCCCGGGGGGGCCACTCCGGCGGCGCATGGTAGAATATGGTCCTCCGACTCCCTCCGACGGTTCACGCCTACCGATCCGGTCCGCGTCCGTCGCCGGCCCTCGGCGAGAAAGCGGGTACGAATGGAATCTCCCCTGAGGAATTGGAACTGCAGGAGTTGTGGCCGAACCAACAGCACGACTGTTGATCCGGACGGAACCGTGAAGTGCGAATACTGCAGGACCGTGAAGAGCATTCAACCCAGCAGGAACCGGGGAGGCGAGACCCCGGAACAGATCTCTCGATTCAGCCGGTCGAGCCCGCTCTCCGGAGCCAGGTCCGAATAGATCCGGGCGAGCGGAAACTCGCGAGGAAGCCGCTGACAGTCTTCGACGCTGAAGCCGAGGCCCGATGGAGGTGGGGAAATCTCTTTGCGCGAGGCTTTGCCCGCTATTCGCCCGGTATCCGTCAGCCTTTCGAAGTCGGAACGAAGCGGTTCGGATCGGTCAGCATCCGAGGGCGAGGATCCTCGTGGGAATCGGCCTTCCACAACGCCGACACTCTGACCAACCACGAGGGCTCAAGGAAACCGAGGGTCTCCAGTCCTACCGGCCCCCGTTCCTGAACGGCAGAATCGGCTGCCGCAAGGCGCGGCGCGGCGCGTCCTACCCGCCTCGAGATCGTCCCCGCGTGACGCTGCTACTTCTTCGCGGGAGCCTTCCCGGCTTCCACCGGCTTGATGTCGAACTTTCCGTTGCTTTCGGCAAAGAACACACATTCCGAGGCCTTGTCGCAGCCCGTCGTGTGTCGATAGTTCCCGCCGGGCTGCATCAGGTAGGAACCGGGTCCTAACCGGAATTCGGGCTTTCCTTCCGGCTCCTGAACGAACGTGCCCGACACGATCGCGATCTTGACGTCGTGCGTGTGCGTGTGGAGGGGAGCCGCGAATCCCGCCGGGAACTTGATGAAGGAGCCGAAGGCGCCCTTGGCGTGATCCCCCCACAGGTCCGCGATCTTGACTCCCGGAGCGCCGGTGGGATCGAGGTCGGTCCACTTCAGGTCGCCGGCCGGCATGACGGTAGGCGCCCCTGCCGCCGCTTTTTTCGGCGCGCTCTTCGCCTTCGCTTCTCCGGATCCCTGCGCCAGAACACCCGCCGCCAACACGAATGACACCGCAAACGCCAGGACGTGTCTTGCCCTCATCGAGTCCTCCTTCGTCAAAAAGTGTTGCACCGAGGCTATCACCGGGTCGGTTTCTCGGGCGCGCTTGTCTCCGGTCGGTTCTCCTTGAGATGAGCGTTGATGTCGCCCAGCATCCGATACATCTCCCGCGCCCGATCCTCCTCGAAAGACCATAACCCAGCCCCCGACCTGTTCCGGAACCCTCGGACGCACATGATGTCGCGGACGATTCACGACTTCGGCGGCTTTCCGCGCGAGCTGTACCAGGTGAGCTATCCGGCGCCCGGCGATCCGCAACTTGCCCGCCGCGTGCGGGAGATGCTGGCTCCATTGCCGGTGGCCCTCGACGATTCGTGGGGCCTGGATCACCGGACATGGTCCGTGCTCCGGCACGCGTATCCGGCCGCCGACATCCCGGTCGTGCAGCTCAGCATCGACGAGACACAGCCTCCGGCGTTTCATTTCGAGATCGGGCGGATGCTCGCGCCGCTGCGCGGTGAAGGCGTCCTGATCGTGGGCAGCGGCAACCTGGTCCACAACCTCCATGCCTTCTCGATGCTCTCGGTGCAAGTGGGTTCACCTCGGTAGGAGCTCGATCGTCGTTTTCCGGCGGCGCGGCAGAGAGAAACCCCGGACCCACTCGAGCGAGGCCTTCGTGGTGTATTTCTCGGCGTAGGCGGCGTCCACCGAGTCGAAGAGACGCTCCCCTCGTGTCTTGCGCGCGCGCACGAGGATCTCGCGGCCGGAGACGAGGATCGTTCCGCGAGGCTCACCCAGGAAGGCCCGGCGCCAGCCACGCGGCTTGTCGTACCAGGGACGAACAAACACGCGGCCGCCCACCATCACGAACCAGATGCCCGTGAACCGATGGGACTCCGTGCCGGCCCGGATGCCGAGCATCCGGGAGCCGCGGAGAAGAGAAAGGACCCGCGGCGCAAAGCCTAACGCTGCCACGATGATCTCCGTACCCCTGCTGACCGCCTCATTGCAATTTCCAATTAGAGTCTACAGAGGATGGCGGAAAAGCAACCTCAAGCTCTTCTCCTGGCGGGCCCGCCGGGAGTCGGGAAGACGACAGTCCTTCGCCGAGCGAAGGTCGCCGACTGGGTCAGGTCAGGACTCCGTTCCCGGACTCGCCGGCCATGACCACGGATTTCGACACGGCCGTCAAACTCGCGATCTACCGCGCGATGGAGACGGCCAGCGCGCCGCCCGCTGGAGAGCTGGGCGCTGCCCTGGGATATCCCGAGAGCGACGTGCTGGCGGCCTTCGCTCGCCTCCACGCCAGGCGCCTTCTCGTCCCGGAGCCCGGCGACCCGTCGCGTAATGAATCTGCCAGATGCATGCCACGACTGCTTCGCTTACCGGCCTCGCCTTGAGGACAATATGAGAAAGTAGTGCGCCATGGCGATTCCAGAGGACCTTCGGCAGAAAGCGGAGAAGCTGCGAGCGTTGCATCGGCCGGGTCACCCGCTGGTGCTCGTGAACGCGTGGGACGCCGCGACGGCGCGGATTTTCGAGAAAGCCGGATCGGCGGCTATCGCGACGACGAGCGCCGGGATCGCCTTCGCGTCCGGATACCCGGACGGGCAGAAGATCTCGCGCGAGCTCATGCTCGAGGCCGTTGCGCGGGTTTGCGCGGCCGTCTCGCTGCCTGTCACGGCGGACATGGAAGCAGGCTATGGAGATGCCGCGGAGGACATGGACCGCACGACAGCCGGCGTCCTCGAAGCGGGCGCGGTCGGCCTGAATCTGGAAGATGGAACCGGCCGGCCCGAGGCTCCTCTGGCGGATCTCGCGCTGCAATGCGAGAAGATCCGCACCGTCGTCGCGGCGGGCCGCCGCCACGCCGTCCCGATCGTCCTGAACGCTCGAACCGACGTCTATCTGCGCGGCGTCGGCCCCGAGTCGGGCCGTCTTGCCGAAACGATCCGACGGGGCCGTGCCTACCGCGATGCCGGCGCCGATTGCGTCTTCGTCCCGGGTGTGACCGACTCGTCCATGATCGCCGCCCTGGTCGAGGGGCTCGCCTGTCCCGTGAACGTGCTTGCCGTCGCGGGCAGCCCCTCCATCGTGGATCTCGCGCGTCTCGGCGTCGCGCGCGTGTCGCTCGGTTCGGGCCCCATGCGGGCGGCAATAACGCAGATGCGGCGCCTGGCCGAGGAAGTCCTGACGAAGGGGACCTACGCGCTCCTCGAAGAAATCGTTTCGTACGCGACCATGAACGACCTGATGTCTAGATGAGATCGATGATCCGGCGTATGACCGCATCCCGATTTTCGAGGACCCGCAACTCCCAGGCCCGGGCATCGGTCAGGCTCGCGCGCAGCGAATCGCGGCTCTCGAAGAACCTCGCCAGAGCGGAGCGGACGTCTTCCTCGATCACCCGGCCGCGCGGAGAATCCCCGAGGGGGATCGCCAGACCGAGCTGGCGGCATTTCTCCGCAAGCGCCGGCTGATCCCAGAAGAAAGGATACGAGACCATCGGCACGAGGTGGAAGATGGCCTCGTGCGTCGAGTTCATTCCATTGTGGGTCACGAAGAGGTCGGCATCCTGCAGAGCCCTCCATTGATCGACGTACGATGCGACCGACACGTTGCTCTTGGCGAGAGCCTGCCGGGCAGATGCGTCGATTGCTGCGCCGCCCAGGCTGATGACGGCGCTTAACTCGTCAACGCCCGCGAAGGTGTCGGCCAGAGTCTGCAAGGCGGCCAGAGCCTCGGCCGCGTAGTACCGCCACACTACGCTGCCGAAGGAGACGTACACCCTCGTGCGGGCTCTGTCCCCCCCGAAGGAGGTGGGTCCGCTCCGGAGACGGCTCTCCTCGATCTCTTCGATCGGAGGCAGCGACCCGTAGAACGCCACCGGTTGGAAGACCCGTCGCTCCGCCTCGGTCAGATACTCGGGAGGCTCGCAGTAGACGTTCAGGTACGGGCTCAAACCTTCCACGTAGGAGAACGGCGAAGCGTCCCGCAGGCCGTATTGCGACCGGAGGATCTCGACGGCGCGATGACAGCGCGGCGATATGCGGACACGTGGGTCACTCTGCAGGAGGCGTCCGAAAACGGCCGGGTCAACGTTGTGGCCCGCGCAGACGTTGACGGAGGCAATCCCGAGCCTGTTCGCCGCCACTCGGCCGACGACGGCAAACGTGTCGGTGATGACGAGCGAGGGTCGGATCCGCTCCAGATCGCGAAGGATCTGCCCGGCATAGTGGCCTGCGAAACTGACGAAACGGCAGGGAACCGGGAGTGACTCGCCGTCCGCCGCCTCCAGCGGATACTTCCCGAAGAGGTCCACGAAGACGCCGCCGGCGCGCTCGACATCGCCCCGGAAGCGACAATGAGTGAACACGTACGCCGTGAGGCCTTCGCGTGTCACGCCGGAGATGAGCGCGCGGAGCCGGCGGAAGTGCCCTTCCTCCGGCATGGAGAAAAAGGCGACCGGCGCCTTCTTCATCCCGTCAGGGGCGGCCTTGAAGGCCTTCGAGCCGCGGCTCGGAGGAGGCGCCGCCGGCCTTCCGGAGCAGGGTGACCCCGGTTCCGAAGGGAACGTCGAAGAGCTGCACGCCCGGATCGCGCTTCAGCTGGTCGAGGAAGTCCTTGACCCGGATCTCATAGGCGCGGTCGGCGCCATAGATCGTGGATGGCCGCATCACCATGCTGTCGTGGAAGAGAGCGATCCCGCGCGGCTCGAGAAGTCTCTCGAACGCGCGATAGTCGTACCGCGCCTGCTCCTCCGAGTGGTATCCGTCGATGAAGAGCAGGCCGATCTCACCCAGCCGGCGATAGGCCTCTGTCTCGACGAACTGCTGCGTGGTCATCCGATAGTGCCGGACGTTCTCCAGGCCGAAGCCGCGGAAGTAAGCCCGCACGGCCTCGGGATCCTTCCAGAAGTCGTCCACCATCGAGGGATCGATGAATGTGACCTCTCCCGGGTCGACGTTGTCGTGTAACGCCTTGCCGATGAGAAGGGGCACGAACCCGCGATAAGAACCGATGACGACGGCGCTCTGCGGATGTATGAGCCTGGCCAGCCCGTAGTAGAGCCATCCCAGCCCGAGGTTCAAGTCTTCGACCCGCTGGTTGTGTCCCATGCGCAGCAGGCCGGGCTGCTCGAAGAGGCGCGCGATCCACTCCGTCAGGTCCGCCTCACGGCCCGGTTGCTTCACGGCGACTCCGCTTCGAGCGCCCGCAGCCTCCGCTCGATTTCGAGATCGGACTTGCCGTTGATCCACGGGTAGGTCGAGACCAGCACGCGCTCCCCCTTGAGAGCCACGATCGTGATCCGGTCCCTTGCCTTGAGAGGCTCCGGGGGCGCATGGCACTCGAGGACCGAACTGAAACCGACGTCCGAGAGCAGCCGGGCGAGCGACTCCCGGGTCAGAAGAAAGCTGAAGGTGTTGTCGATCGACTTGAGCACGCGGGACCGCCGCAGCTCGTCGGAATCCTCGTCGCCGTGCTCCCGCCGCCTCTCCCCCTGATAGACGCGGCCGCCGTGGACGGCCTGGGAGCCCCCGTCCAGGCTGAGGAGCGTGTCCACAACGAGCATTCCACGGCAAAGGAGATGGAGGTTCTCGAGAACGTGAAAGAGGTCCGGCACGTCCAGGTGGTAGAGCAGGCCAAGGCAGTAGACGACGTCGAACTCGCCGTGAGCGTCCCGGGTCACCTCGCGCACGTCCCGTTGCAGGAACCTCACGTTGTCGAGCCCGTGGCGCGCCGCGCAGGCGGCTCCCGCGTCCATGCGCTGGGTGCGGGCGTCCAGCGCCAGGACATCGGCTCCCCGCAGGCCGGCCTCGATCGCATAGACGCCCTCGCCGCAGCCCAGGTCCAGGATTCGCAGTTGCGGAAACGGCCGCCGGGAGAGGTCCCGCGTCATCTGCATGATCCGCCTCACCTTGACGCCGTTGGCCTCCCCGGCCTGCGGAACCGGACCCGAGCCCTCTCTTCCCTTTCGGGCGAAGAGCGCGAGCGCGTCGTCGTCGAGCCGGCGGACGGACTCCTCCACGACAGTTACCGTGCCGCCTCGGCGGGAATCGTGGGGGAGACGCTCCATGCGAGAAGCCGCTCGATCTCCTCGGGCACGGGCAGGCCGGCGCGGGCGTGGTAGAGCTTCAGGATCGCGGCGAAGGCGCGTTCGATGGCGGGCGTGCGGTACGCGCGCCGCCCGCCGATGAAATGGAAATACGGATAGGGATTGGCCTCCCACACGACGAGCCGCCCGGCGCGGTCGTAGCTGTAATCGAACGCCACGAAATCGAGCTTCAGCGCGCGGCGAGCCCTTTGCAGGGCCTCATGATTCGGATCCGGTCCGGAAAGATAGGCGAGGTCCTCCTCCCGGATCTCTTCGCTGTAAAGCTGATTGGCGCCCTTCACGAACCAGTGGTCCTTGACATGGAGGTGGACGGGGACGCCGGTGTCGCCGGCGGCAACGTACCGGTACTTACGGTAAAACCCATCGCGAGGATCCCGCGTGTCGATGAACTCCATCGCGACGGGGCGGGAGAAGCGCTCGAGGTCGAGCTTCCGCACCGCGTCGGGCGTATCGCACCGAACGACCTGGCCCATCTCGATCGCTCGCTCGTCGGAGTGGCCCCAGTCCTCGCGCACGAGCAGCGGCAGCTCCAGCCCGAGGAAGCTGTCGCGAAACCGCCCGGCATCGTCGATCGGGACCGTGCGGGGCGTCCGGATTCCGGCCTCGCCGATCAGGCGCGCCCCGGCCGACTTCGCCGCGTTGGTCAGCCGGTCCACCGGGTTGATGGTCGGGATGCCATGGCCGTCCAGCTCCGCGGTGAGATGCTTCGCCTGCTCGTAGGCCGCCGGCGACCACTGCTGGACGGGGTCCTGCAGCCAGGGAACGTGCAGGACGTAGCGGAAGGGGTTGCGAACCGCCAGCGGCAGCATGCGAACCTCGAACCGGCCGCGCACCCGCGGAAGTCGTGATTGCGTCCAGTCGAGAAAGACGTCGTAGAATCGCGGGGTCTTCGCCGGATGGCGGGTGACCAGGAACCGCTCGTCCCTCCTCGCGTGGAGGCGGTTGGCGGCGGCATCGCGAAACCTCCAGGAGATCCTCGACAGCATCGCCAGCGCCCCCGTGGACATCGAACGAAAGTCTAACCGGATTCCCGAGCTCATACCCCTCCGCCGCAAAAGCCCGCCAACATCTTCCCCATTCTGGTTCACGAGCTCTCGACAGCTTCCAGGTCACGTTCCCATGACCGCAAACAGTGCTGCGACTGTGTCGCAGCCGCGTGATAGGCTTCGCTCCTCCGATCCCCCACCGACGGCCCACGCCCTCCAGGGCAAACGCCCGTCACCGGCATTCGGCGAGAAAGCGATGACTATGGAACGCGTCATAGACGATGCCGAGAAGCGAGAGTCTTTCTTCCGGCTGCGAGAGCAGTACGCCGAGGCTCGGAAGCTCGTTTCCACCGATGAGCCCTACGCGAACCTCGAGTGGATTCTCGGAGCCCGGCGGAACATCACTCAGGATCCTCCGAGGCTGGGGACGAAAACCGTCGATCTCGCTGCATTGTGGTTGCAGGACCTGGCCGCCGAGGTCGACCACCAGTCGCCACCGCCTGCCGGCGACTTTGATGGCGATGCTCTATCGTCCCATCACGCTGGCAAGTTGGCGGCACAGCGCCTCCGGGACGCGACGGTGAGATTCCTGCTCGCGTTCGGAACCTCGCCGGCGAACCGGGCCGAGAACTCGTCCGCCCCACGATTCGATAGCGAACCCTCGCGACGTCTTCCTTGATGCCTCTCGTCCGGCCTGGCCGCTGACGATCCGTCCGGCGCCCTCGAATAGAATCCGAGCATGATCCCGCGGGAACCGTCTCTCCTCCTGACGGCCGCCTGTCTGCTCGCGGCGGCGGCCGGGCTCACCGCCGGCGATGCCGGCCGCGCCTCTCCCGGTGCCGCCCGGAGCACCCGCTACCAGGACCTGCTCTCGTTCTTTCGAGAGTGGCGATCGTTCCAGAAGCCGAAGCTGGCCGACGGCGTGCCGGACTACACGGCCGGCGCGATGGCGGCACAGCAGCGCGAGCTCGGCGCTTTCCGGCAGCGCCTCGCCGCGGTCGACCCGAGCGGCTGGTCCGTCGGACAGCAGGTGGACTACTTCATCGTGCGCGCCGAGCTTGCCGGTCTCGACTTCGATCACCGCGTCTTGATGCCCTGGGCCAACAACCCGGCCTTCTACGTCACGGTCTTCTCCGAGGAGAGCGATCAGCCCGCCCGCGAGGGCCCGTTCGCCTCCGGCGCCGTGGAGCTCTGGACCTACCAGTTTCCGCTTTCCCCGGAGCGGGCCGCGCAGATGGACTCCGGGATGCGCGCGATCCCGAAGCTCCTGGCGCAGGCGAAAACCAACCTGACCGGCAATGCCAGGGATCTCTGGGTCTTCGGCGCGAAAAGCATCCGGCAACAGAGCACGGACCTCGCACAACTCGCAGCGAAGCTGACCGCCGCCCGGGCCGGGCTCAAGGCGGATGTCGAGCAGGCAAAGCAGGCGACGGACGACTTTGCGGCCTGGCTCGAGTCGCGGGCGCCGTCGAAGACCGGGCCGTCGGGCATCGGCGTGGAGAACTACGACTGGTATCTGAAAAACGTCCAGCTCGTCCCGTACACGTGGCGTGAGGAAGTGGCGCTGATGGAGCGGGAGCTTGCCCGCTCGCACGCCCTCCTCGCCATGGAGGAGCAGCGCAACAACAAGCTGCCGCAGCCGGTTCCGGTCGCGAGCGCCGAGGAATATTCACGGCGGTTCAACGCCGCGGTCACCGAGTACATGGCATATCTGCGGGACCACGAGATCCTCACGATCCGCGACTGGATGGACGGCGCGCTGCGCGCCCGGATCGGCGGCTACAGCGCCGGTCCCCGCGAGTTCTTCGGCGAAGTGGACTACCGGGACCCCGAGCTGATGCGGACTCACGGGTACCACTGGTTCGACAAAGGCTTTCTGGAGCACGAGCCGAATCCGAGCCCCATTCGGAGGGGAGCGCTCCTCTACAACATCTTCAACACGCGCACCGAGGGGCACGCGACAGGCTGGGAAGAGCTGATGATGCAGGCCGGCATGTTCGACGCGCGGCCGCGTTCCCGCGAGCTCGTCTACGTCCTCGTCGCCGAGCGGGCCGCCCGCGCCCTGGGCGAGCTCCGGATGCACGGCAACGAAATGACCCTCGAGCAGGCCTCCGCCTTCGCCTGCGCCAACACGCCGCGCGGCTGGCTCCGCATGGACGGCAACCTCGTGCGCTCCGAGCAGCACCTCTACCTCCAGCAGCCCGGCTACGGGACGAGCTACCTGATCGGGAAGATCGAGATCGAGAAGCTCCTCGCCGATCGCCGGCAGCAGCTCGGCGAGAGCTTCACGATGAAACGCTTCATGGACGAGTTCAACGCCGCCGGCCTCGTCCCGGCGTCCCTTCTGCGCTGGGAGCTGACCGGCCGCCAGCCGGAAGACGTCAGGCGCATGCTCGACTGAGCCGCGGCGCCCGCCTCTGCCCGGAGCCGGAACCTCAGTGCCTCACGCCCCTCATCCCTCGATGGCTGCCATGGCGCGCGGCGTGCGCGTTGTCGCGGTGTTCGAGGCTTTGAAAGGAGCGCTCGTGCTTGCCGCGGGGTTCGGCCTGCTTTCCCTTCTCCACCACGATCTGCAGGCCGTCGCCGAGCGCCTCGTGCGTCACTCGCACCTGAACCCCGCTCACCATTACCCCCGGATCTTCATCCAGGCGATGTCGCACGCGAACGACTCCCGGCTCCGGTCCCTGGCCGCCCTGGCGTTTCTCTACGCGGCGGTGCGTTTCGTCGAGGCGTACGGCTTGTGGCGGATGAGGGTGTGGGCGGAGTGGTTTGCGATCATCGCCGGCTCGGTCTACCTCCCCGTCGAGATCTACGAGATCTTCCGGCGTGCGACAGGGATGAGAAGCCTCGTCTTGCTGACCAATCTCTTCATCGTCGCCTACCTCGCAAACGTTCGCCGGTTGAGCAGACACAGGCCGAGCTAGCTTCAACCGAGTCATCCGATTCCGGGCGCCGTGCTGGCCGCCTGGCTTAGCCGCGACTCCTGGAACACGGCCTCCGGTCGGTGCTTGAACTGTTTAACGTTAAACGCTACACTCCACGAGTGATCCGGTCGTTTCGGTCGCCAGACACCGAGAGGCTCTTTCATGACCAGGACGTTGCGAAGTTTCGTGGAATCGAGCGGTCAGCGAGACGAAAGCTTTTGATTCTCCACCGGGCAGTCTCGCTCCAGGATCTTCGCGTGCCTCCGGGCAATCGCCTGGAGGAACTGAAGGGGCGCCGCAATGGGCAACACAGCATCCGGATCAACGACCAATGGCGGATCTGCTTCTCCCGGCTCGACGAAGATGCCTTTGAGGTCGAAATCACGGACTATCACTGAGGGCTGGACATGACGAAGTCTCTGGAACCGATTCATCCCGGAGAAGTCCTCGAGGAGGAGTTCATGCGCCCGTTGGGCCTGTCCGCGAATGGGCTGGCCCGGCGCATCGACGTTCCAGTGACTCGGATTTCCGAGATCGTGCGTGGAAACCGTGGCATTACGGCCGACACCGCTCTGCGCCTTGCCCGCCTCCTCGGAACGAGCTCCGACCTCTGGTTGGGCCTTCAAGCCGAGTATGACCTGCGCGTGGCGAGGAGAGATCTCCCCGCGTCAGCACTCAGCCGGATCGTTCCCCTCAAGAGGCCGGCGCCGGGGTACGGTCAGGGTGTCTCCGGTTCTACTTCCGAAGTTGGCGAGGACGTTGAGCCTTACGGCAAGGTGAGACCTCGCCGCCGCGACCGGCGCCGCATTCGTTCCCGAGCGCGAAACCGAGTTGCACCAGCCGGGTCATCGTCGAGTTGATCGAGACAGGACTTGATGTTCGGGAGCGGACCGGAAGCTCCCGACGGGATTGGTTCAAAAGATCCGCGGGACGGCCGGAGTCGTTCGTGAATTATCCGGGCTACAGCTCCGACCGGAAGGGCCTCGCGAGCCATTCTGTCACCCGCTTCTTCAGCGGGCGCGCCTTCCACATCGCGAGCGTGTACGCGCGGCATCGCGACAGGTCGCGCTGGTAGCGCTCCTTCATCAGGCCGGCGAACGCGGCGTCGTACACGAACAGGTTGACCTCCTCGTTCAGATGGAAGGACCGGTCGTCGAAGTTCGCCGATCCTACCGTCGCGAAGATCCCGTCCACGACCATCGTCTTCAAGTGGAACATCGTCGGCTGGTACTCGTAGATCTTTACGCCTCCCTCGAGGAGCGGCCCGAAGTTCGAGCGTCCCGCCGCCTTCGTCGCGGGAACGTCGTTCTGCTCGTCCGACGGGACGATAACCCGTACGTCCACGCCCCTCTTCACGGAGGCGACCAGGAGATCGATCGCCGCGTCGTCCGGAAGGAAATAGGAGTTCGCGATCCAGATTTCCTTCGAGGCCGCCGCGACCGAGATTGCGTAGACGCGTCCCGCCCCCGACATCGCCGCCAGCGGCGACGAGGGCACGACGGCGACGGAGCTCGATCCGGCCTGGGCCAGCGCGGGGAAGAATTCGTCCCCGACGAGCGGCTCGCCCGTCACCTCCGACCAGTTCTCCTGGAACGCGCGCTGGAGGCCGCGGACGGCGGGCCCTTCCACGCGCACCTGCGTGTCGCGCCAGTGCGCGGGGGAATCGGCATCGCCCAGCCACTGGTCGGCGAATCCCACGCCGCCCGTGAAGCCGACCGTGCCGTCCACCACGAGGACTCGCCGGTGGCTGCGGTGGTTGAACACCCAGAGCATCCATGGCTTCTTCGAGTGGAAGAACTCCACTCGGCAGCCGGCGCGGCGCATGGCATCGACGTCGCTCGCCTTCAGTTTCCGGCCCTGGGACCCGACCGCGTCGAGGAGGACGCGCACCGCGACGCCGTGCGCGGCCCGTTCGGCGAGCGCGTCGCGGAAGCGGGCGCCCACCTCTCCCGACCAGAAGATATACGCCTCGAAGTTCACGGTCTTCCGGGCCGAGGAGATGGCGGCGAGCATCGTCGGAAAGACCGCGTCGCCGTTCTCGAGAAGATCGAGGCGGTTGCCGGACGTCATCGTCGGACCCGGCAGCGCCGACGGCAGGAACGTCGGGTCCCCGACCCTGAAGCCGTGAGGCAGGTCGTAAACAGTCCGCTTCGGGGCGCCCGCCTTCGCGATGCTGATGGCGAGCGCATAGCCTGCCACGATCGAGAGGGTCACGATCGCGAGAAGATGCGGCGGCTTCAGACGCCGGGACCCGGAGGCTCTCACTGATCCCAAGACTATCCCGTCCGACGTCCTTCCTCCACGCTGACTTCCCGGCCAGAGAGGACCTCCCGGTCACGACGCTCCTGTGAAGGCTGTCTGATCGTTACGCACATACCAAGTTGATCGGAACTAACCATTGGACAGTGTCAAGCCGGCAGGTCATGCTGTCCCCAGAAGGAGGTTCATCATGGTAGAAGAAAACGTTGAACCGACGAGAAAGCCGGGTCCTCCTCCGATTGGTACCGGAGTGGGAGCCGCTGCCGACGCAGTTGTTGGCGCGCCCCTGATTGATCCCGTCGGCGCAGTCAAGGCGGTCGCGGTGGAAGTTGTGGCCGGAGCCGCTGCTGGACACAAGGCCGACGAACCGGTCAAGCCGGCGCCGATAGAGAAAGCGGCGCCAAAACCTCAGGAATCGTCCTACAGCCCGAAATTCTAACCAGGACTCTGCGGCGTACAGGCTAAAGCGATCCAAAAGGCGATTGGAACAACGTGGAGTGTTCACCTGGGGTCAGTCATCCAGGACAGCGTGACTGACCCCGAGACCTTCGCCGCAGCGTCCGCAAGAAAGCAGGCAAACTCATTGAGCAGCAAACCAGTTCACGCGATCGCGGGTCGAACTCTTCGCCACTGGACCATCGACAGCCGGCAGATCGTCGGGAGATTCCTGCAACCCGCGCTGGCTCCGCCTTTTGCGGAACAGCCTGGCGGCAGCCAGTTTCATCTCCTGGCGTTGAAGCTCGCCCGAGTCCGGTCCGAGCTCGCGCGCCGCGTCAGCTGAAGCATCCTGTGCTTGCAGGCGTGTCCGTCTGATCGGTCCGGGACCTCAATCCCATCGAGACAAACGATTGGAAGCGGATCGGGGGAACGCCTAACATCGGTTTCTGGGCTCGAGATTCTTGCGTAAAGTCTTCCGGACGAGAAAGGCATGAACATGGGAACCATCCTCATCATAGTTTTGGTCGTTCTTCTTCTCGGTGGCGGGGGCTTTTGGTATCGCGGCAGGCGCGCCTGACCGAGCCGCGGCGAGCGAAAAGGCGGGGTCAACCGACAAAGGAGATACCGATGAAAAACTATGGATTGGCAATTGGGGCGGCAGCGGCCCTGCTCGTGTTTTCAGGGTGTGTGGCTTCCGCCCGAAACAATCAACGCGGACATACCCGGTTTGACGATCATGACCAGCAGGTTACGCGCGGCTGGTACAACCAGCACCGGGACCACCCGCCGGCGGGCTTCAGGAACGAGGACCGGCTCTCAGCGGAGGAGGAGTCCCGTCTTCGTGAGGGCGCCATTCTCGATGAGCGCCTTCGCAGCAAGATGCACCCGGCGCCTGAAGAGCTGACGCGCCAGTTGCCGCCGCCTGCGCGCAACTACCGGTATGTTGCGATCGGAGGCCATATCGGCCTGATCGACAACAAGAACCACGTCAAGGCAGTCATCCGCGTCTACGACAACCAGTAAAACTAGAGCCCTCGATGATCTCCGAAGGAGAACTCTCCAGCTGACGAAATCGGGTGGCGAACTTCACTACTCCTCCACCCGCGCGACCTCCACGGTGATGTTGTCTTCGCCGCCGCGGGCGTTGGCGAGGGCGATGAGCTCCTGAACGGCTTCCGAGAGGGACCGCGAGCGGAGAGCTTCGGCTATCTCCTCGGCGCGGACCTTGTTGAAGAGGCCGTCGGTGCAGAGCAGCAGCAAGTCCCCCTTCTCGAGGTCGGCGCCGTCGAGGGCCACATCGACGGTTGATGCGCGCCCGATGGCCTGCAGGATGGTTGACCGGTAGGGGGAGTGCTCGGCCTGCTCCTCGGTCAGCGCCCCGCAGGCGATCATGGACGCGACGAAGGACTGGTCGCGCGTCAGTTGCTGGATCGACCCGCCGCGCAGAAAGTAGGCGCGCGAGTCGCCGACGTGCGCGATGATGGCCCGCTCGTGGCAGATGGCTGCGGCCGTCAGCGTCGTCGCCATGCCGCGCAGGCGCGTCTGCGTCTGCGCCTCCTGCCAGATGCGTTGGTTGACATTCTCGACGGCCACTCGGAAGAGGTTCTTGCCCGGGCAGTCTCCGGCGAGCGACTCCATCTCGTGTGACAGGGCCTCCAGCGCAAGTGCGCTCGCGATCTCGCCGGCCCGGTGGCCGCCGACGCCGTCGCACACGGCGAGCAGGATCCCGCGTTCGCCGACCGTCACGCCTTCCGCATCGATCGGCGGCTCGAACTCGAGGACCGCCGTCAGATCGACCATCGCGAGGTCATCCTCGTTGTTGGGGCGCCGTTTTCCCCGATCGGTCCGTCCGCAGACTGAGAGCTTCATCGGCGATCCTCCTGGTCTTGGAGATCAGGGTACTCCCGGCGCATTTCAACCGGACGATCTGCGCCTGCCTGGTGAAGACGACCCGCCGGGCCCGAGGTTCCTGCGAACGAGATTGGTTCGTTCACATCAGCGTTGCGGGCGGTCCGGCGGGTAACGATCGACGCGGAGGATTCGCGGGCACGGCCGGCGGTCTCCGACTTCTTTCCGGGGGCGAACATGAAGACGAGAGTCAGGTTTCGGGTCAACGGCAAGCCGGCCGATCTCCACACGGACGACGACCGCCATCTTCTGTGGGTACTGCGGACAGACTTGAACCTCACCGGCACGAAGTACGGATGCGGCTCCGGATATTGCGGGGCCTGCACGGTGCTGGTCGGCAAAGAGGCGGTCCGATCGTGCAGGACGACCTTGAAAGAGGTCCAGGGCAAGGAGATCGTCACGATCGAAGGCCTCGCGAAAGAGGGAGAGCTCCACCCGCTGCAGCGGGCCTTCATGGACCACGGCGGATTCCAGTGCGGCTACTGCACTTCCGGAATGATCATGAGCGCCTGCGCGCTCCTCCTCGCGGAGCCGCATCCGACGATCGAGGCGATCTCGCGCGGGCTCGAGCGGAATCTCTGCCGTTGCGGCGCGCACCAGCGGATCGTCGCGGCGGTCCAGGACGCCGCCGGCGGAAAGGGGACCGCGTCATGAGCGATTTCGAAGGACTCGACCGCCGCCGCTTCTTCCAGCTCACGGGAGGCGGCATCGCGGTGTTCATCAGCCTCGGGCCGTCGGCGCTCTTCGGCCAGCAGCGCGGGCCGGCGTATCCCGAAGACATCAACGCGTATCTGCTGATCGGGGCCGACGGCCGCGTCAAGATCTTCTCCGGCAAGATCGAGATGGGACAGGGCGTGATGACGTCACAGGCCCAGATGGCGGCCGAGGAGCTCGGCGTCGCCGTCGAATCGATCGACATGGTCCTCGGCGACACGGAGCGGTGTCCGTGGGACATGGGGACCTTCGGGTCCATGACCACCCGGTTCTTCGGGCCGGCGCTCCGGGCGGCGGCGGCGGAGGCCCGGCTGGTGCTCGAGAAGCTGGCGGCCGAGAAGCTCGGGGTCGATCCCGGCCGCCTCGTCGTCGAGAAGGGAGTCGTCTCCGTGGCGGGAGATGCCGCGCGCAGGACGACATACGGCGAGCTTGCGCAGGGAAAACGGATCGCGCGTCTCGTGGACAGGAAAGCCGTGATTCGGGCGGCGTCGCAATTCGAGGTGATGGGACGCTCTCCGCGCCGGATCGACGCGCTCGAAAAGGTGACCGGTAAGGCGCGGTACGCGGCCGACGTGCGGCTGCCCGGGATGCTCTACGGGCGGGTGATGCGGCCGCCGGCGCATGGCGCGACGCTCGCCGCGCTCGACGTGTCCGCGGCCGAACGGGCATCGGGCGTCACCGTCGTGAAGCGGGACGACCTGGTGGCGGTGCTGCACCCCGACCCGCAGGGCGCCGAGAAGGCGCTCGGCCTGGTCAAGGCCCGATGGAACCTTCCCTCGTCCACCCTCGACGGCGAAACGATCTTCGATCACATCGTGAAGACGGGCGGCGCACCCGAGGTCAAGCAGAGCCGTGGCGACGTCTCGGCCGGCCGCGCGGCCGCGGCGCGCGTCTTCGAGACAACATACAAGAAGGGTTACGTCGCCCACGCGCCCATCGAGCCGCACGCCGCGGTGGCCGAGTTCAAGGATGGCCGGATGACCGTCTGGGCCTCGACGCAGACTCCTTTTCCGACTCGCGACCGGATCGCCGGGGCGCTCAAACTCGAGCCCGCCAGGGTCCACGTCGTCACGCCGTTTCTGGGGGGAGGATTCGGAGGCAAGAGCGCCGACCTCCAGGCGCTCGAAGCGGCCCGGCTCGCACAGATCACGGGCAAGCCCGTGCAGGTCGCATGGACGCGCCAGGAGGAGTTCTTCTACGACCACTTCGATCCGGCCGCGGTCGTGGAGATCGTCTCGGGCCTCGACAATAAGGGCAAGGTCGTTCTCTGGGACGCCGTCGTCCATGCCGCGGGGGCGCGCGGCGCCACCCTCTTCTACGACATTCCCAACGTGCGCGTGAGAACGCACGGGCAGCCGAGCTACGGCAGTCAAAGCGCGGGAGACATGCATCCCTTCGCCGTGGGCCCGTGGCGGGCCCCGGGCGCCAACATGAACGCCTTCGCGATCGAATCGCAGATGGACTTGATGGCGGCGGCCGCCGGCGTCGATCCGCTGGAGTTCCGGCTCCGGCATCTGACGGACCCGCGCATGCGCCGGGTCCTCCAGGCAGCCGCCGACGCGTTCGGCTGGAAGAGCGCACCCGGACCGAGCGGGATGGGCCGCGCCGTGGCCTGCAGCGTGGACGCCGGCTCCTACGATGCCCTGATCGCCCAGGTGAGAGTCGATGCGAAAGTCGGCAGCGTCGCCGTGGAGCGCATCGTCTGCGCGCAGGACATGGGGATCGTGGTGAATCCCGACGGAGCAAAGATGCAGATGGAGGGGTCGATCACCATGGGCCTCGGATACGCGCTCGCTGAGGAACTCCGCTTTCACGGCGGCGACATCCTGGACCGCAATTTCGGGAGCTATTCGATTCCCCGCTTCTCCTGGGTTCCGGCGATCGAGACGGTGATCGTCCGAAACGACGATCTCGCGCCGCAAGGCGGCGGCGAGCCCGCGATCGTCGCGACCGGGGCCGCGCTCGCCAACGCCGTCTTCGACGCCACCGGCGCGCGGATCTCCCGGCTTCCGATGACTCCCGAACGCCTCCGCGAGGGGATCGCGGCCGCGAAGTCCCACCGCAGCGCGGCCGGCTAGGCCAGGCTGGCCCCGGCGAAGAGCGGCCGATCCTAGCTGTGGGCCGGCTGCGGCGCGAACTGGCTCATCCACTCCTGCTGCCGCTGCTCCAGTTCCCGCGGCGAGAGATCTTCTTTGCGCGTCGCGATCGTCCAGCGGTACCCGTGCGGGTCGTCAAACGTTCCGCTGCGATCGCCCCAGAACTGGTCGGCCATGGCCCCCATGGGTCCGTCAAGGACCTTCGCGCCTGCGGCGACGGCGCGCTTATAAAGCGCGTCGCAATCCTTCACGTAGATCCAGAGCGACATCGGTGAGCCGCCGATCGCTTTGGGCCCCTTGCCGCCGCCCATCGCGTCGTTCAGCATGATGAGCGAGTCGCCGATGCGCAATTCCGCGTGCATGATCTTCCCGTCGGGACCCGTGTGACGCGCTACCTCATCCGCGCCGAGCGCCTTCTTGTACCACTCGATCGCCGGCGCCGCGTTGTCCAGCGTGAGCTGCGGCGTCACCGTGTGGAAACCCTCCGGGACTGCGTTCTTCGCTTTCGCCATCTCGACCTCCTTGCCTCAAAACCTTGAGTCTTAGTTAGATCGTTGTGCAGACCTATGAAACCGTGCAAACTTTGAGCCAGCGCACGGCGAGTCGGCGCGAGCAGGTGCCCGCGAGATCCTCAGCTCCTGAGGAAGTCCGCCGGGGTGACGACCAGGACCCCGGCGATCCTTCTGCCAAAGTAACGGCCGAAATCCCTGACGTCTCCGGTAATGAGATGCGTTGCTTCCGCCGCGATCGCCGCTTTCAGGATGGGATGGTCTTTTCCCGGCAGTTGAACGCCGGCAGGTATCGGCGCATCTGATTCCTCCACCATACGCATCTGCGACAGGAGTTGCTCGAGCCGGGCCCGTTGGTCGGGGGACGCCAGATTCCTGCGAGCCTCCTCGGCGGCGTAGGCGGATGTCACGAGCTCCGTGGCCGAATGGCTCCACAAGCGCATCAGGCCCGACCTCTCCCGGTACGCCGCCGAAAACAGGACGTTGGCATCGAGGAAGGCGCGCGACATGTCCTGGCCCTGACTCTCTCGGCCGCCGTTCGCGATGCGAATGCCTGCGGCCGGAACCCCGCGTTACCGCTTGCGCGGTTTGCGATGCCGAATTTTCGACGGATCGAGTCCCATTCGTCGGACTTCCGCCTGAGCCTGCCGGTAGTCCTTCTCATCGACCGCGTTGGTGAGAAGGAACTCCGCCTTGCGCTCCGGCGTGTAGGTCTCAACCGGAAACACGGCCGCGGGGCGGATCAGGATCCCGTACGGAGACTCCTCCGCCACCACCATGGATCCCTCCTCGATTCCATACCGGCGCCTCATCTTCGCCGGCAGAACGATCGTCCCGCGCTTTCCAACCTTGCCCGCCTCACCCATGGTGTCAGCACATAAGAATATCAGACATTCCGGCAACGGCCGGGCCCGCGCCGATAAAATCGTTCTCGGGGACGGGATGGAATGACCGGGCGAAAGCGCAATCCGACTCTCCGGAGATCCTTCGGCGGCCTTGCCGGGTTTGTCCTGGCCGGCGCCTTCGGAATGCCGCCGGGAGCGGCGGCCGGCCAGACGGTGACTGAAATCGCGCTTCCGGTTGCCGGAAGCACGCCCGTTGACATTATCGGGGGGCCGGACGAGAGCGTCTGGTTTACCGAGCAGCACGGGGACAGGATCGGACGCATCGCCCCGTGCGGCGAGCTGGCGGAGTTCACCGTCCCGACGGCGCGGAGCTTCTTGCGCGGGATCACGGCCGGGCCCGACGGAAACCTGTGGCCAATCGGATCGGCCGGATGACCACCACCGGAGAGCTCGCGGAATTCTCGATCCCCGGGGGCGGGAGCGGCCTCTCGGCCATCGCGGCGGGCCCGGACGGAAATCTCTGGTTCACCGAGAGCGACGCGAACCAGGTGGCCCGGATCACGCCGGACGGCGTGGTCGAGGAGTTTCCCGTGCCGACTCCCGCAAGCAGTCCTTACGGGATCGCGAGAGGCCCGGACGCCAACATCTGGTTCACGGAATCCGCCGCCGGCAAGGTGGCGCGAATCCGCTCTCGCCCGCCGCCCCATCCCTGTCCGCGGGCCGTCGGTTTCCGCGCCCCGCCTCAACCGTAGAGCGCCCACCCGGCCCGCAGAGGCAATGCCGGGTGTTAAGGGACGATCCGTGGTCACCGTAAATGGCACCATGCGACTCCATCCGGACATCCGATCCGTCACCACCCTGAAGACCGGCGCGGCGAAACTGCTTCGGGTCGAGGAAACGCTCGACCGCCTCCTCGACGAGAGCTGAGCCCGACGCCGCTCGACCGCTCCAGCGCTGCGTTACCGGCGATCCCAAACCGCCCAGTCCGGGGAGGGCGCCCGCTCACCGGGGTCTCTGAGATCGCTTTCCACGGTCGAAGACACCCTCGCGATTTCCTGCCGGCGGCTCTCATGGGTTCGGAGCCCGCCGAACTCAACCCACTCTTGCAAGCTCATCTCCGTCCCGATGACGAAGAGCTTCGGCGCGCTCAGGACGGAAGTCACGAAGTGATCGCCCGCCCGTCTTCGCCGCGCAAACTCCAGAGGAGCGAAGATGTGCGGGTTGACTTCGCGCCCAAGCTGGCCGGCGACTCCCGAGAGCCACCTGGAGAGTTGTCTCAATGAAACCGGGCCGATGATCATCAGATCGATGTCGCTTTCCGGCTTCTCTCCTCCCGAAGCCACCGATCCAAAGACGAACGCGAGCCGAATGCCTGGTTTCTCGACGAGCGCTGTTCGCAGGATCTCGATCAAGCCGCTCGTCTTCAGAACGATGTTTCGAATGTCCGTGTAGAGAGGATTGCCCGTTTCGGCCTGGTAGTACGCCCTGTTCCCGTCCCGCCGGAGGACGACGAGATGCAATCCTGCCAGCCGGCTCAACTCCTGTCGGACCGTAGCCTCATTGAGCCTGGCCCGCCGCGCGATTTCCCGTACGTGCAGCTCCCGAGCGTCCGGTCCGAAAAGCAACCGGAAGACCTCTGCCTTCACACGGGAAGACAGCAACTGGGTGAGGTTATCCATGTCACGTTGTTATACCACGCAAACGCGTGGTTAAACCACTGATAACGACTTCCGGGGCGATCAGCGAGTTTCCTCTTTCTGCGCCGATGGGTCCGTTCGGGATCGCCATCGGACCGGACGGCAACATCTGGTTTACCGAGTACCAGCGCCAACCGGATCGGCCGGATGACCACCTCCGGCGGGCTCGCGGAATTTTCGATTCCGCGGGGCAGGAGCGGCCCGTCGGCCATTGCGGCAGGCCGGGACGGGAATCTCTGGTTTGCGGAAACCAATACGAACCAGGCGGCCCGGGTCACGCCGGACGGCGTGGTCACAGAGTCTGCGGTGCCCGCCCCCGCGAGCACTCCCAACGGGATCGTGGAAGGTCCGGACGGCAACCTCTGGCTCACGGAAAACGCCGCCGACAAGGTTGCGCGACTCCGTTCCGCCCGGATCCCCGTCCTTGTCAGAGCGCCGTCGGTTTCCACGGCCCGTAAGCGCGTCCCCTGATCCCTTCGCTCTTCTCCCCTGTCATCCTGAGCGCAGCGATGGAATTTCGGCTCCTTCAAGATCTGCGGCGAAGGTCAATTTCCCAAGACGTTCTTGCTGCGCGGTCAGGCAGCTCGAGGCCAAAAGCTCTGACTGAGGCCGACGCAAAAGTGGCGTGGCGGGGTTCGCTGAGCGGATTGCGTTCAGCATTTAATATATATTAAACTAACCTTGGTGAACCGGGAGGTGAGGCCCCGTGGAGTTTCGCTGGAATGACCCGGTGGGTCGGCCCGATGACAAGTTTCTCGTCTGGGGCTCGGGACGCGCAGATCGGCTCCTTCAGGTCGTGTTCGTCCTGGACGACGACGGGACAGCTTTCGTCATCCATGCCCGGCCACTCACAGATACCGAAAAGCGCAAGTATCGAAGGAGGCGGAAATGACTAGGGCCAGAAAGCGCCGCACAACGCCGTTCGCTCGAATGACGACTGATGAACTTCAGGCTGCGACCGCGGAATTCGAGCGTGAAATGGTGGCTGAGGAGTTCGGGCCTCTTTCGCCGCTGGCACGGTCTCGATGGCGGAAGGCGCTTCGGAGGCCCGGCCGACCGCGTCAAGGCCAGGGTGCGAAAGTGATCTCCGTAACGGTGGAAAAGAGTCTCCTGGCCCGATCAGATGCCCTCGCGAAGAACATGGGCGTCACGCGCGCGGGCATGATTGCGCGAGGCCTGAAAGCGGTCCTAGCAGCCGAAGGAAAGCTCTAGCCCTATCTGCCTTGGGAATCTTAGTGTATAACATAGACCTGACCCCAAAATAGACCTGACCCCAAGACGTTACCGGGGTGCATCGACGTCATGGCTTCGCCGGGTCGCAGTCGCCGACGCGCTTGCCATTGAGGTTCAGCTTCATGACCCCTTGCTCGGTCCTAAACGTGATCACGCCGGCGTAGGAGTCGGCGCCGTTGCGCGTGATGTCCCCCTCCCCGGTCATCTCGGGGTTGGTGCAGCGCACCTTCCATGTGGCCCTCGAGCCCACAACCTTGAAGTCGGAATAGCGGCACTTCTGCTGTTCATCCGCCGGGGCGGGAGGCTCCTTCCATTCCTTTGGTGAGCAGACCTTCCTCGTGCGTCCCGGCATCTCCATCCCCTCCATCGACATCTTGGTGGTCACCTCCCAGAGATCTCCTGTCTTCCCGGCCTCGGCGGCGGGTGGGCTGACGGCAGCCGGAGCGCCTGGGCCCGTCAGGACAAGCATCGCGATCAGAATCGTGAGGAACTTTGGCCGCTTCGAGGTCATTCGGTCACCTCCATTTGAAGTCACGCAAGTATGCCACCAAGTATAGCCGGCGGCGATCGCGCCGCAGGAACCGTGCTTCCCCCTTCTCGATCAGTTTCGCCCGGTGGTTCTACGCCCATGCCTGTTTAGTCTCGCTCGAAGACCTCGGATCCGAGGCGGCCAGGCCTGCGTCGGGAGCGTGGGGCAGAGGGTTACCGCGCGACGTGCGCCCAGCTTCGAGCGAGCGAGTCTCGCTCGAAGATCTCGAGAGATTGAAATGACTTGCGGACACGAGCGGCTGTGGCCCCCGCAGCGCACGGCTGACCCCTTCTTCCCCACAAAGAGCGTGCCAGGCTCGCCGGCCGGCTGCTCCGAAGCCTGGATGAGGCAAGGGCCTGGAAGCCGACGTCGTCCTGCTGTGCGACGTGGAACGGAAACCCAACGTCGCGTGCCCCCGGAATCTCTGCGTTGCCGCTTCGCGAGCCAAGATCTACGTATTCCAGGCCGAGCGATAGTCATGGACAGACGATCGACCCCGGGACGACCTTGCCTTTTTCAACTGATCGAGCGCCGGGCAGTTGGACCTATTCGTGGGGCGGCCCATCGAGAAGGAACTGCGTCCACGGCCTTGTTTCGAAGCCAGCGCGCCGCGCTTCTTCCGTCCGCGTTTCCTCGGTCAGCAGCAGCGGGCGGTAACTCGAATGCCGGCGAGTGAATTCCGCGAGGCCTCGGACCGCCCGCGGGGAGGCGGCGCCCGTCGTGACTTCGATCGCCCAGCGGCCCCAGCTCCCGTCCAGGATTGCATCTACCTCGTACGGCTCCTCGCGCCAGTAGTGGACTCGCTGCCCGCTATTCCAGGCAAAAGCGAGACACGCGTTCTCGACCCATGCTCCCCACCGCGCCGGGTCGGTAGCCGGGTCGGGGATGCCCGACGGGTCAACGGCGGCCAGAAGGCCGTTGTTGAGTGTCACGAGCTTGGGAGGAGCGGACCGCTGTCGGTGCGGGCGGGCGGCATGCTTCTCGAGCGGGGCCACGAGAAATGCCTCTTCGAGCAGTTGAAGGTAGTGCGCCACGGTCTCCAGAGCGCCGGCATCCTGGATGTGGCCTCGGATCTTCTGGAGAGAGACGATCTGCGCCGGCGACGTGGCGCAGACCGCGAAGATCTGGCGAAGCAGAGCGGGCTTGCGAACCGGCGCCAGGGCAAGGATGTCGCGGCCGATGGCCGGTTCCGCGATCGCGTCCCTCAGGTAAGCGATCAAACGCTCCTGATCGTCGCGGAGCCCGAACGCGCCGGGATAGGAGCCCGTCCGGACGGCCACGCGCACGGCTTCCTCGAGAGGAACTCGGAACGTGTCCGCCAGCGCGCGAGCGGACCAGTGAGCGAGGACGAGCCGCTCGAAGCGCCCCGCCAGGGTCTCTCGCGAGCCCTTTCCCAGGTGAAGCGCGGAAGATCCCGTTGCAACGACCTGCACTCGAATCCGGCGCCGGCGAAGGCGGTCCCATTCCCCCTTCAGGCGGGACGCCCAGTCCGGCAGGTGCTGGATTTCGTCGAGAAGGAGGACGGCCGGATCGGCGCCGCCCCTCCGCTCGGCCTCCGCCCACAGGCGCTCCCAGAAGCCGGGCAAGGCTGCCTCCGGCCCGTCTGCGGCGGCGTAGATCGCCCTTTCTCCCAGCCTCTGCCGCAACTCGAGAAGCAGGGTCGTTTTCCCTACCTGCCTCGGGCCTGCCAGCAACTGGATCTTCGCAGGCGCTTCTTCCCGAAGCCGCTTCTCCAACCGATCGAGGCACCCCCGGTAATCCAGACTCATAGGCCACTGATTATACTCTGATAATTATCAGACTATAATCCAAGACGCGAGGCCGACATCACAGGCTCTCTGGCGCTCCGGGCTCAGCTCCGCATAGGACTCCTTCCACGGATCCGCCCACACCGCGGGAAGGAAGGTTTGCTTCCGGGCCACGCTCCGTTACTTCCGAGCCTTGGGCCGCCGCTTGAGACCATCCAGGAAGGCCTGCGCTTGCCGGGGACTCCGAGTTCGCGCCGCGTGTCCTTTCGAGAAATCGGCCTCGGCCTGCGCTATCCGCGCCCGCATCTCGGGACTCTGGAACCAGAGTTGATCTCGGGGCACCAGGTGAGCGGGAACGAGCTCCCATGTTCCCCTTTGCGTCCGTTCGAGGAGCACGAGATCACCGGGCTGCACGCCGAGGTCTGACCGAACCTCTTCGGGCAGAGTCGCCCGGCCCTTCTTGTCCACGCTGAGAAAGGTGACGGCAGAAGACATCGGTAGGGTCCTTTCTGAGGCCGAGGCCCAAAGTGGGAAAGTACCACTGTCCCCCTCGGCGCACCGCCCGGCCTCCGCGTAAAGCCGATTCATCCCGAGAAACACTATTCCGAGGCTCGCATCAACAGCGGAGACCGGATCATCTTCCGAATCGAAGCCGGGACAATCTTCTTCGTGGACGTTGTCAAACACGACGACATCTCGCGCTACGGAAGGCGCCCCCGCGGGGTTTGACCTTCCAGGCATTTCGAGGTTCCTGCGGCCGACCGTGTGGTAATGCCGGTGAAGGGCTCGCGCCGGCAACAGGCTATCGAGATCGAGATGAAGCTGGGTGGGCTCGGTCTCTCCAAGGATGTGATTGTCGTTACCCCGGAGGAATTCGCGGCGTGTCGGGACGTGGTCGGAAGTATCGCCTATCCTGCAGCTCACGAAGGCCACGTCGTATATGAACGAACGACCATCGAACTCCCTTCGCCCGCGCTCACTCTCCAGGAGCTTCTCGCCATGGCTCACGACGAGCCGGTAGTCCTCCGCACTTTGGAAGGAGAGGAGTACGTGATCGGGGCCATCGAAGACTTCCAACACGAGGTCAAACTCATGAGAGCTAACCCGGCCCTCATGAGGCTTCTCGACGAGCGCTCCCGCGAACCGGCAAATATTTCACTCGATTCTCTCCGCCCTCGATCTTCCTGAGCCGGTAGCTTTGAGTCGCTCATTTCCCTCATTCTTTCTCAAAGTACCAGTATGGAAGACTGACCCCGCTACACTCCCTGCGGCTTGAGCTGACCCGGCCTCAGGTCGCTCACCCGGCGGGAATGTCCTCCGGCTGGACCCAGACCACGCGCCCTTCGCGCCAGACCGCGACGGGGTTGCCTGCCTGCTTGTGGCGTAGAAGCGCCTCGCGGACCGCCAGCCTGAGCGCTTCCAGAATGCGAGGGATGTCTTCTACGCGCTCGGCCGGCGATCGATCTCTCTTCGCGGGCCTCTTCACTTTTGCACCTCCCGGAGGCGACGCCATGCCTCCTGGTCCACGATCTCGGCCCGGGACGCACCGCGACCCGAAGCAATCAACCGTGGTCCCGCCAGCTCCGAATTGTCGAAGAACTGCCACGAATCAGCAACCTCTCTATAGATGGTGAAGAAGTTCCGCAGGCCGCCCGTAAAGCGCCGTCGGATCACCTTCTCAGCCACGTCGTGGCCTCCCTGCCTGACTCGCTCAGCCACTCGAGCCACCGCAAGGTCGGGACTCGGCAGCGACAGGAACGCCAGGTGCACGCGGTATCGCGATCCGCGAAGGGTCTCCAGCCACGGAGCAAAGGTCCGACTCGCGAGTGTCGTCTCGAACGCGAAATCCCGCCGCATGCTGGCCAGGACCTTCAAGCGAGTCAGCATCACGCGACCTGCCGCGAACTCCACGGTCTCGGGCCGGAACTGTGACAGTCCCAGGGCGATCGGATCGGCATTCACGAACTCGTCAACGGACAGTGCTCCTTGGAGCAGACGCGGAGCAGTCGTCGTCTTGCCCGAGCCGTTCGGTCCGGCGACGACCACGACAAGAGGCCGGTATTTGACCATGACTCAAGCGTCCCCGAAAACACGAACTTGCTCCGCGGGAGACTTCCTACCCTGGCGCGCGAAGCGAACGATGTCAGGCCCGCATTGCACGAGACCATTCTAGGCTGACCCCTTCTTCTCTTCTTCTCTCCTTCACCGGGTGGGGACAACCTCGAAGGAGGATTCGAAGGTGACGCCCGCGAGATCGCGCACGCCCCGGTCAAATGTCGCCAGTAGGCCGCTGCGTCGGCTGGCCAGGGCCAGAAGGTAGGCATCGGTAAGCTGCTTGTAGCCCTGTAACCCGGCTTCCATCCCCTTCAGCGCAGTCGGAACCTGGAGACTATCCGCCCAGAACTCGTGAGCCCTATGGCTCAGGTTCATGGCAAGGAGTTCGACGGCGCCGGCGGGCGACAGGGCGTCTCTCGAAAAGGCCGGGTTCGAAACGATCCTCACGAAACCAAGCTGCGTCAGGGAGCACGTTGCCCACCTGGCATCCCCACGCCGGCCAAACCAGCGATGCGCCCGGGCATGATGCTCATGCGCCGGCCAGAGAAGCGCTGTCAGGATGTTGACATCCAGAAGCGCCGTCTTCACGGCAGGTCTTCAAGGAGCTTGTCCACGAGCGCCCTCGTGACCCTGGGTGACCTCCGCCCAAGCCGCGCGACATGAAGTCCGCCCTTCTCCTCCGTCGCCAGCGGACGATCGGCGCCCTGCCTGACGAGCTCGCTCACCGCCCGGCCAAGGCTCATCCGATGCCGGGAAGCGTGTTCTCTCGCCGCCTTCATCGCATCATCTTCAAGCAAGAGAGTGGTACGTGGCATGCTCGGCATCATATCACATGTCTGATGCTCACATAGCTTCGTTGACATCACACTTGACAGCGCACCAAGACTGACCCCGTTTCTACCGGCTGACCCCTTCTTCCCCCCTATTCGTAGTGCGTCCACCTCCTGAGGACCTTCACCGTTCGCGGCTTTGGCAGGATCTGACAGACGAGCCGGTGCTGGACGTTGATTCGCCGCGAGCAGGCGCCCGCGAGATCGCCGTGCAGAGTTCTCGGAACAACGAATGCTATCCTTATGAGCCGTGAGTACCGGAGATCGCCCCCGAGATCTTGAAGCTCAGCTCGCCGCCCTCAGCAGGGCTGAGAAGGCTGCCGTGGTGCAGCGTCTGGCACTCGACCTGGGTAACGCATGGCCCGGCATCGAGGCGACTCCCGGCGTCGTGGGAGGCGTGGCGCGTATCGTTCGGACCAGGATTCCTGTTTGGGTGCTCGTCAACTACCGGCAGCTGGGCTGGAGCGAGGCTCGGATCCTGGAGAACTTCCCGGACCTGCGCGCCGCCGATATCGTTCAGGCATGGGCCTACGCGGAGTCGCATCGCGAGGAGATCGCTAAGGCCATCGCCGCGAACGAAGCCGCCTGATCCGTGGCGCGCTCTTTGCTGACGAGAACTTTCCACTGCAAGTCGTCGAGGAGCTCCGCCGGCTCGGACACGACGTTCTGACATCCCTGGAGTCGGGTCAATCGGGGAAAGCCATACCGGACGCCGAGATACTTGCCTTCGCGGCTTCTCGGGATCGGGCGGTGTTGACCCTGAACCGGCGCGACTTCATCCGACTTCACTCTCAGTCGGCGGAGCATTCCGGCATCATCGTCTGCAGTCAGGATCCAGACCGAACGCCAGGCCCGGCGGATCCACAGTGATATCGCCAGCGAGGCGAACCTCGCAGGACTGCTGATCAGGGTAAATCGTCCCCCGGTCTGATTGACTCGAACCCTTCCCGCATCTTCCTCAGCGCTTGAAGAACCCGCGCCGGCCTGACGGTCTCCATGGGCCGGCGGAGTCAATTGACAAACCCAAGCGCCAGG
Organism: uncultured Acidobacteriota bacterium; assembly: GCA_963837495.1. GTDB lineage: Bacteria > Acidobacteriota > Thermoanaerobaculia > UBA5066 > Gp7-AA6 > JAWOLE01. The sequence continues at coordinate 915,381 of CAWINF010000001.1, read as the reverse complement.
CTTACACTCTTACCAGTAAGATTGGAGGCAGGCATGGGATCCCTCGCGACAACGCGGCTTTCATCGAAAGGACAGGTCGTGATTCCGGAGGAAATCAGAGAGCGTCTCGGGCTGAAGGAAGGCACCCAGTTCGTCGTCGTCGGTGAGCGCGACGTCGTTATCCTGAAGTCAATTGCGCCTCCGGCGATGGCGGAATTCGACGAGCTTGTCCGGCGCGCCCGCGGTGCAGCGCGGAAAGCAGGCGTGAAGCCGGCCGACGTCCGGCGGGCCATCGCAAGGGCCCGGACCGCGCGGTGAGGATCGTTCTCGACACAAACGTCCTAATTTCGGCGGTGTTTTTTGGCGGTTTGCCGGGCCGCATTCTCGAGGCCTGGTGCGACAGCCACGTTCAACTGGTGATGAGCGCCGATATCCTACAGGAGTATCAGCGAGTCGGTCAGATCCTTGCCGACGAGTATTCCGGGACCCGCCCTTCCTGGCGCTTCTCGCGGTCCACAGCAAAATCGTCAACGCACCAGCCTTGCTCGAGCCAGTCTCTGCCGATCCTGACGACGACAAATTCCTCGCTTGCGCGCTGGCGGCGGGTGTATCCGTCATCGTCTCCGGCGATAAGGATCTGCGAGACAAATCCGGGTGGCGAGACATTCGAGTGCTTCGACCGCGCCAGTTCGCCGATGAATTTCTCTCCGGTCTCTAACTTCCAAGTAAGCCGGCGTTCCGCCGCCAGAGATCTGCTCAAGATGTTCCGCCGGACCTCCAAGCATGCAGACTTATTCAGCTAGGATCTTGCCATCTTGCAAGGCCGACCCCGCTAGTGTCCCTCTCTGGACGACGACCGCGTCCGAGATGCTCGCCTGCGTTGCCGACCGACGAGTACGGCAGCAACTCTTCGACACGTCCAAACGTCTGCAGGGTGATCCTGAGAAGCAGGGAAAGCCGCTCCGGGAAGACCTCATGGGCTTTGGAAGCCTTCGGGTGGTTGGCCAGCGATACCGCCTGATCTGTTCGGTTGATCCTGCCGCCCGGTTGGTTTACGTCGTGGCTGCCGGCCTGCGGCGCGAAGGTGCGCACGATGACGTCTACGAGCTCGCGCGAAGATCGTCCGCCTCGGCCTGGCCCCTGCTTCCAGGAAGCAGAAGACACCTCTCCCCGCCCGCCGGCGCCGGAAACGATGACTGGATTGCCTGTCGCCCGGAATCAGGAAATACACGAAGCGCACGGCTGACCCATTCTTCCGAAGGCGGCGTGACCTTCGAAATCCGAGGCTACCGGGCCTGAGCCGTCGGGAGCGTTGAGCGGAGGGTTACCGGGCGACGTGCGCCCAGCTTCGAGCGAGCGCCGCGAGGCGGGGGCCTTCTTCCGGCCAGTCGTGGAGAGTTGCTGGATCGAAGTCAGCGCCGTTAGGCCAGACGAGTGTTTGCGACTCCGTGTCCAGCCGCACCTGATCGAAGACCTGGGGCTCAGAAAGCGGACCGAATACGTCTCCCGCCAGCACGGGTCGAAAATCGATCTCCTGGGCCGTTCCGTCCTGGAACCGGACCCGCAGAGTGAAGGGTGCAACCCTGTCGAATCCGACGACTGCGTGAATCGAATGAGCCATGCCTGCTACCTCAACGGGTCAATCTTAGCGGGGTGCCGGCCAGCTTGCAAAGCCTCCCGGTTCTCGAGCAGTTCGCTCCGGTGGATTTCTGCCCATGCGGCGACGAGGCGCGCCTGCGGGGCGGGAAGACTCCCGCCGATGATCTCAATGTCGTCAACCGCAAATACTCCAACACCGCCCTGGTAATAGGCGTGGAAATGAGGCCGATGGTGTGGAGCGCCGGTCTCCACGAACATCCGGACTACGATCCCAAAGAAGCGGCTGATCTCAGGCAACGCCCCTATTCCTCCCGGCACGAGGTTCTCCTTTGCGGCGGACAACTGGTGTCCGACCGCGAGGGGCTGGGCTCGCGGATCCAGCAGCACTGCGGTGAGAGTCATGCCGCGACCGGTGGACCAATAACCCCATAACCCACGAACGACCCCACCAGACCCACCTGAAGTGAAAGAGGGTTGGGGTGAGGAACTTTCAGGGCCGTTCCAGTGCGATAATCCGTCGCCATGGAAGCTGAAGCCCACTCGGCCACAGAGGTAAAGGTCGCTGAGATGATTCGGCGAATCGCCGAAGGCTTCCAGCCCGACAAGATCATCGTTTTCGGTTCTCGGGCGAGAGGAACGGCCGGGTCCGATAGCGACGTGGACTTCCTCGTGGTGATGCCGGTGAAGGGCTCGCGCCGTCAGCAGGCCATCGAAATCGAGATGAAGCTGGGCGGGCTCGGTCTTCCCAAGGATGTGATTGTCGTCACCCCGGAGGAATTCACGGCGTACCGGGACGTGGTGGGAAGCACCGCCTACCCTGCGGCCCACGAAGGCCACGTCGTATATGAACGAACGGCCTGAACTGCGCCACGTCGTCGCGCAGTGGGTCTCCAAGGCCGAAGAGGATCTGACCGCCGCCGAATACCTCTTGACGATGGGGGAGCAGTGCCCATTTGCGACCGTCTGCTTCCACGCGCAACAGCTCCTCGAAAAGTACCTCAAGGCCCTTGCTTGCCTTTCACTCAGTCCCGTTTCCGAAGACGCACGACCTGGCTGAATTGGTGTCCGCCCTTCCCCCATCGCAGGCCTTGCCGGTTGACTCGGCCGAACTGGGACTTCTGAAGCGGTACGTGGTCGAGGCTCGCTCTCCGGGAGATTGGGAACCGATCACACGTCGGGGGTCTGATGAGGCGGTCCGGATTGCGAAGAGAGTCAGAAACGCCATCCGATCGCGGCTTCCGGGCATCACCGGAAACTGACCAGGGTTCCCTCGACATGCGATCGAGCCCGATATCCCCGATCGGACCTCCCTTTCGGCCTAATACCCGATATTCAAGCCTTGTATGTTCCCTCCCCCATTCCCTCCCAGGTCGGGATGTCGCGGGCCCGCTCACAGCCACGGTCCTCCCGGTTGCCACCGGGTCTTCAATTCGTGACCCTGGCGCGCGGCTCCGAGCGCTGGTGCCAGGAAGCGGGCCACCTCAGCGACGGTCGGTTCAAGCTCTTCAGGGGCATTCTTGATCGCATTTCTGCGAAGGAACGCGTTCCATTGAGCACGTTTGCCTTCCACTGCGCTGAAAGCCTTGGTCAGGGCGACCGGCAGCTCCTCGGGAATTGGTGTCTGGCGCCGCCCGAAGGTGGCCCGGATTGCCCGGACGAGAACCGCTCCGTCGAAGGACTTATGCGCGGCAAGGGCGTAGACGTCGAAGAAGTCTCGCATGCGGCTGTTCCTGGCTCCGAGAACAACCATCGCATGGAGTTTCTCTGCAATTGCAGTCTCCGGGCGGTAGGCGCGCAGGCGCGGTCTCGGCAGGTCGAGAAGGCTCGGGTAGTCGAGCCATTCCGGCGCTGGCTCGACGGCGTCGCCGATTCCAATGTCCACCTGGACACTCAACCGGGCGGGACCAAGCCGGCCGAGAAGAGTGACGCGCTGGCCGCCATAATCGTCCTCGGGTCGGATCGCGGCGACCCGGATGGACGATGGATCGAAGGTCAGGCCGTCGTCTTCCACTTCCATCGAGACGATCTCCCGAAAGGTCGCGGCGAGCGCATCGTCTGACAGATCGCCGAAGCCGAGGAGATCCGCGTCGCGCGTCGGACGGATGGTCTCGCCCAGCCAGGCGAGAATCAGCAGCGCGCCTTTGAGGATGAATCGGTCGACGTGGCGGGACTTTGAAAGCCGATAGAGAAATCGCTCCGTGGCGTAGCGCGCGAGGACCAAATTCGGATCCACGCCGAGGGCCTTGGCATGTCCCACGAGGCGCGTCTGGACGGATTGCGCAAGGCCTCGGGCGGTTGCTGTCATGCGACGAGGGCCTCGAGATACGGGCTCATGACCCTCTCGACGCGGCAGATCCGAGCGAACCGATCGATCTCGTTCATCGTGACCCGCTTGGTCCGCCAGGCCTCTCGGAGCGCTTCGAGAGCGACGTCGAGGCCGATCTTGTTGCGGTACTTGAAGCAATCCGCGATCGTCTTGGCAATTCCGAACACACGCACGGCTTGGCCTTCGACACGATGCGACTTCACTCCCTCAGTCAGCGCCTTGCCGCCAAAGCGCACGACTCGAAGCCGTGGCCACTCGAGCCTGGGCTTGCGGGCACGCCGATCGATCGCGACCCAGACCTCGTGCGGAAGCTGCGTGCCAATGCCATGAAAACTGAGTGCCGATATCAGGCAGACGACCCCCCTCGGCACGGCATGAGCGACAACCACGAGGCCGTGTTTCTCGGTCACCGGGTGCCCGGGCACGCCGTACAGCCCCCGAGCAATGCGATCGAGCCGTCCCTCGGCTGCGAGCCGGCTGAGCTGCTGGCTGTGGATGCCCGCCCTGGTGACCTCTTTCGCCGTCAGCGCCGAGCGATGGCGGGCCAGGCGAATGAGTCGCTCGCGATCGGTGTTCCGGGCCATGTGTGAAAGTGTAGATACTTATTGACAGATGTCAACGCTTTCACACGTTTGGTCAGTCGTTGGGGGACGACCCGGGGCTCCGGCTAAGCTGCGTAGACGGGGGTTCTCGACCGCTCGATGCTCTCTCGGAAGAAGGGGTTCCGGATCGCTTCCAGCTCGACGAGGTCTACGGGTCGGGAGAACAACGACTCCACGGCCTCGAGAAGCCCGAAATATCGATCGGCGCGGGAGCCGCCAAATGAGGGATCGAATCGGGGCAGAGGGCGAAATATCCAGCTCCTTCCCTTTCGATGACTGCTGTGAACTGGCGTGTTGGGACTTACTTCAATTCGATCCTCTCGCTCGTTCATCCGTAGCGCGGATCATCAGTTCGGGCGCCAAAGCTCCGAAGCCGATTGGGCGGGAACGACGCTTCTTGAGAGCGCATTCCTCGGCCAGCATGGCGACGAGGGCGGCGGAGTCGCGGGGGAGGGCGAGGAGGTCGGCGCGCCGGGCTACGGCGGCGAAGTCGCCGGGGGTCAAAGTTGAGAGAGAGGAGAGTGAAGCGAGGGGGTCGAGGGCGAGGAAGAGGCGGAAGGCTGCCGCGGCCTGGGCCGGCGTCAGGAAGTGCAGTTCGATCTTGAAGGTGAAGCGGCGCAGGGAGGCCTCGTCGAGGCGTTCGAAGAGGTTTGTGGTGCAGGCGAAGGGGAGGTCGTGGGATTCCATGCGGGCGAGCATCTCGTTGACCTGGGTGACCTCCCAGGACCGGACGGCGCCTCGGCGGTCGCTGAGCAGCGAGTCGGCCTCGTCGAAGACGAGGAAGGCTCCCGCCGACCGCGCCTCCTCGAAGGCTCTCGCGATGCGGGATTCCGTCTCGCCGACCCAGGGGGAGAGGAGGTCCGAGGTTCTCTTCTGAAGGATCTCCATTTCCATGCGGTCGGCCAGGTGCCGCACGTACACGCTCTTGCCGGTTCCAGGCGGACCGTAGAGGCATAGTGAGAACGTGCGACGCGCGCCGACACCCGTCAGCTTGTCCGTCAACGCCGCCAGATCGGTCGTCGAGTTGAAGAGCGCGAGATCGAGCGGGATCGCCGTCTCTTGAGGCAACCGCGGCGGGACTCCTCCATGCAACGCCTTGGAGATCGCCGTCACCGCGCGGCGCATTTCTGTGACGCCTCCTCCGGTCAACGCTGCCGAGCGAACTGCATTCGCCGTAAGCGCCGGAGGCGCCTCGAATTGCCGGGCAAGCGCGAGAACCTCTTCGTCGGAAGCAGCAACCTTCTCCCGTTCGAGCACGCGTCGCCAGACGCGAGCCCTCACTTTCGGATCGGGCACCTTCATCTCCAGCGCGTAGGTCATGCGGCGCAGGATGGCCGGCCGCACTCGTTCGATGTCGTTGATCGTCCAGAGCGTGGGCACGGTAGAGTCTTCCAGGAGACGGTGAACGAAGACCCGGGAACCTGCCTCGGCCCCTTCGAACGGGCCGTGATACGCGGGAAGACCCGGAGCGACAAGGTCTTCCATCTCGTCGAACAGGAGAATCGCCCGGCCCCGCGACCCGAGCAGCCGTTGAAAAACCCGGTAGCTCCCGAGCCGTTCGCAGCGACAGGGCTCGTCGTCCGCGCCGTCCGCTTCTCCCACGCTGTAGAGCGGGACGCCGACGCGTGCGGCGACCGTTTTGCAGAACTCTGTCTTGCCCGTCCCCGCGCTGCCGTAGAGAAGGATGTGAATGCCCTTTGTCGGCCTGGCCGTTGCTTGCCGCAGAATGCCCTCGATCTGGTCCCGATCGGCCGCGACGTGATCGAAGTCCTCCCACCCGAGATCCGCGCCGAGCGGCTTCCCGAGGAGGTGGTCCACGGCGTCTGCCTTCGCGATGGAGGCGGTCTGAACAGCCCACAGCACGCGGCCGAGGACACGGACATCGCCGCCGGAGCGCTGCACCACACCTCCCGCCAGGAGGGGCGCCGAAAACTGAAGACGCCGGATCACGTCTGCCCTGGAGAACCCGAGCAGAGTCTCGAGCGCGGCGTAGAGCTTGCGGATGGGGTGCTCCGGTCCGGTTCCGAGCGCGTCGAAGAGCTTGTCGACGGCGCCGCCAATGTGCTGGCGAACAAGCAGCCCGAGCAACGCTCGATCCCGTGCATTGAAGTCGAGCGCCGTGCAGATCGCGCGCAGGTTCCGTTCGATTCGGTCCGGCCGCGCGCCCCGAAGCTCCGCGAGCCTGCCCTGGATCAGCGCCCGGAGGTCGTCCCACCTTGCGTCGAGAGCGGCGATCTCCTCATCCACCTGGGCCGGAGACGTCGTCGCCGGCAACTCGAGCCCCAGCCCTTTTCCCGAATCCTCCAGGAAGGCACGAACAGCCCTGTATTTCTCCACGTGAGCGCCGCTGCGCAGGAGGTTCTCCAGGTACCGCAGAGTGACGAGCTGTTCGTACCGATCGACCATGGGGCTGCCTCCAAGGTTTTGCAGAGACGATTTCTCCGTCCGGTGACGCTCTGAGAAAGACTTCAATTTAACTCGGGTGGCGGGACAAATGACGTCCGACCGGCGGAGGGCGTTCAAGCGCCCGGCACGCAGAATTCGTGGCACCAGCGTGCGGGTTCCGGTTGCTCAGGACGGCTGTCTGTCGTCGAGCGTGAAATCCGTATCGCCGCTCTGCGCGACGTCTCCCGAGGTCGTCTCCCAGCGGCGAAGCGTCTCGAGGAACCGATTTCGAACCTGCTTGATCCTGCATCCGCCCCGGACCATCAGGTCGACGTATCGATCCTGGAACCAGAACCTTCGGCCTCCTTTGCGCCACATGGCGAAGGCGTTTTCCGAATCCCCTGCATTCTTGACACCCACCGCCATGAAGCCGTCCGGCACACTCTGGTCGCAAAGAAAGGCCTGTCCGCCGCGGAAGGTGAGCCAACTCGTGGAAACCAAATTCGGATGTGTCGCGAGACCGTCTCCCTGTCCGAAGCCTCGAGAAAAGGGCTGCGCCTCGGGCGGGAGAACATCCACAAGCTCCGGAAGCTCCGTTCGAAGATAGGCGATTGCGCCCGCGACCAGCTTCTCGCGTCCCGGTAGCCAGTCGTCAAACTCTCCGCCGCGGCGCGCAGGCTTCGGTGTCGGCGGCGTTTCGACGGCTGCCGCGAGAACTTTCAGATACCCGGCAGCGCGCGCTCCCGATTCCGAGTCGAGGCTCGCGACAACTTCCCTCACCCTCTTGACCGCTTCCTTTCTCCGGTCGAGGTCGCCAGGTTCGTCTTCCAGCAGGTCAAAGAACACTTCATGCCCGTTGAAGAACGGTTCATCCCCCGACTTCAAGTGATCGACTACAGCCCCCCTGACCCTCGCATCGAGATTGTCCAGAATACCGATGATCTTCGAGATTCCCGCAAGTGCCTGGTTGTTGTTCACTGAGTCCTTTCGTTGTCTTGCCATTGGATTCCTCTAACCGGCCGCCAGGTCCGCGACAGCCCGGAAGACTCCGCTGACGACACCGGCCATGCGCTCATAGTCGAGGGTATCCGGGGTGTCAGTCTCCTGGTGGTAGTTGGGATTGCGGAAGAAAGCGGTGTCCGTGATCATGACGGCAGGGAAACCCGCTTCGCGGTAGCTGACGTGATCAGAAAGATCGAAGGGCACTGCCGTTGAGTAGACAGGCAACTTGCTGGCCTTCCTCATCGCGGTCTCCACCCGTTCAAGGAAGGAAGCTCGGTCTCCCACGACTGCGATGAAGTTGCCGCGATCCGCGCCGGGGAGCCGGCCAACCTCCGGGGGCAGCTTCTGGCTGCCGGGTTCGTCACGGAAATAGCCGATCATCTCCAAGCACAGCATGCCGCTCACCCGCGTCCTGGACTCCCGCAGTGATTGCGCGTGGACGGCGCTGCCCGTGGCGAAAGGCTCCTCCTCCAGAGCGTAGGCAACCAACTCGACGCGTTGCTTCAACTCTGTACCGGAGAGAAAGTTCGCCAGCTCCAGGAGACCCGCCACTCCGCTCGCGTTGTCGTCCGCGCCCGGCTTTTCGCCGGAGGCGTCGTAGTGAGCCCCGACGACGACGATTTCACCCTTCTCCGGCCCGAAAGCGCCGATGAGGTTGCGGTAACGCCGGCGGTCCACCGAAAACGGCTGTCCCGAGACGCGGGCCCCTGAGCGTTCGAGCTGGCCGGCGATCCAGTCGGCCGCGCGAGCGAGGTTGTCATCGTGCCCGATGTCGCGCGGAAAATAGTCGCCGACCAGCCGCCGAACGCGGGCCTCCAGCCGCGCCGGATCGGGTCGCGTAACGTGCACGGTCCCTGTCATGTGCGCGCCGATCTCGACTGCAGTCTTGCGATCGCCTTGTTCGCGACCGCCCGGGTCAGCCCCACGGCGGGGTCCGTCTGGATGAAGGCGCGGCCGATCCTCTCCATTCCGCTCGGGTTGTCATCGAGGGCGACGAACCGACGTGGCCAGCCATGCTCCTCGAGCCACTCGAAGATCTCCTGACCACGCGTGTCGCGGAAAACCCCTGTCGTTCCGATCAGGTTGCCGTCAAATCTCACGCCGCTGCGGAGCAGGTCGGAAATACGGCCCTCGTCGAATCTCCAGGACGTGCTCAGCACGATCTTCGCGCCCGTCTTGTCCAGGATGCGGTTGAGCTCCCGCACGGCCACGCGGGAGAACGAAGGCAGCGGCAAGTCGTAACCGATCAGCACTCCATCCACGTCGAGAAAGACGACCGGCGAGTTGCCTGGATCCCGATGCGGGATCTCGCAGCGATTCAGTGTCAAAACATCAGTCTCCATGGTTCTAGTTCAATCCTCACAGACTCTCGAATTCTCCCTTTTATGGGTCCTTCTTGTCCTTCGCCACTTTCAATGTAACCCCGCCGGGGGGACAAACAGCGTCCGCACTCCGGCTGTGAACTGCTCGTCCGTCTCCATCTCTCGCCCGTGTGATTCTCGAAGAGGGCTCTTTTCGAGGCTGAACGGGCTTGCCGGATTCACCGTTCCGGCGGCGCGTGATCATCGTTCATTGAATTGTTTCCTGGACAGGCCTCGGGCGCGCCGGGGGGGCGTGTCCCTGTGACCGCGATGTGAGGGCGCCACAGATCAGGGGGGCGATACCTTGACGGGGTATACCTCATCGAGGTATGGTTTTCTGCGGGGGCGATCCAGAGCTTCGCCAGCCAGGCGCTCGAGCGGTTCTTTCTGCAAGGGAAGCTTCCCAAAGGCGTTGGTTGGTCCGCTGTGGCGAAGATCGCCACGAGGAAGCTTGACATGCTGGACTACGCGGCTGCCTTGAGGGATCTGGCATCGCCGCCGGGCAATCGCTTGGAGGCCTTGAAGGGGAAACTCGATGGGTTTCACAGCATTCGAATCAACGATCAGTGGAGAGTGGTCTTTCGCTGGACGACGTCTGGACCCGCCGCGGTCGATATCCGCGACTATCACTGAGAGCTGGTTGTGAGAGACAGATCGAGAAGCCGGAAGCCAACTTCGCCCGGCGAGATCCTTCGCGAGGAGTTTCTGATCCCTCTGGGCATGACCCAAAGGCGTTTGGCGGGCCATCTCGGATGCGACGTCAAAGTGGTCAACCGGATCGTCAACGGCCGCAGCTCGGTGACGGCCGAAATGTCCTTGAAGCTCGCCGCGTCATTTCGCACCACTCCCGAGTTCTGGCTCAATGCGCAGAAAGCCGTGGACCTCCACCGGGCTGTCAGCCGACTTGCGAGTCTTCCAAAGCCCCTCCGTCGAGCAGGATGAGCTCGCCCCGCTGCGATATGCGGAAACGGGCCAGGTGAAGCAAAGGCCGACCACAAGGCCGAGCAGCCCTCGCCGAAACCGGGTCCCGCGCGCAGGACCCTCAGCTCTCCGCCATGGGTCCGCGCCGGCTTTCGTCACCTTCTACACGGTCTCGGGGCGGGCCGGCTCGCAGGGATAGTCCCAATCCGCGCCGGGCCAGCTCCTGCTCGAACTTCGACATTGCTCCGACGTGGCGGAGGATTCGGGCGTAGGTAGCTCTCCAACCCTTCTGGCCGGAGTGCTGAAGGTCTCCACTGGTCGGTTTACGGCCCAGGACATGGGCGATCGCCAGGTACTCGACCACGCACCGGTTGACGCGAGCTCGAAACACCGCCACCGGGGTGTAGTTGCACGTCTGGCACCTGGAAGCCCCGCCCCGAATTACGAGCTGAGTTCGCCTTTCGGTCTCGAGAGGCGTAGCATCTCAGAAGTCCGCCACGTCTCTCTGAACACTAATCTGCGGATCAGGTACAGATGAAGCTGCTGCTTTTCTCGGATCTTCACCTGGACACGCCGTTCCGGTGGTTTGATCCGCTTCTCGCGCGCAAGCGGCGGCAGAGCCTTCGGGACACGCTACGGAAGATCGTGTCGCTGGCCACCGAGTTGCGCGTTGACGCTGTGCTCTGCGGCGGCGATCTCTATGAGCAGGAGTGCTTCTCTTCGGAGACCGGCGAATTTCTGAGGCAGACGTTTGAGGGACTGGGTCAGACGCGGATATACATCGCGCCCGGCAACCATGACTGGCTCGGTCCTGCCAGCCTCTACCGGCGCGTCCGGTGGAGCGCCAACGTCCACGTCTTCGAGAGCGATCGGCTGGCTCCCGTCACTTTGGCCGAAGGCCTGACTCTCTGGGGCGCAGCGCATTGCGCGCCCGCCAATACCCGAAACTTACTCGAGGGCTTCCATGTTGACCGCGGTGGCGTCCATCTCGCCCTGTTCCACGGATCCGAGCTCGGGTTCTTCGCATTTCAGGACGCCGGGAAGGCCGCTCACGCGCCGTTCCGGGCAGCCGACATCGAGCGCGGCGGCCTGGCCCACGCCTTCCTCGGGCACTTCCACAAGCCCTGCGAGGGTGATCGCTACACGTACCCTGGGAAGTCCACGTGGCACTCGGCCCTCTACGTCGCCCTTTGCGGGATCCGCCGGGCCAGAGGGGCCGCAACATCGTGGGGCATTCCGTGACGCGGCGTCTCTTGGTGGTATCGTTTATGGCGCGGCGCGACTCGATCCGGATGATCAGCGCGAGGAAAGCGACGAGGCATGAACGCCAAGACTATGAAGAGAATGTCATCCCGTAAGACTGCACGCGCCTCCGCCGACGAGCTAAGGCGGGAGTACCGCTTCGACTACCGGAGATCCCGGTCGAACCGGTTTGCGGGCTTGGTCAAGGCGGGTTCTGTCGCCGTCATGCTGGAGCCCGACGTGGCGTCGGTATTCCGATCTTCGAAAGATGTGAACGCCCTGCTCCGCTCGGTGATTTCCGCTTTGCCGTCGAAACCGCGATCCCGGTCTCGAGCGAACCGGAAGGCCGGATAACGGGCCTGCCGGTTGCCTCAGGATAATCCCTCGAACCCAGGCCGTTCGTGCGAATGACGACCGAGGAACTTCAGGCATGATGGCCTCTACGAGCTCGCGCGAAAGGTCGTCCGCCTCGGGCCTGGCCCCTTCTTCCAGGAAGCAGAAGACACCTCTGCCCGCCCGCCGGCGCCGGAAACGATGACAGGATTGCCTGTCGCCCGGAATCAGGAAATACACGAAGCGCACGGCTGACCCCTTCTTCCGCACCCCACTGCGCCAGGTCGCCTTCTCCCGTGACGTCAACCATGATCCCCCGTGCGCTCCTGGTCGAGGCGACAGCCGGGATCCCCGTGCTACCATTTGATCGTGACTAGAGAAGCCGAGGAGATCCTCAGAGACGCCTTGCGGCTCGCACCCGAGTCCCGGGCAGCCGTTGCCGGTCGTCTGATCGAGAGCCTCGAGTCGGAGGTCGATGAGAACGCCGAGGCCGAGTGGAGTGTCGAGATCGCTCGCCGCCTGACCGAGTTGGATTCTGGGTCGGTGCAGACCGTCCCCTGGGAAGAGGCGCGACGCCAGATCCTGGGGTCCGTGGATGCCGCACCGCGTCGTTGACCTTCATCCCGCCGCAATCGAAGATATCCGGCAAGCGCACGACTGGTACCAGTCGCGCGACGCGATTGCTGCCCGCGCGTTTTTCAACGAGATCGAAGGAGCGCTCGACAGAATCGTCGAGCGCCCCGAGGCATGGCCTTCATATGTGCTTGGCACCCGAAGGTTTCTTCTCCGAAGATATCCCTTCAGCGTCGTCTATCGCCTGACTTCCTCGGCTATCCAAATCGTTGCGGTCGCCCACGGCAAGCGACGACCGGGATTCTGGAGACACCGGTAGGTCTTTCGTGAAGGATCACATTGTGAAAACCATCGAACTCCCTTCGCGCGCGCTCACTCTCCAGGAGCTTCTGGCCATGGCTCACGACGAGCCGGTAATCCTCCGCACTTCCGAAGGAGAGGAGTACGTGATCGGGGCCGTCGAAGACTTCCAACACGAGGTCGAACTCATGAGAGCTAACCCGGCCCTCATGAGGCTTCTCGACGAGCGCTCCCGCGAACCGGCGAATATTTCACTCGATTCGCTCCGCACTCGATCTTCCTGAGCCGGTAGCTTTGAGTCGCTCATTTCCCTCATTCTTTCTCAAAGTACCAGTATGCGAGACTGACCCAGCTTCGCTCCTGACGAGTACGGCAGCAACTCTTCGACACGTCCAGACGTCTGCAGGGTGATCCTGAGAAGCAGGGAAAGCCGCTCCGGGAAGACCTCATGGGCCATGGAAGCCTTCGGGTGGTTGGCCAGCGATACCGCCTGATCTCTTCGGTTGATCCTGCCGCCCGGTTGGTTTACGTCGTGGCTGCCGGCCTGCGGCACGAAGGTGCGCGCGATGACGTCTACGAGCTCGCGCGAAAGGTCGTCCGCCTCGGCCTGGCCCCTTCTTCCAGGAAGCGGAAGACACCTCTCGCCGCCCGCCGGCGCCGGAAACGATGACAGGATTGCCTGTCGCCCGGAATCAGGAAATACACGAAGCGCACGGCTGACCCCTTCTTCCCCAATAAGCCCTCGCGTGCCGTTACTTCCCGCCGGGCTGCGAGAAGTGGGAACCGGCCCCAGCCGGCTCGGGTCTATACTCTCGGCGTGGACGAGAAGACACTCCTGACGAGGATCACAGTGAATCCTGCGATCTTCGCCGGAAAGCCAATCATTCGCGGCCATAGGCTGGCCGTCGAGCACGTGCTTGGGATGCTGGCCGCCGGCGACACACCCGACACGATCCTCGCCGGTTATCCGTGGCTCGAACCTGAAGACATCCAGGCATGCCTCGCGTACGCTCACAAGCTCGTCGCGCATGAGCGAGTCGAGCCGCTGGTGACTTCCGGCAGCTAGGTGAAACTTCTCCTCGACGCATGCGTCTGGGGAGGCTCGAAACCCGCTCTCGTCGCTCTAGGCCATGACGTTGTCTGGGCGGGAGACTGGCCGGAGGACCCGGGTGACGACGTCGTTCTCTCGAGGGCGAGCGCCGAGGAACGAATACTCGTCACCCTCGACAAGGATTTCGGCGAGCTCGCGGTAGTCCAAGGCCGTCCGCACAGCGGCATCATTCGTCTCGTCGGAGTTTCTGCTCGCCGGCAGGCCACAGCCTGCCAGGAGATCTTGACACGGCACGGGAGAGATCTCCTCGCCGGCGCTCTCATCACGGCTGAGCCCACTCGCTTGAGAATCCGCACCTCGGACGAGGAAGACTAGCCCGAGCGATGTGATGATTGAACGGACCCCGGAATTGGAGCTGCTCGGCAATCTAAAGGCACGTCTGCAGGACCTCAGAAAGATTCTGGAGGAATCAAACAGCCATTGGGGCTACGAGGATCCGGTTTATCGCTTCTATCATCACAGCTTCAAAGTGTTCGCGCTGCAGAACCAGACCGAAAAGATCGTCTCTGCACTCCGCCTGCTCGTTCCGACCCGTCCGTTGAACGCCCGATTCCTCCAGATCGTCGGCGAGGGAACGGGCAAGAAGTTCTCGACTGGCATGAACGCGGCCTGGGACCATCACACGCGTCCGATCCTCGAGGCCTTCTTCCACGCCCGCTTCTTCCTTGAAATGGCCGTCCGGTATGCCGACCTCCCCGGCCCTTCCAACTCCCTCCCAAGCGGATGGGCAGCGCTCCTCTATCTCTACGATCTCAGGTGACACGGCACCACTCCCGACCAGGCGCACGTCCAAACGTCTGCAGGGTGATCCTGAAAAGCAGGGAAAGCCGCTCCGGGAAGACCTCATGGGCTTTGGAAGCCTTCGGGTGGTTGGCCAGCGATACCGCCTGATCTCTTCGGTTGATCCTGCCGCCCGGTTGGTTTACGTCGTGGCTGCCGGCCTGCGGCACGAAGGTGCGCGCGATGGCCTCTACGAGCTCGCGCGAAAGGTCGTCCGCCTCGGCCTGGCCCCTTCTTCCAGGAAGCAGGAGACACCTCTCCCCGCCCGCCGGCGCCGGAAACGATGACAGGAGTGCCTGTCGCCCGGAATCAGGAAATACACGAAGCGCACGGCTGACCCCTTCTTCCCCCCGAGAAATGCCCCGCGCTAGCATTTCTCTCGTGACTAGAGAAGCCGAGGAGATTTTCAGAGACGCTTTGCGGCTTGCGCCGGAGTCCCTGGCGGCCGTTGCCGGTCGTCTGATTGAAAGCCTCGAGGCTGAGGTCGATGAAGGCGCCGAGGCCGAGTGGAGTGTCGAGATCGCTCGCCGCCTGAGCGAATTGGATTCCGGATCGGTGCAGACCATTCCCTGGGAAGAGGCAAGACGCCAGATCCTGGGGTCTGTGGATGCCGCACCGCGTCGTTGACCTTCATCCCGGCGCAGTCGACGTTGTCAAACACGACGACATCTCGCTCTACGGAAGGCGCCTCTGACCATCAGAGACCGAGCGCCTTCAAGAGCTTCGCTGTGGGATAGATCTCGATCGGCATGCCTTCGAAGTCCCGGTCATTGGACCAAATGGGAATCTGGAGCTTGAGGGCCAGCGCCGCCAGGGCAACGTCGTCGGGATCGCGATCCTGCAGGTATCTCCTGGCTTCGGGAATGCGGCTCCGATACCACCTTACGTTGTAGAACCTGATCGGCAGAGCTGCCAGGGCCTCTTGCACCTCGAGCAGATCGAGACCGTAGGCCTCCGACATGGAAGGCAAATACGCTTGAACTTCGGCCAGATTGGCTTCCGTCGTGACGACGAGGAGTCTCGGCGCCCGTTCGAAGACCCGCCGCGCCGCATGACCGACGGCCGCCGAGAGGAGAACGTTACTGTCGGCGGCGACGCTTCTTAAAATCCTCGAAGTCATGCTGGAGCTGCTCTTCGGCTATCCCTTTGGTCTTGAGCTGCCTGGCGATTCCTTCGGAGAGCTCCAGGTAAAGCTTGCGGCGAACCTTCATCGGCAGTTTGCGCGGATCGGTGAGGGGGTAGAGGACACCGGCGGGCTTGCCATGCCGGGTCACCAGGACAGCATCCCTGCCGCGCAGCAACTCGCTGACATCCTTTCGGAACTCCCGGATCGTCGTCGTCTTCATCTCGAAGCGATTCTGCCACGGTATCTCATGTGTGTCAACAATTGTGTACACGCTCGATACCCTTTCAGCTCGAAGAAGTAGAGTCATGAGAACCTTTCCGAGTTCTGACGGCTGCCCACCGTAATAATGCATGAATTCAGGACCGATCCCATTTCATCCCGGGAAGACCTCATGGGCTTTGGAAGCCTTCGGGTGGTTGGCCAGCGATACCGCCTGATCTGTTCGGTTGATCCTCCCGCCCGGTTGGTTTACGTCGTGGCTGCCGGCCTGCGGCACGAAGGTGCGCACGATGACCTCTACGAGCTGGCGCGAAAGGTCGTCCGCCTCGGCCTGGCCCCGGACCTGCTTGTGGAGCTCGAGGTATCATTGGCTCGTGACCACCGAAGAGATCGTTGCCGCTGCTTTGAAGCTCGGCCACAAAGAGCGCGCCAGGCTCGCCGGCCGGCTGCTCCGAAGTCTGGATGAGGAGGAAGAGAAGCTGTCGCCGGCAGAATTCGAGGCGCTGTGGCTCGAGGAGACAGAACGGCGATTGGAAGAGTGGGAACAGGGCAAGGTTAAGGGAATTCCTGGCGACAAAGTCATGAAGGAGTTCCGCGACCTGCTTGCGTAGCTGGCAGTTTCATCCCGACGCCAGGGCCGACCTTCTTGAAGCCGGACGTTACTACCGAGACGAGGCGCCTTCTCCGATTGCTCGGAGCTTCCTGGAGGAAGTCAGTAGAAGCATCCGGTTCATCCTGGATCACCCGGAAGCCTCTCCGGTAGTCCATCGAAGGGGCGTCCGACGCAAGGTGCTCCGTCGGTTTCCCTACAACCTCTATTACCTGATCGCATCGGACATGATCCGCATCCTGGCCGTCGGCCACCAAAGTCGCCGGCCCCGCTACTGGACCGATCGCCTCAAGAGGTAGGACTTCTGAAGCGCTACGCGGTCGAGGCTCGCTATCCGGGAGACTGGGAACCGATCACACGCCGGGAGGCCGATGAGGCGGTCCGGATTGCGAAGAGAGTCAGAAACGCCATCCGATCGCGGCTTCCGCGCATCAGCGACAACTGACCCGGGGCCCAGGTCGCGCGGATCGACCCTTCGAACTGCCTTCGCCCTGCACCTGGTCACGATGGCCCGGCGAATCAGCACCGCCAGCTCCGGCTAATGCATCCGTAATACACCGATAGACGATTGACCCCGCTCTTCCCCCACTCCCGCCTGCGAGGTCCTCTGGACGACGACCGCGTCCAAGATGCTCGCCGGCGTTGCCGACCGACGAGTACGGCAGCAACTCTTCGACACGTCCAAACGTCTGCAGGGTGATCCTGAGAAGCAGGGAAAGCCGCTCCGGGAAGACCTCATGGGCTTTGGAAGCCTTCGGGTGGTTGGCCAGCGATACCGCCTGATCTGTTCGGTTGATCCTGCCGCCCGGTTGGTTTACGTCGTGGCTGCCGGCCTGCGGCGCGAAGGTGCGCACGATGACGTCTACGAGCTCGCGCGAAGATCGTCCAACTCGGCCTGGCCCCTGCTTCCAAGAAGCAGAAGACACCTCTCCCCGCCCGCCGGCGCCGGAAACGATGACTGGATTGCCTGTCGCCCGGAATCAGGAAATACACGAAGCGCACGGCTGACCCCTTCTTCCCGATCGACCCGAAACACCACCCAACGGCTAAGGTGGAGTCGGAATTGTTTCGGCTCAACACCCGATATTCAAGCCCGACCCCAGTTCTTCCCCCGCCTCGGATCTCTCTATTTGCACGGGTTGGCAGCGCTGGATCTAGAGACTATAATTGTAGTCACGATGTTCGCGATCCGGCTCGATCAGGATGCGGTTGCGGAAATCGGGGAGCTTCGAGCCTCCGAGAGGAAACGTGTTCTCGACGCCATCGAAAAGCAGCTGGCTCACGAACCTGCTGAGGCAAGCAGAAGGAGGAAGATGCTCAGCGGTCTGGCGCCTCCGTGGGAACAGGTGCGGCCGGTCTGGCAGCTTCGCGTGGGTGACCTGCGGGTTTTCTACGACGTGGATGAATCGGGACGGACCGTGACGGTTCGTTCCGTCCGGCGGAAAGAAAGAAAGAGAACGGAGGAGATTTTATGAAAGTCGTAGCGGTTCGCGATGCGAAAGCGTCTCTCTCGGAGTACATCGCCAAGGCTCAGCAGGATCGCGTGCTCATTACAAAGCACGGAAAGCCCGCCGCCCTGGTTATCGGGGTCGAGGGGGAGGATTTGGAAGACCTCCTGACGATGGGCAATCCCCGCTTCTGGGAAATGATCGAGGACCGCCGCCGCAAGAATCGGTCAGCTACGATTGCTGAGGTTCGAGAGCTCTACGGCATCAAGAAACCACGCGGGCGGCGAAAACGCTCCAAGCCGCGTCGCCGCTCTTAGCAATTGGCGACAGTGCACGAAGCGGACGGCTGACCCCTTATCGGTCCAAACGTCTGCAGGGTGATCCTGAAAGGCAGAGAAAGCCGCTCCGGGAAGACCTCATGGGCTTTGGAAGCCTTCGGGTGGTTGGCCGGCGATACCGCCTGATCTCTTCGGTTGATCCTGCCGCCCGGATGGTTTACGTCGTGGCTGCCGGCCTCCGGCGCGAAGGTGCGCATGATGGCCTCTACGAGCTCGCGCGAAAGGTCGTCCGCCTCGGGCCTGGCCCCTTCTTCCAGGAAGCAGAAGACACCTCTGCCCGCCCGCCGGCGCCGGAAACGATGACCCTGTCGCCCGGAATCAGGAAATACACGAAGCGCACGGCTGACCCTTCTTCTCCCAGGCCGATTGAAATGACGGTCGACCCGGAAACCCCACGCAAAGTACCATCGTACAAGACTGACCCCCCTAGCCGACCTCTCCCCGCCCGCCGGCGCCGGAAACGATGACAGGATCGCCTGTCGCCCGGAATCAGAAAATACACGAGGCGCACGGCTGACCCCTTCTCACTACGGCCCGCCGTAGCCGTCGCTACACGATTCGCCCTAGCGGCAAACCTCTGGTCTGGCTATTGACCTGGATGTAGATGACATCGTCGTAGCCATGCCAGAATCGAAGACGAACGGCACTTGGCCGATTTCCCTCAACTCTAATGTAGTTGGCAGCAAGAAGGCGTGGAAGGTCTAGATCAAAGACCCCGATGAATTTGGCTTGGTCATCTGGGTTCCTCTTCCAGGAAAGGCGCAACCTCAGCGGACTCTCTCTCAGGTCTACAATGCCGTTGTGGTTCCTGGCGCTCTTGTCGTTGCCGGTCCAATCCCTCTGTATGCTCCCGGGCTCGGGGTCTTGCACGAGCCGAGCGAGCTCAGAACGGCTAGCGCGTGGTGCGGCTGGCGTTGCATCCACTCTCCCGTCGCGCCGCCCGGCATCGCGGGGCCCAGCGTGACCTCTCAACGACGCCGATAACCGTCTCGGTTCTCGCGCTGTAGTTGCCGATACCGCGGGCAGGGCTGGCACATTCCCCGAAATTAGATATTCCCGGGCAACTTCTACTGCCCTCAACGTTCTTGAGTGCTTCTCGCCCCTAGAGTTAGGATGCGGCACCGGAATGATTGGCGCTCGACCGTGGTCTCCCCAGGCCGCGATTGCGTACTGTGCCTGCCTCGGAAACCTCCCAGCCAAGTAGTTCGCAACCCTGCTGCCGACGGCAACGACCAGCTTAGGGCGCGTCGAAGCTAGTACTCTGCCAAGATACTTGTCCGCGCAAGGGCTCTGCTCGACCGGGAGTCTTGCGGAAGATTCTGACGCGCAGAAGAACAACTCGGTTACCGCGGCAACGGAAGCGAAACGACGACCGGGGAACAGTTGACTCGCAATCCAGAGATGAAGGGAATAGTGACTCTCCTGCCCTTGCGGTCCGATGTAGTCCCTCTCGCGATAGCTATTAGCTGCGAGTTCCTGGAAAGCGGAAATGTCCCGCATCAGCGCGGTGTGCAAAGGAAGATTGGAGGGAGAAACACGGGGGTTAATTCCCACAAAAAGGACTTCTGCGGCGCCTGGAGCTCCGATCACCGGCGGAAACCGGAAGAAGCGGCCTGCATCCGTGCAAGTGGCGAAGGGTAAGACCAGCGGAACGCAGTGGGTACAACGGTAGACCTCTTGAACGAGCGAGGCCCTGGCAATGGAACCCATCGCAGCACCGGGTGCGCCACGGTCCACAGGATTCATGACTCTGGGGCCCCTTCGTCGGCTTCAGCACAGCGACGCCGGGCTCGAGCAGGCTGAGCAAGGCCAGTTGCGACCCTTTCGAGCAGTGTAGGTTTGCCAAAGAGGCAGTTGCGAGGGTAACCCTGGGCTTTCAGCCACTTGAGGAACCGCTCCACGTACGGTCCGTTCGCGTTGACCTTGTGCCCCTGGGCCTGGTGAACGATGGGGCTGAGGTAGTCCGGCACAACGACGGCTTGATCGCCGAAATAGTAGAAATTCAAGGAGAGCAGTACGTATTCGCCGCTGAGATCTGTCCTGATGTTTCCTTTCCCATGGACTCCTGGCCGTTGCTGCGGCTGGCCAGCCGAGAAATCGTAGATCGAGTCGCCGACGCGCCTTCGCAGATCCCTCTTCTTGAGATCAGGAATCTTCTTCGGTGCATGGTCCCGCGTCCAGGCATCGTACTCTGCAAGGGTCATGATGGAGGAGACTTCCATGGCGTAGACTAGGCGGCCACTTAGGTCGCTACCTCGAGAGTATTTGGAGCCGGTTCCAGCAACCCAGTCGCCGACGCGTGCCGTACGTCGAATGGCTGGCTTGCAGATCGCGAGCGTGCAGATTCCCCAAAAAGGGTTCGGAGCGCCTCCCTCGTCCCACGGTATGCAGTACGTGAAGAGGCGTCGCATTGGTTCCTCAGCTGAACCGTTCCTTTAGGTATGCATTCATCTGGCTCAGCGGAATCTCTTGGGATGCGTTTCCGCTACGCACGTAGAACTTCTCCACGGCCACGCCGTTCTTGTCTTTCGACGCCACGACGATCGGCTCCTTGGCCTTCGCGACATCCACTTGGCAGACCTCCGCTCCGGCAACATCATGAAATCTGGCTGTAACCTTCGTGGTTACGAAGCTTTTACCGACACTCTGGTAGAGGAGGCTGTAAAGACATCGCTCGAACTTGTCCTTATCAGCGTCACCGAGCGAAGTATAATCGTGCTCCAGGCCAACCGCCTGGCCATCGTTGTCCACACCAATCAGTAGCGTGCCACCATGGGAATTGGCAAACGCTGCGACTGCCTTGACGATGGCACCCTCCATCTTGTGACTGACTTCGCCTTTCTCGAGATCCCAGCGCAAGGTCGCCTTGAACTCCAGTTCGTTGCTCTCGCCCTCGGAGATCAGGTCCTCGAGGGTCGCTGGGGCGCCGGTTTCTTCGGTGTCGGTCAGCGTGTTGAGGAACTCATTGAAATGCGATGCCAGAATCTCGCGTCGAGCCTCGAGAAAGCCCTCATAGCGCTCAATCTTCCACAACTCCGGGTTCTCGGGAATGCACTGCAACTCGAGGGCCTTAGGAAACTGCTTCTTCACGCCGGCCAGGTACACCGCGGCGTCCATCGCCGCCTTCGAGCGGTTGGCGACCTGAGTGAGAAGAGCCCGGTTGGTGAATTCCTGTGCCAGCGCGTACTTCACACGGTTGCCCTTGCCGTAACCTGCCTTCTTGAGCCGGGAGAAGGGAAAGATATGGTCCAGTTCAAGCTGGTACTTCTTGCCCATATTCTTCCGTAGGCTGAGGCCGGTGGTCAGGCAGACCGCGCCACGGCTCTTGAGGTACCAGCGCATCATTCCGAAAAGCGGGTGCCCCGTCGCCCGGCCCACAAACTCCGAGGGCGACACTTGGAGGGGTCGTTCCTCAGCAATCACCTGCAGCAGGTCATCAAACGGCTGTTGCGATTCCACCAGCGTTCGGAGGTCCCGGTCGAGCTTTTGCGGCAACTGGCTGACATATCTGGTTCGGATCTGAGTGTAATAGAACCACTTAACCATCTTACGAATCTCTAGATCGGAGAGGTTCTTTCCGATTCTGTCAAAGCAATATACGATGATGGGCACGAGCGCATAGGGTGAGTTGATCTCAGAAATGTGGTCGACGTAAGCGGTCGCTCTCAACAGATTCACTACGTAGTCCAGAACCTGTGTATCCAGCCGCTCCCATGCTGCTTGCAAATCTGTCTTCTTCTCCTCATCGTGTAGCTTTCGCATGTCGGAGCCCATGTGGTGCAGACAACCCAACAAGACATAGACGAGGAAATCCAGCTGAAAGCCGAATCCCTCATTCGCGAGCTTGGCGAGCTTAGCCTTGAAGAGATCGCGAGCTTGGGGCCAGAACCCTGAGATCTGTGCTAACGCAAGTTCGGCGTCGGTAAGGGAGACGCCGCTTGCATTGACCTTGTAGAAAATGTCGATAGCTTGCCTGATGTGTGCCTTGACGGGTATCGTCTGTTCGGGGAACTCTCTGTCCTTAATCCGTGTGACGACGTTAATCTTCTCGTTGAGCTGCTTCAACTCTTCCATGCTAAGCATTATGTTGAGCGTGGCAAAGGAGGCCTGGAGGTCAAAGGCGCTGACTTTTCCCTGAAATACGTCGGTGATATTCTGCCAGTAGGGGTCGGTCTCCATTCTCGTCTTAATATAATAAGAAAGCTCGAGGGTCGCCAGGTTGACATACAGGCCGCGGGTGTCGGTCATGATCTCCGCGAGCGTGTAATACGCAGGTATTTCCCCGCGCATGAGCATGTACAGAGTTGTGACACGCTGCTGGCCGTCCAAGAGCAGGCGCACGGCGCCCTGTCTCTCGTTGTATTTGTGCGGACCCTTGAGTTCTGGCGGGTGTGCCGTCTCCCAGGTCAGCATGGTGCCCGTCGGGTACTCCTTTATGAGCGAATCGATGAGCGACTTCGCATCCTCGCGCTTCCAGACGTATTCGCGCTGAAACGCGGGAACGAACAGCTGCTTCTCGTCGATCTTTTCGAGGATGGTTGAGATTCTCATTGATTACCTCTCTTTCGAGAACGGTGATGGGCAAACGCTTTCAGCGAGGCGCAACGCTAATCTTCCTCAAACCCAAAGTCTGTGAATCTCAAGGTGCGGCAGTTTTCGGATACGGTGCGGACTACCTGGTCGGGGGTGCCGGTGGGGACGGCGGCGTGGATTTCCAACGTCACTTCGACGTCGGAGCCTACCAAGGCCGCTAGGTGTTGGACGATTTCTTCAGCGATTCTGCCCGCGTCTCGGCCTAGGCGGGAGGCGTCAAGGTGGACGGAGCCGTGGAAGCGCGTGAGGAGGCGAGGTGCGGGAGCGGTGAGGGGTGCCGCCGTCGCTGCGGGACCGTTGGCTTGAAGAGCTGTGGGGGCGGCGCCTGCGGGGTAGGAAGAGGCGGCGGTTTCCTGGGCTAGCTGTCGAGCGGCAACTTCGGGCTTGACGAGTAGACCGTGAGAGTCCTCGTCCGAGATGGAGACGTTTCGGCCGACTTGGAGGCCTCGGTATCGGCCGGTCGCCTCGTCGAAGCTGTCGGCGTAGCCGAAGGAGTCCTTCTCCCAGGTGATCAGGTTGAGCCCACTACGGATCGCGCCGATCAGCACGGAGGTGTCCTTGATTCGGGGAAGGTAGAGATAGCGCGCGAAGTCTTCGCCGAGCTGTCTGATGTCGACGTGATCGCCACGCCAGAGGGGAACCTCGTCGAGGTATTTTCGTAGAACGGTCGCGCCTAGCCCGGTTACGAGGGAATCGTCGCCTCGGAGCTTCTTGCTGGCCCTTGCCGCTAGCGCGTCCTGGCCTGTGAGGCGGACTGCCTGCCACTTTACCGGCGATTGCGGGGTGCTCTGCGTGGGAATCAGGAGCCACTGGTACGCTTCGGGGAGTCGAGCGGTCACGGCGCCGTCGGCTGACGTCCTCTGGGTCTCGGCCTGTTTCACTTGATGCGGCGAGAGATCCAGCGTCACCTTCTCGGCCAAGATGGATTCCCAGGCGAGGTAACGACGTGCCGCCTCGTCGAGGTCCTGCAGGCGTGCCTGGTCAACAGCCAGGAAGACCAACGTGTTGCGGAACAGGCGCGGCGTGTTGCCACGGGACTCGAGAATCGCATTTGCCTGGGCTTCAGCGGGATTGCCCGGCTCCTTGCCGTAGGGATGGTCGATGTCGAGGATCACGAGGCGGGCATCCATGTCGTCGGGCACATCCTGGCCGCTGTGCGGCAGCGGGTGGACGCGGCTGAAGGCGCCTTTTCTGCTTGTCTTCTCTCGCCTGTCCTCGGTGACGTCCTCGCTGATGCGCGACTCCAGCTCCTTCACGACCTTGTCCGGATCGCGTTTGAGTTGCTCGGCGCGATCCTCCGCGAGCTTAGTAACCGTCGGCTGTGTCGAGTACCAGTAGCGCGGGCCATCCTGATAGAGGTACGTGGCCGCGCCGGCGAGCCGCCGCAGAGCATCGCCGAAGACGGCGGGCGACTCGCCTGGCATCACGCAGCCAAGTTTGATTCGTCGGTCCTCGATGCCCCGATGGGCGGCGGTGGCGGTGGGTGCCGACCCGAGGTAGATCGTCCGCGCCACGCGGCGGCAGGCGGCGTACTTGCCGAGGTTGGGCACCTCGCCATCCAGCCGGAGTGGCAGCACATTAGGGCCGTCCACGTCCTTCTCAATCACGGGCACCCAGTTGTCCGAGAGGTAGCGCGTGAGCTCGAACTGGACGCGCGGATCGTCGATGGAGATGTTGGCGGGAAGAATCAGCGGGTTCCTGTCGCCCTTCTGCCACAGGCTGTGGATCACGGCCGCCATCAGCCGCAGCACGCCGCGCGTGCGCTGGAACTTCACCAGCGTGGACCAATCGTTGTAGAGCCGGTCGAAGACCTCGGGATGTATGGGATAGGCAGCCTTGAGCCGATTCTCGTAGTCCGAATCGCGGCACTCGGGCGGGAATTCCTGATGTTGCGTCCGGTAGAGGTCGTAGAAGGCCCGGGCCACTGTGTCCCGTGCCACAAATTGTGCCTTCTCAACGAGTGGCTCGAAAAGTCGCCGCCGAACAATCTCGAAACTCTCCTCCGCGCTGGCCGGCCGCCAAGACGCCTCGATACGGCCTACGGCATTGCGCAGGCGATCAAGCGCCGCGCGCCCTCGTTCACCGCCCACCTCGACGTCGTCGGCCACCGCGTGGGGAGAGCCCGTGGTGTCCGAGGCGGGCAAGCTGATCACCAGCAGGCACTTCTTCGCCGCCTTCGCGGATTCCGTAAGCACCTGGGCAAAGCTGAAGTGGGTTTCGAAACTTCCGGCCGGCAGGTCGCTCTGATCGTGGAGCTGCCGCGCGTAGGCCACCCACTCGTCGATCAGAATCAGGCACGGCCCGTACTCGTTCATCAGCTCCCGCAGCGCGTCACCGGGGCTGGTAGCCCTCTCGTCGTCCGGCGCGACGCGCTGGAAAGCCTTCTTCGCTTCCTTGGCCCCGCCGGCCGCGAAGCCAAGCTGCCACGCAAGCTCACCCCACAGCGTCCGAACGACGGTCCCGTCGGGCTTCGTGACCGGGTTTCCCGGCGAGATCTTATTACCCACGAGCACGACGCGATTAACCGAGGGAAGCTTCGAGACCCCGGCCTCATTCAGAATCGCACCCGCGCCAGGCAACTGGCTGAGAGTTGCCTTGGAAAACAGGTGGTAGAGCGCGAGCATCGAGTGGGTCTTGCCGCCGCCAAAGTTCGTTTGGAGCTGCACCACGGGGTCGCCGCCGTGCCCGGCCATTCGCTGCACCGCCCCGACGAGCAGCCCCTTGAGGCTTTCAGTGAGGTACGTCCGCCGGAAGAATTCGACTGGATCCCGGTATTCGTCGGTCCCCTCACCGAGGTGTACTTGCCAGAGGTCGGCTGCGAACTCCGCCTGCTGATAGCGGCCGCTAGCCACGTCCTTGTGAGGCGTGACGACCTCCCGCCAGGGCTTCAAGGTCCCAGCCGCTGCACTCTCGATGGCCGCCCCGGCGCTCTTCCGCTTTTCGCTTCGCACCTGCTCGTCGAATCGGACGCGCAGGAGCTCCATCTTCATCTTCTCGAGTTCGTCCGACTGCGGCGCGGAGACGGCCGTCAGCAGCCGGCTGGCTGAGTCAAGAGTCCGGTAAGCGTCGTCGCCAGAGATGGCGTCCTGGTGGGCCCACCGTTTGCGCGCGTCGCGAAGCTCGCTCACGAGAGTTCGCTCGGCCTGGCCCAGGGTCTTTCGGAAGACGAGGTTCCACTGATTCCACATGACCACCAGGAGCGAGCCAACGTCCCACTTCGGCGCCGAGGCGCTTCCAAGGAAGCTTGTTTGCATCTCGCTCACTGCTGCCTTTGCTTCCTCAAACCAGCTCTGAGCGTGATGCGCCTTCAGCTCGCGCTCAACGAAGGGAGCCAGCCCATCCTTGAGTAGCTCCATCGCTTTACCGACGCGCTCCTGATTCGTGATCGCCATGAGTTACTCTCCGAACATTGCGGCTTGCTCTGGCTTCGATTTGCGGCTCTCGCGAGCGAGACGAGTGATCTCGGGCCAGCTCTGGACGAGTGCATTGTAGGAAAGCGCTTCGGCGGCGCGTTTCTTCCGCTCGCAGATCGCGTAGAGCCGGTAGGCAAGTTCGCGGGCAACTTCGGCCTTGCTCCCGAGTTTGGCGACCAGTTTTGCCGCCGCAGCCTCGCCGCCCTCCTCCAGAGCACGGATCAGGTGGTGAACGACTTCCCATGCCGTGAGGCGCGGGTCGGTGCCTGGGTCCCAGTCCTCGCGCAGTTCGCTCGGTTTGAGCAGACGAACTTTTCCGCCCGGAGACTTCTTGTCGAGAATGCCGGCGTCCTTCATGCCCTGGACGCTTGTATTCTTGGCCTTGGAGAGCGTCTCTGCAGCGCCGTACTCTCCGGCGTCGAATCCCGATTGATCGAACCACGCCAGCGCCCACCGAGTGTCGGCGTCGAAGTCGTCATCCTGTTCCGACAGCACCTCCGTGAGAGTTTGGTTGATGAGCGAGAGCGCCCCACGAACTTTCATCGCTTTGCCACTGCTCTCGAGTATTTGACTGTATCGCGAGTAGATTGCCATCCCCGGCCCAATGGCAGCCTGAGCAAAGTCGACCGGCGAGATGTTGCCCTGTTGAAGATGGCGTAGCGCAATGGGCAACTCCCGCTTGAGTTCGGCAACGAACGAGCGGCGGTCGGGCTGCGGGACGTCATCGTTGCGTGGGCGACAGGCGAGCACGATGTACGAGGCCAGGGCGTTGGAGTCCATCGCGCGCATGCGCCAGGCCTGCGACGCACGCACGGGCCACGTAGCCGTGATCTGGAAGCCGCTCGCGATGAGCGCCTCGAGGAGCGTCTCCCAGCCAGTGGTAAGGTCCACGCGCGGAACGCCCTCGGCATCCTCGTCGTCGCCTCCGCCTTCCTCGTCGGCCTGCTTGAAGGCGTAGTAAACGGTAAGAGGAAATCGCGGATCCATCTTCTCGCGCAGCGCGGTGAAGGCCTTGCGAAAGCCAGATTCGAAGTGCTCCTTGGCCTTTTGCTTGTCGCCGCCGAAGCGTTCGGGCGCGGCCGTGAGTTCCGGCACCTTCGGCACAAGCACTGTGCTGAAGAGATCCGGGTAAAGGTCACCGATCGTGCGCCGGAGCCAGACGTAGAAGAAGTCCGAGAGCCCAGCGTAGCTGATGTTGTCGTAGTAGGGAGGATCGGTGCTAACGAGAAGGTTCTTGAGCCCATTGGCCCCTGTGGCAGCGTCGATCTGGCGGGCGGTTCCTCGCATTCGCTCAGAAGACGCGAGCGCGCCGATCGCGTCGGCGGTGACATCTACTGCGTTCGCCCAGCAGACAGACTTCTCTCCGAGGGTATTGGCCTCGGCGAAATCCCACAACATGGGGATCGCCTGCCGCCCGAATAGGTTCTTTACTCTCTGACCGGCGGCGCTTTGATCCCACCGACATAAGGTGTTATTGAAGTCTGCGCACCGGTCTACCGCCAGCGCCAGAAACGTCGTAACCGCGAGGCCGTAAGCCTGGACCTCGTCGGAGGCGAGCGTCGCCTTCGCGTCGCGCCTCACGTCCGCCGCGATCGCCTTCACCAGGTCACTCAGTGTCACCATTGCTGTGAGTTGGCGAGGGGTAAAGAGCCGGCGGAAGCGATCGAGACCATATCCGACGCACCAGATGTTCCGGGGATCTTCGGCCAGCGGTTCTTCCACCTGCCCGACGGGAGCCGTGACACTTGCTGCCTCGACTTGCGCATCGGAGCTATCGAGATACACGCGTCCCCGTTTGCCCTCCGCCACGATCGCAAGCAAGACACTGCCGAGCCGGCCTGCAACTCCCTCGGCCTTGATGTGATCGTCGGAGATCGGCGCGCCTGTCAGGAGGCAGCGAAACTGCGCTCTTCCTGTCTTCGTTCCAAATACCACCGCCGCGCACGCGATGCACTCTTTGGCGTGATCCTTCCACTTCTGCCCTGGGCGCTTCCCGGTGCATTCGGTGGGAATCCCCAGGCGCACAGCGAACCGCCAGATGCGCGCGTCCCTGTCCACGATCGGTTCGAGCCGCGCCTCCATTCCCTTCTTAGCTGAGAGCCAGAAAGTACTGACTAGCGGTACGTGGGCACCACGCGCCGACGGATCGGGGCTCGCCACGGTGCGCGCCCAAATCCAGGCGATCACGTTTGCTTCCCCGCCCCCTTCCGCCCTCGGCAATCGGACTTTCGGGTAGAGGTGCCCGATCTTCTGCCGCGCCCGGTCTTGGATGAGCCTACCGTAGTAACGAACGTCGGCCGCAAGCCCACGCGTTCCGGGCCATGATTCTGTTCCGCCGATCTGCGCGCGGTCCTCCGGATTGACTGGTGCTCGGCTGGCCCAGTGAGGGGCGATCTCGAGACTGCACTTGTTGAGGAGCACCGCTACGGGGTTGAGATCGCCGGCATGGGGCTCGAAGCCGAGACGATTGGCCTCGAGCGGGATCGAGCCGCCACCAGCGAACGGGTCGAACGCGACGGGAAGCTTTCCACCGGTGTCATCGAGCATCTCGGCACGCGCTTCGGCGTACACCTCCGGATGCGTATGCAGCTTCTTACCCATCATGCGGCGTATGATTTCGAAAAGCCGCTCGCGCTCGGCGTCCTGCGCTTCTTCCGTCAGCCACTTCTCCGGATGGCCGCTCGGGTCGTCCACCACCGACGCAAAGAGCACCGCCCGCGCCGTTGGCAGCGGGAGGCGCGCCCACCAGTGGTGGATTCCCTTAGGGTGAGGCCCGATTCCAGGTCTCTTGTCGTAAGCCGAGGCATCGTTGATCTCGGGCAGGGGCAGGGCGACCTCGATGAGCTTCTTCGATGCCATCCTGACTAGGCTTTCGTCGTCCTACCCAGAGCACCGATAAGGAAATTAATGATGGAGATAACTTGGATGGCTGTCGCGGCGTCGTCCGGTTGAAAGCCGTGGGCTCGGGGGTTGCGCAGGGCCAACATCGTACCCGAGTACAGGAACATCATGCCCTTTTGCTCACTTCTGTCGGTCTCCATCACACCGTCGTTGAACCTAAGCACCGGGTTTCTCTCGGAGAAGACTGCCTGCATTAACTCCGTCCCGGACAGATCTTCTCGCCCGCTGCGCAACTTGACGAGGAGGTCGAGAACCTTGCAAGCGTCCTCGATCGCGTTGGCATAATGACCATCCCTAAAGAGCGGGGCAACGCGATTTCTCAGTTGCGGATCGAGATCGAGCGCATCGAGCGACGGGGGCGTCGCGGCTCCGGAGTTAGCTGTGCCCAGGACAGCCAAGAGCTTTTCTCTCAGAATCTCGATTGCTGTTTTGAGTTTCCCAGCCGCCTGATCCTTCCCTCGCCGATACCCCTCGCGGACCTCCGCAATGGGCATGCCGCCCCTGTAGAGGGCTCCCTTGTACAGAGGCCCGACGGTGAATCGCCTATAGTCGAGCGTGTCAGGTCCGAAAACCTCGACCAACGTACTGTCGATCTTGTCTTCAACTGCCCTAAAGGCCGGGTCAGGTCGTCCTTGGATACCATCGGGTTCAAGGGCTTCCACCTCTGCAAGGCGGCGCTCGAGCTTCGGTATGGCGGTGCGAATCTCGCCGACCGAGAGCTGCGCTGGACGGGGGTCTGGCGGCACCGCCTTTTTCACCACAGCGACTCAGCGTACTCCGCCACGCTTCGGCGTTTGGTAGTAGCAGGTAACCCGTTATGCTCCAATAGAAGCGGCCTCAGGAAGCGGGAGATCCGTGCTGGCCCGCGTGTTTAACCAGCCAAGAACGTTAAGGTTCCGGATTGCCAGAGCCAAATCCTCGTCACGTAGCTGGGGACTCCGCCTGCGCTTCCATTGCTTTACCGCGGAAAGAACGTCGCGCTCCGTCGGAGGCGTCTCGCCATTGCCGACCAGATGGCGGGCCGCGTAAAAGACGGTCGCTGCGATTTCAGCCTGCTCAGTAGTCATTCTCAAAAAGAGGTCCGCGATCCGTTCGATTGCAGGTTCCCACTGCGAAATCGCGTCCGCGAATGTCTTGCAGGCATCTGTGAAAGTGGGACCTGGATCCAGGCGGAACATCCGCCCGAGCTTGGTCTCCACGAGCAGACCATTGTTGACGAGCCTCGTGAGCAGGGGCTTAACGCTTGTGGAGAACGGCCCATAACTCTCGGGCGCAAAGTCAAGCCGCGTTGGGATCCCCTCTTCCGTCGCGAAGAAAGCAATCTTCTGAAAAATCGTTCGACCCACCGGGCGATGGTAGGGCTCCCTCGCAATCCGGGCGAGAATCTCCGCGAGAGCTACGGACGCTGCATCTATACGAGCCTGTTCGGGACCGTTCGTAGTGGCTGCTTGCGCCTGAGGGACGATGCCCAAAAACAGCGGGTCGAGCTGTTCGGCTGGTGTGCCATGCGGCGCGAAGAGTTCAACCGGAATATCGAGACGGCTTAGGTGACGAAAGAGTGTAGGCCCAACGACCCGCCATTCGAGCTGCCCGAGACCGCAGCCGAGAGGCGGAACGGCCAGTGATGTGATTCCCCAGGCCTTGTAATTCCTTTCGAGGTACTCCAATCCGCGCACGATGTCGGCCACCCGCGAGACTGACCGCCAGTGCTCCTTCGTCGGGAAGTTGAGGATCCACGGAGGCAGCAGCGCCTTGAAGAGGTATGGCTCGCCGAGGTGGATTTTACCGGCGGCGCAGCGTGCCACATAATCCTGGTGCATCTCCGGGAACCGCTTCCTGAACTCAAGGGCGATTCCTTTGCCCATCACCCCAACCGTGTTTACGGTGTTGACAAGCGTCTGCGCAGAGGAGTCGAAAAGATTACCCACAAGAGTCTGAACGGTCATTCGAGGCCACCTTCTAAGAAGAAAAGGTGAGGGTACTTCCGAACGTCGAGCGCCGGACAAGCATCGGACAGACGTCGAAATGCCTCGTCGGAGGAAACGTACGCTCCGCGAATCAGACTTGGCTCAACCCGGTCTGGCACAAGAACTTCGGCGCACTTAAGGCCCTTATGGCGGTCGTAGGCAACCGGATCTCCGGGATGGCGCCAATCATCCGCGAAGATCTCTTCGTGTTTCAGGGCTCCGAGTCCTTCTGCGGGGGGGCGAAAGCGAGCCCATCCGCGTGATGCGTTCCTGTCGGTTACGACGACGCCTGACAGATCGAGGACGCATGGGTCGACACGTAGAACGCAAGTCTCCGCGTGGATCGCCTGCTTCTTGAACATCATCGGGTTACGAGCGGTGAAGTACAGATTGGCGTACTCGTGAAGTGGTCGACCCCCGGGGACCGTCTTCATGTCGCGCCGCACTTGAACCTCCTCCATGGCTATCGAGAGATGCGAGATGCTTCGAGCCCGCTCGTTCGAAAGAATGCCCATCGTGAGGATCGAAGCAACGTTTTCGATCGGCGCGATGAAGTGAAGTTCATCAACCTCTTCTCGCCTCATGCCGGGTCGGTGGCTCCAGCCTCAAGTTCACCGAGTTTGTAGTTTATGCTGGTAACCGCGAAGTCCGGCTCACGCTTGAAGGGTTTTCTCAGGTACCTGGGGCGCGCTGATTCTCCGTCCACCTCCACGAGAGCCAGGATGAAGTCCTCGGGCTTGTTGAGCGCTGTCAGGACCTCGTTCTTGGTCACACAGACGGTCGCGGCGCCTTCGATTCGGCCCTTGACCTCGATGAACCTAAGCTTTCCGGTGCCGGGCATTCGGGACTCGACATCGTACCCGCGGTTCTCGGTGCTGACGTCGCGGGGCTCGAAGCCGAGGGCTCGCTCGGCGGCCATCACGGCGTCCATCGCGAGCTTTTCGACGCGGGTTGTCTCGTGGGCATGGTCGGCAACGCGCTCCGGCGGTTGACCTTGGAGCCGGGCAAGCACGCCGGCGGGGATGATCAGCGAGCCTCCGATGGCGACAGGCGGGAGCGGAGCGAGTTGACGCTCCTGTTTGAGTTCTTCAAGGCGCTTCTTAAGCCGCGCTTCGAGCTCGTTCGCGCGTTCGCGGGCCTTTCCGGAGTTCAGCTTGGGCGTCCTGCCGGCCATTTCCTGTGCTTTTAGCTCCTCGGAGCGATGGTCCCAGTAGTTGATCTCCTTGGTGAGACGGTCCTTGACGGCGGCCAAGGTCTTCGAGATCAGCTCTTCCTTTCGCGAACGTACTTCTTCCAGATGCTTTGGGACCATCGTGTTGATGGCGTAGCCCACGGCCTGAGACTCGAAGTCGATCTGGCCCCAGGATTTCAGGCCGTCGGAGACTGCCTGGCGCTCATCGTCGGTCAGCGGGCGGTAGTCGAGGTACGGCGCGTAACCTGCCGTGCGAGACTCGCTGTCCTCGCCGATCTCGACGAACTGCATCTGCCTGGAAACGATTCGTCGGCCGCCGCTCCTGTCGGGACGAGCGTCCTGGATGGAGTGTTCGAGGTAGAAGAGAACGCGAGGCTGGTCGCTAGGGTCGTTCGGGTCCACGAGTACGGCGCCTTGCTTCATGAGGTCGCGGTGGCGTTCAAGGATGAGGTCAATCGTCGAATCGAGGAGTGGATGGCCCGGGCAGACGAACTCGGCGAGCGGCTTGCCGGGGATCGAGATGAGATCCTTCTCGAAGGTGATGCGCTCGTAGCGGGTCAGCAAGGCTTCGCGTGTCCCGATCTGGCGGTCTCGGTTGCGAATCGATGCGGGGACGTGGGTGATCTCGTAGCGGCTTGATTCCCTTTCGTGGATCTTGCCGCCGAGGAGCGCGAAGGCTTCCAGGAAGAACTCGGCAATGAAGTGGGGTTGGAGACGGCGGGCCTCGGCCTTCTCCATTTCCTCCCGGATCCTCTGGACGCGGGCCGCGTCCATCGAATCACGGGCGAGAGCGTGCTCTTCGAGCAGCCTGCGGAGGTTGTCGCGATCGAGCGCTACATCTACCACCTGAGTGAGGCGCGCCTTGACGTCTGGACGGTCGCCGTAGCGAATGGCCTCGATCAGGAGATCGCGCAGCTCGTGGCCCTGGAAGACCTTTCCGAGGATGTCGAAGACGCCGCCGCCCAGGGCTTCGCGAGCGACGGCGAGCTTCTCGAGCAGGCGGCGGAAGACGTCGCCTTCCCGGGTCTCCTCCGCGACGAGATTCCAGAGGTGGCAGACCTCCTTCTGGCCGATACGGTGGATACGCCCGAAGCGCTGCTCGATGCGGTTGGGGTTCCAGGGGATGTCGTAGTTGACCATCAGGTGGGCGCGCTGGAGGTTGATGCCCTCGCCGGCGGCGTCCGTGGCGACGAGGATCTGAACGGTCTTGTCTTGCGTGAAGGCTGTCTGCGCCTTGCGGCGCTCGTCGCGGCCCATGCCTCCGTGGATCGTGACGATTTCCTCGGGACGGCCGAGGAGACTGCGGATCTTCGCGGCCAGGTAGTTCAGCGTGTCGCGATGCTCGGTGAAGATGACGAGCTTGCGGCGGTGGCCGTGGGCGTCGAACATCTCAGCGTCGTGCTGGAGGAGCTTCGAGAGCTCTTCCCATTTCTTGTCGGTTCCGCTGCGGAGAACTCTCAGAGCGAGGGCTTCGAGCCTTACGAGGGTGGCGATCTCCTGTTCGAGCTCTGCGATCGTCCGCGCCGCCGTAGCCTGATCGACGACCTTCTCTTCGGTCTCCTCGATCTCGGAGTCCGGAGCCTCGTCTAGGTCTTCGAGATCCTCCATCGAGAGCACGGGCAATTTCGGCGTGGCTTCGAGAGGCACTTCGGCGCCGCGCTTTAAGAGCTGCTCCTCGCGGAGGCGCTTCTCGAGTCTTTCGCGACGGCGCCTGAGTGACTGATAGATGGCCTCGGGCGAGGAGGCGAGACGGCGCTGCAGGATCGTGAGCGCGAATCCGACGGTACCCCTGCGTCCCTCGCTTTCGAGGGCGTCCGCGCGGTTGAACTCCTCACGGATGTAGTCGGTGACTTCCTTGTAGAGCTGGGCTTCCAGGTCCGAGAGCTTGTAGGTCGGGCTATAAGCGATTCGCTCCGGGAAAAGAGGTGTTCCATCGAATTTGAGGAGCTGCTCCTTGACCAGGCGCCGCATGAGGTCGGAAGTGTCCACGAGGTGGACGCCGTCACGGAACTTGCCCTCGAAGCGGTCGCCGTCCAGAAGCGCCATGAAGAGCTGGAAGTCCTCCTCCTTCCCGTTGTGCGGCGTGGCCGTCATCAGGAGGAAGTGGCGCGTGAGGCCCGAGAGGAGGCGGCCCAGCTTGTGGCGTTTGGTTTCCTTGATTTCGCCGCCAAAGAAGGAGGCAGACATCTTGTGTGCCTCGTCGCAGACGATGAGGTCCCAGTCGGACTGCTGGAGCTTGACCTGGACGTCTTCGTTGCGCGAGAGCTTGTCGAGGCGGCAGATCACGAGCGGATTCTCAAGGAACCAGTTGCCCGTGCGCGCGGATTCGAGCTTGTCGTTGGTCAGGATCTCGAAGGGCAGGTGGAACTTGTCGTTGAGCTCGTCCTGCCACTGCTCGGCCAGCATGCCCGGGCAGACGATCATGCAGCGGTGGAGATCGCCACGGACCATGAGCTCCTTGATAAAGAGGCCGGCCATGATTGTCTTTCCCGCCCCAGGATCATCGGCAAGGAGGAAGCGCAGGGGTTGGCGGGAGAGCATCTCTTCGTAGACGGCGGTTATCTGGTGGGGGAGCGGGTCCACGAGAGAGGTGTGGACGGCGAGGAGCGGATCGAACAGGTAAGCCAGGTGGATGCGGTAGGCCTCGGAGACCAGCCGGAAAAGTGCGCCGTCCGCGTCGAAACTCCAGGGCCGACCCTGGGAAACGACTTCCAGCCTAGGTTCGTCCTCGCGGTAAACGAGTTGATTGCCCGGTCGCCCGGCAGCGTCCTTGAAGGTCAGCTCGATGACGTTGTCGCCGTGACGCTTGGCGCTCAGGACCGTCACCAGGACATCCGGCAGAATTCCTTTGACCGCGGCACCCGGCTTCAGATCTTCGAGACGAGTCATGACGACGACCAGAGTCCTTTCCCGACGAGACGCGGCAGATCGCTTAGGTTTCCCCTCAGTTTACCTTGCAACCCTCTATCTTGACTTGGCGGCACGGACAGCTGATGTCCGAGGAGAAGGCGCCAACCCGGGGTGCCAGGGCGTGCGTCGAAGAGTCACGTGGACAGCGGCGTATCCTGACGGTACGTGACCGAGGATCAGGATCCATGGACGGCGGCGCGGGAGTTTGACCAGCGGGTCAGGATCGCGGCGTTCGAGTTTCTCCGAACTCAGACGGAGCTTCGGGGTGAGGTGCTCCCGCGCAAAATCCTGGCCGAGGGTTTCTGGTTCGACGGGCAGAGGGTTCCGCTCATCAATCCGCAGGGCATCTTCAAGCCAGCCGTTTTGCCCGAGATGCCTCTAACCTTCAACACCACGCCGGTGATTGAAGGGCGACAACGGCCCTATGAAGACGAGATGGACGAGAACGGTCTCCTTCTCTACCGGTACCGCGGGACGGATCCGAGGCATCGGGACAACGCGGGGCTGCGTCTGGCGATGCGGCGTGCAGTTCCGCTGATCTATCTCTACGGTGTAGTTCCCGGTGAGTACCTGCCGGTCTGGCCGGTGTTCATCGTCCGGGATCATCCCGAGTCGCTGGCATTTTCAGTGGCCGTGGACCTGAAGGACGCTGCGGTCATGGATACGGCGCATCTCGTCTCCGACCTCTCCGATGCTAGGCGGGCCTACGTCACGCGAGTGACGCAGCAACGCCTCCATCAGGCGGGGTTCCGGGTTCGGGTGATCCGGGCGTATCAGGAGCGCTGCGCCGTCTGCCGCCTCAGGCACTTCGAGCTGCTCGACGCCGCCCACATCCTCCCGGACCGCCATCCCAAGGGCGACCCGACGGTCTCGAACGGCCTGGCTCTCTGCAAGCTCCACCACGCCGCCTTCGACGGCCAAATCCTGGGTGTGCGCCCGGACCTTATCGTCGAGATCCGACAAGACATCCTCCGAGAAAAGGACGGCCCGATGCTCCTCCACGGTCTCCAGGGCTTCCAGAGCTCTCCCGAATCCTCATCCCGACCCGCCGAGACCTCCAGCCCGACCGCGACTTCCTGGCCGAGCGCTACGAAATCTTCAGGAAGGCGGGATGACGTCGAGCTAGACGGCTGAGGCCACGCGGGAGGTTTCGGGCTGGAGGGCCGCTGCCGCCTTCTCTATCTCGACAGAGATTTCGCTCTGCCCTTCGTCGATGAGGGGCTCAAGGATGATTGGGACGTCCGAGGGCAGGAGATCGGAAATCGACCGAAAGGCGTCTATCGAACCCGCGCTGATGGGGTCATGATGACTTCGCTCGTTGACCTCGCTGACGTGAAGCTGGCGAACCCGAGACCCAAACCACCTGAGCAGCATTAGCGCCTCAGTCATCGTCGGATCTACCTGACGGGCGTGGCCGAGATCGAGGCAGAGCCCGGCCTCCGGAAGCGAGTTCAGCAGCCCTCGAAGCTCGGGAGCGGTTCGCCCAACTGCTTTTCGGCGGTCCATATTCTCAATCAGAAGACGCCTACCCAAGTTCCGCCAGACCGCTGGGTGATAAATCACGTTCGGGTGGACAATGACGTTCCAGTCTCTTCTCGTGAACTCTTCGAGGTCTCTGACGACGCCGTCT
Organism: uncultured Acidobacteriota bacterium; assembly: GCA_963837495.1. Taxonomy (GTDB): domain Bacteria; phylum Acidobacteriota; class Thermoanaerobaculia; order UBA5066; family Gp7-AA6; genus JAWOLE01. The sequence continues at coordinate 878,520 of CAWINF010000001.1, read as the reverse complement.
TCGTCGCTCTCAGCGAAGGAACTCGGGGCGTGCACGGAAATATAGCCAAAGGACGATAGGTCCAGGGTAGGCAAGGCACGAAGGAGCGGTTGGAGCTCAGATAGACGCAGGGCAGAAAGCTCTACCGCTTCGACGCTTGCAGCGGTGATGAGACCGAGCGCACGTCGAAAGTCGCCTTTTGCAACCGCGCCCGTCGAAAAGCCGATGACCCTCATCAGAACACCCCGTATTTCTGGGTAAGCCTGGTCAACGTTGCATCGGTGGCGAAGAACAAGCCGTCGAGACCATTCTGAAATTCGTGGCTGAGATCGAGAACCTCGCCGAAAATAGCGTCGCCTTCGAAAGCTTCGGGTTCGAGATCATCCAAGTGAGTCCGCTTGGTATCGTTGTTGAGAACGCCGAGAAAAGTATCGTACGCTCCAAAAAGCGCCCTGGCAACTTCCGCACTGGCAGAAAAGTCAACCACTGCCTTCGCGAGGTTCTCGAGGGGCGTCATCTTCAGGTACTCCTCAAAGTGCACAACGAGCAGTGCTGCGGACTCCAGAGAACGCCGGTTCGATCGAACGGTATGAAGCTCGGGGGCAACATGGCATCGCAGGCAGTTCAGAAGACCCGAGGCGAAAATGAGTTTTCGAGACAGCCGAAGTTTTGCATTCCTCAATCCTGAACCGTGTCCCCCTCGATCACGCTGTTTCTGGGCGAAATCGACCGCCATCGTTCGCCAGTATCGAGCGATGTCGTTCAGCAGAAAGCGGGGAACGAAATCTGTTGTTCCGAACCGAAGACCGCGGTCTTCCAGGATGTACCGATGAAGGATGTTGCGCTTCACTCGATCGTAGGCGTCGGATCTACCGAGAGGAATCGATTCGAGCAGCAGCAGAATCCGCCGCGTCGTGTTCTGGTTCGTGTCCTCTGCGCCGCCGATCTTGTGCACAAGGTCATGGCTGGATGAAAGGCTTGCGAATGTGCCAGTGCGGCCCGGATGCTTGTGGCTGCCGGCAGTCAAGGCGCCCTCAACTCGGTTCACCGTCTGTGCGTGCTGGGGATCTGCCTGGCCGTCCACCAATAATGTCCAATCGACATCGCTTCCGGATGTCCACTCTTGCCTGGCGAGAGACCCGTACCCAACGATGCAAGCCGCCTCCGAGTCCTCCGCCCGCAGAGTCTTAGTTAGTTCGGCCCGAACAGTCGAAGAGCGTTTCCGCGCGGCGTTGATTTGTTCCCATGTGATTCCGAATCTGGACTGAAGCTCGTCCACAGGATTCAGATCGGCCGTCACGGGCCCGACTTTACAGGAAGCTCACCATTAGACCCATCGGATTCCTCCGTCGGCCGTGAAGAGAAGGCCGCAGCGGAGTTCATGGGCTCCGAGCGCGGCGGTTGTCTCCAGAAGGCGGCCGTAGGTTTGCACCTGGACCGCGTACTCCGGGTAGGTCTGCTCCACCGGCCCTTGCGGTGGGGCGTCGGTCTTGAAGTCGAGTACGTCGAGGCGGCCGTCGGTCGCGCTGACGAGGTCGATGTAGCCGCCCAGGAGTTGGCCGCCTTCCCATTCCGCGGCGACAGAGTATTCGACCTGGAGGTCGGGGCCGAGGGGGCGGGCGAGGCCCTCTGTTCGGAGGGAGTCGAGGGCTCGGGTGACGTCGGCGATGCACTCGGGGAGGTGGTCCTCGAGGCCGAATCGCCTGGCGGCCCGGCGGGCGGCTTCCTCGGGTGTCAGGGTGCTGTCACGAAGGATGAGGCCGATTGCGTGGTGAACTGCCGTGCCGAACAGAGGGCCCAAGCGGCCTTCCCGTGGTTTCGCGAGGGCGGGATCCACCACTTCCTCGGTGTCGTCCACGGGGGTGGATTGAGTCTCGCCGGAGACACTCGCGGGGCGGAAGCGGGGGCGGGCGGATTCCGCAGAGGCGGCTGTCCACCAGGCGTCGGTTGCCTGTTCGACAGTTCCTCCATCTTTGGGGAGCTGCGTGGTTGCGGGTTTCTGCGTGGCCCAGGCGGGCTCGTGGCCGTCAGTGTAGGGCTCGAGCTCGTTGACAAGATGGGAGGGCGCTTCAGCGAGAAGATCGCTGCACACGTAAGTCCCTGGCTTGAGGTCGCCGGCTTTCGGAATGACCAGCAGGTCGCGGGCGCGGGTGGCGGCGACGTAGGCCACGCGCTCACGCTCCTGTCTCTGGTAGTCGAGCTCCGTCTTGCGGATGCCGAGACCGGCGGGCTCCTCCCACGTCAGGCCGGCGAGATCCATCATCCAGCCTCGGCCATCACGCTCCATGCGCCAGGGGGCGTTCCCGGCGGGCGGGGCCCATTTGCCCTGCCCGTCCCAGATGACGACGACGGGAAACTCGAGGCCTTTGGCCTGATGGACGGTCAGGATTTGAACCGCTTCGGCTCCGACGGGATGTGGCGGGTCGAGCTGGACAGGATCATCCACCCACTCCCGCATGAGGGACGTCGCGGCGTCGTAGTCGAGCCCTTCATCGGCGGCGAGCTGCTCCAGGAGCAGGCAAAGCTCCCGCAGCCGCGCGAGGCGCTGCGTGCCGTTCGGCCCGGAAGCCACGTTGCGCGCGAACGCCGTGCGCTCCAGCAGGTCCCGCGCGGTCGCGCCGGGAGGGCGGCCGGATCTGCGCCGGCGCAGGTCAACAACCAGGTCTCGAGCTTCCCGGGCGCGGAGGGCGGAGTCTCCGGCGGGCGCTTCTCCGGCGCGGGTCGCGACTTGCTCGCGGAGGAGGTCCGCGGGATCTACGGCGAAGAAAGGGGGCCGGAGCAAAGCCGCCATGGCGACGCCGTCATCGCGGTCGGCGATGGCTCGGAGACCGAGCAGGAACTGCCGGTGGAGCGGGTCTTTGAGGAACAGGACGCCGCCGCGCGATGCGTAGGGGATGCCCTCCTCGTCCAGCGGTTGGAACAGATGAGGAAGGCTCCACGTCGAGGCCGCCAGAACCGCGATGTCGCCGTATCGAACCTTCCGGAGGCGCTCGTCGAACGGGTCGAGGATCCGGACGTCATCCGTTTCGGTCAACCAGCGCAGGTACCGGGCCAGCGCCCGGCCTTCGAGTGAGCGGTAGTCATCAGCGTTGTGCTTCTCGCCGTCCGAAAAGGCGAGATTCAGGACATGGACGGATGGCGGGCCGGGGACGTCGCGACCCCTCGCGAGCGGCTGGTGGAAGACCCGCCCGGTCACGGGGTCGAAGGCGTCTTGCGATTCTCTGAGGATGCGAGCAAACCGGTCGTTGAACCAGTCGATGAGAGGAGGAACGCTCCGGAAGTTCGCGGAGAGCCTGACCTCGAGGAGCGGCGTCTTCGCGATGACGCGCAGGACGCGGTCGTACATCGCCACGTCCGCCCGGCGGAACCGGTAGATGGACTGTTTGGCGTCGCCGACCACCGTCAGCTTCCCGCCGGCGAGACGGACGTCCTCCCAACGCGCCGCGACGGGTCCCCGCTCGCAGAGGAAGAGCACGATCTCCGCCTGGAGCGGATCCGTATCCTGGAATTCGTCCACGAAGATGTGATCGAACATTCCCTGGAACTCGGCCCGCACTTCGCGGTTGTCTTTGAGGAGGGTACGCAACTTGAAAAGCAGGTCGAGCTGGTCGAGTTGCCTGTGGCGCGCTTTAACCTTTTCGTAGAGAGCCTTCACGACTGGAAAGAGACGGACGAGGCGGCTGGCCATCCAGCGCTCGAGCGGCGCCCGCAGGTCATTGCGGAGCGGGGTCGGGCGAAGCTTCCCGTCAGCCTTGCTGTACAGCTTCCACACCCGCCAGGCCGCGGCATCGCCGCCGAAGTCTCTGCCTTTCTGGGCGTCACTCTTGGGCGACCTGCGGCGCAGTTGCAGGCCGAGGCTGCGATACAGGGCGATCGGGTCTTCCAGGTTTCGGACGCCGGCGAGGATCTCCGCCGTTTGTTTGATCCATGCCGCGCTGATGGATCCGCCGATAACCGGAGCGGCTTCGCGTATGAATTCGTCCGCGGCTTTGCGGAAGGCTCCGAAATCAATCGAGGCGGGAGGAGCGTCGAACGGCGGCGGCACATCGCGCTGCCGGAGAAAGCCTTTTACGAGGGCGTCCAGCCCGGAATACACCCAAAACTCTGTCTCACGGGTCTCCGCCTGCAAACCGGCGGCAATGGCGTCCAGGATGGTTCGCGTGGCCTCATCGGCCCGCGCTGCCGCGCCGTCGCCCTCGAGCTCGGCGGCGAGAGTTTCGCTCTCGACGGCCTGCAGAAGCACCTGGAACGTTTCGTGGACCAGCGCCTCATCGTCCTCGGCGATTTCGTACGAGGGGCTGAGCGACGCTTTGACAGGCTGAAGACGCAAAAGGCGATCGGCGAAGCTGTGAATCGTTCCTACGTAGGCCGTGTCGAAACCAGCCAGGGCTTCGCGGAGCTGGCCTTCGCGGGGAGAATCTGGCTTGACACTTGCCAGCTCGGCCAGCAGACGTTCCCGGATGCGAAAGCGCAGTTCTCCGGCGGCCTTCCGCGTGAACGTGATGGCTGCGATGCGGGGGATTGCAACCGCGGGCGCGGCAGATTTCGCCGGGGCGACCATCTCGACGAAGCGGCTCACGAGGATGGAAGTCTTCCCGGTGCCCGCGCCGGCATTCACGATCACGTTGCGGTCGCGCTCCTTGATGGCCGCATCGCGTTGAGCCTGGTCCGGCGGCGCCTTTTTCGTCTTCGCCGCCACGGTCACTCTTCCTCTTCTTCTTGAACGGGACCCGCCTTCAGCAGCCGGAAGTCGCCGAGCGGCCCGTCCGCGCCGTCGAGGACCTCCGCGGCGCGCTCGTGGATGTCGTCGCCGCAGACCGGCTTGAACCGGCAGTACTTGCAGTCTTTGTGGTCGGTGGTTCGAGGGAAGTCCCTTTGCGAGAGGAGCCCGGCGGCGATCGCCAGCCATTGCCACGCCTTCGGCTCCAGGTTCTTGTCAAAGTCCTGTCGGAAGGACCGCTCGGTTACCGCGGTGCGCCCGACATACACGTAGGTGCCTGAAACTCTTTTCGGAACCTTCCATTCGGCGGCGAGGGACCGGGTTACGAGCGCGTAGGCCGCGATTTGCAGATCGAGCAAGGCATCCGGGTTCTCATCGTCGCCGATGCGGGGAGAGGGCTTCCCAGTCTTGAAGTCCGTGACGATCGTCGTCCCGCCCTCGACATCGATCCGATCGATCCGACCCCGCAGAAACAACGAGTGGCCGTTGATCTTCAGCTCGACCGGGGTGGGCCGGCCAAATCCGCGTTCGGAGGCAACGAGGCGGGGCGGCTTCGGCTTCTTCCACTCGTATTCGAGCAGCTCCCGCAGATCGCGGCGCAGGCGATCCCTTTGCTGCGCGCGGACGGCATTCCCGACGAGGGGGTACTCCTTCAGGAATTCATCGAATGCCGAATCCGAAACAGCGTCCGCGCGAGCGAGCCAATCGGCAATCGCGCCCTCGCGCGCGCAAAAAGAAAGGCCGTGCTGTGTGGAAAAGCGCGCCGCCACGGCATGAAAGAGGTTGCCGTAATAGGGCTGACCGATTTCCCGCTGAGGCGGGGCGCCGCTCGGCTCGTCGAACTTGAGGAGATTCGCGAGGAGGAACTGGTGCGGACAGGTCAGAAGCGTCTTGAGCACGGAAAGGGAGGTCGGGTACTCGGCGGTCAGGCCGGGGAGCAGCATGGCCAGGTCGGCGATGCCGAGCATCCCGTCCATCGCGCCGGCGTCTCCAGACGATTTCAGGCTCTCTATGCGCGCAAGGTCCAGGGACAGGATGCCGCGCCAGTGTGGCGGCACGCCGAGCTCTCCCCTGGAAACGCCGTCCTGCCACGCGGCTTCGCCGAGCGGCTTGTCCCGGCGAAACGCGGAGGCGGCTGCGCGCGCCGGTTCGAAGCCGTCCCGCTCGAGAGCGATGCTGTTGGGGATCGTGCGGCCGGCCTCTCCGGTGGCCCTGTTGGGACGGCCAAGCGCGGCGGCAACCTCCAGGAACACGGACGAGGGCTCGCGCTGGGAGCGTTCCAGGTCGGTTCGCGGGGCGGAGAGGGCGACATGCTCCCGCGCGCTACGAATCACGATATCGAGAGCATGGAGGCCGTCGAGAGCGCGGTCCGCGGCGGTTGCCGGCCACGCGACCTTGCCGGATGGCCCGGCGGATCTCAAAGTTGAGCGCAGAGAATCGGGAACGACCGGATCCTCGCGCGGCACGAACGGGAACTGGCCTTCGGCGAGTCCGATGATGCGTACCGAGCGGAAGCTCAAACCGACGGCCTGGTGAATTGATCCGACGTAGACAGCGGGCTCGCCGAATCGGCCGAGGGGAACGCGAAGGGAGTCGATCGTTTCTTCGATGACCCTCAGCGCGTCATCTCCCGTGAGCGATCCGCACGCGGAATCCGAAGTCAGCCGTGCGAGCCGATCGTCGAGAAGATCGTGAACGCCGCGGCCCTGCGGCGGCTGGAGCAGCCACTCCTGCAGAAAGAGACGAAACGAGGGCCAGAGTTCTGCGAGAGTCTTGCCGTCGATCGTTTGTCGCGCGAGGCCGGCCAGGGCGTCCAGCGCGGGAGCGATCCCGACGAGGTTCTCCAGCAGGCGCTCGTTGTCCCAGGTCCTGCGGCCGAAGCTTGCGCCGTCTCCATCTTCCTCATCAGGTTTGGCGAGGGCGAGCTGTCTGGTGAGCTCCGCCTGCTTCTCGACGGCGCGAACCGCCCACTCCAGGGCGCCCTCGGGCCGCGCGGGGTTTCCGCCGACCGTGCCAAGCGACCAGGCCAGATCCATCGCGCCGCCGTGAGAGAGGTGGCGACCGTCGGGCGCAAGCGAGCGCAGGACGGGTAGAACTTCCGACAGCGATTCAGGTGTCAGGTGGGTCCGCAGCGCGCGCACGACAGCCAGCGCTCGCGCGCCGGCGGAAGTTCCTTTCAGAGGCGAGCCTCCCGCGGCGTGCACCGGCAGTCCGCCTTCGCTGAAAGGCAGCCTTGCTATGCGCTCTACGACGAGACCCGCGACCGAATCGAGAGTCGGGAGCAGGACGGCGATCTCCTCGAGCGGGATGCCGGCGCCGACTTGTCGAGCGACCCAGTCTGCCGTCGCCTCGAGCTCCGCTTCGATGCCCGAATGCTCCTCGAGCTCGACCGTGCCATCGGGTCCCTTGCTTCGCGGACGCGCTGGATCGGCCAGGACAACCGGCGGCTCGAAGAGGTAAGAGGCGAGCAAGTCTCGCTCGGTCGCCTGTGCGCGGGGCACGGATGCGGATCGCAGCGCGTCGCCGGCCTCTTTTCCGAGCAGCGCCTCCACGCGGTCGAGATGGCGCTCGCGCGGCGGTCTCGCCGCCAGAAGCCCGACGGTCAGCCGCGGGATGGAGCGCAGGAACCGTGCTTCGGCGACTGTCAGGCCAATGCTGGCGGAAGCGAGAGTTGCTCCCTGGAATGGCCAGGCCGCGGGATCTCTCTCCAATTGCGCCGCCGCTTCGAGATAGATCCGCTGGATCGTCCAGGAGTTGCCGGCGGACTCCTCGAGCGCGCTCCAGATCGCGGCGACGTCCCGAAGGCGTTCCGATTCCATCGAGAGATCTGAGGGACGGAGGTCGGCTCCCTCGAGATCGGAGATGGTTGAGGCGAAGGCCTCGTCCCATCCCGGCTTCGAGCGCAGCAGATCGAGAGTGAAGTGAACGAGTCTCAGTTCGGACCGGAACAAAGCCAGAAGCCGTGCTGCTCGCAGAGTTTCTTCCCCGGGCTGAAAAGCCGTCTCGGCTCCGCGCAGAACTTCCGCTGCAGCAAACGGCGTCGCCACGAAGCGCGTCCCGGCAAGCGCGTCGGTCCGGCCAATTTGGATGAGCTCGCGCCGGAGGACGTGGGCCACCCGCTCCCGCGAGACCAGCACCATGCGGCACGGCAAGGGCCCGCGGACGGGCATCGCAGCCACCGCGTCGGCCCAGTCACGCGTGTTCCAGAAAACCTTGGCGTCCATCCGGATTCCGAAGATCCAGCAAACGGATCAAGGCCCCGGAGGACGGAATGCCGCCAACCGATCAGGTCTCTCTCGTTGCGGGAAGTGTCTTGATTCTCTCACAAGACATGGCCGTTGGCACCTTGACAAAGGAACGGGTTCAGAACGGCCACATCCTGGGCGTGCCGACCGCCACTTCTTCGCCGAACGCTGCGAGATCTTCCGAGAAGGCGGGATGAGGCCAAGACAGGGAGCGAAAACACTCGGGAGACTTGCGGGCGGCTGCTTTCGTTGGAAGGAGAGGACGTTTCTGCGTTAGGCCGGGCTTTCTCTAGGCCACCCGGCGCACGTGGGCGATCTCGCCCTCGGCGACTGCGCGCACGGCGTCCGTGGGAACGGTGACGACGGCCACGGTCTCGCCGGTGAGGGTCATGAACTCCACTTCCAGTCCCCGACCGCCGGTGTGCTCAAGCACAACCGTGCCCACGTCGCCAGCCTTGAGCTGGCTCTCGGGAAGATCTCGTTTAAGCACGACCAAATCCAACTCCTTGATCATCTACCGACCCCTTTCCACGGATAGGCTGTGACGAACCGCGGAACCGTCTCGCCCGTTTCCACGAACCATACCGTGCGAACCCCTACTGCCCTGCCGTCCGGTCCCACGAGCGGACCCTCGACGACGTATTTTGACCCAAAATCGGTTTCTTCGCTCGCCGCCACGCTGTTCTCCCCGGCATGGCGGCGCAGTGCCTGATCCAACAAGCCGATCGCCTCCCGCCGGAAACCCAGGCTGAGAAAAAAGCGAGCCTTTGCCCGTCCGAAAGGGTGTTCCGTCGAGAGAAGGCGCCGCCTTCGAAAGGCAAGTCCTGGGCATACGCCCGGACCTGGTCGTCGAGATCCGGGAGGACGTCCTCCGGGAGAAGGACGGACCGATGCTCCTCCACAGCCTCCAGGGCTTCCAGGGCGCCCGGATCCTCATCCCAACTCGCCGGGACCTTCAGCCCGACCGCGACTTCCTCGCCGAACGCTACGAGACCCTCCGCAAGGCAGGTTGACTGTGCCGAGCTGATTGGTCTGACCAGATGACGGACACAGAGGCGTAAAATGTCAAATGCCATGGAAGACGCGGCCCTCCTTCAGCGCATCAGCGCCGATCCGGCGATTTTTGGAGGCAAACCGGTCGTTCGCGGGATGAGGATCTCCGTCGAGCTGATCTTGAGCCTTTTGGCGCAGGGCGAGTCGGTCGACGGAATTCTCGCGGACTACCCCGACCTTGAGCCGGACGATGTCCGGGCATGTCTTGCCTATGCCCACGCCGTAATAGCAGACGACTCCCTCGACGCGGTTAGAGTCGGTCGGTGAGGTTCCTCGTGGACCGGTGCGCGGGCCGTCGGCTCGCGGACTGGCTTCGAGACAACGGTCACGACGTCATCGAATCACGAGAAAGAGGACCGGACCCTGGGGACCGAGTAGTACTTGGTCGAGGCGGCAAACCACTCCGGGATTGTTCGGCTGCCTGACGTCCTGGCCGCAAAGCGGATTCAACTCATGGAGAGGGTTCTGGACCTGCACTCGGCTGAACTCCAGGGGAGGGCTGTAGTCACAGTCCGCGGCGGCCGGATCCGTATCTCTCGGACTCCCTGACCGCCATGTCCGCCAGGAAGCGCAAGCTCTAGGAGGAAAAGACCTCTTCCCGTGTTAGCCAGGCAACACGGCAGGAGCCCGTACGAGGAGTGCCTGGAGGTATGGTCAGAACTATCGAACAGTTCAGGGCGTTTGTTGCCGCGACCCGGTGGACCTACGCGAAGACGATGCCGCGCTGGCCGCACGAATATCTCATGAGGAGGGCCGACAACACGGTGGAGTTTGACGAGGCCGCGCGGCTGATTCACTCCCACGGGGTGCCGATGAGGCTGCGCGCGAAGTTTCAGGACTATCTTGACGTTGACGGCTGGTGTTACTGGGCGATGGGCGATTCTGGCGGGCCGGACGACATCATCAACCGGACGAGGCCGGAGACGCGGGCCGCATTTCACGCGGCGGTGAACGGGGAACGCCACACAGGACGGGTGCCCGGTCTATGAAGATGGACCACGCGACTGCAGTCGGAATACTGGCCTGAGTGGGATATCCCACTTGACACATTGCCCACCCACCTCTAACATCGGCCGCATGGCAAGGACATCCGCGTTCGCGGAAGCCGGAAGGGTGAGGCCGGACTCCAAGGGTCGGATTACCCTGGGGAAGCTTGCTGAAGGAGTAAGCAGCTACAGGGTCAAGGTCGAGGCCCACGGGAAGATCGTTCTGGAGCCTTATGCCGAGATCCCCGCGCGAGAGCGATGGCTGTTCGAGAACCCGGAAGCGCTCCGACGCGTGCGGAAGGGTCTGGTGGAGGCGGATGCGGGGCGAACGGCTTCCCTTGGATCGTTCTCATCCCGCCGGAAGTAGCCCGAACGCTCCCGCCGGCACGACGATGGCCTTTTCGCTCGTCTTCACGGATGAGGCCAGAGCCAATCTGGGCGAGCTTCAAAGCGACTCTGGTCTCGCGAAAAGATACAGAGCGGTGCGAAAGACCCTGGCTAGGATCACTTCGTCCCGGGGCGCGCCGCCGGAGAGGCGCACGTCGGCGAGGCTGAAGGATTCCTCGTAGTCGCCGCCGGAGAAGCCGATGTGCGCGCGCTCGCGGACGGTGCTGTGCATGCCGTCGGCCCCGACGAGATAGCGGGCGGACAGCCACGCGCCGTCTTCCAGCGTGGCGGTCACGCGGTCGGGGTCCTGAGCGAGGTCCACGACGGCGCGCGGGCGGAGGATACTGCCGCCGAGCGCGGTCAACCGCGCCAGGAGGATCGCCTCGGTCTCGGCCTGCGAGATCATCAGCGTGTACGGGTACCGCGTCGGCAGGCCGCCGAATTCGATCCGGATGAGGACGCGATCACGGTCGCGGACCGTGAAGCGTTCAGCGTGGATGCCCCGCGCGGTCATCTTCTCGACGACGCCGAGATCTTCGAGCACCTCGAGCGTCCGCGCGTGCACGACCGCGGCGCGCGACGTGTTCGCCCCTTCCGCCTGGCGGTCCACGACCGTGACCCGCACGCGGCGGGAGAGGAGCGTCGCGGCGAGCGTCAGGCCGGTCGGGCCCGCGCCGGCGACGAGGACATCGGCGACCGCGGAGGAATCGGTCGGCATTGCGGATGCCTCCTCGGGCGGAATCATAGGCGTGTTTTGTCACGCCGGATCTTCCCGAAGTACCGATAGGAGACGGTCAGGACGATCAGGAACAGCAGCGGATCGATCACGAACAGAGCCGGGTCGCCGACGGAGAAATGGGCGATGGCGGCGGAGACCAGGGTGATCGCGAATCCCGCGTAGGCGAACTCCCTGGCCTTTCGCGGGACGATCGGAATCAGGAGAGCCGCCACGCCCAACACCTTGGCGATCGTAAGCTCGATCCGGAAATAGCTCGGGTAGCCCAGGTGCACGAAGGCTCCTTTCATGGGGCCGAGCGGATTCTTCAGGTTGAAGTTGACGGCGCTGAAGATCATGACCGCGCAGACGATGCTGGTGGTGATCCAGTAGATGACCTCGGGTTGCCGCAGCCTGTCGATCCAGGACGCGGTCTTCGGGCGCGTTTCCCCGGCCAGCGCGGCGGTTTGAATCGCTTGCGTATTCGTCATGTTCGGCATCGTGACCTCCTCTGTCGAGCAATAAGACAGACGAGGGACCTGATTTGTGACAGCCGGGGCGGCGGACGACCCGGCCGGGCGCGAGGCCCGCCCTACATCACGGTGGGCAGGGCGCGCAGCTTGTCGGGGTTCCCGATCGCGTAGATCTCGCGGATGCGGCCGCGGTGGATGTCGAACACCAGCGCCGCCAGCGGGCGGCCGCTCACGTACGCGATGAAGCCGGGCTGGCCGTTGATCTCGACGCGGCGCACCGCGGTGCCTTCGGGCACGAACCGCTGTATGACGCCGACGACGAATCGGGCGACGCCGGCCGCGCCGCGCACCGGCTCGAGCGCCGCGCCCGCCGCCTTGCCGCCGCCGTCGGCCCAGAGGGTGATGTCCTTCGCCAGGAGGCCGACGAGGCCGTCCATGTCGCCGGCCTGCGACGCCTTCGTGAACTCTTCAACGAGGCGATCCGCCTGTTTCGGCGCGGCCTGGAAACGGCGCCGGGACGCGCCGATGCGCTTCCTTGCCCGCGCGAAGAGCTGGCGGCAGTTGGCTTCGGTCTTGTCAACGATCCGGCCGATCTCCGCGTACTCGAAATCGAAGACTTCCCGCAGCAGGAACACGGCGCGCTCGATCGGAGACAGGCGCTCGAGGAGGACCAGGAACGCGATCGAGAGGGACTCCGACAGCTCGACCGCGCCGGAAGGGTCCGAGGCCGGCTCGGTCACGACCGGCTCCGGAAGCCACGTCCCCACGTAGGTCTCGCGCTGGACCCGCGCGGAGCGGAGATGGTTGATGGCGAGGCGGGTGAGGATCGTCGCGAGGTAGGCGCGCGGCGAGCGCACGTCGGCTTCGGAAGCCTCCTGCCAGCGCAGGTAGGTCTCCTGGACCAGGTCCTCGGCGTCCGCCACGCTGCCGAGCATCCGGTACGCGATGGAGAACAGCAGGGGACGCACCGAGGCGAACACCGTTTCGCGAGATTCCATGGCACCCACGAATATGACACCGGAGCCGGCGCTCTTGTGACACCCCGCCGCCTACCGGCAAGCCGAGTCGTGGTCCGGGCGGAGCGACAGAATCCTCAACCAGTCCGAGGGCGGAGAACTCTTAGCGTGCTCGCGCGCGCCATCGAGGAGCTCAGCCTCGGTGGCGCCCTCGCCAAGTCTTCTCAGGATCAACTCGACGGGGATACGGGTGCCGCGAATGACTGGTCCCGACTGCGACTTCCTCGCCGAACGCTTCGAGATCTTCCGGAAGGCGGGGTGAAGGAGCCCGGTTGAGCCGACGCCAGGACCCTCCGAGGGCTACGGATGAGACCGGCGTCGTTCGGCCGAGAGTCTCGATTCGAGAAGGTCTCGCAGCGAGTCCGCCACGACGCTTGACATCGTCGAGTGAGACTTCTCGGCAGCTCGCTTGAGAAGATCGTAGACAGGTTCGGGCAGGCGAAGCTTGGTTTGCACGGTCTTCTGGCCAACCGGGCGTCCTCGTCGCTGACCCACAACCTTCATCACGGCCCGGTAGATTTCATCCAACAGTTTCCTGTTTCCGGGAGCCAAGGCGATCTGCAGTTGAATCCCGACCTTTCCGTCGGCCGTCCGATAAAGGTGCACCGGACCGCAGTCGGGGCACAGACGCCTCACCGCTTCCGTTGCCTCCTTCTCCTTCTGCTTCAAAGCGGTGTCGGAAACGATCTCGACGAACTCGACTTTCGGTCTCATGGCTCACCTCTGACTGAGCGCTTCGAGAGCAACGTCCAGGCCGATCTTGTTGCGGTACTTGAAACAGTCCGCGATTGTCTTGGCGATTCCGAATACCCGAACTGCCTGGCCCTCGATCCGATGCGACTTCACTCCTTCGGTTGCATTTGACGATGCGCTGTGTGGTTCCGTTGATCTACCTCTTCGGTGTGGTTCGGGCGAGTACATGCCGTTCATCGTACGGGGCTCCGGGCGCGGGTGATCGCCGACTTGCCGCAGCGGCAGGGATTCTTTCTTCGCCACCAGGAGGCATGAAAGCACCAATCGAGCTTCTTCCCGCAGACGGTGCAAATGAGCTCGTAGCTGTCGGAGCCGGGATGGCTCGGCCGCCATTCTGTGTAGTGAAGAATGCGGACCTTGCCGCGGCACCAGCGCTTGGTGTCCTTCCGAGCGCGTCGGCGACCCGGTTTCGGGGACCGAAGCCGGAAGAGGGAAGGGGCGGGATTGGCTTCTTCTTCGCAGAGTTGCTCCAGCTCCCATGCGAGACTGGGCTCTCCTCTTCTTGGGTTCTCGTCCTGGTCGCAGACCCCGCAGCGCCCGTGAGCGCCGTTGACCTTACGGAGGATTCCGGGTTTGGCGAGCCACTCGTGGAATGTCCAATACGTCCGGCCGCCGACGGCGACCCGATAGAGGAAGCGTCTCCGCCAGGTCTCCGAGGGCAACGGGGTGTACGGTGGGCGGCCCGCCTCGAAGACACGGCTTCGGACTCTGCGATCGATGATCCGTTCGGTGCGATGGCGCCGCTCTCCCCGATCCATAGCGTACCCCCTGTATGGGAAAGCCCGCGTGAAGCGGGCGATACGCCGATCCGATGGCTGAACGGAACGCAACTCGGAAGGGAATCATACACCGCGGGGCTGCGAGTCAGTCCTGAAGAACGATTCTACGCCTGGCGTCGCGTATGCTTTCGAAAGGCGCCGGCTCGCTCGTCAGCGGAGGCCGGTGGCCAGGTAGAGCTCGTCGAGGGCTCGGCGGTAGGAGTAGACGTAGGACTTCTCGTCCGGCGAGATCTCGATCGGGCCGACCTGCTGGACGCCGGAGGGATCCGGAGGGCGGATCTCCTTCCAGAGCGTGCGGGTTCCGGTCTTCACGTCCACCTTCTCGACGCGGAGCGGAGGCGCGGTCGGGCGGTAGACGAAGATCGCGGCGCCGTCGGCCGTCCACCGCAGCGGGATCTCGTCGGGCTCGACGCCGGGCACGGCGCGCGGCTCGCCCGGCTCGGCCGGATACAGGGCGATCCGGCGGTCCGCCCCGGTCGCGACGACCGTCTTTCCGTCCGGGGAAACGGCGTGGAAGAGAAAGCTGACGCCCTCCGGAGTGATCGCCCGGGGCTTGCCTTGCGCGATGTCCTGGACGAAGAGCCGGGAGCCGTGCCCGGGCTCGTTGCCCGCGATGAGGATCCGGCGGCCGTCCGGGAACCAGGCCGCGGACTGGCAGTTGATGCCGACTTTCGGGAGCTGCTTCGACTCGCCCGCGCCGGTCGGCAGGAGCATGAACTGGCCGGTCTTCGCGTCGCGGGTCGTCAGGACCCAGCGGCCGTCCGGCGAAAAACCCGATGTGTCGCCTTCTCCGAGGCGCACCGCGGGGGAGCCGTCGAGCTTGCGCAGGTAGACCCCGACCGGCTGGATGTTCTGCTCCTCGAAGAGAACCGTCTGGCCGTCGGCGGAGATGTCCTTGGGAAACGACCAGTTGAGCCAGGTCAGGTTGCGCTCCTCCTTTTCGTCCGCCGAGTGGCCCACGATCTCGCGGCGGGAGGTGTTCACGGCGCAGAGCAAGCGCCCGTCTCGGGCGATGTCCCGGAGGAATACTCCGGGAGAGCTCCAGACGAGCCGGCTCGTCCCCGAGAGCGAAGTCGCCCGGATGCTGCCGCGCCCGCTCGACCAGACTTCGTCACCCCGCGGCGACCAGGCGATTCCGGAGAGGGCAAAGGGGCCGTTCAACCGGACGTTGCCGCTCGCGTCTACGACTTTCACGCTGCCGTTGTTGTCTCCGCGCAGAGGGTGGTCGATGAAGGCGACGAGCTTCCCGTCCGGCGAGATCCGGACGTCGCTCGTCCAGCCCGGCGCGTCGTAGAGCACTTTTCCGATCGGGTACTCGATGCGGTTGCGGTTTCCCACCAGCCGCGCCACGGCGAGGTTCTGTCCGTCGGCCGACCAGTCGGCGTCCTGCACGTTCTCGAGGACTTCGCGCGGCGCGCCGCCGGCCAGGGGCACCCGCGCCAGCGTGCCGACCGTTTCGAAGCCGAACAGGGTCCGGCGGTTGATCGAGATGGCCAGCTCCCCGGTGGAGGAGATCGCGAGGAGCCCTGCGCCTTTGAGCGCCAGTGAACGCGATTCCGAGCTCCCGGCCCGCGTCGTGAAGATGTCCAGGGGGAGGCCTTCCCAGGCGGCGGAGTAGACGATCGTCTGGGCGTCGGGAGCGAACCGGGCGGACGTGATGGCGCCGCGCGCGTAGGTCAGCCGCTGGAGCTCGAGCGACGAGCTCGGCCTCGGGCCCGTCGCGGCGCGCAGAAGGAAGCCCGCGGCGATCCCGGCCGCGAGCGCGGCGGCCGCCGGCAGGACCCAGCCGCGCCGGCGCGGCCTCGCGGGCTCGGCCGCCGCCAGTCCGCCGGAGACGGAGGTTTCCGAGAGATGGTCGCGGACGCTCTTCAAGTCGCGCGCGAGATCCTTGGTCGAGGCGTAACGCTCCTCGGGGTCCTTGGCGAGCAGGCGCTCGACGATCCAGCGCACCGGCGGCGGCGCCTTCGGCGCGAGCTGTCCCAGCGACTCGGGCTCCTCCCGGATGATCGCGACGAGCGTCTCGGCGCCGGTTTTGCGCTGGAACGCGCGCCTGCCCGTCGCCATCTCATAGAGGATCGCGCCGAAGGTGAACTGGTCCGAGCGGAAGTCCACTGGCTGGCCGCTCGCCTGCTCGGGCGACATGTACCCGGCCGTGCCCATGACCGTGCCGGGCTGCGTCGCCGCCGCGATCGCCGTCGGCAGCACGGACGCGTCCTCCCGGATCGTCTCCGTCAGCTTCGCCAGGCCGAAGTCGAGGATCTTGACGTAGCCGTCCCTGGAGACCATCAGGTTCTCGGGCTTCAAATCCCTGTGGACGATCCCGGCCGCATGCGCTTTGGCCAGGCCCTCGGCGGTCTGCACGGCGATGTCGAGGAGCCTCTTTGTCGGGACCGCTTCTTCCGAGGCCAGGATCTCGCGCAGGGTCTTCCCCTCCACGAGCTCCATGGCGATGTAGGTCGTCCCATCGGCTTCGCCGATGTCGTAAACGGTCAGGATGTTGGGGTGGTTCAGGGCCGAGGCCGCGCGCGCCTCCTGCTCGAAGCGCTGCCGCCGTTCGGGGTCGGCCGACGTGGCGGCCGGCAGCACCTTGATGGCGACATCACGGCCGAGCCGGGCGTCGGTCGCGCGATAAACCTCGCCCATCCCGCCGGCGCCGATCGAGGCGGTGATGCGGTACTGACCGAGGCTGCGGCCGATCACGATGGATTCCCCCGGCTTCCTTTCACGACCGACAACCGGCCGTGGATGTCCAAATGCGACAGAGGGCGGATTCTACAGCCTGGACCAGCGTCAGAGACGTTCCAGGACCGGGACAGTTGCTCGTTGACGACGCTGCCCGTGTTGAGAGTGAAGTCGTTCTTTTTCTGAAATGATACGGAGGCGCCGTCATGCAGGACCGCCCCCTCCCATCGATGATGCTGCTCGATGACTTCAGCAACCCGGGTGGGCTGTCGGCGCTGAACACCCGATGGGTGTCTCTGAGCCTTCACCGGCTCCTCGATCCGGCAGCCGCTCGACCGCTCGGCGCTCACCCGGCTGGGAATCGTCGCCTCGGGCGAGGAGTTCGACGCGGAAATCGCCCTGGCCGATCTGAGCCTGTATAGCGAGCGCGCCGCGGCTACCTGGGAGGAAATCGCGAAGACATGAAGCCGGATTCGGATGCCTTGACCAGGGAGTATCGGGCCTGGCAGGGGAGCAAGGAGGAGCTGAAAGCGAGCAGGACGACTTCGACGTTGGCTTCCGTGTCTGCGTCCTGCCGGAGTTCCTTAACCGTTTGCCTGGTGCCTGATGTATTGATGACTCGATGTCTTGGTGATAATATGTTTTCATGGCTCGATTGACGATCACGCTTTCCTCGGAGAGGCATCGGGCTCTCAAGGAGACGGCCGCACGCCGCGGCAAGACGATTGGCAGCCTGGTCGAGGAGAGCCTCGATGCCTACGGAATCAAGACGTCCAGCCAGGCCGCGGCGCTGGTTGCCCGCGCGCGTCAACGATCCGCAATGAGCGAGGCGCAGGCCACCCGTCTCGCGGTTCAGGAGACGAAGGCTCACAGGCGCCGCCGGCGGTGAGAGGGCCGGCGGTCATCGACACCAACGTCGTCGTAAGCGGAATTCTGACGGCGCGCGCGGAGTCTCCTACTGCCAGAATCCTCGACGCGATGCTGAATGGTGAATTCCAATTCCTGATCTCGGTGGAACTGCTCGCCGAATATCGGGAAGTCCTCCTCAGGCCGAAGATCAGCCGCCGGCATGGGCTCTCGCCGTCCGAGGTGGACGTCATCCTGACCGATCTCGCCGCCACCGGTACCGTCATAGAGGTCGAGACGCCGGCCGGCTCACGCGACAAAGGAGACGATCACCTCTGGCGGATCCTCGACAGGCATGCCGCGGCTGTCCTCGTTACAGGGGACAGGAACCTCTTCGATCGAAAGACTGCGAGCCGGAAGGTAGAGAGCCCGCGGGAATTCCTCGAACTGATTGAACCCTGAGCGTTTCTTTGCCAGGCGGCCCAGATTCTCGTCCAACTCGAGTCTCAACTGCGTCTGGTGAGAGGCACCTCGACGTAACGCTCGCGCGCCATCTCGGCGCCATAGGCAATGCAGGCCAGAATGTCCGCTTCCTCAAGACCGTACTCGCGCTGAATCTCATCCATGGATTGGCCGGCCGCCAGAAAGTCCAGGATCAGAGAAACCCAGATCCGATGTCCTCGGATGCAGGGCTTGCCGAAACAAACGTCGGGATTGATCGTGATGCGAGAGAGGAGCTCTTCGCGGGTCATAGCTTTTCGATTCTACCTTGCTGATTGACCGGGCGTACCATTGCGCCCTGGAGGTTTAGGATGAGGAAGACGTTTCTGATCGGTATCTGCTGGGTGGGTGTGGCGCTGGGTGTCGGGGCGGCGGAGATCCACGGGACAGTCAGCGAAGGGGGCAAGCCGCTTCCGGAGGGAGTCGCACTGAAGCTCGATTGCGGAGGGACTTCGGCGGCGGCCCAGACGGACAAGTTCGGGTATTACAGTCTGAAGACCGCGGCGACGGGGGAGTGCGTCCTGTCGATCGAGTACAAGAAGGCGAACCCGTCCCTGAAGGTCACTGTCTACGAGAAGCCGAGCCGGTACGACCTGGAAGTCAAGGAAGCGGCGGGGAAGCTCAGCCTGACGAGGAAGTGATGGAGGAGAGCGCGGCCGGGCGGCGACGCGAACGCGACGGATGGGACAAGGCCGAGATCATCCTCAAGCCCGTCGGCGGGCTGTTGACGGCGGTCGCGGTGGCCGTCCTCGGGTTCTGGACCTCCGCCTACCTGCGCGAGCGTGAAGGGCGGGAGGCGGCGCTGAGGGAGCGGCTCCAGACGCAGGACACCAACGCGCGGCTCTACTCCGAGCTGACGAGCCGCCGCGAGGAGTCCGAGAGCTCCCTGCGCAAGGACATGTTCAAGTCGATCATCGAATCGTTCCTGCGCACGGGAAGGCAGACTCCCGAAGAGCAGGTGCTCAACCTGGAGCTGCTCGTGTACAACTTCCACGAGTCGCTCAACCTGAAGCCCCTCTTCCGTCACATCCAGCGGCAGGTCAAGGACAGCCCGCTCCGCCAGGAGTACATGACCCGTTTGAACCGCCTCGCCGACGAAGTGGCGAAGAAGCAGATGCTCATCATCGGAGAGGGAGGGACCTCGTTCGACGCCACGGCAGACTTGAAAGCGCTGGCGTTCCGCGGGCCTCAGGGGAAGAATCTCTCATCGCTCGCGAAAGACCTGGAGTTCGGCGGCGTCCGGCGAAACTTCAAGCTGGAGGTGCTGGGCGCGGATCCCAAAGAGGAAGGCCTGCAGCTGCGTGTGACGGTCCGCACCGGGGAGGAAGGAAGCGCCGAGACCACCGCGACGGAGTTCTGGCTCGACTATTTCGATTTCCCGATGATCGACAACACGCGCCTCTCCCATGATCAGCGCTTCGCCGTGGTGTTGAACAACTTCGACGCCGCCGGCGGGAGCGCGGACATCTCGCTGGCCTTCTTCCCGGGCAAGTACACCGGCCTGCGCGAGAAGCCGTACTACGACGAGGTCCTCGCCAAGCTCCTCTCCGCATCCGAGAAGCTGTCACCGGACGGAAAGCCTCGCGCGACTCCGACTCCCAGGTGAGGCGGACCTCTCGGTATTGCTTGTGAGGCAAACGATGTCGAGACCTTTTCCGTGCGCCTCGGTAATCGGAGCGCCGGGGCCCTCGACAGGCTCTCCAAACAGACGGATCGTCCCAAGACCGACTTCATCGAAAAGGCCCTGGAGGCGTATCTGGAGGAATATGCCGACCACCAGGTCGCGCTCGATCGTCTTGGAGACAAAGACGGTCCCGTAATCTCCTCGATGAAGCTGAAGAGGCGGATCGCACGGGAGCCCTGAATGCCGGCGAGGGTCGAGTAGAAGACCTCGGCTGTCCCCTGGAGGCGCCCGCCAGTCCTGCGACGAGAGCAGATCCTTCGCTTCGCTCAGGATGACAAGGGAGGCGTTTCCTCGACACGCCCTCGGCGACACATCCAATAAATCACCAGCATGCAACCGGGAGCGTAGCGATTGCAGGGGATCAGGCCAGCGATCGAGGCCACATCCGGCCGAGTCGCTGGCCGGTGCGCCGAAGGCGCAGTTTCCACGCAAGCGAGCAGGCGAACGATCCGGTCCATGGCGTCCAATTCCTCCGCAGAGGAGTTGCGGTTTCCTTCGTGTTGGACCGCGCCGAGCCAAAGACCGGCGCCCTCGAAGGGAGGAATTCCGTCCGGAGGCGGATGCAACCATGGTCGGTCTCTAGGAGCGTCCAATTGGAAGCAGCCGAACTCGATGCCGCGAGTCCTCGACGCTGACGACGGCCCCGCTCGAGCTCAGCCCGACAAAGAGAAATGACGGAGGAAAGTCTGGCGATCACGTTCGATACTCGGGTGTTTCGTAAGCGGAAGACGATGACTTTCCCGGGAGTGCCTCTCGACAGTGCGGCAATCTCCCCAAAATCGAGATCAAAGGTCAGAAGAACTCTGTCTTCCTCGTTGGCCTTCGCGAAGATCCGGGGATCTGGAAGTCTCTGCAAGGATTGCTCTCGCAGGTGAACAGCATCGTGTCCTTCACTCTGAAGCCAGCGGACGACTTCCATGCTGACTCCCATGTCCGCCAGGAAGCGCAAGTCTTAAGAGGAGAAGACCTCTTCGCGCGTCAGCCATGCAGCGTACTCGAGAGCCTGCTGGATGTCTTCGGACTCGAGGTCGGGGTACCCAAGGAGGATCTCCTCGACCGATGCTCCATGAGCAATCTGGCCCACGATGACGGAGACCGGGATCCGCATTCCTCGAATGCACGCGCGACCGCCCATGACCGCCGGGTCGAAAGTAATCCGGTCGAATTCCATGTCCACAGTTTAGCAGGCAATCCTTATCCTCTGTGAGAAGGATTCGCCCTTCATCCAGGGCGCGCGCGAGAACCTTAGAGTCCTCCGCCCTCGGGAAGATTTCGGCGACTGCGACCACGTCGTGGCCAGCCTCCCTGATTGCTCGCACGAGCGCGAAGTCGCAGCTCTCGTCGGCGAGGAACTGCATTACTCGCCGTCAGGACTTTGTTGGTCCCTCGAGAATGAGCGTTTCTTCGTGAGCGAGAGTGTCGGCCGCGTAGGCTAGAGCGGCGCGGATATCCTCCGAGGTCAGGCGCGGATAGCCCTCCAAGAGATCTGCCTCGGTGGCACCCTCGCCTGGCAACGTCCAGTTCGGGGCAGAGAGCGAAACATCCAGATCCTTCCCTTTCGATGACTGCTGTGAACTGGCGTGTCTTGCTCAAATCAGAGGCTCCGCCGGGAGTTTGACATTCGAGGAAATCGGTTCCCGGGCCGGCTCGAAGGGCCTGAAATCGCGAGAAGGAATTCTTGGACAGCGCCGATGCGCCGTCGGGTCGGGGAGGATCGTCCAGGAGGGAAATTGGTGGAGGCGGCGGGAGTTGAACCCGCGTCCGGAAGCGTCACGGGAGAGGCTACTCCATGCTCAGCCTCTTCTTGGTTCTCGCCCGGCCGCCTCGAGAAGAGGCAAAACAGCGGTCAGGCATCCCCGAATGGTTTTCGCTGCCGCGTCCGGAGGTCCGCGGCACCTACACCCGCATTTGGCGTCGGCGTACGGGACGCGGCGGGTGCGCTTCCCGGACACCGTCACTGCGCGTTAATTACGCAGCGAGAGCGAGATTGCTGTTATTGGCAGCTATCATTTTTCACCTTATTAACGAGGTAGGTGAGACCTCGGCATGCAACCTTTCGCGTGCTCGTCCCCGTCGAAGCCGTTTCGCCCCCATGGGATGAGCCCTCGCTCGATTGGCTCAAAGATCAGGTCTTCATGTTAACAGTTTCGGTTCCGCGGTATTTCCCCGGGCGGCGCGCTCGATTTGCTTGACAACGGCCGGCGGCAAAGCATGGAATGAGGCCGTGCGAAAGGAGGACCTGCTCGTTGTGGTCACGTCCGTCGGGACGGAGGACCAGGCGCTCGACATCGCCAACGCCCTCGTCCGCAGCCACCACGCGGCGTGCGTGAACCTGGTTCCCAACGTCCACTCGATCTACCGGTGGAAGGGCCGGGTCTGCGACGACGAGGAGTACCTGCTGCTCATCAAGACGCGCGCACGGGAGTTCGAGGCGGTGCGCGAGACGATCCAGAAGATGAACACGTACGAGCTTCCTGAGGTCCTCGCCTACCGCGTGGACTCCGCTTCTCCCGCCTTCGCCTCCTGGATCACGGACGCGACGGAACACGCGAAGAGACAGCCCCGCGGCAAGAAGTCCTCGACGAGGAAGCGGGCCGCCGCGCGCTGACTCTTGCGGCCTTCCTGTCATTCTGAGGTCGCCGACGCGCCAAAGCCGCTATGGCGACGGCGCGAGCGGAGCGACGAAGAATCTGCTCCGGTTAAGACAGCCCGACGGGAGCAGATCTTCGCTGCGCCCAGAGCTTGCCCTGAGCGGGAGGGCACCGCTCGAACGGATGGAGCAGATCCTTCGCTGCGCTCAGGATGACAGGGAGGGGGCGAAGGGATGACAGGGTAAGACGCGGTTCGCGAATCCGACTCAGATCGCGGCGAAGGCCTGCTCCAGGTCGGCGATCAGGTCCGCGACGTCCTCGATGCCGACGGAGATCCGCACGAGGCCGGGAGTGACGCCCAGGCGGTTGCGTTCCGCTTCCGGGATCGAAGCGTGCGTCATCGTCGCGGGATGCGAGATCAGCGTCTCGACTCCGCCAAGGCTCTCGCCCAGGGAGCAGAGCCGCACCGCGGCGAGGAATCGGCTCGCGGTCTCATAGGAGCCCAGGTCGAAGGAGATCATCGCGCCGAAGCCGCGCATCTGTCTCTTCGCGAGCTCGTGCTGGGGGTGGTCGGGGAGGCCCGGGTAATAGACCTTCCGGATCTTCGCGTGCGAGGCGAGGAACCGTGCGACCTCGCGGCCGTTCGCCTCGTGCCGCTCCATGCGGACCGCCAGAGTCTTGATGCCGCGCAGCACGAGCCAGGAGTCCAGCGGCGAGAGGATCGCTCCCGAGCCGTTCTGGACGAAGGAGAGCCACTCGACGTGCTCGGGGCTGGCGGCGACGGCGATGCCTCCCACGGAGTCGGAGTGGCCGTTCAAGAACTTCGTCGTGGAGTGGACGACGATGTCCGCCCCCAGGCCGAGCGGCTTCTGGAGATACGGAGACGCGAAGGTGTTGTCCACGACGACGAGCGCGCCGCGCTCGTGGGCGATCTCCGACAGCAGCGCGATGTCGCAGACCGTCATCGTCGGGTTCGTCGGGGATTCCAGGTGCAGCAGGCGTGTGTTGTCCCGCAACGCCCGGCGGACGACTTCCGCGTCGGAGGTGTCCACGAAGGAGAACTCGACGCCGTAGCGAGCCTGGATCTTCGTGTAGTAGCGGTGCGTCCCGCCGTAGGTCATGTCGGAGCAGACGACGTGCTCGCCCGCCTTGACGAATGTCGAGACGGCCGTGATGGCCGCCATGCCGGAGGCGAACGCCCGGGCGCCCGCTCCCCCTTCCAGTACCGCGAGGTTCTCCTCGAGCGCTTCGCGGGTCGGGTTCTGGGTGCGCGCGTACTCGTAGCCCTTGTGCTTGCCCAGCGCCTCCTGCACGTACGTCGAGGTCTGGTAGATCGGCACCGAGACCGCGCCCGTCAGAGGATCCGGAGCATTGCCCGCGTGGATGCAATCGGTCGAGAAACCCATTCTTGACCTCGATTCGACTTTGCGGAATTACCCGATCGCTCCGGGTTCTCCGAAGATGCCCTGCCCCGGGTATCGCTCCGCTCCGTCGGGGAAGATCGTCACCACCGTCTTGCCCGGCCCGAGGCGCCGCGCGATTCGCAGCGCCGCCGCCGCGGCAACTCCCGAGGAGCCGCCGGCGAGGAGGCCTTCCTCGCGGGCCAGCCGCCGGCAGGTCTCGAAGGCTTCCGCGTCCGTGATCGTGACGACTTCGTCGATCTGCCCGCGGTCGAGGATCTCGGGAAAGAACGAAAGGCCGATGCCCTCGACCACGTGCGGTCCCTTTTCTCCTCCGCCGAGGATCGAGCCCTGTGGCTCGGCGGCGACTCGCAGGAGATCGGGCGAGCGTTCGTGGAGGTACCGTGCGACGCCGATGAACGTCCCGGTCGTCCCGACGCCTGCGACGAAGGCGTC
This sequence comes from uncultured Acidobacteriota bacterium, assembly GCA_963837495.1. Classification (GTDB taxonomy): domain Bacteria; phylum Acidobacteriota; class Thermoanaerobaculia; order UBA5066; family Gp7-AA6; genus JAWOLE01. The sequence continues at coordinate 854,254 of CAWINF010000001.1, read as the reverse complement.
CACCGAATCGCCGAGGACCTCCCCGATCTCGGGCCCCGTCGTCTCGTAATGGGCGAGGGGATTGACGGGGTTGGAAAACTGGTTCGGCATGTAGGCGCCGGGAGTCGCGGCCGTGATCTGCCGGGCACGGTCGATTGCCCCGCTCATGAGGTCCGTTGACGGGGTCCGGATGACCGTCGCTCCCAGGGCCTCCATCAACCTCGCCTTGACGTGGCCGTAGCCCGCCGGCATCACGATCACGCAGCGATAGCCCTTGACCGCCGCGAGCATCGCGAGAGCCACTCCGGTGTTGCCCGAGGTCGGTTCGACGATCGTCCCGCCGGGAGCGAGAAGCCCCCGCCGCTCCGCGTCCGCGATCATCGCGCGGCCGATGCGGTCCTTCACGCTTCCGCCGGGGTTGAACCACTCGAGCTTGGCGAAGATCCGCGCGGCGCCGCGGGAGAGTCGCGGCAGCTCCACGAGCGGCGTCGCTCCGATGGAGTCCTCGAGCGCGAGAGCGCGGTGAATTTCTGTGGGCGATGAAGGGTTCAAAGGCGGATTTCCCGAGCCCGCATTATTCATGATCGACTCCGGCCGCCGCTCCGATCCCGGGGGTACAGGGGGCGCCACGCGCCCCCTGATAATGGATGCTCGCCGATACCGCGTCAGGGCTCCTCGGCGATGAGACAAGAACGGCGGGGGACCTCCTGGTCCCCCGAACCCCCGGGGACGGTCGCCGTCGTCGCCCTTCCTTGTCTCGACGAAAAATCTCTGTCGCGGACAACCTGTTCCCGGCTGCAATCATTGGTTTCCTGTCACAACGTTCGTTGGCGCAGCGAGCCGCCTGTGTTTCGGCCGGGTGACCATGAATAATCCGGGCTAGCGACGATAGCAAAAAAAAGCCCCGGCATGCCGGGGCTTTCGAGATGCGAAAAAAAACTTCAGTAGGCCTGCTGCGCGCGGCGCGCCGAATAGCACTCGCGGCAGTAAACCGGCTTGCCGTTGGTCGGGTTGAAGGGGACCTGGGTCTGCTTGCCGCAGCCGTCGCAGGTCACATCGTAGAACGTCCGTTCGCGGCCCTCTCCCGAGGAGGCCTTGCGCTTGTCGCGGCAGGGCTTGCAACGCTTGGGCTCGTTGGTGAATCCCTTGCGGGCGTAGAACTCCTGGTCGTCGGCCGAAAAAAGGAACGTGCCGCCACAGTCCACGCAGGTGAGGTTCTTATCCGTATATTGCTGCATCATGGAAGTTACCGATCTCCTGGGTTTTCCCCTCCGGGATTTTTGTTCCCGGTCAAAAAAGTTTCCGAAACTCGAATCTGAAGAATCGGGCTCCGCCGGTCGCGGCGGCGCCGAAAGGAAGGTTCTCTAGGACCGACCCCCTTTCGAGCACGCGCACGTCTCCCCGCCGGGCCGTACGGATCGAGGAAGGAAAAACATAAAGGCGGCAGTCACTTATGCGGGGTCTTCGTAAAGCTGGCGCACCGTAACACGCCAATCTTCGCTGTTGCAAGATGTTTTTTGACGGAAACCGGCGGCGTCTCCGTTGAGGCAGCTTAATTCGATGAAAAGGCGCGGCTTATCTGCCGATGCGGCCTTCCAGCGGAGAGGAGGCCGTCGCGTAGCGTTTCCTCGGGATCCTTCCGGAGAGATAGGCCGCCCGTCCCGCCCGCACCGCGTCGCGCATCGCGCCGGCCATCCGGACCGGATCCTTCGCTCCGGCGATGCCGGTGTTCATCAGGACGCCCGCCGCGCCCAATTCCATCGCGACGCACGCGTCGGAAGCGGTGCCGACCCCCGCGTCCACGATGACCGGAACCTTCGCGCGCTCCAGGATGATCGAGATGTTGTTGGGATTCTGGATCCCGAGCCCCGACCCGATCGGCGCGCCGAGCGGCATGACGGCCGCGGCGCCCGCGTCTTCGAGCTTCCTGGCGACGATCGGATCGTCGGAGGTGTAGGGGAAGACGACGAAGCCTTCCCCGACGAGCGTTTTCGTCGCCGCGAGGAGCTGCTCGTTGTCGGGCCACAGCGTCTGCTCGTCGCCCAGCACCTCGAGCTTGACCCAGTTGGAGAGGCCGACCTCGCGCCCCAGGCGGGCCGCCCGCACCGCGTCCTCGGCCGAGTAGCAGCCGGCCGTGTTGGGAAGCAGCGTCATTGCGGAGGGAATGAAGTCGAGGAGCGACTCCTTCGTCCGGTCGGTCAGGTTCACGCGGCGCACGGCGACCGTCACGAGCCCGGCGCCGGAGGCCTCCAGGGCTTCCTTCATGAGAGGAAAGCTCGAGTACTTGCCGGTGCCGACGATCAGTCGCGACGTGAACGTCCTGCCGCCGAAGACGAAGGGATCTATTGCGGTCGAGGGAAGCGTTTCGATTGTGTCGGTCGTGCTGCTCATGGTTTCCGGGACTCCTTGAGAAATCGTTTCATCGGTCTCCCCGATTCTCTCACTGTTCGAAGAGAGCGATGTTGTCGATGAGGCGCGTCTTCCCCGCCCGGACGGCGGCGCAGAGCGCAGACCCCGGCTCGATTCGGGCCGGCCGGCTCATCGTTTCGGGCGAGACGATCTCGACGTAGTCCACCGAGAGCCCGGCGGACTCGAGATCCCGGCGCGTATCCTTCTCGAGCTGCTCGACGTCGCGTTCTCCCGCCGCGACGCGGTCGCGGGCCTCGAAGAGAGCGGCCGGGAAACCGGCGGCCAGCTGCCGCTCGTCGGGGGAGAGATAGGCGTTTCGAGAGGAGAGCGCGAGGCCGTCCGGCTCCCGGACGGTGTCGCCGACCGCGATCGAGATCGGGAAATCCAGATCGCGCGCCATGCGCCGGATCACGGCGACCTGCTGCAGGTCCTTGCGTCCGAAAAAAGCGGAGTCGGGCTGGACCTGGAGGAAAAGCTTCGCGACGACTGTCGCCACTCCGCGAAAGTGGCCGGGCCGCGCCGCCCCCTCCCCGCCTTCCGAGACGCGGGCGACCTCGATGGACGTCGAGAAATCCGGCGGATAGAACGCGCGCGCGTCGGGCAGGTAGAGAGCATCCGCGCCCTCCCTCTCGAGCAGGGCGGCGTCGTCCTGCTCGCGCCGGGGATAACGGTCGAAGTCTTCCCCCGGCGTGAACTGGAGCGGGTTGACGAAGATCGAAACCACCGTGAATCCGCAGGCCTTTCGCGCCAGGCGCACGAGCGAGAGATGCCCTTCGTGCAGCGCCCCCATCGTGGGGACGAAACCGATGGACTTACCCTGATCTCGCGCTTCGCGGATGAGTTGGCGAAGCGACGCCGCTTCCCTGACGGTTTTCATGAGGCTTGTCCTCTGTCATCCCGAGCGAAGCGAGGGATCTGCTCTCGTCGTCCGACCGAGGGAGATTCCTTGTCGCTTCGCTCGCGCCGTCGCCTTAGCGGCTCTGGCGCGTCGGCGACCTCGGAATGACAGGAGAGTCTCAGCGGACACGCCGCAGGGCGGCCGGAGCCTTCGCGTCGTAATACGACTCTTCCTTGCTCGGGAAGGAGCGGCTCTTGACGTCTTTGGTGAAGGCGCGCGCCGCTTCCTCGATGATCGGCGCGAGATTCGCGTAGCGCCGCACGAAGCGGGGGGTGACTCCGCGCGACAGGCCCATGACGTCGTGAAAGACGAGGACCTGTCCGTCGCAGGAGGCGCCGGCGCCGATTCCGATGGTGGGGACGGGAATCGTCCGGGTGATCTCCGCCGCCAGCCCGTCGGGTACGCACTCCAGAACGATCGCGAAGCATCCGGCCTCGGAGAGAGCGGCGGCGTCTTCCAGGATCTCGCGGGCCGCGGCGCTCCCGCGTCCCTGGACCTTGAAGCCTCCGAACTTCCGATAGGACTGCGGGGTCAGGCCGACGTGTCCCATGACGGGGATGTCGGCGGCGAGGATCGCTTCGACGGCGGCGAGCACGCGCCGTCCTCCCTCGACCTTTACCGCCGCGCAGCCGGCCTGCGACAGGAATCGCCCGGCGTTGGCGACCGCCTCGTGGGCGCTCGTCTGGTACGAGAGAAAGGGCATGTCCCCGACGACCAGCGCCCGCTTGGCCATCCCGGAGACGGCCGCCGCGTGACGGACCATGGAGTCCATCGTCGCCGAGAGAGTGTTCGGCCGGCCGTAGACGGTCATCTCGGCGGAGTCGCCGACCAGCAGGACGTCCAGCCCCGCTTCGTCGAGCAGCGCGGCCGACGGGGCGTCGTAGGCGGTCATCATCGCGATGGGCTCGCGCCCCTTGGCGGCGATCAGCGCGGGAACCGTGACAGGAGAAGTCTCCGAGAGGCTGGCCATGGTGCGCTCCATTCCTTTCGGTCGACGTCCCGATCATCGGGATCGCCGCCGAGAAGGGCGAAGCCCAATTATAGCGTGAGTACAACCGGGCGGGAGGCGTAAGCGTGTTCCTGCATACGTTAAGGAAGACCGCTGCTTTTCAGCCACAGTGGTGGTTAAGCACGCGGAGCGACGTTAGCGGCTCGCGGCCGGGACGTAGTACTGCACGCCCTTCCTGGCCTTCTGGATCTGCGCGACCAGGTCGTCAAAGTCCCCGGGACGGTTGACGAAGTCGATGTCGTTGGTGTTCACGACGAGGAGCGGCGTCTCCTCGTAGTGGTAGAAGTAGTAGTTGTACGCCTCGATCAGCTGGGCGACGTACTCCGGCGTGATCCCCTTCTCCACCGCCCGCGACGCCCTCTTGATGCGTCTCATGCAGGTCTCGAGCGACCCCTGCAGGTAGAGGACGAGATCCGGCTTGGGAACGGTCTCGGACAGAAGAGAGTAGAGGCGGTCGTAGATGAGCAGCTCCGAGTCGTCCAGGTTCAGACAGGCGAAGATCTTGTCCTTGGGGAAGTGGTAGTCGGCCACCACGAGCGTCGTGAAGAGGTCGATCTGCGCGATCTCGCGCTGCTGCTGGTAGCGCGAGAGGAGAAAGAAAAGCTGCGTCTGGAACGCGGCCCCTTTCTTCCGCTTGTAGAACTCGGGGAGGAAGGGGTTGTCCACATCCTCCAGGATCTTCGTCCCGTGAAAGCGCCGGGCAAGCAGCTCCACGAGCGAGGTCTTGCCCACGCCGATGGGCCCGTCGATCGCGACGTGGCGAAGCGGGACGTCGCCTTCGGAGGGGATCGCCATGGCGCGCGATTGTACCGTCGCTCCGCGATTGCGCGGAATCTGCGCCCGGCGGGCGCCCCGGCGAGCGGCTTCGGCCGGATGCGGCCTCACCGCTCACCTGATTCCGCGCAATCGCTACGCTCCCGCGGCGCGCGCCTCCTCCCCTCTGGGAGACTACGCGCGCCGCGAGCGCAAGCCTGATGCCCTGGCAAATCCTCAGTACCCACCCTGCGGGAGCGAGCGGACTGCGAGCGGCGGTTAGAATCGCCGCTCCATGGAAGACGCCGACGCCTACGGCCCGGGCGGGGCCGGTTATTGCGACTCCGCATTCGATCTCTTCCGCAGCTCGTCCGGGGACGTGGAGTTCTACCGGAACCTGGCGCGGGAGGCTGGCGGACAGGTCCTCGAGCTGGGATGCGGCACCGGCCGCGTCCTTCTGCCGATCGCCCGGGACGGAATCGCGTGCACGGGACTGGATTCCTCCGAAGCGATGCTCGAGCGGCTGCGCCGCAAGAATCCTCCGGAAAACCTGAGGCTTGTGGCCGGGCCGATGCAGAGCTTCGATCTCGGGGAGGATCGCTTCGCCCTCATCTTCTCGGCGTTCCGCGGTTTCCAGCATCTCCTGACCGTCGAGGATCAGCTCGCCTGCCTGGCGGCCGTACGGCGGCACCTGACTCCCGCCGGCCTCTTCGCCTTCGACGTTTTCGCGCCGAAACTCGAGCGAGTCGCTCAGTTCCAGGAGCCGGAATTCGAGGAGGCGCGCTGGCGCGAGGCGGACGCCGAGATCGTTCGATTCACCAGCGTCACGCGAGACCCCGTCAGCCAGGTTTCCGACGTCACGTTCCGCTACGAGCGGCGTCGCGAAGGATCTCCGACCGAGAGCCGGAGCACGCGGACGAAGATGCGCCATTTCTTCCGATACGAGCTCGAGCACCTGCTCGCCCGGGCGGGTTTCAAGGACATCGAGATCCTCGGCGGCTTCGACCGCCGCCCCTACGACTACGTCTCCGGCGAGACCGTGATCCTCGCCCAGGAATCGGCTGCCGCCGATTCCTAGCGGGCGGCCGCAAGGGCCGCCCCTAAGGCGGAAACCAAATACGCGACGCGCGAAGTATTTTTGAATTGACCATTTATTAAAATTAGGAATCGGCGCCAGCCGATTCCTAGCGAAGCAAAACATCGGCGATCCCGCAGAGGGCGAGGGTGACGGAGACGAATCCGTTCGCGGTGAAGAAGGCCGTGTTGATCCGCGAGAGATCGTTCGGCTTGACGATCGCGTGCTGGTAGAGGAGGGCGGCGGCGGTCGCGAGGATCCCGGCGGCAAAGAGAGCGCCTCCGCTCGAAAGGCGCCAGACGGCCAGAAGCAGGGGAATCATGGCCGCGTGCAGCAGGGCCGAGACGACGAGCGCGGTCCTCGTCCCCCAGCGCGCCGGCAGCGATTTCAATCCCGCGCGCCGGTCATGCTCCTCGTCCTGAAGGGCGTAGAGGATGTCGAAGCCGGCCGTCCAGAAGAGCACCGCCAGGCCCAGAAGGACCGGAGTCCACGCCAGGCTCCCGCGCACGGCGATCCACGCGCCGATCGGCGCGAGCGCGAGGCACAGGCCGAGGACGAGGTGCGAGAGCCAGGTGAAGCGCTTGGTGTAGGCGTAGAGAAAGAGAAGCGCGAGAGCGACGGGCGAGAGGGCCAGCGTCATTCGGTTCAGGCTCGCGGCGGCGACCAGGAAGAGAACGACCGATCCCGCGAGGAAGACCCTGACGAAGCCGGCCGAGATGGTGCCGGAAGGGAGAGCCCGGGAAGCGGTTCGGGGGTTGGCGGCGTCGATCGCGTGGTCGGTTAACCGGTTGTGTGACATCGCGGCGCTGCGCGCGCCGACCATCGCCAGCAGGATCTTGGCGAGCGTCGGCCAGGAGGGCAGGCCCCGCGCCGCCAGCACCGCGGCGAGCAATGCGAAAGGCAGGGCGAAGAGCGTGTGAGAGAACTTGATCATCTCCAGCGTCGTCTTCAGCGACCGGGAGAGAGCCGGGAGACTCACCGCTCGGGCGGACGGCCCTTCCACTGATAGTCCTCTCCGGAGACTTCGAGATCGAGAAGTCTCGCGACTCTGCGGCAGTACGCGTCGAGAAACCTCTCGACGGAAGGCTCGGCAATGTAGAACGCGGGAGCGGGAGGCGCGATGATCGCCCCGGCGAGCGCCGCCCGTTTCATGTTCTCGATGTGGACGAGCGAGTAGGGCGATTCCCGGAAGCAGAGAACCAGCGGCCGGCGCTCCTTCAACGTCACGTCGGCCGCGCGCTGCAGGAGGTCGCGCGAGATCCCGTTGGCGATCGCGCCGAGCGTGCCGGCGCTGCAGGGGATCACGACCATCCCTGAAACCGGATAGGACCCCGAGGCGATCGAGGCGCCGACCTCCCCGTTCTCGTGGATCCGGATGCGGCCGGAGCGGCTCCCGGCGTCCTCCAGGCGCGAGACCCAGTCCTGCGGCGTCGAGATGGCAGGATCCAGCTCACCCCTGGCCACCTGGAGGCTCGCCTCGGAAAGAACCAGGTGAAGAACCGCGAGGTCCTTCGCCGCGAGCGCGACCTCGACGAAGCGGCGGGCCAGCAAAGCTCCCGACGCCCCGGAGACGCCGACGACGATTTCCCGCCCCGCCATGCTGCCGGAGTCTATCCGCTGACAAAAGTCTCTGACACGTGTCAGAAGTCTTTTGCGGAAACGTAACGGTCTGATTCGAACCGGCTTGAACCGGCTCCGGCCCTCTTCGAGAGCAAGTCCGTTTGTCGGGCGCGGCGGTCAAGCCATCCCCTCCTTCGAGCGGCAACACATTCCAATGCATCAGCTTGCTCCATCGCGGCGCGCGCGGCACGGCTCTCGCCTTCTCCGCTGCTCGAACAGAAAGGAGGTGCCGATGGAGAACGCCTGATCGCAGGGACCCGATGAGGACAAGAACCAGAGGAAACAAGGAAACCCAACACGAAACGTCTTTTCGAAAGTGAGTCAACGATGAATTCTCGAACTTCCGGCCGCCTCGCGATCGCCCTCGCGGCGATTCTCGGAGCGTCGTGTCTCCTTGCGGCGGACACGGCCGACAAGGTTGCCGGCAAGAAGGTCAACATCAACCAGGCTTCCGCCAAGGAGCTCTCGAATCTTCCACGCATCGGGGCCAAGGTCGCCGACCGCATCGTCGAGTACCGCCAGGCGCACGGCTCCTTCGCCAGGGTCGAAGATCTGATGGAGGTCAAGGGGATCGGCGAGAAGCTCTTCACGACGCTCAAACCCTATCTGACCCTCGCCGGTCCGACGACCCTTTCCGAGAAAGTCTCCTCCAAAGGCACCCGCGGCGGCTCCGCGGGAACGAGGACAGCCCGCAACTCCGTCCCGGTGGGCAAAGGACGGTGATCTCTCCGCCCGCCCGGAGCCGCGTTCGCGGCTCCGGGCCCCTCCTTCTCTCTCACGCCGGCTATTCGGCAGCGGAGTTGATCGCGGTCCTGGCGATCCTGGCGGCGGCGACCGCCGTCGCCGCGCCGGGAGTGTTGCAGTTGCGCACCGCTCTTTCTGTACGATCCGCCGCGGCGCAGACGGGTGTCGCTTTTCTTCAGGCACGCGCCCAGGCAATTACCCGCGGACGATACGTCGGGATCAAGTTTCGAAAGAACGGGAACCGCTACGAATGGGCGTTGTACGTGGACGGCAACGGCAACGGCATCCGCACCGCCGACATCGATCGGGGCATTGACTTCCCGCTGTCCATCGCCTTCCCCTGGAACCGTAACGACGTGATGCCCGGCATCCTGAGAGGCGTCGGGGTCCCCGACCCGGGCAATCCCTCAAAAACCCTCGACAATCTGGACGATCCCATCCGTTTCAATTCGTCGGATATCTGCTCGTTCTCACCGATGGGCGAGAGCACGCCGGGCTCGGTCTATCTGTGGGATGGACACGATCGGATGGCCGTGGTGCGCGTCTTCGGCCGCACGGCAAAGTTACGCACGCTCTATTACCGGCGCGGAGACAGGGAATGGAAGCTCTGAGGCGCTCAGGAAAGCGGATGCCCGGCGGCGAGACCGTTCTTCCCGGGCCAGAGGAGGACGCCCTCGTGGCACGCGCCGGGAAGAATCCTTCCGCCGGCTGCCAGACATCCGCGGATCTCGGCGCCGCCGCCGATCTCGACGCCGTCCCAGACGACGCTGTCCGCGATCGACGCTCGATCGCCGATCGCCGCCCGGCCGAGGACGCTGCGGAATGCATCGAAGTTCCCGGGGCGCTCGCCGGAGAGGACCCGCTTTCCGGCTTCGAAAGTCCCTCCGCCTTCCGGAAACGGTCCGCCGCGGTCCAGCGCTTCGAGCGACGCGCGGAGGAAATCGCTCGGGCGGCCCAGGTCCTCGAAGGGGCCCTGGTGCAGGAGCCATCCGATCTCGTCGCGCGTCTCGTTCAAGAGCGGAGCCCAGAGATCGGCGACGAGCGCCGCCTCTCCGGGCGGGGTTCGTTGGAGCAGTCTCGGCGACAGGATACAGATCCCCGTGTACAGCAGAGGCCTCTTCACCGGCATTGCGAACCCCGTGATTCGGTCCCCTTCGGCCTGAAGCGGCGTGTACCGGTCGGGATTCCGATTCTCCACGACGAGGAGCGTGGCCGCGCGCCCGGTCTCGCGGTGGCGGGAGACGAGCGCCGGGATGTCGGGCTCGATCACCGTGTCCGTGTTGACGACCAGGAAGTCTCCGCCGGAAAGCCATCCGGCGGCGTTTCGCAGGGCGCCCGCGGTGCCGAGGATTTCCGGCTCCGGGAAGAAGCGCAGGTCCGGGAGATCCGCCGCGCGGTCGCGCAGATGGCCTTCGATCTTTTCACCAAGATGATGAAGATTGACGCCAGCTTCGAGGATGCCGTGTCTGGCCAGCCTCGTCAGGTGCGCCCGGATCAGAGGGACGTTCAGGAAGGGGAAGAGAGGCTTGGGAATGGAGTCCGTGACCGGCCGGAAGCGCCGGCCGAGCCCCGCCGCGAGAAGAAAGGCCCTCATCCAACCCGTGAGACGTAAGGCGTGAGGCGTGAGGCGATGCCCCGTTTCTTTCCTGACGTCACGCCTTACGCCTGACGCCTTACGCCTTACGGTCCCGGAAGACCATGTCGGCGGGGAGGGAAGGGTCTGCCTTGCGGCGTTCGGCATAGAGCCGGGCGTAGCTGTAAGGCACGGCGTTGGCGACGTCGAGGCCGAGCGCGACGACGGCGCGGCGGATCCCCCGCGGGTCTCCTTCGACTTCGACGAAGTTGCCGATGGGCGTTTCGTCAAGAGCGATGGCGCAGCCCTCGAGCGCCCACTCCTCCCGCCTCTTCTCGTAGCGGAAGCGGCGCTGCAAACCCAGAGCGGCCAGGATCGCCTCCATTTCTTCCGGATCGGAGATCCGGGTCTCGCGTTCCTCCCGCGCCTTGACGCCGCCGGTGAAGCTCGCCGCCCCCTTGTACGTCAGAAGCGCGGTCCCGTCGGCGCGTCGGAGGCGCAACACGCGCCCGGAGACCCGCAGGCGACCTTCGGGATCGTCGTAGAGGTCGTTGGACTCGAAGTGGAGAGGCGTCCGGGGTGTCGATTTCAGGCCGCGCAGTTTTTCCCGCAGCGCGCCGAGGTCTTCGCACGGAATCTTGACCTCGATTTCCTCGCGCCGGCGCGGCGGATCGCCCTGGCGGGGAGTCACGGGAGCAGCTTACGGGCGATCTCCTGGGCTTTTTTCCCGTCCACCCGCCCGCGATGTCTGGCCATCAATTCCTTCATGAGCTGCCCGACCTCTTTCGCCGAGAAGAAACCCTTCTCCGCGATGATCGCGCGAACAGTCGCTTCCAGCTCGGCCTCGGGCATGGATTGGGGAAGATAAGCCTCGAGAATCGCCAGCTCCTCCTTTTCCGCGCCGGCAAGGTCCACCCGTCCCGTGCGGTCGTAGACCTCGATCGCTTCCTTGCGCTGCTTGACCGCCCGCCGGATGACCGCTTCCGCTTCCTCGTCCGTCAGCTCGCGCTGTGAATTGATCCGTTCGTTCTTCAGAACGGAGAGAAGGAGGCGGAGGGTCGAAACACGCCTCTTATCGCCGCTCTTCATGGCGGTCTTCAGATCCTGCTCGATCCGCTTCTGCATGGCGGAAAAGGCTATCACTGGGGTGTCTGTCATTCTGAGCGCTATCTCCCAGGGCCCTGTCATTCTGAGGGCTATCACTCAGAACCCTGTCATTCTGAGGTCGCCGACGCGCCAGAGCCTCCGCCGAAGTCGCCGACGCGCCAAAGCCGCTATGGCCCGACGGCGCGCGGCTACGGCTCTCCAGCGACGGCGGAAAGCCGCTATGGCGACGGCGCGAGCGAAGCGACGAAGAACCTGCTCCGCTCGAATCGGGCAATCGTGACCAGAGCAGATCCTTCGCTTCGCTCAGGATGACATGGCCGCTTCGCTCAGGATGACAGTGCCTTCGTATAGCCTTCATTCCGATGAAGCGGTTCCTCGTGGGCACGGCCGGGCACATCGACCACGGCAAGACAGCCCTGGTCAAGGCGCTGACCGGTATCGACGCGGATCGTCTGCCGGAAGAAAAACGCCGCGGCATCACGATCGACCTCGGGTTCGCGCACGCGGAGTGGGAGGGCGTCCGGCTCTCGTTCGTGGACGTGCCGGGCCACGAGCGCTTCGTGCGCAACATGCTCGCGGGCGCCGGGGGGATCGACGCCGTGCTCCTCGTCATCGCGGCGGACGAGTCGGTCATGCCGCAGACACGCGAGCACTTCGAGATCGTGCGGCTGCTAGGCATCCGCAAGGGCGTCGTCGCCGTGACCAAGATCGATCGCGTTGCGCCGGAGCTCGTCGAGGTCACCGTCTCGGACGCGCGCGACCTGGTTCGCGGATCGTTTCTTGAGGAAGCGCGGATCGTGCCCGTGTCTTCCCAGACCGGGGAAGGCCTGCCCGAGTTGAAACGCTCGCTGCTGCGGCTCGCTCTCGAGGAAGGCCCTTCGGGCCGGGAGGCCCGCGGCGCCCGCCTTCCGATCGATCGCGCGTTCTCGATCGTCGGGTTCGGCCCGGTCGTCACGGGAAGTCTCGTGAGCGGCACGATTTCCCGCGACCAGAGGCTCGAGCTCCTTCCTGCCCGGCGGCCCGTGCGCGTGCGGCGGCTGGAAGTTCACGGAAGAGAAACGGAAGAGGCGAGGGCGGGGGAGCGGGTCAGCGCGAATCTGGCCGGCGTCGAGCTGGAGGACGTTCGCCGCGGCGTCGTCCTGGCCGCGCCCGGGGCGTTCGCCACGAGCGCTCTGCTGACCGCGCGGCTGGAGCTCTTGAGCGGCGCTCCTCCCGTCAAGAGCGGCGACCGCCTCTCCTTTCATCATTACTCTTCCGAGTCGCGCGCCCTCGTGCGCGTCCTGGACGGCCGGGTTCTCAAGGGAGGAGAGACGGGAAGAGTCCAGCTCAAGCTCTCCGGTCCCGCGGCGGCGATTCCCGGCGACCGCTTCGTCGTCCGGCGCCTCTCCCCGGTCGAGACGATCGGCGGAGGAAGCGTCCTGGATCCCTTGTGGCCGCCGCTGCGCCGCGCGACACCGGAAGTTCTCGGCGAGCTCGACCGGTTGAACGGCGATCTCTCGGAGAAGCTCCTCGCGTGGGTCGAGCAGGCCCGGGAGGCCGGAGCCGGCGAGGAGGCTCTCGCGGTGCGGGGCGGCGTGAGCCGGGAAGAAGTCCGCGCGGCCATGGCCGATCCCATCGCGCGCGGCAGCGCGCACGCGCTGCGGCGTTCCCCCGAGCGCTACGTCGGCGAAAGCGCCCTCGCGCGCTTGGCGGTCCGCGCGCGGTCGGAAATAGAGCGAGGACTTCGAGGCACGAGCGGGTCGGTGGGAGTCTCTCGCGGGACTCTGCTCGCCCGGCTTCTCCCCTCCGCCGATCCGAAATGGGCCGAGGCCGTGGAAAAGGCGCTCGTCGCGCGCGGGGCCTACCTCCTCGCCGGCGAGGAGGCCAGGATCCCGGGGAGAGAAGAGCTGGCGGGCACCGAGCGCGAGCTCTCCGCGCGCGTCGCCCGGGCCTTTCGCAGCCGCGGACTCGATCCCCCTTCCATCGGGGATGTGGCGCAGGAAGTCGGCCACAAGCAGAAGGTCGTCGAAGGTCTCGCGGCCTATCTCGTCAAGCAGGGCTCGCTTCTGCGGCTGCCCGGCGGCTGGCTCATCGCGAGGGAGCCCGTCGAAGAAGTGATCGCGCGCCTGCGAGGATGGGGGAAGCAGACTTTCGACGTCGGCGAGTTCAAGGAGCTGTTTGGCCTGACCCGCCGCCTCGCCATCCCTCTCCTCGAACACCTCGACGCCGCCAAGGTCACCCGAAGAGTCGGAGATAAGCGGGAGATCGTCCAAATCCCGAGGGCTGAGAGCTGAAAGCTGACAGCTGAGAGCTACTGACCCGCGAGCGTCTTGCGCAGGTTGTTGATCTGTTTGATCTCGACCGAGTAGCTGATCACGCCGGACACGTTCAACTCGTTCCAGGAGTCAGCCGGCTGTCCCTTCGCGCGCGCGGGGCGCAGGAGCCAGCCGGGCGCCGTCTTGCGCATGTAAGCGATGAGAACGGGATCGCTGACCTGGAGAGGCGCCACCTTTTCGATCCGGCCGGCGGCGCTGACCTTGACCCAGAAGCGGCCGGAGAAGGGACCCTTGTAGGAGTCGGCGACCCATTTCGTTTTCTTGGGACTCGCCGTCGTGTCCACCTGCTCCAGGGGCACGGTCCCGTCGGTGGGGACCACGGCCTTGAACTTGTCCAGCCAGACCTTGTCGTCTCCCCACTCAAACGGGACCGGCACCGGCGTCGCCGGCGTGATGGGGGTCAGGGCCGCCTGTTCCTCTCGCGGCCGGACTTCGACCTGCAGATCCAGGCGGACACTCGCCCATGTCTCGACGGGCTTGCCGTTCTTCACGGCGGGGTCAAACGACCAGCGCTGCTCGAATGACCGCCGGGACTCCGCCGCCAGGGAGGGAATCGGATCACGGATGATCCGGGACTGCACGACTCTGCCGGTCGCGTCCACGCGGACCGCCGCATAGAGCGCGGCCGGGACGGTGCTCTGCGGGAATTCCAGCTTTGGCGGAAGGGCGGCCGGCTCCTCCGCAACGAGACCGAATGGGTTGTCGGTTCCCAGACGCGAGACGGAAACCACCGGAGTCTCCGCCAGGCGTCTTGGAGGCGGGCCTGTCGGAACAGGCGTCGGGGACGGCAGGGGAGTGTTCGGAATCGTCGGCGCTGGAACCGGCGCGCCCGGCGTGACGGCGGCCTCCGGCGCCGGGGCCGGCGTTTCCGCCGGAGCGGGCGCGGGCGACTCCGCGGGCGTCGAGGTCGGGGCGGGCGTGGTCGCCTGCGCCTCCAGGGAGGAAATATTCAGGGCGCCGATCAACGCGAAGCAGAGGACCCGTGCCTGTCTCATGGTTTCGGGCGAAGTATAGCGAAGCGGTTCATTTGGCTGACATCCAGTCGCCCGCCGCTCCCACGTGCACGACGAGAGGGACGCGCAGCTGCGCGGCCCCCCCCATGACTTCTCCGACCAGCGCTCGAGTGGCTTCGGCCTCCTCCTCCGGCGCTTCCAGGACGAGCTCGTCATGAACCTGAAGTAGCTGTTTCGCCGAGGAGCCTCTTCCCGAAAGCTCTCGGTCCAGGCGCAGCATGGCGATCTTGATGATGTCGGCCGCGGAGCCCTGGAAGGGCGCGTTCAGCGCCATCCTCTCGGCGTTGCCTCGAACGTTGGGGTTGGACGCGGCGATGTCCGGGATCGGCCGCACGCGCCCGAAGAGCGTCACGACTTCGCGCTTGCTTCGCGCCTGCTCCAGGATCCCGTCGAGGCAGCCGCGGACCTTCGGAAACTGGTTGAAATAGGAGTCGATGTAGCTCTTCGCTTCCGCGGTCGAGACTCCCAGTTCCTTTCCGAGAGTGAAGGCGGCCATGCCGTAGAGCAGGGCGAAGTTGATTCGCTTGGCGGCGTTGCGCATCTCGTGCGAAACGAGGTCCGCGGACACGCCGAAGAGCCGGGCGGCCGTCGCGCGGTGAATGTCCATATCCTGCCCGAAGGTCGCGATGAGGTTCTCGTCCCCCGACATGTGCGCGAGGATGCGCAGCTCGATCTGCGAGTAGTCCGCGACCACGAGCTTCTTCCCCGGCGGGGCGATGAAGGCCCGGCGGATTTCCCGGCCCGCGGCCGTGCGGATCGGGATGTTCTGCAGGTTGGGGTCCGAGGAGGAGAGGCGGCCGGTCGCCGCGACCGTCTGCCGGAAGGAGGTGTGGACCCGGCCCTCCGCGTCGGCGAGCGCCGGGAGCGCGTCCACGTAAGTCCCCTTGAGCTTCGCGATCTCCCGGTACTCGAGCGTCAGGCGGGGAACGGGGTATCCCTTCTCCGCCAGATCGGTCAGCACCTCGACGCCGGTCGAGGACGACTTCGTCTTGGCGGTCTTCTTGCCGGCCGGGTAACCCAGCTTCTCGAAGAGGATCTGGCCGAGCTTGACGGGAGAGTTGATGTTGAACTCCTCGCCGGCTTCCGCCCAGATCTTCTGCTCGAGAGCGCGCAGATCCTTCTCCATCCGCGCCGACATCTCTCTCAGGAGCGGCACGTCGATCGCGACGCCCTGGATCTCCATGCGCGCCAGAACGGGGGTCAGGGGCCGTTCGATCTCCCGGTAGATCTTTTCGAGGGCCGGGCGCCTGGAAAGCTCCGGCTTCAATTTCGCCGCCAGCTCCCGCGTGACCGCGGCGCGCTCCGCGAGCCAGCGGTCGGCAGTCCCGATGGCGTATCCCTCGGGAAGCGCGCAGGAGACGACGCCCGCTTCCTTGTCCGGCGTCACTCTCTGTCCGAGCCGCTGAAAGGCCATCAGCTCGAAATCGGATCCCCCCACGCCCGGGGACAGGACATACTGGGCGAGGCAGACGTCGAAGACGTCTCCCGAGATGGAGCGGCCGGCCCGCGCGAGGAGCGTGTCCACGGGCTTGGCGTCGGCCAGCCAGATCTCCCGGCCGGGCCGATCAAGGCTCCTCCAGCGTTCCAGGATTTCCTCCGTGCTCTCTTCCGCGATTTCGACCCGGCCGTCTCCGGCGACCGCCAGCAGGACCCGGTCTTTCGCCGTCAGGAGCGCGGCGCCGAAGGGCTCGCCGGAGCCTGCCGCGAAGGCGGCGCCTCGCTCGATGCGTCCAAACGTGATTTCGGGAGGAGCCGCGGCCTCGGCGCCGATCTCCGCCGCCAGCGAGTGGAACTCCATCTCCACGAACAGGTCCTTCAACTTCCGCGCGTCGGGGTCCGCGCACCGGAGCGCCGCCGGCTCGAAGGGGATCGGCAGATCCGTCGGGATCTTGACCAGCGTGCGCGAGAGAATGGCAGCCTCCTTGTGCTGCCGCAGGCTCTCGCCGACCTTGCCCTTGATCTCGTCCGCCTTCGCCAGCAGCGTGTCGAGGTCGCCGTAGGTCGAGATCCATTTCTTCGCCGTGACCTGCCCGACGCCGGGCACTCCGGGGATGTTGTCCACGCTGTCGCCCATCAGGGCCAGAACGTCCTTGACCTGGCTTGGCGGGACGCCGAAGAAATCCTGGACGCCGGCGTCGTCCAGGAACCGTTCCCGGCCTGTGTGAAAGACGCGGATTCGGGGGGAGACCAGCTGCAACATGTCCTTGTCGGCCGTCACGATGACCACGTCGAAACCCTGCGCCGCGGCCTTCGTCGAGAGCGTCCCGATGACGTCGTCGGCCTCGTAGCCCGGCAGCTCCAGGATCGGGATCCGGTACGCGTCGAGGATTCGCCGGATGTCGGGAATCTGCGAGGCCAGGTCGGGAGCCATCGGGACTCGGTGGGCCTTGTACTCGGCGTAGGCTTCGTGGCGCACGGTCCGTTCCGGACCATCCCAGGCGACCGCGAGATATTCGGGGGTGTGCTCGCGCAGCATCTTGCGCAGCATCGTGACGAAGCCGTAGATCGCGTTGGTGGGCTTGCCGGCGGAGGTCGAGAGACGCTGGATCGCATGGTAGGCGCGATGGATGTTGGACATCGCGTCCACGAGGTAGAGCTTCCGAGACGCCTCCGGCATGGGATTCGGATTCTATGTGGTCGAGACGGGAGGCGGCGGGGGGCCCTCGGACGGGGAAAGATGTCAAAAACGCGCCCCTGAAAACGAAACGCGCGACCCGTTCCCGGATCGCGCAAATCAATAGAAACAGACTAACAAACGGGCACGGGTCTGTCAACAAGAAAAAATCGGGTCGTTGTCGTTGCCGGAAACCATTGGGGCAGCGTCAGATACGACGCCGCTAGATCTTGCGCTGGATGCTCTCCAGAACCTCGGATCGCAGTTTTTGGGCCGCCGCCCGCAGTTCTTCCACTTCCCGGCGCATCTCTTCGACGAAGCCCGTGTCGGAGACCCCGGGCAGGTTGATCGCCACGTTCAGGAGCGCGGCCTGGACGCAAGCCTCCAGGAGCAGGGTAGCCGCGCCCGCGTCGGAGGCGGCGTTGGGGTTCCCCTTTTCGGCCAGGGCCGGCATCGCCGCGAGCAGGCGCTCCCCGGCGCGCGCCGTGCGCATGGGGACCTCCGCGGCGCGCCGGTTGGCGGCCGCTATCCGCTCCGAGCGGCTCGCCTTCTGCTCCTCCGTGTCCCTGGGGAGGCGGCGGGCGGCGACGACCTCGTCGTACGCCTCCGCGTCTTCCCGCGCGAGCGCGAGAAACTCCTCCCTCGCGGCGGCGGCGGCCCGGGCGATCGGCCGCATGGCCTCGTGCGAAGAGGCGTACTTCTCGCGGGCGAGCGTCAGGGCCGTCACCATCTCTGCCAGACCCGCGCCCATCGCGCCCGCGACGGCGGCCGCCGTCCCCCCTCCCGGCGTGGGCGCCGAGGAGGCGAGGACGGAAAGAAACTCGCGGATCGGAAGCTCTGAAAAGTCGTTCATGCGATCTCGCCTCGGAGGACGCGGCCGCCGCGCACCACGGCGGCGACGAGGTTCACGCCCCAATGATAGATGAGGTGCCGGTCATCGGGCGCGTCGAGGAGGAGCAGATCGGCGTCTTTTCCGGCCTCGAGCGAGCCGATCCTCGACGCGAGCCGCAGCGAGGCCGCGGCGTTCAGGGTCAGGGCGGTCAGCGCTTCCTCGACCGTCAGGCCGGAGTCGAGGCAGGCATGCGCCGCGACGGCCGGCAGGGACTCGGTGTTGCAGGTTCCCGGATTCGCGTCGGTCGCGACGGCGACCGGCACGCCCGCCTCGATCAGGGCCCGGGCCGGGGCGGGCCTGGAACGCATCCACCAGGCGGTGCCCGGCAGAAGAACCGCGACGGTTCCCGCGCCCGCCAGGGCATCGATCTCCTCGCGGCCGATGCGCAGCAGATGATCCGCCGAGTCGGCGGCGAGCTCCGCCGCGAGCCGCGCCCCGCCCGAGCGGTTGAGCTCGTCCGCATGGATCCGAAGTCCGAGACCCGCCGCGCGGGCCGCTTCGAGAATCCGGCGCGACTCCGCGACGGTGAAGACGCCCTCCTCGCAGAAGACGTCGCAGAAAGCGGCCAGTCCCTGTCTGGCGCAGCGCGGGACGAGATCCTCGGCGACGATGCGGACCCATTCCTCCCGGCGTTGCCGGAACTCGGGCGGCAACTCGTGCGCGGCCATCAACGTGGGAACGATGCGCGGAAGGTCGAGGGAGGCGAGCCTGGAGAGAAGATCGAGAGACCGGATCTCCTGCTCCGCCGTCAGGCCGTAGCCCGACTTGGCCTCGGCGGTCGTCGTGCCGGCCGACAGCATCCTGGCGAGGCGCAGGCGAACCCGAGAGGCGAGATCTTCGTCGCTCGCGGCGCGCGTCGCGGCGACCGTGGCGAGGATCCCGCCCCCGCGGGACGCGATCGAGGCGTAGCTCTCGCCCGCGAGCCGCCGGCCGATCTCTTCGCCCCGGTCGCCCGCCCACACCGGGTGGGTGTGGGCATCCACGAAGCCGGGCAGGAGAGTTTTTCCCGTCGCGTCGATGGAAACGGCCGCCGGGCGTGCGCCGTACTCCCGCTGGTAATCGCCTTCGCTCCCGACGAAGACCAGGACGCCCTCTTCGGCGCGGACCGCGGCATCGCGGATCCGCAGGATCTCGCCCTGCGCGCGTCCCCTCTTTGCCGTGGTCCCCACGGGCGTGGCGAGACACGCCGCGTTGCGGATCTCGAGAGAGGAGGGGATCACGAAAAAGTGACTGAGGACCGAGGACTAGGGACTGAGGACTGACCCGACCGGTGCCCTGAATATTGTTGTCGGGCGCCGGCCACGTGAGTCCTCAGTCCTCTGTCCGCAGTCCTCAGTCGAAATCCTCAACCCGTCTCGCCCTTCTCCTTCCGCGTCATGTAGGAGAGGGGCCGGTCCTTCTCCTCCTCCTGCCGGTCCATTTCCAGGACCTTCTGGATGAGAGCCATGAGCTGTTCCATCTGCAGGCGGAAATGGGTCCGCTGCATCTTCAGGTCTTCGATCGCCTTCTCGATCTCCGCCGAGCGCTGCAGGGCGTGATGCGTGAGGCGCTCGCTCGAGTCCTCCGCCTGCTGCACGATCAGCTCCGCTTCCTTGCGGGCGGCGCCGCGGATGTCTTCGGAGGCGCGCTGGGCGGAGAGCAGCGTGTCGCGCAGGGTCCGTTCGCGCTCGCGGTGCTCGGCGTTCTCCGAGTCGAGCGCGCGAAGCCGGCTTTCCATCTCCGACCGGGAGCGCGTCAGGTCCTCGATCTCCTCGCTCACCAGCGAGAGAAACGATTCCACCTCGACGGCGTCGAGGCCTCTCCACTTCGTGCGGAACCTGTGGTTCTGAATCTCGAGCAGCGTGATCTTGGGCATGGAAACCTCCTCTGAATTCCGTGGATCAGATGAATCCGGCCGGGCGCAGGAAGAGCCGGGACAGGAACGTGCGGATGAAGATGATCGCGAGGATGACCAGGAGCGGCGAGAAGTCGATGCCTCCCGTGCGGCCGGGAGGAAGCAGGCGCCGGAACGGGCGCAGGATCGGTTCCGTGGACCGGTAGAGGAACTGCACGATCGGGTTGCGCGGGTCCGGGTTCACCCAGGAGATGACCGCGGCGATGATGACGAGCCATTGGATGACTGAGAGGATGGCGAAGAGCACGTCCAGGACCGCGACCATGAAGGCGCCGCCGACGTTCACGCGCCGGGCCTCTCTCCGAAGAGCGCGGTCCCGATACGGACCTCCGTCGATCCCTCCTCGACGGCCACTTCGAAATCGTGGCTCATTCCCATGGAGAGTTCCGGGAAGGGACGGCCGAAGCGGTCGGCCAGGCGATCGCGAATCTCCTTCAGCCTCTTGAAATAGGGGCGCGCCCCCTCGGCGTCGGGCGTGAACGGCGGCACCGCCATGAGGCCTCGGACCTCCAGGTGAGGAAGGGCGAGCGCGGCGGCGGCCAGCGTCTCGGCCTCCGCGGGCGGCGCGCCGGACTTGGTCTCTTCCCCGCCAAGATTGATCTCGAGAAGAACAGGAAAGCGGCGGCCGCTCGCGGCGAGCAGTCCTTCCAGACGCGTCGCGAGCTTTTCGCGGTCCAGGCTTTCGATCACTGAAAAGTATTCTAGCGCGGCCTTCGCCTTGTTCGTCTGCAGCGGGCCGATCAGGCGCCATTCGAGGCCCGGGAATTCCTCCGAAAGCGCCTGGATTTTCCCGACCCCTTCGGGCACGCGGTTCTCTCCGAAGAGCTTCATGCCCGAAAGCGCGGCGCGGCGGACGACCTCGGCGGAATGGGTCTTGGTGACGGCGAGAAGAGCGACTTCGTTCGGATCGCGCCGGGCGCGTTCCGCCGCCCGGGCGATGCGGGCGAGGACCGCGTCGCGCCGCGCGGCGATCTCCTGCGCCGAGAAGCCGCTCACGTCGCCTGGATCCTGCGCTCGCTCGCGTCCGCGCCCAGGTTGGCCAGGCGGTCGGCCTTCCGGTTTTCTTCCCGCGGAACATGCCGGATCGAGAAGCGCCGGAAACTCTTGGCCCGGCGGATCGCCTCGGAGACGATCGGGATCAGGTGCGTCGCCCGGACCTTGAAGATCCCGTTGACCTGCTGCACCAGCAGGAGACTGTCCGAGAGGATCTCGACCGTGTCGGCCATCCTTTCCTGCGCGCGCCGCAGGGCGAGGAGGAGAGCCCGATATTCCGCCACGTTGTTGGTCGTCTCGCCGAGCGCCTCGAACAATTCTTCGGCCGGCAGGCCGTCCTCCGGCTCGATGTAGACACCCGCGCCCGCCGGTCCCGGGTTGCCGCGGGCCGCGCCGTCGATGTGCGCACGAAACCTCATGACCCGTGAAGCGTGAGGCGTGAGACGTGAGGCGAAGTTCCGAAATCAGGTCGCCCGGGCCGCGCCTGACGCCTGACTCCTGACGCCTGACGTCTCACGGTTTGTGGGGATCGTAATAGAGGATCCGGCGGCAACTGTCGCAGTAGATGATCTCGCTTCCCGTCTTGAGCGATTGCATGGCGGCGGGCCGCACCTTGACGTGGCAGGCGGAGCAGGAGTTGCTGACCACCCGCGCGACCGCCAGCCCTCCCTTTTTCTCGAGCAGGCGGCGGAACTCCGACAGCTCGCGCGGGCGGATCCGGGACTCCAGTTCCGCGATCTCGGCCTGTGCCGACTTCAATTCCTCGTTGATCGCGCGCTGGGCCGCGCGCCAGTCCTTCATCTTCTCTTCGTGTTCCTGCGTCTCGCGCGGCAGGTTCTCTTCGCGTTTCTTCAGGTCTTCGCGCGAGGTCTCCAGCTCTTCTTCGAGCGTCAGGACCCTGTCCTCGGTCGCGCGGATCTGCTTCTCGACTCCGTCCATCTCGTTGAGGACGGCGCTGTATTCGCGGCTGGACTGCACGTTGCGCAGCTGCGCCTGGTATTTCTTCTGTTTCTCCTGGTGGTCGGCCAGCTCCGCCGACGCCAGCCGGTGCTCGACTTCGGCCTCGAGAAGGCGCTGCTTCAGGCTCCTGACCGCCTCGAGCTTGGCGCGGAAGGCGTTGTCAACTTCCGTGAGCTCGGCAGGGACCGTATCTCGCTCCCGCTCGCGGCTTTGTACGAACCTCATGCGCTCCTGGAGGCGGTAAAGCTCATCCAGGAGGCTGTTCACCTAGCAGCCCTTTCGGACGAAAAAGGGTGCCCTGGCCGTAGGACACCCTTGCAGGATCGAGTTGGAGTCTTCTCCTCCGTTTCGATTCAGTCCCTTCAAGCTCCCCGCACCCCTCACCCCCACGTCTGGTGGGTCCACTCGGATTCGAACCGAGGTCTGACCGGTTATGAGCCGGTGGCTCTGGACCGCTGAGCTATGGACCCCGGTGGTGTCCGCCCGCCAATATATATCAGCCGGCGCTCACAGGCGGCGCGCCCGCCAAAGGGCCCTGGAAGCGTGTCCGCGTAATCCAATCCCGTGCCCAAAATGCCAGGCGGCGCGGAGCGCCGCCTACCGGATCGTCTCGAGGAAGGGCTTGAGTTTCTTGGCTCGCGAGGGGTGGCGCAGCTTGCGCAGGGCCTTCGATTCGATCTGCCGGATGCGTTCCCGCGTCACGTTGAAGGAGCGGCCGACCTCTTCCAGGGTGTGCTCCGAGCCGTCGCCCACGCCGAAACGCATCTTCAGGACCTGCTCTTCGCGCGGCGTCAGGGACTTCAACACCCTCCGCGTCTGGTCCTGGAGGTTGGACACCAGGACGGACTCGATGGGCGAGAGCACGCCGCGATCCTCGATGAAGTCGCCCAGGTGCGAATCCTCTTCCTCTCCGATCGGCGTCTCCAGCGAGATCGGTTCCTGCGCGATCTTCATGATCTTGCGGACCTTGGAGACCGGCATGTCCATGCGCTTGGCGATCTCGTCGGCGTTGGGCTCCCGTCCCAGCTCCTGGACGAGCGAGCGCGAGGTGCGCGTCAGCTTGTTGATCGTCTCGATCATGTGCACCGGGATGCGGATCGTGCGCGCCTGGTCGGCGATCGCGCGGGTGATCGCCTGGCGGATCCACCAGGTCGCGTAGGTCGAGAACTTGTAGCCGCGGCGGTGCTCGAACTTCTCGACCGCTTTCATCAGGCCGATGTTGCCTTCCTGGATCAGGTCCAGGAACTGAAGGCCCCGGTTGGTGTACTTCTTGGCGATCGAGACGACGAGGCGCAGGTTCGCGACGATCAGCTCGTGCTTGGCCTGGTCCGCCTCCTCCTCTCCCTCGCGGACCATCCGCAGGGTCTTCTTGACGTCCTCGTGCGTGACGCCGAACTTCTGCTCGAGCTCCTTCAAGGACTTGCGGTACTTGGCGATGCGGCGCTTGTAGAAGTCGATCCGCGTCGCGTTCTTCTCCTTTTTCAGGGTGTTGGTGTCCTGCCGGATCGTGGACTCCGGCGCCGACATCTGACGGTCGATGTCCTTGAGAATCCCGATGGCGCGGTTCAGGACGGCCGGGGTGAAATCGGCCACGCGGATCAGCTTGGCCATCGAGGCGATCTTCTTGTCGATCGAGGCCTCGATGCGGGCCAGCCCCTTGGTGCCACGCTTGATCGTGCGAGCCTTGAACTTCAGCCGCTTGATGTCCTTGTCGAGGGCGCCGATCTTCTTGAAACTCGCGAGCACGCCTTCGATGCGCTGAGCGGCGCGGTCGTCCAGATCCTCTTCCTCGTCGTCGGAGAGGTTGACCAGCTCGGTGACCATGCGCGTGTCGCGGCCGGCGTTTTCCAGCAGCTTGAGGAGCTCTTCGAGGACGATGGGGTTGTTGGCGAGCGCCTGGTAGATCTTCGCCTCGCCCTGCTCGATGCGCTTGGCGATGCGAACCTCTCCCTCGCGGTCCAGGAGCTTGACCGTCCCCATCTCGCGCAGGTACATGCGCACCGGGTCGTTGGTCTTCTCGACCGCCTCACGCGCCTCCTCCGCGGTCTCGGCCTCGAGCGCCGCCCTCTTCCTCGCGGCCCGGTCGGGGTCGGTGACGATCTCGATGCCGAGGTCGAAGAAGCGCGTATAGACCTCCTCGAGGTCTCTGGGCTCTCCCGTCACTTCGTCGGAGAGGACCGTCTGGATCTCCTCGTAGAGCAGGTAGCCCTTCTCCTTGCCCACCTTGAAGAGGATCTGAACCTCCGGATACTTTTCCTCAATCAACAAGCGCTTTTCCTTTCCGCGACGGCTTCAAACGCTGAATCTCTTTTTGTATTTCCAACTGCTCTTTCAAGAGGTCGTTCTCGGACCGTCCTTCGATCTTGGGCCTTGTCATCTCCTCCTGGATCGACTTGACGCGACGCTCCAGATGCGCCTTACGGAGGTCGTCGAGCACCTGCCCCGCCCGTGTCGGCGACGGGTCGAACTTCTCCTCTAAGTCCGCTCGGGCGAGTAGTTTAGTGTCGTTCTCGTCGCTGAGGTTAGGAATTTGATTCGGAAAATCAAGTCCCCGATAAGCAGCCACTATCCTCTTCACGCCCTCGTCGGTGAGCCATTCGTCTTTCAAAGTCTCTCGAATCAGAGGGATAGACTCCCCCTTCACGAGAAGGGACAGGAGGGCCCGCTCCGTTTCAGGAATCCCTCCGTCAGATAACACCGGAACCGCCGCCGGCGTTCCCGGGGGCGCGGAGCGGGTCGGGGTCGCGCCGGGCCGGCCGGCCGCGGGCTTGATCCGGTCCCAGAGGAGCTCCAGGGGAATACCGGAATGCCGGGCCAGGCGCCGGCATTCCTCGTGGCGCAGGATCATGTCGGGGATGACTCCGAGGAGCTCGACGAGGTCCGCGATCCGGCCGCTCTTGCCGGCCGAGGAGAGATCCGGCTCCTGCGGATCGCTCTCCTCCAGAAGCCAGGTCAGGTAATCCGGAGCCTCCTCGATACGGGCCGCGAGACGCTCGGGTCCCTCCTCGCGCAGCACGTCGTGCGGGTCCCTTCCCGCCGGCAGCCGCGTGACCCGGCAGGAAAGGCCCTGGGCGAGCAGATGAGCCAGCGCGCCGCGAGAGGCTGCCCGCCCCGCGGGATCGCCGTCGTAGCAGAGAACGACCGAAGAAGTGAGACGCCGCAGTTTCGCCGCCTGTTCGGGCGTGAGCGCCGTGCCCATGGAGGCGACGGTCTCCTCCACGCCCGCGGCGACGAGAGCCAGGTGATCGAAGTAGCCCTCGACCAGGACGGCGCGGTCGCGCTTTCGGATCGCGTCCCGGGCGTCGGAGAGGCCGTAGAGGAGACGCTTCTTCTGGAAGATCGGCGTCTCCGGCGAGTTCAAGTACTTGGGCGCGCCGTCGCCCGAGCTGCTTTCCGCCTTCGCTGGAGAACCGTAGCCGTTTCGGCGGAGGCTCTGGCGCGTCGGCGACCCCTCGCTCTCAGCCGAAAGGGTTCGTCCGCCGAATCCCACGGGACGCCCCTTCTCGTCGCGCAGGACGAAGAGGAGACGGTCGCGGAAACGGTCGTACGAGCCGGTCTTCCCGTCCTGCCGGGGCTGGAGCAGGCCCGCCTCGACGAGCAGGCTCTCGGGATAGGCGGGCAGGAGCGCCCGCGAGAGCCCGTCCCAGGAGTCGGGCGCGTAGCCCAGTCCCAGCCTCTTCGTCAGGTCGGCAGAGACGTCCCGTTCTTTCAGGTAACGCGCCGCCTTGTTGCCGGGCTTGCCCAGCTGCTCCAGGTAGAAGCGGTGCGCGGCGGAGACGGCTTCGTAGAGCTTCTCGCGCCGGTCGTCCCGGGGACCGCGCCAGGCGCGCCGCGGGATCGTGACTCCGAATCGCGAGGCGAGCGATTCGACCGCCTCCGGGAACTCCAGCCGGTCCATCTGCCGGACGAAGTGGACGACGTCGCCTCCGGCCCCGCAACCGAAGCAGTGGTAGAGACCCTTCTCGCGATCCACCGTGAAGGAGGGGGTGCGCTCGTTGTGGAACGGACAGAGGCCCTTCCAGGAGCGTCCCGCCTTCTTCAAGCGCGTGTGCTCGCCGATGACCTGCACGATGTCCGCCGCGCTGCGCAGCTCGGCCATGACGGCGTCGGTGATGTCGAGGTCACTCATGGGAGTCTGTCATCCTGAGCGAAGCGAAGGATCTGCTTTCGTTCCCTCTCGGACGAAGCAGATTCTTCGTCGCTTCGCTCGCGCCGTCGCGGCTCTGGCGCGTCGGCGACCTCAGAATGACAGAACGCCTCCTCATCGCAGTTCCACGATCGTCGCGCCGTTTCCGCCTTCGCGGGCCTCGCCGGCGCGAAGCGACGCGACCGCGGGATGCGTGCGGAAGTGTTCGCGCACGGCTTCGCGCAGGCGGCCCGTGCCGTGGCCGTGGACGATGCGGATGTGCGCGATCCCGGCGAGGAGCGCCTCGTCCAGGCTCTTCTCGATCTGCGGGATGGCGTCTTCGATCCGCTGGCCGATGACGTTGACCTCGCGTGCCGGCGCGGCATCGGGCTCGGGCTTCGGGGCGGAGGAGAAGGAGGCCGGCGCTCTTGCCGGGCTTCCCCCGCCGGCAATCCGCTGCAGGTCCGCTCGCGCGACACGCATCCTCTTTCCCGAGACGTCGAGCCAGACCGCGTCGCGATCGAGGGAGACGATCACGCCGGAGGTCTTCGAGCCGCGGATCCGGACAGGATCACCGGCCTCGAGGTCCCGCCCTCGCGCGAGAAGCTCTTCCTGCGCCTCGGTCACGACTGGCTCGGGCTCCATCGCGGTCTGCGCCCGGGCGAGAATCTTCGCGGCGGACGCTTCCGCGCGCCGGGAGGCGTCGAGCCGGATGATCTCCATCTCCTTCTCCAGGCGCCGCGCCAGGTCCGTCCGCGCGCGCTCGAAGCCGGCCAGCCCCTCTTCGAGCATTTTCGCGTGCCGGGCCGCGTTCGTCTCGCGCTCCCGGGTGAGTTTTTCCGCCTCGCGCCGCGCTTTCTCGCGCTCGGCCTCGAGCGCCTTTTCGGATTGCCGCAGCCTTTCGATCGCGGCTTCCGCTTCCGTCTCGCGCTCCTCCCGCCGGCGCCACGCTTCTCCGAGGATCTCGCGCGCGCGCCGAAGGACCGTCTCGGGCAGCCCCTCTTCCCGTGCGACCGAGAGCGCGCGGCTCCTCCCCGAGAGGCCCGGGTGAAGCCGGTAGTTGGGACGGCCCGTCGCTTCGTCGAACTCCATGGCCGCGCAGACCGCGTCGGGCCGCGCCGCCGCGAAATTCTTGAGCGCCGAAAAGTGGGTCGTCACGAGGGCTCGCCCCCCGCGCGCCAGGTACTCCTCGAGGAACGCGATCGCCAGCGCGCTGCCTTCTTCCGGATCGGTCGAGCCCCCGATCTCGTCGATCAACGCGAGCAACCCGGGGCCCGCCTCGTCCAGGACCGCCGCGAGAGTCTCCATCGAGGAAGAGAACGTCGAGCGGCCGGCCAGGATCTCCTGCGCGTCGCCGATTTCCGCCCGGATCGCCCGGAAGACCGGCACGCGTGTGGCCGGACCGCACGGAAGAGGCAGACCCGCCTGAGCCATCAGCGAAAAGAGTCCCGCGGTCTTGAGCACGACGGTCTTGCCGCCGGCGTTGGGGCCGGAGACGACGAGCAGGCGTTTTTGCGCGGGAAGATCGAGGTCGAGCGGGACGACCGCCTGCGCCGCGCGCTCCGGCCGGGACTCCGCGAGCGCGCGGCCGCGCAGGGGAGCGAGCGCGGGATCGAGCAGCGGATGACGCGCCGCCGCGAGCGTCCAGCCTCCGTTGTCGGAAAGCTCGGGGATGCGCCCGCCGGCCACCTCTCCGAACTCGACTTTCGCTTCCAGCGCGTCGAGCGCGGCCATTTGATCCACGGCTTCCTCCAGGTCCCCCGCGGAATCGAGGACGAGCCGCCCGAAAGCGTTCAAGAGACGCTCCACCTCGTGCCGCTCCTCGGCGGCCAGCAGGGCAAGCTCGTTGTTGCCTTCGATGACCTCGAGAGGCTCGACGAAGACCGTCTGGCCCGATCCCGAGCGGTCGTGCACGATCCCCGGTACGCGCGAGCGGGCCGACGCGAGGACCGGGAGGCAGTATCGGTCGTTGCGCAGCACGACGACCGCGTCCCCCAGGAAATCGCGCCGCTCGTCCAGAACCCTGTTCAAGCCGCGGGAGACCTCGGAGCGGCGGCGGCGCAGCTTCGAGCGCGCGGCGTGAAGCTCGGGCGAGGCGTCGTCTTTGATCGAGCCGTCTGCGTCGAAGAGCCGGCGGGCCTGCCCGATCAGCTCGAGGAAGCCGGGAATCGCGTTGCGGCGGCGGGCCAGGCGCGGCGACTCCGCCCTGGCAAGAGCGCGGCGCACCGCTTCGGCCGCGCGCGCCACGGCGAGGATCGGGCGGAAGTCCTCCGGCTGCGCCGTTCCTCCCGATCCGCGCAGCGCCTCGAGCGTCGGCGAGATCTCCTCGACACCCGCGAGCGGCAGCCTTCCATTGCGCGCGCGAAACTCCCAGGCCTCGGCCGTCTCGGCCAGAAGTTCTCGCGCGGCGGATTCCTCGAAGACGGGAGAGAGGTCCAGGGTCGCTCGCCGGCCGGGCGCGGTGCGGGCGAGGGCAGCGACAAGGCGGAGAACGAGGGGAAGCTCGAGAGCCTCGGCGTCCCCCTCGCCGCCGCTTGAAAAGAAATCTTCTAGGGCGTGACCCGCTTGTCCTCCGAGAGCTTCCGGAGCATCTTCTTGCGGGCCTGGATCATCTTGCGCTTGCGCTTGGCGCTCGGCTTTTCGTAGTGCTGCCGCTTCTTCAGTTCCGACAGGATTCCCGATTTTTCGCACTTTCTCTTGAAACGCCGCATGGCGTTCTCGAACGACTCGTCTTCTTTGACGTGGACCAGAGGCACGAACACTCACCCCCTTCACCGTGGCTGCCAAAAAGGGACGAGTATCTTAGGCGGCCGCATCGGGCGTGTCAACTCCTTCGATCTCAAGCATTTAAAGAGACTTAGGGCGCGTTCCCGTCCTTCGTCCGTGCTTATAATGATCCAATGAAAGATCCGGAAGGCCGCCAGGGGCCTCTGCAATCGGAGATCGGGACGCGCCTCACCGATCGTTTCGGGTCGCTGCGCGAGGAGTTCGATCGCCTGCGGCGAGAATCCGACGGGCTTTGGGCGGGGTTCGCCTCCCGCTTTGAACAGAGCCTGGCAGGGCTCGTTCCCGCCGGGGTCGCGCCATCCGGTCATCTCTCCGTCTCCGCGGCGCGTGAGCTGGATGACGCTTCCACGCAGGTGGATATTCTCCTGAAGCTCCTCGAGATCTGCCTGCGCCACTCCTCGCGCGCGATCCTTCTCGTGCTGCGCGAGGGCGTCTTCACGGTCTGGAAAGCGGCCGGATTCGCGAGCGACGCTTCGGCGAGGGATGCGTCCCGCGTGACGCTCTCGGCCGAGGGAGCGGGATTGCTCGCGCGGGTGGCGGAGGGGACGCCCTGCCGCCTGCCGGCCGGCAACGTTGTTTCGGAGCGGCTCCTCTGCGGCGACGCCGTGGACGGGATCCTCATCCCGATGACGATCGGCGAGAAGGTCTCCGGGGCCCTCTACGGGGACGCCGCGCCGGGAGAAGAAAACCGCTTCGACCCCGAGGCGATCGCCTTCCTGTCGTTTCTGGCGGGACTACTCATCGAGCGGCGGCCCGCGCGCAAGCTGAGACCCTCTCCGGCTCTGCGCGCCATCGAGATAACGCCCGCGGCGCCTCGCCCGCCCGCCGCCGGGGAATTCGAAACGCACATGAAGAGTCTCTGGCAGGAGCCGGCTGAGCCGGCTCCCGCCGCGAGACCGGCCTCCTCTCCGGCGGCGAAGACAAAGCAGGCCTCTCCGGCGGCGAAGCCACGGCAGGCGTCGCCTCCTCCCGCGGAGGGGCGGCGTCTGAGGGGTCCGCTGGCGCCCGTTGACGGCGAGGAGAAGCGCGCGGAGGCCCGCCGCTTCGCCGAGCTTCTGGTGTCGGAGATCAAGCTTTACAACGAGCAAGCCGTCCGGGAGGGGCGCGAGGCGGGCAACCTCTACAGGAGGCTCAAGGCAGAGATCGACCTGAGCCGACAGATGTACGAAGAGAGGATTCCGGAGAACGTTCGCGCCGGCTCGGACTTTCTCTACGACGAGCTCGTGCGGATCCTGGCCGACGGCCGCCCCGAAGCCCTGGGAATCTAGATTGATTCATCGGTCCATCGCTTCATCGGCTCGCTGGTCTCGTCCTCTTGATTAGCGACAGCGCTCGCAGGGCTGCGTTGCCGCTCGCTGTCTTCGCGCTCCTTACGGTCGCCGTCCATGCCGACGTGGGTCAGCGCGCAGCTCCGGTGGACTTCGACGCCGCGTTTGCGCGAGCGGCGGATCTGCTCGAGGCGGGCCAGCGGCCCGAGGCGGAGAAATCACTCGAGGCGATCCGGGTCAGGTCGGCCGAGCGCGCCTGGGAAGCGCGCGTCGCGTTTCTCCTGGCGGGCGACGACCTGCGCCGGAAGGACTTCGCGGCGGCGGTGCGGCGCCTGCGCCTGGCCCCCGCCGCAGCCATCGGACTGGAGCCATACCGGAGAGTCGCCCTGGCCCGGGCGCTCGACGCGGCGGGTCAGCATGGGGAAGCGGCCCGTGAGATTCGCGCGGCCTTCGAAAGCGACGAGCCCTTCGCCGGACGCGCGAGCGCCGGCCGCCTCCTGGCGGGCGCCCTGGAGAGGAGCGGCGACTTGCGGGGAGCGGCGGCGGTCCTGGCCCGCGCGGCAGCGGGCGCGCCGAGATCGGAGGCCGCCGGGATCGCGACCGACCGGATCCGGATGGGCCTCGCGTTGAAAGACTCTTCCGCCGTCCGCGCGGCCTCGCGCGAGCTGCTCTTCTCGGGAACCGCGCCGGGTGCGGTTCCCGCCTTTGCGCGCCGCGAGATGCGCCGGCAGGAGTCGCTCCTGGATCCGGCCGAACGCGGACGGCTGGGGGCCATCCTGGTCTCTTCGGGAAGCGTCGAGCGCGGCACGCAACTCCTGAGGACCGGCCGGCCCGGCCTCTGGCCGCCGGCGGAGCGCGCCCGCGTCACGCTCGCGCTGGCCCGGGGAGAAGCACGCCTGGGTCACGTCCCCGCGGCCCTGCGGGCGGTCGCCTCGGTCCCTCGCGACGGAAGCGATGCGGACTTCGAAGCGAGGCTCTTCGACATCGATCTCCACCTCGATCGGGCCAGGAAGGGCGAGTCGAAGCTCTCTCCCACGGACGCTCGCGCTCTTTCCAGCAGGCGCCGGCTCTCCGCGCTGACCGGGCCGCCCGCGCCGCCGCCCGTCCGGATCGGGGCGCTCACGCGGCTGGTCCGGCTCGACTGCGACGCGGATCGCTTCGAGGACGCTGTCGCGCACGCCCGGACGATCCAGCGCGAAAGCCCGGGCTCGGCCGCCGGTTTCGAGCCGCTCTGGAAGCTGGCATGGGCTTCGTACGGGGAACGCCAGTTCGCGCTCGCGCGCAGCCGGATGGAGACGCTCGCGGAGTTCTTTCCGGAGCGGGCGAGACTGAGGCGCCTCTCCTATTGGCGGGGCCGGTGCCTCGAGCGCGAGGGGCGGCGCGGAGAAGCAGTTCCGCTCTTCGAATCACTCGCCCGCGCGGATCCCGCCGACATCTATGCCCTTTTCGCGCGCCGCCGCATCGCCGCTTTCGAAGCGTCGAAGCCGGCGTTACTGGCGGACCCCTCGGTCGCGACGGCGACGTTTCGAAGGACAGACGAGCTTCTGCGGCTGCGGATGTTCGAAGAAGCGGCAGCCGAAGCCCGCGCGCTCGATCCCTCGAGAGGCCGCGACCTGAGGCTCGCCGAGGCGGAGTTTGCTCTGGGACGGTTTCCGGCGGCCGCCGAAGCGGCGCGCCGGGCGTTCCCGGATCTGGGCACGGCGCTCGAGGCTCGCGTGCCGGATGGCTGGAGGCGGCTCTACTATCCGATCGAGGAGAAGGGCTTTCTGGCCGATCGTGCGAAGGAGTTCGGCCTCGACCCTTCCGTGCTGCGCGCTCTGGTGCGGCAGGAGAGCGTCTTCGAGCCGCGGGCGCGCTCCCGCGCCGGGGCCCTGGGCCTGACTCAGCTCATGCCGGCGACGGCGAAGAGTCTTGTACGCTCGGTCCTGCGCGCGCGATACCGCCAGGCCTTCCTCTACGACCCGGGCGTCAACGCACGCCTGGGCGCGGCCTACCTGAAACGCCTTCTGGATCGTTTCGGCGGCAAGAGCATCTTCGCGCTGGCGGCCTACAACGGCGGTCCCACCCGAATGGCCCGCGTCCTGAAGGAGAACTCCAACCGCGACGACGACGAGATCTTCGAGTCTCACCCCGCCTACGAGACCCGCGACTACGTGCGCCGCGTCCTGCTCTACTCCGAGTCGTACCGTGAGCTCTACAAGTAGTCGGTGAGGGAAACCTTTAGCGTACTCTTCGCTCATGAGCGAGTCCATCGAGTTTCAAGTCCACACCAGGAAAAAGATCGAACGCCACGACATCACCGACCAGGTCACCAAAGCGGCCGCGAAGCTCAAGGTCGAATCCGGCGCTCTCCTGGTCTCTCTTCCTCACACGACCGCGGCTGTCACGGTCGGGGAAAACTGGGACGAGGACGTCACGCACGACGTCGAGCGCGCGATGGCGGCCTGGGTCCCGGACGTGCGCTTCGATCACGGAGAAGGCAACTCGCCCGCCCACTTCCTCTCCGAGGCGATCGGAGTCTCCTGCCTCGTCCCTCTCGAGAAGGGCCGTCCGGTGCTCGGCCGCTGGCAGGGGATCTTCCTGATCGAGCTCGACGGCCCCCGCGACCGCACCGTGCGCGTCGGCGCCCTCGCCGCGAGCTGAGTCCGCGAGGTACGGCCCCGCCGTCGAACTTGCGAGAGATGGCCGATCTCGCGCGTAAGGGTCGGCCGCAGCCGAATGAGGCGGGCCGGCGCGAAGCCTGTGACTTCGCGCCGGCCCTTGAACCCCGGAAGTGTTACGGGCAGCCCGGAAGCTTGAAGCTGCCGATTCGGGTCTGCCAGCCGGCGGTGGAGCTCACCTGCCCCGCCAGCGTGTAGTACTCGTTGACGTACCAGAACGTGCAGTCGTCGGTCGGGTCCACGTTCATCGACGTGTAGTCGCCCCAGCGGGAATTGGTCGTCCGCTGGACGCCGCTGCCGTTGATGACGACTCCCTCGCCGAGAGTCATCTGGCCGAGCGGGTCGCCGGCGAGCCTGCCCGTGTACCGGATTCCGGGAAAGACATCCACGCCATTGACCACGCTGTAGCC
Source organism: uncultured Acidobacteriota bacterium (assembly GCA_963837495.1). GTDB lineage: Bacteria > Acidobacteriota > Thermoanaerobaculia > UBA5066 > Gp7-AA6 > JAWOLE01. Next base: position 821,155 of record CAWINF010000001.1, on the reverse strand, counting down.
GAGAGCCATGTTGCCCTGCCGGTCCTGGGCGATCGAGCCCATCCAGCGGTGCACCCCATCAGCGGGGGCGTAGGTGCCCTGCTGGTTGAGGGAGTACACGCCGTTGGCGCGCCGGATCTCGTACCAGCGCACTCCGGAGACACCGGGGAGCGCCTCGACCGACTGGTTCGTCACCATCGACTCGTAGTTCTTGAAGTTGCGGTAGGCGAGGCGCCAGGTCGGCCGCTGACGGTAGGACAGGATGTCGAGATACTGCGCCGGGTCCGTGATTCCCGGCTGCGGCAGGCAGTCGCGGGATGTCGGGGCGCACGGGAAGATCGAGTCGAAGCCGGCCACCGGGAGCTGCGCAGCGAGACTGAGCGAGGCCTGCGGATTGGCCTGCCAGTGGATCGTGAGCTCCCAGATGTTCAGGGCGTCGAAGGTCGCTCCGTACGGTCCGCCGTCGTCCTGCGTCCCGACAATCGGAATGGGGGCGTCTTCCGCCGGCTGGCGTGTTCCGTCAAGGTCCGCCGGGAGCAGGCCGTCGCCCAACAGGTTGATCGGCACGATGTCCGAATCGAGGAAGAAATGCACCATGCGAGCGTTCGGGTTCCCGGCGATCATCTTGTTCTTTTCCAGCGCGTAGACGCTGATGCCATAGGCGCCGAAGTCCCCAAAGTCGCGAGACGTGAGCACGTACGATTTCTTCCAGTTGCCGTATTTCGGGTAGTCGGGAAAGAACGGCTCGTCATTTGTCGTGGTCAGAAAGGCATAGCGAAAGTAGGCGCCAGTCGGGTCGCCGGTCATCGAGACTGCGACGCAGTTGTAATACGGGCCGCGCGTTGTAAACTGCGTCAGGATCCACCGATCCTCCAGCTTGTCGTAGAGGACGATCGGGTCGCCCGAGGGATCGGTGCAGTCGGGGACCGCGAAGCCGGCCCACAGCGAGCCGGTGTCGACGGGTCCGAGCAGCAGGTTGCCCGTCTTGTCGTAGACGCCGAAAACCAGGTTGATCATCTCGACGTAGTGATTCGGACCCACGGCGCCAACGGGGTCCGGCGGGTTGACGCGACCGCCGAACACGTTGAAGTTGTCCTGGTTGCTCAGCCCTTCGAAGGTGAGCAATGGGGAGGGAATCGTCGCCGCCGCAGGGGAAATCCCCTTTCCCTCGGCTCCCTGAAGGGCTCCATCGCCCGAGTAACCACGGTCCTTGACGACCGGTCCGCGCTCGGGGCGGATTTCGATCGGCTCCGCCGAGGGCGCAAGCGGCTTCCGAAAGTGTTGCTTCTGCGCGAGGATGTACAGCGGGGGCGAAACGTCGTACGCCACGGCCTCCGAGAAAACGGGCGTCAGCGACTTGACACCCACCCCCGCTTTGCCCTCCGCCGCTGTCGCGACGAGGAGAAAGACGGCACCGATGGCTGCCGCAAAGAGACATGCTGCTGGAATTCTCCGACTCATAGAGACCTCCCTTCGAACCCGTAAACATAGTCCCGGCCCCGCGCCAACGGCAATTAGACTAAAGTCGAGGAGCCCCCCTTCGTCCAGCCGGTCCCGGCCGCTTCAGCCATCGCCCCTTTATCCGGCAAAAAGCACCTGCTCCTCGCGGGAGGTATGCGCGTCCCAGCGGCGGGCCAGGTTCGGAGCGAGCCGGCGCGCGCCTTCGAGATCGTTCTTTTCCTCGAGCAGGCGAAGGATCATCGCCGAAACCTCGCGAACCTGAACATGTTCGAGACGCAGCTCGCGATGCAAGCGTTCCGCGGGCGTCTCGGTTTCAGGCGGAGCGAGCCCGTGCCCCCCGGGCGGAGCGAGAATGCTCTCCTCTTCGAAGGCAGTGTGGAGCCGGAGCGCCTCGTCGAAGTCACCTATGGCCTCGCGGGCTTGTGCGGCATCACCCGCATGAGCCGCTCCCAGGAATCGCCCGAGGAGATCGTCCAGGCGGCGGTGCTCGCGTGTCAGCGTCTCGACGAGAGAAGGGTCGGAGCTCCGGATCTCCAAGGAATCGATTCTTTCACTTCCGCGGACCGGGAGAGAATGACTCCGCTTGATCCTCCTCTTTCGGCGGATTTCGCCGTTGCTCGCCGCGGCGCTCTTCTTCGCGACCGGCTGTCGTGAAGAGAAGGACCCCCTCCGCCGGACTCTCGACGGCATCGTCAAGGCGGCTGGGGAGCGCGACGCGGAGGGCGTCATCCGGAGTCTGACCGCGGACTTTCGCGATGAGGAGGGCGAGGACGTAGCCGGCGTTGCGGCGGCGCTTCACCGCTACTTCGCGGCCTACGAGAAGATCGACGTGAAGATCCGGGACCTCGAGATCGAGCGCGCTCCCGAGTCGGCGCGCGCTCGCTTCGTCGCCGGCATGTCCGGCCGGCCGCGCAAGATCGCCGGCCTCGACCGGTTCTTCCCCTCTGCCGCGGCCTATCGGTTCGACCTGCGCCTCGTCCCCGAGGCCGGCCTCTGGAAGGTGGCCTGGGCATCCTGGGAGGTGGTCGGCCGGAGGTGATGGTCGCAGGGAGGTTTACGACCGCCGCCTGCCACTCTCCAGGCTTGCCCGCCCGCTTTCCCTGTGTTTAAGTACGCCTTCCTTCCGCGGAACGGGAAATGACCGAGGAGTCGATCGGCAACGAGCTTCTGGCGGCTCTCGAGGTGGCGATCCTCGAAGTGGCGCCGGGCGGGATGCTGCGGCACGTGGGGAGCGTGCCGCGCTGGTTCGCGCGCCTGCGTCCGGACACCGTTTCCGGGCGGGAAATGCCGCGGGAGTCGCTCGCCTCTCCCTTCCTCGAGAACTTCCTGATCGACGCGGATGAGTTCTGGGCCGCCCGCGCCTCGGGCCGGCTTCGGTCGGGACCGTGGACGGAGGTCGGCCCGACGGGAACGGAATTCCATCTCGAAGCCTCCGCGGTCTGTGTCGGCGAGCGAAGGATTCTCCTCCTCGAGTCGGAAGGGTACGAGGAGAAACAAGCGACGCTCCAGAGGGCGAGATCCGACAGCTTGCGCCGGCGCGAGCGCAAGCGCGGCGAGGAATCGGGATCGCGGTGAGACGACACAGGCGGGCGCCGGCGAGGGGGCTCGGGGGACCGCAAGGTCCCCCGCTAAAATCATTTGGACACCCTCCTAGATCGCGTTCGAAAAAGAGAAAGGCGGTAAAGCGCATGATGAGCCAGGAAGAACAGAAGAAGAATCCCCTGGTGAGGGAGGAGTCGAAGGGGGGCAACGGACCGTCCGCCGCGGCGGAACGCAAGAAGGGCGCGCTCGAGCCGGCTTCCGGCGCCGAGGCCGCGGGCCCGGGAAACCTCGAGAAAATCCGCGACATTCTCTTCGGCGCCCAGGTCAACGATTTCGAGAAGAAATTCGCGCGGCTGGAGGACAGGCTCTTGAAGGAGACCTCCGACTCCCGGGCCGAGGCGAAAAAACGGTTCGAAAGCCTGGAGGCCTTCATCCGCAAGGAGATCGAGGCGCTCGCGGATCGCATCAAAACGGAGACGGCGGAGAGGGCCGAGTCGGGCAAGGAGCTGGGCCGCGAGCTGCGGGAGACGGGCCGGTCTCTCGAGAAGAAGCTCGGCCAGCTCGATGAACAAACGACGAAGAGCCAGCGGGAGCTGCGCCAGCAGATCCTGGATCAATCCAAGAGCCTGACCGAAGAGATCCGCAACCGCGTCCGGGAGAGCGCCGCGGCGCTGTCGCGGGAGTTGAGCGAGCTTCGTGCGGAGAAGACCGACCGCGCGGCTCTGGCGGGCGTGTTCACGGATGCCGCGATGCGCTTGACCGGCGACCTGAAGGTTCCCGGCAAGGAATGATCTCCCCCCGCGGCGCCAGCGTCCGGCGGGAGCGCGCGCGCTGGAAACCGTGAATCCCGTGATGGACGAGTCCGGCAAACCCGGCGAGGGCGGAGAAGGCCCCGCAGGCTCCCATCCCGCCGAGGATCCGCTCTCCGAGCTTCGGGGCCTTCTGCTCGCGGCCGACGAAGCGGAGGTCGTCCGCCTGCAGCAACGGCTGGAGGACCCGCGCAGCCGCGCCGAGGACGTCGGCCGGGTCCTTCCGGAAGCGATCACGATCCGTTCGCAAGAGGACCGGCAGTTGACCGATGCCCTCATGCCCACGGTGGAGGAGGCGATCGTCCGCTCCGTGCGGAGGAACCCGGAAGTCCTGGTGGACGCGCTCTTCCCGGTCATGGGACCGGCGATCCGCAAGTCCATCTCGAACACGCTCGCCGAGATGCTCGAGTCCCTGAACCGGACGCTCGGGCAGAGTTTTTCCGCGCAGGGCTTGAAATGGCGGCTCGAGGCGTGGAGGACCGGGAAGCCCTTCGCGGAAGTCGTGCTGCTGCGCACGCTCGTCTTCCGAGTCGAGCAGGTCTTCCTGATCCACCGCGAGACCGGGCTCCTCCTCCAGCACGTTTCCGCCGGCGGCGCGGGGGTCCAGGACGCCGGCATGATCTCGGGGATGCTGACGGCGATCCGGGACTTCGTCCAGGACTCCTTCGGCGGAAAGGAAGCCGGCGGCCTCGATGCCTTTCAGGTCGGGGAGCTCACCGTCTGGGTGGAGCAGGGTCCTCAGGCCGTCCTGGCGGGCGTCATCCGCGGCAACCCGCCCCGGGAGCTTCGCGGCGTCTTCACGCGGGCCATCGAGAAGATCCATCGCGACCAGGCGCGCGCCTTCGAGGCCTTCAAAGGCGACGCCGCTGTCTTCGAGGCCAGCCGCGAAGACCTGGAAGAGTGTCTGAAGGCGCAGCAACGGCCGGGCGCCGCGGGCTCGCCAAAGGGTCGCCGCCGCTATGTCCCGGTGTTCGCGGCGCTCGGAGTCCTGCTCGTTCTCCTGGGTCTCTGGGTCGTTTTCTCCGCCCGGCGCAACGCGAGGTGGGAGAACTACCTCGCCAGGCTGGCCGCGCAGCCGGGCATCGTCGTGTCGCAGGCCGGGAGACGCGGCGGGAAGTTCTTCGTGACCGGCCTTCGCGATCCGATCGCGGCGGACCCTGCGGCGATGCTCGCGCCTTCGAAGCTTCGCCGCGAAGACGTGGTCGCGAGCTGGAAGCCCTATCAGGGGCTCGAACCGGAGCTCATTGCCGCGAGGGCGCGCCTCTTCCTCGAGGCGCCCGGCTCCGTCACGCTTCGGGCGCGGGACGGCGCGCTCTTCGCCTCGGGCGCGGCTCCGCACCGGTGGATCGCCGGGGCGAGGGAGCGCTCACGGGCGATCCCGGGCGTGGCACGGCTCGATGACCGCGGGCTCGCCGACACGGACGCGAAGGCCCTCGAGGCGGCGCGGGCGAGGTTGGAAAACGAACTGATTCTCTTCGCGCGCGGGTCTTCGGAAGTCGCCGCGAGCGAGACGGCCAGGCTCGCGGAGCTCGCGGCGGATCTCTCGCGTCTGCCCGCGCTCGCGGCCGCCGCCGGGGCGAAGGTTCGCGCCGAGGTCGTCGGGCGGGGCGACAGCGAGGGAAGCGTCGAGACGAACCTCGCGCTCTCCCGCCGCCGCGCGGAGCACGTCCTCGCGGCGCTGCGCGCGCAGGGGCTCGACACGGGAATCCTCGTCGCGACCGGCGTCGGATCCACGCAACCTCTCCGGCAGGAGCGGACCGAGGAGGACAAGCAGTTGAATCGAAGCGTGTCCGTTCGCGTCGTGGAAGCGCGATGATTCAGAAGAAGGTCTGCGTGCTGGGGGCCTTCGCCGTCGGCAAGACGAGCCTCGTCTCGCGGTTCGTCCGGAGCCTGTTCTCCGACAAGTACCACACCACGGTCGGCGTGAAGGTGGACAAGAAGGAAGTCGCGGTGGACGGCGGGCCGGTGGATCTTCTCCTCTGGGACCTCTACGGCGAGGACGAGTTCCAGAAGATGCGGACCTCCTACCTGCGGGGCTCCGCGGGCTACGTCCTGGTGGTGGACGGGACTCGCCGAGAGACGCTCGACCACGCGGTCGTCCTCCAGAACCGCGTCGAAGAAGCCGTCGGCAAGGTCCCCTTCGTCGTGATGGCCAACAAGGCCGACCTCACGGAGAAGTGGGAAGTGGACGCCGATGCGCTTGCGGAGCTGGGAAACCGCGGTTGGCCCGTCTTCAAGACCAGCGCCAAGACCGGAGCCGGCGTCGAGGAAGCCTTCCTGACCCTCGCCCGGCGCATGCTCGCCGGTTGACACCCCGGACCGCGTCCGTTACGCTCCCCGATCCGCTCTTTTCCTCAGTAGCTCAACGGCAGAGCATCCGGCTGTTAACCGGAGGGTTGTAGGTTCAAATCCTACCTGAGGAGCCATATTTCTCGAGGGTTAAACGAAACAGCCTCTTGCCTTGCCGATCTGCTCGTGGTGCCCCGGGGATTACCCAGGTCTGAGAAAGTCGAGACACCCCGGTGTATATCGTTGGGTAGAGAAAAACCTACCCAACGGTAGATAGGTTCGGCCTCTCGTTTGTCCTAGCATCCCAGACGTACCACAAGCCAAAGGGGGAGGGACATATGAGACGACCGACCAGAATTGTACTCTACGTGGCACTCGCGTTGGTCTGCGTTGCGCTCCTGGTGCAGGGCACCGGGCTTCAGATGCCAAGAGCTCTGAAAATGCTCACCGCCGTGACAGCCACTGCTCACTCTTCTCCAGTGGTGGTTCAGAGCCGGGCCGAGCCTTCCGATGCGGCCGAGGTCTTCTCCGTCGATCTGGACAAATCCTGTACGGCGTCGAGCTGGATTGAGACGAGTTTCAACTCGACTCCGATCGGCGAAGGCAACACCATCTGGTTCAACAGCGCCCTGCGCGCGGAGGGGCTGGGCTCCGCCGCGGCCACGATCTTCTTGAATGACTCGACGATCACCTTCGCCGCCAACGGCAAGAATTACAGTCTTGCCGTGCCGGCCGCCTCGATCACTTTCGATCCGGGGGCGACCGCGGGCACGACGGCCTTCGACGGCGCTCGCTGGGTCACCATCGTTCCCGGCGGCCTCTCCGGCAAAGCGTTTCTCTCCGGCGTGGCCTTTCCGGTTCCCGCCGGGGGCCTGCCCGGCGGAATCAGTTCGGTCACCTGGTCCGCGGCGTTCTCGACCGACACGCCCGGCGTGACCGCGCAGTGGAACTGGGGCGCCTCGGTTTACACCAGGTTCGCCACCGACTACAACGCCCTCGCGGTCAATCCGGCCGACGGCGGCCAGCCGAGCCAGGGCGCCAGGATGCTCGTCGCCAGGACGGGCGAGAACGGAGCCGGCCAGGTGGATCCCGTCGGCAAGCCGGCGAGTCTGGAAGCCTTCCTGACCGGCGGCGCGGGTGGCGACGGAGGCTCCGATTTCACGGGGTCTTTCGGGGTGATGATCAGCGTGACGCCCTGCGCTGCGGGCGCCTCTGCTCAACCCAGGACCAACTCGCGGACGACCGTCACTCGGGACGCAAGGACGAACGTACCTATACCGAATGCCACGACGGGTCTCGCGATAACCAAGACCTGTCCCGCCGTCGAGCCGCCGGGCGCCTCGTTCATGTGCTCCTATACGGTCCAGAACCGGGACCCGGTCAACACGGTCATCAACCTCGGCGTTACGAACACGGTTCCATTTCCGGGCGGCACCCCCGTGTCCGTCCCCTGCCTATTCAACGGGTCTCCTACGACGACACTCCAACGTCTAGGCACGCCGGGGGATACCTGCGGTAACACAATAAGCGAGACCGCGCCTGCCTGCAGGGGGACCGGTTTCTTTTTCCAGGATCAAGTCGCCGCCAACGGCACTGACACGAACGGCGGGGGCCTCCCGCTCCCCGTGGCTGCCACGACCACGAACGGGGTGCTGATTCTGGCCTGCACGCCCACGCCGACGCCGACCAATACGCCGACGAACACTCCGACGAACACGCCGACGCCGACGAATACTCCGACGAACACGCCGACCGACACGCCGACGAACACCCCGACGAATACGCCGACGAACACACCGACGCCGACGAATACTCCGACGAACACGCCGACCGACACGCCGACGAACACCCCGACGAATACGCCGACGAACACGCCGACGCCGACGAATACGCCGACGAATACTCCGACGAACACGCCGACCGACACGCCGACGAACACCCCGACGAATACTCCGACGAACACTCCGACGCCGACGAATACTCCGACGAACACGCCGACCGACACGCCGACAAATACGCCGACGAATACACCGACGAACACTCCGACGAATACACCGACGAACACTCCGACCAACACGCCGCCTAGCACAAATACCCCTACCACCACGCCGACTCCGGCTCCGGGCTGTAGCCCGGGCTTCTGGAAGACTCACGAAACCTCGCCGCCCTGGCCCACTTTGACGCCTCCTCCTCCCGGGACCTGCCAGACGTGCTCCTGCTTCGCGCCGGGTACGCAGATCAGCCAGGTGTGGACTATTCCGTGTTCCCAGGGCAATACCAGCTGTGCCAGCCAGCTGGGTACTCTGACGTTCGACGGGGCTCTCAACGGAGCCTCTGGAAACAACATCTGCTCCGCGGAGGTAAAGCTGTTCCAACAGGCGGTGGCGGCGCTGCTCAATGCGTGCAGAGCCGGCCAAGACGTTTCGGGGGTCATTGCTGAAGTCCAAGCCGCACTCAACACCTGCGACAGGACGACGATTCTCAACGAGGCCAGCTTCCTCCAGAGCACCAACGGCGGCACGTGCGGTGGCGCCGGTCCAACGACGTTAGGTTTCCGGAAGTAACGGCCGCACACAACCCCAGGCACCACCCGGCAGGGCGGATCTTCCGCCCTGCCTTTTTTTTGGTATGCCGAGCATGACAGCTTGGGGGTGAGAGTCCCCTACCCGACCTGATGGAGGTGAAGGGTTAGCGAAGCGCAAGGGCGTCGCACGTCTCCTCCCGAAAGACCTGGAAACCCCTGACCGATTCGCCGAAGTCGCGCACGTTTCGAGCGACTGTCGACAAAGTAACTATCGTCGATTATTCGAGACGTTTTCGCCGCCGCTACGGCGGCGGTCAGGGAGGCGGCGGCGCTTCTCCGCGCGGCCCTGTCCCTGCCGCGGTGTCCAGCCGGGGAGCGTCATGGCCGGCTGATCGGGTTCGCGGCGATCGCCGCAGATCCTCCGGCCGGAGCCGTATCGTCTCGGACCCTTGCGCCTGTCGACCGAGCCGGCATGCATCGTCTTAGCGGCGCGCGCCAGGGTGGCCTGACGAGGCCGGTGTGAGCGGCAGAAGCGGCAGCGCGAGAAGAACTCTCTTCATAGGGGCGAGTCCCGCAAGGATAACGCCGAATGAAAGTCGGACAAACCGCCGAATCGGAGAGAGCCTGTTTTCGCCGGGTTTCTCAGAACGGGCGCTTGGCGATCGGACTTGATCCGATCGGCGCCAAACTGACTCTCTCAATTGACATAGAAATATATCAGCTGATATATCGCTAAGATGACTGGCCTCGCGCTCGGCTCCTGGCGCCGGCGGCTCGGGCTGGAGCGCGGCGTGGGCGCGCTGGCGACGGGTCTCTTCGTCGATGGCTTCGGCGAGGAGCTCTGGTTCCGCTACCTGCCCGAGTACCTGCGGGTGCTGGGGGCCTCCGCGTTCGCCGTGGGTCTTTTCGGAACGGCGAAGGATCTTCTCGACGCCGCGTACGCGTATCCCGGTGGGGTGCTCTCCGACCGGCTGGGAACCCGCCGCTCGCTCCTGCTGTTCGGTTCGCTCACGACCGCGGGCTTCGCCGTCTATCTCCTCTGGCCTTCGGTGGCGGGCATCTTCCTGGGACTTCTCCTCGTCCTGTGCTGGCAGTCGCTCGGTCTTCCCGCGACCTTCGCTCTCATCGGCGAGGAGATCCAGGGCGGCCGGCGCATCGTGGGCTTCACCGTGCAGGCGGTCCTGAAGCGGATCCCGATCGTGCTCGCTCCGCCGCTGGGCGGCCTGCTCCTGGAGAGGCTGGGGATGAAGCGCGGCATGCGCGTGGGATTCGGCGTTTCGATCCTGCTCTCGATCGCGATGCTTCTCGCGCTGCGGCGGGGACTGCGGAAGGAAGAAGCGACCGTGGCGGCGGTGGTCCCCTCACTCCGGCCCTCTCCCGAGGCGAGAGGGAGAAGCAAACTCGCTCCGGCTCTCCGGCAGCTCTTGATCGCCGACTGTCTGATCCGGTTCTGCGAAGGGATGCCCGAGGTCTTCCTGGTGATCTGGGCGATCGAAGTCGTGAAGGTCTCTCCCTCCCGCTTCGGGCTCCTGACATCGGTGCTGATGGGAACGGCGATCGTTTCGTATCTGCCCGCCGCGGCCCTGGCAGAGCGCGCCGAGAAGAAATGGTTCGTCCTGCTGACCTATGTCTTCTTCTCTGTCTTCCCGCTGGCGGTCTTCTTCTCACGCTCGTTCCCGGCGTTGATCGGGGTCTTCGCGATCGGCGGCTTGCGCGAGATCGGCGAGCCGGCCCGAAAGGCCCTCATCGTGGATCTTTCCGATTCACGAGCACGCGGCCGGACGGTCGGCCTCTACTATGCGATCCGCGGCTTCTCGGTGGCGGGGGCCGCGGCTGTCGGCGGCGCGCTCTGGACGGTCAGTCCGTCGTTGACCTTTTTCGCTTCGGCGGCTCTCGGGTTCGCCGGGACGGCCTGGACCGCGCTCTTCCTCCACGCGCCAAAGGCCGGAAATCGGTGACCGGAAAACAGTAAACGATTCTCGATTCCCGATTCTCGATTTGCGGCTCGGGTCGTCCTGGGTCCTTGCGCACAGGGCTTGCATCGTTCAGGGGACATGGCGCATGCGCAGAAGGCAGCCGTGGAGAGACTCAGCCGGCATGAGGATGTGAAGAGGGCGCTCCATCAGACGACCCCGGGCGAGGCGGAAGGCAAGCCTGAGTCCAGGGCCCGCCGGCTGACCGGGGTCGGCATCTCCGGAGCCCTGCTCGCCGCCCTGGTCGCTCTCTACGTCCTGATCCTCAACGACGTCATTTCCCTGCCCGGCTGGAAAGACAGTTTTCTCAACAGGCTCCCGCTCGCGGCCGTCCTCGTCGTCGCGCTGCTCTTCGTCGAGCGTCTTGCCGAGACCTTCGGCATTCCGAAGATCAAGAATGCCGTCACTCGCTACAACCTGACGCGCGTCGCCCGCTTCGCGACGGCGGTCCTCGTCCTGGGCGCCGCCGGAGCGATTCTCTTCGGAAACTTCTACACCGGCCTGGTCTCCCTGGGCGTCGTCTCGATCATCGTCGGCCTCGCCGTCCAGACTCCGATGACGAGCTTCATCGGATGGATCTACATTCTCGTCCGGGCTCCCTATCGCGTCGGAGACCGCATCAAGATCGGCGAAGCGACCGGGGACGTCATCGAGGTCGGATATCTCGACACGACTCTCTGGGAGTTCGGCGGGCAGTACCTCTCGACGGACCATCCGAGCGGGCGTCTGATCAAGTTCCCCAACTCGAAGGTCTTGAACTCCACCGTTTACAACTATTCCTGGCCCCTCTTTCCCTACATCTGGAACGAGATCAAGTTCCACATCGCCTACGAGAGCGACCTGGAGTTCGTGGCCGAGACGATGAAGCAGGTCGTCCTGGAGCACCGCGGCGAGAAGATGGCCAGGCGCGTCCGGGTCTATCGCGAGCTTCTCTCCAGGACGCCGGTGGACCAGCTGAGCGTCAAGGAGCAGCCGGAGGTCATCTTCCGCGTCAGCGACAACACGTGGCTCGAGGCGATCGTCCGCTACCTGGTGGACCCCCGCCACGCCGGCGGCGTGAAGACGCAACTGATCCAGACGCTTCTCGAGCGGCTCAACGCGGCTCCGGATCAGGTCCTCTTCCCCAGGAGCAACGCCCGCTGAAGCGCTGACCCGCTGATTTATGCTAGGCGCTTGCCATGAGAGTCCCGGCGGCCTTTCTTCTCCTCTCGCTGCTCGCGGCGTTCCACGCGCCCCTCGTCGCGGCGATGTCCGGCCCGCGCATGGATTGCTGCGCCGGCGGAATGGCGCAGATGTGCTGTCCGCTTTCGGGCTCCTGTTCCATGCGCAGTTGCCGGGCCGGTGAGGGGGAGGCGACGCTCTTGACGATGAGCGCGTTCCTCCTCCCCGCCCCCGCCGCCGCGATCCGGCCGGCTTGCTCATCGCTCGCTCCCGGAGGGCGAGCCTTTTCCCCCGTCTCTGAACCCGTCTCGGTCCTGGATCCTCCTCCTCGCGCCTGACGCGGCCGGCTCCGCGCCAGCGCGACTCGCGTCTTGAAAATCCGGAGAGGAGGATTGCATGAGATTCATCCGGCGGACCGCCCGTCTCCTGACGGCGATCGTCCTGGTGGCCGGCTTCGCGAAGGCGATGTCCGCCCAGGACGAGAAGCCCGTGGAACCGGATTCTCTGGCCGGCGGCGCCCGGCGGTTCGGTCTCGTGATCAACGGCTTCGCGGCCGGCAACTTCAACTACAACTTCAACACCGACGAGAACAGCTTCGAGTCTTCCGCCCTGGCCGTTTCGCTCTTCCGCGCGCTGTCCGACCGGGTCTCGTTCTTCGGCCAGGTCACGGTTCACAAGGAGGAATCGAGCCCCTTCGTGGGACCGGTCGGTTTCGCGAGGATTCGCCCTCTGGCTTTCCGCCGCGTCGCGGAGGAGGAAGGCGGGAGCTCCTTCTCGACCGAAATCGACAACCTCCAGGTCGCGTGGGCGGCCGACCCGGGGCACGGCGTCTCAATCGTGTTCGGGAAGTTCGACTCTCCGCTCGCGATCGAGCGAGACGACGCTCCGCTGAACTTCCAGGCGACACCTTCCTTCGTCTTCGACTTCGGGCGCCCCGTCAAGTTCACCGGACTAATGGCGCGGCAGACCTTCTCGCCGAAGCTCGAGGGGTACGCGATCCTGGCCAACGGCTGGGACGTGGATTCCGACAACAACCACGCCAAGACAGGCGCGCTCTACGGAGTCTGGAGCCCCTGGGCGATCGCCCACTTCGGCCTGGGTGTGATCCACGGGGCCGAGAAGGACGATCGCACGGGCGACCCGCGCACGACCGGCATCGCCACGATCCTCGTCCAGCAGACCGACTCGTGGGTATGGGGGGAGGAATTCGTCTATGGAAGCGAGCCCCACTCCGCGGAGGACGGCGGTACGGCAAAGTGGTTTGGCGACATGTTCTTCACGCACCACCGTCTGGGCAAACACTGGGCGCTGACGCTGCGCACCGACTACTTCGACGACATCGAGGGATCCCGCACGGGGCAGAGGCAGGTCCTGCGCTCCTTCACGCTTTCGCCCCAATACCTGATCGGGGGCGGGTTTTTCGGCTTGTACCGCACGCTCGACCGGACGTCGCTGCGCATCCCGGAGGTCGCGGTGCGCCTCGACCTTCGATTCGACCGATCGACCGAGCGCGTGTTCGCCTCGAAGACGGGAGAGGCGCGGCGGGACAACCGGTCGGCGACCCTTCAGGTCGTGTATGTCTTCTGAAGGGCCGCGGCGGCCAGAGCGAGGCATGATGGACAGCCTTCCGAAGAGTCCCTTCGAGGTCCGGCTGGCGGTGACTCTCTTCCTGGGACTCCTGGGTATCGCCGACTTCTTCGGGGCCTGGCAGGTGAGAAACTTCGCCGCGTTCACGCCGCGAGGCGTGGCCGCCACCGTGGCGCCCGAAGAGCATCACGCCATGGCAATGGAGTGCTGCAGCGTGACCTCGATGGAAGAAAAGCCCGTGGAGCCGACGAGTCTCGATCGCCCGACGCATCGGATCACGCGGGAGCTCCTCGTCCAGGACACGCACGTTCACATCCCCGTCTATGCGATGACCGCCGCCTTCCTGGCGCTCGTCCTCTTCGGCCTGCGGCTCTCTTCGCGAGCCAGAACCTCTCTCGTGCTCTGCGCGTTCGCCGCGCCGTTCCTGGATTTCGCCGGTCTCTGGGGCGCCCATTTCGCTCCCGGCCTCGGGGCGATCTTCGGCGCCCTTTCGGTCGCCGGGGGGTTCGCGATGGGGATCTGCTATCTCATCGTGTTCCTCGTCGCGATGGTCCAATTCTGGCTGCCCCGAAAGGAGAACAATGATGCGTAAGACCTTCCTGACACTCGCGGCTCTCCTGATTCCGCTGGCACTCGTGGCTCACATCACGCCCAATGTCTCGCTCCTTGCCCGGGGAGAGTTCTTGAAACAGGGTCTTCCCGGGGCAGTGCACTTCTTCGAGAAGGAGATGATGATCTCCCGCGGCGACGGCGCCGCGATCCGACGGGCGACCGGCTGGGACCCCTCGGAGGAGGACACGAAGGTCTACGTCGGGCGCGATGCGCGGGGCGAATTGGTCGGCACCGTGATCTTCCTGTGGATGTCCTCGCAGCACGGGCCCGTCGGGATCGGGGTCGCGTTCCGCACGGACGGCGCCGTGCGCCGCGTTGCGGTCACCGATGTCGGGAGCGAGCCCGTCGCGTGGGTGCGGCCCTTGATCGACGGCGCGGGCCTCGCCCCACTCGAGGGGCTCGCGGCGGACGCCGCCCCCGATCCTTCCGTGATCGCGCCCGGCGTGAAGGGCTCGATGAGCCGCTACTACGCCGGGATCATCGCAAAGGGCGTGACCCGCGCGCAGGCGGTCGAGAGAGTCGTCCTGCAGGCCGGAAAATCGTAAGGACAGACTCGGAAGAAGCCGTGGGGAACCGGTGTTGAAGAGCGCGACTGACGGTATGAGACAGATCGCGTGGACAAGGGTCCTGGTCCTGATCCTGCTGGCCGTGCTCTGCGCGGCCGTCTCGAACCTCGCCGCCTCGCGTGAAAGAAAGCTCCCGTGGGTCGGCAGCTACTCGCGGGCCCTGGAGACTGCCCCGGCGTCGGAAGCGAATGCCGCGCGTGAGACTCCGGTTTCCGCTCCGCTCGCGGCAACTGCCGGCCCCTCGGCAAGCGCCCCATCCGATCTCGCCGCGGCCGGCAGTTTCGCCCCGCACCCGGACAAGGCCGCGGTCGAGATCGGCACGGACGGCGCCGAAGCCCTCTTCCGGCAGGGACGGCTCTTCCTGGACGCACGGCGCACGACGGTTTACGCCGACGGGCACGTCCAGGGCGCGCGCAGCTTCCCCGTCTGGGAGTCGGACATCGCCGATCGCGTCAAGGCCTTCTACGAGGAGGGGGGGGGGACCGCGACCAGGACGCGCCGATCGTCATCTACTGCAGCGGCGGGGACTGCGAAGACTCCCTGATGCTGGCCGAAAAGCTTTACATGGTCGGCTTCAACGCCCTTTTCATCGACAAGGACGGGTTTCCCGCCTGGCAGAAGCGCGGCCTCCCGGTGACGAAGGGACCGAAGCCTTGACCCGCCCGCTGTCGGGCTGGCTGACGCACCACTGGCTAACAGTGCGCGTGCAGATCGGCCTGGGGGCGATCTTCCTCGTGGCGTCGCTTCCGAAGATCGCCGATCCTCCCTCCTTCGCCCACATGATCTACAACTACCGCGTCGTGCCGGGCTTCGCCGTCAACGCGCTCGGTCTCCTCATGCCCTGGGTCGAGTTCCTTGCGGGCCTCGCTCTGATCCTCGGAGTCTGGCGCCGCGAGGCGGCGGCTCTGACGGGACTCCTGCTCCTGGTCTTCATCGCGGCGATCGCTTTCAATCTCGCCCGCGGCCACGCGGTGGACTGCGGCTGCTTCGACGTGCACTCCGCCGGAAAGAGCCGCGAAGAGCTCCTGACCGACATGCGCTGGGTCCTCGTCCGGGACCTGGGCGTGCTCCTGATGGTGGCCCAGCTCCTCATCGCCTCCCGAAAAATGGCTACGCCGGCGCGTTCGGAGCTGTCGTTCTGAGCCCTTCGCGGCGCTCTGTCATCCTGAGCGAAGCGAAGGATCTGCTCCGGTCAGCTCCGACGAACCGGGGGCAGATCCTTCGTCGCTTCGCTCCTCAGGATGACAGAAAAGGGGTTGTTTCTTGATCCGACTCGGTGTCGCGGTCCTGCTGGGATTGGCCGCTCCATTGGCGGTTCGTGGAGCCGAGCAAGGCGACCGGCCGGACACGTCGCTGAAATTCGAGCTGTCGTTTCCGGCGAGCGTCCGGGGCGAGGCCGCCGACGGTCGCGTCTTCGTGGTGATCTCGAAGGAAGGGAAGCCCGAGCCGCGCCTCCAGTTCGGCAAGGAGGGAGAGCAGTACCGTTCCACGCCGTTCTTCGGGGCGGACGTCGAGGGATGGAAGCCGGCCCGGTGGATCGCCGTCGGCGCCGGGGCGCTCGGTTATCCGATCGCCCGGCTGGCGGATCTTCCGCCCGGCGAGTACTTCGTCCAGGGGTTCCTGAACGTCTACACGACGTTCCGCCGGGCGGACGGGCATACCGTCCAGCTCCACGCGGACCAGTGGGAGGGTCAGGTCTTTCAGATCTCGCCCGGCAACCTCTACAGCGAGGTCCGGAAAGTGCATTTGGACCCGCGCCGCGGGGGAACCGTGCGACTGGCGCTCAGCAAGAAGATCCCGCCGGTGGAGATTCCGGCGGACACCGAGTATGTCAAGCGCTTCCGGTTCCAGAGCCCCCTCCTCTCGAAGTTCTGGGGACAGCCGATCTTCATCGGCGCGACGGTCCTCCTGCCGCGTGATTACGAAAGAGACAAGAGCATTTCCTATCCGGTCAATTATGAGCAGGGACACTTCTGGACGGGCGCCCCCGGCGGCTTCGGCGAGCCCGTCGAGATTCCCGCCGGGGCGACCGAGCGGCAGAAGGAGCAAGCCCGCCGGAGAGAGGAGTTCACGAAGGCGTGGCTCTCCGACCGGTTCCCGCGGATGCTCTACGTCACCTTCCAGCACCCGACGCCGTACTACGACGACTCCTACGCCGTCGATTCCCCCAACAACGGCCCGTACGGACAGGCGATCCTGACCGAGCTGATCCCGTACATCGAGTCGCACTTCCGGGCGATCCGCCAGCCGTGGGCCCGGATTCTCTCGGGAGGATCCACGGGCGGGTGGGAGTCGCTCGCGCTCCAGATCTTCCATCCCGACGACTTCGGCGGAGCCTTTTCGGCGTGCCCCGATCCCGTGGACTTCCACTCCTTCCAGATCGTGAACATCTACGACTGGGACAACGCCCGGCACCGCGACACCGGCTTCCTCCGCGTGCCGCTTCCCGGCGAGCGGGACACGGAGGGAGTCGTCCGCTCGACGATGGAGCAGCAGCTCAACTACGAGCGCGCTCTCGGCCCGCACGGCCGCTCCGGGGAGGACTGGGACTGCTGGCAGGCGGTCTTCGGACCGGTCGGGAAGGACGGCTATTTCCAGCCGCTCTTCGATCCGGAGACGGGAACGATCGACAAGAGCGTCGCGGCCTACTGGCGCGAGCACTCGGACCTGACCGCCTACCTTCGCAAGCACTGGGGCGAGATCGGCGGCAAGCTCGCCGGAAAGATCCACATCACCGCCGGCGAGATGGACACCTACTACTTGAACAACGCAGTCCATCGCCTGGAAGACTTCCTCTCCACGGCGACGAATCCGCCCTGGGGCGGCACGATCCTCTACGGCCCGCGCAAGCCCCATTGCTGGCCGGGCCCGCTGTCTCCGGCCGAGAGGATCAAGCAGATGGCGCAGTTC
Source organism: uncultured Acidobacteriota bacterium (assembly GCA_963837495.1). Classification (GTDB taxonomy): domain Bacteria; phylum Acidobacteriota; class Thermoanaerobaculia; order UBA5066; family Gp7-AA6; genus JAWOLE01. Next base: position 803,742 of record CAWINF010000001.1, on the reverse strand, counting down.
GCCGCCGCGCATGCGCCGAAGGATTCCGATCGCGCCTGGTGGCGCGACTGAAGCAGATCCTGGACCATTGGCGCGCTACTGCGCGCGGATGTTCCCTATGAAGCACTCGTGGACGAACTCCGGAGTGAAGCGCTTGACGACGGCTTCGGGGATGTCTCCTTCCTTGATCTCCTGGAAGTCGAAGCGGATGGAGCCGTCGGCGTTCACGGTTGCCAGCAGATATCCGTAAACGTTCGTCCGAGCTTCCTTCGCCTGGGCGGCGTCCGGCGGCAGGGCGTAGCGGATCGCGCCCGTCGTCCCGATGATCCAGCCCGGCAGGACGCCGCCGTGCTCGCGCCAGTAGGGCGAGTTGTAGATGCCGCTCATGTAGAAGTGGGAGTGGCTCGCCAGGACATAGACCTTCTTGCCCGCGTTCTGCGCCTTGAGCAGGGCCGCATAGACCCTTCGCCCGCTCTGCTCCCCCTGCGCCCAGTTGCCCATGCTGTGATCGGAAGCCAGGCTGTCGGGCAGCGCGACGTGCATCCCGGCGGCGATCGTCGTGATGGAAGGATCGGAGATATCGCGAGCGATCACGCGTTCCACCCAGGCGACCTGCTCTGAGTCGAACTGGTCGTTGGACGCATTGTCCAGCGTGAGGAAGTCCACGCCGTGCTGCACCCAGTGGTAGTAGGTCCTCAACTTGTGGTCCTTGGGGTCGTCGTTCAAGCGCTGGCCGACGATTGGAGGGACCGTCAGCCAGTCGGCGAACTGCGCGAGATACTCGCAGCGCGACTTGGGCGCGACGAGCTCGTGGTTGCCGATCGCGAGGAAGACCGGCATCTGCCCGAAGGGAGCGATCTGACTCTGCAGGAAGTCGTCCCAGGCCGTCTTCTGGTAATCGGCGATCGCGAGCGGCTTCGTCTGGCCCGCCGTCCGGCGCGCCTGAAGCAGGTCCGCGTCGAAATCGTAGAGCGCGCGAAAGTCCCCCAGGTGCCAGTAGAACGCCGCGCCGGCCGACGCCGCGCCCGCGGCCACCCCGGGCATCACGACGTCCCCGCAGTTTCGCGAATCTCCTCCGACGACGAACTTCCACTCCGCCGCCCGGCTTTGCGCCGAGGCCGGGCGCACGAACAGAAGGAGAGGGAGAGACAGGAGGAGGAGGGCACGCGCTCCGAGTTTCATTCCGGTTTTCCTTTCGAGGAAGAACGATAGCAGGGACGCGAGCCGCTGGATCAAGCCGGGGACGGATCGAGCGGCCGCCTGCCCGGCGCGTACTTGACGACGCGGACTTTCTCGAGCGTGACCAGTCCCTCGGAAACCATTTCGTCCAGGATCGGGAGCAGCCGCTCGATGTGCTCGCTCGTATCCACGATCTCGATGACGACGGGGAGGTCTTCGGAAAGGCGCAGCAGGTGGGCCGTGTGAAGGACGCTGCGCGCGCCGAAGCCGGCCACACCCTGAAAGACGGTCGCGCCCGCGAAGCCCTCCCGGCGCAGGCGCTCGACCAGGGCGTCCGCCAGCGGCTGATGCCGCCACTTGTCGGATTCCCCGATGAAGATGCGCGCCAGAACCTGCTCGCCGTCGAGCACCCGCATGGCTCGTCTCCTTCCTCGTTTGGCTACCTTGCGACCGCCCACCGCGCGGCCGCGAGCCCTCCGAACCCGGCCGCGAGGCAGAGCAGGACCGTCGCCGCGATGTTGAGCATCCCGTGCATCCAGGCCCTGTCCCGGAGGTACGCGATCGTCTCGTAATTGAAAGTGGAGTATGTCGTGAATCCTCCGAGCACCCCGACCGAGAGGGCGAGGCGCAGCGTCGGGTTCAGGAGGCGCGTCGTCAGAGCGATCTGAGTGGCGACGCCCAGCAGGAACGAGCCGGCAACGTTCACCGCCAGAGTTCCCCACGGGAACGACGGTCCCGCCAGCGCGAGGACCCATCCGGAAAGCAGGTAGCGCGCTCCCGTCCCGACGGCGCCCCCGAAGCAGATCCACAAGAACCGGCTCATCTCCTCCTCCCGCCCCGCGCCGGAAAAGAAAAACTCCCACGACGTCCCGGGTCTGTCGCAGGAGTCATCGGCCTTCGCTCGCGCGACGGCGGTTGTGGCGGACTCCACCGCCTTGGGGCGGCAACTCTATCACTCAGGCGCGTCGCCGGGCTTGACAACGCGAAATCTATACATCTATAGTTATCGATCTATGAAACGGACGGAGGAGCTGGTGCCGGTCTTCAAGGCGCTCGGGGATCCGACGCGGCTGAAGATTCTGGATCTGCTGCGGTCGCGCGGGAAGTCCTGCTGCGAGCTGATTACCCGGGAAGAGCGGGGTCTCTGCGCCTGCGACATCGAGAGCGCGGTCGGGCTCTCTCAGGCCGCCGTCTCGCACCACATGGATCTCCTGCGCCGGGCGGGTCTCGTGGAGGCGGAGAAGCGCGGGCGCTGGGTGTTCTACCGGAGGAATGAGGCGGCTCTGGCGGGGCTCGCGGAGGCGGTTTCCAGAGCGGTATAAAAAATTTGGATGGACGCATCAATTCTTCGCGATCTATCGAATGGAGGCCAACATGTCGGAAGCGAATTTAAAGGACATCGTCAAGCAGAAGTACGGTGAGGCCGCGAGGCGGGCCTCCTCGGGCAGCCAGAGCTCCTGCTGCGGCCCGGCGGCGTGCGGCTGCGTCGATCCCATCACCTCGACCCTGTACGAGATCTCGGATACGGCCGGGCTGCCGGCCGAGGCGGTCGCGGCTTCACTCGGCTGCGGCAACCCCACGGCGCTCGCGCAGCTGAATCCTGGCGACGTCGTCCTCGACCTCGGCTCCGGCGGCGGCATCGACGTCCTGCTTTCCAGCAAGCGCGTCGGTCCCTCGGGCAAGGTCTATGGCCTCGACATGACGGACGAAATGCTCGCCCTCGCGCGGGAGAATCAGCGAAGGGCCGGCGTGACGAACGTCGAGTTCCTGAAGGGCGAGCTGGAGGACATCCCGCTGCCGGACGCCTCGGTGGACGTCATCATCTCCAACTGCGTCATCAATCTCTCCGCCGACAAGGATCGGGCCCTTCGGGAGGCCTTCCGCGTCCTGAAGCCGGGCGGCCGGTTCGCCGTCTCGGACATTGTCGTGCGAGGCGAGGTGCCGGCGGCCCTCCGGAAGAGCGTCGAGCTGTGGATCGGGTGCCTGGCGGGCGCGCTCGAGGAATCCGATTACCGGGCCAGGCTCTCGGCCGCCGGTTTCGCCGGCATCGAGATCGTTCCGACGCGGATCTATACCTCCGAGGACGCCCGCGACCTGCTCCTGGACGTGGGCGCCGCACCGGCGGAGGTGGACGGCAAGTTCATGAGCGCGTTCGTCCGCGCGGTCAAGCCCACGAAGGGCTGAAGGGCGATGAGCAAGGCCGGAGCGCCGAAGCGACTCAGCTCCTTCGAGAGGTACCTGACGCTCTGGGTCGGCCTCTGCATGGTTGCCGGCGTCGCCCTCGGAAAGCTCCTCCCGGGAGCAACGGACGCCATCCGGAAGCTCGAGTTCGGCGAGGGAAGCCAGATCAACGTCGCGATCGCCCTCCTGATCTGGCTGATGATCTATCCGATGATGCTCAAGATCGACTTCACGAGCATCCTGGGCGTCAGGAAGAAGCCAGGAGGCCTCCTCGTGACGCTCTTCGTGAATTGGCTCGTCAAGCCATTCTCGATGGCCTTTCTCGCATGGCTCTTCTTCAAGCACGTCTTCTCGGGCCTCATCTCGCCGGCCCTGGCCGACCAGTACATCGCCGGCGCCATCATCCTGGCGGCGGCCCCCTGCACGGCGATGGTTTTCGTCTGGTCGTACCTGACCGACGGCGACCCGGCTTACACGCTCGTCCAGGTTTCCGTCAACGACCTGATCATGCTCGTCCTGTTCGCGCCGATCGTCTCTCTCCTGGTGAGCGGCGCGAGCAACCTGACGGTACCCTTCCAGGTCCTCGTCTATAGCGTCGTCGCCTTCATCGTCATCCCCCTCGTGCTCGGGAGCGTCTCGCGCACGCTCCTCGTTCGGGCGAAGGGGATCGAGTGGTTCGAGAAGCGTTACCTCGCGTTCTTCCACCCGATCACGGTCCTCGCGCTCCTCGCGACGCTCGTGCTCATATTCGCTTTCCAGGCCGACAACCTTCTGACGCACTGGCTCCACGTGGTCCTGATCGCCATTCCGCTCCTGATCCAGGTCTACTTCAACTCCGGGCTCACCTACGGGCTCATGAAGCTCCTGAAGGTTCCGCACAACGTGGCGGCTCCGGGCGCGCTCATCGGCGCTAGCAACTTCTTCGAGCTGGCGGTGGCGACCGCCATCGCGCTCTTCGGCCCGGGCTCGGGCGCGGCGCTCGCCACAGTCGTTGGCGTTCTCGTGGAGGTTCCCGTGATGCTCTCCGTCTGCTCTTTCTGCAACCGGACGCGCCGCTGGTTCCCGGCCGAGCTGGCCGCGGCGGGTTGAGCGGGGGCGGGAGGGAGGCGATGGCGCGGCCAGGACTCCTCTTCCTCTGCGTCGCCAACTCCGCCCGGAGCCAGATGGCCGAGGGGCTGGCACAGGCGCGATTCGGCGACACGGTGAACGTTCAGAGCGCCGGCTCGCAGCCGTCGCGCGTCAATCCGCTCGCGATTCGCGCGATGGCGGAGATCGGGATCGACATCACGGGCCAGACCTCGAAGTCCGTGGAGACGATCGACCCGGCCACCGTGAACACGGTGGTCACCCTGTGTGCCGAAGAGATCTGCCCCGTCTTTCTCGGGAAGGCGCGAAAGCTCCACTGGCCGCTCTCCGACCCCGCAGCCGCGGAAGGAACAGAGGACGAGCGCCTCGCGCGTTTCCGTGAGGTACGGGACGAGATCCGGCGCCGTCTCTCCGAGCTACTTCCGGAAACCGAGTCGGCAAGGAAGCCGTCCTGACGCGAGTCATAAGTCTCGTCCACCCCATCCGGTGGCGCCCGGAAGCGCCCGTCGGGGCGGACCGCCTGCGAGCGCCTGTCCGCTGACGGAATTCCCACGCGGACTCCATCCGCGACCGGCGGAAATGATTCAGACGCACCATGGCGGGCGGAAGCCTACATTTCGTAATATAACGAAATGACTGAATCACGGCTTTCCGCAGTCACCGCTGCCGCCAAGGCTCTCGGACACCCGGCGCGCTTGCGCGTCCTGGCGATGCTCTCCGGCGGGCCGCTCTGCGTCTGCCAGATGGCCGCCGTCCTCGCGGCCGCCTCTTCGACTGTCTCCGAGCACTTGCGGGAACTCAAGCGGGCGGGCCTCCTCGTCGAGGAGAAGAACGGCAAGTTCGTCTCTTACCGGCTGGCGCCCTCCAGCGACGCGAGCGGCTGGGTGCAGGTTGTCCTGGCGGGCCTGGCCGGCGACGACGTCGCGGCCGCCGACGCCGAGCTCGTCAGAAAGTTGCGGCGGGTCCCGGTCGAGGAGTTTGCCGCCTCCGGACGCCGGCTTCCAGCGGTGTCGGCGTCCAGGCTGCGGCGTCCTACGCGGAAAGCGTGAACGGAAATGGAACAAAGGAGAGAAGCCATGAAGGTCAAGGTTCTCATCTGCAACTGCAAGGGGCTCTGCCCGTCGTCCAAGAACGCGGACATGAACACGCTGCCGTTCGAGCTCGAGTCGGAGATGGACATTCAATACAGCGTTCTCCACCCTCAGCTTTGCGGGCAGGGTGGCAACGCCGTACTCCGGGACCTGCTGCGGGAGACCGCGTCCGACCCCGAGACCTACGTCGTGGCCGGGGCCTGCGCTCCGGAGGCGCAGTTCAAGCTTTTCAAGAAGGTGTTGCGCGACGCCGGCTTCGACGAGAAGCGCTTCGTGCCCGTGGACATTCGCGGGACGGACAACGCTGGGATAGTGAAGCGCCTCCAGGAGAGAGTCGAAGCGCTCGCCGTGGAACGCGAGAGCGTGACGGCTTGAGCCGCACTCCGGCGCCCGGAACGCCACGAGAGAGACACGAGCCATGACAGTGGACATCCCGAGGGAGAGGATCGCCTGGTTCCCCACGATCGATTACGGCCTCTGTACGGCGGACCGGGCGTGCCTCGACTTCTGTCACAACGACGTCTTTCACTGGAATGAGGCCGAGGCCCGCGTCGAAGTCGTCAACCGCGACAACTGCGTCCTCGGTTGCACGAGCTGCGCCCAGATCTGCCCGGTCGAAGCCATCTCGTTCCCCGACAAGGAGGAACTGCGCCAGACGCTGCGGCGTCTGCGCGCGGAGGTCCGCCGGGGCCAGGCTCTCTCTGATTCGCCGCCGGCATGAGGTTCGAGGAGACATAAGAAGGAGATCGTCATGGAAGACGCCCCGCACAGGAAGATCGAGGTTCTCGGCCCGGGCTGCTCCCGATGCAAGGAGACGTATCGCGTCGTCCAGAGCGTCGTCGCGAAGGAGCAGCTCCCCGTCGACGTGGAGAAGGTCGAATCGATCGAGCGGATGGTCGAGCTGGGACTCATGGCGACGCCGGGGGTCGCTCTCGACGGGAAGATCGTCGTCTACGGCCGCGTCCCGAAGGCTGAGGAGATCCGCGCGCTCCTCGCAAAGTCGTGAAGGGCTCTGGACTCAGCAGGTCGTGATGGAGGCATCGAGCACCGGTTCGAGCCTTCCTTCGCGGGACTTCCCCGAGCCACAGACCGCTCCCGCGGCAAGGGGATTGTCCCCTCTGGCCGCGGTGCTGCTTGGCCTGGGCGCCGTGGCTTGCTGGCTCGCTCTCTACACCAACCTGAGCCGGATGGCGCGGTGGCTCACGTACACGCTGCTGGGCCTTCCTCCGGCGACCCGCGTCTCCTCCGCCGTCGAGTTCTTCGTTTTCGAGGTCCCGAAAGTCCTTCTCCTGCTCACGCTGGTCGTCTTTGTCGTCGGCATCTTGAGAAGTTACTTCACCCCCGAGAGGACGCGGAGCCTTCTGGCGGGACGGCGAGAGACCGCCGGAAACGGTCTCGCGTCGCTTCTCGGCGTCGTCACGCCCTTCTGCTCCTGCTCGGCGGTTCCGATGTTCATCGGGTTCGTGACCGCCGGCGTGCCGCTCGGCGTGACGTTTTCGTTTCTCGTGGCCGCGCCCATGGTCAACGAAGTCGCGCTTGCGCTTTTGTTCGGCCTCTTTGGCTGGAAGATCGCCGGGCTCTACCTCGGCACCGGCCTCCTGATCGCTTTCGCATCGGGCTGGATCATCGGCAGGCTGAAGCTCGAAGCCTGGGTGGAGCCGTGGGTCTATCGGACTCACCGTCCTACCGCGGAGATGGCGGGCGAGAGGCTCGGGTGGGAGCGGCGGCTCGCGATCGGCCGCGAGGAGGTCCGCGAGATCGTCGGGAAGGTCTGGCTTTACGTCCTCGCGGGGATTGCCGTCGGTGCGGGAATCCACGGCTGGGTGCCAGAGAACTTCATGGCGTCGGTCATGGGCAAGGGCGCCTGGTGGTCCGTGCCTCTCGCCGTCCTGATCGGGATCCCGATGTACTCAAACGCGGCGGGGATCCTCCCGATCGTTCAGGCGCTCCTCGGCAAAGGGGCCGCGCTCGGCACCGTCCTCGCGTTCATGATGTCGGTCATCGCCCTGTCGCTCCCGGAGATGGTGATCCTGCGCAGGGTCCTGACGCCCCGCCTCGTCGCGGTCTTCGTGAGCGTCGTGGGAACGGGAATCCTCGTCGTCGGATTCCTCTTCAATGCGCTCCTCTGAAAGGAGGTCCTAGATGAAGCTTCGCGCCCGCTCGCTCGTTCGCGCCGCTCTCCTTCTCTTCGTCGCGGTGACCTGTGGCCTGCTGGTCGCGAAGGAGCTCCGGCGAGCCCGCGAGCTTCGCGCCGCGGCGACCCCGGCCCGAGTCGCTCCCGCGTCGGCCCGGGCGCAGGTTGTCGTCACCTACTTTCACAACACCAACCGGTGCCCTTCCTGCCTGAGGATCGAAGAGTTCACCGCCGCGTCCATGACGGAATCGCTTGGGGCCGAAATGGCGGAAGGACGCGTCGGCTGGCGAGTCGTGAACGTCGACCTGCCGGTGAACGCCCACTTCGTCGGCGACTACGGCCTCTACACGAAGTCGGTGATCGTCTCGGACCAGCGCGGCGGCCGCGAGATTCGGTGGAAGAACCTCGATCAGGTCTGGCACCTCCTCAATGACCCGGCGGCATTCCGGGCATATGTCGAGCGGGAGGTTCGGGCCTACCTGGAGAGCGCGTGAACGCGGAATGGGCAATGGCGGTCGGCGGAGCGCTCTGGCTGGGTGTGCTGACCTCGGTCAGCCCGTGTCCCCTGGCGACGAACGTCGCCGCGCTCTCGTTCCTCGCGCGGCAGGTTGGCCGTCCCTCTCGTCTCCTGGCTTCCGCTCTGACGTATACCGCCGGGCGCGCGATCGCGTACACGGCCGTCGGCGCCGTCACCGTTTTTGGACTGCTCTCGGTGCCCGGCCTCTCCCAGTTTCTCCAGCGGCACCTCAACCAGATTCTCGGACCCCTTCTCGTGCTCGTCGGGATGCACCTGCTGGGTCTCGTCAACTTCGGCTTCTCCACCCGGGCGGGAAACCAATCGCTCCACCGGAAGGCCGCCGAACGAGGCCCCTGGGGCGCGCTTCTTCTCGGCATGCTCTTCGCGCTCTCGTTCTGCCCCGTTTCCGCCGCCCTCTTCTTCGGAAGCCTTCTCCCCCTGTCAGTCCGATTCGGCTCGCACGTCGTGCTGCCCGGTCTCTTCGGGGCCGGCACCGCTCTGCCGGTCGTCCTGATCGCAATTGCCGGAGCGTACGGGGTGAAGGCCACGCAGCTCGCGGCCTCGCGCGCCGCGGGGGTCGAACGCTGGGCACGCCCGGCGACGGGACTGTTGTTTGTCGGTGTCGGCGTCTATCTGTCGGTGCGTTTCGTTTTCCTTGTCTGAGGACTTGAAAAGGATGAACGCCAAAGCGCTCTCTGTCGGATTCGTCGGCGGCGGTCGGATCACCGCCGTCCTTCTTTCCGCCCTGGCCAGGAATCCGGACGCGGCCGCGCGGGCCGTCGTGAGCGATCCCGATCCGGAGGTCCGGCGCCGGCTTGCGGCGCGGTTCCCCGGGATGGCGGTGGGCGCTGACAACACGGAGCCCGCCCGACAGGACGTCGTCTTCCTGGCCCTCCACCCGCCGGCTCTCCGGAAGGCGCTCCCGGAAATCGCCGGCGCCCTGACCTCCTCCGCGATCGTTGTGTCGCTCGCGCCCGTCGTGACCCTGGCCGAGCTGTCCGGCCTCCTCGGGGGATTCGGGCGCCTCGTGCGGATGATTCCCAACGCCCCTTCGCTCGTGGGCGACGGTTTCAACCCGGCCGCTTACAGCCCGCACCTCGAAGCGCGGGACCGGGCGCTTCTCGCCGGGATCTTCTCGGCGTTCGGGAGATATCCGGAGGTCGCGGAAGAGAAGCTCGAGGCATACGCGGTGCTGACGGCCATGGGGCCGACGTACCTCTGGTTCCAGCTCGAGGTCCTTCGGTCGCTCGCGACCTCGTTCGGCCTGAGCGGAGAGGAAGCCGAGACCGGTCTCGCCGCGATGGGCCACGGGGCGATACGGCTCCTCCTCGAGAGCGGACTCCCGTTCGCGGAGGTGGAGGATACGGTTCCCGTCAAGCCCCTCGCCAACGATGCCCCGGCGATTGCGAATGCCTACCGAACGCGCCTGGCGCCCCTTTACCGGAAGCTGACGGGCAAGGCCGCCGCTTGAAATCGACCCAGGAAGCAGAGCCGCGCGGCAGTTCGGCTGGTTCTGCGCCTGCTCCGGGCATCCACCGCATCCGGCGAGGAGCTGACCCGGACGAGATGCCTGGAAGAAACTCTGCGCCGAAAACCGAAGATCCGGGAGGCGAGTCTCGGCCTCGACGCGGCTTCGGAGATTCCGGAAACCGCGGAGACGACCACCCGCTCGGGAACGGCGCGATGGACGCCCGGCTCTGGGCCAGCGCGGGACTGAACGCGGCGATCACCGCCGCGGAGGTCCTGGGGGGCCTCGCCTCGGGCAGCGTGTCTCTCCTCTCCGACGCCGCTCACAACGCCAGCGACGTCGTGGCCGTCGTCCTGGCGCTCTGGACCAGGCGGCTGGGCCGCCGCCCTGCGACCGCCCGGCACACGTACGGTTTCCGGAGGGCGGAGGTTATGGCCGCACTCGCCAACGCCGTCACGCTGATCGTCGTGACCGCTCTGATCGCCCGCGAGGCCGTGCAGCGGCTGCTTCACCCCGAGCCGGTGGCCCGCGGCCTGATGCTCGCCGTGGCTCTCGCCGCGTTTGCCGCCAACGTCGCCTCCGTCTTCCTGCTCCGGCGGCACCGGGAGCAGGACGTGAACGTGAGGAGCGCGTTCCTCCACATGGCCCAGGACGCCCTCGCCTCGCTGACGGTGGTCGTTGCGGCCCTCCTGGCCGGGACCGCCTTGGGGCCGTGGGTCGATCCCGCCGCGGCGCTCCTGGTCGGCCTCGTCGTGCTCCGGAGCGCCGTCTCGCTCGTCTGGGAGACGGTCTCGACGCTGCTCGAGGGAGCCCCGGCGGGTGTCGACGTCGAGGAGCTGGCCGCGAGCCTCGCGAAGACCTTCGGCGAGGGGCGCCTGCACCACGTTCACGTCTGGCAGGCCGGCCCGGGCCAGCTCCTCCTCACGGGGCACGTCGCGGTAGGCGCCGGGGAGAGCGCGAAGGGCGTCGAGGGTCTGCTCGGAGAGATCAAGACGTTCCTCCACGAGAGATGGGGCGTGAGCCATGCGACCCTCGAGCCCGAGGTCACGGAGTGCGAGGCGAACGGGCTTCTCGGCAACTGGGCGGCGCCGGCGGCGGCACCCGCAGTTGTGAGAGCCCGGGATTCCCGCGATGGGCCGGACACAGGAAACTGACCGTGCTCGATTCCAGGGGCGCCCGACCCGAGTATTCGCGTCCGCGCGGCCCGCCGTCCGCCTCCTTCGCCGTCGGTTCACCCGGTCATGAAAATCTCGGTCGAAAGGAAGAGGCCATGAAGATTCGCACGTTCGGTACCCTCATTCTCGCCACGGCTTTCGTCATCGCCCCCGGCGCCCTGCTCGCGCAATCCTGGAAGGGCTGGCGGGGCAGCGGCGGCTGGGGCCCGGGCTCGCGCTATCAGCGCATGTACGACCCCCGGACGGTGCAGACCGTAAACGGGTCGGTGGAGGCGGTTGACAAGGCCATGCCTCTGCACGGCATGAGCGCCGGTATTCATCTGATGGTGAAGACCGACAAGGGAGCATTGCGGGTGGATCTCGGTCCGGAGTGGTATATCCAGCGGCTCGACACCAAGCTCGATAAGGGCGACCAGGTCGAGGTGAAGGGCTCGATGGTGAAGATCGACGGCAAGGAAGCGCTCATAGCGGCCGAGGTGAAGAAGGGCGGCGAAACGCTCGTGCTGCGCGATTCCGCCGGCATTCCGGCATGGGCGGGCTGGCGGCGCTGAGTCAGCGCCCCTTCCGTGCGGCGGCAGGGGCACGACTCGCTGCCGCCGCACGATTCAGGTTCGGATCATCAGGGACCCTCCGCAGATCGTGAGCCCGGCGTCCGGTCTGGTGATCACGCGAAAGCTTTCGGTCTGCCGCGCCTGTACCGCGAACCGCCGCTGGCTCCCGGCGGCCGCTGGCGCCCCAACCCGCAAAGTGGTAGGTTACATGTAACCATGAACACGTTGATCTGGAGGCAAACATCTCAACTTCGATAAGGCTGAAGTCTTCGCGGGACAAGGTGCGAGCGCACCGTGAGCGATTACGCCGGCAGGGGCTGCGGCCAATACAGATCTGGGTGCCGGATGTTCGCTCGCGGTCCTTCAAGGCACAGGCGCATCGTCAGTCTCTTGCCGTCGCCAGGAGTCCGCATGCCGGCGAGGATCAAGCTTTCATCGACTCGATCTCCGCCTCGGATACCGAATGAAACGGGGCGAGATCTGGACGGCCGCCGGCGGCAAGGGCTATGCAGGCAAGCCGCGTCCGGTCGTGGTCCTGCAGGACAACCAGTTTGACGCGACGAGCTCCGTCACGATCTGCGCGTTCACGACCGATCCGACGGAGGCGCCCCTGTTCCGCCTGCCGGTCGAACCGAACGAGGAGAATGGCCTCCGGGCTTCTTGCTATTTAATGGTCGACAAGATCACGACGATATCCAAGACGAAGATCGGAACCCGTATCGGGCGCCTCGACGACGAAGACATCGTGCGGTTGAAGCGTGCCGTCCTGGTTTTCCTGGGAATGGCGGGAACACCCGCCAGAGGCTGACAATTTCTGAACCGAACAGGAAGACATGATGGACGAGAACGAAATCCGGGAGATCGGTCGTCGCGGCGCGCGGGCCGCGGTCTCCGCGCCTTCCCCGTTGCTCAGACGAGGCGGATCAGATGTTCCTCGTGCTCGCCGCCGCTGGCAAGGCAGAAGTCCTCGTGGCGCGTGACAAGGCGCTCCTCAACCTTGCTGGCCGCATGCACTTCGCAATCGAGACACCCGCCCGCTTCAAAGCCTGCTTCTCCTGAAGCTCGATGCGCCGTCCGATCGCCTTCGGGACCAGACGAACAGGTAGAAGGCCGGCATCAAGCAGCAGGTTGACCAGTCGGCGGGGATCGATCAGCCGGATCTTGATCTTCGACCGAGCGTCGCGTCCAGAGAGGCCCCGCCTCCTCCGGTGAGGATCAGGAACAAAGATCCGAGCCACATGGAGAAATCCACTCGCGCCTCGTGCGCCATGCTCCAGAAGCCGTAGCGCGGGAGCTTCGGCAGCGAGAAGGGGCCGAAACCCTGGCCGAGGAGGATCGGCACCTTCGTCGAAACGATGGCGACGGAGATGTCGATGAGGAGCACCGCCGCGGCCGCGCGCGTCAGCAGCCCCACGATCAGCAGGGCGCCGCAGACGGTTTCCGCCGCTCCGACGAACGGCGCCGAAATTCCGGGCCAGGGGATGCCGATCTTCGCGAACCGGCCCGCGCCCAGCTCGCCCGGGAAGAGGAACTTCTGAATTCCCTCCACGAGAAAGACACCGCCCACGAGAAAGCGGATCAGGATGACCGCGCCCGGCGCCGAGGTGCGGAGCAGGCGGCTCACGTCCCGGGCTAAGCCTTCGGCGTGAACTGCGCCAGGTCGTAGATGCCGAGCTTCTTCTCGATGCCGGCGACGCGGTCCACCATCTTCTCGAAACCGTCGGCGCCGAAGAGCTCGTGCTCCTTGTCCTCGAACTGCTCGCCGAGGGCGTCGTATTCGTGGCCGCTGACGATCTTGCGGAAAGCGGGAAAAAGAACCGTGTCCTCCCGCGCCTCATGCGGACTGTACATGCGGACGAAGTCCCGAAGGGAATCCGCCAGGAGCTTGCTCTCGTTCGGATCGCGGATCGCCTTGAGGGTCGAGAGACGCAGCGTCGTGTCCGTGAGCCGCCGCCCCGCGCGGTGTTGCGCCAGCAGGATCTCGACCAGGTCCACCAGGGTATTGGCCTTACGAAAGCGCGGGAAGAGAAAATCCTCCTCGAGCTTCTCGTGGTAGTCCTCGATGAAGGACCGGATGACCTTCGCCGAGTCCCCCAGCGCCTCGGGGGGCAGCTCCTCGCGGGAATCCAGCCGCCGCAGCGCTTCTCCGTAGATGAGGAGGACGCGCTTCAACACGCCGTGCTCCCGCATCAGGTCTTCGGCTGGCGAGACTTCTTCCTCGGCCTTGCCGGCCTCGCCCTTCTTCTGTTTCTCGGGCTCGCTCACGAACCCGACCGCGCTCAACGCGACGGTTGCCTGGAGGAAGCGCCGGCGGCTCTGTTCTCGTTCCATCTCCTGATCCTCCCATCCCGCATTGACGTCAACTCACCGAGAAGGATTTCATTCCATTTAGATAATCCGCTCCCGGTGGACAAAGACACGGTGGTCGGTTTATCTTTACGTAAAGAGTAAAGAGGAAGCCAATGAAGACCAGTCGATTATCGAGCAAAGGGCAGGTCACGGTTCCCATTGAAGTCCGGCAGGCGATTGGGCTCGAGCCGGGAGACCTCGTCGCCTACGAGGTGAAGGACGGCGTCGTCACGCTTCAGCGCGCCGAGCCCTTTGACGCCGCATTCCATGCCGCTCTCTCGACGACGCTGACCGAATGGAGTTCGCCCGAAGACGAGAAAGCGTTCCGTGATCTGTGAGGTCTGGGACATTGTCGTGGTTCCGTTTCCATTCACCGAGGCGCCCGGAGCGAAGCGGCGCCCTGCTCTGGTAATCAGCCGAAGTTCTTTCAACGAAAACGGCCACACGGTGCTCGCGATGATCACAACGAGGGCGCACCATCCCTGGCCGGGCGACACCGAATTGACGGACCGATCTTCGGCGGGTCTTCGTCTTCCCTGCATTGCCCGCTTGAAAGCGTTTACTCTCGACAATCGCCTGATCATTCGGAAGCTCGGCCGCTTGTCATCAGCGGATCGCCGGCGAGCGTCTACCCGATTCAAGAGACATCTCTTCTAGGCTTCGGCGCCGGTGGAAGGGAACGTCCCTCCTCACGGGAAGAGACGGTGACGGTCTGCGGGGTTCCTTCGATCTGTGCGAGATCAGCGGCGATTCCGGCGAGGTCTCCCGCGCCTCCCCCCTCCGCGGCGCGGCGCGCCTGCGCCCGCATCGGCTCGGCCTGCGCCGTGAACTGCGAAGCGAGTGCCGCGAGGGCGGCCGTCATCCAGCCGCGGAGCTGGCCGCCAAAGGTGGCGTAGGCGGCGGCGAGAGGCTCCTCGATCTGCGCGAGAAACCGTCGCCTCATCCGGCTTTCCAGCAGAGACGGGAAACGCCTGCGCGAGGGCGTCGCCGCGTCGCTCCGGACGCTGCTCGGCGCGCGGCCGGAGGGCGGGGAGGAAGAAAACGCCCAGGTCGCAGCGCGGCAGGTACGCGTACGACTCGCGCGCTCCCGCGCGGGCGAGCGAGCCCACGCCCGGCGTGTCCACGAAGACGACCCCGGCCCGCAACCGAGGCGAAGGCAGGCGCACGAGAGCCCGGACGACCCGCTTCCTGTTCTCCGGGTTCCGGGTCTCGGAGATGAACTCCGCCAGGCGCTCGAGCGGGACCTCTTTCTCGGGAGAGTCGGCGAAGCGGATCTGAGCGCCCGGAGAGTCTCCCCAGGCGATCCGGGTCGCAACGGCGGTGACCGGCGTGACCCCGACGGGCAGAGCATCGAAGCCGAGCACGGCGTTCAGGAGCGAAGACTTGCCGGAGCTGACCTTGCCGAAGAGAGCGATCTCGAAGGTCTTCGATTCCAGCCTGTCGAGCAGAGCCTGGAGCGCTCCGTGGTATTCGATCAGGCCCCGCTCCCGGATGATGCGCTCCAGCCGGCGAAGAAGATCGACGTCCTCGGGCGCCGCCGCGAGACGCTCGAGACGCGAGGCAAGGTCCTTTCCCAGCCCCGCTCGGAGATACGTGTCCAGCCGCCGGATGCTCCGCTCGAGATCCGCGTTCAATCGCTCGATCAGGACGGAAGCTTCCTCGTCAAGCGGGCCGTAGCCGTTGAGCCGCGACGCATCGATCTCCTGAACCGTGATCTGCGCGAAGGCGAGCGCGGTCTGGATGGCCCAGGACGCGGCGGTCCCGGGTGGCTTCACGCTCGTCGCGAGCGCCTTCAACGCGTCGGTCATGCGGGCGCGGATTCCCGCGACGTAGTCTCCGATGACCTGCTGCTGGGTGGGCGTCAGATCGTTGAAGATGCGGGAGAACGGGGACGCCGTGCTTGCCCTGGCGTTCTCGACGTCCTCGAGCAGCTTGTCGATGGTGCGGAACGCGGCGAGGATCGCCCGGCGGTGATTTTCATTCAGCGTCACGTTCGATGCGGCCTTCGACGGTTCCGTTACCGGGGCCGCGCGGCCTCCGCCTGCAGGGCGTCGAGTTGCCCCCGCAGGTCGTCGAGGCGAGTGATCTCCGCGGCGACCGCCCCGGCTCCGGCGGAACGCCGCGCGCGCGCGTGGTCGAGAGCACGGACGGCCGATTCAAAGCCTTCCCGCAGCCGCTCCCGGATCTCCGACTCCAGGCGGCGGCGGCTCTCGCGGACCCGTTCGTCCAGGTCGTTGACGACGCGGGTGCTGTTGTGCTCGAGGAGGTGGCGCAGGTAGCCGGCCGCGTCGCGGCCGATGGCCGCGGGCCCGCCCATGGAAAGGCCGGCGCGGGGAGCCAGCTCGAAGAGCTCGGTGAAGAAGAAGCGTCTCCGCGTCCGGAAACCGGTGTCGGTCTCGAGGTCGCGCGGCGGCGCGGAGCGGAACATCTCGTCCGAAGACGCCAGGCGTTGGAAAAAGTCGTTCGCCAGCTCGACGAAACGTCCCATCGCCTTGCGGTACATCTCTTCCGCGACCGGTTCGATCTCGGGCAGCCACGCTTCGAGGGTCTCGTGGGCAATCTCTCGGGCGAAAGAAGGGGCGCGCCGGCGCAGGGCCGCGCCGCTCTTCGCGAACCTGGCGATGGCCTGGACGAGCTTCTCCTTTGCGGCCGGAAGATTGCGGGCAAGGAACTCGTCCCGCGCCTTTTCGAATTCCACGGAGAGACGCTCCTGCTCGGCGGTGAACAGGTAGCCGAGATCGCCCATGGCCTGCTCGGCGTGCGCCACTGATTTGCGCAGGGCTTCGATCCGGCGCTCCGACTCCTCGAGGGGGAGGAGGAGCGCCTGCCGCCGCTCCTCGATCTCCTTGACGATCCGGGCGCTCAATCTCCGGATTCCGCGGCTCTTCGCCTCCTCGACCATGTCCGAGCCCGCTTCGTGGGCGAGGCGGCGCAAGCTGACGAGCAGCGCCGGAAGATCGCGCGTGGGCCTGCCGGAGATCAGCGACTCGGTCGCGCTGACTTCGAGGATGGGCCCGGGAGAGTGGCCGAGCTTTCTCGTCAGAAGCTTTTCGGCGAAGAGCCGGGCTTCCCGGCGTTCCTCGGGCGTCAGCCTGTCCGATTTGTTCAGGACGAAGAGGAAGCGCCGGACGGTCTTCGACACCTCGCCGACGAGCGCCAGTTCTTCTCCGGAGATCGGCGGGTCCGCTCCGAGGACGACCAGCGCCGCGTCGATGTGCGGGATGAAGGAATGCGTCGCGGCCGTATTGGCCTCGAAGACCGACCCGAGGCCCGGTGTGTCCACCAGGCACAGGCCGGACGACAGCAGTGAGCGGGGGAGGAAGACCTCGGCGGCCAGGACGCCTTTCCGGTTTTCCGGGTTCTGCGCCTCCGAGACGTAGCCGGCCAGGTCCGACGGATCGATCTCCTGCCAGCGGCCCGACTCGAACCGCACGCGGGCGGCGCGCGCCGCTCCGTGACGGATCACCGTCACGACCGACGTGACGGGCACGACGCCGGCGGGCAGGACGGAGTCCCCGACGAGCGCGTTGACGAGCGTGGACTTGCCGCGCTTGAATTGCCCGACGCAGGCCACGTAGAAGAGGCCCTCTTCGACCCGCGCGGCGAGCAGGCTCGCCTCGGAAGCGGCCGCGAGCGCTCCCGCCCTCGTCGCCAGGAAGGACAGGCTCTCCAGGGACGACGGCCTTCTCGTGCCCGCCGACTCTTCCGGTTCCCCCGATCGGACTTCGCTTTCCATAAAAAAAACTCCTACGACCCTTCTGTCGCAGGAGTCATTGGCCTTCCTCGGGAGAAGACGCTTCCGGCGGACTCCACCGCCTCTTGTCAGGACGACTCTAACACCTCGCCGCACTTCGCGAATGATGTCGGGTTCGGGCTAGACTCCTCCAGGCCGATGGGTCTCTCCTACTGTGACATCGCGCCGGGGCATCCCTGGCACGGGCCGTACCACGAGAAGGAGTACGGCTTCCCGATCCGCCGCGACGCGGCTCTTTTCGAGAGGCTCAGTCTCGAGATCAACCAGGCGGGACTCTCCTGGCTGACGGTCCTGAAGAAACGCGAGGCCTTCCGCCGGGCGTTCGAAGGCTTCGATCCCGCGGTCGTCGCGCGCTACGGCGCCGGCGAGCGCCGCCGGCTTCTTTCCGACGCAGGAATCATCCGCAACCGCCTGAAGGTGGACGCGGTCATCGAGAACGCCCGGCGCATCCTCGAACTGCGGAAGACCCACGGGTCGTTTCGACGCTGGCTGGACGCGCACCATCCCCGCGCCCTCCCGGACTGGTGCGATCTCTTCGGCGAGACCTTCCGGTTCACCGGGGGAGAGATCGTGCGCGAGTTCCTGGTCTCGACCGGCTATCTTCGGGGCGCGCACCGCCGCTCCTGCCCCGTCTTCGGCGTGATCGCGTCGCGCCGGCCGGCCTGGGCGAGGCCGAAACGGAAGGCCTCTTCCTAGGCGGCTCTCCAGAGCGGTTTGCGGTGCATCGATCCCCGGATCGCGAGGATCGCCGGGATCGTCGTCAGCGCGCCGAGGGTGACCAGGGCAACGCCGACCGTCCTGGATTGTTTTCGGGCGAGGTTCTGCGACAGGAGCAGACCGATCCCCATTCCGAGGGCAGCGCGCGTCGCGATCACGAAGGCGAACTCGGGGATCGACAGGTCGATTTTGTTCATGGTGGACCTCCGAAAAAGGACTCCTGCAACCCGGAGGCCATTGTCGGGAGCCCTCGCCGGGATCGGTTCCGCCTCAGGCGCCCGGGCTCCGCGTCGCGGTTGGCGTGCGCGTGGGGGTTGGAGTGTGCGTCCTCCGCCGCGGCGTTTTCGTGGGTCTGGCGGTCTGCGTGTTGGACGGCGTCGGCGTGATCGTCGGCGTGCGCGTGGGCGTCCGGGTCCGCGTGCCCGTGGCCGTCGGCGTCGCGGTCCGTGTCGGCGTCGGCGTGGCCGTGGGAATCGGCGTGGCGGTGGAGGTCGGCGGGGCCGGAGTCGCGGTCATCGTGGGACTCGCCGCGGCGGTCGCGGTCGGCGCGGGCGGGTTGTATCCGAGCGCGATCACTTCGAAGTCGCTCGCCGTCAGCCCGGCGAAGGCGGGGTTGAGCACGTCGTTGTTCCAACGCGTGTCGTAGGTCCCCGTGATGTACATGTCGGAGCCGTTGTCCGCGACGATCAGGCCGTACTTCTTCATCGCCCGGAAGATCTTCTGGGCGTCGGCCGGGAAGGGGGAGATGTCCTTGCCCGCCTTGAGCCTCAGGCGCGCCCCCATCGGCAGCGCTCCGGAGGTCGAGCCGGCGCGGTGCGAGGCGGGATAGACGTAGCCGTTGGTCGCGCGCACGGTGACCCGGAAAGCGTGGCCGATCTCCTCGGGCGCCGAGACCTCGTCGTAGCGGACGAGGCCCGGCAGGATCGCCAGCCCCGCGGCGTCGGCCGAGGTCCACCCCTCCGGCCGCCGGTTGTTGGTGTTCATGTCGAAGAAGGCGCCGGAGCCGCCGAGCCACCGCGTCCCGTCGTAGAAGATGTTGTAGAGCTCGTAGAGGTACTTGTTGTCCCGGTCCACGATCAACATGTGCCGGTCGCTCGAAGAGCGCAGGTCCTGGTTGCCCGGCTCGCCCCCCTCGATCCAGTGCGGCTGCGTGATGGCCTCGTCCGGGATCGGGTAGAAGGGATAGCTCGTGTCGGTCGAGTGGTCCACGCCGTCGCTCTCGTCAGAATAGAGGAACTGGACCGTCTTCTTCGTCTGCGTGCCGTCCACGACGATGTAGGGCATCCCGTAGATCTCGACGCTTCCCGGCGTGACGTCCCCGCCGAAGTCCGGGTGGAGTCTTCGCGTGCTGCCGTTGTTGATGAAGGAAATGAACGCGGCGGAGTTGGAGTCCACGGGCGCGGATGTCATGTCGAGGTTCCACCAGTTCGTCGGAGGGAAAAGCGGGAACGGGCCTGGCAGCGCGCCGTTGGCGACCGGGCCGATGCTCGCCGCAACGGATTCGGCCGGCCGCGCCGGCGGCGACGCGAAAGCCATGAGCAGACCCGCGCCGGCGAGAGCTCGAACCGCGAGTGAGATCTTCTTGAACATTTTTTGGCGCCTTTCCGGTCCCGATAGTGGGGCTTCAGGATGCCGCTCGCGAAGCGAACGTGCCAGGCTACACGTCAGACCTGCAGCGACTCCTCGGAGCCCCGGTCTCGAGAAATGAGCGGCAAGAATGCCTTGTCGTTGCACAAAATGTCAATCGACCACAGCAAGCGGCACCTTTTCAATAGCTTGGGAAAGGAACAGGTCTTGCAAGCCCGAAGGGTGAAAGGAGGGCCGGCCATGCAGAAATCGACGGCCTCGACCGGCAGCGCCTGGCCGCCCGAAGAGGCTCAGTTCGAGGAAAACGATATTACGCAACCTCTGCGAATCATCTCTTCGCGGACGTCGCCTCCGGGTATTCCGCCCAAACCCCGGGGATCCTGGTTCAGGAAGCGCGAGCAGCCCGGTGCTGACCGGACTCCGGATTTCATCGAGATCGGCGATCCAACCGCCTAGCGAAACCGGCTTGTCATCCTGAGCGAAGCGAAGGATCCGCTCGGCCTCCGCAGGCCGGTCCTCCGTTCTCGGAATGACATGAGGGTCGTCCCGCTCCCGCCGGAAGGCGGCCGTTGTAGCCTTGTGCGATGGAGATTTGTTCGGCGCGGGCTTTGATCTGCGCCGTCTCTCTGTTTGCCGCGGCGGTTTCCCAGGCACTCGCGCAGGCTCCGAAAACCGTCGAGCGGCCCGGCCCTGAGCGCGGCGCGACGCTCCTGCCCAACGGGTGGAGGATCGCGCCGGCCGGCCGGCACATGCAGATCGGCGATCTGCCGCTGGCGATGGCCGAGTCTTCCGACGGCCACTATCTCGTCGTCGCCGACAATGGGTTCGTCAAGCCGAGCCTCGTCTGCGTGGATCTCCGCCACGGTTACGTCTCGTCGCGCCTCGCGCTGGAAAACTCCTGGCTCGGTCTCGCCTGGAGTCCGTTCGGGGATCGTCTCTACTGTTCGGGCGCCGCCGCGCGAACGGTGCAGGAGATCCTCTTCGAGAAGGGAAAGCTGAAGGAGGGCAAGACGATCCCGCTGGCAAAACCGGACAAGGGAAAAGAGACCCTGACGGGAGGACTCGCCCTTTCGCCCGACGGGAAGAGCCTCTACGTTGTGGAGTTCTTCGGCAACCTGCTCCATGCCGTGGATCTCGCCTCGGGGAAGGTGACGAGGACCGTCTCGCTGCCCGCCGAGCCGTACACGTGCCTGGTTTCCGCGGACGGAAAGAGACTCTTCGTCTCGCTGTGGGGGGGCGCGAAGGTCCTGATCTTCGATTCCGGGACCCTCGATGCCGTCGGCGAGATCGCCGTGGGGGAACACCCCAACGCGATGGCGCTCTCCAGAGACGGAACGCGCCTCTTCGTGGCCTGCGCCAACACCAACGCCGTCTGGGTCGCCGACCTGACTTCCGGCAAGTCGAGCGAGCAGATCTCGGTCGCGCTCTACCCGAAGTCTCCGGCAGGCTCGACTCCCAACGGGCTCGGGCTCTCGCCGGACGGACGCGCTCTTCTCGTCGCCAACGCCGACAATAACGATGTCGCGGTGGTGGACGTCGGCGTCCCGGGAGCAAGCCGCGTTCAGGGGTTCATCCCGGCAGGCTGGTATCCGACCGCGGCGCAGTTCTCCTCCGACGGCAAGAGCATCCTCATCCTCTCAGGCAAGGGCCTGACGTCGCAGGCGAACCCGCGCGGACCGCAGCCGGCGATTCCCGGGGCCGAAGGCCAGAGAACGCGCGACATCCTTCAGGGCTCCCTGTCCATCGTCCCCGCGCCCGACGCAGGCGCTCTGGCCGCATATACCAGGAAGGTCTACGCGGTCACGCCCTACAGCGACGCGGCGCGATTGCGGCCGGCGCGCGCTCCCGCGACGTCTCCGATTCCCCGCGCCGTCGGGGGCGCCTCTCCCATAAAACACGTGTTCTACGTCATCCGCGAGAACCGCACCTACGATCAGATCCTCGGAGACATGCCGGAAGGAAACGGCGATCCCAATCTCTGTCTCTTCGGCGAAGACGTGACACCCAACGCGCACGCGCTCGCCCGTGAGTTCGTTCTGCTCGACAACTTCTACGTCGACTCGGAGGTGAGCTACGACGGCCATGCGTATTCCACGGGCGCCTCGGCGACCGACGTGGTCGAGAAGATCTGGCCCTTGAACTACGCGGGTCGCGGCGGTCCTTATCTTTCCGAGGGCGGGGGCGCCATGCGCAACGCGTACGGCAATGTCGCGGCGCCGGCGGACGGTTACATCTGGGACGCCTGCCACCGCGCGGGGGTCTCTGTGCGCAGCTACGGCGAGTTCGTTCTGGCACCCGGGGAGAGCGCGCCGAAGGATCCCGCCCGCCCACCGGAGCCCAAGGTTTCGCACGGTCCCTACGTCGCTTCCGTGCCGGGCCTCGAAGGCTTCATCAATGCCGACTACCCTCCCTTCGACCTCTCGATCCCCGACGGCCGGCGGGTGGACGTGTGGCTGAAGGAATTCCGGGAGTTCGAGGAGAACGGGAGGCTTCCAGGACTGTCGATCCTGCGCCTGGGAGGCGACCACACCAACTACGCCAAACCCGGATTTCCGACGCCTCGCGCCATGATCGCCGAGAACGACCTCGCGCTCGGCCGTGTCGTGGAAGCGATCTCAAACAGCCGCTACTGGAAGCACTCCGCCATCTTCATCCTCGAGGATGACGCGCAGAACGGTCCCGATCACGTGGACGCGCACCGCTCCGTCGCTCTCGTCGCGAGCCCCTACGCGCGGCGGCACGCGGTGGACTCGACGCTTTCGACGACCTGCGGCATGCTGCGCACGATCGAGCTGATCCTGGGGCTCCCTCCGATGAGCCAGTGCGACGCGGCCGCCGCCCCGATGTACGGAGCGTTCGGAGGCCGGCCGGACCGCACGCCCTACCGGCGGCGCGAGGCGCGGGTGCCCCTGGACGAGATGAACGACCCGGCAGCCCCGCAGGCGGCGGCGTCCCTGCTCCTGGACCTGGACGAGGCCGACAGAGTCCCCGACATTTACGGCAACGAGATCCTCTGGAAAACCGTGCGCGGCGAGGACTGTCCGATGCCCCCGCCCGTGCATGCCGCGTTCGTGCGGCCGCTCTCACAGCGCGAGGAGTGAACCAGAGCTAGGAGGCCTTCTCGTAGGGAGCGAGCTGCTCGGCGATGATTTTCTTGTCGCCGACGACGACGATCGTGGCCTTGTCGGGCTGGATGTACTTTGCCGCCATCTGCTGCACCTGCGCCGGCGTGACGGCGTAGACGCGCGAGACGTAGGTGTTCAGGTAGTCATCCGGCAGGCCGTGCAGGTCCACGAACGCGAGCTGGTTGAGGATGCCTCCGCGCGAAGAGTTGTTGAGCACGAAGGTCCCCGCCAGGTAATTCTGGATGCCCTTCAGCTCTTTCTCCGAAGGCGGCTCGGACTGGAGCTTCTTGATTTCGGCGAGGATCTCCTTCAAGGACGCGCCGGTGTCCTTGGTCGTGACGTCTGCGGTTTCAACCCAGTACGCGGAGCGGTAGCGCGTGGAGACCTCGGACCTCGGCGAGTAGGTGTAGCCCTTCTGTTCGCGGATGTTGGAGGTGATGCGGGAGCCGAAGGAACCGCCCAGAAGGGAGTTCATCACCGAGAGAGCGACCCAGTCGGAGCCGGAAGGATCGGTCACGGGCATCCCCAGGTAGATCGTGGACTGGACCGCGCCCGGCCGGTCCACCGTCTCGAGGCGGTGCTCCATCGACGGTTTCGGGGCGTTGGTGACCGGAGCGGTCCCGCGCTTCCAGCTCGAAAAAGCCTTGCGGATCGCGGCCTCCATGGCCTTCCCGTCGAACCGGCCCGCCGCGTAGAAGTGGGAGCGGGCGGCGCCGAAGTTGGCGTCGTAGAACGCGCGCACCTGCTCGAGGGTGAAGCTCTTCAACGTGTCCTCGGTGGGAAAGAGACGGCCGTAAGGATGATCGTGATAGATCGCCGCCCGAAACCTCTCCAACGCCATCTGTTGGGGCTGACTCTTCGCGATCGCAAGCCGCCGCAGCCGGTCCCCCTTGAGGCGGGCGAGCTCCGATTCCGGGAACTTCGGGTGAACGGCGACATCGGCCACGAGCGCGGCCATTTCGGGGCCGAACTCTGAAAGCACGTCGCCGCCGATGTCCGTGCGGTCCTCGCCCACGTTGACGACGAGCGAGCCTCCCATGCGCGCGGCGTCTTCCGCGATCTGAGATGCCGTCTTCGTCTCCGTGCCCTGCGTGAGCAGGTCTCCCGTCAAGTCCGACAGCCAGACCTGGTCCGCCTTTTCGTCGATGTTGCCCGTCCGCACCGCCAGGCGGACGGTCACCTTCGGGAGCGTCCCGTATTCGACCAGCGTGACCGCGAGGCCATTGTCCAGCGTGAACCGGCGCGGCACGGGAACCGAAAACCCTTTCGGCTTGCCCGGCTCCGGCGGCGACTGCTTCTGCGCCAGGAGGGGCGCCGTGGCGGCGAGCGCGAGAAGGACGAGAATCGTCTGTTTCTTCATTTTCGCTTTCCTCACTGGCCGCTCCGGGCCTCGGGCTTGGGCTCGGCCTTGGCCTCTCCCTTGGGCTCGACGACCAGGACGGTCCGGTTGGTCGGCCGCAGATACTCTCGGGCGGTCTTCAGGATCAGCTCCGGCGTGACCTTGCGGTACTCGCTTTCGATGCGGTTGATCCTGCCCGGATCGTCGTCGAACAGGGCGAACGAGCAGAGAAGATCGGCCGTTCCGAATCCGCCGAAGGACTCGAGCTGGTCGTAGAAATCCGAGCGCGCCTTGACCATCGCCCGGGCGAACGTCCCCTTGTCCACCCGCGCCGAGCGGACCTTCTCGATCTCCTCGTCCACGACCTTCAGGATCTGGTCGGCGGTCCTGTCCTTGTCGTGGAAGAGAGAGACCGTGAAGAGCACCGGTCCCTTGATGTCGTACATGTTGCCGAGCTCGTTGATCCCGCCGTTGACGCTGCCGGTCAGGCCGTTCTTCTGCACCAGCGCCTGGTAGAGAAGACTGTCGTTTCCTTCGATCAGCATCTCGTCCAGGACGCCCATCGCGTAGTACTCGGGCGTGTCGCGCGGCGGCATGTGATACGAGAAAGCCAGGGCGGGCCTCGTCGCGAGCGGGTCGGCCTTGGTGGCTCGCTTCTCCTTCTCCTGCCGGGGCTCGGAGATGTCGGGCGGCGGCGGCAGCTTCTGCGAGGGGATCCCGCCGAAGTACTTCCGGATCCAGCCGAGGGTCTGCTTCGGATCGAAGTCCCCGGTCACCGCCATCGCCGCGTTGTTGGGAGCGTAGTAGGTCTTGAAGAAACCCTGAACGTCCTCGAGCGTCGCGGCGTCCAGGTCCTTCAGGTCGCCGTAGAAGTTGTGCGCGTTGTACCAGTTGCTGTTGGCGTACTGCGGCATGTCGAGCCAGGGGAACCCGCCGTAGGGGCGGTTCAGGACATTGACGCGAACCTCGCTCTTGACGACTCCCTGCTGGTTGGTCAGGTTGTCCTGGTTGATCGCGAGGCCCTTCATCCGGTCCGCCTCGGCCCAGAGGGCCATCTCCAGCGTGTGGGACGGGACGATCTCGAAGTAATTGGTGAAATCGAAACGAGTCGAGCCGTTCAGGACCCCGCCGTTGGACTGCACGAGCTTGATGAACTCCATCTTGCCCAGGTTCTGGGAGCCCTGGAACATCATGTGTTCGAAGAGGTGAGCGAAGCCCGTGCGATCTCTCGGCTCGATGCGGAATCCGATGCCGTAGTAGACCGCCACCACGGCCTTGGGCGCGGTGTGGTCGGGCGAGAGAACGACCTTCAACCCGTTCTCGAGCTTGTGGTACTCGACCGGAATGTGAATCCCGCCGCCGGTTCTTCCGCGTGCCGCCGCGGCCTTCGATCCGGCGGCAGGCACCTTGGCCTTCTCGACGGCCTTCGTCTGTGCCGGGAGAACCCCGCAAATCGCCATTGCCGCCAGCAGGGCGATGGCCACTTTTCTCGTCTCGAGGACAGTCCTCATCCCACCCTCCCTTCGAAACTCTCCAGGTCTACGTTGGCCCCCCGGAAAAGTTTTGCCTTCGTCCCTTCCCTCGAATGGTTCTTACGCATCAGGCAGCCGGGCCCGGAGGCTCCTACACTCCGTGAAGGGGGGAGCCATGACCCGTACGCAGTTCATCCCTGCCGCGCACCCGCCTGCGAGCCTTTTCGTGAAGCCAGACTGCTGCACACCCGGGGATCGAGGTCTTCGGGCCGATTCGATCGTCCCGGGGCGGCTCGAATCCGGCGACCTTCATCTGATGCACTGCCCCCAATGCGATTCCTTCCACTGGTTTGCGATCCCGCCGCACGGGACGGAGTTGCCGCCGTCGCCGCTGCATTTTTGGGAATAGGGCGCGCTATCGAGCTACACCGCGCCGAACCGCTCGTGCCCGGCAACAACGAGCATTTCCGCGCAAAAGAAAAGAGGAGGATCTATGACGGTTCTGGAGTTGGATCTGCCCGCGACGAAGTCTCCCGTTGTTCGCGACTTCATGGCCGGCCTGAAGGCCAAGAATCCGGCGGAGCCGGAGTTTCATCAGGCGGTGCAGGAGGTCGTCGAGTCGCTGGATCTGGTTCTCGAGCGGCGTCCGGAGTACCGTGGCGCGCGGATTCTGGAGCGGTTCGTGGAGCCCGAGCGCGTCCTGATGTTCCGCGTGCCCTGGCAGGACGACCAGGGAGGCATCCATGTCAACCGCGGGTTCCGGATCGAGATGAACAGCGCCATCGGCCCCTACAAGGGGGGTCTGCGTTTCCATCCGTCGGTGAACCTGGGGATCCTGAAATTCCTGGCGTTTGAACAGGTTTTGAAGAACTCTCTGACGACTCTGCCGATGGGCGGGGGCAAGGGCGGGTCGGATTTCGATCCGAAGGGCAAGAGCGACAACGAGGTGATGCGGTTCTGCCAGAGTTTCATGACGGAGTTGTTCCGCCACATCGGGCCGGACACGGACGTGCCGGCGGGGGACATTGGCGTTGGGGGGCGTGAGATCGGGTATCTGTTTGGCCAGTACAAGCGGCTGCGCAACGAGTTCACGGGGGTCCTGACGGGCAAGGGCTTGAACTGGGGCGGCTCGCTGATCCGGCCGGAGGCGACCGGTTACGGCTGCGTCTACTTCGCCGCCGAGATGCTCGCCACGCGCAACGAGACGCTGGAGGGCAAGGTGTGTCTGGTGTCCGGCAGCGGCAACGTTTCTCAGTACACCGTTGAGAAGCTGCTGCAGCTTGGCGCCAGGCCCGTGACGCTGTCGGACTCGGACGGGTACATCTACGACGAGGCGGGCATCACGCAGGAGAAGCTGGGTTTCCTGATGGAGCTGAAGAACGTCCGGCGGGGCCGCATCCGCGAGTACGCCGACAAGTTCAAGAACGTGGTCTACACGCCGATTGATCCGATGCTCGACTACAACCCGCTCTGGAATCACAGGGCGGATTGCGCCTTCCCGAGCGCCACGCAGAACGAGATCGGCGTCAAGGACGCCGCGAACCTGCTGAAGAACGGCGTCTCCGTCGTCTCGGAAGGGGCCAACATGCCCACGGTGCTCGGCGGTGTGCGGCAGTTCCTGGACGCGAGGATCCTCTACGGTCCGGCCAAGGCGGCCAACGCCGGAGGCGTGGCGACGTCGGGGCTGGAGATGTCGCAGAACAGCATGCGTCTGTCCTGGACGCGCGAGGAGGTCGACGATCGCCTGCACAAGATCATGAAGGCGATCCATCGCAGTTGTTTCGAGACCGCCGAGGCTTTCAACACTCCGGGCAATTACGTCAACGGCGCCAACATCGCCGGCTTCCTGAAGGTCGCCGACTCGATGATGGACCAGGGACTGGTCTAGCGGTCCGCGGCCTGCCGGGAACTCTGGAGGGGGGACCATGGGGTCCCCTCTCATCATTTCGGTTTCTCCGGCGTTCCCGCGCTTGCACCGAAGATCGGCGCGAGAGGCCTCTGGCATGACACCGGCCGAATCGAGATCGAGCGGAGTCATCTCCGTATCGGAGGCAGCATCGGGTCAGACCGCGGCGTAGTACGAATGCATCA
Organism: uncultured Acidobacteriota bacterium; assembly: GCA_963837495.1. Classification (GTDB taxonomy): domain Bacteria; phylum Acidobacteriota; class Thermoanaerobaculia; order UBA5066; family Gp7-AA6; genus JAWOLE01. The sequence goes on along the minus strand of CAWINF010000001.1, from coordinate 775,947 downwards.
GAGCGGCTGCGACGCCGGCGCTTAGAGTCCGGAGGCGTCGGACCGGCGGTTCGGCGCTTGTTCCTGCCGGTTTCCGCGCGGATTCGTCTTCGGCCCGGAAGGCAATCGGCCCTCCTGGCGCGATGCAGGAAAGGAAGGATTGCCCGATGAAAGGCGCATTCAATCCGTTTGAGATGGCGCAGGCGCAGTTTGACAAGTCGGCGGACATCCTGGCGCTGGACAGCGCCACGCGCGAACTCCTCCGATGGCCGCTGCGCGAGTTCCACTTCGGCATCCCGGTGCGGATGGACGACGGGAGCGTGAAGGTTTTCCGTGGGTTCCGTGTCCAGCACAACGACGCCCGCGGCCCTTCCAAGGGGGGGATCCGCTTTCATCCTCAGGAGACCATCGACACCGTCCGGGCCCTGGCGATGTGGATGACCTGGAAGTGCTCGGTCGTGGACATCCCGCTCGGCGGGGCCAAGGGCGGCGTTATCTGCGACCCGCATAACCTGAGCGCGCGCGAGCAGGAGCAGATCTGCCGCGGCTGGGTGCGGCAGATCTCGCGAAACATCGGCGCGGAACTGGACGTGCCGGCGCCCGATGTGATGACGACGCCGCAGCACATGCTCTGGATGCTCGACGAGCTCGAGCTGCTCCATGGCCGGAAGGAGCCGGGAGCCATCACCGGAAAGCCCGTGGGCATGGGAGGCTCGCTCGGGCGGACGGAAGCCACGGGCTACGGGCTCGTCTTCGCGCTGCGCGAGGCGTTGCGGCTCCTCGGATTGAAGGTCGACAAGACCCTGGCCAGCGTGCAGGGCTTCGGAAACGTGGCGCAGTACGCCATCCGCCTCTACCTGAAGCTCGGAGGCAAGGTCATCGCGGTCTCCTCGTGGGACCAGGCCGACCAGGCCGCGTACTGCTTCCGCAGGGAGGCCGGAGTGGATCCCGACGCGCTCCTCGCCATCACGGACCGCTTCGGGGGCATCGACAAGGAGAAGGCGGGAAAGCTCGGGTACGAGGTGCTCCCCGGCGACGCGTGGATCGAGCAGCAGGTGGACATCCTGATTCCGTCCGCCCTCGAGAACCAGGTCACGGGCGAGACTTCGGCGAGGGTCAAAGATCGCGTGAGAGTGATTGCCGAGGGCGCCAACGGCCCCACGACGCCGGAAGCCGACAAGATCATCCAGGAACGCGGCATCTTCGTCATCCCGGACTTTCTGGCCAATGCCGGCGGCGTCACCTGCAGCTACTTCGAGCAGGTGCAGAGCAACATGAACTACTTCTGGGAGCAGGACGAGGTCCTCGGAAAGCTGGATGTCAAGATGACGTCGGCGTTCCACGCGGTGGCCGACCTGGCCAAAAGGCAGAAGCTCTCCATGCGTGACGCGGCCTATGTCATCGCTGTCAGCCGGGTGGCGAAGGCCTGCCACGACCGTGGCTGGGTTTGACACCCCGGGGAGCCGGCCATGACGGCCTCGACGAAGGAGACGGCGCTTCTCCCCTTTGACCGCGAGCTCTTCGACGGCACCGGGCCCGCCACTCGGATCGGCGACGGTCCGGTGGGAGGAAAGGCCGCCGGGCTGATCCGCATCCGCGACACCCTGGCTGCGGCGTTCCCGGCGTCGCCCGCGGTCGAGGTCTCGATCCCCACGATGTCGGTCATCACGACGGAGCACTTCGACCGATTCCTGGATGAGAACCGGCTCGAGAGCGTTGACTTCTCCGGCGAGAGCGACGACGCCATCGCCCGCGCCTTCCTGGCCGGCCACCTTCCGGCGGACATCGTGGGCGATCTGCGCGCCGTGGCCAACCGCCTCCACGCCCCCCTCGCCGTGCGCTCCTCGAGCCTCCTGGAGGACGCCCTCGAGCGCCCCTTCGCCGGCGTCTACTCGACCAAGATGATCCCAAACAACGAGATGGAGCCGGACGCCCGGTTCCGGAAGCTGGACGCGGCCGTGAAGCTGGTCTGGGCCTCGACGTACTTCCGGGGCGCGCGCGCCTACCGCGAGACCGTGGACGCGGGGCGCCGGCAGGAGAAGATGGCGGTCCTCCTCCAGGAGGTCGTGGGGCGCCGGCACGGCGAGCGCTACTATCCGGACATCTCCGGCGTGGCGCGCTCCTACGGCTTCTACCGCTTCGGCTCGGCCCTTCCCGAGGAGGGAGTGGCACTCCTGGCGCTCGGCCTCGGAAAGACGATCGTGGACGGAGGGATCTCCTGGACCTACTCGCCCGCTCACCCCGCGGCTTCAGCGCCCTTCGCTTCCACGGCCGACCTGATGCGGGCCACGCAGACCGAGTTCTGGGCGGTGAACATGGGAAAGCCACCCGCGTACGATCCGGTGCGCGAGACCGAATACCTCGTCAAGGGCTCCCTCGCGGAAGCCGAAGAGGACGGCACACTCCCCATGACCGCGTCCACCTGGAGTACCGCCTCGGACCGTCTCGTGCCCGGCACGGGAGTCAAAGGCCCCCGCGTCGTCAACTTCGCGCCGCTGCTCGTTCACGAGCTGTTCCCCCTCAACGACAGGATCAGGTCCCTGCTTTCGGTCTGCGAGAAGGCCGCCGGCGGGCCGGTCGAGATCGAATTCGCCGCCACGCTCGATCCGCGGCGGCAGCCGCCCGTCCGGCTCGGCCTGCTCCAGGTTCGGCCGATGCTCGTCTCGACGGAGCTCGTGGATCTCACGGAAGGGGCGAGGGCCGGCTGGAAAGTTTTCCTCTCCTCCGACCATGTCATGGGCAACGGAGTCGTCGAAGGCATTTGCGACATCGTGTTTCTCGCGCCCGGCCGCTTCGACGCCGCCCGCTCCCGCGCGATCGCCGCCGAGATCGGCGTGAGGAACCGCGCGCTCGTCGCGGAGGGAAGGCCGTACGTGCTCATCGGCTTCGGGCGATGGGGGAGCGTCGATCCCTGGCTGGGCGTCCCGGTGGCCTGGGGAGATGTCGCCGGGGCGAAGGTCCTCGTCGAAGCGTCGCGGCCGGACCGGGGCATCGAGATGAGCCAGGGCTCACACTTCTTTCATAACATCTCGAGCTTCGGCGTGAGCTATTTCTCCTTTCCACCCGGCGGGTCGGGGACGCTGGACTGGGAGTGGCTGGAGAGCCGGCCGCCGGCCGCCGAGGGGCCGTTCGTCCGCCACGTCCGTCTGTCGGCGCCGCTGCGCGTCGAGGTGGACGGCCGGGCGGGACGTGGGATCATCTGGAGGCGGGACGAAGAAACATGAGCTCATCCGGTGACATCGCCGACTCGGTTCTGGACGCTCTGCAGGAGCGCGCCAAGGAGCTGACCTGCCTCTACCGCGTCAACGAGATCTGCAACCGGCAGCAAGCCTCCCTGGATGAGATCTTCCGGGACGTCATCGAAGTTCTTCCGGCGGGCTGGCAATACCCCTCCGACTGCCGCGCGCGGATCACCGCGGACGGCGTGGTTTACGAGCCGCCCGGGTTGACAGGCACGCCGTGGGTCCAGGTGGCGCCGATCCACGTGCAGGGCGAGACGGTGGGCAGCGTCGAAGTGTTCTACATCCGGGACATGCCCGCCTCCGATGAGGGGCCCTTCCTCAAGGAGGAACGGAAGCTCATCGACACGGTCGCCGAGCGTCTCGGGCAGCTTCTCCTGCATCGCAAGCTGCTGGACAGGCTCCAGAGCTGGCAGGGAGCGGTGGAGGGCCTCTCGACTCAGCCGCGCGGGGAATGGTGGGTCATCGTCGATTTCCTGCGCAAGACTGACCAGCACCTGCTCGCGCGAGTCTCGCGCCGGATGATCAACTACCTCTGCTGGAACGGAATCGCCGAGGCCCAGGACCTCTTGCCGCGTTTCACCGGGGGCCGGGGCGGCGGACCCGAGGAAGCCGGAGGCGAGAACCGGCCCGTGGAGCGCCGCGGCATCGACTCTCTCGTGAGGGTCGCCGACGAGGTCTTCCGCATCGCCGCCGAGCACCTCGCCCCGGACGAGATTCTCTCCTGCATCCAGAAATGGATCCGGGACGACAAGACGGGGTTCCTGATCGAGGCCGTCGAGAACCAGGGGACCTCCGTCATGGAGATCGCCCAGGCGCTCGGCCGCTTCCGCCACGCGGCCATTGACGACCACGGCCTTTCGCGGACGATCCAGGTCGAGCTCCGGGTGTCGCTGATCCGCCGGTTCCTCACCGAGGATCTCGACTTCCTCAACACGGCCAAGAACTACATCGAGGTGAGCGACTTCTACGACCTGTCGCGCCGCATCATCTGTCCCCCGAAGAGCCATGGGAAGCTCGGGGGCAAGAGCTCGGGGCTGTTCCTGGCGGGGCAGATCGTGAGGAAGTCGCCCGAATACGCGGCCGCGCTCGGCGCCGTCAAGATCCCCCGCACGTGGTACGTCACCTCCGATGGCGTCCTGAACTTCATCGAGTTCAACCACCTGGAGGACCTCTACAACAGGAAGTACCTGGAGATCGAGCAGGTGCGGCGCGAATACCCGCACGTCGTCCAGGTCTTCAAGAACTCCCACTTCTCGCCCGAGATCGTCAAGGGCCTCGCGCTGGCGCTCGACGACTTCGAGGGCCGCCCTCTCATCGTGCGCAGCTCGAGCCTTCTGGAGGACCGGGTGGGGTCCGCCTTCTCCGGAAAATACAAGAGCCTGTTCCTCGCCAACAAGGGAACCAAGAGCGAGCGCCTGAGCGCGCTGATGGATGCCGTGGCCGAGGTCTACGCGTCGATCTTCGGGCCCGACCCCATCGAATACCGCTCCGAGCGCGGCCTGCTGGACCTGCACGAAGAGATGGGCGTGATGATCCAGGAAGTGGTCGGCAGCCGGGTGGGAAAGTACTTCTTTCCGACGTTTGCCGGAGTGGCCTTCTCCAACAACGAGTTCCGGTGGTCGGCGCGGATCAAGAGGGACGACGGCCTGGTCCGCATGGTGCCGGGTCTCGGGACGCGCGCCGTGGACCGCGTCGGCGACGACTATCCGGTGCTGATCGCGCCGGGACAGCCCGGCCTGAGAGTCAACGTCACGCCCGACGAAGTGGTCCGCTACTCGCCGACCAAGCTGGACGTCATCAACATGGAGTCGGGGCGCTTCGAGACGGTGCTCTTGAAGGACATCCTCGCCGAGTGCGGCGGCGAGATTCCCGGTATTGCCCACCTCCTCTCGCTCTCGGACGAGAGCGGGATCCACCGCCCCGTCCTGATCGACTGGGGATCCGACGCGGGCCGGCTCGTGGCCACCTTCGAAGGTCTCAACTCTTCCACCCCTTTCATTGCCCAGATGCGCGCGCTGCTGCGCCTCCTCAAGGAGAAGACCGGAAGGCCCGTGGACATCGAATTCGCCTCGGACGGCAAGGACCTGTACCTGCTGCAGTGCCGCCCGCAGAGCTTCGGGGACGACGCGGCCTCGGCGCCGATCCCGAGCGATCTCCCGGCCGACAGGGTGATCTTCGAGGCGAAGCGCTACGTTTCCAACGGCCGGATTCGGGACATCACGCACATCGTGTACATCGACCCGGAGCGCTACAGCGCTCTGCCCGACGCCGACAGCTTGAGGCGCGTGGGCCGGGCCGTCGGCCGGTTGAACAAGCTGCTGCCGAAGCGCCAGTTCCTGCTCATGGGTCCCGGGCGCTGGGGCAGCCGGGGGGACATCCGGCTCGGCGTGCCCGTCACCTACTCGGACATCAACAACACCGCGGTCCTGATCGAGATCGCGCGCAAGAGAGGAAATTACGTCCCCGACCTCTCCTTCGGCACCCACTTCTTTCAGGACCTGGTCGAGGCCTCGATCCGTTACCTTCCGCTCTTCCCCGACGATCCCGAAATCACCTTCCGGGAGGGATTCCTCAGGGAATCGCCCAACATCCTGGCCGACCTGGCGCCGGAGGTCGCGGACCTCGCGGACACGGTCCGGGTCATCGACGTGCCTCGAGCCACGGCGGGCCTGGTCCTGCGCGTCCTGCTCAACGCCGACCAGGACCGCGCCGTCGGTTTCCTGACGAGCCCCGGCCCGGCCGGGGACGCCGTGGCGGAGAGGAAACGCGGGCCCGAGCCGGCTGTCCCGGAGGACCACTCCCGCTGGCGCGTGCGAATGGCCGAGCGCATCGCCGCCGCGGCCGACGCCTCGCGGTTCGGCATCCAGGGGTTCTATCTCTTCGGCAGCGCGAAGAACGGCACCGCGGGGCCTGGAAGCGACATCAACCTCCTCGTCCACTTCTCCGGCACGGCGCAGATGCGCAGCCACCTGCTGGCCTGGCTGGAGGGTTGGAGCCTGTGCCTGTCCGAGACGAACTACCTGCGCACGGGAGTGAAGACCTCGGGCCTGCTGGATGTGCACATCGTGACCGACGAGGATCTCCAGAACCCGTCGGGCTACGCGGCCAAGATCGGGGCCGTCACCGACGCCGCCCGTCCCCTGCCGTTCCGGCAGACTCCGTAGAATCAACGGCTCTATGAGGGGCAGAACCGTCCTCGTCACCGGGGCGACCGGAGGCATCGGACTCGAGACGGCGCGAGCCCTGTCGAAGATGGGGGCGCGGGTTGTTGTCGGCGCGCGGGACGCCGCCCGCGGGCAGACCGTGGTGGACGAGATCGTCCGCGGCGGCGGAAGCGCGGACCTGCTGGAGATCGACATGGCCTCGTTCGCCTCGGTGCGGCGGGCGGCGGAGCGAATCGGCGGCGCGGCCCCCCGGCTCGATGTCCTCGTGAACAACGCCGGCGTCGCCGTGCGGGAGCGCCGGGTGACCGAAGACGGCCATGAGCTGACCTGGCAGACGAACTTCCTCTCGCATTTCCTGCTGACGCGCCTGCTCCTTCCGACGCTGAAGGCGGGCGAGAAGCCGCGCGTCGTCCACGTCAGCTCCGAAGGGCACCGCCAGGGCCGGATGGACTGGGGCGACCTCGAGCTCGAGCGGTGCTTCGGCGGCTTCAAGGCCTACGCGAACACGAAGCTCGCGCAGATCCTCTTCACGCGCGAGCTCGCGCGCCGCGAGCCTGCGATCGCGACCAACGCGCTCCACCCGGGCGCAATCGCCACCGGAATCTGGCGCGCCGCGCCCGCCTTTCCGCGCTGGGTCCTCGGGCTGGTTCTCCCTTCTCCCGAAAAGGGCGCGCGGCCGGTCGTCCGTCTCGCCGCCGCGCCGGAGCTCGACGGCGTGACCGGCCGCTACTTCAAGAGGACGCTGGAAGCCCGACCCTCTGCCGCCGCCACGAACGACGCCGACGCCGCCCGCCTCTGGCAGATCGCCGAGCAGGCGACCGCGTGAGGACACGCGGCCGCTTCCGGCGGACGCGCCGGCGCCCGATCCTCGATCCTCGGCGGCCGTAATCTGCGGCGCCGGACCTTCGTTGAAGCAGAAGGAGGCGCGAAATGAAGGTCGCCATCTACCTCTCGCAGACCGGCCGTTCTCTTCCTTTTTACGGCCTCCTCTCGCCCAACAGGCCGGTTTCGCTACTTCCTTCCGGCCGGACCTGGATCTACGTGCGCTCCGGCGACACGGCGGAGTTCCATCTGCCGGAGGCCGTCGAGCAGGAGATCGAGAGCCGCGGCTTCTGGGCCCACACCTTCGGCGAGGGCGCTCCGGTCTCTTATCCCGCCGCGCCGGTGCGCGAAGCCCGCCGCCCCGCGTGAGGTAATTCCCGTAGCGGTCGATCCGGTGGTACTGCCGGGTGTAGGAATGCTCCGACGTGCCCCAGTACGGGTCCTCCATCCGCTCGGTGCCGCGGATGTACTGGTCGAAGTTGTCGTTGATGCGGTCCATGGCGGCGTTGCCGGGCTGCCGCTGCGCCTCGATCGACTGGATCATCGCGTCGTTGTTGGCGGAGATCGCGCGCGAGGGCCGCCCCGCGGCGGCGATCCGGGCGTAGCCGGCGGCGGAAGGTTGACTGAGGCGAGCCTGCTGCGGTAAGAACCGGACAGTTTGAAGGAGAACATCATGCCTCACGCGCTTCGCCCTCTTCTCGCCGCGGCGATCCTGTTGGCCCTTTCCGGCGCCGCACGCGCCGACGACAAGTGCCTGGCCAAGGCCGTCCTCGGCGGCAAGCCGGTGTCGCTGAAGTACTGCGAGGTCGCTATGTATGACGAGAAAGGCGTGACGCTGGCTTTCTTCGAGGCGCCGGTCCCAGCCGAGGAAGTCGAAGCTTTTCAATTCAACTCCGCCCCGAAGGAGAAGGACGCGGCCGGCAAGCCGCGAACCTTGATCGAGCTCGACTTCTGTCCCGGAGGAGGCACGGCGGCGCCGAGCCCCGGCGCGGTCAGGTCGGTCGGGATGAGCATCAACCACGCGTCGTCGCCGATGCTGGGCCGTCAGTGGGTTTTCGAGCTGCCCGCGGACAAGGGACTGAAGATAGAAAAGCTCTCGGGAAATCTCGCTCCCGGCGGAAAGCTCGCCGGCAGGATCACCGGCGCGAAGAAGAGCGACGATCTCAACTACAGCTGGGAAATCGATTTCGACGTGCAGCTACCCAGGAAGGCCGCCGCCGCCGGGCCGGGCTGCGGGTCCTGATTCAAAACTCGAAAACTGCTCCCCGCCAGCAAGACTTAGAATGGCCCCGTGATCGGAGTTCCGGAACGCGGGGAGGCCGCGCCCTACTATTTCCGATACATCGATCGGATCCCGGGCGGAGACGTCCTCGAGGTCCTGGAAACTCAGGTCGAGGAGATGTCCATGCTCTTCACCGGCATCTCCGAGGAGAAGTCGCTCTATCGCTACGCGCCGGAGAAATGGAGCGTCCGCCAGGTCGTCAATCATGTCAACGACACCGAGCGCGTGTTCGTGTCCCGCGCGTTCTGGTTCGCCCGCGGCTTCGACAGCCCGCTGCCGAGCTACGATCAGGACCTCAGCGCCGCCGCGGCGCGCGCCGACGAGGTTCCCTGGGCGGACCACGTCGAGGAGTTCCGGGGAATCCGCCTGGCGACGGTCGCCTTCTTCCGCAACCTTCCGGCCGCGGCCTGGGGCCGGAGCGGCATCGCCAGCGGAAATCCTTTCAGCGTCAGGGCGCTGGCGTACATCACGGCCGGCCACGCCTCGCATCACGTGGCGATCCTCCAGGAGCGGTATCTCCGGACGTGATCCATCGCGTCCTCGCGTTCGCGCTGTCGGCCTTTCTGCCGGCGGCCCTGTGCGCGGCCGACTCCGGCAAGATCTCCAGGGGAAAAATCTCCTGGAAGGGAAAGGAGAGGATCTACTTCCTCTATGTTCCGCCGGAAGCCGCGGCGGATCGGAAGCTCCCGCTCGTCCTCACTCTGCACGGCTCCGGACGAAACGGTGAGACGCTCGTTTCGCGGTGGAAGGAGAAGGCCCGCAAGGAGAAGATCGTGCTGGTCGGCCCCGACTCGGCCGATTCCGTCCACTGGGCCTCGCCCGCCGACGGCCCGCTCTTCCTCCACGACGTCGTCGAGCAGGTCAAGGCAAGCCAGCCGATCGACGGGAGGCGCGTCTACCTCTTCGGGCATTCGGCCGGCGCCGTGTTTGCCATCCAGATGGCGGCGCTCGAGTCGGAGTACTTCGCCGCCGCGGCGATTCACGCGGGCTCGCTCCAGCCGCGGTACTTCAACCTCTTCGGCTTCGCCGCGCGCAAGATCCCGTATGCTTTCTGGATCGGCACGCGCGACCGGTTCTTCCCGCTCGAGGAGGTGAAAGCCACGCGGGACGCGTTGAAATCGCGAGGCTTTCCGGTCGAGTACTCGGAGATCCCGGGCCACACCCACGACTATTCCAGCCGGTCGGATGAGATCAACGACGCCGCCTGGGAGTTCTTCCAGGCGCATCCGCTCTCCGCGGAGCCGAAGTACACCGTCTACAAAGACCCGGAATGAAGAAAGGGTTAGCCCGGAATCCACGCGGGACGGCGCGGGTTCTCGCCGATGCGATGCGGCGCATGGCGGCCCGTTCCGCTCTCTTCGTTTTCGGGCTCGGGGCAATGCTGGCCCTCGCGATGCCGGCCCCCGCGGCCGACGAGCCGTCCGCGGCGCTTCCAGATCTTCAGGCGTTGCTCGGAGACGTCCGGGAGCGCCTGCACAGCGACGATTTCCTCCTCGATCAGTACACGTTTACCGAGAAGCAGACGGAACGGCGTCTGGACGCGGGCGGGAACGTCAAGAAGGTCACCACCTCTCTCTACGAGGTCTATCCCTCCCCGGAACCGGGGCGGACCTACCGCAAGCTCGTCGAGCGGGACGGCAGGCCGCTGACGGCGGAGGAGACAAGGAAGGAAGATCAGAAGCAGGAGGCCAGGGAGGCGAGGAAGGCGGCCCGGCTCTACGGCGCGGACGCGTCCCGGCGCGCCTCGGCGGAGTCGGAGCGGCGGCTCAAGGAGACGAGGACGATCGCCGAGGTCTTCCGCATCTATGAGTTTCGCCTCATCGGGCGCGAGGCGCTCGAGGGGCGCGCGGCGATCGTCGTGAGCTTCGAGCCGCGGCCCGGTGTCGAGCCGGAGAGACGGTCGGGCAGGATCCTGAAGAAGTTCGCGGGGCGGGCCTGGATCGACGAGGAAGACCGCCAGCTCGTGCGGGTGGAGGCCGAGCTGACCGACGACCTCTCCTTCGGCTTCGGGCTGCTCGCGAGGTTGAAGAAGGGGGCGCGCGCCCTGATCCAGCGGCGAAAGATCAACGACGAGATCTGGCTCCCCGCGCTGGCGCGCTTCGTCGGCAACGCCCGCCTCTTCCTCGTCAAGGGCCTTCACATCGACGCCCTCTCCGAGTACTCGGACTACAAGAAGTTCACGGTCGCGACGGAAACCGCTGCGGTTCCCGAGCTGCCGAAGTAATCAGCGAGGAGCGATTCGCCTCGTCTCGCGTCCATTCGGCAGCGGCAGAACGCGGCTGCGATTGAACGGCAGGGCAAGCTCCGCGACGCCGCCGCGGTGGATCCCGGCGTGGAGGATCCCGCGCGTCGAGTCGAGCGCGAGAGAAGTAACGGCGGCTTCGGAGAGGCCGGTGCCGAGCGCTTGCCAGGTCTGCCCGCCGTCCAGACTCCGGAACACTCCTCCGGCGCCGCCGATGACGGCGGGCGAGGCGCCCGCGTAGATCGTCGAGGGATTCGACGGATCGGCCAGGAACGTCTCGACCGATGCGAGAGGCCCGACGGGAGTCAGAGCCCATGTCTTCCCGCCATCGCCCGAGCGGCACAGGCCCGCGGTGCCGCCGGCGGACAGGATCGAGCCTGCCGGATCGAAGAAGATCGTGTTGATTCCGCCGCAGCTCGTATCCGTCGTGACGGTCTTCCAGGTCTTCCCGGCGTCGAGGCTCTGGTAGTAGCCGAGGGCGTTCTCGCTGATCGCGATCACCTGCGACGCATTGGCGGGATTGACGGCGAGAAAGGTGATCGGGTTCTGGCCGGCGTCGAGGCTCGTCTGCGTCCAGGTGGCGCCGCCATCGGCGCTCTTGAAGACCCGTTGCGAGGCCGTGCCCGAGTGTTCCGTCCCCGCGTAGAGCGTCTGAGAGTTGGTCGGATCCACGACAATCGAGGAGATGGAGGAATCCGTCAGTCCCTGCGAGGAAGCGCTCCAGGTCCCGCCGCCGTCGGTGCTCTTGAAGACGCCGCCGCCGACGGTTGCGGCCAGCAGCGAGCGGGGCGTTCCGGGTCTGAAGGCAAGGGCCGAGACGGGAGCCACGGGCAATCCATTGTTGGCCGCCTGCCAGGTTCCTCCTCCGTCCGGGCTCCGGTAAACGCCGTCGAAGAGCGCCGCGGAGACGGTCCCCGGCGCGGCGGGATCGAAGAGAAGCGAATTGACGATGCCGACGTCCAGGCCCGCGCTCGACGGAGCCCACGTGTCTCCTCCGTCCGCGCTCTGATAGACGCCGCCGCCGTACGTCGCCGCGACGAGGGTCGAGGAGGGCTCGAAGGCGAGGGCGGAGACGTACGTCGTGCGCATCCCGGAGCCGATGGACGACCAGTTCGAGCCGCCGTCGGTGCTGCGGTAGAGGCCGTTGCCGTAAGTGCCCGCAGAGAGGGTCGTCGAATGCGCCGGGTCCACGGCGACGCCAAGCACCAGCGGCAGCGCGCCCGTCGCCCCCTGATTGGGCGGAAGACCTTTGTTGATCGTCGTCCAGTGGGCGCCGCCGTCCGTGCTCTTGAAGATGCCGGAGCCGCTGGCGTTGCCGGCGTAGAGAGTCGTCGCGGATGCCGGATCGGCGGCGAGTGTGAAGAAGGAATCGCTGACGTTGCCGTAACCGTTCCAGGTTTCGCCGCCGTCGGTGCTGCGCAGCAGTCCCAGCGTGCTCGCTGCCAGGATCCGGGAGGAGTTGGTCGGATCGAACTGAAAAGCCGAGGTCTCCAGGCCGACGTTGAACCCGCCGAGGGTCTTGTTCTGCCAGGTCTGCCCGCCGTCCACGCTCTTGAAGATCTCCGAGAATCGCGAGCCCGCGAGGATCGTCGTCGGGTTCTTCGGATCGATGGCCAGGCTCCAGACGTCGAGCGGACCGATCCCCAGGAGCGGGTCGAACAATCCCACGTTGATGTCCGTCCAGGACGCGCCGCCGTCGGTGCTCTTGAAGATCCCGACGCTTTGGACTCCGTCCGGGGTCAGCGTGCCGGCGTAGAGCGTGGAGGGGGAGGTGGGATCGATGGCGATCGTCTGGACGCGGAAGGCGGGGAGTCCGGCGTTGGCGGCCCTCCAGCTCGCGCCCGCGTCATCGCTCCGGTAAACGCCGCGGTCGGTCCCGGCGTAGACGGTGGCCGCGTTGGACGGATCGGGGACGAGACAGTAGACGCTTCCTCCGTAGGGACCGTGCGTCGTCCAGACACCGTCCTGCCCGGACGCCGGCCGCGCCGACACGAGCAGGCCGAAGCCCGCCCCAAGAAAAAAAACGAGGGCGCGGCGCCCTGGCCGGTGGTGAGAACGCATCTTCCCGCCTGACCCTAACGTCCGAGGATCGCCCAGGATTTCATCAAGGAGACCTTATGTCGCGCCGCCTTCATTCCGTCTTGTGGCTCCTGCCGGGCATCGCGCGCTGGCATCGGCCCAGGGTTTTCGAGAGAGCGTCCGGGTCAGTCTTTCGGAGGTCGGCTTCGCGCGGTTTCCGTCCGAAAAGTCCTGTAGAAGACCCTGTCTTTGTCCTCTGTCATCCCGAGGACGTCGCGCCGCCTGTCATCCTGAGGAGCGCAGCGACGAAGGATCTGCTCCCCCGCCGGGGAAAAGACGAGAGCAGGTCCTTCGCTTCGCTCAGGATGACAGGGGCATCGAGTTCTGAGTCCCGAGTCCCGGCCCGATAGGGTTGAGCCCCGCCCGCGCTTCTGATAGACCACGGCTATGGCGGGCAAACACATCGGGGTCCTGACTGGCGGAGGCGACGTTCCGGGACTGAACGCGGCCATCAAGTCCGTGTACACGACGGCCAGGGACCGGGGATGGATCCGGGACGGGTCGAGCGACGCGAACGTCACCGGCATCCTGCGCGGCTGGAAGGGCGCCGTGAACATGGCCCGGGATCCGCAGTCGGGATCCTGGTCGGATGTCGTGCCGCTCGACGACGAGCGCGTGCGCACGGTGGACCGCTACGGCGGGACGTTTCTTCACACCTCCCGGACGCGGCCGGACCGGATGCGCCGCGACCAGCTTCCGGCGCGCCTCGAGAAACGGGCCGCCGGGCTTCCTCGCGTCGGCGAGGGGCTCATCGACGCAACCGAGGTCGTCATCGAGAACCTGACGGAGCACGGCATCGATTGCCTGATCGCAATCGGCGGCGACGACACGCTGGGCTACGCCCACACGCTCTCCACACGCGGGTTCCCGGTCATCGGGATTCCCAAGACGATGGACAACGACGTCAACGGAACCGAGTACAGCCTGGGCTTCGCGACCGCGATCATCCGGGCGGTCGAGTTCATCAACCGGCAGCGCACGCACCTGGGCTCTCATGAAACCGTCGGCGTCTTCCGGATCTTCGGCCGGGACGCCGGCTTCACGGCGCTCGGCACGGGGATGGCGATCTCCGATATCCGGTGCGTCATCCCGGAACATGCCTTCGAGCTCGCCGCGCTCTGCGAGACCGTCGCTCGCGACTACGCCGCGAGTCCCGGCCATTACTCGATGGTCCTCTGCTCGGAGGGCGCGATGTGGAAAGGGGGAAAGCTCGTCGAGGTGGGTCCCCCCGACGCGTTCGGACATCGTCGCAAGCAGAACGTCGGCGAGGCCCTGGCCGGCGCCATCACGCAGACGACCGGCCTGCCGACCCGCGAGCAGGATCTCGCCTACGACCTGCGCAGCGGCGATCCGGAGCCCTTCGACAAGATCATCGCCAATACCTTCGGCACGCTGGCCGTGGAGCTCGCGGCGCAAGGCAAGACCGGTCGCATGGTGTGCATCGAGAAGGGCGTCTACGCCGACACGGAGTTGCCCGATCCCTCCCGGGCGCCGAGGACCGTGGACGTCGAATCCGACTACGACACCGTGCGCTTCCGGCCCCGGTTCACCTCCCGCTTCGGCCGCACGATCTTTCTCTGACCGTCGCTCCGCGACCGGGGCCTTACGAGGTCGCGCACCAAGGGGCTCTGGTCTTTAACCTCGATCCGAAATTACTTCGGACATCGCGTGTTTGATTTCGGTCGTAGGCACGAATACCGCAACCGCTCCAGAAGTTGCTCTCTGTCACAGCAGATCCACCCGCTGGCGGTTTTCCAAGAGGCGTTTATTTCGGATCGAGGTTAACTCTCTCAGCCGCCGGTCGCGGAGCGACCGCCGCGGCTGAAAGTCTGGACTTCGATCTGGACGTCGGGGGTCGCGACCGCGACCGTTCCGTAGAGGGGTCAACGCCCCTTGAAGGCGTCGACGAGCTCCGCGCCCTGCTCGGGCGTCACGCCCTGCAGATCGAATCGCAGCCGCACGGTATTGAAGAGAGCGACGTCCGCGCGCACGGGATTGGCCCGGTCCATCTCGGCGGTGATAGCGACGCGGGCGGATTGGAGCGGGGCGCCGCGTTCCCTGGCGATGACCTGCAAGAGCTCGACGCCGCAGGCTCCGACGCCGGCGAGGAAGGCCTCCGCCGGAGTGACCGCCTCGCCCGGACACCCGTTCTGCACCGGCCCGTCCACCACGAAATGGTGATTCCGGCACCCGCAGAGCACGCGTCCAAATGTGTCCGTGGACCGGGCCTCGACTTCGTAACGCCGGATGTCGCTCTGCGCCATTAGCCGGGTCTCCCGGAGACCTGACAGCTCACCAGATCGGGCGGCGTCCGAGCGCCGGACGCATCGGGGAGACTCCGCGCATTAGCGGTCGCCCGTTCGCGAACGGCGCGCGCCGGTGCGAGAAACCGGCGGCGCGGCGCCCCGCGTTGTAGGGCGCGGCGTATCCGCCGGCGAGAGGATAACCGGAGGGCACACCGTAGAACGGCATCTGCCCTCCAGGCTCCGGGAGCACCGCGTCCGGTGCGGGGGTCTCCCGCCCCTCGCCGGTCTCGCCGATGTCCACGGCGGCGACGGTCGCCAGATAGGCCATGACGGACTTCCCCGCGCCGGCGCGGCGCAGCTGTGCCATCGCCGCCGAACTGATGACGGGAGGAAGCTCGGCCTCGTGCGCGCGCAGGTAGGCGAGAAGCTTGCCGTCATCGAGTCCTTCGTTCTTCAACTGGATCGCGTCACGAAGAGGATCCGGGGCCGCCTTCGGCTCGAAGACGGGCTTCCGTCCGGGAGCCTGGGTCTGTTCGATCGTGACGTTGCTTCCGCTTCCCCGAATCGTGACGCGGGTTCGCCCAGCTTCCTCGCTCTGTGCCACGGAGCTCCACCCCAGAGCGAGCAACGCCGCGATGGCCAGCCGGGCGGTTGCGACAACCTTCGACATGTCGAGAAGTCCGAAGCGGATTGATATCACAATTCGGTGCGAGAAAGTGTTGAAGGGTCGGACGGAGGCTGCAGTTGAGCCCAGATCAAGGCCTCGGTTTGAACTCTCTCGACCGCCGTTCGCGCTGCGAACGCCTGCGGTCGAAAGCCACGCTTTGAGAGAATGACGGGGTGATCCGCGACATCTCCGACACGGCGATCTGGGCCGCGATCTACCGGGTTCGGGAGACGGAGCGCCCGAAAGCGCTCTTCCGGGACCCGTTCGCGAGACGGCTGACCGGCGAGCGCGGCGAACAGATCGCCGCCGCGATGAAGTCGCAGGACAAGCACGAGTGGGCCTGGGTCATGCGGACGGTTCTCTTCGATCGGTTCATCTCGGAAGAGGTCGCTCGCGGAGCGGACCTGGTTGTCAACCTCGCGGCGGGCCTGGACGCCCGCCCGTATCGAATGGCGCTTCCCTCCTCGCTCAAATGGGTCGAGGTAGATCTGCCCGGGATCCTCGACTACAAGGAGGAGATCCTGCGCGGCGAGAAGCCCGCCTGTGCGCTGGAGCGAGTCCGGCTCGACCTCTCCGACGTCTCCTCGCGGCGCGATCTCTTCCGGCGGCTGGGAGAGGCGGCGAAGAAAGTCCTGATCATCTCCGAGGGGCTTCTGATCTACCTGGCCGCGGAGGAGGCGGGGGCGCTCGCGGAGGATCTGGCGGTGCCCGAAAGCTTTCAACGCTGGGTTCTCGACATCGCTTCGCCGGGACTCCTGCGCCTGCTCCAGCGAGAGGTCGGCGCGACCCTCGAACAAGCCCGCGCGCCGCTGAGGTTCGCCCCTCCGGAGGGGCCGGCCTTCTTCGAGCGGCACGGCTGGCATCCGGTCGCGGTGGAGTCGCCGCTCAAGGAGGGGGCCCGCCACAATCGGCTCCCGCTGCTGCTGCGCCTGTTCGCGATCCTGCCCGAGTCGTCCGGCCCCCAGGGAAACCGCCCGTGGTCCGGCATCTGTCTGCTCGAGAAAGTCCGCAAGTGATTCCAGATTCCAGAATCCAAATTCCAGGGGGGTCCCTGGAATCTGGAACCTGGAACCTGGAATCCGCGTTTCGTCCCGCGTGGTGGCTGCCGGGCCCGCATCTTCAGACGGCATGGGGTCGCGCCGCGCGGTCGCGGCGGCAGGTGGCCTTCCTCCGTGAAGTCCTCGAGACTCCCGACGGAGACGAGATCGTGTTGGATCACGTCGAGGGGACCGATGTGAGAAGCCCGCGTCTCCTGGTCCTGCACGGGTTGGAAGGAAGCTCCTACTCGGTTTACGTGCAGGGATTCCTGGCCAAAGCGTTCCGGCGGGGCTGGCGGGGCACGGCCCTCAACTTCCGCTCCTGCGCCCGCGATCCCGCGCTTCTCTCGCGGATGCTTCCCAACCGGCGGCCGCGGCTCTACCACTCCGGCGAAACATCGGACCTCGATTTCGTCGTCGCGACGCTCGCCGCCCGTGATCCCGAGGCGCCTCTCTTCGCCGCCGGAGTTTCCCTCGGCGGCAACGTCCTCCTGAAGTGGCTCGGCGAAAATCCCGGACAGCGGATGGTTACGGCGGCCGTCGCCGTCTCCACCCCCTACGACCTGGCGGCCGGCTCGCGTCACCTGGAGACGGGTCTCGGCCGTTTCTACGTGGGCGGCTTCTTGAAGACGCTCCGGGAGAAGGCCGGCGGTGTCGCGCGGCGCTTTCCCGAGGCGGCGGCGCGAATCGACCTGGAAGGCGTCTCACGCTCCCGGACCTTCTGGGACTTCGATGACGCCGCAACCGGTCCCCTCCATGGCTTCACCGGGGCGGACGACTACTACGCCCGCTCGAGCTCCCTGAACTTCCTCGGCCGCATCCGCACGCCCGCACTCTGCCTCTCCGCGCAAGACGATCCTTTCCTTCCGGCCGGTGTCCTCGATCTGGCCCGCGAGCAGGCCGCCGCCTCCGGCGCCGTGAGCTTTGTGATCACGAAGAGGGGTGGCCACATCGGTTTCGTGGCCGGCGGCGGAGCCCGCTACTGGGCGGAGGAAATCTCGCTGGGCTGGCTCGAACAGTTCGGATTACGGTGACGCGAACCCTTTTTCTTCTTGGAGGCGGAGACGATCTCCGGCTCTGGCATGGAACGGCAAACAGGGAGTGCCCTTATCGGGCAGCAGATCCTCTGCTTCGCTCAGGATGACAAGACCCGTTATCCGCCCTGCGTGAGCAGGCCGTCCCTGGCCATCTGCTTTGTGACTGCGGTCGCCAGCTCCGCGATGAAGGGTTCGATGTGCGACGGATCCACCGTCCGGCTCACGCCGGCCCAGACGAGCTCGTTTTGCTCGAGCGAATAGACGAGCGTCTCGACGGAGACGATCTTGTCGGCTACGAGGTAGCCGGGTTGCCAGACGGTTCCCCAACCCCAGCCCCAATAGCCTCCCCAGAAGCGGTGGTAATAGGGGCGCCCCCAGTAAGCCGGCTCGTAGGTGTACTCGGTATGGCTCCCCACGACGCGCATGACGACCGCGCCGGAGAAGCCGAGCTGCTCGAGTTTCGCCTTGGCCGCGTCGCGGTCCTTGACTTCTTCATCTGTCAGGACGGTGTACGCCGGGACTCCCTGGGCCCCTCGCGCGCTGATCTCCCGCGCCATGGCGTCTTCGGCGCGGCGGCGCAGCGCCTGGTCCTTGTTCACGAAGACGCCGACCACCTTCTTTCCGGTGAGCTTGAGAGGCCGCGCGTCCGGAGCTCTCCACGTCGTTTGAAACGTCGTCGTCGCGCAGGCGAACGCGGCCAGCGCCGCGGCGGCCGTCAGGACGCGGGCCAGAATCTGGTTTCTCGTCATCATCCGATCCTTTCCTTTCAACGCCGGTGTCAGCCGCGGCGTTTGCGGTTTCAAGAGCCGACAGAAGGACAGCAAGCACGGCCGGTGCCATGGAGCCTTCCATGCCCCGTCCGGCATGTTTTTTGCCACGATGGTCACGGAGACCTCATCATGCGAAGAACCTCCGTCCTTTTCGTCCCCGTCCTGATTGCCTTCTCGACTTCCATCGGAGCGGCCGACTTCAAGGTCGTCATCCGGGAGTGGAACGTCCCGACGCCCGACTCCCGGCCGCACGATCCCGAGGTCGCGCCCGATGGCGCGCTCTGGTACACGGGCCAGCTGGCGAACAAGCTCGGGCGGCTGGATCCGAAGACCGGCTCGATCAAAGAGTTCGCGTTGAAGACTCCCGACTCGGGCCCGCACGGTCTCGCCGCCGACAACGCCGGGAACATCTGGTTCACCGCGAATTTCAAGGCGTACATTGGGAAGCTCGACCCGCGCACGGGCGAGGTCATCGAATACCCGATGCCGGACGCGCGCGTCCGCGATCCCCACAGCCTGGCCTTCGACCGCGACGGGATGATCTTCTTCACCGCGCAGCAGAGCAACTTCGTCGGGCGGCTGGACCCGAAGAGCGGCAACGTGGCCGTGAAAGAGGTTCCCACGCGTCACGCTCTGCCGTACGGGATCGTCGTCGGGCCGGACGGGGCGGCTTACTTCTGCGAGTTCGGCAGCAACAAGATCGGCCGGATCAATCCGGCGACGCTCGAGGTCACGGAATACAGCCTGCCCGAAGGCGCGCGGCCTCGCCGAATCGCGAACAATCCCGACCACTCGCTCTACTACAGCGATTTTGCGCGAGGCTACATCGGCCGGCTCGACACGAAGAGCCTCAGGGTCGAGGAGTGGCCTTCGCCGGGCGGGGCGCGCTCGCGCCCCTACGGCATCGCGTCCACGAGCGACGGCATCGTCTGGTACAGCGAGTCGGGTGTCGAGCCCAACAGTCTCATCGCCTTCGATCCGAAGACGAAGTCTTTCCAGAAGTGGCCCATCCCCTCCGGCGGCGGCATGGTGCGCAACATGGTCGCCACGCCAGGCGGTAAGATCTACCTCGCCTGCAGCGGCGTCAACAAGGTGGCCATAGCGCAGATCACCAGGTGACGCTCGCAGCGGATCGGAGGCCGCCATGAAGTTGAGGGTCAACGGCAGCGAGCACGACGTCCCGGCGCCCGACGACATGCCGCTTCTCTGGGTGCTGCGAGACCTGCTCGGGTTGACCGGCACGAAGTTCGGATGCGGGATGGCGCAGTGCGGCGCCTGCACGGTGCACGTGGACGGCCGGCCGGTGCGTTCCTGCGTGCTGCCGGCTGCGGCGGTGAGGGGCCGCTCGGTGACGACGATCGAAGGGCTGTCCGCCGGCGGGCTGCACGCGGTCCAGCGGGCCTGGATCGAGGCGGACGTCGTCCAGTGCGGCTACTGTCAGCCGGGGCAGATCATGGCGGCCGCCGGGCTGCTGGCGGCGAAGCCCAATCCGAGCGACACCGACATCGACGCGGCCCTTTCGGCGAACCTCTGCCGCTGCGGGACGTACCAGCGAATCCGCGTGGCAGTCCATCGCGCGGCCGAGCTGGCCGGGAGGAAGGCATGAGCACAGCATCGGGCGTCGATCGGCGTCGGTTCTTGAAGACCTCCGCGGGTCTCGTCATCGGTTTCACCGTCGCGCCGCGGCTGGGACTCTCCGCCCTGCAGGCACCGGCAGCGAAACCCCTGCCCGACCCGAACGCGTTCCTGCGAATCGGAACGGACGAGAGCGTCACGGTCCTTCTTGCGCATTCCGAGATGGGCCAGGGGATCTGGACGACGCTCCCGATGCTCCTCGCCGAGGAGCTGGGATGCGACTGGACGAAGGTGCGCGTCGAGCACGCGCCGGCCGCGCCGGCCTACGCCCACACCGCCTACGGCATGCAGATGACCGGCGGCTCGACCTCGACCTGGTCGGAATTCGACCGCTACCGGCAGGCCGGAGCGCTGGCGCGCGAGATGCTGATCGCCGCGGCGGCCGAGCGATGGAAGGTCGATCCGTCCGCCTGCCGGGCCGAGAACGGCTACGTCGTCCACGAGAATCAAAGGCTTTCCTTTGGCGCGCTCGCGGACGCCGCTCAGAAGTCGAAACCTCCCGCGCAGGTGAAACTCAAGGACTCCAAGGACTGGAAGCTCCTGGGCAAACCGACCAAACGCCTCGATTCTCCCGAGAAGGTCACCGGCCGCGCGCAGTTCGGCATGGACGTGCGGCTGCCCGGGATGTTGACTGCGGTCGTGGCCCGCTCGCCCGTCTTCGGGGGCAAGGTCAAGAGCTTCCGGGCGGAGAAGGCGAAGACAATTCCGGGGGTCAGGTCTGTCGTCGAAGTCCCTTCGGGCGTCGCGGTGGTCGCAGAGCATTTCTGGGCGGCGAAGCTCGGGCGCGACGCGCTCGAGATCGAATGGGACCCGGGCCCCGGAGCGCAATTGGATACCGGCCGCATGCTCGAAGAGTTCCGCGCGATGGCGGCGACGCCGGGCACGAAGGCGGCGGCCGCGGGCGAAGTCGAGGCGGGAATGAAGTCGGCCGCGGTGACGGTCGAGGCGGAATACGAGCTGCCCTACCTCGCGCACGCGACGATGGAGCCGATGAACTGCACGGTCAAGGTCGCGGCGGACGGCTGTGAGATCTGGACGGGAACGCAGTTCCAGACGATGGACCAGAAGAGCGCCGGGGAGATCCTGGGTCTGAAGCCCGAGCAGGTGAAGGTCCACACGATGTTCCTGGGCGGCGGGTTCGGCCGCCGGGCAACTCCCACGAGCGACGTCGTGTCGGAGGCTGTCCACGTGGCGAAGGCCGCGGGCGGCAACGCCCCGATCAGGACCGTCTGGACCCGCGAGGACGACATGCGGGGCGGCTATTACCGGCCGATGTGGTTGCACCGCCTGCGCGCGGGTCTCGACGGCGCCGGCGCGCCCATTTCCTGGCGTCAGACGATCGTCGGTCAGTCGATCGTCGCCGGCACGCCGTTCGAGGGGATGCTGGTCAAGAACGGCGTGGACCAGACCTCCGTCGAGGGCGCCGCCGACTCCCCCTACGTCAAGGCGACGCCGAACCATCTCGTGGATCTCCATTCGCCGAGGACTGTCATTCCGGTCCTCTGGTGGCGCTCGGTCGGGCACACGCACACGGCCTTCGTCATGGAGACGTTTATTGACGCGCTCGCTCACGAAGCGAAGCAGGATCCGCTGGACTACCGCCGCAAGCTCTTGAAAGGCCATCCGCGCCACCTGGGAGTGTTGAACCTCGCCGCCCAAAAGGCGGGCTGGGGAGATCCGCTGCCCGAGGGGCGCTTCCGGGGACTGGCCGTCCACGAGTCCTTCGAGAGTTTCGTGGCCGAGGTCGCCGAGGTTTCCGTGGCCGGGGGGCGCGTCAAGGTCCACCGCGTCGTGTGCGCCGTGGACTGCGGCGTGTGCGCCAACCCTGCCGGCGTGGAGGCGCAGCTCCAGGGCGGAGTGGTCTTCGGCCTGACCGCGGCGCTGTACGGCGAGTTGACCTTCAAGGCGGGGCGCCTGCAGCAGTCGAATTTCCACGACTACCCGCTGCTTCGCATGAACGAGATGCCGAACGTCGAAGTGCACATCGTTTCGAGCTCGGCGAAGCCGGGCGGAATCGGAGAGGTGGGCGTGCCGCCCATCGCCCCCGCCGTCGCCAACGCCGTCTTTGCCGCGACGGGGAAGCGGCTGCGCCGACTGCCGTTGCGGCTGGCCTGAGGAGACGTCACGATGAAGATGACCTTCACTTCCGCTGTCTCGATCCTGGTCTTCTCGGGCGCAGCGGTCCTCTTCACGGCGGCGGCCCCCGCCGCGGCGCCGGTGTCGAAAAACGAAGGCCTGGCCGCTTTCGAGACCGTGCGCGCCGTGCTGCAGCACCCGCGCTGCCAGAACTGTCACATCCCCGGAAACGAGCCTCTCCAATTCGACGCCGGCCTTGTCCACGGCCAGAACGTCATGCGCGGGCCGGCGGGAAGAGGAGCCCCGGGCCTTTCCTGTTCGACGTGCCACGGCGTCGCGAATCCTCCGGCAAGCTATGGCGAACACATGCCGCCCGGCGCCCCGGGCTGGCGCCTGCCTCCGCCGGAGCGCAAGATGGTTTTCATCCATCTCTCGAGCGCCGAGCTCTGCCGGCACCTCAAGGACAAGGAAGAGAACCACAACATGAGCCTCGAAGCCCTGCTGCGGCACGTAAGTAGCGACAAGCTCGTGCTCTGGGGCTGGAGTCCCGGCGTCGGCCGCGAGCCCGTCTCCGTCCCGCACGAAGAGTTCGTCGCGAAGTTCAAGGCCTGGATCGCCGCCGGCGCTCCCTGTGCCGTCGCTTCGCGCTAACGCGGGATCTGCGAGCAAGAGTGCAGCGGGGGACCTTGCGGTCCCCCGAACCCCCTTGGGCGCACCAGCGCAGCCACTGAAGGCACTGCTTTGCCACCCACTTGCTGGACGAGGGATATGATATCCGGACGATCCAAGAGCTGCTCGGGCACAAGGACCTGAAAACAACGATGATCTATACCCACGTTCTGAACCGGGCCGGAGGCCGCAGTGTCCGCAGTCCCGCCGATACTCTCTAGAACCGCGCCGTTGCTTTCCGCCGGGGAGTTAGGTTGCGGGTTCTGTCCCATAAGTCCCTGGGAATTTGACAAGCCGTCTCTCATCCAAAGTGCTCTGCAACCGGGAGATCCGGCTGTTGGAATCTGCTTTTTTGCTGGGGAGTTAGATTGCGGCTTTTGTCACCTTTGCTCCCCCCATTCGGTGCCCTAATTCATGTTAGGCGGCCGAAGCAGCCTTCTGGCGGCGGTGGCGTCAGCCCTGCTGGTCTTTTCATGTGACAAGGAAGCAAAGCGCACACCCGTCGTAGTGCGCAACCCAGACTACATAGTGGTTCGGCCGATCAGGCGAGAGCCTGACGCTGAGCACACGCTTCGTGTTGAGTTTCCCTATGCTGGAGCAGGGTACGGT
The DNA here is from genome assembly GCA_963837495.1 of uncultured Acidobacteriota bacterium. GTDB lineage: Bacteria > Acidobacteriota > Thermoanaerobaculia > UBA5066 > Gp7-AA6 > JAWOLE01. The sequence continues at coordinate 752,391 of CAWINF010000001.1, read as the reverse complement.
TACGCGTCCGCCGCGCCACTCCTCGATCTACATTCGATAAATATTCTGGGCGCGACGTTCGCGGGTGGAAGGACGAGCATTGTTGGGGAGGCCACGATATGGCTGCCACTGACTCCAGAGGCTAGTCAACGTCTCGAGACTTGGTCGGCAGAGCATAAGGGCGACTACTTGGGCATATTCCTGAGGGGCAAGCTGGTAGCTGTGCCTCAAATCAAGGCCAGTATCGGGGGCGGAATTCCTTTGAGAGTGCCGAGCAAGACGGAAGGAAACGTGGTGATAAGGGAGTTGCGTAACGGTGGGGCAACTCAGTAGGCGGCCGCCTAACACGTCGCTGCACCGGACGCCGGCGGCTGCGCCGCCGTCGCCGGTGAGCTCTGAGCCGTTCGGCGGCGTGGTCGAATACCCATGTTGGTAGGCTATTTTGATGAGAGCGGCCTCGATGACACGTCGGCCTCATTCTGGGTAGCGGGCTACGTAGCGCACATCAGCAATTGGTTCGAGTTCTCGCGCGCCTGGAATCATGCAATCCAGAGGCATGGAGTAGATATTCTCCACACCACTGACTTGGTCAACGGCTGGAAGGCGTTCAAGGGCTGGACGGCTGAACGGCAGACGGCTCTACTCGATGACGTGATCTCCATCATCAACTCGTCAGACATTCATGGATTTGGTGCCGGCGTCGTCAAGGCGGACTACGAGCGCATGATTGTAAAGACTGACTTTAGCAAGGAGGTCGGCTGGACACCTGAGTGGTGGCACCAGCCTTATCTTCTGGCATTCCAGCAGTGCGTGGTCGAAGTTGTTCTGAAGGCAGATTCCTTGCCGAAATCGGAGCGAGTCAACTTCGTGTTCGACCAGCAGGGTACCTACGGGTCTCGATGCCAATCTGTCTTTGCGAGCATGTCTGACGACACGGTGTGGCCGAGACGTGATCGCCTGGGCTCGGTCGAGTTTAGGCCGAAAAGTGGATGTACATCTCTCCAGGCCGCTGATCTTCTCGCGTACGAGCTGCGGAAGAGGCTCGATCACAGGCTAACAGAGCCTGACAGAGTCGTTCGGCGCTCAATGGCCAGGCTTAGTCGCAGCGTGATGTCGAGCCGGTTCCTTGACGAACGCGCGATACGGCGCTTTATGGATGAGGTCCTGGCTTCCCGAGCACAGAGAGCGGAGGCGCAATAGTGGCGCCGCCGAACCCGCGGCTTCAGCGGACTCGGCAGTTGCGGTCTCCGCTGAGCCGCGAGACGTTCGGCGCTCCAGGGCTTGACATCTGATCAAGCCGAGAGTAGATTCATTGTAGATACGGAGATGGCCGTGAGAACAAGAGTTCAGAAATGGGGCAACAGCTTGGCTGTCCGCATTCCGAAACCTTTTGCAGAAGGTGCCGGTTTGCGAGCCTCCTCGGAGGTCGAGGTTTCACTTGAAAAGGGCGAGGTGCGCCTGACACCGGTTCGGACGCGATGGAAGCTGAGCCAGCTGCTTTCGGGAGTCACGAAGAAGAACCTTCATTCGGAGGTCGATACCGGATCTCCCCACGGTCGAGAGGCTTGGTAGTGCCGTGGCCTATGTTCCGGGGCGTGGCGACGTTGTTTGGATAAGCCTGAACCCTCAAGCTGGGCACGAGCAGGCAGGGCGCCGCCCTGCGGTTGTCGTGTCGCCTCGTTCGTACAACGCGAAGGTCGGTCTTGGTCTGTTCTGTCCTATCACCAGTCATGCCAAGGGCTATCCGTTTGAAGTCTCGCTTCCGGCGGGTCTCTCAGTGACCGGCGTCGTCCTGGCCGATCAGGTCAAGAGCCTCGACTGGCGGGTGCGCGATGCGGAATTCGCTGGACGTCTGCCTAGTAACACGAGCGCTGAAGTCGTTGGCAAGCTCGCCTCCTTGCTGGAAGGCTGAAATGGTAGTCACGCCGAACCCGCGGCTTCAGCGGACTCGGCATTTGACCCGTTTTCGTAGACAACTTCAGCTAACGCTCGAGAAGACCGGGCTGGTTAGAAACGAGAGCCTGCCGAGTATCAGTTGGGCTGTCGAACGGTCCATTCCTCTCTCAACGAACGTGCCCTCCGACCGCTGCTGAACGCCAGTCGTTAGGCCGCAACCAGAAATATCCAGAGCCATTGGAGTCAAGATGATGCTCGACGAGCTTCTACCGAAGCGTCTGGATAATCAGTATCTGGGCAACAAGTTGGCGCTCTGGCTCTTTGGCCTGGTAGTCGCGATGAAGAGCGCTCAGAGCCTGGCCATTGTCCTCAACGGGTACTCTACGGGAAGGGACGCGGACGGGATCCCACTTGATTCATACACACCGGCGGTCGCCCAAACGGTGGTGGCGGTTCTCGCTCAAGGATCGCTCTGGCGTCTATTCTTCTGTTTCCTGTGCGTGCTCGTGCTTCTTCGATATCGAAGCGCGGTCCCCTTGATGCTCGCGCTCCTCGCGTTGAACTATCTCGCCGCTCAGTTGGTGTTGAAGTTCGTCCCACTCCTCCGCGTCGGGGCACCGGTCGGGCCACTGGTGAACCTCATCTTGTTTGTCATCATGCTCGTTGGCCTGGGGTTGTCACTGTGGCGACGAGGCGGCTCCGTCGCGCAAGGGTGACGTGAGCAGCCGGGGAGATCGTTTACAGAATAGACCGGGGACATGGTTTACACAACGGGGTGGCAAGTAGGGCTTTGAGATCCTGGTGCGTTCTCCTTTCTCTCGCGTCCTCTCGCGATCTTCTTGGACTTCAGGGTTTGGCAGGGAGGTACTGCGCCGGGATCGGTTTGTCGGGCTTCTCGACGTCCCAGGCGACGGAGGCGATCCACCATCGTTTGCCGTCGTTGACGAGCTGGATGGAGTTGATCCCGCGCTCGAAGGGTTTGGCGTCCGACGCGGTGTGGCGCGACTCGTAGGTCGAGAAGACCTGGCACACGTTGCCGAAGCAGTCGGTCTTGCGCGCGATCTCGCGCTCGAAGAAACCCTGCGCCGGCTCCGCCTTCTCCTTTCGCGTCGCTGCGGACCTCTCGAAGCGGCTGGCGAAGCCGTCCACGTCGCTTCCGGTGATCTCCTGGCCGGGGCGGACGGGAGGCACGAACATCCCGACGTAGAGGAAGATCGCGCGCATCCGGTCGAAGTCCGGCGAAGCGTCGGGCGCGTGGCTCACCGAGCCGTACAGGGCCGCGATGATCGTGTCCACCGAGGCAGCGTCGGTGGGCGCGGGAGCTTCGCGGCGCCGGGAAGTCTGCGCGAAGGAAAAGCCGGCCGTCAACAGAAGGCCGGCGGCAATCAGGAATCGGGATCTCGTCATCGTTGTCTCCTTTTCCGGATCAGTATCCTCTACTCGCCGCCGCCGCCCTTCATTTGACAAAGAACGCTAGAATCCGCCGGAGGACCCGCCGCTGAAAGCCGAGACGCTCCTCCTCTGGGTGACGTACGCCGGGGCGGCGTTTCTCGTGCTGTATCTCTCGAATCGCTTCGTGGCGCCGGTGTCTCGCGGCGCCGGGCTGGCCCTGGCGCTTCTCCCGCTCGTCTTCACCGGGAAGGCCTTTCTGATCGGGGGCGTCTACGGGCCGGCGGACCTCTACTACGCCAACGATCCGTGGAGACAGACGCCGGAGGCGCGGGTGGTCGGCCCGGTTCGCAACCCGATTCTCTCCGACGTCGCCTTCGCCAACCTGCCCTGGCGAAGCGCCGTCCGCGAGGCGTTCACCAACGGAAGGATTCCCTTCTGGAATCGCTTCGATCTGGCGGGGGCCCCGCTCTTTCCCGGCGCGGGAGACTCCTTCCTCCATCCGGGGACCTGGTTGGGGATCTTTCTGCCTCTCGAGCTCTCCTTCCTCTTCTCCTGCACGTTCACGATCTTCCTCGCGCTCGCCTGCGCGTTTCTCTTCTTCCGCGACCACGAGCTGTCGCCGACTCCGGCTCTCGTGGGCGCGGTCGCGTGGGGCTTCTCGACCTACGTTCTGTTCTGGGACGGCTTCGCCATCGGGCCGGCGGTATCGGTCTTTCCCCTGATCCTCCTGAGCCTGCGGCGTCTCGCCCGGCGGCCGGCCCCCGCTTCGGTCGCTCTCGCGGTCGTCGCGTTGCTGCTCGGGCTCGCGGGCGGACACCCGGAGACCTTCTTCCACTGCCTGGCGGGAGGCGCCGTCTATTTCGCCTGGGAGCTCACGAGGCCGCCGCGGCCCCGCATCGCCCGGCCGGCCGGCTCGGCGCTCCTCGCCGGGTTTCTCGCGCTGCTTCTGGGCGCACCGATCCTCCTCCCGCTGCTCGACGCCCTCCCGCGAACGGACGTCTATCGCACCCGCCGCGCGGCGTCCGCGGCGGGTCGGACGCATCGGCAATCGGTTTCCGCGCCGGAGTCCGCGCGCCGCCTCCTGCCCGCGATTCTGCCGTTTTCTCATGGCATGTACGGCAGAAGCCCCGTGCAGGACTGGCGGCAGGACGGCTCGGGAATGCCGGTGGCTTACTCCGGCGCCGTTCTCTTCCCCCTGGCCCTTCTCGCCTTTCGATCGCGGCGGATCAGACGCCGCGGGCGGCTGCTCTTCCTCGGCTTCTTCCTCGCCGGCCTGGGTTTCGGGGCGAGCGCTCCGGTGCTCCTCGACGCCGTGTCCGCTCTGCCCGGGTTCGACGTCGCGCTGAACTGGCTGATGGTGTTCCTTGCTCCGTTCGGCCTGGCGGGGCTCGCGGCCTTTGGAGCGCAGGAGATCGAGAGGGGAGCCGGCCGCGCGGCCGCGATGACTTCCGCCGCCGTCCTGGCGCTCCTGGTTCTCTCTTTTCTTCTCTCGCGCGGCGTGTTCCGGGAACGGGAGCTTTCCGAGTCTTTTGTCCGGGCCTCCTTCGCCGCGCAGCTTCTTCCGCTCGCCGCATTCGCGGTGGCTGCGGTCGCCCTGCGCCGCTCCGGCAGGGTCCTGGCGGCGGCCTTTGTGCTTCTCCTGGTCGTGGAGCGGCACGCCGAGATGAAGGACGTTTACCCCACGCTGCCGGCCGGATCGGTCACGCCGCCTCTGCCCGCCCTCGCCGCCCTTCCGCGGGGAGGCGCGCCGTACCGCGTCGTTGCCCGGGATGACGTTCTGCATCCCAACGCCTCGACCCTCTACGGGCTCGAGGACGTCCGCGGGTACGAGCCGGTCACGCTGGCCGAGCTGGCGGAGACGTTTCCCCTCTGGTGCCGGCCCCGGCACGCCTCCCACCAGCTCATTGAAGACCTGACCCCGCCCTTCCTCTCTCTTCTCAACGCGCGCTTCGCCGTCGCGGCGCCGGGGGATCCGCTTCCGGAGGGCTGGCTGGAGCGCTCCCGGGACCGGGAGATGGCCATCTTCGAGAACCCGCGCGCGCTGGATCGCGTGTTCGTTCCGAGGCGGGTCCGCTTCGAGCCGGATCGCAAGTCCCGCCTCGCCCAGATGGCCCGGGAGACCGACTTCGGCGAGCGCGCATGGCTCTCGGATTCGGACGGCGAGGCGCCGGAGCGGGGAGAGGTCCCAAACGGCCGTGCGCGACTCTCCCTGCGTTCCCGTGGTCCCGACGTGCTGATCACGGCCGCGGTGGCCACTCCCGTGCTCCTGGTCACTTCGATCCCCGCGTGGCCAGGCTGGATTGCGGAAACGGAGAGCGGGCGGCTCCAGATCCTCCGCGTCAATCACGCCTTCGTCGGATTCCGGCTCGAGCCCGGGCACCACGAGGTCCGGCTTCACTACCGCCCGCCGACGCTCGTGCCGGCGCTCGTCGCCTGCCTGGCGGGAATCCTTCTTATCGCGATCCTCGGAGTCTTCGCCGCGCGGCGGCGGGCCCTGGCGCCGTAAGAGAGGGGCAACGGCCCTTCCGCCCCTACGGCACGAAGGGCGCGGTTGGACCTGCCGGGGTTCGGGCGACGGCGAGCCAGGAGGTGCCGCTCCCGCGCTCCGATGAGCGAAAGAGCGATCGCTCCAGGTCGAGCGAGGAGCGGAGCAGGCGATTCCAGATTCCGGCGACGCGATACTCCCGCTCGGGGTCCGTCACTTCCCTTCGGCCGCCGAGGAGCGCCTGGAGCCTGGCCAGGGGCCACAGGATCCGGAAGAGCGGAAGAATCCGGACCCGCTCGAGCCCGGCTTCGCGAAGCAAATCCTCGAGAGCGCGCCGGGTGTACCGGCGGTAGTGGCCGGCGTACCGGTCGAACCTGTTCCAGAGCCTCGGGTCGGCGGGCACGGTGAGGAGGACGAAACCTCCGGGAACGGCGAGCTCCGCCGCGCGGCAAAGCAGGCCGGCGTCGTCGGCGACGTGCTCGACGACGTCGAAGAGGCCGACCAGATCGAAGCACCGCGAGAAGGGGGGCTGGTCTCCTCGCGCGGCCACGAGGCGGGTGGCGCCGCGGATCCGCGCCAGAACAAGGTCGTTGATTCTCGGGTCGAGGCCGATGGCTCCGTAGCTCCGGCACAGCTCCGCGAGGATCTCGCCGTCCCCGCAGCCGACGTCGAGGACCCGGGCTCGGCGCCCGTCCGGCAGAAGCATGCGCGCCGCCGCGCGGATGGCGAGCCGCCGGTGCGTAAACCAGAAGTGGCCGTCCTTGACGCCGAAGAGGAGGCCCGGCGCTTCGTCGGGGAAACCGGAGACCGGCGGGGAGTCGTTTCGCACGCCGGGGTCAGGTCCTGCGGAATGCTGCCGCCGGGAGGCCCGGGAAATCACGAATGGCACTCACGACGCGGTCCTGCTCCTCCTCCGTCAGGTCGTTGAAAAAGGGGAGCCGCAGGAGGCAGCCGCTGACCTCCTCGGTGACCGGGCAGTCACCCGGCGCGCCGCCGAAGCTTCGCCCCATCTCCGAAAGATTGAGCGGAAGGTAGTGGAAAACGGCGAGGATGCCTCTCTCCTTCAGATAAGCAATCAGGTCCTGGCGCGACTCGCGCGAAGGCAGGATCAGGTAGAACATGTGAAAGGGCTGCTCGCGATCGGCGGGCACGAAGGGAAGCCCGACTCCCCGGTCGCCGGCCCAGTCGCGGAACAACCCGGCATAGCGCTCCCACAGCCGCCGGCGCCGGGCCTGAACCTCGTCCCGCGCTTCGAGCTGCGCCAGGAGAAATGCGGCGAGCAGATCCGAAGGCAGATAGCTCGATCCCACGTCCACCCACGTGTACTTGTTCACTTCGCCGCGGAAGAAACGGGTGCGGTAGGTGCCTTTCTCCCGGATGACTTCCGCCCGCTCGATGTAGCGAGGATCGTTGATCAGGAGAGCGCCTCCCTCTCCGCAGGTGATGTTCTTCGTCTCGTGGAAGCTCTGCGTCGCCAGGCAGCCGAAGGTGCCCAGGTATTTTCCTTTGTACCGGCCGAAGAGGCCGTGCGCGTTGTCCTCGACGACGGCCACGCCGCGCCGCTGCGCGATCGCAAGGATCGTATCCATGTCGCAGCCCACTCCGGCGTAGTGCATGGGGAGAATGGCCCGCGTGCGGGGTGTCACGAGGCTTTCGAGCCGGCTCTCGTCGATGTTCAACGTGTCGGGGCGGATGTCGGCGAAGACGGGGCGCGCGCCGCGCAGGACGAAGGCGTTGGCCGTCGAGACGAACGTGAAGGAGGGGACGATGACCTCGTCTCCGGGAGCGATGTCGAGCAGGATCGCCGCCATTTCCAGGGCGTGCGTGCAGGAGGTCGTCAGGAGCGCGGCGGGAACGCCCAGAGACTTCTCGAGAATGGCGTGGCAGGCGCGGGTGAACTCGCCGTCGCCGGAGAGATGGCCGCTCGCGATGGCCCGGCGAATGTATTCCTCTTCACGGCCGGCCAGGCAGGGCCGGTTGAAGGGAATCGCGTAGGGCGATCCGGGCCGGCTCAAGGTCTCGACCAGCGGTGGAAGCCGTGGCGGGCGCCGGCGACGCGCCAGCCGAGCGCGGCATAGGCGCGCTGCACCGGTATGTTGCCGGCGTGCGTCGGGCCCTCGATGCGCCGCGCGTTTCCCGCGAGGAGCCTCATGCCTTCGCCGGTCAGAGCGCGGAAGAGCCCGCGGGCGGCCTGCTCCGGCGCGACCGCTCCGACGCTGTAGTGCCCGAGCGCGATTCCGTGGCGGCGCTCGAGCTCGGAAGGCTTCTTCCAGGCGGAGTAGCCGGTGATGACTCCGCCGCGCTCCGCCGCCACGACCCAGTCGGCCCATCCCTCCACGCAGGAACGGATCCATTCCTCGTATACGCGGACCGCGCAGCCGTGAGGAATCCACTCGTCGGAGTGAAACCGTCCCGAGTGAGAGGCGAAGGCCCGCCGGGCGACTTCGACGAGGGCGTCCAGGTCTTTCGGCATGGCCGGGCGCAAGCGCGTGTCCGTCGGCAGCGGCGAGGCGGCCGGCGCCTCTTCTCCCGGGAAATCGAAAACATAGTCGAGGAGCGTATCCATGAGGAGAAATCCGCGCCGCTCGAGTGCATGAATGGCGGGAGCGTCGTCCGCGTGGCTCCTGTGGACGAGGCACTCCGCTCCCTGTTCTTCGGCGTGGGGGATCACCGCGTCGAGAAGCCGCTCGAGGATGGCCGACCGCCCGGAAGGGTCGCCGGAGGCCGCGAGAGACCGGACCCCGACCATGCGACGGCCCAGGACCCGCGTCTCCCAGACCAGGTCGGCCAGGACCGCGAGGCCCGCGGTCCGTCCGTCCGCGCGCGCGACAAACGCGGTGCCGCCGGGACCCGCGAGGTCCGCGCGGATCTCCTCGAGCCAGTAATCCGCTCGCCTCTCGGGCAGCATCTCCGCGGGCCATCCTCGCAGCGGTCCGTGGAAGAGCCGGGGAAGATCCTCCTTCAGATCTTCCGCGCCGGCAGGAGCGAGGACGCTGATCCGGATCTCCGTCAAGGCCGATCCTCGGGGGTTCCCTCCGGCGTCGTCTGGCGGACGACGTAGACCGGCCGCTCCATGGACCGGAAGTGCATCCGCGCCAGGTATTCCCCGATGATCCCCAGGGCGAAAAGCTGCGCGCCCGAGAAGATCGCGATGATGGACGCGAGGAATGGGAAGCCCGGCACGCTTCCGCCCGCTATGAGGAAGCGGCCGATCACGTAAGCCAGCACGCCCAGACCGAAGAGCGTGAACCCGAAGCCGACCACGCTCGCGACGCGCAAGGGCCACGCCGAGAAGCCCGTCATCATGTCCGCGGCGTGAGAAGCGAGCTTCCAGAAGCCGTAGCCGGAAGCTCCCGACTTGCGCGGCTCGTGCCGGACTTCGACCCTCGTGACGCGGTCGGTAGCCCACGAGAGCAGCACGTCGAGCGAGACGAAGGGCCCGCGGAACTCCGCGAAGGCTTGACGGCATTCGGTCCGGACGGCCCGGAACGCGCTGACCCATTTCGCCCTGCGCGCCCCGATCGATCCCGCGAGAGCGAAGCGGATCAGCATCGACGCGAGCCTTCGCCAGAAGGGCTGCCGTTGTCTCGCGGGAGTGCCGTACACCACGTCCCATCCCTCCTCGCGCCGGGAGACGAGCCTCGAGATCTCCTCGGGAGGGTGCTGGAGGTCGTCGTCCATGGTGACGGTCGTGTCGTAGAGCGCCGCCCGCAGGCCGCAGAGCAGGGCATTGTGTTGTCCGTAGTTGCGCATCAGGTCAATGCCCCGGACGCCGGGGCGCCGCGCGAGATCCTGGATGCGGAGCCAGCAGCTCTCGGGACTTCCATCGTTGATGAGGATGATTTCCCATCGCCGCTCGGGCTGGCCGCCGCCCAGAACCGAAGCTACCCGCCCGACCAGCTCGTCGAGAGCGTCGCCGGTTCCGTGGACCGGGACGACCACGGAGATGCCCCGGGCCACCCGTTCCGAGGATGCGGCTTCCATCCCCGGCGCGCGTTGCGAGACGGGTTCCATGCCTTTCTCTTCGTTCAGGTCTGTAAATCTAGCAGCTATAGTCTCCTGCCGGACCCGGGGAAGGCTTCTGACGGGCCATATCGGCGAGACGGAGGCGACCCGAATGAAGCCGCGCATCTGACGACGCTGTTCCTGGTGCCGTAGGGGCGGGGCGTTGCCCCGCCCCTACGAGTTTGGAGCTCAGCGGAGAGCGTCCGAGGCTGACCGGCGTGACTCCTGAGGTCGCATCACTGGTCAATGTCACGGAGACGAATATGGGATGACTGGCGGGTAAGGGATGGCCTTGGAACGGTTTACGATGTAGCTGAACCCAGGCTGGTCAACCGTGATTTTGACGTAGCGCATCCACGTCTGTCCAATACTGGGGAATGGGCATGAAGTCTCCGTCATGCCCACGCCTCCAACCTGCCGAAGTGTCTTTGCGGGGATTGAGACGTTCAGCCTCTCCAGCAGCGCATCGTCGCAGACCTGGTATACCTCCACGAATGCCGTTGCAGGGCTTTCTCCGTCGTTATAGATGCCTACGTTCACAGTGCTCGGCTGAGAACCCAGGTCTGCTCCCAAAAGTACTTGTGGAGTCCCCGCCGGGACCAATCGCTCAAAGGTCGGCAGCGAGAACGAACCAAAATCGGGATTTCCTGAGGGTGGCCTCCCTCCCACACAAAATCCGTAAAACCCGGCTTCCACTCGGCTGCGTAGGACGATGCCCTGCGGCACGTCAATCCTGTTCACCCACACCGGGTCTCCCGAGGCCGACCACCAGTTGATCTTGCCGGCGCTGTTCACGCTCTTTCCTGGCGGAACCTGCAATTCGAGCGCCGGCGGTCGGCTTAAGCCGCCGTTACTCACTTCCAGCAGGCGAACCGTCAGCGGATCCGCGGTTGAATTGTAGAGCACAATGTTGTCGCGCCACCAGACATCCAAGCACTCGCCGCTGTTCAGGTTAGATATAGCGCCTACCCGAACCACGTACAGCTCCGCGCTGGCGGCCGGCAGGCTGCAGGCCATCGCACTCACCACGAAAAGCAGACGTACCGCGCGCATCGCGACCTCCTCTCCGGACATCAGTAGTATGAGAACCCGAGGTACACGTCACCGTAAAAGGTTGGCGCTATAATCTCCTGACCCGTGTATGCTGTCAACCACTCCGCAATGCCAGCATTGTGCCACCACGAACCCGCATAGTCTCCAATGAAACCAGGCAGAGGATAGAAGAAGTCTGCCGCGTTCGGGTTCGTACTAATTGCGTAGTTGCCCCGCAAGGGTACCCCATCAGCGTTCAAGCGCGCCCCATAAAGCTTGAAATAGTGGTTCTGGCTATCCTCCCGCCGGTCGTAGAACCCAACATACGCGGTTCCGGCAGAATCGCAAACAAGTGACGGCTGGAATTGATCATTGGTGCTGACATCGTTCACTCTGACCTTCGGGATCCAGCCCGTTTCGGTCTTGCACGTGTAGTATGAGTCCGTAAGAGGCACAGGCGCCCCCGGCTGCTCCGCCTCGTGCCAGACCACACATACTCGATTCAGCGGCCGGTTGAGACGAGCCCTAGGCAGTGAATAGGCTCGAATTCCGGCGTTTACTCCGTTCCCGTTCAGGGTATACGGGAATGTACCGCCAAGGAAATTGTAGGTTGCCCGGAACCCAGTCTCAAACGACTGCCAGTGATTTATGTCGCCGTTGATGCCAGACTCGCACATTCTACCCTCGCCAGAGTCGTAGTCGAGCCACAGGGGGCGAACACGGCCGGTATCCTGGGCGACCAGCACCTGCATGCCGCCGAGGTGGGTGCCGCTTGTTACAAGAGAGGGAGTTCCGAAGGTAACTCCTCCATTGGTGCTCTTCGCGACGTAAAGCTCCGTTCGGGGAGACAGTGGAGGATTCAGGAACCGCCCGTAAATCACATATACGTAGCCGAGCGTTGTGTCTTGGGGCATTCCCTGGTGCGGGGACACGACCAGAGTGGGGAAGTCCACGTTAATGTACGCGGTGCTTTCCGTCGCGATGATCCTGGGACCGGTCCAGATGCTGCCCTGATCATCGCTATACCAAACGCCGATCGCCGTGGTGCCGTTATTGATAAGAACGGCTGCGTTATAGATCCGCCCGGGGCTAACGCCGCCTCCATAAAGGTTCGCGTCGAGCGATGGATCGCCCGCCCAGGTATAACCGGGAGTCGCGAATTCGCCGTCCGCGAGTGTCTGCACACCGTTGAGCTTGCGGTATCGAGTTCGCCAGGCCCCGTTAGGGCCCCCCTGCCAACGCATATACGTGATGATAGTATATTCGGTGCCGCCAGCTGAGGCCGTCAGCACCTGAGTCTCAGCCTCCTGCTCGTCCGAGCGGGTTACGTTGTAGCTGGCGGGCCAGAACTGGGGAGTAAAACCGGGAGCCTCCGGTGTAGCCTCCCCGACGGCGGGCGATATCGTGAGGAGCCCATGTCTCTGGAGCCACGCCTGTTCCATAACGCCGCTCATGACGTACCCTGCCGTGGGAAGCGAAACCGGCTGCTGGGCAGTCAGCTTCAGGGGCAGGCCTGTGCCGATTAGGACGGCTACCAGTAGTACTCCGAACGCGAGACTCGAAAGAATGGATCTTGATGCGCGCATGACTCTACACCTCCTGAAAGCCGTTAGGACAACGCTCTCTCGTTGGAAGTCGCCCGCGGCACGAGGGGAGGCGCGCGCGTTGATAACGCAAGCAGCGCCTCACGCTGCTGGACCATCCATAGAGCGGAGCCGTTCACTCGCCGGCGCTTGCGCGCGAAGCCAGCAGATCTGGTGGTCATCCGCGCATCTGAAGGGTCAGAAAGTAGATCTGACCAGGCGGTGCGGCGGGGACAGACCCGCTCCCGGCATCCATGACAAGACGACGCTATTCCTTCTCGAACTGCGCAGGAACTAGCCGGTCGGCTAGATTTCGTCTAGATTGTGGCTAGATTAGATTGGCTCTTGACACGAGCGATTGGGGTGGCTTAAAGCGGGAGCGTCGAGCTGGAAACGAGCCGTCGCAACTGATGCCGGCCGACAGTGTGGGTCTTCTGCAACAGGCGGCTGATGTGGAATTTGACGGTCGCCTCGCTCACGTCGAGCAGCTTCGCGATCTCCTTGTTGGAGAGTTCGTCCCGGAGGGCTCGGAGAATTCGGCGTTCTGCGCGCGTGAATGTAAGGTCGGCCAACGGGGGTTTCAGAGGAGACTCACTCAAGGCCCGGACGGCGTTTGCCATCAGGTCCCGAGGCGCCCAGATGTCGCCTCGGCGGACGGCTTCAATGGCTCGCAGGATCAAACCGGAGTCGCTGTTGAAGTGGAGCACGCCCATCGCGCCGAACCTGAGGCAGGGCTCGGCGTAATCGTGGGTGAGCTCAGGGATGAAGACGAGGAGATCGGCGTTTGGGAATCTGGCGCGCATCTTGAGCAATGCTTCGCGGATGTCGCGCCAGGGCTGCGGAGCGTCGGCGAGCACCAGCTCAACATTCCGTACTCCGATGGCGAACCCTTCTGCTTCGAGAAGAGCTTGGATTCCTTGCCTGCGCCAGCGGTCTTCGATGGCAAGCCCAATACGCGCCTTGGTCTGATGCGGCTTCGGCGAGGCCCGCCAGCTTTCTGCTCCGGGCGTTTTCAGTGGTCGCGACGGCCGGGTGAGCGTGGGCAAAGAATCCCCCACCCATAGAGTGATTCCGAGAGGGCGTTTTTGTTGCCGAGGCGAAGAAAAAGTTGCGCCGTCCCCATCAGAGGACGGCGCAGGCTTCGTGACACCCGCGAGCTTGTACCGAGCGCAAGAACGTGCAGTGATAGTTTCGTGCCGCGACGAAGGGAGGGCCATGGGTGCGCTGAACATGGTCGTCAACGGAAAGGAGCGCCGCGTGGAGGGGCCGCCGGAAGAGAGTCTGCTCTCCGTGCTCCGCAACCGGCTGGCGCTGACGGGCATCAAGTACGGCTGCGGGGAGGGGCAGTGCGGCGCGTGCACGGTCCTCCTGGATGGCCGTCCCACACGCTCCTGCCGCACGCCCGTCTCCCAGGCGGCGGGCAGCAGGATCACGACCGTGGAGGGTCTGGAGCGAAACGGCGGACTGCATCCGGTCCAAACGGCGTTCCTCGAAGCCGAGGCTTTTCAGTGCGGGTTCTGCACGCCGGGGATGATCGTCTCGGCCGTGGGCCTGCTCGAGGCTAACGGGAACCCGACCGAGGAGGAAATCGTGAGCCGCCTGACCGGCAACATCTGCCGCTGTGGGACCTATCCGCGGATCCTGGCCGCCGTCAAGCTGGCGGCGCGGGCGATGAGGAAGACGTGAGCGCGAAGAGGCCCGGGGAGGATTTCGAGCTGGACCCCGAGCTCGCCGGTCACGAGGTTGACGGAAGGCTGCACTGGTTCGACTCCGATCGGCGCGACTTCTTCAAGCTTCTGGGCGGAGGGCTGCTCGTCTGCCTGTCCGTCCCGAGCCTACCGGCGCAGGAATCTGGCCGCGGGCGCGCCGGCCAGCAGCCGCCTCGCGACGTCTCGGCCTGGCTCCACATCGGCGAGGACGGGGCCATCACGGTCTTCACCGGCAAGGTCGAGATGGGACAGAACATCCGCACGTCTCTGGCCCAGCAGGTGGCCGAGGAGCTGCGCGTGCCGCTCGCATCCATCCGGATGGTGATGGGAGATACAGACCTGACCCCGTGGGACGCGGGCACGTTCGGCAGCCGGTCCACGCCGACGATGGGACCGCAATTGCGGGCGGCGGCCGCGGCGGCGCGCGAAGAGCTCCTGAGCCTGGCCGCCGAGAAGTGGAAGGGGGATCGCGCGGCGCTCACCGCCGCAGCCGGCAGGATCTCGAATTCCGCAACGGGCCAGGCGATCGGCTACGGCGAGCTGACGCGGGGCCGGAAGCTCGTGAGAGTCATCGGCGAGAACCCTTCCCTGACTCCTCCGCGCGATTGGAAGGTGGCCGGAACGCCGGCGCCGAAGGTGGATGGCCGCGATTTCGTGACCGGAAAGCATCGGTACACGTCGGATCTGACGCGGCCCGGAATGCTCCACGGGAAGGTGCTGCGGCCGGCGGGATTCAAGGCCAGGCTCGTTTCGGTGGACACGCGCCGGGCGGAGAGGCCGGGCGTCCAAGTCGTGCGGGACGGAGACTTCGTCGGCGTTGTCGCCCCCGATCCCTGGACGGCGGAACGCGCCCTCTCCGACGTCGAGTCGAAGTGGGACGTGCCCGCGCAGCCGTCCGACAAGGAGATCTTCGACTACCTGAAGAAGAACGAGGAAACGGGCGGGCGCAGTTCGCCGCAGGTCAAGGGCTCGGTCGAGGAGGGCATGGCGTCGGCCGAGGTCAGGCTCGCGCAGACTTACACCGTCGAATACATCGCGCACGCTCCCCTCGAGCCGCGGGCGGCCGTCGCGGAATGGAACGGCGACAGGCTGACTGTCTGGACGGGCACGCAGCGTCCCTTCGCGGTGCGCGAGGAGCTGGCGCAGACATTTCGGATCCCGGCGGACCGCGTGCGGGTCCAGGTGCCCGACACGGGCTCCGCCTACGGCGGCAAGCACACGGGAGACGCCGCGGTCGAGGCGGCGCGGCTGGCCAGGGCGGCAGGCAAGCCGGTCAAGGTCGTCTGGACTCGCGAGGAGGAGTTTACGTGGGCGTATTTCCGCCCCGCGGGCGTGATCGAGGCCTCGGCCGGCGCTCGGCGCGACGGAACGATCACTGCCTGGGAGTTCCACAACTACAACTCCGGCCCCGCGGCGATCGCGACGCCCTACGCGATAGCCAACCAGAGGATCCAGTTCCATCCATCGAAATCACCTCTGCGCCAGGGCTCGTACCGCGGTCTGGCCGCGACGGCGAACCACTTCGCCCGCGAGACGTGCATGGACGAGCTGGCGCACGCGCTGCAGATGGATCCCTTGCAGCTGCGCTTGAAGAACATCTCCGATCCGCGCCTGAAGGCCGTCTTCGAAGCGTCCGCGGAAAAGTTCGGATGGGGCAAGGTGAAATCGGCGCCGGACCGGGGGTTCGGGATCGCCGGCGGCGTCGAGAAGGGGGGATACGTCGCGACGTGCGCCGAGATCGCGATCGAGGGGATCACGCGCCAGGTCCGCATCGTCCGCGTCGTCGAGGCCTTCGAGTGCGGCGCCGTCGTCAACCCCAACGGGCTGCGCAACCAGATCGAGGGGGCGATCGTGCAGGCGACCGGCGGCGCGCTGTTCGAAGCCATCCGCTTCGAGAACGGCCGCATCTCGAATCCCCGCTTCTCGAGGTACCGCCTGCCTCGTTTCCCCGATGTTCCGCGGATCGAGACGGTCATCCTGAACCGCAAGGACCTTGCCTCCGCCGGAGCGGGGGAGACGCCGATCGTCGGCCTCGCGCCGGCCGTCGGCAACGCCGTCTTCGCCGCCGCTGGGATGCGCCTTCGGAAGCTGCCCCTCGCTCCCGACGGGCTGCCGCAAAGGAGCAGCAATGCCTGAACCGTACGGAATGCCGATCGGGTCGGACGACGCGAAGAAGGCGGCCGCGGCGGCGCTCGCCGAGGCCCGCCGGAACGGCTGGACGATGGCCGCGGCGGTCGTAGACACCGGAGGGCACCTCGTCTATTTCGAGAAGATGGACGGCACGCAGACAGGCAGCGTCGCCGTGGCCTTGAACAAGGCGCGGTCCGCGGCCCTCTTCCTGCGGCCGACGAAGGTTTTCCAGGAAATGCTCGCCGCCGGCGGAGAGGGCCTTCGAGCCTTCGGACTCGAGGGTGCGGTCCCCGTCGAGGGAGGCGTCCCCCTCGTCATGTCCGGGAAGACCATCGGCGCCATCGGCCTCTCCGGCGGCATGAGCCCGCAGGACGGCCAGTGCGCGAAGGCCGGCGCCGACGCCCTCGGGTAGGTTCAGACTCGAGTTTCAGGCCAGTAACACGGGAGCGTTCTGATATGCGCGTCGCGTGGGATCCGCGTAAGGCGGCTGCGAATCTCAAGAAGCATGGGATTTCCTTCGAGGAAGCAATCACCGCACTCGCGGACCCGCTCGCGATCACCGGCGCGGATCCCGATCATTCAGCAGGCGAATCGCGCTGGATCACGTTTGGCTCCTCCAATCGCCAGCGGCTCCTCGCCGTGGCTCATGCCGACGACGGTGATACTATCCGTATCACCAGCGCTCGGGCCTCGACGCGCCCGGAACGAAGACTCTATGAAGAAGGCTAGGGCACAAAACAAGGAACTGCGCCGATCGTACAAACGCTCGGACTTCCCAGGTGGTTTCACGCGCGGGAAATACTCGGAGCGCCTCGCCGTGGGCTCGAACGTCGTCGTTCTCAGCCCCGAGAACGCCGCGGCTTTCCCAACCTCCGCCGCGGTCAACGAAGCCCTGGGGGGACTTTTGCGGGCGGCCAGATCTGCGGGTCTGACGGCCCATTCGAGTGAGCGCCGCTCATCGCGCCGACGAGCATTATCTTCGGCTCAATAACGACCCTACACGGGAAGTTCTCGTCGGTCTCCTTGTGGGTCTCAATCGTTCGCTGATCACTCTCCCCATCTGTTGTGAACGCCGAGACCTCAAACCCTCGCGTCTCGTGAGATCTGAAGCCTGGAATTCTGTCCTACTCGTGGCGTAGCGCGACGAGGGGATCGATGCGGGTCGCTCGGCGGGCGGGAATGTAGCTGGCGACGAGCGCGACCGCCGTCAGGGTGAGCGTCACCAGGACAAAAGTCACCGGGTCGCTGGATCCGACTCCATAAAGCAGGGAGGACATCAGCGCGTCAGGAGGAAGGCTCCGGCCAGCCAGTCCAGAGCCTTTTCCTTTCTGCGTGCCAGCGCGTAGCCGCAGGCCAGGTTGTAGAAATCGAGGAGGCGGCCTTGTCGAGGGCCTTCTCACCTTCTGCCACTCGCTTTGTATGGATCCGGCTGATGCCCAGGCGCAGGTAGGCGATCGCGTCCTGGATGGGCTTTCACGTATTTCGCGTAGGCCGGGGCGGCTTCGGCGTGCTCATGGGCGAACCAGTGGGAGAGCGCCTTTCGGGCTGCATGAAGGACGCCGATCCCGGAGTCGTGTGCGCCGTCGTCTACTACGGAACGGCGGGTATCACGAAGGTCCGTCCCGACATCAGGAAGGGGAGACCGGAGTAGACGTTGCCGGAGCAGAACCGGGCGGCGATGCGGTCGGCGTTGATACCCAGCCGCGCGCCGTCGGCGCGCAGGTACCGGACCTGATAGACGAGCTCCTGCGCCGTTACCTCGTGCTCCGGCCTCACCGGGGAGGGGAGAGCCAGAATTGCGCCGGCAAACGTGAGCAGTAACGTGGCGGCGCAGAGGATCTCGTGCATGGTCTGTCTCCTCGAGCTGATACGAGCAGAGGGGACGCCGGTTCTCGCGCCCTTCAGATCTTCGCGGAAGACGTCCGCAGCCCGACGCCCGCCGCTCGCAAATCCTTCAGGCACGCCGCGGTGCGGCGCAGACCCTCGGCGAAAGTCTCGGGTTCCTGGCCGATGCCGATCCGCAGATGGTTCTCGATTCCGAAGGCGGAGCCGGGCGCGAGCATGACGCCGTACTTCTCCGCGAGGTGATTGGCGAGGTCGAGGGAAGTCATGTCCAGCTCGTAGCGCAGGAGGGCGAGCAGGCCTCCGCGCGGCGGCTTCCACGACACGACGCCGGCGTGCTCCGCGACCCAGGCGCCGGCAGCCTCGAGGTTTCGCGCGACGATCGCCTGCGTGCGCTCGACGATCCGCTCCCGATGCTTCAGCGCGAGGACCGCGAGGGCGTCGTTCAACTTGCCCGGCGACAGCGAGACGTAATCGCGCACCGCCCAGCATCTCGCCACGAGATCGACCGGCCCCGCGATCCAGCCGATCCGCAGGCCCGGCAGCCCGAAGGGCTTCGACAGAGTTCCGACGCTGATGCCGACGCCGCCGAGGTTTCGCAGCGGCGGCGCCAGCGGCTCACCGCCCGGGATCTCGAGCCAGCGGTAAGCCTCGTCGCAGAGGACCCGCGCGCCGACCGAACAGGCGAGCCGGTCGATCCGCCGCAGGTCCTCGGCGGAGAGCATCGCGCCCGTCGGGTTGTGCGGCGTGTTGATCACGATCAATCGGGTGCGCGGCGTCACCAGCCGCTCGAGCTCGTCCAGATCGAAGCGGAAGCCCTTCTCGGGACGCAGTTCCCAGAGCGCCACGTCGCAGCCGATGGCGCGCGGCACGCTGTAGAGCTGTTGATACGCCGGATGGACCGCGACGACGTGGTCTCCCGGCTCGAGCAGCACGTTGAAGAGGAGGAAGTTCGCCTCGATGGCGCCCGTCGTGACGAGGATCTCCTCGGGCCTGGTGTCGCGATAGGTCGCCGCGATCGCCGAGCGCAGCTCGAATGTCCCCGGCGCTTCGCTGTATCCCAGCCGCAGGTCGAGGAGGCGCGCGAGGATGCGCTCCCGCTCCGCCGCCGGCTCGAAGTCGAGCAGCTCCCTCACCGTCATCGGGAAGATGCCGCTCTCGGCGATGTCGTAGGGAGTCTTCGTCTCCCACGCCGTCATCCACCTCTCCAGCGCGAACGTCTCGATCTTCACGGCCGGAAAGATACATCCGGCCGGCGGGGCGAGGCTGTGCGGAGTGAAACTTGCATGAAGGTCCGAGATGACCTGGTTCAAGGCGTTTCTGGCGGGGTTCTCCTCGACGCTGGTGTTTCACCAGGGGCTACTGGCGATTCTGCACGCGGCGGGCGCGTCTCCCCGCGCGGCGTATTCGATGGAACCGACGGCGCCGTTCCACGTCCCAGCGGTGCTCTCCCTGGCGTTCTGGGGCGGCCTCTGGGGAATCGTGCTCTGGCTCGTCATCCGGCCGCACGAGGGATCCGCGCTCTACTGGCTTCTCGCCCTGGTCGTCGGCGCGCTAGCCCCGAGCATCGTCGCGCTCTTCGTCGTCTTTCCCCTGAAGGGTCAGCCCATGGCCGGCGGAGGCGACGCCAGGCTCATCGTCGGAGCGCTGCTGCTCAACGGGGTCTGGGGAATCGGTGTCGCGCTCTTGATGCGGCTCTTCCACCGGCCCGCTTGAAGTGTCGCCGCCCCGACTTCTGTCATCCTGAGCGAAGCGAAGGATCTGCTTTCGGAGGTTTCAGCATCCCCTCGGAATGAGAAACCGCGGCTGGTCTGGGCTTGACGACATGGGTCCAGGCATTGGCCAGCTCGGCCTTCCCCCAGCGCAGCAGGCCATGGGCGATCATGACCAGGAAGGCCGATCGCACGGAGTATCCGACGAAGTTGGGGCGGCGGCCCGCGTTGTGGTTGCCGTAGATACCGAGCGCCTTCTTGCGTTTGGCGATTGCCGCCAGGCGCCGGTTGTAGAAACGGATCGGGTAGTAGCCGACCTCGGCGCCGTCCTGGTAGAAGGGAGGAAACCCCAGCCGGTCGTGGGACCACCGGTACACGGGCATGATCGCCGCGGCGTAGTAGAGGCCGGTGTCGAGCAGGAACGCCGTCGTCATCGTGTCGTAGTCGCCCATCGCGTAGTACTTGTCGCGATAGATCGACTCGTAGAAGTAATGAAAGAAGCGGGAGTAGCAGCGGTTGTGCTCCGCGTAGGCTTTTTCCATCTCCTCGGGCGGCGCGCCCGACAACGCCTTCGTCATGAGGGCGACGCGCGTGTGGACGGAGAAGGCCATCTGGTCCAGGCCAGGCGAATAGAAAGGGTCCAGGAATCCGCCGGCGTCGCCGACGCAGGTCCAGCCGGGCCCGATGAACCTGTCCACGAAGTAGGGGAGATGGCCGTAGGACCGGCAATCCCCTTCGACGGCGGACGCGTGCTCGAGAAGCTCGCGACAGAGCGGGTTGCCGTCCAGAAATCGCTGCAGCTTCTCCAGAGGCGTCGCGCCCTGCGGGGTCACGAGCCTCTTGTCCCAGACGAGGCCGACGGAGGTCTCTCCGGTCTTCAAGGGAATGAACCAGATCCAGTAGCCCCACCCCGTGAAGTGGTTGGTCGCCAGACGCCGCGACGCGAGCACGGCCCGCGCGAACGAGTCGGACGGGTCTGTCCCGGCCACCTCCGGCCCGTCCATGTCCTTGACGCCCGTGTACCGCACCCAGATCGAGGAGATCGGATGGGATTCGATCGGCGTCACTCCTCCGCGTTTTCGGGCCAGCATCGCGTGCCGGCCGCTGGCGTCCACGACCCACTTCGCCGCGACCTCGACGCGCTCTCCCTCGGCGCGCTCGACCGTCACGCGGTTTCCCGGAACGCCGTTCAACTCGAAGGCCGTGACGCGCGCCGGACGCCAGACCTCGGCTCCCTCTTCGGCCGCGACCTTCAAGAGGTGCTCGTCCAGCTTCGAGCGGTCGAGCTGGAAGGAAGGCGTGCGGGCCAGCTGCGTCGGCCCCACTTCCGAGGCGTCCCGCAGGCGCGCGACCTTTTCGTTGACGAACCAGTAGCGGAAGGCCTGCTTGGGGAGCTGTTCGCGCGAGAGGTGGTCGTACTGCTTCAAGACCCTCGTCAGAAAATACGCCGAGATCTCGACGGTGGACTCTCCCACCTTCCAGTCGAAACGGTCTGTCTTCTCGACCACGAGGACTTTCAGGGCCGGCATCTTCCGCTTCAACAGGATCGCGGTCGAAGCGCCCGAGACCGCCCCCCCGATGATGACGACGTCGTAGGAGTGCGAGGCGGCCGAGGCGGCCGAGGATGAGGTTTCCGGCTCCATGGCCGGCCCAGTTTACCGCGCGCTGAGACGCTGGTCGCTCAGACCTGGACTCACATTCTCAGAGATCTAAAATCTCCTGTTCCCTCACGAGTCCCGCCTTCTCACCAGATCGTCTGAATCAACGGGCTCGCGCGCATGGTCTCGTCGCGAGTGACGAGCGGCAGACCGTGAGCTCGGGCGGTCGCGCCGATGAGCCGATCCGCGGGATCTCTCGAATAGTCCTCCGGAAACTGGGCAGCCAGGGCCGCGACCTCCGGTGAAATCTCCCGGACGGCGGCGCCGGTTCCCTCGATGAACATGCGGACCGCGGCCTCGATCGTCCCGGGCGCTCGCAGCCGCCCCTTCGCCAGAAGACCGGCGATCTCCCACAGGGTGATGGAGGCGACGGCGATTCCGCCCGAGGACCTGGCTCGGCGGATGGCGCTTTTCGCGCGCGCGGAAAGCCGCGAGGGCTCCACGGACAGCCAGATGAGAACGTGAGTGTCCAGAAGAATCAGCGGGTCTGCTCCCAGTCGGAGGCCGGAACGACCGGCGCCTCGATGTCGCCGATGATCTGGACGACGCCCTTCAGGCACCCGAAGATCTCCTTCCGCGGCTTCTCCGCCGGAACGATGCGGGCCACCGGCCGGCCCTTCTTCGTGATGAGGACGGCCTCGCGCCGGGTTTGCACCTCGTCCATGACCTTCAGGCACCGCGCCTTGAACTCCGCCGCCGCCATCGTCCTCATGGCTTCTCCGATAGAACCATGGTCATATGGTAGTGGTCATGAGAGGCCCTGTCAATCCCGCCGGAGAGGACGGAATCTTGTCGTCCAAGATCGTGTCCCCGTCCACGTCGCCCCGCCGAGGTAGAATGCGCGAACAATCGAAAGAGAAAGGGGTCACGGCCATGGACACGCTCGACTTCGAGAAGCTCGACCTCAAGGACGCGCTGGATCTCGCCATTCTCATCGAGGAAGAGGCGGGTGAGCGTTATCTCGAGTTTGCCCTGCAGATGGAGAACCAGCACACCGAGGAAGCGGCAAAGTTCTTCCGGACCATGATCGCCAACGAGAACAAGCACGGCCAGGAGCTGGCAGAGCGGCGCCGGTCCCTCTTCGGAGAAGAGCCGCGCCGTGTCGATCGTTCGCTGCTCTGGGACGTGGAGGCGCCCGAATACGAGAAGGCCCGCGCATTCATGTCGGATCGCGACGCCCTGGAAGTGGCGCTCGAGTCCGAGAGAAAGGCCCAGGTCTTCTTCGCCGAAGCGATAAAACACGTGTCCGATCTCGAGGTCAAGCGGCTCTTCGCGCAGCTCCTCGAGGAAGAAGTCCTTCACGAGCAACTGGTGGCCGCCGAGATCTCGCGGCTGCCGCCGCCGTCGGACATCGACCCCTCCGATTACGCCGACGAGCCCGTCGCTCAGTAAGCATCCGGCGGCCCGGCTCGCCAACTCGCCAGGACTCGCAGGTCAACGGATGGAAGGACTCACCAGCCGATGCCGTAGTCCTCGCCGTGGTCGCTCGATCCGCCCCACATCGTGCCGTGCTCGCGGTCCAGGAAGATGGCGTTGATCGGCCCGGAGGTCTTGGCCGCCACCTCCAGCTTGTAGCCCATCTTCGTCAGCTCCTGCCGCACCCAGGGGGGCAGCGACGGATGGATCATCATGGCGCCGGGGCGCGACTCGTGCGCGCCGAAAGAGCTGCGCATCTGATAGCCGTTGATGTTCGCGGCCTCGGTCGCCTCCTGGACGGTCATGCCGAATTCCACGACGTTCAGGAAGAACTGCAGCAGGTTCTGGTCCTGCGAGTCTCCCCCCTGGACGGAGAAGCAGAGAAAGGGCTTGCCGCCTTTCAGCGCGAGCGTGGGCGTCAGCGTAACGCGGGGATGCTTTCCCGGTTTCAGGACGTTGAAGGGGCTCTCGGCGCGGTCCAGAACGAAGCTCTGCATGCGCTGGCTCATTCCGATGCCGGTCTTGCCTGCGATGACCGCGGGAATCCAGCCGCCGGACGGGGTCACCGAGACGACCCATCCCTCCGCGTCCGCGGCCTCGACCGATGTGGTGCCGGCATAAAAACTCTCCTTGAAATTTTCGGGCGCCGCCGCGCCTTCGGCTGCGACCGACGGGGACTTCGCTCCGGGCGAGGCCGGAGGCCATGACTTGAGCAGGTCGAGGTACGGATTCTTTTTCCCCTCGAACGGATAGGGATCTCCCGGCTTCGCGTTCGCGTCGTTGCGTGCCCAGTCGATTTTCGCGGCGCGGTCTTTCGCATACTCCTTCGAGAGCAGTCCTTTCCGCGGCTCCTCGGGCGGAAAGTACGGATCTCCGTAATAGAAGTCGCGGTCGGCGAAGGCGAGGTTCATGACCTGGTAGAGCGCGTGAATGTAGCGCGCGCTGTTGTAGCCCATCGCCTTCACGTCCATCGGCTCGAGGATGTTCAGGGCCTGGAGCATCGCGGGGCCCTGGGTCCAGAAGTCGAGCTTGTAGACGTCGATGCCCCTGTAGGTCGTCTTGACCGGCTCCTCGATGCGGACCTTCCAGTTGGCCATGTCCTCGAGAGTGTGGAGGCCTCCGAGCTCGCGCGATCCGCGAACGAACTCGGCGGCGATGTCGCCGCGGTAGAAGCGGTCGTAGGCGGCCAGGATGGCGTCCTTGCGGCTCCTGCCGGCTGCGAGCGCCTGCTTCTCGGCTTCGACCAGCTTGCGCAGCGTGGCCGCCAGATCCGGCTGGCGGAAGATCTCGCCCGCGGCCGGCGGCCGGTCGCCCGGGTGCGGGAGCAGGACGCGCCGGGACTCCGGCCACTTCAGCAACCAGTCGCGCTGCCGGGTCACGGTCGAGACGAGCTGCTGTTCGACCGCGTAGCCGTCGGCCATCTCGATGGAGGGAGCGAGCACATCGGCCAGCGAGAGCTTTCCGTATTCCGCGAGCATGACCATGATCCCGCCCGGGGTGCCCGGCGTCACGGCGGCGAGCGGGCCGTACTCCGGCGGATAGGCCATCCCCTTCGAACGGAAGAACTCCGGCGTGGCTCCGGTCGGCGCGACGCCCAGGGCGTTGATACCGATGACCTTGCCCGTGTGCGGATTGAAGATCAACGCCTGCGTCTCGCCGCCCCAGGAGAGCGTGTCCCACATCGTGCAGGTCGCCGCGATCATCGCGGCGGCGGCGTCCACGGCGTTGCCCCCCTTCTGGAAGATCATCGCGCCCGCCGTCGCCGCGAGCGGCTTTCCCGTGATCGCGAGCCACTTGCGCGCATGGAGCGGCGGCTTGTTCGTCGCCGCGATGCCCACCGCGGCCGCCGCCCCCAACATGGTCGCCGCGGCCGTCGCGCCCAGAATCCCGCGTCCAAGCTGGCCCCCGCGCGTCTTGCCCATTCGTGCCTCCCCGCCGTCGTTTGACGGATCGTAGCGCAAGGCGCTGACGGTTCAGGTACGGAGTGCTCGCGACCAGGCGAGAGAAGATAGGACCCCGTGACGAGGAGGAGACATTGAGCCACAGATACGGGGTTCTGTTGGCCGTTTCTGCCAGAGGATGATCAGCTCCCTTCTCGCGGACGCCGTCCTGCTGCTGCACTTCGTCTTCGTTTCCTTCGTGATCGCGGGCGGACTCCTCGTCCTTTGGTGGCCGAAGCTTGCCTGGCTGCACCTTCCCGCTGCCGCCTGGGGAGCTCTCGTGGAACTGGCCGGTTGGATCTGTCCGCTCACCCCGCTCGAGAACGAGTTTCGGGCCAGAGCCGGGCGATTCGGCTACTCGGGCGGCTTCGTCGAGCACTACCTGACGCCACTCATCTATCCCTCCGCGCTGACGTCGAAGACGCAGCTCCTGCTGGGAATCGGTGTCATTGCCGTGAATTCCGCCCTTTACGGCGTTCTCCTCGTCCGCGCGCGGCGCCGGCGGGTTCTCCCATCCTGATCCGGCTGGTTCACGTGCATCTTCCGGGCCGCAGGCAACCCGCGTAGATTGCGGCGGGAGGAGATAGAAACATGAAACGGAAATCTCTCGACCGTGTCGGCGTAGTTCTGGGGATTGGGTCTGCCGCGGTGGGTTCGTCTGTCCTCGCGCTCAAGGCGTGGCAGCGCCGCTGGAATGCCACCGACGAAGAGGCCGCCCGGCCTCTGCCCCTCGATGATCAAGTGAGTCAACCGACCTACGTCACCAACCGGGCAATCACGGTTGCCGCCCCTCCGGAGCAGATCTGGCCGTGGATCGCTCAAATGGGAGAGCTGCCGCGAGGCGGCTTCTACAGTTACTTGACGATCGAGCGCCTGTTGAAGATGAGGGTCACCAACGCCGAGCGTATCCTTCCGGCGTTTCAGACGCCGGAAGTCGGCACGGCGATCGACAGAGCGGGCACCATGATCGTCAAGGCGGTCGAGCCCAATAGCGTGCTCGTTCTCGGCCCGCCTCCGATGCCGGACTTCGACTCGACCTGGGCGATCGCCCTCCTTCCCGCCGGAGACGGATCCACCCGGCTCCTCTCCCGGTGCCGGGCGAGGCTCCCGCGCGGTGCGAAGGGCTTCCTGATATCGCTGATCCTGGACCCGGGTCAATTCCTCATGGAGCGAAAGATGCTCTTCGAGATCAAGAAGCGCGCGGAGGAGCACCCCCTACCCGAGCCGGCACTGGAGCCTCTCCCGGAGGTTGTGGTCGCGACCGAACCCGCACCCGTAGAACAGCAGCTCGTCTCTTAAGGGCTCTGGGGTTGGTGTCGTAGGGGAGGGGCTTGTCCCCTCCCGCCCCTCGTGGTGTCCATCGGCAGAGGCGGGCGGCCGCAAGGGCCGCCCCCTACGGCGCGGGGACGCGACGGGGCTTGCCGGGCCTGAAGCGAAAACCTTTCCGCGGACCCTCCGTATCTCCTGTTGACATTCGACAGGAGCGGGAGAAGACTCCTGTAGAGAATCGAAAGGAGGGCTGATGACTCTCAGGACCGACCTTCTCCAGGGGACTCTCGACGTCCTGATCCTGAAGACGCTCTCGGCGGCTCCGATGCACGGCTGGGGGATCTCCCAGAGGATCCAGCAGCTCTCGCAGGACGTTTTCCAGGTCAATCAGGGGTCTCTCTATCCGGCCCTCTACCGGCTGGAAGCGAAGGGGTGGATCCGCTCGGAGTGGGGCGCCTCCGAGAACAACCGGCGCGCGCACTTCTACGAGCTGACGAAGAAGGGACGCCGCCAGCTCGCCGAGGAAGAAGGGGACTGGGAGCGGTTCGCCGAGGCAGTGTCCCGCGTCCTCGCGGCGGGATAGCCGCAGACCGCAGGGAGGAGAGCGATGACATCCCGGCTGCGGACAACTTTGCGGACGCTCCTGCGGCGGCGCGCGGTCGAGAGGGATCTCGAGGAAGAGATGCGCTTCCACCTCGAGATGGAGACCCGCAAGTTGATCGAGCGCGGCCTGCCGCCCGAGGAGGCGCGCCGCGAGGCCCTTCTCTCTTTCGGGGGAGTCGAGCGGCACAAGGAGGCGTGCCGCGACGAGACGGGCGCTCCCGTCGTCGAGACGCTCCTCCAGGACCTGCGCTACGGCGCCCGTGGCCTGCGCCGCGATCCGGTCTTCGCCGCCGCCGCGATCGTGACGCTCGCTCTCGGGATCGGCGCCAACACGGCGATCTTCAGCGTCGTCCACGGAGTGTTTCTCCAGGCTCTTCCCTACGGCGGCGGCGAGCGCCTGGTTCGTCTCCGGCAGGACGCGCCGGGCATCAGCGTGACCGATTTCCCGTTCTCGCCGGTCGAGGTCGCCGACTACGCCGCGAGGAACCGCACGCTCGACGGCCTGGCGGAGTACCACTCGATGTGGTTCGTGCTGCTCGGAAAGCACGAGCCCGAGCGGGTCCAGACCGGAGTCGTGGCGGCCAACTACTTCGACCTGCTGGGAGTCCGGCCGATTCTGGGACGCACGTTCCGCCGCGGCGAGGACGCTCCCGGCTCCGAGGCGGTGCTCGTGCTCTCACACGACTATTGGATGCGCTCCTGGGGAGGAGACCCCGGCGTCGTGGGACGGGCGCTCCGGATGAACGATCGCGCCCACACGGTCATCGGAATTCTCCCCCCGATGCCGGCGTATCCCGACGCCAACGACGTCTACATGCCGGTCTCCGCCTGCCCCTTCCGCGGCCGGCCCGTGATGTATCACGACCGGTCCCGCCGCATGGTCCAGGTCTTCGGCCGATTGAAGCCCGGAGTCTCGCTCTCCGCCGCGCGCGCGGACCTGAACGGAATCGCGCAGGACCTCGCCCGGCAATACCCGGAAACGTACCCGGCCCGGGGAAGCGGTTTCGCGGTGACCTCCGTGTCGCTCCGCGAAGAGCTGACTCGGGCGGCGCGCCCGACGTTTCTCGTCCTCTTCGGCATCGTCGGGCTCGTGCTGCTGCTCGCCTGCGCCAACGTCGCCAACCTGACGCTCGCGCGGCTGCTGCGCCGCCGCCGGGAGCTCGCGCTGCGCTGCGCGCTCGGCGCCGGGCGGCTGCGGCTCGCCCGCCAGCTCGTCACGGAGAGCACGCTGCTGGCCCTGGCCGGCGGCGCGCTCGGGCTTCTCTTCGCGGCCGGCGGCCTCCGCCTCCTCATCGCCTTCGCCGCCCGGTTCACGCCGCGCGCTCCGGAGATCGCGATCGACGGCCCGGTTCTCCTCTTCGCCCTGGCCGTCTCGCTCGTGACCGGGATCGCGTTCGGTTTGATCCCGGCCGTCTCTTCGCGGCGAGGCCTGACGGAGGCGCTGCAGGAGGGAAGCAACCGCGCGACCGCGGGCGCCGCCCGCCACCGCATGCGCAGCGCCCTGATCGTCCTGCAGGTCGCCATCTCCTTCACGCTCCTGATCGGCGCGGGGCTCATGATCCGGAGCCTCTGGAAACTCTCGGAAGTGGACCCCGGTTTCGCGACCGGGGGCGTGCTCACGACGAGGCTCGACTTGAACTTCACGAAGTACACCGATTCGCCCGGACGCTGGTCGTTCGAAAAGCGGATTCTCGAGAGTCTGTCCGGTCAGCCGGGCGTCGTCTCGGCCGCCATCGCGGGGAGCTTCCCGTTGAACGAGACGGGCCCCAACAATGGGCGGTTCGAGGTGGAGGGACGCCCCGCGCCCTCCGAGGATCTGCGCCCGCAGGCCGAATTCCAGCGCGTCTCCTCCGACTACTTCGCGACGGTGGGCGTGCCACTCTTCTCCGGCCGGCCTTTCTCGAGCGCGGACTCCGGGGAGACGCCGAAGGTCGCGATCGTGAGCCGTTCCCTCGCGCGCCGCTTCTGGGGCACGCGCGAGCCGATCGGGGCGCGGATCTCCTTCGACCGCGGGAAGACCTGGATCACGATCGTCGGGATCGCTGGCGATGTCCGGCAATACGGCCTCGCTTCGGCGCCGCCCGACGAGATCTATCTCGCGCTGTCGCAGTTCCCGACCCTGTCGGGGAGCCTTCTCGTGCGGACGGCGGGCAGCCCTCTGTCTCTTTCGCGGCTCGTCTCCGAGACCGTCCATTCGATCGATCCGGACCAGCCGATCGACCGGTTCCGGACGCTCGAGCAGGCGCGGTCCAACGCGCTCGCTTCGCCGCGGCTGACCGCGACGTTGCTGTCGCTCTTCGCGGCCCTGGCTCTCGCCGTCACCTGCGCGGGCCTGGCCGGCGTCATGGCCTTCACGGTGGGCGAGCGCCGGCAGGAGTTCGGAATCCGGATGGCGCTGGGAGCGCAGCCCCGGGCCGTGCTGGCTCTCGTCCTGCGGCAGGCGATGAGGCTCGTGGCGGCGGGACTCGCGCTCGGCCTGATCGGCGCGCACCTGCTGGCGCGGCTCATGTCGGGCCTCCTCTTCGAGATCCACGCCACGGACCCGCCGACCTTCCTCGCGATGTCCTTCGTCCTCGTGGCCGTGGCTCTCCTCGCCTCGTTCGTTC
Source organism: uncultured Acidobacteriota bacterium (assembly GCA_963837495.1). Classification (GTDB taxonomy): domain Bacteria; phylum Acidobacteriota; class Thermoanaerobaculia; order UBA5066; family Gp7-AA6; genus JAWOLE01. Next base: position 723,134 of record CAWINF010000001.1, on the reverse strand, counting down.
CGGCGCGGCGCGCCACGGCGGTGGATCCCATGACCGCGCTCCGAAGCGCTTGACCGGAGCCTCGTGACTGAAAGGAGATCGAACATGATTCGGAGAATCACCCTCGGATGCTTCCTCCTCGGCTTCGCGGGGTTGCTCGCCGCGTCGGAGGCGAAGCGCTACACGAAGAACGTCGCCATCGTCATCTACGACGGCGTCGAGGTGCTCGACTTCGCCGGACCGGCGGAGGTCTTTCAGGCGGCCTCGAGTTTCGGGGCGAACGGAGACGACAAGGCCTTCTCCCTCTACACCGTTTCCCGAAGAAAGGAACCGGTCGTCAGTCAGGGATTCCTCCGCGTCGTTCCCGATTTCTCGATCGAGCACGCTCCGAAGCCCGACATCCTGATTCTTCCCGGGGGTGGCTCGCGCGCCGTCACGGGCGACGCCGCGTGGATGGAGTGGGTCAAGACCTCCGGCCGGGACGCCGAGCACGTCCTGACGGTTTGCACGGGGGCCTTCATCGCGGGAAAGGCGGGGTTTCTCGAAGGAGTCGAGGCGACGACGTTCTACAACGCCGTCCCCGGCCTGGCGCGGGAGTTTCCGAACACCCGCGTGCTGGCGGGCAGGCGGTTCGTGGACAACGGAAAGATCCTCACGACGGCGGGGGTATCCGCCGGCATCGACGGATCCCTGCACCTGGTGGCGCGGCTCCTCGGCCGGTACGTCGCCGACCGGACGGCGGAGTACATGGAATACAAGTGGGCGCCGGAGTCCTACCTGTCCTCGAAATATGTTCAGTTGAACCCCCGGCTCGACGCGCGCGGCCGCACGCTCCAGCAGGCGTCCATCGCGGTCCGGGAAGGAAACCCGGAGGCGGCGGTCGCCGTCTATCGCTCCCTTCTCGCCGCCGACCGCAACGACGGGGAAGCCTGGCTCGACCTGGGCCGCACCCTGCACGGCATGAAACGCTACAAGGAAGCGATCGCGGCGCATCAGGAAGCGGCCAGGGCGGGGTCCCAGCGCGCCGTCGCGCTGTACAACCTCTCCTGCGAGTACGCTCTGACGGGAGAGAAGGAAAAGGCCATCGACGCGGCGGCGAGAGCCATCGAGGCCGGATATCGCGTGAAGTCCTCTTATGAGAACGATTCCGATCTCGCGGTGATCCGCGACGACGCGCGCTTCAAGGCTCTCCTGTCGAAGCTCTGAGCGGCCTGGAGGGACTGATGCGTCACTTCCAACGCTTTTTCCTGATCCTCGTGGTCGCGCTGTCCGGCGCCGTGCTCGGCCAGCAGGCACCCCGGGCGCCGGTGATCAACGGGGGAATGCCTGCCATTTCGCCCGACGGCTCCCGCATCGCCTTCGTGTCCAATCGCGACGGGTCCGAGGACCTCTATGTGATCCCGGCAAACGGCGCGGGCGAGGTCCGATTGACGAAGACGCCCGAGGGGGAAGGCACTATCGCGTGGACTGCGGACGGAAAGCAGATTCTCTTCGCGGTCGTTTCCGGCGACGCGAGCAGGCTTTACGCGATCGACCCCGACGGGAAGAACCAGCGGCTGATCGCGACCGTTCCCGGCCGCGCGCCAACGCTCTCGCCCGACGGCAAGCGGCTCATCTTCATGGCGGGCACGTGGACGGCCACCCGCCTCATGGTGTCAAATGCGGACGGCTCGAACGCAAAGCAGATCAACGACGGCTCGTCCATCGCGTGGAACAACCACTGGTCGCCCGACGGCAAACGGATCGCCTTCACCGGGCGGGGCGAGACGCTTGACTCGCTGGTCGTCTTCGTAATGAACGCCGACGGATCGGGGCGCCGCCGCGTCACTCGTTTCGCTCCGGCGGAGGGGCACGCGCAGTGGCCCGTTTGGTCCCTCGACGGCAGCAGGCTCGCGATTCAGGTCAACGACAACGATCGCCGGGCTCACAATTGTCACATCTGGATCGTGGATGTCGCGACGGGCGAGGCCACCAGGCTCGCGCCCCACACTCGCCCTTCTCTGGATGAAACCCCCTCCTGGTTTCCGGACGGAAAGCGCCTCGCCTTTCAGAGCGACCGGACCGGCCGGATGGAAGTCTGGGTGATGAACGCGGACGGGTCCGAGCCGCGGCAGGTGACGGGCCTTCCGCCTCGCTAAGAAGTTCGATCAGCGCGCCTGCCGCCGCTTACTCCCGGATCATGATCAGCAGCATCTTGAAGGGTGTGATGGCTTTGACCGCGTGCGTTTTCCCCGCGGGAAGCTTCAGGAGCTGGCCGGCGTGGAGGCGGTTAGACCTGCCGGAGATGGAGATGTCGGCTTCGCCTTCGAGGTCGAGGACGAGCGCGTCGAAGGGAGCCGTGTGCTCGCTCAACCCCTCTCCCGCGTCGAACGCGAAGACCGTGACCGTGCCCGAGGCCTTCTTTATGAGGGTGCGGCTGACCACCGCGCCCGGCTGAGGCGCGACCAGATCGGATGCGAGAACGGCTCCTTCGAGCTCCGGGGCGCTTTTCTGACAGGATGACATCAGGGTCTCCTCTCCTGATAATAGTCCGCCGGCCCTACGCGGCGGGCGCTCGCCAGGCTCTTCGGGGCCCTCTTGCGCCAGGCCGTCAGGAGCGCCTCGTGGACCGTGCTCTTTCTCGCCGGCTGAAGCAGCACGTTCGTGGCTCCCCGCAGTCCCCAGCCGCCCTGGACGGGCTGAAATGCCTGGGGCTCAATCCGAACGAATAGCTCCTGCTCGTCCGGTGTGAGCTTGACCATGCCCCAGTCCGAGTCCGGCACGCCGAGCGTCGCGAAGATCTTCCCGCCCACCCGAAAGTCCGGGTGCCCCATGTGCGACCCCTCCGAGACCTCGGGGAGGCTGAGCGCTATCTTCCGAAACTCGTCCGCAGTCACGTTTCTCCTCGCGACCGAATCAGATCATCGTGCCCGGTCCCCTGCTTGCGCGCCGTAAAGCACGCCATCGGGATCGTCAGCGCGAGCTCGCCCCGCTCGCCGGCAAGGGCGTTGAGCTTTTGCTCGAGCCGGTCGAACGTCTCCTGGAGCGAGTCGGTCGCCGCGACCGACTTCCAGCCCTGGACAAAGCCGAGCCGGACAAAGTGGTGGCGCAGGAGCGCCGACCCGTCGGCAAATCTCATTCGAAACGAGTCCGTGGTGATGTCGGTGACCTCGAACCCGGAGTCCCGCAGCAGGCCGGCGACGGATTCGGCGGTCCCGCGATGGTTGACATGGGCTTCCAGGGCGGCCAGGCGGTCGCCGCGCCCGAGGTCGATCAACACCTCACGGTACGCCTCGTAGAACTCGGCCATGTGGCCGACGAGGTTCGTCGTGAGGAGGAGGATCGCGCCGGGTTTGGCGATCCGCGAGCAGACCCGGAGGACGGCGCGGGGGTCCTCGAAGTTGTTGATGCCCAGGTTGGACACGATGACGTCCACCGACGCCGCGGGCAGCTCGATCGCCGACGCGTCCTGCTCGAGCAGCCGGATGTTGCGGAGACCGCGCTGCTCGATCTTGCGGCGAAGCCGGTCCATGGCGGTTTTCCAGGGATCCACCGCGATGACCTGCGTGCCTGGACCGCAGCGTTCCGCGAGCTCGATGGTGAGAAAGCCCGTTCCGGCGCCGACGTCCAGAATGGTCAGCCCGGACCTTACGGGAACGCGGTCGAGGAGCAGGAGACCGAACGGCGCCGACCAGAGAGGGAGCTCATCGTGCAGGTCGCCGAACTCCGGGGCCGTGACGTCGATCTCCTCGAGGTAGTTCCGTGGCCCCTCTCCTCCGCGAGCGATGTCACGCGAGGACATGGTATTCGCTCTGAACCAGGCCGCTCGGAAAGTGCCGGGTCTCGACGTGACGGAGCCGGATGTCGCGCGGCAGGGCTCCGAAGAGAGGAACTCCGTCTCCGATGAGGACGGGCACGCGGGTGATGACGAGGCGTTGGATGAGTCCCGCGCGCAGAAAGCCTTGAATCGTGATCCCGCCGTCCACGTAGAGGTGGTGGGCGCCGCTGGCGGCGAGCCGCGAGACGATCTCGGCCGGCGGCCCCGCCATCTGTTCCACGGCGCCTCCGGCCGCCGACAGGTCGAGGGGGCGGCTGCTCAGGACCACGACGCGCTTGCCGCCATAGGGCCACGCTCCGAAAGTCAGGACCGTCTCGAAGGTCTTGCGGCCGATCACGATCGCGTCGACGCTTGCGATGAACTCGTCGTAGCCGTGGGGTTCGGCGTCCTCCGGCAGCCAGTCGAGATCGCCGTTGCTGCGGGCAATGAAGCCATCGACGCTCGTGCCGACAAAAACAGATGCCGTCATCGTGAGCTCCTTATCTTTGAGCAGCCGCATCCTGTCGCTCATCATTCCCGCGAATGGGACATCCGGCAAGGGGCTTCGTTTCTCTATGCTAGATTCGAAAGCCTCCGACCCGGGAAGGAGAATCCACCGCCATGCCCCCGCTGCTGCCGCCGTTCTGGCTGATTCGCGTCGCCGTGGCCGCCGTGTGGTTCTATGAAGGTCTTTGGTGCAAGCTGCTCGGCCGCGAGCCGCGTCAGTTCCAGGTCGTCGAGGCCGTGCCCCGCTTCGGTCCGCGCATCGGGGTCCTCTTCTTGAAGGCGCTCGGGGCGGCTGAGGTCGGTCTGGCGGTGTGGGCGTTGAGCGGCATCGCGCCGCTGCCCTGCGCGCTTGCCCAGACAGTCCTGCTCGTGACGCTGAACGCCAATGGCCTGCTCTGGGCTCGCCACATCATCCATGATCCGGGCGGGATGGTAGTCAAGAACTTCGCCTTCCTCGTGCTGGTCTGGGTCTGTGCCAGCCTGCCCGGTTGGAAGTGACGGTGGCCGTCGCCCGGACCGCCTGGGGGCGAGGCCGCCTCGACGCCCGGAGCGGACCGGGTCAGGTGCTCTTCGGGCGCATGTATGAGGACGCGTCGATCGAGCTCGGAGCGTTCACGCCCGGGGGGCGCGTCTTCTGCATCGCGTCGGCCGGCTGCACGGCGATGCAGCTCGCGCCGGTTCACGAGGTCGTAGCCGTGGACATCAATCCCGTCCAGCTCGACTACGCCGAGCGGCGCTTCGAGGGCGCCCGCGGAGTGCGCGGCAGCGCCGAGCGCCTCATGGCCTTCGGACGCGCCCTGGCGCCCCTGGCGGGCTGGTGGCCGTCGAAAGTGCACGCCTTCCTCGATCTCGACGACACGTCCGAGCAGGTCGAATTCTGGCGCCGGCACCTCGACACCCGGCGATTTCGCGCCGCCCTGGACGTGCTCCTCTCAGCGACCCTCCTGCGCGCAATCTATGCCCCGGCGTTCCTCGACTTCCTGCCGCCTCATTTCGCCGCGGTCATGCGCGGGCGCATGGAGCGTTGTTTCGCCCGGCACTCCAACCGCGCCAATCCCCACGCGCGCGCCTTGCTCCTGGGCGAGTTTCCCGGCGAGCCGCCGCCCCCGGAGACCAGGCAGATTCGCCTCGTCCAGGCCGACGCGGCCGATTACCTCGAACGCGAGCCCGGCGGGGGCTTCGACGGCTTCACGCTCTCGAACATCCTCGACGGGGCCGGCGTTGTCTACGAGCGGCGGCTTCTCGCCGCGGTGAAGCGCGCCGCCGCGCCGGGCGCAGTCGTGGTTCGGCGCAGCTTCGGCGAGGCGCCGGGCCCGCTGCCGACCAACCGCGCCGCCGAGGATCGGGCGATGCTCTGGGGAATCGTGGACGTGAGACGGGTGGAGGCGCTTTGACGGGATTCCTGAGATCCATCCGGCGACGACGGGGGGCCCGCCAACGCGGGAAACCGCCGCGGCCCACGTCGGTCGTCACCCGGACGAAGTTCGCCGTCTTGCCCGAGCAGGCGTGGGATGGGCTGGTGTTCTACGAACAGATCGCGGAGCGCCCACCGCTTCCTCTGCGCCTGCTGCTTCCCGTGCCGATTCGCACCGAGGGCGGCAAGGCGCAAGTCGGCGACGAGGCAAGGTGCCTCTACGAGGGCGGGCACCTGCTCAAGCGCATCACGCGGATTGACCGGGGCCGCCACTACGAGTTCGAGGTCGTCGAGCAGAACCTCGCGGTCGGGGGCGGGATCCGGCTCGCGGGCGGCAGCTACACGCTGAGCGGGCTTCCGGACGGGCGAACGGAGGTCGCGCTCGACACGCGTTACGTGAGCCCGAAGCGCCCGCGCTGGCTGTGGAAACCAGTCGAGGCCGCGCTCTGCCACGTTTTCCACCGCCACATCCTGGATGCGATGCGGCGCAACGCGGAGTCGCGCGACCGCTCATCGCGGCACGCGACGTGGCGTGTTGAAGGCTTGAAACGGTCCTTCCGCCGAAACCAGAATCGACTCGAATTCGTAGCACCGGGAGTGGAGGTCGGCCATGCGCCTTTCCAGGAGCTGTGCGTTGCTCGTTGTGAGCGCCGTGCTGGCGGGCGCCGTCCCGGCGGCCCTGCCGAGCGATCCCTCCGGTGAGACCCTGGAGGGGGACTGGGAGACGGTCATCGCCTCTCCGAAGCGGCCCTGGATCTTTCTCGTGCACTTGAAGCCGGCCGGCGCCGGGTGGACCGGCACCATGAGCGTTCGGGGTCTGCCCGATTTTCCGCTTCGCGACATCCGGGCGTACTCGGCGAGGCGCGTGCCGGCTAAATCGAGAGGGCCTTCGTCACTTCTCCCTGCTCCGGCGAGCCGGACCCGTGCAGGTCCCGGGCCGCCGTATCTCGCCATGAAAATGCACAGATGGAGGTAAGGGATGCAGGGCACCTTGACAGCATTCCGATGTGATACGCTGACCACTCCTTTAACCGCCGACGGACCCCATCCAGCTGACAACTGAGTGCCCGCCTTCGGTCTCGGGAAGAAAGCAGGCACTCTCATGAGCAGCCAACCATTTCACGCGATCGCGGGTCGGACTCTCCGCCACTGGACCGTCGACAGCCGGGCATTTGTCGGGGGATCCCAACGGCCGGCCCCGGCTCCGCCCTATTCGGAACAGCCTGACGGCGGCCGGATTCATCGCCTTGCGTCGAAGCTCGCCCTGATCAAGTCCGAGTTCGCGCGCCGCTCCGGCTGAAGTCTCATCACCGCGGATCCCTCGCTACCGCGCCGCGCACACTCAGGGAGGCCTTGCCGAGACCGGCGAGGCCCGAGACGTTCCCGCGCCCCACGATTCTCAATACGGCCGCCGCTATCTGTGCACTTATGAAGCCAGTTACGCCAAATGGGCCGCCGAATTGCGTGGAGGCGCCTGGCGCCCACGATATTTCGAGGAAACAAATCGAAAACAGCGTGGCGTACGCCGCGATCGTTCTCGATCTGTGATAGCGTGAAGTCCTCTTCAAAGGTCCAAGCCGGCTTCGGTACCTTGTCGACTCCGGCCCTCCGTTTCGGGCTCTCCGATGAAGACCAAGTGTTCAAGGACTCAGGGAGAAGTGTCATGAAATTCGCACGCAACGTCCATTTCCAGATCAAGAGCGGCAAGGAGACTGAGTTCAACAATCTCTTCGAGAAGGAAGTCGTTCCGATGCTGCGCAGGCAGAACGGTTTCCAGGAGGAAGTGACGCTCGTCAACCCGAAGGGCGCGCACTTCATCAGCCTCTGGGACAACCGGAAGAACGCCGAGACCTATGAGACGGCGACCTATCCGCAGGTCCTGGCGAAGCTGACCCCGTTCATCGATGGCACTCCCAAAGTGGAGACCTACGAAACCGCATCCAGCTACGCTCGTGCGTAATCGTGCTTCAGGCGGCGCCTGCTGAGCGCCGGCGATTCGATGGGGCCCCGAGAGGGGCCCTCTTTTTGTGCCACTGAAGCGACCGGCGTCGGTCTCGACTTGCCGTCATGAGCTCTCGCCTGGCCTCGTCTTTGATGGCGAAAAGGCAGCTCTCCACGCTCGCTTCCGTGACCTTCGTTTTGTTCTGTGCCATGACTACGACCCGTTGCGCAAGAGTGCCGTGCCGACCCCGCCTGCCGCGCCATGGATCAGCACGCGCTGGCCCCGTCTGACCTTAGCCGAACGATGCAGCATCTGGTACCCGTGATGTAGTTCAGCACGAGACTGACAGCCTCGGCCGCTTCCAACCCGGAAGGCACCGGAACCAGCTCACGCTGCGGCAGGCAGACGAATTCCGCGTACGCGCCGTTGATCGGAAGCGCGGCAACTGTCCGGCCTGGTTCGAGTCCAGAGACGCCGTCGCCGAGCCGATCCACCACGCCGACCAGATCCCACCCCGGCGTGAAGGGCAGCGGGGGCGTCTCGGGATGAATGCCCTCGCGCATCATCAGGTCGGGCAAGGAAACACCCGCGGCCAGCACTCTCACCCGCACTTCACCGTCCTTCGGCTCGGGGCACTCCTCTTCGAGCACCTGAAGTGCATCGGGTCCGCCGTAGTGAGTAACGATGATGCGCGTGTTTTTCACCGATGCCTCCTCATTTGCCGGGCGCTCGACCTTGGGCAGCGCAACGTCTCAAAGCCGAGTGGGCGGTGTTCCGGGACGTCGTGTTTCGATCACCCACGTTCCCTTTTCTCGGTCGCCGCACGGAGGAATATGGTCTGCCCGACCGCCAGTCCACCGATGCGAGTGACCGTGCCGTAGATTCCCGCGGTGTTCTGGTGCACACGAACGACTGCCTTCAGCACTTCCGGCGCAGGACGTGCTGAGTCGGGATCAAAGTTCACCATCGAGCAGCGAGTGTCGCGCATCGTGACGGTGATCGCGGGGGCGTCGTCCCCCTCGCCGAATGAGAGCACACCGCCCACCCACCCGTCCTCTTGGAAGGGACCCGATCGCAGCAAACGAACCAGGATATTCGGGCGAAATCGGCGCACGTCCAGGCTGTGCCCTGCGAGTCGTCCGATCTCACGCACCGTATCGGAGGCGATCACGGAGAGGCTCGCTTCATCGAAGATGCCATGATTTAGCTGCATCATCTGCACTGGAGCGCCATACCGACGCCCGACCTCCGCGGCCAAGTCCTTCCCGAAGACAGGCATCTCTTCGCCCTCCGGCGTGCGAACATGCGTAGGGAGGTCTCCCTGAGCGCCGCCTTCACGGCGGTGCGGAGCAAACAGGAGCAGGTCGGGAAGCTTGCTTGCTGATAGCCACGGGAACCCGCTGTGGTCATCCATCCGCCGGAATGCCAGGCGTCTATCACCCTCGAGGCCGTGCCAGCCCAGCCTGGCGACCTCGAGTCGCTCGCCGCCCATGGACTTCACGGGATACCGGAAGATCGCCTCCACATGTCCGATTTCTATGAGCATGCTCGATCCGAGTCCTCCCAACGATTCACGCTCAGCGGCTAGGAGGAAGGAGCGCAGTGACTGACGACGAGACCGCTGCAGCGCGTTGTTAGGCGGCGACCGGGGTAATTGACGGGCCTGAGCTTCACTGTTGCCTGACTATATCGAATGAAATCTCCACCGCCGGCGCCGTTCCTCTATTCTCAAGCCAGTGCGTGGTGTTCTTATCCTCGGGCCAGCCCGCTCCGGGCCCATACTCGTTAGCCACTCCATCTCGATGGTCAGTGATCGTTCCTTGCAGTATGTAGACCATACCCGGCCTGTCTTTATGGTCGTGAATCGGGCCGAAGACCCCTCCCGGTTCGATAGTCACCATTCGCATTCGAAGCTGGCGCCCTGCCATGCCTTCGATTTCAGGGCCAAGGTCAAGCGCTGCGAGTAGCTTCACCGTAACACCTTTCGTCTCAGGTGCCGCCTGCTCGTCTCTCATCGTTGTCTCCTGTCTGTACGTTCTGGCCGCCTAACGGGTTCCGCTGCACGCTCGTGTTATGCCGCAGTTCGCGGCCTCGAGTAACGAGCCTGCTCATTGGCCTTCAGGCGGCTGCCATAGCTCGACCTTGTTTCCCTCGAGATCAACGACCCAGGCAAACGTCCCATACTCGGATTGGTCACTCTTCTCGAGCACATTGCAGCCTTCTTCCTTCAAGGCCGTGACCAAGGCGTGGAGGTCTTCCACTCGGTAGTTGACCATGAAGGGAGCAGAGCTCGGAGCAAAGTGATTACTTTCTTGCGGATCGATCAACCAGGCAGTTGTGCCTGCGATCGGCTTGCCCTCGGCGTCGGTCCAAGGGAAGGCAGCTCCGCCCCAGACCTGGACATCGATTCCCAAGTGCCGCTTGTACCAAGCCCGCAGTGATGGAGCGTCTCTGGCCTTGAAGAAGATGCCGCCGATGCCAGTGACTCTTTTCATGTGACCTCCAATACGCGATGATGGTGAGAGGAATGTTTCTTCTGCGTCCCTAACATCATTTAGACAGCCCAATGGAAAGGGGCCGACGAAGCTCCGGCGGCTGCCTATCTCCCAACCGTCGGGGAGATAGGCAGCGAAGTACGCTGCCTAAAACCGCTCGAACCAATCGGGATGGGCTTTCAGAGCGCATTGGCAAGGCAACGCGGGCTGCGCCGGATCGGTTGAGAACGCGTTGTAAATCATAATCGGCGTCAGGCCCTTGTAGCCCCGGGATCCCCTGGACGGTCCAGACATCATATCCGTCCTCGATCAGGTGCTGCGGTTAGCCTGCAGGATTTGGAGGGAGGATTCCGCGGTCCTCGTCTACGAGGATGGTCCGGTCTAGGGGGGCGATGGGGCCGAGGGTTTGGAGGGTGCCGGACGGCCAGCGAATCGTTAGGGAGTCCAGCCGGGTGGCGGGGCCCAGGCCCAGGTGGGCTATGGGGCTGCCGGTGGAGAGGTAGCCGCTGGCGTTTCCGGTTTCCACCACCAGGCGGCGGCCGCCCGGAAGAGTTGCCGTGATTCTCGCGCCGATGCCGTCTCGGTTGTCGCGGCCGGAGGTGCCGCGGAGTTTGATGCGGAGGTAGTGCTCGTTGGAGCGGCGGGTGCCGAAGAAGAGGGCTTCGGGGGCCTGGACGGAGCGGATGTAGAGGTCGAGGGCGCCGTCGTTGTTGGCGTCGAAGGCGACGACGGCGCGGCCGTTCGTTTCCAGATCGAGGCCGTCGAGGAAGGAACGTTCTTCGAAGAGGTCGCCGTCGGCGGAGCGGGCGGGGTCGCCGGAGCGATTTCGGAAGTAGCGGTCGCGTTCGATGCCGGCGATGCCGGCGCCTTTGCGGTCGAAGGTCTTCGTGCCGGCCACGTAGTCGTCCCAGTAGGCGAGGGATTGCCACCAGAACTCCAGCTCCCGGTCGTGGTCGCGGCCGTCTCCCCACATGCCGCTGGTCGCGTAGATGTCGGGCCAGGAGTCGTTGTCGAGGTCGGCCGCGATGGAGCTCCAGTTCCAACCGGCGTGCGCGGCGCCCGAGCGGGCGGTTGCATCCGCGAAGGTGTGGTCCGGCGTCTGGAGGAGATGCGAGTTGCCGGTGGACATCGTTTCCATCCAGCGGATCGCGATCGGCAGGAACACCCGGCCGGGGAAGCCGATAGGCAGCGAGGGGTACTCGTGAAGGAAGTACCACTGTGTGTCGCAGCCGGTCGTGTAGAGGTCGGGCAGGCCGTCTCCATTGAAATCTGCGACAGTGGCCGACATGCCGTAGGCGCGCACTTGCGCGCCGGCCTTCGCGGCCTCGTCCACGAAGCGGCGCCCGCCGTCATTTCTGTAGAGATTCTTCAAACCGAAATCGTTCGTGACGAGCAGGTCGGGCCGGCCGTCGCCGTCATAGTCGGCGAAGATCGAAGAGAGCGACCAGCGAGTCGTCTTCGCGAGGCCCCAGGCGGCGCTCGCGTCGGCGAAGTGGCCGTGGCCGTCGTTTATGTAAAGGTGGTTGGGCTTCCCGTCATTCGCGTCGTATGGGGGATCGGGCATCTGGTTGTAGTAATCGCCGGTGACGCACACGAAGAGGTCCAGGTCTCCGTCGCCGTCCACGTCGGCAAACGCCGCCGAGCGCGCGTTGCCGATGACGGAAATGCCGGAACCGCTCGTCGTCTCCTCGAAGGTGCCGTCGCCCCGATTGCGGAAGAGGCGAGCGGGGCCGAAGGCGTCGGTGACGAAGAGATCGGGCCGGCCATCGCCGTTCACGTCCCCCGCGGCGACTCCGGTCGCGGCGACGCCGCTGCCGTCCGGCTTCGCCAGTCCGGCCTCGACGGTCGCGTCGGTGAAGTGAACAGCCGCCGCACGCGGCTGTTCATCCTGAGCCCCGTGAGGCGCGAAGGATCTCCTTTCTCCGTCGTTCTTGTAGAGGATCGACCGCACGCCGTCGGAAACGAAGAGGTCCTCGGAGCCGTCGCCGTCGTAATCGAGGACCGCCACACCGGAGCCGGGCCAGATGTCGGCGATCAAATGGTTCGTCAGCTTCAGCGGCGGATCGCGGCGTGGCGCGCCCAGGCCCGCCTCGGCGGTGGCGTCATGGAAGCGGGGTGAGGCGTTTTCCCGCTCGGAGACGGCGCGGTCGAGCGTCGCGGTGACGTCCATCGGGATCGGAACGGATTCGGGAGCCGCGCCGGGGGGCGCCTCCGTTGGCGTCGGATCTCGGCGAGGGTCCCACTCGGCGGACAGCAGGACGTCGGCGCTTCTCTCGACGCGCGTGCCATTTGCCTGAAACCCTCCGATCGTGAAGCGGACGCGCCCCCGCGTGACTTCATGCTCCGGAGAGATGTCGTGCCGGGGCTTCTCGACCCGGTACGTGATCCAGGCGATCCGGTCGAGGCCGTTCCAGGCCCATTCGCGAAACCGCGGCATGCCGGCCGGGTCGGTGGGGGAAGGCTCGCGCCGCATCAGGGCGCGGCGCGTCTCTTCCGCCGCGTCGCGCCACCGCTCGAGCCGGTGCATCCAGGGAATGAATTCGCGGCGGAGCCTCGTGAGCGAGGAGTTGCGATAAGTCCAGATGCCTGCGGCCACGAGGAGAACCGCCGCCAGGAGCCAGATTGTTTTTGCGCGGCGGGTTCTGATCAAGGCTATGTGCGGCCCAAAGTCACCGGAGCAGATCCTTCGCTTCGCTCAGGATGACAAGGATGAGGCCTCATTCCGCCTTGCCGCTGCCCGGCTCGTACTTCCAGGCGGTCTGCGTCGTGGCGCCTTCCGCGAAACGCTGGTCCACGTACTCCTCGAAGGCGATCTTCCTGTCGAGAACGCCCGTCTCGATCATCAGGTCGCGCACCATGTCGAAGTCGGGCTTGCGCGGCGTCAAACGCGTGTAGATCACGCGGTCGAGGGGCTCGGTCAGAGCGTGCCGGAGGATCTCCGGATTCTGGCGGAAGTAGTAGCGCGCCACGAAGTCCGCGGCGTGCTCGCGGTGCGAGCGGCCCTCATCCAGCCACAGGCCCGACCGCGCGATGCCGTCCACGAGGATCTGCACAGCCTGCGGCCGCCGGTCGATGACGTCCTGCCGGGCGACCACGACGCAGGACATGTAGTCCGGCCAGTACTCGCGGGCGTTGAAGAGCACGCGGCCGAAGCCTCCGAGCTCGGCCTGTGAAGGGTAGGGCTCTCCCATCGAGAAGGCGTCGATCGCGCCGGCGGCGAGCGCCCCGGCGACGTCAGGCGGCGCCATCTCGACCATGTGGACGTCCGCCGCCGATATGCCGTTCTGCTTCAACGCCTTGAAGACGATCAGCCTCTCGTCCGAGAAGCGGCTGGGGATCGCGATCGTCTTGCCGGCGAGGTCCTTCACGGAATGGATGGGACCGTCCTTTCGGACGACCACCGCGCTGCCGTAGCGATGCCCGAGATAGACGATCTTGATCGGCACTCCCTGGGCGGCGAGAGCGATCGCCATCGGCGCGACCATGAACCCGACCTGCATGCGGTCGGAGATCAGCGCCTCCTTGATCTCCGGAAAGCCCTGGAACATCCGCGGAATGAAGAGCGCGCCGTCCAGCGAATAGTGGGAGATGAAGTCCGTCACGGGGCAGGCCAGGTGACAGGTCACGGGGATGTAGGCGACGTTCAGCTTCCGCTTCGCAAGCGGGAGGCGGTCGTTCCAGAGGGCGGACCAGTCGACATTCAACGAGAGATGCGCGGCGGTGACGGCTCCCGTCCAGAGCAGCAGGCCCAACAAGATCTTTTGGCCTGCCTTCACGGCGTCTCCTCCCGGAATCCCCAGCGCACCGCCCGCAGTCGAGAAACGCGCTGAACGAGGAGGTTCAGGAGCAGCCCGATCGCGCCGATCAGGAGCATCGCCGCGACGACGAGGTCGTAGCGCTTGCCCGCGTTGCGCGAATCGATGACGAGGTATCCCAGCCCCGAGTCCACCGCGATCATCTCCGCCGCCACGACGACGATCCAGGCGATGCCCAGCGCGAGGCGCAATCCCGTCAGGATCTCGGGAAGGGCCGCGGGAAAGACGACGCGGGAGAGAAGCAGCCGCTGCGACAGGCCGAAGTTGCGCCCCGCGTCGCGGTACATCGCTGGCACGCCGCGCACTCCGTTCATCGCGGAGACGAGGATCGGGAAGAGCGAGGCGAGAAAGATGAGGAAGACGGCCGCCACATTGCTGACGCCGAAGAGCACGATCGCCACGGGAATCCAGGCGAGCGGGGAGATCGGGCGCAGGAGCTGGATCACGGGGTTGACCGCCCGGGCAGCCCCGGGGCGCCATCCCAGGAAGACGCCCGCGGGAATTCCGATGGCGAGCGCCGCCCCGTAGCCCGCGGCCACGCGCAAGAGCGAGTCGCGGCTGTACCGGAGAAGAAGCCCCTTGCGCGCGAGCTCCGCGAAGCCGCGCGCCACCGCGCCCGGCGAGGGGAAGACGCTCGTCCCGGTCCATCGGACGGCCAGGTGCCACAGAGCGATCAGCACCGCGGCAGCCGCCGCGGGCAGGAGAATCGCCTCGAGCCGGCTTCGCGACGTCATATCTTGTGGGCCAGGCCGATCTCCTCGAAGATCCCGTCGCGCAACTCGAGGTAGCGGCGGGAAGAGAGGTCTCTGGGATGCGGCAGATCGATCGGGACGATCCGCCGGATCCGCGCGGGCCGCGCCGTCATCACCACGACGCGATCGGCCAGTTGCACGGACTCCTCGATGTCATGCGTCACGAAGAGGATGGTCTTCTGCTCCGCCTGCCAGATGCGCAGCAGTTCCCCCCGCATGACGAGGCGCGTGATGGAGTCGAGCGCGCCGAAGGGCTCGTCCAGGAGAAGCACGTCGGGGTTCACAGCCAGGGCGCGAGCCACCTCGACCCGCTGCTTCATTCCTCCGGAGAGCTCGTGCGGGTACGCCTTCTCGAAACCTTCGAGCCCGACGAGGCGGATGTAGTGAGCGATGCGGCGCTCGCGCTCCTCCCGCGGCAGCTTCCCGAGGCCGAAACCGATGTTGCCCTCGACCGTCAGCCACGGAAACACGCCCCGCTCCTGGAAGACGAAGATCCGGCGCGGGTCGGGGCCGCGGACCTCCTCCGCGTCGATGCGCACGGAGCCCGCGGTCGGTTCCAGGAACCCGGCGAGGATGTTCAGGAGCGTGGACTTGCCGCAGCCGGAGGGGCCGAGGATGCAGACGAACTCCCCCTCGCGCACGTCCAGCGCGACGTCCTCGAGCACGCGGACTTCGTTCCCTTCCGTCCAGAAAGTCATGTCGAGGCCGCGGACCTCGAGCTTCGTGCGCCGGGGAACGGGCTCGCGAACGGGAATCACGCCGCCTCCCGGGCGGAGTCCGCGTAACCCCATCGCAGGGCGGGGAGCCTTTCGATGCGGCGCATCGCCGCGTCGAGAGCGAGGCCGATCGTTCCGATCAGGACCATCCCGGCCACGACGAGATCGTAGCGGTTGCCGGCATTGCGCGCGTCGATGATCAGAAACCCCAGCCCGGAGTTGACGGCGATCATCTCGGCCGCCACCACCACGAGCCACGCGATGCCGAGCGCCAGCCGCAGGCCGACCAGAAGCCGCGGCAGGATCGCGGGCAGGAGCACGCGCCGCGCGATCTCCACCGGCGAGAGACCGAAGTTATGTCCGGCGTTCCAGTGCGTCGAGGAGACGCCGCCGACCGCGCTCATCGCCGCGATCGTCAGCGGAAAGACCGAAGCGACGAAGATGATGAAGACCGCCGAGAGATCGCCCACGCCGAACCAGAGGATGGCGAGCGGGATCCAGGCGAGTGCCGAGATCGGGCGCACGATTTCGACGAGCGGCGCCAGGGCCAGTCCGCCGCGGCGGTACCACGCGAGCAGGATCCCGAGCGGGACTCCGACGGAGACCGCCAGCAGGTATCCCCAGGTCACGCGGAAGAGCGAAGCGGCAACGTGCTTGACGAGAAACCCCTTCTGCGCCAGCTCCGCGATCGCCCGCGCCACCGCGAGCGGCCCCGGCAGAAGCGGAACGCGGCCGAACCGGATGGCGAGGTCCCACGCGACGAGCAGCGCCGCCACGCCGGCGAACGGGAGCAAGCGAGTTCCCAGGGTCGCGCCCGATCCGCGCGCCCTGCGGGTCTCCGTTTCGTTCAAGCTTCCGCGAGTCTAATCCGCATCGGGGCCGCCTCCGTCAGGGGCGGCGGAGCCTCACTTGGCGTTCGTCCAGCTCTGATTGGCGACTCTCCATTGCCCGTCTTCCTGCTCGAGCGCGATCGTTCCCTTGTTCAACTCGTTGTTCATCTTCCCCGTGGCCTCGAGGGTCGCCTTCTTGCCTTCGACCTTCAGGGACGTGAGCTTCAGGTCCGTGGGCGTCATCGCCTTCATCATCTCCATTCCCTTCTTCGGATCCAGCCCCATCTCCCTGGTCTGCTGATCGATGCCTTTGGCGGCTGCCCTGGTCATGCACTTCTTGTAGCCCTCGAAATCGCCCTTATCGACCGCCTTGAGGAGGGCCCGGTAGGCCCTGGCTTGCGGGGTCGCCTCGACGTCCTTTGCGCCCGCGCCGCGGGCCGAAGAGGAGAAACCGAAGGCGATCAGCACCAGGAACAGGGTCACCCGATTGGCGATTCTCATCTGTCGATCTCCTTTCGTGTCCGTCGCCGGTCATCATATGCGGTCCTCCCCGTCCGGCCCGGCGCTCGGGATCTGGAATAAAGCTTCCTCCGTGAGCGCTGGGACCGGAGTCATGTCGCGTCGCCGCAGGATTCTGGTCGCCGCGGGCCTCTCGGGAGCAGCCGGGTGCGCGCTCGTCGCCACCGGCTGCGCCCTCTCCGCGCCGCGTTGGACAGGTCCGGCCGGGCCGCACTTTGATGGAAAGAGGTTCCGGTCAATCGAGCCGCTCGACCACGGCTTCTCGGATTTCCTGAGATGGATGACGCATCGCGAGCGCGGGCCCTGGCGCTCCTTCACCGCCACGCCACCGGGCTCCGCGCCGCCGAAGCGCGTGGACGGCGGAAGGCTTCGCGTGACGTTCGTCAACCACTCGACCGTCCTCATCCAGATGGATGGGCTCAACATTCTGACCGACCCGATTTGGTCCAGGAGAGTTTCGCCTTTTTCCTTCGTCGGGCCGCGGCGACACCGTCCTCCCGGCATCCGCTTCTCCGACCTGCCGCCGATCGACGCCGTCCTCGTCAGCCACAACCACTACGACCACATGGACATCGCGACGCTCTCCCGCCTCGCCAGGGCACACCATCCGCCCGTCTTCGTCGGTCTCGGCAATACGGCGTTTTTGGAAAGGCACGGCGTGCCGCGCTCGCGCGACCTCGATTGGTGGGAGTCGGCGCCTCTCGCGCCCGGAGTGACGCTGACCGCGGTTCCCGCGCGCCACTTCTCCAGCCGCAGTCCCTTCGACCGCGACCGCACGCTCTGGTGCGGATGGATCGTCACGGGCCCGTCGGGCTCGTTCTATTTCGCCGGCGACACCGGCTGGGGATCCCACTTTCAGATGATCCGCGACCGCTTCCCGGATCTGCGCCTGGCGCTTCTGCCCATCGGCGCCTACCGCCCCCGCTGGTTCATGGCGCAGGCCCACATCGACCCCGAGGAGGCGATCCGTGCGCAGGAGATCCTGGGCGCGAGGACCGCGGTCGCGATCCACTTCGGCACCTTCGCGCAGGCCGACGACGGCGAATCCGAGCCGTTCGAGGAGTTGAAAGCCGCCCTCGCGCGCCACCCCGATCCCAGGCCCCGCTTCCTCGCGCTCGACAACGGCGAATCGCTGGAGGTCCAATAGCGGCCCGACGTCGACGTCCGAAAAGGAGGACGAGCAGGATGATGCGCTACGGCGAGACCATGTCGTATGGCGAGCTGGCGCGGCAGCTCGGCCGGCCGAAAGCGTCCCGGGCCGTGGGCGCGGCCAACGGCAGCAATCCCATTCCGATCATCATTCCCTGCCACCGGGTCGTCGGCACGGACGGGGCGCTGACGGGCTTCGGGGGAGGGTTGGCCATCAAGCGCCGGCTGCTGGATCTGGAGGCCGGGGTCCGGCAGGCGCGCATCTGGGACGCGGCGGACGCGAGCCTCAGACCCACTTCGTGATGAGCTTGCCTTCCTTGTCGGTGAAGCCGCCGAGGAGGATCACCAGCAGGTCGAAGAGGACCCAGATGCCGAGCCCGCCGGCCGTGCAGAGCTGCATCAGACCGGTCGCGATCTTCCCGACGTAATACCGGTGAACGCCGAAGACCCCGAAGAAGAGACAGAGCAGGAATGCGGGGAGCTTGCGTTTCTCGCTCAAGAGCCTTTCCTTTCAGAAGCGGGAGTCGAGGCCGGGGGAAGCAGCTCCGGAGGAATCGGGTTGCCCGGCCGCTCGTCGTCCCAGACGGCGCCCGCGATCCACCAGCGGTTCCCGTCCCAGAAGAGCTGGATGCTGTTGACGCCTCTGGCGATGATCGGACCGTCGGAGGCGGTGCGAGATTCGTACGTGCTCAGAACGTGCGTGAAGTTGCCGAACCGAACGGCGCTGCGGTGGATCTCGCGCTCGAAGAAGCCCCGGGAGAGCAGGTAGGGATCCGTCGCGTCCACGTAGGCCTGATGGTCGTAGACCCGGGCTTGAACGCGACCATTCGCGGACTTGAGCGAAACGAAGCGGACGCCCGGAATATAGAGCGTCCTGTCCCGCGCCCACTGCCGCGGAACCCCGGCGGCGCCGGAGATCACCTCGTAGAAAGCCGACAGGATGCCGTCGAGGGTCGCGACGTCCCGATCGAGAGGTTTGACGGCCGGTACGGAAACGTGTCGCCGCTTTGCGGAAAGGACGGGCGCGAGAACCGGAAGAGGCGCGACACGCGCCAGGAAGAGACGCCGGCTCACATCCATTCCGCAGATCCTACGACCATTCAGGGCCGTCCTCGACGTGAAGGCCCCACGCGTCGTTGAAGTAGTTCTCCGAGCCTGTCCCCTCGATCGAAGCCGTCTTTTTCCTCCCTTGTCATCCCTTCGCCCTCTCCCTGTCATCCTGAGCGTAGCGAAGGATCTGCTCCGGTCTCCTCCGGCCTCCAGGAGCAGATCCCTCGTCGCTGCGCTCGCGCCGTCGCCATAGCGGCTCTGGCGCGTCGGCGACCTCGGGATGACAAGTCGGGAGGCGTCCCTCGGGATGAGAGGGCGGGATCAGGAGGGAGCGTCTCGTTTCTTCGCCAGGGTAGCCGGGAGCGGCGCGGCCCTGAGGAAGTATTCGGGGGTGGCATCGGCGGCCACGACGGTGCCGCGAGGAATCCGGATGCCGGCGGGGATCTGCGCGTTCTTTCCGACGGTCGTGATTCCCGGTCCCTCCGGAAGATTCTTCGGGCTCCTCGGGGTCTGTCCCACGCGGGCGTTGCGGCCGACCCGCGTGATCTTGTCGATGACCGCGCGCTCGACGCGGGCGCCGGCCTCGATCACCGTGTCGGTCAGGATGACCGAGTATCGGATGATCGCCCCCGGGCCGACCGACACGCCGGCGGAGAGCACGCTTTTCTCCACGCGCGCGCCCGCCGAGATCATGCAACCGTCGGTGATCATGCTGTCCTTGACGACAGCGCCTTCCTGGATGCGGACCGGAGGGCGTTCCTCGGACTTGGTGTGCACGATCCAGGAGCGGTCGTTCAAATCGAGAGCCGGGGGATGCTTCAAGAGATCCATCTGCGTCTGCCAGTAGGCCTCGATCGTTCCCACGTCCACCCAGTACCCCTGGAACGGATAGGCGAAGACCCGAAGACCGCCCTGAATCATCCTCGGGATGACATCCTTCCCGAAATCGTGCGAGGAATCGCGGCGCTTCGCGTCTTCCGTCAGCGTCTGCGCCAGTGTCTTGCGTGAGAAGACGTAGACCCCCATGGAGGCGAGCGTGCCCGGCGGTTCGGCGGGCTTCTCGACGAACTGCATGACCCGATACTCCGGGTCCGCGGCGAGGATCCCCATGCGCGTGGCTTCCTCGCGCGTCACGTTCAGGGTCGCGATCGTCACGTCCGCCTGCTTGGAGAGGTGAAAGTCGATGAGCGAGGCGTAATTCATCTTGTAGATGTGGTCTCCGGAGAGCACGAGGATCAGGTCCGGCTCTCCCCGCTCCAGGAAGTTCAGGTTCTGCGTGATGGCGTCGGCCGTGCCCTTGTACCAGTCGGTGTCGGCGCGGCCGCGGTACGGCTGGTAGATGTGGACTCCGCCGGAAAAGCCCCGGTCGAGATCCCAGGGGCGGCCCGCGCCGATGTGCTCGTTCAAGGAGTGGGGCCGGTATTGCGTCAGGATCATGACGTCCACGACGCCGGAGTTGACGCAGTTGGAGAGCGTGAAATCGATGATCCTGTACTTGCCCGCGAAGGGGACGGCGGGCTTGGCGCGTTTGTCCGTCAACACGCCCAGCCGGGATCCCTCTCCGCCGGCAAGGATGACCGCGCGAGTCCTCATCGGCTCTTCTCCCTCTCCCTCCTCCTTCGCTCTTCGAGCTTCGGAGGACAAGTCCGGGAGAGGGCCGGGGCCTGCCCTCCGAAGCCCTGGCGAAGGAGGGTGAGGGCGCTCATCACGCCCCGCCCCCGTGTAGCTCCCGCGCGCTCTCGTAGAGCGAGACGTACTGCGCGGCCGAGCGGCCCCAGGAAAAGTCCGACCGCATGCCCCGCCTCTGGATCTCGGCCCATTGCTCGCGCTGAGCGTACACCGAGAGCGCGCGTTCGAGAGCGTCTCCCAGCGCCCAGGAGGAGAATTCGTCGAACAGGAAACCGTTTCCGTCCGGGTCGCCGGCGTCGCGGACCGTATCGGCCAGGCCCCCCGTGCGCCGGGCGACGGGGACGGCGCCGTAGCGCATGGCGATCATCTGGGTCAGCCCGCAGGGCTCGTAGCGGGAAGGGATCAGGACCATGTCGGCGGCGGCATAGATCCTTCGCGCGAAGAGCGGATCGAACCGCAGGCGGGCGGCCGCCCGGCCCGGGTGGTCCCGCTCGATCGCGGCGAAGTCGTGCTCGAGCGAGGGCTGGCCCGTTCCGAGCAGCACGAACTGCCCGCCGGCCGTGAGCCACCGCCGGACCGCGGGAACGGCGATCTCGAACCCCTTCTGCGCGTCCAGGCGCGAGACGACCGCGAGGAGCGGCGCGCGAGGCTCCGCGGCAAGGCGGGCTTCTGCCTGCAGCGCCCTCTTGTTGGCCGCTCGCTTTTCCAACGAGCCCTCCTCGAAGGTCGCCGCGAGCGCGTCATCCGTCGCCGGATTCCAGAGCGCCATGTCGATGCCGTTGACGATGCCCCGAAGCCGGTCCTGCCTCGCGCGCAGGACGCCGTCCAGTCCTTCCCCGAAGGCCGGGGTCAAGATCTCGCGCGCGTACGTGGGACTGACGGTGGAGAGCATGTCCGCGCCCAGAAGGCCCAACGCGAGCGGAGAATCGCGCAGCCAGTCGGGAAGGACGCTCGCCGCCTCGGTCACCGGCACGCGGTACTCGACGAGAATCCGTCCCGACCCTTCGCCTCTGTAGCGCAGGTTGTGAATGGACATGACCGAGGCGACGGAACGAAAGAAGTCGTTTCGCCGGCCCTCGGCCGCGAGCCACTGGACCGCGGTCCCGGTGTGCCAGTCGTTGGCGTGGAGAACGTCCGGTTTCCAACCGAGCGCCTGGCAGGAGAAGAGCGCAGCCAGGGAGAAGAAGATGAACTGGGGCGCCTCGTCTCCGATGCCGGCGCCGTAGATCCGTCCATCCCTGGGAATCGGGGGTCCCGTGACGAATAACACCGGCGTCGTGCCCGAACGCGTTTCGTAAATCTCCGCCGACTGGGCCCCGGAGGAGTGCGGCAAGTCGAAGCGTGTCCGGAGGGCGGGCTGGAAGCGGAGCCAGTCGATCGCGCCATAGCCCGGAATGGCCAGCCGCACGTCGTGTCCCAAGGTCCGCAGCGCTTCCGGCAGGGAGCCGGCCACGTCGGCCAGCCCTCCCACTTTGACAAACGGCGTCGCCTCCGCCGCCAGGAACAGGACATTCACGCCCGCCGATTATTCACCACCGCGTCGTCGCCCGGGGAAGGCCGGAGCCGCTCTTCGCTTCGCTCGGGACAACAGGCCCGCGAGATCATCCGCCGAGAAACAGCCGCACGACGCGAGATGCTATTCCCAAGGAGCCCTCGGGCGCGGGACGGGTCGCCTACTCGACGCGCGCGACAGTGCCGTTCTCGAAGACGACGGTCTTGCCGGCCTGGCGATACGTCCACTTCTCGACCGTGACGCCAAGCTCCGTCGTGGCGGAATCCACGGCGTCCGGCGGTCCCAGAAGAGCGCGCACTTGATCCGGCGTCATGTTCTCGCTCACGGAGCTGCCGCCTGAGGGCTCCGAGTCGAGAGCGCGGGACGCCGCTTCCAACTGAGTGCTTCGGGCATCCGCGGCCCGAGCCGCGGCTCGGGCTCTGTCGAGAGGGGCCGCCCGCTCGCCTTCCGGGGCCGAGGGACCGATGAGGTGCTGTGACCGGGCGATCCAGAATCCCGCCCCCAGAACGGCGAGGACCAGGAGGAGGCGGCCGAGGCTCATGAAGAGAATGTCGGAAGGCCGGCGGAGCCGGCGTTGATCGCCGGCCACGTGTTCATTTCGCGCTCGGGCACGAGCAGGTCCTTCAACGTGATCTTCTCCAGGACCTCGTCGATGGCTCGCTGCACCATCCTCCAGACCGAGCGGATCGAGCAGTCCGGCATGTGCGTGCAGAGGCGTTCCATGCCCGCGTGCGTGTCGCAGAATGAAGCTTCGTAAAGGCGTCCCCCGAGGGCCGCCACGACTTCGCCGATGTGGATCTCTGCGGCCGGACGCGCGAGCGCGTAGCCTCCCGCCTGTCCGCGGGTGGACTGGACGAGACCGGCGTTGCGCAGGAGGCGCATCATCTTCGCAACGTTGGGCTCGGAGATCCCTTCCGAGCGGGAGAGCTCGGAGATCGTGACGCTCCCCTCCGTGCCGGCGCGGCCGACCCGGAGCAGGCATCTCAGTCCGTACTCTTCCTGCGAGCTCAGCTTCATGCCTCGCCTCCCGCCTTCCGCCTCCCGCCTCCCGCCCCGTTCACATCAGCCCCAACTGCAATTTGGCCGCCTCGGACATCATGCTCATGTTCCAGGGCGGATCGAACAGGACCTGGACGTCGGCGTCCTTCACCTCGGGCAGGGTGAGAAGCCGGCCACGGATGTCCTCCCGCAGCACGTCGCCCATGCCGCAGCCGGGCGCGG
Organism: uncultured Acidobacteriota bacterium; assembly: GCA_963837495.1. GTDB lineage: Bacteria > Acidobacteriota > Thermoanaerobaculia > UBA5066 > Gp7-AA6 > JAWOLE01. Next base: position 699,807 of record CAWINF010000001.1, on the reverse strand, counting down.
TCAGGGTGAACCGGACTTCCACCTTCTTTCCCTCGTCCGGAAGCGGCGTGACCTCGCACTTGTAGACGAGGCCCAGGTCCACGATGTTGACCGGGATCTCCGGGTCGTAGCACATCTTCAGCTGCTCCCAGGCGAGCTCCTCCGTCGTCCTGCCGGCGGCCGCCTCTTCCGGCGTGGCCGTGACCTGCTCTCCGATGGCGTCGGCGTCCTTGCCGTCGATGCGCGCCATCGAGCCGTAGGGCGTGATGACGGTGTAGCTTCCTCCCAGCGATTGCGTGATGGCCAGAGGCGTCGCCTCCGGAATCACGAGCTTCGTGCCGCTCGGGATCTCCCGCGCTTCCACCTCGCGCGTCGTCGTGACTTCTTTGTGCATGTGCATGTCTCAGGCTCCTCCGCTCTCCGCTTTCGGACCTTCCGACAGTTCCGTCGAGACAACTTCGTGCGCGCCGCGCAGGGCCGCTTTCAGTGTGTGCCAGGGGAGCGTCGCGCACTTGATCCGCACCGGATACTCGCGCACGCCGGAAAAGACTTCGAGCTTTTCGAGGTCCGGACCGCCGGGTTTCGGGCCGGAGGCAGACGTGATCAGGTCGTGGAACTTCTCGAAGAGCGCCTCCGCCTGCGTTTGCGTCATCCCCTTGACGCGCTCGGTCATCATCGAGGCGGACGCGGTCGAGATCGCGCAGCCGGATCCCTGAAAGCTGACGTCCTTCAGCACGTCTCCTTCGACGGTCAGATAGACGGTCTCCTTGTCGCCGCAGAGGGGGTTGTATCCCTCCGCCGAGCGGTTCGCGGAGGGGAGCGGCTTGAAGTTCCTCGGCCGCTTCGAATGGTCGAGGATGACCTCCTGGTAGAGATCGCGCAGGTCGTCGCTCATGGGCGGAACATCTCCACGACCTTGACGATCCCCGAGGCCAGCACGTCCACTTCCTCCCGGGTGTTGTAGAGCGCGAAGGACGCGCGGGACGTCGCCGGGATCTGGAAGAAGTCCATCACCGGCTGCGCGCAGTGGTGCCCGGTGCGCACCGCCACGCCCTCCCGGTCGAGCACCGTGCCCACGTCGTGCGGATGGATTCCCTCCAGGGTGAACGACAGGACGGCTGCCTTTTCTTCGGCCGTGCCGATGACGCGCAGCCCCGGGATCTCGGACAGGCGCTGTGTGGCGTAGGAGAGCAGGTCGTTCTCGTGCGCTTCGATGTTCTCGATCCCCAGAGACCGCATGTACTCCGTCGCGACCCCGAGACCGATCGCCCCGGCGATGTTGGGAGTGCCGGCCTCGAACTTGTAGGGGAGGATGTTGTAGGTCGTCTTCTCGAAAGTGACGGAGCTGATCATGTCGCCGCCTGCCTGGTACGGCGGCATGGCTTCGAGATGCTCGGCCTTCCCGTAGAGGATTCCGACCCCGGTCGGCCCATACATCTTGTGGCCGGAGAGCGTGTAGAAGTCGCAGTCCAGGTCCCGGACGTCCACGGGGAGGCGCGGCGCCGCCTGCGCGCCGTCCACGAGCACCGGCACGCCCCGGGCGTGGGCGAGCGCGATGATCTTCTTGACGGGGTTGAGCGTGCCGAGCGCGTTGGAGACGTGGGACACCGCGACGATCTTCGTTTTCTTCGAAAGGCGCTTCTCCAGCTCCTCCAGGCGGATCTCGCCGCGCTCGTTGATCGGCGCGACCTGGAGCCTGGCGCCCTTCTCCTCGCAGAGGATCTGCCAGGGAACGATGTTGGAATGGTGCTCAAGCGCCGAGATCAAGACCTCGTCGCCCGCGCGCACGTTTGCCCGCCCGAACGTCTGCGCGACGAGGTTGACCCCCTCCGTCGTCCCGCGCACGAAGACGATCTCCCGCGTGTCGCCGGCGCGGAGGAAGTCGCGCATCTTCTCCCGCGCCTTCTCGTAGGCCTCGCTCGACTCGACGGACAGGGCATGGACGCCGCGGTGGATGTTCGCGTACGACTTCTCGTAGAGCGCCCTCACGGCATCCAGGACGGCGAGCGGTTTCTGCGTCGTCGCGGCATTGTCGAGGTAGACGAGCGGCTTGCCGTACACGCGCCGCGAGAGAATCGGGAAGTCTCCCCGCACCTTTCGGACGTCGTATCCCTTGCCGCCGGAAACCGGGGCCGGCGGACGAAGAGTCGCGGTCGTGCTCATGGAGCCTCCGTGGGCTGCGAAAGGCGCAGGCCGAGAAAGGCCTCGACTTCCTCGCGGATCCAGGGCACCCGGATCCGGTTGGCCAGGTCCGCCGCGAAACCATAAGTCAGGAGCGCGCGCGCCTCCCGCTCCCCGATGCCGCGCGAGCGCAGGTAGAAGAGAGAACTTGCGTCGAGCTGGCCGATGGTCGAGCCGTGCCGGCACTTGACGTCGTCGGCCAGGATCTCGAGAGCCGGCGTGGAGTTCACGAGCGCCTCCCGCGAGAGGAGAAGGTTCTTGTTGGTCTGGATGGCGTCGGTCTTCTGGGCGTCCGGCCGCACGATGATCTTCCCGTGAAAGACCCCGCGCGACCTGCCGTCCAGGATTCCCTTGTAGAGCTCGCGGCTCGTGCAGTGGGGCCTGGCGTGGTCGATCAGCGTGTGGTTATCCAAATGCTGCGAGCCGCCCGCCAGGAAGAGGCCGTTCAACATGCACTCGCCGCCTTCCGCCGTGAAGAGGACGTTGATGTCCGTGCGTGCGAGCGCCGCCCCAAGACAGATGTTGTGCGAGGTGAAGTTGCTGGCAGCCCCCAGCGCGGCCTGGACCGTCTGGACGTGGAACGCGGAGAGGCTCTCGCGCTGGACCTTGTAGTGCTCGATGACGGCCCCGTCGCCGCAGACGATCTCCGTCACGGAGTTCGTGAAGTACTCTCCCCCCTCTCCGACGTACGTTTCGATGATCCGCGCCTGGCTGTTTGGCTCCGCCAGGATCAGGTTCCGCGGATGCGAGACCACCGGTCCTCCGTTCTCCTGCGGAGAAAAGATCAGATGGATCGGTTCTTCCAGGATCGTTCCGCGCGGGATGCGCACGAACGCGCCGTCCGCCAGGAACGCCGTATTGAGAGCTGAGAACGCGCTCTTCTCGAAGCCCGCGTGCCGAGCCAGATGCGGCTCGAGGAGCTCGGGATTCTCCGCCAGGACTTCCCGCAGGCTGCGGAAGACCGCCGGCCCGTCCTTCGCCTTCGACAGCTCCGGCGCGAACCGCCCGTTGACGAACACGAAGCGTGACGCCTCTCCCCCGGGGAGAGAGACGGGATGAGAGGTATCCCGGAGCCGTGGCTGACCGTCGGCCGGGCGGAAGGGCGTCTTCGCGATCGGTCCGACGCTGGTGTACTTCCACTCCTCGTTTTTCGTCGTTGGAAAACCCAGGGCCGTGAACCGCTCGAACGCCTCGCGCCGGAGACCCGCCAGCCATAGCGGCTCGCCGGCAAACCGCATTTGGGCGAAGCTCTCGACGCTCGCGTTGTAGAGGTCGTTCTCCCGGGCGATCGCTTCCATGCTCAGGCCCTCGCCTCGGCTTTCGCCGCCGGCGGCTCCTTTTCGAGCCAGGCGTAACCCTTCTCCTCGAGCTCCAGCGCCAGCTCCTTCCCGCCGGAGAGAGCGATCGATCCGTCCACGAGCACGTGCAGAAAGTCGGGCACGATGTAGTTCAAGAGGCGCTGATAGTGCGTCACCACGATCATGGACCGCTTCGGGCTGCGAAGCTGGTTCACGCCCGACGCCACGGTGCGCAGCGCGTCGATGTCCAACCCGGAATCGGTTTCGTCCAGGATCGCCAGCGTCGGGTCGAGGACCGCCATCTGGAAGATCTCGTTTCTCTTCTTCTCGCCTCCGGAGAACCCCTCGTTGACCGGCCGTTTGATCAGGTCCTCTTCGATGTCCACCAGTTTCGCCTTCTCCCGCGTGAGCTTCAGAAAGTCCATCGCGTCCAGCTCGGGCTCGCCCCGGTGCTTCCGGACGGCGTTCAAGGCGTTCTTGAGGAAGTAGACGTTGGAGACGCCGGGGATCTCGACCGGGTACTGAAAGGCCAGGAAGATCCCCTCGCGGGCCCGCATCTCGGGAGTCATGGCGAGCAGGTTCTGCCCCTTGAACAGCACTTCTCCCTGCGTCACCTCGTAACCCGGGCGGCCCGCCAGCACGTGGGCGAGCGTGGACTTGCCCGAGCCGTTGGGGCCCATGATCGCGTGGACTTCCCCCTCGTTGACGGAAAGGTCCACGCCTTTCAGGATCTCCTTGCCGCCCACCGAGGCGTGCAGGTTCTTGATCTCTAGCAGCATTCTTTTTCTTTCGATTTTCGCGGGCGGGGGCAAGCCCCGCCCCTACGACACGACCGGGGCCCTTCTTCGTTCCCCGGCGCCGTAGGGGCGGCCCTTGCGGCCGCCCGCCTCCGGTTATCCCACCGATCCTTCGAGCGACACCCCCAGCAGCTTCTGAGCTTCGACGGCGAACTCCATCGGCAGCTCCTTGAAGACGGACTTGCAGAAGCCCGAGACGATCATGCTGACCGCCTCTTCGGGCGAGATGCCGCGCTGCTGGAAGTAGAAGATCTGGTCCTCGCCGATCTTGGAGGTGGACGCCTCGTGCTCCATCTGGGCGGTCGAGTTGTTGACCTCGATGTAAGGGAACGTGTGCGCGCCGCACTTGTCGCCGATCAGGAGCGAGTCGCACTGCGAGTAGTTGCGGGCGTTGTCCGCCCTGCCCAGGATCTTGACCATTCCACGGTAGGTGTTCTGGCCGTGGCCCGCCGAGATCCCCTTGGAGACGATCGTGGACTTGGTGTTCTTCCCGATGTGGATCATCTTGGTTCCGGTATCCGCCTGCTGCCGGTTGTTCGTGACGGCGACGGAATAGAACTCGCCGACCGAGTTGTCCCCCTGGAGGATGCAGCTCGGATACTTCCAGGTGATGGCGGATCCGGTCTCGACCTGCGTCCAGGAGATCTTCGAGTTCCTCCCCAGGCACTTTCCGCGTTTGGTCACGAAGTTGTAGATGCCCCCCTTGCCGTTGATGTCTCCCGGGTACCAGTTCTGGACCGTCGAGTACTTGATCTCGGCGTTCTCCAGCGCCACCAGCTCGACGACCGCGGCGTGGAGCTGGTTCTCGTCGCGGATCGGGGCAGTACAGCCTTCAAGATAGGAGACGTAGGCGCCTTCGTCCGCGATGATGAGGGTGCGCTCGAACTGCCCGGTCTTCGCCGAGTTGATGCGGAAGTAGGTCGAGAGCTCCATCGGGCAGCGCACGCCTCTGGGGATGTAGCAGAAGGAACCGTCGGAGAAGACGGCCGAGTTCAACGTCGCGAAGAAGTTGTCGGAGTAGGGGACGACGGAGCCCAGGTACTTCTTGACCAGGTCCGGATGGTTCTGCACGGCCTCCGAGAAGGAGCAGAAGATGACGCCGACCTTCGCCAGCTGCTCGCGGAAGGTCGTCGCGACCGAGACCGAGTCGAAGACCGCGTCAACCGCCACGCCGGCGAGCTTCGCCCGCTCGCGCAGGGGGATGCCGAGCTTCTCATACGTCTCCAGGAGCTTCGGATCCACTTCCTCGAGGCTCTTGGGCGCGTCCCCTTTCGCCTTTGGCGCCGAGTAGTAGGCGATTGCCTGATAGTCGATCGGAGGGTAGTGGACGTTGGGCCAGGACGGCTCCTTCATCGTGATCCAGTGCCGGTAGGCCCGAAGCCGGAAATCCAGCATCCATTCCGGCTCCTTCTTCTTGGCCGAGATCGTCCGGATGATGTCTTCGTTCAACCCGGGCGGGATGGTCTCCGACTCGATGTCCGTGACGAAGCCGGCCTTGTACTCCCGGTTGGCATACTCCAGAAGTGATTCACGTTCGCTGCTCATTGACTTTCTCCATGTACGAGATCCAGCAGGGAAATCAGAGCATAAGCAATCTATACTAAAATGTCAATATTGTTGTAGTTCTTAACTTACTTATTCTAAACGGCTTAAAAACTCAGGCGCCCGTCCCGGGGGACGGGCGCCTGTTTCTGAGACGGTGATTCCTGGAGACGTGCTGGTCTCCTGCTAGTTCTTCTTCTCTTCGTCCTTGTTCTTTTTCGTCTGCTCCGGTTTCGGTGTTACCGGACGTCCGCGTTGCACTTGCGGGCGCTCCGCACCTTTGCCGGGAGCAGCCTGCGGAGGCGGCTGAACACGTTCCCGGCCTCTCTCGGCAGCCGGAGGCGGACCGGGAGGAGATGTGGGGCGCGCACGCCCGCGTTCTTGAATCACAGGCGGCTGGCCGGACGGGGCCGCCGGCTGCTCGCGCCGCCGCTCGATTCCCTGCGGCTGCGCCTGAGGAGCGGCTGTCGGCTGTTCGCGGCGGCGCTCGATTCCCTGCGGCTGCGCTTGCGGGGCAGCCGTTGGCTGTTCACGCCGGCGTTCGATTCCCTGTGGTTTCGCTTGAGGAGCGGCTGTCGGCTGCTCGCGCCGACGCTCGAGGACGGGCGGCGGAGCCTGCGTTGGTTGCTCCCTGCGGCGCTCCATTCTGGGCTCGGGCGCCTGTGTCGGGGCAGGCGCGCCGATGGGCGGCCGCCGCTCCAGAGATGGTTGTGGTGCCGCCTGGGGAGCCGCCGTGGGCCGGCCCCGCTGGCGCCAGTCCTCCGTCTGCGGCCGGACTCTCTCCGCCGGCGGTCCGCCGGGGGCCTGAGGCACAGCCGTCGGCAGAGGCTGCCGCTCGCGACGGGGAGCGATCTCGCGGGGCGCCGGACCCGAGGCAGACGGGGCCGATGCACCGGCGACTGGATTGGCCGAGACCGGCTGCTGCGCCGTCGCCATCGGCCTTCCGCGGAAGGCGGTCACGGGCTCGGGCCGCTTCTCGCCCGTGGCTCGAGCCTCGCCTCCGCGAGGCGCGAGCTGGCCACGGCCCGTTTCCGCCGCCGGACGAACCGAAGTGACCGCTTGGGGCCTTCCCCGATTTTCGACCGAGATTCTCGCCGCGACGGCCGGCGCGACCGGCGCGCCCCGGTTCTCGTTGATGACGGCAAGCTTCGCCTGAAAGGTCGGTGGCGCGGGAGGCGGAGCCACGCGGGCCACGACCTGGCGGGCGATTATCGCTGCGGGCGGCCGCGGCGCCGCCGCTGCCCCGGCGCGAACCGCCACGCGCAGGGAGGCGGCCGTCGGGGCGATCGGGATGGGTCCTCGCAGCACGTGCGCCCCGGAAACCTGGCTGACGACCGCCCGGTCGCGCACAACGGCGGTGTTCACGATGCCGCCCGAAACGAACGTGTTGCGATTGACGACGGTCACGTAGGTCCTGTTGACGAAGGTCACGTTCGTGACTGTCGAGACCCGGGTGCCGGCGCGCAAGCCCCACCAGGGCAGGAAGGGATCTCTCGGCCCGAGCGGGAACCATCCGACGAATCCGCCGCCGCCGACCGTGATCGTCGCCGAAAAGCCGGGCCCGCCTCCCACGAAGGCGACCAGAGCCGGCGAGTAGGCCACGAAACGCTCCCGCGGCGCGACGGGCACCCAGTACCAGTGCGACGACACGTTAGCCCAGCGGCCGTAGTGGTAAGGGGCCCAGCCCCACGGCTCAGCCGACACCCAGGTCCATCCCCACGGGTCCTGCCAGATCCAGTGGCCGACACGATAGGGCGCCCAATCCACCGCGACCGTCGTCGGCGTCCAGACCCGGCCGTACTGCGGGAGATCCTCCCAGCGGCCGTACTCGTCCAGGTCGTCGGCGCCGACGATGTCCGCGCTCATGTACTGGTAGGAGCGCGCGGAGGTCAGACGGTTCTGGCGCTCCTCCACCCAGCGGTCCCAACCATCCGGCGCCGGGAGCGACAGGATGCCGTAGCGCGGCGAGTCGAGTCCTTCGAGCTCGATGACTTCGCCCTCCGCCAGGGGAATCTGGCCGCCTCCCGCCGCGATGCTCGCGCTTCCCCGGCGCACGGCCACGCGGGTGTCGCCGTTGTCCTCCACGTCCACCCGGTACTCGCCCGGGGCTTCGAAGGTCACGGCGGCGTTGGGCGTGTCCACCTCGAAGAGCTCGTTCTCGTAGAGCCGGCGGATCTGAATCGAAGCGATGCCGGCCTTGATGGCGAACTGATTGGTGTCATCGGTCAGGTTGAGCGCGGCCAGATCGGAACGCGCGCCGAGGCGTATGGAATCTCCTCCGTGGATCTCCAGCTCGACGCGGCTCCGGCTGCCGGTGTAGATCCGGTCGCCGAGAGTCATCGGGACGTTGCGGTCGGCTGGCTGCCAGTTGTCGGGATCGTCCCCGCGCGAGAAGGAGACCTCTCCCGAAAGGTAGGAGATCCGCGCGACGGTCTGGCGAATCTCTCCGTACTCGTCGCGTCCCTGCCCCGAGGCGAAGGGGGCGCAGAGGAGCGCCGAGAGAAGGGCTCCCCCCCAGAGAGGCCAAAGGGTCCTGGATGTGGGTTTCATGCGAAATCCTCCATGCAAGGTGACAAGGGTGTGCAACTCTCGTTCCCGTTCGGCAACTCACTATTCAGGCTGATTTTGGCCCTCCGCACAATAGTAATTCGTCTCTTTTTGAGGATTGGCGTCCCCTGAACGAAACGCCGGGCGGCCATAGACTTGGCCGCGATGCGCGAAGCGCGCCGCGTCGGCGAGCCGCCCGGGAGACCGCTTCTCCTCTTCGACGGGGACTGCGGATTCTGCAAACGGTGGGTCGGGCGATGGAAATCCCTGACGGGCGGCCGCGTGGACTACGCCTCGTCGCAAGAGGCGGGCCCGCGTTTCCCCGAGATTTCCGCCGAGGAATTCCGGCGATCCGTGCAGCTCGTCCTGCCCGACGGAAGAGTCTTCGAAGGAGCGGAAGCCGTCTTCGTCTCGCTCTCGTTCGCGCCGCGGCGGAAATGGCTCCTGGCGGCATATCGAGGCTTTCCCGGATTTGCTCCCGCGGCCGAGGCCGCCTACCGGGTGATCGCGCGGCATCGCACGGCCGCCTCGGCCGTAACCACCGCTCTGTGGGGAAAAAGTGTCGAGCTTCCGAGCTACCGCCTGTCCAACGCGCTCTTCCTGCGTCTGCTCGGGCTCTGTTACCTCACGGCCTTCGTCTCGCTGTGGGTGCAGGTGGACGGACTCATCGGGTCCCACGGAATCGCGCCCGCCAGGGATTTCCTCCAGGCCGCGGGCTCGCAGCTTGGCGGCTCCCGCTGGACGGTTCTGCCAACGCTCTCGTGGCTGAACGCCAGCGACGGGTTCCTTCACTTTCTCTGCGGCGCGGGGAGCCTCGCCGCCCTTCTCGTTGTTGCCGGATTCCTTCCGGCTCCTGCGCTCCTCGTCTGCTGGGCCTCCTATCTCTCGCTCTCAAACGTCGGCCAGCCCTTCCTCGACTTCCAGTGGGACTTGCTTCTCCTCGAGGCCGGCTTTCTCGGGATCTGGCTGGCGCCCGTTCGCCGGCTTCGCGTCGGCTGGGCGCTCGAGCCTTCGCCGGCGATCCGGGCGCTCCTTCTCTGGCTTCTCTTTCGTTTGATGTTCTCTTCGGGTGTCGTCAAGCTCGCCAGCGGCGACCCCAACTGGCGAAACCTCACGGCGCTGACCTATCACTATTGGACGCAGCCTCTGCCACCCTGGACGGCCTGGTTCGTGAGTCACTCCCCGGTCTGGTTCCACAAGTTGTCCTGTCTCGTCCTGTTCGCCGTGGAGGTCGGCGCTCCGCTTCTCCTCGTTGCCCCGCGGCGGCTTCGGTTGATCGCCTGCGGCGCCATGGTGGCTCTCCAGGCGATCATCGCCGCGACCGGCAACTACGCTTTCTTCAATCTGCTGACGGTCTCTCTCTGCGTCCTCCTGCTGGACGACGCCGCTTTCCCATCCAGGCTTCGCGAGCGGGCCGTTGCCGATCCGCTCGCCGCGCGGGGGCGCTGGCCGCGTCTGGTAATCGCTCCGGTGGCCGCCGCGGTGCTGCTCGCGGGCCTCGTCGTGTTCGCCGGGACTCTTCGCCTGCGGCTTCCCTGGCCCGGATTCGCGATCTCCGCCGCGCGAACCGCGATCGCGTTCCGCTCCGTCGGGAACTACGGTCTCTTCATGGTCATGACGACCTCGCGGCCCGAGATCATCGTCGAAGGAAGCGAGGACGGCGGCGCCTGGCGCCCCTACGAGTTTCGATGGAAGCCGGGCGACGTTCAGAGGCGTCCCCGCTTCGTCGCGCCTCACCAGCCGCGTCTGGACTGGCAGATGTGGTTTGCGGCGCTTGGCACGTACGCGGAGAACCCCTGGTTTCTCGCCTTTCTGGGAAGGCTGGCCCAGGGCTCGCCCGAAGTCGAGCGCCTGCTTCTGAAGAATCCGTTCCCGGACCACCCACCGCGCTACGTCCGCGCCATGCTCTACGAATACCGTTTCACCAGCGCGGCCGAGCGCCGCTCGACCGGTGCCTGGTGGACGAGAGAGATGAAGGGCCTGTACTGCCCCATCCTCTCCCGCGACATGTTCCGGTAGGTTGGTTTCCGGGAGAGCTCAGTCAGGCTTGGGAGTCGGCTCAGACTCGGGTTCCGGAATGGCCGGTTTGCTCTTGGTCTCGGTGGTGGTGGTCCCGGTTTCCTGAACGACGGCCGGCTGTTCTTGCGTCGTAGTCGTGGTGGTTTCCTTGACCTCCTTCTTATGGCAGCCGAACGACTCCAGCGCCGCGCACGCCAAGGCAATGCCGAGAACCCACATCACGGCACGCCTGACTCTGAGCCAGCCACCCGACGTCATCGAGAGCTTCCTTTGGCTTGCTCGTTATCCGCGGCTTCGAGAAGGCCTCTCATGACGGATGGCGACTCCCAGCCCTCCCAGGCGTAACGGCGAACCGCTTCTATGCCGCCGCTCAGGGCCAGAAGCTTTCCGTCAATTGACTGACGCTCCGCCTGGCAAGGCAGCAACGTCGAATACTCACCCGCGTGATTCAGGGTCCATCGTTCTACGCATTCCGACAAGCGGTCGATGACTGCTTCAACCTCCCGCCAGCTGTCCCTGACTTGGGGGGTGCCGCGATGGTAGTAGCTGATCAGGAACCCGAGCGCGCCTCGCTCTTTGCGCCAATCGGCCTGGGCCAGGTTGAACTCATGCCGAATGGCGGCTTTCTGAGCGAACAAATCTCTCTGCCGGCTGTCCGGGTAACGCGAGGGGTCGAATTGAGGATGGCTCAGACTGATCACGTCGTCAGTCGCCGCGACCATCCTACCGCTCGTTCCGTACGTTCGCTCCACGATCTTCAGTTCACCGTCGAGATATTCTTTGTAGGCCACAATGGCCTGATCGCCTCGCGCCTTGAGCCAGGACTGCTGGAAGTCGCGCTCTTTGAGCCCGGCTTGGATCATGGCGGTCAAGAGAGTCCCGAAAAGGCCTCCAATCGCGACGGTGATGAGGGCGGCTCCTCCTGCGGACTGCAGGAAGGCCGCCCACGTGAAATCAGCGTGCGGCTGGTCTTTTTGGCGTTTATCGAGGATCGCCGCAACGAGTTCTTCGTGGTGAAGGAGCTTCTCTTCTTCGGCCGAGAACTCCATCAGAACGTCCGGTTAGAACGCAACAGAGCACACACGTCGGGTGACAGACTCGACGGATGGTGGGTGCTTTGCGAGCGCGCTCTTTTCATCGTAGTACGGGGGTCGGTGGTGCGCCTTTGGGCGGCGGTGGCACGCCGTTGGGATCCGGCTCGGGTACGGCTTTCGCTGAGGTCCTGCTCTTTTTCTTGCTTGTCTTCTTGTGGGACTTCTTCTTTGTTTGCGTCTTCGTCCCGGTCGTCGTCTGGGTTTTTGTTGTCGTCTCCTTCGTTGCCTGGGCAAAGACATCCACCGAAAGCGCCGTCGCGAAGCTGAGGACCACGAACCGCAGCAGGAGCTTCTTCATCTCGTCCTCCGTTCAGCGCTCACTCTCAACGGAACTTGTCACTTTGTCGCCCTGAACTCAGAAACGGGCTAGAACAAAGCGAATGAGTTTCCGACCTCCCGCCCGAGCATGCTCTTTAGCTTACTCCGCACCCCTGATTTGTTGCGAACCCCCATACCCGATCCTTGAGAGGCCGAACCTCCCGGGCCGCCCCATCCACCCTGCTTCGAAGGCGGAGCCATGTCGAGCAGCGCCGAGCCGCGACGAGGGCGGCGGCCTGTGGCGACAGTCTGTTCAGCGGCCCGCGGGGACGACGCGGGCGCCTTCGAGGGAGAGATCCCGGTCGGTTCCCCAGACCTCAGGGATGCGGTGTTCCTCCAGGAAGACGAGACTCGAGGCGTCTACATAGGTGAGCCTGTGGCCCCGGAGGCGGTCGAGCTTTCTCGAAGTTGCTTCATGGTGAGCGCCGTCCAAGCCGAGGAGCGTTAGGTGCGGCAATTCGGAAAGAGCGAGTCGGAAGGTTCGAGCGGCGTCCTCTCCGAGACGGTGCAGAAACCAGCCATAGGCTTCCGCGACCACGGCGAGCGACGTGTACCAGCGCCGAGGCGGATCAAAGAAGAGCCGGGCGGCGGCCTTGTGGTAGCCGTCGGTCTTGTCGAGAAACGCGATAAAGATCCCCGTGTCGAGAAACACGGGCCGGCCGAGCCGCGTTTCAGGGGCGCGGCCGGCCGTACACGACCTCGTTGACACTCCGGCTGGCCCTCCGATCTCCCGAGGCGAACGCCCCCGCGTAGCGCATCCACGGACGCGTCTCTTTCCGGCGACGCATCAGGGCATCCCCGAGGGACCGGCGCAGGAACTCGGCGAGCGAGACTCCGGCGCGGCGCGCTTCAGCCTTGGCCTGCTCGTAGGCCTCCTGGTCCAGCGAGATTTGAGTCCGGATCATGTTATCACCACTGACCGATATGATAACACAAGCCGGGTTCGCGTTAGGGGCCTTCGATCCGCGTAAGCTCTGGGCGCAGAAGCCGTCAGACGCCGAACTTTTCGGGTTGCCAGTCGAGACCCAGTTCGGAGGGGGGGGCCATGTAGCCGAGGAGGGCGGAGGCCGCGACGACGGCGGGGGAGGCGAGGTAGCCTTCGCCTCCCAGGCCCATCCGGTTCTGCCAGTTGCGGTTGAAGGACGTGATCGCGCGCTGACCCTTTTTCAGCGCGTCGGGGCCCTGCCCGAAGCAGGGGCCGCACCAGGACTTGCGGATTTCTCCTCCGACGGAGCGGAAGACCTCCGCGATGGAGTCGCCGGACAGGCGCGGGTCCGGCGCTTCGATCTGGCGGCCGACGCCGCCGGAGCCGGGGAAGATCGTCAGGGTCCCCGCCGCGCGGTAGAAGCCCTTCTCCCGGGCCGCACGCAACACGAGGGCCGCCTGCAGGAGATCGTCGTAGCTGCCGTTGGTGCAGGAGCCGATGAGCGCCTTGTCGAACTTGAGGCGCTCCCGCGCGACCTCCTCCGCCGCGAAGGCGTTGCCCGGCGAAAAAGGCTTGGCGATCATCGGAACGACCTCCGAGAGAACGAACTCCTCGTCGATCTCGTACGCCGCCTCCGCGCCCGGCGCGACGCGCGGGTAGGGAAGGTCCGTGATTCCTTTCTCCCGGTACCACGCCTCCGAGATCTCGTCCTGCGCGAAGATGCCGTTCTGCGCCTCGCCCTCCGCCATCATGTTCGCGATCGTGTTGCGGTAGGCGATGGGGAGCTGGCGGTCTTCGTCCACGAACTCGACCGACATTCCCTGCGACTGTTTCGCGCCCCAGCGGCGCAGGAGCGTCAGGACGATGTCCTTGCCGCTGACCCACGGCTGCAGGCGGCCGCGGAAGACGACGCGGCGCTGCCTGGCCGCCGTGAAATAGACGTACCCGGTCGCCCAGCCGAAGCCGAGCGTCGTCGAGCCGACGCCGAATCCGACGGCGCCGTAGGCGCCATAGGCGCGGCTGTGCGAATCGGCTCCCGGAATGAATTGTCCCGGCAGGACGAGGCCCTGCTCGGGGAAGTAGAAGTGGAAGATGCCGTCGCCGGGAGTCGCGTAGTACGGCTTGACGATTCCGTTGCGGCGCGCGAATTCCCTGCCGATGGAGGTCTGCTTCTCGTCGGCTTCCTTTCCGGTGAAGACGAAGTGGTCATTGGCGATGGCCGCCTGCCGCGGGAAGATCGTGTCGCCGCCGGCGATCTGGTTGAACGTGTGGATGGCGAACGGAGCCGTCCCGTCGGAGGCGGGGAGCAGGTCCGCGAAGACCCGGAGCGTCGTCCCGGGCAGCACCGCCGCGTCCTTGTCCACGCGGTGCGCCCAGACGATCTGCTCGGTGGCCGTCATGCGCCGCGCGGTCTCCGGGTCCGGCCACCGGATCTCCGGCGCCCGCTCGACGGACCGGCGGAACTCTCTCCTGCCGACGGCGAAGATGCCGCCGCTCCGCCGGATCTCGTCTTCTTTCTCCGAGAGCGGCACGGGCTCGTAGCTCTTGCGCTGCGTTTCGTTCTCGAGGCGGCGCGTCAGCGTGTCGAAGGTCAGGACGTCTCCGTCGCGCGCGTCCGCCACGGCTTGCGGACTCTGGACGACGTGGAGGCCGAGGTTGAGGGCGTTGCGGCGAAAGATGTCCCCCATGTTGGCGCCACAGACGACGACAAGCTCCAGGCCGGCTTCCTCGGCGACCCCCTTCAGGCCCGCCGGACTCATCTCGCGCGAGGATCCGATCGCGAAGCGGTCGCCGGCGACGAGAAACGTCTCGCCCCGGTGGACGCGCTCGCGGAAGTCCGGCATGAGGTAACGGAAGGACCCTGCCTTCCACCGCTCGTCGAGGGTCTCGAGACTCTCGGAAACGCAGTCGGCGGCCGGCGTGATCTGGTCCGTGTCGATCGCGTCGCGCTTCTTGCCGGGAGTACTCGGGTCCCAGAAGATGAGGGTCTTGCCCCGGATCACCCGCCCAGTCTCGCCGCCACTTTCGGCCGGCCCAGCTTGTGGCAGATCCCCGACCTTCCCTTCCGGCTTGAGGCGGGCCGGCTCGATCCTGTGCATTGGCGTTTTCGTTCTCCTTACTAGCCGGCGCGCCAGCGCCGGCTATGCGATGAACCTGGCGATCGCGAAGGCGGCCGCCGCGGCGATGCCCCCGACGAGCGCGGTCTGCCAGGCGCTCTTGAACGGTTTCTTGACCGTGAACCGGCCCTTGACGTAGCCGAAGAGGAGAAGCGCGGCGAGCGTCACCACGATCGAGCCTTCGAGCGCGGCCCTCATGCTGTGGAAAACGAAGTAGGGCGCGAGTGGGACGAGGCCTCCGGCCACGTAGGAGAGCGCGATGGTCAGGGCGCTCGTTCGGGCGCGCCGGGGATCCGGCTCCTCCAGGCCCAGCTCGAAGCGCATCATGAAGTCGATCCAGCGCTTGCGGTCCTTGCTGATGGCGCGCGCGGCGTCGTGGGCGAGGGCGTCCGAGAGACCGTAATGCTGGAACACCTCGGCGACCTCCCGCTTCTCCTCTTCGGGGATCTCCACCGTCTCGCGGATCTCCCGGGCGCGCTCGGAGGCGTAGTGCTCCGCGTCGGTGCGCGCGGCCAGGTACCCTCCGAGGCCCATCGCGATTGACCCGGCGGCGATCTCGGCGAGCCCCGCCGTGATCACGACTCGGGTGGAATCGACCGCGCCGGAGAGTCCCGCGGCGAGCGCGAAGGGGACCGTCAGCCCGTCCGCCATCCCGATGACGACGTCCCGGATCGCCTCGGAGGCGGTGAAGTGCTTTTCGACGTGCGGCGTCTGTGGCATTACGTTTCCTTTCTGCCTGAACCGTCGCCTGCCGCTTAGCGGAGTCCCTTCACGAGGTAGAGGTCGTCCAGAATCCTACGGTAGGAATAGACGTAGGACTTACCGTCCGGCGTGATCACGATGGGCCCGATCTGTATGACACCGGCGGGGTCGGGTGGGGAGAGTTCCCTCCAGAGAGTCCGGCGTCCGGTCTCGAGGTCAACGAGATAGACCCGCGCCGGCGCCTCCGACCGCCGGAGCACGTAGAGAGATCGGCCATCAGCTGACCAACGGACCGGCAACTCGTCTGGAGCGATTCCGGAAATGAGCCGCGGTTCGCCGGGCTCGGTCGGATACAAGGCGACCTTGAGGTCGGGGCCGGTCGCGGCGACCCATTTCCCGTCGGGCGAAACGGCGTTGCCGATCAGGCTCACGCCTTCGGGCGTGATGGCCCGCGGCTGCCCGCCGGAGATCTCGCGGACGTAGAGCCGCAAGCCGCGGCCGGGCTCATTTCCCGAAACCAGAACGCGGCCGCCGTCCGGGAACCAGGACCCCCATTGGCAACGGACATTCGCCGAAGACAGTTGCCTGGCCTCTCCCGCGCCTGTTGGAAGCAACAGAAGCTGAGGGGAGGCGATCTCAGACTCCGCAAGAACCCAGCGGCCGTCCGGCGAGAGTCCGAACGACCGACCGTGCCCAAGGAGCACTGCAGGTGCACCATTCGTTTTTCGGAGATAGATTCCATATCGGCCGGTTGGCGCGTTGGACTCCTCGTCGAACAGGAGCGTTTCGCCGTCCCTCGAGATGTCGCGCGGGTTGGACCAGTCGAGCCAGGTCAGATTCCGTTCGGCAGTCTCTCTAGGTGCGAGCCCGATCGTCTCCCGGCGACGGGTCGTTCGAACGAAGAGAGCTCGTCCGTCGCGCGCGATGTCCTCAAGGCTCCCGTCACCCGGAAACGCCCAGACCGTACGGACCTTTCCTGAAAGCGAAGTGGCCTGGAGGCTGGCTCCGGTCGACCAAACTTCGTCCCCTTGCAGCGACCACGAAACGCCCGAGGTGGCGGGGGATCCTTCCAGCCGCGGCTTCCCGTCGGTATCGACGACCTTGACGACGGCCGTGTCATCTCCCCGCTGAGGATGGTTGAGGAAGGCGAGAAGCTTGCCGTCGGGCGAAAAGCGGACATGGCTCACCCAACCCGTGCCCTGGTAGATCACTTTCCCGATCGGGTACTCGAGCCGACCGGTATTTCCGACCCGCCGCGCGACCGCCAACTGCGATCCAACCGGCGACCAGTCCGCGTCCTGCACGTTCTCGAGGATCTCGCGGGGAGTACCTCCACCGAGGGCGACGCGCGCAAGCGTTCCCATCGACTCGAACCCGTAAACGTAGTGCCGCGCCAGCGAGAGAGCCATTTCTCCCGCCGGCGAGATCGAGAGAACGTCGGCCGGCGGAAGTCCGAGGGGTCGAGACTCCAAACTGTCCGGGCGCGTCGAGAACAACTCCGCAGGGCGCCCTTCCCAGGAGGCGCCGTACACGATCGTTTGGCCGTCCGGGGCAAACCGTGCGGAAAGGATGGTGCCTCGCTGGAAGGTCAAGCGCTGAAACGTCATGGAGGAATCGGCCTTCGTCTTCGCGACGGCGCGGCCCAGAGCGATCCCCAGTGCCGCTCCGGCGACGAGGGCGAGAGCGGCCGGAAGAAGCCACGCGGAGCGCCGGGAGCGAACGGGCGCCAGGGCGACGGCGGGTCCGAAGCCCGAGGTCTCCGAAAGGTGGGCGCGCACGCTCTGCAGGTCCCGCGCGAGATCCTTGGTGGACGCGTAACGCTCCTCCGGGTCCTTGGCCAGGCACCGTTCGACGACCCAGCGCACGGGCGCGGGCGCGTTGGGATTCAACTGCCCGACCGGCTCCGGATCCTCGCGGATGATCGCCGCGAGCGTTTCGGCGCCGGTCTTGCGCTGAAAGGCCCGCCGGCCGGTCGCCATCTCGTAGAGAATCGAGCCGAACGCGAACTGGTCGGAGCGGAAGTCCACGCTTCCTCCGCTCGCTTGCTCCGGGGACATGTAGCCGACGGTGCCGAGGATGGTTCCTGGCTGGGTCGCGGGTGCCACCATGGTGGGAAGCGCGGAGAGGTCCTCCGAGCTGGAAAACGGCTCGATGAGCTTGGCCAGGCCGAAGTCCAGGATCTTGAGATAGCCGTCTCTGGACACCATCAGGTTTTCAGGCTTCAAGTCCCTGTGAACGATTCCCGCCGCGTGGGCCTTGGTCAGGCCTTCGGCGATCTGAACGCCGATCTCGAGCAACTTTCGCGCGGGCAGCGGCTCAGCCAGGATCAACTCTCGAAGGGTCTTCCCCTCCACCAACTCCATCGCCACGTAGATCGTCGAGTCCGATGACCCGATGTCGTAAACCGTGACGATGTTGGGGTGGTTCAAGGCCGAGGCGGAGCGCGCCTCCGCTTCGAATCGCCGCCGTCTCTCCGGGTCGCCGGACACCTCCGGCGGGAGAACCTTCAAGGCGACATCTCGCCCGAGCTTCGTGTCGCGGGCCCGGTACACCTCGCCCATCCCGCCCGCGCCGAGGAGCGAGGACACTTCGTAAGAGCCAAGGCGCGAGCCGGGTGAGATCTGCATGACGAGCCAGGGCGATTCTAATCTTGGTCAGGAGTCTTGAACCGCCCGGAGGAATGGCATGGCCTGCTTCAGAGAAGGGCGGATCGTCATGGCCGGAGCGGCCTCTCTTCGGATTGCTGAGCGCGTGGCACAGCGATTGCTGGTTCTTCCTCGCGAGAGGAGAGTGCGATGAAGAAGCGCACCTGGAGAACCCTCGCGTCGCTGGCAGGCCTCTTTCTGCTGATCGCGTCGGGCGCGTGCCGGCCCAACCAGACGGTGGAGCGCCAGACGGACGACGCGGGCATCAAGACTTCGATCAAGGCGAAGCTCGCTTCCGACGTCCGGTTCTCGACGCTGACCGCCGTGTCCGTGGATGTGACCAACGGCGTCGTGACGCTCGCGGGACCCGTCCACAGCGAGGAGGAGAAGCAAAAAATCGAGGAGGTCGCGCGCGCGGTCAAAGGAGTGGCCAACGTCACCAACAACCTCCAGGTCGAGCCGTCCACCGGCGTGACGCCCGCTCCCGCGACAACGGCCTCCGAGACGATTCCTTCCGCGGCCCAGCCGCCGGTTTCGTTGACGCCGCCGGTGCCCGCCGTGACGCCCTAGCTTGCTCTTCCCCGCACTTGAACGGTATGCACGCGTTTGGCGCCGGGAGTCGCTTCGCGCCGGGAGCCGTGGAAATGACGTGAGTGGACGCGTGTGAATTCGGCGCCAAGCAGCGCGATCAGCGACGTGTAATAGACCCAGAGGACGATGATCACCACGGATCCGGCGGCCCCGTAGGCCGAGGCCACCGTCGTGTGTCCGAGATAGATCCCGATGAGCCACTTCCCGCTGGAAAAGAGGGCCGAGGTGACGGCGGCTCCGAGCCACACGTCGCGCCAGGGAATCTCGACGTCCGGAAGAATCCGATAGATCAACGCAAAGAGAAGGCTGAACACGAAGAAGGAAAGAAGCAGCTCCAGGCCCTGCAGAAGCCCGGCCGGCGCGGCCATGCGCCCCTGCATGTAGTCGCGCAGGGAATGGACCGCGGCCGACAGGGTGAGGGAAACCAGCAACAGGAAGCCGATCGCGAGCGCCATCGCGAAAGAGAGCAGGCGTTTGGTCAGGAGCGTGCGGATCAAGTGGCCGCGCCTGGGAGCGACCTCCCAGACCACGTTCAGAGCCGACTGCAACTGGATAAAGACCGCCGTGGCTCCGAGGATCAGGGTGAGGATTCCGAGAATTCCCGCGCCCCCTCCCGTTGCCGACCCCGCCACCCTATCCAGGATCCCTCGAATCGCTTCTCCCGCATCCGCTCCCATGAGCTGGCCGAACTCGCTGGCAACCAGGGTTCGCACTCTCTCGCGTCCGATGAACGCGCCGGAGATCACACTGACCACGCAGAAGGACCGGCGCGAGGGAAAACAACGTATAGAAGGCCAGGGCCGCGCTTTGCGTCCACGCGTCGTGGGCGTTCCAGCTCGAAACAGTCTCGGCGACGACCTTGCGCCAGAGGCGGAACTTGGCCATGAGATCTGTCGGGAGTTCGGTGCCGCGAGAGAAGGGACGTCGGATCGCGTTCGGGATCAACTCCAGGCACTGAACTCCCGACGTTTCGGAAGGTCAGCAATCGTTGTGCCACGAGGAATCGGCTGCGCCGAATCCCGAGGGGAATCCCAAGATCAATTAGTTAGGAATCTTCGCGCGCGCGAAGATTCCTTACCAGATGAGGCAGCGGTCCGCGCGCACCATAGGGTCTCCCGGTTTGCAGCCGAACGCCGCGGCGAACTCGGGTATGTTCGAGGGCGCGCCGATCGCCCGGAAGCGCCCGAGCGGATGTGGGTTCGTGTTCGTCTGCAATCGCTCGAACTCGGGACGGGCGTTGGTGGCCCACACTCTCGCCCAGTTCAGGAAGAGGCGCTGCTCCGGCGTGAACCCGTCGATGGGCGCCGGCCGCGGCTTGCCTTCGAGGCTCTTCTCGAACGCCTTGTAGGCGATCGTCAGGCCGCCCAGGTCCGCGATGGATTCGCCCAGAACGAGCTTGCCGTTCTGGTGCAGATCTCCTTCCACGACGTACGCGTCGAACTGCTTCTCGACGCAGTTGGCGCGTTCCTGGTAGTTCTTGAGGTCTTCCGCCGTCCACCAGTTCTTCAGGTTCCCCTGCGCGTCGAACTTGCGTCCCTGGTCGTCGAACCCGTGCGTCATCTCGTGGCCGATCACGGCCCCGATCCCTCCGTAGTTGACGGCATCGTCCGCGGCGGCGTCGAAGAACGGCGGCTGGAGGATGCCCGCCGGGAACACGATCTCGTTTCGGGACGCGCTGTAATAGGCATTGACCGTCGGCGGCGTCATGCCCCACTCCGTGCGGTCCACGGGCTTGCCGATCTTGTCCATGTCGCGGCGGTGCTCGTAGAGGGCGCCGTTCAGGACGTTGACGGCGTGGGCGCCGCGCTCGACCTTGTAGGAAGAGTAGTCGCGCCACTTGTCGGGATATCCGATCTTGGGCGTGAAGGCTTCGAGCTTGGCGAGGGCCGCTTTGCGGGTCTCGGGCCCCATCCAGGAGAGCGTCGCGAGGTCCTCGCGGAGGGCCGCGATCAGGTTCCTGACCATCTGGTCGGCTCGCGCCTTGGCCTCCGGCGGAAAGTTCTCGGCGACGTAGAGCTTGCCGAGCGCGAACCCGAGGTTGCGGTCGGCCGACTGGACGCACCGCTTCCAGCGCGGCTGGATCTCCTTCGTGCCTTCCAGAGTGCGCTGGTAGAAATTGAAGTTCTCCTCGACGAACTTCGAAGACAGGCTGGGAGCTGCCGAATGGACGAGGTGCCACCGCAGATATGTCTTCCATTCCGGGAGCGGCACCGAAGTCAGCTCCCTGTTCAGCGCCTCGAAGAAATTCGGCTGGCCGATGTTGATCCCGGCGCCCGCCGGCGCGCCCATCTCGTGGAAGTAGGCTTCCCAGGAGAAGTCCGGCGTCAGGGTCTTCAGCTCCGCCGGAGACATCCGGTGATACGTCGCGTCGGGATCGCGTCTCTCGACCCGTGTCATCGAGGCCTGGGCCAGCTTCGTCTCGATGTCTACCACCGACTTCGCCTGCGCGGTTGCCCGGGCCGGATCGTCTCCGAGGAGGGTGAACATCTTCGCGACGTGCTCCGCATATTTGGCGCGGAGCTCCCGGGACTTGTCGTCTGTCTTCGTGTAGTAGTCCCGGTCGGGCAAGCCCAGCCCGCCCTGGAAGGCCCCCGCGATCACTTCGCTCGAGTTCTTGCGGTCCTGCTGCGAGGCGAAACCGAAGAGCGCGCCGACGCCGTGGGATTGCAGGCTCGCCAGCTCCACGCGCAGATCGGAGAGGTTGCCGATCTTATCGATCCGCCCCATCTCCGGCGCGAGCGGCTTTGCGCCGGCGGCTTCGACCGCCGTCTCATCCATGCAGCTCGCGTAGAAATCGCCGATCTTCTGCTCCTCCGGGCCGGCTGCGGACTTTTGGCTGGCGAGTCTTTCCAGGATCTTGCGCATCGCAACGCGGTTTCGCTCCGCGAGCTCGGAAAATGTGCCCCAGCTCGGGTACTCGGGCGGGATCGGGTTCCTCTTCAGCCAGCCTCCATCGGCGAACTGGTAGTAGTCCTGGCAAGCCCTGGCCGAGAGGTTCATATCGCCCGGATCGAGTCCGTGGACGACGGCGGCGGCCGAAGCGGCCGGCCCGGCGGGAGCAGCCGGGTTGGATTGAGCGAGGATCGCGCCCGGCGAGCCGACGATCAGAGCGAGGACGAGCGAAAAACCGCGACGCCGGATCGGCAACGAGACAGACGGAAAGCTCATGACTCCTCCTGGGTTGCAGAAGGAATCATAACCGCGGCCTGTCACGCGGCTTTAGCCCACGAACCTGCCGGATCGGAAGGCTATTTCGAGAGCGCGAAGCGGGGCAAGCCGGCGGCGCGAGAACGGGAACGGCCACCGCCAAGCCGCGGGTCGGCGGGCTCGGCCAGAGCCGCTTCGGGCTTGCCCGGAAGTCCTGCCGCGGCGAGAGAGGCTTCGCGGTTGACCCGCTCCAGGACGCCTTCGAGGATTTTCAGAACGCCCATGACTTCAACCGGGCCGTCCGTGGCTCTGCAGGTGAAGGAAACGGTGAGGCGTTCCCTGTCCAGCCGGAATCGCTGCAGACCCGGAGCGGCGCCGACCACCTTCACGTAAGCCTCGGCCCAGTGAGTGTCGACCGGGCCCACGAGCCTCACCGAGTAGCGCTCGAACAGGGGGCCGACCTTCTCCCACCCCAGTCCAGCGTCGGGGAGGGTGACTTTGTAAGGAATCGGGCCAGCGGCTTCACGGAGTGTTGTGGCGTGCAATTTCCTTCACCTTTATAAATGTCTTGATGGCTTCGCTCCCACGATAAGGCAAAGATGGGGCCAGAACCTAAGCTGTTGATAGAGAAACGGCTTTCTTGCGCGGACGGACCGCGAGACCAAATAATTGTCCTCTCCGGACCCTCTGTCCGACCAACTCTGTCGCGGAAACCACGGAAGGTGGAACCCGGCCGACCCACGCCGGGGGGGCCTGCCCCCTCGCCGCGGGTGGCCGTGGCCAGCCGGCTACTTCCTATCCTTCTCTTTTCGGCCCGCGGGTGGTCCCTGGGGCCTGGGCTGAGCTTGCGGCTGCTTTTGCGATTTCGCCATGGCCTCCCGGGGCGGAGCGGGATGAGCTCGTGAGACCGCGGGCGACGCGGGAACCGCCCGTCTCTCGTGCTTTGCCGGTGGAGGAGGATTTTCGCTGCGGTTCTCGAGGGCGCGTGGAGCCGGCGCCGAGCCTGCTCTCTCTCGGCGGATTTCCCTGGCAGGAGGACCGGTTGGGGAAGAAGATCGCCTTTGGGCGCCCCCGTGCGGGGCTGTGAGCTCTCGCCCGCGGACCTCCCGATTTGTCCGCAGCCGCGAGGTCGCCGGTTTTCCATGCGCGGAAGGCGCGTTGCGCGAGGCCTTCACGGCTTTCGCCGCGCCTGCCGGTTTTTTCCCTGTAAACGGTTTCTCCCTGGCGACGCGCGCGGGCCGTCTCGACGCGGCCGAGGATCTTGTGGCCGCTTCTCTCATGCTCTTGCCCGAAGGCGCCGAGCGCCGCGCGAC
This sequence comes from uncultured Acidobacteriota bacterium, assembly GCA_963837495.1. Lineage (GTDB taxonomy): Bacteria > Acidobacteriota > Thermoanaerobaculia > UBA5066 > Gp7-AA6 > JAWOLE01. The sequence goes on along the minus strand of CAWINF010000001.1, from coordinate 676,592 downwards.
TTTGTTGGGATTGGAGGATTCTGTTTTCTTCACTGCCGCCGCGCGCTCGTGAGCCGGCGCCACGATGCGGAACCTTCCACCCGACGCTTTTCCGGCCGAGGCGATGGTCGTCGTCCTCAACTTTTGCGAGCTCACACGCGTGCGATGGAGCGGCTTGCCGGTAGCGCGTTGGACCAGGCTCGGAGGCGGACCCGACGCGCGCACGATGCCGCCCGACACGGAGAACCGCGTCGTCCTGCTCGCGCGGGCGAGGATGCCGCCGTTTTGCTGTACGGGGACCCGGACCGACGAGACCCTCGTCCCGACAAAACTGGGGGCCGGAACGAATACGTATTGTGTTTGCGCGACGGCGATCGGGCTGCCGGCGTATCCGCCCGCCGTGATTTCAAAACTCGGCGGCAGGCATGCCCACCCGATGTAGGAGTCCGTGTAGGCCCAGGTCACCCACGCCGGACCCCAGACGGTTCCAGGGACCCAGCACCAGCCATAGGGATCGATCCACACCCAGGTGCCGTAGTGGAACGGATCCCCGCCGAACCGATCGTAGGAGACCCAGGTCCATCCATAGTCGGTGTACGCCCATTCCCCGTCCACGTACGGTTGCCAGCCCCCCGCGACGGTTGGACACCACACGTCGCCGTAGGCCGTCGCGGAGACCCAGCGCCCATAAGGAGCCAGCTCCTGGTGAAAATAAGAAATGCTCACGCTCCACGACGCGGACGCGGGGCGAGGAGCGAAGAATGCCAGTGTGCCGGCGAAAAGAATCGCGGCGGCTGTCTTGTATCTCATGGCGCCTCCTTTCGACCCCCTCCCCAAGTGGAGCAACCCGGGTGCCATCGCGTTAAGTCATTGGAGGATTTCGGTTTCTCGGGAGGCGGGGCGTCCTCGGAGCGGTCATCCTGGCAGCAGCCTTCTTGGGCTGCGTGACAAGCGGCTCTCAAAGAAAAGGGGCGCATCCGCGCCCCCTGTCGTTCGAGCCGCGCGAGCGGTTAGTCCCGATCCGCCTTCTTGGTGCGGCGAAGCTCCGTGATCCACATCTTCCCGTCCCTCTGGACGAAGTCGAAGTGGACCCTGTCGCCTTCCCGAAGCTCGTTCGGCATCAACCCGCTCTTGAACTTCGTCGTGTCATCCCAGTAGAGAGTCCACTGGTCCCCCTTTTCGCCCTGAACCACCATGGACCTCTCGACGTTGCCGATCTTCTCGCCCTGCACCTCCGCCGATTTCTCGACGGTCTGGATGCTCACGATCTTCCCTTCATGCGGCCTCTTCTCGGCGTAGCCTGAGGAGGACATCAGCAGGATCGCGACAGCGGCGGCAGAGACGGCCAGTATTTTTTTCATAGCTTCACCTCCAGCAGGGAGAAGGGGCAAGAAACGGGCCAGGAAGAGTCGCGGCGCGCGATGCGCAGTGCGCGTTGCGCTGCGGACCCCGTTCGGGAAGGCTCGGATTTATCCGCCCTGGGCGGCGTCGAACCGGCCGAGGATGGCGGACCAGGCGGAGACGGGAATCGGCGCGTCGCTGATCTCCTGCCAGACGACATGTCCGTCGCGGCAGAGGAAGTGCGGCTCGATTCTGGGAAACGGGACCCGCCGGCCGTCCGAGCTCTTCCTCCACACCATCGTGCTGACTCGCCGACTCCCGCATCCGGGGCAAGGCTCGACGAGCAGAAACGGCGGAGCCCCGATCGGAATGTCTTCCCTTGCCATCCTGCGCGCCCTCCACGCGGCGATGTCTTCGACTTCTGCCATCGCGTCCTCCAGAGTCCTCAGGATGCGGCGAGAGGAGGGACAAAAGACGTCCGACCGCGGGACCGAGCAGGGCATGGTGTAAGATGATCGCTCACCTCCCTCAGGGCTATTCGTTCAGGATCCCTCGGAGCCAGTTCGAGGTGAAGACTGAATTTTGCGGGAGGCCACATGCAGAAACTCCGGAAGAACTGGCTCAACATTCTCTTTCTGTCGTTGACCCCGGTCATCGGAGTCCTCGGCACGGCGGCCTACGCTGCGGCATACGGCGTCCGCTGGTGGGAGCCGGTTCTCTTCCTCACGCTCTTCGGACTGGTGAGCTTCTCCGTGACCGCGGGATACCACCGCTGTTTCGCGCACAAGAGCTACGTCTCCCACCCCGCTCTCCAGGCCTGTTATCTCTTCCTGGGAGCGATGGCCCTCCAGAACTCCGCCTTGAAGTGGTCCTCCGATCATCGCGACCATCACCGGTACGTGGACAAGGACTGGGATCCGTACAGCATCAAGCGCGGGGGACTGTGGGCGCACATCCTCTGGCTCTTCTACGCGGAGCCGGCGGAGCGAACCTACGAGAATGTCCCCGACCTGCAGGCCAACCGTCTCGTGCTCTGGCAGTACCGCTGGAACAACTGGATCGGCATCGTAGCCGGGCTCGGGATTCCAACTCTCGTCGGGGCGTTCTTCGGACGCCCGCTCGGGGGCCTTCTGTGGGGGGGATTCCTCCGCATCGTCGTCATCCACCACACGACGTTCATGGTCAATTCGGTCGCCCACCTCTGGGGCTCGCGCCCGTACACCGAGGAGAACTCCGCCCGGGACAACGGCCTGCTCGCCTTTGTCACCAACGGCGAGGGCTACCACAACTTCCATCACAAGTTTCCTTCGGACTTCCGCAACGGCGTGCGCTGGTATCAGTGGGACCCCACGAAGTGGCTCATCGCTCTGCTGAAGCTCGCCGGCCTCGCCATGGATCTTCGCAAGACGCCGAAGGCGCTGATCGAAGCGTCGCGGCTGCGGATGAAGCTCCGAAAGGCCGAAGCGAGGCTGACCCTCGCCCCCGCCGGCCTCGCCGAGGAGATCCGCATTCAGATGGAGAATGCGCGCCGCGCGATTGACCGGGCCGTCGAGACGTGGCACGAGGTCGACGCAAAACGCCGGGAGCTCGTGGCGCGCGGCCGGACGGCTTCCTCCGATTTCGCGAAAGCCTGGAAAGAGGAGCTGAGGCGCTCCCGCGCATCGCTCGCGGCCGCGCGCCGCGAATGGCTTCTCACCGCCCGGATGCTGTCGCGGCTGCCCCAGCCGGCCTAGCAGCGCTGGTGATACACTGAGGGTCTCCGATCTCCTCCGACGGACCCCTTCCGCGAATCCGTGATCTCTCCGTCGCCGGCCTCGGCGAGAAAGCGAGCCGTGTCATGGACCACGCTATGATCGCCGTTCAAGCGACATGAACGTTCCCACGACGTTCACCATCATGCTCTCCCGGCTGCCGGCGGTCGAGAACGTGCCGGGCCTCATCTCGTTTCTGGTGGACTCGTCGGGAGGGATCAGGGTCCCCACCAGGACGGGCACTCTGACGGACGCCGCGCTGCGAGGCCGCCTCGCGCACTTCGACGTGCATTCGGCCAACGAGATCGCGGCGGTGAGGAAGGCGCTCTCGGTCGAGAGCGGACAGGCCAGGGTGTACGAAGACTGGCCGGCGCTCGACGGCTGTCTTCGCTTCTGGTACGGGTTCGTGGGATCCGTGATCCGCCCGATCGCATGGACCTGCGAGGCCTGCCACGAGGAGAAGCGGGACAGCGTGGGAGGAAGCGTCGGCGAGTCGTTCCTGCGCCGCTGCGACTGCGGGCACGTGTCCCGAGTCACCGTGCCCAACCATCAGCCCGTCTCGAGCGCCGTCGCGGCGCTGGCGCGCCCGCCGCATTGAGCCCGCACCGCGTGGCCTCAAAAAAAATCGGGGGACCGCAAGGTCCCCCGCTGAGTTCCTGAAGCGAACCGGTTCTCAGTAGCGCGAGCGTCCGCCTCCCGAGCCTTCGTTGCGAGGCCGCGCTTCGTTGACGGTCAGCGACCGTCCGCCGAAGTCCGTGCCGTTGAGCGACATCGCCTGTCTTGCCTTCTCGTCGTCGCTGAACTCGACGAATCCGAACCCCTTGGACTGGCCGGAATCGCGATCGGTGATCACCCTCGCCGAGTCGGGGACGCCATACTTGGCGAACATGTCGCGCAGCTGGTCGTCGGAGATGTTGTACGGGAGATTACCCACATAGAGCTTCATGAAACCCATCCTTGATGCCGGTTGCTCCGGCGCTTGCCGGCGGAAGATCGGGCCGAGAGACCGGCCGGCGCGGCTCCTCGTATTCTCGTTTTTTTTCGTTCGGGATTAGTCAGAACAGGTCTGGCAAAGGCGAGCGAACCGAGAACAAAGGCACTCTATCACATAAGACGTCCTGCCGCCGGGCAACGCCGTCGCCTCCGGGCTGCATTTGCGCTTCGCCGAGCGGCAGCCCCGGCGGCGGGGACCGCCTCCCGGAGGAGGCCGCGAGCGAAGGCGCTCACCGCGGACTCGACACGCATGTCGGTTTCGAGGGGCCTCCCAACCCCCTCGGCACGCGGGATGACCCGTGCCTGCCGACGGCTTAGTGGGGGACCGTTTCGTCCGCGCCCTCGCCCGGGCCGGCGCCGAAGAAGAGGCGGCCCTCCTGCAGCGTGGTGTTCCGCAAGGTCACGGCCAGGGCCTGGGCGAGGTCCTCGACCGCCGAGACCTTCAGCTTGTCCCGCACCTCCGGCGCGAGGTCTTCCAGGTCGGCTTCGTTGTCCTTCGGGATCACGATGTGCTGGATGCCGGCGCGCACCGCGCCCAGAATCTTCTCCTTCAATCCTCCGATCGGGAGTATCCGGCCGGAGATTGTGATCTCGCCCGTCATGGCCACGTCATTGCCGACGGGGCGCTTCGACAGCGCGGAAACCAGCGCCGTGGCCATCGCGATCCCGGCCGAGGGGCCGTCCTTGGGAATCGAACCGGCCGGAACGTGGATGTGCACGTCCCCCTTGAATTCTTTCTCTTCGATCCCGAGCCAGGCCGCGTGAGAGCGGGCGTAGGTCCAGGCCGCGCGGGCCGACTCCTTCATGACGTCGCCCAGCTGGCCGGTCAGGATGAGCTCTCCTTTCCCCTCCATGAGCGAGGCCTCGACGAACATGATGTCGCCGCCGGCCGGCGTGTAGTACATGCCCGTCGCGATGCCGACCTGGTCCTCCCGAGCCATCTTCTCCGGGTGCACCTTGGGGCGGCCCAGCAGCTTGCGGACATCTCCCTGCTCGATCGACTGTGTCTCGATCTCACGTGCCGCGATTCGCCGCGCCACCTTTCGGGCCAGGCGCCCGAGCTCCCTCTCCAGCTGCCGAACGCCCGACTCCCGCGTGTAGCTCGATATGACTTCCAGGATCGAGCCGTCGGAGAGCGTGAGCTGTCCTTCGGACAGCCCGTTCTCCCGGACCTGGCGGGGCACGAGGTAATTCTTCGCGATCTGGAGCTTCTCCTGCTCCGTGTAACCGGCAAACGTGACGGTCTCCATCCTGTCGAGCAGAGGCGCCGGGATGCTCTGGATGAAGTTCGCCGTCGCGATGAAGAGGACCTCGGACAGATCGAACGGCACGCCCAGATAATGATCCGTGAAGCTGTCGTTCTGCGCGGGGTCGAGCACCTCCAGAAGCGCGCTCGCGGGATCTCCCTGAAAGGAGACGCCCAGCTTGTCCACCTCGTCGAGCAGGAAGACGGGATTCTTGGTCCCCGCCTGCTTCATGCCCTGGATGATTCGGCCCGGCATGGCGCCGATGTAGGTGCGCCGGTGGCCGCGGATGTCCGCTTCGTCCCGCGCCCCGCCGAGCGAGATGCGGACGTACTTGCGTCCCATTGCCCGCGCGATGGAACGGGCGATCGAGGTCTTGCCGACGCCGGGAGGCCCGGCGAAGAGCAGGATCTTCCCCTTCGCGTGCGCCTCTTCGCGCGCCTGCTTGGTGCTGTCGGCTCCTGTCTCCTTGACGGAGGATCCGCCTTCGGGAGACGGGTTCGCGCCGGAGACGTTCGCCTTCCCGGCTCTCGCCGCTTTCTCCCGCGCCTGCCAGAGCTGGCGCACGGCGAGGAACTCGAGAATCCGGTCCTTGACGTCGCTCAAGGCATAGTGGTCCTCGTCGAGGATCCGCGAGGCCTCCTTGACGTCCAGGTGGTCTTCGCTGCGGTCGTTCCAGGGAAGCTCCGCGATCGTCTCGAGGTAGGTGCGGATGACCTGCGATTCCATGGACTCGCGCCCGATCCGCGTCAGGCGCCCCCACTCGCGGTCCACTTCCTTGCGCGCCTCTTCCGACAGATCGAGCTTGTCGAGCTTGGCGCGCAGCTCCTTCAGGGACTCGTCCTCGGACCCTTCTCCCTCTCCCAGCTCCTTCTGGATCGCCTTCATCTGCTCGCGCAGGTACATCTCGCGCTGCCGGCCGCCCAGCTCCTCCTTGACCTTGGACTGGATGTCCTCCTGGGCCGAGAGGACCTCGATCTGCCGCTGAACGTGCACCAGCACGCGCCGCAGCCGGTCTTCGACGGACAGCGTCTCGAGCAGCGCCTGTTTTTCCGTCGCCGGGATGTCCAGGTAGCCGGCCACCAGATCCGCGAGCTTGCCGGGCTCCTGCACTCCCTGCAGAAACTGGTTGATCGCCTCGTCGGGCAGGCCGACCTTGCGCCCCAGTTCCGCCGCGCGCTCGCGCACCTCGTGATGTAGAGCGACAAATGCGGGATCGGCCGAGTCGAGCTCCAGCATCTCCCGCGCCTCCTGGACCGTCGCCTCGAGCCGCCCTTCCTTGGAGATGAATCGCGTTGCGATTCCGCGGGCCCTTCCTTCCAGCAGCAGCAGCACGCTGCCGAGGCTTCTCTGGATGGACCCGACCGTGGCGATCGTGCCGATCGTGTAGAGGGAGTCGGGAGTGACGACCTCCCCTTCGGTCACCTGGCGCTGGGCCACCGCAAAGACCCGACGCTCCTTGTCGTTCAAGGCGGCCTCGATGGCGCGCAGCGTGGCCGGCCGTCCGGCGGTGATCGGAAAGCTGACCCCGGGTAGCAGAACGGCGTTCTTCATCGGAACAACCGGAAGATTTAAAGTCTCAGACATTCTTGACCTCTCTCGGCGGCCGGCTTCAATGCCCGGGCCGCTCGCAGACTCCAACGCAAAATACGGGCCTGCGGCCCGAGCGGGTTCCGCGGCCGGCTCGAAGACTCGTCCGGAAACGATCTCGTCGGTGTCTCAAGGAGTCTTCCTCTCTTGAAAACGCTCTCGTATTCCCGCCGATTCCTCTCTCGGAACTGATGCGGCTGCATCAGGCGGCGAAAGCTCGATCGATTCATTCTGCCCGCCATGGACATTCACTTTCCAGGCGGCCTCGAGGTCGAGGCCTCGCACAAAGGGTTCACGATCCTGACCGACCAGCCCGTCGAGGCCGGAGGCTCCGGATCCGCTCCGACGCCGTTCGACCTCTTCCTGGCGTCGATCGGCACCTGCGCCGGCCTCTACGCGCTCAAGTTCTGCCGGCAGCGCAACCTCGACACGGAAGGTCTCGCTCTCAAGCTGACTTCCGAAAGGGACGAGGCCGTCAAGCGTGTCGCGCGGGTCCGTCTGGAAGTCTCGCTGCCGGCGGCCTTCCCGGAGAAATACCGCGAGGCGATCCTGCGGGCCGTGGATCAGTGCACGGTCAAACGCCACCTCTTCGAGCCGCCGCAGTTCGAGGTGACCGCGGTCGCGGCGCCGGCTGCTCCGGCCGCCGCCGCGGGAGCCCTGGCCGCCGCCAAGCCCGAGCTCTACCAGTAGCGGCCGGCGGCGCCAGCCGACCATTTCTCGCCGCGAGGCTCAAACTGCGGGTAGGAGGCGCTGCGCATCGGGCTCGCCGCGAAGGCGTTGGCCGGAACGTCCCGCCGGCGCCCGTTGGGGGAGCCAGGAGCGCAAGGGATGCCTCCCGGCGCAAGCATACGGCGAAACCCGGCGCCGCGGGCTCCTACGCGGTGTGGCGGATCACGGCGACGGAGACGTCGTCCTCGGGTGCCTCGCGGCCGCAGAAATCCGTCACGTCTCGCGCGAGCGAGGCGACGAGGTCGGGCGCCGCAAGCGCCGCGGCGCGGCGAAGGGAGAATTCCACGCGCGCGTCGCCGAACTCCGCGCCGGAGGCGTCGCGGGCCTCCGAGAGCCCGTCGGAGTGGAGCAGGAGCGCCTGGCCCGCTTCGACGGATCCGCGCTCCACTTCCCACGAGAGCGGCGTCTTGACGCCGAGAGGATAGGCGCCCTTCCCGATCCGCTCGCGCACGGCTCCGGCCGCGTCCAGCCGCAGGACCGGCGGATGCCCGGCGACCGAGCCCGCGAAGGAGCCGTCGGGCGAGACGAGCAGATACACGCAGCCGAAAAATGCTCTGGGCCCGCCGGTGCGGCAGAGGATGCGGTTGAGCGTCGCGAACATCGCCTCGGGAGCGGGGTCCGTCTCCAGCTGCGTGCGGAAGGCCGCGTGGGCGACCGCCATGACGAGGCCGGCCGTCATGCCGTGTCCCGAGGCGTCGCCGAAGAGAACGGCCAGGCGCCCGTCGGGGAGCAGGACGAAGTCGTAGATGTCGCCCCCGACCATGTTGGCGATGCGGTTGTAGGCGCCCAGCTCGAAGCCCGGCGGCGCCGGCAGCGTCTTGGGAATCAGGCTCGATTGCAGGTCGCGCGCGAGCTCCAGCTCGTCGCGGTAGTTGATCTTGTCCACCAGCTCCATGGCGAGCAGGAGCGTCAGCAGCGTGATCGAGGCGAACAAGAACCCGTTGTCGAAGGAGATCCGGTACGAGGAGGTGCGGCGAACGCCGTCGGCGGTCCGCTCCGAGCTTCGCAGGACCATGGGCCCCTGGAATGAGAGGAGAATGAAGAGGAGCGCGGCGCCGAAGAGGACCCGGCGGGAGGGAGCGAGCCTCTTGGAGAGGCCGAAGAGAACGGCGTTGGCCGACTTCAAGAACCGTTTGATCCGTTTGGGCTCCCGCTCGATCTCCTCGCGGTCCTCGGCGGTCAGCTTTTCCCTGGCGTGCCGCCATTCGCGGGCGTAGAGCCCGGAGATCTCTTCCCGCCCGACGGATCGAAACGTCGAGCGGACCAGTTCGATCCAATCTTTGCCTCGAGGCATCTCTTTTCAGGATACGAAGTGAAAGAAGGTCTGTTTCAGACGGCCGCCGGTTCGACGAACGCCGCGATCTTCTCCCGGACCTCCTCGGGCACGGGCACCGGCTGGAAATCCTTCTGGCGCACGCAGACCAGGATATAGCGGCCGCTCGCCACGGGCCGAGAGGGATCGGTCTTGCGCCGGACCTCGAAATCCAGATGCACCGACGTGCGGCCGATCCTGCTGAAGTACGCCTCCACGACGAGCAGCTCGTCGAGCTTGACGGGCAGATGGAAGTCGCACTCGACGCGCGCGCGCGGAAGCCAGATACCGAGCGACTCGAACAGGAAGCGGTAGGTCAGGCCCGCGGAGCGAAGCAGTTCGGCTTCGGCGAGGCCAAAGAACCGCAGGTACGCCTGGTAGTTGATGATGCCGGCGGCGTCGATGTCCTCCCAGCGGACGTACTCTTCGATGCTGTAGCGAGCCACGAGGGCAGGGGGCTAGAAGCCCCAGAGCGCGAGCTCGTCCAGCAGCGTCGCGATCCCCGGATGTTCCGCGAGCTCCCGGTAGAGCCAGCCGTGCCTCTCCTGGACTTCTCCCATGTGCTCGCGGAACTTCTCCGCGTCCTTCGCGGCCGCGGCCTCGCGGAGCCTCTCGACGGATTCCCGCGCCGAGTCATCGAGTCTCTCGCCGACCTTCTCATGGAAGGCGTCGAACGCCTCCCGAACCCGCGCTGCGTGATCTTCGGAAGGGGGAGGAGGAGTCTTGGGATCATCCATTCGAGGCATGAGGATATCAAGCGGAGTAGTCCTTGGTCCTTAGTCCGTAGTCGTCCGGCCAAGGACCACGGACCAAGGACTACGGACAGGTCTTACGCGGCCGGACGGCAGGTCTGGCAGGGGTGATAGCCGGCCGCGAGGGCCTCGCGCTCGTTGTGGAAGGGAATGCGGTTCGACTCCACGAGAGACTTCGTGCCGCCGCAGCTCGGGTAGCAGTAGTAGCGCTCCTTCTCGTTGCCGAGATAGCGGATGCCCCTGGCCGCGAGCCGCTCGATCGTCGCGGGCTCCGCGCCCTCGACCTCGAGCAGCGTCCGCTTCACCCGGCTGCCGCCGAGAGAGTAGCGGCCGATGGTGCCGTCCGTCCGCACGACGCGGTGACACGGGATGAGCAGGGGCACCGGGTTCTTGCTCAGCGCCGTCCCGACCGCGCGCACGGCTTCGGGACGGCCGATCTCCCGGGCGACCCAGCTGTAGGGGCGCACTTCGCCGCCCGGGATCTCGAGCGCCTTCCTCAGGACGGCGCGCTCGAACTCGGAGAGGCCGCGCAGGTCGAAGCGGAGCTTCTCGCGGTCCCGGCTCGAGAGGTTCTTCATCAGCGTCCGCACGGCCGCCGGCGGCCGCGACGCGGCTCGGGAGATCGGGCGCCCGCGAAGGCGCTCGAAGCTCCGCTCGAAGTCTTCCGCCGACTTCGCCCGCGAGACCATGGAGATCCCCGCCCGGCTGGCCGCCACGTACACGGTCCCGACGGGAGAGTCGAGCCGCCAGTAAGAGTCGGCGAGCCCGGCGCGCCGCAGAACGGCCGGCAGGAGCGAGGCGGGGGCCCTGTGGCCCGGAGAGCCGCGCAGGGCGCGAACGATGCCGAGCGTGCTGGTCGAAGGCTTCTCGGGAGAACGCTTCATGAGATCACCTCTTCGCGCGCGGTCGCGCGCCGGGATTCGGACAGGGCCTCGCGCAGGGCATTGACCGCGCGATGCACATTGGACTTCACTGTTCCCAGGGGCTGCTTCAGCACGGCCGCGACTTCCTCCAGGCGCAGCCCCTCCATGTAACGGAGGATCAGAGCCGAGCGATACCTTTCCGGAAGTCTCGCGACGAGCGAGGCGATGTCGGCCCGGCGGCGACCCTCCTCGAAGCGGGAATCCGGGCGGGTGCCCGGATCGTCCTCGGGCTCCCATCCGGCCCGGCCATCGCCGTCGCGCTCATCGAGCGAGATGTGATTGCGGCGCTTGCCGCGCATCCGGTTGCGCGCGACGTTCAAGGTGATCTGGTAGAGCCAGGCCTTGAGCGACAGCGCCCGGATCCTCTCGGGCGAATATGTCTTCATCGCGCGGTAGGCGCGCACGAAGGCGTCCTGGGCGACCTCCTCGGCGTCCTCGGAGTTGCCCGTCAGGCGGTGCGCGAAACTGAAGAGCCGGTCCTCATACTCCCGAACCATCCGCTCGAAACACCCCTCGAGGTCCAGGGCGAGTCCGGCTTCGAGGGTATGTTCCTGCGGCATTGAGCTCTCCTGCAAGTCGCATCTGATTAGTCGAAGCCCCCCTGCGGCGTCAAGAGCGGGCGACGGACTTCCCGGGATTCTGGAAGCGGTCCTGGTCGTCATCAAGCCATTCTCCTGGCTGCTGAAACACCCTTCGGCGGCGAAAGGTTGCAAGCGAGCGCTTCCGGGAGAGGGACTCTTCGTGCTACACCGGCATCGGAGGCCTGCCCGCCCACCGCGCCCGCGCCCGCCCGGTCGCCGGGACCCTCTTCTTCGCCGGCGAGGCCACAGACTCGGAACAGAGCGGCACGTCACCGGCGCGATCGCCAGCGGCGAGCGGGCGGCGAAGGAGCTTCTGGGGGGATTGAGATCTCCCTTTGTCACGGCGGCCAAACTGGAGGATGATCCGCACGCGCCGGGACATCCGTGCCGACATCGCCTCCTGGCGGAAGGGAGAATCATGAACACCCGTGAGCACTATGCCGAATGCTTCAAGTCCGAAAAACCGAGGTTCGTGCGCGTCCTTCAGGCGGTGCCCGCCGACCAGGCCGCCTACCGCCCGCATCCTCGGTCCGCGTCCGCGGGCGGCCTCGTCTGGCTGCTCGCCAGCGAGCTGCACGACGCGTGCGAGATTGTGGACCGCGGCGAGGTGAACTATGCCCTGACCGCGGAGCCCGCGACGCTGGCCGAGTCGGTCGGGGCCTATGAGCGCAACGCCGGGGAGCTCGAAAAGAGGCTGGCCCGACTGGACGATGCCGCCTGGGAGAAGAAGGCCCGGTTTCTCGTGGAAGGGAACGTCGCCTGGGAGGCTTCGCTCGGCGAAATGCTCTGGGGTTTCCTCTTCGACGCGATCCACCACCGGGGCCAGCTCTCAAGCTACCTGAGGCCCATGGGCGCGAAGGTGCCTTCCATCTACGGGCCGTCGGCGGACGATCCGGGCATGTGAGGTTACGGCCCGGATTTCGCCTGGCCGAGGCGAAGCATCACGACGTAGAGATGATGTGCCTCATGGAGCAGGAAGAACTCCAACCAGCGGGACAGAGTCATTTCGCCCAGGAGGGGATGAACGCCCGCTCGGTTGGTCTCTTCCTCCGACAGGCCGCGGACGAGACTCACGATCTTCCCGCGAAGGACCTTCAGCCGGGCCAGGATTTCCTCCAGCGGCAGGCCACGCCATTCCTCCCAGGCGGGATCCTCCTCCGCCCGGTAGCGCCCCAGGTTCGGAGAGTCCTCATCGAGGATTCGGCGGATCCGATCGAGGAAGACGGCGTGGTAGCGGGCCAGATGCGCCAGGTTCTCACGCGCGGACCACTGGCCCGAAGCGGGGCGGGCCGCGGCCGCCTCTTCGCCAGCGCCCGCCAACAGGCCCGGGATCACCTCCAGCTGAGTCTCCAGGCGACACAGCGCGTTTTCATTCATCATGGAACGCCGTGCTCGTCAGGCGACGAGAAGAAATCATTTCGGCCCTCCGCGTTGCCGGACGGCGTGCTCCGCGATTCGGGTCTTTACCAGCTTCCGCACCAGTGTGTTGGGTAAGGGACTGTCCGCGGGAAAGCGGATGGTGCCCTTGCTGGTGTCGTAGGCCTTCAGTTCCGCCCTGTGGGTCTGCACAGGAAGGGCGCCCGGGTAGAAGGCGCAGTGATTCCTGGCCGCGCCGAAGGCCACCAGCAGCCTTCCGCCAAGACGAAAGGCCGGGATCCGGTAGCTGATGCATTCTTCAGCCCGCGGCGCCGCGGACTTGATGGCCCTTCTCAGCTTCTCGAGCGCGGCTCGCTTCTCGCTGCTCAGGGGCGCAAGGTATTCGTCGATGTTCCGCGGTTCAGGTGACATGCCTCTGCTCCTCGCAAGGTCAACGACCTGGTCTCGATCGGCGTCTCCGAAAAACGATCGTTCTAAGCCTCATCTCGAAGCGTCGCGTCACCGAAAGAGCCGGGGTCAGACGTCATCGTCCAGCCTCTTTTGCGCGCCTTGTCCACTGCCAGAGGCCCCCCGTGGTCGAGTCCGGCAGGCGATGTCCCAATTGGCGGGCGAGCATCACAATCTGCCCGCGGTGATGGCCTTCATGCGCGACGAAATAGGTAAGGACGTGGCCGACGTCCAGGGGAAGGTTGCGCCAGACGTACGTCGAGGGGATTGGAATACTGCCGCCGCTGTCGCACCCGAGCCCGAGAAGGCGGTTGATGCCCTGACTGCTGCGTTTGAGCGCAGACACCAACTCCTTTCGGCCGACTCTTCTGCGATCGACCTTGTCAGGCACCGGAATACCATGCTCCTTACCGACCATCTTGATCCACATGCACCGAGCGTTGTGGATATGTCCCGCAATCATGCGGACCGTGCGACGCGGAGCCCCTGGAACGCCCGCTCCCCAGAGCGCGGAGGGCAGGTGCTCGACAAGAAAGACAGTGACGCGGTTGTTGGTCCTCCACGCCGCAAGGATTGTGTCGCGGAGGTCAGGCGCGGCCGGCACTACCAGCCTCTCAATGAGTAATCCTCTTGAGTCCGGACGGCGACGTGTTAGGACTTACACCGGGTACATGGTTTACAGATCTGACCTGGGACATGGTTCACAGTTTCTCACAGGATAGAGAGAGGACGAGGGCGGAATCCAGTCTGGCGATAGCAACCTCAGGCCGCTTGCCTCGGAGCGGGCGCGGCGACGCCTTTGATGATCAGCCACAGCGCAAGCGCCACCTCGAACAGGATTATTGGAAACCACAGGAACGACGTGGCCGGACCGCCGAGCAGCCCGGCGAGCTGCAGAGGAAAGCAGACTGCGGGCAGGATCGACGCAAGCACGCCGAGCCACGTCAGTGCGACTGGGATCATGCGACCGCGGAGGAGGAGCCACGAGAAGAGCGTGCTCCCCAGGGCGAGCCCGCGCTTGCGGAAAACGACGTTTCCAACGATACGCCTTCGGCGAGATGCCGTTCAACGTCCCTGGGCCTGCCAGGGCGGAACGGTGCAGGATGCGGGGGGGTCCCGAGGGTCAGGCCTAATACCACAATACAAGACTGACCCCATGGTCACCGAACACCGGCATCAGCGGCGGCGCGCGACGCTGTCCGCCGAATGTCATTGTTAGCCCGCGGTGTGACCGGAAACGAAGGCGACGGCCACCATCACTTGCGTTTCAGTCCATCTCGCCAGGCAATTACCTCGAGTTCGCCGCTGACGGCTTCCTCGACCGTGATGACGGGCCGCGCCTCGAACACGAAAGCAGGAAGCATCGAACAAAACTTGTGAATGGCCACCGGATCGTCGCACTCTACCAGCATATGCCCACCCCACTCGCCGACTCGTATCACAAAGAACTCAATGTTGAAATTGGCGGGCGCCTTCCATTGACCGAACACCTCAAGGATTCGCTTCTGGGCATTCTCGTACTCGATGGGGGACCCCTGCGGACGTTCGAACCAGCTGATCACGTATTTCATTGGCATCCTCCTAATTGTGTTGGCCCTCTGGCCGATTGCTGTTTGGACGGTCTAACGGCAGGTTTGGGAAAACAGGCGCGCTCAGCGACTCGGTCCCGTGAGGTGGTAGAGAACGCCGTCGCGGCAGCCGGGGCACGGCGCAAACGCCTTCCCGGCGCTCATCGAGACCGGGCGCGGAGCGAGCTCGCAGGCGCGTTCGTGAAAGACGTCGTGCCCCCCCGGTCTCGACGCCGAACGATTTGCGGCTCAGCCGCGGGTTCGGCGTGAGCTGGTTGATCAGCCGGGGCATGCCACGACGATACGCCGGGGCTGGGGTGCTGTTCAACGGGCCGGGGCTTGCGTATTCCGGAAGCCGTTGAGACGAAAGGGACGGGCGCTCCTGCGGCGGGATCTCGGCCGAAGCCGGCCAGGACGGCGCGGGTGCACGATGCGGGTGCGGCCCACGGCGCGGGTGCTGCGTGGCCGACCGAGGTGCGTCTCGCCTGTCCTGCTGACAGCCTGGCGGTAGCGCCACAGCCATCGGGACCGAGGACGGCAGCATCATCGCCACCATCATGACTTCCCGACATATCGAGCTTCGACAAATCGACCACGCTCTACTTCAACGGCCCGATCGGTCCGGGTGGCCGACCTTCCTGCAGCAAACGCCAATTCTCGGCCAACTCTCCCCGATGCAGACTCCACCATTCCATCACATGCCCGAGCGTCCTGGGCGGGAAGCGCCCTTCCACGCCGCCATCCGCAGTTGGCACCGTGATCTTCCGGCCCGAGTACCGCGGTCGCCGAACGTCCGGTTCAGCGGCGGCGCGGGGCGTCGTCCGTAAAACGGGTTGTTGGGCATTGCCCCTGCACCGGCGCGATTAAGGGTCCTGAAGAAGCCCGATGATGTTGCCGTCGGCGTCTCTTACACTTGCGATCAACCTTCCGCCACCCACATCTTTGATCTCCTGCAAGACTTGTGAGCCAGCGTCCAGGAGAGATTGCAGACCCTGTTTGATCTCGTCGACATGGAAATAGACTGTCATTCCCGTTTTGTGGCCATTCGGATCCAGACCAATATCCTGGTCTCCAACCCTGAAGCCGACATAATACGGCTGATCCGAATATGGCTCGACTCCCAAGAGCGTATGGAATTGCATCTTCGCCCGAGCCATGTCCTTGACGGGGTAGATGACGGACTTGATACCGTGACTCATGATGCCCTCCTCATGGTGGTTAACTGTTTTTGATGGCGCGTGGCGCCTGACATCTCAAAGCTCGGGGATCCTGACCCGCTTTCGTGGACACCCGACGGCGGGTTTAGGCGGCGACGTGTTCATAGGCTATGGGGGGAACGATATCCCTGATTGACGAGCTGGCACATAATTCAGCGGGCCGGAGCTTGCGTCTTCCGGAAACGGTTGAGACGGAAGGGCTGGGCCCCCTGCGCGAAATGTCGGGCGGCCCACTCTCATTCGATGAGGAGTTCTCCGCCCCAGTCGGATGGGTCGGAGTCAAAGATCGTCTCCGAGAGCGTCCACGGATGTCCCCATGGGTCGAGGAACGAGCATTGGCGTTCGCCATACATGTGATCCGCTGGTTCAGCGAGCACGCGAGCACCAGCTGCCCTGGCGCGTAGAAAGAGTACGTCGATCTCCGTGACACGAAGCATAACGGAGTGCCCCCCGGGGCCCTGCAGTGTTGAAGAAGCGGCGTTGGCGTGGCCGCCGGGTTTGGCGACAACGATGGCCCCGTTACTGTGCGAGAGCTGACACCGATGGTCGGCGATGCGGAGACGTTCGGTGAATGGCAGGGCCATGGTGAGCCACTCGACTGCTTTGCGCACGTCGGCGTAGTAGAGGACGGGTATTACGGCGGTGTTTGGTGCCGACCGGTTCTTCTTCAGCATGGGCTCGAAGGCTACCATGCTTGCCTGCATGCTGTTCAGGACCGAGCCTCATCCGTGACGAAGACTTCTATCGATGGTTCCAGGTGCTCCAGAAGGTCGGCAGGGATCTGGGACCTCTCGAGAATACCTTTCGCAATCGCCCGAGCCACGGTGACTTCGAGCATCTTCCCGTCGTACCGGTTGAAGATCTCACGTGAGACGCCGTCATGAAACTTGTGAACTCGCTCGCTCAACTCCTCATTCGAGATTCCGCCGACCTTCCATGCATCAAAATCATTCGCCAACCCAGCGAGAGCCCTGCGCAACTCTTCGTCATGGGCACGCCAGTAGCAATCGCGCAGAACCCGCTTCAGTCTTCTCTCGGTCGCGGTCATCTCGTCGGACATGACCTGCTCTCTTCGACCACCTCCTGGAGGGGGACAGGCAGTCGCATGGCCGTCTCTTACGCGGGGACGAGGCGGAGGCGGCGCTGGATCGAGTTGGCGATCAGGGCGGCGTGGTGGCGGCTGTTCTCGATGAAGATGCGGCCGACTTCGGTGCCGCCCAGGATGGCGCCGGCGAGGTAGAGGTTGGAGACGTTGGATTCGAGGGTCTCCAGGTCGTGCGAGGGGATGCGGTTTGCTCCCTCGAGATGGATGCCGCAGCGCTCGAAGAAGGCGAAGTCGGGCTGGTAGCCGATCAGCGGAAAGACGGCGTCCGCGCGGAGCGATTGTTCGCCGGCGGGACCCTCGACGAGAACCGCGTCGCGGCGGATCTCCTGGAGGCGCGTCCGGAAAAGCGCTCGGATCTTTCCGGCGCGGATGCGGTTCTCCAGGTCCGGCTTGATCCAGTACTTGACTCTCTCGGAGATCGCCGGGGCGCGGGCGACCAGCGTGACGCGCGCGCCGTGACGGTAGAGGTCGAGAGCCGCCTCGGCCGCCGAGTTGCGGGAGCCGACGACGACCACGTCGCGGTCGTGGAAGGGATAGGCCGAGACGTAGCGCCGGTGGACGTGCGGCAGGTCCTCGCCCGGCACCTCCAGTCGCCTGGGGTTGTGGAAGAAGCCGGTCGCGATGATGGCGGCGGGAGCGCTGAGTGCGCGGGGCGAGGATGGCGGGAGCAGAACCTTCGCTTCGCTCAGGACGACAGTGAGGCCGCCGGATTCGGTGGGGCGGATGCGGACGATCTCGGTGTGTGGGACGACTTTGACGGCGAACTTCTCGGCGACGGCGCGGTAATAGGCCAGGGACTCCAGGCGCGTGGGGTGGGCGTCGGGGACGGCGAAGGGGACCCCCGCGATATCCAGCAGGTCGCGGGTCGAGAACCAGCGCATCTCCTCGGGGAAGTGGTAGATGGTGTCGAGCAGAAATCCCTTGTCGTAGCAGACAGCCGGGATGCCGCGGTTGGCGAGCTCGATCGCGCAGGCGATCCCGGTCGGGCCGGCGCCGACGATCGCCACGGGCTGGGTGGTTTCCGCCACGCGGCGATTCTATCCATCTCCCGGAACGCAATTTGCACGGATGAGGGAGTCCAAGAGGACTTCGGAGGTGTCCTATGAGTCAGAGCACATTGTTCATCGTGATCGTCGCGATCGCGGTCGTGGCGCTCGCTGTCGTGGCCTGGGCCCTCTTCCAGAAGGCGCGCACGAAGCGCCTGCGCGGGCGGTTCGGTCCCGAGTACGAGAGAACCGTCCGGAAGATCGGCGACCGGCGCAAGGCCGAGGAGGAACTGGAAGCGCGCAAGAAACGCGTGGAGAAGCTCACGCTCCGGCCGCTGACGCCCGAGGAGCAGACGCGGTTCGGAAGGGAATGGAAGGCCACGCAAGCGCGGTTCGTGGATGACCCGAAGGGCGCGGTCGCGGACGCCAATCGCCTCGTCAAGGAAGTCATGGAGGCGCGGGGCTATCCGATGGCGGACTTCGAGCAACGCGCCGCCGACATCTCGGTCAATCATCCGCGCGTGGTCTCGAATTACCGGTCCGCGCGCGAGATCGCCGAGCGCAGCGCCGGAGGCAACGCCAGCACCGAGGATCTGAGACAGGCCGTCATTTATTACCGCGCGCTGTTCGAGGAGTTGCTCGAAACGCCGCAAGTCGTGGGGGTGGCATCATGACCGAAATCAGGAAAGATCGGGCGCTGACGACGGCGGACCTGGCCGCCATAAGCGGACCTCCCGCCGAGGTCCAGCCGGGGCCGGGACCGGCCAGGCAACGCGAGTACGTGGAAGAGCCTCGTCAGCGGGTGGAAGAGCCTCGCCGCGAGGCGGGTCCTTCCGGTGGTCCGGGCGCGGAGACGAGCCCCCTCTTCGCGGGCGATGAGGCGCAGCGGTTCCGCTCGGAGTGGGACGCTGTCCAGATCGCATTCGTGGACGAGCCGCGCAAGTCCGTCCAGAAGGCGGACGGCCTCGTGGCCAACGTCATCCAGCGCCTCGCGGAAGGTTTCTCCGAGGAGAGGAGCAAGCTGGAGTCGCAATGGAGCCGGGGCGAGGACGTCTCGACGGAGGATCTCCGCGTTGCCCTCCAGAGATACCGCTCGTTCTTCGACCGGTTGCTCTCGGTCTGAAGGTCCGGGGTTCGTCATCCTGAGCGAAGCGAAGGATCTGCTTCCGTGACGAGGGCAGATCCTTCGTCGCTTCGCTCCTCAGGATGACAGAAAGATCTCCTAGAGGGCGCGAATCCTGACCGAGCCGCCGCTCGTCCTCAATCTCAGGCTCTCGCCGCCGCGGCCCAGGGTGCCTCGGAGAGAGCCACGGGCGAATTCGCCCCGGATGGTGAGCGGGAGGTCCGTCGAGACGGAGTTTCCGTGGGCGTCGATGGCGAGCGAAACCGCGGGGTCCACGGAGACCGTGATGCCGCCGCCGGAAGATTCCAGGGATCCCCCGCGGGAATTGCCGCGCGTGAAAGAGGCCTCGATCGAGCCTCCCGAGGTGTCGGCGTCCACGCGGCCTCCCGCCTCCCGGATATGGATGCCGCCTCCGGAGCTATGGGCGCGGATGTCGCCGGTGACCCGCTCGAGACTGACGGATCCTCCGCTCGTCTCGGCGTTCAAGGGGCCTTCGAGGTTCATCGCCTCGATCCCTCCGCCGGAAGTCTCGACGCGGCTCTTGCCCTTGATGTCCTGCAGGTGAATGGATCCGCCGGAGGTCTCAGCCTGGAGGTCGCCGACGAGATCGCGCACTTCGATCCCGCCGCCCGAGGTCTCGATCCTGGCCGGCGAACGAAGCGCCGCCAGGGAAATGCCGCCGCCCGAGGTATGAACGGTCACGGCCGTTTCGGCGGGGACTTCCACTTCGAAGCGGACCGAAGAACCCCGGTTGCCGAACAAGAAATCGAGCTGGTGTCTTTTTCTGGCGATGACCGAGACCGAACGGCCGCCCTCCTCGTAACGGAAACTCAGCAGGTCGTTGATGTCGTCCTGCCTGGACGTGACGACGAGCCGAACTCCGGAGGCGGACTTTCCCGTGACGTTCACGCGTCCGATGTCGGTTTCCAGGCGGAACTGACCGCCCGGCTCGAGCTTCAGGGACTTCTCCATCCGGGACTCGCCGAAGGCCGGCAGGGCGGCCAGGACGAGCCCGATGACGCAAACCAAGGGTCGGAGCAACCTGGTCCTCATGACACCTTCCCCCTCTTCGCCCTGTAAAACGCGGAAACCCGGCGAAGGTTCTCCTGTTTCGCTGAGAGGGAGGGGATCCCTCACCTCCGGCCCTCTCCCGCCGCGAGAGAGCTACTTCGCTCCCGCGAGGAAGTCATCGAGGATCCCGTTGAACTCTTCCGGCCGGTCCATCATGAGCCAGTGACTCGCGTCTCTTACGATCCGGACGGGCATGTCCTTGAAAGCGCGATGGATTGCCACAGGGTTGTCGGCAAGGAAGGAGGCAATGTGGAGGCGCGGCCCCTGGTACGCGGCGAGCGCCGGGGCGGGGTCGAAGCTGTAGAGACTTTTGGCCGCGGCGGTGAAGACCTCGGGCCGAGTCGCGCGGAGAGACCTCATGACCGCGGCTTTTGTCGCGTCGGTCCCCCTCGCGAGAATCGCTTCGAACCAGCGCCGCGTGAAGTCCTCGTAGTTCTCCGGGAGCAGTCCGCGGCGCAGCGCCTCGGCCTGGCCCGCGGGCGGGTTGCGGATGTCGCCCGCCACGTCGGCGAACACGAGGCCGCCGACGCGGTCCGGGTGCTTTCCGGCGTATGCGGCCACGACGGCGCCGCCGTAGCTGTGGCCGACGAGGACGAAGCGTTGGAGACCGAGCGCATCGGCCACCGCGGCGACGTCCTCCGCGAAGCCCTCGACGGAGTAATCGGCGTTGCCGGCCGTCTCCGATTCCCCCATGCCGCGCAGGTCGAGGGCCGCGGCGCGGGTCGTCGGTCTTGGGGGGAGACCTTGCCGTCCCCCAGGCCCCCGGGCACGAAGATGCTCGAGTTGGGCGGCCCACTGCGTCCGGTTTCCACTGTTGCCGTGGACGGATAGGACCGGAAGGCCGCCGCGTCCGCCGTCATCCACGCGCAGCCGGCCCTGCCGCCCCTGGACCCATGCGCCTGACGGCGCGCTCTCGAAGGTCTCCATCTTCAGGATGTCGGGATCGGAAGGCGTCCAGCTCTTCGTGCGCGAGCCCGACTCTTTCATGGCGGCGTCCAGGAAGGACCTGAAACCTATTTGAGGGCGAGGAAGATCGTCATCCCGCGGCCGCGCAGCTCGACGCGATCGGGCTGGATCGAGACGATCGAGAACTCCTCGACGGTGGCGCCCGGTCCGAGCACCTTGCCGTTGATCAGAGCGACGGGGTTCGTCTCGGAATAGACGATTCCGCCCAGCTCGATCTTCGCCCCATCCGGAACGGTGACCTCACCGATGTAGGTCTTTGCCTCTGCCGCTTCCCGGGCAGGCCTGGTATCCGCTGCGGCGCTGGGGGGACGCGACTCGGCGACGGACGGGACTCGGACACGAACGCCCTTCGCCGGCGGCTTCGTCGCCGGCTGTCTCGAGCCCTCGCTTCCTTTCGGGCCCGCAATCTCCCCATCGCTCGCGGAGACTCGAGAAGGCCTGCCGACCGGAGGCGGCGCAACCTCGACCGTCTCCATCTTCCGGGCAGGGCTCTCCCCGGCCGGGCTACTTTGGACCCTGGACTTTGGACTTTGGACCTGCTCCTGCGCTTGCCGCGTAGAAAACCACATCACGCCGCCGGCCGCGACGCCAACGCAAACCACCGCGGCGAGAACGAACGCCCATCGCCGGCGTCTCTTCGGCGTGTGCTCCGGCACCCACGGGTAGGCGCCGCCGCGCAGGCCGTCTCGGCGCGCCGCCTCGAGCTCCGCCCGCTTCAACGCCTCGTCGATCAGGCTCATGAGAACGCTCCTTCCAGTTCGCGGATCGCCCGCCGCACGTGTCCCGCCGTCAGCTTATCGGTCCCCATCACGAACCCGCAGAGGAGCGTCTTGTCGCAGACGGCGTTGATCAGGCGGGGCACGCCGCGCGAATAGCGGTAGATCCTCCGAACCGCCCGGGGCGTGAAGATGGGCCGGCTGTCCGCCCCCGCCACGCGCAGCCGGTGCTGGATGTAGGCCTCGGTCTCCTCGCGCGAGAGGGGACTCAGGTGATAGCGAACCGTGATGCGCTGGCGAAGCTGCTTCAAGTTGCTCTGCTCGAGCTTCGCGCGCAGCTCCGGCTGGCCCAGGAGCACAATCTGCAGCAGCTTGGTCTGGTCGGTCTCCAGATTCGAGAGAAGACGCACCTGCTCGAGGAGGTCATCCTCCAGGTCCTGCGCTTCGTCGAGGAAGAGCACGACGTCGTTGCCGATGACCGCCTCGTGCAGCAGGAACTCGTTCAAGTCTTCCAGGCAGGAGACCCGATCCCGGCGTCCCGGCTTCAAGCCGTATTCCGAGAGCACGGTCCGCAGGAGCTGCGTGCTCGTCATGCACGGGTTCAGGATCAAGGCCGTTCGGTACGCCGGCCCGAGCTCCTGGAGGATCGCGCGGCAGACGGTCGTCTTTCCGGCGCCGACCTCGCCGGTGATCTGAATGAAACCCTTGCGCTCCCGGATGCCGAAGAGGATGTGGTTGAAGGCTTCGCGGTGCCGCTCGGAGAAGAAGAGGAACCGCGGGTCGGGCGTGATGTTGAAGGGCGACTCCCGGAACCGGTAGAATTCGTTGTACATCCGAATAGAAAACTCTCTCACAGGCCGGGTTGTTCCAGAGTCCCTGGTCAATCAGGCGCTTTCTTCGCTGTCATCCTTGAGCCCTTCGCTTCGCTCAGGACAGGCTCCGCGAAGGATCTGCTCATCCGACGAAGGCAGATCCTTCGTCGCTTCGCTCGCGCCGTCGCCATAGCGGCTCTGGCGCGTCGGCGACCTCAGGATGACAGCGACCAAGACCAAGGACTACGGACCAAGGACTTCGCTAGAGCCAGACCTCCTGGCCGGTCGAGACGAAGAAGAGGCCGGCCTTTGTGGGGCGGCCGGTCAGCTCCTGCCAGTAGCGGCGATAGTGGGCGATCTGGGGCTTGTAGAAGGCCACGAGGTCGTCGAGGTTTCCCGCGATGGTGTCGGACTTGTAATCCACGATCTTCCAGCCGTCCTCCTCCTCGAAGACGAGATCGAGCGCTCCGGTCAGGAGAGTCTCCGCCGGTCCGCCGCTCATTCCAAGCTCGGCGCTCGGGACCGTGAGGGCGAAGGGGACCTCGACCATCCGGCTCTTCGCGGCGAGCGCGCGCTTCCAGAGAGGCGATGCGCGAACGGCCTCGACGAGGCGGACGATCTCGTCCAGGTCCTCGGCCTGGCGTCCTTCTTCGGCGAGAACGTTGGCCGCGTAGGCGCGCAATTCCGGGGGAGCGTCTGTCATGAGCGCCTCGAGCAGCCGATGGACTGCCGAGCCCCAGGACATTCCCTTTCCGGTGCGCTCGCGGGTTGGGCGCTCGGCGCCCTCGTGCGCGAGAGTCGTCACCGACGTGACGGCATAGCCGGGAGCGACGCAGACGGCGCGGCGCTCCGACTGGCGCCGGTGAAACGCTTCCCGTTCTCCGGCCCCGGCGGAAAACGGCGCGCCTTCCCGAGGCGCGGCGGGCGCTCGCTCGCTCAGGTTCTCCGGAAGGTGCCGGTCGAGCGCCGCCCAGGGGCCGGCGGCTTTCCGGTTGGCGTTTCTCTTGACGCTGACGACGAGCATCTCCCGGGCGCGGGTCGCGCCGACATAGAGGAGCCGGACCTTCTCCGCTTCGTCGAAGGCCGCCTCGATCTGCTGCAGGGCTTCCCAGCCGGCCGGACGCGCGATCTCCTCCCGACCGTGTTCCCCGACTCGCTTGAACACGAGGAAGTGGCCCACCGGCGGCTCGGCGGAGCGGTCGATGAAGTAGTCGCGCAGCGGGAACCTGTCCTTGGTGGGATCGGCCAGGAAGACGACGGGCGCCTCCAGGCCCTTCGATCCGTGGAGCGTCAGGAGGCGCACGGAGCCGGGTCGTCCCGGCTCGAGGCTCATCTGCTCGATCAGGTCCTCCTGGCGCAGGCGCGCGAGCTCCACGACGACCGCGGAGAAGGCGAGACCCTCCGCCGAGGCCTTGCGCGCGGCGGCGAGCGCCTTGAGCAGGTTTCCGGCGCGGCTCTCTCCGAGGTCCCGCGCGGCGGCCAACGCCGTCCAGCCGAGCTTCTCGGCGAAGCGCGCGATCGCTGCGGCCGGAGGGAGAGTCTCGATCAGTTTCTCTCCTTCGGAGAGCAGCGCGAAGGCCCGCTCGATGCGGGGATCGGTCTCCGACGGGCAGGGAGCGCGGAAGGAAAAGCGCCCTCCCGCGCGGGCGAACTGGTAGAGCGCTTCGTCGTCCACGCCGAAGAGCGGCCCGCGAAGCGCCGCGACGAGCGGCACCGGGTTGTCGGGATCGGCCAGGACCTCCAGGACCGGCATCAGGGCCTCGAGCTCCTCGGAGTCGCCGAAGGCCGAGCCGCCGCCGATCTCCGGAACGATGCCCCGCTCCTCCAGGGCGCGCGCGTAGTCGGCCATGAATTTCCGCCGTCGGAAGAGGAGAAGAAAATCCTCCGGCCTCCGCTCGCCGGCCGCGATCGCCGCGGCGACGAGGTCCGCGATTCGCGAGGCGTCCCTGTCCGCGACCGGCTGCTCCGCGTTCCCCGCCGACCGCGTGTCGAGACGGAAGACGGTGGGACGGGATCCCGGGTCCGGATGCTCGGGGAAGAGCGGGACATAGCCCGCCTGCCGCGCCGTTCCCTCCTTCGGAAAGAACTCGGGCCGCGAGAAGACCCGGTTGACCCACTCGCACAATCCTGCTGTCGAGCGGAAGTTCGTCGAGAGCTCGAGGACGCGCCCGCAGCTCTCGATGCGCGACCGGACGATGCCGTAGGTCTCGATGTCGGCGCGGCGGAAGCGGTAGATGGACTGCTTGGGGTCTCCGACGACGAAGAGCGAGCCCGGAACCGGCACGAGCTTCCTCCAGTCCGTCTCGTCCGCGTCCGACCCGGTCAGGTAGAAGAGGATCTCCGCCTGGATGGGATCGGTGTCCTGGAACTCGTCCACGAGGACGGGCGTAAAGCGTTCCCGCAGCGAGGTCCGCACGCCCGCGTGGTCGCGCAGCAGGTTGCGCGCGTAGATCAGCAGGTCCTGGAAGTTCATCCGTCCCTCGCGCCGCCGCCACTCCGCGTAGCGGTCGCGCGCGTCCAGGAGCAGGGCCATGACGTCGGGAGCGGCGTACTCCCCCCAGCGGGCAAGCGCCGGCTTGACGACGTCCTCGCGCAGGCGCTCGAAGGTCTTGCGGATCGCACCCGTGGCGCCCTTCTCCGCCGAGCTGGGCCGGAGGACTTTCAGGACCCGGACGAAGTCCACTCCGCGCTCCCACCCGTGCAGCTCGGCCAGGCGGCGGGCGCGGCGGACGGCTTCCTGGAAGGGAGTCCAGCCTCCCGCCGGCGCCTCCGGTGGAATCGCTCTGGCGGCCTGGTCGAGGAAATCTTCGACCTGGCCCCGCGCGGCGGAGAAGTCCGGCTCCGGCTGCCGCGCGCCGGGTGACACGTCCACGTCGGAGTTCTCGCAGATGGTCTTGAATCCCTCTCTCAGGTCCTCGAGCGAGATCCCGAGCTCGATCAGCCTCCCCAGGCGCGGATCGGAGGAGAGAAAGAGGCTCTCGGTAAAGCGGTCCCACGCGTCGCGGCGAGCCGCTCCGTCCTCCGGCTCGTCCATCTCGACAAAACCCGGGTCCACGCCCGCCTCGACCGGGCGCTCGCGCAGGAGGCGCGCGCCGAACGCGTGGATCGTGCCGATGAAGCAGGAGTCGAGGTGCGCGAGCCCTCTGCCCAGGTTCTCGCGGCGGCCCGCGGTCTTCTCTTCGCGCAGCGCCGCCTCCAGCGAGCTCTGGAAGCGCTGGCGAAGCTGGGCCGCCGCCCGGATCGTGAACGTGACGGCGGAGAGGTGATCCACGCTGGCCGTTCCGGTCGCGACGAGAGAGACCATCCGGTCCACGAGGCTCCTCGTCTTGCCCGTGCCGGCGGAGGCCTCGACGAGGATCGTCGTGCCGAGGTCGTCCCGAATCGCGGCGCGGGCCGGCTCGTCGGGGAAGGCAGCCGGCTTCGGCGGCTCAGTCGGTTTCTTCGGCATGGAGCTTCCGGAATTCCGTGAGGACGGCGTGCGTGTCCGAGGCGAGCTTCTCGCACGCCCTCTCGCTCGCGAGCTTCGCGCCGCCGCAGATCGCCTGGTACGGGCAGAACTTGCAGTCCTCTTCGGACAGCGCGTGCGGGAACATGCCCGCGGCGAGCAGGTCGAAGAGGCGACGGAGGACCTCGCGCGTCTGCGCCCGGTCCACCGGCGCGAGCATGCGCTGTCCCTCCCCCTTGCGGCCGGGGAAGAAATAGCCGGACCGGGAGACCTTCCCGGGACATCCCGCCCGGTCGAGGAGCGTCTCGAAGGCGATCGCATAGAGAGCGGGCTGGATCTGGCGCCCGCCGCGCAGGCCCGTTCCCTCTCGCACGCTCAGCGCGGAACCGGTCTTGTAGTCCCAGACATGGAACGTGCCGTCGCCGGCCTCGTCCACCCGGTCGATCGAGCCGCGCAGCAGGAACGCGCGGCCTCCGACGTCGATC
Organism: uncultured Acidobacteriota bacterium; assembly: GCA_963837495.1. Classification (GTDB taxonomy): domain Bacteria; phylum Acidobacteriota; class Thermoanaerobaculia; order UBA5066; family Gp7-AA6; genus JAWOLE01. Next base: position 650,079 of record CAWINF010000001.1, on the reverse strand, counting down.
GAGACGGGATCGGGGCTGGCGACGGCGGCGCGCGTCCGGGCCGCCTGGCGGGGGAGGCCAAACGGCACCTCGAAATAGCGCGGCGTCACGTCGCGGCAATGTTCCTCCTCGCGCGCGAGGAGCGTGCGGCAGGCGAAGCGGATCCCCTCGCACTGCAGCGAGAAGGCGAGTTCGCTGCGGGGAGGGATGCGATCCCTCCACGCGAGGATGTGTTTCTCGGCGAGCTCCAGGATCAGGTCCCGGTGCCGCGCCGCCTCCGGTTTCTCGCCCGCCTCGGTGATCTTCTGGAAGAAGTCCCGGAACACTTCGTGGAGGAGGCTCCCTTCGTCCATGGGCTCGAGCCAGCGGGTGGGATCGCGCTCGAGGTCCTTCGGCTCCTCGACGCGCAGCACGTGGCGAACGAAGTAAGCGAACGGGCACTTCGCCAGTTCCTGCAGGCGCGAAGGGGAGAACGGCTCGCCGCCCCGGCGCGGATCGAGCTCCGGCGTGCCGCTCCTGACCCAGCCGTCCCAGACCGTGAATTCCTGGCTGGCCCGGGCTTGCTCGGCGCGATGGCCGTCCTCGAGCCACGGATAGGCGGCGCGAACCGCCGGCGCGAGACGGGCGTCTCTCCCCGTCGCCCCCGCGTCTCGCAGGCGCGAGAGCCACCACTCGGATTCGTCCAGGGCCGCCTGCTCGTCCGGCACGAAGCCGGCGGCGCGCGGAAGCGCTCGCGCGAGATCGGCGTAGTCGGCGTCGGGGCGTCCCGAGCGCTCGCGGTAGAGATCGAGAAACGCGGGAGAGGAGGCGGGCTCTCCCGCCATCGAGAGATTGCGCAGGTTGAAGCTCGGATAGCTCACTGTCAGCTTCCCCCGCAACCTCCCGAGGCAGGCCCAGAAGGCCGCCGCCGCCTCGCGCGGCCGGTCGCGCCCGAGCGCGAGGAGCGGGCGCTCCGATTCCTCGTTGATGCGGCGTCGTTCCTCGTCCAGCAGGACCGGGTCCTCCAGGTCGGGCCCCGGCACGCGGGCCTCGTCCAGGCCGGCGAGAAACGTGTGGCGGCGTCCGGAGAAGCCGCCGGCGCCGTAGTGCGCCACGTGCGCCCGTCCCGGGCGGGGCCGGTCCGCCGCGATGGACAGGCGGACCACCGCGTCGCGAAGGCGCTCGACGGCGGCGGAGACGGAAAGGCGCGCGGGCAGCAGCTCCATGAACTCCTCGAAGAGGGCGTCGAGCGCCGTGCGGGCCGCGCCGTCGAGCTCGTCGCCCGCGTGGCCGAACTCGGACACGAACGTCCGCGCGCCCGCGGCGAGCGAGCGCATGTCGGTCCAGCCGGCTTCGGAGGACGGCGCGAGGGCCACGGCGCGTCGCGCGAAGTCGCGGGCCCGGCGCGCCGCCTGGAGATGGCGGGCCCGTCTCTCCTCCCGGCGTCTCTGCTGATCGTCGGACAGGTCCGCGTCGGCGTGCCACCGCTCCTCCGGCTTTTCGAGCTCCGCGACGAGGCGGTCGAGGCACGTCAGATGACGTTCCCGCCCCCAGCCGATTCCGGCGTCGCGCAGCGCCCGGGCCGCGGCGCGCGTTCCCGGCGAATCCGGGTCGGAGCCATCCAGGTGCGAAAGAGTCAGGGCGCCGGACGCGAGCGCCCGGCGAAGCGCGTCGGACGCGAATCCCTCGCCGAGCCAGTCGAGGAAAGCGAGCGCGGCCTGTCCGGGGCGCGTGTAGGAGACCACGACACCGGAACCGAACGTGCACGGAACCGCGTGCTCGCGGGAGAGCTCCCAGACGAGCGACGGATAGACGCCGCGGTCGCTGTAGAGGATCTCGACGTCGTCGAAGGGGATCCCCTCGCGGAGAATCGTCCGGAAGATCTCGCGGATCTCGTTCTCCTCGCCGATCGCGCGGAAGAGCCGCGCCTCCCGCGCGATGGCTCTCCAGCTTTCGGGCGGATCGGCCGCGAGCGTGGCGAGCCTTCCGGCCGCGAGCTTCTCGAGGAAGGCGCGTTCCAGCGTGGACAGCTCCGTGACGCCAAGGAGCAGGTAGGTCCTGCCGCCGCCGGCCGGCGGGCTCGCTTCGACGGCTCGGAGGGCGCGGCGGAGGACCTCCAGGCTGTCCAGAAACCTTCCCGCCTCCAGGGCCTTCTCGTAGCTCTTGAGCACTCCGCGAAGCTCCCGGTGCTTGCGCCGGTCGGCAAAGGCGATCTCCGGCAGCGAGTCGGGAGTCAGTCCCGCCGAGCGCAGCTCCTCGAAGGCGGCCTGAAGCGAGCGATGAAGCCCCGGGCGGTCGAGGAGCTTTCCGAAATAAGAGTTCTCGTCGAGGACCTCGGCGCAGGCCTGCTCGATGAGCGCCAGCGACTGCGCGCGTGACAGGAGCTTCCACTTCTCGCGCGCCAGAGACGGGCCGATCACGGAGTGCGCGAGAGTCCGCACCGTCTCGACCCGCAGGTTCACCCACGCCTGCCCGAAGCGGGCCAGCGCTTCGACGACCTGGTAGCCGATCTGCAGCGACGGCGCGACGAGGACTTTCTCCTCGAGCGGCCTCTCGCGGCACACTCTGGCCAAGTCCTCGACGTGGCGAGGCGGGCTCTCCTTCTCTTCTTCCTCGAAAGGAAGCAACCGCTGTTCGGCCATGATCACGGCGATTCTAGATGCGCGCCCCGACAAACACCGTCCGTCCGGAAACCCCTGATATCCTCGGCGCAGGCCATTTCGGAGCGGAGAATCAGGCGTGAAGCGCTCGAATCGAGGGTCCAGGATCGCCGCCGTCCGGTTCTTCGTTCTGTCCGCGCTGATCGCGGCGACGGCCTCCGCGGCCCCGCCGGAACCGGCCTCCGCGCCGGAGCCCGACGTGCTGTTGACCGAGCTCGTGATCCGGCCGGACATCGCCGCGAAGCGGCTCGACGTCGAGGCCACCCTCCACATCGCGAATCCCGGAGGCCGGGAGTCGTTCACGTTTCTCCTGGCCGACTGGTACTCCTCCGTCGCGGTCCGGAGCCGCTCCGGCCCGGCCAGCGTCTCGCGGGACAAAGGAGTCGTGGAAGTGAGGGTCCGGCGGCCGTCGCGCGAGGAACTGCTGATCTTCCGCCTGTCCGGGATCCCCGGCACGAGCGCCGGGGAGGCCAGACCCGTGATCGACGGCGACAGCCTCTTCCTCCTCTGGTCCGACCGCTTCTACCCGGTGGACTTCGACGACTGGTCTCTCCTGCGCACGCGCGTCGAGCTGCCGGAGTCTTTCCGGGTTCTCGCGCCGGGATGCCGGACGGCGCGGAAGGGGCCGGAAAATCGGACGGTGGAGGTCTTCGAGACCTCCGAGCCGATCCGCGCGGCGACGATCGTGGCCGACAACGTGCACGGCCGCCTGCCGTGGCTGATGCACCTGCTGCGCTTCGCCGCCGGCGACGCCGCGTTCGATCGCGCCGGTCGCCTGTTCTTCCAGCGCTGGCGCTTCCGGAGCTTCACCCTCGACGAGTTTGTCGCGACCCTCGCCGAGGGGACGGGAAAGTCTCTCGACTGGTGGAGGGACGAGTGGCTCAACCGGGGAGGCGTGCCGGAACTGACCTGGCGCTCCGAGGTCGCTCGGGAGCCGGGCGGCTTCCGGGTCTCGCTGGCCGTCCGGCAGACGGGAGCGCTCTATCGCCTTCCGCTCGAGATCGGGATCGAGACGGACCGGGGAGTCCGGCTCGAACGGGCGCGGCTCGACGAGCGGGCCGGCGAGTTTCGGTTCTTTTCCTCCGAGGAGCCCCGGCGCGTCCTCGTTGATCCCCGGCGCTGGCTCCTCGCGAAGATCGTCCCGGAGTGATCGGAGAAACGTTTGCTCACCGCGGCTTCGTGCCGCTCGCGGGAGCGCCCGGATCCTCGGGGAACGGGATTTGCGGATCGATGTCCACCGGGAGGTCCGCCGCTGTCTTCAGGGCCGCGGCGAGGTCAGGAGGCATGGCGTCGTATTTGCGAAACCAGGCCTCGGCCCGCTCGCGGTCGCCGGAGGCTTCGATCCGAAGGAGCTCGCCGGAGAGAGCCGCGAGGGCGCGCCTCATCTTCTCCGGGTCGATCGCATACTTGCCGGAGGGTTCGCGGGCGATGGCGCCCTGTTCGAAGAGGAAGTTGAACTCCATCATTTCGGCGCGGCTGTGCGCCTCGCCGGTTCCGAAGCGTACGGTGCGAAAGAGGTCCGCGACGTAGGAGGCGTAGCACTCGGAGAGCTTTTCCCTGGCGAGCCCGCCGCGGGCGACGAGCCAGGAAAGAGCGAACATGCCGGTGGCGTCCGCCTTGGCCTCTTCGAGCGCCGAGAAGGCGGGGCCGATCGCTTCGCGGATGCTGACCCGCCTTCCGCCCGTCCGCGCCCAGGCGGGCCCGAGGCCGTGGGCGATCTCGTGCAGGAGCGTCCCGATCAGATAACCCTCGGCCGAGGCCTTCACCGCGTCCGCTTCGCGCAGCAGGCGCCGGGCAAGAGGCACGATGATCTCGCGCACCCGCGCGTCCATGTAGTTCTTGAAGAAGACCCGCTTGCTCCCCTTCTCCTCGTGGATGCGCGGGTCGTTGGGCAGGTTGTCGGCGACGGCCTGGTAGCCGTGGCGCAGGTCGCCGGAACGGAAGGGCGCGTCCATGACCTCCATCGGAGCCGCCTTCCCGCGCAGGGAAGGACGGTCCTCGGGCGGCAGGGGGAGCGACTCCTGAATCTCGGGCACGTACTTCTGGAAGACCGCGAGCTTGCCGCTCTCCTCCTCGTTGCGGACGAGCACGGCGGCGCCGTAGGAGCCCTTCACGCCGAGCAGCTCGTCCAGGTAGGTCTCGTAGGGAGCCAGGATCAGGTCGAACTTGGGATTCTTCAGCTCGACCCAGGCCACGTCGCTCGCGTAGTAGTCGTCGGAGAGGAGCGCCTCGGCGCGCAGCCTCAGGAAGCGCGCGAAGGCCGGGTCGTCGGACAGCTCCGCGGCCTCTCGCAGGGCGCGCGCCGCGGGATCCAGGAACTCCCGGTAGGCGGCGTGGTAGGGGATCGTCTTGAGCTTCTCGCCGTCGCGGACGACGATCGTGCGCTCGTCGTAGATCGCCTTCCTCTCCTCGGGGTGCGACCGGACGTAGGCCTCGATCGCTTCGCGCGTGAGTCCCTTCGGGTAGAACCCGACTCCGGGCGGCATCGGCTCGGTCCCGACGAAGGGCTTGTTGGAGTCGAGCAGGTCGTAACGGCTCCCCTGGATCCAGAGGAGCCGGCGCAACTGCCTGTCGCGAGGCTCCGGCGACCCCGCGAGCGCGTTGTAGAGCGCCAGCCCCTCGGGGTCGCTCTGCCGCCAGAAGATGCTCTCGATCTGCCGGCAGGCCTCGATCAACTTCTCGACGAGCCCGCGTTCGCGCTCCGTCAGTTTTTCCATCGCGAAAGGCATCGGGACGGGCTTCCATCGCGACAGCCGCGCCGCGAGGTCCGGCGCGACATCCGCTCGCGGCCGCGCGGTTCTCGGCTCCTCTTGCGGATCTCCCAAGCAACCGGAGTGAGCGGCGACGGAGAGGAGCAGAACCAGGGCCAGAGCCGGCTTCAATCCGGTGGAAGCTCCAGGCCGGCCTGCTTCCGACTCTCGATTCCCTGATCCCCGCCTTCCGGCGGGAAGTGGCGCTCGATGGCGTCGATCAGGATGCGCAGGTGAAAGGGTTTTCGGATGCAGTCGTCCGGCGGAAGCTCGAGGACGGCCTGTTCGGTTTCATCCACGAACGCGGAGACGACGAGCTGGGGAATCTTCGCCAGTTCCGGATCCACGCGCAGGGCGTCGCGCAGTTCCCAGCCGCTGAAGACGGGCATCATCAGGTCGAGCAGGATCACCCCGGGCCGGATGCCCTTGTTCAGCAGATCCAGGGCCTGCTGGCCGTTGGCGGCCTGGGTCACAGCGAAGCCATGATCCCGAAGGGCCTGGCTCAGAGTCTCTCTCAAGTCCGTGTCGTCTTCGACCACGAGGACCTCTTTGCTCGCCATGGCTTCGCTCCTATTATGCCGCGGACGTGCCCAAAAGCCCACGCAACCGCCGGGTCACGCTATCCCTATAATGCGCCGCAATGACCCCGCGGCGAAACACTCCGGGACGCGGATGAGGGCTTCCCGAGGGCGTCCTCGCTGGCTTTCTTCGACGGCGCTCATCTTCTACGGGCTGGGTCTGGGAGTCCTGTGCGGATACGTCTTTCCGGCCGAGCACCATCCGGCGGCGTATGAAACGTTTCGTTTCCTCTCCCGCGCCTTCATCAGCCTGATCAAGATGCTCATCGTGCCGCTCATCTTCTCGACGATCGTCGTCGGGATCGGCAAGACGGGCGACGTCAAGGCGGTCGGGCGGATGGGGGTGAAGGCGCTCGTCTATTTCGAGATCGCGACGACCGCGGCGCTTGTCCTGGGCCTCTCCATCGCTCACGCGGTCCGGCCGGGGCAGGGACTGTCGCTGCCCCCCTCGGGAGAGACTTTCGCGAAACCCAAGACCCTCGTCGAGACGCTCCTCCATCTCTTCCCCTCCAACGTCATCGACGCCATGGCCAGGCAGGACATCCTGCAGGTCGTCATCTTCGCCACGCTCGTTGGGATCGCGGCGGCGCACGTGAAGGGGAAGTCCGAGCCGTTCCTGAAGGTCATGGACTCGGTCGTGGCCGTGATGTTCCAGCTGACCGACTACGTCATGTCGCTGACGCCGCTCGGCGTCTTCGGCGCGATGGCGGGCTCGGTCTCGCACCACGGCCTGAAGGTCCTCGGCTCCTACGCCAGGCTCGTCGCTTCCCTCTACGGGGCGCTCGTCCTCTTCACGCTTCTCGTCCTGGTCCCGGCGCTGCTCATCGTGCGTGCGAACCTGCGCCTCTTCTTCCGGAAGATCCGCGAGCCCTTCCTGCTCGCGTTCTCGACGGCGTCTTCGGAGGCCGCGCTGCCGCGGGCGCTGGAGAAGATGGTGGAGTTCGGCGTGCCGGAATCGGTCGCCGGATTCGTCATCCCCGCCGGCTACTCGTTCAATCTGGACGGCTCGACTCTGTACATCTCTCTGGCGACCCTGACGATCGCGCAGGCCGCGGGCGTCCACCTCTCCCTCCCCACGGAGCTGCTGATGATGGTGACTTTCATGATGACATCCAAGGGCGTGGCCGGCGTTCCGCGCGCGGCGCTCGTCGTGATCGCCGCGGGCTGCGCGGCGTTCAACCTCCCGGGCGACGCCGGGGTGGCCATGATCCTGGCCGTGGACGAGCTGTGCGACATGGCCCGCACCTCGATCAACGTCATGGGCAACTGCGTGGCCTCGGTCGTCGTCGCCCGCTGGGAGGGTGTCCTGGGCAAGCCCCTCTCCGTCGCCAACGAAGACTCTCCCGGGGCCCAGCTCGCCCGCGAAGCCGCCCCATGAGACGGGTCAGGAGAGCGAGTCCTGGAGTCCTTGTCATCCCTTCGCTCCCTTCTGGGTCATCCTGAGCGAAGCGAAGGATCTGCTCATCCAACCAGGCGCAGATCCTTCCTTCGTCGCGTAACTCCTCAGGACCGCTTCGCTCCTCAGGATGACAGCGGATGGAGACTTCTAGGCCTTTAGTTTCGCCAGAGCGTCTTTGATCCGCTTCTTCTGCGACTCGGGCGCCATGTTGAGAGCCTTCGTGTAGTTCTCGGTCGCGAGCTTCTTGTCGCCCCTGGCGGCGTAAGCTTCGGCGAGACTGTCATAGACGTTCCACGACGCCGGATGGTCCTTGACGTTCTTTCGGAAGGACTCGATCGCTTCGTCCGTCTTCTTCTGGCCGAGAAGCTGATAGCCGTAGGCGTTCATTTCGACTTCGGTCGCGCGCGCGAGCGACTGGGCTCGGAGCGCTTCGGCAGTCTTCGTGTCGCCCTTCTTCTCGAGAAGTCCTGCCTTGGTGCGAAGGTTCGTGAAGGTCTCGGCGATGCCGACCGACTGGTTGGCCCACTCCAGGGCCTCGTCCAGGTTCACGTTGTTGCGAAGGCAATACGCCGCGGCCTGGTTCCATCCCTGCCAGGAGAAGCGGGGGAGTCCCCGTAGCTCCCGGCGCAGGCTCGCGACGACGACCTGCGGAGTGTCCACCGTGATCGGGAAAACGACCTTCAACTTCTCCCAGCGCATCGCTGCCTGGACCGACGTGTCGGTCGGCTCTTCCAGGGCATAGCCCAGGCGTTCCTGGAACTCGGCCGGCTGCGGCGTCACGGTGATCCGCAACGCATCCTCTTTCGGGTCATAGCTGAAACTTCCCCAGGCGGCCGATTGGTTGCTGAAGATGACCGTCCAGTCCTTCTCGGTCGGCAGCATGTGCAGCCCGTAGGTCCCGGCGGCGAGCTTCTGTCCTCCGGCAATGACGTCGGAAGAGAACGAGATCGTCGTGTTCTCATTGGCTCCGGCGCGCCAGACTTCGTTGTAGGGCACGAGCTCTCCCCAGACCTTCCGCTTGTTGACGGCCGGGCGGTGATAGCTGATCTTGATCTCGGTCACCCCCACCGTCTGAGCGACCGAAGCCTCGGGACTGGCCTGCGGCACGTGCAATGGAGCGAACGCCTGACCCGACGCGAACCGGGCCGCGACGAGCAACGCGAGGATGAGGACGAAACGCCGAAAACCGCGGACGAGCATCACGACACACCTCCGTTCGAAAAGAGCATTCTTTCTCCTCAGCTCTTACGAAGGAGTTCGCGGCGGGTTTTGGGCTTCTCCTCCCTCTCCCGACGGGAGAGGGAACCGGCTGTCGCCGGAGCGGACTTCGTTAGCCGTTCTTCTGAGCGAAGTCCTCCAGGAAGGAGACGAGGGATTCGACGCCGGCCTTCGGAAACGCGTTGTAGAGGGAGGCGCGGATGCCGCCGACGGAGCGATGACCCTTCAGGCCGTCGAGCTTCGCGGATCTGGCTTCCGCGACGAACTTCTTCTCGAGGTCTTCCGAGGGGAGGCGGAACGTGACGTTCATGTTCGAGCGGCTGTCGGGCTTCGCGTGCGGGCGGTAGTAACCGCCGGAGGCGTCGAGGGCGTCGTAGAGGATCCGGGCCTTCTCGGAGTTCGCGCTGCCGATGCCTTCGAGGCCGCCCTGCTCGAGCAGCCACTTCATGACCAGCCGCATGATGTAAACGCCGAAGACGGGCGGCGTGTTGTAGAGGGACTTGTTCTCCGCCTGGATCTTGTAGTCCAGCATCGTGGGGAGGTTCTTCGGCACGCGCTCGAGCAGGTCGTTTCTCAAGATGACGAGCGTGACGCCGGAAGGCCCGAGGTTCTTCTGCGCTCCCGCGTAGATCAGGGCGTACTTCGAAACGTCGATCGGGCGGCTGAAGATGTCCGAGGACGCGTCGCAGACGAGAGGCACCGGGCCCGGGTCGGGCTCCCGCTTGAACTCGACTCCGTGGATCGTCTCGTTGGACGTGAAATGCAGGTAGGCGGCGCCGGGGTCGAGTTTCAGCTCCGACTGATGCGGGACGCGCGAAAAGTTGTCCGCCTCCGTCGTGCAGGCGACCTGCGCGGTCCCGGCCTTCTGCGCCTCCTTGACCGCCTTCTTGGACCAGGAGCCCGTCACGATGTAGTCTGCCTTGCCTCCGACGGGCAGGAGGTTCATCGGGACCATCGAAAACTGCAGGGACGCGCCCCCCTGGAGAAAGAGGACCTGATAGTCGGGGGAGATGCTCGCGAGCCGGCGGATATCCGCCTCGCATCCCTGGATGATCTCGTCGAAGGCCTTCGAGCGGTGGCTGATCTCCAGCACCGACATGCCCACCCCCGGCAGGGCCATCAGGTTTTCCTGGGCCTCTTTCAGGACGGGCTCCGGCAAGACGGCCGGTCCCGCCCCGAAGTTGTATATGCGTTCCGTCATGATGACCTCCGATTTCCGATCGCAGGGCTGATCACAGATCGAGCAGAGACACCTCGATGATGTCCGGGCTGGACTTTCGGATCGTGTCGAGGACCGCGGCCGACGGCGCCTCGCTCAGGTAGATCCGGGCGACGGCGGCCTTGGCCCCGTCGAAGACGATGTTCTCGGTTTCCTGCACGTTGATGCCGGCCGTTTTGATCTGGTCGAAGACGGCCGCGAGGACGCCGACACGGTCGAAGTGACGGACGACGAGGAGGCAGCAGGCCGGAGACTTCCTGGCGAGGTTGACGACGTTCGGAGCGCGCCCGGTCTCCCGGTACTCGCGGACGATGCGCACGGTTTCCGCGGCGATCGCCTCTTGGGCCTGCTCGGTGGAAGCGCCGATGTGGTGCGTGCCGATGACCCCGGGGTGCTCGAAGATCGGTGCCTGGACGTCTCCCGCGCCGCCGGAAGGCTCCTCCCGGAAGACGTCGAGCGCGGCGCGCAGGGTCTTCTCCCGGACGGCCCGCTCGAGAGCGGACTGATCCACGACTTCGGCGCGCGAGGTGTTGACGAAGAACGCTCCGGGCTTCAGGGCGGCGAAGAACTTCTCGTCAATGAGATTCTTCGTCTCGGGCTTCAGGGCGACATGGACGCTCACGACGTCGGCCGCCGCCGCGACCTCCGCGGGAGAAGCCTTGCGTTCGACGCCCAGGGCCTGGGCGCGCTCGGGCGTCAGGCTCCGGCTCCACGCGACGACGGGCATGCCGAACGCTCGGGCGCGGGGAATCATCTCCTTGCCGATGCCTCCGACGCCGATCAAGCCCAGCGTTCGTCCGAAGAGACCGCGGGCCTTGCTGTACTCCTTCTTATTCCAGACGCCGCGCTTCAAGTCCGCGGCGTTGTCCGCGATCCGCCGGTCGAGAGCGAGGATCAGGCCGAAGGCCAGCTCCGCCACCGCGACAGAATTCTTTCCGGGACAGTTGGCGACAGAGATGCCTCGATCGGACGCCGCCTCGACGTCGATCGTGTTGTAGCCCGCCCCCGCGCGGATCACCAGGGAGAGGCTGCCCGCTTCGAGCATCGCCCTCGTGACCTTCGTCGAGCGAACGATCAGGACCTCGGCGCCCGAGGAGCCGACGGCCTCCGTCAGCGCGTCGTCCTTCAAGTCCGGCTGGAACGCGACGTCGCAACCCAGTTCCTTTAACCCCTCGAGACCGGATTTTTCGAACTTGTCCGCGACCAAGACTTTCATTTGTGTGGAATTCTATTGCGGCGACCAGCGTCGTGCCCAACGTAGGGGCGGGGCTTGTCCCCGCCCGACTCCCGTCGTCCCTTCAGATCGCGTGGATGAGCAACCCATCCCGCAGCTTCGGCTCGAACCAGGTGGACTTGGGGGGCATGATCTCGTTGGCGTCGGAGACGGCCATCAGGTCGTCGAGCGAGACCGGGTAGAGCGAAAAGGCGACGGCAGCCTTGCCGCTGTCCACCAATCGCTCGAGCTCGGAGGTGCCGCGGATGCCGCCGACGAATTCGATGCGCTTGTCGGTGCGGATGTCCCGGATGCCGAGCAGCGGCTCCAGGATCTTCTCCTGCAGGAGCGCGGCGTCGAGAGAGGAGATCGCGCCGCCCGTGGCGATTCCCCCCGTGGGGATGAGGAGCCCATACCACCGCCCTGCCAGGTAGACGCAGATCTCTCCCTTCCGCGCGGGGGAGGGAGAGGCGTCCGGCGTGACCGAGAACTTCTCGTGCAGCGCTTCCAGAAACTGCTCCGGAGTCCGGCCGTGCAGGGCCTTGACGATCCGGTTGTAGGGAAGGATGCGGACTTCTCCGGCCGGAAACGCGACCGCGAGGAAGAAGTTGTACGCCTCGTCTCCCGTATGCTTCGGGTTCTTCCCTTCGAGCGTCCTGCGAGCTCGGGCGGCGCTCGCCGCGCGGTGGTGGCCGTCGGCGATGTAGAGAAGCGGCGCCGGCCGGAATTGCTCGGCGAGCCGACCGGCCGCCTGACCGCCGATCCTCCAGACCGCGTGGGCGACGCCGTCGGGAGCGGTGAAATCGAAGAACGGTTGCGTCCTCTTCGCCCCTTCCACGATCGCGTCGATCTCGGAGCGTCCGCGATACGTCAGGAAGACCGGGCCCGTCTGCGCGCTCAAAGCGAGCATATGGCGCGTGCGGTCGTCTTCCTTGTCCGGCCGCGTGCGCTCGTGCTTGCGGATGATGTCGCGGTCATATTCGTCCAGGGAACAGCAGCCGGCGATTCCCGTCTGCTCGTGGTCCCCCATGCGCAGGCGATAGACGTAGAGCGAAGGCTCGGACTCGAGCACGAGCGGGGCCTCGCGCTTCAGCTTCGCGAAGTTCTCCGCCGCCCTGGAGTAGACGGCGCCGGAGTGCGGGTCCGTGCCCTCGGGCAGGTCGATCTCCGCGCGGGAGACGTGCAGGAAGCTCCAGGGATTCCCCTTCGCGAGCTCCCGCGCTTCCGGGGTCGAAACGACGTCGTAGGGGACGGCGGAAACCTGCGCGGCCTTCTCCGGCGGAGGCCGCAGCGCGCGGAAGGGTTGGACTGTCGCCATGTCGCGGATTCTATGGGGAAGGAGAATCGCGGGGTGATGAATTCTGACCGCTTGATTTGAATGGGATTCCGTCCTTAGACTGCGCCTGTTCCCCGTGTCGGACATGGTTTCGCAACCTGAATTACGGGAGGAATCTTCATGATGATCAACACCGGAAAGGCCTTCGCGGCTCTGTGCGCCGTCGCCTCTCTCGCCATCCTGGCTCTGGCGTCTTCCACGCAGGCCCAGCCCAAGCCGGCGGGGCAATCCAACGTGGCGGCCCGGCGCGTCGAGCGCGGCAAGTACCTCGTCACGATCATGTACTGCAATGACTGCCACACGCCGTTCAAGATGGGTCCCAAGGGACCCGAGCCCGACATGTCGCGGATGCTCTCGGGCCACCCGGAGGGGATGAAGCTTCCCCCGCCTCCGAAGCCCTCGGGGCCCTGGGTCATCTCCTTCATCGGGACGAACACCGCCTTTGCAGGTCCCTGGGGGGTTTCGTACCCGGCCAACCTGACACCGGACCCGAACACGGGGATCGGGGGCGGAGTCTGGAGCGAGGAAGTCTTCATCAAGGCCTTGAGGACCGGCAAGCATTTCGGGACATCGCGACCCATCCAGCCGCCGATGCCCTGGCAGTGGATCGGCCAGGCCACAGACGAGGACCTGAAGGCGATCTTCGCGTATCTGAAGTCGGTCCCGCCGATCGTCAATCACGTCCCCGACTACGAGCCGCCCGCTCCGGAGACGCCGCACAAGGCCGCGCCCAAGAAATAGCGAGGGAGGGATGATGGGCGGTCAGAAGATGAAATTCCGTGGCTCGTTTGTGCAGAAGAACTCCCGCGAGATCACTTACACGGGGGAGTTCGGAACGGCGGACGGCAAATGGTCCACGCCCGAGGAGCTCGGCTGCAAAGAATAGGGGAGCCTTCCTGATGTCCGCGGATGGCCGCGCGTCCGGGCGCGGCCTTCCGATCGCAGAATGAGCGTCCTTCGCAGCGTTCTTCTCGCCGGCTCGGAGAGCCGATGGCTGCGCGAGCGGGCAACGAGGCTCCGGTTCGTCCGGAGCGCCGTGACGCGCTTCATGCCCGGGGAGACGGTCGAGGCCGCTCTCGAGGCCACGCGCGCGCTGGGCGTGGGGACCGTGGTGACCCGGCTGGGGGAAAACGTCAGCGACCTGGGGCAGGGCCGGGAAGTCACGCGGCACTACCTCGACGTCCTCGACAGAGTCCGGCAGAGCGGGCTCGACGTCGAGATCTCCGTCAAGCTTACGCAGCTCGGCCTCGATCTCTCGCGGGAGGAATGCGAGAAGAACCTCCTCACGCTCGTCGAGCGCGCCCGTAATCTCTCCCGTTGGATCTGGATCGACATCGAGTCCACGCCCTACACGGACAGGACCCTCGATATCTACCGGCGGATGCTCGCCGCATATCCCCGCGTGGGCGTCTGCATCCAGGCGTACCTCTACCGGACGGCCGAGGACCTGAAGACTCTTCTTCCTCTGGGCGGGGGCCTGCGCCTGGTCAAGGGCGCCTACCGCGAGCCGGCGGACAAGGCGTTCCCGAAGAAGAGCGACGTGGACGAGAACTACTTCCAGCTGGCAAGAGAGCTTTTGTCGGAGCAAGCCCGCGCGAAGGGGGTCCGCGCGATCATCGGAACGCACGACCCCGTCCTCATCCGCCGGATCGAGGACCTCGGCCGGTCCTCGAACCTGCCGGCCGAGACTCTCGAGTTCCAGATGCTCTACGGAATCCGGCGCCAGGAGCAGGAGAGGCTGGCGAAGGCGGGCTACCGGTTCCGGGTGTTGATCAGCTACGGCGAGGCCTGGTTCCCCTGGTACATGCGCCGCCTGGCCGAGCGTCCCGCCAACGTCCTCTTCGTCGTCAAGAATCTCTTCGCCCGCTGAGGGGACTCTAAGTGGTCACTTAAAGTGACCAGTGCTATGATCCGTCCATGAAGCAGATCCCGGCCGCGAAGTTCAAGGAGCAGTGCCTTTCCATACTGGACCGCGTCGGTGAGGAAGGCATCGTCATCACGAAGCGTGGAAAACCGGTCGCGAAGCTGGTTCCCATTCGGACCGAGTCGGCGGAGCTGATCGGCAAGCTGAGGGGGCGTCTCAAAGTCAAGGGGAAGATCCTCTCGACGGGACTCAAGTGGAATGCTCAATCTTGACACGCACATCCTGATCCACGCCATGACGGGCGAGATCACCTCCAGGGAAGGGCGGATCCTGCGCGCCGCCCGTTGGGGAATCTCTGCGATCGTGCTCTGGGAGCTCGCCAAACTTGCGGAGCTGGGGCGCATCGAGATCGATCTCGACGACCCGGAGCTCGACCGGTTCCTGGCAAACGTCCATGTCTGGCCGCTGACGCTCGAGGTCGTCCGGGCCCTGCGCCGCCTCGATTTTCGAAGCGAGCCCGCCGATGAGATCATCGCGGCGACGAGCCTCGTCCACCGCGCGCCGCTCCTCACGCGCGACCGCAGACTCCTCAAGTCGAAAGCCGTGCCTCTGGCCTCCTGAACTAGTGCCGTTCCACTTGACGTCCTAAAGGGAGAGAACGACGACGCGAGGCGTGGCCTCGGATAACGCCCTTAGCGCAACAGGTTGGAACGGCACTAGCCGGGCACGATCTTCGCGAGGAGCTCCGGGAAACTGGGGTGCTCGCGGAGAGGGTCGTAGAAGGGGCAGCTCCTGGGCCACCACGCGAGGGCGTTCCTCTGGTCGCAGGCCCTCTCCAGGCACGAGATCGCTTCGTCCGCGTTTCCCAGGGGGATGTGGAGAAAGGCGAGGTGAAACGGGGCGATGTATTCGCGCGAGGAGCCGTCCGTCAGCTCCGCCAGGAGGCCGAGGGCTTCGGGGCGCCGCCCGGCCGCCGCGTAGGCTCCGCCCAGGAGAGCCACGTAGTGGGACTGCCGGCGCTTCGTGATCTCCACCGCCTTCTCGAGCGACGCGATCGCCTCCGAATGCCGCCCCAGTTGCATGTACGTCAGGCCGATCGCCCAGAGCGGGTACGGCGCGTTGGGGTCGATGTGGAGTGCGCGGCGCAACTCGCGGGCCGCCTCTTCGAACCGGCGCGCCCCGTAGTACGCCCAGGCCACGTTGGTCTGCGCGTTGGCGGAGAACGGCTCGATCTCGGTCGCCTTGCTGGTCATCTCGAAGGCCTCGGCCGGGCGATCGGTGAACGCGAACATCAGGCCGAGCCACGAATAAGCGGCCGCGGACTTCGGGGCGAGCTGGATGGCCCGCCTCGTCTCGGTTTCCTCCTTCCGGAGGTCCCACCCGAAGTAGTGCTCGATCAGGGCGAGCGACACGTGAACTTCTGCTGACCCCGGATCGAGCTCGAGAGCTTTTTCGGCGGCCGCCCGCGCCTTCGCAAAGGCGTCGAGCGTCGGGATTCCCCCGTAGAAGCCGTAGATGCAGTAGGAATCCGCCAGGCCCGTGTAGGCGTCCGTGTAGCGCGGGTCGCGCCCCAGGGCCCGCTCGAACTCCGTGATCGCCTCGGGCGCCTCGCGGCGGTTGAAGTAATAGCGTCCCTTCAGATAGTCGTTGTAGGCCTCGACGTTGTCGGTGCCCCGCGTGGAGAGGCCCGCCTCCTCGGCCGGAAGGAGGCGCAGCTTGAGAGCCCCGGCGATGGACCGCGAGATCTCGTCCTGCACCTCGAACACGTCTTCCATCTCACGGTCGAATCTCTCGGACCAGAGGTGATAGCCGTCGGCCACGTCGACGAGCTGGGCGGTGATCCGGATCTTCCGTCCGGACTGGCGGATGCTTCCCTCCAGCACCGTCCTCACTCCGAGGGCCGCCCCGATCTTGCGGACGTCCTCGTCCTTCCCCTTGAACGCAAAGGCGGAGGTGCGCGAGGCGACGCGCAGCGCTTCGATCTTCGTCAGAGCGCTGATGATCTCCTCCGTCATCCCGTCGCTGAAATACTCGTTCTCGCGGTCGGCGCTCATGTTGCGGAAGGGGAGAACGGCGATCGAGGCCTGCGAAGAGTCCACGGCCGCCGTGGCTGCTGCCCGGCGCTGCCCGCTGTCAGAGGGCGTGCGCGCGTCGCGCTCGGCGACCCGGAGCGCGAAGGCGAGGTCGCGCGCCGACTGGAACCTCTCCTCGGGATTCTTTTCGAGGCAGTGGGTGACGATTTCCTCGATCTCCGGCGAGATGCCTCGTCCCAGGCGGGAGAGCTCCGGCGGGTCATCGCGCAGGATGGCCGTCATCGTCTCGACTTCGGTCTCGCTGCGGAACGCCCGCTCGCCGGAGAGCATCTCGTAGAGAATCGTTCCGAAGGAAAAGAGGTCGGAGCGATGATCCGCCGGCGCGCCGCGGACCTGCTCGGGCGACATGTAGCCGACGGTGCCCAGGATGACGCCGGGCCGGGTCCCGGAATCGGAGCCGCTCACGGGCATCGTCTCGTCCTCGGCGGCCGATGGGGCCGGCAGAGACTTCGCGAGGCCGAAGTCGAGGATCTTGACGAGGCCGTCCCGCGTCAGGAAGACGTTCTGTGGTTTCAAGTCCCGGTGGACGATCCCCCGGTCGTGCGCCGCGGCGAGGCCCTGCGCGATCTGCAGCGCGTACTCGAGAGCCTTGCGCTGCGGGACCGGCCCCACGTCCAGTCTCTCGCGCAGCGTCTCTCCCTCGAGAAGCTCCATGACGGCGTAGGCGATTCCGCGCTCCCGTCCGAAGTCGTGGATCGCGAGGATGTTGGGATGGGAGAGCGCGGCCACGGCCTTCGCCTCCCGTTCGAACCGCGCCAGCGCCTCGCCGTCGGAAAGAAGACTCTCCGGCAGGACCTTGATCGCCACGTCCCGTTCGAGCCGCGAGTCCCGCGCCCTGTAGACCTCGCCCATTCCGCCCGCGCCCAGGGGCGAGAGGATCTCGTAGGGGCCGAGACGGGTGCCGGCAGGAAGCGCCAAGACCCGAAAGACTACAACGGCGAGGCGGCGCGGGAAACGGGCCGCCGTTCAGGCGGCCGCGATCACTCCGGGCTCACGACTTGATCGCGGCGGCGGGCTGGGGGGTTTCGCCGGGGGTGTAGCGGATCCAGCGCACGATCTCCGGGATCGTGGGTTTCTTGCCGTACATGAGGATGCCGACGCGATAGATGCGGCCCGCGGCCCAGGCGACGCCGACCGTGGAAAGAGCGAGTATCGCCATCGAGAGCAGGACCTGCCAGAAGGGGGGCTCGGCGACGGCGGTCCGCAGGAACATCATCAGGGGCGCCGTCAGCGGGAAGAGGGAAACGAAGACGGCGATCGGGCCGTTGGGGTTGTTCAGGACCGCCGGGTAGAAGGCCCAGCATCCCACCATGAAGAAGCCGGGGATCATCGCGAGCTGCTGCGCTTCCTGATCCGTGTTGAACGGGGCCCCGATCGCCGTGTAGATCGAGGCGTAGAGGAAGTACCCGAAGAGGAAGAAGAGGATGAAGTAGACGATCATCGAGACCGGGATCGTCGGCACGCCCATCTCGCCCGTGCCCATCGCGCCCGCGACGACCGGAAGCGACAGGTTCATCGCGATGAGCGACCAGATCATGTACTGCGTCAGGCCCACGAGCCCGATCCCCAGGATCTTGCCGAGCATCAGCTCCGTGGGCCGCACCGAGGCGATGATCACCTCGACGATGCGGCTGGTCTTCTCCTCGATGACTCCGCGCAGGTTCTGGAAGCCGTACATGAAGAAAGTCGTGTACATGAGAACCATGAAGATGATCGCCGCGAAGATGCCCGCCCCCTTCTCCTCGGTCGAGCCCTTCTCGGTCACCTTCAGCGTCTTCAAGTCCACGCGCTTCTCCAGCTCCGTCGAGAGGTCCGGCGGAAGGCCGCGCTTCTCGATCTTGTCCTTCAGGAGCACGTGGTTGATGGCATCCTGGAGCTGGGACATCGCCACGAATTCCGAGACGGTCATCCCGTAGTACTCGGCCTGCGACTTCTCGAGCAGGCTCGGGTCGAGTACCAGGTATCCGTCGATCTTCTTCTTCAGGGTCTCGCCCCGCAGCCGCTCCTTGGTCTGCTCGAGACTCCCGGCGACCGGGCGGGACTCCAGGATCCAGTGCACGCCCTGGCCTCGCCTGGCCTGCTGCCGCAGGCGGGCCTCCCGTTCGACCAGGTCCTTCTGGAGCGGCCCGAAGAAACGCCCGGTCAGGTCCACGACGGCGATCGTTCGAACGCCTCCCGTCTTCCGGAACGAGGCGACCTGGATCGCGATGTAGCCCAGGAAGAAGATCGGAACGAGAAGCGTCCCGATCCAGAAGGCCTTGGTGCGGACGCGCTCGATGTACTCGCGCCGGATGACGGCGTAGATCTTCTTCCAGCTCATGAAAACCTCATTCGACCGTGCGCGTCTCTTCCAGGCCCGCCTTGCGGACCGCGGAGAGATAGATTTCTTCCAGCTCGGGCTCCTTCTCGGAGAACGCCCGGACGTCGTAGCGCTCGAAGGCGTCGCGCAGGAATTTCCGGCGGTCCGTCCCCTCCGCCAGGGCGATGACGTAGGCGCCGTTGACCGACTGCGCGGAAACGACTCCGGGCAGCGCCTGGACCTGCGCCGGGGAGGCGTCGATCGAAAGCCGCAGCAGGTCGCCGGCGAACTGCTTCTTCAACAGCTTCAGGTTTCCTTCCAGGATCTTCTTCGCCTTCGCGAGGAGGCAGATCTCGTCGCAGAGCTTCTCGGCCTGCTCCAGGACGTGCGTCGAGAAGATGATCGTCTTGCCCCGGGCGCGAAACTCCGTCAGGTAGTCCTTGATCAGGGCCGTGTTGATGGGGTCGAGGCCCGAGAAGACCTCGTCCAGGATCAGGATCTCCGGATCGTGCACGATGGTCGCGATGAACTGCACCTTCTGCTGCATCCCCTTGGAGAGCTCGTCCACCTTCTTGTTGAGCCAGGGACGCAGCTCCATCTTGTCGATCCACTCGCCGATCCGCTCTCTGGCCTTCTCCTTCGTGACTTCCTTGATCGCCGCGAGGAAGTAGAGGTGGTCCAGGACCTTCATCTTCCGGTAGAGGCCTCGCTCCTCGGGCAGGTAACCGATCCGGTTCTGCGTCGCCCGGGTCATCGGGGCGCCGAGGACGCGGATCTGACCCTCGTCGGGCGCCGTGATGTTCATGATCATGCGGATCGTCGTCGTCTTGCCGGCCCCGTTTGGCCCGAGCAGGCCGAACACCGTTCCCTTCGGGACGACGAAGGAGAGGCCTTCCACGGCCTTGAACCGGCCAAAGGTCTTCGAGACGGCCTCGAGCTCTATTGTGTTTTCCATGGAGTTGTTGCTACCTACGGATCCTAAGGTTGGGAAGTTTCAATCCGCTTCCCGCTCTCCTGATGGCGGAGAGGGTGGGATTTGAACCCACGAAGCCCTTTTGGGGCTTACCGGTTTTCGAGACCGGCCTGATCAACCACTCCAGCACCTCTCCGGGCCGCAGAATCGGCGATTCTAACCTGAACCCGTCGTTACCGGCGGGCCCGGAAGAAGAGGCGCAGCAGCTCGGCGGATTCCTCGGCCAGAAGACCTCCTTCGACCTCGCAGCGATGGTTCAGGCGGATGTCCCGGGGGATGTCCCCGAGGGTTCCGCAGTAACCGGCCTTGGGGTCCGCGCATCCATAGACGATGCGCGCCAGGCGCGCGTTGACCGCCGCTCCGGCGCACATGGCGCAGGGCTCGACCGTGGCGTAGAGCGTCGCGCCTTCCAGGCGCCACGTGCCCGCCGCCTGGGCGGCCTCCCGGATCGCCTCGATCTCCGCATGATGGGTCGGGTCCGACAGGAACTCCCTGCGGTTTCGTCCCCGCCCGATCATTTTCCCCTCCTTCACGACCACGGCCCCGATGGGGACCTCCTGTTCGGAGAAGGCGATCCTGGCGAAGGCCAGGGCCTCCTTCATGAAGTGGGCGTCGTCGGCGGAGAACATTCTGAAAGGGTATAGGTTTCAGGGAACAGGTGTCACCTTCAACCCTGACACCTCTCCCCGAGAGGTGGCATACCTTGAAAAGCCCCCTTGTTTCCAGTAGCCTCAGCGGCCCTGCGCCCATAGCTCAACTGGATAGAGCGTCTGACTACGGATCAGGAGGTTGGGGGTTCAAGTCCTCCTGGGCGCACCATTTCCGCCTCCGCTCCCTCGCGCCGCTCGGGAGCCTCGGCGGACGGATCCGCCGCGGCCTGGGCGGAGGCGGAATCGGCCCCGAACTTTCGTGGTCCGGTTCCGTAGAAACAGTAGGCTGAGAGTCCGCAGTCAGAGGAAAAGTGCCGATGTCTAAGAAGTGGAAGATCGTACTGGGGATCGCGGTCGCGATCGTTCTGGCGGTCGTGATGATGGGATCCCTGCGGAACAAGGACAGGAACCTGCCGCACGTGACGACGGCCAAGGTCGAGAAGGTGGACCTGGTCTCCAAGGTCACGGCCAACGGGAAGATCCAGGCCCACCGGAAGGTGGACCTCTCGGCGCTCGTGATGGGCCAGATCGTCAACCTGGCCGTACAGGAGGGGGACAAGGTCAAGAAGGGGCAGCTCCTCCTCCAGATCGACAAGGCGCAGCTCGCGGCCGCGGCCGAGGGAAGCGAGGCGAGTCTCGCCGCGATGCGCAACGATCTCGCGGCCGCAAAGGCTACGGCCGAGCAGGCGCGGCTCGACTACGAGCGCGCCAAGCAGAACTACGACGGGAAAATCCTGGCGGAGGCCGACTACCAGAAAGCCCGGTCCAACCTGGACACCGCGCGCGCCAATCTCGCCGCGACGCAGGATCGGATGCGGCAGGCGAGCGCCACGCTGGCGGGAAGCCGAGACTCCCTGTCGAAGACGACGGTGACGGCTCCGATCAACGGCATCGTCACCGCGCTTCCCATCAAGGAGGGCGAGGTCACGGTCATCGGCACGATGAACAATGCGGGCACGCAGCTGCTGACCATCTCCGACATGTCGGATGTGGAAGCGGTCATGATGGTGGACGAGACCTCCACGCCGCAGGTCAAGGTTGGACAGACCGCCGAGCTGACGATCGACGCCTATCCCGGCAAGAAGTTCAAGGGGGTAGTCACCGACGTCGGGTCCTCGCCGATTCCCAAGACCGACCCCGACCTGCTGTCGCTCGTCGCCAACTCCGAGGCGATCAACTTCAAGGTCTGGATCCGGGTTCAGGACCCGCCCGAGTCGATTCGCCCCGGGTTCTCCGTGACCGCCGAGATCGTGACCGGCCGCAACGAAGGCGCCACCGCGATCCCGATCCAGGCGCTCGTTGTCCGCGACGTCCCCAAGAAGGACAAGAAGGCTCCCAGCTCCTCGGGGAGACCGGACACGGAAGAAGGGGTCTATCTGATCAAGAACGGCAAGCTCGAGTTCCAGAAGGTCGTTACCGGGCTCGCCGGTGAGCTCATGATCGAGGTCAAGAAGGGGCCCGCCGTCGGGCAGGAGATCGTTACCGGCCCGTTCAAGGTCCTGCGCCAGGTCAAGGAGGGAGACAAGGTCGCGATCGAAAAGGAATCGGACAAGAAGAAGGGGACTCCCGGACCGGCCGCATGAGGACCGTCGAGCTCTTCCGTCTCTCCTCCTCGGCGCTGACGCGCCACAAGATGCGCGCCTTCCTGACGCTCCTGGGCGTCATCATCGGCGTCGCTACGGTCGTGGGCGTCGTCTCGGTGATCTCGGGACTGAACACCTTCGTCAAGGACAAGCTCTTCGGCTTGAACCCGGACATCGTGATCTTCACCAAGTACGGGATCATCACGAGCCGCGAGGAGTGGCTGATCGCGCGAAAGCGCCGCGACGTCACGCTGACGGACATGCGAGTCGTCGCGCAGGAGTGCCGCCTCTGCGAGGAGGTCGGCGCGGAGGGAGACCGCACCCGGCCCGTCAAGTACCTGGACCGGAAGCTCTCCGACGTGGAGATCCAGGGGCACACCGCCAATATGACCTCGCTCCTGCGCGTGGACATCGCGACCGGCCGCTACTTCACTGGCGACGAGTACGACCACGCGGCAGGCGTGGCCGTACTCGGCTGGGACGTGCAGGATCAGCTCTTCGGCACCCAGGACCCGATCGGCCGGATCATGAAGATCGACGGCTATCCCGTCAAGGTCATCGGGACTCTCGTCAAGCAGGGCAACGTGCTCGGGGAGAGCCGGGATAACGTCATCTACATCCCGCTGACGCTGTTCAAGAACCACATCGCGCCGACTCAGGACATCGCGATCTTCATCAAGCCCGTCGGAGGCGTCGAGGGAGCCAACGCCGCGACCGACGAGGTGCGAACGATCCTGCGGTCCCTGCGCAAGACGAAGTTCGACAAGGACGACCCCTTCGGAATCGTCACGGCCGAGATGCTGCAGACTCTCTGGAAGAACTTCTCGCAGGGCGCCTTCCTGCTGATGATCCTGATCTCCGGGATCTCGCTCGTGGTCGGGGCCATCGTGATCGCCAACATCATGTTCGTGTCGGTCGTCGAGCGGACCAAGGAGATCGGCGTGCGGCGGGCCCTGGGCGCGCGGCGGCGCGATATCCGCTGGCAGTTCCTGCTCGAAGCCGCGCTGCTGGCGGCGATCGGAGGCGTCGTCGGCGTCGCGCTGGGCTCGGGCATCGCCCTGGCGGTCAACCAGGTCTTCCCCGCGCAGGTGAAGCTCTCCTTCATCCTGATCGGGATCGGCGTCGCGACTTTCACCGGGATCGTCGCCGGCTGGATCCCCTCCTCCAAAGCCAGCGCCCTGCCCCCGGTGGAAGCGCTTCGTTATGAATAACGGGAGCCGTAAGACGTCAGGCGTAAGGCGTGAGGCGAGGCTTCGGGCCCCGACCCTGGTTTCACGCCTTACGCCTTACGCCTAACGCCTCACGAACATGTCTTCCCTTTTTTCGCACCTGCGCCGCGGTTTCGGGGAGAACGTCCGGTTCGCCATGCTGGCGGTGCGCGCTCACAAGCTCCGGGCGATCCTGACGGTTCTCGGGATCGTGGTCGGCGTCGCGACCGTGATCGCGATGGTCTCGATCATCAACGGCTTCAACAACAACATGGTGCGCAACTTCCAGAGCTTCGGCGCCACCCTGGTGCAGTTTCAGAAGTTCGAGCCCCGGTTCGGCCCCGGGCACAGGGATGACAGCGAGAGAAACCGCAAGGATCTGACGCTCGAGGACGCGCTGGCCCTCAAGGCCCAGATTCCGGAGATGCGTGCCGTCTCTCCCGAGCGCTACCTGTGGAACACGGACATCCACGTCCGGTATCGCGACGCGGAGACGACGACCCCGGTCATCCTGGGCGCTTATCCCGACTACTCCATGGCCAACAACCATTTCGTCGCTTACGGCCGCTTCTTCACCGAGGCGGACATCGAGCACTCGGCCCCGCTCGCCGTCATCGGAGAGGATGTCCGGGAGGCGCTCTTCGCCCGCGAGGATCCCTTGAACAAGTGGATCACCCTGAACGGGACGCAGTACCTGGTCGTCGGCGTCTTCGAGAAGAAGGGGAAGATGATGGGGCACTCCAACGACAACTTCGTGGCTCTCACCTTCTCCGGGTTCGACCACCAGTTCCCCTGGATCAAGAGCAGCCACGGCGACACGATTCACATCGCGACCGTGCCCTACCGGCCCGATCAGATCCCGACGATCATCGAGAAGGGGAGGTCGGTGCTGCGCGCCCGCCGGCATGTCCCCTTCAACAAGCCCGACGACTTCGCGATCTACACCCCGGATAAGCTGATCGAGAGCTTTCAGTCGATCACGCGCGGCGTCACGCTCGGGATGGTGTTCATCGCGTTCATCTCTCTCTTGATCGGGGGCGTGGGCGTGATGAACATCATGCTCGTGTCGGTCACCGAGAGGACGCGCGAGATCGGCGTGCGCAAGGCCGTCGGGGCGTTCCGGCGCGACATCGTCCTGCAGTTCCTGACCGAGGCGACGACACTCTCGATCCTGGGGGGCGCGATCGGGGTCGTGGTCGGCGTCGCCGTGCCCGCCCTGGTCAAGCGAGCCTTCGAGGCCCTGCCGGCCGAGACGCCGTTCTGGGCGATCCTGGTCGGCCTGGCCGTCTCGCTGTCGGTGGGGATCTTCTTCGGCCTCTACCCCGCCGTGAAGGCCTCGCGCCTGGACCCCATCGAGGCGCTCCGCTACGAGTAATCCGCCATCCGTTTTCGGTTCGGCGCAGTTAGACTCTCCGAGGCCGAAAACCGAGAACTGACTTCTCCATGTCTGGCGTCTTCGAGGGGATCCGGCGCGGGTTCGGCGAGAACGTGCGTTTCGCCCTGCTCGCCGTGCGCGCGCACAAACTGCGCGCGTCGCTGACGGTGCTCGGCATCGTCGTCGGCGTGGCGACGGTCATCGCGATGGTGTCCATCGTGACCGGATTCAACAACAACATGGTCAACAGCTTTCAGAGCTTCGGGGCGACGCTCGTGCTGTTCCAGAAGTACGAGCCGCGGTTCGGGCCGGGAGGGCCGCGGCCGGAGGGCGAGCGGCGGCGCAGGGACCTGACGCTCGAAGACGCGGCCGCTCTTCGTGCCGGCGTTCCGGAGATGCGCGCTGTCTCTCCCCAGCGCTATCTTTGGGACAACAGCGATTACCACCTTCACTACCGGGACGCGGAGGTCCAGTCCCCGCGCGTCTTCGGCGTCATCGAGGAATACCCGATCGCCACGAACCGCCCCGTCGCCGAAGGGCGTTTCCTGACCACGACCGAGGTCGAGCACGCGGCGGACGTGATCGTGCTCGGCGACGAGATCCGCGAGCGGCTCTTTCCCCGCATGGACCCTCTGAACAAGCGGATCCAGCTCGGGCACGACTCCTACACCGTCGTCGGGATCTTCGAGAAGAAGGGGAAGATGTTCGGGGAGTCGCAGGACAACCTCGTTGTGATCCCCCTGACGACCTTCGACCGCCGGTTCCCCTGGATCAAGGTCGGCGGCAGCCATGGCGACGCTCTGCGCATCGCGACGATTCCCTACACTCCCGATCAGGTTCCCATGATCATCGAGAAGGCGCGCGCGATCCTCCGGATGCGCCGGCACGTCCCGTTCAACAAGCCGGACGACTTCGGCATCGTGACGCCTGATAAGTTGATCGAGAGCTTCCAGGGGATCACCCAAGGAGTCACGCTCGCGATGGTGTTCATCGCCTTCGTCTCGCTCTTGATCGGCGGGGTGGGCGTCATGAACATCATGCTGGTCTCCGTCACCGAGCGCACGCGCGAGATCGGCGTGCGCAAGGCGGTGGGCGCCTTCCGCCGCGACATCGTGTTCCAGTTCCTGACCGAGGCCACCACCCTGTCGCTTCTCGGAGGGGCGATCGGAGTGGCGGTCGGGATCGCCGTGCCCCTGGCGGTCAAGAAGGCCTTCGAGGCGCTGCCCGCCGAGACGCCGCTTTGGGCAGTCCTGGTCGGCCTCGTGGTTTCGCTCTCCGTCGGAATCTTCTTCGGCCTCTATCCCGCCGTGAAGGCCTCGCGCCTGGACCCGATCGAAGCGCTCCGATATGAATAGCGATCAGTGTTCAGTTCTCAGTTCTCAGTTCTCAGTTTTCCGGAACTGACAACTGATCACTGACAACTGATAACTTCTCCTGTTCATGGCACTCTTCGCGGGAGCGAGGCTTGGCCCTTACGAGATTCTCGCGGCGCTGGGGGCTGGTGGGATGGGGGAGGTCTACCGGGCGCGGGACCCGAGGCTCGGGCGCGAGGTGGCGATCAAGGTCCTGCCGGCTTCATTCTCGCGGGACCCCGACAGGCTCAAGCGCTTCGAGCAGGAGGCGCGGGCGGCCGGCGTCCTGAATCACCCCAACATCATGGCGGTGTACGACATCGGGACGCACGAAGGAGCTCCCTATGTCGTCATGGAGCTGCTCGAAGGGGAAACGCTGCGGGGGAGGATCGCCGTCGGCCCGCTGCCCCAGAGGAAGGCGATCGAATACGCCGTCCAGATCGCGCACGGCCTCGCCGCGGTTCACGGGAAGGGGATCGTGCACCGCGACCTGAAGCCCGAGAACCTCTTCGTCACGAAGGACGGGCGCGTCAAGATCCTGGACTTCGGCCTGGCCAAGCTGGTTCAACAGGAGGAAAAGGGACCGCAGACGGAGCTTCCGACGGCGACGGAGCCGGGCGTCGTGCTCGGAACGATCGGCTACATGTCCCCCGAACAGGTCCGCGGCCAGGCGGCCGAGACGCGGTCCGACATCTTCTCCTTCGGCGCGATTCTGTACGAGATGCTGTCGGGCAGCCGCGCCTTCTCCGGCGGCTCGGCGGCGGACACGATGAGCGCGATCCTCATGAAGGAGCCGCCGGATCTCTCCCTCACCGACCAGAACATCACACCCGGCCTCGAGCGGATCATCCGCCACTGCCTCGAGAAGAACCCCGAGGAGCGCTTCCATTCGGCGCACGACCTCGCCTTCGATCTCGCAGCGCTGTCGGGCATCTCGGCGCCGAGCGGGCGGGCGGCCGTTTTCGCCGGCGAGCCGGCGCGAAAGAGAATCTGGCTGGGCCTCGCCGGCCTCGCGGCCGTCGCGGCGATCGCCGGTGGCGACGGGACGGCGCGAGTTGTGGAAGGAGTTCTCGCCCTCCGACCCCAGCGGGCTTGTCGGGTCCTTCGGCGTGCGCGCCGTTCCCGAAATCGGCGCCTATGCGTACACGTACTCGCGTGTCCAGTCGGACCTCTACCTGGCGACAGGAATCCGATAGGAATTTGTGACTCGTGATTGGCGATTTGTGATTGGACGTGATCGGCGATGACGGCGGTCGTTCCGAAGGACGTGATGGTGGTGGGCCGGGAGCTCGCGATCGTCTGGGAAGACGGGCGGGAGGACTACATCTCGCTCGAGAAGCTCCGGCGAAACTGCCCCTGCGCGATGTGCAAAGGGGAGAAGGACATCTTCGGCAACGTCTACAAGGGGAAGGAGCGTCCCTATACCCCCGCCTCCTTCCAGGCCGTCGCCCACCGGCGGGTCGGCGGCTACGCGCTCCAGATCGACTGGGCCGACCGGCACAACGACGGCATCTACTCCTGGGAGACGTTGCGTCAGCTGGCCGCGGAAGGCGGCTGACGCGATTCTTTGTTATTCTCGCCGGCCCCGGAGAGGTGTCCGAGTGGCTTAAGGAGCACGCTTGGAAAGCGTGTGTGCCCAAAAGGTACCGGGGGTTCGAATCCCCCCCTCTCCGCCAGGAAGAATCGGGCGAATCGGGCTGCGATCGGCGATTCCCGGAGCATCTGAACCGATGGATCGATCAATCAATGAACCGGGTAGCAACGAACCGGCGTAAGTAACATGGGCAGCAACGAAGCCGCGTCGGATCTGGATCTCGTCCGCCGCATCAAGGCGGGGGACGATCGGGCTTTCGAGGAGATGGTGAGCCGGTACCACGCCCGTGTCTATTCGCTTTCCTACGGCGTCCTGAGAAGCGCGGAGGACGCCGAGGAGGCCACGCAGGACGCCTTCCTGACGCTCTACCGGAAAATCGGCACGTTCGACGAGTCGAGGAAGTTCTTCTCCTGGTTCTACCGCGTGGCGCTGAACGCCGCCTACAGCCGTGCGCGGCGTCGGCCGTCGCTGCCGACGGTGGCGATCGAGGACCGCCTGCCGAGGTTCTCGGCCGACGGGCATTTCGCGGCCGATGTCCCTGACTGGAGCGTGGCGATCGAGGACGAGGTGGCCGCGCGGGAGCTTGCGGCGCGCGCGGGAGAGTTCATCGCGGAACTTCCTCCGGCCTACCGCGACGTGATCTGGATGAACGACGTCGAAGGGTTGACCGCCCCGGAGATCGCGGAGACTCTCGAGATCTCGATTCCCGCCTTCAAGTCCCGGCTTCACCGGGCGAGGCTCGCGGTGCGTCAGAGACTGGCCGAGGTCGCCGGCCCGCGCGTACGCGCGGAGGCCGCGGGATGAGTCACGGAGAGGTGACCTGCAAGGAGCTGATCCTGGAGTGTCTCCTCGAGTTCGAAGACGGCGCGATGCCCGAGCAGGAGCGTCTCGAGTTGCAGAGGCATTTCGAGATGTGCCCGCCGTGCATGAATTTTCTCGCGACCTACCGGGCGACGGGGAAGACCCTGAAGATGCTGAGGCCCACCGAGATCCCGCCCGCCCTCGCCCAGACGGTGATGGCCTTCGTCCGAATGCGCCGCGAGAAGGAGAAAGGATGAAGGTCCGGCGCCCGGCGCGCCTCGTGGTGCTCTGTGGCCTCGCCCTCGCGCTTTTCTCGACCGTCTTCTCTCTGGCCGCCTGGTACGACTGGTGGCCGCGGCTGCCGCCCGGCGCTCTCCACGACACGGATCTCTGGGCGGGACTCCTCGCGGCTGGGGCTCTGCTGTTCCTGCTGCTCCGCCGCAGTCCGGGTAAGGCCTCCTCGCCCTCGTCGGGGACGGAGCCGCCGGTGAGATAGAATCCTTTTTCCGGCGGCGGAAGATGGGTTCGGGCCCTGTGCGACGGAAGTCTCCGAACCTCGTCAGGTCCGGAAGGAAGCAGCGATCAGGAGGCGACCCCGTGCGCCGCAGGCAAACCTGAACTCATCTTTCGCCGCCGAATCCGAATTTCAGTTTACGGGCGGATCAGTCATGCACGTCGCGCTTCCGAGAAAATGGCGTCCCCGGATCTTCGATGACCTCGTCGGGCAGGAGGGCGTCGCACGAACCCTGTCCAACGCGATCGCGGAGGGCCGCGTCGCCCCGGCTTATCTCCTGACCGGGCCGCGCGGCGTCGGCAAGACCTCGACCGCCCGCATTCTGGCGCGCGCCCTGAACTGCGAGAAGGGGCCCACCGTCCATCCCTGCGACGAGTGCGCCTCCTGCCGCGAGATCCTGGCCCGAGGCGAATCGCTCGACGTGCACGAGATGGACGGCGCGTCGAATCGGAAGATCGAGAACGCCCGGGAGCTGATCGAGACGGTCCGGTACGCGCCGCAGCGCGACCGTTTCCGGATCGCGATCATCGACGAAGTCCACATGCTCACGGCGGAGGCCTTCAACGCCCTGCTCAAGACCCTCGAGGAGCCGCCGTCCCATGCCTGCTTCATCCTGGCCTCCACCGAGCTGCACAAGATTCCCGCGACGATCGTGTCGCGCTGCCAGCGCTTCGGATTTCGGGCGCTCACCTCCGGCGAGATCGCCGAGCAGCTCAGCAAGGTCGCCGCGCAGGAGAAGATCCGGGTGACTCCGGGAGCGCTCGGGATGCTCGCCGCCGCCGCCGAGGGGAGTCTGCGCGACGGGCTCTCGCTGCTCGACCAGGCCGCCACGCTCTCGGGAGGGTCGGTGAACGAGGCCGGCTGCGCGGAGATTCTGGCGCTCGTGGACCGCGAGCTGCTGGAAGGGGTCTTCTCGGCCGCCGCCTCGGGAGACCGGGGCGCCGCGGTGGCGACGCTCGGCAAGCTCCTCGACGCCGGCGAGGACCCCCGCCGAATTCTGAAGGAGTTCCTTTCGCTTCTCCGGCGCCTCCTGATGCTCGCGGCCGGAGCCCGGGCGGATCTCCCGGAGGCCGATCAGAAACGTCTGACCCTCCTGTCCCGCGCGATGCCTTATGAGAACCTGCTTCGCGCCGTTTCTCTGGCCATCGAGTCGGACGCTCTGACGCGGAGAACCGACGATGCGGGGATCGTGCTCCAGATGCTGGTCCTGAAACTGGCCGAGCTTCCGCGCCTGAAGTCGATCGAGGAAGCGCTCTCCAGCGCCGCCCCGGCGCCCGCTCCCGCTCCGGCTCCTTCGCGGTCCGAGCCCCGCGGTCCACGGATCCTCTCTCTGGTGTCGGTCGAGGCCGAGGAGACGGCGCCTGCCCCGCCTCCCGCCGCGGCAGGCGATCCGATCTCCCGTTTTCACGATCTCCTGGATGCCCGCCGCCGCGTGACGGGAGCGCAGGCAAGCCTGGCCGAGTCCATTCGCGTGGACGGCGACGATCTCGTCCTTCGCTTCGGTATCGACAAGGCCGCCGCCAAGGAGGCCCTGGAGGAGCCGCCGGTCCGCAAGCTTCTGACCGAGGTGGCGCGCGAAGCGTTCGGGCGCTCCCTGCGTGTCGTGTTGAAGACCGGGCCTCCCGCCGACGGCGATCTGGGCCAGGCCGCGCGCGAAGTCCCTCGCGAAGCGATCTCGCGCGAGCACGCGAGCAACCGCGCCGAGACCGACCCGGTCGTGCGGAGCGCGCTGGAGCTGTTCCGCGGCGAGCTGACGGAAGTGAAGGAGGAGGAGTGAAGAGATTGTCGATTTCCGATTGTCGATTGCCGATTGCGACGCTCTCGGCCTCCCACGGTCAATCGTCAAT
Organism: uncultured Acidobacteriota bacterium; assembly: GCA_963837495.1. Classification (GTDB taxonomy): domain Bacteria; phylum Acidobacteriota; class Thermoanaerobaculia; order UBA5066; family Gp7-AA6; genus JAWOLE01. The sequence continues at coordinate 619,595 of CAWINF010000001.1, read as the reverse complement.
CTTCAATCGTCAATCTTCCATGGAATCATGAATATTCAGAAGATGATGGCCCAGGCCCAGGCGATGCAATCGAAGATGCAGCAGGAGCTGGACGCTTTGCGGATCGAGGCCTCCTCCGGCGGCGGCATGGTAAGCGTCGAGATGTCGGGGAACAAGGAGATCCTCGCCGTCAAGATCGATCCGTCCTGCGTGGATCCGAAGGATGTCGAGACGCTGGAAGACCTGGTCCTCGCGGCCTGCCGGGAAGCGGCGCGTCAGGTGGACGAGGCCGTCCAGAAGAAGACCTCCGCGATGCTCGGCGGCATGATGCCCGGAATGCGTTAGGCGTAAGGCGTAAAGCGTGGGGCGTGACGCGGAATCGGTTCTCGAGTTTTTTCGCCTGACGCCTGACGCCTTACGCCTGACGGCTTCGAGCGCCCTTCGATGAGAGGCGTCCCCCGCGCATTCGAACGGCTGGCTACGGAGCTGCAGCGGCTTCCCGGGATCGGCGGCAAGAGCGCGGCGCGGCTGGCCTATTACCTGCTGCGCGCCCCGAAGGAAGAGGCGGAGCGGCTCGCGCAGGCAATCTCCGAGTCGCGGGGGTCTGTCCGGCGGTGCTCGGTCTGCAACACCCTCACGGAGGAGGACCCTTGCGACGTCTGCTCCGATCCGGAACGGGACGCTTCGCTCCTCTGCGTCGTCGAGGAGCCGGGCAATGTCGCCGCCATCGAGAAGACCCGGGAGTTCCGAGGCCGCTACCACGTGCTCTGGGGGGCGCTCTCGCCGTTGAAAGGCATCGGTCCCGACGAGATCGACGGGGAAGGACTGCTGCGCCGCGTCACGCCACAGGTCCGGGAAGTCATCCTCGCGACCAACCCCAATGTCGAAGGGGAGGCCACCGCCCTCTACATCGCCAGGAAGCTGAAACCCACGGGAGTCCGCGTGACGCGGATCGCCTTCGGCCTGCCGGTCGGCGGCGACATCGAATACGCCGACGAAGTCACGATGGCGCGGTCGCTGGAGAACCGGCGCGACCTCTGAGGAATCGGGTGATCTGCGATCCGGTGATCGGGCGATTCGCCTCGTCAATCACCCGATGGCGCGGTCTCCCGATCATCCAATTTCCCGGGTCGCCAATCTGCTCTGCTAGAGTGAGTCCGAGTTAGGAGAACAAACTCGCCTATGAGCTCCCATGACCTCGTCCTCTACGAGGAGGAGTTCCAGAAGATCCGCCAGGCTCTTCTGCGCCTGCTCCAGGACGCGAGCGCCAACCTCGTCTTCCTCGTGGACAAGAACGGCCAGCAGATCGCGGCGGTCGGGGACATGAGCTCTCTCGATACCACCTCGCTCGCGTCGCTCACGGCCGGAAACGTGGCGGCCACCGATGGCCTGGCACGGCTCATCGGGGAAAAGGAATTCTCCATCCTCTTTCACGAAGGAGAGAAGGACAACATCCACATCTCCATCGTGGCGCAACGCGTGATCCTGGTGGTCATCTTCGACGATCGGGCCTCCCTGGGCCTGGTCCGGCTGCGGGTGCGGCGGGCCACGGCGGAGCTGGAGACCGTCTTCGAAGAGATCGCCCGGAAGGTGGAGAGCGACAGGCTCGCCCGCGCGGAGCGGGTCGAGACCCCCTTCTCCGAGATCACCGACGAAGACATCGACCGCCTCTTCTCCGAGTAGCCGCGCCCCGGCCCGGACGATGACATTCATCAACTTCGCGCAACGGGAGATCAACTGCAAGATCGTTTATTACGGGCCCGGGCTCTGCGGCAAGACGACGAACCTGCAGCACATCTACGACCGGACGAATCCCGCCTCGAAGGGCAGGCTCATCTCGCTCGCGACCGAAACGGACCGCACGCTCTTCTTCGACTTCCTGCCGCTCGATCTCGGGGAGATCCGCGGCTTCAAGGCGCGCTTCCACCTCTACACGGTGCCGGGGCAGGTCTTCTACGACGCCTCCCGCAAGCTGATCCTGCGGGGCGTGGACGGCGTCGTCTTCGTCGCGGACTCCCAGGAGGCCCGCATGGAGGCCAACGTGGAGTCGGTTCGAAACCTGGACAAGAACCTGAAGGAGCAGGGGTACGACATCGCCACGATGCCCTACGTCCTCCAGTTCAACAAGCGGGACCTGCCCACCGCCCTCCCCGTGGACGAGCTGTACCTCCGGTTGAACATCAAGGGAGAGCCAACCTTCGAGGCGACCGCGACGACGGGGCTCGGCGTCTTCGAGACCCTGAGGGCCTCGGCCAGGCAGGTCCTGACCGAGCTGAGAAAGAAGTGACCGCGCGCCGAACGCGCGCGGTCATCCTGAGCGCTGTGAAGCGCGAAGGATCTCGTCCAAAGGCGACGGGAGCAGATCCTTCGCTGCGCTCAGGATGACAGCGAAGGGATGACTCGCTCCTCAGCTATCCGCGCCGCAGGGCGCGCTCGCGGGCTCGAAGCAGGCGCGCTCGTCCGTGCAGTCCTCGGGCAGAGCGGGGGCTCCGTCAGGACCCTGCGGGCGCATAGTTTTCAGGCACCAGTACCGCGCCGCCTCGGAGGAGCGAGAGGGGCCGCGCTCGCCGGAGGCGCCGGGCACGTACCAGGCCTTCGCGCGCAGATGCCGGCAGAGAAGAGGATCGGGCTCGCGCTCTCCGTTCCGGACCTCCTTCGTGAAGCGCCGCATCAGGTCGGTCATTGGGGCCCTCGCTCGATACTCCGATCACCCGATTCCTGGAGGGCTTGCCGATAGTCTTCCGGGGTGTCGATGTTCTGGACGACACCGGGGTCTTCGAGGGGGATCTCGCGGAGCGCCTCCGGCCTCATCCGCCAGAGATGACGGAGACCTTCCTGCGGCGGAATCCGCGTGATCGCTGAGAAAAGGTCCCGGCCGATGAGCGCGGGGTGGCCTCGGCGGGAGCGGTAGCAGGGCACGAGCGCGAGGGCCTGGTCCGCGCGGCGAGCCAGTAGCCTGACTGTGTCTGGCGACACGGCCGGATGATCGGCCGGCCAGACGAAGGCCGCCGCGATGTCCGGGGAGACCGCCTCGAGCCCCAGGCGGATCGAGAGGAGCATCTCTTCTTCCGGGCGAGCGTTGAGAACGACGCGCGCGCCGGCGCGGCCCGCCCGCTCCGCCGCCTCCGGGAGATCCGGCCTCAGGACGGCGACGACTTCCGCTACCCCCGCCGCCGCGAGGGTCTCCAGGACCGTCTCCAGCACGGTCGAGCGGCCGAAGGGGAGAAGGACCTTCTCGCGCCCCATCCGGCGGGAGAGGCCGGCGGCCGGCACGATGGCGGAGAGGATCATTTCTTTTTGGCCGGGATCGGCGCGAGGCCCGCCGCCGAATCCCGGGCGAGCGCCTGCAGCCATCGCCGCCCGGCCTCCAGTCTTTCGATGGCTCCGCGGCGCGCCTGGAGGCGAGAGTCCGCGGGCGCCGGGGAAGAGCGCAGGCGCCGGATTTCTTCTCCGAGGGACCTCTCCAGGGCGAAGAGAATGGCGCGCTGTTGCCCGGGCGGAAGGACATCCAGGAAAGCGATTCGGGCGAGGACCGGGTCCTTACCCTGTGGCGGAAGGGGGGAGGTCAGCCAGGACCGAAGCTCTCTTCTTCCAGCGGCCGTCACGCGGTAGAGGTTGCGGCGAGGTCCGCCCCGGGGGCCGAGCACCTTCAAATGCACGTGGCCGGCCCTCCTCAGCCGGGCCAGAACGGGATAGATCTGGGAGAAGTTCGCCCGCCAGATCGAGTCCAGATCCCCGCGCATCACGCCCTCGAGATCGTAGCCGGTTCTCGGTTCTTCGGAAAGGAGGCCCAGGAGGATGTGGGGGAGCGACATCCCGAAACTATATCAAACTGGATATAGCTGCGTCCTCTTTTGGAGTCAGAGAACAGCTCGGGAGTCAAAAAGCAAGCAAAAAAACGGGGGCCTCACGGCCCCCAAGAGATTCCGACGGTAAATCGTAAACTACTGATTTACTTCTTCTTTTTGCCGCCCTTCTTCGCTTTCTTCGCGGCCTTCTTCTTGGTAGCCATTCTGTCACCTCCCTCCCGACAGCTGATTGACAGCCTTGGGGCGAGGTGCTAATTTTGCCGCCCCCACGCAGGGGCGTATCCCCCTCAGTCTGTCGCTGTCGATTGATTGACGGGTCATACGTTCTTCAATCGCCGGTTGGGCTGCAACCCATCCGGCGATTTCATTCTAAGGACTTCTTTCCGAGACTCAAGAGAAATCTGTTTCACAGGTTGCGCTCATTCTCGGCGCAGCCGTTCCGGATGTCAAGCGCCGGCGGCTCCCGAATAGAATCTCCGACGATGTCCGCTTCCGAAACGATCACGGTCGCTCACAGTCCGGACTCCGACGACGCGTTCATGTTCTACGCGCTCGCGGAGGGACGCGTGGAAACCGAGGGGCTCTCCTTCACCCACGAGCTCGCCGACATCGAGAGCTTGAACCGCCGGGCTCTCGCCGGGGAGCTCGCGGTGACGGCGGTCTCCTTCCATGCCTACGCTCATCTGGCGGATCGGTACCTCCTGCTTCCGCACGGGGCATCGTTCGGCGACGGCTACGGGCCGGTCGTCGTGGCGCGGCGGCATGTCTCCCGCGAGGAGATCGGCCGGGGCGGCGTCACGGTCGGCTCTCCGGGAAGGTTGACGACGGCGGCGCTGGCGCTCTCCTTGTGGGCCCCGGGAGTCGCGATGGAGGTTCTTTCCTTCGACGCCATCGCCCCGGCGGTTCTCGAGGGACGGCTGCCCGCCGGGGTGCTCATCCACGAAGGGCAGTTGAGTTTCCGGAGTGAGGGGCTGACGGAGGTCGTGGACCTGGGCCGGTGGTGGAAGCAGGAAACCGGCCTGCCGCTCCCCCTGGGGGGCAACGTCGTCCGGCGCGATCTCGGCCCGGAGAGGATCGGGCGGATCTCTCGCGCGCTTTCGCGCTCGATCGAGTACGGCCTGGCCCATCGCGAGGCGGCCCTCTCGCACGCCATGCGATATGCGCGCGGGCTCGACCGCTCCAGCGCCGACCGCTTCGTCGGCATGTACGTCAATGCCTGGACGCGGAGCTACGGCCCGGAAGGGCGCCGGGCCGTCCAGGAGCTGCTCGACCGGGCGCACGCCGCCGGTCTCATTCCCGCCGTGAAGGCGGAATACGCCCCGGAGCCGTGAGGCGTAAGGCGTAAGGCGGAAACGCGAGGCAACGACGTGAAAGGCTCATTGGGTGGCTTCGCCTCACGCCTCACGCCTGACGCCTTACGGCCTGGCGATTCCACGAAGAGGGCCAGCCGATGGGAGTTGCCGGTCCTGGGCTTGCACCTGGCGGCGCTCTCACTCGCCATAGGTCCCCCCGTGTTCTTCGCTCTGGCGGTGGCGCCGGCGTCCTTTCGGGTCCTGCCGACGCGGGACCTGGCGGCGAGCCTGCAGAGCCCCATCCTGACAACGGCCTGCCGTCTTGCGGAGGGGAGCTTCGCCGTGCTCTTCCTGACGTCCTGGCTGCTGGGACGGTGGTGGGAGGCGGCGCGGTTGACGCGGACCCTCGCCACGCGGGCCGCCATCCTCGGCATGATCACCGCGGTCGTCATCGAGAGTCTGTTGATCCCGCCCATGGACAAGATCCGAATGGAGGCCGGGCTGCTCGATACGCTGCCCGTGACCGACCCTTCGCGGGTGCTCCTCGCTCGCTACCACCGCCTCGCGACCGGCTTCTTCTCCGCGGGTCTCGTCGCGGCCATCGTCATCCTCCTCGCGACAGTCCGTCTCGTCCTCGCGCATCGCCGGCTGCCTGTTTCGCCACCCCCGCCACCTTCGGTTCCGAAGCTGCTCGATCTCAGCGACCTTTAGACCCTTGTCATCCTGAGCCCTTCGCTTTGCTCAGGACAGGCTCCGCGAAGGATCTGCTTCGCCTTCTCGAGCGGGGACAGATTCTTCGGGCCTGCGGCCGCGCCGTCGCCAAAGCGGCTCTGGCGCGTCGGCGACCTCAGAATGACAACCGGGAAGTTATTACGACCTGCGGCGGCGCAGCGCGGTCACGACCAGCCACCCGCCGGCCGCGACGAGCAGCCAGGGCCAGAGAAAGACGAGGCGCTCGAGGGAGTCGGTCAGGGGCACCTGGCGGGCGATCGCTGCGCCGGCCGCGATGCCGAGGAGAATCGCGGCGGGGGCGATCCAGGGTCCCCGGCGGTCGCGGCCGGTGGCGCGGTCGAGCCCGGCGATGAGCAGGAAGCCGGCCCCCAGTCCCGCCAGAAGCGTGGCCCAGCGCGGAAGCCACGGCTCCAGAGGGCTCTGCGCAAGGAATCCGCCGCCGAGGCCGAGGAGAACGCCTCCGGGAAGGAGCGGCCCCCGAAAGGAGCGCAGGGCCGAGACGGCGAGGAAGATCGCGCCAAGAAGGAGAAGAGTCGGACCCGGTCCGGAAAAAGCGACGGACTGCCGCAGGAGGAAAAAGGCTCCGATCAGCGCCAGCACGATCCCGAGGGTCAGGCCTCTGCGGTCGTTCATGGCTCTTCGATTTCCGATTTCCGATTTCCGATTCCCGGCTGCGTTTCGATCGGGGTGTCCCCTTCCCACAGAAAGAAACCCCGTCCCGACTTCTTTCCCACGCGCCCTTGCGCGACCAGCCGGCGCAGGATCTCCGGCGGGCGGAATCGCTCGCCCGAGAGGCGCGACGCCAGCGTTTCGGCGATCGAGAGCCGGACGTCCAGTCCGACCAGGTCGCTCGTCTTCAGAGGCCCCATTCGATGGCCGTAGCCGAGCTCCATCGCGCGGTCGATATCTCCCGGGCTCGCGACGCCTTCCTCGACCATGCGCATGGCTTCCAGGCCCAGCGCCAGACCCAGCCGCGAAGTGGCGAACCCGGGAGAGTCGGCGACGCGGATGGTCTGCTTGCCCAGCCGTCGCGCGAAGGCGGCGGCTCTCTCCTCGGTGTCCCGGGAGGTTTCCGGTCCGCTCACGACCTCGACGAGCGGCATCGCGGCGACCGGGTTGAAGAAATGGATTCCGACGACCCGGTCGGGGCGCCGGGTCGCCCGGGCAATCTCCGCGATCGAGAGCGAAGACGTGTTGGTGCCGAGCACCGCCTCCGGCGGGCACAGGCGATCGAGAGACTCGAAGACCTTTCCTTTCAGAGCGAGTGACTCCGGCACGGCCTCGATGGCGAGTTGAGCGCCCGCCTCCTCCTCCAGCCGTCCCAGGATCTGAAGCCGCTCGCCGGCCGCCTCGATCTCTCCGGGGGAGAGCTTGCCTTTCGCCGCCGCGCGCCGCCAGGAGGACTCGATGGAGGCTCTCAGGCGGCCCCGAGCCTCTCGATCCTGTTCGAAGACCGCGGTGTCGAAGCCGCAGAGGGCACAGAGCCCGGCGATGCCGCTCCCCATCGTGCCGCCCCCCACGACGAGCACGGTGTTCCCTGCCATGGCTCGGATTATGACAACAGTTCTACTGGAACAATGCCGCCGCGTTGCCCCAGAGGATCCGTTCCCTGGCCTTCTCGGAGATGGGCAGTTCCAGGAAGTCCTCCACGTTTCTCTTCATCGAGACGACGCCCGGACTGGGATAGTCGGTTCCCCAGAGGCACTTCTCCGACAGGTCCTCCAGGCGCGGGAGATACTCGAGCAGCTTCTTCGGAGGAATCCCGGAGAGGTCGAGATGGACGTTGGGATGCCGGCGCGCGAGGAAGGCGGCCGTCGGCATGAAGAGCGGGCGTCCCGCGTGCGCGAGGATGATCGGCAGCCGCGGGAAATCCACGGCGACGTCGTCGGCCGCCATCGGGTCGCTGTACCGGTTGCGCGCGCCCGGGAAGATCGAGGTGCCGGTATGGATCATGACGGGACGCCCCATCCTCTCCGCGGTCGCGTAGATCTGCCGCAGCGCTTCGTCCCCCTCCCGGTAGCCGTTGGCGGCGAAGAGCTGGTGAGGGGGATGGAGCTTCAGCATGCGGATGCCGAGCTCCTCGAAGAGACGGGCGGTGTCGGAGGCCGCGTCGCGGGTGAAGCGGGGATGCACCGAGCCGACGGCGATCAGCCGGTCCTCGTGCCCCCGGACGAAAGAAGACACCCAGTCGTTGACAGTCTCGGTAAAGCCCAGGACGTCCGGCGCCGAGTAGTTGATCAGGGCGGCGCGCTCGACGCCCTCCTCGTCCATCAGCCGAAGCAGCTGCCCCGGCTCCGCCAGCGCCCGCTCGAGGCGCGGCAGGTCCCGCCGGCCCGCCGTCATCGTGGCGAGCGCCCCGGGCTTCAACTGCTCCCAGGGCTGGACATGGACATGGCAGTCGAAGACCCTCATGGCAATCGGCAATCGTCAATAGACATGGGTCAGTCCGAGGCGCACCCGGAAATGCGCGCGATCCCGGTTTCCCGTCAGCTCCGAGCCGGCTCCCAGAAAGAAGATCGTCTGGATTCCGATGCGCTGCCGCAGGCCCCCTTCGAGGGCCACGACCCGGTTGCCGCCTCGGACCGGATTGCTGCTCACGTCCACGTCGGCGACGAGGAGCGTGTCGGTCCGGCTCGGAGAGCCGAGCACCGTGTCGGCGCCGAAGATCCCTTCGAAACGGTCGTTGCGCTCGGTCGGCAAGGTGGCGCCCAGGCGCGTCCAGAGAAAGTTGGCGTGCAGGCGGAACATCTCGAAGGAACGGGTGGCGAGTCCCGTCAGGTGCAGGTCGGTTCCCTTAGAATCCAGCCCCGTTGGGAACTCGACGCCCGCGCGCACGGCCAGGGCGGGCCAGCCGGCGGTCTCCGTCTTGAGCTGGTAGAGCGCGTGGAGCACGATGTCGCCGGAGGAGATGCCGCGCAGGGCGTTGCGGTTCGGGCGCGTGACGTAGCGGACGCTTCCTCCCAGCTCCAGCCCCCGCGCCATCCCATAGAGAAGAGAGAAAGCGGGGCCGTGGTCGTTCAAACGGTCCTGCCGGACGTTATACGTCCAGTCCAGCGACCCGGAGAACGCGCGAAACGAGATCGGCCGCGCGTCCTCGACCGAGAGGGGCCGCTCGATCTCGAGGTCGCTCAACAACTGGGCAGAGGATGTTCCCGCCACCAGCGCCAGCAACGCGGTCAGGATCGCCCCGGGCATCCTGCGTCTCCTAACGCTCACCGATCCCCTCCGCGGGAAGGCCGTAGCGTCGCGCGACGGCGCGCAGCCGCTCTTCGCGCTGTCTCCGGGCTTCGGGCGTCGCGCCGCCGGGAGCCAGCGCCTCCAGGACGTCCAGACGCAATCGCTCAACTCGATCGAGCACCCGGGCAACGCCGAGAGATCCCTCCGCGACGGCGGGTGCCCCGGCCGCGTACGTCGCCTCCCCGAAGGAGTGATCGCCTTCGTATGTCTTGTCGAAGTCGGCGATCGTCTGTTTGACGCGCCAGCGCTGCTGAGCGAAGTCGGGCGTCGCCAGGTCGGCGGCCGCGCGAACGGAAAGCCGCATCCCCGACACCTCAATGCGCCACGCGGCCGTCGTCCCGGAAGGCGCGCCCGGCGAGGGCTCGGCCGGTTCGGAAAGAGCCCATCGTTCCCTGCGGTAGAGCAGGAGGGCTCGTTCCAGTCGCGCTGCCGAGAGGTCCTTGTTGGCGTCGGACGAAGCCAGAACGTCCAGGAGTTGCTGTTCCAGAGTCTGACCCCAACGCAGCGCGCGAAAGATCGGGGCCGCGTCTCTGGCCAGGAGCGGCGCGACGCGGTCCGCCTCGGGCGGGAGGCGGGGCGGCCGCTTCATCAGGCCCGCGGTGTAGGCGGAAATCTCTTTATCGAGCCCGTCCGTCGCGCCGGAGACCCACGCGATCTCCAGCGTGCGCCAGCGCGCGAAACGAACGACGTTCAGGCGGGCGTCGAGGTCGGGGTGAAACCGGTGCACCGAATTGTTGTAGCCGCCCTTGGGCCGGAACGGCTCCTCCGGCTGGCCACTCGCTCCGGCGGCGAACAGGAAGAGAAGCGCGAGGCACGTCCCGACACCCGCCCTACGCATCGCCGCGAACGATATAGCAGCCCTCCTCGTGGTGAAAGCGAGACGGGCCTCCAGGGAAGGGCCAGTTTGAAGATCAGCAAATTCTCCGCCCCGGCGTCGGTCCGCCTCCCTCGTCGGCACGGCCAGCCGTACACAAGAGAACCGGCCGTCGCTCTGTCGCGAAGGCGCATCCGTAGTCTGCCGTGGCGCGCCTTCACTCACGGCCTCCTCCGCGCGGCGGCCCGCCGCGACGGCGACTCCGGGCGGGTTTTTTCGCGACAGACGGCGAGAAGGGCCCGCCAGTCATGAGGCGTGGGCGGGGATGGGGCGCAGGACGCGGATGGCCAGCAGTGTCAGGGCGATCCCGCCGGCTCCCGCCCAGAGGGAGGCGGCCGCTCCGAAGCGCTCCGCCACCGCGCCCGCCTGGAGATTTCCGAGGGGCACGAAGCCGAGCCAGGCCAGCGCGTAGAGGGAGATCACGCGCCCGCGCAGCCTGGCTGGCGCGCGCTTCTGCATGAGCGTATTGACAAGGGACGAGGAGCACATCATCGCGCCTCCAAGCAGGGCGAGAGAGGCCAGCGAAAACGCGTAGCGCCGCGACATGGCCAGGCCCGCCAGGGAGAGCGCGAAGGCCCAGCCGGCCAGCGTCACCGAGAGACCTTTCCTCTCGAAATCACCGAGCCAGGCGAGCAGGAGGGCCGTCACGACGGCGCCGAGACCCACGGCCGAGAGCATCCCGCCCAGACCCTGCGGACCGACGTCGAGCAGTTTCCTGGCGTACAGAGGGGCAAGCGTTACCGCCGGCGTGCCGAAGACGGCGAGAGCCATGGACAGGAGGATCAGGGAGGGCAGCACGGCATCGCGCCGGGCAAAACGCAGCCCGATCCTCAAATCCACCCAGGCCCCTCGCGTGGGCCGGCGGGCCGACCGCATTGGCGGCAGAAGGGCCAGCGGAATCAGGATCGCGACGAAGGAGACGGCGTTCAACAGGAAACATCCCGTCTCGCCGAAGGCCGCGATTGTGAAACCGGCGATCATGGGGCCGAAGATCCTCGAGAGGTTGAACTGCATCGAATTCAAGGCGATCGCGTTCATGAGGTTCTCCGCCCCGACGAGGTCGAGAAAGAGCGATTGATGAGATGGGGTCATGAAGGCGTTGGCGACTCCCGACGCGATGGCCAGCGCCGCGACCAGCGGGACCGTGACGAATCCCCAGAACGTGGCCGCGGCGAGCAGCAGCGCCGAGCCCATCTGGACCAATTGCGTCGCGATCAGCACGCTTCTCCTGTCGTGGCGGTCGGCGGCGACGCCGGCGAGCGGCGCGAAGACCAGCGTGGGCACCGAGCCGGCGAACGTGACGAGCCCGAGAATCAGCGCGGAGTCCGAGAGGCGCAGGACGAGCCATCCCTGCGCCACCGTCTGCATCCAGCTCCCGATGTTGGAGAGGAAGAGTCCCGACCAGTATCGCCGGAAGCGGACGTGCCGGAGCGAGGAGAACATCCCGCGCCGGAGTCCCGGGACCCCCCGCGGCGGCGAGACGCCGAGCGTCGGCCCGGCAGGCTTGATCAGCGCCGGATGAGACTCGGGGGGCTGGCCGGTCGCCGGATCGGTCACGCGGGCGCCCGCGCGCCCGTCCTCGCCAGGCGAGCAGCCACGCCCGAGACGAGAAGAACGATCAGGTTGACCGCCGTGCCGGCCAGGACGGGATCGGCGTGCCCGGTCCACTCGGGAAAGAAGCGGCCGGCCGCGGCGACGGCGCCTCCCGACACCATCGCCGCGATGGCTCCTCGCGGCGGCGGCGCGAAGGGTTTGCCCAGCAGGGCCGCCAGCACCGGGAGAATCAGCCCCGCGGCAAAGATCGAGTAGCCGAGCTTCAGGGTCTCCAGAACGTCCCGGCTCATCGCCACCGCCACCAGGAGACCGAGCGCGCCGTAGAGGGGTGAGAGGAGCCTCGCGGCGAGGAGCGGCAGCGGGCGGCGAAGGATCGGCGGCAGGATGTCGCGCGCCGTCACCGCCGTCGCCGAGAGAAGGACCACGTCGGCGGAAGTCTGCATGGTGGCGACGAGAGCCACGAGCACCAGAGAGGAGAGCGGCGCCGGGACGAAGGAGAGGATCGCCCGGGGAAGCGTCTCCGCGGCGGGAGCCGCCGGCAGCGCCGCGCGCGCCGCCAGTGCCATCAGCGCGACGGAGAGCCCGAAGACGATCTTGGAGACGCTCGCCAGGAGAGCCGAACGGCGCGCCGTGGCTTCGTCGCGGCATGAGAGCAATTTCGAGTAGACGTCGCTGCCGACCAGGTGGGGCAGACCGATCAGGACGAGGAGCGCGGCGATGTCGGCCGCATGGAGCGTTGGAGAGACGGGAAAACTCCAGACCCGCCGCGGCAGCGCCGCGAGCGGTCCTCCGGCGCGAGCGAGCGTGCACGCCAGAGCGATGCCCGGGATTCCGACCACCATCAGCCCGTACTGAAGGAGATCCGTGCGGGCCACCGCGAACTGGCCTCCCAGCGACGTGTACAGGATGAAGACGGCCGTCGAGCCCGCGATCGCCGGGATCGGAGAGACGCCGAAGACCGCGGTCAGCACGACCTGCGTCGCCTCGATCAGGAGGGCGAACCAGACGATTTCCGAAACGAGCACGAGGATCGCCGCCGCCAGGCGCGCGCCTGGCCCGTAGTACCGGCCGATGATCTCCGGCAGCGTGACCGCCGCCTCCTTTCGGATCCTGCGCGCCAGAAGGAGCCCGAGCGCGAGAAGGCCCAGCGCCCCCGCCAGGTCGAGCCACAGTCCCGCCAGCCCGTGAATGGAGACAAAGGCCGCGAGCGCGATCGTCGTCGAGCCGCCGGTCGTCAACGAGGAGAGCCCGATGAATCCCCAGAAGGTGTTGAGGCTCCGGTCGGCGACGAAATAGGAGGCCTCGTCGCGCCCTGCCCGCTTGCGCCAGGCGAAACCGATCGCCAACACCGCCGCAAGGTAGAGCAACAGGAAAACGAGGGTCAGAGCAGCCATCAGCCGATTATCCACAGAGCAGGGAATTCCAGATTCCAGGACCGCGAGACCTTGGAATCTGGAATCTGAGAATCCTCAGAGTTGCTCGGCGGCTCGAAGCGCGACGGCCTCGAACAGCATGGTGGCGAGCGCGAGCGCGCGTTCGTCGATGTCGAAGTCGGGGGAGTGGTGCGGCCGGTGAGAGCCCGCGGGCGCCGACCCGACGAAGAAGAAGCAGCCGGGCACGCGGGAGAGGAAAACGGAGATGTCCTCGCCGCCCAGCGTGCGCGTCTCCGTTTCGACGTTCTCTTCGCCGAAGATCTCCCGCGCGGTCTCGATGAAGAGCTCCGCCATGGCGCGGTCGTTGATCGTCGCCCGGTTGACGCGGCGGTAGTCGAGGCGCGCCGTCACGCCAGCGGCTTCGGCCGTGCCGCGCACGACGCGCGCGACCTTCTCCGGCAGCGCCCGCCCCGCCTCCTGCGTGAACGACCTCGCCGTTCCTGTCAGCCGGACCGAGGAGGGGATGATGTTGAAGGCGGTGCCGCCGTGGACGCTGCCGATCGTCACGACCGCGGAGTCCAGAGGCGAGATCTCGCGCGAGACGACGGACTGGAGAGCCTCGATGATGCGCGCGGCCGCCACGATCGGGTCGGCGGTCTCGTGGGGCGACGCGCCGTGCCCGCCGCGCCCCTCCACTTCGATCGCGAACTCGTCCACGGCGGCGAGCAGCGCCCCCCGGTTGACGCCGATCTTCCCGACCGGGAGCTGGTTCCAGAGGTGAAGTCCGAAGGCCCCGGCCACCCCCTCCAGGACGCCGTCCGTCAGGCAGGCCTCGGCGCCTCCGGCGCCCTCCTCGGCGGGCTGAAAGAGAAAACGGAACCGGGACGCCAGGGAAGAGCGCGAAAGCCGCTCGGCGACCGCCAGGCCGATCGCGACATGGCCGTCGTGCCCGCAGGCGTGCATCTTTCCGGGAACCCGCGACTCGTAGGGAGCGCCCGTCGCCTCCGTCAAAGGGAGGGCATCCATGTCGGCGCGAAGGAGGATCCGAGCGCCCGATTCTCCGGGATCCGCCGTGACTCCCGTCTTCCCCACGCCGGTCCGCGGCGAGAGCCCCAGCCGCGCCAGTCTGCCGGCGACGATGCCCGCCGTCCGCGTCTCCTCGAAGCCGAGCTCGGGGTGCTGATGGAGATCGCGCCGCGTCGCGACGAGTGATTCGAATTCCTTCTCGGGAAAGCCCTGGAGCAGCTTCTGAATCACGCGCGGATTATAAGAGCCGTAGGCCTGTCATTCCGAGGTCGCCGACGCGCCAGAGCCTCCGCCGAAGTCGCCGACGCGCCAGAGCCGCTATGGCGACGGCGCGCGGCTACGGCTCTCCAGCGAAGGCGGAAAGCCGCTTTGGCGACGGCGCGAGCGTAGCGACGAGGAACCTGCTCTTTACCCTCAACGAGAAGAGCAGATCCTTCGCTTCGCTCAGGATGACAAGAAGACCGCTTTCGCTAGTATTACGCCGTGAAGCCTCTCTATTCGACCGGGCTGGATCTCTACATGACCGGCCTTCTGCCGGCCCGCCACCCCGTGATCGCCGAAATGGAGGAACAGGCCCGGGCCCGCGACATCCCGATCGTGGGCCCCGCCGTCGCGACCCTGCTGTCGCTGCTCGCGCGGTCCATCCGGGCGAGGCGAGTCTTCGAGCTGGGCTCGGCCATCGGCTATTCGACCGCGTTCTTCGCCGAGGCCGTCGGGGCGGAGGGGAGAGTCTTCTACACCGATGGCGGCGAGAAGAACGCGCGGGAGGCGCGCGGGTATCTCGAGCGACTCGGGCTCGCGGACCGCGTCTCGGTCGGAGTCGGCGAGGCCGTCGCTCTCCTGGAGGCCTGCCCGGGAGACTTCGACGTGGTCTTCCTCGACATCGACAAGGACGGCTACCCGGCCGCGCTCGAAGCCGCGGCGCCGCGCGTCCGGCCCGGAGGGTACCTGCTCGCCGACAACGTCCTCTGGTCCGGCCGCGTCGTGGACGGCGCCCTGAGCGACCCGGCCACCGAGGGGATCCGGGAGTTCAACCGGCGGCTCTTCGCCCGGCCGGATTTTTCGAGCGTGATCGTGCCGTTGCGCGACGGCGTGGCGATCGCGCAAAGAGTCGGATGACCGCGGCGCCCCACGAAGCGATCGTCGAAGGTTTCCGGCGGCTCGCCGCGCGGCGCGACCCCGACCTCCTCGAAGGCGCTCTGCTCATCGCGCAGGTCGCCGAGCCCGGCGAGGATGCCGCGCCCGCGACAAGGCGCATCGAGGCGCTCGCGGCGAGAGTGCTCCAGGCCAGACGGCGGGACGGGACCGGCTACGAGGCGCTGCTGCGCGTGCTCTTCGAGGAGGACGGTCTGCGCGGCGACACCGATTCCTATGACGACCCCGCCAATTCCTCGGTCGCCCACGTGCTGGCCGCCGGGCGAGGCATGCCGATCACGCTTTCGATCATCGTGATCGAGGTCGCGCGGCGCGCGGGCCTCGCGCTCTTCGGCATCGGCCTGCCCGGCCATTTCATCGTGGGAGGTTCCGCGCTGCCCGAGGGCCGGTATCTGGATCCCTTCGACGGCGGCAGGCTCTACGACGCTCGGGGCGTCGCGCGGCGGGTGAAAGAGATCCTCGGCACTCCGATCGAATTGCCCGCGGAGGCCTTTCTTCCCGACTCGACGCGCGCGATCCTGCGCCGAGTTCTCTCCAACCTGCGCCGCTCCTTTGAAAAGAGAGGCCGCCTGGAAGAGGCGCTCATCGCCCTGGAGTGCGCCGAAGCCCTCGTGCCCGGCGAGCCGTCTCTCGAGCGCGAGCGCGGCCTGCTGTTCCTGCGTTTGGGACGGACGGACGAGGCGATCGCGGTCCTGGAAAACTACGTCGCGGCCGCCCGCGGCGACGACCTCGAGGAGGTCGCGAAGCTCATCGCCGCTGTCCGCGGCAGGGCAGCCTCGGAGGAAGCCGGTCCCGTCTCCGCGCCGCCCGAGGAAAAGAAAATCTTCACGCTCGCCCAGGCACGGGAAGTGCTGCCCCGCGTCCGCCAGATCACCTCGGAGGCCGCCGCGCGCTACGACTCGCTCGGCGAGGACCCCGAAACAGAAGAGCAGCGGCAGGAGCTGGTGCGGGAATGGGTCCGGCATCTCTCGACGCTCGGCGTCGAGATCAAGGGACTTTGGCTCGTGGACTTCGACTCCGGAGCCGGCTATTACTGCTGGAAATATCCGGAACCCGCGCTGGACTATTTCCACGGATACGAAGAAGGGTTTGCGGGGAGGCTCCCTCTCCAGTAAAAGATTCCAGATTCCAGGTTCCAGGCTCGCCACTTGGAATTTGGAATCTGGAATCACCTGGGCCAGGAACCGCCGGGCGCCAGGTCCACCACCTCCGTCGATAAACCGCGCTTCTCTATCTCCTCGCGCAACAAGGCCGGCGTTCCCGGCAGGACGGGGAATGTCCCCCAGTGCATCGGGATGACACGCGGAATTCCCAGCAGCTCGCAGGCCTTGGCCGCCTCGCGGGGTCCCATCGTGTAGAAATCTCCGATGGGGAGAAGGGCCAGGTCCGGCGCGTACAGCTCGCCGATCAGGGCCATGTCGGAGAAGACGCTGGTGTCGCCGGCGTGGTAGATGCGGAATCCGTCCTCGAAGGTCAGGACATAGCCGCACGGGTCGGCGGGAACCGCCTGCGCGCCGGCCGCCGAGGAGCCCGCCGAGTGAATCGCCTGGACCATTCGGAATTCGATCCCGGCGACCTTCTGGCTGCCTCCCTTGTTCATTCCCGAGACCTTCTCGACGCCGTTGGCTCCGCAATGCAGGGCCAGCTCGAAGATCGCGACGACCGTCGCCCCGCTCGACTTCGCGAGCGGGACTCCATCCTCGCCGAAGTGGTCGAAGTGGCCGTGGGTCGCCGCGATGACATCGAGGCGGCCCAGATCGAACCCCTTCGGGAAGCTCGGGTTGTTCCCGATCCAGGGATCGATCACGATCCGCTTCCCTCCGGGCGACTCGATCAGGAAAGCCGCGTGCCCAAGCCAGGTCACCTTCCCGCCGAACGTCTTTTTAGTCACGGTGTCCCTCTTCCGGCCAACGCGGACCAATCCACGAGCGGAACGAGCGTCCTCACGAACCCTTCCAGCCCCTCACGGTCCTCTTCGTCGAAGCGCCCGAGCTCCGGCGAGTCCGCGTCGAGGACGCCGCGCAGCGCGCCGCTCTCGAGGATCGGGACGACGATCTCGGAGCGCGACGCGGCGTCGCAGGCGATGTGGCCGGGAAAAGCGTTCACGTCGGGCACGACGAGAGTCTCCCGCCGCGCCGCGGCCGTTCCGCAGACTCCTTTTCCTACAGGTATGCGCACGCAGGCGGGCTTTCCCTGGAAGGGGCCGAGCACGAGATCCCGGCCGCGCAGCAGGTAGAAACCGCACCAGTTGATGCGCGTGAGGGCCTGCGCGAGCAGAGCCGAGGCGTTGGCCAGGTTGGCCATCGTGTCTGTCTCGCCGCCGAGCAGCGATTCCAGAGACGCCGCCAGATCCCGATACAGCTCTCGCTTCGGAAGCGTCGGGTCGATTTCCGCCGCGAACACAAAGCCATTCTATGACCGAGGACTGAGGACCGAGGACCGAGGACTAAACCGCATTCGGCCCGGATGATCGAAATTCGGGCAGCAGCCGATTGAGTCCTCGGTCCAGAGTCCTCAGTCCTCCGTCGAGACGGCTGTCCGTTAGGATGCCGCGATGCATCGCGCCCGCGGCCGCGACCTCGCCATCTTCTGGTTACTCTCCATTCTCTGGAGCGGGAACTGGCTGCTGATCAAGGTCGGCCTGGACGGTCTTCCTCCGTTTCGCTTCGCCGGCCTGAGGATGGTTCTCGCTTCGCTCCTGCTCGCGGTGTTCGTCCTGCGCCGGCCGAGGCCCTCCGTCAGCGCGGGAGACGCGCGGACGATCGCGCTCGTCGGATTTCTCCAGATCGGGATCTCCTACGCCTGCGTCTTCACGGCGGAACAATGGATCGACTCCGGCCTGACGGCCCTGCTCTTCTCCTCCTTCGCCATCTGGGTCCCCGTCCTGGGACACTTCCTGCTCGCCGGCGAGCCGCTGACCGCGCGCACCGTCGCGGCGACTCTCTCCGGCGTCGCGGGCGTGGCCGTGATCGAGGCGCCGGCGATCGCGCGGGCGGGATCTCTTTCCGCCGGTTCGCTCGCTCTGGGCGGCGCGCTCGTTCTCGTCAGCGCCGTCGTCTCCGCTCTTTCGGCCGTGATTGTCAAGAAGCGCCTCGCGCGGGTCTCCGCCGTCGCCAGCGTGTGGGGCCAGTCGCTCGTCGCCGCCGTCGTCCTGCTCGGCGCCGCGGCGGTCTTCGAGAGAGGCGCTCCCTCCCGCTGGACCTCCGGCACGGTCTTCGCGCTCGGCTATCTCGCCGTCGTGGGCACGTTCACGTTTCTGGGCAGCCAGTGGCTCATTCCCCGGCTTCCCGTGGCCGTCGTGGGGACCTTCCCGGTGTTGAATACCCTGCTCGCCCTGCTCTGGGGAAGCCTGCTCGGCCACGAGCGGATCACGGCGAGGGCGGTCGGGGGAGGGGCGCTGATCCTGTCCGGCGTCGCGATGGTGACCGTCCGGACGCGCGCGGCCTCCGCGGCGGAGCCGGCCGCGGCAGGATAGCGGTCCCCGATGGCGACGCTCGCGGGACGGCGGCTCGCTCTCTATGTCTTCCTCTGCGCGGTCTGGGGTTCGACCTGGCTCTTCATCAAGATCGGCCTGCGCGATCTGCCTCCGCTTCGATTCGCCGCTTTCCGGATGGCGCTGGCCTGCCTGCTCATCGCCCCCGTCGCTTACGCCGCGAGAAGGACGCTGTCCCGGCGGGAGCTCCTCTCGGTCGCGATCTGCGGCTTTCTGCAGATCGGCCTCGCCTACGCCTTCCTCTTCACGGCCTCGCAGTGGATCGCCTCGGGACTCGCCGCGATCCTCTTCGCGAGCTTTCCCATCTGCGTCGGGGTCTTCGCGCACTTTCTCCTGCCCGGCGAGCCTCTGACACAGCGGTCCATGGCGTCCGCGGGGCTTGGTCTCTCCGGCGTGGCCGTGATCGAGCTGCCCGCGGCCGCGGGCTTGATCTCCTCGCCCTCCGGCCCTCTCGTCGCCGGGGGTCTTCTGGTCCTCGGCGCGGCGATCGCTTCCGCCTACGCCAACGTTCTGAACAAGAAATCGCTCTCCCGGGTCTCTCCCGTCCTCAACGTCTGGGGGCAGACGCTCGTGGGCTCGGCGGCCCTCCTTCTGGCGGCCGCAGCCTTCGAGCGCGGCGTTCCGGCGCGCTGGACATCCTCCGCGATCGCGTCCCTCGCCTATCTCGCGATCTTCGGCACCGTTCTGACCTTCGCCGGCCTCTTCTGGCTGATCCCGAAGGTCCCGGTCGCCATCATCGGCACGATCCCGCTCGTGGACACCCTCATCGCGGTATTGCTCGGGAGCGCGGTCCTGGGCGAGCGGCTCTCGGCTCGAATCCTCGTCGGCGGAGTCCTGATCCTCGCCGGGGTCGTGCTCGCCGCCTCGCCCCGCCGCCCCTCCGGAGTCGCCGCCGGCTGAGGGGAGCGGGTTTCAACCCGGAGGACTACTCCATCTGGATGATCACGTAACGCGCGATCTGCTGGGGTTGAAAGCGCAGGACGTAGAGGCGCAGGTAGTCCCCTTTCTTCAGCCTGTCGATCTCGTCGCGGAACTGGCCGACGGAGCGGACCGCCTTCCCGTTGACTTCGGTGATGACGTCCCCGGGGGCCAGTCCCTGATCGCCGGCGGGAGACACTTCCTGCACGTCCTCGACGAGGACGCCGGTCACGCCGGGCTCGATGCCGAGATGCCTCCGCAGCTCCAGTGTCAGCTCACCCACCGAGAGACCCAGCTTGTCCCGGCTTCCTCGTCTCTCGGCGGCGGGCCGGCCCTCCCGTTTCTCCCCGCTCTCGCGCTCGGTCAGCGTCACCGTCGCCGTCACCGTTCGGGACTCGCGCAGAATCGTGACCCGGACCTTCTGGCCGGGCGCCTTCGAGGAAACGTAGTCGATCAGGTCGCGCGTGCCGCGGACGGGCGTGTCGTCCACCTTGACGATCGTGTCGCCCGGCTTGATTCCCGCCCTGGCGGCCGGCAGGTCGGGGCTCACCGACTCGACGAACGCCCCGTCGAGCGAGGGCAGGTGGAAGGCCTGTTGGATGTCCTGGTCCACGTTGCGCGCGGAGACGCCGAGCAGCCCGCGCGTGACTTTGCCCTTCGCTTCCAGCTGCGGAAGGATCGCCTTCGCCATGTTGATCGGGACGGCGAACCCGATGTTCTGCGCGGGGCGCACGACCATCGTGGCGATGCCGACGACCTGGCCGCCGACGTTGATGAGCGGGCCGCCGGAATTGCCGAAGTTGATGGCCGCGTCGGTCTGGATGAAATCCTGAAGAGAGGCGGAGTTGGGATTGTCGGAGAGCCCGCGCCGCTCCTTGGCCGATACCACCCCGACCGTCACCGTGCTCTCGAAATTCATCGGGTTGCCGATGGCCATCACCCACTCGCCGACGCGCAGCTTGTCGGAGTCTCCCAGGGGAATCGGCCGGAGCTTCCGCTTCGCGTCCACCTTGATCAGGGCGATGTCCGTTGCCGGATCGGTGCCGAGGACGCTGGCCGTCAGGATCTCGCGGTCGGAGAGCCGGACCTGGATCTTCTGAGCTCCGGACACGACGTGATTGTTGGTCAGGATCTTGCCGTCGTCGGAGAGTATGAATCCGGATCCTCCCGCCACCTGCTTGTGTTCCTCCGGAGTGCGCTGCTGCGGGTGGCCGAAGAAGAAACGGAAGGGATCCCCCTCGCCGAAGGGGGACATCTCTCCGCCTTTGACGATCTCCGTGGAGGTGATCGAGACGACGGAGGAAAGCGCGCCCTGCGCGATGTCGGCGAATGACGGGATCGTCATCGTCGGGCCGGCGGGCGCCGCGGGAGGCGCGTTGGGTTTCGTGGCGGCCAGGCGGGGGGAAAGATCCAGCGAGGCCGTCAGCACGGCCCCCGCGACGACCGCGGCCGCGACAACGGCGAACAATCCGATCGGACGGATTCTGCGATTCATGGTTCAACCCCTATCCACGCGCTGGAAACGGAGCGTCTCCCCGGAGCTCTCGTTGCGAACCGCGACCGAGCCCGGCTCCACCCGGATCTCCCACTTGCCCGTGGCGCCGCGCATCGCGAACGCGCAGGTGTTCGATTCTCCCGCTTGGCCGACGAACCCGTCTCCCTTCGGGGAAAAGAAGAGGCTGCAAGCCGCCTGCGATTCCGTCGCGGAAAACCGGCTGGCGTTGGGAGACATCGGGCCGACCGACGGATCGAAGTGCGGAATGTAGCCCACGAAGACGTCACGCCCCTGCGGAGCGAGGTGAAGGTAGCCGTCCTGGTGGACATTCGTGTCCTGGTATTTCCCGGAGACCTCCAGGAAGAGGTCGTAGGGGTGGGAAAGGGACCGCATCGCGACGCTCTGAATATTCAGGGTCAGGCCGTTGCCCGGCGTGACCCCCCGGAAGCGCCCCGAGAGCATCCCGGCCAGCTCCGCCCGGGGGTTCTGGCTCACTCTTTCTCGACCGCCTCCCCCCGGTGCGGTCGCGCAGGCCGCGGCGAAAAAAGCGAGAATTATTGCCGCGGCCGCGGACCGCGGAATCGAAAACCTTTTCATCGCAATCATGGTTCTCCCCCACCTGGATGTGTGCAAAACGTGTGCTAGCTGCGTGTCCAATTGGGGCCCTGGTCGCGGCGCGCGAGGTCTCCCGAAGTCATCGAGGGAGGAAGCGCGCGCCGTCAGGCGCAGATCCCGCGCAAACGCGGAGCGACGTGCTAGGCTGGCCGGGCTTTTGCAGCCTCGAGCTGGAGCGAAAGGAGATCTTCATGTCTGAATACGCGCTTCCGGACCTGCGATACGACTACGGCGCACTCGAGCCCCATATCTCGGGGAAGATCATGGAGTTGCACCACGACAAGCATCACGGAGGATACGTGAAGGGCGCCAACACGACGCTCGAGCAGATCGCGGAGGCACGCGACAAGGACGACTTCACGAAAATCGGCGCCCTGGAGAAGGCCCTCGCCTTCAACCTCTCGGGCCACGTCCTGCACTCGCTCTTCTGGCAGAACCTGACTCCCAAGGGGGGAGACAGGCCCGCGGGCGACCTGGCCGAAGCGATCCAGCGCGACTTCGGAAGTTTCGAGAAATTCCGCAAGCAGCTGACCGGCGCCGCTTCCACGATCATGGGATCGGGCTGGGGCGCTCTCGTCTGGGAGCCGGTCTCCAAGCGTCTCGTGACGGTCCAGATCTACGATCACCAGTCCAACCTGACGCAGGCGGGAATGCCCCTGCTCGTGCTGGACGCCTGGGAGCACGCGTATTACCTCCAGTACCAGAACCGCAAGACCGACTTCTTCGAAGTGGTCTGGAACTGCTGGAACTGGAAGGACGTCGGCGAACGGTTCAAAGCCGTCCGCCAGACGGACGTCGAACTTGCCGGCGCGGTGAAATAGGGCGACCTCGTCTCCGAGTGCCGCGGCGCCGCGCACGCTCCGGCCAGGGCCCGCCTTCTTCGCCAGGTGGCCGGGATCGGAACACGCCCGGCGCGGGGAGGCGCTAGACCTTGCGGACGGGCTCCATCGTCGCGGTGGCGCTCGCCTTGATGAACTCCCGGTTCATCCGCGCGATGAAATCGATGCTGATCCCCTTGGGACAGACGGCCTCGCACTCCCCGTGGTTCGTGCAGCTTCCGAACCCGAGCCGATCCATCTCGTGGACCATCCGGAGGGCTCGCTGCCTCCTCTCCGGGTGGCCCTGCGGGAGCAGGCTCAAGTGGGAGATCCTGGCCGCGGTGAAAAGCATCGCCGACCCGTTGGGACAGGCCGCCACGCACGCGGCGCACCCGATACACGCCGCGGCGTCCATGGCCCGGTCGGATGCCTCCTTGGCGATCGGGATGGAATTCGCCTCCGAGGCGCTCCCGGTCCTCGCCGAGATGAAGCCTCCGGCTTGCTGGATCTTGTCGAAGGAGCTCCGGTCCACGACGAGGTCCTTGATCACGGAGAAGGAGCGCGAGCGGAAGGGCTCGACGGTGAGCGTGTCGCCGTCCTGGAAGTGGCGCAGGAAAAGCTGGCAGGTCGTCGTCAGCCTTTGCGGGCCGTGGGCCACGCCTCCGATCAGGAAGCCGCACGAGCCGCAGATGCCCTCGCGGCAGTCGCTGTCGAAGGCGATCGGCCGTTCCCCTTTCCCCAGGAGGCGCGCGTTCAGGACGTCAAGCAGCTCCAGGAACGACATGTCCGGGCTCGCGTCGTCAACGGAATAGTCCACGAGCCGCCCAGGCGCCTTGGGCCCCTCCTGCCGCCAGATCTTCAGCGTCAGCCTCATTTGTAACTCCGCTGGGAGAGAGGGACGGACTCGAACGTGAGGGGCTCCTTGTGAAGGACCGGCGTCTTGCCGATCCCGGCGAACTCCCACGCGGCCACGTAGGCGAAGTGCTCGTCGTCCCGAAGGGCCTCTCCGTCGGGAGTCTCGTGCCCCTCCCGGAAGTGGGCCCCGCATGACTCGTCCCGCTGGAGCGCGTCGTACACGAGAAGCTCCGCGAACTCCAGGAAGTCCGCCACGCGGCCCGCCCTCTCGAGCGACTGGTTGAACTCTTCGCCTTCGCTGGAGACCCGGACGTCGCGCCAGAACTCCTCGCGAAGGGCGGGAATCCGCTCCAGGGCGGCCTTCAGGCCCTTCTCGTTGCGCGCCATGCCGCAGTTCTCCCAGAGCAGCTCGCCGAGCTCGCGGTGGAAGGACTCGGCCGGCCGCGTTCCCCGGGCCGAGAGCAGTCTGCCGATGCGTTCTTCGACCTGCTTCCGGGTCTGCTGGAACGCCGGGTGGTCCTCGGAGAACCGGTCCTTGGGCGAGATCCGTGCGAGATCGTCCGCGATCGTGTTGGGGATGATGAAGTACCCGTCGGCCAGCCCCTGCATGAGCGCGCTCGCGCCCAGCCGGTTGGCGCCGTGGTCGGAGAAGTTCGCCTCTCCGAGGACGTGGAGGCCCGACAGGTTGCTCATGAGGTTGTAGTCCACCCAGAGCCCTCCCATCACGTAGTGGGGCGCGGGGTAGATGCGCATCGGCTGCCGGTAGGGGTTCTCGCCCGTGATCTGCTCGTACATCTCGAAGAGGTTGCCGTAGCGCTCCCGGATGACGCTCTCGCCCAGGCGCCCGATGGCGTCCGCGAAGTCGAGGTAGACGCCGCGGCCGCCGGGCCCGACGCCCCGCCCCTCGTCGCAGACGGCCTTGGCGGCCCGCGAGGAGACATCCCGCGGCGCGAGGTTTCCGAACGCGGGATACCGGCGCTCGAGGAAGTAGTCGCGCTGAGACTCCGGGATCTCGCTCGGATGCCGCTTCTCGCCCGCTATGGCCGGGACCCAGATGCGGCCGTCGTTGCGCAGCGATTCGCTCATCAGGGTCAGCTTGGACTGGTGCTCTCCGGCCGCGGGGATGCACGTGGGATGGATCTGGGTGAAGCAGGGATTGGCGAAGTACGCGCCCCGGCGGTGGGCGCGCCAGATCGCCGTCACGTTGCAGCCCAGGGCGTTGGTCGAGAGGTAGAAGGCGTTGACGTAGCCGCCGGTGGCGAGGATGACGGCATCGGCGGCGTGGCAGGATATCTCGCCGGTGACGAGGTTGCGAACGACGATCCCGCGCGCCCGGCCGTCGGCGACGACGAGGTCGAGCATCTCCGAGCGGGGGAACATCCGGACCTGACCGAGCGCGATCTGGTAGGTCAGGGCGGCGTAGGCGCCGAGCAGGAGCTGCTGCCCGGTCTGGCCGCGGGCGTAGAAGGTCCGGGAGACCTGGGCGCCGCCGAAGGACCGGTTGGCGAGATACCCGCTGTATTCCCGGCCGAAGGGCACGCCCAGCGCCACGCACTGGTCGATGATCGCGTTGGAGACTTCAGCCAGCCGGTAGACGTTGGCCTCCCGCGACCGGTAGTCCCCGCCCTTGATGGTGTCGTAGAAGAGGCGGAACACGCTGTCGCCGTCGTTCTGGTAGTTCTTGGCGGCGTTGATTCCGCCCTGCGCGGCGATCGAGTGCGCCCGGCGCGCGCTGTCCTGGAAGCAGAAGCAGGACACCTCGTACCCCAGCTGCGCCAGCGAGGCCGCGGCCGAGGCCCCCGCGAGCCCCGAGCCCACGACGATGACCTTGTACTTGCGTTTGTTGGCCGGGTTGACGAGCTTCATCTCGAAGCGGCGCTTCTCCCACTTCTTCTCGATGGGGCCGCCGGGAATCTTGGCGTTCAGGTCCATGGGTCTCCTTCCGGCCTCAGGACACCAGCCCGGCCAGAACCGCGAGCGGAATCGAGATGTAGCCGGCCGTGATCAGGATCGCCACGAGCGGCGCCACGGTCCGGCGCACGACCCGGTACCTCGGATTGCTCGCCCCGAGGGTGTGCAGCATGCTCCAGATTCCATGGTAGAGGTGAAGCCCGAGGAAGAGGATCGCGACGACGTAGACGGCGGTGATCGCCGGCACCCGGAAAGCCAGGATCTCGTTGCGATAGACGTCCGTCGGACTGTAACCGGGACCGGTGGTCAGGAACGTGAACATCATCAGGTGGTAGATGACGTAGAAGAAGATCAGGGGACCGCTCCAGATCATGGTGCGCGCGGCGTAGGTCGTCTCGACACTCTTCTTCTCGGCGTAGGCCTCGGGACGGGCCCGCCAGCTCGCCAGCGTCACCTGCACCGAGGCGATGATGTGGAGGATGACGGCGGCCAGCAACGCGATGCGCACGGCCCAGAGGATCTCGCCCGTGCTCTTGAGGAAATGGGCGTAGGCGTTCAACCGCTCCGGCCCCTCGAAGATCTGCAGGTTGCCCAGCAGATGCCCGACGATGTAGAGGAGGAGGATCGCGCCGCTGGCGGCCATGACCACCTTCTTGCCGACGAGGGTCGAGTAAAAAGCCGTGAGCCGTCCCATCGGAGTCCTATCTACCTCGCTTTCCGCGCGAAGCCAAGAGCAAGAGCCATCGCGGAAGGATGCGTCGTTTTTTTCCCCGGGAAGTGATCATTTTGCACCAGTTCGGCCAGACCAGCAACAAGGTCCGGCCCCGCCGTAACGCCTGGAGCGGCCGCCCCGGAAACTCAGGTGATTTGAAGCCAGCCGCGGCTGGCGAAGTCCGAGAACGTGATCAGGAGCAGCAGCGCAAGCCAGAAGATGCCCGCCAGGATCACCATGTGCGTCAGGCGCGGGCTGTACTTCGCGTGCATGAAGAAGAGGACGACGAGCGACGCCTTGAAGACGGCGATTCCCAGCGCGACGACCGTGTTCCACGGCCCCAGGTCGATGCCCGAGATCGCCGTGGTCGCCGCCGTCATGACCAGCAGCATCGCGAAGACCGCGACATAGACCTTAACCGGGACGACGTGCTCGCTCACAGATGAGTCCAGAGTGTTCTACGTTCTCCGTTCGACGTTCTACGTTGTTGCGAAACGGCTTTCCCAACGGAGAACGTGGAACGTCGCACGTCGAACCTCATCGCAAATGCCTCCCGATCAGATACAGCATGGGAAAGAGGAAGATCCAGACGATGTCCACGAAGTGCCAGTAGAGACCCGAGATCTCGACGGGTGTGTGATACCCGGGAGTGAACCGGCCGCGGCGGGCGAGCACGAGGAGGGTCGTCAGGATTCCGATTCCCACGATCATGTGGAGGGCGTGGAGCCCGGTCATGGCGAAGTAGAGCGAGAAGAACATCTCCGCCGCCTTCGCGTCGGCGGGCACCGGATAGCGAAAGCCGGGGCCCGGGAACAGATGGTGTTGGATGTGGTCGGTGTATTCCACGGCCTTGATCCCCAGGAAGGCGCCGCCGAGGAGCATCGTCACGACGAGAAATCCGACCAGGAGCTTCTTTCGGCCGACCGCGGCGCTGTGGACCGCCATGGCCATCGTCAGACTGCTGCAGATCAGGACCGCGGTGTTGACCGTGCCGAGCGCGATGTCCATGTGGCGGCTGGCCTGGGCGAAGGCCCGCGCGTTTTCCCACCGGTAGATCGTGTAAGCGAGGATCAGTCCCCCGAAGAAGAGCAGCTCCGTCACGAGGAAGACCCACATCCCGAGGCCGGAGGCCTCCTTCTGCTGCTCCATCGAGTCGAAGTGGTGCTGCAGCCCGGGGACCGGCGCGTGGGCCGGCGCCGTCGAAGCGGGGACGTCAGCCAAGGGTCTCGACCTCCTCGTGCGAGTACGTGTAGGGGTCTTCGGTCACGACGGGAGGCTCCTCGAAGTTGTCCGTCGGCGGCGGCGAGGAGGTCTTCCACTCGAGCCCGGTCGCGCCCCAGGGATTGGCCGAGGCGTTCTTCCCGTAACGCATGGACCAGACGAGATAGATCATCGGAATGATGTAGCCCACGCCCAGGATCGAGGCTCCCGCCGTGGACATGACGTTCAAGACCTGGAACTCCGGCGGGTACGCGTGGTAGCGCCGCGGCATCCCGAGGTAACCCAGGATGAACTGCGGAAAGAAGGTCAGGTTGAAGCCGATGAAGACGACGAGCGCCGCGAAGCGCGCCCAGGCCTCCGGGTAGAGCTTGCCGGAGATCTTCGGCCACCAGTAGTGGATGCCGCCGAGGTACCCCATGATCGCGCCGCCAACCATGATGTAGTGGAAGTGCGCGATGATGAAGTACGTGTCGTGTACGTGCACGTTCACTCCGAGCGTCGCGAGAAAGAGTCCCGTCAGCCCGCCGATCGTGAAGAGACCGATGAAACCGAAAGCGTAGAGCATCGGCGTCCGATAGGAGATCGATCCCCTGTACATCGTCGCCGTCCAGTTGAAGACCTTGACCGCCGAAGGGATGGCGACCATGAACGACAGGACCGAGAAGATCAGGCCGGCGTAGACCGACTGGCCCGAGACGAACATGTGGTGCCCCCAGACGAGGAACCCGAGTACCGCGATGCTGATCGAGGCGAACGCCACGAACTTGTAGCCGAAGATGTTCTTGCGCGAGAAGGTCGTGACGAGCTCCGAGACCACGCCCATCGCCGGCAGGATCATGATGTACACCGCCGGGTGCGAATAGAACCAGAAGAGGTGCTGGAAGAGGATCGGATCGCCTCCCAGCGCCGGGTCGAAGAGGCCCAGGTGAAACACGCGCTCGGCGAAGACCATGAGCAGCGTGACGGCGAGCACCGGCGTGCCGAGCACAAAAATGAGGCTCGTCGCGTAGTGGCTCCACACGAAGAGGGGAAGCCGGAACCAGGTCATTCCCGGCGCGCGCATCGTGTGGATCGTCACGATGAAGTTCAGGCCCGTCAGGATCGAGGAGAACCCCGTGATGAAGATCCCCACGGCCGTGGCGATGACATGAGAGTTGGACGAAGCCGTGCTGTAGGGTGTGTAGAAGGTCCAACCGGTGTCCACGCCTCCGTGCACGACCGCCCAGAGCGTGAAGAGCGCGCCGACGACGTAGACGTACCAGGAAAGCAGGTTCAGCCTCGGAAACGCCAGGTCCTTCGCCCCGATCATCAACGGAATGAGGAAGTTCCCGAGGACCGCGGGGATCGAGGGTATCAGGAAGAAGAAGATCATCGTGACCCCGTGCATCGTGAAGAGCTTGTTGTAGGTCTCCGCTTGCACGAGGTCGCCCGCCGGCGTCAGCAGCTCCAGGCGGATGAGCAACGCGAAGAGCCCGCCCAGGAAAAAGAAAAACGTGATCGAGATCAGATACAGAAGCGCGATCCTCTTGTGGTCCCGGGTCAGGAGCCAGGAGCGGATCCCGTAAGTGGCGTTGAGGTAGTTCTCGCGGGGTTCCGGCGGCTCGGGCTCGAGAACGGCTGCGGACATTATTTCGCTTTCTCCTTGGAAGGCGGGGCGGCGCGGTTGACGGGCGGCATCGCGGCGCCGCCCGGCGCGGCGGCGGACCCCGGCGCGGGCGAGGGCTTCGAGAGCGACTTGACGTAGGCCACGAGCTGCAGCAGGTCCTCTTCGGTGATGAGGCCCTGAAACGTCGGCATGATCGGCTGAAAGCCCATGACGACCTTGGCGTTCGGGGTCAGGATGGATTCGCGGATGTACGACTCGTCGGCGACGACCGTGCGATGGTCGGAGAGCTGGACCTCTTTGCCGAACAGTCCCTCGAGGTTGGGCCCGCGCGCCAGAGAGTCGGGACGATGGCAGGTGTTGCAGGCGTGCCTCTGAAAGAGCTTGGCGCCGGCGGCCGCGAGCGACTCCGAAGCGACGCCGCCCGAGAGCCAGGCCTGGTAGTCCGCCGGCTCCAGCACGTCGATCCAGCCGATCATCGCCGAGTGCCTGGTTCCGCAGTACTGCGCGCAGAAGAGGTGGTAGCGGCCGGGCTTGGTGGCCTGGAACCAGGCCGTCGTGTAGCGCCCCGGAAGGACGTCTTTCTTCATGCGGAAGGCCGGGACGAAGAAGTCGTGAATGACGTCCTCGGAGGTCATGGTCAGACGCACGGCCCGACCGACCGGCACGTGAAGCTCGTTGATCTCCCGCTGGCCGTCGGCGTGCTGGATCTTCCACATCCATTGCTTGCCGACGACGTAGACCTCGAGAGCGCCGCTGGGCGGACGGTTCATGGCGAAGAAGAGCTTCGCCCCCCAGAAGAAGAAGGACAGCGCGATGATCAAGGGAATGACGGACCAGGCGACCTCGAGCTTCAACGAGCCCTCGATCCCGCGCGGCAGCTCCGCCTCGGAGCGGCGCCGGTACTTGATCGCGAAGACGATCACGAGCAGCGCGATCAGCAAGGCGAAGAAGGCGCTGACGGCGAGCAGGTAGAAGTAGAGCGCGTCCACCCGTCCCGCCATCGTCGACGCCTGCTCCGGAAAGAGCGGCAGAGTAGGGCTCACGACCGTCGGCCTTCCCCCTCTCCCTCCGGGAGAGGGCCGGGGTGAGGGCGCCCGTCGCGCCGCGCGTCCCGTCGCCGGTCACGCCTCCACATGATCGTCAGGAACGCAGACAGGATCACCACGGCTCCGGCGCCTCCAAGACGCACGATGCTCATGATCGCCGCGCTGTAGCGCGCGAGCTTCGGATCGTAGTGATAGCAGAAGAGGAGGATCTGGTCCACGGGCGAGCCGATCCGGTTGCTGGAAGCCTCCACGAGAGCCAGGCGCAGATCGCGCGGCCCGTACTCGATGCCGTAGAAGTAGCGGGAGAGCTTCCCTTCCGGCGTCGCCACGTAGATGGCGGTCGAGTGCGCGAACTGTCCGGTGCTCTCGTCGTACTTGTAGCGGAATCCGGCGGCTCGCGTCACGCGCTCGATGGATCCCGAGCCGCCGGTCAGGAAGTGCCAGCCCAGGGCGGCGCCGGGGCGCCGGTACTCGTCCACGTAGGCCTTCTTCTTGGCCGCCGCGTCGGCGGGGCGGTCGCGCGGATCGAAGCTCACCGCGACCACCTCGAACTCCTTTCCGGCGTCGAAGTTGATGACGCGCAGGGAGGAGACGAGGCCGTTGAAGACCTGCGTGCAGAGCATCGGACAGTTGTAGTAGGCGAGCACGAGGATCACGGGACGGCGGCCGAAGTACTGCCCGAGCCGCACCGGCCGGCCGAGCTCGTCGAAGAACAGCGCGTCGAGCGGCAGTTGCTGGCCCAGGCGCTGCTCGATGCCGACCTCCCGCAGCATCGGCGGCCGCGTATCGGCGGCCTGCGCAAGAGTGCCCAGGAGAAAGAGACAGACCGCCGCTGTCATCCTGAGCGCAGCGAACGATCTGCTCTTCTGCGTCGGCAGGGCAGATTCTTCGGCGCTTCGCGCGCGCCGTCGCCATACCGGCTTTCCGCCTTCGCTGGAGAGCCGTAGCCGCGCGCCGTCGCCACAGCGGCTCTGGCGCGTCGGCGACTTCGGCGGAGGCTGTGGCGCGTCGGCGACCTCAGAATGACAGGGGAGGGTAAACAGCCTCATGGCGCGCGCTCCGGCGGCGCGCCACTAGGCGGCGGCGGCGCCGCCGCCTGAGGCAGTCCGCGCTGGACCAGAAGCTCCATGGCTTGCTCGATCGGCAACCGCACGAGACCTCGAGTCTTATCCACCCAGCCGTAGCTCGTCAGGATTTCTTCTTCTTCCGCGCGCAGCTTCAAGCGCGGAGCCAGCGGATAGGGTTCCAGACGGGGCTCGGGAGGCGTGCGGGCGAGGCTCGCCGCGACCATCGGCGAAAGGTTCCCCTCCTGCGCGCGATCCTTCTTCTCCAGCGCCCGGAAGAGCAGGAACATCGCGGCGCCG
The DNA here is from genome assembly GCA_963837495.1 of uncultured Acidobacteriota bacterium. Taxonomy (GTDB): domain Bacteria; phylum Acidobacteriota; class Thermoanaerobaculia; order UBA5066; family Gp7-AA6; genus JAWOLE01. The sequence goes on along the minus strand of CAWINF010000001.1, from coordinate 588,510 downwards.
GAGGCGATCAATCCAACGGCCAGCCAGAAGGCGAAGTACAGCAAGCCGCGGATGCTGACGTCGCGGTTGCGGGCGACGGCGTCGGGCCTGCCTTCCTCAGTGGTCCGCATGCGCGACAGCCTCCACGAATTCCGGATCGTTGACGGGCAGGAGCGGGCGCTCCTCGAGCTGCCAGAGGAAGACCGCCAGCCACACGCCCCCGATGCCGACGGCGGCGGTCAGGTCGAGCCAGTGAACCTCGAAGCGCGCGCTCGCGGCCGAAGCGGAGGCCTGGGTGAAGACCGGGCGCACCAGCCAGTAGACGTCCACGAGGCGCATGAGGACGACGAGCCCCGCCACGGAGGCGAGGATCCTCGCGTTGCGGTTGGCCCCCTCCGGCAGGAGAAGCAGGAAAGGCAGCGCGAAGTGGAGGACGACCAGCGCGACGCCGAGCCATCCCCATCCTCCGTGCAGCCGGCGCAGGTACCAGGGGATCTCCTCCGGAAGGTTGCCGGCCCAGATGATCAGGTATTGCGCGAACGAGACGTAGGCCCAGAACATCACGAAGGCGAGAAGGAGCTTGCCCAGGTCGTGGAAGTGCGAAGGCCGGACGAAGCCGGAGAAGGGCTTCTCGCCCGACATCAGGACGAGCGCCGCCGTGACGAAGGCGAGCGCGTTCAGGGCCTGGCCCGCGATGTAAAGGACCCCGTACATCGTGGAGAACCAGTGGGGCTCGAGCGACATGACCCAGTCGATCGAGGCGAAGGTCATCGTCAGGCCGTAGGCGACGAGCCCGCCGGCGGAGAGAAGCTGCAGCTTCCGGGTGAGCGCCGGGCTCCCGGCGCGGTCCTGCTCGAGCGACCAGCGGTTCACCTGGTAAGCGATGGCGATCCAGACTGCGAAGTAGAAGGCCGCGCGCGCCAGGAAAAAGGGGACGTTCAGGTACGCCGCCTTGGCCTGGAGCAGAGCGTCTTTGGCCACCTCCTCGGGTCTCGCCCACGGATAGAGATGCTTCATTCCCAGCGCGATCGGCAGGAAGAGGATCGCGACGAGGGGCAGAGTGCGCGTGCCGGACTCGAGGATCCGCCGGATCGGGATTCCCCACGCTCCGCCCGTCGAATGGTGGAGCATCACGATCGAGAGGCACCCGAGCGAGAGACCCGTGAAGAAGACGTAGGCGAAGAGGTAGCTGCGGAAGAAGGCGCCGGGCGAGGCGACGGCGCCGGCCGCGCACGCCGCCAGCGCGACGCCGCCGGCCACGAGGGCCGGGCGGCGCAGCCGGTCGATCGAGGCGGTCAGGCCCCTCGAGGCGTTGACGTTCATCGGATCACCGGCTTGGCGCGGTTTTCCTGCCCCATCTCCCGCTCCACCGGAGGCCCCGGCGCGGGCGGCGGGACCCTTGCCAGATCGGCGCGTTTCTCCGGCGGCACGTCGGAGACCGGGGCGTTCTGCGAGAGCTGGAGCGCCTTGACGTAGGCGGCGATGGCCCAGCGGTCGGAGACCTCGATCTGCGAGGCGTAATCCGGCATGGCTCCGAGGCCGTTGGTCATCACGTCGAAGAAATGCCCGACCGGCGCGTCGCGCAGACGCTCGATGTGGAAGGACGGCGGCGGCTGGTAGCCGCGGCGCACGACCATCCCGCGGCCGCCTCCCGTCCTGTCATGGCACGGAGAGCAGTAGATGTTGAACCTCTCCCGCCCGCGCGCGAGCAGCTCCCGAGTCAGCGGCATCGGAAGGACGGCCAGGAGGTCGCACCCCTGCTTCCCCTCGTAGAGCCTCCGGTCGTCGCGCAGCCAGCCTCGCGCCACCGTCCCCTCCGGCAAGGCCCGCGAGGCCCGCCGGTCCGCGAAGAACCCCGACTCCCCGAGCGGCTTGTATCTGGTCTGGTCGTACATCTCCTGTCGACAGCCGCACAGCATGGCTAGCAGCATTCCAGTCAAGAGGAGGAGGTGATAGGTGCCAGGTGCCAGGTGCGAGGGACGGGAGCGGGCCCCCCCTAGCACCTCGCACCTAAACACCGAACACCTTCTTCATTGTTCAACCTCGGAGACTTCCCGCGCGCCGAGGCTGCTCAAAAAAGCCTTGGTCTTCTGCGGGTCGAAGAGGGGGTCCGTCGCTTCGATGCATAGGAAGAAGCGGTCGCGCGAGGCGAGGGCGAAGCGGGGAACGTTGAACACGGGATGGTAAGGCATGGGAAGGCCGTTCAGGCCGAGCATGCCGAGGACCGCCGTGATGGCGGCGAAGAGGACGGTCAGCTCGAAGGTGATCGGGATGTAGGAGGGCCAGCTCGCGAGCGGCCGCCCGCCGACGTTGATCGGATAGTGGACGGCGGTAGCGAACCACTGCATCAAGAGTCCGGTCGCGCAGCCGACGGCGCCTCCGATCAGAACCAGGACCGGCAGCTTCGTGCGCGGGAGCGCGAGGGCCTCCGCCAGCTCGTGGATCGGATACGGCGTGTAGGCGTCCATCTTCCGGTAGCCGGCCTCGCGCGCCCGGCGCGCCGCCTCGACGAGAGCGCCGGGGTCCTCGAACTCGCCGATGACGCCGTGGATCGGCGGGCGTCGGAGCGTCGGAGCGCTCATTCCTTCGCCTCCTTGGCCATTTCCGCCTCGGGCACGAGCGTCCGCATCTCGAAGATCGAGATCATCGGCAGGAACCGGATGAAGAGGAAGAAGAGCGCCGCGAAGAAGCCGAGCGTGCCGATGTAGGTCGCCCAGTCGTACTTCGTCGGGGAGTACATGCCCCAGGAGGAGGGAAGGAAGTCGCGGTGCAGGCTCGTGACAACGATGACGAATCGCTCGAGCCACATGCCGACGTTGACGATGACCGCGATGATCCAGAGAACGAGCGGGGAAGACCGCACCGCCTTCCACCACAGGAATTGCGGCGTGACGATGTTGCAGAGCATCAGGCTCCAGAAGACCGGCCAGTAGGGCCCCGTCAGCCGGTTCCACATCATGTATTTCTCGTAAGGGCTCCCGCTGTACCAGGACATGAAGCCTTCGATCATGTACCCGTAGCCGACGATCAGGCCCGTCGCGAGCAGGATCTTCGCCATGTTCTGGAGGTGCCGCAGCGTCACGAAGTCCTCGAGCCGGTAGACCGCGCGCAACGGGATCGCGATCGTCAGGACCATCGCGAAGCCGCCGTAGATCGCCCCGGCGACGAAGTAGGGGGGGAAGATCGTCGAGTGCCAGCCGGGAATGATGCCGATGGTGAAGTCGAAAGAGACGACCGTGTGCACGGAGACGACGAGCGGCGTCGCGATGCCCGCCAGCAGCAGGTACGCCATGTCGTAGCGGTGCCAGTGCATGGCGGAGCCGCGCCAGCCCATCGCGAGCATCCCGTAGGAGATCTGCGCGACCTTCTTCTTGGCCCGGTCCCGCAGCGTCGCCAGGTCCGGAATGAGCCCCACGTACCAGAAGAGCAGCGACACGGTCGCGTAGGTCGAGACCGCGAAGACGTCCCAGACCAGGGGACTGCGGAACTGCGGCCAGAGCGCCATCGTGTTGGGGTAGGGAACGAGCCAGTAGGCGAGCCACGGGCGCCCCAGGTGCAGCAGCGGGAAGAGCCCGGCCTGCGCCACCGCGAAGAGAGTCATCGCCTCGGCGAAGCGGTTGATCGAGGTGCGCCACTCCTGCCTCAGGAGCAGCAGGATCGCGGAGATGAGCGTCCCGGCGTGGCCGATCCCGATCCACCAGACGAAGTTGACGATCGCGAATCCCCAGCCGACGGGGATGTTGACGCCCCAGACGCCGATGCCGCGCAGGAAGAGAACGGCGACGGCGAAAAGCAGCATCAGGGTCAGCAGGAAGCCGATCCCGAAGCCGATCGTCCAGAAGAGCGGGGTCTTGCGCGTCAGGACGATCGAGGAGATCTTGTCGGTCACCGAGCCGAAGGTATGGCCCGGACCGATCACTTCCCGGGAATGGCCGGGCGGCGGAGGAGGAGGCAGACCCCGCTCGCTCACGATCGCTTCCTCTCCTCCCAGGCGCCTTCGACGGCCGGGTTGGGATTGCGCACGGCGGCCAGATACGTCGTGCGCGGCCGGGTCCCCAGGTCTTCGAGGAGACCGTAGTTGACCGGCGCCGCCTTCATCCTGGAAACCCGGCTCTGCGGATCCCGCAGATCGCCGAACACGATTGCCTCCGCCGGGCAGGCCTGCTGGCAGGCGGTGACGATCTCGCCGTCCCGGACGCGCCGGTTCTCCTTTTCCGAGGCGATCTTCGCGCCGTTGATCCGCTGCACGCAGTAGGTGCACTTCTCCATGACGCCGCGCCAGCGCACGGTGACGTCGGGGTTGGCGAGCATGCGCATGCTCGGGGCGCGGAACTGCGTTGCGTAATGGAAGAAGTTGAAGCGGCGCACCTTGTAGGGGCAGTTGTTCGAGCAGTAGCGCGTGCCCACGCACCGGTTGTAGACCATGTCGTTCAGCCCCTCGGCGCTGTGCGCGGTGGCGGCGACGGGACAGACGAGCTCGCAGGGTGCGTTCTCGCATTGCATGCACGGCACCGGCTGGTGAAGCGTGCGCGGGTTGGCCGGGTCCCCCTCGAAGTAGCGGTCCACGCGGAGCCAGTGCATGGCGTGGCCGCGCGAGGTCTCGACCCTGCCGACGGTGGGGATGTTGTTCTCCGCCTGGCAGGCCACGACGCAGGCGTTGCAGCCGGTGCAGGCGTTCAAGTCGATGGCCATGGCCCACGCGTATTCGTGCGCCGGATACGGAGCGTAGGCCGAGTCCGCCGGCCCTGGCGCTTCGGCCATTTCCTTCGCGAACCTCGGGTTCTTCTCGTATTCGTCGAGGGTCCCCGCGCGGACGAGCGCACGGCCCTCCATCGTCTGCCAGTGTTGCGTGGTCACGAGCGCGTAGGTCCGGCCGGTCTTCGCGATCGCAAGCCCCGGCGCGCCGTCGAGGGCGTCGGACGTCCGGAGCGCGCAGGCGTTGAAACCCGTCTTCGACCCGAACCTCCCGGCGCGCGTGCGGCCGTATCCGAAGTGGAGAGTCGCCGAATTCTCGGCGTGTCCCGGCAGAATCCAGACGGGTGCCTCCATCGAGCGGCCGCGGTACGTCGCCCGCACGACCTCGTTGCTCACGACTCCCAGTTGCCCGGCCGTCAGAGGCGAGAGCAGGAGCGCGTTGTCCCAGGTCAGCTTCGTAATCGGCTTGGGCAGCTCCTGCAGCCAGCCGTTGTTGGCGAAGCGCCCGTCATGAATCGTCGGGTCCGGCCGAAAGATTATTTCGAGCGCTTCTGTGTCTGGTTCCCCGGGCCGTAGGGGCGGGGCTTGCCCCCGCCCGCCTCCGGACGTGATCCCTTCGGATAGCTTGACTGCCTTCACCGGTGAAGCGCTTCCCGGGATCACTCCGTCGTGCAGCGCTCGCCGCCACGCCGCCTCGAAGTCGGGGCCGAGCCTGTCCTTCCAGTGATCGCGCACGATCTCGTAGGAGCTGCGCTCGGGCTGGCTCGTCAGCGCGGTGACCACCTCGTGCGCGGTCTTGCCGCCGTACAGCGGCGCGATGAGCGGCTGGACGATCGAGGCCGTTCCGTCGAAGGCGCGCCCGTCGCTCCAGGACTCGAGGAAGTGCGCCTCGGGCACGTGCCATTGGCAGAGCGCCGAGGTCTCGTCCTGGTAGGGCGAAAGGTGCGCGCGCAGCTTGACCTTCTCGAGCGCCTTCGCGAAGAGGACGTCGGCCGGCGCTGTGAAGACGGGATTGCCCCCCAGGATGATGAGCGTCTCCACTTCGCCTGCCTCCATGTCGGCGACGAGCCGCTCGAAGGACTCGGCGTGGGACTCCGGGCGCGCGGGCACCGGATCGATATAGGAGACCGTGCTCCCGGCATTCTCGAGCGCGGCGTTCATGGCGTGCGCGAGCGCGTGGACCGCCGGAGGCTGCCCGTCGCCGGCGAGGACCAGGCTCCGTTGCCGGTGGGCCTTCAGGTCCTCCGCGACGGCGCTTGCAAACGAAGTTTGCTGGCCGCCCGCGGGGCCCGCGCCCACGAGCGCGGCGACCGAGCGCGCGAAGGCCTCCACGTCCGCCGCCCGCATGGGCAGGCGGTGGTCGGCGCAGGCTCCCGTCACGCCCGGCGTGGACTCGACGGCATAGAGGCGGTTCATCTGGCCCCGCTCGCGCGTCTTCCGGCGCGCGGAAAACTCGCGCACCGAGCGCAGATGGCCGGGCCCGCAGGCGAGGAAGTCGGCGTCCAGCGAAAGGATGACGTCCGCCTTCGAGAGGTCGGCGACCACGTCGAGCGGCTGGCCGAAGGCCATCGCCGTTCCCGCCCAGACGTTGTCGCGGTTGGCCGGCTCCCACTGGTGCCAGCCCGCCTCGGGCAGGTCCATCATCAGCGCGGCCAGTTGCGCCGAGAGCGTCGGAGAGCCGACCGTCTCGGTCAGGATCCGCAGTCCCCGGCCCTTCCCCTCCTTCGCCTTCTCCAGCGCGTTGCGCATCGCCGACAGGAAGGCCGTCCACGAGCGGATCTCCTCCAGGTAGGTCACCGTCTCGGAGCGGTCCGGATCGTAGAGGCCGTAGAGCGCGGCCTGGCAGAACGTGTCCGTTGCCCCGAGACTCGCGGGATGAAGAGGGTTCCCCTCCGCCTTCGTCGGCCGCCCCATGTTGCTTTCGACGAGAAGGCCGGTCGCGTAGCCCCCGAGGGTCATGGCGGTCGCGAAGAAGAGAGGCTTGCCCGGAACGATCTCTTCGGGCTGGCGGACATACGGGATGATCTTTTCCGCAGGCTGCCGGGTGCACGCCGTCAGCCCCGCCAGGGCCAGCGACACGCTTCCGAATTTCAGAAGCTCCCGCCGATCCAAAGATTCGCCTGCGGCGAATCTTAGAAGCTGCGCCTTCGCGAGCATCTCCTCGGAGGGCTCGTTCGTCGCCTCCATCCCGGCCAGCTCCTCCAGGCTCCGCCAGTACCTCGGCTCTCCCGGGTGCGCCGGCAGCTTCGTGCCCCTACTCACAATTCACAATTCACAATTCACAACTCAACGATGACAAGTCGAGCAGCTCTCCAGCACCGCACGGCTCCTCAAGCGATATTTCGCCGCCAGCGCCCTCCCGTACTCCTCCCGATCGACTCCCTCGGGCGGCGCCCATCCCATCGTGAAGACTTCCTCCCTTGGCCTCAAGAACTTCTCGGGATGCCGGTGGCACTCCAGGCACCAGCCCATCTGGAGCCGCGCCGCCTGCCAGACGAGCGGCATCTCGTCCACGCGGCCATGGCAGGTCTCGCAGCCGACCCCTTTGTTCACGTGGATGGAATGATCGAAATAGACGAAGTCGGGCAGGTCGTGCACGCGCGTCCACTCGAGCGACCGTTCCGTGCGGAAGCTCTCGCGCACCGGCTCCAGGTACGGGCTCTGCAGCCAGATCTGGGAGTGGCAGTTCATGCACGTCTTGGTCGGCGGGATTCCGGCGAAGGCGGCCTTCTCGACCGAGGTGTGGCAGTAGCGGCAGTCGATCCCGATCGCGCCGGCGTGGTGGGCGTGCGAGAACTGGATCGGCTGCTCGCGCGCCACGGTCTGCTGGGTCGTGTAGGGGGAGGCTTCGAGGTCGTAGAAGACCCACGCGGCGAAGGCCAGCAGGAAAACGGCGCCGAAGATCGAGGCGCGCGAGATCGTGTTGGTCGAGCGATGAAAGATTTGCGCCATGCGCCGGCGGGCTACTCCTTTCGCTTTTGACCGCCGGGCGCGTAGTCTATCTTCAACCGCCGAAGAAGAGTCTCAGTCTCAACGAGCCTTCCCGCCGCAACGACAGGATCGGGAGCGAGCGGAAGAAGCACAAACGCAGAACGGCCCCGCGCGGGAGCGGGGCCGCCTGGCGACGTTATGGTCAGTTTCAGTTGCGGCCACGGACCGGCGTCTTCGTCGGCGCCGGCGTGTTCGGCAGACTGGGGAACAGACTGCAGAAGAACGGGCTCACGTTGGCGCAGAGCCAGGAGTCCGTCTTCTCCGACTTGAACGTCTCGACCTTGCGCGGTGCGGTGGCTCGACTCGAGACCGCCTGCGCGCGCTCGATCCGGCTCATCCTCACGTTTCCCTCCGCGCCCGAAGCCGTCAAGGTGTCGGCGGAAAGAAGCGAGAAGAGGAGACCGGCCACGAGAGCTGTCGTCGTTGCTCTGGATTTCATCGCCGTCCTCCCTTCCTTCCCTCGTGACGTTTCGCCATGATTGGCTTGGCGTCACACCCTTCCTGACTTCAAGGCCCGTGCCAATCAGCAAGTCTTTTGATCGCAAGAGATTGAAGTGTCCACTTTTTGAGTGGGCGTCGGCTGGAGCAGTTGAGAGGGTTCAGTTTTTCAGCCGCTCTTCATCCAGGAACATCCGTGGCGCTCGATTTGCGAAAACCGAAGAGAAGCGGGTCCGCATCTGCGTCGCCCCATCTTTGCCGGGCCCCGGAAAGGAGACGGTTCTCATGAGACGGCTGTTTCCCCAATTTCCCGGAGGTTGGAGAGGAATCTCCGTCCTCTTTGTCCGGCTTGTTCTCGGGACGGCGTTCGTTCTGCACGGCTGGCCGAAGACCGAAAACCCGCTCCACTGGATGGACAAGTTGCCGAACGCGGCCCCCGCATTCCTGCAGCTCATGGCGGTCGTGGCCGAAGTCGGAGGCGGCATGTTCCTGATCGTGGGTCTGCTGACTCCGCTCGCGACGTTTCTCCTCTCCTGCGACATGATCGGGGCGCTCGCGCTCGTCCACCTGCCGCACGGAGGCTCCTTCATCGCCGCCGGCAGCGGACCTTCCTACGAGCGGGCGCTGGTCTACCTCTCCGTGTCGGTCGCCCTGATGCTGATCGGCCCGGGACGGTTCTCTCTCGACGCGATGCTCTTCAAGAGAAGGGACTGGGTGGCCGAAGAAAAGAAGGAGTGGCTGAAGATCCCCGCCGCCTAGGCCTGGTTCTACGTCCTCGCCCCTCTCCCTCCGGGAGAGGGTTGGGGTGAGGGCGCGACCTTTGCCAGCTCTCTCTTCGCCACCCGCGTCAGCAGCACCGTCACCGCCGCCGTCGCGGCGAGGCCCAGGGCGAGCAGCGCCCACTCCCAGGGGCTCCTCTGTGTCTTCTCGCCGATAGTCCTGCCCGCCGCGCCCAGGTACACGTAGAGCACCGTCGCGGGGAGCATCGCGGCCCAACTCGTCGCGACGTAGGAAGCAAATCGCACGGAGGTCAGGCCGTAGAGGTAGTTGGACAGGGAAAACGGCACGAGCGGCGACAGGCGCAGCAAGGCCACGACCTTCCATCCTTCCTTTCCGATCGCCCGGTCGATCGCGGCGAACTTCGGATTCTTTCGCGCGGCTCTTTCGACCGCACCGCGCGCGGCGTACCGCGCGATCAGGAACGCCAGCGCGGCGGCCGCCGTCGAGGCGATCGACACGACCACGATCCCCCATCCCAATCCGAAGAGAAACCCCGCTCCCAGCGTCAGTACGATCCCCGGCACGAAGAGAACGACCGCGGCGACATAGACCGCGGCATAGAGGAGCATTCCGGCCGCTCCCATTCCGCGCACCCAGCCCTCGAAGCTCTTAAGCCACGCCTGCAGCGGAAGAAGCCGCGCCGCGACGAGAAGCAGGACGACGGCTGCGCCAACGGCGATCCACTTCCACGGGATTTTTCGCGCTGTCATCCCCACGCCCTCCTCATCCCCTTTCTGTCATCCTGAGCGAAGCGAAGGATCTTCTCTCGTCGGAATGAGCGGGAGCAGATTCTTCGTCGCTTCGCTCCTCAGAATGACAGGGAGGGGTGCTGTCGCTCCTCGGTATGGCTTTTCTACGACCGCGCTCTCCGGTAGAGCCACGCGAACAGCTTCTTCGCGAACGGCGTCAGACGCGACTTCTGCTGCGCGTCCGCGACCTTGCGCGCGATCTCCGCGTAGGTCGGATACGCGTGGATCGTGCCCGAGATCTGCTTCAATCCCACCCCCGCCTTCATCGCCAGCACGAACTCGTGCAGGAGGTCGCCGGCCCGCTCGGCCACGAGCGTGACGCCGAGGATCCGGTCGCTCCCCTTGGCCGTCAGGACCTTCGCGAACCCCTCCTCCTCGCTCTCGAGGATCGCGCGGTCCACGTCGGCCATCGACTGTTTCCAGACGTCGCACGCGATCCCCTTGCGCTCCGCCTCCAGCTCGTTCCATCCCACGCGCGCGATTTCCGGCGACGTGTACGTGCACCAGGGGATCACGTCGTCCTCGCGCCTGGCCTTCCACCAGGGCAGGAGGATGTTGCGCACGACCGTGCGCGCGTGCGAGTCGGCGACATGGGTGAAGAGATACGGTCCCGCCACGTCTCCCGCGGCGTAGATATGGGGCTGCGAGGTCTGGAGGTACTCGTTGACCGTCACGCCCTTCTCCGTGAAGGCGACCCCGGCGGCATCGAGGCCCAGGCCCTCGACGTTCGGAACACGCCCGGAGGCAACCAGGATCGCGTCGCAATCCATCGGATGGCGGCTCCCGACGCCCTCGACGTCCGCCCATATCCGGATCGTGTTGTCGTGCCGCGCCGCGACGCGCGCCTGCGCGCCCGTCAGGACGTTGACGCCTTCCGCCTCCAGGCGCCGCAACAGGAGCTCCGAAGCGTCGAGGTCCTCGCGCTCCAGGATCCGGTGCGGGCGCTGGAGAATCGTGACCTCGACCCCGAGCCGCGCGAAGACCTGGCCCAGCTCGCAGCCGATCGGTCCTCCTCCCAGGATGACGAGGCGGTTTGGCTTTGCGGTCAGCTTGTCGAAGATCGTCTCGTTGGTGTGGTACGTCACGCGGTCCAGGCCGTCCACGGCGGGGATCGCGGCCCGCGTGCCGGTGGCGATGACGAAGTTCCTGGCCTTCAGAACCACGTCTCCGACCCGGACCTCGTTCTCCGTGAGGAAGCGCGCCTGCCCGCGAAAGACATCTACTCCCAGAGACTCGAAGCGCTCCTGCGAGTCGTGCGGCTCGATGATCCTCCGTCTCTCGCGCATCCGCCCGAAGACAGACTCGAACCGGAACTGCGGCTCCTGCGGCAGGAGGCCCCAAGCCTCCGCCCGCCGGATCTGCTCGACAAGGCGCGCCGAGGAGATCAAAGCCTTCGACGGCACGCATCCCGTGTTCAGGCAATCCCCGCCCATCCGGTTCTTTTCCACGAGCGCGACGCGCCCGCCCAGTCCCGCCGTCCCCGCCGCCGTCACCAGCCCCGCCGTCCCCGCCCCGATGACGACGACGTTGTAGACCCCCTCCGCCTTCTCCACGCCCGCCATCGTAATGTAGGGGGGCAACGCCTCTCCCGCCTCTCCTCGATGCGCCGACTCGTAAGGACCGCGACTCTCCCGGTTGTGACTCGATCCGGCCCGATGGTGCCCTTCGTGCCGTAGGGGAGTCCCTCCCCTACGACACGGGAACCACGATGGATGCGGCGGATCTCACTTTCGGGGCACGTAGTAGCCCTCGAATACGGGGCGCCAGGTGCGGCCGCCGTTGGTCGAGGCTTCCCAGTACTGCTTGACGCGGTGATCGGGCAGGGTGTTCCAGGCGATGCGGTGCGTGATCGTGACGCCCTTCTCCTTTTGCGAGGGGCGCTGGCCGACGAGGATCATCTTGCCGTCGGCAAACTCCCCCTCGAGCTTCAACACCGATCCACTGTCGTCCATCAGCGTCTGGTGCCAGTGGCGCGTCGCCGGGTCGTAGGCGCTGAGGCTCAGGCCCTGGCCGCTCTTCACGCCCGTCCAGGTCTCCTGAAGCGCGCACCCGCCCAGGACCTGTACGACCTTGTCTTCCGCGGTCTTCTTCCCGTCCGCGCCGACGAGGTCCCACACGCCCAGCCAGAAGTCGAACTGCCGATACTGCGGCGCGTTGCAGGACGCGCTCATCGGCACCGGCGTCGCCCCCGAGGAGGGAGCGGCTGTTGGAAAGGGGGAAGGCGTGGACTTGCTCTTCATCGGTGGTTTTTTCTGCGCGGCGATCGCCGCAGCGGCCACTCCGATCAACGTGAGAACCAGCGCGAGTCGAAACCTCATCGAGAATCCTCCCGCGCCAGACTATCGCGGCGACATGAAGATGTACGGCCTGATGTGGCGCGGCAGGATGACCGCCGAGGCCGCGCGCCTCGGTTACGGCGAGTCCGCGCTCGCCGGAGCCGCCGCCGGCCATCCGGTGTCGTCGCGCAGCGATAAGGAAGTTCTTGCCATGCGACGTTACCTCGCTCTCTGCCTCGTGCAGGTCAGCCTCGGACCTCACTCCGAGCACGGCAGTTTCGTCCTCTGGGTGAAGCGCGGGGACAAAGGAGCCTGGCAGATCGCCGTCGACACGTGGAACGACAGCGGCCATCTCGGCTTCGTCCCCGCAGCGCAACCCTCCGCGCCTTAGAGTCTAGGCGCCCGCCGCGGCAGGCAGGAGCAACAGGAAGGCCAGCAGGCCCAGAAGAAACACGACCACTCGAACTGGAAAACGGACCAAGTGCGGCGCCGCGGTATGCATGACCGGCCTCCGTCCTTCGAATGGAAGAAGACCCGCCAATTTTACTCCCCGCGAACAAACGATGCCTCCGTCATCCACGCACGATCGGCGTGAGAGAGCGGGCGCGCACGAAACGAAAAGCCCCGCGGGGGCGGGGCTTTCAGGCTCCTGCCGGGGTTATCTCTTTATGCCTGGAAGGATTTGCCGCAACCGCAGCCGCCGGACGCGTTGGGGTTCTCGACGGAGAAGCCGGCGCCGCGGAAGTCCTCGACGTAGTTGACGACGGCGTCCTTCAGGTACCCGGCGCTCTGCGGGTCCACCAGCACGATGATCCCGCTCTGCTCGATGACGTTGTCGTCGTCCTTCTTCTCGTCGAACTGGAAGCCGTACTGGAAGCCGGAGCACCCGCCGCCCTGGACGAAGATCCGCAGCGGCTTGTTCTCGGAATCCGGCATGGACTTGGCGAAGAACTTGACCTTCTCAATCGCTGAGTCGGTCAGGGAAAGCAGGGGCCTGGCCTCGCCGGTCGGCGTGATCGGGGTCGGAGGGGAGGAAACGCTAGACGACATGAACGCTCCTTTTTTTGAGTTCGAGCCCTAGCAACACGGCGTGGCCCGCCTCGATTCCATCCCCGATTATCTCCCGAACCGCTCAAACCGGTCAAACGGTGGCGGCCTGAACCGAGGCCCTCCTGGAAACTGGAACCTGGAATCTGGAACTGCCGCGCGTGAGCGCGTCTAGGAGGCCTTCTTGACGTCTTTGGTCGCCGAAGCCAGCAGGCTATCGATCCGGCTCCACGCGTCCGGGATCTTCTCGGGGCTTGCGACGAAGGAGACCCGCTTCGGATCCACCTGGAAATCCTCGAAGCCCGGCATCGCCTCCATCTCCCACGCCTTGCGGAAATTGCGGCACTCGGCGTCGAGAAGCGGTCGGCTGAAGACGCCGATTCCCAGCCGCGAATGGTCCACTTCGAAGACCGATTTCGCGGTCAGCTTCACGGGCTTTCCGGTCTGTCTCACGTCTCGCACGATATCACCAAAAGCAAGTGCCGTGCCACTATTCCGAGTGCTTTTTTTATCCTTGGCCCCAATATCTTGTATTTCTGCTTGACACAGAATTGCTTCAGATTTAACCTCGATTTCAAATCCACGGCCTGAGTAATCTGCATCAGCCGGGGAGTCGTTTCGGTTTTGAGGAGCGGGGCGGAGCATTTCCGCCCAAAAGGGGGGCGAGGGGATGAGCGAGCCGGAGAAGGGAGCCAAGCAGTCGGCGGCCGAGGACGTTTCCAGCGCGCCGACCAGTGCGACAAAGAGCCTCAAGGGACTGACCTTTCAGAGGGTCTATTCGGACCCGTCGGTCTCGCCGTACGACGCGCTCGAATGGGAGCTGCGGACGGCGGCGATCACTTCGGAGAAAGGGGAGACGATCTTCGAGCAGAAGAACGTCGAGGTCCCGAGGTCCTGGTCGCAGACGGCGACCAACATCGTCTCGCAGAAGTATTTCCACGGCCGCATGGGCACGCCCGAGCGCGAGACCTCGGTGCGCCAGTTGATCGAGCGCGTCGCCGGCACGATCACCGGCTACGGCGAGAAGGGCGGCTACTTCAAAACCGCCGCCGACCGCGACGCCTTCCACGACGAGCTCGCGGCGATCCTCGTCAACCAGGTCGCGTCCTTCAACTCGCCCGTCTGGTTCAACGTCGGCGTCGAGGCGAAGCCCCAGGCCTCCGCCTGCTTCATCAACGCCTGCGGCGACTCGATGGACGCGATCCTGAACCTCGCCAAGACCGAGGGAATGCTCTTCAAGTACGGCTCCGGCACCGGCTCCAACCTCTCCTGCCTGCGCGGCTCCCAGGAGGGGCTCTCGGGCGGTGGCATCGCCTCGGGCCCGCTCTCCTTCATGAAAGGATTCGATTCCTTTGCCGGCGCCATCAAGTCCGGCGGCAAGACCCGCCGGGCAGCCAAGATGGTGATTCTGAACATCGACCACCCCGACATCGAGGACTTCATCCTGTCGAAGGCCAACGAGGAGAAGAAGGCCTGGGCCCTCATCGACGCCGGCTACGACGGCTCCTTCAACGGCGAAGCCTATGCCTCGATCTTCTACCAGAACGCCAACCACTCCATCCGAGTCACCGACGAGTTCATGCACGCCGTCGAGAATGACGGCGAGTGGTGGACAAAAGAAGTCCTATCGGGCCAGCCCCACAAGCAATACCGCGCCCGCGACCTGATGGCGAAAGCCGCCGACGCCTCCTGGGTCTGCGGTGATCCAGGAATGCAGTACGACACCACGACGAACAAGTGGAATCCGGTCAAAGTGACCGGCCGGATCAACGCATCTAATCCATGCAGTGAATTTGTATTTCTCGATGACACAGCATGCAATTTGTCTTCGATCAATCTGATGAAGTTCTTCAACATGGACGACGGCACGTTCAACGTGGAGAACTTCCGTCACGCGTGCGACATCATGATCACTGCGCAGGAAATGCTCGTTGACAACGCGCACTACCCGACGAAATCGATCGAGGACAATTCCCACAAGCTTCGCCCGCTGGGCCTGGGCTACGCGAACCTCGGCGCGCTGCTCATGGCGAGCGGCCTGCCCTACGACTCGGATGAAGGCCGCGCCTACGCCGCTTCGATCACGTCGCTCCTGACGGGCGAGGCGTACCTGCAGTCTTCCAAGATCGCGGCGGAAGTCGGACCCTTCAGCGAATACCCGCGCAATCGCGACGTTTTCCTCGAGGTCATGGGGATGCACCGCGACGCAGCTTACGCGGTGCCCAACAAGGGCATGTCGCCCGAGCTCGCCCGCGCGCACAAGGCCGTCTGGGACGCCACGCTGGAATCCGGCAAGCAGTACGGCTACAAGAACGGCCAGGTCACCGTCCTCGCGCCGACCGGCACGATCGGCTTCATGATGGACTGCGACACGACGGGCGTCGAGCCGGACCTCGCGCTCGTCAAGTACAAGAAGCTCGTCGGCGGCGGCACGATCAAGATCGTCAACCAGACCGTCCCGCTCGCGCTGCGGCGCCTCAACTACACCGAGCCCGAGATCAACGCGATCGTGGACTACGTGGACGAGAAGGGGACGATCGAGGGCGCGCCCGGCTTCAAGGAGGAGCACCTGCCCGTCTTCGACTGCGCCTTCCGCGCGCTGAACGGCAGCCGCTCGATCCATTACATGGGGCACGTCAAGATGATGGGCGCCGTCCAGCCCTTCCTCTCAGGCGCGATCTCCAAGACCGTCAACCTCCCGCCCGACGCCACGCCCGACGAGATCGCCGGCGTGTACATGGAAGGGTGGAAGCAGGGCCTGAAAGCCATCGCCATCTACCGCGACGGCTGCAAGCGCACCCAGCCCTTAAACACCGCGGCCTCCCGCTCCGACACCAAGCACCCCGAAGCCCGCGGCTCCCTCGAGTATGTCGGCAAGGCCGTCGCCCCCGCGCCCTCCCCCTACCGCCGCAAGCTCCCCGACGAGCGCCGCTCGATCACCCACAAGTTCTCGATCAGCGGCCACGAGGGCTACGTCACCGTCGGCCTCTACGACGACGGCAAGCCCGGCGAGATCTTCATCGTCATGTCCAAGGAAGGCTCGACCATCTCCGGCCTCATGGACTCCTTCGCAACAGCGATTTCCCTGACTCTCCAGTACGGCGTCCCTCTGGAAGCGCTCGTAGACAAGTTCACCCACATGCGCTTCGAGCCCAGCGGCTTCACCAAGAACCCCGAAATTCCCATGGCCAAGTCCCTCGTGGACTACATCTTCAAGTGGCTGGGCTCCAAGTTCATGACGGCCGAGCAGAAGCAAGCCATCGGCATCATCTCCCGCGACCACGACTCAACCGGCCCGATCGCCGTAACCCAGCAGGAAGTCGTCGCCCGCTCCGCCATCACCGAAGGGCAAAAACTCTCCTTCGAAAACCAGGCCGACGCCCCCGCCTGCCACGAATGTGGCTCCATCATGGTGAGAAGCGGCTCCTGCTACCGCTGCACCAACTGCGGCGCCACCAGCGGATGCTCTTGATAATCAATCCTCCTAGTTGTTACGGACCTCTGCTTAGCCGGCCTTAGCTTCTCTTCGTGACCGGAGTCAGGAAGGGTATTGGGGTCAGGTCTCTGGATTTGTGACTTTGTACCAGCCTTGAACCAGTTCTCGTGGATGTACCGGCCCGAGCGATCGTTATTACCGGCGGGGGGAGGGCCCGGATTGGCTGGATCTGGACGTGGTCCTTCCTCTGTTCGGGCGCGGGCGCAAGGTCGCTGTGTCGAGGTACCGGCGATTCATGGGCGAGAAGGATGCCGAACCGTACGAAGACCTGAAGACCTATGCGCAGGCGATCAAGGGGGACGAGGCGTTTGCGCGGCGGGCGCTCGAGCGGGCCGCGGGCGGAGAACGGTCGCGAGAATGGGCCTGACCGAACGCAACGTGGCGTCGGTCGTCGGGAAGGCGTGCGGATTCTCCGGCGAGGAGCTCCGCGGCTCGGGCCGGCACCGTCCCCAATCCAGAGCCAGGATTCTGGCCGCTTACCTGGCACGCGCCGAGGGAGGGATTTCGATCGCCCGGATGGCGAGGTTCTTTGGCAGGGAGGAATCCACGATGGTCCGCGGCGTCTTGCGCTTCGAGCAAGAGCTGACCGCGAGCGAGGACCTGCGCCGGGAAGTCGCCCGCCTCGGCGACGCCGTCCGCTCCGCGTGACTCTGGCTGAGTCGACGAATCGAGGCGGAAGGAGCCGAGAGTGGAGGGTAGAATGTCGCTGATGACACTCGAGGAGGTTCTCAAAGCCGCTCTCGACCTTCCGCCTCAGGAGCGCTTGGCAGTTGCACGAGAACTGGCGAAGAGCGTTCCAAGGCGGGAGGAGGAAGTGATCTCCGAGGCTGAGTGGAATGAGGTGTGGGGCGAGGAGGCTCTGCGGCGGCTGCGCGAGATCGAGGACGGCACCGTGAAGGCTATTCCCGGTGACGAGGTCGTGGCGCGTGTCCGAGCCATCACGCGCTCGTAGCTATCGGTTTCATCCCCATGCCCTTGCGGAGATCGTCGAGGAGACCGAGCGTCTGAGAGCGGAGGATCCAGAGATCTCGCGGGTCTTCGAGCACGAAACCCTTCGAGCCATCGAAATGCTGCTGGATCACCCCGAGAGCGCGCCGATGATCATCGAACGCGATCAGCGCCGAATCCGCTCCAAGGTTCTCAAACGCTTTCGTTACAGTCTGGTCTACTCCCATCTCGCCGATGAGATTCTCATTCCGGCCGTCGCCCATCACAGCCGAAGGCCTTTCTATGAGGAGTCGGCTCTTCAGCGAAGCTGTCGAGGAGTACGTTTCGCGCCATGACCAGGCCGCGATTACCTCGGCGCTCGATGAAGTCTACGGGGCGCAGGGAGCCGTAAGTTCTCGGCCTGATCGGTTTGTCAAGGAGGCCGCGCGGCGAGTCCTTCGTTCGGTCGAGCCGTAGGTAGTCGTCACCCAGCATCGGCGGCGGGGCGGTTGCGCGCTCGGTTGCGGCCTGATCGGGGCAAATCCTTCGTCGCTTCGCTCCTCAGACAATATGGAAATGACCGGCTCGCGGTCGCAAAATCGCGGGTTAACACGTGGCGTGTCAGAGCCGCATACGAAAGGAGCCGGTCATGAGTAAAGGTACCAGTTACGTGGCGATGGATACGAGCAAGAGGTTTTTCGCAGTGGCGGCGCTTTACGCGGGCCAGCCGGGCTACACCGAGTGGGAGGTGGTCAACGAGCCTGCGGCGATCAAGCGGATGGTGAGGAAGGCGCAGCGAGAGGCGGGCGGGGAGGTGGTTTTCTGCTACGAGGCAGGGCCGTGCGGCTACGCGCTGCAGCGGCAGATCGAGGCGATGGGCGTGCGGTGCGTGGTGGTGGCGCCGTCTTTGATCCCGGTCAAGCCCGGGCAGCGGATCAAGACGGACCGACGGGATGCCCGCAAGCTGGTGGAGCTGTTTAAGGCGGGGCTCTTGACGGAGGTCCGGCCGCCGACGGTCGAGGAGGAGGCAGTGCGAGACCTCGTCCGCTGCCGTGAGGATGTCCTGGAGGATCTGGCCCGGTGCCGGCACCGGCTGGGCAAGCTGCTCTTGCGGCGGGGTTATCTGTTTGGCCCGGGCAGGAGCAACTGGACGTTGAGCCATCGCCGATGGATGCGGGCGATCCGCTGGGAGCAGGAAGCGGATCGGGTGGTCTTCAGCGACTATCTTCTGGCGGTCGATCAGGCGCAGAGCCGACTGGCGGATCTGACGGCGCAGTTGGAGGTCTTCGCACAGAAGGAGCCCTACTTCATGGCGGTCGGGGCACTGGTCTGCTTCCGGGGCATCAGCACGGTCACGGCGATGACGATCGTCGCCGAGCTGCACGGCATCGAGCGCTTCACCTCGCCGCGGCAGCTGATGGCGTATCTGGGGATGGTCCCCAGCGAGCACAGCAGTTCCGAGAAGGTCTCCCGCGGCAGCATCACCAGGGCCGGCAACGCGCACGTGCGCCGGGTCCTCGTCGAAGCCGCTCATCAGTACCGGCACAGTCCTTCGGTGGGAGCCAGCCTGCGCAAGCGGCGAGAGGGCAAACCCGCCTCGATCATCGCTCTGGCCGACAAGGCTCAGCAGCGGCTCTATCGCCGGTATCGCTTCCTGTTCCTTCGAAGAAAGCCCTACAGCAAGCTGATCGTGGCCGTCGCTCGAGAACTCGTCGGCTTCGTCTGGGCGGCCTTGCACGAATCCTCCGCGATCCGGCGTCAGGCAGCGTAGCAACCAAACAGCCACCGTAGTACCCGAACTGAAATACCACAGGAGACGAAGACGGCAGATGAGATCAGGCACGAAAAGGAGAATCCGCGAGTCATCCTTGCGATACGGGAGCTCCTGCTCCCTAACTCGCGCTCTCAGACAGCGGCCCCTCCCGACGAAGCACTGTCATGCTGGCTCTACTTCCCGCAAGGAAGCAATCCGCGAATATCAGAGTGCCTCCTCGTCGAAGCGCCCTGCCCTCTCTGCCGCCTCCGTCTCCTGGAAAAACCATCGGGGCAAAACCCCTTGACCAACTTCTCGCTTGACAAGGGTCATTCCATATCAGGATGACAGGGGGCCTGAGGGAAAAGGGTTCCGGCGAAGAGAATCTATCCAACTAGAATCGCGATTGCCGTGAAGCTTGGACGTTATCGGCTGGACTCGAAGATCGCCGAGGGCGGCATGGCGAGCGTGTGGAGAGGCTTCGACGAGGACCTTCACCGGACGGTCGCAGTCAAGGTCATGCGGGACGTCATCCAGAAGGATGCTGTCTTTGCCGAACGGTTTGTCCGGGAGGCCCGCACGATCGCGAGCTTCGATCATCCCAACATCCTTTCGGTCTATGACTTCGGCTCGAGTCCCGACGTCTACCTCGTCCTTCCATTGATCGAAGGCGGAAGCCTGAAGGACCGGCTCGGCGCGCCGATCCCCTCGCCGCTGGTCGTGGACTGGCTGCGGCAGGTCGCCGCTGCACTCGACTACGCGCACGCGCGCGGCGTACTGCACCGCGACATCAAGCCGGCCAACATCATGGTCAATCGAGAAGGTCACCTGCTCCTCGCGGACTTCGGGATCGCGCGCTCGACGGAGCTGACCGGGTTGACGCAGCCGGGAGACCTGTTGGGCACGCCCAACTACATGTCGCCAGAGCAGGCCATCGGCAAGATCCTGGACGGGCGCTCCGACCAGTATTCGCTCGCCGTCATGGGCTACGAGATGCTGACCGGCTCCGTCCCCTTCCACGCGGACACGCCGCTGCTCGTCTTGAACAAGCACGTGCGGGACATGCCCGAGCCGCCGTCGCGACGCATTCCGGGGATTCCGCCCGAGGTAGACGCGG
Source organism: uncultured Acidobacteriota bacterium (assembly GCA_963837495.1). Taxonomy (GTDB): domain Bacteria; phylum Acidobacteriota; class Thermoanaerobaculia; order UBA5066; family Gp7-AA6; genus JAWOLE01. Next base: position 568,262 of record CAWINF010000001.1, on the reverse strand, counting down.
TCTTCGCGCGCGTTCTCGCCAAGGACCCGCTGGATCGCTACTCCACCTGCTCGGAGTTCGTCGAGGATCTCGCTCGCGCCGTGGGCGCGCCGGCGCGGCCGAGCTCGACGGAAGCGACTCCCACGCGCATCCTGGTTCCATCGCCGGCCTCGACGCCGGCCGGGAGGGTGAGCCGGAGCCGTGTCGTTCTCGCGCTCGCAATCGTGGGCGGGATGGTCCTGCTCGTGCTGGGGGTTTTCGTCGCGAAACGAGGGCTGGCCGATCGGGGGAGTCCTTCCGTTCCGACTCCCGTGGCCGCGGCGGCGACACCAGAACCCGCCCCCGTGGAGGCCCCGAAAGTGGCAGTCTTCTCCTCGCCGGCCGCCGCCCCGGACGTGGCGACAACAGAACCGACGGCCGTCGTGCCACGGCCTTCGGAGCCGGCTCGCGGCACCGAAACCAGACTTGCCTCGGCGGCGCCGCCGGCAAGGGTTCTTCGCGAGAAGACAGAGCGCAGCAGGGCGGAGCTGCTCCCGCCTTCACGGCTGATTGCCCAGCCCCTCATCCGCTCCGGGGCGGCCGCCGCTCTCTCACCCGAACTGGCCGAGGCCTATCGAGCGCTGGCGGCCCGCGGACGGGCGCTCTCGCGGGAAAACTTCGCCCGTGCCAGAGGTCTCGCAGCGGAGGTGGCCGCCAGCCATCCAGATGATCGCGAGGCGGTCTTCCTGCGGGACTTCTGCGCCGCGGCGATCGACTTTGCCGACGGCAACCAGGCCAACGCGGTGCTCCTGCTGCGCCGCGCGCTCGCCGCCGCGCCCGGCGGCGTCGTCAATCGCGACGCGTCGCACTTCGCGCGCGAGGCGCTCGCCGCGGGACACCTGACGCAGGACCGCGAGGCGGGTTGGCAGCTCGGTCTGGTTTTCGGCGACATCCGCGGCGATCTGAACGAGGAGCTCGACCGCGCGCTCGATCGCAACCCCGGCAGCGCCCGCGTCCTCTCCGCGCGCGCCGTGTTCTTCCGCGACCGGGGACAAACGCGAAGGGCGCGGGAGGAGGCGCGTGCCGCCTGCGACGCGGCGGCCGGCTCCTATCCGATGGCCTGCGATCTCGCCCGCGAGCTCGCCGCGCGCTGAAGCTTCTCGTCTGGGAAGCTTGCGAGCGCCCCGAACCGCCCGTGTCATCCTGAGCGCAGCGAAGGATCTGTTCTCTCGCTGGAGGGCAGATCCTTCGTCGCTTCGCTCCTCAGGATGACAGGAGAGGAACGCTTCGCTCCTCAGGATGACACGGAAGGACCCTTCTACGGTTTCAGGATGTCTCCGGCCTTGAAGCCGTTGCCGGAGAGGGCTGAGCAGAGGGAGAGGCGCGGTCCCTTGACCATCGTGATCTTGATTTGCCCCACCTTCGTCTCGTCCGCGCCCAGGACCTCGCCCGTGTCCGGGTCCGTGATCACCTTCCCCTTGCGCACGACCTGGAAGATCTGGCCGGGCTGCACGCCGGCCTCCGCGCCGACGTTGATGTAAATCTCGTCCGCGTCGACGCGCGCGATCTTCCCCACGATTCCGGAGGCATCGGCCGAGCCGCCCAGCCCGGAGGTCGTCAACTTCCCCTTCTCGAGGCTCGCGGCGAGCTGCGCGCAGACGGGCCGGATCACCTTGTCCGCCTGAGCTTCGTCCACCGCGCCTCCTCCCGCGCCGTTGACGTAGACGCGCGCGTCCGTCGTGGACTCTCGCCCCGTGTCGGCCCAGATGATCTCGCCCGTCGTCGTCGAGACCGCGCGCGCATCGATCGCGGCCGTAAAGCGCGTCGTCCCGACGTTTACGTTCGGAACGCGCCCGCCGAGCCATCCCGTCGAGGCTCCGCTCTTCACCGTTCCGAATTCCGTGACCGATCCCACGATGACGTACTCGACGCCCAGCAGCCTGCCCGCCTTCACCGCGGTCTTGGGATCGACGTCTCCCGAGAGCGACAGGTTCTTCTCCTGCAGGATCGCCGACAGGCGCTCCCGGTCGATGACCGTGTATTTGCCTTTCTTGACCAGCTCGGAGATCAGGATGTCCTGAGCGGCCGCTCCCACATGCCCCCATGCGTTCGGCGCCTTGTTCTTGAACTCGAGGACAGCGACGCGCGGCTTGGCGGCCTTCTCTTCCGCCGCGTCGAGAAGGGCAGAGCCCACGAACACTGAAACGCCGGAGAGAAACAGGATCCGAACCAAGCGCATGTTGACCTCCGAAATTGTCCAATTCTGAATCGAGACTCCTCCAACCGCAAGATGACTTTGTAATGGGAGAGGACCGGCGCTTCCAGGGCTACTTCGGGGTGGCCGGTTCTTTCGGCGCGAAGAGAAGGGCGAGGAATCAAGAGATACGGGGTCAGGTCTCTGGATTTGTGACTTTGCTGTAGTCTAGCTTCCGATGGCGCGGCCACTTCGGTTGGATCACGCGGGAGCGGTCTGGCATGTGACCAGCCGGGGCAACGAGCGGCGGGAGATCTTCGGCGACGACGAGGATCGGGAGCGGTTCCTGGCGACCCTTGGTCGCGTGGTCCGGACATTCCGCTGGCGAGTCCACGCCTACGTCCTGATGGGAAACCACTATCATCTGCTCGTCGAGACGCCGGAGCCGACTCTTTCGCGAGGAATGCGACATCTGAACGGCATCTATACGCAGGCGTTCAACCGGCGCCACGGCCGGGTCGGGCACCTGCTGCAGGGAAGGTTCAAAGCGATTCTGGTCGAGAAGGAGTCGCATCTTCTGGAACTGGCGCGCTATGTCGTGCTCAATCCGGTCCGGGCCGGGATGACCACGACAGCGGGACAGTGGAGGTGGAGCAACTATCGGGCGACCGCCGGGGTTGGGCCCGTGCCGGCGTGGCTGGAGACGGACTGGACGCTGGAGCAGTTCGGGCCGGCGCGGGAGGCGAGGCGGCGGTACCGGGAATTCGTGGCGCAAGGAAAGGGCTCCCGATACGCTCCATGGGAGGAATTGGTGTCGCAGGTCTACCTGGGCGGCGAAAGATTTCGCAAGAGAGCCCGGGGATTGGTAACAGCGCGGGCGCCGAGCCGTCAGGTGCCGCGGCTGCAGCGGCTTCCGGCCCGTCCCCGGCTGGCGGAGATCCTCGCCGCGACGTCGCGCGAGTTCGGAGTGGCCGAGACCGAGCTTCAGCGCAGGCGTCACACACCCGCACGCCTGGCGCTGGCCTATACGGCCCGCCATGAAGCGGGCCTGAAGCTGTTGGAATTCTCGCCAGCTCTCGGAATCCGGGAGTGGGCGGCCTCTCAGCTAGCGACCGCGGCTGAGCGGCTCGCGCGAGACAACCGGCGCTTCCAACAGAGCCTTCAACGAATCCAACGATCGCTTGCAGAACTCACAAATCCAGAGACCTGACCCCCGGATCCTTCTTGACCCCCGGATCCTTCTTTCTCCGCTCTCCGCTTGGCTCTGCCTATCATCCTGAGGAGCTTCCGCGGTAACCCCCGTACGTTGCGAGGGGTTACGTGAGGCGCGAGCCTGACCATGGCCGGCCTGGAACCGGCCGGGGCAACGGTAGACTGCCCAGAATCGGAAAAGCGGAGCTTGGCTCATGTATATCATTGGATAGACAAAGAGCTACCTTGCGGTCGATAGATTCGGTCTCGCGCCACACATAGTCTCGAATTCCAAGAAACAGATTCGCAACTGTCCGCCGGGTGGGAAGTACGGATAGGTCTCGCTTGAGGTGTTCGTCCGGAGGACGCAAGAAGGTGTTCGTAATGGAACACTCAATTCGGTTCCTCGGGGCGCTCGTGGTTGTTCTGGAGCGAGACGTTTGGCCTATGGCGTTGAATACACACACACCTATCTCGCGCTGTATGGACCTTATTGTCTCTGCCCCTTAGCATCTCGGACAGCAAAGAAGCAGGACGCCTCGACTCTTGTAACCTCTGGCATGCAGAACACACTGAATGTGCAACTTAGCAACCCGGCAACTGAATAGGGCCGGAAACGAAACGGCTTCGGACGATGCGAAGGAGGAGTAGTAACCATGAAACCATCGAACAGGTATTCCCTCTTAACCCTACTGGAGATTCTCTTTCTGGGAGTGGCGGTTTCTGCCAGCATGCTGAAGCTGTCGGCGTTCCGCCAGAGCGCGGCCCCGGCGCAGGCGCAGGTTGCGCCCGCGACCGGAGACGGCGACGCCGCTGACGATTCGCCGAATGTCTATCGCAGCGCGTTCGTGCAGACCGACAAGGCAGACTATGCGCCCGGTGAAGTCATCGTCATCACGGGCGGGGGCTGGGATCCCGGCGAGGCCGTGGCCCTGCTGCTTCACGAGGAGCCTACGATCCACCCGGATCGCAGAGTAACCGTGATCGCCGATGCCTCCGGCAACATCTTCGACAACCAGTTCATGCAGGATGCGCATGACCGCGGCGTCATGCTCCAACTGACGGCAAAAGGCAAAGACTCGGGCCTCAGAACCGAGGCGGCGTTCGGCAATCCATCCGCAAGCCTCAGCCAATGGGCCAATCTCAACAACGCATGGGTGAGCGGCAATCTCGGCTCTAGCAAGGCGTCGTATTTCGAGGGGGACTCGATCCCGTACCGGCTTACCTTTGGAAGCCTGAGCCCTGCCCCGCACACCGTGACGATTGAATGGGACACGACGAAGAGCGACAAGCACGCCCTCGACTACATAACAACGTTCGATCGGTCTGTGCCGCACGTTCCTCCCGTTGCGCCCGGGGAGATTGCGCCTAATCCCTGCCTTGGCGTGACGCCCTGTCCAGCAGCTACATCGTTCGCCATCCCGGCGGACCCGCAGGTCACTGGCGCGGGTGTGACCCCGATCCCAGGCGCCTTCAAGCTTTACGGCGGAACGATTACGAGCCTCAGCGTCTACTCATATGCTAACGGCACGGGTCTTGCTGGCGACAAGTCAGCGAGGATCACGATTACTTTCACCGCAAACCAAGCCAACCCGGTGCTGGCCTGGGGCGGGCACATCGCGACACGGGTGAATTGGGGCCTAGGGAACTCCGCGGTCGCGATTCCAGGCTCCCCGTATCACACACGCCTGATCGACCTCGACGGCTCCGGTGGCAACCAGGACCGCTCGCTCTCCGCCGACTCGGTCACCTTCCCGGGGTCGATAACGATCATCAAGGATGCGAGTCCAACCAGTTCGCAGCCCTTCACCTTCACGCCGTCAGCCTCACTCGGGATCCCGTTCAACCTCGTTGACGATCCTCCAAATGCGGACGACAACCATACGAAGCCTTTCGACAAGATAACCAACTGTGTTACCTACACAGTCGCTGAGACCACAGTCCAAGGCTGGACGCTGAGCTTTAGCTTTAATGACCCGGCGAACCCAACGTGGCCGTGCACAGTGACCAGCCCGAATGGTGGCAGCTCCTCTACCTCTGGCTCGAATGGAGTCTCCATCAGGATGGAGGAGGGCGAGAACTGGGCATGTACCTTCACCAACACACGGCAGAACGCCACTCTAACCGTCATAAAGAACGTCATTAATGACAACGGCGGCACGGCCACCTCGAGTAGCTTCACGATGACAGTAAGCGGTGCCAGTCCGAACCCATCCTCATTCGCGGGTTCGTCGAGTGGAACGCCCGTAAGCATAGCTCCCAATGCACCTTACGATGTCTCTGAGTCCGGCCCAACTGGATACACTGCATCAGAATCGCAGACCGGGTGCCATTCCTCGGCCGGACTTCCGCCTGGGGGCAGCGCGACCTGCACAATCACCAACGATGACAACGCGGCGACGCTGATCATCATCAAGCACGTCATTTACGACAACGGCGGGGCGAGCGTAGCCAGCGCCTTCACGGAGACGATTGCCGGCGTGACCGCGGCCGGCGGCCAGAACGTCACGGGCACCGAAGCGCCGGGCGTCAGCAAGACGCTGGCGACGGTAGGGGCGTACACGGTAACGGAAGGCGCACACGTAGGCTACGAAGTGTCATATTCGGCCGATTGCAACGCGAGCATTGCGCTGGGCGAGACGAAGACCTGCACGGTGACGAACGACGACATCATCACTAGCCCGGGGGTCGCCACCGAGATGAGCTGGACGCTCAAAGATAAGGCCGTCATCACTGGCATCCATCGCGGCGACAGCTGCGGTAACGACACGGCTTCGGTCACCTTCCATCTCTATCGCTACGTTCTCAACACCCCGGACCAGGATCTGACCTGCTGCGACGAGGCTGAGGTCGCGATCCAGAATTCGAATGTTCCACTCGTTTACGATTCGGTCGATCAGACAAAGGGGACGGCCTCCATCGAAGTGGAGGTTGACCAAACTGGCTTCTACCTCTGGAGAGCCCAGTACTCAGGCGATACCTGCAACAGCGGCAGTGAGACCGCTTGCGGGAGTGAGAGGACAGACATTACCGAGAGCAACTCGATTCCTCCAGCCCTCCGTAAGACTGGCAGCAAGTAGAAAGGCAGCGGGAAGGTGAGAGAGGCCGGCTGGAAACAGCCGGCCTCTCGCTTTTTGGGGAGAATCGGCTGATGGCTCGGCCGCCGAAGTTGGAGTCTCCCGGGGCGGCGTACCACGTCGTGGCGGGCGGGAATGAACAGAGGGCGGTTCAGAGACGACGTCGATCGGGAGAGGTTTCGAGAGCGACTCGCCCACTACCGGAGGAGTTCGACTTCCGACTGATTGCCTTCGGTCTGATGACGAGCGGGAAGTCACCGTTCGAACGGAAGTAGCAGATCCTTCGCTTCGCTCGGAGCTTCCCTGAGCAAGTAGGAATTCTCAAATCCGGAAGGAGCAGATCCTTCGCTGCGCTCAGGATGACAGGGAGGCCGCGAAGGGATGACAGAGCCGCAGGGGAGGGATGACGGAGGAGGCTGGGAAGGGTTGACGGGGACGGCAGCTCAGAATGACAGAGACGGGCAGTGAAGGGATGACAGGGACGGCGGGGAAGGGATGACAGAGGCTGCAGCGAAGGGTTGATGGAGACGGCGAAGCGTTAGAATCAGGCCCAGGGTTGACTGGGAAGAGACGATGATGTCTACCGGGTGCTGCCTGCTGCTCGGGCGGGCGCTCTCGCGCCGCGCCTAGATCGCTCATTCATGAACCGTTTTTCGTCTCATAGCCGGGCAGAAAGGTTGATCGCGGCGGGCCGTGTGGCCCTGGCGGCGTTTTCTCTTCTGGCTCTGCGTCTGGATCCGTCCGAGCCCGCCAGATACGCGTGGATCGCCAACATTCTTCTGAGCGCTTACGCCGCGTACGCTCTCGTCCTGCTCGATTTGCTGTCGTTCGTTCGGAAGTTCCCGAACTGGTGGAAGCTTGCGACGCACATTCTCGACCTCGCGGCGTTCCTGGTCTTCATGTATTTTACGGAGGGCCCCAACAGTCCCTTCTTCATGTATTTCACCTTCTCGCTGGCCTGCGCCACCCTGCGCTGGCAGTGGCGCGGCACGCTCTGGACCGCGGTCGTGGCGATCCCGGCCTTCCTGGCGATGGGCTTTTACGCGGGCGAGATCCTGCGCGATCCGGCTTTCGATCTGAATCGCTTCATCGTGCGGAGCGCGTATCTCGTTGTCGTAGCCGCCCTGCTCGGTTATCTGGGGACCTACCAGGAGAGGCTGAAGACCGAGAGGTCCCGGCTCGCGGCGTGGCCGCAAAGAGACTCAGGGGAAGCGCCGAGGGTCGTGCGGGAGCTGCTCGATCACGCTGCGGGAATTCTCCAGGCTCCGCGAATGATGATGATCTGGGAAGAGCCGGAAGAGCCGGGGACCCGGGTGGCCTGCCGCTCAGACGGCAAGTTCGATCTCAACGATGAACCGCTCGGGGCTTTCGGTCCGCTGGTTGACGCGAATCTGGCGGGCAGGAGCTTCCTTTGTGCGGACGCCGGCAGCGACGGCGTTCCGGTCATCACTTCGCGCGACGAGAGGGAGGAATGGAAGGGCCCTCCGCTCGACCGGAGACTGCAGGCGCGGTTCAGCATCGGCCCGGTTCTCTCGTGGAGCCTGCACGGGCAGGCGATCGAAGGTCGGCTCTTCGCGCTGGACAAGCCGGGGATGACATGGGACGACGTCGTGCTGGGCGAAGTCGTCGCGGGGTTGGCCGTCGCCCGCATGGATCACCTCGCCCTCCGCGAGCGGCTGCGAGAGGCCGCGGCCGCGGACGAGAGAATCAGGCTGTCCCGCGACCTCCATGACGGCCTGCTGCAGTCTCTGACGGGCATTGCTCTGCAGCTCCAGGTGTCCCGCCGCCTGCTCGAGAGCGACCCGGAAGCGGCACGAGAGCGCCTCGCGGAGATCCAGGCCTCCATTGCCGGTGAACAGCACGATCTGCGCGCCTTCGTCAACCGGCTCAAGCCGGCTCCTCGCGACGGATCAGCGGGTCGGGACCTGCGCTCTCGACTGGAAGACGCCTGCAACCGGATCGAGCGGCAATGGGGTCTGCGCGTCGAGCTGAGCAGCCAGGGGCTGAATGACGGGCTGCCTGCACCCGTTTCCGACGACGTCTTTCGAATCGTTCACGAATCCCTCATCAACGCGGCCAGGCACGCCGCAGCCTCCTCTCTCCAGGTGGATGTCTCGCGCAGTGCGGGCGCGGTTTTCATCACCGTGGCGGATGACGGTCACGGGTTCTCGTTTCAGGGCACGCACGACCTCGCCACTCTTCAAAAGTTCAAGGCGGGACCGATCACGCTGAAGGAACGGATCTCCTCGCTCGGCGGCGACCTGGTCATTTCCTCGAGCAAATCGGGGGCCCGCCTTTCCATCAGCCTTCCTTTGCCGCAAACTGTCGCCTGACGTGCCGATCCGCTTGCTCCTGGCCGATGACCACCCGATCGTCCTGGACGGGCTGGAGCAGCTGTTCCGGCTGGAGGGAGACTTCCAGGTGCTCGGACGCTGCCTCCGCGGCGAAGAGGTCGCGGCCGAGGTTTTGAGGCTCAAGCCGGACATCCTGGTTCTCGACATGAGGATGCCGGGACATAACGGCCTCTCGGTGCTGCGGGAACTGAAGGGCCGGGTGGACAGGACTCGTGTGGTGATCCTCGCGGCCACGCTGACCGAAGAGGAGATGCTCGAGGCAATCCGGCTCGACGTTCGCGGCATCGTCTTGAAGGAGATGGCGCCGCGCCTCCTGGTCGAATGCATTCGGAAGGTGCACGGCGGAGGGCAATGGCTGGAGAAGAGCATCGCCGGCCCGGCCCTCGATCGGCTCGCGCGGCGCGAGGGCGCCCGGAAGGAGCTCTCCGGCATTCTGACTCCGCGCGAACTCGAGATCGCCCGCTTGATCGGGGCCGGTCTGTCCAACAAGGAGATCGGCGACACACTCTTCGTCACCGAGGGCACCGTCAAGACTCACCTCCACCGGATCTACGAGAAGCTTCACATCCACGGCCGCCTGGAGTTGGGCCTCTATGCCCGCGACAAGGGTCTGACTTGAACCACGGCTCTTCCCGTCATCCTGAGCGATTCCTGTCATCCTGAGCGAAGCGAAGGATCTGCCCTGGTCAGGATCAGTTGATCCGGAGCAGATTCTTCGTCGCTTCGCTCCTCAGAATGACAAAAGGGGGAAGGGCCGCTTCACTCCTCAGAATGACAAGAAAGGAGGAAGGGCCGCTCCTCGGAATGACAGGAATGGGTCTGCGGCTCGCATCTATACTTCGCGGCGAAAAGCGGTGACTCCGGACGGAATCCAAGGAGGTCTTCGTGAGAGGTCTGCGGCATCTCTTTGCTCTCGGCGCGTTCGCGGCGGCGTTGTGTGTTCCGGCGCGGGCGGCTCTCGGGGCGGCGGCGGAGAAGAAGCCTTCGCAGGGCGCGGAGGAAACGAAGAAATCCAAGACGCTCTCGGATCTCTTCGAGGGGATGAAATTCCGGTGCATCGGGCCCTACCGGGGCGGGCGCTCGATCGCCGTCACGGGGGTCAGGCACGACCCGCTGACCTTCTATTTCGGGGGCACGGGCGGAGGAGTCTGGAAGACGACCGACGGCGGGTCCAACTGGGAAAACGTTTCGGACAAGGACTTCAAGACGGGGTCGGTCGGGGCGATCGCCGTCTCGGAGTCGGACCCGAACGTCGTCTTCGCGGGGATGGGGGAGGCGGCGATCCGCGGCAACGTATCGCACGGGGACGGAGTCTGGAAGTCCACCGACGGCGGGCTGACCTGGAAGAACGTGGGACTGAAGGGCACGCGGCAGATCGCGCGCGTCCGGATCCATCCGACCAATCCCGACATCGTGTACGTCGCGGCGCTGGGCCACGTCTGGGGGGCGAACCCGGAGCGCGGAATCTTCCGGTCGCAGGACGGCGGGAAGAACTGGACGAAGGTCCTCTTCGTGGACGAGAAGACCGGGGCGTCGGACCTGTCGATGGACCCGGACAACCCGCGGGTCCTGTACGCGGGGTTCTGGCAGGTCGTGCGCCGGCCGTGGGAGCTCGTCTCCGGCGGGCCGGGCAGCGCGCTCTACAAGTCCACCGACGGCGGCGACACGTGGAAGAAGCTGACGCGCGAGGACAACGAGGGACTGCCGGAGGGGATCTGGGGAAAGATCGGCGTCGCGGCGTCGGGAGGCAAGGCCGGCCGCGTGTACGCCTTCATCGAGGCCAAGAAGGGGGGCCTCTTCGCAAGCGAGGACGGCGGCAAGAAGTGGAAGTACGTCAACGACGAGCACAAGATCCGCGAGCGCGCCTGGTACTACTCCTGGGTCTACGCGGACCCGAAGAACGCCGACACGCTCTACCTGCCGAGCGTGTACATGCACAAGTCCACCGACGGGGGAAAGACGTTTGCCAATCTCTCCGTTCCGCACGGAGACAACCACGACCTCTGGATCGATCCGGACGATCCGAAGAGGATGATCCTCGGCAACGACGGCGGGGCGGCCATCACGTACAACGGCGGAAAGACCTGGTCCACGCAGAACAACCAGCCGACCGCGCAGTTCTACCGGGTCGCGACGGACAACCGTTTTCCCTACTGGGTCTACGGCTCTCAACAGGACAACTCGAGCGTGGGGATCCCCTCGGGCGTGTCTGGGAATGCCATTGATTCCTCCGACTGGCACTCGGTCGGCGGAGGGGAGAGCGGCTGGATCGCTCCCTCGCCCCGGGACCCGGAGGTCGTCTTCGCCGGAGAGTACGGCGGCCAGATCACGCGCTACGACAACCGCACGAAGGAGACGCGCGAGATCATGGCCTGGCCGCAGCTGGCCGACGGGCACGCGACGAAGGACCTGAAATACCGGTTCCAGTGGAACGCGCCGATCGCGATCTCGCCGCACGACCCGACGGTCCTCTACCACGCCTCGCAGGTGCTCCTGCGCACGCGCGATGAGGGGGAGACGTGGGAGGAGATGTCCCCGGACCTGACGCGCAACGACAAGGCGAAACAGGGCAAGTCCGGCGGGCCGATCACGACCGACGTCACCGGCGTCGAGGTGTACGACACGATCTTCGCGCTGGCGCCCTCGCCGCACGAGAAGGGGGTGATCTGGGCGGGCACCGACGACGGGCTCGTCCACGTCACTCGCGATGACGGCAAGACGTGGCAGGACGTCACGCCCAAAGGAATCCCCGAATGGATCCAGATCAACGCGATCGACGTCTCGCCCCACGAGAAGGCGGCGGCTTACGTCGCGGCAACGATGTACAAGTTCGACGACTTCCGCCCCTACCTCTACAAGACGAGGGACTACGGCAAGACCTGGACGAGGATCGTCAACGGTATTCCCGAGGGCGCCTTCACGCGGGTCGTGCGCGAGGATCCGCTCCGCCGCGGCCTCCTCTACGCCGGCACGGAGACGGGCCTCTATGTCTCCTTCGACGACGGAGCGAGCTGGAAGCCCTTCCAGCGGAACCTCCCGGCCGTGCCCGTGACCGACCTGACGATCAAGAGCGGAGACCTCGTCGTCGCGACCCAGGGAAGGGCCTTCTGGATCCTGGACGACCTGACGCCCTTGCGTCTCTGGAACGAGAAGACCGCGCGGGCGGATGTCTTCCTCTTTCCGGCGCGTCCGGCGCACCGCGTTCTCATGGAGAAGCCCGGCGAAGAGAACGACCCGCCTCGGGGCGTCGGCGCGAATATGCCCGACGGCGTCCTGGTGAATTACTGGCTTGCGCAGAAACCGGGCCGAAACGAGATCGTGAAGATCGAGATCCTCTCGGGAGAGAAGGTGATCCGATCCTTCTCCAGCGAGAAGAAGGAGCCGGAAGGGGACTTGAAGGAGCAGGCCGAGAAGAAGGAACTGGAGAAGGACAGGGACAAGCCGCTCGCGCCGAAGGCCGGCCTCAACCGCTTCGTCTGGGACATGCGAGTCTTCCGGCCCACGCTCGCGCCGAAGGCGGTCTTCAACGAAGGGGACAAGTCCCCGCCCAGGGTCGGGCCGGGGACGTACCGGGTCCGGCTGACGGTGGGCGCCAGGTCTTTCACCGAGGACGTGGAAGTCCGGCCGCACCCGCAGGGGCCGGCGACCGCCGAAGACCTCCAGGCGCAGTTCGACCTTCTCTCCGCGATCCGCGACCGGCTGTCCGAGACCCACGAGACCGTGCTGAAGATCCGCGACGCGCGGGAAACGGCCCGGGACCTGGGCGAACGGGCGCAGAGGCTCGGCAAGGGGGACGCCTTGAGGAAGCGCGCCGGCGCGCTCGGCGAGAAGCTGACAGCCGTGGAGCTGGAGCTGACGAATCCGGAGATTAAGGCGGACGAGGACGATCTCAACTACGAGCCGAAGCTCGATCACGATCTCGTGAACCTCGCGGGCATCGTCGCCAGCGCGGATCGGAAGCCGACGGCCGGGTCCGTCAAGATGTACGCGGAGCTGAGGGCGAGGCTGGAGGCCATCGTCCGGGAGTACCAGGCGCTGCTGGAGAAGGACGTGGCCGACTTCAACGACGCGGCGGAGGAGGCGAAGCTGCCTCGCGTCGCTCCAGCGCCGAAGATCGAGAAGTAAAGGGTGGGAAGAGTCTGATCATAGGCGTGCTGGCTCTGGCGGCGATTCTCGCGTCGCCGCCGGCGGCTCCGGCTCAAGAGTCGAGAGCAAGCCCGCCGCCGTCTCCTCGCTCGGGCGAAGGGAGCGTTGCCCGGAGAATGGATCCCGAGGCGGCGACGCGGGCCTACCTGGCGCGGATGACGCCGGAGAAGAAGGCGCGGTCGGATGCGTATTTCGAAGGCGGGTACTGGCTGCGGCTCTGGGGATTCCTGTACGGCGCGGGCGTGGCTTGGTGGCTGCTTGCGGCGGGATGGGCGGCGCGGTTGCGCGACTTCGCGGAACGGATGACGCGGCGCAAGCCGTTGCAGACGTTTCTCTCCTGGGGAGGGTACTGCGTGCTGACGGCCCTGCTTCTCTTTCCGCTGACCCTCTACGAGGGATTCGTGCGCGAGCATCGGTATGGCCTCGCGACCCAGAGTTTCGGGCCCTGGTTCGGCGATCGGGTCAAGGAGCTCGCGGTCGCGATCGTGTTCGGCGGGATCGGCGTGACGCTCCTCTACGGCGTCGTGCGGCGGGCTCCGCGGACGTGGTGGATCTGGGGCGCGGTGACGGCGTCGGTCCTGAGCGTCTTCTCCGTCCTGATCTCGCCGGTGTACGTCGCCCCCCTCTTCAACAGATACACGCCGCTCGAGGACGCGCGGATCCGGGAGCCGATCCTGTCGCTGGCCCGGGCCAACGGGATCGGCGTCACGAAGGTCTTCGTGGTGGACGCCTCGCGGCAAACCACGCGCATTTCGGCCAACGTCAGCGGCCTCTTCGGCACGCAGCGCATCTCGTTGAGCGACAATCTGCTCAAGCGCTGCTCCCTCGCGGAAATCGAAGCCGTCATGGGGCACGAGATGGGGCACTACGTGCTGCACCACCTGTACAAGGGAATCGTCTTCTCGTTGCTCCCGACCGTGATCGGTTTTGCCTTCCTGCGCGCGGGTTTCGCCTGGATGACCCTGCGCCGGGGAGCGAAGTGGGGCGTGCGGGGCGCGGGAGACGTCGCGGGCATGCCGGTCTTCACGATCCTGATCGCCTGCTACCTCTTCGTCCTGACCCCGGTCACCAACTCGATCACGCGCCTTCAGGAGGCCGAGGCGGACATCTTCGGTCTGAACGCCGCTCGCCAGCCGGACGGCTTCGCCGAGGTCGCGTTGAAGCTCTCCGAATACCGCAAGCTGGATCCGTCTCCGATGGAAGAGCTTCTCTTCTACGACCATCCGAGCGGCCGCGCGAGGATCCTCACCGCGATGCGCTGGAAGGCGGAGCACCCGCGGTAGGGAACGCGAGGGCTCTGGGCATGGTGCCGTAGGGGAAAGGCTTGTCCCCTCCCGCGGGCGGCCACAAGGGCCGCCCCTACGGAACGAAGGCGCGGCGGGGCTCCGAGCGTCCTCGCCTCCCGGTTGATCGCAAGTCTCTGATTCTCAAGCAGAAAAAAAGCCTTGACTTGTAATAGCAATTTGCAATAGAAAGATTGCGATTTGCTATGACACTTGGCGAGAAACTCCGCTACCTCCGGCTGATGGAAGGCACTCTGCGCGGCCTGGATCGCGAGCTGAGCCAGGCGGAAGTCTCGCGCTCGATCCGGCGCGAGCTCGGGGAATCCATCAGCCAGGCCTACCTCTCGCAGATCGAGAGCGGCGCGCGCCCGCACATGACGAACAAGACGCGTAGCCTGCTGGCGCGATTCTTCAAAGTGCATCCGGGCTATCTCGTCGGCGATCCGGAAGGGTTCCAGACGGAGCTCGCCTCCGACCTCGCCGCGCTCGAAGACAAGCTCGACCTGTGGCTCATCCAGGGCGCCGAACGGTTCCGCCGGGACAAGGACCTGAGCCAGGCGTTGCTGGCGCTGGCCAGGCACCCGAGCTCCCGCCGCTGCCTCGTCCTGATGCGCGAGATCCTGGAAACGCCCGATCTCGTCGAGAGGCTCCTCCAGGTCTTGAGGCCCGACACGCTTTCCGCGGCGCCGCGCGGCCGCCGCGCGGAAAGGAGGTTCTCGTGAACTGGGAGAGCTTCTACCTGGTCTGTTTCGTCGGCGGATTCTGCTTGAGCGTGCTCGCTCTCGCCGGCGGGGTCTTCCACTGGCCCTTCGGGCACGACGTCCACGGCTTCCACCTCGGCTCTCACGGCGCGGGCTTTGGCCATGGCCCCGCGTCCGCGGGCGGCCACGGCGCCGCGGTCTCGCCTTTCAACTTCGCGACCCTCATGGCCTTCCTGGCGTGGTTCGGGGGCATGGGGTACCTGCTGACAGGCCGGGGACATCTCGGAGAGCTCCTCGTTCTCGGGGCCGCGCTCCTCGCCGGCCTGGCGGGCTCGGCGGTCGTCTTCGTCTTCCTGACGAAGGTCCTCTTGAAGCACGAGCGGTTCCTGGAGTCGGCCGATTTCGAGATGACCGGCGTGCTCGGCCACGTCACCGTCGGGATTCGCTCGGGAGGGACGGGCGAGATCGTCTACTCCCAGGCCGGCACCCGCCGGAGCGCGGGCGCGCGCAGCGAGAGCGGAGACGCCATCGCGCGCGGGACCGAAGTCGTCGTCACGAAGTACGAGCGCGGGATCGCCTGGGTGCGGCCCTGGGAGGAGATGGCGGGCGAGTCGAAATCGGAGTCGGAGACGCTTGCGGAGAAACAGTCATGAAGGAGGAGACGATGAAGAGAATTCTCTGGATCCTGGCGGCGGTCGGGGTCTGCCTGATCGCGGCCGCGGCGCTGCTCGCCGCCCCGGACGCGGACAAGGCGGAACAGAAAGCGGCCGTGAAGGCGGCCGAGGGCGCGGCGGGGAGCTGGCTCGCCCTGGTGGACTCGGGACAGTACGCGAAGAGCTGGACCGAGGCTGCCGGGCTCTTCCGGCGGCAGCTCTCGTCGGAGCAATGGGAAAAGACCGTGAGCGGGGTGCGGGAGTCCCTCGGCAAGCTCCGGTCGAGGAATCTCAAGTCCGCGGAATTCTCGCGGACGCTTCCGGGAGCGCCCGACGGGGAGTACGTGGTGATCCAGTACGACAGCTCGTTCGAGAACAAGAAGGAGGCCGTCGAGACGGCCGTGCCGATGAAAGACAAGGACGGAGTCTGGAGGGTCTCGGGGTACTTCATCAAGTAGCTGCGGGCCGGGAGGCTTCGCGGAGCAAGGAGGCTTTATGTTCGGGATTGCCTTGGGGACCTGGGTCATCCTGGGTTTGATGCTCCTGACCATCCTGTTCATCCTGGTCGTGCTGGCCAAGATGTTCCGGAAGGCGGGGCCCAATGAGGCGCTCGTCGTGTACGGGTTCCGCGGAACGCGCGTCATCAAGGGGCACGGCACGATCATCTTTCCGATGGTCGAGAGCTGCCGGGAGCTGTCGCTGGAGCTGATGTCCTTCGACGTGGCGCCGCAGCAGGACCTCTATACGAAGCAGGGCGTCGCGGTGACGGTCGAGGCGGTCGCGCAGATCAAGGTCAAGTCGGACCGCGAGTCCATCGAGACCGCGGCCGAGCAGTTCCTGACCAAGACTCCGCCCCAGCGCGAGGGGCTGATCCGCCTCGTCATGGAAGGCCACCTGCGCGGCATCATCGGGCAGCTGACGGTCGAGGAGATCGTCAAGCAGCCCGAGATGGTGGCCGACCGCATGCGCTCGACCTGCGCGGACGACATGAACAAGATGGGACTCGAGGTCGTCTCCTTCACGATCAAGGAGGTCCGCGACAAGAACGATTACATCACCAACATGGGGCGGCCGGACGTGGCGCGCATCAAGCGCGACGCGGACGTCGCCACGGCCGAGGCCGAGCGCGACACGGCCATCAAGCGGGCCGTCGCGCAGCGGGAGGCCGCCGTCGCCAGGGCGCAGGCCGACCAGGAGCGGGTGCTGGCCGAGACGCTCTCCATGGCCAAGCAGGCCGAGGCGCAGCGCGACATGGAGGTCAAGAAGGCGGCGTACCTGGAGGCGGTCAAGAAGCAGCAGGCCCAGGCGGACAAGGCCTACGAGATCCAGACAAACATCATGCAGCAGCAGGTCGTCGCCGAGTCCGTCCGCATCCAGCAGGTCGAGAAGGAGCAGCAGGTCAAGGTCCAGGAGGCGGAGATCCAGCGCCGCGAGAAGGAGCTCGTCGCGACGGTCCTGAAGCAGGCGGAGGCCGAGCGGCAGCGCATCGAGACGCTCGCCGGCGCCGAACGCGAGCGGCTCACGCTGGAGGCCGAGGGGCGCGGCGCCGCGGTGCGCGCCCAGGGCGAGGCGGAAGCCGAGATCATCTTCAAGAAGGGGGAGGCGGAGGCGAAGGCCTTGAACGTCAAGGCCGAGGCCTACCAGGAGTGGAACCAGGCGGCCGTGGTGGACCGGCTGATCTCCGGGCTTCCGGAGGTCGTGCGCGCGCTGTCGGAGCCGCTGTCCAAGGTGGACAAGATCACGATCGTTTCGACGGGCAACGGCGACGCGGCCGGCGCCCACAAGATCACGGGAGACCTGACGAAGATGGCGGCGCAGGTGCCGGCCCTCTTCGAGGCGCTCTCGGGGATGCGGATCTCCGATCTGCTCGGGAAGGTCCAGGCAATCGGCGACAAGAAAGCGATCGTCCCGGTGGAACAGAAGTAATCCCGGCTCGACGAAAGGAGAACGGTCATGGCACTACTGGAAAGAGTCGCGACGCTGGTTCGGGCGAACCTGAACGATCTGATCGACAAGGCCGAGGATCCCGAGAAGATGATCAAGCAGGTGATCCTCGACATGCAGAACCAGCTCCTGCAGGTCAAGACGCAGGTGGCGATCGCGATCGCCGATCAGCACCTGCTGGCCAGGAAAGCCTCGGAGAACGAGGCGCGAGAAGCGGAATGGATGCGCAAGGCGGAGCTGGCCGTCGAGAAGAAGGACGACACGCTGGCGCGCGCGGCGCTGGAGCGGGCGATGGGCTACAAGGAGCTGGCCGAGAACTTCCATCAACAGGTCGCGGACCAGAAGACCGAGGTCGAGAACCTGAAGGCCGCCCTCCACAAGCTCGAAGGCAAGCTCGCCGAAGCGCAGTCGAAGAGCGATCTGCTGATCGCGCGGCACCGTCGCGCCCGTGTTTCGAAGAAGGCGAGCGAGGCGAAGCTCGCCATGGCCGCCGGCGCCGGATCGAACACCTTCGACCGGATGAAGGAAAGAGTCACCCATGCCGAGGCGGTCAGTCAGGCGTGGGCCGAGCTGACCTCCGACGACGTCGAGGACCGGTTCGCCGCCCTCGAAAAGGAAAAGGAAGTGGACCGGCTCCTCTCGGAGCTGAAATCGCGCAAGCTCATCGGAGCATGAAGCCGGCGGCCGCCGGCCTCATAGTTTGGGAAGATGTCGGGGAGACTCAGGAGGTCTGATTGATAGCCAATAACTTCGTCACAACGGCCAACGAGCTGCCGGGATACCGGATCACGCGCAACCTCGGAATCGTGCGCGGGATCGTCGTGCGCTCGCGCTCGATTGTCGGCACGATCGGAGCGGGGATCCAGATCCTCTTCGGCGGCAACATCACGCTCTGGACCCAGTTGTGCGAGCAGACGCGGCGCGAGGCCTTCGACCTGATGGCGCAGCACGGCCAGGACGCCGGAGGCAACGCCATCGTCGGCATGCGCTACGACGCGACCGAGATCGCGCAGGGAGTCGCCGAAGTGCTGGCCTACGGCACCGCCGTCGTGGTCGAGGTCAACCGCTAGCGATTCGCCGAGGCGCCGGCTTCGGCGCGGTTCGCACCGGCCTCCGCCTGGAACCACTTCCGGGCGCCGAGGAGCTTGACGTGGCTGGCGGGGCCCTCGATGGCCACGCCGACGGCGAGAGGTCCGGTCTCGACGAGGAACGCGCCATGCCGCGCCTCCTTCTTCTGAAGGTAGCGGCCGGCGACGTGGAACTTGCCGCCGGAGACATCGAGGCCTTCGACGTCGACGAGGTCTTTCGCGAACCGCACGCGCGCCGCGCCCTTCATGCCGTCGAGCTTCAGGATCCCTTCCGCCCAGCCGGGCAGTTTCGCGGCCACGAGCGTGTAGAGCGGGCGCGCATCGCGGCAGGCCACCGACGTGCGCGCCGAGAGTCCGTTGTGGAGGTGGCCGGCGACGATGTCGAAGCGGCCCCACCAGTCGCGCTCATCGTGCCTCGTGCCGGCCGTCGTGATGTCCGAGAGCTCGACGCGGCTTCCCGAGATGTCCATGTCGTCGCGCTCGACGTCCCAACGGGGGACCATCAGCCGGCCCCGAGCGCGGCCCGCCAGGGTCCCGTCCTTGTAGCGCGCGGAGACGCGTCCGACCTGGAAATCGGCACGGCCCCCGCCGACGCCATGGTCGAACCGGACCGCGAAGTCCCCCGTTCCTCCGCCTCCGGAGAGGCGAGGTTCCGGCGAGTGGCGGAGGAAGTGGTTCAGGCACCGGAGATCCTCGACGCGCCCCCGGGTCTGGATGCTCCCGGAGATCCTTCGCCAGATCTGCTGGCCCCGGACCTCGTCGGGAGCGTAAGGATCGATCACGCAGTCGCCGCGGCCCGAAGCGCCGGTGAGCATCGGCTCCGACGGGGACAGGAAGAAGCCGCCCGAGAGGAACTCCACCGCCGCGGGCCCGATCGCGGCGCGCACGTGCGGGCGCAGCGTGAAACCGCCGGTCACCCGCGCCCGGCCGCGGAAGCGATAGATCTCGATCCAGATGTCGGGCGTGGGATCGGCGACGAGGTTCTCCACGCGGACGGACCACAATCGGCGTTTCTCTTTTTCGGAGAGGGAAGGAGGCTTCTCCGCGGGGCCCGTCAGGGGTGGATCGGAGAACCCCGGGATGGACGGGAGGCGCGCGGCGTGCGCGGCGGACAGCTCGCTCTTCTTCTGTTTCTCGCGCAGTTTGAACACGAGGCCCTCGGCGCGGATGCGGGTGGCGTGGAATTGCCTGCGGAGCAGATCGACGAGAGAGATCGAGATCGTCGCCTTCTCCATGCGGAAGTACCACTGGACGTTGGGGTCGCTGCCGCGCAGGGAGAGTCCCCGAATGCGGATTTCCCCGGGGATCCAGGATGAGGCCGCCTCGTAATCCAGAAGAAGCTCTTCCGGATGGCCGTTGACCCACTGGCGCAGCAGATGCGTCGAGACCACGACGTGAATCGCGGCGCAGGAGGCGGCCGCGAGGGCGATCACCGCGGAAACGAGGATCGTCCAGAACCTTTTCGAAGGCAGGCCGGCGCGGGCGCCGGGACTCTTCGAGGAAGGGGCTTCAGCCATGACGTATAGCGTTTCACAATGGCCGCGCCAACCCCCTCTCCCTCTGGGAGAGGGTCGGGGTGAGGGCGCCGGTTTCGCCGGAAATTGCCTTCTCGGCGCCGTTTGTCCCCTCACCCCTTCCCTCTCCCGCCGGGAGAGGGAGGAAGCACCTGAACTTTCCGCACCGGTCTTACGTTTGTATTGGTGATGTCACCTGCCATTGAGGCTCGAGGTCTTCGCAAGGTCTATCGGTCCGGACTGGGCGGCCGGAGGGTGGAAGCGTTGGCCGGAATCGACTTGCGGGTCGAGCCGGGCGAGGTCTTCGGCCTGCTCGGGCCCAACGGGGCGGGCAAGACGACGGCCGTCAAGATCCTGCTGGGTCTGACCCGGGCAACCGGCGGCGAGGCCTCGATCCTCGGAATTCCCGTCGGAGACCCGGAGAGCCGCCGCCGCGTCGGGTACCTTCCGGAAGGACACCGGTTCCCCGGCTATCTCACCGCCCGGCAGACGCTCTCGATCTTCGGGCGGATGTCGGACGTGGCGCCGGAGGATCTTCGCCGGCGCATCCCGAGTCTCCTCGAACGGGTGCGCCTCTCCCAGTGGGCCGACGTGCGCGTCAAGAAATTCTCCAAGGGCATGACGCAGCGGCTCGGCCTCGCGGCGGCGCTCGTGCACGAGCCGGAAGTCCTCCTGCTCGACGAGCCGACCGACGGAGTGGATCCGGTCGGCCGCCGCGAGATCCGTGACCTGCTCCAGGCCGAGGCGGCCCGGGGCCGCGCGATCCTGTTGAACTCGCACCTGCTTTCGGAGGTCGAGCTGGTCTGCGCGCGGGTGGCCGTGCTGCGCGAGGGCTCGCTGGCGGCGCAGGGAAGGATCCAGGACCTGACGGCGGTGGACCTGACCGCCGAAGCGTCGGCGAAGGCGGTCTCGCGATACAAGCTCGTCGCCTCCGGCGTGGACGACGCCCTGCTCGCCGAGCTGCGCGGCACGGGCGCCTCGGTGGATCGGGTCAACGGCCACCTCGCCCTGACCGCGCGCGACGTCGCTCACTTAAATGACGTCGTGGACCGCCTGCGGGCCCGCGGAGGGCAGCTCGAAGAGCTGACGCCCCTCCGCTCGAGCCTCGAGGATGTCTTCGTCGGGCTCGTCCGCACCGGACCGGGTCCGGGCAAGGAGAGTTCATGAGGGCCCTGGCCGCGAGCGTGGAGGAAGTCTTCCGGGAAGCGGCGGCGCGCTGGACCCTCATCGCCTACTTCGCGCTCTCCTCCCTTTTCATCCTGGTCTTCGCCCTCGCGGTGAACCTCGACGTCGTCAATGGGGCACTGGCCGGGGCGAAGCTCTTCGGACAGTCCGTCGAGCTGGGTCACCGCTCCATCGACATCGACCGCCTCGTCCTGGGCTTCGAATCCGGCTTCTCCGGGTTCCTCTATCTGGTCGGCACGTTCCTGGCGCTCTTCGCGACCGCGCACCTGGTGCCGCGTCTGCAGGAGAAAGGGACGGTGGACCTGTACCTCTCCCGTCCCGTCGGAAGGGTGCCTCTCCTCCTGTCGCGCTACTGCGGCGGGATGCTGCTCGCCGCGGCCAACCTGCTTTATCTCATCGGGTCCATCTGGCTCATCATCATCTGGAAGACGCACGTTGTTCACGCCCGTTTCCTGCTGGGCGGCGCCACGATCCTGTTCACGATCTCCGCGCTCCTCGCTTTCGCATTCCTGGTCGGCGTCATCACGTCGTCCACCGGGGTCTCGCTCATGACGACTTACGCCGTCTTCTTCCTGGCGGCACTGCTCGCCGCGCACGAGAAGATCGCCGCGGCCGTCTCGGCCGAATGGGCGGCGAGGCTCGTCCATGCCCTCTACTGGATCTTCCCGAAGACGGCCGAGCTCGGGCGGGCGACCGTTCAGCTCGTCTCGGCAGGCCGGTTCACCAGAATTGCGGTTCCGGATCTCTTCGCGGTGTACGGCTCGACGGCCCTGTTCGGTCTGGCCGCCCTGGCCCTCTCCTGCTGGCTCTTCTCCAGAAAGGACTTCTGACATGAAAACCCGCTCGCGCATCGGCATCGCCTCTCTCGCGCTCCTCCTCGGCGCGGCGGCCGCGCCGCTGACCGCGGCCTCGCGCTCCGGCAACGACCTGCTGTCGCTCGTCCCCGCCGACGCCGCCTCGGTGGCCGTCATCCGCTTGAGCGACCTGCGGGAGAGCCCGCTGGCGGACAAGCTCTTCTCGGGCGCCGACCACATGGCTTCGGACGGAGACGCGGCTCGCTTCCTGGAGGACGCGCAGCTGGACCCGAAGAGAGACGTGGACACCGTGGTGATTGCACTGAGGCCGTCCGGGGGAAGCAACGTCTCGCCGGCACTCGCCGTGTTTGAAGGACGCTTCGATCGCGATCGTCTGGCCGCCGCGGTCGAGGCCCGCGGAGGCGCGCGCCGCTCGACGCCGGCGGGAGACTACTTCCTTCTGCCGGAGAAACACGGGCACGACAGGAAGCATCCGGCCGCCGCGGCCTTCGTGAGCTCGAGCCTCGTCATCGCCGGAAGCGAGTCGGCCGTGGCGCAGGCGCTGGCGGACAGGCAGTCGGGCGGCACGGGTTTCGCGGCAGCCTCCGGCCTCGGCCGCGAGTTGAAGCGCGTGGACCGGGGCGCCTCGGTCTGGGCCCTGGTGGACGTGAACCGCTACCCTTCGATCGCGCGCCACAGCGCCCGCGCCCACGCCTCCGGCGAGGCCAGCGGAGAGCCGGCCATGGCCGTCCTTTCCGTGATGAAGTCGGTGTCTCTCGTCGCGGTCCAGGCGAAGGCCCGCGGCGATTCCCTGGAGCTGTCGGCCACGGGCCTCTCGAGCGACGCGGAGACGCGGCAGCTGCTGGAGGACTCGCTGCGCGGCCTGATGGCCATGTGGCGGCTCGCGGTGCAGGAGAACTCTCCGGAGCTCGTTTCGGCCCTTCGCAAGTTCACCGTCTCGAGCGACAGCGAGGCCGTCTCGATCCACGGCACCCTGACCGGCAGCGCGCTGCGCGCCCTCTCCCGGAAGAAGCGGCACGAAGACTAGTGTGTCCTGAGTCAGGGACTCGCTGAACCCTTCCGCGACTCTCTGTCATCCCGAGGAGCGCAGCGACGAGGGATCTGCTCGGAAAATACGGGGGCAGGGCAGATCCCTCGCTACGCTCGGGATGACAGAACCTATTTGGTTCGCGAGCTTTCAACTCAGGACAAATTCTTCGGGGTTAGTATCACCCCCTCATGACGGCGGCTTCCCTTCCCTCCCCGGCCGAGTTGCCGGCCGACGTCGTCCAGCTCATCGAGCAGAAGAGCTTCGACGCGCTGGAGGACGTGTGGACCGGCCGGATGGGGGAGGAACCGGAAAACCTCGCCTTCTTCTTCGCGGTCGCCTCGGCGGTCAAGAAGAAGGGAGGCCTGGCGATGGCGCTCTCCTGGCTGCGCTTCCTGGCCGACTACGAAGCGGAGCGCGGAGACGGCGACCGGCAGCTCGCCGTGCTGCTGGAGATCGCGCGAATGTCCCCCGCGGACGCGGAGATCCGCAAGGAGCTGGAGGCGGCGCTGCGGGCCCGGTTCGCGTCCCATCCGGCCTCCGCGGCCGTCTTCGCGCACTTCCCGCTGGGGAATCCCGCGGACGCGGGGGAGGCCGCCGGGAAGATCGCGCGCTGGCTGCGATTTTCTCCCGGCGAGATCTACTTCATGCCGGGGCGCGGGCCCGGGCGGATCGTGGAGCTGAACCCGACGCTCGACGTGATCCGCGTCGAATTCGCCGACGCGAGGCTTCCCCTCTCGCTCGTCAACGCGGAGACGAACCTGTCTCCGCTGCCGCCGGAGCACTTCCTGCGGCGCAAGATCGAAGAGCCCGAGGCGACCCGCGCGCTCGTCGAGCAGCAGCCCGCGGAAGCGGTCCGCCGGCTGCTCGAGAGCTTCGGCCGCTCCATGACGCTCGCCGAAGTGAAGGAGAACCTGGCGGGCCTGGTGGACGAGCCCCGCTGGGGGACCTTCTGGGCGGCCGCCCGAAAACACCCGCAGCTCGTCTCCTCCGGCACGGGCAAGTCGGCCATGGTCTCGTGGTCCTCGAGCGCCGGCGAGGCGGAGGCATCCGTTCACCGCTCCTTCGAGGAGGCGCCGCCCCTCCAGAAGATCGAGATCGCGCGCAAGAGCGCCAGGCGCTCGAAGGAGCTCGCGCGCTTCTTCGGCGAGACGCTCGCCGCGGAGGCGCGAAAAGCCGCGGCGGAAGAACGCCCGGCTCTGGCCTGGGAGCTCTCGCAGGCCGCCGCCAGGCTTCTGCCCGGCCAGCCCGAGGCGTTTCCCGCGGCGCAGCTTCTGGCCGCCGGCGACCTGCCTTCGGTCATCGCCCAAATCCACGATCACGTGGCCCGCGAGAAGGCGCTCGAGTCGGCGCGCGCGGGCCGCGCCGACTGGGCCGATCTCTTCGCCGATCGCCTCTTCAAGGAAGACGACGCGCGGGTCCTGACGGCGCTCTTCGCCGGGCTCGCGGAGTTCCCCGAGCGGTCCGAGGAGCTCTCGCGCCGCATCCTGCGTTCTCCGCGGCAGGCGCCCCGCGCCTTCCTCTGGCTCTGCGAGCGGCTGCGCGCGGAGGGCAGGCCCGCGCCCGGGGGGTCCGGGGGACCGCAAGGTCCCCCGCCAACTCTTATCCAACATTTTCCGAGTCAGCTCTTCTTCTCGATGCTCGACGCGCTGCGCCAGGAGGAGTTCTCCAGCTACCGCGCGCGCTTGAAGGAGCTGTTCGACCCCGGGAACCTCGCGGTCTCGATCGTCCAGTCTTCCGGCTCGGAGGAGGAGGCCCGCGACTATCTCGCGGCGCTGGAGAGGGCGGGCGGCCTGGAGGAGCACCGGCGGGCCCTCGTCAAGGAGGCCCTCCTGATGAAGTTCCCGGCCCTGCGCGGTCCCGCGCGCGAGTATCTCTACTCGACGGCCGAGGCGATCGAGGCGCGCCGGCGGGAGCTGGCGCACCTGAAGCAGGTGGAGCTGCCCGCCAACGCCGAGGCGATGCGGGTGGCGAGAGACCATGGAGACCTGACGGAGAATTTCGAGTACCACGCGGCCAAGCAGAGACACGAGTACCTGTCGGCGCGCATCGCGGCGCTGTCCGACGAGCTGTCGCGCTCGCGGGCGCTCGAGCCCTCCCGCATCGAGACCTCGGAAGTGCGGGTCGGGACCCGGGTGACGCTGCGCGAGCCGGAGACAGGAGCCGCGCGTCCGGCGACGATCCTGGGCCCCTGGGACTCGCGACCCGAGGAGGCGATCTACTCCTACCAGTCGGAGTTCGCGCAATCGCTCCTGGGAAAACAACTCGGCGACCGGGTCCAGGTCGGCGAATCCGAGATGGAGATCATCTCGATCGAGCCCTGGCGCTGATGAGACGAGCGGCCTTCGGCGCGGGTCTCCTCCTCGCCGCCGCCGTTGCGGTGGCGGAGGATCCGCTGCGCCTTCCGATCGGGGATCCGGCGCGCAAGGACCGCGACTCCGCGGTGGTCCTGGACGCGATCACGGAAACCGCCGGCGGGGCTGTCTTGACGCCGGCGGAGCTGCCGGCCCGCCTCTCGGGCGTCCGCCTCCTGCTGGTGGGGGAGGAGCACACGGCGATGGAGTCGCACCGCGTCGAGAAGCGCGTGCTCGAGGAGCTGGCCGCGGCCGGGCGCCACGTGTCGGTCGGGCTGGAGATGTATCCGTACGTCGAGCAGCCGTCTCTCGAGCTGTGGGTCGGCGGCAAGCTCTCGGAGAAGGAGTTCGTGGCTCAGTCCCGCTGGTACAAGAACTGGGGGTACAACTGGGGCTACTACCGCGACATCTTCCTGCTGGCCGGCGAAAAGCAGATGCCGATGTTCGCGGTCAACACGCCGCGCGAGATCGTCGCCGCCGTCCGCAAGAAGGGATTCACCGGACTGACGCAGGAGGAGGCCGCGCACGTTCCCGCGAAGATCGACACGGACAGTCCCGACCACCTCCGCCTCTTCAAGGCCTCCTTCGGAGAGGAGGGCTTTCACACGGGCATGAGCGAGGCCGACTGGAAGAAGATGTTCGAGGCCCAGTGCACCTGGGACGCGACAATGGCGCAGAACGCGGTCGCGGCCGCAAAGAAGTCCGCCGGCGACGAGAAGGCGATCCTCGTCGTGCTCGCGGGCTCCGGGCACGTGCAGTACGGGCTGGGCATCGAGCGGCAGGCCGCGCGCCTCTTCTCCGGAAGGATCGCGACGCTCGTTCCCGTGGCGGTCCGCGACGAGAAGAGCAAGCCCGTCCGGTCCGTCCGCGCCTCCTACGCCGACTTTGTCTGGGGGGTCGCGCGGGAATCCGACCCGCTCTTCGCGGAGCTCGGCGTTTCGACGCGGCCGGCCGAGGGAGGCAAAGGAGTCTCGGTCATCAACGTCGAGAAGAAATCCGTCGCGGAAAGAGCCGGAATCGCCCTGGGCGACATAATCGCGTCCCTGGACGGCACGGCGGTCGAGGACCGCGAGACCTTGAACCGCCTCGTCGCGGAGAAGAAGTGGGGCGACTCGGCCCGGCTGGCTCTCCGGCGCGGAGGCGGCCCCGTCAACGTCACGGCCTACTTCCGGCGCGAGCCGCCCCAGGAGGAGAGCGTCCCGCCGGCAGCGCCCAGGAAGGAGCCGTAGAGCCCCCGCCTTCCCTTGTCTCCGGTCTTGAGCGTCGCGTAAACACCGCCGATTCAGATCAAAGGGAGCGCTTGTCTTCCTCCTCGAGCGCGCGCGCGATCATGCCGCGGATGGTCTCCGCCAGGCGAGGCGCGTCGGAGGCGGTCAGTCCGGCGGTCGAGACGGGAGGAAGCACGGTGAGCGTGGCCGTCGTCGGCGCGAACGCGATCGAGTGTTTCGGCAATCCCGCTTCCGTGCCCGCGAGGGCGAGCGGCACCACATCCACGCCCGCCTCGATCGCCAGCCGGAAGGCCCCCTCCCGGAATCGCCCCAGCGCGCCGGAGCTGCGCGTTCCTTCCGGGAAGAAGAAGACCGAGACGCGCCGGTCGAGCCAGCGGCGCAGCTCTTCGATGGCGTGCCGCGCGCTCTCCTTGTTTCCGCGGACGACCGGGACGTCGCCCGCCATGCGCATCTGCCAGCCGAGCAGAGGGATCCGCATGATCGACCGCTTGGAGAGGAGCTTCATCTCCCACGGAAGCCTCACGATCAGGAACGCGTCCGTGGAGGACCGGTGGTTGGCCACGAAGACATACGGGCGCCGCGGATCGGGATGGACGTTGTCCACGATCCGGAACTTCCAGAACGGGTTCAGATCTCCGGCCAGGACCGCCGATTTTCGGAAGACGCGCCCGATCCGGTACCGGTCGGGGTCGGAGCGGCGCGTCGCCAGGCGATAGAAAAAGACGAGGGGAGTCCACAGGATGACGATCAGGACGTAGCTCGCCCAGATCAGGAGCGAAAGCGGGGCGGCGAAGAGCTTGTGCCGGAGCACGCGGGAATTATCGGGGGAACGCGCCGGCTTGTATCGGACGAAAAAGGAGGGAAACGATGAAAGACCACCGGGGACCCGGCCTGGCGCTCATCCTGCTGGCGGCGGCCATGACGGCCGCGGCGCAGACCGCCGAGGAGAAGCGCTCCGCCGGCGTGCCGGAACGCGGCGACCACGTCATGGGCTTCGACCACGCGAAGACCACGCATCACTTCCGGCTGACCCCCTCGGGGGGGGAGATCGAGGCCGAGGTCAACGACCCTTCGGACTCGGGGAGCCGCGACATGATCCGGATGCACCTGACCCACATCGCGAAGATGTTCTCGGAGGGGGACTTCGAAGCGCCGATGCTCATCCACGAAAAAGTCCCGCCCGGCGTCCCGGTCATGAAGGAATTGAAGGCGGCGATCCGATACGAGTTTCAGCCGACGGAGCGAGGCGGCTCGGTCGTCCTCTCGACGAAGAACGCCAGAGCGCTCGAGGCCGTTCACGAGTTCCTGCGCTTCCAGATCGAAGACCACAAGACCGGCGACTCGTTGAAGATCGAAAAGGAGCCCGACACCCGGAAGCGCGCAGGCTAGCACGTCGCTCGCGCTTACGTGGGATCTGCGCCTTTCGGCGCACCGGCGAGCGACTCGGCCGGATGCGGCCTCGATCGCTGGCCTGATCCCCCGCTGCGCGTTCTCTCCCGCGACACGCGCCCTCCCTCAGTTACTTCGGGAGACTGTGCGTGCCGACGGGGGCCAGCGCGACGATTAATCATTCAGCGCTAGCGGAATGCTTCCGCGAAATCGCGGGCGAACCGGTCGAAGGTGCCGGGCTTGCTTCCGGTGATTCGCTCGACCCAGGGCGTGGCGGAGGCAAAGGCCCCGGAGACGATGACGCGATGGAGGTCCACGAGGCCGTCCGCGAGCATCTGCGGCATCCCAACTCCGAGGAGCGCCGCGCGGAACTGGCCGTCGGTGATATTCACATAGGTGACCGTCCGGCCGAGAACCCGAGACAGCTTTTCCGCGATCTCGCTGTTGCTCAGGGCTTCGGGACCGGCAAGCTCGTAGGCCTTCCCCTCGTGGCCGCGCTCGGTGAGCGTCTTCGCGGCGACGGCGGCGACGTCCCGCACGTCGATGAGGTTCCACCTCGCGTCCCGGTCCGGAAGGTGGAAAGCGGACTGAGTCTTGATCGTCGCCCCGTACATGAGGTAGGTCTGCATGAAGCCATTGGGGCGCAGGAACGTGAAGGGAATCCCGGAGGCCTCGACGACCCTCTCGATGGCACGGTGCTCGCGGGCGAAGAAGAAGGCCTCGTCCTCCGCGCCCCAGACGGAAAGCTTTACGATGCGGCGCACCCCTGCCTTCTTTGCGGCCTCGACGACCGCGGCTTCCAGACTCGTCGAGCCGGGCGGAGTGAGAAGGAAGAGACTCTCGACGCCGGCCAGAGCCGGCGGCAGGGTCTCCGGGCGCGCGTAGTCGAGCACGATCGTATCGAGACCGGACGCTCGCCCTTTCTCCGCCTTCTCCGGCGAGTGGAACGCGGCCCGGAAGGACGTCCCCTCCTCGCGGAGCCGCTGGACAAGCTCGGAGCCGACTTTACCGGTCGATCCGGTGACGAGAATCATCACAGCCTCCCGATTCTTCTGGACCCGGATTCTAGATCACGAAGAATCAAGAATCTCAAGTCGCGTTCGGCACGAATGTCGCAGCACCCTTCGCCAGGAGGGTGGATCATGATCCGCAAGCTCGCGTCGGGAGGTTATCGCCTCTACTCGCGCAAGAAGGACGCAAAGACCGGCAAGCGAAAGAACCTGGGGACCTTCCAGTCGCTCGCGGCCGCGCAGAAGCACGAGCGCGCCGTCCAGTTCTTCAAGAGGAGGTAGGCGGCCGGTCAGTCCTCGAGGATCGCTTCGGCGTCCACCGTGATTTCCACGTCGTCGCCGACGACGAGTCCGCCGCGGTCGAGGACGCCGTTCCAACTGACGCCGAAGTCGAGCCGGTTGATCCGGGTCGTGGCGACAAAGCCCGCGCGCGTCTTCGGTCCCTTGTCCACGTTCCCCTCCCACCACGGGGTCTGCCACTGCCCGAGGGAGCGCACGTCGAGGGTGACGCGGCGGGTGACGCCGCGGATCGTCAGATCGCCGGTGAGTTTCGCCTCGTCCGCGCCGCTCAGCACGACGCCGCGTCCCCGGAACGTAATCGTGGGATGGTTCTCGACGTCGAGGAAGTCGGCGCTCTTCAAATGCGTGTCGCGGTCCGGCTCGCCCGTCCAGAGCCTCCGGGCATCGATCGTCGCCTCGACCGAGGCCTCGCGCGGGTTTTCCGGATCGAAGTCCAGCGTCCCGTGGATGTCCTTGAAGTGCCCGCGCACCCAGGTGACCATCATGTGGCGCGCGCGGAACTCGGCGGCCGTGTGACCGGGCTCGAAAAACCATCTTGCCATTTCGTTTCCTCTTCTCGGATCGGCCGGTTGGCCGGCAGTCCGCCGGGATCCCCCCGGATGCTATATGCCGCGCACCCCGGGAGAGGTTCGCGGAGCGGACAGCCGGCGTACGGCCTTGACAGCGCCGAGGGCGCGGCGTAAGAGAGGAGCACCACGAAGAGCGCTGCCCGAAAGGAGGTCGTCATGGACCTTCGGAATCCTGGTTTCGCCTGGCTCGCGCTGCTCCTGGGAGTTACAGGCTGCGCCTCGCTCGGTCCCGTCTCGGTCAAACCCGAAGCGATGGGGCCTTTCGAATGCGTGGACCGCGGAGGCGTCGCGTCGCCTCCACCACGCGCTGTCCTCGGCCTGGGCTACGTGCGCGGCGATCAGAAGACGATCGTCCGGCGCGAGGGGAGGCCGCTCCTGACGCTCCGGCTGTGCGCGGAGGGGAAGGTCCCAGTCTCGAAGACTCCGGCCAGGCCGACGGTCGCCAAAGGCAACCCGCTCATCGGCCCGATCGACCGGCCGGTCTCCGACTTCTTCCAGGAAGGCGGGACGGGAGAGATCGTCCGAAGAAACCTCCGGCCCTACCGGAAGGTCTACTACATCCCGCCGGGGCCGGACGAGAAGCGGCACGAGGCGCCCGCGGATCCGCCGGACTGCAACGGCATCTTCTATTACGGCGCCTGCTACTACTACGGGCCCGCGAGCTACGCCAGCACGGCGGACGGCGGAGGCATGACGGTGACCATCAAGCGCCCGGCCTTCCACGGCGAGGGACACAGCCTCGACGAGCTCTCCGTGCAGGGCGGAAAGGACAACGGCAACATCATCGAGCTCGGCTGGAACGTTTCGACCTCGCAATACCCCGACGCCGATCCCCACCTCTTCGTCTATCACTGGATCGACTGGACGGGCACCTGTTACGACACCTGCGGCTGGCACCAGTACAGCGCGACCTATTTCCCCGGAATGAACCTGTCGCCGCTGGTCGGCTACGACGTCTACAACGGCTACGTCCACTTCGAGGGGAACTGGTGGGCGTGGTTCGACAACCAGTGGCTCGGCTATTTTTCCGATTCGGAGTGGAGCGGCTCCTACACGAAGAGCTCGATGATCCAGTGGTTCGGAGAGGTGGCGACGAACAACGGCACCCCGCCCGAAGTCCAGATGGGCAACGGGTTCTTTCCGACGAACCTCGCCGCGGCGAGGATGGCGACTCTGTGCGACGTGGACGCGGCGGCGTGGGTCTGCTGGTACCGCGATCTCCAGTCGCTCGGCCCGAACTACCCGCCCTACTACGACCTCCGCCGCACGGGCTTCGGCGAAACGCGTTACGGCGGCCCCGGGCACTGAGCGGGTGGAGGCCGCCCCGCCGGAGCTGACGCTCTCCCGGATCGAGGAGGCGCGGGCGTTTCTGGCGGGCCGCGTCCTGCGCACGCCCTTGGAGGACTCGCCGGCCCTCTCCGCGATTCTCGGCGTTCCCGTCCGGCTGAAGCTCGAATCACTGCAGGTCACCGGCTCGTTCAAGATCCGCGGCGCCCTCTTCCGGCTTTCGCGGCTTTCGGAGGAGGAGAAGCGCGCGGGGATCGCGACCTGCTCGGCCGGCAACCACGGCAAGGCGGTGGCGTATGCCGCCCGAACGCTCGGCCTCGTGCCGACGATCTTCGTTCCTTCGAGCGTGGACGAATCGAAGCACCGCGCCATGTTGGATCTCGGAGCCGAAGTGGTGCGTTCGCGATTCCCAGGTTACGACGAGACCGAGCAGTGGGCACTCGAGCAGGCTGCTCGGTCCGGCCGCGTCTGGATCTCCGCCTTCGACGACGAGGCGATCATGGCGGGCAACGGCGGGACGCTGGCCCTGGAGATCCTCGAAGACCTGCCGGACGCGCGCGGGTTTGTGCTCCCCGTCGGCGGGGGCGGGATGGCCGCGGGCCTGGCCTTCGTCGTCAAGGAGAAGGTCCATGGCTCGGTGGTCGTCGGCTGCAACCATGAGCTCTCGCCGGCGCTCGCCCTCTCCCTCGAGCGCGGCGAAGCCATCACGCGGCTGGCCGCCGCCGAGACTTCTGCCGGAGGGATTGAAGGGGGCATCGGCCGGAAGCCGTTCCAGGTCCTGCGGTCTCGCATCGACCGCGTCGCGCTTGTTTCGGAAGAAGAGATCTTCGGAGGGGTGCGCTGGATGCTCGAGGAGCACCAGCACCTGATCGAGCCCTCCGCCGCGGCCGCAGTCGCGGCATGCCTGACCGGGAAGGCGGACCGCTTCGACGGCCCGGTCGTCCTGATCATCTCGGGCCGCAACGTGAGCCTCAAGACGCTCCGAAAGATCCTGGCGTAGAACGTCGGACGAACACCTTCCCGTAAGGCTCGTCTTCGGCACACCAGGAGATCACGTCCCGCCAGTCGGTCTGAATCAGCGGGAGGTTAGACTTCTCAGACCGTGATTCCGATCGACGACATTCGCGCGGCGGCGGCGAGGATCGCTGGGAAGGTCCACCGCACGCCGCTTCTCTCGGCGGCGCAGCTGGGCGAGCGCGCGGGGATCCGGCTGTTCTTGAAGTGCGAGAGCTT
This sequence comes from uncultured Acidobacteriota bacterium, assembly GCA_963837495.1. Taxonomy (GTDB): domain Bacteria; phylum Acidobacteriota; class Thermoanaerobaculia; order UBA5066; family Gp7-AA6; genus JAWOLE01. The sequence goes on along the minus strand of CAWINF010000001.1, from coordinate 535,761 downwards.
TCAGAAGACCGGGTCGTTCAAACCCAGGGGTGCCCTGAACAAGGTGCTGTCGCTTTCCGACGAGGAGAAGGCGCGGGGCCTCGTCACCGTGTCGGCGGGCAATCACGCGCAGGCCGTGGCGTGGGCGGCGCGGATCGCCGGCGCCTCCTGCGCGGTCGTGATGCCGTCGTCCGCGCCGCGCTCCAAGATCGATGCGGTGAAGGGATACGGGGCCGAGGTGATCTTCCACGATGACCGAGCCACGCTCTTCGACAGGTTGAACGAAGTCCGGGAGGCCCGCGGGCTGACGTTCGTCCATCCCTTCGATGACCCGGTCGTCCTCGCGGGCGCGGGCACCGCGGGCCTGGAGATCCTGGAAGACCTGCCGGAGGCCGACGTCGTCGTGGTCCCGGTCGGAGGAGGAGGGTTGCTCGGAGGGATCGCTTCCGCGGCCAGGCAGTGCAAGGCGGCGATCCGCGTCGTGGCGGTCGAGCTGGCCGAAGGTCCGGGGCTCGCCCCCGCGCTCGCCGCGGGAAAACCGGTGCCGGCGCCGCGCCCCCGCGATACGCTGGCCGACGGGATGACGCCTCCTTTCGTCGGAGCGCTGCCGCTCGAGATCGCGCGCGAAGCCGTGGACGAGATCGTGTCGGTGACGGAAAACGAGATCATCGAGGCGATGAAACTCCTGATGACCCGGGCCAAGCTCTACGTCGAGGGGTCCGGCGCCGCCGCCACGGCGGCTCTCCTCTCCGGCAAGGTCGGGACTCCACCCGGCGCGCGGGTCGTGGCGCTCGTTTCGGGCGGCAACGTGGACCTCGAGCGCGTCGCTTCGATCGTCGCCCCGCGAGAGTGATGAGCAAGACGGCGGACGAAACGGCGGTCGCGGCCGCAAACCTCGCCTTCTACCGGGCCCTGGAAGCCCGCGACCTTTCCGCGATGGATCTGGTCTGGCTGCATGAGGAGTCCGCCAGCTGCATACACCCGGGATGGCACCGGCTGGACGGCTGGTCCGAGGTCCGCCGGTCCTGGGAAAACATCTTCGCCAACGCCCGTCCCTGGTCCGTGGCGTGCGCGGAAGTGCGGATCCAGGTCCGGGGGGACGTGGCCTGGGTCACCTGCGTCGAGTTGCTCACCGCCTTCGGATCGGACCCGGAGGAGGGCGCGGCCCGGATGCAGGCGACCAACGTCTTCGCCCGGCGAAACGGCCGGTGGAATCTGCTGCACCACCATTCCTCTCCCTCCTCCGGCGATTCCTCCGAAGAGGAGGAGACCGTCAACTAACCGTCGCTCCGCGCGCTCCGCGGGATCTACGCCTGATGGCGTGATCCCGCTCCGGCGCTACGCTCCCGCGGCGCGAGGCTCCGCCCCCCTGGGAGACTCCTCGCGCCGCGACCGGGGCCGGCACGACGGCTCGTAACCCGCGGCATGCACGTGGCAGGTATCGAAACAGACGGCCAGGCGCCGACGATGACGAACCGCCCCGAAGATGTCGCGCAGGTGCTCGAACCGGTGGCCGACGGAGGTGCCCTGGCCCGCCGCGGTCTCCAGGAGGACGCGCACGCGAGTCGCCTCCGTCCTCCGGAAGACTTCGTCGAGGCCGGACGCGATGCGAGCGACGCCCGCGGATTCGCCCTCGCCTCCGTGCGCGCCGGGATGGAGGACGAGGTCGCGGATTCCGAGCGCGTGACACCGGAGCATCTCGTCGGCCAGCGCCGCGATCGATTGCCGCCGGAGTTCCTGCGAGACCGAGGCGAGGTTGATCAGGTACGACGTGTGCGCGGCAACGCGGGTGAGATTCGCGCTTCGCGCCGCTCGCTGGAACTCGCGGGCTTCCGCCTCTCCGATCGTCTTTCCCACCCAACGGCTGTTGTTCTTGACGAAGATCTGCAGGACCCGGCACCCGGCGGCCACGCCCAGCTCGACCGCCCGAGGAGTGCCGCCGGCGATGGACTGGTGCGCGCCGATGAGCAGATCGCTGTCCATAGCCGAATTCTTCGTCACGGCGAGATTCTAGTCATGAGGGATCGCGGCTTCTGTCCTGTCATTCTGAGGAGCGAAGCGACGAAGAATCTGCTCCGGCACTCCGCCGAGTGGGAGAGAGCAGATCCTTCGCTGCGCTCAGGATGACAGGGAGGAAGCGAAGGGATGACAGAAGAGGGAGGGCTCAGGAGGGCTTCTGCTTCTCCTCGTAGATCTCGAGAAGCTCCTGGCCGATCCGCTTCGAGACGAAGATCTGCTTCAGGTAATTGAGCGAGGTCAGAGCGAAGGGGACGCCGGCGGCGGTGAAGGGAGCGCCGACGGCCGCGAGGGCGAGGTGGCGGGCCTTCTCCCCGCGGGTGAACTCGGGGTTCTTCATGTCCAGGACGCTGCCGTAGTAGCGGAAAACCATGCGGTACACGTCGGAGAGAAGCACGCGGAACCCCATCTCGCTTCCCCAGACGAAGCATTCTCCGCCGCGGACCTTTTCCAGGAAGTCCTGGTAGGTCTCGGCCTCCGCGACTGTGTAGACGCGGGCGAGCGGGGAGAGCGTGTGCGCGTCCGAACCGGCCACGAGAGACACGGCCCCGTGCTTCTCTCGCACGACACCCATCAGGTCCTCGATCAGCCGGTTGTGCTGAGAAGCCATCGCCCCGTTCTTGACCTCGAAGACGTCGAACATCCGGAGCATCTCCTCGAGGTACTGCCTCGGAGAGTTGCGCATCCGGTAGTTCTGAAACATGTGGTTGGCTGACGCGAGGATGTTCTCCTCTCTGAGATAGGCGTGCAGGTCGTAGATGTTCTCCCTCAGCCTGTGGATCTCGGCATGCTGGCGCTCGGTGATGTCGAAGACGTTGACGTGGATGCGCTGGCGCGTGTGAGGGAACCAGGTCTCGACCTCTTCGGAAATGAAGAAGTCGGTCAGGTCGGGGTTCCGATTCAAGAGGTAGAGGCAGCCGTCGATCGAGTCGTGGTCGGTCAACGTGACGAAGTCCATCCCGCGCTCCTTGGCCACGCGGTAGACCTCCTCCGGGCGGTTGTAGGAATCGCGGGTGTTCGCGACGCGGAAATACTTGAACGTGGAATAGACGGAGTGGCAGTGAAGGTCCGCCTTCTTGAAGCGCCCGTCCGAAAACCAGGAAGGGGAGTCTGTCTCGTCGTTCTTGTCGTTCCCCATCGGAACAGACAGGGTTGCAAATCGCAGGCCCGCGTGTCAAACGACGAGGGTCTCCTCACTCAAACGTGCTACCGTTTCGGCCGTGGGACGTATCTTCTTCCGGCTCTTCTACGGGCTTCTGCTCGTGGGGATCTTTCTCGGAGGGGCCTGGCTGGCCTTCGAGCGCTCGATCGTCGGGCGTTCGGTGTCCGTGCCCGACCTCGCGGGAAAGCCGATGCTCGAGGCGATCCGGATCGCCAATGGCGCCGGGCTGCGCGTCGAAGAACAGCCGGGACGGGCGCGCGAGGATGACCGGCTGGGCAAGGACCTCATCCTCTCGCAGGAGCCCGAGGCGGGATCGCTCGCCAAGCCCGCGCAGGTGGTCCGGGTGGTCCTCTCCCTCGGGCCGAGACAGCTGAAGGTTCCGGATCTGACGGGGCTGCCGCCGCGGGCCGCGGCCCTGCGCCTGGCCCAGGAGTCTCTCCAGCTCGGCGCGGTGTCCTGGTACAGGGACGGCGGCGCGAGGGTCGGGGTCGCTGCCCAGGACCCGGAGCCGGAGACCGCGGCCCCCCGCAACGAGACGGTGGAGGTTTTGACCAACCGGGGCGCTCCCGAATCGCGCTACGTGACGCCCGACATGGTGGGCCGGGACGCGGAGCAGATGCGCGCCGCCCTCGCGAGCCACGGTTTCCGGGTCGGAAGCTCCCGGTACGAGGCGTACGAGGGGGTCGCCGCGAACACGATCTTGAAGCAGTTCCCGCCGGCCGGATATCCGATCTCCGACCGCGATGTTGTTTCCCTGACGGTCTCCCGCTCCGCCGAAGCGGCCGCTCCCGCCGCCCGATGAGCGTCCGCATCGCGCCGTCGCTGCTCTCGGCGGACTTCGCGCGCCTCGCGGACGCCCTGGCCATGGCCGAGGAAGGCGGAGCGGACCTCGTCCACGTGGACGTCATGGACGGCCACTTCGTGCCCAACCTGACGATCGGCCCGCCCGTCGTCAAGGCGTTGAAGCGGGCGGCTCGTCTTCCCCTGGACGTTCACCTCATGATCGAGAGCCCGGAAGAGACGATCGGGGATTACCTCGAGGCGGGCGCCGATTGGATTTCGGTGCACGTCGAGGCGACGCGGCACCTCCAGCGCTGCCTGGACATGATCCGCCGGGGCGGGGCGAAAGCCGGCGCGGCCGTCAATCCCGGCACGCCGGTCTCCGCCCTCGACGCCTCCTGGGAAGATCTCGACTTCGCCCTGGTCATGTCGGTCAATCCCGGCTGGGGCGGTCAGAAGTTTCTGCCGTCTTCGGTTGCCAAGGTCCGGCGGGCCAGGCAGGAGGCGCTTGCCCGGAGCGCTCGAGCCGTGATCGAAGTCGATGGAGGAGTGGATGCGGCCAGCGCCGCCGACCTCGTCGAAGCCGGCGCGGAAATTCTGGTGGCGGGCACCGCGATTTACGGTCAGGACGACGTCAAGAGCGCCATCCGGACGTTGCGCGCCGCGGCGCGCGGGGGAGTCAGGGTTTGAGGAGACACTTTCAAAGAGCCAGGCTGGCGGCGATCCTCGGGATTTGCCTCTCCCTCCTTTTGCTGGCCGCGGCCTGCGCGAGCACGAAGAAGCCGGACAAAGTCACCCGGGAGCTGCTCACTTCGTCCAAGGAAGTGCTCTTCGAGAAGGGAAAGGCGCTTCTCGAGAAGAAGAAGTACGAGCAGGGGCGCAAGTACCTGAACTTCGTTTTCGAGACGTACCCCAACGAGAAAGAGGGGCGGCAGGCTCTGCTGCTCGTGGCGGACTCCTACGTCCGCCAGGGCGGGGGGAGCGGGTACACCGAAGCGCGTTTTCGATACCGCGACTACCTGAACCGCTACCCGGGCGCGCCGCAGCGCGACTACGCGCGCTACCAGTTCGCCCTCTGCTACGACAAGGAGCACGAGAAGCCGGACCGGGATCAGACCTCCACCCGCGAGGCTCTCGAGCAGTACCGGGTGCTGCTCCAGGAGTTCCCGGATTCGACCTACGTCAGCGTGGCCAGGGAACGGGTCCGCCGCCTGACCGATGAGCTGGCCGACCACGAATTCGGGGTGGGCTATTTCTACATCCGCAAGGGAGCGACAGCCGCCGCGCTCGGCCGTTTCACGGCGATCGAGCAGCGGTTCCCCCAATATGGTCACCGGGACCGGCTCTTCTACTACGAAGCAGAAGCCCTGAGGAAGCTTGGCCGCCAGGACGAGGCTTCCCGCTACTACTCGCGCGTGATCGAGGAGTTCCCTTCCAGCCAGTATGCGAAAATGGCGCGCGGCAGGACGGGGAAAGGCAAGCCGCCGGCGTCCGCGTCCGTTGACACGCGACCCAAGAGCGAGTAATTTTAGGCAGATCAAACAACCGGCCGTAATTTGTAAGGAGCCGCCATGCGTCTCCACTTTCGGATCCTCCTGGTCACGGGTCTCTTTTGCTGGGGAGGGATCGTGCTCGCCCAGAGGGCACCTTCCCAGGCGCCCCCCCCGGCGGTCGGCGGAAAGAAGACGATCGTCAATCCGCAGCCTTCCACGGTCACGCGCGCCGAGGAGCCCCAGAGGCCGCTGACCACCGAGACCGCGCCCCAGCCGGTGGGTTTCGAGAGCGACATCTATTGCTTCGGCTACCTGGGCGGCCTTTCCGAGGCGTTTCCTGTCCGGGTCACCGGCGCCGAGAACGTCGCGGAACAGACCGACTTCATCACCGACGATTTTCTCTACATTTCGGGCGGCGTGGACAAGGGCTTGAAGGCCGGCGACGAATTCTGGATCGTGACGCCGGAGCAGGAGGTCTTCCATCCGGTGACGGGCAGGAGCATGGGCCGTCTCTACCAGTACCGGGGGCGCGCCGTCGTTCACAGCGTCGAGGCGAGGGCGGGAATCGTGCGCCTGACGAGCGCCTGCACCGACATCCCGATCGGCTCGTACCTCAAGCCCTTCGAGCCGCTGCCGATTCCCCTGGCGCGCAAGTCGCCTCCGGCCGTCCTGGGAGATCCTCCTTCGGGGAAACCCAAGGGGCGGATCGTCTTCACCAAGGACGGCGTCGTGGCGCTGGGCACCGGCGACGTCGTCATCATCGACCTCGGGGCCGCCAGCGGCCTCTCGCCCGGGGATTTCCTGACGATCTTCCGCTACGCGGGAGCCGAGGAGTTCGGCGTCCGCCCGATCGGTTCCTACTGGGTCAACCTGCCTCCGGCCGCCGGCGTCACCGTCCCCCGGACTTATCTGGGCGAGGCGGCCATCCTGTTCGTGGGAGATCGGTGGGCGATCGCGCGCCTGACGGACACGTCCCGGCTGATTCAGGTCGGCGACGAAGTCGAGCTGAAGTGACTCGGCGCGCGATGACGCGAGCCGAGTCATCCTGAGCAACGCGAAGGATCTGCTCCCTTCCCCTAAAAAATTTCGACAGGCGATCGAGTCCCCCTAATTTCTTCTTCCACCCGCTGGCACGGAAATTTTTCTTCTTAATTCGGATCAAAGATTCGCGCGCGAAAAATCGCGCGGTTTTTTTTCTTGCGAGATCTACCCGCGAACGTTTTCGTTTGCTAAGATGCGCAGCCACTCAACTCCGGTCCGAAGACTCGCGGGGGCAAGAAGTGAATCTCGACGGACAACTTCAACAGATCATCGATGAGCTTCTCTCGCACGGCATCTCCCTGGATCTCGCGAAGAAGGAATTCGAGAAGAAGTACATCGTCGGCGCGGTGAAGCGATCCTCCGGAAATCTCGGCCGCGCCGCCCTGTCGCTCGGCATTCACCGGAACACGCTCCGCAACAAGGCGGGGATTCTGAACATCCGTCTTCCTCGCGAGAAGACCCGGGTCTCCCCCGACATCGCCAAGAAGAAGTGACACGGCGCGCGATGCCGCGCGCCGAGTCATCCTGAGCGAAGCGAAGGATCTGCCCCGTCTTTCTCGCCGGCACGTCTCATCGACCAGGGGCGGGCGGGCACAAGGCCCGCCCCTACAGCACGTCAGGCGCGAAGGGCACGAGGGGCACGAGGGGCACGAGGAAGGCTAGGGGGTTTTCGAGCCGGCGTCTTTGTTGGGCGGGGGAGGCTCGTCGCCCTTGATGGAGTCCTTGAAATTGCGGAGACCCTGTCCGAAACCCTTTCCAAGCTGCGGCAGCTTGTTGGCCCCGAAGATGATGATCACGATCAGCAGGATGATGAGCAGCTCCGGGACGCCGAGTGAGCCAAACATGTTCGTTCTCCTTCGGCAAGCTTAACAGACGGCCGCGAGCCGGGTCTCGAAAACCCGCCGGAACTCCTTCTCTTCCGGGCTGGTTCCGAGCAGGCGTCCCACGAGGGCGAGCTCTCCCGGGAGATAGCGTCGGTAGGCTTCTCCGCGGCCCTGGGCGACCGCCCGGGCGAAGGTCCCGCAGACTTTCCACGCGCGCTGGAGGAGCACGCGGTCGAACCTCGACCGGAACTCCGCGGCGTCGAGGCCGCGCGCGCGCGCGAAGATCCCGATGACCGGGCCGGCGAGGTCTTCGGTCATCCACTCGAGCGTCGTGCGCTCCCAGAGAAGCGAGGCGAGGTCGTAGGAATCGGGGCCCGCGCGAAGGTCCTGGAAATCGATCCACCCGACGCCGTCCGGCACGGGGAAGAGATTGTTGCCGTGGTAGTCGCGGTGGCAGGTCGCCCGTGGGTGCGCCTCGATCTCGCGCGAGAGCGCGCCCATCCAGGCGTCATGCGTCGCGCGCTCTCCGGGAGTCAGCGGAGCGCCAAGGAGCATGTCGAAGACTGCCTCGCGAGCCAGGTCGAGCTCCCGGCGGAAGAACGCCGCGTCGAAGGGGGGATTGATGCGCGGGTCCGGCATCTCCGCGAGAATCGCGGCGGCGCCCGCGGCGCGGGAAAGCCAGAGGGGCCGCTCCGCCGCCAGCTCGAGAAGAAGCGTGGCCAGGTCCCTTCTTCCCAGGTCTTCGACGATGTGGTTCCCGATCCCGTCATCGGCGATGAGCGAGGGGACGCGAACGTGTTCCTTCAACGCGGCGTGGGCCGCCACCCAGCGCCGCCGGGAGTCCGCTTCCTCCGCGCAATAGACGACTCCCAGGACCGTCCGGCCGCCGCCGAGAGCCAGGCGCAGGTAGCGGCGCCTCCCCACGTCGCCCGGGAGGATCTCGACGGAGACGGGATCGTGGCCGGTGCGCCGCGCCAGCGTCGCGAGACCGCTGTATTCGTCGGGGATCATGGTTTCGAGAGAAAGAGCCAGAGAGGGGGGGACCGGGAGACGGGGAGAAGACTCGGGGCGCGGGCGTTCCCTCACCCGGTCCCCCCGTCACCCGGTTTCGCTGTCGCTCCCATCAGGAGAGGGACTTGGCCTGCGTCAGAAGCACCTTCTTGATGTGGATCGGCTGGTTCGGACGGTCGTTCGCGCCGCGCGGGGCCGCCGCGATCTTGTCGGCGACTTCCATGCCGGAGACGACCTCGCCGAAGGCCGAGTACTGGTTGTCGAGAAATGTCGAGTCCTTCACGACGATGAAGAACTGCGAGGACGCGGAGTTGGGGTCCTGCGAGCGCGCCATCGAGACGATGCCTCTCTTGTGAGAGATGTCGTTGAACTCCGCCTTGAGGCGGACTTCCTTTCCGTCCACCACGTTTCCGCCGGTCCCGTAGGGATGCATCGGATCCTCGGGCTTCTTCGTGTTGGGATCTCCTCCCTGGATCATGAAGCCGGGAATCACCCGGTGGAAGAGCGTGCCGTCGTAGAAGCCCTTCGCGGCCAGGTCCACGAAGTTCTGCACGTGATGGGGAGCCTTGTCGAAAAAGAACTTGACCGTGATGTCTCCCATGTCGGTCTGCAGCGTCGCCAGGGTATTGGCGTAATCACGGGGTGCCACGGTCTTCTCCTTTCGGGCCGTCTTCTTCTTCGCGGCCGGGGCGGCCAGCACGGAGGCGGCACAAAGCAGCAGCAAGATCAGAGGGGCTTTCTTCACAGGGACTCCTTTCCCGGAAAAATTCGCAAAACGATAACACGTCCGCCCGGTCCGAATTCCCGGAGAAACTGACGAGAGATGACCGTAGATTGATGTTTTGGCCGCGGATCCCGCCCAATCGGCAATCGGCAATGACCCGGTCCGCAGTTCCGGAGGGATAGGATCACCCCGATGTACGAAGCGCTGGCACGAGCCGCGCTCGCCACGGAAGACCCGGAGCGAGTCATCGAGACTGCGCGGCGGATGCGGGAGCGCCATCCCGATCTCTCGCGTCAGGAGGTCGCCCGCAAGCTCGCGTCGCGAGCGGCGCTTTCCTGCGCGGCCGTCGGGGTCTTCGCTTCCGGGCCGGCGGCCCTCGTTCCGGGATTGCCGGTCGCGCTGGATCTCTCCCTCCAGGCGCGGTCGCTTCACCGGCTCATCCTTTCGGTCGCCCGCGTTTCGGGGCGGCCCGTGACTCCGCTCGAGCGCCTGGCGGCGGCGGGCGCGAGCGCTCTGCTCGCGGGCGCGATGCTGGCGGCGCGGCGAAAGGCGATCGGGGCCGCCCGGCGCCTCCCGGTGAGACGGGCGCCGGCCCTGCCTCTCGCGGCCGCGGCCCTGGCCGGCGGAGCTGCCAGTTACGCCGCCGCGCGGTTGGCGGGTCTCCTCGCCGAGCGCGCGTTCTTCGGAAAGCGCCGCCGGCGGCCCTGGTGACGAAGGGCGCCGACGTCGCGATCGTCGGCGGAGGCGTCATCGGCTGCGCCCTCGCCCGCGAGCTGGCCGGACGCGGAGCCGCCGTGACGGTGATCGAGAGGGGAGAGCCGGGCTCGGAGGCCTCCGGCGCCGCCGCCGGCCTGCTCGCCCCTCAAGCGGAGGCGCTTCCGGCGGGGCCGCTCTTCGACCTGGCGCTGGAGAGCCGCGGCCTCTATCCGAAATGGACCGAGGAGCTGGCCCGGGAGACCGGCATCGACGCCGGATACCGCCGCTCCGGGATCCTGCGCTGCGCTTTCTCCCGGGGTGCGGAGCAATGGGACTCGTACGGCTGGCAGCGGGAACGCGGGCTTTCCGTGGAGCGGTTGGACGGCAAAGCGATCTCGGACCTGACGCGCGGCAGGGTTTCGGAGGAGGCGCGGGAAGCAGTTTTCTTCCCGGACGAAGGAGTGGTGAACAATCCGCTTCTGACTCGCGCTCTCCGGGTCTCGGCGGAGCGCCGCGGCGCCACGTTCGCGGTCGGAAGGACGGCCCGTCGCGTGCTCGTGCGCGGCGGGCAGTGCGCCGGCGTCCAGAACGATGAGGGGATGATCGAGGCGCCGCGGGTCGTCAACGCGGCCGGCGCCTGGGCGGCGTTCGACCCCGAGTTTCCCGTTCCGGTCGAGCCGGTGCGAGGGCAGATCGTCGAGGTCCGTTCGCCGGCGCCCGACCTGTCTCTGGTCGTCCAATCCGACGACGTCTACGTCGTTCCTCGCGGCGACGCGTGGCTGTTGGGATCCACGATGGAGCGTGTCGGGTTCGAAAAGCGGGTCACCGCGGGAGCCGTCGCGCGGCTCCTCGGGGCGGGCGCGCGCCTGCTGCCCTCGCTCGAGTCCGCGTCTTTCTCGCGCGCGTGGTCGGGCCTGCGGCCGGCGACTCCGGACGGACTTCCGGTTCTGGGACGCGGCCGCCTCCCGGGCCTCTTCTTCGCGACCGGCCACTACCGCAACGGAATCCTGCTCGCGCCCGTTACCGCGCTCGCCCTGGCCGATGAAATCACCGGCGCAAGTTCGCGGGATCTCACTCCTTTTTCGATCGAGCGATTCTCGCAACCGCTCCCGACGCCTTAGGTTAGAATCCGCTGAATTCCCGGCGGGACCACCGCCGGCGGAGAAGTCCGAACGGGATATTGTTCGAGCACGGAGAACCATGAAAAGCGCACTGTATTCGGGCCTGCGGAGCGGCGCGGAAGTCCTGTGGCACGCCGCCCGGGCGATCGACCGTCTCATCCCGCAGCGATCCTTCCAGCCGAAGTGGGCGCCGGCGCCTCTCTTGAAGCAGAGGGAGCGCTCCTTTCCGAAGCTGGGCCTTCCCCGGGAGACAGATTCGCTCTGTCCCGGCTGCGTCAAGGAGGTCCGGTCGAAGATCCTGTCGGGCGAGGTGGATTGGAAGGTCCTGGTGGACGGGAACCCCGGCGAGATCAAGGCCGGGATCGTCGAGGAAGAGGGCCGCGTCCTCATGAAGAAGGAGTGCCCGAAACACGGGCGCTTCGAGGACGTGATGTCCACGGATGCCGCGTTCTTCAAGCGGCTCGAGACGCTCTACCCGGGGCGCGACTTCGTCATCCCCAAGGACGGGCTCCACAACCATGGGACCTCCTCGATCCGGTACGGGCGCGGCGCGGTCCTGACGATCGACCTGACCAACCGCTGCAACATGATGTGCAACCCCTGCTTCATGGACGCCAACCAGGTCGGCTACGTCCACGAGCTCGAGTGGGAGGACGTCAAGAAACTCCTGGACGACGCCGCCTCGGTCAAGCCGCGCCGCCAGCTTTCGGTCCAGTTCTCCGGCGGCGAGCCGACCCTCTCCCCGCATTTCCTGCCCGCCATCCGTTACGCGCGCGAGCTCGGGTACTTCTCGGTCCAGTGCGCGACCAATGGCATCCGGTTCGCGCAGGAAGAGGACTTCGCGAGGGAGGCGGCCGAGGCCGGGCTGCGCTTCGCCTACCTCCAGTTCGACGGCGTCGGCAACGAGAACAACCAGCACCGCAAGGTCGGCAACCTCTTCGACGTGAAGCTCCAGGCGATCGAGAACCTCCACCGGCACGGCGTGGACGTCACGCTCGTGACGACGATCATCAACAGCGTGAACGATCATCAGGTGGGCGACATCATCCGATTCGCGATCCGGCACATCGACAAGATCAACGCCGTCGCCTTCCAGCCGGTCTCCTTCACCGGCCGGGACGAGGACATCGACGACGAGACCCGCGTGAAGCAGCGCTACACGCTCTCCCAGCTGGCGCACGACGTAAAGACGCAGGCGTCGATCGGCGAGCCGATGCGCGACTGGTATCCGCTCTCGGCCTCCGGGCCGCTCTCCGACCTGAAGGACCTGCTCGGCGGACTGGAGTCCGAGTGGGGGGCGTTCAAGTGCGGCTGCCATCCCAACTGCGGCATCGGGACGATGCTGCTGGTGGAGGAGAAAACGAGGTCGGCCGTCACGGTCCCGTCGATTCTGAACGTGGACCGGATGCTCGAGGACATCAAGCTCATCACCGACTCGGCCCGCAGGAAGACCTGGACGGCCGTGCAGACGGGGCTCGCCGTTCTGCGCAACCTGCGCCCGGAAGGGATCCCGCCCGCGCTCTCGCCGTGGAAGGTCCTCCAGGTCATGGACGGCCACACGGGCGGCAAGCTCGGTTTCTCGCGGAAGCGGCGCCACGACTGGCGCGTCTTCTTCGTGGGCGGCATGTGGTTCCAGGATCTCTTCAACTACGACTTCCGCCGCACCGAGATGTGCATCATCCCGTACGCCACCCAGATGGGGGAGGTCTCCTTCTGCGCGTACAACACGGGCGTGGGGTGGCGCAAGATCATCGAGGAGATGTTCCAGACGGCGACGACCGCCGAGTGGTACAAGACCCGCGGCCGCCACGAGGTCTTCGCCCGCGGCCGCAGCGTCCCGCTGCCGGGCTCCGCCCCCTCCCTCCCGGGCCGTCTCCCCGTCTACGGCTCCGCCGCGGGCAAGTAACGGTCTTTCCCTGTCATTCGCTTCGCTCGGGATGACAAGGGGAGCTACCCCCGGCGACCCCAGCGCGGGGCGTTCTGTCTCTCGTCGGCTTTCGTCCGGGAGGTGCCCTGCGGACGAAGCGCCAGCGGCCGTGAATCGTGAGGCCTTGACGCCGGGGACCGCGTCGGCTGCGATCGCGGCGTGTGCGGATGCGAGCCGGCCGCCGCGGCGCGCGTGATGCGGCGCGCGGCTTTCTCCTTCGCGCGGGTCCGCTCCTGCGCCTTGCGGGCCCGGATTGCGGCGATGCGCTCGGCGATCGGGATCTCGAGCCTCTCCGCGGGCGCGGCCCGATAGTCGAAGCCGGGGACGATGACGCGCGGCAGGCGTTTGACGATCGCGCGCTCGATGGCCCGCAGGTCCGTCTCTTCCTCGGGCGAAACGAAGGTGAAGGCGTCGCCCGTCATCTCCGCGCGGGCCGTGCGGCCGACGCGGTGGATGTAGTCGTCGGGGACGTTGGGGACGTCGAAGTTCACGACGTGGGACAGCGCCTCGACGTCGATGCCTCGCGCGGCGATGTCGGTGGCGACGAGCACCCGGAAACGTCCGGACTTGAAGCCCGCCAGGGCCGCCGTGCGCTGCGCCTGAGTGCGGTTTCCGTGGATCCGCTCGCACGGCACGCCGCGCTTGGACAGGGTCTCGGCCAGACGGTTGGCGCGGTGCTTCGTGCGGGTGAACGCGAGCACGTTCTTGATGTCGCCGCGTTTCAGGAGCTCGATCATCAGAGAGGCCTTCAGGTTCTGAGCGACCGGATAGACCGCCTGCGTGATCCCGACGGCCGGAGTCGCCGCCCTCTCGAAGTTGATTGTGAAGGGGTGCTTCAGCATCTCCCGCGTCAAGCCCATGATCGGGGGCGGCATCGTCGCGGAGAAGAAGAGCGTCTGCCGCCTGGTCGGAAGGTGCTTCAGGATCCGGCGGATGTCCGGGAGGAACCCCATGTCCAGCATCCGGTCCGCCTCATCGAGGACGAGGATCTCCAGCCCCTCGAGCCTCGCGTACGGGAAGCGGAAGTGGTCGAGCAGCCGGCCTGGCGTGGCGACGAGGACGTCCACGCCGGAGCGGAAGGCGTGCTCCTGCGGGACCATGCCGACACCGCCGAAGATCGAGGCGGCCCGAAGAGGCGTGTGAACCGCGAGCTGGTTGGCGTGCTCGTCGATCTGCGCGGCGAGCTCTCGCGTGGGCGTGACGATCAGGGCCCGGGTGACGCCGCGCTTCTTGCCCATGAGCCGATGGAGGATCGGGAGAACGAAAGCGGCGGTCTTCCCGCTGCCCGTCATGGCGCAGGCCTGCACGTCGTGTCCCTCCATCGCGGGAGGAATCGTGTCCTTCTGGATCGGCGTGGGCCGGGTGAAACCCATCTCCTTGACGCCGCGCAGGAGATCGGGATGGAGTCCGAAATTGGAAAAAGGCATGGAGACTGTGTTCTTTCCGCGGCGGTCTCCGCAGGGGGCCCGGGGGACCGCAAGGTCCCCCGCTAAGATTATTCAAGACCCTTCTGATCGGAGCGGCTCGCCGCATGAGTGTTCCGGCTTTATTCGGGAACGGAGGAATCGCCGGCGAGGCCTACGTTCGTGGTGTAACCGCCCGTTGATTGGAGCCATCGGCCCCGCAATGCCGGACGTCGAGGCCGACAGAGTCTCACATCCGCCGACGAGAAGCAAATCGAGCGCTCTTCTCCCTCTCCCTCCGGGAGAGGGTCGGGATGAGGGGACTCGATCGGCCAACGCCCCTCGCCGGGCCCTCAGCTCTTGGAGTCGGGGGTCCTGTCCCACCACTTCGACAGGCGCTCGTGCGGCATCTCCGGAGTGGCGGAATCGCCCGGCGCGTAGTGGGAGGTGTCGTTGAAGAGGGAGAGCCGGACGTGGGTCGAATCCTTGAAGTCGAGGATGTTGAGCGACGCCGGACTCTGGTCCAGCCGGTCCCGGTAGGCGCGCGGATCCAGACCCAGAAGAGCGCTGACGAGCAGGCGGATCGTCGCCTTGTGCGTAACCAGAAGGACGTGGCATCCCTCGTGGGCTCCGGCGATCCGCAGGAGCTCCGGCAGCGCGCGCGCCGTTACCGCGAGACCGCTCTCGCCTCCCTCCGGCGCGATGGAGAAGGGATCGGCCTCCCACCGCGCGTACTCCTCCGGGAAGAGCTTCTCGACCTCTGCTCGCTTCCTGCCTTCCCAGTGGCCGTGCGAGATCTCGCGCAGTCCCGCTCGCGGAAGGACCTCGAGGCGGTGAGGCGCGGCGAGAATCCGCGCCGTCTCCATCGTGCGGGACACGGGAGACGCGTAGAAGGCGGCAACCGGCTCTCCCGCCAGACGCTCGGACAGGCGCCGCGCCTGCTCGCGGCCTTCCTCCGAGAGAGCCACGTCGGTCTCGCCGGCGAACCGGTCCTCCGCCGACGCCACGGTCGCGCCGTGGCGGACGAGGTAGACGCGGGTGGTCATGGCGCGCCGCCGCCGCGCCCGGGACTCCGGAGAAGCTCCGCCCGGCTCATCCTTTGACGGTCCACCCTTTCCTGGCGAGGATCTCGCGGAGGCGTTCGCGCTGGTCGCCCTGCAGCTCGACGTAATCCTCGCCGGCCTTTCCTCCGGCCCCGCAGGATTTCTTCAGTTCCTTCGCTATGGATTCCAGGAACGCGGAGTTCTTCGGAAGGCCGTGAATGACAGTCACCTTCTTGCCCGGGCCCGCGTTCTCCAGATTCAGGGTCGCCGTGATCTTCTCCGGAACGGCCTCCCGCGGTCCCGGCAGAGCCGATGCGCAACGGCAGTCCGCGGCCGGCCATCCGCATTTGGCGCAGATACGCCCTTTCCCGCTCGAATAGACAACTCGGTCTTTCGCCGTTGTCATTTGGACCTCGAACTCACTTGACGTCCGTCAGCTCGACTCTTCCGCCGCTCGCGTTGACGACGATCGTGCAGATGTTCTTCGACGTCTCCCTGTCCGAGTAGTTGAAATACCAGAGCGCGCGTCCGCGATTGGGCACGAGTCCGGCGCTGACGGCGGCGCCCCGCGCCGTGCACTTCGAGCCGCCGGCCTCTTCAGCGATCACGCGGAGCCGTTTCGTGTCGAGGATCGTATCGGCCTCGATCGGGACGGTCCTCAACTCGTTGCTCGGGTGCTTCGAATGCGTGAGCCTGCCGTCGTCGAGGCTCGCCAGGAGGACCTCCTTGCTCGAAGGGGAGTAGTAATGCGCGACCCAGTGAGCCGAGCGCCCCTCCGCGTCGAGCGGTCCCTCCGAGGTCGTCGACAGCTCCGTCAGGCCGGCGTCCGTCCGCCACTTCGCCGTCACCGCCCGAGTCAGGTCGTAGGCCTGCCGGCCGGTCAGGGGTTTCTTTCCGGTGCCAGTCGAGGCCGATTTCGCGGCGGGCCGGGCGGGCGGGAGCGGTGAATCCGACTTGACGCGGTCCGACTCGTCCGAGGCCGCCTTCTTTCGACCGCTTGCGGGAGCGCGCTCGAGAATCTCGACGAGCTTCGGATTCTTCTTGGACTTCGCGGTGTCGAGGAGGAGCTTGCGGCTGACCGACGTATCCGCCCCGGCGTCGATCAGGATCCGGACGGCGTCGGGATTGCCGCCCTGCACGGCGCTGTAGAGGGCGGGCGTCCCGTTCTTGTCGCGGGCGTTGACGTTGGCGCCCGCCTTGACGAGGATCGCGACCAGCTCCACGCGCCCCTGCATGGCGGCGCTCATCAGGCCGTTGACGCCGTAGGCGTTCCCCTTGTTGACGTCGGCCTTCGCCGCAACGAGGGCCTTGACGATCTCGGGATTGCCGCCGTCCACCGCCCGCATCACGAGCGTGTCCCCGTATTCCATGGACTTGACCACGCTGGCGCCGGGGTCGTTGGCGTTCGCTCCGGCCGCGATGAGGGTCCTGACCATCTCCTCGTCGCCGGCTTCGATCGCGACCCAGAGAGGCGGGCGGCCCTGTTCGTTGCGGACTCCAGGCGACAGCCCCGAGACCAGAAGCAATCGGACGGCCTTGACGTCGCGGGCTCCCACCCGCTCGAAGAGAGTCTTCTTGTTGGCGGTGAGGCCCATCTTCTTCAACTCGCGCGAGGCATCGTCACCGGAAGGAATGGCCTCCGTGCCGGACGCGGAGGGCGGTACCGGCTCGCTCTTCGAAGACGCGCGGGGAGCGACAGGCCTCGCGTTGCGGAGCATCTCCACGACCTGCTTGTTTCCGCTCTCCTGCGCGGCTTTGAGGGGGGTCTCGCCGCCGCGGGATTTTGCCGAGGGATCGGCGCCCGCCGCCAGCAGCAGCGGGATGATCTTCAAACGTTCGTACGCGGCCGCGTCGTAGAGCGCCGCGTGCCCCGAGCCGTTCCGGGCGTCCACTTCGGCGCCGGCGTCCAGGAGGACAGTGACGATGGCCGGCTTGTCCCACCCGGTCGCCTGGTGGAGGGGAGTCTCCCCGTGTTTCGTTTTCGCGTTGACGTCCGCCTTCGCGTGGATCAAGGCAAGCGCCGCCGCCGGAGTCTCCTGGCTGGTCGAGAGATGAAGCGGCGTCTCGCCCTTGTCGTTGCGGGCCTCGGTCCGCGCGCCCGCCGCGAGGAGCGCCGACACCTTCGTGGCGTCCCCCTCGTGGGCCGCTTCGTGGAGCGCCGTGTTCTCGAAGCTGCAGACCGCGTTGACGTCGGCGCCCGCCTGGATCAGGAGCGACACGTTCTTCGCCGTCCCGCTCGCGGCGGCCCGGCAGAGAGGCGTGTCCCCGGCCTTCGTCTTCACGTTCAACGCGGGCCTGGCCTTGAGGATCAGCGCGAGCGTTTTCTCGCTGTCTCCCTGCGCCGAGCGGTGGAGGGCCGACCATCCCTTCTCGTCCGCCGTGTCCACCGGCATCCCCGCCTCCAGGAACAAGGCAACGATGTCCTCGTCGCCCAGGAACACCTTCTTCAGGAAGACCTCCGGGGTGAACTCCACGTCTTCCTTCGCGAGCTTCTTTCGCGCCTTCTCCGGATTGGCCGCTCCCGCCTTCCCCGGCAGGAAAAAGACAAACGCCAGCAACCAGGCGGCCATGATCTTCTTCATCTTGCTTTTCCTTCGACTTCGGGAGCGCCGGGAAATCGTTCCTTCGCCCGCAGGCGGATTCTTCGCTTCGCTCGGAATGACAGAGCGCAACTCTACCGCGGCGTGAGCAGCTCGAGCAGGGTCCGCCCGTAGGCCGCAAGTTTGGCGGGGCCGATTCCGGGCACCTGCGCGAGAGCTTCGAGAGATCGCGGCCGCAGAGAAGCGATCGCGGCGAGCGTGCGGTCGTGGAAGACGACGTAGGGCGGGACGGCCCGCTCCGCGGCCTCGCGCCGCCGCCAGACCTTCAGCGTCTCGAAGAGAACGTAATCGGTCCCGTCGGTCTCCTCGGCGGAGAGGATCTCGGTGTCTCCGGGCGCCGCCGCGGGAACGGGCTTCGGAACCTTCGGCCGCTTGCCGCGCGGCAGCCGCGCGCGGGACGGCTCGGGAAGGGTCAGCTCGGCGTCGGACCGGCGCCCGGCCATGACGTCGCGGCCCGAACGCGTCAGGGACAGCGTGCGGTAGACGTCGTCGGTGGCCCGGAGCAGCCCCGCGCCGACCGCGGCGTCGAGCCAGCGGCCGATCTTCTTCGGTTCTTCCCGCGAAAGGAGCCCGGTCGTCGAGAGGGTCTTCAGGGACTCGGGGAGATCTTCGATCTCGCCACGCAACATGGCGGTGATCTTGCGCTTTCCGAACCTCTCGCCGGCGCGCGCGACGCCGGAAAGCAGCTTGCGCAGGAAGAGAAGCTCGTCGGCACCGAGAGCGCGGCGCCGCGCGCAGTTGCCGCAGTTGCCACAGCGGTCCGGCGCGTCCGCCTCGCCGAAGTAGCCCAGGAGCGCGGCGCGCAGGCAGCCCGTCGAGTCGGCGTAGGCGATCATCCGTTTCAACTTCCTGCGGTCGAGCTCGCGCTTTCTCTCGCGCTGCTCGGGATCCAGAGGCGCCCGCTGGCGCGGATCGAACTCGTCGTCCTCTTTTTCGATGAAGAACTCCCGCGTCCTCACGTCCACGTAGTTCCAGAGCAGCGTCGCCACCGCGGGCCGCCCGTCCCGCCCGCCGCGCCCGATCTCCTGGTAGTAGGCCTCGAGCGATCCCGGTATCTCGAAGTGAACGACCACCTCGACGTCGGGCCGGTCGATGCCCATCCCGAAGGCATTGGTCGCGCAGACGACGCGGATGCGCCCCGCCGCGAACCCGTTCTGGACCCGCGTGCGCTCGGTCTCGTCCAGGCCCGCGTGGTACGCCTCGGCCCCGGTTCCGGCCGCCCGCAGGGCCTCGGCGGCCCGCTCGGTGCTCTTGCGCGTCGCGGCGTAGATGAGCGCCCGCCGGCCGCCGACGAGCTCCGGCAGGAGCGCGCGCTTCTCCAGCTCCCCCGAGACGCGGCGCACGTCGAAGAAGAGGTTGGGCCGATCGAAACCGGCGACGAAGACCGCGGGCGCCGCGAGGCCGAGCAGCGCCACGATGTCTTCTCTTACCTCGGGCGTCGCCGTGGCCGTGAAGGCGATGATGGGAGGGCGGCCCGGCGCGCCGTCGGCGCGGCGGCACCTGCCCGCGGCTTCCGCCAGGCGCCGGTAGTCCGGCCGGAAGTCGTGGCCCCACTCCGAGACGCAGTGCGCTTCGTCCACGGCGAAACGGGCGAGGCGCAGGTCGGCCAGGTCCCGGAGGAAGGGAGCCGAGGCGAAGCGCTCGGGAGCGACGTAGAGCAGGCGCAATGCCCCGCTCCGGGCATCTGCGATCGCCGCGCGGCGCTCGAGCGGGGAGGCGAGCGAGTGAAGCGCCGCGGCGCGGATCCCCTTGCGGTTCAGCTCGTCGACCTGGTCCTTCATGAGGGCGATGAGCGGCGAAACGACGAGCGTCAATCCCGGAAGCAGGAGCGCCGGAAGCTGGTAGCAGAGCGACTTGCCGGAGCCCGTCGGCATGACCGCCAGGACATCCCGGCCGGCCAGCACCGCGCGCAAGATCTCTTCCTGGCCCGGCCGGAAGGCCGGATGCCCGAAGTGCCGCGCAAGCGCGTTTCTGAGGTTAGAACTCATGGACGAAATCCCCCGTGTCATCCTGAGCGAAGCGAAGGATCTGCTCTGATCGGTCTTGGAACTTGAGGGGCAGCTCCTTCGTCGCTTCGCTCCTCAGGATGACACGAGGCCGGGAATTATGGACGCGGTCCGCTGGTTTTGCCGCGTCCCGGTTCGCCATCATCCTCTAATATGAACAAGACCATGACCGTCGCTCCGTCCTCCGACATGCCGGCCGCCGTGCGGATCCGCTCGGATCGCCGCGCGCTGGCCATCGTCGCGCACGTGGACCACGGGAAGACGACCCTCGTGGACGCCCTCCTGAAGCAATGCGGCACGTTCCGCGCCGGACAGCACGTCGAGGATCTGGTGATGGACTCGGGAGAGCTCGAGAAGGAGCGCGGCATCACCATCCTGGCCAAGAACACGGCGGTGCGCTACAAGGACGTGATCATCAACATCGTGGACACGCCGGGCCACCGCGATTTCGGCTCGGAAGTGGAGCGGATCCTCACGATGGTCGAGGGGGTGCTGCTCCTCGTGGACGCGTCGGAAGGCCCGCTGCCGCAGACCCGGTTCGTCCTGAAGAAGGCGCTGGAGGGGAACAAGCGCCCGATCGTGCTCATCAACAAGATCGACCGCGCCGACGCCCGGACCCTCGAGGTCGAGCAGGAGATCCTGGACCTCTTCCTCTCGCTCGCGACGGTCGAGGAGCACCTGGATTTCCCGATCCTCTACGGCGCGGGCCGCCTGGGCTTCGTCTCGCGAGACCCGCAGGCGACCTCCGGGGACCTGAAGCCGCTCCTCGACACGATCCTGGAGCACATCCCGCCGCCGATCATCGAAGAAGCCCCTTTCAAGATGATTGTCGCGAACATCGACTATTCCGACTATCTCGGACGGCTGGCGATCGGCCGCGTCCACTCCGGGAGCCTGGCCAGGGCGACGGAGCTCGCGGTGGTGCGTCCCGACGGCACGATCGTCGAGAAGGGCAAGGCCGGAAAGATCACCATGTTCGAGGGGATCGAGCGGGTCGAGGTCACCGACGCCTCGGCCGGCGACATCTGCATGATCTCCGGCTTCCCGCACATCGAGATCGGCGAGACGATCCTGGACCTGTCCGACCCGACGCCGCTCCCCGGCATCCGCGTGGACGAGCCGACCCTCTCGATGGAGTTCCGTGTGAACGACTCGCCCATGTCCGGGCAGTCCGGCAGGTACGTGACGAGCCGCCATCTGCTCGAGCGGCTCGAAAAGGAGCTCGAGAAGAACGTCGGCCTGCGCATGGAGAAGAGGCCCGAGCCCGACTCCTTCCTGGTGCTCGGCCGCGGAGAGCTGTCTCTCGCGATCCTCGCGGAGACGATGCGCCGCGAAGGCTACGAGTTCGCCCTCGGGCGCCCGCAGGTCATCCTCCACCGGGGCGAGAACGGCGAGCTCCTCGAGCCGTACGAGGAGCTGGTCATCGATTGCGCGGAGGAGTTCACCGGGCCCGTCATTGCTTCGGTCGGGGAGCGCAAGGGCGAGTTGAAACACCTGGGCAAGCACGGCGACCGCACGCGCCTCGAGTTCACGATCCCCTCCCGCGGGCTGCTCGGATTCCGCCTGGAGTTTCTGACGCTGACCAAGGGGACCGGCCTGATCAACCATCTCTTCGACCAGTACGGGCCGCACCGCGGGCCCCTGCCCAACCGCTCGAAGGGCGCGATGATCGCCAAGGAGGGGGGAGAGGTCACGGCCTACGCCCTCGACCGGCTGGCCGACCGCGGCGTCTTCTTCGTCAAGCCGGTCGAGAAGGTCTACGGCGGGCAGGTCGTGGGCGCGCAGGTCAAGGACTCGGACATGGTGGTCCAGCCCTGCGAGAAGAAGCACCTCACGAACATGCGATCCTCGACCTCCGACATCTCGGTCCGCCTGACGCCCGCGCGGGAGTTGAACATCGAGCAGGCGATCGAGTGGATCAACGACGACGAGCTGGTCGAGGTCACGCCCGCCGCGATCCGCGTGAGAAAGCGCATCCTCGACCACAGCCGCCGCAAGCGCGACCGCGCCGAAGCATAGCTGTCCTCGTCGCAGAAGCAATGCGCCGGACCATCGCTGCTGCTAGCCGGCGCGTCCGCGCCGGCTGGCGTAGAGCCAGATCCCTCCGGCGAGCGCGATGACGGCGGGCAGGGCGAGGAACGCCGTGGCGAGCGAGGTCGCGTCCGAGACAGCGCCGATCAACGGGGGAGACGGAACGTCTCCGAGCAGATGGATGCCGAGGATGGAGAGGGCGACGGCGGTCGCGCGCTCGGTCGGGGCCACGACATTGACGATGGCCGAGTTGATCGGGCCGGTCGATGCGAAGAGCAGCAGCTCCGTGACGACGATTGCGGTGAGGTAGACGGGCTTCTCGCGCGCGGCGAAGGCGACGAGGGCAGCCGGCGCCGCGGCGAGCGTCGCCCAGGCGGAGACCGAAAGGTAGGCATTCTGCGATCGCCGCAGGAAGTAATCCCCCGCCCACCCGCCGGCGAACGTCCCGACGAATCCCGTCACGACGACGATCGCGCCGAACTGCACCGTCGCGTCGGCCTTCGACATGCCGCGGATCCGTTCGAGAAATGCCGGCGCCCAGAACGCCAGCCCGCCCAGCGCGAACGTGTATGCGGCATATCCCAGCACGATCAGCCGGTAGGGTCGATTCTTCAGGAGCCTCGAATAGGAGGCCATGACTCCTTTCCCGCCCGAGTCCGGGACTCGGGGCTCGGGACTCGGGATGCGAGCTTCGGCGCTCCCGTTATCCTGCGCTCCCCGCGGCGGGTCCTTCAGCCCCAGGCACAGGAGCGCCAGCGCCAGTCCCGGCAGGCCCGCCGCGAAGAATGCCGCTCGCCAGCCGAACCGCTGGTCCATCAATCCGCCGAGGACGTATCCCGCCGCCGAGCCGATCGGGATCGCCGCGAAGAAGACCGCGAAGACGCGTCCGCGTTTTTCTTTCGGGAAGTAGTCGGCGAGCAACGCCGGCGCGATCGTTCCGTAAGCCGCCTCGCCGACCCCGACCGTGGCGCGCGCCGCGAAGAGCCCCGCGAAGGATCGCGCCAGCCCTCCGAGCGCCGTCGCGATGCTCCAGATTCCGACGCCCAGCGCGAGCAGACGCGGCCTCCCGCGCCGGTCGCCGAGGGTCCCGAAGACGGGCGAGGTCAGCATGTAAACGAGGATGAACCCGGTCATGAGAGACCCGAGCTGCGTGTCGGAGAGCCGCAGCTCCGACTTCTTGAGGCTCTCGACCAGAGAGGAGACGACGTAGCGGTCGAGGTAGTTGAAGAGATTGATGAGCGTCAGGACCGCCAGGGCCGCTGTCGCGCCGGCGTTCGGCGACTTCCTGCCGAGCGTAGGGAGGTCTCCCTCAGGACCTTCCGGGCAGGTACGTCGCGCGGTTCTCGGGTCCCTCCCATATCGTGACTTCGGCCACGCGGGTCCAGCCGAGAACACCGGAGGCCCCGAGCCGCTCGGCGAAGTAGCGGGCGAGGTTCTCGGCCGAAGTGTTCCGGCCGGCGAACGCGGTGTGCTCGTTGATGTACTTGTAATCGAACTCCTTCGCGATCGACGCGAGAGCCTTCTTCGCGGCGAGGAAGTCCACGGCGAGGTCGAACTGTTGCAGGTCTTTGGACTCCAGGACCGCTTCGACCGCATAGGAGTGGCCGTGCAGCGGCTCCGGCCCTCCCGGGTAGTCGATCAGGTTATGCGCCGCCTCGAACCGCGCCGAAACGGTCACGCGGTACATGCTAGGAGGCCAGCCAGTCTTCGACCTTCAAGCCGGGGATTCGCCGGAAGTGATTGACGTTGTGAGTCACGACCGTGAGGCCTCTCGAGAGGGCGCTCGCCGCGATCAACACGTCTTCCACTTCGACCGGCTTTCCGACGGACCAGAGATGCGCCAACAGGTCGCCCGCAAGGATGGCGTCTTCCGCCCGCACCTCGAAAACGGACACGCGCTTCAAGATCGAGTTCTCAATTCGGCTCCAGAGCGCACTCGGGCTCGACGTCCGGGCAGCCCCATGGCGAAGCTCCATGACGCAGATGCAGGACGTCGAGATCGTTTACGGCGAGCGCCCGCGAACCTCTTCGACGAGCCTTGCATTCGGAGACTTCCGAACGAACTCGCTCAAGATATTCGTATCGAGAAGGTACAAGGCGAGTCAGTCCGCGAAGCTCACCGGCCGGCGTGGCTGGCGCCGATGCCTCGCCGCGACAATCTCGTCGATGTTCTTGAAGAAGGGGTGATCATCGTCGAGCCACCCCTTGACGTCCGCCAGGGAGGCGGAGTCCTCCGGAGACGCCGGCACCAGGCGCGCCATGGGCCGTCCCCGCTTCACAATCGTGATCGTTTCCCGTCCATAAGCGACACGCCCAAGAAGCTCCGAAAGAGACTTCTTGGCTTCGGCGACATTGACTCGAGAGCTCTTCGAACGCACGATCGTATTCTAGTCATCATGACTATATGCCGTCAAACGGCGGGTCGAGCTCTCAGCCGAGGACCGTCGCCTCGCGGGTCACGGAGAGCGAGGCCTGGGCCTCGGGCGGGATCGCGAGGAGAGCTTCCAGGACCTTCTTCGCCGTCGAGGTCTCGCCGTCGGACTGGTCGAGGTTGACCTCGAAGGAGAGCCGCGCGCCGGAGGCGTCGGTCTCGAGCGAGAAGGCGCGCAGGGCCGGGATGAGATCGCACCGTCCGCCGGCGAGCGCCTGCGCCGCGCGGGTCACGTGCTCGGGAGAATCCAGGCGCACGGCATAGCGGGCGGACTTGACGGCCTTCGAGAGAGCGGGCTCTCCCGCGAAAAGCTCGCGGATCTCCAGCGCCTCGATCCCCGGCGGGAGCTTCTCGTTGATCTTCCGCGCGGCGTCCGGTGGAAACGGCGCGATGCCCTCGACGTCGAAGACCTCGTGATGGCTCTCGAGGCCCAGCGGCAGCGCGGGCCCCATCGAGAGCTTCATGTGCGGGTTGAACCCTTCCGAGTAGCGCGCCGGCAGACCCGCGGCGCGGATCGCGCGCTCGAAAACGTCCATCGTGTTGCGATGGGAGAGCAGCCGCGCGTCGCCCGTCTTCGAAAACGTCACGCGATGTCGAAAAACGTCGCCGCCCTGCCCGCCGCGGATGCGGGCCGCCGACGGCAGGTCCGGCATCGCCTTCTGGCGGTAGGCGGCGCCTTTCGCACGTCGCTCCGCGCCTGCGCTGGGGTTTCGCCCTTCGGGCTCACCCGCTCCGGCGCTCCGCTCCCGCGGCGCGAGGGGGGGAGTCCGCCTCCCCTCTGGGAGACTCCTCGCGCCGCGACCGGGGCCCTCCCACTCTCTCTTTGAGAGAGGGTTGGGGTCAGGGCGCTCCGACACGCCAGGCATCCCTTTCGCCAGGACGGTGTCCTCGCCGTTGCCCGGCACGCCGCAGGCGTAGCAGTGTCCCCACTTGCAATCCTCGGTGCGCCACTCCTTCTTCGCCTTGATCAATTCGATCTGGAGGAATCGCTTCGTGATCGAAGCGTCCAGCACGTCCCAGGGCAGGACTTCGTCGATGTCGTGGGCTCGCAGGTACGATTCCTTCGGGATCGCGGCGGCCTCGAAAGCCTTCATCCAGAGGTCGTGGCGGAAGTGCTCCCCCCAGCCGTCGAATTTCACGCCCGAGATCCAGGCCGCGTGGAGCACGCGGGCCATGCGGCGGTCGCCGCGCGAAAGGGCGCACTCGATCTCGGCCTCGCGCGGCTCGTGCCACTTTACGCGCGCCCCGCGGACGCGGCGGAACTTCTCCTTCAGATACGCGAGCTTTCGCTCGAGCGTCTCCACGCCGTCGAAGGGCGCCCACTGAAAAGGCGTCCAGGATTTCGGCACGAAGGCGCCGACGGAGACGTTGACCTGCTTTCTCCCGTGCTTCCTTCCTTTCGCGAGGATGTTCTCGACGAGCGTGACCAGCTCGTCGAGGTCGGACTCGGTCTCCGTGGGCAGGCCGATCATCGTGTACACCTTGATCAGGTCCCAGCCGCGCGAGAAGGCCACATCGGCCGCGGCGACCATGTCGGCGTTGGTGAAGGTCTTGTTGATGACGCGGCGCAGGCGGTCCGAGCCCGTTTCCGGCGCGAACGTGAAGCCGGACTTGCGCACCTCCGAGACGGCGTCCGCCAGTCCCACCGAGAAGGCCTCCGCCCGCAGCGACGGGAGCGAGATCGAGACGCGACGGTCGGAGAGCTGAGGCGCGAGGCACTGGACGAGAGGCTCGATCTGCGAGTAGTCGGCCGTCGAGAGGGAGAGGAGTCCCACCTCGCTCCAGCCCGACTCCGCGATGAACTTCTTCGTCATGTCGGCCACGTCGCCCGGGTCCAGCTCCCGCACCGGCCGGTACCAGTAGCCGGCCTGGCAGAAGCGGCAGCCCTGCGTGCATCCGCGCATGACTTCGAGACCCAGGCGGTCCTGCACGATCTCGACGGAGGGGACCATGGGCTTTTCCGGGTAGTAGTCGGGCTTCAGGACCGGAACCCACGTGCGCCTGGCGCGCTCGGGCGCGCGAAGATCGTTGCGAACGATCGCCGCGATGCGGCCGTCCTCGCGGTACGTGACGTCGTAGAAGGACGGCACGTAGATTCCTTCGATCCCCGCGAGCCTCGCGAGCAGGTCCCTTCGTGCAAGTCCTTCGTCTCGCCCCTTGGCGTATTCATCTAGGAAACGCGTCAGCGTTTCCTCCGCATCGCCGATCAGGAACGCGTCGAAGAAGTCGGCGACCGGCTCCGGGTTGGCGGTGCACGGCCCCCCTCCCAGCACGATCGGATCAAACTCCCGCCGGTCGCGCTGCCACACCGGCAGCCCGGCGAGGTCGAGCATGTTGACGACGTTCGAGTAGTTCAGCTCCGCCTGGAGCGAGAACCCGAGCACGTCGAAATCGCAGACAGGCGCGAAAGATTCCGTCGAGAAAAGCGGAATGCCGCTCGCGCGCATCTTCGCCTCGAGATCCACCCAGGGCGCATAGACCCGCTCGCACGCAAAGTCCGGCCGCCGGTTGACGATCTCGTAGAGGATCTTCAGCCCCGTGTGGCTCATCCCGATCTCGTACGTGTCGGGAAAAGCCAGCGCCAGCGTCACGGACGCCGCGGAGAGGTCCTTGCGCGTGACGTTGCGCTCGATCCCGACATACCGCCCCGGCTTCTCCACCAGGGGAAGAAGGGGATCGAGACGGGGGCGCAGGGAGGTGTATCTCATGGAATTCCACATTGTACCGGAGCAGGTCTCAGCTGTCCCGCGCTCTGGTTACACGTATTTGAAACCCGTGCCGGTGTTGAAGAGAACGATCCGGCTCGAAGCGTCCAGTCTTCCCTCGGCCGCCATCTTCTTCGCGGCGGCCCAGACGGCGGCGCCTTCGGGACAGACGAAGAGTCCTTCGGCGGCGCCGATCTCGTCGGCGGCGCGGCGCATCTCGTCGTCGGCGACGGCGATGGCGTCGCCGTGCGACTCGCGAATGCCGCGAAGGATCAGGAAGTCGGCAAAGGCCTTCGGGACGCGGAGGCCCGAGGCGTAGGTCCGGGCGTTCTCCCACTTCTCGGACACCGGCTTGCCCTCGGCGAGAGCTTTCGGGATGGGAGCGCAGCCGGCGGCCTGGACGGAGATCATCCGCGGGCGTTTGCTGCCGATCCAGCCGAGCGTCTCCATTTCCTCGAAGGCCTTCCACATTCCGATGAGGCCCGTGCCGCCGCCGGTCGGGTAGAGGACGGCGTCGGGCAGGTTCCATCCGAAGTCTTCCGCGAGCTCGTATCCCATCGTCTTTTTTCCTTCGACGCGGTACGGCTCCTTCAAGGTCGAGACGTCGTGCCAGCCCTCGCGTGGCGCGCGCTCGGCGACGATCTTCCCGCAGGCGTCGATCAGGCCCGGCACGAGACTGACCTTCGCGCCGTAGCGCTCGCACTCGATCTTGAAGAGGGGAGGCGTGTCCTCCGGCATGAAGACATGGCACTCCATTCCGGCCTTCGCGGCATAGGCGGCCGCGGCGCCTCCGGCATTGCCTGCTGTCGGGAGCGCAATCTTCGCGTGCCCCAGCTCTTTCGCGCGGGAGACCGCCGCCGAGAGGCCGCGAGCCTTGAAGGATCCTGTCGGGTTGCCGCCTTCATCCTTGATCCAGAGGTTGGAGAGGCCCGCGGGCGCGCCGAGACGCTCGGCCCGCAGCAGCGGCGTGCCTCCCTCGCCGAGCGTGACGATGTTGGCGGGATCTTCGACGGGCATCATCTCGTGCCACCGCCAGATCGTTCGCGGGCGGGACGCGCCTTCGTCGCGATCGAGAGGGCCCGTATCGTAGCTGGCGAAGAGCGGGCCGCCGCAGGCGCCGCAGAGATTCGCGCGACTGCCACGCGCCTGCCGCCGGCCGCACTTCGTGCACACCAGATCCGCGAAGAAGGAGAACACGAGGAAAAGTTATCAGTTTTCAGTTTGCGCGGGCCCGAGGAGCCGAACTGAGAACTGAAAACCGAGAACTGAAAACTGAGAACGACCGAGGCGCAGGGCTGCGCCACGGGATCGAGAGGATAGCACGAACAGGGTTCCGAAACCTCCTTGACGCTCCGCGGAAGCGGAAGCGATAATCGCGGCGGCCATGGAACTGAACGACCACCTTCGTCAGATGCTCAAGGAGCTGGGGCAGGCGATCAACGAGTCCATCTCGGGCTCGGGGCGCGTGCACGAATCCATCCAGCGAATCCGCGACGAGGGCTACAACCTCTACATGGTTCTCGACGCGAAGGTCGGCGTGAACCGGCGCGCTCCGCGCTCGTCGAGCCGGCGCCGTCCCGCTTCCGGGGGCAATGCCAGGGACCTCGCGCCGGCCGGAAACCAGGCGGCCTTCCGGATCAACATCAAGGATCTGCGCTTCCTGAAGTCGGTCGGCATCGACCCGACGCGCAAGGTGCGCACCCGCCGCGCCGTCTCCTCCCGCCTCGCGCTTCGCCGGTCGCCGACCCGCGCGTAGGCAAGTCGGGGTAAACCTCCTTCCACCTGTCATCCCTTCGCCGCGCTCAGGGCAGGCTCTGAGGTCGCCGACGCGCCAGAGCCTCCGCCGAAGTCGCCGACGCGCCAGAGCCGCTGTGGCGACGGCGCGCGGCTACGGCTCTCCAGCGAAGGCGGATAGCCGCTATGGCGACGGCGCGAGCGAAGCGACGAAGGATCTGCCCTCGTCGGATCAGCAGATCCTTCGCGGAGCCTGTCCTGAGCAGGATCGCGGGATCGAAGCAACGAGAGCAGATCCTTCGCTTCGTTCAGGATGACACGAAAGCGCGAAGAGCTCAGGATGACGGACGCGAATAGACTCGGCGCGATGACAAAAACTGCAGGCGAGGCGTTGGGAATGACGGCAGCCGCCTGGCAAGCGCTGGCGGTGGACTGGGGACTGCCGCGGTATCGCGGGCGGCAGATCTTCGATGCGCTGCACCGGCAGGGGGTCCGGGATTTCTCGGCGATGCGAGTGCTGCCGAAAGACCTGCGGGAACGGCTGGCAAGGGAAGTGCCGCTCGCACTGCCGGAGATCGTTCGCAGCGAGCCCTCCTCCGACGGCAGCATCAAGTACGGATTGAGGCTTTTCGACGGCGCCCTGATTGAAGCGGTCTTCATGCCCGGTGAGGCCTGGCGTGCCGCGGTCAACGAGTTCGAGGACGCGCGAGCAGCCGCGCCTGCTGGCGCGGCTAGTAAGGAGCCCGGAGCCAGAGATTCAAAGCGGCCAACGCCGCCGACGGAGAGCACTGACAGGTATACGGTGTGTCTCTCGTCGCAGACGGGATGCGCGGTGGACTGCGCGTTCTGCGTGACGGGCAGGCTCGGCGCGGGGCGGAATCTCACGGCGGGCGAGATTGTCGGACAGCTCTACGCGGTCCTGGACGACGTCGGCCGGGGCGCCGAAGGAATGCGAGTCGTCTTCATGGGGATGGGGGAGCCCTTCCTGAACCCGGACGGAGTCATCGGAGCTCTCGACGTCCTCTTCGAGACGATTTCGCCGCGGCGCGTGACGGTCTCGACTTCCGGCATCACGCCGGCCTTCGAGCGTTTCGCCGCGCTGGCCCGGCGGCCGAACCTCGCGGTGTCTTTGAATGCCGCGGACGAAGAGACGCGGACGAAGATCATGCCGATCACGCGCACTCATCCGCTGGCGAGACTCCTGGCCGCGATGCGCCGCTGGCCTCTCGAACCGCGCCGCCGCATCACGGTGGAGTACGTGCTGATCGCCGGCGTCAACGACTCGCCGGAAGATGCCGCGCGGCTGGCGCGTCTGCTCGCCGGAATCCCCCTGAAGGTCAACGTCATTCCCTTGAACGAGGACCCGGTCTACCTGCCCGGCTGGAGACGGCCGGATGAGGGCTCGATCAATCGCTTCATGGAGCGCCTGGCCCGCGCGCATCTGACGGCGACGGTCCGGCGCAGCCGCGGCCCCGACGCCAGCGCCGCCTGCGGGCAACTGAAGGGACGCACGGAAGACCCCAGAAGAAGAAGATTGACGATTGAGAGATTGAGAGATTGATGGATTAGGCCCGCGCTCAATCCTTCAGTCCTTCAATTCTTCCCTGATCGGGAGGTGCCCCAGGAAGAAGTCCCTCCAGCGACGGTCGTACTCCAGTGTCGCGACCCGGGCGGGCTCGTCGTCGTGGTGGCAGTGGCCGGCGTTGGCCGCCCTCCACACCCGGGCGTCGTCCGGAAGGGCCAGCTCGAGTCTCGCCGCGAAGTGGGGAGGGACGAGCTCGTCGTCGTCGCCGTAAACGAGAGAGACGGGGGCGCGGACGAGCGCGATCGAGCGAACCGGATCCACCGATTCAAGACCGCCGCCATCCGGCGCGAGGTTGAGCTCGCGGCGGACGTGAGCGACCGCCCGCCGGACCGCGAAAAGACCCGTCAGCGCGAGAAGCCAGGACGGCAGTCCGGTCGCGAGTGACAGGTAGTGTCGGGCCATCGCCTTCGGATCGGCGTAGGGTGACTCGATCCAGAGAGCTTTCACGCCGTCCCGCCGCGCGGCGAGCTCGATCGCGAGCGTCGCGCCCGCCGAGCAGCCATGGACGCCCAGGCGCCGCGGATCGAAGCCGAAGCGCCGCGCCGCTTCCGAGATCGCGTTGTCGAGATCTTCCGTCTCCAGGAACCCGTAGGTCACGAAGCTCCCGCCGCTCTCGCCATGGCCTCGCAGGTCGGGCAGAAGGACGTTGTATCCGCATGCGAGCGCCCGAATCGCCTCGGGCCTCCATTCCGCGGAGTTCCCGCCTTTCCCGTGCAGAAAGAGAACCGTCGGACGGCCGGACGCGTCCGGGTCGGGAGAGGCGAACACGGCGGACATCTCCACCGGGTCGCGAGCGCTTCCCGGATACCGAAGCTGCTCGACGAAGACTCCCGCGCCGCGGAGCGCGTCGAGCAAGTCCGCCCGCTGTTCTTTGGCCGGCACCAGGCCGGTGCCCGAGATCAGGCGGCGCGCAAGAGCTCTTCCGGCAATCCAGGACCCCGCGAGGTACGCGGCCGCGCCGGACAACGCCGACAATGCAAGGAATCGCCCGGTCCTACTGGATCCCCCGCGTCGCACGAGCCTCCTTCGCCTTCTTCCCGAAGAGGCCCACGACTTCCACGGGTCCTCTCACGTAGGACTGGCAGGCCAGGCGGATGGGCTTGCCCTTCCAGCGCCTGCGGATGAAGGCCAGCGGCTTGGCGAACCAGATCGCGAGCGAGAACTTCTCCAGCCGGGAAGGCGGCGTCAGATTCTCCGCGCCGGCGACCGGGATGACCGCGCACGTCGTGCACTGCCCCTGTCCGCCGCACCAGTGCCAGAGCCGCGCGTCGGCGTCCAGCGCCGCGTCCCACAGGCGATAACCTTCCCAGACGTCGATTTCCTTGCCGTTGATGACGCACCGGACGCGCCGCGGCTCCGGTTTCCGTTCGCTTGCCATGCCGCGATTATAGGAAAGTCGTGAATCGCGAGTGGATGCCCGGCTCGCGGCTAGAATCCGTACATGCCCGGATTGAGGTTCCTTTCTCTCGCGGCCGGCGGCGTTCTCGTGGCGGTGTCCCTCGGGGCTCGGCCGAGGGCGACGCCGACGCCTGCCGCGCCCGCGCACTTCACGCAGGTCTCGCTGGGCGAAGGAGCGTATGCGGCGATCGCGAAGCCGGGGGACCGCGCCTCGGTCGGGAACGCGGGTTTCGTCATCGGACCGGACGCCGTGCTCGTCGTGGACGCCTTCGCGACGCCCGAAGCGGCCCGGGAATTGTCCGCCGCGATTCGGGGGCTCACGCGCGCTCCGGTCCGGTGGCTCGTCAACACGCATTACCATCTCGACCATGTCGGCGGCGACACCGTCTTCTTGAAGCAGGGAGCCGTGCTCCTCGCGCACGAGAACGCGCGCGCCTGGGTGCGGACCGAGAACTTGAAATGGCGCCAGGAGATCCGGCCGGAGGAGAAGGCGATGCTCGCGGCGCTCCCCTTGCCGGAGGTGACCTATCGCGACGGCGTGACGGCATGGCTGGGGGATCGAAGGGTCGAGATCCTGGCCCGCCCGGGGCACACCGGCGGGGATTCTCTGGTCTTCTTTCCCGCGGGCAACGTCGTTTTCGCAGGGGATCTCTTCTGGAAGAACACCGTGCCGAACGTGATCGACGCGGACACGCGCGAGTGGATCAAGACGCTGGACGGCCTCCTGGCCGATCATCCCGCGAGCCGCTTCGTCCCCGGCCATGGCGAGCCGGGCTCCGCCCTGGATGTGCGCTTCTTCCGGGACTACCTGGTCGGCTTGCGCTCCACCGTCGAGCGCGCGATCGCGGAGGGAAAGTCCGGGCGGGCGCTGACCGAAGCCGTGCTGCCACTCCTTCGCAAACGCTGGGCCTCCTGGACCTGGTTCGGCGAGTTCGCGGAAAAGAACATCGAGCAGACCGAGCAGGAGATCCGTGGGACTAAGAAATTCGCCCCCACGCCCTAGCCGTCGCTCGCGCTTGCGCGGGATCTGCGCCCGTCGGGCGCACCGGCGAGCGACTCGGCCGGATGCGGCCTCGATCGCTCGCCTGATCCCGGGCTGCGCACTCGCTCCCGCGGCGCGAGGCTCCTCCCTTCGGTTACTCGGGAGACTCCTCGCGCCGCGACCGGGGCTTGGCACGTCTGAGGAGGAACTGGTCCGCGTCAAAGGCCGTTCCGCCTTTTAGGGGTTGAAGGTCTCCCACTCCTCCCGGAGGAAGATCAGCTCGACGCCGGCACGATGCTCGCCGGGGCGGACCGCGACGTGCTGGTGCGCGGGATCGTCCCTGTCCGGAGTGATCACGGTTCGGCCGTCGCGGGAAAGGAGGAAGCCGTACTCCGCGGGGGCGAGCAGAGAGAGGCGGAAACGACCCTCCGCGTCCGTCGGGGCGCCCGGAGACCATCCGATGTCTTTTCCCCGCGGCAACGCCCGGACCTCGATTGCCTCGACGGGACGGCCCTGCCGGTCGAGGACGCGCCCTTCGACGACCGCTCGCTCGTTGGCGGCGAGCGCGAGCGAGGCCGCCGTCGGCCGCGGAGGCGTGGCGCAGGCGGCGCAGAGAATCGCGAGGAGGCTGTAACCAAGCCGGGTTGGAAGCTCCCGTTGGAGCTCTCTCGGCCGCCGTCCGCCTGGCGAATGCCGCTGCCGAAAGCATGCGAAGATCATCCTGGAGGTCATCCTATGGCGGCCGAGTCGGGTGTGCACGTTTTCACGGCGAGCGCCGTCTGGTCGGGAGACGGCATGGGATGCGGCACGCTCAAACTGCCGCAGGGCGACGTCACCCTGGCCATCGGAGGATCAAAGGCGCTGGGCGGCTGCGGAATCGGGGCCAACCCGGAGGAGTTGATGCTCGGGGCCATCGCGGCCTGTTTTATCAACACCTGGGCGATTTTCCTGAAGAAGCTCAACGTCGTCTATGCCGAGCCCGCCGTCCGCGTCTCCGGGACCCTCGGACCTGACCCCGCGGGCGGCTTCAAACTGCGGGACGCGACGATCCACGCGCGGGTGCCGGCCCCTCTCCTGGCGAGCCAGAAGACTCAGGTCGAGAAGACCCTCTCCCTGGCGGAGAAGTACTGCATCATTTCCAAGGTGGCTAAGGCCGCCATGCCCGTGTCCGTGGTGATCGAGGAAGTCTGAGGAAGTTGTGAATTGTGAATTGTGAATGAGGCGGATTCCGATCGAAGACGCCTTCGATCTGCACTCCTTCTTGCCGCGCGACGTGCCGCAGGTTCTGGACGATTACCTGGAGGAAGCGCGCAAGGGCGGTTGGCGAGAGGTCAGGATCATTCACGGAAAGGGGAAAGGTGTCCGCCGGGCCGAGGTTCAACGCCTTCTTTCCGCCCATCCACTTGTCGCCCGCTTCTATGATGCGTCCCCCGATCGCGGCGGCTTCGGTGCGACGGTAGTTCTCCTGAAGCCGTAGCTCCGGTCACAATTCGCGACTCGCAATTCACAATTTCCTCAGATCCACTCTCAGGTCTTCCTCGCGGTCGGCGCTGATCGCGTCCGGCTTCGCGGGAACCGCCAGCTCCTGGCCGCAGACGCAGGCCACGGCGAACCCGCCGTCCGGGGGCATTTCCGGGCGCGCGACGCGGATCGCGCGGCCATCGTTGATCGAGCGGTCGGCGGACCACCGGCGCAGCGACCCGGAGATCCCTTGCGGCGAATCCGTGAAATTGATCGCAACCTCGCAGCGGCACTTGGGGCACCGTGTCCAGCGGTATTTCATCGGCCTCTCGATTGAAAGAAGGAATGACGATTGACGGATTGGACCCGTCCTGATCCTTCCATCGTCAATCGATCTGCCATTCCCTCAGTTGGGTTTCTCCGTCGGCCGGGAGGGTGTTTCCCGCAGCCGCGGGCGTTCCAGGCTCTCTCCCCGGGTCTCCTTGCGCTCCTTCTTGCGCTCGTACATCATCTTGTCGGCGATCGTGACGGCCGCGTCGAAGGGGATTCGCTTCGAGTAGGGAGTCACGCCCACCGACGCCGAAATGAACTTCTCGTAGGCGCGGCCCGCGTGCCGGGGTGACTGCCGGACTTCCTCGATCTTGGCCGGCAGCATGTAGAAGCGCCTCTTGGTCATCTCCTCATCCATTCCGGGAAGGACCACCAAAAACTCGTCGCCTCCCCAGCGGATCACGTAGTCGTCGCCGCGAATCAGCTTCTTGATCGCCGCGGCGACGGTCCAGATGGCCTTGTCCCCCTCTTCGTGCCCCTCGTTGTCGTTGATGGTCTTCAAATCGTCCACGTCGATCAGGACGATCGCGCCGCCCGCCGGATCGCGCGCGAGCACCGGCCGGTTCTCGTCGAGGAACAAGCGGTTGTAGGTCTCCGTCAGGGGATCGATCTGGGTCCGCCTGCGGGAGCGCAGCGTGTCGTCGCGTGCGCGCGCATGCACGGTCGAGAGCTTGCGTTCGGTGTCTTCCATCGCCCAGATGATCAGTCCGATGCCGAAGAGCATCTCCAGGAACAGGTCGTAGAAGCTGGTGTAGGCCAGGAACGCATAGGTCCGGTCGTGCTGCGCGGCCGAGGACACGAAGAGGACCACGTAGGCCACGTGAAGGACCGCCGTCAGGAAGGCCAGCAGCGCCGTCAGTGGCTTGCCGAGGCCCGGGACGCGGTTGCGGAGAATCAGGACCGTGGCGAGCAGCCACGCGATGGCCCCGATCCCCATGTGGATCGCGTAGAAGAGTGAGCCCGAGTGCGCGAAGAAGACGATGGCGAGCGACACCGCGATGGCCGCGAGGGCGGCGATGCCGAGCGGGCGCGCCAGGGAGGACTCGTGCGACATGCGGTCTGCGGCGACGATCAGGGCGACGAAGTAGAGGATCTTCAGGTACTGATAGGGGAAGTTCCCGAAGGGAATGTTGATCTGCGTGAAGGTCGCGAGAGAGGCGAGGGAAAAGAAGAGGAAGAGCCAGGCGTAGCCCATGGCCTGGAGCACCCGGTCGCGGTTCTCCCGCGACACGTAGAGGAAGATCAGCGCGAGCAGTCCGATGCCCGCCGTTTGCACGAAAATCCCCAGTGTGGAGAGTGCCATCGGCTCTCAAGAGCTTAGCAGGATCGAGCGCGCACGTCGCTGGCCGGAAGGACAGCCTGAAGGACTTGTCACTTCCCGTGCTAACCTTCGCAGGAGTCGCTGTCGCTTGCATTCTTTCGAGAAAGCTCCTCCGGACGTCCAGGAAATCCTCGCCAAGCCCATCAAGGAGCTCGGCTTGAAGCTCGAGGGCTCTCCGCTCGAGAGGTTCGTCCAGCGGCTGTACCGCGAGCTCGAGCGCAAGGGCCTCAGGAAGTTCCGCCCGCTCTGCTACCTCACGGATGAATGGGGGTGCCCGTCGGGGGAGCCCGTCATCGGCATTCCGTTCTATCTCGCCAACCCCCAGCTCGCCCGCCTCGAGAAGGAGATGAACGACCTCGAGGACTCGCGCGAGATCATGCTCTACCTGCGCCACGAGGCGGGGCACGCCTTCAATTACGCCTACGAGCTCTACAAGTCCGGCGAATGGCGCGAGCTCTTCGGCCCTTTTCGCCGCCCCTACCGGGACAATTACCGCCCCATCCCCTTCTCGCGCCAGTTCGTGCGCCACATCGCCGGCTGGTACGCCCAGAAGCATCCCGACGAGGACTTCGCGGAGACCTTCGCCGTCTGGCTGACGCCGCGCTCCAACTGGCGCAAGAAATACAAGGGATGGGGAGCGATGGCGAAGCTCGCCTACGTGGACCGGATGGCGCGGAAGTTCCGCGACGTCGAGCCCGTCCGCCCGCAGGGCGCGACCGACCTCACGGTCGAGGAGATGGAGACG
This sequence comes from uncultured Acidobacteriota bacterium, assembly GCA_963837495.1. Classification (GTDB taxonomy): domain Bacteria; phylum Acidobacteriota; class Thermoanaerobaculia; order UBA5066; family Gp7-AA6; genus JAWOLE01. The sequence continues at coordinate 499,212 of CAWINF010000001.1, read as the reverse complement.
ACGGTCGCCGACTTCTACCGGAAAGCCCTCGAGGAGCAGCAGGCTTCCGGAGACCTCGCCCTCGACACGGACCTCGCCGACATCTTCAAGGTCTCCCGGCGCCGCAAGAAGGGGGTGCGCCCGGCGGGAGAGCTTGTCAAGGAGAACCGGAAGGCGATCGTGGACAAGGTCGCCTACTGGACGGGGGTCCAGCGGCCGGTCGTCAAGGAGCTCGTGGAGTCCATCGGGTCTCGCGCCGAGGAAATGGACCTGCGCGCGGACGTCCGGCTGGAGAAGGAGCATCTGACCGAGGTCGCCGTGTACGCGACGGCCCTGGCCATGAACTACCTGACGCGCGGGAAGTTCGTGCAGCCGTGAAGAGAACCGGATGAACGCGTCGAAGATGAAGGTCGCGGTCCTCTACGACGTCTGGGAGGACGAGTCGCCGGAGCCCGCGCCCGAGCCTCCGCGCAAGCCCAGGAAGAAAAAGAAGAAGGAGAAGCACGACCGGGAAGAGATCTTCGAGGCGCTCGAGAAGCTCGGATACGAGCCTTCCTATCAGGTCCTGGACGGAGAGAACCCGTCTCTGGCGGCGCTCGCCCGCGCCGAGGGGGACCTGATCTTCAACCTGACCGAGTCCTACGCCGGCGACGACACCAAGGACATGAACATCGCGGCCTACCTCGACCTGCTCGGCCGCGCCTACACGGGGGCCGGGCCGCACGCGCTGTACCTGGCGCAGGACAAGGCCCTCGCCAAGAAGATCTTCGCCTTCCACGGGATCAAGACCCCCTACTTCGCCACCTCCTACCGCGGCAAGCTCGATCACTCCCACGACATCTCCTTCCCGCTCATCGTCAAACCGACCTCCGAGGACGGGTCCATCGGCATCGACGCCTCCTCCGTCGTCAACAGCGTCAAGGAGCTGATGGAGAAGATCCACTACATCCAGGAGGAGTTCGACTCGCCCGCGCTCATCGAGGAATACATCGAGGGGCGCGAGATCTACGCCTCCGTGCTCGGGAACGAGAATGCCGAGGTGCTGCCGCTGGTCGAGCTGGATCTCTCGAAGCTTCCCCAGGGGACTCCGCGGATCGCCGGCACGGAGGTCAAGTGGGAAAAGGAGACGGAGGCCTACAAGGTGACGAAGGCGGCGCCGGCCGAGGACCTTCCCGAGCCGACCGTCAAGCGCCTCTCCGAAACCGCCCTCGCCGCGTACCAGGCCTTGAAGCTCCGCGACTACGGGCGCATCGACATGCGCCTCTCCCGCAAGGGGGAGGTCTTCGTCATCGAGGCCAATCCCAACCCGTGGCTCTCGACGAGCGCCGAGTTCGTGATGGCCGCCCGAAAAGCCGGCCGTTCCTACACTCAGTTGATCGGCGAGATCGTGGACCTCGCAAGAGGCCGCTACGCGGCCTCTTAGATAGAATGTGAAGAAGCCGAGGAGACATCACATGAAGATCCGAATCATCCTGGGAATACTGTCATGCGCCGTCGGCGCGGTCGTCGTCCTGGCGGGAGAGGCGGCCGGCGTCCGGATGCCGGACACGATCACCGTCGAGGGGAAGACGCTCAAGTTGAACGGAATCGGCCTGCGCAAGAAGTTGATGTTCAAGGTCTACGTGGCCGGTCTGTATGTCGAGACCCCGACGAAAGCCCCCGAGGCGATTATCTCCTCGGAACAGGTCAAGCGAATGGACCTCCGGATCCTGCGGAGCCTGAAGGCGTCCAAGGTGACCGAGGCGATCGAGGAGGGGTTCGAAAAGAACTCGAAGGCGCAGATGGGCGCGCTGAAGGAACGCCTCGCGAAATTTTCCGCGATGTTCTCCGACGTCAATGAGGGGGACGAGATCCTGATGACCTACGTGCCGGGCAAGGGAAGCTCGGTTTCCATCAAGGGCGTGGAGAGAGGAACCGTCGAGGGAAGAGATTTCGGCGACGCGCTTTTTTCCGTCTGGCTCGGCCCCGACCCGGTCCAGGAGGACCTGAAGAGAGCTCTTCTGGGCGGTTAGGGTCGAGGGTTCACCGAGCCCGGGTTCCCGATGCTCGGCGCTGCCTGGGGCCCCTTGACGCGAAAAACGCGGCGGCGCCAGCGGTCGAAGCCGACGCCAAGGAACATCAGGTTCATCCAGATCCGCGCCCGGAACGGGATCTTCTCGACGCCTCCGGCGAGCACGCTCGTGACGGCGGCGCGCATCGAGTCGAGAGGGGCCTCCGCGCAGAAGGCCTCCAGGAAGACCGGGTCGTAGAAGGCGTATACGAAGCGCCGGAAGCGGGCGACGAGCTTGCTCGCTTGCCTCTCGTAGGTCTTCAGGTCCTTCGCATCCACCCGGCCGTGCGTGGCCAGAGCGTGGTCGATAGCGGCGGCAGCCCGTATTCCCGTCGCCATCGCGAGGAATACGCCGGTCGAGAAGACGGGATCGAGAAACGAGGCCGCGTCGCCGGTGAGGACCCAGCCGTCGCCGCGGAGCTTCACCGAGGCGGCCGAGTAATCGGAGGTCCCGTAGACCTTCGAAGTGCGCCGGCCGCCCGCGAGCAGCTCCGCCATGCGCTCGCTGCGCGCGATCAGGCGCTCGAAGCGCTGCTCGGGGGTCTCCGCTTCGCTTCCGCGCGTGACCGCGGGGTCGAACACCGCCCCCACGCTCGAGGTGCCGTCGGAAAAAGGGATGATCCAATACCAGACGCCCTCGTCGATCGGCAGCAGGACGTCGCCCGCCTGCTTGCCCGGCGGCCGGGGGACTCCTTCATAGTGGGCGAAGACCGCGGCGCGCTTCAATTTCGCGTCGAAGCGCCGTGTGCCGAGCTTCTGGGAAAGAAACGCGGCCTGGCCGGAGGCGTCCACGACGACGCTCGCCCGGATCTCTTCGTCGCCGCCGTCGCGGCCGCGGGTCACGACGCCGACCGCTCGTCCGCTTTCGAGGAGGACCTCGCGGACGGCCGTCTCCTCGCGGACCACCGCGCCCGAGTCCTCGGAGTGGCGAAGCAGCAGATCGTCGAAGTCCGCGCGCTTGACGTGGTAGGCCATCGGGTGGCGGTCGTCCCAGGATTTTGCGAAGTCCACGGGCCGGGTGCCGCCGGTCATCTGGTTCCAGAAGAAGGCGCCGTACTTTTCCTGGAAACCGGCGGCGCGGATTTTCTCCGAGACGCCGAGCCTCTCGAAGATCGGCAGGGTGAAGGGGAGAAGCGACTCCCCAACGTGGAAGCGCGGGAATTTCTCCTTTTCGAAGACGATGACGGAGCGTCCCGCGCGGGCCAGCTCAGTCGCGACGGTCGAACCGGCGGGACCGCCGCCGATGACCACGGCGTCGTAGAATTGCGCCATTGAACGATTGTAGCTCTCAGCCGTCAGCTCTCAGCCGTCAGCCGGGCAACCCGTGGAGCCTGAAGACTGAGAGCTGAAAGCTGAGAGCTGAGAGCTTGGTTTCGCCCGCGGTCGAGTTTCAGGAGGTTCGGAAATCGTTCGGAGGGCGTCCCGTCCTGGACGGCCTCACGCTGACGGTGGAGGCGGGCGAGACCGTGGCGCTCATCGGGCCCTCGGGTTGCGGCAAGACCACGGCGTTGAAGCTCGTCAACCGGCTGCTCGACGCGGACGGAGGCCGCGTGCTCGTCGAAGGGCGCGACGTCGCGGGGCAGGACGCGATCGCGCTGCGGCGCAAGCTGGGCTATGTCATCCAGGAGGGGGGGCTCTTTCCGCACTGGGACGTGCGCGCCAACGTCGAGACGGTGCCGCGTCTGCTCGGATGGGACGAGGAGCGGCGGCGCGGCCGCTGTCGCGAGGTTCTCGGAATGGTCAATCTGCCCGCGGAGGAATTCGCAGCCCGCCGGCCGCGACAACTCTCGGGGGGGCAGAGGCAGCGCGTCGGAGTCGCCCGGGCGCTCGCCGCGGACCCGCCGGTGCTCCTGATGGACGAGCCCTTCGGGGCGCTGGACCCGATCGCGCGCCGAGCGCTTCAGCGGGAGTTCCTGGACTGGAAGAGCCGCTTGAAGAAGGCCGTGCTGCTCGTGACACACGACATGCGCGAGGCGTTCCTGCTGGCCGATCGGATCGCGGTCATGGATCGGGGGCGCCTCCGGCAGACGGGAACCCGGGCGGACCTGATCGAGCGGCCGGCGGACGACTTCGTCCGCGAGTTCGTGTCGGAGGCTTCCTGAACCTCGCGGACTACTTCTGGCAGAGGCGGGCCGAGATCCTCGCGCTGACGGGCCAGCACGTCGTTCTGGTCGTGGTCTCGACCCTGCTCGCGGCCGCGATCGGGATCCCGCTCGGGATCTTTCTCACGCGCCGGCCGCGCCTGGCCCGTCCGATCCTCGGGATCGCCGGCGTCGTGCAGACGATCCCGAGCCTGGCTCTCTTCGGCTTTCTGCTTCCTCTGCCCATCATCGGCGGGATCGGAGCGCGCACGGCGATCGTGGCCCTCCTCGTCTACGCGATGCTCCCGGTCCTGCGCAATACCTACACCGGGATCCTCTCGGTGGACCCCGCGATTTCCGAGGCGGCCACCGGGCTCGGGATGACCGGGCGGCAGCGGCTCTGGTGGGTGGAGCTTCCGCTGGCCCTCCCGGTCGTGCTCGCGGGAGTCCGCATCGCCACGGTCGTCTCGATCGGCCTCGCGACGATCGCCGCCGCGATCGGCGCCGGGGGCCTGGGCGTGTTGATCTACCGGGGCATCGCGATCGTGGACAACCGGCAGATCCTGGCGGGGGCCGTGCCGGCGGCGCTTCTCGCGCTCGCGGCGGACGGGCTGCTGGGATGGGTGGAGCGGCGCCAGTCCAAGTGGAGAGAGGCGTGATTGAGGGCTCTCGGGGTCGTGCCGTAGGGGAGGGGGTTTGCGGCGGGCTGACCCGCCGCATGTCGCGTCCCTCGGCCGCTACCGCGGCCGACGACGCTCGGTACGCCCCCTCCCGCCCCCGTCGTGTCCATCGAGAGAGGCAGGCGGCTGCGAGGGCCGCCCCTACGGCCCGGGAAGCGACAACGAACGCAGGCTTGAATCTCTCGAAGGCCCTTTTTTCCATTGCGCTCCTATTGTTTTCGCCCGGCTGCCATCGAGGGAACGCGACGATTCGGATCGGATCGAAGAACTTCTCCGAGCAGGTGCTGCTCGCGGAGATCGTGGCGCAGGCGCTCGAGGGCAAGGGGCTGCGGGTGGACCGGAGGCTCAATCTCGGCGGAACCTTCGTGTGCCACAAGGCCCTCCTGGCGGGGGACCTGGACCTCTACCCCGAGTACACGGGCACGGCGTTCACGGCGATCCTCGCGAGGAAGCCGGTGCCGGATCCGGCGGCGGTGCGCCAGGAAGTGGAGAGCGAGTACGCGAAGCGGTGGGGAATCGTCTGGTCGCCACCGCTCGGGTTCGAGAACACCTTCGCGCTCGTCGTGCGGGGCGAGGACGCGCGGCGCTGGGGTCTGAAGACGATCTCGGACTTGAAAGCCCGCGAGGCGGAGATCCGCCCCGGCTTCGGCTACGAGTTCCTGGAGCGCGAAGACGGATTCCCGGGGCTCGCGAAGGCATACGGATTGGAGTTTCCGAAGAGGCCGGCTCAAATGGATCTGGGGCTCCTTTACCCGGCGCTCCAGAGCCATCAGGTGGACCTGATCGCCGGCAATTCGACCGACGGCCTGATTGCCGCGATGGGCGCCGTCGTCCTCGACGACGACCGGCACTATTTCCCTCCCTACGAGGCCGCTTTCGTCGTGAGAGGAAAAGTCTGGAAGGAGAACGCCGCAGTGCGAGAGGTTCTTCAGGGGCTCGGCGGCAAGATCTCCGCCGAGACGATGCGGAAATTGAACGCTCAGCTCGACCGCGACAAGCGCCGCCCGGAAGACGTGGCGAAGGAATTCCTGATCTCGCTCAGTTCGAAGTAGCGGAGTCCCGGTCGTGCCCCTCGTGCCGTAGGGGCGGGGCTCGTCCCCGCCCGCGACAACGAGGAGCTGGCTACGACGAGAGGCGGGCGGCCGCAAGGGCCGCCCCTACGGCACGGAGGACCACCGCGGGCTCCCGAGGCGCTAGTTCTCGATCAGGCGGAAGGTCGGGACCACGTCCCTTCCCAGGACGCTGCGCAGGACGGTCGCGTGGAGGACCTCGTCGGAGAGGATCCGGCCCGCGGAGGCCGAGAGCGCGCGATCCTGGAAGCGGTCCACCACGGAAAGATACGCCCGTGCCGCTCCGACCTCGAGCTTGAATGCGAGCTCCAGGACGTCCTTCTCGTTCGCGAGCGGCACGTTGAAGGCATACTCTTTCTTCGGCTCGACGGGCTGCCCGCCTTTCCCCTTGATCGCGGTCGAGATCAGGTCGCGGTGGATCTCGTGGCTCCCCTGGAACAGGAGACCCACTTCCTTCGCCTTTGCCGAGAGGAGGCCGCTCCTGCCGGCGAGCCCGTACGCCCAGATGGCCTCGTGCTCGAGAGCGAGCGCCGTGTTCATCAGCCCGATGTCGTCCACGGGCGCGTCGCCCGGGGAGGGAACAGCGATGAGCGGCTGCCCCGCGGCGGCCAGTCCGAGCGCGAGCCCCGCTTTCGCGGCGGAGCGGAAGAAATCCCTGCGGTGGTTCATCTCATGGCCTCCTCGAGTTCAACTGCGCCGCATTCTAGAGCTGTGGGTCTTCGCCGAGGGCAAGCCCGTGGCCGCGGGAGTCTTCGATGCCGATCCCTCCGGCCGCGCCCTCTTTGAATCGAAGGCGCTCTCGGGTCTGGCGGCCGCCCAGAACTTCGCCGTCACCGTCGAGCCGCGCGGCGGCGTTCCCCAGCCCACCGGCCCGATCATCCTCGTCGGCACGTCGGCGAGCTGACGCTCACCTCCCGTGGAATGAGACCATATTCAAGTATGGTCTCGATTCGGATTTCCGGCCGTTTGCGCGCGCCGGCCGATTGAAGCTCGTCGGACAATAAAAACGCCGTCCCGATGGCTCGGGACGGCGTAAACCAGTCGGTACGCCAGTTGTGCGAAAGGCGCGGGCCGACTCTGGTGCCGTATTAGCAAGACCCGTGCCTTTGTCGAATTCTCTCAGCACAGAGGCCTTGGAGGGTTCCGGGCCGATTCGGATCATCTGGTCATCGGTCCATCGGTCCAACAACAATACGGTTTGGGAGTCGCTCCGATGAACCGATTCTTCAGAGGTTTTCCTCGAAGAACTTCGCCATGGCGGCGTTGCGGAAGTTCAGAGAGTCCTTGCCTCGGAAGCCGTGCTTCTGGCCGGGCTGGATCTCGAGCTGGTACGGTTTGCCGGCCTTCGTCAGGGCGTCCACGAACGCGAGCGTGTTCTGCATGTGGACGTTGTTGTCGGCCGTGCCGTGAATCAGGAGGAGCTTCGCCTTGAGGTCCTTCGCCTTCGTCAATGGAGCGGAGGCCTCGTATCCCGCGGGATTGTCCTTCGGAGTCCGCATGTACCGCTCCGTGTAGATCGTGTCGTAGAACTTCCAGTGCGTGACGGGCGCCCCGGCGACGCCGCACTTCCAGACGTCGGGCGCGTTGGTCAACGCGTAGAGCGTCATGTAGCCGCCGTAGGACCAGCCCCAGATCCCGATGCGCGCCGGGTCCACGTACGGGAGAGACCGCAGGTACCTGACTCCGGCGAGCTGGTCGGCCAGCTCTCGCTTCCCCGTCTCCCGAAAGATCGCGGTCTCCCAGGCGTGGCCGCGCCCCCAGGAGCCGCGATTATCCAGGCTCCAGATGAGAAACCCCTTCGAGGCCAGGTAATGGTCGAAGAGCGTGGTCGCGCCCCAGGAGTCGCGCACGACCTGTCCGTGCGGGCCCCCGTAGACGTCCACGATCACAGGGTACTTTCGGGAAGGGTCGAAGTCGGCGGGCTTGACGAGCCTCGCCATGAGCTTCGTCCCGTCCTCGGCTGAGACCTCGACCTCCTCGGTGACAGCAAGCTCGTAGTCCGCGAGCCTGTTCTCCGGCCAGTAGACGACGCGGACAGTCCTCCCCGAAGAGTCGAGCAGCGTGGTGACGGGCGGATTCGAGACGGTCGAAAAGGTGTCGATCAGATATCGCCCGTCGGGCGACAGTTCGGCCGCGTGTGTCCCGGCGGGGAGCGGGAGCTTCGCGAATCCCGAGCCGTCGAGGGCCACCCTGTAGACGGCGCGCCGGCGCACGTTCTCCTCGGTCGCCGTGAAATACACGACTCCTCTCGCCTCGTCCACGCCGGCCACCCGGTCCACCATCCAGCGCCCGCTCGTGATCGCCTTCGGCTCGCCGCCGGAGACGCGGCCGACGTAGAGATGGGCAAAGCCGTCCCGCTCGGACTTCCAGAGGTACCGGCCGTCCTTGAGGAACATCGGCGGCTCGAAGACATTGATCCAGTAGGGATCCTGCTCCGCAAAGAGCGTCCGCGAGGCGCCGTCGAGTGAGAGAAGTTGGATCGTGTGATGATCCTGCGTGCGATCCAGGACCCGATAGCACACGGATCGGGAGTCCGGCGTCCAGGAAAACGCGGGCTCGACGTAAACGTCGCCCGAGAACCGGACGTCGCGGCCGAGTGAGCCGTCGATTCTGACGACGTGGAAGGACGCGACGGAATTCGCGGCCCCCGCATTCGGGTATCGCTCGAGAGTCAGGGCGGCCGGGACCTTCCGGAAGTCCACCAGCGGATAGGAATCGACTGAAGTTTCGTCCAGGCGCAGGTAGGCGATCGCCGAGGAGTCCGGCGCCCACGTGTACGCGCGGCCCGTGCGGTTGGCGAGCTCTTCCTGGTAGACCCAGTCGAGCCTGCCGTTGAAGACATGTTCGGCGCCGTCCGAGGTCAGGCGCTTCTCCCGCCCGGACGCGAGCTCCAATGCGAAAAGGTCGTTCTTGCGCACGAACGCCACGCGCCTGCCGTCAGGAGAAAACGTCGGGAACTCTTCGGCGTCCTTGTCCCGAGTCAGGCGCTCGAGGCGCTTCTCCGCGAGGCGGTAGAGCCAGAGGTCGCTGTCTCCCGAGAGGAGGATCGTCTTGCCGTCGGGAGACCAGCGGTATCCCTCGAGCGAGGCGCGGCCCGGCCGCCGGGACGGCCGGTTCGCGCCTAGGACCGCCTGCGGCGGTCTGGAGGGTTCCTTCTCGACGCCCGGCGCGACCTCCGCGGGCTTGGGCTCCTCGGGAAGCGTCAGACTCTCTCCCGTGATGACGGTCCTCTTCGTTCCCGTCTTCGTGTCTTCCACGACCAGCTCCGAGACGGTCTCTTCCGCGGACTCCTTGCGCAGGATGTAGGAAAAGCGGTCACCGCCGGGAAGCCAGGCAAATCCGGCGGCCCCCCGACCGGCGAGCGGAGGCTCTGCCGTCAGATCCTCCAGGGCAAGCTTCTTCTTCTCGGCCCAGACCGGCGAGGCGAGGAGAAGCAGCATGAGGCAGATCGTCCACACGGATTTCCCTGGCGGCGAGGTCAACGCGTTCCTCCTTGGGTCGTCGCTCTGATGAGCCGATTCTACTTGTCGCCCATAATGCGGCTCCGATGAGATCCGTCCTGTTTGCGGCGCTGGCCTTCGCGGCGGTGACGCCGCGGCCCGAGGTGCCCCGGCCGCTCCTCGGCCTCGCGATCGAGTTTGAGAAAACACCGGCGGCCTCGGTCGAGAGACGCGCCCTCGCGGAAGTTCAGGAAGCCGGCGTCAACCTGTTCGCGCTCTCGGCCTCCTGGTCGGAGATGGAGCCGTCCGCGGGGAAATACCGCGTCGCCGAGCTGACGCGCACCGCCCGCCTCCTGCGCCAGTCGGGGGCGACGGTGCATCTGGATCTGCCGCTCGTCGCGGCGCGAGCCCGGGACGTGCCGGGAGACCTCGCCGGGCTCGCGTTCGACGACGCGAGGCTCTCTCTGCGCCTGGGGAAATTGCTGGACGCGCTCGAACCGGCCCTCGCCGACATCTCGACGATCTCCCTGGGATACGAAGCCGACACGTATTTCGCGGACAAGCCGGAGGAGCTCAAGGCCTACCGCCGGCTCTTCGACGGCGCCGTCGAGTTCCTGGGCAGGCTCGCCCCGCGTCTCCTGGTCGGGGTGACCACGTCGGCCCCGACGGAGAGCGCCGCGCCGGAAGTCGCGGCGCAGCTTCATCAGAGAAGCCCCGTCCTCTTCTACCTCTACTCCCCCTTCGTTCGCGGCAGGCCCTACGTCCAGCGTGATCCTGCGGCCATCGAGGCGGATTGGAAACGCCTGCTCGATTCCGCCCATGGCCGGCCGATCGCCTTTCCCGAGGTGAGCTACTGCTCTTCCGCGGAGAACGGATCGAGCCTCGAAAAACAGGCCGCGTTCGTCCGGCGGATGCGCCGCTTTCTCGCGGCGAGCGACGGCCGCAGGCTTCTCTTCGCGCGGTACGTCGGCTGGCGCGATCCCCCGCCGGAGCTTTACCGTTTGCCGCCCGGCGCCCCCGAGACCGCACGCCGCAAGGCGAGCTTCTTTTCGAGCCGGGGACTGCAAAAGTCCAAAGGCGAGCCCAAGCCCGCCTGGAAGGAATGGATCAAGCAAGCCAAATGAGCGCGAATCGTGAGTTGCGAATTGTGAATAAGCCCCGGAGAGTGGCGTATCGTAGCTCGCGGATGGCTGACGCTTTCCAATTCGCAATTCGCAATTCACAATTCACGATTACGGCATGATCACCCTGGATCGGTTCATCCTGGAGGAGGAGCGCCAGCACCCGGGCGCGACGGGTGAGCTGTCCATGCTCCTCATGCGGTTCGGCGTCGCGGGCAAGCGGATCGCCTGGGAGCTGGCCGTGGGCGGGCTCAAGCGGCAGCTCGGCTCGACGGGGCAGACGAATGTCCAGGGGGAAGAGCAGAAGAAGCTGGACGCCCTCGCCAACGAGATCCTCCTGGAGACGTTCGACTACGGCGGGCTCGTCTCGGTCGCGGCGTCCGAGGAGATGGAGGAAGTGGTCCTCTATCCGCACACCGCCGAGAATGGACGTTACGCGGTTCTCTTCGACCCGATGGACGGCTCCTCCAACATCGCTGTCAACGGAACCCTCGGCACGATCTTTTCGATCCGCCCCCGGGCCAGCCGCGAAGCGGACCTGCTGCGCTCCGGCCGGGAGCAGGTCGCGGCCGGCTACATCCTCTTCGGACCGGCGACGCTGCTGGTCTACACCTGCGGCGACGGCGTGCGGCTCTTCACTCTCGAGCCGTCCGTCGGCGAGTTTCTCCTGACGACGGGTTCCGTCCGGATGCCGGCGCGGGGGAGGGGCTACGCCGTCAACGAAGGCCGCTCGGGAGGATGGACGCCTTCCACGAGGGCCTTCGTCCAGCACTTGAAGCAGTATGACAATCCGGCCGGCGGCCCGTACTCGACCCGTTACTCGGGCTCTCTCGTCGGCGACCTCCACCGGATCCTGCTCGAAGGCGGCATCTACCTGTATCCCGCGGCCGCAGGCAAGTCCTCGGGCAAGCTCCGGGTCCTGTACGAGTGCCACCCGCTCGCCTTCATCGCGGAGAACGCGGGCGGGGGAGCGACGACCGGACGTCAGGCCGTTCTCGACGTGGTCCCCGAGTCGCTCCACGCGCGAATCCCTTTCGCCATCGGAAGCGCGGAGGAGATCGCACTCTACGAGCGCTTCGTCCGCGGAGAGAATCCCGGCCCGGACTAGGAAAACCGTTCGCTCGCTCGAGTCCGTACTGCCAGGGACGGCGATGAGAAACCTCCTCCCGCGCCTGGCTGCTCTGCTTCAACGCCGGCGTGGAGCTCGGGCAGCTCACCGTGATTCTCACGGCATTCCTGTCCGTCGGATTGCCCTTCCGCAGGAAACCGTGGTACCGCTCCCGCGTCGTCGTCCCACTCTCTCCCTCGCCATCGCCGCCGTCGGCCTCTACTGGGCCGCCACGCCCGCCATCGCGGCGATTCGAGGATGAGACGGCCCGGAGCCTTCAGACGTTGAACTTGAAGAAGAGGACGTCTCCGTCGGCGACGACGTAGTCCTTGCCCTCCTGCCGGACGAGTCCCTTCTCCTTCGCGGCGGCCATGGAGCCCGAGGCGACGAGGTCCTCGCAGGACACCGTTTCGGCCTTGATGAAGCCTCGCTCGAAGTCGGAGTGGATGACTCCGGCGGCGGCCGGAGCGGCATCGCCGGCGTGGATAGTCCAGGCCCTCGCCTCCTTCTCGCTCGCCGTGAAGAATGTCCGCAGGCCCAGCAGGTGGTACGCCGCGCGAATCAAGTTTCCCACGCCCGACTCCGCGACACCCAGGTCCGCGAGGTAGGCCCGCGCTTCTTCCGGCGGAAGCTCCGCCAGCTCCGACTCGATCTGCGCCGAAACGGCGACGGCCTCGGTGCCCATGTGCGTCTCCGCGTAGTGGCGCACGGCGACGACATGCGGGGACTCGTTCGCGCCGGCGAGAACATCTTCGGCGACGTTGGCCGCGAAAAGGATCGGCCTGGAGGTCAGGAGGAAGAGGCGACGGACGAGGGCTTTCTCCTCGGGCGAGACCGCCAGCGTCAGGGCTCGCCGCCCGGAGTTCAAGTGATCGAGGAGCTTCTCCAGAACCGGCAGCGAGGCCCGCGCCTCCGCGTCTCCACTCCGCGCGAGCTTCTCCGTCTTGTCGCGAGAGCGCTCCGCGGTCTCGAGATCCGCCAGCACGAGCTCCGTCTTCACGGTCTCCATGTCGGCCACAGGGTCGAGAGTTCCCGAGACATGGACCACGTCTTTGTCCTCGAAGCAGCGCACGACCTCGATGATCGCGTCCACCTCGCGGATGTGTTGCAGGAACTTGTTGCCGAGGCCCTCCCCCTTCGAGGCGCCGCGGACCAGGCCGGCGATGTCCACGAACTCGATCGCCGCCGGCACGATCTTCTCCGTCTTCACGAGACGGGCCAGGGGCTCCAGGCGGGCGTCCGGGACCGTCACCACGCCGACGTTGGGCTCGATCGTGCAGAAAGGGTAGTTGGCCGCCTCCGCCTTGCGCGTGCGCGTCAGGGCGTTGAACAGGGTGGACTTTCCGACGTTGGGCAGCCCGACGATCCCGGCGCGCAGCATCGAGGCAACTTCTCAGAGTTGCCGGCCGTGAGTGATGGCCTCGTACCAGGAAGGCGACCGCTGCGTATAGAAATCTGTCGGGGCGCCGCTATCGAAGCCGTTCGCATACCGCGCCGGAATGTAGTGCTTGTCCAACATCTTTGCCAGTGGCATGAGGTCGTCCGGGACCGAGAGTGTCTCGGAGAGCTTGCCGATGAGCACGCTCGCGGTGCGGCCCCACGCTTCCATGCCGCGCCTCAAGAAAACGGCCTTCAGAGCCTTCTCCGCGGCCTGTTGAGCTGCGAACGAGCTCCACTCGAAATCGCCGCTTTGAAGGGCGTTGCGTGAGTGCCGAAGGTCGGCCTCGGCTTGTCGAAGCCAGTCTCCATGCCGGTTTGCCACTGGTCTCCCGTGGGCCACCGCCTCTCTCGAATTTGCCGAATGGCTCTGAAGCCGGGCGGCCGCCGCGCAAATCCTCTCACACGGATTCCGACGAGACCGCTCCGGTCACTCGAGATGCGATGAGTCTAGAATGGCGGCGCTCTGAAGGAACCCGAAGAGGTCCGCGACCCGAAGACGGGGCTCCTGCGCGTCGTCTCCCGGTGGGAGATCGTCGCGCTGTCGGTCAACGACGTCATTGGAAGCGGCGTCTATCTCATCCTTCCGGTGGCGGCCGCGCAGCTGCTCGGTCCCGCCAGCGTCTGGGCGATTCTCGCGGCGGGCTTCGGCGTCCTGCTCCTCGTCCTGTGCTTCGCGGAGGCCGGGAGCCTCTTCGACCAGCCCGGGGGGGCGATCGTGTACACACGCGCCGCCTTCGGGGACTTCGCCGGGTTCGAAGTCGGCTGGATGAGCTGGATCGCGCGCATCGCCTCCATCGCCGGCCTCTCCGTTTTCTTCGCGCGCGCCGTGGGATACCTCTGGCCCGCGGCCAAGAGCGGCCTCGGGCAGCAAGCGACGATCGTGCTCCCGCTCCTCTTCCTGACCTGGATCAACGTCAAAGGGATCAAGCAGGGCGCGCTGACGGCGGTCGTGCTGGCCTGGGGAAAGGTCCTGCCGCTCGTCCTCTTCGTCGCGGTCGGGCTCTTCTGGGTGGACTGGGGCAGGGTCTTTCCGGTGCCGATGCCGGAGAGGGGCAACTTCATGAAGGCCGCCCTGCTCGTCCTCTTCGCCTACGGCGGGTTCGAGAACACGGCCGCGCCGGCCGGGGAGTTCAAGAACCCGCGGCGCGACATCCCCTTCGCCCTGATCGTGCAGATCGGGATCGTGGCGACGATCTACAGCGCCGTGCAGCTTGTCGCGATCGGGACGATGCCCCACCTCGGCGTCTCGCCGACGCCGCTCGCCGACGGAGCGGCCAGGATGATGGGACCGGCGGGGGGATTGATCCTGACGGTCGGAGCGATCCTCTCCGTGCTGGGCACCAACAACAACACGGTTCTGGCCGGGCCCCGGTACCTCTACGCGCTCGCGCAGACGGGGAGACTGCCGCGATTCTTCGCGAGGGTCCATCCCCGTTTCCACACGCCGCACGTCGCGATCCTGACGCAGACGGCCGTCGCTCTCCTCCTGATGCTGACGGGCACCGCGGAGGAGCTCGCCGTGCTCTCGGCGATCGCGCGGCTGGCGACCTACATGGGAACCGTTCTCTCGGTGCCGGTCCTCCGCCGCAAGATGCGGCAGACGCCGCGCACGATCCGGCTTCCGCTCGGGGACACGATCCCGATCGCCGCCTTCGTCATCTGCCTGCTTTTCCTGTCGGCCGCGACCAGGAAGAACTGGATCGGCGGAGGCATCGCGCTCGCCGTCGGCGCGCTCATCTATTTCCTGCGGCGCGGATCGGCCTGGCCGGAGGGACAGACACTGGAGAAGAAGACATGAAACTCACTCGGATTTCAGCCGCGCTCCTGGCATTGTCCATTCCGGCTCTTGCTCTGTTGGCTCAAGGCGCCGCGGCCCCCGCTCCGGTCACGGTCCTGATGGCGGCCCGCATGTTTGACGGGCGCTCCGGCGCGACGATCGCCGACGCCGTGGTCGTCGTCGAGGGATCGAAGATCCGGGAGGCCGGCTCGAATCTCGCCGTGCCGGCCGGCGCGGCGGTCGTGGACCTGGGAGATGCGACGCTCCTTCCCGGATTCATCGACTCTCACATGCACCTGACGGGAGAAGCCGGCGACGACTACGTTTACAGCTTCTTCGAGGGGCTGCGCCGCACCGTGCCGGAGGACGCGCTGCGCGCGGGCAGCTTCGCGAAGAGGCTGCTCGAGGCGGGCTTCACGACGGTGAGAAACGTCGGCGCCTCCGACGACCTGGATGTGGGACTGCGCAACGCCATCGCCAGGGGCTACGTGCCGGGGCCGCGAATGCTCGTGTCGCGTTATCCGCTCGGCGCGATCGGAGGCCACTGCGATCGGACGGGCTTTCCGCCCGACACGTTCGGCCCGGAATGGGGGCCGGAAAAGGGGAAGGTTTCGGGAGCGGCCGAGGCCCGGCAGGCGGTCCGTCTCCAGGTCAAGTACGGCGCGGACGTCATCAAGATATGCGTCTCCGGAGGCGTCCTTTCCCTGGGCGACGACGTCTCGGTGCCGCAGATGACCGACGAGGAGATCGCCGCGGCCGTGGACGAGGCGCACCGGCTCGGGAAGAAGACGGCGGCGCACGCGCACGGAGATCTCGCGGCGCGCGCGGCGGTCCGGGCCGGCATCGACTCGATCGAGCACGGCTCCTTCCTGACCGACGAAACGCTTTCTCTCATGAAGGCGAAGGGAACGTACCTCGTGCCGACGCTCCTCGTCGGGGAATGGGTGACTCGGCCGGAATCGAAGCTCCCGCCCAACATCGCCGTCAAGGCGAAGGCCGCCGTCTCCGTCCGGTCCGACATGTTCCGCCGCGCGCTCAAGATCGGGGTCAAGATCGCCTTCGGCACCGATGCCGCGTTCTCTTACGGCATCCAGGCGCGCGAATTCGCTCTGATGACCGGTCTCGGCATGTCGCCGGCCGCCGCCCTGCGCTCCGCGGGTCCCGCCGCCGCGGACCTGCTCGGCCTCTCGAGCTCGATCGGAACGCTCGAAAAAGGGAAAGAAGCCGACATCGTGGCGGTCCCCGGCGACCCGCTGGCTGACATCCACGCCACGGAAAAGGTCCTCCTCGTGATGAAGGGCGGAAAGATCTTCCGGCGCTCTCTATGAAGAATCGGCTTCGCGTCAACCGATCCGTGCGCGGATCGGCTATACTGGCGAAACGCTCTCGGACAATCGCGTCGCGGACGGCAGGTCGGCCTGACCCGACGGACAGGCAGGAGACGGGCACAGGCCGGGTGTTCTTTTTGAAAGCATGAACAGTGGTTTAAGGAGCGGTGACGCGCTTATGCTAACCACAGAATAGACATCTCGCGGAGATCGCTTCAGTTCTTGCCAATGCGTGAAATCAAGATCGAACGTGTGGGAGGAAGGATCGCCCTTTCCCCCCTTTTTTTGGACCAGACGGGGCATTGTCGCCAAATGGTGCGCCCGGCGACGATTTGTCTTTGGGCGGCGACGTTGGTCTGTCTGATGTTCCCCGGACGACCGGCACAGGCCGCGCCACCTTCCCGCCCCGAGCGCGCTCCAAGGGTCGTTCCCGCGCGGCCCGAAGTTTCCACCGTACCATCCGCGCGCGGAGAATGGAGTCAGTGGCGAGGCAATCCTCAGCACACGGGCTTTCAGAGCGTTTCCGGCAGAATCAGCGCGCCCGCCGTGCGCTGGCGTTACCGGCTGGGCGGCCGCCTCGCGCCGGAGCAGGCCGTCCTTTGTGGAGGAACCTCCCCGTCGGGCACGATGCTGCTCATCGCTCCGCCCGGACGCCTGGCCGCCTACACGCTGGACGGCGATCTCCTTTGGGAGAAGCGCAACGCCCTGACGCTCAACCTCCTCGGGTGCTGGGACCTCGCGGGAGACGGGCGGACGGAGATTCTGGCGGCCTCTTCCGGCCAATCGGGAGGAAGACTCTTTCTCTTCGACAGTCAGGGAGGAGATCTGTTCTGGGCGAGCCCCGCCGCCCCGGGAGCCGTCGGCGCGGTCAAGGTAGCCGACCTTCATTCGACACCGGGTCTGCAGCTTCTCTGGCTACCGGCCGCCAGCTCCAGGGTCACAGCCTTCACGCTTGCCCCCGGACAGACCGAGCCCGGGATTCTCTGGAGCAGGGAGATCTCGGACTTCGTCTCGGATCCCTACACCTACTCCTCCCTGGCAGTGGGGGATCTGAAGCACGACGGGAGTCAGCAAGTCGTGATCGCCGGCGCGAGAGGCAGCGTTCCGACCATCGTTCTCGACGCCGGCAGCGGCGGTGAGCTTGACCGAAAGTCGGTCACGGTGGACGGGCGTCCCGCGGAATCGGGCGGTACCCGACAACTGCTACAGTTAGTGACCGCCGACCACAGACAGCAAGTCGTCACAATCAGCAGCTACAGCAGCTCCGAAGCGTACATGTTCCAGGGCATCAGCGTCACGAGCTTCGCCAACCCCGCGGTGGATAGCCTGCTCGATACGTTCCCCGTCGGTGTTCGCTACGTGAGAGGCTCAATTCAAGACTTCGACGGCGACGGCAAGTCCGAGATTCTCGTCTCGAGGTACGCGCCAGAGGTCAGGAGACACTACCTTATGCTTCTGGACGCTTCAACACTTCGTCTGAAAGCCATTCTGCCCGACCTCTTCCTCGGAGCGATTGTCGGCATCAATGTCGGCCGAGATCGAGTCATTCTCGGCTCGCGAGACGTATCCACGGAGATCCCTTCCGGAAGAGAACCCCTCACAGCATTCCGGTATGACGGGACCGCGTTTGTGGAGACGGGATGGACCTCCGGTCTCGGCGTGATCGCCAGCGTCCCTCCACGAGTCTTTGACAAGCCGGCAGAGGAAAATCCCGGAGAGGCGGCTATCTCGTTCGGCACGCCCGTACCCGGCTCGGAGGCGATACTCCTCTTCGGCGATCGGAATCATGACGGCAATCCGGATGAGCTCATCGCCGTGGACCTTGTCAGCGGCGCGGCGATCGAGCGTTGGGGTATCGCTCCCGAAGTCCCGATCGAACTTCTGGCCGTTCAGACCGCATCCGATCCGCCCCGGAGCCGCTTCGTGGTCGGCGGCGAGGACGGGTCGTTGACCCTTCTCGACGGGGAGTTCCATGTCATCCGGACGTTGCCGGTGGGCGGCTATTACCGCAGCGATACCCTCAACGGGCATTCGTTCGAGGTCGCTCTTGTGGCGGATTTGGTAGGAAACGGACGGAAGGACGTGCTGGCGGTGGATTCCTTGAATCGCGTGGTCAAGCTGACGGATCTCGCGGAGGCGACGCCCCTGCGGGAGCCTCAAGGGGAAGTTCTGTGGGACTCGGGGATTTGCCAGGAGCTGCTGGCGGTCCCCGCCGCAGAGGGAGGCTCCCACCTGCTCGTGCGAGGGGCACAGGGCGGTAAACCTCTGCTGCGAATGCTTGACGGCTCCGGCGCAGAGGTTTGGTCGCGTTTGTTCAATGGAGGGGAGGGTGTCCCGGTCGGTTTGAACTTCGGCCGTTTCCTGGGAGAGACGTCGGCGGACATCGTCGCTTCGCTCGCGGGCTCCAGCGGCCCGAGGCAGACATCAGTTCTGGACGGAAGTTCCGGTGAAACGATCTGGACTTCCGGTCTCGGCACCTACTGGGATGCGAGCTTTGCGGTTGGCGATGCCGACGCTGACGGACTTGACGACATCGTTTTCAACTACAACGTGTTGAAGGGATTCATCCTCAAGGGTCTGTCCGGCGTGGAGCTGGCGGAAGCAGTCGTGCTGCCCCCTTATGGAAATCTCGGGTACGTCGATTACAACGGCACGCCCATTGTGATCGGAAAGATGGGAGGGGACCGCTTCCTGTTTCTCAACTCCGAAGATGACGCTCACCTTTCCCTGCTTTCATTTGCCCGAGATCCGGCATCCTCAGAACCGTTGCCGACGGCTGTGTCCTGGAGTATCGAGCAGTCGTACCCCGATGATGAGCGTTATTCCGCCGCCGCGGTGGCTCCCGTCGGCTCCGGCTGGTCGGTCGGTGTCGGCAGCCAGAAAGGAACCCTCCGGGCCGCCACCGGGAGTGACGGATCCGTCCTCTGGGAGATCGGACTCTGGAATGGAGCTGCCATACCCCCTGCCGAAGCGCAGCAGGGCTTTCTGAGCGGCGTTCTGGCGGTGGACGTCAACGGCGACGGCCGGGTGGATTTTGTCGTGGGGGGAGCCGACGGCTGGCTCTACGCGGTGGACGGCGCGGCGGGGTCTCTGCTCTGGAGCCTCGATCTTGGAGCCCCCGTCGGTGATCCGATCGCGGCCGACATCGACGGCGACGGCTCCAGCGAAGTGCTCGTTCCCGCCGCCGACGGGTACCTTTACGCTGTCGGCCCTCGGATCTGACAGGATTCACTCCTCGGTCTCGGAAACCCGAACGCTCTGACCGCGCCGACAAGTGCCGGACAGGTGTGTTCCCTCTCTCCCTGGCCTAGCCAGCTGTACGAAAACTGGCCCTGGGACCAGTAGCGCAGCGAGCCTGCCGTATCCCATCATCTAGCCTGGATTGCCTTTGAGGCAGGAGGCTTAACATGGGACTCCGCGTCCGGTGGCGCATCGTCGTGCTCCCCGTCCTGATTCTCTCCGCAGTGGTCTTTGCGTTTTTGGGCAGGGCCCGGGCCCTGGGCGCCACAACTCTGACAACACTGGTCAGCGCAGTCTGTCAATTTTCCGACGCGTTTGTTGGCCCCTGGTCCAACGCGGGCAAGATCCGGAGTGAGGCAATGGCCGTTGACAACCAGGGCAACATGATCGTCGCGGGATCTTTCTCTGGACGGATGAACTTCGGAGGAAGCGACATCGTCTCCCGTGGTGGCGTCGATATCTTCATCGCCAAGTATTCTTCCAACGGCGCTCATCTCTGGTCCCAGGGTATCGGCGGGACACGCGACGACTGGGCGAAGGCGGTGGCCGTGGACTCTACAGGCAACATCTTCATCACGAGCTGGTCGGCGAGCGGGACGGTTGATTTCGGCTCCGGCTCGATCACAATCGTCTCCGGGTACCTGGCAAAATACTCTCCCGATGGCGCGAATCTCTGGGCTCGCATGCTGGGTACAAACAGCGGCGACGGGACTGCGCTTCAGACTGACTCAAGCGGCAATATCATAGTCGGCGGCTGCTTCAGCGGGCCTTCTGACTTTGGCGGCGGTCCGATTTCCAGTCACGTTGGCGGGGACCTGTTTCTGGCAAAGTACTCTCCGGCGGGCGGCTATCTGTGGGCTCTTCGAGCGGGTGGCAGCGCGGCCTACGGGAACATGCTTTCGCAGATTGCTGTCGACCATGCGAACAACGTTGTGATGACCGGCTACACGACTGGCGCCGGGGATATGGGAGGAGTGAGCTTTCCGGGCTTCGGGGGTCGCGATATCTTCCTCGTCAAATACGGATCGGCGGGGTCGCCGCTCTGGTCGCGCAGCTTTGGAGGCGGCGGGACCGACTCCGGTAAGGGGATCGCGATCGATAGCGTAAATAACATCGTCATGACGGGTGCCCTCACAGGCGACGTGGATCTTGGAAACGGACTCCTGGAGGGGGGCGGTATCTTCCTGAGCAAATATTCCCCCTCGGGAGGCGCCGTATGGTCTGAGAATTTCCCGGTGATCTGTGCGTCGCCTGAAAACGGTAACGCGGTGGCAACCGCCGGTGGAGACAATATTGTTATCACGGGAGCGGTTGTTGGAGATGTTGATCTCGGCGGAGGGACGTTGCCAATGTTCCCGGGGGATGGCAACCACAACACCTACGTCGCGGAGTATTCGAGCACGGGTTTCCACATGTGGTCCCTGCGAGTCCCGAATCTGATTCCGGCGAACTCCCCGGCATTCAATAGCGGCAGAGCCATCGGGGCCGACAGCGGCGGAAATGTGGCCGTCTCCGGGTTATTCTCCGATTCGATCAATCTTGGCGACGGTTTGCTGACGAACCCGGGCGCATGCGGCGGAGCCTGCGGCTATGGCGGCTATCTTGTGAAATTTGCATCGTCGTCCACAACGCCCACCCCCACGCCGCCGTCCGGGACGGCCACGCCCACCCCCACGCCGACGCGGACGCCGACGAGGACGCCGACGAGGACCGCCACGGCAACACCGCCGCCGACGAGCACTCCCGGGCCGCCAACGAGCACGCCGACGCCGACGGCGACGCCGGCGCCGACCTCAGGCTACTTCACGGTGTCTCCGTGCCGGCAGTACGACTCGCGCGATGCGACGCCGCTGCCCGACAATACCAGCCGCTCCGTGACCCTGATCGGCACGCCGTGCGGCGTCCCGGCAGATGCCAGGGCGGTCTCGGCCAACATCACGATCTTCAACATCGCCGGGGCGGGAGGCAACGGCTCCTTCCAGGTCGGCACAGCCGCGGATCGAACGCTGGGCTGGATGAACTATCCCGCGTGCGAGACGCAGCGCGGCAACGCGGGTTTCCTGACTCTGAACGGCTCCGGCCAGATTTTCGTGAAGGTCAACCAGGGAGGCGGGATGGTTGATTTCACGGTGGACGTGAACGGCTATTTTCGATAGGAGAGTATCCATGAAGAGATCTCGGCTCCTGCGCTTAACGTTTCTGGGCGGTGTTGTAGTGTCTGTGGCGATGGCTGCGGAGGCAGCTCAGCCGTATCAATTCGTCCCGATAAGCCCCTGCCGGCAGTACGACTCGCGCAACTTCACGCCGCTGCCGCAGAATACATCGCGGGCGGTGCTGTTGACCGGCGCGCCCTGCGGGGTTCCGA
Organism: uncultured Acidobacteriota bacterium; assembly: GCA_963837495.1. Lineage (GTDB taxonomy): Bacteria > Acidobacteriota > Thermoanaerobaculia > UBA5066 > Gp7-AA6 > JAWOLE01. The sequence goes on along the minus strand of CAWINF010000001.1, from coordinate 477,533 downwards.
CGAGTGCCGTGGCGCTGTCGGTGAACATCACGATTTTCAACATCAGCGGTGCGACGGGCAACGGGGTCTTTCAGGTCGGCTCCGCCACGGCCCCGACGTTTGCGTGGATTAACTTTCCTCCGACGGAGGCGCAGCGCAGCAACGCCGGGGCTCTGCCGCTGGACGTCCTTCACCAGCTCTGGGTCCGCGTTCAGATGGGGAACGGACAGCTCGACTTCACCGTGGACGTCAACGGCTACTTCCAATAGGCTCGGCCGGCGGAAGCGACGGGCTCGTGGGGTGAGCGCCTGCGGCGGTTGCCCCTTCCGCTGGGGGATGATCAGCCGAGACACGCCGGACCATGCGCTCCCTCTCCGCGGGCAAGCCCTCGCGGAGGAATGGCGTGGCGCAAGCCATCGTCTCAGTGGAAGAATCTCCTTGACTCGTTCTCGGATGGGTGGATAGCCTTGCAGGAACAATTTGGGAGGCTGACATCAAGCGGCGGATCCGGGCGACCTTCATCACGCTGACCGTTTTGCTCCTCTCACTGGTGCCCCTGGGCGCCTTGAGCAAGGCCCAGGTTGCCAGGATTTCCAACCTGGGTCGCGCCCTGCTCGGGAAGGCCGCCGCGCCGGGGACGGAAGGAGCGGGTCCGAGCGCCCCGTCGCCCGATAACGGCGCGAGGCCGGAGGGGATCGCGCCGGCCGGGGAGACGGACGCCGAGACCAGAGTCAATGGCATCGAAAAGGTCGTCCCCGCCGTGTTTCGAGGAGACGTCCGCGACCTGCCGCAGGTCCTGCAGAAGGAGATGGATCGCCCCGAGCTGCGGGGGCCATTCAACTTGAAGCAACTCCTGCCGGAAGCCCAGGCTCCGCCGCCGCCAGCGCCGAACATCTCGCTCGCCCCGATGCCCGGTCCCATCCAGAACTTCCCGGGTATGAGCCGGACCGACATGTGCAGCGGCGGGCCGTGCGGCGCGGGCATCCCGCCCGACACGAACGGCGACGTGGGCCCCAACCACTACATTCAGGCGGTCAACTCGGCCTATGCCATCTACGACAAGACGAACGGAAACCTCCTGGCCTCCTTCACCGAGAACTCGCTCTTCTCGGGCGGTCCCACGGGAACCGTCTGCGATACGAGCAGCTTCGGCGACCCCGTCGTGGTTTATGACGCCCTGGCAGACCGCTGGATCCTGTCGAACTTCGCATTCAATTTGGTCTCAGGGAATCCTGTCTCTCCATTCTTCCAGTGCATTGCGGCGTCCCGAACGAGCGATCCGGTGGCCGGGGGATGGAATCTCTACGCGGTCCGCACGGATACCGGCGCAGCGGCGGCCAGCCCCCCGTCAACACGCTCAACGACTATGGCAAGTTCGGCATCTGGACCGACTGTCTCTATTTCGCCGCCAACGGTTTCCTCTTTCCGGCCGGGTCCTTCAACGGCGTAGAGTTCGCCTCCTTCAGCCGCAGCGACATGTACGCCGGCCTGCCCCTCACCGGCGCGCTGGGCTTCCTCTCCTCTTCATCGAATATCTTCACCATGATTCCGAGCAACCTGGCCGCACCGGCCGGAGCGCTCCCGGCCCCCGGCACGCCGAATTACTTCGTGTCCGAATCCGTCATCGCGTTCTCCTTCGACGTGCGGAAATTCACGGCAGGAGGCAACTGCGGCGGCGGCGGATCGCTCGGCACGGTGACGAGCGTCAGCCAGACGAGCTATAACTTCTCCGGCGGGGATGTCGTCCCCCAGCCGCCGCCGGCGACCGCTTCGAATACGCTCGACTCGATCGTGGACCGGCTGATGCAGAAGGTGCAATACCGAAAAGTCGGCAGCGCCGAATCCCTATGGGTCGTCCACAACGTCCAGGACGTCAGCGGCGTGGTCATTCCTCAGTGGGCGCAGATCAACGTGACGGGGGGAACAGTCTCGACAACGCCCGTTCAGCAGCAGATCTATCAGCCTGACACCTCGCTCTACCGCTGGATGGGGAGCATCGCCGCGGACAAAGACGGCAACGTGGCGGTCGGCTACAGCACCTCCAGCGCGACAAGCCCGAACTTCCCGAGCATCCAGTACTCCGGGCGCCTGGCCGGCGATCCGCTCAATATGTTGCCGCAGACCGAGACGGCGCTCATCCTGGGCAGCGGTTCGCAGGTCAACAACTGCGGCAGTCAGGTTCCCTGTCACCGCTGGGGCGATTACAGCGCGATGAGCGTTGACCCCAGCGACGGCTGCACCTTCTGGTACACGAACCAGTACTACGTGAACCAGGCCGCGGGTAACACCGGCGCGTGGAACACGCGCATCGGCAGCTTCAAGTTTCCAGGCTGCGTGCCGATCACTCCGACCCCGACGCCGACGCCGACCCCCACGGGGCCGACCCCGACGCCGACCAACACGCCGACGGTGACGCCGCCGCCGACCTCGGGCTACTTCACGCTGACTCCGTGCCGGCAATACGACTCGCGCAACGCGACGCCGCTTCTGGACAACACCAACCGTTTCGTGACCCTGACCGGGGCGCCGTGCGCCGTGCCGGCGTCGGCGACGGCCGTCACGGTCAACATCACGGTGTTCAACATCGCGGGAGCGGGGGGCAACGCGGTCTTCAAGGTGGGCACGGCGGCGAATCCGACGTTTGCGTGGATCAACTATCCGCCGGGGGAGACGCAGCGCGGCAACGCGGGGTTTCTGCCTCTGAACGTCTCGGGTCAGATTGTGGTGAAGGTCAACCAGGGGGGCGGGATGGTGGATTTCACGGTGGACATCAACGGGTATTTCCAGTAGGAGGGATTTCATGAAGACGGCGGGGCTGTTCCGGTTGATGTCTCTGGCCGGCGCGGCGGTGATTCTGGGGATGGCGGCGGCGGACGCCGTGGCGCAGCCGTATCAGTTCGTGACGATTGCGCCGTGCCGGCAGTACGACTCGCGCAACTCGACGCCGCTGGCGCAGAACACGTCGCGGGCGGTATTGCTGACGGGGGCGCCGTGCGGGGTGCCGACGAGCGCGGTGGCGGTGTCGGTGAACATCACGATCTTCAACGTCAGCGGGGCGACGGGCAACGGAGTGTTCCAGGTGGGGACGGCGACGGCCCCGACGTTTGCGTGGATCAACTTTCCGCCGACGGAGGCGCAGCGGAGCAACGCCGGGGCGCTGCCGCTGGACGCTCTCCACCAGCTCTGGGTGCGGGTTCAGATGGGCGCCGGCCACCTCGACTTCACCGTGGACGTCAACGGCTACTTCCATTAGAGAGGGACGCCAGCCCCGTTCAGGTCCGCCGCCGAGCGCCTACGGGCCGTCAACTCGGACGAGCGGAGTATCTGCACGATGAAGTCGAGTTGGCCGCTGAACATTCGGGCGCATACCCCGGGCTGAGACCATGGACGCTGCACTCTCGACTCTGTCGGCTGGGTCCGCCTGCGCCTGAGAGGATGCCGTCACTTCGTCGGGCGCGCCGGGGGGGCTCAATTGACAGGTAGCTAGCCTGTCTCGACGCGTCCTCAGGATGCGGAGCGCTGCCGAGCTCGGGCGAGGCGATGTTGCTGCCGTGGATGTGACCATTGTTGAAGAGGCCGCACGTAACTTAAACCCAGGGGTCTATGGGAAGCGGCGGCGAGGGATAATCCGCCGATGCGGCCCGGAGCAACCGCGAGCCCTCTCTCACGGAGCAAGGCCCGGCGGAGGGATAGCGTCCCGACGAGGCGCCCTTCCGGCGGCCCGGCGCCGAGGAGGATTCCACCCGGGCTCCTGCTCCTGTTTCTCGCCCTTCTTCCTCTGGCGGCATTCTGGCCAGCTCTGCGAAGCGATTTCGTATCGTACGACGATGACGTTTACGTGTTCCGCAATCCTACGGTTCTCCGGGGACTCACGTGGGCGGGAGTCCGATGGGCCTTCATGACGGGACACGCGGCCAACTGGCATCCGCTGACCTGGCTCTCCCACATGGCGGACGTCTCGCTTTTCGGGCTGAACTCTTCCGGCCATCACGCGACGAACCTGGCGTTGCACATCGCCAATACCCTTCTTCTCTTCCTTCTCTTCCGGAGTCTGACAGCAGACACGGGCCGCAGCGCCTGGGTTGCCGCCCTGTTCGCGGTCCACCCCGCCCACGTCGAGTCGGTGGCCTGGGTCGCCGAACGCAAGGACCTGCTCTGCGCGGGATTCTGGCTGGCGACGACGTGGTCCTATGTCTGCTGGGTCCGCCATCGCGGCGCCGGCCGTTACCTTCTCGTCCTGCTACTCTTCGCGGCGGGACTGATGTCGAAGCCGATGATCGTGTCGCTTCCCGTGGTGCTGCTTCTCCTCGACGACTGGCCCCTCGGGAGGCTGCAGGCTCGCGGGAAGCTCGCGCTCCTGCGCCGGGCGCCCGACGGCTCTCCCGGCCTGATCCTCGAAAAGGTCCCGCTCTTCGCGCTCGCCGCAGCGTCGGCCGTCGTGACCTTCCTCGTCCAGCGAGCCGGAGGCGCCATCGGCTCGCTGGAGACCTTTCCTTTACGGGCGCGCCTCGGCAACGCGGCCGTTGCGTACGTGCTTTACCTCAAGATGCTCTTATGGCCGTCCCATCTGGCGGTCTTTTATCCGCACCCGGGAACCTCCCTCTCTTCCGCGGCAATCCTTGGGTCGGCCCTCCTGCTCCTCCTGTTATCCGCGGCCGTCGTCGCTCTGCGGCGGCCGGCGCCCTACCTCTTCATTGGCTGGCTCTGGTTTCTCGTGTCTCTTTTCCCGGTGATCGGAGTGATCCAGGTGGGACTTCAGGCCCTGGCGGACCGGTACACCTACATCCCATTCGTCGGGCTCTTCGTGGCGATCGCGTGGGGCGTCCCCGCGGTCGCTTCGCGGCGTCGCTCCGCGAGGTTGGCGCTGGGAGCGGCCGCCGCGGCCGCCGTGATACCCTGTCGCTGTCCGCCGCGGCGCAGGCGCGCGTTTGGAAGACCACCGAGACTCTCTTCCTCAACGCCATCAAGAACACCAGGGACAACGGCGTCGCGTACAACAACCTGGGCGAGTACTACAACTCGAAGGAGCGGCCCCTCGAAGCCCAGAAATACTTGAAAGTTGCGCTCTCGATCTGTTCGGATAAGTCCTCGGTCCACGACAACCTGGGCGTGTCCCTGTTCCTTCTGGGCCGGCTCGACGAGGCCTGGAAGGAGTTTTCAGAAGCTGCCCGCCTCAAGCCTGACGACGCGACCGCGTTAAACAACCTCGCTCGGACGCAATTTGTCTGGGGAGAAGTGCCCAAGGCAATCAAGCTCTACAAGCTCGCTGTCGCACTGGAACCGCAATCCGCCGCGGTTCACAAGAGGCTCGCGCTGGCGCTGCTGATGGAAGGAGAAACGGCCGAGGCTTCGGCGCACTTGCGGAGCGAGCTCGGGCTCGATCCGTCAGATGCCGGGTCGGCCCGCCTCTTGAACGACATTCGCCTGTTCGAGCGAAACCGCGACGATCCCTCCCTGGGGCAGTTCCGCCGGTTCCTGGCGAATGAGTATCTCGATGCAAGCGCGGGTCTGTACCGGCGGGACAGGAAGCCCGCCGCCGCGGCCTGCCTGCGGCGGGCGCTCGAGCTCTCTCCCGACTTCGCTGAGGCGTACAACGAGCTGGGCTCGCGCCTGGTCGGCGAGGGGCGGCTGGATGAAGCGGCGGCGGAGTTCCAGAAGGCCCTGAGGGTCAGTCCGGGATTCGCGCTGGCGCACAACAATCTGGGTTACGTCCTCTTCCTGAAGGGAGACAGGGAAGCGGCCATAGGTCAGTACGGGGAAGCTCTCCGGCTCCAGCCGGATTTTCCCCTTGCCCGAAACAATCTCGAGCTCGCCCTGCGCGGGACCGGCTCAGAAGGCGGAAAGAGCGGCCACGGCTCGGTCATCCCGCCCGGGCCGCGTTGAGACGCGCCCGGACACTCGAGCGGCCAATCCGATAGGAATCGCGGAACTCACCCGCCTCCAAGCGTCGCAACAACCCTTCTTACTTCTTCGAGCCGGGCTTCCCGCGAGCTCGGATCGTTCAACTTGCTGCAGAAGCGCTCGGAGCCGGCACGCTGCCCGACTAAAGAAAAGGCCATCGACCGCAAGGCGTTGCATTCCTCCATCCAGATAATGGAGAAGATGAAGCCTTCGTGAGGGGAAGCGTCCCGAGATTAGCCTCGGTGCCCACGGCAGGCGCGGAATGCATCGGGCTTCCAGGGCCGGGAGGTCCCGCGACACGCCTTCACGTCTCGTAACGGGAAGCCGGCATGCTGAAACTGCCCGGCACAGAAGGGAGGGCCGCGGCGGACGCCGCGGCCCTCTTCATCGAGAGATGGAGCTACTGTTTTCCACGACCCTGAGATTCCTCCCGGCTCTCGATCGCCTTGGCCGCCGCGGCCCTAGACTGTTCCTCCGACTCCCGCCACATCTGGGCCCAGCCGGTCCGCTCCGCGGTCCGCGTGTTGATCGTGCCATCCGGGTTGTACGTTCCGTTGGCGATCAGACGCTGCTTGATGTAATCGGGCCAGGCCTCCTGTATCTTCCCGTCCGGCCCCTGCGGGAGGAAGACCGGGTGCTGCATGCTCTCCCGAATGGGGCTGTCACCCTTGTGTCCCACACGGACTCCCTGGACCAGATAGTGGAACTTCACGTCCCTCGAAGAACTTACCACGATCTGGCTCAAATCTTCGCTCACCACGTACATGCTCGCTGACGCCCCGACGGGCGTGAGCTGAACGGTCAGGCCCTCGGGATCCGTCACCATCCGAAAGTCCTCCGGAACGTTGATGACGAACTGCCGGCCGATCGTTTGAGCCGTACCGCGGAAATATGTGCCGGCCTCGTTCCCGGTCAGAGAGGTGTAGGCAATGATCGCCGAGGCGTCGGTCGGGTGCGGGTCTACTGTGACAGCGGGAGTGGGCCCCAGGTAACCGCCGACAACGGCCACGAAGGCGTTAGTGCCTGTTCCGACTCGGCCATCTGCCGTCAGGGTGCCTGCGGTGTTCTCCGCGACGCCAATAAGGCCGTCCCCGGCCACAGTGCTTGTGCGCCCGATCACGCCGTTTCGGCCATGGCCGATCAGGCCGGCGCTGAAAGTCGGGCCCGCGGTGGGACCGGCAACCCCCGCTCCGTCCTGCCCCAGAATAGAGCTGGCAAAGGATGCAGTGCTGGCGATCGTGCCAAAAACAGCATGCGGGCCGACGAAATTGTACCCGAGTGCCCCGAATGCCGCCGAGTTCCCGGCCGTGTCTTGAACACGTCCGGCGACGCCCGCGAAACCGCCGGCCTGGTTGGTGAGTCCCCAAACCCCGAGATCGCTTGCGTTTTCGCCACGGACGCCGGCTCCAATGAGGGGTGCGCCAGCGACGTTGTTGCCATCCACGCCGAAGACCCCGGCGCTGCCGCTTGTCGTCCCGGTATTCCTGCCGAAAATTACGCCGAGGCCCGGAGAGTTTGCGACGACCCCGAAGGTCTCACCGGCGTTGATGTTGTAATTCGGGTAATACCCGTTGACATCCACGGTGAAGTCGAGGTGGCCGGCCCCCATCTGGACACGGACCCAGAGCGAACTGCCGCCCAGGGGCAGGGCCCCGGCGTTGCCGCGCTGGGTCTCGGTCTGAGGGAAGTTGATCCAGGCAAAGGTGGGGGCCGTGGCGGTGCCCACCTGGAAGACGGCGTTGCCCGTGGCCCCGACGATGTTGAAGATCGTGATGTTGACCGACACCGCAACGGCACTGGTCGGCAGGCCGCAAGGCGCGCCTGTGAGTGTGACGGCGCGCGAGGTGTTTTGGGGCAGCGGAGTGGAGTTGCGGGAATCGTACTGCCGGCAGGGAGTCACTGCGACGAACGGGAGTGCGCCGCTGATATCGCCCATCGTCGAGGCTCCCCGGCTGGCGCTGTGAGACGAGAAGGTCGCGGGCGCCGACCAGTTGGTCAGCGGCGGGAAGACGTTGTCGGCCGCCAGCGCCGCCCCGGCGATGAGGAAGACGGCTGCAACGAGAAGAAGGGCAGTTTTTCTTACCGAGAGGAGCGCCATCTGATACCTCCTAATTGATGAAAAGGCTCACCCGAATCGAAAAAGGGTTCACCGAAATCCGACCGCGCCACGATGACCTGTACCTTCACCTCCTCCCTCGAGATTTGGATCGGCGATCCGTGCTATCGCTCTCGCCCGGATTCGGGAGAACCCGACAAGTCGCTGGTCCTTTACTCATTTTCGGAACCCTCCAACCGAGTTCTGAATACCATATCTCAAGTCAAGATTAAATTTCCTCTGTCCCCCGTGGTCCCCGGGGGCCGGGTTTGACGTTTCCCCGGGAATCTGCCAAGGTCGTTTCGACTCAGGATGAGACTCAACCTCGCGCTCGGGACGCTCGCGGGAGCAAACCTCCTCTTGAGCCTCCTGGCCCAGACCTGCTTTCGTTGGCCGCCCCTCTCTGGGTGTCGTGGCTGCTGCCCGGCTTCTCCCCGGCCGCGCGCGATCTGACGGTCGATCTCATGCGCATTCAACTGATCGGAATGATCTTCACCGCCTCTCTCTCGGTCCTCTGGGCCGCCTGCCACGCCCGCAACCGCTTCATCTGGGCGGAGCTGGCTCCGGTTCTCGCCTCGGTGCCGCGCGCCGCCCGTGGTCGCGCGATGACGGCAGCCCTGGAAGCGGCTTCGGCCCCTGCTGGCCGGGACGGCGTACTACGAGACCGACCCCCTGGTGGCTCCGACAAGGCCGTCGAGATGGGTTGGCGTAGATGGCCGGTGGGCACCCGGAGCCCGCTCCTCGATTCGCTCCGGACCGACAGGCGCCTCCGCCGGCTCGAAGAGTGCCGCGAAGCGCTGATCGGTAAGATGCGCCGCCGCACCTGGTTCAACTGCGGAGCGGTCGCGCGTGGTCAGAAGGCGAGCGGTCGAGGCCGCGGCCTCAAGCCGCGGGAGGCGAGCGTCAGCTCGCCGACGTGTTGGCTGCGGGGGGAAGGCTTCGAACCTTCCCCCGCGGATCAAATCTAGCCGTCTCTACTTCTTGTCCGCCGTCTCCGGGACGGTCAGCGGCCTGGCCAGCGGCGCGGCCCTCGTTTTCACGCCGTTCTCCCTCCAGGCTTTCGCCCAGCCCAGGCGCTCGGCCGTGTTCATGTTGACCGTCCCATCGGCGTTGTAGGTCCCGTTGGCGATCAGACGCCTCCGGGCCTCCGGGGTCAGGAAGGGCTGCATCGGTCGATGGGCGACCTCGGAACGAACTCGTAGCCGATCCGGACTGGCTCGAGGTCCTTGAATGCTCGACGCACCCCCTGCACGAGGTAATGGAAGGTCACATCTTTGGAAGCCTTGACGACGACTGGTCAAGCCGGCTCACGAGGCGAGGGTCGCAGGTCCCAACGGGGTCAACGCACGTCAGCTCGTCGCCGTCACGATCGGAAATCTCCGGACTCGATGAGCTGAGATGAGAGCGGAGGGCGCGGAAGAGTACGACTCGCGCCTCCAGCGAGAAGAATACTCGAGATCGCGGAGGGCTCGAGAAGGTCGCTCCATCGCGCAAGATCGAAGCGAAGACCCACGGGGCGGTCATATCTCCGCGTCGGCGCAGACAGAACATAGACGTCGGGTCGGCTGGTCGAAAGCGGCAACGAGCGACGCGCTGCAGCTGGAGAAAGAAGGAGCGAAACTCGCGTCGGCTCACGCGTGCACGAGCGGCGGAAAGTCGAGCTATAGTCTCCATCGACCCGTAGGTCGCGAGGGCGAGGGTCTCCGGAAGCGCTGGGTCATCGGTCGTACTGTGTTCGTCCCCGACGCGAAGTGTGCGGTCGTCGCGTTGCAACACGGAGACACGAGCCGTAGTCGCATATGGTCGTCCGGAGCGGAGTCTGCGGTCGTCGCGGTGGAACACGAAGACTCTCTGGCGTATGGTCGCGCTATCGGTTCTCCAAAAAGCGAAGGATCGGTGTAGCGGTGGCGAGGCGAACACTCAGCGTGATGGTCGGACTCCGACTCTCGCAAAAACCCTTGACTGAGCGTGACTCTTCCGTAGACTCCCGCGGCAAAGAGATCGGGATGCTCGTCTCGCCGTAGATCGCATAGAGCGGAGTGATCACGAGAAATAATGGTCGGCGTCGCGGAGGCTCGCATAGTAGCCGTTGACATCCACGATGAAATCGAGCTGGCCGGCGCCCATCAGACGCGGACCCAGAGCTGGCATCCCTAAGGGCAGAGCCGGCGTTGCTGCGCTGGCTCGGTCGGAGGGAAGTTAATCCAGGCAAAGGTCGGAGCCGTGGCGGTGCCGACCTGGAAGAGCCGTTACCGGTGGCTCCGCTGATGTTGAAGATGGTGATATTGAGCGACACGCAACGGCGCCTGTCGGCAAGCCGCAGGGCGCGCCTGTGAGTGGACGGCGCGCGAGGTGTTTTGAGGCAGCGGGTGAAGTGCGGGAGTCATACTGCCGGCAGGGAGTCACGGCGAGAAGGGGAGAGGGCTCGAGATATCGGCGAGCGTCGAAGCTCCTCGGCTGGCGCTGTGAGACGAAAGTCTGGGGCGCCGTCCAGTTGACCACGGCGGAAACTGGGCGTCCGCCAGCGCCGCCCCGGCCGTAGCAAGGCGGCAGTAACGAGAAGAAAGTACGGTTTTTCTAACGAGGGAACGGCCATGGATACCTCCTTTGAAAGAAAGGGATCACCGAAATCCGAGAGCGAAACGCGACGGCCGCTTCCTTCACCCCTCTTCGAATCTCTACCGCCGGTATTACAGAACTCCCCCGGGTTCGGGGAACCCCAACGAGCGTTTGGGGATCGGATTTTTTTGGGAAGAACTCCGAATCGAGGCCGGTAACATTACCATAGGCATTCCAGGGCCACGGAAAGAACACAGCGCATGTCAAGATCATTTTGCCTCGTTTCTCCGGAAGGCGCCGCTCGTCCTCCGTTGTCCTTGTCCGCGGGATAGAGCAGAGTCTGACGTTTCCTCATGAAGCTCAACCTGGCCCTCGGCTCTCTGGCCACTGCCAATCTCGTCTTGAGCCTCCTGACCCAGTGGTATGTGATCACCCGGCTGGGCGTCGGGACGGCCACGGACGCGCTCTTTGCCGGCATGGCGGTTCCGCAGCTCGTTCTGGCGGTCGTGAGCGGTTCCCTGATGCACGTTCTGGTCCCCCTCCTGGCCGGCGAGGAAGCCGGCGCATTCGGCCGGGCGGTCTGGGGGTTCTTTCTGGGGATCACGCTTCTCTTCGGCCTCATCGCGGCCCTGCTTTCGTTGGCCGCCCCTCTCTGGGTGTCGTGGCTGCTGCCGGGCTTCTCCCCGGCCGCGCGCGATCTGACGGTTGTCCTCACGCGCATTCAACTGATCGGCATGGTCTTCACCGCCTCGCTCTCGGTCCTCTGGTCCGCCTACCATGCCCGCAACCGCTTCATCTGGGCGGAGTCGGCTCCGGTTCTCGCCTCGGTGCTCGCGCTCGCGGCGCTCGTTCCGGCCCTGCCGCGATACGGCGTGGTGGCCGCGGCCTGGGCCAACGTCGCGCGCAGCGCGCTGCCCGTGGTCCTCCTCCTGCCGGGACTCGGCCGCTGGCACAGGCCGCGGTGGCGCTCGCCCGCGATGACGGCAGCCTGGAAGCGGCTTCGGCCCCTGCTGGCCGGGACGGCGTACTACAAGACCGACCCCCTGGTGGACCGTTTTCTCTCGTCGATGGCGCCGACGGGAGGGCTCTCGATCCTCTACCTCGGCCAGCAGATCTGGGGGGCGGCCGGAACGATCATCAACAAGGCGATCGCCGCTCCGATGGTGCCGCTGCTCGCCGTCCAGGCAAAGGCGGGGAGCTGGCCAGCCTTCCGGACGACCTTTCGCAAGAGGCTCCTCTGGATGGCCGTCCTGACGGGAGCCGGGTTCGCGGCGTTCCTGGCCGTGGGCGAGCCGGCCCTGCGCCTCCTGATCGGGCACGGAGGGGTCACGCAGCAGAACGTCCGGTCTCTCTGGCGCATCATGGTCGGCCTCGCCGGCGTCCTGATCGCCGGAGCGGTCGGCCAGATCACCTCGACGACGTTCTACGCCTTCGGCGACACGAAGACGCCGACGCGCCTGGGGATCGTGACGTACACAATCTACGTTCCCGCCAAAGTCCTGGCCTTCTTCTCCTTCGGCCTCATGGGAGTCGCTGTCGCGACGAGCCTCTTCGTGCTCGTCAATGCGCTCCTGCAGATGTCGCTTCTCGGCCCGGCGGTGCGTTCGCGAGCGGCGGCGGTGCCGTGAAGCTCAACGAGGACTTCACCGCACGCTCAAGACTCCAGGACGTCGGGCGGTGGCACATCACGAAGTTCGTCGGCGAGGTGGCGGAGCGGCTGCCTCCGGGAATCCTGCTCCTCGACGCGGGGGCCGGGGAGTGCGCCTACAAGAGATTCTTCCCCCACTGCCGTTACGTGGCGATGGACCTCGCGATCGGCGAGACGGCCTGGAACTACGCGAACCTCGATTCCTTCGCGAGGCTCGACCGGCTCCCTCTGGCCGACGGCTCCGTGGACGCGATCCTCTGCACCCAGGTCCTCGAGCACGTCGAGCGGCCGCGCGAGACGGTTGCCGACCTTCACCGGGTCTTGAAGAGGGGAGGGACGCTCTTTCTGACGGCGCCTATGGCCCAGGCCGAGCACCAGGCTCCGTATGATTTCTTCCGCTACACCTCCTTCGGCCTCCGGGCGGTCTGCCGCGGGGCGGGTTTCGAGCGCGTCGAGATCGTGCCATTCGGCGGCCTGCCCACCAGGCTGGCCTACGAGCTTCCGAGGATCATGAGTCTCTTTCCCGGATCCGGCATCCTCAGTGGCAGGGTCAGGATCGGAGGACTCCTGCTCTTGCCGGCCAGAGCAGCGACGTTTCTAGCACTGCGACTCTTGCAGCGGCTCCTTCTCTGGGCCGACCAGTTCGATAGAGAGCGCAACGATCCCTTCGGCTGGTCTCTGATCGCGAAGAAATGACGCGATGATCGAAGTCGTCGCGCTGACCTCCGGCGCGGAGGTTCCCTCCAGCCGCTTCCGCGTCCGCCAGTACATCGGGCCGCTCCGGGAGCGCGGCATCGCGGTTCATGAACACGCTCCCCTCTTCAGCAAGTACGCGAGCTCCGACCACGCGGCTCTGGCGAGGTTCATGACGGTCGGGAAAATGGTCGCGCGCCTCCCCGGTCTCCTGGCATCGCGCGGGGCGAGCGTGACGTGGCTGGAGCGGGAGCTCGTCGCCGGCCGGGCGTCGCTGGAGAGTCTTGCCGGCCGTCCCCGCCTTCTCGATGTGGACGATGCCCTCTGGCTGGAGGGTCGGGCCGGCTTCTCGGAGAGGATCGCCTCGCTCTGCGACGGCGTCCTCGCGGGCAACGAGTTTCTCGCGGAGCACTACCGCAACGTTGCTCCGAGGGTCTGGGTCGTGCCGACTTGCGTGGACACCGATGTTTGGGTGCCCCGCGCCGCGCGGCCCGCCGGAGAGGAATGGACGATCGGATGGACGGGGAGTGCTTCGACGCTGCCGTATCTGGTCGCGCTCGAGGAACCTCTGGCCGACTTTCTCGCGGAGCGGCCCGAGGCTCGGCTGCTCGTCGTTTCAGACCTTTTGCCCGTACTCGGGAAGGTTCCCGCCGGACGCTGGCGGTTCGAGCGTTGGTCGCCTGACGCGGAGGTAGGCCTCGTTCAGCAAATGGACGTCGGCCTGATGCCTCTGCCTGATTCCGATTGGGCCCGCGGAAAATGCGCGCTCAAGATGCTACTCTACATGTCGGTCGGCATCCCCGTTGTCGTGAGCCCGGTGGGAGTCAGCAGGGACATCCTCGCCAGGGCGGACGCCGGAATGGCGGCCGCTTCCGGCGGCGAATGGGTGGCGGCGCTGTCCCGCCTCTTCGAAGACAGGAGCGCGGCGGCGCGGATGGGGCGCGAAGGGAGACGCGTGGTTGAGGCCTTCTACTCGGTCAGAGAGAATGCGGATCTCCTCGCTCGTGTCTTCCGGGAGGTCCTGGTTCTGTGAAAACCGCACAAGAAGTGAACTCCCCGCCGGAAAAGGGGACACTCTGTCTTCTCCGCCTGGCTCCGGTGGCCTGGGGGTTAGCGGCCGTCTCGTCCGCGGTTCTCCTGGCATACGCCGTCCCCAGGGGGGAACACGTATCGCTCAAGTTCGCGGCTGCCGTGTTTGCCGGATGCCTCGTTCTCTGGATATTTCCCTTCTCCCGGCGGCGGGAGCGCCGCGCCCGGGTCTCCCTCTTCCTCCTGGCGTTCGCGGTTCGTCTGGTGTCGGCCGTGTACTTCGACTTCCTGGGGGCCACTGCGGGAGATCCTTACGCGGGGAGTCCGGACGCCTGGGGCTACGACCTGTGGGCGAGGAAGCTCGTCTCAGCCTGGTCGGAACTGCGAAACCTGAATCTCCACGCTTACAACCAGGCCGGCCGTTGGGACGTTGGATTTCACTACATTCTCGCCGCCTTCTACGCGGTCCTGGGGGAAAGCTTTCTCGGGGGCCGGGTTCTCGTCGCGTTCTTTGGCGCCGCGGCGGTCGTCTTTCTTTATCTCGTCGCGCGTCGTGTCGCGGACAACTCCGTCTCGGCGATTGTCGGCTTGCTCTACGCCTTCTGGATCTCTTCGGTCGCCTGGTCCGGGTATTCGGTGCTGAGAGACTCCCTCGTCTGGGCCCTGACTCTTTTCGCGGTCTGGATGGCGCTCCGGGTCGCGGACGGATCCGCACTGGCCGGGCTCGGCTTGTTTTTGGGACTCGTTCTTCTCCGCAGCGTCCGCCCTTACGCTGCTGTTTTTGTCGTCGCCGGCCTTGCCGTGGCCGGCTTGCTGGCCCTGCTCCGCCGTTCCCGAGGTGCGAGGAGACCGGCCTTGATCCTTGCCGCGGCGGTGCTGGCTTGCGAAGGGGTGTTCTTCGCCGCGGAGTTCCCGAGCGTCTTCCAGATGATCGCTGTCTACCGCCCCCGCCAGGTCCTGATGAAACCCTTGAAGGAAGTGCCTCTCTCGGAGATTCGAGGTTATCCGGCAGCCGCCCCTCAGCCAGCCGGGAATGATGAGCCGCCGCGCCCCGCCGGCCCGCCACCGAGTCTCTTCGGGCCGTCGCTGCCGGCCAATACGCTGCGTTTCTTCCTGAGCCCTCCCGCCTGGGCTCCCGTCCGAGGCGACATCCAGCATTCGGACAACTGGCAGCTCCCCGGGATGTGGCTCTGGTACGCGATCCTCCCGGTCGCGGCCCTGGGGTTCTTCTTGTCGGCGCGGGGGAGTCTTTCCCTCCAAAGCGTCACGATCGCGGCAGCGATCTTTTGCCTCATGCTGATCTTCGTCGGCCGAGGCGCTTCAACGCGCCAGCGCGAAATGGTCGTTCCTGTCTTTCTCCTCTGGTTCGGCGTCGGCCTCAGGCCGGCGCTCCGCCGGCCGCGCCTGTTGCTGGTCGTCTATCTCTTCTACGCCGCGATCCTCGGCGCGGGAATCATTTACCACCGCGGCACGCTGCGAGCTCGGGGCATGGTTCGCCTCGAAATGCCGTGCGGCGGAATGCCACCGGCGGATGGACGACGATCGGCGGGATGAGCGCAGCCGCGTTCGATTCTGGTGAGAAACGGAAGTGCCTTCTCGAACGCGACCCTCGGTTCCGGCGGTGCCCATGGGAGCGACCCATTGCCTTGCTTTCGAGTCGGTGCGTTGTTAGTCTCGCCGCTCTCCCGATGACGGCCGATGCCGGATTCCAGGTTCCGAGCGCGCGGATGGAGGCATTACCCCCGGGCATTCTGCTTCTGATCGGGCACCTGGAGGGCGGCGGCGCCGAGAGGCAATGTTTCCTCCTTGCCCGAGGGCTTCGAAGGGCGGGCTTTCCGGTCACGGTGGCCGCGGGCTGCGCATCCACGAACATTCTCGGGGAGTATGCGGCGATGGGCGCGGAGGTGAAGCTCATCGGCGACGATGGATCTCGATTCGATCGGCCCTGGAGGTTCGGCTCGAGGCTGAGCGCGGTATCCTCTCTCCTCTCCGTTCTCCGCGCCGCGCGCCCCGCCGTCGTGCAGAGCTTTCTCCCCGCCGGCAACTGCGCGGCGACGCTCGTTCGCCGCGCTGCGGGCGTTCCGGTCGTCGTCGCTTCTCATCGCTACGCGGGAAAGGCCACCTGGAAATACGATTTCTGGCAGGCGGCGGAAGCGGTCGTTTGCCGCGCGGCGGACATCAACCTCGCCAATTCCGCCGGTGTCGCGCGGCATGTTGTACGCCGTCTTCTTCTGCCGAGCCGCTCGGTCCGCATCGTTTACAACGGCGCCGAGCCGATCGACACCGGTCGATGCTGTGAACGGCGCGACGCGGTTCGCCGTGAACTGGGCCTTGGCGACTCAGATCTCGCCCTGGTCAAGGTGGCGAATCTCTGGCCCTATAAGGGCTACCAGGATCTCATCAGGGCTCTCGCGCAGACGAGAGAACGCCAGCCGAATCTGCGGGCTTTCTTCCTGGGACGGGATCGGGGCTATCGGAGCACCCTCGAAAAGCTCGCCGCGCGGCTCCGGGTCTCCGATCGGATCACCTTCCTCCTGGAGCGCCGTGACGTGTGCGATCTTTTCCCCGCCTTTGATCTCTGCGTTTCCGCTTCGCATGGCGAAGGGATGTCGAATGCGATCATGGAAGCCATGCAGCACGGGCTGCCCGTCATCGGAAGCCGGGCTGCCGGGACCCCGGAACTGCTCGAGGAAGGAGCCGCCGGCAGGCTTTTCGACATCGGCGACATCGGGGCGCTCGGCGACGCCATTCTGGAGCTCGCGGAGAATCCCGGGCTCCGGCGGGAATTGGGTCTGCGCGGACAGCGGCGGATTCAGCGCTTCAGCGATCGAGAGATGGTTCGTTCGACGCTCTCTGTTTATGCGGAGGCAGCCCGCCGAAAGGGTCTTGCGGCAGAGGCCGAAGTCTTCGATCGCGGGGCAAAGCACTTCGTGGCGGCGGGGGAAGAGGGCGCCTTCTCCGGATGCGGCGCAGAATGACCTGTCTCCCGCGCATACTACCCGGTCGGGAAGCGCGAAGCCTCGTCCTCGGAAGAGACGGATCCGATTCCTGAAAGTTCTGAACGAGGGAGCGCTTCGCGGATCAGTGCAACCAGAAGTCGCACGACGGAACTCGGGGAGAGCGGGCAATGAAGCCGTGGTCTGCCGCCGGCTCACGTTCGTGAGCGCTTCTCTTCTGGGCGGAGGAGCCGAACGCGTCCTGACCACTCTCGCGAACTCCTGGGTGAGTCGAGGCGCGGAGATCACCCTGATTACCCTGGATCAGAGCAGGCCGTTCTTTTCTCTCGACTCTCGCGTCTCCCATCGGCCTCTCGGCGTCGCCGGGGTCTCGACAACTCTTTTCGCCGCGGTATGGAACAACCTTCGCCGCGTCGGCGCCCTGCGCCGGGCGATTCGCGAGAGCCGGCCCGACGCCGTCGTCAGCTTCGTGGATGTCATCAACGTGCTCACGATCCTGGCGACACGCGGGCTCGGAGTGCCGGTTCTCGTGTCCGAGAGGAGCGACCCGGCGTTCTGCCCGATCGGGAGGTCTTTCGGGATCCTCCGGCGCTGGCTGTATCCCCGCGCGGACGCCGTCGTCGTTCAGAGCGAGGAGGCCCGAACCTTCTTCCCGCCGTCGGTCCGGTCGGTGACCGAGGTCATTCCCAACCCGGTGCTGCCCGCGGGATCGGCCCGGCAGCAGAATGTGCACCGGCCATCCTCGGGGAAAAAGGTCGTCTCTTTGGGCCGGCTGTCGAAAGAGAAGGGATTCGACCTCTTGATCGACGCGTTTGCCCGCATCGCGCCCCGACACCCCGAATGGTCGCTCGAGATCTGGGGCGAGGGGCCGGATCGGCGCCTGCTCGAACAGAGGGTGACGGCGGCAGGGCTCGACGGGCGCGTGCGGCTTCCCGGACAGACGCGCTCACCCGAGAGCCTGCTCCTCGGAGCGGATCTCTTCGTCCTATCGTCACGTTTCGAGGGCTTCCCCAACGCCCTCTGTGAGGCGATGGCCTGCGGTCTTCCCGTCCTGGCGGTTGACTGCCCCAGTGGTCCGCGCCAGATCGTGCGGAATCGCGTTGACGGGATCCTGGCGCCTCCCGGGGACGCGCCGGCCCTGGCGGAGGCGATGAGCCGCCTCATGGCCGACCCGGATCTCCGGCAGCGGATCGCCTCGCGGGCGCCGGAGATCGTCAGCCGTTTCGACATAGCGCGTGTCATGGGTCTCTGGGAGGCCGCGCTGGAACGAGCCGCCCGACGCCGGCGCCGCCGCGCGGCCAGGCCGTGAGGGTGCGGCGCTTCGCTATACGCCGCTTTCACGCCTTTTCACCGCCTGGATAAAGGCGCTACTTGTCGTAAGATCATCTGCGGACAGAGATCGAAATCTGGGAGCGAGCTCGTCCGTCGTGAGATCTGACGCCGTTCTGACTCGCTGATCACAGACGACCTCAAATCCTTCCGCCATCATGGCGGCGGTGTGCGTTGAATGCGGCTCTCTATTAAGGAGGTACGCCCGTCTCCCCCTGACTAATCTCCAGGTGAGATCCGAATACGCCCAATGGCCGTTCCAGTCGGCGGCACTCCCATGACACCGGAAGTCAATCTGATGGGATATGTAGCCGGCTGAGTCTAACCATGCATACATCGCCTTGTATGTGCCTCTGACGTCGTCAACGTGTTCGAGGACGGCCTGGGAATAGATCATGTTCACGGTGCCGCTCTCCAGGATGCTGGAGGCATGCCATGGAACCCTGTATTGAATGACGCCGCCATCTTGCCGGGGGTCAGTGATGGAAGCGATTATTCGTTCTATGCGCTGGCCTTCTAACGCGCGCTGCAGCCTGACCTCGTCCAATATGGCAGCGGGAAAAGCGTAATCGGACAGATGTGGCTCGACGTTGGGAAACTCGGCCTCGTCCGGAATAGGCGACCTCTCGCTGAAGAGAGTCACGAGCTCACGGAAGACGGCAAGATTCCGCCGGGCGTCGGCGTGCTCCAGAACGTCGAAGGCAAAGTACCTGGTGCATCCGGAGAGCAGGGCCGCCAGGCCGATTCCCAGGGAATCCCCTGGCCCCAATTCCGCGACCACGTCAGGGTGTGGATTGAGCCCGTTGCTTGCCGCCATGACCAGATGCCGCAGCCAGACGGAATAGCAGTAGCGCGCGGAGTCCGTTCCGCCGGTACCTTTTGCGCGAAGCCGGCTTACCCCCGGGACGAAGGTTGCCGCGCCGTACAAGAGTTGGCGGAGCTTCATTGTGGATGGACACCGCGAGCCGCCGCGACCGCGGGCCACGGTGCGGCGGCCGGGTTCGTGGCGAATCCGATTGCGGCCGCGACGGCAGCATTCGAGAGAAAGACGGTGCGGGCAGCGAAAGCGCCTAGCAGGCTGCTGAGAAAGGGTGTGGGTGGCGTTGCGAGCGCCGCGGAGTCGGATGCAAGGAGACGCGACGAGGGCGATGCCGGGGCGCATCGGGGAGGAGCGGCGACGCCGCAGACGGCCCCGCGCCGCCGCAACCGCTTGCGGTGGCTGGCCTTTTGCTCGCGATGCCGCTCAAGCGAGGAACATCTTGGACGAAGAGAAGTTTCCCGCGTCGCGAGTTGCAAAAGGCCAGACACGACATCCGCATCCATTTTTCAGCTGCCTGCTAGGGGCCGCGCCTGCTCGGCGGGGGCCATATCGGTCGTCGGCGACTCGTCGGCCAGGAGACTTATCAGAATCGGCAGTCTAGCAGATGGCGAGCGCCGGCCTTGCCCTGGGGCGGGTGCCTGGATAGCCTCAAATTTCGAGGGTTTCTCCGGACGCTTTCTGCGAGGCTATGCTCTTGCCTTGCCATGGCGGCCGATTGCCCGAACCGCGGGCCACTGGTAAGGGGAAGGGGATATCTGAAGGAAGACGACGCGCTCGTGAGCGATCCGGTTGTCGGGCCGCCGATTGAGCTGACCGCTTCAGAGCAGGTAACGTTCCGGACATCCGGGAGGTCGCGCTCGGCCGGGCTGGCCTGCGCCCGCTCGCGATGACCCGGCTCTTCATTCTGATTCGCTCCCTGGAGATAGGCGGCGCAGAACGCCAGTTGGTCGAGATGGTCCGCGGACTGGTCAAGAGAGGCTTCGCAGTGACTGTCGCCACTTTTTACGCTGGGGGTGCGCTTCGACCGGAGATCGAATCTATCGAAGGCGTGCGTGTCGTCGGTCTGGGAAAGCGAAGCCGGTGGGACGTCTCCTTTCTGTGGAATCTCTGGAAGGTGGCCCGTGAGGGCCGGGCACAGATCCTCTTCGGAGACATGAGCCCTGCCAACGAGCTCTGCTCGTTGATCGGGATGGTCAGCGGCGCGAAGATCGTGTGGTGTCTTCGATCGTCTTACATGGATTTCGCCAAATACGATTGGCTGCCGGCCTTCCTTCACAGGCTCGGAGCCATTCTGTCTCCGACGGCGGACCTGATCATCGCTAACTCGGAGGCCGGTCGGCGATTTCATGCGGAGAATGGCTACCGCCACGATCGGATGATCGTCATCCACAACGGGATCGACACCGCGACTTATCGCCCGGACGCGGGCGCGGGACAGCGCCTGCGCGCGGAATGGAACGTCGAGGAAGGAAACAGGCTGATAGGGCTCGTGGCGCGGCTGGATCCGGTCAAAGATCATCAGACGTTCTTGCGCGCCGCGGCGATTGTTTATTCCCTCCGTCAGGATGCGCGTTTCGTTTGCATTGGCGGCGGACCCGAAGACTACGCGAAGGAGCTCCGCGAAATGGCCGCTTCCCTGGGGGTCGAGGCTCTCTGGGCGGGGGAGAGAAGCGACATGCGAGCGGTTTACAACGCCCTGGATATCGCCTGCTGTTCCTCTTACGGAGAAGGCTTCCCCAATGCGATCGCCGAGGCCATGGCCTGCGGAGTCCCTTGCGTCGCCACGAACGTCGGCGACTTGTCGGTCCTCCTTGGAAGCACGGGTGTCGTCGTCCCGCCGCGCGATCCGCGAGCCCTGGCGGCGGGGATGAAGAAGCTCGTCGAACGCCTCGACTCGAATGCAGAGAATCTCCGGAGGTCGGCGCGCGAGCGAATCCTCTCCGAATTCGACGCTTCTCGGTTGGCGGAGCGGACGTCGGCGGCTCTTCACGACCTCCTCTCCGATCGAACCGACGCGACCCCCTCATGACCGGCAATGAATTCGTCATCGAGAGGACGTCAGTGATCGCTCTGCCGAAATTCCCTACCCTGGGCTCATGCCTCGCTTCCTCGAGCGTGGTCATGATTGGCGGCATCGTCAACTCTTGAAGTCGCCGGTACCTTCCTCGATCTTGTGAGAGGCCAGCAAGATTTCGCGGAGCAATAAGGAAGCCGGCGAACGCGCCGTCCCGGTGCGATAATCCAGCGGCGAGAAACCCAGGGGTGAGAACACTCGGCCGTACCCGACTGAAAGACCTGCTGAGTCGCGTCGTGATCCTCGGAGGCGGGCGGGGACGTCCTTTGACTTTTCTTCTTGCGGCGGCACTCGCTCTCCTCCTCTTCCTCTCGGCCCTGCGGGCCTACCGAAACGCGGCCACGGACACCCCGGATTCTGCTCCGGGCAGGGCGGCGACTGTGGCGTCGGCCGCCCTTCTGGTTGCGGCGGTTGTCTTCGGCGCACAGGATCTCTCGCGAATGAGCGAGCGCTCGAAGAGAGCATCGGTTTGCGGTTCCACCCTTTTCCATTTCGGTTTTGGCGCGATTCTCTTTCTTGCGATTGGCTCTCGAATCGTTTGGACTCGAAGCGTGTACGTTCCCGCAAACACGCCAGATAGCTGCACGTACCTCCTGCCCGCACTCCAGAATCCGAGTTTCCCACTCGACGAGGCCCGGCCGATCGCCTTTCCTTATTTGATTTCGTTCTCACTGGCGGTGTTTCAGCACCCGATCGGAATCCTGATCGTTCACAATCTTCTCGCGATTGCCGCGGCCGCCGTCCTGGCTCTGGCTATCAGGCGATGTCTTCACTCAGACGCCGTGTCCTTGTTTTTACTGGCCTACATGCTCTTCTGCGCGAAGAATGTCGCATTCGAATACCTGCTTCTCACGGAGCACCTGTACCGATGTGCCGTGGCACTCACCGTCGGGATGCTCCTCTGGCTTCGCAAGCCCGTATCGGCGGCTCTCACGACTCTTTTCGCGGTCCTCACGCTGTTGGCCGTCTTCACGAAGCCAACTGCCGTGGTTCTCGTCGGAGCGGTACTCGCGGGCTTTGCCGTCCATCGGTGGTTGTCTCCACCCTGGACCTGGCGTGAGGTCTTGAAGCGTTGCGCGCTGTACACCGCCGTGGTCGTCGTCGGCGTCCTGGGGTACATGGCGGTCTTCTTCCAGCGCTTCGGATCCTTCCAAATCGCTTCGATGACCGGGTTCGCTCTCTACTGGAACGTCAACCCGCTGACAGATCTGGGCGGACCGGCACACCCCGAGGTCAAACGGGAGCTAATGAAGTTCTTCCCTTTGTATCTCGACAGATACGCCAGTCGGGGCCGCAACCTCGGTGATTGGGTTGTCTGGGGTTCGCTGACCCCGGAGATCGAGCGCGACTTCGGAAGGCAGAGTCCGGAGAAGGTGGTTCGAGCCTACGTCCAAACGCACGGCTCCGGATCGGTGCTTCATCGAATGGACCGAGTCTTCATGGACCTCGCGATGGAGGGGATCCGAGCGCACCCGATCCGATACCTCGCAATGTCTGTCAGCTCGACACTTGGCTTGCTCGAGGACGGTCTGACGTTTTCCTACCTGATCATGCCGCCCGAGCAGGCGGCCGATGTCGCCGCACGCGTTCAGTTCTTTCGAGATTGGTATGTCGTCGGTCACGCGCGCGTGGAGAAGATCGTGGTCCCGCCGGGGTTCCGCCCGGCGGGCCGTCACTCGCTCGTGGTTCTCGCGCCGGACGTTCTGAGCGGCTTCGTCGCTACGTGGTTCGAGGCTTTCCTTCTGGCCTCTTTCATTCTGTTCGGGCTAGCTTTCGCTATTGACCTCAAGCCCCCCAGCCGGGAATCGTCTCTTTTCCTCGTGGCTCCCGGCGTCGCCATCGGGCTTTATTCGCTCCTGTGCGGTTTCATTGTTGTCGCGGAGCCGCCGCGGTTTCTCGAACCGATCCAGGACATCATCGTGGCCTGTGTCCTCGCGGTGTTCCTGCTTGGATGGCGATCCATCGTGGCGTTCGCAGCGGCCACCTCAAGCCGCTGACGCCAACCGGGAGCGCGGGCGCTGATCCTCCTCGATGCCCGCGTTTTGATCTGGCTTGCTGTGGAGCCGGCCGATCCGGTGACTCGCCGTTTCACCGATGACCACCGCCCGCGAGATGGACTCCACAGGAATAGAATGAAAATAGATGTGCGGGATTGTCGGGTTCTGCGCGGAACGTCCGCTGCCGCGCTCGCTCCTCGCCGCCATGAACGAGACGATCCGGCATCGGGGGCCGGACGACGAGGGGGTCTGGGTCGCGAGCCCGGCGGCTCGCGGAGGCTGGACCAACGCCTCGGGTGAGATCGGGCTCGCGCAGCGGCGGCTTTCCATCATTGACCTCTCGCCTGCCGGGCACGGTCCGATGCCCAACGACGACGAGACCCTGTGGATCACCTACAACGGCGAGGTTTACAACTTCCGGCAGATCCGCCAGGAGCTGGAGGCGGCAGGGTTCCGGTTCCGGAGCCAGACCGACACGGAAGTGGTCCTCAAGGCCTACGAGAAGTGGGGAGTCGAGTGCCTCGACCGGTTCGTCGGGATGTTCGCCTTCGGCATCTGGGACGCGCGGCAACGCCGGCTCTTCCTGGCGAGGGACAGGCTGGGAAAGAAGCCGCTCTACTACGGCGCGTACGCCGGACGCCTCGCGTTCGCCTCGGAGCTGAAGGCGCTTCTGGTCGATCCGGATCTGCCGGCCGAAATCGATCCCGACGCCCTGGCTCTGTATCTGCGCTACGGATACGTGCCCGCGCCGTATTCGATCTTTCAGTCGGCGCGCAAGCTGCCTCCGGCGCATTACGCTCTCTGGGAGTCGGGCCGGCTGACGGTCCGGCGCTACTGGGACCCGGTGGCCATTGCGCTGGCGCCTCGCTACGCGGGGACCGAAGCGGAGGCGGAACGAGAGCTCGAGTCCCTCCTGTCGGACGCCGTGCGGGGCCGGATGATCGCCGACGTTCCTCTCGGGGCGTTTCTCTCGGGCGGAATCGACTCCTCGCTCGTGGTCGCCTTGATGCAGGAGCAGAGTCCCGTGGCCGCCAAGACGTTCACGATCCGCTTCGACAATCCGCAGTACAACGAGGCCGACCAGGCCGCCGCCGTCGCCCGGCATCTTGGCACGGAGCACCACGAGGAATCCTGCAGCGGGAAACGGATGCTCGAGGCGATCCAGACGGTCCCCGGAATCTTCGACGAGCCGTTCGCGGACTCTTCCTCGGTTCCCACCTATATCGTGTCGCAGATGACCCGGAGTCACGTCACCGTGGCGCTCTCCGGCGACGGCGGGGACGAGATCTTCTTCGGATATCCCCGGTACGCCATCCACGACAGGCAGGGCTGGCTTCTCTCGAGTCCTCGGGTGGTGCGCAGCACCGCGGCGGCCGCCTTCGGCCTGGTCCCGCGGCGCAGCTTCCGGCGCGCTGCCGCCATTCTCCGGCAGGACGACCCCGACATCTACGGGCGCTTCATTACCTACTGGCGACCCGACGAGATCGCCCGGCTGACGGGCACCGGCGCGGTCGAGAATCCGACATACCGCGATACGCGAAGGGCCCTCGGGAAGCTGGCGCCGGCGGAGTGGCCTCCCGTCGTTGACCTCGTCACCTACCTGCCCGAGGACATTCTGACCAAGGTGGACCGGGCCTCGATGGCGGTGAGCCTGGAGGCGAGAAACCCCCTGCTCGATCACCGGGTCGTCGAGTTCGCGCTCAGGCTCCCCCTGAAGATGAAATGGCGTCGCGGAGTCAGCAAATGGCTGCTGCGCCGGATCCTCTACCGAAAGGTTCCCCGGCCGCTCATTGACCGCCCGAAGATGGGGTTCGGGGTTCCATTGGCCGATTGGTTCCGCGGGCCGCTGCGAGAGGTCTTCGTGGACCAGCTTCGGCATCCCTGGCTGGAAGACCTGGGTCTGGATCCCGCCCCGGCGCGCGAAGTCTGGCGGGAGTTTCTCGCCGGGCGCTGTCCGCGCGTCGAGCTTCTCTGGAGCCTCCTGACATTGACGTCCTGGGCGGCGCGGTGGAAGCGCCCCTGCGCGGTCGCGCAAGCTCGCTGTTGAGTCGTCCCCTTCGCCTCCTCCGGGTCATTTCTCGCTTGAACGTCGGCGGCCCGGCGCGGCAAGTCCTCTGGCTGTCGCGAGGCCTGTGCGATTTCGGTTACGAAACGACGGTCGTCGCCGGCCGCATTCCGGCCAACGAGGACAGCCTCGAAGGTGAGTTCGAGCGCGCCGGAATTCCAATCCTGCGGTTCCCCGAAATGGAGCGCGAGATCTCGCCGCTGCGCGATGTCGCGGCGTCCTGGGGCCTGCGCCGGCTCATTGGCGAGTTGCGTCCCGATCTGATTCACGTCCATCTGTCCAAGGCGGCGTTTCTCGTGCGCGTTGCGAGAATCCTGTCTCCCGCCAGGCGCTTTGCTCCGGTTGTCTACACGCACCATGGAAACCGACTTCGCGGCTATTTCTCTCCGATGAAGGAGTCGCTGGTCCGGATGACCGAGAGAGCTCTCGCTCCCTGGACCGAGGCCTTCCTGGTCCTCTCTCCCCAGCAGCGCGATGAGATCGCGTTGGAGTTTCGGGTCGGGCGTCTGTCGCAGTATCGGGTCGTTCCCCTCGGCCTGGACCTCTCCTTCGTGGACCGACTCGAGGGGCATCGCGGAGAGCTCCGAAAAGAGCTGGCTCTGTCGCCCGAGCGGCCCCTGGTCGGGATTGTGGGTCGAATCGCCCCCATCAAGAACCACGAGCTCTTCGTCGCCGCGGCGGCCGCCGTGGCCGCGAGCTGGGGGCCGGAGAACCGCCCCTTGTTCGTTGTCGTCGGCTCGGGATCGCAACAGGAGTTAAAGGCTCTGGAGCGGCGAGTCCACGCGGCGGGTCTGGCTCAGGACTTTCGCTTCCTCGGAACCCGGAAGGACCCGGCGGAGTTCCTCGCGGACCTCGACGTGGTCGCGCTGACCTCCCGTAACGAGGGGACGCCGCTGTCTCTCATCGAGGCGATGGCGGCGGGCCGGGCAATCGTCGCGACCGACGTGGGCGGCGTGCGGGACCTCCTGACCCAGGAATGGGGGGAGGATGCGGGGAAGCCGTGGGTCCTCTCCGAGAAGCCGCGCGGTCTTCTCGTTGCCTCCGGCGCCGTCGAAGAGTTCGCGGCGGCTCTGACCGCGATCCTGCGCGACCCGGCGCGCCGGGAAGAGATTGGGCGCGCTTCCCGCGAGTTCGCGCGCTCCCGGTTCT
Organism: uncultured Acidobacteriota bacterium; assembly: GCA_963837495.1. Taxonomy (GTDB): domain Bacteria; phylum Acidobacteriota; class Thermoanaerobaculia; order UBA5066; family Gp7-AA6; genus JAWOLE01. Next base: position 451,238 of record CAWINF010000001.1, on the reverse strand, counting down.
CGCTCGGACGACTCCTCCGGGATCTCGACGTTGTATACCGGGAGGTCCTGGAAGGCTCCCGGAATCAAGGAAGGCCGCGTTTCAGCCGCCGGCAGCCCGCTTGATCAGAGACTCGCGGTACCAATTCAGGCTCTTCGAAAGCCCGCTCGCGAGGTCATACCCGGGCTCGTAGCCCAGTTCGGCCTTCGCCTTCGCGACCGAGGCGCAGGAGTCGCGGACGTCTCCGGCCCGTGGCGGCGCGTGGCGGGGAGGTTGACGGGCGCCGGTCAATCGCGCGATTTCTCTCCACAGGTCCAGAACGGAAGTCGATCCTCCCGCGCCGACGTTGTAGACGTGCGCGCGGCCGGCCGGCAGGTCGGCTTCGGCCGCCAGAAGGTTGGCTCGCGCGACGTCCTCGACGAAGGTGAAGTCGCGCGATTGCAAGCCGTCGCCGTAGAGAATCGGACTCTCGCCCCTCAGGGCGGCCCGAAAGAAGAGAGGAACGACCGCGGCGTAGGGCGAATCGTGCCGCTGGCGCGGACCGAAAACATTGAAGTACCGAAGCCCCACGATCGGGCCGACAAAGACGGCGGCGAATCCAGCCGCCTCGATCTCGTTCGCTCTCTTGCTCGCGGCGTAGGGAGAAAGGGGCCGGCCCAGCATGTCCTCCTGCTTGGGGAGCCGGGGATCGTCCCCGTAGACGCTGCTCGAGGAGGAGAAGACGATCCGTTCCGCTCCGGCGGAGCGAGCCGCGAGGAAGACATTGTAGGTGCCGGAGACGTTGACGTCGTGAGTCCGATCCGGAGTCTCCAGCGATCGCGGCACGGAGCCGAGTGCAGCGAGGTGAAAAACGAGAGCGCAGCCGGCGGCGGCGGATTCGACGGCTTCCCGGTCGCAGATGTCTCCGGAGCGGATCTCCGCCGTCGGAGAGACGTTGTCCCGCAGTCCGTTGGAAAAGTCATCGAAGACTCGGACCGACCATCCTCGCGCGAGAAGAGCGTCCACGACATGGGAGCCGATGAAGCCGGCACCGCCCGTGACGAGCGCCCGCGGCGGACGGACCGTCATTCGAGGATCGCGCGGCGGACGGTGAGCCCCATGCCCTCGCAGAGAGTCCGGATGCCGCGCTGCTTCTCATCGGCCAGGCGGGAGCTCGCGATGACGACCTCGTCCACATTGTCTCGTTCGATGATCTCCTGCAACCGGTCGAGCGGCCCTTCGATGGTGACCCCGTGCAAGTGGCGGCCGATCTTCCGGGGGTCGTCGTCGAGGTAGGCGACGATGGTTCGGTGCGTGCTCTGATCCCGGCGCAGCAGTCTCGCTGCGGCGGATCCGAGCTCTCCCGCCCCCACGATCACCGTGCGGGTAGTCCCTTTCCCGCGCCCTCGCAACATGTCCGAGAAGAGGGAGATGGAGGCATGCCCGGTGACAACCAGGCCGAAAGTCAGCGCGCCGTCAATGATCATGACTGCCCTGGAGAAGTTCTCGAAACGGAAAAAGATCACGAGGACCGTCACCGTGGCCAGAGACGAGGTCACGACGGCCTTGGCGATCGCCACGACATCGGGAACGTGGAAGTGGCCCGTGACGCCCCGGTAGAGGCCGAACAACTGGAAGCAGACGAGCCTCGCGGCAATGACGATCGGAAGAGACCGAGTCAGGCAGAGAACGTTCTCGCCTTCGATCCGGCCCTCGAAACGGAGCAGGTACGCCCCGATGTGCGCCACGAGAACGACGGCGAAATCCGCGATGAGATCGAGCAACGGCCACTTGTGCGGTACAAACGCGTTGAAGACCGCCATTCGTCTCTGCTGCGCGTCCGCGACGGCCTCGGCCGTTCTGGCGTAGACCGGCACCCGGGAAAGGTAGCGGCCGAAGTAGTACAGGCCGAGCACGAGCGGAAGCGCCGACACGGTCAGGATCGCCAGTGAGGCTCTCGGGATGAGGAGCGAAATGACGCCGCTCCCGAGAGAGACCGCGTAGAGAACGAGCGCCGTCTGACGCTCTGTCAGACCGAGAGACACGAGCCGATGGCTGCTGTGGTCGGCCGCGCCGGCGGTGACCGAACGGCCGCTGACGAAACGGTTCACCGCGACCAGAGAGGTGTCGAAGATCGGCACGAGGAGCACGAGGACCGGGCCGATGAGCGCGGTCAAGAGGGCGCGGTGGGGCTGAGCGACGTCCAGAAGGGTCAGGGCGGCGAGGGTGTATCCGAGAAAATGGCTACCGGTGTCTCCCATGAAGATCCGGGAAGGGGGGAAGTTGAAACGCAGGAAGCCAAGGCAGGCGCCGGCGAGCGCAGCGGCAGCCAGGGCCACGGGGGCATTCTGTTGTCGCAAGCCATGCAGGACCAGGAAGAACGCGGCGATCGCTGAGACTCCCGCAGCCAGGCCGTCCATGTTGTCCAGAAGGTTGATCGCATTGACGACGATCAGGATCCACGCGATGGCAATCAGTTCGCCGACGACCGGGTTGACCCCGGGAATCTTCAGGCCGAGCGCAATCGGTACCAGGGAGGCGACAACCTGGCAGAGCACCTTGGTCGTCGGCCGGAATTCCAGCAGATCGTCCAGGAAACCGATCAGCGCGAAGGCCACGTTCCCGGCGAGGAGGATCTTCCACCCCCACAGGGAGAGATTGTGCCCCGTGACGATGAGCCCGACCCAGAACCCGGCGAGGATCGCGATCCCGCCGAAGAGGGCCTTGGGTTCGGGATTGGGATTCCAGCGATCCGAACGAGGGCGCGAGAAGTATCCCGTAGCGAAGCAGAGCTTCCGAATCGGAGGAATGAGGACCAGTGTGACGACGACCGCAATACCTGCGGAGAGCGCAATCAGGGGCAGCCCCAGCGGCTTCACGGGGCGATCATGCCCTCACGACGGCGCCCTTGAGATTCTTTCTTCCGGCGACGTTTCTCGTGTCGATGAGGAGAGCAGCGCGGGAAAAGACGAGCGCGTAGTCAACCGCTTCGTGGTCGGTTACGATCACGACCGCGTCGCATCGGGAGAGGAGCTCCTCGTCCAGCTCCACGGACTCGAGACTCAGGTCGTGCCGCCGCATTCTGTGCAACCTGGGGACGTGGGGATCATGGTAGAGCACCTCTGAGCCCTTCGCCAGGAGCAGTTCTATGATCTCCAACGACGGACTCTCGCGAACGTCGTCGATGTTCCTTTTGTAGGCAACCCCGAGGATGAGAACGCGCGAGCCCTTGAGGCTCTTGCTTCTCTCGTTCAGCGCGTCATTGAGCTTTTCGACGACCCACTCGGGCATGCGGGTGTTGATCTCGCCCGCGAGCTCGATGAAACGGGTGGACACGCCGTGCTCCCGCGCCTTCCACGTCAGGTAGAACGGATCCACCGGGATGCAGTGACCACCCCAGCCGGGGCCCGGGTCGAAGCGCATGAAGCCGAACGGCTTTGTCGAGGCGGCGTCCAGGACGTCCCAGACATCGATTCCCATCTTGTCGAAGCAGATTTTCAGCTCGTTGACAAGGGCGATGTTGACCGAACGGAAGATGTTCTCGACCAGTTTCGTGGCTTCCGCCACGCGGGCGCTCCCGACGGACACGACCTTGCGGACGACGGAGCCGTAGAGCATCGCTGCGAGCTCCCCCGAGCGCGGCGTGACGCCGCCGACGACCTTCGGAATGTTCTCCAGGGTGAAGTCGGGATTGTTCGGGTCCTCACGCTCCGGCGAGAAAGCCAGATAGAAGTCGCGGTCGATCACGAGACCCGCCGACTCGAGCGCGGGAAGCAGGATCTCTTCGGTCGTGCCCGGATAGGTCGTGGACTCCAGGACGACGAGCTGACCGGGCCGGGCGGCCAGGGCGATCTGTCTGGCCGTGGATTCGATGTAGGAGAGGTCGGGCTCTCGGTGCGGCGTGAGCGGCGTCGGGACGCACACGAGGATCGCGTCGGCTTCACCCAGGCGGGAGAACTCCGATGTCGCCACGAAGCGGCGATCCCGGTGCAGCTCTTCGAGAATCGAATCGGGGAAATGAGCGATGTAGGAGCGATTCGCCGCCAGCGAGGAGACCTTTGCGGAGTCGATGTCGAAGCCGACGACGGGAAATCCGGCGCGCGCGAAGCCCGCCACCAGAGGGAGGCCGACGTAACCCAGGCCGATGACGCCGACGACGGCTGTCCGCGAGCGAATCTTTTCTTCCAGGGAGCTGACGGTCGCGACGGCGGGCATGTCGCCTCCAGGCACAACGCGGTTTTCGTAAGGGGCAATGATAGCCGAAGAAGAACCGTGCGGGCCGAGCGAGGACCGTGAGATATGTTCTGCTCGTGACCGGTCGCGGGGCGATCGACAGCATCCGGCGGGCCCTCTTTGTCGCCACGGGCCTGGCCGTTCCTCTCTACGCGTTTCCGGTGCTCAGGGCGTTCGGACGGAGTATTGACCTGGCGACCGTGCTCGCGGCGCTCTTCGTGCTCTCGAGCTTCGAATCCTCGCGAAGGAATTCCGCCGCGAGCTGGTTCTGGCTCGCCGTGGCGGCCGTCGTTCCCGCGCTCGTGCTGATACGGCCCGTCCCTTCCGCCTTCGACTTGTCTCGGTTCCTGGTTTCCTACGGGCACTGGCTTCTCCTGATCGCTTTCTTTTTCTCTTCCCTCTCTCTCGAAACTCCCGGGACGGCTCGAAAGCGCATCGCGCTGTGGAACGTCGCGGCCGGAGTGTTCGTCGCCCTCTTTGCCCTCTATCAGGTCGTCGGGACTCCACGGCGCTGGCCGGCGACCGGACCGATCCTGGTCCCCTTCCAGCGCGAGCCTCTCCGCCTGACCTGGATCGGGGGCTTCGCCCAGGAGAACGCCTACACGCGGCCCTCGTCGCTCTTCCTCGAGCCATCCTGGATGGGCGGCTATCTCTCCTGGGTCCTTGTTCTCGGCGCCGCGGCCGTTCTTGCGATCCCGCGGGGAATTCGATCGGCGGCCCGGCCCTTCGTGGCCGTCGGCCTGGCGCTCGTCCTGCTGGCGATCACCGCCAGCCTTTCCTGGGGAGCCTACGTGGACCTCGCAGTCGGTGCGGCAGCCGGACTTGCTTCCCTCGGGCTCAGCCACCGGGTCCCGGCCGGGCGGAGGTTGCTGGTGATCGGCGCCGCCGTGCTCGTCGTCGGGCTTGCAGCCTTGACTCCGCCGGGGCGGCGCGTGACGGGCGCCGTCTCCGAGCGGTGGGAGAAGTTGGTGAAGACGCCGCTCGAAGAGAACGCGACAGAGGCGCAGCAGCAGGACTCCTCCTGGCTGCGCGTCCGCAATCTCGCGCACACGTTCCGTCTCTTCCGCGCGCACGCCGTCCGCGGGATCGGGCTGGGCCAGTTCGCGAACTACGAGAAGGCCGGAAAGCCTTCCCGGCCGTTCTCCCGGGACCCATGGTGCGGCTGGGTCGCCATTGCCGCCGAGGTGGGGGTTCTGGGCCCGCCTGTGCTTCTCGGGGTCCTCCTCCTCATCCTCCGGCGCTGGCGGCGCGTCAGGTCCGGTGGTCTCGAGGAGATTGCGGTGCCCGCGCTTCTGGCCGTTGCCGCCGTGCAGCAGCTCCACACGGCGAGCTTTCTCGATCTCTGGTGGTGGTACCCGGTGTGCGTGGCGTCGGTCCTGTCGGAACCCGTTCGTCCGCCCGTGTGAACGGTCCGGCGCCGTCTCAGGGGAACGAGCCCCTCCGAGCCCCGCCCTCAACCGTTAAGGCGGCTTCCGACTTCCGGGTTCACGGTGGCGTCTGCGATCCCATGAGAGACCAGGCGTGGTAGGCGGCCGTGACGGATTCGGAGTCGCCGTCGCGCACCAGGCGGCCCCTGTGAATCCACACGGTCCTCCGGCAGTTCTCGCGTATCTGGGCGAGGTCGTGCGAGACGAGGAGCACGGTCTTCCCGGCCTGACGGAAGGCGTCGATCCTGTCGCGGCACTTCGATTGGAAGCGCTCGTCGCCCACCGCCAGCGCTTCGTCCACGAGCAGGATGTCCGGCTGGGTGTCGGTCGCGACGGCGAAGGCCAGCCGCGCCGTCATTCCGGAAGAATAGGTCCGGATCGGCGAGTCGATGAACTCCGCCAGCTCCGACCAGGCGACGATGTCCGGGAGGCGCCGGCGCATGTCTCGCCGCGAAAAACCCAGGAGCGCGCCCTGGAGCATGACGTTCTCCCGTCCCGTCAGCTCGCCGTGGAATCCGAGGCCGAGCTCCAGGAGCGGCGCGATTCGGCCGGCGACGACGACCCGCCCCGCGGTCGGGTAGAGCACGCGCGCGATCAACTTGAAGAGAGTGGACTTCCCGGCGCCGTTTCTTCCGATGACTCCCAGGGTCTCTCCCGGCCGGACGGAGAGGTCGAACTCGGAAAGCGCCTCGATCTCGTCGAAGACGACCAGCCGCTTGATCTTTCGAATCGCGTACTCTTTGATCGAGCCGATCCGCTCGCGCGGAGTCCTGTAGCGCAGCGTGGCGGCCTCCAGCCGGATGGCCTGTCCGGTCATTTGCACGCGGTTCGGCAGTCCGCCATCCCGATCAGCTCTCGAAGGCGTACCGGTCGGCGTGGTGCGAAAAATAGACCCAGCCGATGGCGAGGGTCGCCAGGGAGACGGCGGCCGTCGCGGCAAGGAGCGCCGGGGAGGGAATCAAGCCGTCGTAGATCGGCCGCCGGGCGGTCTGGATCAGGTAATACATCGGGTTCAACCAGAGCGCGAATCGGAAGCGGGGCGGAACGATCGCCGGGTGATAGACGACGGGCGTCAGGAAGAACCAGGTCTGCACGAGGACCATGTACATCTCGCGCACGTCGGAGAAGCGGGACGCGACCGTGAACAGGATGAGACTCACGCCGGCCGAGAAGAGGGAGAGAAGCACCACCCCGACGGGCAGGAAAAGCCAGGTCGCATGGAGAGGGAATCCCATGACGAGAAGCAGGGAAAGCATGGGCACGATCGAGAGAGCGAGATTGACGAGTCCCACGGCGATCGCCGAGGCCACGAAAACCGAGCGGGGAATGAAGATGCGCTTTGTCATCTCGTTGGCGTCCTGCGTCTGGGAAGCCGTGGAGGAGGTCGTCTGCGCGAAGAAGGTCCAGAAGAGCGAGCCGGCGAGGTAGTAGACCGGGTAGTTCTGGATCTGCGCCTTGAGCAGCGCGGAGAAGACGAGCGTCAGCACCACCATGTTCAGGAGGGGCGCGAGCATCGTCCAGAAAACGCCGAGGACCGACCGCTTGTAGCGAATCTTGATGTCGCGGATGGCCATCTCGACGACGAGGTTTCGGTAGGTCCAGAGTCCGCGCGCCTCTTCGAGGACCCGCGGGGGACGCCGGGCGGAGTCGTAGATGGGCACACCGGCGCCCGCGTCAACCTCCGCGCTCACGAACGCAATATTAGACTGGGTTCGTGCCCTCGACTGTTTTGGAAGCGGCGGCGGGCGGCGGGAGCGGGGCAGAGAAGGCCAGCGCCGTTATCGTTCACTACCGGACGCCGGAGCTGACGGCCGCGGCCGCGAAGGCGGTCGCCGAGACGGCTCCCGGCGCGGAGATCGTGGTGGTGGACAACGCGTCCGGCGACGCGATCGCCGCGAGACTGGCCGCCGAGGTGCCGCGCGCTCGAGTCCTCGTCGAAGCAGACAACCTGGGTTATGGCGCCGGCTGCAATCGGGGCGCGCGGGTGACGGCGCGGCCGTACCTCCTGTTTCTCAATTCCGATTCGGCGGTCGGCGCCGGCGCGGTGGAAGCCCTCGTCGCGGCGCTCGAGGCGGACCCGGGCGCGGCAGTCGCGGCGCCGCAACTGACCAATCTCGACGGGAGTCTTCAACCTTCGATCCAGCGCCTCCCGACGCTCTGGAGGATCTTCTGCGAGAGCTCCGGCCTGGCGGCGCTCTCGGGAGGACGGGGACTCCTGCGAGGCCACACGAAGACGCGTGAAGATCACGCGCGCGCCGGGCCGGTGGCGGCGGTCAAGGGCGCCGCCCTGCTCCTGCGGAGGTCCGCTTTCGAGGAGGTGGGGGGCTTCGATGAGAGGTTCTTTCATTACGCCGAGGAGACGGATCTCCTGGCGCGGCTCTCGGCCCGCGGCCACCGCGTCCTTTACGAGCCAAAGGCGAGACTGGTTCATCTGGGCGGAGGCTCCGGAGGCGATGCGCTCTTCGGCGAGCTGCACGCGGGGCTGCGCCGTTACGTCGAGATCCATCACGGGAGAGCCGCGGCTCGCGCCGCCGGAGTGATCCTCTGGCTTGGAGCGGCCGGCCGCTGGCTGCTGGCTCTGGTGACTCCAGGGGAGCCGGGACGCCGCCGGCGCCTGCGCTATCGCGCGGCCCTGTCCCGGCGCCGCGCCCCCCGCTGAGAAAAAGCCGGGCAAGGCACGTCAATTGCATGTTCGCGGCGGGGCTCGCGTCTATTTCAAAAAAACCCAGAGGCTGGTGGGATCGCGGGGTCATTGATAGGATCGCTCGTCGGCTTTGCGAGGGAAGGAAGAAGCCATGAGGTCGGTTCGATTCGGTCTCGCCGCGTGCGCGTTCTTTCTGTGTTTTGTCGCGGGGGGGGCCCCCGGGCAGGTTTCGCGCCGGCAGGTGAACGCTCCTTCGGGAGCTCGTCCCTCTTCGCCGCAGGGGCGTGAAGTGCTCTGGCGCGCCGAAAGCGATAATGCGGCCGCGGCCGTTCCCGTCTTCGGCTCGATCGCGACAGTTTTCTCGGGCACTCCCGCTGCTCCCCAGCAGATCTTCGGACGCCGACAGGACGTCTTCCTGGCCGGCGGCCCCGTCACCACGCCGTGCCGGTTCGCGGAGTACCTGCCGGACGGCAAGTACTACTTCCAGGTGACCGACCCCTCTGGAACCCGGCTTCTTTCCACCGACACGGTCTCCGAGCGCGCCGTCACGGTCACGGCGGGAGTCATCGCCTCTTACGACGGGGCGACGCACGCGGCCGACGGACAGACTGCGTGCGGATCTCTCGCCGTCAACCTCATGCCCTACGCGGACGCGGGATCGCAGAAGGCCGCCTACGTCGCCTGGCTGACGCCCGCGGCGAACTTCGACGGGAGCGTCACCGCGGTGGACTCGATCTGCGGGGCCGGATGCTTCCACGGTTTCCATCCCGAGCTTTCGCGAACGTTCGCCTTCCGCGTCGAAGACAAGAAATCCTGCGAGCCGACTTTCTGCATCTCAGGCGTCAAGTTCCTGGACGCCAACGGCAATATCGCGCGGGACTCCGGCGAACCCGGTCTGCCCGGCGTCGAGATCCGCGTCGTCAACGAGAGCGGAATCGTTCTGTCAGGTCTTACGGGGCCGGACGGATCCTTCCGGATCTGCGGACTGACCGACAGCGGCGCCTTCAAGGTCTCCGAGAGCGTGCCTTTCGGATATACCCAGACGGGGCCGGCCGACCGGGACGTCTCGCGCCACGTCTTCGCCAGGAGCGGGGCCTTCATCATCGAGGTCTGCCAGGAGGACATCGGCAGCCTCGATTTCGGCAACAATCTCGTTCCCAACGCGATCGGCGGTCTGAAGTACGAGGACCTGAACGCGAACGGCCAGCGCGATCCTGGCGAGCCGGGACTCCCGGGCGTTACCATCCTCCTGACGCCGGCGAGCGGCAGCGGCCAGCGGACGGCGACGACCGACGCCTCGGGCAACTTCCTGTTCACCGACGTGACTCCGGGCGCCTACGTCCTGACCGAGACCGTGCCGGCCGGGTTCAGCCAGACGCAGCCGGCCTCCGACGGCATCCCGGTCACGCTCGCCTCCGGCGGAACTTCGATCGACAATCTCTTCGGAAACTTCCACGGAATCCTGACCGGCACGATCTCGGGCGTGAAGTTCCTCGACGCGAACGGAAACGGCGCGCGCGACGCCGGCGAGCCCGGCATGTCGGGCGTGACGATCACGCTGGCGGAAGGGGGATTGTCCCGGAACGCCGTGACGGGCACCGATGGCAGCTTCTCCTTTGCCGGTGTGCCTTTTGGAACATACACGCTGGCCGAGACCGTGCCCTCGGGATTCCAGCAGACGGTTCCTCCGGCCCCCGGGACACTGACCGCCACGCTCGACTTCGGTCACCAGAGCGTGTCGGGTCTCGCCTTCGGAAATCGTCCCCTGACCGCTTCGATCTCGGGCGCGAAGTTCAACGACCTGAACGGCAATGGAATCCGGGACGCGGACGAACCGGGGCTCGCGGGCGTCACGATCCAGTTGCGCGATCCGGCCGGACAGATTACGGCGGCGACGACAGATGCCTCCGGCGCCTTCTCCTTCGCGGGGTTGACCGCCTTCGTCGGCTCCTACACTCTCTCGGAGGTCGTCCCGGCCGGCTTCGTCCAGACGGCGCCGGCGGCTCCGGGGACCTTCAGCGTCACGCTCGTGCCGGGCCAGAACGCGACGGGCTTCCTCTTCGGCAATCGGTCCCAGACCGCCGCGCCGGGGTCGATCTCCGGCACGAAGTTCAACGACGTCAATGGCAATGGCTCCCGCGACGCGGCAGAGCCCGGGCTCTCCGGCGTGACGATCCAGTTAAAGCCCGCTTCCGGCCCGACGCTGACCGCGACGACGGATGCTTCCGGCGCCTTCAGCTTCACGGGGCTCGCGGCCGGGACTTACGTGCTCTCCGAAGTCGTTCCCGCAGGCTTCGTCCAGACGGCGCCGCCGGCGCCCGGCACGATCTCCGTCATGCTGACGGCGGGACAGGCCGCGACCGGGTTCCTCTTCGGCAACCAGGCGGTGGCCGCGGGCACCGGTTCGATCTCGGGTTTGAAGATCCTGGACATCAACGCAAACGGCATCCGTGACGGGATTGATCGGCCGCTCGCGGGAATCGTCATCGTGCTGACCGACTCGAACAGGGTCGTCCGTCAGACGGTATCGGGGGAGGACGGAACGTTCTCTTTCGCCAATCTGCCGGCCGGCGACTACGTCCTCGAGGAGATCCTGGCTCCCCCCTTCGCGCAGACGTTCCCCGGCACGCCGGACTTCCCGCAGACCTACAGCATCACCCTCGCGCCGGGACAGAACGCCACCGGCTTCCTCTTCCTGAACAAGTGTTGAGAACAGTCAGAGCGCGTGCTCGCGGAGGCTTGACGATGGTTAGAAGACAATCCGGAATTCTCCTCGGGGCCGTCGGGCTGCTCCTGCTCGGCTCGGCGGAGGCTCGGGCGCAGTCCTCGGAGGTGAGAGACCGCGTCGATCCTCCGGCGCCGCTCGCCGGCGAAACCTACCTCGGGCCCCACGTGGGATACAGCTTCATCGGCAAGTTCGAGAAGATCTACTGTCCGTGCGACACGGACCAGAACGACTTTCTGTTTCCGGGTCTGCGCATCGGGCACTTCTTCACCGATCACCTCGCGCTGGAGGCGACCGGCCAGTATTTCCGTCCGGACTCGAACAGGATCCCCGAATGGTGGGAGGCCACGCTCGGCGGCCTCTACGACTTCACGCCGTCGATCCCCGGGTGGAACACCTACGTGGCTCTGGGCGGCGGGATCTCGCGCCATCACTCCTTTGCCAGCGGCCCGATCTCCCGGGAATCCGAGAATGCGACGCTCGCGTATCTGGCCGCCGGCTCCGAGTACCGTTTCGGAAAGCTGGTCGGTTTGAGGCTCGAGCTCAAGGGGCAGTACAACTTCCATTCCCATTTCAACGAGACCGTCGACGTCAGCGGCCCCTTCACTCATCGTGTCGAGACCCCGGGCCATCTGGACGTCCAGCCGACGATCGGCCTGCTCTTCCACTTCGGAGGCAGGGCCGCGCCGCCGGTCGTCGAAGTTCCTCCCGCGACGGCTCCCGTTCCGCCGCCGCCGGCGCCTGCGCCCCCGGCCACTCCGAAAGAGCCGGAGCGCCCCGCGGAGCCCCCCGTGGCCCCGGCGCCTCCTCCTCCGAGCGCTCCGATCCGCGAGCCGATCGACTTCGACCACGGCAAGGCCCGCGTCACCAACATCGCCAAGGCGAAGCTCGACGCCGTCGCTCTGCGCCTGCGCGACAACCCGCATGCGACCGTGACGATCATCGGCTACCCGGATAGGGGCTCGGGCGCCCGTCAGGAGACGCTCGCGCGGCAGCGCGCGGAAAACGTCAAGCAGTACCTGATCGACAGGCACGGCATCGACGCGTCGCGCATCACGACGAAGGTCGACATGACCGACACGGCCAACCGCGGCAAGGCCATCGTGGTGACGGTTTTCCCCTAGGAATCGGGCGCTCGGGCGCCCGATTCCTGGTGGTAGGATTCCGGCGGGCGGTGACCCACGAGTCCAAGAGCCGGGTCTTGAGGGATTGCCCGGGGCGTCAGGACTGCTCCTCGGAGCGCTTAATCCTGCTCGCAGGAGCGCCAACCTCATTTTGTGGCGCCGCCCACTTTGTTTCGGAAGGAGTCCCGCCATGAGTACCGACACCGCCGTCGCCTCTGAGCCTCTCGTCCGGAGCAGCCGGGAAGGGGGAGTCGCCCGCTTGACTCTCAACCGTCCGCAGAGGTTCAACCCGCTCTCCCTGGAGATGATCTCGGCAATCGAGAACGAGCTCGACTCCATCGCGGGGGATCCCTCCGCGCGAGTCGTGGTCCTCGCGGCCGAAGGGAAGGGCTTTTCGGCGGGCCACGACTTGAAGGAGATGCGGGCGCACGCGGGAGACGAGGCCTGGCAGCGCCGCCTTTTCGAAAACTGCAGCCGCGTGCTGGTGAAGTTGACGCGGCTTCCGCAACCGGTCATCGCTCGCGTCCACGGCATCGCCACGGCGGCCGGATGCCAACTCGTCTCCACGTGCGACATCGCGGTCGCGGCCGACACGGCGACCTTCGCGATGCCGGGCATCAACGTCGGCGTCTTCTGCTCGACGCCGGCCGTCGGCGTGGCGCGCAACGTCGGGAGGAAACGCGCGATGGAGATGCTCCTGACCGGCAAGCCGATTGGTGCGAAGACCGCCCTCGCCTGGGGCCTCGTCAACCGGGTCGTCCCGGCCGCCGAGCTCGATTCCGCCGTCGCGGAATTCACCGACATCCTCCTCGCCCGCAGTCCCGCCGTCGTCCGCCTCGGAAAAGCGGCGTTCTACCAGCAGATCGAGCGGCCCCTCGAGGCGGCTTACGAGGCCGCAGGCGCCGTGATGGCGAAAAACCTGACGCTCGAGGACGCCGAGGAAGGCATCGATGCCTTCCTCGAAAAACGCCCGGCCCGCTGGCACAATCGCTGATCGGTCTTCTGTCTTTTCAAGCGGCGCTCCAGCCCGCCGGACGAGCGGGAAGATGGAATGTCTGACCGGTCGGGCAGAGATTGGCGTCTTTCCTTCTCAAAACAAAGGGATTAGATTAATCCCTCATGCCGCGCCATGGTAAGAAAAGCGTCGGGCCAGAAGGCGCCGCACTCGTGAAGTTCCGAGTCAACGGCGAACTGGTCGAAGCCGCGTTCGCGCCGCACAAGACTCTGCTCGAGGTCCTGCGCGAGGATCTGCGGCTGACCGGGACCAAGCACGGCTGCGAGCTGGGGGAGTGCGGCACCTGTGCCGTGCTCGTGGACGGCAAGCCGGTGCTCTCCTGTCTCTATCTGGGGATCGAGTGCGAGGGAAAGCACGTCGAGACGGTCGAGGGGATGGCGGGAGCGCAAGGACTCCACCCCTTGCAGAAGGCCTTCGCGGATCTGGGCGCCGCGCAGTGCGGCTACTGCACGCCGGGGTTTCTGCTGACGGCGAAGGCTCTGCTGGAAGCGAACCCGAAGCCGACACGCGAAGAGATCAAGGAAGCGCTCGCCGGCAATCTCTGCCGTTGCACCGGCTACATCAAGATCCTCGAGGCCGTCGAGCTGGCGGCCGCGTGGATGCGCGACGAGGAGGCCGCGCCGCGGCGCGAGACGTTGTACGGGACGGATTTCGACGAAAGCGGTTTGTTGCCGGTGGTGAGGAATCCCTAGGATGTGTTCCGTTCGTGATGTGGGCCGACCGCGCTTTTTCGTTGGTGCTCCTCGTGCCGTAGGGGCGGGGGTTTGCGGCGGGCGGACCCGCCGCATGTCGCGTCCCTCGGCCGCTTTCGCGGCCGACGGCGCTCGGTACGACCCCGCCCGCGACTACGAACAGCCGACTACGACGGAAGGCGGGCGGGCGCAAGGCCCGCCCCGACGAAACCAAAGACGACCGCAGGCTTTCGTCCAATGACAAGTCGCCCGAAGTCTCGGATTGTCGGGCGTCCTTATCCCAAGGTGGACGCGGCGGCGAAAGTGTCGGGAGGCACGCGTTTTGCCGACGACATCTTTCTGCCGCGGATGCTCCACTGCAAGATCCTGCGTTCGAGGCTCGCGCACGCTCACCTCACTCGCGTGGACGTCTCCAAGGCGCTGGACATGCCGGGAGTCCTCGCCGCGGCGACCGGAGCGGACCTGCCGATCGCCTTCGGGATCCTTCCGGTCTCGCAGGACGAGCACGTGCTCGCGGTGGACAAGGTGCGCTTCGTCGGCGACCCGGTCGCGGCGGTCGCGGCGGTGGACGAAGACGCGGCCTTCGAGGCGCTCGCGGCGATCGAGGTCGACTACGAGCCGCTGCTCCCGATCGCTTCGATCGAGGACGCTATCGCGAATCCGGCGCCCCGCATCCACGAGTACGGCGACGGGGGCAACTTCCACAAGCTCGTGTCCATGGAGTTCGGCGACACCGCGGAGGGATTCGCCCGCGCCGACAGGATCTACGAAGACCTCTTCTTCTACGAGGGAAACACTCACATCGCGCTCGAGCAGCACGCCTCGGTGGCCGATTACGGCCCCGACGGGAAGTTGACTCTCTGGACCTCGACGCAGACGCCGCACTACGTCCACCGGGCTCTGGCGAAGGTCCTCCAAATGCCCGCCTCCCGGATCCGGGTCATCGCGACGCCCAACGGCGGAGGGTTCGGCGGGAAGTCCGATCCCTTCAGTCACGAGATCCTCGTGGCGCACTTCTCGCGCGTCACCGGGCGGCCGGTCAAAATCTGCCTGACCCGCGAGGAGGTGTTCTACTGCCACCGGGGACGGCACCCGACCCTCATGCGGGTGAAGACCGGCGTAAAGAAGGACGGGGCCATCACGGCGATGCACTTCCAGACGGCCCTGGACGGCGGAGGCTACGGCTCCTACGGGGTCGCCTCGACCTACTACACGGGAGCTCTTCAGACCGTCACGTATGAAGTCCCGGCCTACCGTTTTGACGGCGCGCGGGTCTTCACGAACAAGCCGCCTTGCGGCCCCAAGCGCGGCCACGGCACGCCGCAGCCGCGCTGGGCGCTGGAAGTTCAGCTCGACAAGATCGCCTGCGACCTGGGGCTCGATCCGGCCGACATGCGCAAAGCGCATCTTCAGCCTCCGGACTCCCTGACCGCCAACTTCCTGCGCGTGGGCTCGATGGGCCTGGCCGCCTGCATCGACAAGGTCGTCGGAGCGTCCGGATGGAAAGAGCGCCGCGGCAAGCTTCCTTACGGGCGGGGGCTGGGACTGGCCTGCTCCTCCTACATCTGCGGCGCGGGCCTGCCGATCTACTGGAATTCGATGCCGCAGTCCGGCGTGCAGCTGAAGCTCGACCGCGGCGGGGGAGTCACGGTCTTCTGCGGCTCGACGGAGATCGGACAGGGAAGCGACACGATCCTCGCCGCGATCGTGGCGGAGGTGCTCGGGATCGATCCTTTCGACATCCGGGTCGTCACGGGCGACACGGACTTGACGCCGGTGGATCTGGGCTCCTATTCCTCGCGAGTGACTCTCATGACGGGCAATGCGGCGCTGCAGGCGGCCGAGCGCGCGCGGGAGATGCTCGTCGCCGCCGCGGCGGCGAAGTTCGAAATCCCTCCTGCCCGGATCGCGTTGGCCGAGGGGCGCGTCTTCGACGTCGAGGATTCCGAGAAGGCGATGAGCTTCTCCGACGCGGTCGTCGCGGCGGAAAGCCGGTTCGGAACGCTCGGCACCGTCGGCTCCTACTCCCCGCCGCCGTCGGCCGGGCGCTACCGGGGCGCCGGAGTGGGACCCTCGCCCGCTTATTCCTACTCGGCCGCGGTCGCGGAGGTCGAGGTGGATCCGGACACGGGCATCGTGACGGTCCCGAAAGTCTGGATCGCGCACGACGTCGGCAAGTGCATCAACCCCGTGCTCGTCGTCGGCCAGGTCGAGGGCTCCGTCTACATGGGCTTGGGCGAGATCCTGATGGAGGAAATGGCTTACCGGTCCGACGTCAACGGCAACCTCGTGCACAAGTTTCCGTCGCTGCTCGAGTACAAGAGCCCGACGACCAGGGAGATGTCCGAGGTCGTCACCTTCCTGGTCGAGGACCCTGATCCAAACGGCCCCTTCGGCGCCAAGGAAGTCGGGCAAGGGCCGCTCCTTCCCATCCCGCCGGCCGTGTCCAACGGCATCTTCAACGCGGTGGGTGCGCGCATCGACGAGGTCCCGGCGACCCCCGAGAAAGTCCTGAAGGCCTTGAAGGCGGGGGCTCAGGGGAAGGAGCCGCGTTACGGACCGACCAGATTCCCGCAGATCCCCTATCCCGAGCCGATGCGCGTCCCGACACCGGCCCAGGGGGGCGACGGCCGCGCCGCCGAAGCCGCCGCGACCGCCGCCGGAGGAGTCCGATGAGAACGATTTTGGATTTTGGATTTTGGATTTTGGATTCGGGCCCGCCGCGGGGCTTCGTCTCACGTCTCACGTCTGACGTCTTACGGCCGCAGCGATGATGCGCCTCCCGAAATTCCGGTACCACGCGCCGCGGACGGTGCGGGAGGCCGTGCGCATCAAGGCGGACGCGGGCCCGGACAGCGCTTACGTCGCCGGAGGGACCGACCTCTACCCGAACATGAAACGCCGGCAGCAGACTCCCGGCGTCGTCATCGGCCTCTCGCGCATCCGGTCCCTCCAGCGCCTGCGGTTCGGCCCGGAGAGCATGTCGATCGGCTCCGCGGCGGTTCTTTCGCGGATCGAGAACGACCGGCGCGTCCGCCGCGCCTATCCGGCTCTCGCGCGCGCGATCGCCGAGATCTCCACGCCGCCGCTGCGCAACATGGGGACGCTCGGCGGGAATCTGCTCCTCGACACCCGCTGTAACTACTACGATCAGAACCTCGAATGGCGCCAGGCGATCCACTTTTGCATGAAGAAGGACGGAGACGTCTGCTGGGTGGCGCCGGGCTCTCCCCGGTGCCTGGCGGTCCAGTCGGCCGACTCCGTGCCGATTCTGATCGCCTTCAACGCCCGGGCCGTCCTGGCCTCGCCGGGCGGGGAACGAGAGCTGCCCGTCGAAGACCTTTACCGCAACGACGGCATCGCATACCTGACCAAGCGCCCCGAGGAGCTCCTCACGGAGATCCGGCTCGGCAATCTGGACGGCTGGAGGAGCAACTACAAGAAGCTGCGCCGCCGTGGAGCCTTCGACTTCCCGGTTCTCTCGATCGGCGCGGCGGTGAGGCTCGAGGCAGATCGCGTGAGGGAAGCGCGGCTGGTCCTCGGCGGAGTCGCCTCCGCCCCGATCCGCCTGACGGCATCCGAGGAAATCCTGCGGAACCGGGCGCTCGATGACGACGCGGTCGGGGCCGCGTCGGAAGCGGCAGCGGCGGTTTCCCGGCCGATGGACAACACGGACTTCTCCTTTCTCTGGCGGAAAGACATGACCAGGAAGTACGTGGCCGCCGCCCTGCTCGATCTGCGGAACGCATGAGGGACGTGGGGGACCGGAGCAACGGTGACCGGGAGACTATGGGAAGACGGTAGGCCCTCCCAGCCTTCTCAACTCCCCGTCTCCCAGTGGCTTAGTCGGAGCCGGCGCCTCCAAAGGCGATTTGCTTTCTTCGAAACATTCGAGTAAACTGACCGCCTTCTCGTATCGCTCGCCTTTCTCGCACGCTTTCCGCGCTCGCAGAATTCCGACGAATCGCACGGGAAGTCGGGTTCAGCCGAGCGGCGCGACGGGATCCGATAATTCAAACGCCGGATGAGGATTCTGTTTCGATGAAACTGTACGTCGGTAACCTCCCCTACACCACCAGCGAAGAGGATCTTCGCACCCTGTTCTCTCAGTACGGCACTGTCGAGTCCGTGGCCGTCATCACCGACCGGGAGACGGGGAGATCCAAGGGCTTCGGGTTCGTCGAGTTCGCGGACGACAACGAGGCCAAAAGCGCCATCTCGGCGCTCTCGGGCCAGGAGTTCAGCGGCCGCGCGCTCACTGTCAACGAGGCCCGTCCCAAGACGGGCGGCGGCGGCGGAGGCCGTGGCGGATACGGCGGCGGCGGCGGTGGACGCGACCGCTACTGATCCTTTTTGATCCGCCATTTCAAAGGGGGCCACACGGCCCCCTTTTTTCTTTTGGCTTCGGTTTCACGTTTCAGGAGGCCCGATTCCTGCGCACTCTTGACACCCGGATCCTGAAACAGGGAGAGTCGGCCGGATTCTTGCAGCGCTTCCTGGAACCTGGAACTTGAAACGAGAGGAGAAGCCATGCCGCCCAAGAGCAAGAGCAAGAGCAACAAGAAGAGCGTTTCCCGAGGAGAGTTCCTGAGCGACGTCGAGGAGTTGCGCCGGCGCGCGCGGCAGCACATCGGCGACGGCGCGGTGACGGCCGGATACGGGGCCGACCGCGAGAAAGTCATCGCCGTCTTGAACGAGGCGCTCGCGACCGAGATCGTCTGCGTACTGCGTTACAAGCGTCATTACTTCATGGCGACGGGCATCCACGCCAACGCCGTCGCGGAGGAATTCCAGCAGCACGCGACCGAGGAGCAGGGGCACGCGGACAGGATCGCCGGGCGGATTACGCAGCTCGGCGGAGAGCCCAACTTCAGTCCGGAGGGACTCGCCTCGCGCAGCCACTCGGAGTACGTGGAGGGGAATTCTCTCGTGGACATGATCCGCGAAGACCTCGTGGCCGAGCGGGTCGCCATCGAGTCTTACAGCGAGATCATCCGGTTCCTGGGAGACCGCGACGTCACGACGCGCCGGATGATGGAGGAGATCCTGGAGAACGAAGAGGAGCACGCCGACGATCTTCGGGACCTGTTGGCGACCCTCGATCCGACCCAGCCCGGCTGACCCCGATTCTGTCCGGCTCTTGAGCAGTTTTCTTGGACCTCGGTCCGGTTCGGCATAGGGTCAAGGCCCCATTGCTCGGATTGGAACGCCTCCTGCATACTCGACAACCGATGCAAGCTAATCAGCTGAAGAGGTAGGAATCAGGAGAGGAAACATCCGGAAACGCATCGAGGAGGCAACGTGAGAAGAACCACACCGCTCGTCCCGATACTGGCCCTCTGCGTCGCGCTGCCGGTCGCGGCGCAGACCACGCTCATCCCGCAGATCTCCGGCAACACGCTCACGGCGAACATCTCTCTGCCGGGGGGCGTGGAGGCGGATTTGACCATCGCGTTCGAGCAGACCGTCGGCTTAAACGCCAACGCGCTGTCTCTGACGGCGGGCCTGGTGAACCCGACGGACACTTCTCTTCTGTCGCGTTTTCCTGACCCGATGTCGACCTCGATCCCGGCCGCGTTCCCGGTTCTGCTGCGAATCGAGCCCACCGCGGCGAGCGGTCTCTCCTTCTCGGGCGTCTATCGGCTGACACTCCACACTCACAATCTCACCCTCACGACGAACTCTCCGCTGCGCCTCTACAAGGCGCCTGTCGGCGGGCCATTCCAGGACATTACCGCCGCGGTCGATGCGGGAAGCGTGCGGCCCGGCGGCGACGGAGGCCGCTACTCGGAGTTCCTGGTCGTCGTGGACACCCGTCTGATGGACGGAGTGATCTCCGGAAAATTCACCGGGTTGAGCA
The DNA here is from genome assembly GCA_963837495.1 of uncultured Acidobacteriota bacterium. GTDB lineage: Bacteria > Acidobacteriota > Thermoanaerobaculia > UBA5066 > Gp7-AA6 > JAWOLE01. Next base: position 431,560 of record CAWINF010000001.1, on the reverse strand, counting down.
ACGACCTGGCTGCCAATAGCTCGGCGATCCACCCCGCCGTGTTTGCCGATCTGCAGCAGCGCCTCGCGGCGGCCAGGGACCTCTACACGCAGGGACAGATCGCTTCGGCGATCAACGCGGTGCAGGCCTTCTCCGACCAGGTCAAGCAGCAGAGCGGAGCGAACATCCCCGACGTCTGGCGGGCCAATGGAGACCTCGTCAACGTCGCGGGACTCCTGCGGTCGGACGCCTCGACTCTGAAGTTCAGCCTCACCTGGAAGGCCAACGGCGCGCCCTAGGAGCGTGTCCGGGTAATCGCCCCAGCCCCGGTCGCGGCGCGAGGAGTCTCCCAGAGGGGAGGAGCCTCGCGCCGCGGGAGCGAAGCGCTTGCGCGGGATCAGGCGAGCGACCGAGGCCGCATCCGGCCGAGTCGCTCGCCGGTGCGCCCTGAGGCGCAGATCCCACGCAAACGCGGAGCGACGTGTGGCGGTAGACTCTCCGCGTCGTGCCCGCAAAACTGACGCTCTTCCCGAGCCGGGAGGCCTCGCGCCACTTCGTGCTGCGGGAAGGGACGGACTATTCTCTGGGGCGGGATCCCGCGAGCGACGTCTTTCTGGACGACCCTCGCGTGTCGGCGAGCCACGCGCTGCTCCGCCGTCGCGGCTCGGAGTGGCTGCTCCTCGATCGCCAGAGCAAGAACGGTTCCTTCCTCAATGCGATCCGGGTCACCGAGGCGCCCCTGCGCGACGAGGATTGGCTCTCCTTCGGCGGCCTGCTCGCTCGCTTCGAGATCGTCTCCGAGGCCGAGGTCGAGAAACTGCAGTCGGAGCGGGCCAGGCGCTTGCAGACGTTCTCGGAGGCGCGTCGGATCCTCGACTCGAACCGGGAGCCGCAGGTGCTGCTGACCAGGCTCATCGGCTCCGTGCTGGAGCTGACCAATGCCGAGCGGGGTTTCCTCCTGATCTTCGGACCGGAGGGGGCGATACGGGCGGAGGTCGTGTCCGGTTTTTCCGGCGCGTCCTCGCTCGACGAGCGTTTCAGCGGCAGTTTCGGCGCGATCGAGCGCGTGCTTCGGGAAGGGCGGTCGGTCGTCACCTCGAACGCGACGGGGGACGCGTACTTCGGCGGGCGCCGGAGCGTCGTCGAAATGGGCATCGAGACCCTGGCCTGCGTTCCCCTGCGCGCCGACGGAAAGGTCATCGGCCTGATCTACGTCGACGGCCGCAAGCGCGGCGGCGTCTTCACGGATCTGGACCTGGAGATTCTCGAAGCCCTGGCGGACCACGCCGCGGTCGTTGCCGGCAGCCTCTCGCTGGACCGGCAGATCCGCGAGCTCGTCGGCGCCGCGGCGTCCGAGCCGGCGAGCGCCGGCTTTCTCGACGACTTCGAGCGCCGCGTGGCCGAGATCACGGCCGCATCCTCCGCGTCCTCCCCGTAGCCCGCACTATTCATGATCGACTCCGGCCGCCGCTCCGATCTTTTCCGCCGATACCGCGTCAGGGCTCCTCTGCGATGCGCCCCGGCATCGCCGTCGTCGCCCTTCCTTGTCTCGACGAAAAATCTCTGTCGCGGACAATCCGTTTCCGGTTGCGATCATTGGTTTTCTGCCACAACGTTCTTTGGCGCGGAGAGTTGCCCGTGTTTCGGCCGGGTGACCACGAATAATCCGGGCTAGCCTGAGGAAGACTGGCGGAGGTTGACGCAGTGTCTGCCGACGACGTCCTCTCGGGAGGAAGCGGAGGCGCTCCCGAGTCCCCGTCCGGAGACAAGCGCGTTGCCGCGACGGAAACCTACGTCGAGATGATGGAACGCCTCGCGCCGGACACCCGGGTGGCGGGGCGTTACCGGATCGTATCGATCGCGGGAGTCGGCGGCATGGGTGTCGTCTACCGCGCCCGGGACGAAGAGCTCGGCGTGGACGCCGCGGTCAAGGTCCTCCGCCGGGACCTCGGGTCGGATCCGCGCGTCATCGAGAGGTTCCGCGGCGAGCTCGTCCTGGCCCGGCAGGTCTCCCACAAGAACGTCGTGCGTCTCCACGACATCGGGGAGCACGAGGGCATCCGCTTCCTGACGATGGACTACGTCGAGGGGAGGTCGCTGCGCGAGATCCTGGAAAACGATGGTCCTTTCCCGCTCGACAGGGCGGTTTCCATCGTGCGGCAGGTCGCCGAGGGACTCGCCGCCGCTCACGAGAAGGGGATCGTGCACCGCGACCTGAAACCCGGCAACATCCTGATCGACGCCGACGGCAACGCCTTCATCACCGATTTCGGCGTGGCCCGCTCGCTCGAGAAGTCCGGCATCACGCGCGCCGGGGCGATCGTCGGCACTCCCGACTACCTCTCGCCCGAACAGGTGAGCGGCGATCCGGTGGACGGGCGCACGGACCTGTACGCGCTCGGGATCGTCTTCTACGAGATGCTCTCGGGCAGGCTGCCGTTTTCCGGAGAGTCGCAGGCCGAGATGCTGGCTCAGCGCATTGCGGGCCGGCCGCGCGACTTGAAGGAAGCCGGAGTCTCGGCGCCGGCCTGGGTCCGCGGCGTCCTGCGCCGCTGCCTCGAGAGAAGCCCGGCCCGGCGTTACCAGAGCGCCCGCGAACTGATCGAGGACCTCGACTCCGCGGCGGGCTCGCGCGGGCCTCGGTGGAAAGCCACCGCGATCTTCGTCGCAGCGCTCCTCCTCCTCGTCGCCGGCATCTGGGGTTACCTCCGGCTTGGGAGAGGCCCGCAGGCAGTTCCCGGCCGCGGCGCGCAGACCGCCGCTCCGGCCGCTCCTCGTCATTCCGTCGCCGTACTGCCGCTGGGCGATCAAACCGGCCTGAAGGCCCTGGCGTGGGCGGGGCCGGGAATCGCCGAGATGCTCTCGGCGAACCTTTCCGAAAGCCCGAATCTTCGCGTCCTCGACTCCCTGCGGGTGGCGCGCGGAGTCGAGGACCTTCGCATTACCGCGGGACCGGTGGACGAGGCGACCGCGCGTCAGCTCGCCGAGCTCTGGAGCGTGGACACGCTGATCACCGGAACGGTCCGGCTCGCCGGATCGCGCGTTCGCGTGGACGTGTCGGTCCTGCGGATCGGCCCCTCCGGGGTGGCGCGCGCGGGGTCCCTGGGCTCGGAGGGCAACGGCGAGGCCGACATCTTCCGCGTCGTCGCCTCCCTCGGCTCGGACCTGCGCGGGCAACTCGGACTGGAAGCGTCGGCGCCGGCGGGAAGGTCCGTCCTGGAGACCTCCTCGGTCGAAGCCGCGAAGGCGTACCAGGAGGGGAAGAACCTGCTCGCCCGGGGCGACGACCTGGCCGCGGCTCCCGCCTTCGAGCGCGCGGTCGCCTCCGATCCCCGGTTCGCCGCAGCCCTGGAGCGGCTGGCGGAGACCTATCAGAACCTCGGCCGCCAGGAGAAGGCGGTCGGCGCCGCCGAACGCGCCGCGGCGGCCGCCGGCCAGGGAGAGTCCCGCCAGGTCTACCGGGCGCGGGCTCGTCTCGCGCTCTTGCGGGGGGACCCCGCGGAGGCGGAGAAGGTCTACCGGCAGCTTCTCCGCAGGTATCCCAACGACACGGAACAGAAGCTCGACCTGGCGGCCGCGCAGGGAGCGCAAGGACACAACGCCGACGCCGTCGCGACTTTGAAGGAAGTTGTCGCGGTGGACCCCAACGATCCCCGCGCCTGGTTCCTTCTCGGCAAGAACACGATCCTGATGGGCGACAGCTCGCGAGCGATCCAGGACTACCTCGTCCGGGCCCTGGCTCTTCAGACGCAGCTTGGAAACGAGAAGGGGAAGGCGGATGTCCTGGCGAATATCGCTCGGGCCTATCAGAGGTTGAACGATTATCCGAAGGCCCTCGAGAACTACAACGCCGCGTGGAAAATCCACAACGCCCTGGGAGACGAGAAGGCACTCGCCGCCACTTCGCAGCGGCGGGCTCTGATCTATCAGACGATGGGAAGGCTCCGGGACGCCGAAGCCGACCTGCGGGCGGCGAGGCTCCTCTACGAGAAGATCGGCGATCGTGCGGGCGTCGCCGACGTCTGGAACTCCTCCGGCGTGCTCGAAGAATCGCGCGGCGCCTACGGGCGCGCCCTCGAGGCGTACCAGAACGCGCTCAAGCTGCGCCGCGGGCTGGGGGACGAAAGACTCCTGGCCCAGAGCTACGACAACGTGGGTTACATCTACTACCTCCAGGGAGAGTACGACAATGCTCTCGTCTACTGGCAGCAGGCGCTGGACTCGCGGCGCAGGATCGGTGAGAAGAACGGCGTCGTTCTCTCCGTCCTGAACATGGGGTTCCTGCAGATCGCACAGGGAAAATGGGATGAGGCCCTCCGCACCGTCGTGGACGCGCTGGAGAAGAGCCGCGCGACCGGGCAGAAGGACGCGGTTTCCATCTCCCTGGGGAACCTGGGGATCCTCCATGCCCTGCGGGGGCGCTTCTCGGCGGCCCTCTCCTCTTTCGACGAGTCCCTCGCGATCGCCCGGGAGATGCAGTTTCCCGCGGTCTCCATCGAGTTCACCCTCAAGAAGGCGGGGGTGCTGCTCGAGCTGGGCCGGGGAGACGACGCGAAGGCCCTCCTCGCGGAAGCGGAGAAATGGGTCGGCGAGACGGGCAACCGTGAGCAGACAGGAGACCTCGAAGTCTTGCGCGGCAACTGGAGCCTGTCCCGCGGCGATTCCGCCGGCGCCCGCCGCGCCTTCGATCGCGCTCTCCCGCTGGTTGCCGAGAGCGGCAGCCGGGTCTCTCTCCTGCGCGCCCGCCTGGGCGGCGCGGCGGCTCTCGCGCAGACGTCGGGAGAGGGCGTGACGGCGCTCTCCGGAGTACTCCACGAGGCCGAGTCGCTCGGCCACGCCGCCCTGACGCTGGAATCCGCGGAAGCGCTGGCCCGGGCGCAACTGGCTCGCCGGAAATTTTCCGACGCGGATCGCGTCCTGCGCAAGGCGATCGAGATCGCGGAGCGCGTGGGCTGGAACTCCGGCCTCTACCGGCTCTATTCGCTCGAGGGCGCGGCCCTGGAAGGCTTGCGCAACGGGACGGCCGCGGCGGAAGAATTCGTCCGGAGCGCGCGGGTGATCGCGAAGCTGCGGGAGAATGTCCCTCCGGCCATGCGCGCCTCCTTCGACAGACTCCCCCTCGTCAAGGACGTTCTCGCCCGAACCGGGCCGGAAATCGGAAATCGGAAATCGGAAATCGGAAAGGAGAGCGCTCAATGACGCCCCACCCATACGATTCCCGATTCTCGACTCCCGATTCCCGACACTCATGACCGACCGCACGCGAGACATTTCCGAGCAGGTTGCTCGCATCACGGCCGAGAACGCGCGGCTTCTCGAGCGGCTCGCGGAGACGGAGAGGCGCTTCCGCCGCATCTCGCGCGGCGTCCTGCGCGTGCAGGAAGAGGAACGGGGCAGGATCTCGCGCGACCTGCACGACGGGATCGGGCAGTCCTTGACCGCGTTGAAGATCCAGCTCGAGCTGCTCGAGCAGGAAGCCGGAAAGGCCGAGACCCCCCTGGTTCCCCGCATCGCCTCGCTGCGGGAGCTGGCGGACGCCTGCCTCGTCGAAGTGCGGGAGATGGCGAGGCTGCTGCGCCCCCAGATGCTCGACGAGCTGGGTCTCGAGCCTACGTTGCGCTGGCTGGCGCGCACCGTGGAGAAACGCACGGGCGTCGCGATCGAGCTCGAGATCCATGGAAGCGAGGCGGGCCCGGACCCCGACGCCGAGACGCTCATATTCCGGATCGTCCAGGAGGCGCTGACCAACGTCGTCCGGCACGCGAACGTGGCGTCCGCGCGGGTCCGGGTGGAGCACCGCGCCGGGAGTATTCTCATTGCCGTGGAAGACCGCGGCACGGGTTTCGACGCGGACGGCGTCCTGGCGGGGAAAGATGAGGAGCGCGGCTTCGGCGTCCGCGCGATGCGCGACCGCGTCCAGTCCTTCAGCGGCCGGTTCCGGCTTCAGTCCTCGCCCGAGGGGACCCTTCTCGAGGCGGAGATTCCGCGCGAGCGGCCGAAGGGAAACCCGTGACGAAGGTCCGCGTGCTCGTGGCCGATGATCACACGATCGTGCGTCAGGGCCTCGTCGGAATCCTGAAGGCGAGCGACGAGGTCGAGGTCGTTGCCGAGGCCTCCGACGGAAACGAGGCGGTCGAGAAGGCCCTCAAAACGAAGCCGGACGTCGCGGTGCTGGACGTCAGCATGCCGAGGCTCTCCGGCATCGAGGCGGCGCGCCGCATCCACGAAGCGCTCCCCGGCACGCGTCTGCTCGTGCTGACGATGCACGACGACGAGGAGTACATCCTGAAGATGGTCCGCGCCGGCGCTTCCGGCTATCTCCTGAAGGACGGCGCGGCCTCGGAGCTGCTGGCCGGGATCCGCGCGCTCAAGGCGGGCAAGACTTTCTTCGGGCCGCACGCCACGAAGGCCCTCGCGGACGCGTTCGTCCGCGACAGCCCCGCCGAGCCGGCCGACCCCTACGAGCGGCTGACGGACCGGGAGCGGGAAGTCTTCCAGCTCGTCGTGGAGGGGAAGACCAATCCGGAGATCGGCGAGATCCTCTTCATCAGCGCCAAGACCGTGGACAACCACAGGACCCGGTTGATGGAGAAGCTCGGCCTCCACTCCACGGCCGAGCTCGTCCGCTACGCCGCCCGTCACAAACTCTTGACCTAGGGGCCTGGTTCCTCCCGCCCCTTTTTTTCCGCGCGGGCGGCGAGGGCGCGCAGGGACTCCACGACGCGGTCGAAGGCTTTCTGGCGATCGCCGTGCGTCTGCGGCGCGACGCCTGGCGAGCGCCTCGCGAGCAGGTCACGGGACCACTGCAGGACCTCGATGCGCACCTCCGTGTAGTCGGAGGCGTAGAGATTGGAGGGGAGACCGGCCGGGTCGCTCTCCCGGACGACGCGGACCAGTGATTGGAAATCCGCCTTCGACAGCTCGAACCGCTTCTGTTTTCCGTAGCCTCCACGCAGCGCATAGGGGCGCGCGAGAACCTGACGTCCCTCCAGTTGAAGCAGCCAGCCGGGCCCCGGCGAGTCCGGCCGTTCCGGGCTTCGCTGAGAGGTCAGGTGCAGCGCCTCCGGCGGGAGGACGCCGCTCGACAGCTTCGCGAGGGCGTCGGCGAGGCTCGAGGCCGTCACGCCCGTTTCCCCCCGTTTGCGCGACAGGTCGAGAATTCGCGACGCGAGCGCGGAGAGAGGTTCCGATTCCTCTTCCCCCACAAGCTGCAAGACCCGCTTGGTCTTGCCGGCGACCGAGACCGTCAGCTGTCCGCGCAACCTCGGCTTCTCGGTCTCTTCTCCCAGCCGGTCCGGCATGGACCCGAAGCCCGCCGTCTTGAGAGCCCGCGCGATCGAGAGCACGTCGGACCGGGAGAGGCGGAAAGCGGCGCGCTCGTTCCAGATGCCGGCGCCGCTGCCGAAGAGTCTGGCCGAAATCGCATGACCGTTCGGCTGCCACTTCACTTCGATTCGCAGCGTCCGGGGATCGAGTCTGCCGGCGGCGAGCTCCGCGAGCGGCTTGCCGATCTCGTCCTTGCCGGACGCCCGCTTGCTCTCGCGTCCCTGGTCGGGAGGCAACCCGGACACGGGCCCGGCGAGCACGGCAGAAAGCAGCGCGATTGCGAGGGTTCCCTTATGCATTGATATCGCTTCCAACGTATTCCCTCATCGAGCCGCGTCCCGTGTCAACCGACAACCCGAAATTCCGAGAAATGAGGGGTGTCCCTCATGGCGCGGCCGCTTTCCCCTCCGCTACGGTGAAACCCGGCCCTGGAGTTCACGGCCTTGATTGGAGGGAATCATGAAGAGAACTTCCTGCCGTCTCGCCAGCCTCCCCTTGACCGCGCTGGCGCCGCTGATGCTGGCGCTTTCGATGCCTGGCCCGATCTACGCCGACAACAACGCCTACAGCTTCCAGGGACAGTACACGGCCCCAGCCTGCGGCCCCGCGTTCGATGTCACGATCGGTACGGGGACGAAGACGATCGACATCGTGGCCTCGACGGACGTCCCGGCCAACGACATCTTGCTGAAGCTCTACCACAACGGCGTCGTCGTCTCGCAGCAGGACACCGTCACGAGCCCCGAGGAGATTCACTATGCGACGGGCGCCGATCTGGACGCCGGAAGGTACAGCGTCGTCGTGTGCCCGTTCAACGGACAGGCTGTGGTCTCGCCCTCGGATTACGCCGGAATCGTCATCGTGTCCGAGCTGCCGCTTCCCCCGGTCACGATCCTTCCGCCCGGCTCGACGACCAATCCGCCGACGGTCTTTCCGATCCCGAAATTCCAGTCCTGGAGCGCGAACTTCTCGCCGGCGACGGTTGTGGATCCGCAGCGGACCGAAGGAGAGCCTCTCGTCCGTCTCGACGCCGACGGGAATCTCTGGGAGTCGGGGCCGTGGGGCTTTTCCACCAACACGTCCTTCATCCACCGTTCCACCACTGACGGCAAGAAGTTTCACCTCGTGTCCACGATCGGCACGCGCCCGGACGAGCCGCCCGGCGGCGGCGACACCGACGTCGCGGTGGACGACCAGGGCAACACCTACTTCGTGGACCTCGAGGGACCGTTGACCGAGATCGGGGCGTCCGTCTCCAACGACAACGGCCACACGTGGCGAAAGAACGCCGCCGCCGTGCAGCAGACCGTCGTGGATCGGCAGTGGCTGGCGGTGGACAACGGAGCAAGCTCCGGCGCCGCCGACAACACCCTGTTTCTCGCTTTCCACACGACCGCCGTGGGGACATTCATCTACTCCTCGCCCGGCTCGCAGGGTCCCAACGATCCGACGGGCGGCCTCTTCTGGCAGAACTCCGCCTCGATGCCGGGTCCTCTCCAGCCGCTGGCGGCCGACGCCATCTGCGCACAACTGCGCTTCGACAAGGTCAGGCGCAACCTCTACTACGCCTGCAACGAAGGGGACCACGTTCGCGTCACGGTGGGACACGTCGGGGCCGGCCAGCGAACCGAGATCTCCTACGCGAACTTCAACGGCCCGATCACCCCCGGCGGGGGCGACGTTCTGAATCTCTTTCCGGCGCTCGCGACGGACGCCGCGGGCCATGTCTACATGGCCTGGATCGACGCCGTCAGCTCCGCCCTCTACTACGCCTTCTCGACCGACGAGGGCAGGTCCTGGTCCGCTCCGGTGCGCGTCAACAGCGGCGCCGCCGTGACGAACGAGTTCGACTGGACGCAGGCCGGCGCGGCGGGGACCCTGGCTCTGGCCTGGTACGCGACGGCTCGGACGGCCCCGGGCGGCTCGGACGGCATGCCGAGCTCGATTGACAACCTCGGCGCGGCGACGGGATATCCGTGGTACGGCTACGCCGCGCTCGTCACCCGCGCCGATACGTCGCGGCCCAGGATCGCGCAGACGCGCTTTACCTCCAGGCCCATGCACTACGGCGCCATCTGCAACGCCGGGACAGCATGCGCGACGAACCTCTCGGCCGATCGGCAGATGGCCGACTTCTTCGGCTTCGATCTGGGCCGGGACGGCGGCCTGCGAATCGTTTACAACGACACGACAAACGAGTTCGACGGCGCCGGCCTCCACTTCACGAAGCAGATTTCCGGACCCGGCGCGCTCGGGTCGAACGTCTCGGGCCAGGCGCTGTCCAACCCTGTCACCGATCTGACCGGCGACGCGAACTGGCCTCACTATGCGCCAGGCGGCGCGGGGGCGAGCATTCCGCAGCTCGATCTGACGGGGCTGCGCGTGAGCAATCCCACCCCGACGACGCTGCGCGTCAAGATGACGGTCAAGGACCTCACGCAGCTCTCGCCGCCCGCGGGCAAGACCTCCTCGGTCTGGCTGACCCGCTTCCAGGCGCTCGCGCCGCGGCCCGGAGGGCCTGAGGACATCTACCGGATCTTCTATGTCTACATGGAGAGCGTCGGCGGCCTGGCGCCGACCTTCCTCGCCGGCACCGCGAGCTGCCAGACGACGACCACGACAAACTGCAAGCTCTTCCAGTACCGCGGCGAGAGACCGGCGACGGGGACCATCAACGGCAACACGATCACGATCGACGTCGGATTGAGCACCGGCTTCGGCGTGCCGATCGATGGGACCACTCTCTACAGCGTAACCGCGTTCACGCTGGGTCGATCCAACAGCGTGGACGACCTCTACGACGACGTGGACGCGACCGGGGCATTCGACTACGTCCTGGGCTCCGACAGGACGAACTAGGTTTGGCCTGACGTCGCCCGAACGTTCGGCGCTGGTATCGGCACCGTATCGTGCCGTGCGGAATTAGACTGGAGGCGATGGACAGGCCGCGCCTGGAGCACTGGGATGCCTCCGACGGTCCCTTGACCGAGAAGCGGATGATGGTTCTCCTCGAGGCCGAGGGTTACGAGGTCGCTGTTTACTCCTATCGCGAGGGAACGGTCTTCGCCGAGCACGAGCACGCGCAGGAGAAATGCGACGCCGTTCTGGAGGGAGTCCTGCGGATCGCCGCAGGCGGAGTCACCTACGACCTGAAATCCGGCGACCGCCTCTACCTGCCGGCCGGCACCCGTCACACCGCCGAGGTCGTGGGCCGCAAGACCGTCCTCTCGCTGGACGGCACGAAATGGTGAGACGATCCCGCTATTCGTGAACTGCATGGCGGGAAACCGCCTCATCTCTCGCCAATCGCCAGTCAACCAGGGCCCGGTCTGAGATCCTTCTGAGGTTCTTCCTCCCCCGAGAATGAGGGGACTCCCTCATTGGCCGCGGGACTCTCCGGCCTCTATCTTCGGCGCGATGTGCGGTCCTTCGATTAAAGGAGTGAAGATGAAAACGCGCCGCTTCCTGCCGGGTCCTTTCCTGATCCGTGGAATCTCGGTGCTCCTGTTTCTTACCGCCGCATCTCTGCGGGCGGCCACGCCCGCGACGGGAACCCTCTCGGAATCGAACCCGACGGTGACCTGGTCGGGTCCGCTGCTCGCGCCGACGGCGGCCGCCTGCGGAAGCGACAACAACGCCAGTTGCGACAACTTCAGGCTGTCGATCGTGCCGCCCTCGCCGGCCTATGGCCCCTACCTCATTGAGGTGCACTTGGCGCCGCAGGGGGACTGGGACCTGGAGATCTACGATCCCAACCACGGCTCCGCGGGCGGGTCCGGCAACGGCCCGGGACAGCTCGAAGTCGCCTTCCTGGTCAACCCGCCGGGAGGCGTCTACACCGTGGTGGGTGTGCCGTATTCTCCTCTGCCGGGAACCGACGGCAACAGCTACACCGCGAGCGCGACGCTGAGGAGGGACGTCACCGTCCCGGCCACTCAGGGCAACGAGCCGATCTCCTTCGCCAACTACCATGCGCCCGCGCCTCTCGGCACGTCGGCGGGGGAGCCTTCGATCGGCGTGAGCTGGAGAACCGGCAACGTGTTCATCGAGGCGATCACCCAGACCCTGCGCGTGGCGTTCAACGATTGCTACGTCCCCGCGCTCGCCTCGTGGGAGGACAAGAGCGCGCCGACGTCCGCGACGAGCTTCGATCCGATCCTCTTCACCGATCAGAGGACCGGCCGGACCGTGGTCTCGCAGCTGATCTCCTCGGCCGGGGTCGTGCCGTTGCCCGGCGAAGGATGCAGCCTCTCCTCCTTCAGCGACGACGACGGGGAGACGTGGATCCCGAGCAAGGGCTGCGGCACCCCGGGCGGATACGATCATCAGACCGTCGGCGGAGGCCCCTTCCATGCCCCGCTGACCCGCGATCCGGAAGGCGCCGTCTATCCCAACGCCGTGTACTACTGCTCTCAGGAGGGCGTCACCGCCTACTGCGCGCGCAGCGACGACGGCGGGCTGACCTACGGGCCGGGCGTGCCGATCTACACGAGCCAGTGCGGCGGACTTCACGGCCACGTGAAGGTCTCTCCGGCCGACGGAACGGTCTACGTCCCGAACCGGAGCTGTTTCGGAGACAACACGGCCAACCAGGGCGTCGTGGTGTCCGAGGACAACGGCCTGACCTGGAGCGTCCGGAGGATCTCCTTCTCGATCCCCGGCGCCAACGATCCCTCCGTCGGCGTCGCCGCGGACGGGACCGTGTATTTCGGCTATCAGAACGGCGACGGGCGCCCCAAGGTGGCCGTCTCGCACGACCGCGGCCTGAACTGGTCGGACGCCGGCGACGTCGGGACGCCGTTCGGGATCCAGAACACTTCCTTCCCGGTGGTCACGGCGGGCGACGGCGACCGCGCTGCGTTCTCCTTTCTCGGCACCCCGACGGCGGGCAACTTCCAGTCCGCCGGCTTCGGCGGCGTCTGGCACCTCTACTCCTCCCACACCTACGACGGCGGCCTGACCTGGACGACGGTGGACGCGACGCCCAATGATCCCGTCCAGCGAGGGTGCATCTGGATGCAGGGCGGGAGCAATCCGTGCCGCAATCTGCTCGACTTCATGGATTCGACCGCGGACAAGGTCGGCCGCGTCCTCGTCGGATACGCCGACGGCTGCGAGGGAACGTGCGTGCAGGGCACGTCGATCACCCGGGCCTCGACGGCGACGATCGCCCGGCAGACGTCGGGCCGGCGGGTCTTCGCGGCCGGGGATTCCGTGCCGCCGCCGTCGGTCTGCGCGCCCCTGGCCGTCAACGATTCGGCGATCACGGCCGAGAACACTCCCGTGACCATCGCTGTTCTCGCCAACGACCAGGATGGACGGAGTCCGCCGCTGGCGATCACGGGCGTCACGCAGCCGGGACACGGAACGGCGACCGTCAACGCCAACGGCACGATCACCTACAGGCCCGACAACAACTTCAACACCTTCGACCGGGACCCCGACGCCTTCACCTACACGGTCCAGAACGGGCAGGGTCTTTCGGCGACCGCCGGCGTCGGCGTCTCCGTCACGCAGTTCTGTCCGCTCGCGCCCGGAGCGAGACTCTTCGACACTCTGGATCCGCAGACGGCGGTCTACACGACCTCGAGCACGCGGAGCACGGGAGGCTGGGCCGTCATGGCCGATCCGACCGCTCATAGCCTGTCGCACGCGTGGGTCGCGCTCGACGACCAGCCGGGCGTTCCCGCCCTGACGCAGAAGGACGACACGCTGACGCTGCCGTCGCTGGGACTCTCCTCCTCGAGCGTCATGAACTTCTGGCACAACTTCGACTTCGCGCGCTTCCCGGGACCGCCCCCGGCCCTGAACGTTCGCTACGAGAGCGGCGGCGTCCTCGAGATCTCGGCAGACGGCGGGACGGTCTGGAGGGACCTGGGCCCCTACATCACGGCCGGCGGTTATAACGGGACGCTGGACACCGGAGCGCAGAGCCCGCTGGCCGGGCGCCTCGCCTGGGTCGGCTCGAGCGACGGGGACCTGGTGGCCGGACGCGCGGACACGATGAGGGTCGTCTCCGTCAACCTCGGCGCGGCGATCCAGGCGCTCTTCGGCGCTTCCCAGCTGCCGCAGGGCCTGATCCGCTTCCGGCTCGGAGGCACGTTCCAGGCGTTGATCGGCGGCATCCAGGGGAGCGGTTGGGGCGTGGACGACATTGAAGTGACCAACACCCTCGTCGTCTCCGCGTGCAACCATCCGCCGATCGTCAAGGACGACACGGCCAACGCGACGACGGCCACACCCGTCATCGTCGCCGTCCTCGCCAACGACTTCGATCCCGACGGGGACCCGATCACCGTCACCGCGGTGACCGTTCCGTCCCACGGCAGGGCCGTCATCAACGGCAACTCCGCGAACAACACGGTGACCTACACGTCGGCGACGGGGTTCTCGGGAACCGACACCTTCTCCTACACCGTCGGCGACGGAAGGGGGGGAGCGACGACCGCGAGAGTCACGATGACGGTCGCGACTCCGCCCAACCATCCTCCCGTGGCCGTAGACGACTCGGCGACGGCGGCTAAGAACAAGCCGGTGACGATCGCCGTTCTCGCCAATGACTCGGACGCGGACGGCGACCCGCTGACGATCACGTCCGTCACGACTGCCGCCAATGGGTCGGTGGCGGCGACTGCGACTTCGGTGACCTACACGCCCAACAGGAACTTCCTCGGCACCGACGGCTTCGGCTACTCGATTCGGGACGGCCGGGGCGGCACGGCCTCGGCGCACGTCACGGTGGCTGTCGCCGAGGGGACCAATCACAAGCCCAAGGCGATGGACGACACGGCGACGACCGTCCAGGGCCGGCCTGTCACGATCGACGTTTCGGCCAACGACACCGATCTCGACGGCGACACTCTGGCGGCCACGAGCGTCACGCAGCCCTCCGGAGGCATGGCGGTTGCCAACGGCGACGGCACCGTGACCTACTCGCCCTACTCGGGTTTCACCGGAATGGACGCCTTCCATTACACGGTCTCCGACGGACGGGGCGGAACAGCGACCGCTCGGGTCCAGATCGCGGTCCAGAGCGCCGCGCCGCCTCCCAACAGCCAGGCGGAAGGCAACGGAGCGATCTCCGACGGCTCCGACGGGAAGAACGGGTTTTCCTTCCTCGCGCAGTCGCAGCAGGGACAGATCGGAGGCAACATTGGATACTCGAGCGACTCTTCGGGAATCGACCTGACGGGAACCGTGGAAGTCCTGCAGATGGCCGCCAACGCGGCGGATTTCTCGGGCCCCTGCAAGCTCGGCGCGAAGAAGACTCCCTGCCGGTTCGCAGCTCACGCCGAAGACAACGGCACGCCCGGTTCCGGCGCGGACCTTTTCCGGATCCAGGTGTACAACGCCAGAGGAGTGCTCATCCACCAGGCGTCCGGCATGCTCGTGGACGGCGACATCCGTTTCGGCGGAAACTAGACGCTGTTTTCTCGACGCGCCGGGGAGGGCACTCGCCCTCTCCGGCGCTTCGATGCGGAGGTGACGTGAAAGGGCTCGTTGCCGCGTTTGTCCTGCTCGCCGGAGCTGCGGCCTCCGCGGCTCCCGCGCCCGCGAGATTCGATCCGTGCTCCCTCCTGACGGCGCGGGAGATCCAGGAGGTCCAGGGCGATCGCGTCGTCTCGACCAAGGCGAGCGAGCCCGAGCGGGACCGCTTCGCCGTCTCCCAGTGCTTCTACACGCTCGCGACCTTCTCCAATTCCATCAGCCTCGAAGTCACGCGCCGCCGCGCGGGAGCGCCCGACGATCCCCGCGCGCACTGGAAGCAGACGTTCGCCCGCGCCGTCGGGAAGGCCCGGGAGAAGCGGGAAGAGCCGGAGGCGGAGGAGCGGGGCGCTCCCACGAAGGAGAAGCAAGCCGCCGGGCCGCGTCCGGTGCCGGGCGTGGGAGAGGAGGCCTTCTGGGACGGCTCCTCGCTCGGCGGCGGACTCTTCGTGTTGAAGGGGAATGCATACCTGCGCCTGAGCGTCGGAGGTCCCGACTCCGAGCCGGTCAAGATCGAGAAGCTCAAGAAGCTCGCCCGCAAGGCGCTGCCGCGCCTCCGATAGTATCCGTTCCTCCTCTCACAACCGGAGACTCAGAATGAGGGGCGACCCTCATTGTTTCGCCCCCAGCCGCTGCTTAATCTGCCGCCAGATGGACAGAAGGAACCCGGTCCGGGTGCTCGTTGCCGACGACCACGCGATCGTGCGTCAGGGAATCGTGCGGATTCTCCGGGGCAGCGCCGAGGTCGAGGTCGTGGGCGAGGCCGGCGACGGAGCCGAGGCGACGCGAAAGGCGATGGAGACGAAGCCGGACGTCGTCGTGCTGGACCTCTCGATGCCCATGCTCTCGGGCCTTGAGGCGACCCGCCGTATCCGGAAGGCCCTGCCGCAGACGCGGATCCTGGTGCTGACGATGCACGACGAGGACGAGTACATCGTCGGATCGGTGCGCGCCGGCGTGTCGGGATATCTGTTGAAGGACGAGGCGCCCTCGGATCTGCTTGCCGGAATTCGCGCACTCAAAGACGGAAAGCACTACTTCGCGCCCTCGACCTTTCAGGCCCTGGCGCGCCTCTGCCTCGCCCGGCCGCCGGAATCCCAGGAGCCCGATGGGGCGGATCGCGGAGCGGGCTCGGGTCACCGGCCAAAATGAGGGGGATCCCTTATTCCAGGCCTCTGCGGCCGCGAGCGAAGATCGTACCGGGCATTGGAAGAATCGTCAGTGGATGGCCGGCGCCCACTCCTTCCTCTTCTGGGGCGCCGGGGGGTCCCCGGGCTTTACGGCAGAAGCCCGGGGGCCTTTTCTCTGGCCCCGGCCCGCAGCGCGCCGCCGGGAGAGAGACGGAACCCGAGGGCTTCGCGGTAAACTCACGCGCCGTTGGGGGAGGCGATGCGCTACACCGCGGATGAGCGCGAGGCCCTGATCAAGCGCTACGAGGAAGGCTCCGTGAGACTTCGCGATGCCTTCGCGAAGGTGCCGCGCGAGGCCTGGAAATGGCGGCCCGAAGCGGGCAAGTGGTCCGTCTACGAGGTTGTCTGTCACTGCGCCGACGCCGAGATGAACGCCGCGGCGCGCATCCGATATCTCGTGGCGGAGGAGAAGCCGGTCATCCAGGGATACGACCAGGACCGCTGGGCCGAAGTCTTCGATTACCACAACGCGAAGATCGAGCTGGCGCTCGCGGCGGTGGACGTGATGCGGGCCCACACCGTCAATCTTCTGCGGCAGCTGCCGGAGGAGGCGTGGGCCTCCGAGGGTTCGCACACGGAAGCCGGACGATACACGGCGGAAGACTGGCTGGCGATTTACGCCGAGCACCTGGAGAAGCACTCCCGGCAGATCGAGCGCACCCTCGAGGCGTGGCGGGCGGAGCAGACCAGGCCGAGCTGACCGGACCCGGAGTCTTCGCGGATCCTGTCCTGAGCGGGAGCGCGGTGATCGAAGCAGCGGGAGCAGATCCTTCGCTGCGCTCAGGATGACGAGCCAGCCCCCCTCCTAGGCGAGGAGCTCGGCGCCGAGGCGGGCGGCCTCGTCCAGGAGAGCGATCAGGTCCTCTTCGCGGGTGCGGAAGTTCACGATGCAGACCCGCAGGGCGGCGCGCCCTTTCAGGATCGTCGGCGCGAGGAAGAAGGAACCGCCGCCGAGCAGGCGATTGGCGATCCGCCGGTTGATCCGGTCCAGATCCTCGCCGGGCAGGGAACGGTCTCTCGGCCGGTAGCGGAAGTTCGTAATCGAGAGAACCGTCGGCGCGAGCCTCTCGAGGTCGGGACGGCGGTCCACCTCCTCGGCCAGGAAATGTGCGAGGTCCACGTCGCGCTCGATCGAGCGGGCATAGCCGCGGCGCCCGTGCGTCTTCAAGCCCATCCAGACTTTCAGGGCCTTGAAGCCGCGCGACAGCTCGACGCCCCGCTCCGCGAACCACGCGGGACCGGGAAAGGGCGACTCGGGGTCCGTGGCGAGGTACTCCGGGAACTTGCGGAAGGTGGCGGCGAGGCGGCCTGGCTCGCGAACCAGCGTCGCTCCCGCTTCGTACGGGACATACAGCCACTTGTGAGGGTCCGCGGCGATGGAATCGGCGCGCTCCATTCCGGCGAAGAGCGGCGCGAGCCTTTCCGAGAGGCGCGCCATCGCGCCGTACGCTCCGTCCACGTGAAACCAGAGCGACTCGCGGCGGCAGAAGCTGCCGATCTCCTCCAGCGGATCGATCGCTCCCGTGTTGACGGTGCCGGCGTTGCCCACGACGATGGCCGGCGTGAAGCCCTGCCGGCGGTCCGCCTCGACGGCCTGCGCGAGCAAGTCCATCCGCACGCGGAAGCGCTCGTCCGTCTCGATCTTTCGAAGCTGCCGCATGCCGATCCCGAGCAGATCCACGGCCTTGTCCACGCAGTGATGGACCTGGTCGGAGGCGTAGACCGTTAGTCGCGGCCGCCCTTCGCCCGCCAGACCTTCCTCGCGCACGTTTCCCGGGGTCATGGCGCGGCGCGCCGCCGCGAGCGCCGTGAAATTCGCCATGGAGCCGCCCGAGACCAGGATCCCCTCGGCCGTTTCCGGATAGCCCAGAAGCTCCGCCAGCCAGCGCATCACGCGGTGCTCGACGTGGATCGCGGCGTGATCGCCTCCCCAGCAATTTGGGTTCATGGCGGCGGCCATGTAGTCGGCCGCGATGCCGACGGGGTCCGCGGTGGCGTTGATGAAGCCGAAGAAACGCGGATGCGAGTTGCCCATCGGGAAGGGGAGGATGTGCTCGCGCGCGAAGGCGAGCGTCTTCTCGATCGGCTGCCCCTCTTCCGGAGGCGGCTCGTCGAAAAGCGCGGCGCCGGCGCCCACCTTGCCGAAGACGGGACGGGATGTCAGCCCGGCGCGGTGGTCCGCCACGGCGTCCGCGGCCATGTAGCCCAGCCGCCGGATTTCCTCGGGCGACAGATCGAAGGAAGAGTCGCTCATGAGCGTCATTCAATCATTTCTTGGAAGGCGCCAGAGGTCGCGGATGTCCAAAGAAGATATGCTGAGAGCTCGTTCGGATAAGGTTCCGGGCTGAGGGGGTGAGGCGGTGCCGAGGCGCACGATTCGTATCGGGATGGCCTTCGTCGTGGCGTTGGGCTCGACGAGTGTCCTGCCGAATCGTTCTGCCGATCGGGCCCCGGTGAAGCAACAAAACCCTCCCTCGGCGAACAAGCTCACCCTGACGGGCTCTCTTGAGCGCATGCCGCTCTGCTTCATCGAGAATCGGGGCCAGCTCGATTCCCGGGTGGCCTACTACGTTCAGGGGCGGGACACGACTCTCTACTTCACGGCTGACGGAGTGACGCTCGCTCGGACCGACCGGAGGGAAGGAGAAAGAGGCGCGAAGGCCAGGCTGGAGAAGGCGTCTTTCGATCGAGACCGGAGACCGGATCCGAGCCGCTGGATCGTCAAGCTCGATTTCGTCGGGGCGAACCCGAACCCCAGGATCACGGCTGGGGACAGGCTGCCCGCCGTCGTCAGCTACTTCAAGGGGCCGGAAGAGAAGTGGAATGCCGGTCTTTCGACGTACGGCTCGATGACTTACTCCGATCTCTGGCCGGGGATTGATCTGGTCTATTCCGGGACGGCCAACCAGCTCAAGTACACCTTCCTGGTGAAGCCCGGGGCCGACCCGGCGCGGATCAGGCTGGCGTATCGCGGTGTCGAGGGGCTCCGTGTGAACGACGCCGGGCAGCTCGAGGTGGCGACGCCTGCGGGAGTTCTCCAGGACGACAGGCCCTATGCCTATCAGGAAGTCGAGAGGCGCCGCGCGGGAGTCAACGCCGCGTACTCGCTCGAACCCACGCTGGCCGGCGGGCCGCACCGATACGGATTTACGCTGGATTCCTATGACCGCGGCAAGCCTCTCGTGCTGGACCCGGCTATGTTCGTCTATTGCGGCTACATCGGCGGCAGCGGCGACGATGAGAGCTACGGCATCGCGGTGGACAGCTTGGGCGACGCCTATGTCACGGGATACACGGAATCCACCGAGGCAACGTTCCCCGTGACCGTCGGGCCGGACCTGTCCTTCAACGGCGGCACGTACGACGCCTTCGTGGCGAAGGTCAACGCCGCCGGCACCGCGCTTCTCTACTGCGGTTACGTCGGCGGTGACGACGACGATAAGGGCTACGGCATCGCGGTAGACTCGTCGGGCAACGCCTACGTCAGCGGAAGCACCGCCTCCACCGAGGCCTCTTTCCCCGTGACCGTCGGGCCGGACCTGTCCTTCAACGGCGGCACGTACGACGTCTTCGTGGCGAAGGTCAACGCCGCCGGTACCGCGCTTCTCTACTGTGGTTACATCGGCGGCAGCGACGACGAAGAGAGCCACGGCATTGCGGTGGACGGTTCTGGCAACGCCTACGTCACGGGATATACCGGCTCCTCGGAGGCCACGTTCCCCGTGACTGTCGGGCCGGACCTGTCCTTCAACGGCGGCACGTACGACTCCTTCGTGGCGAAGGTCGACGCCGCCGGCACCGCGCTCGTCTACTGCGGCTACATCGGCGGCAACGGCGACGATGAGAGCTTGCACATCGCGGTGGACGGTTCCGGCAATGCCTACGTCATCGGATACACCGACTCCGCCGAAGCCGCGTTCCCCGTGACCGTCGGGCCTGACCTGACCTACAACGGCGGTTCTTACGACGCCTTCGTGGCGAAGATCAACGCCGCCGGCACGGCGCTCGTCTACTGCGGGTACATTGGCGGCGGCGGCGACGATGAAGGCTACGGCATCGCGGTAGACAGATCCGGCAATGCCTATGTCACGGGATACACGGACTCCACCGAGGCAACGTTCCCCGTGCTCGTCGGGCCTGACCTGACCTACAACGGCGGCGGGGACGCCTTCGTGGCGAAGGTCAACGCCGCCGGCACCGCGCTTCTCTTCTGCGGCTACATTGGCGGCAGCGACATTGATGGCGGCTTCGACATCGCGATGGACAGTTTCGCTGAAAATGTCTATGTCACCGGGTTCACCGCCTCCACCGAGGCCACGTTCCCCGCGACCGTCGGGCCGGATCTGACTTACAATGGCGGCTTCTCGGACGCCTTTGTGGCGAAACTCAACGCCAACGGCGCCGCCCTTCTCTACTGCGGCTACATTGGTGGCAACGGCTACGATCTTGGCCTCGGCATCGCGGTAGACACGTCAGGCAACGCCTTTGCCACGGGATACACCGAATCCACCGAGGCAACGTTCCCCGTGATCGGGGGCCCCGACCTCAGCTACAACGGCGGCAGGGCAGACGCCTTCGTGGCGAAGATTCCCTGTTCCCGGTGCCCGCGAGTCATCCGGTTTCGTTAGATCCCGAATCTACTCCCGGCAGAATCGACTCGGGGGGACCCTCCTCGCGTGGCGGAGAGCCGACAGGGACGAGATCCTTCGTCGCTGCGCCTGCTCAGAGCCTGCCCTGAGCGCAGCGAAGGGATGACGTTGCGGCGTACGGCCGCAACGTCACTTGATGACGCCGCATCCCAGTCGGCCGCCTGCGTTGCCGGTCGGCTGGGTCTTCAAGTCGTCCTCCTTCTCGTGAAAGACGATGGAGCGACCGACGACCGAGTTGGGCCCCGGCTTAACCGTGATCATGTCCGAAGAGGTCTCGAGATCGCCCGTGCCGTCGGCCTTGATCTCGATGTTTCCGAGGTCTCCCGCGTGACGTTTGGCGTCCATGGGACCCGCATGAGGGTTGCCGGCGGGGTTGAAATGCCCGCCCGCGGACTTCGCCTCCGGATCGGAGCAATCGCCTTTCTCGTGGAGGTGAAGGCCGTGGGTCCCGGGAGGGGCCTTCTCGATATGCACGTGCACCTTCACGCCCCCGGTCGAGATCTCGGTGAACGTCGCCTTGCCGGTCACCGTAGAGCCGCTCTTGGCCTCGATCGTCGCGCTCGCTTTGGGTTCGCCCTCTTTCTTGGGGGACGGCGCCAGGGCCGCCAGAACGAGAACCGCTCCGGCCGCCAGAGCCAGTGTCGAGAAAGTTCTGCCTTTCATCATTTCCTCCTTCATTCCGGGATGATAGAAGATACGAGGGGCAAAGGACACCGCTCATGAAAGGCCTGGTCCCGCCGATGGAAGTCTCTCGTGTGCTCCTTCTTGGCCTGGTGGCCGCGGGAGCGATCGTCTCGGTCGCCACTTCGGGGACTCTCTCCGCCTTCGCGGGAGGTTTCGCCGTGGGCTCCGGGTCCGCGTTCGTCTTCTCGCGCCTCAAGCGGCCGGAGGCGGCGGACGAGCCTCGCCCGGACGAGGAAAACCCGTGAGAGTGCTCGTCGTCGAGGACGAGGAGAGGATCGCACAGTTCCTGAAGAAGGGCCTGACGGAGAAGGGCTACACGGTCGAGGCGGTGGGCGATCCCGACTCTGCCCTCGCGCGATTGGATGCCGCGCCTTTCGACCTGCTGATTCTCGACCTCCTGCTGCCCGGATCGCGCGACGGGCTGGACGTCTGCCGGGAGGTCCGCGCCCGCGGAACGAAGATCAAGATCCTCATGCTGACAGCGCGCGACACGATCGAAAACAAGATCGAGGGGCTGGACGCCGGGGCCGACGACTACCTCGTCAAGCCCTTCTCCTTCCGCGAGCTGCTCGCGCGGCTGCGCGCGCTGGCCCGGCGCACGGAGTCGCCCGAGCCCGGGCCGCTGGCGCTCGGCGATCTGTCCTACGACCCCGAATCGCGCGAGGTAACGCGTGGCGGAGAGGTGATCCGACTGACGGCGCGGGAGGGAGCGCTCTTCGAGCTGCTGCTTCGACGGCATGGAAAGGTCGTGTCGCGCTCGGAGATCCAGGCGCGCATCTGGGAAGACTCCTTCGAGCTCTCCACCAACATCATCGACGTGTACATCAACTCGCTCCGCAAGAAGATAGATTCCGGCGAGCGGGAGAAGATCATCCAGACGGTCCGGGGCGTCGGCTACCGAGTCCGCGGCTCCGCCGCGGACTAGTCAGGAGGCGGATGGGTCTGTTCTCCCGCTCCGGACGCGCGAGCCCTCCGCCTGCGGAAAAACCCGAGGCGGAGCTCTCCGTGCTGAAGCAGCGCCTCGCCGAGACCGCGGAGCATCCGTTGAAACGCATCTCTGCCGAGGACCTGTCCTTTGAGGCGCGCGAGATCGCCGAAGCGTTGAACGCCCGCCTGGACGCCGTCGCCTCCGCCGAAAAGGAGCAGCAGCAGTTCATCGCCGACGTCTCCCACGAGTTGCGCACGCCGCTGACGGTGATGCGCGGCTCTCTGGAGGTCGCCCTCGAAGAGGATCGCCCGGCCGAGGAATACCGCGAGGCGATCGGCAACGCTCTCCTGGAGGTGCGTCACCTGACGCGCCTGTCGCAGAACCTTCTCTTCCTCGCGCGCGGGCAGGCGGGCCGCGTCACGCTCTCCTTCGCCAACGCCGACCTGGGCAAGTTCATCTCGGAGGTGACGCGCGACCTTCTGCCGGCGGTGACCGACAAGGGACTGGAGCTCGCGGTGGACCTGCCCGAGGAGTCCGCCCGCACGTTCATCGACGCCGATCGCATGCGGCAGGTCCTCCACAACCTTCTCGAGAACGCGATCCGGTACACCAGGCCCGGCGGCAGGATCCAGCTCCGCCTCTCTTCCACGCCGCGGGAAGCCCGCATCGAGATCGGCGACACCGGCATCGGCATCCCCGAGGAGCATCTCCCCTTCGTCTTCGAACGCTTCTTCCGCACCGACCGCGCCCGCCACGCCCACCCCGGCGGCTCCGGCCTCGGCCTCTCCATCGTCCGCTGGATCGTGGAGGCCCACAAAGGGAAGGTCTCGGTGACGAGCAAGGTCGGCGAAGGGACGACCTTCACCATCACCCTGCCCCTTGTCACGTGAGCAGGTTGCTGGCACCTAACACCTCTCACCGTTCGAAGAGGACCGACATCCCCATTCCTCCGGAGACGCAGAGCGTCGCGATGCCGGCCTTCGCGTCGCGCCTCTTCATTTCGTAGAGGAGGGTCGTGACGATCCGGGCGCCGGTCGCGCCGATGGGATGGCCCAGAGCGATCGCGCCGCCGTTGACGTTGACGCGGGCGAGATCGAGCGGCAGATCCCGCGCGCAGGCGATCACCTGGGCGGCGAAAGCTTCGTTCAGCTCGACGAGATCGATGTCGGAGAGCTTGCGTCCCGTCTTCTTCAGGAGAGACCGCATCGACGGAACGGGTCCGATCCCCATCCGCGCCGGCTCGACCCCGGCCGAGGTCCACGCGACGACGCGAGCGAGCGGCTCCACGCCCGACTTCTTCGCCATCTCTTCCGTCGCGAGGACCACGGCCGCCGCCCCGTCGGTGATCCCCGAGGAGTTGCCGGCGTGGACCGTGCCGTTCTCGGGATCGAACACCGGGGGGAGCCTCGCGAGCGACTCCAGGGTCGTCTCCGGCCTCGGGTGTTCGTCTCTCTCGACGGTGACGGGACCTTTCTTCCCGGGGACCGCGACGGGAGCGATCTCCTGGGCGAAGCGTCCCGAGGAGGCCGCCTCGGCTGCTCGCCGCTGGGATTCCGCCGCGTAAGCGTCCTGCTCGGCGCGCAGGATGGCGTACTCGCGCACGAGATTCTCGGCAGTCTCTCCCATGAGCTGGCCGCAGAGAGGGCAGAGAAAACCGTCGCGGTACATCCCGTCCAGCGCTTCGGAATGCCCCATCCGCAGGCCGAACCGGAGGCGCGTCAGGAGATAGGGCGTCGCGGACATGCACTCCATTCCTCCCGCGAGCACGACGTCGCTTTCGCCGGCCGCGATCGAGAGGCTTCCGAGCGTCAGCGCCTTCAACGAGGAAGCGCACGCCTTGTTCACCGTGTAGGCCGGGACTGAGTCCGGCACGCCCGCGCGGTGCGAGACCTGACGCCCGGGATTGGGGCCCGCGCCCGCCTGGCGCGCGTGTCCGAAGATCGTCTCGTCCACCGCCGCCGGCGGAAGCCCCGATCTCTCCAGCGCCGCCTTCGCCGCGACTTCGCCCAGGTCCGGCGCCGTCAGCGACGCGAAGGAGCCCCCAAATTTCCCGATCGGCGTCCGAGCCGCCGACAAGACGAATACAGGTCGCATGACCTATGGATTCTAGAGCCTCCTCCCTCTCCCGGGGAGAGAGGGGATGGGCTCTTGGCTACAATGCGTACGTGCGCATCGCGTTGACGCTGGACAGCAAGGCTTTGCGAAGCGAGAGGAACGACTACGTCCGCGCGCTCTTGAATGCGGGGTTCACTCGGGAGGAGATTGTGGTGCTGCCGCCGGGCGCGAGGCCGGAGGGGGCGTTCGACGGAGTCGTGCTCGCGGGCGGACTGGACGTGGAGCCGGCGAGGTACGGGCGCGCCAGGCTGCCGGAGGGGCACGTCGAGCCGGATCCGGAGCGGGACGAGACCGACTTCGCGGTGTTCGAGATCGCCCGCCGGGAATCCCTGCCGACTCTCGGGATCTGCCGGGGGATCCAGGTGATCAATGTCGCCCTGGGAGGCACGCTCGTCCAGGACATTCCGACGGAGCGTCCTTCCGGAATCCTCCACCTCGTGCCGGGCAAGGAGGACGAGCGGCGCGACCATCCCGTGCGCGTGGCATCGGGGACGCGCATCGCCTCGATCGCCGGGGCCGCCGAGATCCAGGTCAACAGCCGCCACCACCAGGCCGTCGAGAAGGTCGGCGCCGGCCTGAAGGTCTCCGCCGTCGCGCCCGACGGTGTCGTCGAGGCGCTCGAGTCCGACGGGCCCTGGCTCGTGGCGGTCCAGTGGCACCCGGAGAACCTGCCGGAGGACCCGGTGTCGCGCCGGCTCTTCGCGGAGTTCGCTCGGGCCGTGCGCCGGCGATCGGAAAGGAATCTTGCGGACGCAGGACCTGTTGAGGCGGCCCGTGCGGCCGATTCCGGCCGGACGAAATCTTGAAGACAAAGGGAGGTTTTTCGATGAGACGCAGCGCGCGCAGTCTGTTTCCCGCTCTTCTGTTTCTCCTCCCGATCGCGGCGGCGGCCCAGGTCTCGAAGGTGACCAGCGTCGAGAAAGTCGCCGACGGCACATGGATGGCCCGCACGAGTCTGGGCTCCAACGTCAGCTGGTTCGTCGTGGGCGAGGAGGTCATCGCCGTGGATGCGGGCAGCGACGCGGAGACGGGCAAGGCCGTGCTCGAGAAGATCCAGGAGACCGCTCACAAGCCGGTCCGCTACCTCATCGTGACGCACGCGCACGGCGATCACGGCGGCGGCGCCGGCGCATTCGCGGCCGCGGGCGCCGAGGTCATCTGTCACGAGAACGCCGCGCCGGCCCTCCTGCCGATCGTCGCCCCGTCCTCGCGGACGAAGTCGGGTTTGCTGGCTTTCTCGGAACGGCTTGCCCTTGTCGGCGGAACACGGCGGGTCGTGGCCTATTTCCTCGGACCCGCGCACACGGCGGGCGACATCCTAGTGTTCCTTCCCGACGACAAGGTGCTCTTCCCCGGAGACCTCGCGCTCGCCACGGCGGGTCCCTACATGCAGTCGCCCGACGTGGACCCGGCGGGATGGGAGAAGGTCCTGGCCCGCCTCTCGCAGCTCGACGTGGAAAAGATCGTGCCGGGACACGGAGGGGTCGGGACTCGCAAGGCGATCGCCGAAACCCTGGCCTACGTCAAGAACGTCAACGACGCCGCCCGGATGCTCGTGCGGGAGAAGGTGGGCGACGATCAGATCGAGGCCCGGCTGCGGCGGCCCGATTCCGGGATCGATCCCGCCGGGATCACGCCGGACCTGCTCGCCAACGTGCGAGCGGTCATGCGAGTGGAGAAGGCGAAGCAGGCCCCGGCGCCGTCCCCCAAGCCTCAAAAGAAGGGCTGATCCCCGGAGAGGCGTCCGGTATCAGGTTGAAACCTGTTCCCTGACACCGGTTTCCTCGCGTCCCTGACACCTTAGAATCCCCTCGCAAATGATCGTCTACTTGAACGGTTCGTACCTGCCACGGGAGGAGGCCCGCATCTCGCCCGAGGACCGCGGCTTCCTCTTCGCGGATGCGATCTACGAGGTCGCGCGGTTCTATCGCGGCAGACCCTACCGCCTGGCGCAGCACGTCGCGCGCATGCGTCAGGGCCTGGCCGCTGTGCGGATCTCCGCGGATCCCGATTTCTATCCCGGGGTCGCCGCGCGCCTGCTCGAGGAGAACGGGCTCGCGCGGTCCGATGCCATCGTGTACGCGCAGGTCTCGCGAGGGGCCGCGCCGCGGACGCACGCGTTCCCGCCGGCGAGCGTCCCTCCGACCATCTTCGCGTTCGCGCGCCCGACGGATCCCGAGCCGCCGGCGGAAGGAGGCTCGGCGATCCTCGTGCCCGACGAGCGCTGGGGGCGCTGCGACATCAAGACCGTGATGCTCCTGCCCAACGTGCTCGCGGCCCAGAAGGCGCGCGAGGCCGGCGCCTCGGACGCAATCCTCACCCGCGACGGGATCGCCTGGGAGGGGACGAAGGCAAACCTCTTCTGCGTCTCCCGCGGCGTGCTGCGCACCGCGCCCAACGGCCCCCGCATCCTTCCCGGCATCACCCGCGCCGCGGCCCTCGAAGCGGCCCGGCGCCTCGGCCTCCCCGTCGAAGAGCGCCCCTTCTCGATCGAAGAGCTCCTCGCCGCCGAAGAAGTCTTCTTCGCCTCGACCACTCTCTGGACCTATCCGCTGGTCCAGGTCGAGGGCAAAAAGATCGCCGACGGCAAACCCGGAAAGATCGCTCAAACGTTGAAGCAAGAACTCCAGCGCGAATTCACCGCTCCGTAGGCGAGGGGCAACGCCCTTCCCGCCCCTCGTGCCGTAGGGGCGGGCCTTGCGCCCGCCCGCCCCTCTCCAGTCAGCCGCACGGGCGGGAGAGCCAATGCTCCTCGCTCCGCCGCGATTCCCTCGATCGCAGCCATTCGCCGCCATGCTATCGGCGGATGAGAACGATCGTGACGCGCTCCGCGCAATCGAGGTCCGCAACGGTCTCTACGACTCGGCACAACCGGCAGAGGCGGGCGGCCGCGAGGGCCGCCCCTACGAGTATGCCGAGCATGTTTGACAGCTTGGGGGTGAGAGTCCCCTACCCAACCTGATGGAGGTGAAGGGTTAGCGAAGCGCAAAGGCGTCGTCGAGAGGCGGGGTCTGAAGGAAGCGCGGAGGCAAAGGCGCGAGCCGATGAAGAAGAACCGGATAGAGAGGCGTGAGCGTTGGACGAGCGGGCTCGTAACTGCGAAGTCCATATCCATCAAGGGCGCGGAGCGTAGATCCGGCGGTTGTGCGTCGAAGGCTGTGAGACTTACCTCGGGAGGCCTGCGTCGTGTCCGCGATGACGGACTGAGAGGGGCCGTGAGGCTCTTTGAACGCGGCGCAGGAGTCAGCAGAGGGCGTAGTAGGACTGCGCCGGCAACGGAGCGGACCGAAGGCCCGAAGGGTGCCCCGCAAGGGGTAAATGGGAGAGGCTTGTAGGCGTTGCGACTCATGGGCGGCAGGCGGCAGAAGAACCAGATGGAACTGGCCTTCACGGCAGAGGGAAGGGGTGAAGCCCCTGAGACTGGCGCAGGAGGGACCGAACCGTCGATGGCGGAGCAAGAGACCGAAGGCCCGGCGTCAACTGAGCGGTTGATGGAGGAGGTGTTAGAGGCAGAGAACCTGAGGAAAGCGTTGAAGCGAGTTCAAGCGAATAAGGGGAGTCCGGGCATCGACGGGATGACCGTGGAGCGGCTGCCCGGATACCTGAAGGAGCACTGGGCAGGGCACCGGGACCAACTTCTGAGCGGGAGATACAAGCCGCAGGCGCTGATGAGGGTGGAGATTGCCAAGGCTGGAGGAGGGAAGCGGAAGCTTTCGATTCCAACGGTTTTGGATCGGTTCATTCAGCAGGCGGTGATGCAGGTCCTGCAAGGCAGATGGGACCAGACGTTTTCGCAGAGCAGCTTTGGGTTTCGGCCGGGTCGTTCGGCGCATCAGGCGGTGGCGGCAGCGCAGAGGCACATCGAGGAAGGATACGGCTGGGTGGTGGACATCGATTTGGAGAAGTTCTTCGATCGTGTCAACCACGACGTCCTGATGGGTCGTGTGGCCAGGAGGGTCGGGGACAAGCGGCTCTTGAAGTTGCTCCGGGCGTTTTTGAACGCAGGAGTGATGGAGAACGGGTTGGAGAGTCCGAGCGTTGAGGGGACGCCGCAGGGCGGGCCTCTCTCGCCGCTTCTGTCGAACCTTCTGCTCGACGAGTTGGATCGAGAGCTTGAGAGTCGAGGGCACCGTTTCGTGCGGTACGCCGACGACTGCAACATCTACGTTCGCAGTGAGCGGGCGGGGGTGCGGGTGATGGGGAGCGTGAAGGCTTTCCTGGCCAAGAGGCTCAAGCTGGAAGTCAACGAGGAGAAGAGCGCGGTGGGTAAGGCAGGGGAGCGTAAGTTTTTGGGCTTTCGTTTTCTGAGTTTGAAGGTGGTCCGGCGCGCGATCGCGTCGGAGGCACTGGTCAGGTTCAGGAGGCGAGTGGCACGACTGACGCGACGGACGCGGGGGGTGTCGCTGGAAAAGATGGTGAGAGATCTGACTCCCTATCTGATCGGCTGGCGCAACTATTTCGGGCTCTGCCAGACCCCCTCGGTGCTTGAGAAGCTGGACTCGTGGACCAGACGGCGGCTCCGGTGCGCCGTCTGGCATGGATGGAAGCGGGGCAAGAAGCGGTTTGTCGAGCTGAGAAAGCGCGGGGTCGGCAAGGACATGGCGGCAAAGACCGCTGGCAGTTGCCGTGGCCCGTGGCGTCTGAGCGCAAGCCCGGTCCTGAGCTTCGCCCTCCCGAATGCCTACTTCAACTCCCTGCGTCTCCCCTCCCTGGCGGCTCATGCGACGCCCTGACCAGCCCAACCGCCGTGTACGTGACCCGTACGCACGGTGGTGTGACAGGGAAAACCCGCGAGGGTCAACCTATGTCGATCACGCAGGGAATGGTGAGAGACGGTGGCTTACAGAGGTGCGTGCCGGTCTCTCCGCAACGCGTAACTAAACGAGGCGGGCGGCCGCGAGGGCCGCCCCTACGGCACGTAAGCGGACGAAGGCTCCAGCACTTACTCCCTCGGATACCTCGCTTCGACGACCGAGGAGATTCCTCCACGAGAGGAGAATGTCCCCCGCACCACCATTTTCTTGGGCTGACACGCCGCGACACAATCCTCCAGGATCCGGTTCACGGCGTTCTCGTAGAAGATGCCGAGGTTGCGGTACGCCACGATGTAGAGCTTCAGCGACTTGAGCTCCAGGCACCGCTCGCCGGGAACATAGCGAATCGTCAGTTGTCCGAAGTCCGGCATCCCGGTCTTGGGACAGATCGCGTTGTACTCCGGGATCTCCACCGTGATCTCGTAGTCGGCATACTGATTCGGCCACGTCTCGATCCGCGGAAGATCCGCCTTTATCCCGGCGATCGCGTGCTCATTCGTGTACTCGCCCATCGCCGGAATCCTAAAGCGAATGGTCCCGGCCGGAGCAGATTCTTCGGCCTCCGGCCTCAGAATGACAGGCCGACGACGGCCCCCTCTGTCATCCTGAGCGCAGCGAAGGATCTGCTCCCACCGGTCTGGTAGCATCCCGCGACTCATGGAGTGGCTCAAACACCTGTTCCACCAGTTGACCGACGTCGAGACGATGGTCCGCGTCGGCGGGTTGTCCGCCATGACGGCCATCGTGTTCGCGGAGACGGGGCTGATGGTCGGCTTCTTCCTGCCTGGCGACTCGCTGCTCGTTACCGCGGGGGTGTTCGCCGCGAAGGGAGACCTGAGCATCTGGTGGCTGAACATTCTCCTGGTGGCCGCGGCCATCGTGGGGGACACGGTCGGATACTGGATCGGCCGGAAGGCCGGCCCGGCCCTCTTCAATCGTCCCCGCTCCCGCTTCTTCAACCCGGCGCATCTCAAGCGCGCCCACGATTTCTACGAGAAGCACGGCGGCAAGACGATCATCCTCGCCCGCTTCATGCCGATCATTCGCACCTTCGCGCCGGTCGTGGCCGGAATGGGGAAGATGGAATACCACCGGTTCTTGTCGTTCAACGTCGTCGGCGGATTCCTCTGGGTCGTCATGATGACCCTGACCGGATATTACCTGGGCCAGTTTGCCTGGGTGAAGAAGAACATCGAGATCGTGATCGTGATCGTCGTGTTCCTGTCGATCCTGCCCGGATTGATCGCCGCCGGGCGCGAGTGGCTGAAGAAAAAAAGGGCCGCGGCTGTCTGAGGGAGACTCGGCAACCGCGGCCCCGGGGGAAATTAGGTTCTGGTCTTTACGCGACGGCGGAGGCCCGCCTCGGCGGCAACGTCCTTCCTTTCGTGAGGTGCGCCAGGAGGCGCGCGATTTCGTCGGTGTGGCCGCGATCGTGCTCGGCCATCATGCGCGGGATGTCCTCGAGAGCGATGGAGCCGAACCCTTCCTGGGCCCCGCGGCGGTTCCATTCGGAGCTCCGGAGCCCGCGCAGCCTGGCGACGTTGCGATTCCTGGCGGCGGCGAACGCGGTCAGACCTTCCGCGAAGTCCCGGTCCCTGTAGCACCGCTCGCGGGCCAGGCGCTCGCCACGGAAGTCGGAGAGCGGCGGCTCGTTTTCGGACAGGATGCGCCGGATGCGCACCTCGTATCCTTCCCGCTCGAGATCGGCCAGGTGCCAGACGTGCTCGATCATGGAGAAGCCCCCGTTGGCGGGCGCGAGCCGGGCTTGCGCGGCGTCGAGCTGCGCGGCCGCCCGGGCGACGAGCGCCGGCGTGGATTCCAGTGTCAACAGCAGCGTTTCCAGGTTACGACGGTTCATGGCCTTGCTCCTGCTCTCCTCTACGCATCTGGACGAGGAAAGGTTTCTGTGGTTGACAGGAAGTCGGTTTCGGAGCGAAGTTTCGTGAGCCGGGTGCCAGTTTGTCCCACTCGCGTCCTGAGCAGGTGTCAGGAGTCAGGTGTGGGGTTTCAGGTGAAGCCCTCGGGCTTTCTCCCCGACACCTGGCACCTCAAGCCTGACACCTGCATTTCCCCTGACACCTTTTTCCCTGATACCTCTTCCCGGACTAAACTCACGGCGATGGGGATCGAAGCACTCCGGTCGTTCTTCGCGCCGCGGCGCTCGAAAGAGGATGAGCCTCTGCTACCCGATCCGGTGACGGTGGCGGCCTGCGCCCTGCTGCTCGAGATCGCGCACGCGGACGAGGTCTTCCAGCCCGAAGAGCGGGAGCGCATCGCGCGCCACATCCGGGACGAGATGCACGTTTCCGGGGACGAGCTGCAGGAGGTCTTCCGACTGGCCGAGGAGGAGCGCCGCGAGAGCGTGGACCTCTTCCACTTCACGAAGCTCCTTCGCGAAAACCTGTCGCGCGACCAGCGCCTGCGTCTCGTCGAGGCGATCTGGGGAGTCGTCTATTCCGACGGCTCCCTCTCGGAGGTGGAGGGCCACCTCGCCCGGAGAATCGCCGAGCTTCTCGGCTTCCAGCGCCCCGAAGTCCAGGCCGCCAAGGAAAAAGTCGCTTCCTCGAGCTAGCTCGGGCGCCTCGTGTCAGGAATGCGGGCCCTCGCTCGCCGGAAATCCGCGGATCGACGCGGCGGCTCCTCGAGGCTACTCGGAGCCCACCCTGGTCACCAGATACACCGCAAACGACGCGAGCCAGTGCTCCCCCTCGTAGTTGCCCGAAGAGACGCGGGCGAGGCCCGCCGCGGTATGTTCGGCGGCGGACTTCTCCAGGACCTTCCGGCGGCCGTCCGACGCGGGCAACGCGCGCGCGACCGCGCGCAGCGCCCACGCGCGCGTGAGGTTCAGCCCGTCCAGATGCACGAGCCGCGGGTCCGTCGGGTCGGTGACGACGGCGGGGGAGAGCGGGAACGCCTTCCTGGCGGCGAGCCCCGGCAGGAAAGTTCGCAACCAGGCCGCGAACTCCGCCTGAGGCAGCACGCGCCGCATCAGGTCCGCCTCTTCGAGGCACGGCGAGAAGAAATCCTCACCCGACGGCTCGTAGGCGAGCGGACAGGCCCGGTCGCGTTCGTAGTAGTCGTGCGCGCGGTGCACGACCAGAGTCTCGAGCTCCTTGTCGCCCGCCGCGCGCGCGTAGTCCAGCGCCTCTCCCAGCGCGAACGCCGTGTTGGGATGCACGCCGGTTCGGACCGGATTCGTGAGCTTGGGCAGGAAGTCCTTCAGCCTCGCCGCGATCGTCTTCGCGAGAGGCTCGATGTTGCCGCGCCAGGTCCTCGCGTCGGCGTCGTCCCAGGTCCCAAGCTCGGTCGCGAGCCGCAGCGTCCACGCCCACCCGTAGGTGCGCTCGAAGGACTTGTTGCTCTTGATGTCGAGATAGCGCGCCTCGGTCGCCATCGCCTCGCCCGTGAAGTGCGCCGCCAGCCGCGCGCGGATCTTGTCGCGAGATACGAGGCTCGGTAACGTCTTCAACAGCCTTGCGAGCATCCAGTGTCCGTGCACCGACGAATGCCAGTCGTAGCACCCGAAGAACGCCGGATGGAAATCGCGCGGCACCTTCGCGTCCGCCGCCGAGTCGAGCACGTGCTCCGGCTTGTTCGGGAACTCCCGATCAATGCACGAGAGTGCCAACCTGGCGAACGCCTCTCCCTCTCCCCCCGGGAGAGGGGCGGGGTGAGGGCGCACCCCCAAACCGAGCATCAGTAAACCGATAAGGACGCCCCTCATCGCGTCTTCGTCACCGGCGCCCCCGGCCGCCGCTGCGGCTCCCCGCGCTTCTCCAGCGGAATCCTCTCCGGCAACTCCGGCGCCGACGCGGCGCAGTAAGCGACAACGACCACCGCCGCGACGTTCGCATCCAGCCCCTCCGGATCGATCTTGTCGAACGTGTCGTTGGCGGTGTGGTGATAGTCGAAATACCGCGAGGAGTCCTGCCGCACCATGAACATCGGCACACCCGCGATCTTGAGCGGGCTGGTATCGGCGCCCGCACCACCCTCGGAGAGCGTGCCGGCGCCGAGCGGCTCCAGGATCGCGGCGACCTCCTTGACGAACGGCTCGGCCGACCCGCCGGCGGTCCAGGTAAAGGCGGTGGGCCGGTCCGTCCCGCTGTCCGACTCGAGCGCCGCCGCATGCTTTTCCAGCTCCGCCTGGTGGGCCTTGAGATACGCCTTGCCGCCCGCCCCGCCATTCTCCTCGTTGGCGTAGAGGCAGACGCGGATCGTCCGCGGCGGATGTTTCGGAAGCAGGCTTATCAGCCGCGCCGCCTCGATCACGATGCCGCATCCGGCCGCGTCGTCGATCGCGCCCGTGCCGAGGTCCCACGAGTCGCGGTGCGCGCCAAGCAGCACGATCTCCTCCGGCTTGCTGCTGCCGCGGATCTCGCCGATCACGTTCGCCGACTCCGCATCCGGCCGATCCGCGCAAGTCAGCGTGAAGCGGACGCGCACCGGTTTTCCCTGCCGGATCAGCCGCTCCAGCATCTCCGCATCGGGAATCGCGAGCGCCGCCGCCGGGATCCTCGGGACTTCCGCCACGTAATCCACGGACCCCGTGTGCGGCAGCCGGTTGTGGTCCGTCCCGATCGATCGGATGAGCACCCCAACCGCGCCGAGCCGCGCCGCGCGAGCCGCGCCTCTCGTGCGCACGTCCACCGCGTACCCGTAGCCCCGCATCTCCGATCCGCGCTCCATCCTCTTGTTGAAGAAGACAATCTTGTCCTTCACCGCCGCCGCGCCCTTGGCATCCATCGCTTCGAGCGAGGCAAACTCGACGACCTCCGCCTCGAGCCCTCCCTCGGGCGTTGCGACGCTCCCGCCAAGCGCCGCCAGGACGAGCTTCTGCTTGTAAGGCGCAGTAACCCCTCCCGTCTCGACGCCGCGCTGCCACGCCGGCACCTTGACTTTCTCCGCATGAACATTCGTGAATCCGGCCGCCTTCAGAGTCACCAGCGCCCAGGCGATCGAGGCGGTGTCACCCGGTGACCCCGACAATCGCGGCCCCACCTCGTCCGTCAGCCCTCGCACCCAGTCAACGGCCTTCGATCCGGCAAACGCCTTCTCCCGCAGAGACTCGGCGGTCTTCCGAACGTCGGGCGAAAGGACCGGCACAGAGTCGGCTCCCACCAGGACACTTGCGAAACCAAACATCGTTATCAGAGAAGCGGCAATCCACCCCCTCTCCCTGTGGGAGAGGGTAGGGGTGACGGCGCATCCGGCACCGACGTCTTTCTTCACTCGCACAAGTCTTCCCGTCCTCTCCTGTCCCCTCAACCTGACCCTCTCCCGCAGGGAGAGGGAACCTGCTCCATTTGTCGCCCTGCGATCCTAACAGCGGCCCGGCCGCCAAGAATGCGCGAGCCTTCCCCGCTTGTCATTCTGAGGTCGCCGACGCGCCAAAGCCGCTATGGCGACGGCGCGAGCGAAGCGACGAAGAATCTGCTTTCTGCTCGTGGGTTGCACGTGAGCAGATCCTTCGCTGCGCTCAGGATGACATGGAAATAGAATCAATCCTCCATGGCAACGACCAAACCCGATCTGGACATCGTGCAGGAGATCGTCACGGAATTCGGCGAGAACGCCTCTTACGTCGTGGAGCTCCTGTCGAAGTACCGGGTCAACCCGGGGAGCGTGGATGAGGAGTGGCGCGCGTTTTTCCGCGAACGGCTCGGCGAAACCGAGCCGGTGCCGGCGCCCGCGCGCCCTCCCGAGAGGCCGGCCCCTTCGACGGCGCCCGCCGCCGCGCCCGCGCCCGGAGCCCCTCGCGCGTCGGCCCCGGCTCCTGGCCCTCGTCCTTTAACTCTCTCGGCCGTTGGTCGCGAAGCGACTGCCGCGGCCGAAAGCCAGACTCAGGAGCCGCTCCGCGGCGCGGCGCTGCGCGTCGCCGAGAACATGGACGCCAGCCTCGCCGTCCCGACCGCCACCTCCCAGCGCCAGATCCCCGTCAAGCTCCTCGAAGAGAACCGCCGCCTGATCAACGAATACCGCGCCTCGCGCGATCAGTCGAAGATCTCCTTCACGCACCTCATCGCGTGGGCGATTCTCCAGGCCCTCAAAGACTTCCCGCGCCTGAACGACGCCTACGACGACT
This sequence comes from uncultured Acidobacteriota bacterium, assembly GCA_963837495.1. Lineage (GTDB taxonomy): Bacteria > Acidobacteriota > Thermoanaerobaculia > UBA5066 > Gp7-AA6 > JAWOLE01. Next base: position 396,305 of record CAWINF010000001.1, on the reverse strand, counting down.
CGGGCGAAACTCCGGCGCGCCTCCGCAAAGACAGGATCAACTTCGGTCTCGCGGTGGACGTCGAGAAGAAGGACGGCTCCCGCTCCCTCGTCGTCCCCAACGTCAAGGGCGCCGGCGCGATGACCATCGCGCAGTTCGTCGCCGCCTCCGACGACGTCGTCTCCCGCGCGCGCGGCGGAAAGCTCCAGGTCACCGACTTCGAGGGGACGACCGTCTCGCTGACGAACCCCGGCACCCTCGGCACGACCGCCTCCGTCCCACGCTTGATGCCCGGCCAGGGCCTCATCGTCGCGACCGGCGCCATGGAGTACCCCGGCGAGTTCCGCGCGATGGCGCCGGAGGCGATCTCGCAGCTGGCGATCGGCAGGGTCGTCACCTTCACCTCGACCTACGACCACCGCATCATCCAGGGCGCGGAGTCGGGCGCGTTCCTCGGTTGCATCGAGGAGCTGCTCCTGGGCGGCCGCGACTTCTACGCCAACGCCTTCGCGGACCTCGGCATCACGCAGCAGCCGCTCCACTGGGCCGTGGACAGGAACCCCGCCGTCTCCGGCGACGCCCGCACCGGCGAGATCGAGAAACAGGCCCGCGTGCTGGAGCTGATCAACGCCTACCGCGTGCGCGGGCATCTCATCGCCGACATAGACCCGCTGGGCCTCATGGCCGTGCCGCGCCACCCGGAGCTGGACCTGGACACCTACGGCCTGACGATCTGGGACCTCGACCGGACTTTCTGGTCCGGCGGCCTCGCCGGCGGCGACCACATGCCGCTGCGCGACATCGTCGGCGTGATGCGCCGCGTCTATTGCGGCCGCATCGGCGTCGAGTACCGCCATATCTCCAGCCCCACCGAGAAGTACTGGATCAGAAAGCAGATGGCCGCCGCCACGCAGGCCCCGCCCCTGCCGCAGGACCTGCGAAAGGCGATCCTCGCCAGGCTCGTCGCCGCCGAGTCCTTCGAGAAGTTCCTCGGCACTCGCTTCCTCGGCCAGCGCCGCTACTCGATCGAAGGCTGCGAGACCGCGATCGCCGTTCTGGACCAGCTCGTCGAAGGCGCAGCCGAGCGCGGCGTCGAAGAGATCACCATGGGCGTGACGCACCGCGGCCGCCTGAACATCCTCGCCAACGTCGTCGGCAACTCGACCGAGCGCCTCTTCGCCGCCTTCGAGGGAACTGTCCATCCGGATTTCCCGGCCGACGAGGGGGACGTCAAGTACCACCAGGGCGCCCGCGCCAAGCGCCCGACGCAGAGCGGCCGCGAGATCGCCATCACCGTGCCGTCCAACCCCTCGCACCTCGAGGCCGTGGACCCGGTCGTCGAGGGCCGCGCGCGCGCCAAGCAGGACCACACGCGCCTGCCGCGCCCCGACGCCTGGGACAAGGTCCTTCCCGTCATCCTCCACGGCGACGCCGCATTCGCCGGCCAGGGGATGGTCGCCGAAGTCTTCAACCTCTCGCAGCTCCACGGCTACCGCACCGGCGGCACGATCCACATCGTCATCAACAACCAGATCGGCTTCACGACGGATCCGAAGGCCGGCCGGTCTTCTTTGTATTCAACCGACGTCGCCAAGATCGTCCAGGTCCCCATCTTCCACGTCAACGCCGACGACCCCGAAGCGGCCTACCGGGTCCTCCAGATCGCCCTCGACTACCGCAAGGAATTCCACAAAGACGTGGTGATCGACCTGATCGGCTTCCGCCGCCATGGCCACCAGGAGACCGACGAGCCCACATACACGCAGCCCTTGATGTACAAGCGCATCGAGGAGCATCCAGGAGTCCGCGCCCTCTACGCGCGCCGTCTCATCAAGGATGGCGTGCTCACGCAGCCGGAGTTCGAGGAGCTCGAATCCCGACAGATGTCCGCCTACGACGCCTCTCTCACCGCCGCCAAAGCGAAAGGGGAGAAGGCCGGCGCTCCGGCGGCGGAGCACCCCGGTGAATCCAGTCGCATCGAGGAGGTCGAAACCGCCGTCCCGCGCGAGACCCTCGCCCGCATCGGCCGAGTCCTGACAACGGTCCCGCCCGGCTTCAACCTGAACCCCAAAATGGTCCAGCAACTAGCCAAACGCGCCAGGATGACCGAAGGCGCCACTCCAATCGACTGGGCCACAGCCGAAGCGTTGGCCTTCGGCTCCCTCCTCTTAGAGGGCTCCTCAATCAGGATGTCCGGCCAGGACAGCGCCCGCGGAACTTTCTCTCAAAGACACGTAGTCTTCCACGACACCCAGACCGGAGAAACCTGGACCCCCCTGTGCTTCCTGGGTGAGTGCGGCGGCCAACCGCCTGGCGGCGCCGTGGGGGAGGGCCTTGCGTCCTCCCGCCCCTCGTCGGCCCCTCCGACGTTCCAAATCTACGACTCCCCGTTATCCGAGGCCGGCGTCCTGGGCTTCGAGTACGGCTACAGCGTCGAATCCCCCTCGGACCTCGTGATCTGGGAAGCCCAATACGGCGACTTCGCCAACGGCGCCCAGGTAATCCTCGACCAATTCGTGACTTCGGCTGAGGATAAGTGGCGCGAGACATCTCGCCTAACCCTCTTCCTCCCCCACGGCTACGAAGGCCAGGGCCCCGAACACTCCAGCGCCAGAATCGAGCGCTACCTCCAACTCTGCGCCGACGAAAACCTCCGAGTCTGCAACGTGACGACTCCCGCGCAGTACTTCCACGTCCTCCGTCGCCAACTCCGAGCCAAGGCTGCGAAACCCCTGATCCTCTTCACCCCCAAGAGCCTCCTCCGGTTTCCGGCGTCCTTCTCCACACTCGACGACCTAGCCACCGGCGCCTTCGACCCTCTGCTCGATGACCCCGAGGTCTCCAACAAACAAGAGATCGAGCGCGTGACCCTCTCCGCCGGCAAGGTCTTCTACGACCTGCTCCACGAGCGCTCAGAACGGAAGGATGAGAAAACCGCGCTCCTGCGCCTGGAGCAGCTCTACCCGTTCCCCTCGTCCGCCCTCCGCGACCTCCTCTCCGCGTACCCCTCCCTCGGAGAGATCGTCTGGGTCCAGGACGAGCCGCAGAACATGGGCGCCTGGACCTTTCTCCAGCCCCGCCTGTCGGCCATCCTCCCGACGGGCGCCCGCCTCCGCTACGCCGGCCGCGCCCCCTCCGCCTCTCCCGCCACCGGCAACGCTGCCGTTCACAAGAAAGAACTCACGGAACTTCTCGCGGCAGCCTTCGGCGGTTCTTCTCCCTCTCCCGTTGGGAGAGGGCAGCGGTGAGGGGCGTCCATCCGACGCGGTAGACTAAGCAGCCATGAGTCGAGCAGCCGCCAAGAAGCCCAAGAGTCCGCTCGATCCCACCCTCGAGCGCGTAGGCCGCGGCGAGAGGGTCGTTCTCCGCCGTGGGAAGAAGCCGGTCGCCGCCGTGGTCCCAATCAAGGACCTTCGTCTGCTCGAAGAAATCGAGGACCGTCTTGACGCCGAGCTCGCCAGGAAGGCGCTCGCCGAGCCGGGCCGCATGGAATACCGGGAGTTCTTCCGAAAACTCGGCCTGTAGTGGCTTACAGAGTTGAACTGACCTCGAGTGCGCAGCGCGACCTCTCCCCACTGCCGTCGGACGTTCTCGAGCGAGTCCGTGACCGCTTCAAGGACTTCTCGGAAAACCCGCGGCTGCCAGGCGCCAAGAAGTTGAAGGGCGGCAGCGGCTATCTCCGCCTCCGGGTCGGCGATTACCGGATCATCTATGAAGTGGATGACGCCACACGTCTTGTTACCGTCGCGCGAGTCCTCCATCGCCGTGACGCCTACCGGCGCCTGTAGCCATGAAGATGAAAAAAGTCGTAGCTGAGAAGCGTCGGTACATCGATTTCTCAAAAGCAAAGCGGGGCCCGGTCGTCAAGCCTGATCCCGGCAAGACCAAGATCTCGATCCGTCTGGACGACGCCGTCCTCGAGTACTTTCGAGACTTCGTGGGCAAGGCCGGCGGTGGGAACTACCATACTCTGATCAATGACGTTCTGCTGGAGCACATTCTCCGGCGCTCAGATCTCGCGCTCGAGGAACCAAAGCGCCGTCGGCGCAAGAAGGACCTGACGGAACTTGCGGGCCGAATCCACCTTCGAAAGGGGTTCAGTCACAAGCGCCGCGGCCCCTCTCCCTAGAGAAGATGGAGAGATGGTGGAGAGATGGGGTCAGTCTTGTACGTTGGTACAATTAGGAATGGCGCGACCGCTGCGACTCGAGTGTCCGGGGGGCTTGTACCACGTCATCGCTCGTGGGAACGAGCGGAAGCCGGTGTTTCGGGACGACTTGGACCGGAACGACTACCTGCGCCGCCTGGCGCATTACGCGGAGAAGTTCGGGTTTCGATTGCTGGCCTACTGCCTGATGGAAAACCACGTCCACCTGGCAATCGAGACGGGGAAAGCTCCGCTGTCTCGGATCATGGCGGGACTTCAGTCGTCCTACACGCAGCAGTTCAACCGGCGGCACGGGCGGGTCGGACACTTGTTCCAGGGGCGGTACAAGGCATTCTTGATCGAGAAGGATCGATACGCGCTGGCGCTGCTTCGGTACATCCACGAGAACCCGGTGAAGGCGGGGGTGGTCGCGAGGCCGCAGGACTATGCCTGGTCGAGCGATCGCCAGTATCGGCGTGGGAAGGGGCTCAAGTGGCTGGATGTGGATCGACTGCTCGGGATGGTCGGGCGAGGCCGGTCCGCGGCGGTGCGGGGGTATCGGAAACTGATGCGGGAGGAGCTGGAGGAGCGGTACGAGAAGGTCGAGAGCTGGGGTCAGGTGGAGCTGCCCCGTTTCGGTGGACACTCTACGGCTTGGGATCGTAGAGGGGGTCGAGGGGGCCAAAGGCCCGCCGCGGGGTGCGGGGCAGAGCCCCGCCCTCCCTCAGCATAGGTTGGCTCCTCCGGTGGTCGCTTCCATCCTCCTTTCGTAATTGGTCGGTGAGAGGTAACCCAGGGACGAATGCCGGCGCCGCGGATTGTAGAAGCCTTCGATGAACTCGAAGACGGCCATGCGGGCTTCGGCTTGAGTCTTGAACTTGCGCCGGTCAAGCAACTCGCACTCGAGCGTCGCGAAGAAGCTCTCGCACAGAGCATTGTCGTAGCAGTCTCCGATGGAACCCATCGAGGGACGTACGCCGGCCTCCCGGCATCGCTTTCCGAAGGCGATGGACGTGTACTGCGTTCCATGGTCCGAGTGATGCACGACCTCTCTCGGCCGCCGCTGCCAGAGAGCCATGTTGAGGGCATCGAGCACGAGCTCGGTCCTCAGATGCGTCGCCATCGCCCAGCCCACGACCTTGCGGCTCCAGGCATCCAGAACAACCGAGAGAAACAGGAACCCCGCCCAGGTCGCGATGTAGGTGATGTCGGCCACCCACAGCCGGTCGGGTCCGGGCGCCGTGAAGTCGCGCTCGACTAGGTCCGGGGCCGGGCACCCCTCCGGACAGCGTACCGTCGTACGAAAACCCTTGCGACGGCTCACTCCCTGAAGTCCGGCCGCCTTCATCAGACGAGCCACTCGCTTGCGGCCGACTCGGACTCCTTCCACCCCGAGCTCGAAATGGACTCGCGGAACCCCATAGGTTCCTCGGGAGTCCGCGTGAATCTGATGGATCCTCTCCGTCAACGCCGCATCGGCAAGGCTGCGCGCCGATGGCGGCCTCTGCGCCCATGCGTAGTACCCGCTGGGGGAGACTCCCAGCACCTGGCACATCATCGATATCTCGTACTCGGCCTGGTTGCCCTTCACGAACCCGAAGACTTCTCGGGCACCGAGCCGGTCTCCCGAGCAAACCAGGCCGCGGCTTTTGCCAGAATCTCCTGCTCCAGCTTCAGCCGCCGATTCTCACGGCGCAGCTGCCCGAGCTCCTCCTTCTCCGCGCTCGTCAGCCCGTCGCTGCGTCGACCCTCGTCCAGATCGCTCTGGCACACCCAGTTGCGGATCGCCTGCGCGGACGGCTCAAACTTCTTTGCCAGCTCCTCCGGCGTCCGCCCTGACCGCACCAGCTCGACCATCCGCCGCCGAAACTCCTCCGGATATGGCGCATGACTCCTCGGCATCGTGAACTCCTTCCCCCCAAGTCTGAATCTGTCCACGAAACCGGGTCAACTCCACAGGCCGTGAAGGGGGACGAAGCTTTTGCTGATCGGGCTTTTCAGGAGGCAGGGGAGCCGCGGCTGATTCGCCGGAACCTGGCGGTCGAGGCGGTGGCCCGGGAGGTCGCCCGAAGCCAGGGGATCAGCCCGGAGAAGATGATGTCCCTGGGTCAGGGGCGCGCCGGCTCTCAGGCGCGAGTCCTGACCGCGTGGGTCGCTCGCGAAGTCGCCGGCGTATCGATCGCGCGAACAGCCAGGCACTTCCGCCGCGATACCTCGACGATGGCAAGGAACGTGTCGAGGTTGGAGGAGCGAAAGCTCGCCGACAAGCGCCTGCGCAACCTCTGCGACGATCTCGTAACCCGGCTCAGACCCGGTTAAGTACCAACGTACAAGACTGACCCCCCTCCGGTGCCGCCACCTTGACGACTATCGTAGAAGTCGTGGCTCTCGTATCGGGCGAGAAGTGGCCGGCGAAGGTGTCGTTGGTTTCTTCAGCGAAGAAGGCTAGCGCCAGTGGATTCGAGTACAGGTATGAGCTCAGCTTCAGACCAGGCTCCAAGGAGCTCGCCGTGAGCTGGCTTTCTGCAGACTCTCACGGCTTCCGGGCTGAACTTGAGAGAACGAAGCAACGTTCGCTTTTGACGCTCGTCTCCGGCAAGACCCTTGAGGTGACTTTCAAGAGCAGCGACTGGCCGACTGTGCAGGGTGGGGACGTCCTCTTGTATGGCGGTCGGGACAGCACGCTTCTCTTGACCGCAGGAGCTGCGGCTTATGTCCCGCGGCAACGATAACCCCAGTTTTCCAAGGCAGGCCAAGGACTGGGCCGACTTGATCATCCCTATACTGGTAGGAACGGCAGCGCCCCTCGGGAATCTCGCCTACCAAGCACTCCCCTTGGCCCCAGGCCTCAGGCTGATGGGGACTCCTTTGGCTGGCGCTGCATGCTTCCTGGCATGGTCTCTCGCTCATGGATGGGGGCGGGAACGCGATCGCACCTGGCGAGAACGCCGGACGCCAAGCCTTGGATGGTTCGGCATCTTCTTGCTGCTGTTCTTCGGCTACCAGTTCGGGGTGTCCTATCTCGAGAGGAATCCTCCAACAGAGTCGTGGGTCAATCGGGTCTTTGATTTCGCGCAGGTGCTTGTGTACGCCAGCGTGTTTGCGGCACTGTGCGTCTCACTCACGATTGCTTGGGTGAGGCCTTCCGAGAAGAATCCGGCATAGGCCGAGAAAGCCGCAACGTAGGCTCGGCTCTGATCCTCTCTGCGGGTAGCGAGGAAGACTTGAGAAGAGATGGGGTCAGTCTTGCGAGATGGCTGTGACGATCCGTTCGATTGAGTGTACGCGAGTCCAGCCTCTTGAACTCGAAGTTCGCCGGTTGGAACGGCCCCGGCCCGAAAGCAAGCGACCTGATCCGGGGTAAACGGCCTCGAAAAGAGCCGCGGATCGTCGGCAAAGGCTCTGAACACGTGGACGATGTAGTGCATGCGCTGCCGCAGGTCGCACCAGTCCCTGGCCGCGCAGGCGGTGCCGCCGGGCGGACACGGGTCGTACTCCCTCGCCAAGCGGTCGAGGAATGGTGGGGGCGGCCCGCCGAGCGACGGCGGCACCGGCGCGTCCAGGTTTCCACCGAGCGACAGGACGCCCGTCGGCAGCGCGAGAACCATCAGCGATTGGGTGATGACGTCGCGCTCGACTTTGACAGCCTCTCGCCTGATGCGACGGGCGATCCATCCCGCCAACGTTGTGGCCGGACCATGGAAGATCCGCGGCCACCGTCGCGAGGCGGGTATCAACAGATGGAGCACGCGCGCGCCAAGATCCTCCGCGGTCGCGAGCGGCGCGTCAACGGCCGCGGCAATCTGCGGCTGGAGCCTCGTCTGCTCGTGCAGTCCGATCTTGAGATTTGCCAGCAGGATCCACGATGCGCGCGCGCTCGGATCCGCCTCGCGTCGCTGTCTCTGGTAGTGTCCAAACGCTTCCTTCAGCAAATCCTGTCCCTCCGGTGGCGGCCCGGGCAGCAGGCCGGCGGCGAACGCCAGAAACTCCGGAGCGTCCTCGCCCGCCTCGAGCGGAACCGTCGCCATGAACCGGGCGAATTCGCGGCCGATCTCTGCGAACACTTTCAGATTGCCCTGGCCAACGTGGGCGCTCGCGCGCTCGAACGCGTCAAACGGCGTGTGAATCTGGCTCACCACCTGGCCGAGAGTCGTCTCAGGCTGAAACAAACCTTTTTGCAGCAGCATGCGCGACAATGACGCGAGCGGTGCGAGCACCCAGGCCCGGCGCCCAAGGTGCCGGTGGAACGCGTCGAGCAGATCCTCGCCGCGGATGGTACGGCCCGCCTGCCGCGACGCCCACGTGGCGAAGGTGCACCAGTCGGCCGCCTCGCCCGTGCGCGGCCGCATCGCCGCCGACAGATCCGCGTAGCACTCGGTGATTTCGAGATTCCGGAGCACCGGATTTTCCCCGGCGGCAACGCGTTCGACCTCGTCGACACGCGGAGCCGAAGTGACCTGAGTCACGAGGCCTCCTGCGGGAGCCGATCATACGCTGGCCCGTCCCGCAGCGATTCGTTTAGCGGAAATCTGTGATCGGTGCGGAAGGGGAGTGCCTGCCTCTCCGGCCTTCTCCTCACTCGAGGAGCGATCGCCGCCACGATCGCTCGACGGTATCGTGAACATACTCGACACCAACGTCCTGTCCGCGCTCATGCGGACCAGCCCTGACGTCACCGTCGTCTCTGGTTGGACCGGCAGGCCGCCGACGCGATCTGGATTACGACCGGTCGACAACAAAAGTCTGGCCCCGGACTCTTAGGCGGGAACAAGAGCCGTCGAAGTGCGTAGATGCTTGAAGAACTCATCGAGTCTGGAGTCACCGGACGTCAGTCGAGACGAGAGATCGGACGTGGCAGCGAGCCCTCGGGAGTGGACCAGGAGAGTGCGGGGGATGATAGGGAGTATCCGCCACTCGGGAACGGCGCGAAGGAGGACCAGGCATGACGGTTAGGACGAGCGCACGGGTCGCCGGGGTGACATTCCTCTTCTACATCCTGATGGCCTTTTCCGGTATGGTCCTGGCTCGCGGAGCCACGAGCGGGGAAGGGATTGCGGAGAAACTCGCGAGCCTCGCCGCGCATGCGTCCGGAATGCGCGCGTCGATCGTGCTCCAGCTGCTCGGCTGCTTTTGCGCGCTGGTACTGGCCGTGACGCTCTACGCGATCACGCGGGACGTTGACTCCGACCTCGCGCTTCTGATCCTGGCCTTTCGCACGGGCGAGGGGGTGATCGGCGCGGTCTCGCTGGACAGGATGTCGGGGCAGATATGGCTCGCGACCGCTTCGGGGACCGGCGCGCTGGATCCGCCGGCTGCGGCCGCGCTCGGCGCGGTTCTGCTGACGGTGCCCGAGAGCATGGCTCTCCCCGCGTCCTTCTTCGCCGTGGGCAGCCTGGCCTTCTCCTGGCTCCTCTTGCGAGGCCGGTTGGTTCCGGCCGCCCTGGCCTGGATGGGCACTATCGCGTCGGTCCTGGTGGTGGTGGGCACTCCGCTGCAGCTCGCCGGAGTCCTCAAGAGCCCGATCACGGATCTCATGTGGCTTCCGATGCTCGCCTTCGAGGTCCCGATCGCCTTCTGGCTGATCTTCAAAGGAGTCCGCGCGGCGCCTCGCACGCAACCGGCATAACGACTGATTCGCCGGAACCTGACGGTCGAGGCGGTGGCCCGGGAGGTCAGGGGCGTGCCGGCTCCCAGGCGCGAGTCTTGACCGCGTGGGTCGCGCGCGAAGTCGCCGGCATATCCATCGCGCGAACCGCCAGGCACTTCCGCCGCGACACCTCGACGATGGCAAGGAACGTTTCGAGGTTGGAGGAGCGAAAGCTGGGCGACAAGCGCCTTCGCAACCTCTGCGACGATCTCGTAACCCGGCTCAGACCCCGTTAAGTACCAACGTACAAGACTGACCCCCCTTCTCCTGCTCAGGATGACAGGGAGGCATTGCTCTTGCTTCGGAAAGAGACGAAAGGAGTCGTCATGCCCGACAAGGAAACTCTGGAACGCGCCGAGGAAGACAAGCGCGAAGGCAAGTCGCCGAGCACGCAGGCCGGAGAGTTCGTGCGCGAGGAAATCGAGCACGTCCGCGAGGGGAAGCACGGAGCCCGTTCGACCAGGCAGGCGATCGCGATCGGTCTGTCCAAGGCCCGCCGCGCCGGAGTCCAGCTTCCCGCACCGAAGAAGGGAAAGGCTTCCTCCGAAACGCGCCGCAAGGCCTCTCGCGACGTTCGCCGCGGCAAGAGCCGCCGCAGCCCTCGCAGACCCGCGCCCGCGCCACGCGCCAGGCGCTGCGCCGCGAGGGGCACCGCGCGCGTCCACGAAAGCGCTCTCGCGCCAGGCGCGTACCTCCGCGTCCCGCCGCTCGGCGGACTCGCGCTCGCGCGCGGCGAAGAAGGCCGCGGCGACGCGCTAGAAGAAATAGGCGATCAGCCGGAACGCGGCCGCGACACGTCTCGTCGCGTGTTGGGAACGGCTCTTGCAATGCGGTGTCGGCCTGGAGGATCGACATGAAACAGGAACAGATGAAGGAGCTTCTTTATCAGGCGCTGGAGACGGAGTTGGGCGGGGTCCAGGTTTACACGACGGCGCTCCAATGCGCGCAGGAGGAAGAGCTGCGGGAGGAGTGGGAGGAGTACCTCGACCAGACCCGCAACCACGTGCGGATCGTGCAGGCAATCTTCGAGGCGCTGAATCTTGACACGGAGAAAGAGACTCCGGGGCGCAAGGTCGTCCGACACATCGGGGCGTCGCTCGTCAAGGCGATGAAGATGGCCCTCGCCGAGGGGGGCCCGGATGCCGCCCAGCTCGTCGCGGCGGAATGCGTCGTCCTCGCCGAGACCAAGGACCACACCAACTGGGAGCTGATCGGCGAGCTCTCCAAGAAGCTCAAGGGCGATGAGGCGAAGGCGCTCAAAGACGCCCACGACCAGGTCGAGGACGAGGAAGACGAGCACCTGTACCATACGATGGGATGGGCCCGGGAGCTGTGGCTGAAATCGCTGGGCCTGCCCGCCGTCCTCCCTCCGCCGGAGGAAGAGAAGGACGTCAAGACGGCCATCGGGGCCGCTCGCGCCAGGGCCGGCCGCAAAAAGATGCTTTCGCACAAGAAGGCGAGTTAGACGACGAGGCCCTGTCCTGTCGTCCTGATAAGCATCCTGACCCTGTCATCCTGAGGAGCGAAGCGACGGAGGATCTGTTCTCTGCAAGACCGGGAGCAGATCCTTCGCTTCGCTCAGGTTGACAAAGAGCCGGGTCCAGGGCTTCTCCGGCCCTGGAGTGCGGCCCGCAAGTCTCCCTGTGCGACCTCGAGGCGGCGGCGCGCCTCTGCGACAGAGAGGCGTATCCGGCCCATCACAATCGCCGTCTTGACCTCGCCGCTCGCGCGGGCAAGAAGAGCCTGCGCTTTGCGGGGGGGCAATCCCGTGGCCGCGGCGACGATGCGCCGGGCGCGGTCTTTCAGTTTCGCCGAGCCGGCGCGCAGATCCACCATCCACGGGCCGAAGACCTTGCCGGTGGAGGCGAGGGCGGAAGTCGTGATCTGGTTCAACGCAAGCTTGGTCGCGGTGCCGGCCTTGAGGCGCGTCGAGCCGGCCACGACTTCGGGCCCCGTCTCCAAGCGCACCAGGATCTGTGCGACTTTTTCGACGCCGGCAGACCGGCTGGCCGTGACGAGAACGGTGCTCGCGCCGCGCTCGCGCGCCCGGTCGAGAGCACCCCGGACGAACCGCGTCACCGAGCTCGCCGAAACGCCGATCACGAGATCTCCGCGCCGCGCCCGTCCGGCGCTCGCGAAGCCGTCCTCGTAGCGGTCCTCGGCCCCTTCCTTCGCGCGGAAGACGGCGCTCCGCCCTCCCGCAATGACCGCTCGCACGCGCTTGGGATCGGTCCCGAAGGTCGGCGGCAGCTCCGCCGCCTCGAGGACCGCGAGCCGTCCGCTGGCGCCCGCTCCGAAGAGAAAGCACGTGCCCCCCGCCCGGAACGTCTCCGCAAACGCTTCCGCAGCCCGTACGATCTCGCGCCGCGCCCCGTGCAGCGCCGCGAGGACGCGCCGGTCCTCCGATTGCATGAGCGCGACGACGCGCTCAATCCCGAGTTTGTCGAGCCGGCGTGACCGCGGATTGACCGCCTCCGTCGCAAGTGTCTTCCAGCGATTTCGAGGAGTCGGAGCCACGACCGCAGTGTAATCCCGGTCATCGTTCTTTCATCCCGAGCTCTCGCCTCCATGTCATCCCGAGCACAGCGAGGGATCTGCTCCTACTGCTTCGACTCGCCGCGTCCGCTCGAGACAGGCTCTGCAAGTGAGGCGAACCTCTTCCTGCATCGACGCACGCGGGCGTGGATCCGGCGCGTGAGGGCATCGAGGTCGGGGCCCTTGCCCTTGACTACGGCCGCGACTCTGTCGTGACATACGAAACGAGACCCGTCGGAACGTCTCGGACGGCGATGCTCCACCGGTAGTTGTGAAGCGGCAGCTTGAGATCGAAGTCCACCGCGAAGGACTGGCCGGTTCCGAGCCGGCGCGCGGCGCCGGTCCATTTCGCCGGATCGGTTGGATTGCCGGCGTCGTCCATGGCGGCGATGAGTAGCTCGACGCCGCGTTCCTGTTCCGCTTCGAGGCCGCGCTCCCGCGGCGGCTGGTACTGACAGTTGAGGTGGAGTCGTGGCGTTTCCGGGGAGGATGAGCTTCGCGCGATTACGACATTCGCTCCGAGCGGGTTGACTGCCGGCGCGGGCCCGGCCAGGCGCACCATCAGGCCGTCGAGGATCTGCTCCTCATCGGTCGGTGTGCGGTATCCCCGTCGGTAGTGCAGCGTCACGTCGCGCCGCGTTGTGACGATCTCGACGCGATGATGCCGGTGGTCGTCGAGGAACGGATCCCGAAAGGTCGCGAGATACGGCTCGAGCGCCTGGAAATTCGAGAGACGATTCGCCGCCTGGAGCGGCAGCAGGATCGCTTCCCCTCCCGTCTGGATCGCCATAGTGGTCATGGTCTGGCCCACGGGCATCCGGGGCGAGAGACCGGTCGCGGCATACACCCCGGGCATCGCTCGATAGGGCCACTTGCTGTCGGCTCCGGGATTGGTGCCGCGATCCAGCGCCTCGGCGTTCACCGAGACCAGCGCGACATTCTTCTCCTGTGCCTTGGCCATGACGTCCGCGATCTGGCTGTACCAGTTGCGGCGCGACGCGTCGCTCCAGAGCTCGAAGGCAGTCCGCGCCTGCTCGAGGTCGCGACTGGGATCCTGGAGCCTGGCGCGCGCCTGTCGGGGATCCGGCTCCGTGGTTTCGCCGCTCGCCGCGATGGCCGCGAAGTCCTCCGGAGTGAGGAGCGCGGTTCCGCTCGTCACGAGCACGAGCGTGCGGCGCGCCGGCGCGGGCGGAAACGCCGCGATCATCAGGAGCATCGCGCGAAAGAGGCGCTCCCGCGCGAACAGGACCAGCGTTTTGAGTTCCATCCTGGCCGCGCCTCGGAGAGCCGGGATTTCATGCGGGCTGACGATCCGCGGCGAGGCGGGATGAGCCGCAAGCGCCTTGAGCGCGGCATCGACGGCTTTGGGATCGCTCGTCCAGGGGAAGAGCACGTCCAGCTTCGCTCCGTCGGAGCGGGCGGCCATGATCGTCCGGTCCGGCACGCTGTCGCCGAGGTATCGCGCGAGCTGCCGGTACACGTCGCGCCGGTCGAGCGAATTCGTTCCTCCTTCGTCGATCAGGACGGCGAGCTGGACCGGCTCCGCGGCGGACGGGACGGCCGCTTCGCCCTCGGTCTCCTCCGGCGGCCGGCGGTCCTGCTGCCCGGGTGCCGGCGACGGCTCCAGGCGGCCCGCCGGGGCCGAACCCGTCAGGGAGTCGATGCGAACGGGTTGACCGTCCACCATCAGGGTCAGGTCTTCAGAGACGAGGTCACGGACCGGCTTCCCGGATGAGGTCTGCGCGGTGATCGAGATCCGGATGACGCCGACACTCACTCGCTCGCGCACGGGTTGAGCTACCACGCAAAGGGGCTGCAGGCTCACTGCCAGTGCGATGCCGAAAACGACTCGCACGGTCATGGGCGGCGAGGGAGGAGGGCGACGGCGCGTGCACGGACGAGAAGAAGCCGGAGGGAGGGAAGCTCCGGGCCGGAGTCGCATCGGCGTCTCCTTTCGAGAGGATTGTTTCGCGACAAGGGAGAGCCCGCCTGATTAAAGCAATTGAGCTGCCGCGGGGATCTCTTCGGCGGCAGGGGATTGCGTCGCTCGCTGTCGGCGGATGCGACGCCCGGGGATGACGCAGTGTCACCTGGCAGCGACGCCCGGTCGACTCTTGTAAGGCGGAGTGGCGGCGCCGTCGGAATGGGGCCGGTGATGCAGCGCGGCACGCCGGTTGCTTCCCTTGCTTTCCGAACTCGGGCCGCGGATTAACGTAGGGGGAGATGGGTGAGATAGTGACTCGATGATTCGGCCTCTCTCTTCGGGTTTCTTCGGCATGGTGGCCGGCTTTGTCGGATACACGGCGGCGCTCTCGGCGCAGACCGGGACGGGAACCTGGGTCTCGATCGGTCCGTCCGGAAGAATCGGCGCGATCCTGTCTCTTGCCATCGACCCGGCAGCGACATCGACGCTCTACGCGGGAACCGACGGCGCCGGGGTGTACAAGTCCACGGACGGCGCCGCGACGTGGGTCGCTTCCTCGTCCGGCCTGACGGATTTCTCGGTGATGGCCCTGGCGGTCGATCCCGCCGTTCCCTCCATCGTCTACGCGGGAACGCCTTCGGGCCTCTTCGTCAGCCTCGACGGGAGCGGCCAATGGACGGCTGTCGCAGGATTGCCGCGCACGATCTTCAACGCCGTGGTCTTCGATCCGGCCAGCTCCTCGACGATCTACGCGGTCAGCACGGACGCCGGCGTCTTCAAGTCGTCCGACGCGGGAACGTCCTGGACGTCAATCAACGGGATGCTGGCCGGCACGAACCCGAGCACTCTCGCGGTCGATCCGTCTTCCTCCTCGACGCTCTATGTTGGAACGATTCAGAACGGCGTCTACAGGTCTTCCAACGGCGGCGCGTCGTGGACGACGATCAACAGCGGGCTCGTCAACCTTCACGTTCAGACTCTCGCAATCAGCCCGGTGGCCCCCTCGACGATCTATGCCGGAACGGCCAATGGCGGCGCCTACAAGACCACCAACGGCGGCCTCCGCTGGGACCCTATCAACACGGGTCTCTCCGCTCTCCTGGTTTCGGACTTCGCGATCGATCCGACGAATCCCTTGAACGTTCTCGCCGCCACCAACACCGGCATCTACGGATCCACAACCGGCGGCGCGGTCTGGCTGATCTCCAGGGTCGCCTTCGTCAACTGCCTGGTGATGGACCCCGCCCAGCCCGCCACGCTCTATGCGGGCATAGGCCATGTGCCGACCTCCGCCGGCGGACTCTTGAAATCCACGGCCGGCGGCGCCTCGGGGAGCTGGGCATCGTCGGGAAGCGGCATCCTCAACGTCTCTATAGCCTCGCTCGCGGCGTCTCCGGTGCCCGGCGTGATCTATGCGGGGCTTTTCGGGGGAATCGTCCGGACCTCCGACGTCGGCGGGACGTGGCAGACGCTGCTTCCGAGCGGCGCCATCATCAGCCTCGCCCCGGATCCTTCACAACCCCTGACGGTCTACGCCGGAAGTCTCGGTTTCGGCGTGAACAAGACGACCGACGGCGGCGCGACATGGCCGTCCACAAACAACGGACTGACCGACATGCTCGTTCAGACTCTGGCCATCGATCCGAACGCTCCGGCGACGGTCTATGCCGGCACGAGCACCGGCGTCTTCAAGACGACGGATGGAGCCGCGAGCTGGAAGTCCGCCTCGACAGGGCTGACCTCTTCGAACGTCCGGGCGATCGCGGTCGATCCGTCGGCGTCCTCGACGATCTACGCCGGGACGAGCGGCGGCATTTTCAAATCGTCCAACGGAGGCACGAGCTGGTCGCCCGCCAGCTCGGGGCTTCCGGCGGGATTCGTGTTCGCACTGACGATCGATCCCTCCTCGCCGCGGACGCTGTACGCGGGAACGGCGACCGGTCCCTACCGCAGCACCGACGGGGGCAGCTCGTGGTCGGCCGCAAACTCCGGAATCTCCCCCCTGGCCGTCGTGACCTTCGCCTTCGACCGGGGCAAGTCCATCCTGTATGCCGGCACGGGCGCGGGCGTCTTCCTCTCAGCCAACGGCGGCGCGAGCTGGACCTCCGTCAACGCGGGTCTCGACAATCTCACGATCAACGCCCTTGTCTTTGACTCCAACGGAGCTCTCTACGCCGCGACCGACGGCGCCGGCGTCTTCCGTCTGCTCCCCCCATCGCCCGCCCGCCAGCCTGTCCACGGTCCCGGTGAGCGCCCCCCGACCCGCCGTGTGATGCCGCGGTCGTAAGCTCCAGCGACTCGACTTGACGCGAGCCTGGCGGGAGCTACGATACGTATTGTTGAAAGTAAGGAGCACGTATAAATGCCGAAGCTGACACTGAGCGTGAAGCAAGATGTGGTGGAACGAGCCAAGCGTTATGCGGGCCGTCAGGGAACCTCGGTCTCGCGCCTGGTGGAGAGTTTTCTCGATCGGGTTACTCATCCCCCGAACAAATCTGAGGCGCCGCCCGTCCTGCGCCGTCTTCGAGGCTCCTTGAAGGGGAGCGACCCCGCCGCCTGCCGCCGTCATCTGAAAGAAAAGTACAGGTGAGCCGGCGGTTCCTGCTCGATCTGAACGTCATCCTCCACGTTCTTCTGGACCGGAAGCCCCATGTGACGAGCGCAGCGGCGCTGTGGAGCCATGTCGAGCGAGGCGACGTCACGGGATATCTCGCCGCGCATGAGGTCACGACGATCCATTACCTCGCGCAGCGGGCGCGCGGGAAACGCTTCGCCCGTCAGACTGTCGAGGACCTTCTTTCGGTTTTCAAGGTCGCCGCAGTGGATGAAAAGATCATCCGGCAGGCGTTGTCCTTCTCCCTGCCGGACTTCGAGGACGCGGTTTGCGCCGCCTGCGCCACAGCGGCGAATTGCGAGGCGATCGTGACTCGGGATCCGGCCGGGTTTCGCGGTTCTCCGGTTACTCCGATCGACGCTGCCACGGCGCTGGCCTGGCTCAATCCGTGAAGCTCAGCCGATCTCATCCAGGACCTGGAGGATCCGGGATACCTCGCCCGGGTCATTGCAGAAGTGGGGCGAAAAGCGGACGGAGCCTTCTCGGGGAGCGGTGATGACGCCGCGCTCTTCGAGGCGCCTGGCGAGGTCGCGGGAATCGGTATCCGGGCGGGCGGCGGAGAGGATGCCGGACCGAAGGGGCTCGGGGGAAGAGATGGTCCAACAGCGTTCGGTTAAGCCGCGCTTCAGGCTCTCGCAGACTCCGAGAATCCGGGCGCGGATCGTCTCGGGGCCGACTTGCGAGAGCAGGTCGATGGCCGCGGAGAGCCCGGCGATGTTGGCGGTGGGAAGAGTGCCGGGCTCGTAGCGGCGGGCGCCGTCGTAGAAGTCTAGCGAGTAGTCGAGGTAGCCGCGCTCGTGCTTGATGTTCCACCACCCGGCGAAGAGGGGCGGGACGCGATCGCGGGCGCTCTCGGAAACGTAGAAGACCGCGCAGCCCTCGGGACCGAGGAGCCACTTATGGCTGTCGGCGGCGAGGACGTCCACTCCGGCCTTCCCGGCGTCGAGGGGAAGCGCGCCCAGTCCCTGGATCGCGTCGAGGACGAAGAGGATTCCGCGCTCGCGGCAGAACTTTGAAATCTCCTCGATGGGGTAGACCCAGCCGTTGTGGAAGGCGACCCACGAGACGGCGAGGATCCGCGTGCGCTCGTCCACCTTCCGCGCGATGTCGTCGAGCGTGATGCGGCCGCCGCGGTTCCTGGCCATGCGGCATTCGATGCCGCGCTTCTCGAGCGCGAGCCACGGGTAGGCGTTGGAGGGGAATTCCATGTCGTCGGTGACGACGTTGTCCCCTTCCTTCCAGGCGAAGGCCTGCGCGACGAGGTTCAAGCCCCAGCTCGTGTTGGGGAGAAACGCGATCTCGCCTGGTCGCGCGCCGAGGAATCGCGCGACCTTCTCCCGCGTCTGCTCGATCGCCGCGTACCATCGGCGCCAGTCCACCGCCCCGCGGTCCCGCGCGTTCTCGTTGTGGGCGGCGATCGCCTCGGCGACGCGCCGCGGAAGGGGAGCCACCGCGGCGTGATTGAAATAAACGAGGCTCTTGCGCACCGGGAACTCGCGATCGAGGTTCTCCGGCGAGAAGTCGAAGTCCGTGCTCACGGCAGGGAGCATAAGCGCAAACGTGATGCGTTCGAATCACGAGGGCCGCCTTTCCGGCCTGTAACCTCCGCCTGCGGGACGCGATCCCGTTTGGAGGACAGCATGATGAGATCCAGGCTCCCCATCGGTCTGCTCGCTCTGTTCGTGGCCGCGGCCCTGGCCGCCCAGCAGCCTCCCGCTCCGGCCCCCGCCGGTCCGGGGTTCGATTCCGACGCGTGCATGAAGCACTGCAAGGAAATGGCCGAAGCGCATCAGAAGATGATGGACTCGCAGAAGGCCATGAAGGAGAAGCACGAGGCCGCCTGGAAGGAGATCCAGGCCCAGCTCGAGACCGCCAGGAAGGCTCGCGGCGAGAAGAAGGTCGCCGCTCTCGAGTCCGCCGTCGAGAAGCTCGTCGCCTTCCACGGCGAGATGCAGCGCTCGATGGGCGAGAGGATGCCGGGGATGATGGGCGGCATGGCGGGTCACCCGATGGGCGGCCCCGGCATGGGCTATGGGATGGGCGGCATGAGGGGTCACGGGATGATGGACTGCCCGTGCTGTCAGGGCGGCCCGCCGCCTCCGGCCCACAAGAACTAGTGCCGGAGTGAGAGCCGGGCGGCGCGGCTCCCCGTCCGCGCCGCCGCCGATCGACTACGCGCCCTACTGCGCGACCGTGAAGGGGACGACCGCGCCGGTCTTCTCCCAGGCCATCGCGATGGCGCCCCCCTTATCGGTCATGTTCACGAAGCCGATCGTGAACTGGTCGAAGGAGTTCGCGGTGGTCGTCATATTCATGGGAGCGCGAGCAACGTCGTACTTCGTGTCGTAGTTGTAGGAGCCCCAGGTCTTGACCTTCTCCTTGGGGTCGTATTTCTCCTCGTAGGGCTGCGTTGAGACGATGAATGTCCAGGCGCCCTCCTTCAGGTCCACGAAGAGGCTGTAATCGCCGGGGGCCAGCTTCTTCCCGCCGATCTCGAGCGGCACTTCCGTCTTCAGCCGGGTCGTCTGGTTCGCGCCGGCGCGCCAGACCGGAGCGCCCGCGTTGACCTTCTTCCCGTAATCGGCGCCCTTGCCGAAGATGTCCGTCCGGCCCCGCAGGATGGGCCGGCTGTAGACGATCTCGATCCACTTGCCTCCGCTGTGGCGTTGCTCCCCGTCCTTGTCGGGCGCGCTCCACGCGCCGCCGACCTGGGTTTCGGCCGCGCCCGGCGGGCTCGCCGGCCGGCGCGCGGGGGTCTGCGCCAGCGCGAAGGCCGACGCAAGGAGCATCAGGGTTCCGGTCATCCAATGGCGACGAAGCATGTTGTTCTCCTCCTTCGTTACGAAGCGAAGCATATGGGAGATCGGCCCGCGAGAGAATCCGCCCGCTGTCGGAGCTCTCCCGTGTCTGGTCGCGGAGGACCGAACGGACCTCTTCCAGAGTCGATATTATTGTCAGCCGTATGAACTGGTTGTTCAAGGAAGAACCCACCCATTACTCCTACGACGATCTCGTCAAGGATGGAAAAACGTCGTGGTCGGGCGTGAAGAACCCGCTCGCCCAGAAGCATCTGAGGTCCGTGAAGAAGGGGGACCGGATCTTCTACTACCACACGGGCGGCGAGAAATCCGTCGTCGCCATCGCGAAGGCCGTGGGCGACTCGTACTCCGACCCGAAAGACAAGAGCGGGAAGCTCGCGACCGTGGACATCGTGCCGGTCGGGAAACTGCCGCGACCCGTGGCGCTTGCGGAGATCAAGGCGAGGGCCTTCTTCAAGGACTTTCCTCTCGTGCGGATCTCCCGCCTCTCTGTCATGCCCGTGTCGGACAGGGAATGGACGGAGATAGAGAAACTCGCTCATTCTTGAGGAGGCTCCCCATGCGTTGTTCAATCATCGCGGCGTTTCTACTCGCTCTCTCGCCGTGCCTCGCGGGCCAGGATCACGCGGGACAAGGCGTTTCCCTCCCGACCGCCGCCGCGGCCGCGCCTGCGGCCGCGCGGGACGAGAGTCTTCCCCCCTCGGAGCAGCAGGCGAAGGCGGTCCTGGACAAATCTCCGCGGCATGGCGAGTTCGTGGACATCAGGATGCCCGCCGGCTCGCCGGTCCGGACGTGGATCGTGTATCCCGAGCGCAAGGACAAGGCGGGCGTCGCCATCGTGATCCACGAGATCTTCGGGCTTTCCGATTGGATCCGCGGCGTGGCCGAGCAGCTTGCCCGCGAAGGATTCATCGCGGTGGCGCCGGACCTGATCTCCGGCCACGGCCCCGGCGGCGGGGGCACGGATTCCGCGGGGAGCCGCGACGACGTCGTCAAGCTCATCCGGGAGGTGACGCCGGAAGAGGCGACGGCCCGTTTGAACGCGGTCCGCGAGTACGCGATCAAGCTTCCTGCCGCAAACGGCAAGACAGCCACGATCGGCTTTTGCTGGGGTGGAGGCAAGAGCTTCGCCTACGCCGCGTCACAGCCGGGGCTGAACGCGGCCGTCGTGTACTACGGCACTTCGCCCGAGGTGTCGGACCTCGCAAAGATCAGGGCGCCCGTGCTCGGGCTCTACGGCGGAGACGACGCGCGCGTGGATGCGACCATTCCTCCGGCGGAGGCCGAAATGAAGAAGCTCGGAAAGACCTACGAGCCTCACCTCTACGAGGGCGCCGGCCACGGTTTCCTGCGCGCCCAGGAGGACCGCAACGGCGCGAACCTCAAGGCGACGAAGCAGGCCTGGCCCCGGACGGTCGCGTTCCTGCGGGAGCAACTCAAGTAAGGGCGCGTTGTCATTCTGAGGAGCGAAGCGACGAAGAATCTGCTCCGGTCGAATCGCGGCTCATCGTGACCGGGGCAGATCCTTCGCTGCGCTCAGGATGACAGAATCGGTTGAGGGCTACTTCGTCTCCGCCTTGCGCGCGGTGACGGTGATGTTCCTGGCGGCATACCAGGGGTGCAGTTCGAAGCGGAGGCGTCCGGCCTGGACGGCAGGATCGCTCTCGACGAGACCCTTCGCTTCTTCCGCCGAGGCGACGCGGAAGACGTAGAGACCGCGCAGATCGCCGTTGTCCGTGAATGGCCCCGCGATGACGAGCTTGCCGGCGGCGCCCATTCTCTGGATGTTGGCCATGTGCCCCTCCTGGATCTTGCGGGTCTCTGGAGTCTCTTCCGGCGTCCACTTCGGGCCTCTGTAGAGGAAACCGACGTAGTACGTCGTCATCTCGAACCCGCCCGGCCCCGCGTTGGATTCCTCAGCGGCGGCGGCAGCGGAAGCGAGAAACAGGACGGCCAGGACCAAGGTGAGGTTCTTCATGTCGTCTCCTTCAGGTGGATTTCAACTTTGCGTCTTGACCGGGCCCAGGTAGCGGTCGAACCAGTCGAGGATGTCCTTGATCAAGACCTGGATCCGCAGGGGGGCGTGCCCCCCTTCGAAGATGATGTGCCGCTTGTCTTTTTCCGGCGTGCCGAGAAGCCGAAAGAGCGGGAGCTGCGCGGAATCCACCGGGTGGATGAAGTCCTGGCGGCCGCCGAGCAGGAGGACCGGGATGCGGATGCGCGGGGCGAAATTGACCGGGTCGACCTCCGGCGCCGCGCGGGTGAAGGGGAGACCGCCCGCGAGCAGGACGGCCGTCTTGAACCGGTCCTCGACAGCGAGGACGGGCAGGGCGGTGATGGATCCCAGTGAGATCCCGTAATAGGCGAACTTCGTCCGGTCGATGTCCGGCCGCGTCTCGAGGTAGTCGAGTGAGCGTCCCAGGTCCTTGGACCACTGGATCACGAGATCCCGCTGCTCGTTGGGTCCGCCCTGCGTCGGCGTGCCTCGCCTCTCGTAGGTTCCCTTGTAGACGGGATGGAGAAGCGCGCGGCCGCTTCGAATGATGTAGTCGAGGAACCGGGTATCCAGGTCCTGGCTCGAAGATGTTTGGAGGGCACTGGAGCTCGGGAAATGGACGATGGTCTGGAAAGGGGGCTTCGCGTTGCGCGGCAGGAAAAGGTAGGCGGGGACCCGCTCGCGGCCGTACGCGGCGTCGAAGACCACCTTCTCCTGGCGCCAGTAGGGCGAACCCTCGTCCACCGATTCGATCGCGGCGTTCAAGGGCGTCTTGTCGTAGGCGTAGAAGCCGCGGTAGATCCTGAAGGCGTCGTCGGACGCGGGCGTCTCGCGCGAGTAGTCGCGCGTCAACCGCTCCACGGGAGCCGCCTGCTCGCCTGTGACGGGAGCGGAGTACTTGACACAACGAAATCCATTGGTGGGGGATCGGTCGAACGGGGATTGCGCGTCAGCCGAACTGAACATGTAGCCCGGTTCGCTCCAGGCTCCCCCGAGGATGTAGCGGCGATCGCCGATCGCGTTCCAGCACCACTCCTTGACGTTGCCGGCCATGTCGTAGGCGCCCGACGGAGTCAGCCCCCGGTAATTCCCGACGGGCGCGGGCCCCTTGCCGCCGAAGTTGGAGAGTCGGAGGATGTCCGAGAAGATCCCGATGCCGGCCGCGTTGTACCAGTGATGGATCGTGGGCAGGCTCTTGCCGGCGAACTCCGCGTAGGCCGCCGCCTCGTACCAGCTCACTCCATTGACGGGATAGTCGGCGCGGCCCTCGGGATAGGTTCCCAGCTCCCAGGTGGAAGGACCGGGACGTCCCGTCGAGTCCTTGAATTCAGCGATTGCCTCTGCGAACGAGAGCGTCCGGCCGTCCTGCGTGAACGGCTCGCGCCAGTAGTCTTTCTTCTGATACGCGCCACGGTCCACGAACTCTTTGAACTGCTTGTTCGTCACCTCGTACTTGTCGAGCCAGTAGTCGGCGAGCGCGACCGTCCGGGAGCTGCGATATTGGAATTTGCCGCCCGCGACGCGAACCATGCCCGGCGGGATGGCCGCCGGCGAGTCGAGACGAATGGCCAGAGGCTTGTTAAAGGAAACGCTCTCGACGGTCTGGAATCCGTCCTTGGAGATTCGCCACCGGTAGTATCCGAAGGGAAGCCTGGTCGCGACGGGAGACCGGCCGAGCGACTGCCAATCCGAATCCGTGCCCAGGTAGTCCTTGAAAGACACGTCGGCGCCCGCGGGTTCCGTCGTAAGCGAGACCGGCGCCCAGCTCCGGCGCAGGCGCTGGATCTCTTCCGGCGCGTAGCGCTCGGTCTGGCGCGCGAGCCGGACGGCCGCGACGAGTTTGCTTTCTTCGATGAGGCGCGTTATCGCCGGCAGGGTCACCTCGCGGGCGCGGCGGATGCGGGATTCGCGGACGAAGTACCACGCCGCGGCGCCGAGAGCGGCGGCGACGAGGAGAGAGAGCCCCGCGACGACACCCGGCCGCCGCGCGGCGGAGGGCATGCGCGCGCTCCGTCCGGCGAGGCGGGTCTGGCAGGCTGTGAGGTCGTCGCGCATTTCCGCCGCGGAGGGGTATCGGTCCTCGGGGTTCTTCTCGAGCGCGCGCGCGACGGCGCGCTCGACGTCCGCCGGCACGTCCGGCCGGACGCTTCTCAGCGGCGGGGCGGGATCGCGCAGGATCGTCGCGAGCGTCATCAGGTTCGAGTCTCCCTGGAAGGGGCGCCTTCCCGAGAGCAACTCGTAGAGCACCGAGCCCAGAGAGAAGACGTCCGAGCGCGCATCCACCGCCTTTCCCTGCGCCTGCTCCGGTGACATGTAGGACAGGGTTCCAAGGACGGTCCCCTGGCGGGTTCCCGGGGCGGCCGTGGCCGCCGTGATCGTGGCCGCGAGAGAGTCCGGGGAAGAGCCCGACTCGGGTGCGCGGGTGTCCAGCAATTTCGCCAAGCCGAAGTCCAGGACCTTCACCGGTCCCGAGGAGGCGACGATGATGTTCCCCGGCTTGACGTCGCGATGGACGATGCCGGCCGCGTGCGCCGCGGCGAGCGCACCGGCGATCTGGACGGCGTAGCCCAGAGCCTCTTCGATCGAGAGACGGCGCCGCGCGACCACGCGGTCGAGGGTTTCTCCTTCCACGCATTCCATCGCGATGAAGTCCACCGGCTCCCCCTCTCCCAGAGGCGCGCGGTCGATGTCGTAGATCGTGACGATGTTTGGGTGGTTCAAGGCCGAGGCGGCCCTGGCCTCGCGCTCGAAACGCCACCGCCGCTCGGGGTCGCTGACCGCGTCGCGGGGGAGCAGCTTCAAGGCGACCGTCCGCTGCAGACGCGTGTCGAGAGCCCGATAGACGACGCCCATTCCGCCCTCGCCGAGTTTGCCGAGAATGCGATAGTGCGAGATGGTCTCTGAGGTCATGGTTTTGCTACGGAGGATCCGGATGATAGATCAGCCGGCGCAGCTTCGCTTCCGCGGTCGGGCCTCGATCCGCGAGACGAGCGTGACGGAGAGGGGAGCCGAGAGCAGACGACGGACCCGCCGGCAGTTACCGCCCTGTCTCCACTCGCGGCGGTCCGTGCGGCGGCAGTCTGGTAATCGAGCGCTCGCAGGGGTCGCCGATGCCGTTGTGGTTGGCGTCGGCCTGGTCCGGGTTTGGGACGTTCACACAGTTGTCGACAGCGTCGGGCACGCCGTCGGCGTCCTGGTCCGGCGCCAGCCATCCGATGTCCCACAGCAGCGGCAGCGTCAGGTCCACGTTGTGCGTCAGGTCCGGGTTGATGTTGGGTTCCATGAGCAGGTTGGGAAACGCGGCCGGGTCCCAGTGAGAGATGGAGGAGCCGGCTTGAACCGGACTGGTCGCGTTCAGGAACGGGCGCAGGGAGCTGTCCGCTCCGGCGCGGACGGCCGGATTGACGCGCAGCGTGACATTGACGCCCGAGGCGAGGTTCGAACGGAGGGTCGCGCCGCTGGCAAGGGTGATCCGGACCGACGGGATCGTGATGCTATCGTCGGTGCCGCCCAGGCCGGCGGGCGGGCTGTCCGCGACGTTGTCCGCGACGATCATGGCGATCGCTCCCGCGTTCTGGCAGTTAAGGGCCTTGACGACGAACAGGCATGTTCCGCGGTCCACGAGCGCGACGTTCCCCGCGACCGTTGCCGCGTTGGTCAAGGGGGAGCAAGCGTCGGTCGTCGCCGCTCCGGCCGCGTCCGACGGGTCTGCCGCCGCCACGACCTGCCCGGTCAGGCCCGCGGCGGTCAGCTGCCTTCCGAAAGCCGCCGTGCCGACGGCGACGTCTCCGGCGATGCCGCCCGGGGAGTTCACGGTCATCAGCGGCGTTCCCGCAGAGAGCGTGTGGGGCACCGCAGCGAAAACGTGCGCGCCGTTCCAGACGACGTGACGGGAATTGACCGCGGAGGCCACGCGCTCGTCGTTCGTCATGGCGGACCAGAATTTTCCGGTTCCGGTGTCGAAGATGTTGCGCTCGAAAATATCGGGCCGGCCCAGATTCTCGGCGCCGGTTCTCAGATCCACGAGCGTCAGGAAGCCCAGGCCGTGGCCGAACTCGTGCAACAGGACCGCGACGAGGTCCACGTTGTTGCCGTGGTTGCCGTCCAGCCCGTAATACCACCCGGTCCCCGCCAGACAGTTGGAAGCGCCCAGGTTCGAGTTGAAGCTGGCGCGGATGTCGTCGGTGTTGGTCTTGGGATCGCCCGGCAACACGTCCATGCCAGCCTGCTTGCTGGCGAGAGCGGTGACGTACCAGGTGTTGGGAACCCGGGCCCCCGAGAAATCCGAGACCACCTGGATCGAGCCGGCCGAGCCGAGCACGGCCGAGGACGCGTCGCAGGTCAGAGGAACGAAGCTCGCCTGGACGCGGATCTCGACGCTGCTGTCCAGAAGCGCTCCCCAGATGTCGGCGGCGCGCTGGAAGGCGATCAGCCTCTGGTCGCCGATCGTCGTGCCCGTGTTGCCGCCGACCGGCGTCGCCGCCGTCGGATCGTTGAAGCCGACGCCGGCGCCGTTGATGTTGAAGATCGTGATCGTCGCCGCGGCGAGCGCCGCCGGCGGACGGAGGCAGAGGACGCCGGCCAGCATCGCCGCCGCCGCCGCTCCCCGGACGAGTCGGGGGTTCATCGGGCGGGCGTTCCTCATCGCTCCTCGAGGGCGGGCGCCGGTCTGGAAACCGGCGGCGTGGAAAGGGCCGAGTCTTTCGCGGAGTCGGGCACGCACCCGAACGAGAGCGAGCCGTCGGGCTTCCGGACCACGACGAGGTCCTGCATGAACCGTCCCTTCAGGTCCACCGAGACCATCCCGTCGGGATGAACGACGGCTTCGAGCATCCCGGCTTCCTGTGCGAACTCCGCCCGCGCCGCGCGGGAGAGCGCCTGTGCCTCTTCGGGCGTCGGCGGGCGGAGCTGGCCGGTCTGCGGATCGATGAAGGCTCGAAGGCCGGCGCGCGCGAAGCGATCATCGGCCGGGCAGGCCGTGTCGGCTGCGGATTCCTCCGCCTTGCCGGGTTTCTTCTGCTGCGCGGCCGCCGGCATTGCGCACGCGATGAGCACCGCGACGAACAGCACGGCGCGAAGCACCCTTCTTCTCATGTGAACATCTCCCTGAGAGGTTGAGGCAAAGTTTAGCACGCCGCCGGGGCGTCAGATCCGGCAGTGAGCCAGGCCGTGCTTCTCGAGGTAGCGCTGGTGGTACTCCTCGGCCCGGTAGAACGTAGAGGCCGGCTCAATGCGCGTGACGATCGGGCGCTTGTACCTCCCGCTCTTCTCCAGCTTCTCCTTCGACGCGGCCGCCGCCTCCTGCTGGTCCGGCGTGTGGAAGAAGACGGCGGAGCGGTACTGCTCGCCGACGTCGGGGCCCTGGCGGTTCAACGTCGTCGGGTCGTGGTTGTCCCAGAAGACGCCGAGGAGCTGATCGTAGGAGACTCGCGAGGGGTCATAGTCGATCTCGACCGTCTCGGCGTGCCCGGTCGTGCCTGTGCAGACGTCCTCGTAAGTCGGGTCCTCCGTGTGGCCTCCTTCGTATCCGACGGCGGTCCCGAGCACACCCTCGACCTGCCGGAACGCCGCTTCGACTCCCCAGAAACATCCCGCCGCGAAACTGGCTTTGGCCATCACTTCTCCTTGTCCCCTTCCGGGTCCGTGCAACGCCCCGGATTCTCAGGATATTTCCCGGTTCCCGCCCCGGCGACGGCGCTTCCGGCCCGCGATGGACGCGGCGAAGCTCAGCGCGAGGCAGGGGAGCCAGATCCAGACCAGCTCGGTCTTGAGAACGGCCACGCCGCGGGGGCCGAAGAAGCCGTACGTCCCGATGGGCGACACCTCCAGAGGCCTCCACGGCAGGAAGTAACGCCGGTTTTCGAAGGGCGCGAAGAACGCGACTCCGAGTCCGCCGTTTGTCATGGCGTCGAAAAACCCGTGGGACGCCGCGCACAGGAAGAGGAAAGCCCCGATCGCCACCCTTCGCCCGCGCCAGGCCGGCGAGCGAAAGAGAGTCGCGGCGAGGCCCGAAGCCATCAGAGCGGCGAAAGCGAGGGAATGCGTGATGCCGCGATGTCCGAACAGGTCCCCGTACGGAATGCCGTAATGAAACCCAATCACGTCAATGTCGGGAGCGACGGAGCACGCGGCGCCGAGGACCCAGACGCGCGGCTCGACCTTCGACGCGAACATCGGGCCGAGCCCCAGCGCGATCGCCGGATGAGAGAATACCGAGGCCATGCGGCTCTAAGAAGAGGGTGCCAGCCGGAGAACGACGCCGACGCGGGTCCCGTCCGGAGGCAGCGCACCGGGCTTCGCGCGAAAACGCGTCACGTCCTTCGTGTAATCCCGCACCGTGTAGCGCGCGTTGCCCACCTTGCTGCCCGGGCAGGAGTAGAGGCAGACGACGCAGCCGGACTTCCACTTGGGGATGTTGGCGGCATTGCCGCCGAATCGCATGTCGAGCCCCCGTCCGCCGCTGTCCTGGAGAACGGCGGCGAGCGGCACGAGATCCGCGCGTGAGGGGAGCCGCAGGAGGACTTCGACGGCGGGGCCCGCGATGATCTTGTCGGCCGCGGGGTCCTTCGGGTTCTTTCTCTCCTCCCAGACTTCCATGGGAAGGTTGTCGCCCGGTTTGGCTCCCAGTGTCTTCAACGCTTCCAGGACCTGGGAATCGGAGACGTCCGCCTGCAGGAGCGCGGCATCGGCCATCCGCCCTCCTTTCCAGACGATGGCGTGGTAGCCCGGCATGATCCAGCCCGAGTCGAAGGCCTTCGCGTTCACGCTCGCCGTAAACTCGATCTCGCCCGGGCGGACGGCGACACGGCCGGGCGCCCGCTCCTCGCCGCCGCAGCAGGCCGCGAGAAGCGCGCCGGCAAAGAGGCTCCATCTCGGGCGCGAAGAATGCATGAGGGGCAATTGTGAATTGAGAATGGTGAATTGTGAATAGGGGAAGACAGATGAAGAGCCGCGGACGAGCGACGAAGGGACGGGAGAGCGACGACGATTTCCCCGGGAGGGACCGGTACACGGTGTCGCGGCTGTGCGTCGGCGACATCTGCTGGATCTGCGAATGCCGGATCCTCGAGATCGGAGGCGACGAGGACATGACATTCGCCTGGTGCGACTGCGAACTCCCGGAGAATCACCACGAGATGCAGGTTCTCTGACCTCAATCGGTGATTCGCAATTCACATTTCACATTTCACAATTCGCCCGAAACCGCGCTAAACTGCTTCTCTAGAAAATGCGGCTGGCCCGGCGGAACCGGTACGAACAGCCCTCGCCCGATCCGGCGCAGCCTTCTCTTTTTCCAGGCCTTCCGCCGGCGCCGCGCGTTCAGCCCGCCATCCGCCTGACCGAGGCCAACGTCGCCCGCACCGTGCCGCCGCGCCGGGCGGGCGTCTATTTCCTGAAGAGCGTCGGCCCGGGAGGAGCCGTCGCCGAGCGCGTCGGGCGCGACGACGTGGACCTGCGGCAGCGTCTCCTTCAGCACGCCCGCGAGGGAGCGCCCAACGTCCTCTTTGGCTGGATGCTCGCCGCCGACGCCAACGACGCCTACCGCCTCGAGTGCTACCTCTGGCACGCGCAGGGCGGCTCCTGGTCGGGCCTCGAGAGCGACTCCCACCCTCAGCCCGCCGACCCCATCCCTTTCCTCGGCTGCCCCGACTGCGACGAGTAGCCGCGACGGCGGCATCGGGCAATTTCTACAACTCTAAGAGTTGATATACTTCCGTCCCATGGCGGAGAAGATCTCGACAATGGAAGTCCGGGAGCGTCTCGGCGATTATCTGAATCGCGTTGCCTTGCGGCACGATCACTTCATCATCGAGAGGAAGGGCAAGGCGCTCGCGGCGATGGTTCCGGTCGAGAAGCTCCTCGAGCTCGAGCGGGCCGCCCGAGCACGCCTTCTCGAAGCGCTCCAGCTTCGAAGGCGTTCCCCTACTCAAGGCAGGGCGGATCGTCTCGCCGACGAGGCGAAGCACCGGGCCCGCAAGCGGAAGCGCTCTTCGTAGCCCTCTGTGCGCGCCGTCCTCGACGCGAACGTTTTTGTCAGCGCCCTGATCCGGCCCGAGGGACCCCCGGGCCAGGTCCTCGTTCGTCTCCTGCGTGACAGTGCTTTCGAGCTGGTCGCCTCTCCCGCCACTCTCGACGAGTTGCGACGAAGCCTCCGTTATCCCGGGGTCCGGAAGTATCTCGGTGCGCCGCAGGAAGAGCTGGATCTCCGGGTGGATGCGCTCGGCGCCATCTCCGTCCTTGTCGAGGGGAAGACGTCTCACCCTGTCGTCAAGGCCGATCCCGCCGACGATATCTACATCGCCGCCGCCACGGATGGCCTCGCCGACTACATTGTCAGCGGCGACCACCATCTCCTGGATCTCGTGGAGCACAGGGGTATCCGCATCGTGAAGCCGCGAGCGTTTCTTTCGCTTCTCGAGCCCTGAGCCCTCTCCGGCCGTTCAGACAGCGGACGCGACCTCGACCGCTCGACTGATTCCGCGCCGACGCTCGGACGGCGCGAGCGGACTCGCGGATAATGCGCGGCGTGGACGGGACGGCGGTTGTCCTCTGCAACGGGTACTACGCGACGGTCAACGGGAAGACCGCGCACGGACTGGTGCGCGGCACCGACCGGTACCGGATCGTCGGGGTGGTAGATACGCCGACGGCGGGCAGGGACGCGGGGGAGACGCTGGATGGAATCAGCCGGGGAATCCCGATCTTCGCCTCGCTCGGCGAGGCGCTCTCGCGCCTGAAGGAGAAGCCCGATTACGCGATCGTGGGCATCGCGACGCATGGAGGGCGGATGACCGCCGATGTCCGCGCGTCGCTCGGGGAGGCGCTCGAGAAGGGACTTTCGATCGTCAACGGCCTGCACGAGTTCGCTTCAGACGACGCGGAGCTCGCGAACCTCGCGCGGAAAAACGGCCTGACCATCACCGACATCCGGAAGGTCAAGCCGCGGCGCGACATGCACTTCTGGACGGGAGAGATCCTGAAGCTCGCGGCGCCGCGCGTCGCGGTGCTCGGAACCGACTGCGCGCTCGGCAAGCGCACGACGACCAGGCTTCTCGCCGAAGCCTGCCGGCGGGGCGGCCTCGCTGCCGAATGGATCGCGACCGGGCAGACGGGATGGCTCCAGGGAGCGTCCTTCGGCATCGTCCTCGACGCCCTGCCGAACGATTTCGTGACGGGAGAGCTCGAGCACGCGATCCTCGCCTGCGCGCGCGAGCTTTCTCCCGAGGTCATCTTCCTCGAAGGGCAGTCCGCGCTTCGCAACCCGTCGGGCCCCTGCGGGTCGGAGCTGATTCTCTCGGGCGCCGCGCGCGGCGTGATACTCCAGCACGCGCCGGGGCGCGTCTTCTTCGAAGGGCACGAAGAGCAGGCGTGTCGCATCCCGCCGGTGGAGGAGGAGATCGAATTGATCCGCCTCCTCGGCGCCCGAACTCTGGCGTTGGCTTTGAACGGCCACGGGCTCACGTCCGAGGAGCTGCGCTCCTCGCGGCGAGACCTCGAGCGGCGTCTCGGGATTCCGGCTGTTCTTCCTCTCGAGGAGGGAGTGGACACTCTCGTTCCGGTAATACTAGGTTTCCTCGAAGAGGAAACCTCGTGAGGATCGTTTCGGCCGAGAGCCGCGTCGAGGCGCTGGGCCTGACGCGCCCGTACACGATCGCGTTCCGCCGGATCGAATCTGTCGACAACGCGATCGTGCGCCTGGAGGCCGACTCGGGCAAGGTCGGCCTCGGGGCCGCCTCTCCCGAGCCGAAGGTGACCGGAGAGACGATGGAGGACTGCCGCCGCGCTCTGGCCCGGGACCGGATCGAATGGCTCGCCGGGCGCGACGTCTCGGACCCGCAGCCGGTCCTGAGGGAGATCCAAAGCCGGATGCCTCCCGCGCCGGCCGCGCGGGCGGCCCTGGACATGGCGGTCCACGACCTCGCGGCGCAGGAGAAGGGAGTGCCTCTGGTCGAGATGCTGGGGCGGGCGCACGACGGCTTTCCCACGTCGATCACGATCGGTATCAAGCCTCTCGAAGAAACGCTGGCCGAGGCCGCGGAATACGTCGCGCGCGGGTTCCGCATCCTGAAGGTCAAGATCGGGCTCGATCTCGACGGGGACCTCGAGCGCCTCGCGCGCGTGCGAGAGAGCGTCGGCACGCGGATCGCGATCCGCGCCGACGGCAACCAGGGCTACTCGCTCGAGGAGACGCTGCGGCTTTTTCGGGAGACCGCCTCCCTGGATCTCGAGTTCCTGGAGCAGCCGCTGCCGGCGCGCGACATCGAGGTCATGCGCTCCCTGCCGGAGGACATCCGAGAGCGGATCGCCGCGGACGAGTCGCTTCTGAGCAAGCAGGACGCGCGCGTCCTCGCGGGACCGCCCCGTGCCTGCGGCATCTTCAACATCAAGCTCATGAAGTGCGGCGGCATCGCGCCGGCGCGGCGGATCGCGGCGGTCGCCGAGTCGGCCGGCATCCGGCTGATGTGGGGATGCATGGACGAGAGCCGCATCTCGATCGCCGCCGCGCTCCACGCGGCGCTCTCCAGTCCCGCGACGCGCTACCTGGACCTCGACGGATCTCTCGATCTTGACCGCGACGTAGCGGAGGGAGGATTCACACTTGACAACGGTGTCATGCGGACAACCGGCGCTCCTGGCCTCGGCGTTTACGCGGTCCTATAATCGAGAAGCCATGGCTGTCGCCCCTTCGCTCCGTTTCACCTACGAGGACTACCTGCTCCTCCCGGAGGACCGCCGCTACGAGATCCTGGACGGAGACCTCTTCATGACGCCAGCGCCCACGCCCTATCACCAGCGCGTTTCGTTAAATCTGTTATTCGCGTTACATCGGCACGTCCGCGAGGGCGGGCTCGGCGAAGTCCTGCAAGCCCCGTGCGACGTCGTTTTGTCGAAGACGGACGTTCTCCAGCCGGATATCCTCCTCATCGCCGCCGACCGGCGCTCGATCATCGGCGAGAAGTACATCTCCGGAGCACCGGACCTGGTCGTAGAGGTGCTTTCGCCTTCGACGGCGGATCGTGACACCGACGTGAAGACGAAGATCTACGCGCGCTTCGGTGTCAAGGAGATGTGGATCGCCGACCCGGATGCGAAGACGGTCGCCGTCCTGACAAACTCCGGAGAAGGCTTCCTGCGGGAGGGTCTCTACCGCCAGGGAGAACTTCTGCGCTCCCCGCTTCTCCCCGCCCTCACGATTCCGCTCGACGAGATCTTCTAGCGCAGCTATTCCGAATCAGCGCCGCTGTGCTCCTGCTCGCCGCAGGCCCGCAGCCTCAACGGTGGGAGCTTCCCCCTTCGGGAGTGTATAGACCGGGGTGAGGGCGGCTTGCGACTACCTATCCTCGAGCGGGTTCTCCAGGCGCAGTCCCGGAAACCGCGCGAAGTCGCGGTCGTCCGTGCAGACTGAGGCGCCGTGCTCCAGCCCGAGTGCCGCAATGTGAGCGTCCATCACGAGATCGGCTCGCGCCTGGGCAACCGAGAGCAGGCGCCGGAGGATATCCCAGTGGCGCTCTCCCGGCGCCAGAACCGTCACGTTGGGAGTCTCGAGCCATTCCGTCACGATGCGAGTAGCCTCAGGAATGGAGAGTGGCCGAGGAAAGGCGCGCGGATTGGTCGCGATACGGAGAAACGCGAGAACCGCGACCCAGGCGAGGCCGACGCGCTCCGGATTCGAGAGAGCCTCCTCGAGCCAGCGCCGAGACCGCTCATGCTCCCGGAAATCCGGATCGTAGGCGTGGAGAAGAACGCTCGCGTCGAGCAGCTTCACTTGTGGAACGGGCCCTCGACCTGCTCGAGAAGGACACCGATGTTGTCGTAGTCGAGGCCGGGGTAGTGCCCCAGGCTCCGGGTCTTCACCTTAAAAGGTGGCTGTTTCTTGGCGGCCTTTCGAGCCGTCAGCCCTTCACGCAGTGCCTCGTTGACGACCTGCTTGAAGGACTTCCCCGACTTGCGGGCCTCGCGCTTCAGCCTGTCCGCCACGTCCTCGTCGAGGGTCAGCGTCGTTCGCACATCGTGATGCTAGCTAATCAGCATCAGGATGTCAAACCCCACCCGGCCGTTCTGCGTCGCGATGACGGCGCCGCCCGCCCCGATGGCCATCACCTTGAACCGGGCTTCATTGCCGTCGAGGTCTTCCGAGCAGTGGTTTTGCCCGTAGATTGTCATGCGGAGCCCCGAGGGGCTGCTGATGTCATTGTCGATCCTGGCGCTCAAGTCGAGGCAGTTCTTGGCGTCCGCGGCGAAGAGCGAGCCCGCGGCGAGCAGGAGCACAGCGGCACTGGTTCGGAAGGCACGCATGGTCCCTCCTCGGAAAAGATGCGGCATCTTACTTCGAGGCAACGGTGCTGGCGTCCGATGGCGCGAGCGATGCGACTGTAAGAAAGGATCGATATCTGCTGGCTCTGATTCAATACATCCACGAGAACCGGGTCAACCACACCAATTCAGCATTGACCCCATTTACATTCGGTTGGCCCCAAGCCTGCGGCAAGCAGGGACGGAAATCGCCCCGCTCAGTCTCTTGGCGGCAGAGAGATCGGTGGGCGGGGCGGCTGCGCCGAGCTGATCGGCAGACGAGGGTTGACGGCTGGCGGCCCGATCGAGAGCCGGCCGATCCTGTTCGCGTCCTCGGTGAACCAGATCGCGCCGTCCGGGCCGAGTGCGATCCCCTGGGGGAACGCGAGCGTGGGGAACGGGAACTCCGTGATCTCTCCCGCGGTCGTGATGCGGCCGATCTTGTTGCCCGTCCGCTCGGTGAAATACAGGTACCCATTGGGGCCGGCCACGATGTCGTAGGGTTCGCTATCGGGTGTGGGGATCGGGTACTCGGTGATTTCACCCGCAGTCGTGATCCGCCCGATCCTGTTGGGGGCCTTATCCGTGAACCACAGGGCCCCGTCGGGACCCGCCGCGATGGAAACGGGGCCGCAGGGGCCTGACCTCGAGCAATCCGGATATGACGCGGGTCCCGAGATCGGGAACTCAGTGATGGCGCCCGAAGTCGTGATGCGTCCAATCTTGTTGGCGTATTGCTCGGTGAACCACAAGGCGCCGTCGGGGCCGAGCGCAATCCCGCCCGGCCCCGTGCTAGGCCCTATAGCGACGAACTTGGTGATCGAGCCCGACGTGGTGATGCGTCCGATCTTGTTGCCCCACTCCATCGTGAACCACAGGTTGCCATCGGGGCCGGTCACGATGCCAAAGGGATTTGTTATGCCCCCGATCGGGAACTCGGTGATTTCGCCCGAGGTCGTGATGCGGGCGATTTGGTTTAGCCCTCTGTTCTCGGTGAACCAGACGGCCCCGTCGGGACCAGTTGTGATCCCCAGCGGGTGCGCAAACTCGGCCGGGATGGGGAACTCGGTGATCACGCCATCCAGCGTGATTCGGCCGATCTTGTTGGCGCCGATGCTGTACTCGGTGAACCAGAGGTTTCCATCGGGGCCTGCCGTGATCCCCTGCGGTCTGGCTCCGGGCGTCGGGATCGGGAACTCGCTAAAGGCCTGGCCCGCGGCGGACGCGGCACCGAGAAGAACAAGAAGCAAAGGAGTGTAGGACGGCTTCATGGCATCCTCCTCACCGAGCCGCGGCGCGCATCTCAGGGAACAATTCGCACCGAATCCGTGCCGCGAACCGGCACACCGGAGAAGGTCTTCCCCGTGAGGACGGCCTCGGTGTCCGTTTCAGCGAGTTGAAGGGCCTCTGTGCTGACGTGAACGACGAGGTCGCCGAGGCCGTCGCCGTTGATATCCTCGAACGAAGCCATCGGAGTGCCCCGACCTCTTAGGTTGACCGCGGCACCCGCAAGCGCCACCATGGAAGGATCGATCGTGGCGGCGTCGAGGGACGGCGAGCTCAGGATCGCGACGGGAACCGTTCCGTTGGAACCCAGGTTGATGCTATTGGGGAAGGTGCCCGGCTTGATGTCGATTCCCACGGGAATCGCGAGAACCTTCCCAGCGCTACCGGCGGCGGCGATCTGCTGAATCTCCTGACCCGTGAGGGCCCTCCGGTAGAGCGAGATCTCGTCGAGGGATCCACCAAACAGGCGCGTGTCCGTGGGACAGCAGGGAAGCAGCGGCGTCTGTCGCCCGAATGCCGCCGTTCCGGCGGAGCCGGTGTCCACTGCGGTTCCGGCGGTCTGGCCGCCGAGCAGAAGGCCGTCGAGGTAGAGGCGGCTCGTATCTCCCTCTCGAACGGCCGCGACGTGGTGCCAGACACCAGGCACCAGGCCCGCGGGAACGACGAGGTCGTTCTGGTTGGACGTCGTGTCCCGGACCAGAAACCGGAGAGTCCCGGAATCGACCTCGATCAGGTAGACGCGGTGAGACGGACAAGAGCCGCAGCAGACTTTCAAGACAACGTCCTGGAGCCGGGCGACGGAGTCGAGATTCATCCACAGCTCGATCGTGAAGTCGCCGGTCCCGAAGTCCATCGCGGCGGTATTCGCGATCGAGACCCAGTCGTCCACGCCGTCCAGACGGAAAGCCTGACCCACGGCGCCCGGCGCGAAACCCGCGTCTCCCAGCATCGTCCCGTGATTGCTCCCCACGGAGTCGTTCGCGTTGCCCTCCGCCCGCCACCACGCGCTGAGACCGGATGGCGCCAGGACCTGGCCGGTTGCCGGCAAGACGCCGGCGACTATCAGCACCAGAGCCAGACGGCCCACTCCTCTCTTCATTCTTCGCTCCATCGTTCGTACCACCTCATCACTTCATTCGCGTCACGGTCAGCCGGAGCGGGATGCAGAAGGTACCCAGGCTGACGCCTCCGCTGTGCACTTCCGCGTAGTTCGACGTCAGCGCCGTCGTCAGCTCGTAGACGGTGCGGTTGCTGTATTCCGTGCGTGTCAGGTGGATCCCGCTCTGCCAGAGGATGTTGACCGGGGCATCACCGGATCGGAACTTGCCGTCGAAGTTCGAATCGATCAGGAAGTAGTGCTTGACGGTGTTCACTCCCGCATCCCCCGGGACGGACGGCTGGCCGACGACAGCGGTCCCAGAGCATGGTGCGGGCCCGCAGGCGGCGGCGTTCAGCAAGGCGGGAATATTCAATAGGGGCGAATTGAGGTCGCCCTTGACTCCGCCGCAGGTATTCCAGTCCCCGGGGGCCAGCAGGCTTCTCGCCTCGCTCGGCAGGAGCGTGAGGATGTTACGCGCGACCGAGCAGAGCGGTTTGAACCTCAAGTCTCCTTGAAACCACTCGACATTCTGGTAAGTGCCGTCGCCGTCCTGGTAGATCCCGGTCACCTCCGTCAGCTCCGAGCATGGCGGTGTGTCCGGGGCGGCCAGAAAGTCTGCGGTCGTCGACTTCGGCGGTTTTCCGGCGAGGGTGGTGGCGATGCCGAGACAGGCAATCAAGAGCGACGAGGCGATGATTCGGAGAGTCCGGTCCATGTTGTCCTCCTTTTCGTGCCATCCAGCTTGATTCGCCAACAAAGCCGAGTTGTCAGATCTGAGTGAATCTTTGTCAAACATTGTCAAGGCTCGGCGATGTGCGACGTGAGGTCCGCCGTCAGCTCTTAGACGGTGTGGTCGACGTGGTCGACGTGCGCAGGTCAGAAGGCGGCGCTGAAAGCGACCTACCAGCTCAACCGGATCCCCAGCCGCAGCGTCCGCGGGTCCTGAAACGTCAGAGGCGCGCCCCAGTTCGGGTTGCCCTGTGGACAGCCGGTTTCCGGTCCGGTGCCCGGTCCACCGCACTCGTTCGGGTCCTCGGTTCTCTCGGCGCGCGCGTTCGTCCAGATCTCGTCCACGGTCACCGCCTCCTGCGCGTCGGAGATGTTGAAGAGGTCGCCGAAGAGGCTCAGCGAAAGAGTCTTACCGACACGGACCGTGTACCCCAGGTGCAGGTCGAGTGTGAAGAGGTCCGGCGTCCGTCCGCCGGTGCCTCGCGGCGTGATGAACCGCTGGCCGCGCCCGAAGAAGGGAAAAGGCAGCAGTGTCCCCTTCTTGTCGATCGGCGTGCCGCTCAAGTACTGAGCGACGAGACCGGAAGTCAGGCCGAAGTTCCACTGGTAGGAGCCATAGAGCTTGGCCTGGTGCGTCCGATCGTTCGGCAGGGGCCCAGTCGCATTCACCAGAGCCGCCGGCCGGTCGAAGGCCTCCGTCAGATTCGGGTTGATGAAACTTGTGTCTTCATGGATGGCCCCGCCGTAGTTGCCTTCGAGCCGGGAGTAGACGTAGCTTCCGGAGAGCTGCCAGTTATCCCGCAGGCGCTTGTGAAAGGCGACCTGCAGGGCTCGGTATTCGCGCGCCGGCTCGAGGAAGAAGACGGGCGTCTCGAGGACCTCCCCGGTCACCGGATTCACCCGAATCAAGCCCCCCGGGTTCGAGAGGAAGAACCCAAACCGGCCATCGAAGGACATGTCGTCGATGACGTTTCCGACCGTGTTGTAGATGCCGGTCAGGCCCACGCTGATGTCGGAACCGATCTGGTATTCGACGCCCAGCGCGAACTGGTCACTGTACTGGGGTCTGAGATTCGGATCGACGTGCTTGACGCTGCCCCCGTTCGGACAGGCGGCGAGCAGGCCCGAGTAGCCGAAGCAAGGGGAAGGGATAACCTTCCCGAGGTTGTTGGCGCTCGGAAGGGTGCCGTCCTCCGGATACTCGAAGAAGTATTGATAGGAGTAATCGAAAGAGAAAGCGAATCTGTTGAGCACGAGAGGAACAGACTCGTAGGAGCGGTCGTAGCGCGCGAAGACCCGCGAGCGGCCGTTTCCAACGGGGTCCC
This sequence comes from uncultured Acidobacteriota bacterium, assembly GCA_963837495.1. Classification (GTDB taxonomy): domain Bacteria; phylum Acidobacteriota; class Thermoanaerobaculia; order UBA5066; family Gp7-AA6; genus JAWOLE01. The sequence goes on along the minus strand of CAWINF010000001.1, from coordinate 357,910 downwards.
AGGCGACTCCGAGCCGCGGCGCGACCATGTCCCCGAACCCGAACTTCATCTGCAGGGTCGGGTCCGTCGCGGTCAGGTCCCCCGTGCTCTCGAAGCTGTCCGCCCGAACGCCGAGGTCGAGCGTGAGGTTTCCTGGAAGCTGGATCCGATCCTGAAGGAAGAGCGACCCCTCGACGCTCTTGCTCTGGGAGTCCAGATCGAAGTCGATGAGGTTGGCGAAGTCGGGGAAGAGCAGCCAGGCCTGGCCCGCGACGCCCCTGGGGTTCAGAACGTTTCCGTCGCGGTCCAGAAATGGGCCGGGAACCGGCCCGGGGTAGTGAAGCGTCGTCTCGTATTTGGACCGGCGCCAGCCTCCACCCAGCTTCAGCTCGTGGTCGAGGCGTCCGGTCTTCCAGAGCGCTGTCCCTGCCGCGCGGACTTGGTCCCGGGAGGCGAGAAAGTGGTCTTCCCGCGCAGTTCCTCCGAGACAGCCGGGCGCGAAGAGGACGCCGTCAGTCAGAAGGTCCGGGTCGCCGCAGTTTTCCGCCTTGGCGAATCGTCCTCCGGCGAAATCGAGATAGTAAGGGCCGTCCCCTGCCGGCTCGGTCGTGCTCTTCTGCCAGAGACGTCCAGCCACCGCTTCGAGCCAGATCGCGCTCCCCCCAGAACCGTTGTAGGAGAGGGCGAGGTTGTTCTGGCTCGATTTCGAGGTGTCCCGGATGATTCCGGCGGCGCCCAGCGTGTGATTGACATTCTCGGTCGGGTCTCCAAACGCCGAGAAGGCGAGCTGATGACCCGGAAGGAGCTGTCCGGTCAGCTTGGCCATGTAGTAGAAGGCGTCGTACTCGTTCGTCACGTTCAAGGCCTGTTGTGTTGTCCAGTCCTGGTGCCCGAACGTCGGATCGACTCCCAGGAAAAACCAGAGCCGGTCACGGAAGATCCGGCCTCCGAGCGTGGCCCCGGCCTCGTAATCGCGCGTGGCGAGCAACCGCTCGTTGCGAACGCTGGCGGGAGGATCCGACTTCAGGCCATCGTTCTTGTAGAACCCGAAGACGCTCCCATGCAACTCATTGCTCCCCGACCGTGTGACGACGTTGAGGATTCCCCCGAGGTTCCCGCCGTACTCGGGCCCGAAGCCTCCGGTTTTGATGTCCACCTCTTCCAGGAAGTCCACGGGCAGCGCGGTCTCGAGAGTCCCGGTGCCCGGATCCGTGACGTCCAGACCGTCCACGAAGTAGCGGTTCTCCGCCAGCGAGGCTCCGTTGATCGATGGGTAGCCGCCGCGGTGTGCTATGGCTCGGCCCTGGGCGGTTCCGCCCGCGTTGACTACTCCCGGAGCAAGGTAGGCCAGATCCAGAAACGTGCGGGACGTGGGCAGCTCCTTGAAGACCGTGCGCTCCACGATCGTTGTGATGGTGGAGCTCGTGGCATCCAGTATCGGCGGCGTGCCGGCGACCTCGATCTGCTCGCGGAAGCGCGGCAGCATCCGCAGCTCGAGTGTCCGGCTGCTGTCGACCGCGACGGGCACGCCCGTCTGCTCGACGGGAGGAAGACCGGAGAATTCGGCGCGAGCGACGTAGTCGCCGGGCGGCAGTCCCTGGATGAGAAAGCGCCCGTCGCGGTCGGTCGTCGCGGTCCGGGTTCCCTGCAGGCTCGGGCTTCGGACGGTGACAACGGCGGTGGCCAGAGGGCTCGACTCTCCATCCAGCACGCGCCCCTCGATCGAGCCCGTCGTTTGAGAAGGCCCCGGCTGAGCCACCACGAGTAGGCCCAAAGCGAGCAGCCACGCACGACCGGCCTTCATGACCAGCGTTACTCACCCACCCTAGCCGGGAGCGAAATCCAATTGTCCGTCTCGTTCCGAGTTGACAGAAGGCCATCAGGTTGGTAGCCACCGGTCTTGATCTCTAGCCGGGTGCGGTCCTTGGGATTCACCTGGGCTACCTTTCCGTGGCGAGCTCCCGCGCCGCTGGCGCCGGGAGGAAGCGCTCCATCGCCCACAACTCCGCTCCGAACTTCCTGGCGCCGAAGGCAATTCTTCGCCCCTCGGGATGAACCCGCAGCTCCAGTAGGCCCTCCATCGCAATGCCGACCCTTTCCGATTCGCCGCTTTTGACGTTGACTCGCCAGAGCTCTGGTACTTTGGTGAAGAACAGGAAGCGGCCATCCGCGCTCCAGGAGAGCGCCTTGTAGAACGCCCCGCCGTCGGGAACCCGGAGAAGCTCGCGGGACTGGCCGGTGTCAAGCGCGACGATATCCAGAACGGAAAACTTGGTCAGTGGATCTACCCGGGGGACCGCCAGGAAGCGCCCGTCCGGCGATAACGCGAAGTGCTTGGAATCGCCAGACTGGACTTGTCGTTCCTGACCGGTTCCGAGATCTCGCGCAATGATCCCCGCTCCCATCGTGTAGTAGATCGTCTTTCCGTCGGGAGACCACGCAAACTGCCAAAAGCCGCCCATCCCTCCGCTCAGCACGACCGCGCTGATGTCGCCCGTCTGTGCGTCGATCCGGTACAAGCCGCGGCGGTCTCTCTCGTCCCAGCCGCTCGTTAGGATCGACCGCCCGTCGGGCGACCAGCGGAGCCGGGACATGGATGTCATGCGGGGGTACAGCTCCTCCTGCTTGCCCGTCTCGAGCGACAGGATCGAGAGCGCTGGCGGGCCCCGCCTACCGGGCGACAGGTTCGACACGAAGGCCAGGAGCTTTCCGTCCCGCGACCATTCGGGCCACGTGTTCGCTCCGACGAGCCGCCGGCTGGCCTGCGAGGGCGGAGCCGTGACTCTTCCCGTTTTCGGATCGAGCTCGGCGACGTATACGTCCTCCATTGTGGTCTGAACGCCGTAGAAGTAGGAGTCTCCAGGGGCGAAGCGCACGGGCCAGGTCTTCCCCATGTCGGCCCGGAGGAGCTCCGCCGCTCCCTGCGCGTTCCCGTCCACAACCGAAAGAACCCAGGTCGCGAAGGTTCCGGTGCGGTCGCTCGTAAAGAGGATCCGGTTCCCGTCCGGCGTCCAGATCGGATTGAAATCGTTGGCCGGATTTTCGATGAGGACTGCCTCGTGGGCGCCGCGCACCGCCAGCAGAAAGACATCGCCGGCGATGTCGTAAGCCACGTAGCGGCCATCGGGGGAGAGGCTCAACCTACCTGGGCCCGGCCAGTCGAAAGTCTTCAGGACCCGCGCGGCGCCGTTTCCTACGGGGACGAGCGCGATCTGGCTCCTCCCGGTCGACAGGTGGAAAGTGCAGAGAATGTAGCGGCCGTCGGAGGACCAATCCGCCACGTCCAGATGGCGAAGGTCCTTATTTCGATAAACGACGCGCGGCCCCGTTCCGTCCAGGCCCAGCACACGCAGGTCGAGGATGTCTTCCGAGTTCCACCAGACGTACGCGATCTCCTTGCCGTCAGGCGAATGGACGGAGCCGTAGGCCTCGCCGACCCAGGTCCCGGTGAGGTTCCGAGTGAGACTCCGCTTCTGCTTGCTCTCGAGATCGAGGAGAGTGAAGTCAAACGTCCCCCAGTCAAAGTAGCTCAGTCGTTGGCCGTCGTGGGAGAGCGCGCCGAATGGAGGGAATTCCGCCAGGACCCGATGCGCCGCCATCCCGCGGGAGGGGGGAGAGCCTCCGCCGGGAGTCAGCGCGGCCAGGCGCGCCCGCGCGGCGGTGATCAGGTCGGTCTGGTCCCCGAAATCCCGGATCAGGCGCTCGTAGGCGTTCCGCGCTTCCCGCTTGCCGAGTTTTTCGTAGCACAAGCCGGCATAGAGCAGAGAACGCGCCGCCAGACTCCGGTCGCTTCCCTTCGCAATCTGCTCGAAGAGACGCAGCGCGGCCGGGTAGTCGCCCTTGGTCTCCATGAGGTGGATCGCGTCCTGGAAGAGCCGGGAGGGGGAAGGACCTTGCGCGACCGAAACGGCCGCGCAGAGCAGCGGCACCCCCACGAGCCATCGCAGTCTCTGCACCGACCTTCCAGCGGCGCGCGGGGGATCGCCTGCTTCACATCGCATCAGGACACATGGACTCTGGAGAGCCGGCGTGTCGCCGCCAGCGGAGGATTCTTCATATTGTCCTCCTTCGGCAGGCAGCGTACGGGTTTGGAGAGGTCGAGCTTGTCAGGTCCAGGTGAATCATTGTGAAAGATTGTCAAGCTGGCCTCGATCGGCTGCGGTGTCAGCCGACGAACTTGTAGCCTTCGCCGTAGACGGAAAGGATGTAGCGCGGGGTCCCGGGGTCCCGCTCCAGCTTTTGGCGAAGCTTGGCGATGTGGGTATCCACGGTGCGCGTCGTCGAGGAGGAGTCGTAGCCCCAGACCTCATCGAGCATTCGGTCGCGCGTCACGACTTCGCCGCGGCGGCGGATGAAGAGGCGCAGGATATCGAGCTCCTTGTGGGTCAGCTCGACGGGGGCGCCTTTGCGAGTGGCCTGGCACTTCACGAAATCAATCTCCACATCTCCGAAGCGGTACCTGGACACTCCCTCCCCGAGCCCCGGCGGATGCCGGCGCAGGCGCACGCGGATGCGGGCCATCAGCTCGCGCAGGGAAAACGGCTTCGTGACGTAGTCGTCGGCCCCGATCTCGAGGCCCAGGACCCGGTCGATCTCCTCTCCCTTGGCGGTCAGCATGATGATCGGCGCTTCGATCCCCTTCTTACGCAGCTCGCGGCAGACGTCCAGGCCGCTCATGCCGGGCAGCATGACGTCCAGGAGGATCAGATGGGGGTTCTCTTTGATGGCGAGATCGACCGCCGCGTCGCCTCGACCGGCTTTGAGAACCCGGTAACCCTCCTTCTTCAGGTTGATCTCCAGTCCCCTGGCGACGTCTTCTTCGTCTTCGACGATCAGGATCTTCTGCATCGTCAGCTAGCCTCGATGACCTCCGCTCTCGCGCTCGGGAGCCTTGCCGGAAAGACCAGCCGGAATCGGCTTCCGCGGCCGGCCTCGCTCTCGACTTCCACGCGTCCTCCGTGCGCGTCCATGATGTGCTTGACGAGGAAGAGACCCAGTCCGTAGCCCCCTTTTCCCGATCGCGTCCGGCTCCGATAGAACTGCTGGAAAATCTTCTTCTGCTCGTCGGCCGGAATGCCGATTCCTCGGTCCTCGACCTCGAGGATCACCGCCGAGTCCTCGGCCAGCAGCCTGACGCCGACGAACTTCGAGTCGCCGGAGTATTTGGCCGCGTTGTCGAGCAGGTTCACGACCGCTTGCGCGACCGCGTCCGGGTCGAACTGGACGACCGGCAGAGAGGAAGCGAGCTTCGTTTCCATGCAAAAGCCCCGCCTCTTCAAGTAATCCCCGTAAACCTGCACGGTTTGCGCGATCGAGGGCCCGAGGTTTCCCTCCTCGAGATGGTATTCCTTCTCCCGCCGATCCACGCGCGAGAAGTCGAGCGCCTTGTCGATCAGGTGCGTGAGCCGCTCGCTTTCGCGCAGGATGATCTGGTGGTAGCCCTCGCGCTCTTCTTTGCGGAACTGCTCTTCGTCGAGGAGGGTCTCCGTGTAGAGCCGGATCAGCGTCAGGGGCGTCTTCAACTCGTGCGACACCCCGCTGACGAAGTCGGAACGCAGCCGGTTGAGCTGCGTCTCGCGCGACACGTCGCGCAGCAGGAGGATCACTCCCAGGGCGAGAACACAGAGGACCAGCAGCATGGACCCGGCGAAGACCGCGATGGCACGGCGCGGCGAGGAGCCGTCCGCGTCGCCGGGGTCGGTCGTCATCGAAAGCTCCCAGAAGGGAAAAAGCGTCTGGAATGGGATGCCGGCCTCAAGGCCGCCTTGCTTTCCGGATCCTCTTCGCACGATTCTTGCGGACTGACCTCCTGTCGCGACCGAATCGGCGTAAGCCAGCGGCAGAAGCCGCGTCTCGACCCAGGGGAGATTGACGGCAACACCGACAAGTTCCGCCGGCGCGTTCTGGGCCGAGACCAGCTTGTAGTGAACCTGATACGGGCGAGCTTCGTACGTGAATGCCGAGCTGTACAACTCGCCGGCGCGCAGCGGCACCGGGGGCCGGAAGCGCTCTTTGAGGGCTCGCGCCAGTCCGAGCCTCCGAAAATACCCCGTCCCGCTCGCGGGAGCCGGGAGATCCGGCGCGCGCTCCCGCAACTGGGCCAGGAAGTAGTCCGCCTGAGCGGCGTTCATCTCCCATCGGCCTCGCACGAGATCTCTATGGAGTTCTGCGAGCAGGCTGCGCCGCTCTTCGCCGCGCGCTCTCTTCAGGTCGTACAGCTCGAGCCCGGCGACGAGCGCGTAGGGCCGGTAGAATCCGTCGTAGAGGTCGCCGTAAAGCTGCCCAAGCCATCCGTAGGCTTCCTCTGCCGTTCGGGAGTCCTTGAGCTTGCCGGCGCAGCGGGCGACGCGCGCGACAGCCAGGGCCTTCAGCGAATCGGAAACCGATAACTTCGCGCACTTCCGATAATTCTCGAGGGCCTGCTCGGCGCGGTTTTCGAGCAGCTCCAGCCTTTCCGCTTCCGCGAACAGCGCGGCGAACCGTCCTCGGGACGCCGCTTTCTCACGGGTCAGATCCTCCTCGATCGGCCGCGGCTCCGGCGCCTCGACCAGCGGGTAAGTCACAGTGCCTCCCCGGAGGAGGAAAAGCTGGTCGGCTACGGGATGCCGGCCCTCGATCCTCTCCAGCACCGTGCGGAGCGGGCGTGCCTCACGAGGCGTGAAGGGAATCTCCGGATGAAAGAGGCCGGCGATCTCGCTGTCGCTCAGGCACGCCTGCGCCGATTGCTCGACGCGGCGTTCGAGCTCCGCGGCCAGCCCTTCTCCGGAAAGGCGCCGATTGGCCGCGGTCAGGCTCGCGACCGCCTGCGCCTGACGCCGCACCGACTGAAGGCCGAGATAGAGAAGCACCAGCGCGGGCACGACGATCGCGAGGAGATAGAGGAAGACCGCTCGCCGGTGAAAAGGCCGGGCCGGAGGAGGCACGGTCAGGCGTTGCCGGCCACTGCGCCTCGGCCGGCAGTTGGAAGACGCCGCATCGGTCCTCCTCTTCGAAAGGGTTTGGTCCAGTTTACTCCTGCGGAAGGGTGCTAGCCTCCGCGCCGATGCGTCGGCTCGGTCTGCTTCTCGGGGGACTCTTGCTCTGCTCGAGTGCCCTGTCCGCGCAGGCGCCGTGGGCCGACTGGCGCACGATCGAGACGGCGCACTTCCGGGTTCACTTCCCGGCGCGGTTCGAGGCCTGGGCAGCGCGGGCGGCTTCGGCGATGGAGGGCATCCACGAGCGGGTGACGGGCTTCGTCGGCTACAGGCCGCCAAAGCGAATCGACGTTCTCGTGGAAGACCCGGCGGCGGAGGCCAACGGAATGGCCTATCCCTTCCTCGACCGGCCGGTGATCGTTCTGTGGACTTCGCCGCCCGAGGCGGAGTCGGGCATCGGAGACTACACCGACTGGATGGAGCTTCTCGTGACGCACGAGATGGCGCACATCGTCCATCTGACGCGGCCGCGCAATCGCCCGAATCTCCTCGAGAAGCTTCTGCCGGTGCCCGTCGGCCCCGTGCTCGTCAACTCCCCGCGCTGGGTCGCGGAAGGGTACGCGACGGTCGTCGAGGGCGCGCTGACCGGTTCGGGGCGTCCGCGCTCGAGCTACCGGGCGATGGTGCTGCGCCGGTTCGCGATCGAGGGGAAGCTGCCCTCTTACGGCGCTCTCTCTTCCACGTCCGGATGGCTTGGCGGCTCGATGGCGTATCTCGTCGGCTCGGCGTACCTGGAGTGGCTCGAGGCTCGCGAAGGGAAGGGCTCGCTCGAGCGGCTCTGGAAGCGGATGACTTCGCGCCGCGGCGGGAGCTTCGGGACGTCCTTTCGAGCGATCTTCGGACGGTCCCCGGCCGATCTCTACGACCGGTTTCGTGCGGAGGTCACGGCAAGCGCGATCGAAGAGGAGAAGCGTCTGGGGGAGGCCGGCCTCTCCGAAGGAGAGTTGTGGCAACGCCTCGAAGGCGGCACGGTCTCGCCGCAGGTATCCCCGGACGGCTCGAAGATTCTGGCGCGGCGCGATCCCAGGCGGGGAGAGAGCTACCTCGCGGTCTGGACGATCGAAGAGACGGAAGGGGAGCGCAAGGCCGCGGAGCGGCGCGCGAGACGGGAGGAAGAGCTCCTCAAGGACGCGAACGAGGTTCCCGAGAAGGTCGTCCTGCCGCGCCCGCGGGAGCCGAAGTGGAGGCTGCCGCGCGCCAACGGATTCTCGGCGCAGAACCCCCGCTGGATGCCGGACGGCAAACGCATTCTCTTCGCGCGTCGAGCGCCCGACTCGGAGGGCGTGCTGCGCTGGGATCTCTTCCTGTGGGAACTCGAGACGGGCGGCGTGTCTCGCGTGACGCGCGAGGCCGATATCCTCGGCGCCGACCCCGCGCCCGACGGGACGTGGGCCGCGGGCGTGCGCAGCCGGTACGGCGTCACGGATCTCGTGCGCGTGGACCTGACGACGGGCGCCGAGAAGCCTCTTGCCGGGACGCTGCCGGATCGAGATCAGTGGCTCGTATGGACTCATCCGCGTGTTTCCCCCGACGGGCGGATGGTCGCCGCGCTGCTCCACCGGGAGGGCCGGTGGCGTGTCGTCCTCGTCTCGCGAGGCGGCGAGGCGCGCGAGATCGCGACGCCCGGGTCGCCCGTGGGTCCCCCGGCCTGGAGCGCCGACGGATCGCGGATCTTCGTCGCGACCGATGCTTCGGGAATCTGGGACATCGTTTCTCTCGACCCGGGCGCGGCGACCGGCGGCGCGACCCTGACGCGGGTCACAGGAGGCGCCTTCTCGCCCGCCCCGTCGCCCGACGGCCGATCTTTCTTCTTCCTCGAGACGACGGGCAAAGGGGTAGACCTGCGTCGCCTGCCGCTGCCCGCGAGGGTTCTCGCCCCGCTCGAGCCCCGGTCCGCGGAGTTTGCGGTCCTGCCGCCGGCGCCGTCGGAGCTGGGCCCTCCTCTTCGTCTGTCGCCGGGCGGCCCGCCCCGGCCTTACCGGGCGCTCGAAACCGAGGTGCCGCGCTTCTCCTCGGGATTCACGATCGGGCCCGACGGGAGCTCCTACCAGCTCGGAGTCGAGGGCTCCGACGTCGTCGGCAGGCTGCGCTGGCAAGCGCTCGCGGCCGCCGGGAACGCCGCGGGGCCTCGCGGCGGCTCGATCGCCGCGGCCTGGCTGGGGCTCCCCGCGCAGCTTCGGCTGCAGATTTTCTCCGCGCTCGAGCAGCCCGGGGGCCAGAGCCTCGTGCCGCGTCCCGAGCTGGATGAGGAGAGGCGCGGCGGACTGGCCGGTGTTTCCTGGGCCAGGCCATTCTTCTGGGGCGGCTTGCGTGTGGAAGGGGACGGCGGCTGGACGCGGGTCGAGGTTCCCGGCGAGCGGCGGCGGTTCGACCGCGCTCTGGGTTCCGTTCAGGCTCGCGCGGATCTGCGGCGAACACGCGGAGAGTCGGGCTTCGTCCTCGGCATCGGCCTGAGCGGATCCTTCGGCAGGACGGCCGGCTCGTCGTGGAGCCAGCGGGTCGCCGGGGCCAGAGTCTCCGGAATCACATCCGCGGCGACTCTCGTCCTCTCCGCGCGCTACGGCGATACCGGCGGATCACCCACGCGCTTCGATCTCTTCGCGCTGGGCGGCGCGTCTTCGGCGATTCTGCCGCCCGGCCTGGACCGCAACCGCGTCGAGAGTCCCGCTCTGCCGGCCGCGGTTCAGTTGGGAGAGCGTTTCGAGGCCTACCGCGCGGAGCTGTCGCCTTCCGGTTCACCGCTCGTGCTCTACGCCGAGCGGATGCGCGCGTGGAACGGCGGCGCGGACAGACCGGATTGGATCCGCCTGGAAGGCATCGAGGCGAGGCTCGAACGGCTCGTGCCGCCCGAGATCCTCGGTCCTTTCTCCCTCTACGCCGGCATCGCGCGAGTCCGCAGCCGCGAGCCGCGATTCGATTCGATCCGTGGCTACGCCGGGCTGCTATTCAGGCCATAGAAGCGCCATCTGCGTGTCGTTCTGAGGTCGCCGACGCGCCAGAGCCTCCGCCGAAGCGGCTACGGCTCTCTAGCGAAGGCGGAAAGCCGCTTTGGCGACGGCGCGAGCGAAGCGACGAAGAATCTACCCTTCTGACACGAGAGAGCAGATCCTTCGCTTCGCTCAGGATGACATCTCGGGTGCGGATCAATCGTCGTAGTACTGGCGGGCATTGACTTGCCCTTTGCGGGAGGCGAGCCGGACTTCGATCGAGTGCTGGCCGCGGGGACCCTCGGGCGCTCTGAAGACGAGGACGTAGCGGCCGGAGATCGCGCGGCGCACGCGGTCCATCGCGAGGTTGGGGAAGATGTGCGTCTTCTGGTAGGTCCCGCCTGTCAGGTCCGAGACGTTCTGCAGGCTTCCCTCGAGAGAGTGGTAGCCGGCGTCGGTCACGTCGAGCGTGAAGATGGAGACACGGGCCGCGGCGAGGCTTCTGAGCGCGTCGCGGAAGTCGCGCCTCTCGGCGAAGTTGGGCCCGCCGATTCCGCCGATGGTGCCGAGCCCCCAGCCGAAGAAGAGCATCGTCTTGCCGCCCGGGATCGGAGTGAGCGCGCGGGCCAGGACGAAGAGACCGGCCTCCGGGGTCGAGGCATGCCTCGCGGCCGCGAAGTCGAAGTGCTTCGCGACGGAGGGGGGGACGATGCGGATCGGTTCGTCGGAGTCTCCCGTGCGGATTGCGGCATAGATTGCCGCGTCGAGCCTCGCGCGGTCATCGGTGAAGTCCTGCCGCAGCTTCAGGTGCGAGTCGTAGGAGACGACCGCCACGCGGTCGGAGGGAAGCAGCGTCTCCAGGAAGCGCCGCGCCTGGAGCGACATCCGAACGAGGCCCACCAGGCGCGAAGTTTCGTAGTCCGTCTGGAAGAAGAAGACGATGAGGCGACCGGGAGGCGCAAGGGTCGAGGGACCGCCGGAGGATGCGCCGAGCCCGCCCGCGACCGGAAGGTCCGGAAGGTCGGCCGGAATCCACTCGGCCGATTCGAGCTCCACGGGCTTTCCGTCCACGCGCACTCGAAAGTCGGCAAGGCCGAGATCCGGAATCGGATCGCCCCCGCGATCCGTGACGTAGACGTCCACGACGACGCGCTCGACGCGCGCCTCCTCGCGGTAGCTCCCCGGCCGGCCCGGCGTCGTTTGCGCCTGTGGGAACGCGGACGTCAGGCTGAGAACGAGCCCGGCGGCCGCCCGGCTGCGGAAGCGGCTCACGGAGAAAGGCTACAGAGCCTCGCCGAGCGGCACAAGGGCTTCAGAATGAATTCACGCGCCGGGATAAAATTCCGGGAAGCAGGATGCCACTCTCGGTCGGCGCGCGGCTCGGGCCCTACGAGATCCTGGCGCCGCTCGGCGCGGGGGGCATGGGTGAAGTGTGGCGAGCGCGCGACACGCGGCTCGGCCGCGAGGTGGCGATCAAGGCGCTCCCCCCCGATTTCTCCGGCGATCCGGATCGGCTCCGGCGCTTCGAGGGGGAGGCGCGGGCCGCCTCGGCCCTCAACCACCCGAACATCCTCACGGTCCATGATTTCGGATCGCAGGACGGCGCGCCCTATGTCGTCTCCGAACTGCTCCAGGGAGAGACGCTGCGGGAAAAAATCGCCGGCGGCGCGCTGCCGGCGCGCAAGGCGGCGGACTACGCCCGGCAGGTCGCGCGGGGGCTGGCGGCGGCCCACGAGAAGGGGATCGTGCACAGGGATCTGAAGCCGGAGAATCTCTTTGTGACGAAGGACGGGAGAGTCAAGATCCTCGACTTCGGGCTGGCCAAGCTGACACAACCGGGAGAGAGCGACGCGCCGGCGACGCAGGCTCCGACGCAGGGGGCGGCGACCGAGCCGGGAATCGTTCTGGGCACGATCGGCTACATGTCGCCCGAGCAGGTGCGCGGCCAGGCCGCGGACCATCGCTCCGACGTCTTCTCGTTCGGCGCGGTGCTCTACGAGATGCTGACCGGCCGGCGCGCGTTCCGGGGCGCCTCGGCCGCCGAAACGATGAGCGCGATCCTGAAGGAGGATCCCCCCGAGCCCTCTCGCGTCGGCATCGATGTCCCCGCCGGCCTGGAGCGAATCGCGCGGCGCTGCCTCGAGAAGAGCCCCGAGGAACGCTTCCAGTCGGCGCAGGACCTCGGATTCGCTCTGCAGGAAGCGTTGGCGGCTTCTCAGTCGGTCCCGGCCCCCCTTGCTTCCGCGCCTGGCCGTCACTCTCTCCCGTGGCGGGCCCGGGTCGCGGTCGGCGCGGCGGTCCTTCTCGCAGCGCTCGTGGCGGTCGGCGTCACCGCTCTGCGCAAGCGGCTCTCCGGACCGGCCGGGTCGGGGCGCATCCGGTCGCTGGCCGTTCTGCCGCTCGACAACCTCTCCGGGGATCCGGAGCAGCAGTACTTCGCGGACGGGATGACCGAGGAGCTGATCACGGACCTCGCCCAGCTCCGCTCCCTGCGCGTGATCTCGCGGACTTCCGTGATGGCGTACCGCGCGACGAAGAAGCCGCTGCCGCAGATTGGACGCGAGTTGAACGTGGACGCGGTCCTCGAGGGCTCGGTGCAGAAGAGCGGCGGGCGCGTTCGGATCACGGCGCAGCTGATCGAGGCCCCGAGCGACCGGCACCTGTGGGCCAGGAGCTACGAGCGCGACGCGCGCGACGTACTCTCGATCCAGAGCGAGGTGGCGCGGGCGGTCGCGGGCGAGATCCAGGCGGCCGTGACGCCCGCGGAAAGGTCCCGGCTGGAGAGGTCGCATCCCGTGGATCCGGAAGTACACGAGCTCGTCCTGCGCGGCCGGTACGTCCTGGCCCGGGCAGCGAGCGAGCAGGACGTCCGAAAGGCGATCGGGATCTTCCGGCAGGCTCTCGCCAGAGACCCCGGCCACGCCCCGGCCTACGTCGGAATCGCGGACGGTTACGTGAGCCTTACGGAGTTCTATCTGCCTCCCGGGGAGACCATGCCCGAGGCGAGGGCCGCCGCGAAGCGGGCGCTCGAGCTCGACGAGACGCTGGCGGACGCCCACGCGACGCTGGGGCTTCTGCACACCGCGTTCGACTGGGACTGGCCGGCGGCGGAGAAGGAGCTGCGGCGGGCCCTGGAGCTCAACCCTAACCATGCCCTCGCTCATGACGCCTATGGCAACTACCTGACCGTCACGGGGCGGGGAGAGGAGGCGATGGCGGAGATCCGGCGCGCCCGCGAGCTCGACCCGCTGTCGATCACCGTCAACAGCGATGCCCTCCTCGACCTCTTCAATCTGAGGCGCTACCCCGAGGCGATCGAGCGGGCCCGAATCGTTTTCGACCTGGATCCGAACAACGCCAACGCCCACGCCCTGCTCTCGCTGGTCTACGTGGAGATGGGTCGCCGCGCGGAGGCGCTTTCCGAGGCGCTAAAGGGAATCCAGGACAGCGACAGCCCTCTCAACATCGCGACGGCGGGGACCGCGCTCGCTGCTTTGGGCGAGGAGGCCCGGGCGCGGAAGGTGCTTGAGGACCTGAAGAGGATCGCGGCGCAGCGCTACACCTGCCCGTACGAGATCGGCCTGATCCACGTCGCCCTGGGTGAGAAGGACGAGGGCTTCCGTTGGCTCGAGAAAGGCTACGAGGAGCGCTCGATCTGCATGATGTACGCAAAGCAGGACCCTCGGATGACGCCGCTGCACGGGGACCCGCGCTACGAGGAGCTGCTGCGGCGTCTCGCGTTTCCCGCGGGTCCCCGGGCCGGGGCGGCGGCGGCCGGAAGGGCAGCGCTTGGGACGGGCTCCAAATAGAATCGGACGGACGAGGAGGCACCAATATGCGAAGGACAACGCGATGGATCGGGATCTCGCTGGCGCTGGCATTCCTGCCGCTCGGGACGGCGGCGGCGCAGGGAGGGGCGCTCGACGGTAAGACGTTTGTCGGCACGACGACGGAGAAGGGGAAGACGAAGGCGGACAAGGACAGCTTCGTGTTCAAGGACGGCAAGTTCCGATCCACGGCGTGCGACGCCTACGGGTTCACGGAAGCCTCTTACACGGCGGCGGTCAGCGACGTCGGAACGACCTTCGAGGCGGTGTCAACCAGCCCCGGAGAAGGCACGATGAAGTGGAAGGGCACCGTCAAGGGAGATACCGTCGAAGGGACGGCGGACTGGATGAAGACGGGGCAGGCCGACATGCACTACAGCTTCAAGGGGAGGCTCAAGAAGTAGCCCCGTCGCTCTGTTAGGCTCCGGCGCGTGAGCGGGGAGCCGAAGCCCTTTTCCGGGGCCTACGCGACGCTCGAGGCCCTGCGCGCGCTGGCGGACACCTGGAACGCGTCGCCGCCGATGCGGCAGCTCGGAGCGCGTCTGGAGTTCGACCGGGTGGATCGGGTGCGCGTGGTCATCGATCCCGTCATGCCGTACCACCGCGGAGGCATGGGGACCGACGCCGTCAACGGTCCCGTGCTCGCCGGCCTGTTCGACCTCGCGATCGGGACTGTCGGCTGGTTGACGCGGCCCGACACCCGTTCGGCGACGGTCTCCCTGGCGATGACCTTCCTGCGCCCGACGCGCGGCGACCGGATCGTCGTGGAGGCGCGCCTCCTGCGCGGGGGAATGAATCTCGCCTTCGCGGCCGCCGAGGCCGTCGACGGCGAGGGCAACGTCACGGCCCGCTGCGACGGGACCGTCGCCGTAGCTCACGGCCGTTTCGAGTCCAACGACTTCTACGCGGCGATGAGAGGGACGTAAGGCGCGAGGCGAAGGTTTCGTGACGGCTAACGCGCGGAGGACAGCAGGGCGGCGGCGTCGCGGATGTGGGCGGCGGCGCGCTGGAGAACCTCGGCGGTCCTCGCGGCTTCGCGGTTGACTTCGGCGTATTGCTTTTCCTCGATCGCTTCCCGCACCGCGGGAAGGGTCTTGACGTCGTAGCCGGTGTAGAAGCCTGGCGCGTAGACGGCGTGCTTGAACCAGGGGCGGCGAGGAAGACCGTCCTCCCGGGTCAGCGCCCTCTCGGCGGTGCGCAGCAGGGCGTTGACTCGCGCGATTCGCCCGCCCCCGGGGACGCTGGCCGAGGCGAAAGCCGACTCGTACTCCTTCGCGGCCGCCGCCAGAGACTCCGACGCCCTTTCGAGCGGCGAGAAGTCGAAGTCGGGAACGGGCATCTCCTTCCCGGGAGGGACGAAGGGCTCCCTCGGGTCCGCAACCGCTTCGAAGACTCCCTCGTCGATGCGGCGGTTCCGCTCTTCGGCCGCTTCCCGGCGGTCCCTGGCGAGGTCGCGGATCTCCCGGACGTAGCGGGCCACCGCGTCGGAGAGCCCGGTGAAGTCGAACGGGAGGATGTCCGCGCCGGCCAGGCGCATCGTGATCGTCCCGGCCACCTGAGCCAGAGCGCGCCCGTAGGAGAAGTCCGTGTCGGAGAAGCGCGTGTACCAGGCGAAGTCGTCGTAGATCGAGTGATAGACGCCGCCTCCTCCCTCGCCGCCGAAGCCCAGGTTGAGCGACGCGATGCCCAGGTGATCGATGAAGGTCGTGTAGTCGGAGCCCGATCCCAGCGCGCCGATGCGCACGTTGGCCCGCTCGCGGGCGTCGCGCCGGTCTTCCGCGTTGCGCGCCTCCTCGATCCGCCGCAGCCGGAGCCGCCGGAGGATCGGCATCTTCTTCTCGGGGTCTTCGACTCCCGCTGCGGCTTCGTTGACGAGAGCCTCGAGAGAATGCGAGCCGCTGGCGTTGAAGAACCCGCGGCCGCACGAGTCGCTGTTGATGTAGGCGACGGCTTTCTCGTTCAGCTCACGGGCGTGCGTCTCGGCCCACTCGGTCGAGCCCAGGAGCCCCGGCTCCTCGCCGTCCCAGGCGCAGAGCAGGATGGTGCGGCGGGGCCTCCAGCCTTCCCGGAGGAGAGTCCCGAAGGAGCGCGCCTCCTCCAGGAGCGCCGACAGCCCGCTGACCGGATCGCTCGCCCCGTTGACCCACGCGTCGTGGTGGTTGCCCCGGATCACCCATTCGTCCGGATACACCGATCCCGGGATCCTCGCGATGACGTCGCGAACCGGAGTGATCTTCCAGTCGAAGGAGACCTTCAGATGCACGCGGGCCGGGCCGGGGCCGAGGTGGTAGGTGATGGGGAGGGCGCCGCGCCATTCCCTCGGGGCGACGGGGCCCGCGAGCGCCGCGAGCATCGGCTGCGCGTCGCCGTAGGAGATGGGCAGGACCGGAATCTTCGTCAGGGTTTTCGCGTCCTTGAGGTCGAAACGGGCTTTCGGGTTCGTGGCGCCGACGCCCGGTGTCAGGGGATCTCCGGCGTAGAGCGGTCCGTCCGAGACGCTCCCGCGCTGCACGCCCTGCAGCGGCCGGTACGGCCCCGCCGGATACACGTCGCCGGCGAAGTAGCCGTCGTCGCGCGGGTCGGAATAGATCAGGCACCCGACCGCTCCGTGCTCGGCCGCCACCTTCGGCTTGATGCCGCGCCAGCTCGCTCCGTACCTCGCGATGACGAGCTTGCCGCGCACGTCCACTCCGAGGCGGGCGAGCCTCTCGTAGTCGGCGGGAACTCCGTAGTTGACGTAGACGAGGGGTGCGGTCACGTCTCCGTCGATCGAATAGACGTTGTAGGTGGGGAGCTGCGTTCGTGTCTGAGAAGAAGTCGGGTCGCCCGCCACCGGCGTCTCGGCGAGAGTCGCGCGAAAGAAGGCCGGCTCGACCATCTCCACGACCCGCTCCTTCGGCGTGGAGAAGAGGGGATAGAAGGTCTCGATCGAGGCGTCGAGCCCGAATTCCCGGAACTTCGAGAGGATCCACCGGGCGTTCTTCTCGTCCCCGGGCGAGCCGACGTGGTGAGGCTCGGCCGAGAGAATGTGGTTCGACTCGCGGATGACGGAGGCCTGCGGAAGCGAGCGGTAGCGTTGTTCCCATTTCTCTTCCGCGGCGGAGTTCTCGCCGAAGAACCCCCGAGTTTCCTCCAGTCCTGCGGCAATCGCCGGCGCCAGGAGCAGAGCGGCCGCGAACCTCATCGATGGAGTCATCGTTCGAGGATAAATCAATTGTCGATTGCCGATTGACGATTGTCGATTGAAGAAACCGAGGAGGGCCCGGCCAATCGTCTTCAATCGTCTTCAATTACTCGTTGCCTCCCCCGGCCGGGTCGAATACAATTGCGCCGTTGACAGGAGAGACGGACGCGAAGCTATCGCGTTCCGTGAACGCTTCGGAGGTCGGTGTGAGCGACTTGACTCCGAACGCCGGGCTGACACGGCCTTCCGGCTGCCGGGCTCGACTGTCCCGAGGCTCTTCCCGATGAGGCTGGTCTGGTCGCAACCCTCCGCGCCCCAGGGCCGATCGAGGAGTCTCCTGCTCCTGGCGGTGATCTGCATCTTCCTGGGAGGCGTCGTCTTCGGCCGTCCCGGAATCGCCGACGGCCCCAGACCCGTGCGCGCCGCGGCCGCGAGCCTGCTCCTGACCGGAGGGCTTCTGTTCATCGTGGGCGCCGCCGGTCTGATGCTGCAGAGGGTTCGCCGGTCGGGCCCCCGCCTCTCGCTGGCCCCGCCTTCACCGTCCGATCCGCATCCTTTGTCCTCATTTCAAGAGGAGGAACAGCGGTGAGCGAAGAGAATGTCGTGCGTTTCCACCCCTCTCCCCGACCGGGAATGGCGCGCCGCGGCGCGCCGGACAAGATGCAGGCGCCGCGGTCCGAGACCGTGGAAGTGGAATGCCCTTACTGCGCCGCCGTCCTGTTCCTGGAGGCCGGAGTCCTGGCGCTCCGCCCCGAAGTCCTCTGCGCCGGCTGCGACACGACGATTCCTCTCGCCGGTAACGATCAGTCCGTAGTCCTTGGTCCGTAGTCCCTGGTCAGAGGACGGGGGGCCAGGCGGCTCGAAGGACTAAGGACCAAGGACCAAGGACTAAGGACTTCCCGTCAGCGGGCGCAGGTAGGCCCAGCGGTGGGGCATGTCCCAGAAGACGTGGAAGCGGAGAAGCACGTCGAATCCGAGGCCGCCGTCGTCGCCCCAGTCGGAATCGAAGGCCGCCAATTCGACGGTGACCGGCGCCGCAGGAAGAGGCGCCGTCCCCCAGCGCAGCTGTCGGGCCACGGAGCCGGGAGCAAGAAGCTCCATCCGGCGCGCGGAATCGGGGGAAAGAAAAAGGCCCGAGGCCGAGCCGGTGCCGGCGCGAAGTCGCAACGTGCCCGAGCCCTGGCGGAGAATCGCCACCGGGCGGTCTCCGTCGTCGTCGAGGAGGCCGCGGAAGTAGCCGGGCGGCGCCTCCCAGCGGGCGGGATCGTGGAATCGGACGCGCGCCTCTCCCGGATCCATCTCGACGACGGCTTCCCGGAAGAACACGCCGCCCGCCACGGCATCCGCGCCCTCCGGGACCTCATCCGAGACCTGGACCCACAGCGACGGAAAGGAGAGCGTCGCGATTTCGAGCGGTCCGGCGCGCACCAGCCTGCGTCCCAGCACGTCGAGGCGCGGAGACAATCCGAGCCTCTGCGCGACGCCGGTCCGGACCCGCAACGGCCCATCGGCGTTGGAGTCGAGAGCGATTCGCAATGGCGCTCCGCCGAGGCGGCCGTCCACTCCGGCGGCGCGGCCGATCGCGATGAAGACCGTCTCCACGGACGCCGCCGGCCAGCGGGCGGACCATCCGCCGGCTTGCGTGTCCGCCATCTGGTCCACGGGCAGAGTGATCGAGGAGATCTCCTCTTCGACGGGAACGCCCGGCCGCGAGGAGTCGGTCAATCGCCGCGGACCCCGGAACTCCAGGCGAAAGCGCGGCGACGCCGCCGCGACGAGATCTCCCCGGCTGGAGAAAGTCAGGAGCAGAGGATGGCCGCCTTTCGGGATCACCTGGACAGAAACGTTCGCGCCGCCGGCCGGGCCGAGAGAGATCCGGGCGTTTTCCAGGTCGTCGAACAGGTAGGCCCGGCGCCAGAAGTAGGAGCGGGTCAGAAGCTCCGAGAGGGTGGGCTCGGAAGTGACCCGCGTGACGCCGTCCTCGTCGGTCAGATAAGCCTTGCCCGCCTGGATGCCGCGGACGGTGGCGCAGCCCGCGGAGGAAACCGTCTCCCTGTAGTTCAAGCCGTCCCATTCGATCTGACCCGTGCCCGCGGCGGCCTCTCGAGCGGCCGGAGCCGAGAGCTTGAGCCTCACGATCTGCGCGCCGGGCAGCGGCTTGACGCCGGCGCGGAGGCGGTGGTTCTGAAGGATCCGCCGGGCGATCCGGATGTCCGACCGCTCGCCGCAGCCCGCGGCCGCGAGGACCGCGAGCAGAAAAAGGAATCCCCGGAATCCGCGCCTCCGGATCCCCGCTCGTCCAAGGGGTCGGGTCATCGGGCCCCGGTCAGAAGCGACCTCCCCCGGTCCCTCGCGCGGCAAAGGCCCTAAAGGGATGTTCTGATAGTCCTTTAGCTCTCCCAGGCCGGGCGCCGGAACGCGAAGGGCCCTCGCGCGGCGCCGCCTCGGAGCGCGGTGACGAAACGGGTCGTCCGGTTTTTCGCCATGCCTTTCTTCCCGGCCCGAGATCTTACTCCGCGCGAGAGACGCCGGGAGGAGGGACGGAAGGGCGCTCTGAAAGGGTCTTCCAGCGGTGAAAATATTTCGCGAGGGCGTTTTTTTTTGCTTGACGCTCCGCGCGGTGGATAGAATAGCGAGCCAAGTTTAAGAGACGCCGGAGACGGCGATTCCAAAAGAAGAAGGGGTAATGCATATGGCAAAAGATTCCGGGAAGGCGCTTTCGAAGTCTCAGATCGCGGATCATCTGGCAAAGTCAACCGGGCAGACCAAGCGCGTGGCGACGCAGTTCCTCGACGACCTGACCGCTCTCTCCTACAAGGAAGCGAAGAACACTTTCACGATCCCCGGCGTCGGAAAGCTCGTCCTCGTCAACCGCAAGGCGAGAATGGGCCGCAACCCCGCAACGGGAGAAGCGATCCAAATCAAGGCCAAGCGCGTCGTGAAGTTCCGCGTCTCGAAGAAGGCGAAGGACGCCATCCTGGGGCCCAAGAAGTAATTCCCGGCCTCTCGAAGAAAAGGCGGTCCCGAGGGACCGCCTTTTTTGTTGCCTGTCCTTGGCGCCCGGCTACTGGATACGCGTCTTCGTCTTGGTGATCGTCACCTGCTTGGCCACCGGCGCGCCGTTGACCGTGGTCGTACGGATCGTGACCGTCTTGCCGATCGTCAGGTCCTGCGGAAGCTGCGACTCCTGGGTGACCGTGTAACGGACGGTCTGGTGGTCGGGACGCTCGATCGTGATGGACTGCCCCGGCTCGAAAGCCGAGACCGTTCCGGAGATCGTCGTCGTCGTCGTCTTCGAAGTCTCACCGGACGGGCTCATCTCGGTTCTCTCGGTTCTCGTCTTCATCTGCCCTTCGGGCGTCATGCTCGTGGTGGTGACCTTCGTGACGACCGCCGGGCCCGAGCCGTTGCTCGACGGCTCCGTGGACACGGTCACCGTCCGGCCGGTCTGGATGTCGTTGGGAAGGACGGCGCCGGGGCCGAGCGTGTAGGTCACGACGCGTTTGTCCGGCTGCCGGAGAACGATGGTCTGTCCCGGCTCGTACCGGACGACCTCGCCGGTAATGGTGACCGTCTGGCCCTCCCGGTTCTCGATCGTCGTCTGTCTTGTGGACACCTCCTGGGCGGCCAGAAGCGTAGCGAAGGCGCACGCCGCCATCGCCAGGAAAACACTGCGCCACTTCATCGGGTCCTCCTTTTCTCACGCGGTCTTTCCATCAACCAGGCGGCGGCACCGCGCTCAAGAACGATCCCCCGCACCATGCGGGGAATCGCGCCGCCGCCGGAAATTGTTAGGCGGCGGTCTTCTTCGCCTTCTTCTTGGTTGAGGCGGGATACGCCATGACCGTCGTGACCTTGTCCCCGCCGTCGGACTTCGTATAGCTCACCTTGACCCGTTCCCCGATGTTGACCGACCCCTTCATGGCGACGTTCTCATCGAGGTCGAAGCTGTAGTCCTTGTCCTTGGGGCCGGTGACCGTGATCTTTTTTCCCGCCTCGTATTCCTTGACGGTCCCGATCACGGTCTCGGTCTTGACCTTCGTGTTCGGGCCTGGCCCCTTGTGCTTCGTCGTGGACTCGACGTGCATCGTGCCGCTGGTGTGCGAGGTCCGGGCCTCGGCGGTCTGCGCCGCCGAGTGGGAGGGCTCCGCGGCCGCCTTCGCCTCGGAGAGCACGGTCACGTGCTCCTTGCCTTCGTTGTCCTTGGTGTATTCGACCTTGGCCGTCTGGCCGACCGCGATGTTCCCTTCGATGCGGGCATTCTCGTCGAGATCGAACGAGTAGGTCTTGTCGCCCGGCCCGATGATCTTGATCTCCTTCCCGGATTCGTATTCCTTCACCGATCCGGTCACGGACTTCGTCTTCGTCTTGCTCGTGCCCTGCGCGCTCTTTTCCTTGGTGACGGACTCGACTTTGGTCTGTCCGAGAGCGACTCCCGTCGCGAAAAAGGCGAGAAGAGCCAGCGTTCCAATCAAGCGTTTCATTTTTTTCTCCTCCGGCGGAACCACAATCCGGCCGCCACTGCCTCGAGGGTTCAAGAATCGTGCCGATCGGGGTTATTCTCTTTCCGATGTCGGGCGCGGCGAGACTCGTTGTGGCGCTGTTGTCGTGCTTCTCCGCCGTTGTCCTGTTCGCTTCACCGGACAAGCCGACGTGGCCGCTGACGCTGCGGGAGGGATTGCCCGTCCGCCTGCCGGGCTACGCCGCCGCGCCGACGGAGACCCTGCCCGAAGAGGCCGAGAACGAGATGGGCGCCTACGTCGAGGCGTCCCGCTTCTTCCAGCGCATCGAGAGCCAGAGCTCGACGAAGCAGTTTCGCATCGCGGTCCAGGACTACGGAGGCGGCAGGGACCTGGTCCCGTCTCTGCGCAAGGCGTTCGCGGAGGCGAAGAAAACGGGGGGCGTCGAGGCGCGCGAGACGGAGATCTCGGGACGGAGGACCTTCGTCGTGACGGACCGCTCCACGGGCCGGCCCACGACCCTGGTCACGGTGGTCGTCCTGCCGTCGCGGCTCGTGCTGGGTCAGGGCGCCAACGTCTCCGGAGAGGAAGCCGTGCAGCTGGTCAAGTCCGTAGACTTCGCGAAGGTCGCAGCGGTGAAGCGATGAGCGGCAGCCGGGGGCCCGGGGCGGCAGGGCCGGTCGTTCGCCTCGCCCGGCCGGAGGACGGCGCGCGCATCGTCGAGCTCGACCGGGAGCTGGCGCGGTTCGAGAAGCTCCCCCCTCCCGACGACGCCGAGGCCGCGCGGCTTCTCTCCTGGATCTTCGATTCGAAGAAGTTCGAGGCTCTCGTCGCGGAGCTCGACGGAAGGATCGAGGGCGTCGCCCTCTTCTACGAAGGGCTCGGCAGCTTTCGAGCCCGGCCCTTCCTGTACCTGGAGGACCTCGTCATCTCCGAGGAGGCTCGCGGCCGCGGCATCGGCGAAGCCCTGATGGTGGCCCTCGCGCGCGAGACGATCGCGCGGGGCGCCCTTCGCCTGGAATGGGTGGTCCTCGACTGGAACGAGAGGGCGATCCGCTTCTACGAACGCTTCGGGGCGCGGCAGCCCCGCGAGTGGGTCAAGTTCACCCTCGACGGCCGCGAGCTCGAAGACCTGGCCAAACGCTCCGGCTCCTGGCTCCCGGCCTCGTCTCTCGTGCCGTAGAGGCGGGGCTTGCCCCTGCCCGCCTCTGCGGTGTGAGCGATTTCATCGAGACCGCTGAGCACCTCCGATAATCAGTTCGACCGACGACGAGCCCTTGCTCTCGGCAGCAATGCGTTGAGCGAAGATTACTGACAGGCTTCCCTGACCACGGGCGAGTCCCTTCAGATGGCATCTACCTCGGGTCATCCGTTCTCGGCCTTCCATCGCCCGACAAATTCGGTCGGAGACTCGACACGAATCCGCTGCTCGGCCGCCTGAAATGACGGGCGTTTCCCGTGACGAGTGAGTCCGCTTCGCCCGTGACGGCGACTTCGAGAAACGGAACGTCCGCTGGGTCGGGTAGCTCGACGTCGCGCGGATGGGCCGGCACTCGAAAGGCTTCCGACTCGACTGCGTCGAGGAGGCTCGAGATCTCCTCCGCCTCCAACGCGAACTTCGGCCGCGGGAGGACGGCCCGATACTCCGTCAGAATCCGATCGTCCACGAGAAGCGTTATCTCTCCCGCCAGGAAGAGATCCACGACTCGGCCGGGATTCCCGCTCGGGTTGAGGAGGCCCGCGACCAGGATATTCGTGTCGAGGACGACCCTCAAGCCGGACGCCGCCGCCGCCGGACCGCCGCGATCTCGCGGTTGATCTTACAGAGCCAGGCCCGATTCCTGGATCGCTGTGGCCGTTCGGGACCACTTTCTCCTTGTACCAACATACAAGACTGACCCCATACCACGCTCGGAGTCGGTTACAGTGCCGGCATGTGCCGATCCGTACGCTCGCCAACTTCGCGCCGCCGGCGACGGCAGCGGAAATCCGTGCCTCGGCTCTGCAGTTCGTCCGGAAAGTGAGCGGGGCGACCAAGCCCTCGAAGGCGAACGAGGCGCTTTTCAACCGGGCCGTTGATGAGGTAGCCGCGGCGGCCGAGCGCCTGGTCGGAGGATGGGTTACGAACGCTCCGCCCAGAGATCGCGACGTCGAGATCCGAAAGCACGTCGAGCGATCGCGCCTGCGGTTCGGCAAGGAGCCGAAGCGGACTCCGATCGATCCGATCTAGCAGGCGTTCTCAGGATAGGGAACCCGGGAATCCTATTTGTAACGATGTGTGGCACTGGCCACGAAGAGAAGGCTGATTGATCGAAGTCCTCGTCGGCGTCGATCGCGCAAAGCGGATATTTAAGACATGACCCCCTGCCCGCCCAGACAAATGCCACAATACACGACTCATCCCATCTCTCTTCGAGAGCGCTCTCGTGCTCCCGGACACGGAGGAGTAGAACCGGGATCAATTCTAATCCCAGGACTCGGGCGGGATGCTCCCGCGGCTGCTGAGCACGCCGAGCATTTTCCTGGAGACCATGTCGGCGATGTCCGGCCGGCCGGCGGAGGCGTCCAGCAAGCGTCGTTCGAATTCGGGGCCTTCGTAGAGCCCGATCCAGCCGTTCCTTCCGCTTCGCTTCACAGCGTAGAGAGCACGGTCCGCCAGCGCGACGGCGGTCTCCCACGAGACCATGGGGAGGTCGAATCCCAGCGGGAAGACGCAGAATCCGATGGACACCGTTTTGTGGATCTCGCGGCCGCCGGCGACGCGCAAGGGGTGTGTTTCCGCCGCGGCCCGGAGGCGCTCCGCAAGGGGGGCGGGATCGCAACCGCCGGGGTAGCGGGCCACGATCAAGAACTCCTCTCCACCCCACCGGATGACCGAATCGGTATTCCGGGCGACGGTCTTCAGGAGTGCGCCTATTTCCCTCAGGACATCATCGCCGGCGTCGTGGCCGAATTCATCGTTCACCTGTTTGAAGTGATCGATATCGAGGAGGAGGAAGACGAGGGGGTGATCCTGGGACAGGGACGGCTTTGACGTCCGGCCCGAACGCAGCCCCCGCGCAATGGCGCCCAGCTGCTCGGGCAAGACGATGGTCAGATAACGGCGATTGTGGAGATTCGTGAGCGAATCCGTAACGCTTGATTCCTCCAGTCGCGCGGACGCCGCTGCCAGCTCCTCTGTCCGGTTCTTCACGAGCGCCTCCAGCCGCTCGTTCACGAGCCGCAGCCGGCGCTGGCGCCACGTGTCGATCCCCCAGAGGCTCGTAAGGGCGGCCGCCAGGACCCCCAGGCCAAAGAGCCAGGTCTGGTACCAGCGGGGAAGAATACGGAAGGCCATCTCCGCCTCGGGACCCGCGCGGCCGTTGACGACCGCCCGGGCTCGCAGCGTGTACGGGCCCGACGGAAGGGCTAGATAGTGCAGCCTGGGCGAGGTCTCCTTGCGCCACGCGGCGTCGAACCCGTCGATTCGCACTTCGTAGCCGAACGCCTTGCCGCGGGAATAGGACAGGAAGCACAGAGACACCTCGAGAGCGTTGTCTCGTGGCTTCACTTCGAGCGTCTTGCCCTGAACAGGGATCACGGGCCGCCCCCCGAAGCGGAGATCCTCGAACATGGGCGGGGGCACCGGAAGGTTCCAGGGAAATGCGGCGGAGTCGAAAAGGGCGAGGGAGCGCGCGTCGCCAAACCAGAGCGCCCCATCTTGATCCGCGAGGAACGAATTGATGACCATGTCCTGGCTCTGAAGTCCATAAGACCGTCCGAATGCCTCGAACCCGTCCTCTTTGAGGAGCACTGCCCCCACGTCGGTGAGCAGCCAGATCCTGTCCTCGCGATCCCGGTGAATGCTGAAGACCGAATCCGTCGGCAGTTCGCCCCGGTCCATCCGATAGTTCCTCACAACGCGGGGCCTGTTTCCTTCCAGGCGCAGCCGCGACACGCCGAGCGAATCGTAGTAAGAGATCAGGAAGCTGCCATCCGCGGCCTCGGCCAGCCCGTAGAGGCGGTTCTCGAGGAGCCCGTCCTTCTTCTTCCACAGCTGCCACTGACCCTGCGAGAATTCCGCGAGTCCGTTTCGGCTCGCAAACCAGAAGCTCCCGTCCCGGCTCTGAAGAGAAGAGTAGGCGTTGTAGAGATAGGCAGAGTCGGGCGCCTCGAGCATTTCCGCCGGCTCCAGGGTCTGGCCCCGGGGAACCATGCGGCAGACCTGGCGGGAGCCCACGACCCAGGCGTTTCCTGCACGGTCCCTGAAGACGCGGAACACTTGAAGCGATGCGGGTTCGTTCTGGAAGGGCGAGGGGACCGTCACGGCGCGCGCCATTCCCGGTGCCACATACAGGAGCGCGCGCGGCCGCCCCGCGCTGACAATGCCCCCATTGGGCAGCGCGACCATGCTCAGAATCGCCGTCTTTTCCGACCCGGGCACGACCCGCCAGCGGCGGCCTTCCATGAGAGCGAGTCCCATGTTTGTGCCGGCCAGGAGACGCCCCGCCGTGTCCCTCGAAACCGCCCAGACGATCTCGGTGGGCAATCCCTCGCGGGTTGTCTGGTTGAACCAGGCTCCCAGGCCCAACTGGCGGAAGAGTCCGTTGGAGGCGTACCAGAGTGATCCCTCGTGGTCCACGAGGACCTGAGCGGCGGACTTCGTGGGCATCCCCTCTCGATCGGTGACGTGGGTCCAGGTGTTGCCTCGGATGTGCAGCAGACCGCGTACCGTAGCGACCCAGACACCTCCTCGCCGGTCTGCCTCCAGGTCCCGGTAATCCCCGCCCGCGGCCAGCGCCGGATGGTCGAACGGACGAAACGCCGCGTCGCCGATGGCCTTCCACCAGAGACCGTGTGTGCTCAGAATCCAGATCCTGCCTTCACCGTCTTCGATGGCCGCCACCACGGCGGAAGAAACGCCCTCTGCGGCGCCCCATGTCGCCGCTATCCCGGCTTCCTTCCAGAGCTCCGCATGTCCTTCCTGCCGGAGCACCAGCATCCCGCCATGCCGGGGCGCGCTCGCAACCACGTAAGGCTGGCTGGAGCCGGCGACTCTTTCGAAGCGTCCGGAAGCGGATTCCCTGAAGAGCCCGAACGTGCCCATCGCGACCCACGCCCGGTCATGCCCGTCCCAGGCCAGGGAGAAGGCCGGGCCCTTCGGCAGCCCGTCGACTCCGGAGGCGGGATGGACCTGGAGACCGGTCACGCGAAAGAGGCCCGCGGAGGAGCTGGTCCAGACCCCACCGCGCGGGTCCGCCCAGAGACGCGAATCAGGGCCGATCGGCAGGCCTTCCCTGGGGCCGATGTTCAAGAAGCGGTGGCCGTCGAAGCGGTAGAGGCCCAGGTCCGATGCGACCCAGAGAAACCCTTCCCGGTCCTGGGCCAGAGCCGTGATGCCCATGGACATGAGTTCCTCTTCGGGGCCGTAAGCCTGAAACGAGGCTTCACCGGGCCACGCGGCCTCCGAGAACCCCGGCATCGCCACCGGTCCGCTCGCCTCGAGGCAGCCCGCCAGGCACAGGGTCAGCAGCAGGCCGACGAGGGTACGCCTTCGTCCTTCAGCGCGGTCCGCCTGGCGCAGCGGGTGGATGGTCTCCACGGGACCATTCTGCGCCACCTCCAGGCATGCGATGAGAAGGAAATCGAGGCGGTCATGTCGGAGAGTATGCAAGCGGGGGGCCGCACGACTCCGAGAAGCCGAGCGAGGCCGATCACTGGAACTCGGCCGCCCGCCGGCTCACGTTCGTTTAGTGGGGTCAGTCTTGCATCTTGGTATTTTTGAGGATCGGCCCGGCCGACCCGGCTTCAGTTAGTTAGTTCGGAGGGCATCGCGAGCGGAAGGGCTAGCTCAGGTGCCCGGGTTTGACGCGGGGTAGAGCTTCTCGAACTCGGGGTCGCCGTGGAGAGGCGCGAGGTCGGGGTCGCGGCGGGTCCAGTCGGCGTCCCGGAAGCCGGCCTCCCAGGCCTTTCGCAGCGCGTCGACCGCCTCCGCGTTCCTGCCGATGTTGCAGAAGGTGCAGGCCGCGTTGTAGAGCACGGTGGCCTCGTTGGGCCGCAGTACCATCGCGAGATTCGTCTCGCGGATCGCGTCTTCGATTCGGTTCTCCTGGGAGTACATGCCCCCGAGGAGGATCCGCGCGCGCGCGTCCTCCGGCACCTCGCGCAGGTGGCTCTCGAGCGCCTGGGTGAGCCGCAGGCGGACGTTGCGCGCCGCGTCGGCCTTTCCCAGCGACCCCAGCGCGTTCATGATCGGGACGTAAACGTTGTAGTCGGTTCCCGCGCCCTCGATCGCCTCCTCGGCCAGAGCGGCCACTTCCTGGTATTTGCCCGAGGCGAAGAGCGACCGCAGCAGGAGGTAATAGGCTCCCTCGCAGTCGCGCTTGCGCGCGATCGCGGCGCGGGTCAGCCGCTCGCCGTCCTCGTACCGGCCGCCGGCGTAGAGGATCCAGGCCTGCGAGACGAGGACCTCGGGGATGTCCGGCGCGAGGGCCACGGCCCGCAGCGACGCCGTCTGGGCGCGCTCCATGTACTGTCCCTGCCCCCCGGACCAGTACTGGGCGTGGGCGCAGCCGTTGGCGATCGCCGCCCAGGCGAGCGCGAAGTTGGGGTCGAGCACGACCGCGTTCTCAAACATCTGGAGGGCGAACTCCATGTCCCTCGTCGTACGCCGGCGAGCGTAGCTGCGGCCCCGCAGGTAGAGATCGTAGGCCTGGAGGTTCTCGGTCGGCTTGGCGGCGAGCTCCGCCTGCTCCTGGGGCGTGAGCTTGATGCGCAGCGCCTCGGCGATCTTGTGGGCGATCTCGTCCTGCACTTCGAAGATGTCGGACATCTCGCGGTCGTAGCGTTCCGACCAGACCGGGAAACCGGTCGACGCGTCCACGAGCTGGGTGTTGATCCGCAATCGGTTCCCGGCGCGGCGCAGGCTTCCTTCCAGGGCATAGCCCGCCGAGAGTTGCCGGCAGACATCCGCCGCGGTCACCTTCTGGTCGCGGAACGCGAGCACCGTCGTGCGCGGGAAGACGCTCAAACCGTTGATCTTCGACAGGTCGGTCAGGATGTCTTCAGTGATGCCGTCCCGCAGGTACTCGTCTTCCTTCTCCCTCGAGAGGTTCTCGAAGTAGAGCACCGCGATCGAGCGCTCCACGCGCCGCGCCGATGGTTTGGAATCGGAGAGCGCGGCCGCGCTCGCGCGGCTGCCTTCGAGCTTGCGCCGCAAACGCAGGAGGTCGGTCTTGAGCTCGGTGGCGGTCTGGTAGCGGAGGCTGCGATCCTTCTCGAGCGCCTTCTCGAGGATCGGCCCGAGCGGCGCGGGCATCGCCGGGTTCGCCTCCGCCAGCGGCCGTGGTTCGCGGTTGAGGATGGCGTCGAAGACCACGGCCTGGGTGTCGCCCTCGAAGGGCCGGTCGCCGACGGCCATCTGGTAAAGAATCGCGCCGAGCGAGAAGAGGTCGGTTCGCGCATCGGTCGGCAGGCCGCGCGCCTGCTCGGGCGACATGTAGTGGATCGTGCCGAAGACGGTCCCGGCAGTCGTCAGTTCTCCGTGCCGCGGAGGCGCCGTCGGGGAAACCGTCTCGGCGTTGGGCGAATCGGCGGGGTTAATCTTCGCCAGGCCGAAATCGAGGATCTTCACCTGGCCGCGCGGGGTCACCATCATGTTCATCGGCTTCAGGTCGCGGTGGACGATGCCTTTTCCGTGCGCCGACTCGAGCGCGTCGGCGATCTGGATGCCGAAGTCGAGCAGCTGCCCGATCTCCATCGGATGGCCGGCCATTCGCGACGAAAGCGGCTCGCCGTCCACGAGCTCCATCACGATGAACGATTGCCCCTCTTCCTGCTCGATGGCGTGCACCGTGCAGATGCCGGGGTGGTTCAGGGCCGAGGCCGCCCGCGCCTCGCGCTGGAACCGCTCCAGCATCGGCGCGTCCTGCGCGAGCTGCGCGGAGAGAAACTTCACCGCGACATTCCGCCTGAGACGCGTGTCCTCCGCCTCGTACACGACGCCCATGCCGCCGGCGCCGAGCTGACGCACGATTCGGTAATGCGAAATCGTCTTTCCGAGCAACGTCTTCTCCTCAGAGTCCGGGGGCCTGGTCTCCCGCTGTTTCAACCGGGCGCTGTCTCAGGCCCTTACTCTATCGCGCCCCGGGGAGCGAGACCGCCCGAGACTTCCGCTACCATCCGCGGCGGAGGACGGTGAAATGTTCGCGATTAGGAAGGCGGTAGTAATGGGTGCGGCGATTCTGGCGGCGGCGCTTGTAACGGGGGCAGGGTCGGACGAAAAGCGGCGCGCCAGCGGGACATTCGAGGTGAAGATCACTCGCGTCAGTGGCGACAACGGCGTGGCCTCCGGACGGATGTCGCTCGCGAAGACGTTCGCCGGCGATCTGACAGGATCGAGCAAGGGCGATATGTGGACGGCGGAGACGGCTGTCCAGGGCTCCGCCGGCTACGTGGCGATCGAGAAGGTCGAGGGGACTCTGAACGGCCGGCGCGGCACGTTTACGCTACTGCACCAGGGCACCATGCGTCGCGGCGGGGAGTTGCAACTCCGGATCGTCGTGGTCCCCGAGTCCGGCACGGGCGAGCTCGCCGGTCTGGCAGGCACCATGGCGATTCGCATCGAGAAGGGCACCCACTTCTACGATATCGATTACACGATCTCTCCGCCGCCGCGATAGGCGCAACGGTGCGAATCAGTGGGCAATCGTGTATCGGCGTATTTCGCAGGCAGAATACTGAATACACGACCCCGGTCGACACTCGTCGGCGCCTCCTCCCTCCCGCCGGGAGAGGGAGGAGGGGTTGAGAATGGTGGATTACTTGCCTACGGTGTATTCACCGGCGACTTCGTAGGTTACGGATCCGTCGGGGCTGCCTTTGCCTTTGTAGGTGCCGCCGCCTTTGATGCCTTTCAATTTGCCGGTGCCTCCGGTGTAAGTCCACTTGCCGCCGTCGGTCAGGGTCGCGCCGTCCTTGGAGGTTCCGCTCCCCTGGAACTTGACGTAGATCTTGTCCCCGTTGTCCATCGTGCTGACGTGGACACCGTGGCTGGTGGACTTGTTGCCGGTCGCGTCGATGGCGGCGATACTGTAGCCGTCCTTCGATTTCAGCCCCGCGGTGTCCATCGGCGTGGTCCACGTGCACGTGGACTTGCTGACGCCCATGAAGTGGCCGGGCTTGTCGCCGACCTCGATCATCTGTTCCGGGTTTCCTTTGCCGCACTGGATCGTGCCGGATTGCTTCGTCTGCGCGCCCGCTGCCGAAGCGATCGCTACCGCCGCCAGGAATGCCAGGGCCGTTCTGACCTTCATGTCCTCCTCCTTCGTTGTTTCGGGAGGTGAGGATACCACCGGCTCTGACAGGTGGGCCGCCGGCGGGCGCGTGTGGGGAAGCGAGCAAGGCAACCTGAACGCATCCTCATCGAAGATGAGCCCTGGCCGTTATTCGGCGGGGTAGAGGCGCTCGAATTCCGGGTCGCCGCGGAGCAGTTCGAGGTCGGGGTCGCGGCGGGTCCAGCTCGGGTCCTTGAAGCCTGCCTCCCAGGCTTTCCGAAGGGCGTCCATCGCTTCCGATTTCCGTTTCAGGAGACAGAACACGCAGGCGACGTTGTAGAGGACCGTGGCTTCGTTCGGCCGCAGCGCCATCGCGAGCGCCGCTTCTCGGGTGGCGTCTTCGGACCTGCCGACTTCCGCGTAATCAGTGGCCAGCAGAATTCGCGCGCGGGCGTCCTCCGGCACTTTCTTCAAGTGGGCCTCGAGGAACTGGGACCGCCTCTGCATGTAGACCCGCCGCGCTTCACCTTTTCCCAGGGCGCCGAGCGCGTTGATGATCGGGACGTAGATGTTGTAGTCCTCCCCCGACGCGGCGATGGCGTCTTCGGCCATGTCGAGGACTTCCTGATAGCGGCCGGCGGCGAAGAGAGTCCGGCCCAGGAGGTAGTAAGCCCCCTCGCAGTCCGCCTTCCGGTCGATCGCCTGGCGCACGCAACGGCTGGCCTGGTCGTATTTCCCCTCGGCATAGAGAATCCAACCCTCGGCGACCAGGACTTCGGGAGTGTTCTTGCTCAGGGCGCTGGCCCGCTGGCTGGCCGCGACCGCCCGGTCGATCCACTTCTTCTCGCGCTCGTAGTGGTAGTGATACTGGGCGCAGGCGTTGGCG
This sequence comes from uncultured Acidobacteriota bacterium, assembly GCA_963837495.1. Taxonomy (GTDB): domain Bacteria; phylum Acidobacteriota; class Thermoanaerobaculia; order UBA5066; family Gp7-AA6; genus JAWOLE01. The sequence continues at coordinate 326,419 of CAWINF010000001.1, read as the reverse complement.
ATCGCGGCGTGGACCAGGGCGAACTGCGGATCCACCGAGACGGCGTTCTCGAACATCTGGAGGCCGAACTCCAGGTCCTGGCGCGTCAGGCGGCGCGCGTAACTCTTCCCGCGGAGATAGAGGTCGTAGGCCTGGAGATTGTCGGTCGGCTTCGCCGCCAGCGCCTCTTCGTCCTGGCGCGTCAGCGTGACCCGCAGGGCCTCGGCGATCTTGCGCGCGATCTCGTCCTGCAGCTCGAAGACGTCCTGCATTTCCCGGTCGTACCGCTCGGACCAGACCGGGAAATCGGTGTGAGTGTCCACGAGCTGGGCGTTGATCCGAAGCCGCGTTCCGGCGCGGCGAAGGCTCCCGCCAAGGACGTAGGCCGCGCCAAGCTGCTGGCCGATCTGGGCGGGCGTGACCTGTTTGTCGCGATACGCCAGGACCGTGGGGCGCGAGAAGATCTTCAGGCCCTTGATCTTCGAGAGCTCGGTGATGATGTCCTCCGTCACGCCGTCGCGGAGGTACTCGTCCTCTTTCACGCCGCTCAGGTTCTCGAGATAGAGGACCGCCACCGACTTCTCCGCCGCCTTGACCGGCTCGCGGGCGGCTTCGCTCGCCGCCGGCGTCCGGCCGCTGCCGGAATCGATGTCGCGCTTCAACCTCAGCATGTCCGCCTTCATGTCGTTGGCGGTCTGGTAGCGGAGGTTGCGATCTTTCTCCAGGGCGCGGGCGATGATGCGATTCAGGCCGGCGGGGAGCCGGGGATTGACCTGGTTCACGGCCGCGGGCTCGCGATTCAGGATCGCCTCGAAGATGACCGCGGAGGTCTCTCCCGGAAATGGAGGAGATCCGGTGGCCATCTGGTAGATCACCGCGCCCAGGGAAAACAGATCGGTGCGCGCGTCGGTCAGCTGTCCGCGCGCCTGCTCGGGTGACATGTAGGAAACGGTGCCCATCGTGGATCCCGCCTTCGTCAGATCGTCGGCGCGCGCCATCGTCACCATCCCCGAGTCGTCCGGGGCCGGGCGCGCCAGACCGATCTTCGCCAGGCCGAAATCCAGGATCTTCGCCTGTCCGCGGGAATTGACGAAGATGTTGGCCGGCTTCAGGTCCCGATGAACTATGCCTTTTCCGTGCGCCGACTCGAGCGCGTCGGCGATCTGGATCGCCAGGTCGAGGAGTGTTCCAATCTCCAGGGGTCCCGAGCTGATCATCGCCGAGAGCGTCTGTCCCTCGAGAAGCTCCATCACGATGAAGTGCTGCGATTCGTGCTCCTCGATCGCGTGCACGATGCAGATGTTGGGATGGTTCAGCGCCGATGCCGCGCGGGCCTCTCGCTGGAAGCGCTGGAGCGAAGAGACGTCCTGCGCGAGCTCGGCCGGGAGGAATTTGAGCGCCACGCGCCGGCCGAGCCGCGTATCCTCCGCTTCGTAAACGACACCCATCCCGCCGGCGCCCAGCTTCGCCGTCACACGGTAGTGTGAGACATTCTGTCCGATCATCGTCTTGCGCGCTGCCGAATGAGGCTCGATCCTATCCGCGCGGCGCGGAGACGTCAACGCTGACATTGCCGTCGCGCCCCTTCGGCCGGGTCGTACTCCGTGGGGCAGCACTTCACCGTTGATGCGACCGTGACGTTCGTCCCCGGCGGTGGGACCCGGAGTAAAAAGGGCCGACTTGGATGCCGGCCAGGACATATCCAAGGATCAGCGGCTGGCGCAGTCGCCTCGCGACGAATCCGCCCGCGACCGCCGCGAGAAACACGTATGCCAGATCGCGATAGAGAGCGGAAGTCGCGACCATCGCAGGATCGTAGCATCAGAGCCGGGAGACGAAAGGGAAAGTGGGGGGGCGCGCGACGGCTGGCGTTCGAGTCGGTATCTTGAGATAGGCTAAGGAGCAATTTCGAAGGAGAATTTATGCGCGTTCGTCACTCGGGGCCCTGGATCTCCATCGCTCTTCTCGTCGCTTTCACGGGCGTTGCCTTGCCGGATGATCCGAAGGCCGCGGCCAAACCCGCCGCCAAGAGCTCCGTCGTGCAGACCAAAGAGTCGCAAGGGACTATGACTCCGGCCAAGGCGCTGGACGCCTTGAAGGAGGGGAACAAGCGGTTTCGCGCCGGAACATCGGTCCAGAAGAATCTCCTCGCGAAGGTGAAGGCGTCGGCCGCCGGGCAGTATCCCTTCGCCGTGGTCCTGGGCTGCATGGATTCGCGCGTCCCGGCGGAGGCGATCTTCGATCAATCCATTGGAGACATCTTCAATATCCGCGTGGCCGGAAACGTGGTGAACGTCGACAACCTGGGCTCTCTCGAATATGCGGCGAAAGTCATCGGAGTCAAGACCATCGTCGTCCTCGGCCACACCAGCTGCGGAGCGGTCAAGGGAGCGATCGACAACGTGAAGCTCGGCAATCTGACCGAGCTGGTCGCCAAGATCCAGCCGTCGGTCGCGGCTTCGGGGCCGGGAACCAGCAAGGACCACGCCTACGTGGACAAGGTCGGCGAGCAGAACGTGCGGCTTGCGATGAAAGAAATTCGCGAAAAGAGCCCCGTCTTAAAGGAGATGCTCGACTCCGGCGCCGTCGGCATGGTCGGAGGAATGTACGATCTCGAGACCGGCGCCGTTACTTTCTTCGCGGACTAGCCTCGAGGGATCGACGACCGAGAATGGGAGGCTCCTCAGCGGAGAGTGCGCTGCCAGTAACCGACGTCGATCCACCGATCGAACTTGAATCCGACTTCCGAGAAGTGCGCGACCTTCCGCATTCCGAACTTTTCGTGGAGCGCCACGCTCGCCTCGTTGGGCAGGGCGATGCCGGCGATGACCGAGTGAATGCCGCGGGCCTGGAGAATCGGGAACAGCCGGGAGTACAGGCTCGATCCGATCCCGCGGCGCGCGTGGCCGGGCGCGGCGTAGACCGTGATCTCCACCGAGAACCGATACCCGGACCTGTCTCTCCATTTCCTCGAGGAAGCGTATCCCGCGATGCGGCCGGCTTCCTCGGCGACCAGCCACGGCAGCGATTCTGACCGGACGTCCTCGATTCGCCGAGCCATCTCCTCATCCGAAACCGGCTTCTCCTCGAAGGTGACGATGCTCCGCCCGACGTAGTGGTTGTAGATGGCTGCGATCCCCGCCGCGTCGCCAGGCTCTGCCGCTCGGATCGTCGTGACGCCGCTCGAGACCACGACTCTCAGTCTAACGCTCCGCCAAGCCTCGGAGTGTCGGACTCGCGCACCTTGTGCGGCGTTGCCGTCAGCGCTGCGTCGTGATTCTGCGGCCGCGGTGATAGCTTCGGCACGGGACTTCTAACGACAAGGAGGATTCAATGAGGGCAAGAAACATTGTGGCGTCGGCTGTGTGGTTCCTATTGGCGGCCATGGTCATGGCGCTGGGCTCCGGAGAGGCGAAGGGGAAGAGCGCTCCGAAGGCCGCGTCGAGCAGGCTTGTCGTCATCCCCGCCAGCGACTTGAAGTGGGCCGACCTCGACCCCAAGGGTGCGCCGGGCGTGATGATTGCAGATGTGTGGGGCGATCACACCAAGGGCGGTTTCCGCGCGTTCATCAAGTTGCCGCCGGGATTCGCCGCTCCTCTGCACACGCATACCAACGACTACCAGGTCGTGATCGTCTCGGGTACGTACATCCAGGCGCCGGAAGGAAAGCCCGAGTTTCGCCTCGGACCGGCCTCCTACTTCATGCAGCCCGGCGGGAACTACAAGCACACGACGAGCTGTGACAAGGCCTCGGAGTGTGTCTTCTTCCTCCAGAGCAACGGCAAGTTCGACCTCAAGCCCGTGAAGGCGGCGACAGCGGCGGCGGAACCGTCGGCGTCAAAGCGACCGCCGCAGTCAGAGGCCGTGCCGGAGCCAGTACGAGAGGTCCCGCGCCCTGCGCCACTCACTTCGGCCTCCACCGCGCCGACGCAGGTAGCGAGCGCCTCCAAGGTGGTGGACCCCGGCGGGCAGATCGCCGTCGCGGCGACCAAGGCGGGGCTGACGCGCATTGGCGCGGAGAAGTGCAAGATATGCCACAAGGTTCAGTTTGCCTCGTGGGTCGAGACTGCGCACGCCAAGCGCAAGCCGCCGCTCGACTGCGAAAGCTGCCACGGTCCGGGCAGCGAGTACAAGTCGCTGACGGTAATGAAGGACACCGAGAAGGCGAAGGCGGCGGGCCTGGTGATCCCGACGGCGACCTTCTGCGGAAGCTGTCATACGCGCAGCTGGAAGGACGACATGCTGCGAAAGGCCCATGCCCACAAGACGCCAGCCAAGTCCTGAGGCTGACTTCGCTCGCGCCTGATCGGGACCTGCGCCTGCGGCGAACCGGCTTGCGGATCGCCGGATACGGCTGAGAGCCCGGTCTCGAGCTACTAGCGCGTGTGGCTGCGAATTGCTTCGATCGCGCGCTCGCAATCGTCGTTTATCCGCTGGCGGTCGATCTGATACTCGCGCTCGGCCTTCTCGCGCTCGGCAGGGTCCTGGGTCTTTCGCATCACATCCCCGAAAAGGATCTCGCGCTCCGCGAGGCGCGAGGAGGCGACGCGCCGGGCTTCGGCGACCTCCTTCTTCTGCGCCAGGCTCAGCGGAGTCTCCTTGATCCCCGATTCACGATCCGCGGCGCGCAACCGTTCCATCGCGAGGTCAAACGAGGATTTCGGCGCGTTACCGGAGCGGCGCTTGGAGCGAACCTCCGCGCCCCCGCGCGACTGGCGCATGATCGGTTTCCGTCCGGGCTTCGCGGCTTTCCCGGCCGGCCGGCTCGGCTTCTTCATGGTGGGCTCCTCCAGGTGAAGATATCCCGCAGGGGAAGAGGTTCAGGCTGGAATATCGGGTGTTGAGGGCCTAACCGCCGATATTCAAGCCACCCTGCCTCCCTACCGCCGGCCAGCCCACTTGCATTGCTGGCGTTCTGGTCCGGTCCGCCAGCAAGCTGTGCCGGGATCGATGGCCGTAAGGTCTATTGTTTGCGGAGGCCCGAATTCAGCTCTGTCCCGAAGGAAAACACGCCCGTTCCCAGGGAGTACCTGCCCGCGAGGTACTCGTGCACGTATTGCACGGCCACGGCGCCTTCTCCGACGGCGGAAGCGACGCGTTTGATGGAGCCGTGGCGCACATCGCCGGCGGCATAGACGCCCGGAATGCTGGTCTCGAGCCGCGTGGGCGGCCGGTCGAGGTTCCAGAGGGCTTCCGCGCGACGCACGCCGGGTCCCGTCAGGATGAATCCGTGCGGGTCCCGCTGCAAGGTACCGGCCAGCCATTCCGTGTGCGGGTCGGCGCCGATGAGCACAAACAGGGCCGCGGCGGAGACCGTCTCGGTCCGGGCCGAGGCCTCGTCCTTCAGCGTGAGGCTTTCGAGGGAGCGCTCTCCGGCCACGCCCACGACCTCAGTCCGCAGGCGAACCTCCACGTTCGGAAGCCGGCGGACCTGCTGGATCAGGTAGTCCGACATTCCCCTCTCGAGCGAATCGCCTCTCACGAGGAGGGTGACCTTGCGGGCGCCGCTCGCGAGAAAGATGACCGCCTGGCCCGCGGCGTTGCCTCCACCCGCGACGAAAATGTCCCGGCCCTTCAGCGCCCGGGCATCCCCGGGGGTCGCGTAGAAGATGCCGGCACCCACGAGGCGTTCGGCTCCCGGCACGTCCAGACGCCGGTACTTGGCTCCCGTGGCCAGGATGACGGTTCGCGCGGTAATCTCGATTCCGTCCGAGAGCGTCAGGATTCGCGACAGTCCTTCGGCGCGCAGCCGCAGTCCATCGCGTGCGAAGACGAACTTCGTTCCGAAGAGCCAGGCCTGCTCGTAGGCACGCTGCGCGAGCTCCCCGCCGCTGATCCCTCTCGGGAAGCCGAGGTAGTTGCGGATGAGAGAGCTCGCCCCCGCCTGTCCGCCGACGACCTCGCGCTCGACGACGATCGTCACGAGCCCCTCGGAGGCGCCGTAAACGGCCGCCGCGAGGCCCGCGGGGCCCGCGCCCACGATGGCGAGATCGCACTCGCGCTCCTCGAGATTGGTCGCGCCGACGGCGTCGGAGATCTCCGCGTTGGACGGGTCGATGAGCGCGCGGCCGTCGAGGAGGACGACGACGGGGAGACGGGAGCCATCCGCTCCGACCTCTTCGAGGGCCGCGCGGCCCGCTTCCGAGCCGGCCGCGGAGAAGCCATGGGGAATGCCGCTCCGCTCGAGAAACGCCCGGACGTCATGCGTCCTTCGCGAGGGGTCGTCTCCGATGACCTGCACGAGCTCCATGCGCGGACCATGGGCCCTCGTCCAATCCGCCAGGAACTCGCCGATCGCCGGATAGAGATGGACCTCCGGGGGGAACCAGGGCTTGCGCAGGTAGTTCTCGAGCTGCCCGAACGCGCATCCCTCGAGAATCGCCGGAGCGGCGGCGCGGTCGCCCCAGTCCACGAGGAGCGCGCGCTGCGCCGTCGGGTGGATCTCGTGCGCCCGGCCGAGCAGCTCGATGCCCTCCATCTCCGGCATCCACTGATCCGCGATGACCAACGCGACGCTCTCGCCAAGAGCCCGGATTCGCTCCAGATCCTCGAGCGCCGCGCGCGCGGACTCATGGGAAGCCACGCGGTAGTCCGCTCCGAAGCGGCGCGTCAGCGCGTCAACGAGAGAGGCCAGCGACTCGGGGTCGTCGTCGATCACCTGGATGACCGGTTTCATCGGCTTACGTCCTCACCCCGGCGAAGATGGCCCGCGGCCTGCCCGCCACCCTCACAGCACGCACGCCACGGCGAGCCCGGAGCCCTGCATAACCGTAACACAGCAGCTCCCGTTCGGCCGGACGCGCAGCATTCGAGACAGGACAGACATTGGAGGAATGAAGTTGACATCAATACAGGAAATGCACCCTTGACCCCAATCTTCCCTCCGTTGACCCATCCTTCACGCTGAGCGCTGACCCACGCGCCAGGAGCTCTGCCGCTGGACCCTGAGAACTCAAGCGGAAACCTGTAAACCAAATCGGGGCAAGTCCAGTAGAGCCATTGTGGGTAGGACTGGCTCTATCCGGAGCGAAAGCTGCTCGAGGCCCGGGGGCGTCGCGGGCCAGCGCATCGCTGTGTTGCGTGACCTCGGGGTCGTCGTGGTCATGACGGCGGATATCCCGACCGACTTTCCGCGATCAGCGCTCGCGGCGCGGTTCTATGAACCTGTCAGGGAGTCGGTGAAGTCCTCCGATCCGCTTCCCGCCGACCCTTCGGCGGTCTCCGACCTGAAGCAGGCTGTAGCTCAACTGACCGCGGAGACGAAAGGAAGCCCGGGAGGAGGTCATTCTTGACACTTCGGCCGAGACGCTTCGCCGACGGCCCGGAACGCAGCAAGGCTGGAAGAGGGTCGCGGCGGGGCCGGACTGCCCAATCTCAGGAAGCCCACGGTTGATTTCGCTCTGATACCCTGACAGTGAGAGGTGGGAGATGCGATACGGAACAACTGTCGGCTTCCTGGTCGTTGGATTGATCGTGATCGGCGTCGCCAGCGCCTCCGGGCAGAACTGGGGCCGTCCACCAATGCCCCAGGCGGGCGCGTGCTTCTACGAGAACATCAACTTCGGCGGGCGGTACTTCTGTGCGGAAGTCGGCGCCGAGACCGCGCAGATGCCGCCCGGCACGGACAGGCAGATCTCGTCGATCCGGGTTCTTGGGAACGCCGAAGTCACCGTATTTCGCGGCATGGCCTTCCAGGGGCTGTCCAGGAGTTTCGACTCCGATGCGAGTGACCTCCGGAGGGCGGACTGGAACGATCGCATTTCGTCCTTCCGCATCGGGACCCGTGGGGGGTGGGGCGCCTCGGGCGGGAAGCGCGGCGGAAACTGGGGAATGGCCTGGGGCCGTCCAACCGTACCTCGCTCGGGCGTGTGCTTCTACCGCGACGTCAACTACGGCGGGCAGTACTTCTGTGCTCCTGTCGGCGCCACCACCGAGCAGGTGCCGCCCGGCATGAACGATCAGATCTCGTCGGTCCGAGTTTTTGGGAACGCCGAAGTCACCGTGTATCGCGACGTGAGCTTCCAGGGGCAGGCCCGGAATTTCGACTCCGATGTGAATGATCTGCGCAGGGTGGCGCTGAACGATCGTATTTCGTCGTTTCGCGTCTCGAGGCGCGGGACCTGGAGCGGTTCATCCGGTGACGGGGACGGCAGATTGGGAATGGCCTGGGGCCGTCCCTCCGTCCCCCGCGCGGGTGTGTGCTTCTACCGGGACATCAACTACGGCGGCCAGTACTTCTGTGCCCCTGTCGGCGCCACCACCGAGCAGGTGCCATCCGGCATGAACGATCAGATCTCCTCGATCCGAGTCTTCGGGAACGCCGAAGTCACCGTGTACCGCGAGAGGAGTTTTCAGGGGCAGTCCAGACGCTTCGACTCCGATACGAATGATCTGCGAAGGGCGGGATTGAACGATCGTATTTCGTCGTTTCGCGTCGGGACACGCGCGTCTTACAACCGCTGAAACCGAGATCGCGTCTGCGGCGATCACCAGACTTGGCTCGCGCGATGGAGGCTTGGATCTGCCGTGAGAGAAGCCGCGATGTCACCGCTTGCCGCCTGGGAGACCTTCTACGTAATCATCGGCTCGTCGTCGGCGGCGCTCACCGGGTTGCAGTTCGTCGTGATCACGTTGATTGCGGAGACGCGGAAGCGGAGCTCTCTCCGTGAGATCGACGCGTTCGGCACCCCGACGATCGCGCACTTCTGCGCTGTTCTGCTGATGTCGGCGATTCTGAGCGCGCCATGGCACGCGCTCTCGAATGCCGGCCTCGGGGCGGGCCTGTGCGGGGCAGCCGGCGTCGCGTACGTATTGATCGTCGCCCGGCGGGCGCGCCGCCAGACCGGATACAAGCCGGTGCTGGAGGACTGGCTCTGGCATACCGTGTTTCCGCTTATCGCGTACGCGGCGCTCCTGGCGGCCGGGGCCCTGCTCCCGCGCGACCCCGCGTCGGTTCTTTTCGCGATCGGCGCGGCGGCCCTTCTCCTCCTGTTCATCGGAATCCACAACTCATGGGATACGGTGACGTACCTCGTGGTCGAATCGCGGCACGCACCGAACAAATCCGAGAACAAGGAGTAGAGACCGTCCCGGCGCTCTCTCCATCGGGCGAAGCGGATCCTCTCGTCCCGTCGCCGGCCGAACCGGCGGTTCCCCAATCGGTTTCCGATTCTCCCGCCTCGCGCTCTCCTCCCCGCTCCGCCCGGCTCTCCTAGCGGCGCCTGACAGGCGCGCTGGCAGTCCGCCCTGGCGGCGGACACCGTCTTTGGAGGCGGCTTGACCATGCGTGAATGCGGGAGGTTGGCGAATGAAGGATCAGTTCTTCGAGCGGGATCACGTCAGTCTCGGCGGGAAAGAAGAACGAACCGACCGTCATGGCCGGGAGCGACACGCCACCCCGGGTGTTCCGGCCGGCGCCGGCCTGAGCGGGCGACAGGCATGTCGGCTTCACGACCTTCCCGCACAGCGGCCAGACCGGCTGGTCCGACCCGCTTTCGTTGTCTCTCTGGCGGGATGCGTGCTTCTGCCCGCGGTTCTCGCTTTTTCCGGTCTCGGCACGCGCCCCTCATCAGTCCGGCCGAGGCCCGCTACGCGCTGGTCGCCCCCGGCGCTCTGCCGTGGCGCGGTGGACGATGCACCGAAGACTGGCTCTGGCTTGGATCTGGTCGGCGACGATCCTCGTTTTCTTCACGCTGACCGCCTCCCGCATGGAGTACTACGCGCTGCCCGCTTTTCCCGCTCTGGCAGTGATCCTCGGCCATGGCTGGCAGCGATTCCTGACCAGCGGACGGCGAGCCGCGGCCATCCTGGCGCCGGGCCTGATCGTGGCCGGGAACGGGCTGGCCGCCGTTCCGATCGTGTTTCTCTCGGCGAGCAAGGGCTCGGCTGCCCTGACCGACCTAGTCTCAAGTCTCGACGGCTACTACCGGGAGTACTTCGCGTCGCATCCGGGAAGCGCCATGGTGTTCGGGACCGAGCTGCTCCGAAAGGCCCGGCCTTTCCCGATCGTGCTTCTGCTGCTCGGGGGAATGTCAACCCTGGCGTTACGGATGGCCCGACGCCGGCACGCGTTCGCGCTCTGAGCCGGGGCCGTGCTCATCCTCGGCCTGGCGGATGGGGGGATGCGGCTGGTGGCGAAGGACCGGTCCCAGCAAGCGGCGGCCGCGATCGTCGGCCGGCTTTGGGCGCCCGGAGCACGGCTGGTGGTGGCGGAAGACTACGAGGAAGGCTGCGGGACCACGTTCTATACCGGCCAGTCCACTCAGGTCCTCGGAGGACCGTGCGCCGATCTGCTCTTCGGGTATCGGCGAGGCGATGCCCCGGAAGTCTTCCTGACGCCGGACGGGTTTCTGAAAATGTGGGAGTCCTCCGATCGCGTCTTTGTCCTGGGCGGCCGGGACCTGATGCTTCCGAGGGCCACAGTTCTTCTCGAGGGCCCTCGTTCCCGTCTCCTCATGCAAGACAACTGCGAGGCAACGGAGGACTTCAGGGCTTTCCCTGTGGCCGCTCTCTCCACGGCCGCGGGCCGGTATCTCAAACCACGCTCTGTGAGTCCGTGAACCCAACAGGAGCCGGATAGAGCGACGCCTTCTTGACCTCGGAAAGAAGTTGATCCTACTTAGGTGCTTCGACGTGAGGCGAGGAATGGTGATGGGCGATGCGCCATTCGCCGTCTCGCTTCGTGACCAACATGGTGAATCGCGAGGGGCCGGGTACCGGCTTGCCATCCTGCATCCTTATGAACTCGTAAAACCCGGTGACCAGCACCGCGTGATCGTCAATGGGAATGACGTGCCGCTCCTGGATTACGTTCTTGTTGCCGCTCCCTTGCAATTTCAGATCGGTGAAGTATTTCTTGATCGCGTCCGCGCCTGTGGAGATGACCGGACTTTTCGTCCCCAGCAGGATGGCGTCGGGCCAATAGCTCTTCACCACGGCTTCCACGTCATTCGCGCTATAAGCCGCCGACCAGCGGTCGATTGCCGCATTCGCGTCTTCCGTCGGTCCAGCCAGAGCGAGGGACGGCAACATCATCAGCAGTGCTATCAAAGGCAGCCATCCGGATCGGGCGCCTCTCTGAAAGCTCGGAATATGAATTGCCCGCAAGGTGGCTGAGGCTGTGATCGTGTCCGCTCGGATTACCCCACGCATAGCATCCTCCTGACCGGAATCTCCTTTTTCAACTCTGAATCGCGCGCATTCTACCGATCGTGATCGGTTTTGCAAGGCCACGCCTGCGTCCGTGATTGAAAACAGGGTCGTCGTAGCGCTGGGGTCTTTGCTCGCCGATCTCATTATCGGAACGGCAGCCTTCCATCGGGGATCTTGGTCGTCATCGAGGCCCGCTTCGAGTCGGCGGACATCGAGCGGCGCAACGTCCATCTCTCAACGCCGGACGGCGATGCCCAGGATATCCCTTACGACCATCTCGTCGTGGCGCTCGGGGCGACGACGAACGAGACAGTGATCCCCGGTTCGTCCGCCGCGCTCACGTTCAAGACCATGGCGGACGCGCTCCGCTTGCGAAATCACGTGATCGGGCAGTTCGAGCGGGCCGATGCCGCTTCGGATCCGGCGCTGCGCCGCAGGAGTCTCACCTTCGTCCTGATCGGCGGGGGATTGGTCGGCTTCGAGCTTCTCGTCGCCAGGGTCTTCGGCGTGCGGCTTCCCGGCCTGGTGGCTGCGGCGGACGTACTACCTGCTCCAGATGCCGCGCTGGGACCGCCGTCTCCGCATCGTCCTCGACTGGACGGTGGCGCTCTTCTTTCGTCCGGACATCACCAGGATCGACCTGACCGTGGGCTCGAAGGGATGACGCTCCTGTTCTTGGGAGAAACCCGTCGCGGGCAACGAACGTCCCTGCTTTGTGGGCAGCCGCTCGATCGGCCCGCCGCGCCTGTGCGAAAACGGACAGCTGAGTGCCGGAAACGAACGTCCGGCCTCGGTCGAGCGCCCGCCGGGGTCGCGCTTTCAATGATTTAACCGCGCCGCGGTTGGCACCGGGCTTGCCTCGCACAGCCGTCAGGGTGGAACCAGACAGATGGAAGGACAGACACACGAAGGACGGATTGGAAGCTGGCTCCGCTCGTTGAGCTCTGATTGCCGTTACGGGCTTCGGCAGCTCCGCAAGAACCCCGGCTTCACCGGTGTCGCCGTCCTCACGCTGGCCCTCGGCATCGGCGCGGCCACGGCGATTTTCAGCGTCGTGTACGGCGTGTTGTTGCGGCCGCTGCCTTACCGCGATTCGGACCGGATCATGGCGGTCTTCGAGGTCACCTCGAAGGGCAGACTGTCGCGCCTCGCGGACCCGAACTTCGACGACTTTCGGGATCAGAACCGCAGCTTCCAGGCGATCGCGAAGTACAACGACTACGTCGTGTCCGTTTCGTGGGCCTCGCAGCCGACGCGCACGAGGATCGCGAACGTCTCGCCCGACTTCTTCAAGGTCTTCAGCATTCAACCGGTCCTCGGGCGGAGCTTCGGCGCCGCCGAGGCGGTCAAGGGGGCCGGCCACACCGCGCTCGTCAGCCAGGGATACTGGAGGCAGCATCTCGGGTCGCCGCCGGATCTCTCGCGGTCGCGCCTGAAGATCGACGGCGCGGTCTTCTCCGTCATCGGCGTGATCCCGGCCTCGTTCCGTTTTCCGGCGGACGTGGACCTGTGGCTCCCGGCCGGCCTGGACGGCGAAAACCCGAGCCGGACGTCGCACAACTACTCCGCGGTCGGGCGCCTCCGCGACGGCGTGACCGTCGAGCAGGCGAACCGGGACATCAGCGCGATCGCCCGGAGGATCCACGACGCAACGAGCGAGCAGAATGACTATCTCCTCAAGGACGGAGCCGTCGTCCCGCTGCGGGCCTCGATCACGGGCAACGCCCGCTCGCCGCTGCTGGTCCTGTTCGGGGCGGTGGGATTTCTGCTGCTCGTGGCGTGCGCGAACGTGGCGAATCTGCTGCTGGCGCAGGCGTCCGCGAGAGAGCGGGAGCTTGCGATTCGCAGCGCGCTCGGCGCGGAGCGCGGCCGGCTGATCGGCCAGTTCCTGACCGAGGGACTGCTGCTCTCGCTGATCGGCGGCGGGCTCGGCGTGCTGGGAGCGCTCTGGGGCGTGGCGGAGCTGGTCGCGCTGGCGCCGGGAAACCTGCCGCGGCTGGACAGCGTCTCGATCAGTCTTCCGGTCCTCGCGTTCGCGCTCCTGCTCTCCGCGGCGGTCGCCGCGGGCCTCGGCGTGTTCACCGCCGCGCGCGCGACCTCCGGGGATCCGCGCGAGGGCCTCGTGGAAGGAGGACGCGGACAGGCGGGCTCGCCCGGCAGCCAGCGCGTCGGCCGGGTCATCGTAGCGGCGCAGATCGCGATCACGCTGGTTCTCGTGGTCGGCGCGGGATTGTTCGGCCGGAGCCTGATGAAAGTGCTCGAGGTCAATCCCGGGTTCCGCGTGAACGGCATCGTCGCAATGGACGTCTCGCTGCCGTGGGTGGAAGAACCCGAGAAGAAGGCGCCCCAGGCGATCTTCTTTTCCCGGCTGATCGAGCGCCTCCGGCAGGTCCCGGGCGTGCGCAAGGTCGGCGCGGCGAGCACCCTGCCGCTGGACGGCGGCCTTCCCGACGGGATGTTCCTCCTGGTGAAGCCGAACGAGGCCCCCAAGACTCTTGAGGAACTGGTCCGGCACAAAGGACCAGCCGGAAATGCGGACTTCTGCGTCGCGACGGAAGGCTACTTCCAGGTCCTCGGAATTCCCGCTCCTTCGAGGGCGGACCTTCGACGAGCGCGACGGCGCGGATTCTCCGCACGTCGCCCTGATCAGCGAATCTCTCGCGCGGGACCAGTGGCCGAACCAGGACCCCATCGGCCAGACGATCGAGTTTGGGAACATGGATGGCGACTTGCGGCTGCTGACCATCGTCGGGATCGTGGGCGACACCCGCGAATATGGCCTCGATGCGCCGCCGCGCCCCACGGTTTACGTGAACCTGTTCCAGCGGCCGCGTTCGACGATCACGCTGACGACTACTGAGTGATGCCGATACCCGGTCTGTCACCTCGGCGGCTCGCGGAATCCTGCGGGACCTCGACCCGGAGATTCCGGCGAGGTTCCGGACGTTCTCGCAGGTCTATTCCGCCTCGCTGGGCTCGCGGAGATTCAACGCCATTCTCATCGGCCTCTTCGGAATCACCGCGCTGCTGCTCGCGACGGCGGGGGTGTTCGGCGTGGTGGCCTATTCTGTCAGCCGCCGCACGCGCGAAATCGGCGTGCGGGCCGCTCTCGGGGCCAGTCGGGGCGATGTCCTGAGGATGATCCTGGGCCAGGGACTGCGCACGATCATTCCCGGTGTCGCGATCGGGATCCTCGGCTCGCTGGCCCTGACGCGCGCGGTTCAGTCGCTGCTCTTCGGTGTGACCGCCACCGACCCGCTGACGTTTGGCGGGGTGACGCTGCTCCTCGTCGGGTCAGCGCTGCTGGCCTGTTACTTCCCCGCCCGCCGCGCCGCCCGCGTCGACCCCATGGTCGCCCTGCGCCACGAATAGGATTGCTCGCCCTTGACTTGCTGTGCCGGCGGACAGAGACTCCCGCATTTGCAAGAACGCCGGCAATCCCGCCGACAGAGGAGGATTCATGTGGAGCAAGACGGTGCTCGTTTTCCTCGGTGCAGCCGCGCTCGCCGCATCGGCGGTCGCCCAGACGAAGACTTCCGGCACGGCTCAATGCAAGGCCGATCCGTCCGCGCCGGTCGAGGTCGGAGACAAGCCGGGCCACTCCCTTGCCGTCGGCAAGGGCCAGTGCGCGTGGTCGAGCTTCGAGATCGCGGGAGTTTCGTATAAGGATGGCGTCAGCGTCTCCATGGACGAGATCAACGGCGACAAGTCAACCAGCAACGGCTATCACACGGCGACCCTGGCGAACGGAGACAAGACGACGGCCCGCTTCCACGGCACGACGACCACGAAGGACGGTAAGTTTGTGAGCGGCGGCGGCACCTGGACCTTTGTGGCGGCACCGGCAAGTGCAAGGGCATCAAGGGCGGGGGAACCTACAAGGGCACGCCGAATGCCGACGGGACCGTGGCGTATAAAGTTGACGGCGAGTACTCGCTGCCGAAATAACGCCGCCCTCGCGCCTCACTACGCGCGGTTTCTTTCCGTGGCGCGCTACTGCGAGCCTGCGGTGTTCCTGGCGGGGCGCATACCGGTCACGCCTTCGGATCCGGTTCCGGAGGCGGCGTCTCGCACCACCGGCTGCGCAAGCCCTTCGTGAACTCCTCACGCTCAGCGGGAGTCATCTTTCTCCACCGGTCGCGCATTCCGCGCGCCCAGGGATCGCGGCCAAACTGCGGTCCTCGAAAGCCGCGGAAGAGGATCCAGGAGAGCACCATCAAGCCGAGGGCTTGCCAGTAGGTGATCACGCGCAGCCCGAAGATGGCCGGCATCAGCGAGTTCCAGAGGGCGAAGAGGGCCCAGACCAGGCCGGCGAAGACGATCAGGAAAGCCGGGAGAACGAACGCGATGAGTCTCACGATGCGACGCTTTCTCGTGGTTTCCATATTCATTTCTCCTTGAATTCGTCGTAAATACTCTGAAGTCTCCGGCGCAAATGGAGCACCGCGTAATGCTTGCGCGAGAGAAGCGTGTTCACGCCGACGCCGGTCTCCGACGCGAGGTCGCGGAAGCTCTTGCCTTCGATCTCGTGCGCGACGAAAACGAAGCGCTGCTCTTCAGGGAGCTCTTTCAGGGCGTCGTCGAGCGCTTCGAGGAGCACGCGACGGGCGTAAACCGCCTCGGGTCCGGCCTCGGCCGAGGGCAGCAGGTCTTCGAGAGAGTTGATGTCTCCGTTTTCTTCGTGATCCGAACCCGGTGGCGTCCCGGCCGGCTCCCTCCTCTTCTTGCGGAACCGGTCGACGATCCGATTTCGCGCCACCCGGAACAGCCAGGCGCCGACCTGCTCGATGGGCCTCATCAGGCGCTGGGCCTCGACGAGCTCGAAGAAGACGTCCTGCAGAACGTCCTCCACGTCCTCGCGGGCCACGTTCTTCCGGATGAAGTTGCGAAGCCGCCCGCGCTCGCGCTCGATCGTCTCGGCGATTCGCCGGTCCTGCTCGCTCATTGTTTGCTCGAAGATCAGGATTGTGCTCCTCTGTCGATGTAGACGAAGGAGACGGGGGGATATTGTCCCCTCTCAACCACCTTTTTCCCGCGAGGCGGAGAGGGGAAGACCTTCCCCTTGCTTACCGAGGGGAAGATGCGGTACACTCCCCTAGGAAACCGATATGAGCAAACCGAACGACCTCGTCCAGGGCACCCTCGACCTGCTGCTTCTGAAAATCCTGGCGCTGGAGCCCCTGCACGGGTGGGCCATCAGTCTTCGGCTGAGATCCATCTCCCGCGACGTGCTGCAGGTCAGCGAAGGATCTCTCTACCCGGCGTTGCACAAGCTGGAGCAGGAAGGCTGGATCAAGGCCGAGTGGAAGCAGACGGAGAACAACCGCCGAGCGAAGTTCTACGCGCTGACCCGCCTGGGCAGGAAGCAGCTCGAATCGGAGACGGCGAACTGGCGGCGGCTGTCGTCCGCCATCTCGCACGTCGTCCAGCTCTCGGAGGCTTAGCCAGTCATGCGGATGGAACGCTGGTGGCTCACGGCGCCGTTGCGTCTCAAGTCGATTCTCCGCCGCCGCCGGGCGGAGCAGGAGCTCGACGAGGAGCTCCAGTTCCACCTGGAGCGCAAGATCGAAGAAGGCATCGCCGAGGGGCTTTCCCCGGAGGAGGCGCGTCACCGGGCCATGCGCGCGATGGGCGGACTGGAACAACGGAAAGAGGAGATCCGGGACACGCGGCGCATTCACTGGCTGACGGATTTCCTCGACGACGTGCGCTACGCGATCCGGACCCTGCGGCGAACTCCGGGGCTGACGGCGGTGGTGGTGATCACGATCGCGCTGGGGATCGGGATGACCGCGACGCCTTTCAGCATGCTCGACGCGCTGGTCTTCCGGCCTTACCCGGTTGCCCATCCGGGAAGGATCGTCACCCTGGTCAGCACTTCCCGCGACAAGAGCCTCGACAATTTCTCCTATCGCGAGTACCTGGACATCCGCGACAACACCAGGAGCTACGACGGCGTGATCGCCAACGCGCAGCCGCGAGGCGTCGGCTTCAGCCCCCAACCCGGGGCCACGCCGCGGGTCCGGGGCGGGATCCTGGTCTCCGGCAACTACTTCGACGTGCTCGGCGTGGTGCCGCAACTGGGTCGCGGGTTCCGGGACGAGGAGGACAGGGTTCCCGGCCGCGATGCCGTGGCGGTCCTCGGACCGGACTGCTGGAAGCGCGAATTCGCGGGCGACCCCTCCGTCGTCGGCAGGAGGATCCGCTTAAACGGCACGGACTTCACCGTGATCGGCGTCGCGCCGGACTCGTTTCCGGGGATGTACATTTTCGCGCGGCCCGACTTCTACATGCCGCTGGCGATGGCCCGGACGTTCTCGAGCAACCCCGCGCAAGGACCTTCTCGTGGACCGGGACGACCGCGAGTTGACCGTGAGGGCGCGCCTGAAGCCGGGGACGGCGATCGCGAAGGCGCAGGACGAGCTCGCGGTTCTCGCGCGGGCCTTCGAGCGCGAGTACCCGAAGCTCAACCGCGACCGCGGGGCTGCGGTGCGAACGCAATTCCAGATGCGGACCCGGGACGACGACGTCAACTGGAAGTTCGGCTTGATCTTCACGATCCTCGCGCTGGCGGTGCTGCTGGTGGCGTGCACCAACGTCGCGGGGCTTCTCCTGAGCCGCGCCTCCACCCGCGCGCGCGAGATCGCCGTTCGGCTGGCCATCGGCGCCGGGCGATTCCGCCTGGTCCGGCTGCTGCTGACCGAGAGCCTGGTCCTCTCGCTCCTGGGCGGATTGGTCGGGATCGGCATCGGGTACGCCGGCATCACGTTTCTGAGACGCTTCACGATTCCGACGGAGCTGCCCGTCACGATTCCCTTCCGGATGGACACGCGCGTCCTCGCGGCGAGCGTCGCGCTGTCGGTCCTGAGCGCCCTCTTCTGCGGCCTGGCGCCCGCGCTGAAGAGCTCGCGCACGGACCTGGTCAACGGGCTCAAATCCGCCGACGGGGACCTGACGGACCGCCGGCGCCTCTGGGGCCGCAACGCGCTGGTGGTTGCGCAGCTCTCCATGTCCCTGATGCTGCTCGCGGTGGCGTTCCTGATGTTCCGGGGTTTCCACAACAGCCTGCTCGGAGGAATCGGATTCCCGAGGGAACGCCTGCTGATGGCCCGGTTCGACCCGCGGCTGGCGCAGTACGACGCGGCGCAGACGGAGCGTTTCTACAAGCTCCTCGTCGAGCGCGTGCGGGAAGCGCCGGGAGTTCAGGGCGCGACCCTCATGCAGAACCCGCCGCTCGGGCTGGACAACTTCGACAGCCTCGCCTTCGTCCCGGACGGCTTCGTCATGCCGCGCGACCGCGAGCACTTCACCTCGACGATGGACATCGTCGACGAACGGTACTTCGAGACGCTCCAGATCCCGGTCCTGCGCGGCCGGGGCTTCCGGCCGTCCGATGCCGCGGAGGCGCCCCGCGTCGCCGTCGTCAACGAGCGGTTCGCGAAACACTACTGGCCGGGCGGCGACGCCGTGGGCAAGCGCATCCGGCTCGACACCTCCGCCGGCGCGCCGGTCGAGATCGTCGGCGTCGCCAGGAACGTGGTCTATCGGGATTCCGTCTCAAAGCCGGAGGACTTCGTCTATCTGCCCCTGGCGCAGCACCCCGCCGGGCGGCTCGTCCTGATGGCGCGGACGAGCGACGAGCCGCTGCAGTTGGTCGCGTCGCTCCGAGAGATCGTCCGGACGCTCGATCCCAACCTGCCGATGTCGGAGACGAGGACCTTCGAGGACCTTTACCGGTACGCCGCCGTGGACGGGCCGCGGGTCGCGATCGAGCTGGTCGGGACCCTCGGAGCGGTGGGCCTCCTGCTGGCCATCGCCGGCCTGTACGGAGTGATCGCCTACAACGTCAGCCGCAGGACCCGCGAGATCGGCATCCGGATGGCGATCGGCGCGCGGCCGGCCGACGTGCTGCGCCTGGTCCTGAGCAAGGGCCTGGTGCTCGTGGGAATGGGAACGGCGATCGGGCTCGCGCTCGGGTTCGCCGTCGAGCGCCTCATGAACTCGATGCTGTTCAACGCGGGCGGGATCGACGTCCTGGTCTATCTCATCGTCGTGCCGGCGATGCTCCTGGTGACGACGCTCGCGGCCTATGTTCCGGCCCGGAAAGCCTCCCGGATCGCGCCGACCCTGGCGCTGCGATGCGAGTAACGCAGGGCATTCTCAGCCGGCTTCTTCCCCGGCGCGCCGACAACTCTTACAGGGGCCGCAAGCCGGCCCTCTGGCTCCTCGGCCTCCTTCTGTTCATCAAGACGGCCATCAGCCTGAACTCCATCTTCAACGGTTACACCGTGGCCCGGTCCGCCGATGGGATTCCCCTGGACACATTCCCGCCGGCCGGCGCGCAGACGGTGGTGTCTCTTTTCGGGCTCCTGGGAGTCTCTCAGCTCGTGTTCTGTCTGCTCGGGAGTATTGGTGCTGGTCCGATATCGCGCCCTGGTGTCCTTCCTGTTTGCGCTGCTGCTGCTGGAACACCTGGGCAGGAGATTGATTCTTCTGCTCCTGCCGATCGTCAAGACAGGAAACCCTCCCGGAACCGTCGTTAACCTCGTGCTCCTCGCCTTGATGATCGCCGGCCTGGCGCTATCGCTGTGGAGCCGAGGCGAGCTTGGAGCCGCGGAGAGCTGACGCCGAATTCTCGCGGTGGTTCTCGGCGCTGAAGGCACCGACGCGGTGCTAACGGATCCTGGCGATTCGGCCTTGAGTCGGAAATTTCTCGAATTGACACGGGTCGTGCCCGGGAACGACGCGGTCCGCGTAGCCAGCCAGCTCGATCATTCGCGCCTGATTCCGGATGTTGGCGGGCTCGTCCTCTTTGCCGAACGTGGCGCTGGCCCTGTGCTCGGCGAGGTTGCGGTAGAGGTAGCAGTTGTCCGAAGCGAGGACGAAGGGAGGATCGCCGTCCACGCGGATGTACTGAGAAGCCCAGGTGTGGCGCGCCCCGGTATAGGCATGGATGCCGGCGAGAATTTCCACGTTGTCGCCGTCCACGAGGCGCAGGCGGCCTTCGATATTCCGCTGGCCGTTGATTCCGTTCCGCGGGCGAATTACACTTCGCGCGGCGCTGATCCGCGCCCAACCTCGATGGCCTTTCCCCAGCGAAGGCCCTCGCCGAGGCAAAGGGGGGCATACTCCCGGATCGGTGTGATGAACCTTCGTCCTCGCGGACGACGCTGCTGGGGGGCTTCGCTCGCGAACGGAACGAAGGAGACGTCATGCCGAAACAGAAAGACCTCAAGCGGTTGATCCGCTCTCGAATGAAGAAGACCGGCGAGGCGTACACCGCCGCCCGGCTCCAGCTCGTCAAGAAGAGCGAACCGAAATCCAATCCCTCAGAGCTTGCCGGGATGAGTGACGACGCGGTCCGGAAAGGGACGGGACGCACGTGGGCGCAATGGGTTCGCCTGCTCGACACCGCGGAGGCGTCCGTTAAGACCCACCGGGAGATCGCGCGATATGTCTCGTCCCTCGGCACGCCGAGCTGGTGGTCTCAGACGGTGACCGTCGGGTACGAGCGCATCCGCGGACTGCGCGACCGGGGACAACAGCGGGCCGGCGCGTACAGCGCGACCAGGAGCCGCACGTTTCACGTTCCGGTCGAAGAGCTCTTCGACGCCTTCGCGAATTCGCGAATCCGCCGGCGCTGGCTCGCCGCGAAGATCGCCGTGCGCCAGGCGACTCCTTACAAGCGGATGCGCTTGGCGTGGGATGACGGAGCGCCCGTGCAGGTGGAGTTCACTTCGAAGGGGCCCGCCAGGAGCGCCGTGGCCGTGGCGCATCAGAAGCTTCCCGACCGGCCGGCCGCGGACGCCATCAAGAAGGTCTGGAGCGAGCAACTCGAGCGTCTCGGCGAACTTCTCTCGTGACTCGGCGTGGGGCGCAGGTCAGCCTGCGCCCCATTCTCCCTGCCATACTCCTGACCCCGAGCGAACGCGCCGGAGCCAGCCCGGATCCCCGCTACCCTCACGCCGAGGCGGGTTCGACGCCGCCGCCGGACCGCCGCCCGACCCGCCACGCGCCGGGGGCCACGCCCACCGCGCGTTTGAAGGCGCGCGAGAAGGCGGCCTCGCTCTCGTAGCCCACGCCGAGCGCGACCTCGAGGAGCTTCGCCTGCGTGTCGCGCAGGAGCCTCCCGGCCACCTGCATGCGCCACTGCGCGAGGTAGTGCATGGGCGGCTGGCCGATGAAGTGGACGAAGCGCTCGTGCAGCGTCGAGCGAGACATCGCCGCGTCATCGGAGAGGCGCTCGAGCGTCCACGGCGCGTCCGGCTTCTCGTGCAGGAGCGCGAGCACGCGGCCGACGGCGGGATCGCGCATCCCCGCGAGCCATCCGATCTGCCCGGCCGGCAGAGCGTCCACGTAGCGGCGCAGCACCTCGACGAAGAGCATCTCGCTCATCCGTTCGAGGACGGCTTCGCCGCCGGGACGCCGCTGGTTCGACTCGACGACCGCCGCGCGCAGGAACGACGCGACCCACGAATCGAGGCCGAGCGTCGAGCCCGAAACGTGCAGCACGCGCGGCAGCGCCGAGAGGAGGGGATTGAACGGCCGCGCGTCCAGGCCCAAAAAGCCGCACACGATCGTCGCGCGGTCGGGCCCTCCGCCGTCGAGACGCGCCGTCGTGACCTCGGAGCCTCGCAGGCTGAGCGCGTAGGGCAGCTGAGGCGGGCGCGGTGCGAAGTAGACCTTTTTCTCCGCCCGCGGCGCCCTCATCCCCGGCGCGCTCGACATGACGTGCGGATCCCCCTGCGGGAAGAGAATGACGTCGCCTTCGTCGAGGCGCAGCGGCGGCTCGCCGGCGATCCCGGCCCAGCACGATCCCTTGACGACGCCGTGGAACTCGATCATGTGCTCGGCGTCCGGCATGATCGCGGGGATGATTTCCCGAGCCGGGGGCGCCTCCGCCACCCAGGGAGAGCTGCCGTCGATATAGTAGAAGACGGCGCCCCGCAACCGGACCCCGCGCAGCACGGCGGAAAGCGTGTCCTGACTCATAATCAGCCTGCTGAACCTCCGGACGAACGGTCAAGTGTCTCCAACACGCGGCCATACGTCAACGCCGTCGCTTCGGTATCGTCCCGCCTCGATCGGCGCGGTCTCGCGCCGCAACGGACAAGGAGGACAGCATGGCGAATCTGGTGGCCGGGAAGATCGAGGAGCTGAAAGGCGGGTTCCAGGGAGAGGTTCTTCTTCCGGGCGGCGACGCCTACGAAAGCGCGCGCAAGATCTGGAACGCGATGATCGACAAGCATCCCGCGGTCATTGCCCGCTGCGCCGCCACTTCGGACGTCGTCCGGGCGGTGATCTTCGCGAGGGACAACGGGCTCCTGCTCGCCGTCCGTGGCGGAGGGCACAACATCGCCGGCAACGCCCTGTGCGACGGCGGGCTCGTGATTGACCTCTCGAAGATGAAGGCCGCCCGAGTGGATGCCGCCGCGCGCCGCGTGACGATCGAAGGCGGCGCCACGCTCGCGGACCTCGACGCCGCGACCCAGGCCCACGGCCTCGCCACGCCGCTCGGCATCAACTCCACCACGGGGGTCGCCGGACTGACGCTCGGCGGCGGCTTCGGCTGGCTCAGCCGCAAGTACGGCATGACCGTGGACAACCTCGAGTCCGCCGAGGTCGTGACCGCGGCCGGTCAGGTGGTGCGCGCCAGCGCGCGCGAGAACCCCGATCTCTTCTGGGCTCTGCGGGGCGGCGGCGGCAACTTCGGCGTCGTCACCCGATTCGAGTTCCGGCTGCATCCTGTCGGCCCCGGCGTGCTCTCCGGGCTCATCGTGTACCCGCTCTCCGAGGCGAAGTCGGTCCTGCGGCAGTACCGCGAGTTCATGGCCCGGGCGCCGGAGGAGCTCACCGTGTGGAACGTCCTGCGCTCGGCGCCGCCGCTGCCGTTCCTCCCCGAGAAATTCCACGGCAAGGACATGATCGCGCTCGCCGCGATCTATGCGGGCGACCCGAAGCAGGGTGAGCCGCTCCTCGAGCCGCTGCGCAGGTTCGGCACCCCCGTGGGCGAGCACATCGGCGTCCAGCCCTACGTCGACTGGCAGAAGACCTTCGACCCTTTGCTCACGCCCGGCGCCCGCAATTATTGGAAGTCCCTCAACTTCTCGACTCTGCCGGACGAGCTCTTCGACGTCGTCGTCACGCACGCCGGGAGACTGCCGTCGCCCCAGTGCGAGCTCTTCTTCGCGGCGATCGGCGGCGCCACCGCGCGGCCGGCCCCGGACTCCGCGGCGTACCCGCACCGCGACGCCAGGTTCGTCATGAACTTCCACGGCCGCTGGGAGAACCCTGCCGACGACGAGCGCTGCATCGGCTGGGCGCGAGAGTTCTTCAATGCCACGATGCCCTTCGGCACCGGCGGCGTCTACGTCAATTTCCTCACCGCCGACGAAGGCGATCGCGTCCGTGCCGCCTTTGGCCCCAACTACGATCGCCTCGCCCGGGTGAAGCGCCAGTACGACCCGAACAACCTCTTTCGTACGAACTGGAACATCCAGCCGGCCTGAGAGGATCAGAACTGCCTGGGAATCGACCGACGGAAGCAAGGTCGTCGGCGAGGTGAAAGCCCGCGACGGCGGCCCGGACCCGGACGCAATTCCCTGGCTGCTGCTCGGCGCGAAATCGAATTCCGGCACTGGCGCGTTCGGCCAGGTCAGGAGCATCCAGCGCCTTCAGACTGTCGGAGGCAAGGCACCCTCCACGCCGTGCAGCCAGGACAACGCCCATCAAGTGGCCCGTGTGACTTACAAGGCCGTCTACTACTTCTACGCGGCCAAGCCATAGTCGGGTAGGCTTGCCGGCGAGGAGGGGTTCATGAGTTCTCGCCGGACCCGCGTCGCGATCCTGGGGGCCGCAGGCCGCGACTTCCACAACTTCAATACTTTTTTTCGCGACAACACCGACTACGAGGTCGTCGCTTTCACGGCGGCGCAGATTCCGGGCATCGCCGGCCGCCGTTATCCGGCCGCCCTCGCCGGAGGGCTTTACCCCGCGGGAATTCCCATCTTCGACGAGAAGAACCTCGCGAGCCTGATCAAGGACCTGAAGATCGACCAGTGCGTTTTCTCCTACTCCGACGTTTCCCACTTGCAGGTGATGCACGTGGCGTCGCTTTGCATCATCGCGGGGGCGGACTTCGTCCTCCTGTCGGCCGACCGCACGATGTTGAAGGCGAGCGTGCCGGTCATAGCCGTCACGGCCGTGCGCACGGGCGCGGGCAAGAGCCAGACGACACGATACCTGTCGAAGATCCTGAAGGAGAAGGGGCGGCGCGTCGTCGCGATCCGCCATCCGATGCCGTATGGCGACCTCGAGGCGCAGGCATGCCAGCGCTTCGCCTCGGAAGCGGACATGGACCGCGAGAAGTGCACGATCGAAGAGCGGGAGGAATACGAGCCGTTGATCGACAGCGGGTTTGTCGTTTACGCGGGCGTCGACTACGGGAAGATTCTCGAGCAGGCGCAGCGGGAGGCCGAGGTGATCCTCTGGGACGGCGGCAACAACGATCTGCCGTTTTACGTGCCCGATCTCCACATCTGTGTCGCCGATCCCCACCGCGCCGGGCACGAGACGTCGTACCACCCCGGCGAGGCGAACTTCCGTCGGGCGGACGTCATCCTCATCAACAAGTGCGACACGGCCGACGAAAGCCGCATCCGCGAGATCGAAGAGTCGGCGGCCCGGCTGAACCCCGGGGCGCGCGTGATCCGGGCGGAGTCTCCGGTCACGAGCGAGCGGCCCGAGCTCGTGCGAGGCAAGCGCGTTCTCGTCGTCGAAGACGGTCCGACGCTGACGCACGGCGGGATGACCTACGGCGCCGGCTACGTCGCGGCGAGCCGGGACGGCGCCGCGGAAATCGTGGACCCGCGTCCTTACGCCGTCGGCTCGATCCGCGACACCTACCAGAAGTACCCCAACGCCGCTTCGATCCTTCCGGCGATGGGCTACGGCGCGGAGCAGATCCGCGAGCTCGAGGAGACGATCAACCGGACCCCTTGCGACGTCGTCGTGGTCGGAACGCCGATCGACCTCACGCGGGTGCTCCACATCGACAAGCCCTCGGTCCGGGTGCGCTACGAGCTGCGCGAGATCGTGCCGGGCCGCCTCGCCGCCGAGGTCGACCGGGTGACCAGAACTCAGTGAGCAATGCCACTCCGAATCTGGAAAACCAGCCATCATGAGGTTGCGGAGACAGTTCTCCGGAGGCGCCACGAGCCGCAAGACGAAGTGACTCTGGAAGGAGCGGCGGGCGGGCTTTCCCGATGGAGGGTGCTTTCCGTCGAGAAGCATCCCCACGGCTGGCGCACGACCGCCGCGCGATGCCTGCCCGGTTGTCCCGAGCATCCGATGGATCGACCCGTCTGAACGAGGTCTTACAGACCACCGGTCTGTTCGAGCCAATCCGCTATCCGGGTGGCCGCGAGAGCGACGTCGTCGTTCGAGATGTCCAGAGTCAGGGAGGGAAGGGTCGAGCGGCCCACGAGGTCGCGCATCAGCTCCTGTTCGGAAATGAAAGCCGTGAGATCGGAGTACTGCGCGGGGTTGCCCGAGACGAGCAGCCGGGCCGCCCTGGCGGACTCGAAGGACTCGGGACTTCGGACACAAAAGACGAGGCGGAAGCCCAGCGGGACGAGGCGTCTCTCGAGCCAGGAGAAGTCGTAGAGCTTCTGATGGACGCGGAGCTGATAGGCCTGCGTGGAGATGTGAAAGCGGTCCACGATCCACGAGTAGTGCCGCTGAAGCTCGAAGAGCCTCGCCCAGGTCGCGTAGGTTTCCATCGCGAGCGCTTCCTCGGCTGGATCGAAGTTGATCAGGCCGCGGCCCCAGGGGAAGTCGGTGAAGGCGCACCACTCGGCCGAGATGAGCGGCGAGTGATACCTGTACCGGCGCGGTCCGACAATCCGGGGATGCTCGTTCAAGGCGAAGGCGATCTCGGTCTTCAGGGTGAGGCGAGTGCCCTCGAGGATGATCTTGGGGCACAGCTTTCGGCTCATGCGTCGGCCCGGCCGTTCCCGGTCCGGTTATCTCGCCGACCTTTCAACGCCGCGATCATGTGCTTTTCGAGTGAGGTCTCGAACGGAGAGGGCGATCCAGCCGGCCAGGCCGATGAGGAAAGCCGCCGGGAACAAGGAGAGCGCAACCGAGTAGGCCGCATCGCCGAAGCCCTCGACGAGTTCGGCCACGATAGCGAAGAGAAGCGACGACAGGAGAAGGTAGAAGAACGATCTTCCTTTTCTCCACGGATGCACAAACGCCAGGACCAACGCGGAAGCCGCGAGGAATTCCAAAAAGAAGCCGAAGAGATTGTCGTGGACGCCTACGGCTGCCGTCGCTAACGCGAGAGTGCAGCAAGCTGCCAGGAGGATGAACGTTACGGTTCGGTTATGCGGCGTCGAAAGGGCTTTCAGCATCTGACCCTCACTTTCTGAATGTCCTGCCACCGGACATCAGTACATCGGTAACCGCGGGCGGACAAGATGTGGACTGACCAGGGTGCC
Organism: uncultured Acidobacteriota bacterium; assembly: GCA_963837495.1. Classification (GTDB taxonomy): domain Bacteria; phylum Acidobacteriota; class Thermoanaerobaculia; order UBA5066; family Gp7-AA6; genus JAWOLE01. Next base: position 299,789 of record CAWINF010000001.1, on the reverse strand, counting down.
GTCGCGGGACTTACAACGCCGTCACGCTCCTCGGCTAACCGTGCTGTCCGCTCAGGCGGCTGCTGGCGGCTAGACACCCGGCGTCACGGCGATGCGTCCGCGGGCGGCGGCCCGCATCCCCGGATCTCTGGCGGCGAGATCGCGGCGGAACTCCAGATGCCGCCGGCGAGTCAGCTCGACGAGTGGGCGCCAGACGGCGCTGGTCAGGTTCCGGCGGATGAGGAAGTGCCAGAACCGGTTCGAGCGCTTGTAGAGATAAGACATCGCCAGATAGGGCGCCACGGCGCGCCAGTCGCCGGGGCGGCGGCGCCAGATCGAGGCGTGCGAGAAGAGCCGCCGGTAGAGCCAGCCGTAACCCTGCGCCAGCTCCGCTTCGGTCATCCGCTTCGGACGGAAGACGACGTGCGCCGTGTCGTAGAGGCTCCAATCGCGGTGGAGAAGCCGGCCTTCCTCCTCGAGCCGCCGAAAGAGCGGAGTGCCCGGGTACGGCGTCAGGATGTGAAACGTCGCGCACTCGAGCCGGTTCTCCTCGATCCACTGAGCGGTCTTCACGAAGACATCCCGGCGGTCCTGATCGAAGCCGAGGACGAAGCTGCCGTTCACCTGGATCCCGTGGTCGTGCAGGATGGCGACGCGCCGCGCGTAGTCCTCGGTCCGGGCGGTGCGCTTGCGCGCCTCTTTCAAATTGTCGTCGGAGAGCGATTCGAAGCCGATGAATACTCCCGTGCAGCCGGCCAGCGCCATCTCTTTGACGAGCGACGGGTCGTCGGTGACGTCCAGCGTGAGCGCCGCGCTCCAGATCTTTTCAAGCGGCGCGAGGGCCCGGCACAGCCGGCGCAGGTATTCCGGCCTGGAGCCCAGGTTGTTGTCGATGAAAACGCCGTACGGCTGGTCATCGGCAAGGAACTCCTGCGCGACCTGCTCGACATCCCGGACCCGATAAGGCATCCGCAGGCCGTCGGTAGCGAGATAACAGAACCCGCAGCGATTGTGACAGCCCCGAGTGGCGATGAGGCTGGAGGTCGTCAGGAAGCTCCGCCGTGACAGGAGGTCTCGCCGCGGCGGAGGGTCGTCCCGGTAGGCATTGTCATACATCGCGCGGTAGAGGGGCTTCAACCGACTGTTCTCCACGTCCCGGAGGATCGAGGGCCAGAGTTGAACGCCATCGCCGATGGCGAGAGCGTCGGCGTGAGGCGCGGCCTCCTCCGGACAGGAGAGCACGTGCAATCCCCCGAGGATGACACGCGCGCCGCGGGCGCGATACCACGCGGCGAGCTCGTAGGCCCGCGACGCAAAGGTCAGGTGGACCGTGATCCCGACGACCTCGGGCGTCGGGTCTGCCGGCGGCGTTCCCTGAAGAAGATTCTCGTCCCAGTATTTCACCGTCCATTCTCGCGGGGTGGTCCCGGCCACGCTCGTCAGGGCGAGAGTGGGAGTCAGGACGTGTTTGCCGAAGCTCGCATGGGGGTCCTTCGGATAGAACGGGTTGATCAGCAGCGCCAGGCGCCGCTGGATCGGAGCCGCGGGGAGATCCGAGTTCAGAGGGGGCGGGATGCTCATTTCCCCCGGCAGCCAGAGGCGTCCGGACTTCTGTCGAAAAGGCTCATCCGGCGACAGCATGCGCCTCTTCACGACTGATCCCGGCAGGGGACCTTGCGGTCCCCCGGGCTCCCTGGCCCCCGCGAAACGAGATCGGCGGGAAGGGCGCCGAAGCGGCGCTGCCGCTTGTGAAACTCGGCGACGGCCGCGGCCAGGTCCGAGACATCAAAGTCCGGCCACATGCGCGGCAGGAAATAGAGCTCGGCGTAAGCGCTCTCCCAGAGGAGGAAATCGCTCAGCCGGTACTCTCCGCCCGTTCGGATCAGCAAGTCCACATCCGGAGCGGTGTCCGTGCCGCAGGCGGACCCCAGCCGTTTTCGAAACGTGTCGAGGCTCGGTTCGTCCTCTGGCGGCAAGGATCCGGCCGCGCGGAGGATCGTGGTTCGGGCGGAGTAGTCGATCGCCAGACGCAGATGGAGCCTCGAGGCCCGGGCGGTCGCGGCCTCGCAGGCCTCGATCGCCGCGATGAGCTCCTCGGGGAGCCGGTCGCGCCTTCCGATCACGGAAAGGCGGACTCCGTTCTGCTGGAGCTCCGCCTCTTCGGACCTCAAGTATTCGCCGAAGAGTCGCAGGAGCGCTCCGACCTCCTGCGGCGGTCGCTTCCAGTTGTCGGAAGAGAACGCGAAGAGAGTCAGGGTGGTAATCCCGAGAGACGGCGCGGCGCGTACGGTCCGGCGGACCGCGTGCGCGCCGCGCCGGTGTCCTTCGGCCCGTCCCATTCCGCGCGCGGTCGCCCAGCGCCCGTTGCCATCCATGACGATCGCGACATGGAAGACTCCTTCGATGTCGGCCGAGGCGGGTCGACCCACGGGTGTCTCTCCTTTCACGGAAGCCCGGCGGCGGCTCCGCCGAGGCATTCGCGACGCTAATCGATGTATAACAGTATTGTCAAGTACTTTTCATTACAAAGTATGCGAGTCTGGACAGCCGTGCGCGAGTCTGGGCTGCGGGCTTGCCGGGCGTTCCTTCGGGTGATCCGGTCAGGTCAGGCCGTCGGCGGCGAGACGGCGCTCTTCCTCGCGGACCGCATCCCGGGATGGGCCGGCGAGAATTCCGCGGAGCCGGGGGAGGCCCGCCGTCGTGCTGGCCGCGGGGTCGTAGAGACCGAGCGGGATCAGCGCTCCGCGTTCCATGGCCGCGCGGGCGGTGCGAAGCAGGTGGTCGAAGCCCCGCTCGCAGGCCCACCCCCGCAGGCGCATCGACACCCCGCCGCGCTCCCGTTCGACGGCGCCCCGCAGCCAGGCGACGGCCGTGGAACCGTTGATGCGGAAGTTCAGGTCGAGAACGCGCGGGGGGCCCTCTTCGGGAATGGCCACGTCGATGCCGGCGATCCCCCGGTAGCCGCGGGCGGCCGCCGCGCGGACGATCTGGAGGACGACACCCGGGACCTCGGCCGGGAGCGCGTCGGCCTCGGCATCGAGCCAGCTCCCGAGCCACCGGCCATCGGCGCCGCAGACCTCCTCGGCGACGCCTCCGACCGAGACCGTGCCGTCGGGGAGCACGACGGCGTGGACGCAAACGCTCCGGCGAATCCGGAGGAATTCCTCGACGACGACGAAGCGTTCGCCGGAAAGCGCCGCCCGAGCGGCCTCCACTTCCGCGCGCGAGCGGCACACCCAGACGCCATACCCGCCGCCGCTCGGCTGCGGCGTCGCGGCCTTCAGCACGACCGGACGCCCGCCGCCCAGCAGATTCTCCGCCGGGGGAAGCTCGGACATCGCGAACACGCGCCGGGGCGCCAGCCAGCCGGGTGGGACCACATCCTCCATGCGGCCCTTGTCGTTCAAGGCGCGCAGAAGATCGGAGGGGACGAGCGACGCCGCGCGCGGGGCCTCATCCTCGGGGTGCGCGCGTTGCATCGCCAGGCGGAAACCGCGCGCCGGGAGCCGCCGCAGGAGGTCGAGATACTCGGCCGGGGAGCGGTACACGTGAAGATCCGCCTCGACGGGAAGCCCGGCGTCCGCCAGGAGCGCGAGCGCGGGCGGTGTCACGACTCCCGCGTTCGCGATGCAGGGCATCCGCCCCGCGACCGCGAGCTGGTTGCCCGTCTGGGAGTCGGTGTTTCCGGGCTCGGTGGACCCCCAGCCGTGGACACTCGGAGATCGGCGGGCCACGTAGACGATGCCAGGCCCGAAGATGTCCGCGAGAGTGAGCGCCGGGACGAGCCGGGCGGCCGGACGCGAGACCGGATGGGAAGGGACCATGGCGGCCGGCCGAAAGGTATCATCCGCGCTCCTGCCATGTCCTCAGAACTCCCCGGCCGGATCGTGATCCTCCTCCATGAACGCGACCGCGAGGCCGGGCGGCGCGCCTATCAGATCTGGGGACTCGCCGACATCTGGCGCTCGTGGGGGATCGAGGTCGTCGTGCAGCGCGGCGTCGAGCGGTTCGTCGAGGCCGACGTGATCGTCAACCACGTGGATCTCACGGTCGTTCCGGAGCCCTACGTCCGCCACATGGCGCGCTACGCGGTCGCGATCAACGGCCGCTGCACGGACATCTCGAAGCGGCTCGTCAGCCGGCATCTCGTAACCGCGGGCGACGGCTGGGACGGCCCCGTCATCATCAAGACCGACCGCAACTACGGCGGCGAGCTCGAGCGGCTCATCCTGCGGGGCCGTGTCGCGCGGCTCTGGGACGATCTGCGCGTGCGGGTCTCCCGTCACCCGTGGCGGATCCGCCGCGGCCTTTCGTCCCACGACTACGCGGTCGTGGGATCCATCTCCGCCGTGCCGGAGGACGTCTGGCACAACCCGCACCTCGTCGTCGAGAGGTTCCTTCCCGAGCGGGAAGGCGAGCTGTATGCCGTGCGCAAGCTCGCGTTTTTCGGCGAGTGCTGGATCAGCCGCCGGGTCGTGTCTGCGTTACCTGTCATCAAGTCGGACAACGCGGTCCGCGCCGAAGACGTCGAGCCGCACCCCGAGGTGTTCGCGGAGGCCCGGCGCCTGAGCCTCGACCGCGGCCGGCTCGACTACGTCATTCACGGCGGCCGGGCCGTCGTCCTCGACGCCAACCGCACGAACACGATGGGCCCCACGATGACGCCGCAGCGCGCCCGCGATGTGTACCAGCGCCTGGCCCCGGGCCTTCGATTCTTCTGGCCGCCGCAGACCTCCGAGGCTCTGGAGCCCCACCACCGGACGGCCGGTGACACGGAACTTGCCGGGGTCTTGAGGAGCACATGAAGTTGCCGAGCGCGTGCCTAGAACGCCACGAGGAAAAACTGATCCCGGGCCACTCACCCCAAACCGGTGGTTGTAAGTCGCGGTTGGCTGAGTGCGGCGCCCCGGCTCAGGCCGCGACCGCGTTCTTCCACACGTTCCTGATGCCGAGCACGCTGCCGAAGCCGTCGCGGCGAGGTTGCGAGCCTCGCGGCCGGACTCGGAGTCCGTTCGCAGCAGGGATCGCCGGCGGCGGTCTGACTTGTCGGAAGGCTGAGCTGCTTCGCCGGCGAGCGTTTGGCCTGAAGGGGTTCCTTTCACCGCGGTTGGTTCTAAACTTGTACTGGCGGTGCTATTGGCGGAGTGGGTTTCGCTGTCAATTCGGAGGTTGCCATGAGGAAAACACGTATCTGGATCGCGTTCGCTGTCGCCGCCGCTCTCTGTCCCGCCGTCTCCCGGGCTCAGGAGCACCAACATTCCCACGGAGATTCGGAGGACTTCGGGAAGGTCAACTTCCCGACGTCCTGCCGCCCCGAGGTCGCCGGGGAGTTCACGCGAGCCGTGGCTCTCCTGCACTCTTTCGGCTACGAGGAATCGCGCCGGTCCTTCGAGGACGTCGCGAAGAAGGACCCCCGCTGCGGCATGGCGCAGTGGGGAATCGCCATGACCTATTACCATCCGATCTGGGCGCCGCCCACACCCGACGAGCTCGCCGCGGGCAAGACCGCTGCGAAGAAGGCGGAGGAGCTCGGCGGGAAGACCGACCGGGAGCGCGGGTACATCGCCGCGATCGGCGCCTTTTACCGCGACTCCGAGAAGCTCGATCACCGCGCGCGGGCCATGGCTTACAGAGCCGCGCTGGAGGAGCTTTCCCGGCGGCTGCCCGAAGATCACGAGGCCACGATCTTCTACGCGCTCTCGCTTCTCGGCACGGCCCCGCCGAGCGACGCGACCTTCGCCAATCAGAAGAAGGCCGCGGGCATCCTGAACGGCCTCCTGTCCGCGGAGCCGAACCACCCCGGCATCGCGCACTACATGATCCATTCGTTCGACTACCCGCCGCTCGCCCGGGACGCGCTCCCGGCGGCGCGCGCCTACGCCAAGATCGCCCCGTCCTCGCCGCACGCGCTCCACATGCCCTCGCACATCTTCACGCGGCTGGGGCTGTGGCAGGAGTCCATAGATTCGAACATCGCCTCGGCCGAAGCCGGCCGCAAGCTCGTGGCGATGCGGCATCCGGGCGCGGCCTCCTTCGACTCGCTGCATGCCCTCGACTACCTCGAGTACGCGTACCTCCAGATCGGCGACGAGGCCGCCGCGCGGAAGGTGCTCGAGGAAGTTGCGGCGGCGAAGGCCTTCGACGAGCCAAGCTTCGCGGCGGGCTACGCGCTGGCGGCCGTCCCCGCCCGCTGGGCGCTCGAGCGGCGGGACTGGAAGTCCGCCGCGGCGCTCGCCCCGCCCTCGGCCAAACTGCCCTGGGAGCGCTTCGCGTATGCCCTTGCCATCCCCGATTTTGCCGTGGCGATGGGCTCGGCACGGACCGGCCGGCTGGAACCGGCACGGGCCGCCCTTGCGAGGATCGAGAACACCCGCGCCGCCCTCGTGAAGTCGCCCGTCCCCGGCCCCTACGACTGGGCGAGCCAGGTCGAGTCGATGCGCCTGGCGGCTTCGGCGTGGGTCGCTTTCGCGGAAGGGAAGAAGGAGGAAGCCGTGAAGGCCGCCCGATCCGCCGCGGATCTCGAAGAGAAGGTGGGCAAGCATCCGGTGACTCCCGGGGCGATCCTTCCCGCGAGGGAGCTTCTCGGAGACATGCTGATGGAGCTCGGGCGGCCCGCGGAATCCCTGGCCGAGTACGAGGCCTCCCTCAAGGTGGCGCCGAACCGCTTCAACAGCCTCTCCGGCGCCGGCCGAGCCGCCGAGCTGGCGAAGAAATCCGATCGCGCGCGCGAGTACTACGCGAAGCTCCTGCAGCAGTGCGTCGAGGGTTCTCCTCGGCCCGAGCTCGCCGAAGCCCGCCGGTATATGTCGAAGGAGGACGCGTACCGACTCAGAGGGTCAGGTCTGAAGCGGGAATGAGCCCTACTTGGAAAGCTGGTACTCTCCCTCGACCTCCCGTGTCCGCGGTGCATCAGTGCATTACTCGGCCGAAATACATGAGTCCGAGCGGTACCCGGCATTCGCCTTGGTCGGGTCTTGGCAGATCCGCGGGGAACTGATGTCTCTGCATCATTGCATCGGCCAACAGCGCCAGCCGAGCATTGGTCACGAAAACGCGTATGCCTTATGTCGCTGAGCCGTTGGCGGAGAGCTTCGGCAAACGTTGGTCCAATGGCTGTCCCGCCGCGGAAGCGGTTTGCTCTGTGCGCCGGTTCTCTCCGTCTCTGGAAGGAGAATGAAATGATCCGTGTTGGTCCTCGCTTGTCCTGCGTTTTCCTTGCCGCTTTCGTCCTCGCCCCGATTTCCGCTGAACCGCAAACGGAACAGCACCCGGCCGCGCCCGCGGAGGAGCGACTGGCAGCGGAAGTCGGGCGCCCGCTTTTCGTGCGCCCGCCGGCCGATCTCAGAGAGGTGGCGGCCGTCATCCCGCTTGGCAACGTGAACCCGGCGCCGAATGGCGGCCATATCCGGCCGGTGAATCACATGTATCTCGATTACATCACGCCGCGCGACGGCGGTTCCCATCTCGTCGAAGTGGACGCCATGGCGGGCGGCAGGATCGTCGCTCTGTTACAGCGGCAGACGGAGGTCCAGGGCGTCGGACCCGTCGATGAGTACCAGGTCTGGATTCAGCACACTGATCAAGTGACGAGCTACTACGACCATCTGCATGAGCTTGAGGCCAGGCTCCGTCTCCCGGACTGGCGTGATCCGGCCGCGGGCTGGGTGGATATTGGGCCTTTACGTTTCCTGTTCCTGGGACTCAACGGCGCGCGCGATCCCGTACGGGTCCGTCCGGGTCAACGGATCGGATGGACGCGCAACTACTTCACGAACTGGGATGTCGGAGTCGTGGATACTCGGCATGTCGGCGGCTTCCTGGGCAGCGGTCTCCTGCGATACCCGGCCTTTCCGAAAGTCCTGGCCCAATACATCAGTGAAGGCGGCCACGTACCCCCATTGGGCCCGGATCAGCCTTTCCCGGGTGAGAGCTTCGTCAACTCTACGTCCTTCATCGACTCCATGACCCCGCCGCTCGCCGCTCAGTGGCGGGCCAAGCTGGTGGGCGATGGATCCGGCGGGCGGCCGGACTGGGATCGGGAGGGCACGCTCCTGGGCACCTGGTACAGGGCGGATGTGACGGCAGTGACCTTCGAGAACATGATGGCTACGGAGGCGAACGCCATCTCCTTCAGTCCGTACAATCGAGATCCGGCCAATCAAGTGCAGATCGGCGTCGGGACGAGCTTTGTCGCCGGCTGGCCTGCGTCCATTGCGCCCATTTCCGAGTCGGTGCGTGCTGTTGCGGCCGATCGGCTGGCCCGGCCACTCGCGTTCACGCCGGACCGCACGCCCGGAAGCCAGCGGAACCCGGATCCGGCGGCGGTAGGAGTGGGCGGCTACGCGTGTTACGACATACCGGCTCCCGAGTTTAGTGGCACGACGCATCGGCTGCTCGTTTACCACCACAGCGTCGGCGGCGTGGAACATGTAGAGCTTCGCTACGGCCCGGCCTCGTGCGCGACGCTGCCCGTCTGGAGCTCGTTCACGTCCTGGTGGGGAGACTACGTGCGCTGACGGGGCCGCCGAGCGGGCCAAGAACGGCGGGACGCAGGCAGAGATCTTTCGGCGCCCGGCCGAGAACCGGAGGAGCCAGATCGCGGCGGTACCGAGACCCGCGATTATTGTGAACAGCAGATACAGTCCCCATGGCTGTCGCTCTTCCTTCGGTGGCTCGATGGCTGCATGGATCGCGAAAGGCGGCTGGCGGGGCTCATCGGCGCAATCGTCCTGCTCCTGGGGCTGTCCCCTTTCGTCTTCAAGGCAGCGTCCTGGACGCGAGGCGCGTCCGCGATCCCGAGAAGCGAAGAGATGAGGACAGTCTTGCCGGATGGCAAGGTGGCGGATTGAGCGAGTCCCGGTGTCTCGCGTATCCTGTCCGACCAGCGCGTCGGAGCTTGTTCCGACGCTCGACCATGAGAGGGGCCGGTCATGTTGAGAGACGCGCCGATATGCGCCTACATCCCCGTTTCCGACGTGCCGCGGGCCCGGAAGTTTTACGAAGAGAAAGTCGGGCTCAAGCCCCGGGAGCAGTACGCGGGCGGCGTGATCTACGAATGCGGGGGAACCGAAGCCTTCCTGTATCCGACGCCCAACGCCGGCACCTCGAAGGCGAGCCAGGCGTTCTGGTCGGTTGACGACGTGGAGGCCGAAGTGGCCGAGCTGAAATCGCGCGGCGTCGAGTTCGAGGAGTACGACATGCCGGGCGTGACGATGAAGAACAGCATCGCGACCGGCGGCGGAGCCAAGACCGCGTGGTTCAAGGACACCGAGGGAAACATCCTGGCGGTGAGCCAACGGCTATAGGAATCCTGGAATCATGAGGAAGAGGCCGGGGCTTTTCGGCGAGCTTCTTGCCCTGGGCGCGCTTTGTTGGGGAAGTCTGGCGGGCGGTTGCGCGGCGCCAGGGCCCGCCGCGCCTTCGTCCGCCGCGACCGGGTTGGAGACCGCCGTCCGATGCGATCGCGGAACGCTCGGCCTCGAGGCCCGTCCGATTTCGCGGCAGCTTCGGAAGAAGCTCGCGCTCCCGGACGGCGTGAGGGGAGCCGTCATCGTCCAGGCGCTCCCCGGCGGTCCCGCGGCGGCGGGGGGGATTCTCCCCGGCGACATCGTGGAGGAGATCGGACCTGCCCGCATCGGCAACGCCTGCGAGTTCGCCGACGCCGCGTACGACCGTTCCTGCGATCCGGTGCGCATCCTCCTTCGACGCGCCGGAGCGATCGTCGAGACGAAGCTCGTTCCGGTCATGCAGGAACCGTTCTTCGAAAGAAGCTGCCGCGACGGAATCGCCGAGGGCTGCTTTCGACAGGCGCGGGCTCTCTGGATCCGCAACCAGGGGAACGACCGGGACCGGGCGCTCGATCTCTACGACAACTCCTGCCTTGCGGGGTCCGCCGAGGGCTGCGCGGAAGAAGGGCTGCGATTCTTCAAGGAGATCCCGGATCGGGCAAAGGACGCCGTGGCCGTCCTGCGGCGTGCGTGCGACCTGGAGAGCGGCGCCGGCTGCACTCATCTGGCGTTCCTGTACGCGACGGGAAGCGGCAAGCTCGTCGCGAGAGACGATCGCCGCGCCGCGCCGCTCTACGCCAGGGCCTGCGACCTCGGGGACGCGCCCGGCTGCTACAACGCCGGCCTGATGGCCGAGGAGGGTCGAGGCGTCGCCCGCGACATCTCCCGCGCCGCGGCCAGATACGAAGAGGCGTGCGGCATGGGCAGCTCGACGGCCTGCACGAACCTCGGGTTTCTCGCCGAGCACGGGCGCGGGGTCCGGAAGGACCCGGCGCGCGCCGCGGCGCTCTACAAGCGCGGATGCGATGGCACGAGCTGCCAGCGTTCGAACTTGAACGGCTGCGTGAACCTCGGGCGCGCCTACCGCGACGGCATCGGGGTCGAGAAAGACGCCGCGCGAGCGGCCCCGATCTTTCAGGACGCGTGCCATCGAAAACCGGATCCCGAAGACGTCAATCCCGGGGAGAACAGCTCGCGGGCCTGTTCGCTCCTCGGCGCGCTGTATCTTGCGGGCGACGGCTTTGCAGCGGATCTCGAGAAGGGGCGGGAGCTCTCCGAGCTGGGCTGCGAGCGCGGCGACTCGTTCGGCTGCTTCAACGCCGCGGCTGTCTTCACGAGCGGCACCGGCGTCCAGGCCGACGCGGCAAAGGCCGCCACCTTCCTCGATCGCGCCTGCCGGGCCGGCGATGCGGAGGGCTGCTACGACCTGGGCGTCGCGTACCAGAAAGGAACCGGTGTCAAGGCGGATCGCCGCCGCGCCGCGGATCTCATTCGGAAGGCGTGTCAGCTCGGCTTCGAGCGCGCGTGTCCAAGGAAAGGGCGTTAGCCGAGCCTGACTCTTTGGCGAAGGTGGGTTCCTGGTTATCGAGCGCCGGTGACAACAAAGAGGTTGTCGAGGAGCCGGCGATAGGAATAGACGTAGGACCTTCCGTCGGCCGAGAGCAGAACGGGGAAGACGTTCAGGACGCCCGCGGCGTCGGCCGGGGCGAACGAGCGGATCGGTTCGCGGCGCCCCGTCGCCAGGTCAAGCCGGTAAACGGTCAGCGGCATCTTCCCGGAGTCGGACACGTACAGGCCGCGGCCGTCGGCTGTCCAGCGGACGATGGTTTCCTCCCGTTCGACGCCGGGGACCGGCCGGGGCTCGCCTCCGTCCGTCGGGTAGAGCACGATGGCACGGTTCGGCGCGAGCGCCGCGACCCATCTGCCGTCCGGCGAGACGCCGCCTCCAAACTGGGAGGCTCCCTCCGGCGTGATTGCCCGTCTCGCGCCCGTCTCCGTGTCGACGATGTAGAGGCGAAAGCCGCCTCCGCCTTCGCTGCCCCGCACCACGGCGCGGCGTCCGTCCGGCAGCCATTGGCCCCACTGGAGGGCGATCCCCTTGATCGGGACGGTCCGCGGGGTGCCGGCTCCTGTTGGAAGGATCATCAGCTCGGGCGGTTCCGCCGAGCTCCGGGCGAGCACGAGGCGGCCGTCCGGCGAGAGCGACATGCTGCTTGCCTTGCCCAGCAGGACGGCCGGCGAGCCGTCGGTCCCGCGGACGTAGGCGAGGTACGCCTGCCCCTCGCCCTTCGCGGCTCCCTGCTCGTCAAACAGCAGGGTGCGGCCGTCGGCCGAAAGGTCCGAGGGAAATGACCAGTCGTGCCACGAGAGATTTCGCTCGCTCGATTCGCCGGGGCCGAGCCCGACGATCTCGCGGCGCCTGTCGTTGCTCGCGATCAGGATGCGGCCGTCGCGCGCGACGTCGCGCAGGACCGGAGAGCCGAGCAGGCTCAGCACCGTTCGAGATTCACCGGAAGGGCCTGCGGCCATCAGTTTCTCGCCCGTGTACCAGACCTCGTCGCCTTTGGGCGACCAGGCCAGGCCCTGCAGCGAGGTGGAAATGCCGCTCTGGAAGAGACGGCGGCCATTGAGATCGACGACGACCACACGGCCGAGCCCGTCGCCACTCTGCGGATGGTCGGCGAAGGCCACACGGCGGCCGTCCGGCGAGACTCGCGGCAGGTCTATCCATCCCGGCGACCTGGCGAGGACCTTGCCGATCGGGTACTCGAGGCGCCACTCTCCTCGCTCGGGGCGCGTCACCGCGAGTTGTTGCCCGTCCGGGGACCAGTCCGCGTCCGTGATGTCGTCGGCGACCTCTCGCGGGGCGCCGCCGTTCAGCGGGACGCGGGCGAGAGTTCCGACCGACTCGAAGCCAACGAGAAATCGCCTCCGGAGCAGGATGGCGAGGTCGCTCGAGGAGGAGATGCCGGCCAGCGTGGCGGATGACAGGCCCAGAGGCCGCGACTCGGGGGAGTCGGCCTGCGTGCCGAAGACTTCGGACGGTTTGCCGTCCCAGGCCGCGGAGTAAATGATCGTCTTTCCGTCCGGCGAGAAGCGAGCCCCGTAGATGGTGCCCCGGCGAAACGTGAGTTGCCGGAAGGACGGCTGGCTCGCCGACGCGTCGCCGCCGAGCTTGCGCACGGCGAGAGCGCCGAGGAGTGCCCCGATCGCCAGCGCCGCGACTGCCGGCGCGATCCAGCCCCGCCGCGGGCGCGGCGGCGCGGCCGGGAGTGTCGCGGCGGAGGTCTCGGTGAGATGATCGCGCATGCTCTTTAAGTCGCGCGCCAGATCTTTCGTCGAGGCAAAGCGTTCGTCCGGCTCCTTCGCCAGGCATCGCTCGATCGTCCAGCGCAGCGGGGCGGGGGCCGCGGGATTCCGCTCCGCGATCGGCTTCGGCTCCTCGCGCAGGATGGCCGCGAGCGTCTCGACGCTGGTCCTGCGCTGAAAGGCGCGCTCTCCGGTGGCCATCTCGTAGAGAATCGATCCGAAGGAGAACTGGTCGGAGCGGAAGTCCACGGGCTGGCCGGCCGCCTGCTCGGGCGACATGTATCCGACCGTTCCCATCACGGTGCCCGGCTCCGTGCCCGGAGCGCCGGCGGAAACCGTCGGGCCTTCGGACGCCGCGATGCCGCGCTCCTCCAGCTTGGCGAGGCCGAAGTCCAGGATCTTCACGTATCCGTCCTTCGACAGGATCAGGTTTTCGGGCTTCAGGTCGCGGTGCACGATTCCCGCGGCATGCGCCGCGGCGAGGCCTTCGGCGACCTGAGTGCCGATCTCGAGCGCGCGCCGGATCGGCACAGGCCCGGAGGCCAGGACGTCCCGCACTGTCCGGCCTTCGATGAGCTCCATCGCGATCCAGACGGAGCCGTCGGACTCGCCGACGTCGTAGACCGCCACGATGTTGGGGTGCGCCAGGGCCGAGGCGGCGCGCGCCTCCTGCTCGAACCTCGACCGCCGGCCCGCGTCTCCCGCCGCATCGGTCGGCAGGACCTTCAGGGCGACCTCGCGCCCGAGCCGCGCGTCCCTGGCCCGATAGACCTCGCCCATCCCCCCGGCGCCGAGCGGCGCGAGGACCTCGTAGGAGCCCAGACGCGCTCCCGCGGAGAGCGGCATCTGCGGATGATAAGGCTTCGCGTCTGCCCCGACTCAAGAAGCACTGTCTCGGCAGTGTGAGGCCGTTTCGGGGGATCGTCCGGAGACTTGTAGATCAGTCGTCGAGCAGAACCCCAAGATCACGGGAGCGTACGAGCGGATCTCCCGAATGTCGTGGGCGCGGCGAACTGAAAGCAGAAGTACACAAATCACTTCGTGCTCCAGCTTCACCTCTACTATTTCCGAGGGAAGGGGCGCAACCCGGCCGCGCTGAAGCATGTGCATCAAGGCGCTGAGGCTTCGTCCGGGCTAGCGTCACAACGCGAGTCGCTTGGATAGCCTTGACTGGAGGGTCTTCCGATGCCGGGAGTCTCGAAGCGCGCCGTGCTTCTGACCGTGGTTCTGCTCGCGGCCGGATTCTCCGGCCTGACCTGGGCCTGCTATCAGCGCGACATCCGTCGGGAACGCAGGCGCGTGACCACGGGCAGTCGGATTGCCCAGACGGCCTGCGGGCCGATCGAGTATGCGGCCGCCGGCGACGGTCCGCCGGTCCTCGTGGTGCACGGCGCCGGCGGGGGCTATGACCAGGGCCTGGAGTTCGGCGCGCCTCTGGCGACCAGAGGTCTTCGCGTCATCGCAATGTCGCGCTTCGGATACCTTCGCACGCCCCTGCCCGCCGACGCCTCGGCGGCCGCCCAGGCGGACGCGCATGCCTGTCTTCTCGACGCGCTCGGCGTCCGCCGCGCGGCGATCATCGGCGCCTCCGCGGGCGCGCCCTCCGCCGTTCAGTTCGCGCTGAGGCATCCCGACCGCTGCCGCGCGCTGGTCCTGGTGGTTCCGGCCATCTATTCGCCGCGCGCCGGCGGCGCTCCCCCCGTGAAGACCCCGCCCGGAACTCGATTCCTGTTCGAGACGGCCCTCAAGTCCGACTTTCTCTTCTGGGCCGCGATCCGGCTCGCCCGCCCGGTCGTGACCCGCGCAATCCTCGCCACACCGCCCGAGGTCGTGAAGAGCGCGAGCGCCGGCGAGCAGGCCCGTGTGGACGAGATGTTGAGGCACATACTGCCTGTCAGCCGGCGCGGTCGCGGGTTGCTCAACGACGCGGCGGTGACCTCCTCGCTCACGCGTTACCCGCTGGAGCGGATCACGGTTCCCACCCTCGTCATCAGCGTGGCGGACGATCTCTTCGGGACCTTCGACGGGGCGCGCTACACCGCCGAGGAGATACGCGGAGCCCGGTTCATTGGCTATACGACCGGCGGCCACGTGTTTGTCGGGCACCAGGAAGAAATCGTCGCCGAGATCGCCGCCTGCCTCAAATAGCGCCGCCGAATCCGGGTCGGAACGCGCGCCGGGCTCTGCGGCAACAGAGCAGAGAAGCTCTCTTCGCGTGCCTCGACGGATGTAAGATCCGGCGCGTCCCGCGCGCGCGTTGAGGAGCCTGTCGACGATGTGTGCGGTCTCCGGAGACCCGCCGCGGGGTGATTCGCAGGAGGGATCCCACGGGCTCGAGGAAGGACATCTCCTCCGCGACGACCCTCCCGATGCCGTCCGGCGCCGGGCCGGCGGGATTCCTGCTGACGCCAACGCAGGTCGTCACCAGTCCGGAGACGCGGCTGAAGTACCGCGTCGATCGGTTGATCGGAGAAGGCGGCTTCGGCCAGGCCTACCTCGCGACGCGCCTCGGGCGCTCGCGGGCGGTCCCGGCGATCGTGTGCATCAAGGCGAGCGAGCGCATCGACGGATGGCTGCGCGAGGCGTACTTCGGGCTGCTCCTGGACGGGCACCCGCGGGCGATCCGCGTCTTCGACACCTTCCCGCTGATGCGGGAGGACGGCCGCATCCTCTACTGCCTGGCGCTCGAATACGCGCGGGACGGCGACCTGCGGGCGTTTCTGCGGCGCACGGGCAAGGCCTGGCCGGAGTCGGTGGCGCGGCGCGAGATCGCGGGGATCCTCCAGGTGCTCGGCAAACTGCACCGCGGCCAGATGCTCCACCGCGACCTGACGCCGATGAACGTCTTCGTCTGCGAGAGGCGATATCTGAAGCTCGGAGACTTCGGGATCGTCCGGCACCAGAGCGACCGGCGGGGGATCCAGGCGGGCACCCTGAACCCGCTGACCGCGCCGAGCGAGATCCTGGAGGGCTCCGCGCCCAAGTGGCAGGCGCGTGACGACGTGTACCAGGTGGGGCAGCTTCTGGGGATGCTGGTGAAGGGGGACGCGGGGGCGCGGATTCGCACCGGCGAGATCCGGGGCCTGCCGTGCAGCGATCACCTGCGGGAGATCGTCTACCGCTGCCTCGGCGAGCGCCGCAAGCGGTACGAGACCGCGCAGGAGCTGATCGACGCTCTCTCTCACCGGCCAGCCGCGCTGCGCGTCGGAAGGCTCCGGACGCTGAAAGGCGCGCACCTCGCCTTCACCGGGATCCTGACAACGCGCCGCGACGAAGCCGCGCGCGCCGCGCGGCGGGCCGGAGCGATCGTCCACGACGGGACCTCAGCGAAGACGACCGTCGTCGTCCGCGGGCGTCCGAATCCCCTGCAGGCGGCCGGCCGCGACGCGGGACTCAAGCTGATGGAGATCAAGCGGCTGCGCGAGAAGGGACACCGGATCACGCTGCTCAACGAGGCGCAGTTCTGGCGGCTCGCGGGCCGCAAGAAGAGCCGAAAGGTCCGATCAGCCAATGCCTGACCCCCGATCCGGTAAGAGCCGCGCCTCTCCCGAGGAGCTCCTGGCTCTCGCGAGGAGTTTCCAAGAGAGCCGCGTTCTGCTGACGGGCGCCGAGCTCGACCTCTTCACGCTGCTGTCGAAGGAGGCGCTGACGGCGGAGGCGATCGCGGCCCGGCTCGGGGCCAACCTCCGCGCTCTGCGGATCGTGCTCGATGCGCTCGCGGCGATGGATCTGCTCGTCAAGGCGGATGGCGCCTATCGGACCTCGCCGGACGCATCGTGCCTTTCGGCCGACGCTGCCGACTCGATCCACCCGATGCTGCTTCACACCGCGACGCTGTGGCATCGCTGGTCGAAACTGACGCGGATGGCCGGAGGCACGCCGCTGCCCGAGCGCCCGCGCGAGGAGGCGACGCGGGCCTTCATCGGGGCGATGCACGTCGTTTCCGCTCCCCGGGCGGCGGAGATGGCGGCGGCGGTTCGCGTGGGAAGCGCGCGCCGGCTCCTGGACGTCGGCGGCGGGCCGGGGACCTACACGGCCGCCTTCCTCCGCGCCGCGCCGGACCTGCGGGCCACGCTCTTCGATCTGCCGCTCGTCGTCGAGATCGCCCGCGAGCGGCTCTCGGCGGCCGGACTTCTCGACCGGGTCACTCTCGTCGCGGGCGATTTCGAGAAGGACCCTCTGCCGCCCGGCCACGACCTGGCCTGGCTCTCGGCGATCATCCACCAGAACGGCCCGGAGCAGAACGACGCGGTGTACGCCGGCATCCGCCGCGCGCTCGTCCCCGGCGGCCGCCTCGTCATCCGCGACCACGTCATGGAACCCGGCCGGACGCGCCCGCGCGCCGGCGCTCTCTTCGCCGTCAACATGCTCGTCGGGACCGAGCAGGGGGGCACTTACACGTTCGGCGAGATCCGGGCGGGTCTCGAGCGCGCGGGCTTCACCGGAGTCCGGCTGCTGCGGGAGGGGGATCGCATGGACTCCCTCGTGGAGGCCTTCCGGCCCCGAGAATGAACGTCTGATTCTCGCCGGCGGAAGGGCGGCACCGACGCCGGATCGCGCTCCCTTTGCTACTATCCGGCGCGCGCCCGACCGTATCGGAGAAAGGAAGAAGCTCTCGATGCAGAAGATCACCCCGTTCCTGTGGTTCGACGGCAAGGCCGAAGAGGCGACGAACTTCTACGTCTCCATCTTCAAGAACTCGAAGGTCGAGGGCATCGCCCGTTACGGAGAGGCGGGGCCCGGGCCGAAGGGATCGGTCATGACCGTGACGTTCGTCCTCGACGGACAGAGGTTCATCGCGTTGAACGGCGGCCCGCAGTACAAGTTCACGCCGGCCGTGTCGTTCTTCGTGAACTGCGAGACGCAGGCGGAAGTCGACGAGCTCTGGGAGAAGCTCTCCGAAGGCGGGGAGAAGATCGAGTGCGGCTGGCTGACGGACAGGTATGGCCTGTCCTGGCAGATCGTTCCTTCCATGCTGCTCGAGATGCTGCAGGACAAGGACTCCGAGAGATCGCAGAGAGTGATGAAAGCGATGCTTCAAATGAAAAAACTCGACATCAAGGCCCTGAAGCAGGCGTACGAGCGGCCTTAGGCCACCTGGTCTTTCCGGTGAAAGAAGACGTCCCGGTCGCGGAAAGACGGGAGCAGATCCTTCCTCCTTCGCTGAAGCTTCGGAGGACGAGTCGCTTCGCTCAACCCCCGGCGATGGCTCCCAGGACCACGAAGGGCTCCTCGCCTTTCGCGATGGCGTCGGGGAGAGGAGTGTCCGGCGGGTCGTGGGAAAGGTCCTCGGAACAGGCGAAGAACCTCACGAAGGCCCGGCGCTTCTTCGTGACGTGATCGCGGATCGTCCCGCGAAGCACCGGGTAGCGGTCCTCGAGCGCGTCGAGGACCGCGCCCTGCGTGACGGGGGCGGAGACGTCCAGCTCGACTTCTCCGGCGACCTTCGCCAGGGTCCTCAGATGCGGAGGCAGGACGACCCGGATCACGGCAGCGTCTGGGCCTCGACGGACAGCACCGCCGGGAGATCCCGGGCGATCGCGGTCCAGCTGTCCCCGGCATCGGCCGAGGCGTATACCTGACCTCCGGTCGTGCCGAAGTAGACGCCGCACTCCTCCAGCGAGTCCACGGCCGAGGCGTCGCGCAGCACGTTGACGTAGCAATCCCGCTGCGGCAGGCCCCGGGTCAGCGCCTCCCACTCGTTGCCTCCCGTCCGGCTGCGGTAGACGCGGAGTTTCCCCTCCGGCGGATAGTGCTCCGAGTCGCTCTTGATCGGGACGACATAGATCGTTTCCGGCTCGTGGGCGTGGACCTCGATCGGGAATCCGAAGTCGGTCGGCAGGTTCCCGCTGATCTCGCGCCACGACTCGCCGGCGTCGTCGCTGCGCAGGACGTCCCAGTGCTTCTGCATGAACAGGACGTTCGGGCGGGACGGGTTCATCGCGATGCGGTGGACGCAGTGGCCAACCTCGGCCATCGGGTCGGGGATGTACTGGGAGTGGAGGCCGCGGTTGATCGGCCGCCACGACTTTCCGGCGTCGTCGGTCCGGAACGCGCCCGCCGCGGAGATCGCGACGAACATTCTCTCCGGATGAGTCGGGTCCAGAAGGATCGTATGCAGGCACATCCCGCCGGCGCCAGGCTGCCAGCTGGGTCCCGTGCCGTGGCCGCGCAATCCGGGCAGCTCCTGCCACGTCTGCCCGCCGTCCCTCGAATGAAACAGGGCGGCGTCTTCCACGCCGGCATAGACCGAGTCCGGATCGTCGAGCGAGGGTTCCAGATGCCAGACTCGCTTGAATTCCCAGGGACGCTGCGTGCCGTCGTACCACTGATGCGTGGTGAGCGGTTTGCCGGTTTCCGGCGAGGCGTCGTAGACGAATTTGTTGCTCTCTCCGGCCGGCATGCCGCCGGGCGAGGTCGTCGGTCCGCCTCCCGGCGCCTCCCAAGTCCTTCCTCCGTCACTCGAGCGCTGGATCACCTGCCCGAACCAGGCGCTTGTCTGCGACGCGTAGAGCCGGTCAGGGTCGGCGGGGGATCCCTTCACGTGGTAGATCTCCCAGCCCCCGAAGTGCGGGCCGCTGATGTCCCACCGATCCCGCTTTCCGTCCGACGTCATGACGAAGGCGCCCTTGCGCGTGCCCACCAGAAGCCGAACTCCGCTCATGCCTCGCTCCTCCTTGCCTGCTTTGCGTCTTGGCCGCGGTATTCTCTCTTTCAAAGCCATGGAAGGGAAGACCCGCCGCGCCGCGCCGAAGAAGCTCGCGACCAGGATCACTCCTTCCCGCGGATGGCAGGACCTCGCCGTGAACGAGGAGACGCGGGCGCAGCTTCCTGAGCCGCTTCCGGCGCGTTGTCGAGTTCCCGTCCCGGGCGCCGGCGGCCAACTCCGCATCCCGGAGAGGATCTTCCCGGAAGAAACGCGCCGGACGAACCTGAAGCGCATCTTGATTCCGGGCGCGGTTGGAAGGATCATCCCCCTCCCACGACCAACTTTGATCAGGAGGATGCGATGACCCTACGAATCGGCGACAATGCACCGGATTTCGAGGCGGACACCACCCAGGGCCATATCCGGTTTCACGAGTGGCTCGGGAATTCCTGGGCGGTTCTCTTTTCCCACCCCAAGGACTTCACGCCTATCTGCACGACCGAGCTCGGTTACATGGCCAGGATCAAACCCGAGTTTGACAAGCGCAACGTCAAGATCATCGGCTTGAGCGTCGATCCGGTGGACTCCCATGCGAAATGGGCGAACGACATCAAGGAGACGCAGGGCTACGCGCCCAACTATCCGATGATCGGCGACACGGAGCTGAAGGTCGCGAAGGCCTGGGGAATGCTGCCGGCCGAACTTGCGGGGTCTTCTCAGGGCCGCACCGCGGCCGACAATCAGACGGTGCGAAACGTCTTCGTCATCGGTCCGGACAAGAAGATCAAGCTGGTTCTCGTCTATCCCATGACGTGCGGGCGCAACTTCGACGAGGTGCTGCGGGTGATCGATTCGCTGCAGCTCACCGCCAGGTACAAGGTCGCGACGCCGGTCAACTGGAAGGAGGGCGAGGACGTCATCATCTCGGGCTCGGTCTCCGACGAAGACGCGAAGACGCAGTATCCGGGAGGGTGGAAATCACCGCGGCCCTACATTCGTATCGTTCCGCAGCCGAGATAGCGTCAAGAAGCGGGATAGGTCGGTCCCGGCCACAGCACCTCGACGAGTACAAGGCGCGGATCTTGCTCGGAGTGCACCCATGATGAGCCGGTTTGCGGGAGCGACCCATTCGCTGCTGAGGATCGTCGCCGCCCTGGTGTTCATCTGTCCGGGCGGCATGAAACTCTTCGGGTGGTTCGGGGGCATGCCGGGCCCAGCCGCCAA
This sequence comes from uncultured Acidobacteriota bacterium, assembly GCA_963837495.1. Taxonomy (GTDB): domain Bacteria; phylum Acidobacteriota; class Thermoanaerobaculia; order UBA5066; family Gp7-AA6; genus JAWOLE01. The sequence continues at coordinate 279,341 of CAWINF010000001.1, read as the reverse complement.
AGCCGGACTGCCTCCCCTGTTGCTGGCCGCCGGCCTGATCGAGGTCATCGGCGGCACGTTGATCCTGGTCGGTCTCTTCACGCGGCCGGTGGCGTTTATCGCGTCCGGCGAGATGGCATTCGCCTACTTCATCGGGCATTTCCCGCGCGGGTTCTGGCCGATCCAGAACCACGGCGAGCCCGCCGTGCTGCTCTGCTTCATCTTCTTGTTCTTCGCTGCCAACGGTCCGGGCCCCTGGAGCCTGGACCACGCGATCCGGCGCTCCCGGCCGGCCGCTCGGATCTGACCGGCCGACGGCCGAGCGCTCCCGCTCCCGGGGGAATCTGGGACCGCGCCCGGAGGTTGCTGTCCCCGAATCAGCAGGAGGCCCTATGCGTGTCCGGCTCCTTCCCCTGGTCCTGGCCTGCGGTCTGACTTCGACGGCGCCCGCCCAACAACCTGCGACCCCGCCCTCGGACATCGACGTCCGCATGATCCGCCTGAAGATCTCGGCCGGAGATCTCGCCAGCGCCGAGTCGATCCTGGAGTACCACCGCGCGGAGAAGGGGGAGGACGGCGACTACCTGCTCGGGCTGGCCTGGGTCGCGCGCGGCGCCGCGTTGATGGGCGATTGGAAGGCTGCTTCGAGCTGGGCGGCGTCGGCCCGAGAGCTCTCGGAGTCGAAGCTCCAAACCCCGGCCGACTATGAATCCGACCGGGAGGCGGTCTACGCGCTCGGCACGGCGATCGAGATCCGGGCGCAGGCGCTCGCGGCAGCCGGGAAGAAGCGGGAAGCGGTCCGCTACCTCGAAGAGAGCTCGCGGGCGCAGGAGCACGCGCCGTACAACCTGCGCGCGCGAATCTGGAAGCGCCGCAACATGATCGAGCTCGAGGGCAAACCGGCTCCCGTGATCCGTTCGGAGGATCACGTCGGCGCGGAGTTCCAGTCCCTCGAGTCTCTGCGCGGAAAACCCGTCGTGCTCTTCTTCTGGTGGGAATCCTGCGGTGACTGCAGGATGCAGGCGCGGACGCTCCGTCGGACCGTGGAGAAATACGCCTCGAGGGGAGTCGTCTTCGTCGCGCCGACACGCTTCTATTCCGCCGATCGCGGGGAAGAGAAGCAGAAGATCGAGAAGTCCTGGAAAGAGGTCTACGCCCTCCCCGACTCCGTCTCCGCCCCGATCAGCGACCAGGCGATGCTGCGCTACGGCGTTTCCGCGACCCCGACCTTCGTCTTCGTCAACCGGAAAGGTAATGTCGTTGCCTACTGCCCAACCAGAATGACGGAAGACCGCCTGTCCTCCGCCATCGAAGCCCTTCTGCGCTGATCCTTTCCCGGACGGCTGCCCTTATCTCCGGCCGGCGTCGCGCTCCGGCCGGAAGGCCGCGTCCGACATCTGGCCCTGTGAACGCGCTGGCGGGCGAGAGGGTCAGTCCTGAGCTCCGGGCCTGTTCTGCGATCATCGTTTGGACCCGCAGCCAGGACTGACCCTCGGATTCCCGGTTCCAGTTAGCGCGACAGCCTCACGACGCTGCCCTGAAGCACCGTGCCCGAATTGGTTTGAATCATGAAGAAGTCCTTGTCTTTCGGCGCGAGGAAGAGGTCGAACGTCGGTCCGGACGCGAACGTGAGCGTGCCGGTGCAGTCCGGCGCGACCGTGTAGGTCCCGGTCCCGTTGGGCGGGAAATGGACGATCCCTCCGTTGATGCTGACCGTTGCCGTCGGGACAGTCAGAGCGCCGTTTCCGTCGAAACGGATGGATTCGATAATGGCTTTCGGCTGCGCGGCGCCGCCGACGATGTTGTAGCCGCTCGCGGCGAACACATACAGGCCGTGCAGGGTGGCACCCGAGCACGTCCCCTCGTCGTCGTCGCTTGCCTTCGCAACGCCGGTAACGCCGACGAACACGATCACGACCGCTATCAGGAGTTGCCTGGTCATCAGCTTTTTCATCTGCTCCTCCAGTCTTCGTAAATCAATCGGACGAGGTTTCGTTCCGGACGACTTCTTCAGCCGTTAGACAATTTCCGGTTCCGAAACGGGGGGGCGCGAATGGAACGCGCCTTTCGGAGAATGATCGTCGTGACCTCCTGCCGCGGGCGGAACGCCTGTAAGATTGAAGGTCACGACGAGAGAAGTCGTAACGGCTTTCTAACGGTTTTTCACGGTTTCTCTAATCGGGTTGTTTGAATGCGCCTCGCCTTCTGCGACTGCGTCTTCGACTCGGGGACTCACGAAGTCTTCCGCGGCGGCCGCGCGTCGGCGTTGTCGCCGAAGGCCTTCGCTCTCCTGGATCTTCTGATCGCCCGGCGCCCGAACGCCGTGTCCAAGGAGGAGATCCACGGGCGGCTCTGGCCGGGCACCTTCGTGTCGGACGCGAGCCTGGCCAACCTCGTGGCGGAGTTGCGGGCGGCTTTGGGAGACGACGCCAGCAAGCTCCGGATCATCCGGACGGTCCATCGCTTCGGATACGCCTTCCGCGCCGAGGTGCAGAGCCTGGCCGCGCGATCGGCCCCGGAGCCCCTCGGCAGGATCGAGTGTCGGATCTTGTGGGAGGGCCGCGAGATCCCGCTCCCGGAGGTGGAAACCCTGTTCGGCCGGGAGCCGGGCGCGGCCATCTGGATCGACGATTCCAGGGTATCGCGCCGGCACGCGCGCATCCTCGTGGACTCCGACGGCGCCTCGCTGCAGGATCTTGAAAGCAGGAACGGGACGAAGCTTCAGGGCAAGAAGATAGACGGCGCGGCGCGGCTGGCCGACCGCGACATCATCCAGATCGGGCCCGCCAGGATGGTGTTCCGGCTGTACCGCCAGGCCGGCTCCACCGAGCCGGCGATCGAAGAGGATTCGCAGGAATGATTCTCGCCGCCGGAGATCGACTCGGTCCTTACGAGGTGCTCGCTCCGTTGGGCGCCGGCGGGATGGGAGAAGTTTACAGAGCGCGTGACTCGCGGCTGGATCGAGAAGTGGCGATCAAGGTTCTGCCGGAACATCTCGCAGACGATCCTGCGGCGCTCTCACGGTTTGAGCGGGAGGCGAAGGCCATCGCAGCCATTTCCCATCCGAACATTCTGGCGATTCACGACTTCGGAAGGGAGGGCGGCGTCACCTTCGCCGTCACGGAGCTGTTGGAGGGAGAAACCCTGCGCAGCCGGCTGTCGGGATCCGAGCTCCCATGGAGGGAGGCCGTCGAGATCGGGGTGGCGGTCGCCGACGGTCTGGCCGCGGCGCATTCCCGCGGGATCGTTCATCGGGACTTGAAGCCCGAGAATGTTTTTCTGACCTCCGACGGACGCGTCAAGATTCTCGACTTTGGCCTGGCGCGGCGGGAAAGACTTCTCTCTCCGATGGAGCAGGCAGATGCGCCGACGGTGACGCAGGAGACGGTGCCAGGGACGGTCATGGGAACTGTGGGCTATATGTCGCCGGAACAGGTGATCGGGCAGCCGGGGGACGCGCGCTCGGATATCTTTTCCTTCGGCTGCGTGCTGTACGAGATGGCCGCCGGCCAGCGCGCGTTCTCCGGGAGGACGGGCGCAGAAACGATGTCGGCGATCTTGAAGGAGCATCCGCCGGATTTGCGGCAGTCGGGACGGGAGATCCCCGGCGAATTGGCCCGCGTGATTCTGCACTGCTTGAGCAAAGAGCCCGAGCAGCGGTTTCAGTCGGCGCGTGATCTCTGTTTCGATCTGCGGGCGATTCTGGCGGGCGCGGCGGTTTCGGCGCCGACCGTCCCGCGAGAGACGCGGCAGTCCCGCGTTCTTCGGAAGGTCTCTGCGGCGGGCGCCGCGGTCGCACTGCTTCTGGCGGCGGCTGTCTGGATCTGGCGTTCCAGTCATTCCTCAGGAGCCGCCACCGGCGCGATCCAATCCCTGGCCGTTCTCCCGTTCGAGAACGCGAGCAAGGACCCGGATAGCGAGTATCTGAGCGACGGGCTCACCGAAAGCCTGATCGACCAAATGTCCCGCGTCCCTTCCTTGAAGGTGATGGCCCGCGCCACGGTCTTCCGCTTCAAGGGGACCGCCGATCCGCAGGACTCGGGGCGAAAGCTCGGCGTCGGTGCGGTCTTGACGGGCAGCGTCTCCCGCCGGGGAAGCCGGCTCCTGATCTCGGCGGAGCTGGTGGAGATCCCTACCGGAGCCCGTCTCTGGGGTGAGAAATACGACAGGCCACTCGCGGACCTGCTCAGCGTGCAGGACGGCATGGCGATGGAAATCTCCAAGGGACTCCGCCTGCAGCTCTCGGAGCAGGAGAAGCGCGCTTTGAGCCGGCACGGCACCGAAAGCCCCGAGGCCTACGAGCTTTTCCTGAAAGCCCGCCACTACTTCGTCAGCCAGAGCGAGGAGGGGTATCTCGAGGCGAGGCGCCTGTATCTGCAGGCCATCGACAAAGATCCAAAATTCGCCGAGGCTCATCTCGGAGTTGGCTTGACGTACGCCGCCATGGCCGCGTATGGCTACGCGCGGCCCGCTGAAGCACGGCCGCAAGCCGACGAAGAGATTCAAAAAGCTTTTGCTCTCGACCCGGGCAACGTCCTGGCTCGGTGCGCCCTCGCGGTCCGCCGATTCTTCGACTGGGACTGGAAGGGCTCCGAGCGGGAGTTCGCCGAGCTGAGTAACGACCCGCGGGTGCTCTCCGGAGAGCAATTCCGCCCGATCGCATTGTCCTTCTGGGCCCGCGGCCGGACCGAGGATGCCCTCGCCCTCATGGAAAGAGCGCTGCGAGTCGATCCCGGCAACTTCGACTCGTTGATGATGAAGGCCGACTTCCTCGCGCAGGCCGGACAGCTCGGCGAGGCAATCGCCGTCTACAGGTCCTCCATCGAGTCGGAACCTTCCGATCCGCGCCCGCTGTTTGGTCTGGCCGACGTCTTGAAGCGCCTGCGGGACGTGGCGGGCGCGATCGGCACCCTCCGGAAGGCGTACGAGCTGTCCGGGGAAGAGACCGGCGCGAAGGCGCTCGCGGCGGCGCGCACGGAGAAGGACTACGAAAACGCCCAAGCCGCCGTGGCGCGGTCCCGACTCGGTGAGCTCGAGGCGCTCGCGCAGGAGCGGTATGTCTCTCCGCTCGACCTCGCCCGGCTGTACGCGCAGGTGGGAGATCGCGAGAAGGCGTTTGCGAGCCTCGAAGCCGCCTTCGCCGAGCGGTCCGCGGGGCTCGTCTTCCTCAAAGTGGACCGGGCGTGGGACCGGATCCGCGACGACCCCCGGTTCGCCGCTCTCGTCCGGCGGGTGGGGATCCCTTGAACCGGGGCCGTCCGCATTCGAAAACGCAGTCGCGAACGCGATTCTCATCCAAGAGATCCTTAGGAGAATCGTGATGAACCATTAGAGAACCGTGACGACTTCCCTCCCCGGGATCTCCAATATGAGACCTTCTGGTAGGATAAAAAGCTTAGCCGGAGGGATTGGAGGTTCCGATGAAACGTCGAATCGCCTTGGTGGGACTCGTGGTCGCCGTCGGACTCTGGACGGGAGCGGATCTTCTGGCCTGCGGGGACAAGTTCCTCGCCGTCGGCCGGGGAACGCGTTATCAACGGCCGAAAAACTTCCGAGCGGCGTCGGTCCTGATCTACGCCAATCCCTCCGCCGGGCTCCAGGCCGCCTGGAAGGGCCTGCCCGTGGAATCCGCGCTCAAGCACGAGGGGCATCGCACCACGACGGTCGAGACGCCAGAGCAGCTCTCCGCCATCCTGGCGAACGGCCACTTCGACGTCCTCCTTGTGTCGAGCGGCGACGCTGCGGCCGTCGAGAAACTTCTCGGAGAGAGCCCGGAGGCGCCGGTCGTGCTCTCCTTCTGCCAGAAAGGCAACGGACGGGAAGCGAAGGAGGCCGACAGGGCCGCCTCGTGCGTGAAGACTCCTCCCAAGGAGCGGGCGCTCCTCGATGCGGTGGACAGGGCGGTCGAGCGGCACGACCAGAACGCGCGAAAGGCCCACACCCGCGCGTAGGAGGTTGCCAGCCGCGGCGGTAAACCCGGGGCGCGGGCTGCTTCTCGCAACCGCGGTCCTGACGGCGCTCGCCCTGACTCCCTCCCGCCTGCCGGCCCAGGCCTTCACTCCTCCGCAGGGCGTCGGAGCGGTCACCGTGGCTTGGCAGTACGTGGACAACCTCGGGCATATCTACTCCGACGGATTCTTTGCAGCGCGAGGGCAGAGCGTCACGACGAGCCTGGATCTCGAGCTGGACTACGGGGTGACAGACCGGTTTGCCGTCACGTTCGAAGTCCCCTATGTGTTCGCAAAGTACACGGGCACCCTGCCCGCGCCCTCGAATCTTCCCCGCGACAACTGTCGCTGCTGGCACTCGTCCCTGCAGGATTTTTCGTGGACGGCGCGGTATCGATTCGGAGATGACCGCTGGGCCGTGACGCCTCTGGCGAGGTACGTCCGCCCGAGCCACGACTACGAGTACAAGGGAGAAGCGGTCGTGGGACGAGATCTTTGGGAAGCGCAGGCCGGCTTCAACGTGGCGACGAAGCTAGGCTTTCTGCCCAGGGCCAGCGTCCAGGCCGGCTATACGTACGCGTTTGTCGAGAAAGTCCTCGACATCAAGCTGGACAGGAGCAACGCCTTCGTGGACATCGGCTATGCCCTGACGGGCCGGCTCTACGTCCACGCCAACGGCCTCTGGCAGCGCACGCATGGCGGCCTGAGGGCCGGGTCCCTGACGGGACACCCGTTCCCGCTTCCCGGCGAGCTCGGCCCGCCGGGGGGAGACCGTTTTGCGCAGCGCGATCGGATCCTGCGCGTCAACAACTGGAAGGTCGGAGGAGGACTCGCGTACTCCCTCGGCCCGGTCGACGTCTTTGCGTCGATCACGAACGTCGTTCAGGGGACCGACTCTCACAGAAGCCAGGCCTACACCGTCGGCGCGACCTGGTACTTCGACCTTTCCCGGTAGTCGCCTCTCCCCACCCGGCATTACGGCCGGCCCCAGCGTCTGATATAGGCCTGACCCCAGCCTGACAACGCCGGGCCAGGGGCGGCGGGAGGCCTGCTCGGCGGAGACGTCGTCCACCATCCGCTGGTAGCGCGCCTTGAGGGCCTGAAGCTACAACTCCGACAGGTCCTCGCGGCGCCTCTTCGTCTTCCTTCTTTTGGGAATAAACTCCTTGGCAGGCGAAAGGAGGGCCGGTCATGAAGAGGCTCCGCGCGTTCATCCCGCTCTTCGGATTGATCCTGAGAGTCTCCCGGGATTCCGCCCGGACCCGGAAGTCGAATTAACCGGCGCGCGGTGGAAGCCATGAGCGAGGAAAACGGTAACGGCGCGGATCCGGCCGACTGGACCCCGGCGGTCGAAGAGCTTCTGAAGAACTGGCACGGCAGGGTCTACGCGGCTCAGACCGCCTACTACGAGGTTGCCGAGCGATTCCGGCGCCGGAACTACCAGATGGGCATTCCGGTGGTCATCGTGTCCGGCCTGGTGGGGACCGCGGTCTTTTCGGACGTGGGCAACAAATGGTTGGTCGGCTCGGTGAGCATCCTCGCGGCGGTGCTGGCGAGCCTCCAGACTTTCTTGAAGTTCGGCGAGAACGCCACCCTTCACGGCGCGGCCGCGGACTGGTTCGCGGCGATCCGGCGCGATATCGAGGAGATTCTGGCGCTGCCCCCGGAATCGCGCGGCAAGCCGAAGGCTTGTCTGGACTCCATCCGATCGGAGATGAACAAGGCCGGCCAGAAGTCTCCCGAACTGAGCGAGCAGCTCTGGAGGAGAACCGCCCGGCGTTTCGGCGTCGAGGAACCGCACCTTTTCCCGCGCCAGACCCCGGGCAAACCGGAGACAACGCCGCAGAGCCATCCGCAGGACCCGGGTTTCAAACCAAGGGTGAGGAGAAAGTCGCCGGGGAGTAGTTGAGCGTTCGTTGCGGATGGTCGGCTCTCTATCGGCGACCGAGCGACGCTCGGCGAGCGATCTCGGCGTAGGCGTAGATCAGGGCGAGGCCGCGATAGGGGCGCCACCTCTCGGCGAACCGGCGCATGAGCGCTTCCGGGACGCGGGCGCGATGACCGAGGAGCTCCATCGCCACGTACTTGACGACGCCCAGGTCGCCGCCCGGGAAGACGTCGGCGCGTCCGAGCCCTCGCAAGAGCGCGATCTCCGCCGTCCAGCGCCCTATGCCCTTGATCGCCGTCAGCCGCTCGATCGCCTCCTCGTCGGGAAGACCCGCGACCAGTTGCTCGGATACATCTCCGGACGCGAACGCGCGGGCCAGGCGGGCGATCGTGCCCGCCTTGGCGCCCGAGAGACGGAATCGTCGCAGGGCTGCCTCGGACTCCCGGGCCAGACGAGGCGGGGAGGGAAAGGCGAAGTAGGTCGTTCCGCGAAAGCGCGCGCGCCGGCCGAAGGCGAGGGCCAGCTCGCGGCGGATGTCATAGGCGAAGCGCAGGTTGACCTGCTGGGAGAGAACGGCCGTCACGAGAGCCTCCCACAGCGAAGGCGCGCCCGCGATCCTCAGGCCCCGCGAATGGCGGAGGGCTTCCGCGAGGAGGGGATCGCCTCGGAAGCAACGATAGAAAGGACGCACATCGAGCGCGGCCCCCAGCCCCTTTTCGACGACGCGGAGGGCGGCCTCCCGCGCGGCCTGCGAGCCCGACTCGTCTCCAAGGAGCGTGATCCGAAGCCGTGATCGGCGCTCTACCTGCCGCGCTTCCAGCAGAACGCCTCGCCGCCCGATCGGCAGAAGCCTGCGGTACGCCGTCCCGTCGAAGCGATCGACGACCTCCGGCCAGCGCGTGAACCGAACGGCCGTCGCGGCGAGCGAGTAGGGCCCGCGCGGCTCGTAGGAAAAACGATGAACGCCCGGAGCTTCTCTCTCCACGGCCGCATCTTAGAGGGAGGAGGCTCTTCGAACGAGGCGCTGTCTGAGCGGGAACGTGGAAGAAGCTCGACTAGAATCCATGTTTCTGAGCCATGCGCTCCTCGCGAACGCTCTCAAGCCGCGGCGTTGCGAGTATGGTTCTTTCTCCTTGCGCTCGGGTACGGGGGCCTTCTTTCAGGGCAGTCCGCCCCGGGCGACTGGACGATCGACGCCTCGCGGAGCCGGCTGACCGTCATGGTCCTCCCGGCGGGGCTATTCGCCTCGGCCCTCCACACTCACTTCTTTCAGCCGGAGGACTGGGGCGGAGAGGTCGCGTGGGATCCGGATCACCCGGGCAGCGCGCGCGTCCGGGTGCGGATCGCCTCCGATTCGCTCCGGGACCATCAGCCCGAGCTTTCCGCCAAAGACGTCGCCAGGGTCGAGAGTCAGGTCCGCGGGCCCGACATTCTCGACTCGGCGCGGTTCCCGAAGATCCTTTTCGAGGCCGGGAAGCTCGACACCGCGCAACCTCCCTCGGGCGCCGCCGGAGAGTTTCGGGGCACCCTCGCGGGCACGCTGACCCTGCGCGGTCAGTCGCGCCCCGTCGAGTTTCCGATCCGGGGAAGTTTTTCCGGAGAGCGGATCGTGGCGGACGCGAAGGTGACTTTCCGCCAGAGCGATTTCGGCATCAAACCCTACAGGACCGCGCTCGGGACGATCGCCGTCCGCGACGAGGTCACGATCGAGATTGCACTCGTCGCGATTCCTCGACGTCACTGAATTCGGTCGGTCGCCCGCCGTCCGGGGCGCATCAATATGGGGCCAAGAGAGATCGAACGTGATCGCGTTCCGGGCCATCCATGGCGGCGCCGCCCGCGATCGAGAATGGCTCCGACCGGGCCGCAGCGACAACATCGGAAAGGCGGTGTGGGCGAGTCCGGATCCGTATTTACGCTGGCGACGGACTTGCGGGCCGGAAGGGCGTTGTCAGCGTCCTCCGCGCCCTCCGGCTCGTCCGACAATCCGTGGGCCGCCCCCGGAACGCGGAGCCGGCCCGGGGCCGAAGCCGCCGGCCCGCCTGCCGCCCGAGAGGCCCGGGCGCCCGAACGCGCCACGGCCGGCGCTTCCCGGCGAACTCCTCAGTCCGGGACCGGATCCGCCGCGCGAAAAGGCGGGTCTCCGGGGCCCGCCGCGACTCATGACGGCTCCGCGAGGCGCCGCGGATCCGGGACCGAAGCCACGGCTCCGGAAGCTCGGACGTCCGGGCCCTCGATGATCCGCGAGCGCGCCCCCGCGACGGTCCGCGAAGCCGCGGGAGAAGCCACCGCGGTCAAACCCACCGCGGTCAAACCCACCGCGTCAACCCGCCGCGATGGATGCCGCCTCCGCGGCGTCGGTCGAACCCGTGACGCCCGCCGTCGAACCCATGACGCCGGCCGTCGAACCCACGACGCCGGCCGTCGAACCCATGATGGCGGCCGTGGAATCGCCCGAAGAAACCGCTGTTGTTGACGAAAAAATAGACGGGATAAGGGTAGTATCCCGCGCCGAAAAACGGGTAATAGTCCGCGTAGTAGGTTTCCGGGTAGCCCCCGTAGTCATAGTTGCCGGGTGTCGGCGTACCCGGAGTCGTACGTCGGGAGAGGCAGCGTCGTATTCGTCGGGTACGGATACGCCTGACGGGGAATATCTCCCGTATCCCGCTGCCTCCGCGGAGTCGTAGGCGACGTCCTCTCCTGCCCCCTCTTCCGAAGCCCTCACGTCGATGGCCGTCATGTAGCGAACGACCGTCTCGCTCACTCCCGATTTGCGGAGCCAGAGCAGATCGTCGGCGCTCACGAGCGAAGGAAGCTCGGCGCGGTGCGCCTTCGCGTACTCAAGGACCGTCTCGTCGGAGAACCCGGCATTGGTCATCCGGACAAGGTCCCGCAGGAGCGGCGCCTGCTCGCGCGCCGCGCGCCCGGTTCCCGGCGAATCGGCGAGCAGGAGGCCGCAGCAGGCGAGGAGAACGAAGAAAGAGACGGCGCGTTTCATGGCAACCTCCTCCCGGGAGAGTCTAACGATTTTCGAGTCACGAAAATGCCCCAGTAGTCGTTCAAGACGGATGCCCAGAGCGTTGCCAGGCTCGCCGCGGAGACTTGCCGGCCGTCCGCGGCGCGATACTCCGCGGCGTCGGCCCGCGTCACCGCGAGGACGTCGGCTGCGGGACGTCCGGAGGATTCAAAGGCCACCCTCGTTTCCGGCCCCGCGGTGCGGGCGGCGAAACGGCCCGACGCGCGCCCGGCGAGATCATTCAGGGTCGCGGCGACCGCCCGGGCACGCGCCAGCGGGGAGGAGAAGCCGTCCCGGTCGCGCAGGGTCAAGATCTCCATCCCGGCCAGCGTTACCCGCGCGCTCACCGGATGGCCGGCGTCTCTTTGGTTGGGGGAGGAAGCGGAGAAGAGAATCTCGCGACGCCCGCCAGCCGGGGGCGTCACCGCACTTTCCTTCGAGGCCGGCGGCTCCTCTCGCGTCGCCGCCGGGCGCGACAGCATCTCGCGAATCACCGTCTCGGTCACCCCCTCCTTCCTCAAGCGGATCGTGTCTTCCGCGGAGAGGACAAAACGGGAGTCGGTCGTCCGTATCAGTGTCACGATCTCCTCGTCCGAATACCTCTCCTGCGACAGCCGGATGACGTCGAAGACGGAGATCGCGGCCAGGGACGCGGGCCACGCCGCGAGAAGGAGAAGAAGAAAGGACTTGCCGAGAAAACCGGAGAGTTTCATGGAGCGCGGTCCTGGAGCCGCGAGCAGCATACCAGCTTGTTGCGCCGGGCGGGCGTTCTGCTTAACCTTGCGCCATGCAAAGCCTCTTCGATCCCCCCGCCCGGGAGTCCGTGCTCGCGAGACTCGAGCGGCTCCAACCCGGAGCCGCGCGTCAGTGGGGCAAGATGAGCGCAGCCCAGATGCTGGCTCACTGCTCACGCGCCATGGAGGTGGCCACGGGAGAGACTCCGCGCCGGCAGGCGCTCATCGGAAAGCTCTTCGGTCCCTTCGTCAAGGCCTCGCTCCTCGGCGATAAGCCCTTCGGCAGGAACTCTCCGACGGATCCCACGTTCGTGGTCACCGGGGAGAAGGACTTCGAGGCGGAGAAACAGCGGCTCACCCGGCTCGTCAACACGTTCTGCGACAGCGGTTCCGAGAAGGCCTCGACCCGCACCCACTCCTTTCTCGGAAGACTTCGGGGGGAGCAGTGGGGCGTGATGATGTACAAGCACCTGGACCACCACCTGCGCCAGTTCGGCTGCTGACCTGGGCCTTGGGGGTTCAGATATTCCCGATCTCATCCGGGGCTCATGCCGGAACGGATCCTGCATTTTCTCACTGTGTGATGGGTCTGTGAGGTGATCATGAAACGCTCCATTCTTTTGATCGTCCTGCTGTTCCTCGCCGCCGCTCTCGCAACCGCGGCGACTCGTCCTCGCTATCGCATCGAACTCCGTAACGGCGAGTCCATCCTGGCGATGGACCGGCCGGTGCATCGCGGGACCATCGTCCTCTTTCACAGCTATCCAAAGCAGGCAACCATCTACGCGGGGCGGCGGGAGAGGGCGACCGCCCACATCGCGGCGCCGTAGCAGATGAGTCCCAGGGCGACGATGCCCATGACCACCGGGCCGCCCGGGGACTTCGACAGAACCCGGAGCGACCCGCCGATTTCGCGCGCCTCCCGAGGGTTGAAGTCCGCGACGGCGCGCAGGAGGAGCCATCCCATCACGATGGCGACGATGCCCCGCGCCGCGAGGCCGATGCGGGCGACACGCCACGCGAAGCGGCGCGCGGCGCGAAGAGATCCTGCGGCGGCCAGCCATCCGGGCAACCGCCCGGTCGCGCCCTGAAAGAGGGCGACGACTCCGGTGACGAGGAGGATCCCCGCCGCCACGTCCAGTATGGCGCGTCCCGCCGGATACGGAAGCAGCGTGCCGACCCCGATGCGCTCGAACGGCTCGCCTCGCGGAAACCGCAGGAGAAATCCCACGGCCGTCCAGGCGAGCGCCGCGTATCCGATCGCCGTGACCGCCCAGCCGGCGCGCGTGATCACGCCGCCTCGTCCGGAGAACGTCTGGACTGTCCGCCAGATGGCAAAGCACGCGAGACCCGCCGCGACGGCCGTCAGAACCGCACGCCCCTCCCATTGGCGAAAGAGAGCCCAGAGAGCCCCGTGCATCCCCGCCACCTGGCCCCGCGTCCCCAGAAAGGCGATCCGCGCGGCGATGAAGCCGATCGTCGCGTAGATCAATCCCATCGCGGCGTAGCCCGCGCGGGGAAGAATTTGACGGAGCATCAAGGCCGAATGCTATCCGCATCGCGATAGAGTCTCCTCATGATCGCCGTCGGAACCCTGCGCGGAGAGGTCCTGCGGCACGGCGGCCGCCTGCTGGTTCCCATCTCCCGGACGGTGACGGTGCGACTGCCCGGCCGCGCGGGCGGACTCGTCTGGAACCGCCCGCTCGCCGTGGAGGTTCAGGAATCGGGAGGACGGCGATTCCTTTCCGTTCCCGATTGGACGCGTCGAATTCAATGGTTTCTGCTGGGCGCCGGCGCGGCCGGGATTCTTTTGCGCCTTGCCGGGCATTGCCGGAAGCCGAGACGGCGGGGAAGGAGACCATGAGCCCTGGAAGCACGACGGATCGCTCGACGGACTCGCGCGAGCCGGGTCCTCCACTCGACCGCGTGGGCCGGATCATGGAGCGACTGCTGGACACGGCGGACGTCTCGAAGGTCTACTCGGAGCCGATCCTTCACGGCGACGTGATGATCCTTCCCGCCGCGGAAGTGCTCGCGCTCGCGGGATTCGGCATGGGCTCGGGGGGCGGTGTCGCGGTCGAGCGGGAGGGCCGAAGGAGCCGAGGCAGCGGAGGGGGCGGCGGAGGGGGAGGACAGACTCTGGCGCGGACCGTCGCCGTCATCGTCGCGTCCCCCGACGGCGTCGAAGTCCGGCCCGTGATCGACTTCACCAAGATCGCGCTCGCCGCATTGACGGCGGCCGGGTTCGTCATGGCCGCCTGGAGAGGGATGAAGCGTCCGCGCCGCTTCTTGAGGGACTAACTCAGTACCCTGTAAGTCTCGAAGTGAAGAGTGGCGAGAAACTCGCCCCGGAGCCGGCGTCGTTTTCCCTCCGTCGGCACGCGCCGGCCGGCCGCAACGGTCGGAACCGGTTGGCGCTGAGGGTTCCTCGCAGTCAGTCCATCCACGTGCCTGTGGACTTCCTGGTGATGTTGTCGTAGCTCGTGTAACCGATTCCCAGCCTGGTGCTCGGTTAGGATCGGCGCCGCGGACACGGGGACGGAGACGTTCCCGGGAGAAGGAGGAGTCATGAGCAGTTTGGATCGGCGCGGGTTCCTCGGATTGACCGCGGCGGCGCTGGCGGGCCTGGCGGCGGGATCGAAGACGCTCGCTGCGGTCCCCGCGGCGAAGAAGACGGCCGCCCGAAGGGTCGCTGAGGTCAAGACCGGAGGAGTCCGGCTCATCCCGATCGACGGGGGCAAGTACAGGGTCTGGACGAAGAAGGTCGGCTCCGGTCGGATCAAAATGCTGACGCTCCACGGCGGTCCCGGCGCGACGCACGAGTATTTCGAGTGCTTCGAGGATTTCCTGCCCCAGCAGGGAATCGAGTTCTTCTATTACGACCAGCTCGGGTCGGCCTACTCCGACCAGCCGGACGACGCGAGCCTCTGGACGATCGACCGCTTCCGCGAAGAGGTCGAGCAGGTGCGCGCGGCCCTGGGTCTCGAGGACTTCTACCTGCTCGGGCACTCCTGGGGCGGCATGCTCGGCATCGAGTACGCCCTGAAGTACCAGAAGCACCTTAAGGGGTTCGTCCTCTCCTCCATGACGGCTTCGATTCCCTCATATATGGAGTACGCGGCGAAGCTCCGCGCGGCGCTCCCGGCCGACGTCATCGCCGTTCTCGACAAGTACGAGAAGAAAGGCGAGTACGAGGCGCCGGAATACCAGGAGACCATGATGAAGCAGGTCTATGCGCGGCACGTCTGCCGGCTCGACCCCTGGCCGGAGCCCCTGGTTCGCTGTTTCAGGCACTTCAACTTCAAGGTCTACAACACGATGCAGGGCCCCAACGAGTTCGTCGTCACGGGCACCCTCAAGGACTGGGACCGCTGGAAGGACCTGCCGCAGATCCGCGTCCCGACGCTCGTGATCTCGGGTCGTTACGACGAGATGAACCCCGAGGACATGAAGCGGGAAGGCAAGGCGATCCCGAACTCGAGGGTCATCCTCTGCGAAAACGGGAGCCACATGTGCCTGTGGGACGACCAGAAGGCGTACTTCGGCGGCTTGCTCGGCTGGATCCGGGATGTCGAGGCGGGAAGGGCGGGCAAGCGGAAGGCCTGACCCCGCCGCGGTTGGGACGATGGACGACATCGAGGTCGATCTCGCGAGCCCTCGGTTCAAGGCGGACCCCTATCCGTTCTTCGCGCGCCTGCGGGAGGAGGCGCCCGTCTGCCGCGTCGCGCTGCCGGGTGGCCAGGGCGCCTGGCTCATTACGCGCTACGACGACGTCGCGGCGGCGCTCAAGGACGAGCGTCTGGCCAAGGACAGAACGAAAGCCCTGACCCCGGAACAGGCAGCGCGGCAGCCCTGGATTCCCGGCCTGTTCAAGCCTCTGACGCGCAACATGCTGGATCTCGACCCGCCGGACCACACGAGGCTGCGGGGTCTCGTGCAGAAAGCGTTCACGCCGCGCATCGTCGAGCGGATGCGCGAGCGCGCGCAGTCGCTCACGGAGGAGCTTCTGGACGCGGCCCTCCGGCGACGGCGCGCCGACCTGGTCCGCGACTACGCCCTTCCGCTGCCGGCGACCATCATCGCGGAGATGCTGGGCGTGCCCGCCGGGGACCGCCACAGGTTCCACCGCTGGTCCAGGGCGATGTTGGCCTCCGATCCCTTCGGTCCCGGGATGTGGAAGGCGGTCCCGTCCGTCCTCTTGTTCCTGCGCTACATCCGGAGACTCATCCGGGCGCGGCGGGCCGACCCGCGCGGCGACCTGGCGAGCGCCCTCGTCGAGGCCCAGGAAGCCGGCGACCGGCTGGACGAGGACGAGCTCGTCGCGATGGTCTTTCTTCTGCTGGTCGCCGGGCACGAGACGACGGTCAACCTCATCGGCAACGGCTCGCTGGCCCTGATGAGGAATCCCGGCCAGATGGAGCGACTGCGAACGGAACCCTCACTGATCAAGACCGCCGTCGAGGAGCTGCTGCGCTACGAGAGCCCGCTCGCGACGGCGACCGAGCGTTTCGCTCGCGAAGACGTCACGATTGCCGGCGCCACGATCCCGCGCGGCGAGCTGGTCTACGCGGTGCTCTCCTCCGCCAACCGGGACCCGCGGCAGTTTCCGGAGCCGGACAAACTCGATCTCGCCCGCGAGCCGAACAGACATCTGGCCTTCGGCCTGGGGATCCATTACTGCCTGGGCGCGCCGCTTGCCCGCCTGGAAGGGGAGACCGCGATCTCGACTCTCCTTCGCCGCGCCCCGGGACTGCGGCTGGCCGTCGTGCCGGAGGCGCTCTCCTGGCGCCGCGGCCTCGTCCTGCGCGGCCTCGAGGCGTTGCCGGTGATCCTGGCCTGAAGCCGGCGCACGAAAGGCGCGACGAGAGCCCTACTTGCGGAGGAGCTTGAAGGCGTGGTTCCAGGAGTTCGTGCGGATGCCGTAGAGTACCCAGAGGATGCAGATCGGCTCGAGCAGGCGCGCGCCTTCGATGCCGCCGATGTCGATGACGGGCCAGCCGAAGGCCCGGCAGATCTCGGTGACCGTCTTCTTGGCGGCGGCGTCGTTGCCGCAGAGGAACATGTCGGGAGGGCCGCCCGGGAGATCGGGATGAACCATGTGGGCGTGGCCGACGATGTTGAAGCACTTGACGACGCGGCTCTCCGGCAGCCAGCGCTGGACCTGCTCGCCGCCCGAGTCGGTGTGCCCGAGCGCGAGCGCCGGCGGCGCGTCGGGAGTGAAGACGAGAGGGTTCGTCGCGTCGATGACGACCTTGCCGGCGAGGTTCTTCGCGTCGGCGAGGCGCAGGACGTTCTCGGTGCCGGACCAGAGCGTCGCGAGGACCGCCAGGTCGCCGAAGGCGGCGGCCTCCGCGAAGGTGCCCGCGGACGCCCGCCCGCCCGCCTTCACGGCCCACGCGCGTGTCTTTTCGTTCCCGGCCTCCCTCGACCCCATCCTGACTTCGTGCCCGAGGGAGAGGAGTCCGCTTCCCAGGGTCTGACCCACGTCTCCGGTTCCCAGAATCGCGATCTTCATGCCCCTCAATACGCGGGATCGGTCCTCCGGGATTCGCCGCAAGAGGCCCGGGCGCCGGACCCGTTCCGACGCGAGCGGGTCCTTGTGCCGCCGGCTCCGGATGCGTCAGACTGAGAGAAGAGCCCAGAGGAGATTGCGCTGTGGCGACCCAGGTCCGGCTCAGCCGCGAAATGCGGCTGATCGACATCACGATGATCGGAGTCGGCGCGATGATCGGCGCCGGGATCTTCGTATTGACCGGGATCGCCGCGGGCGTGGCCGGTCCCTCCCTCATGCTCGTTTTCGCGCTCAATGGCCTGGTCGCGCTGCTGACCGCGATGGCGTACGCGGAGCTGGGCAGCGCTTTCCACGACGCGGGAGGTGGCTACCTCTGGGTCAAGACCGCCCTGCCCGGCCCCAACGGCTTCCTGAGCGGGTGGATGTCGTGGTTCGCCCACGCCGTGGCCTGCTCCCTCTACGCGCTCGGGTTCGGCGCCTACTTCGGGCTCGTGCTCACGACCCTGGGCGCGCCTCGCCTGGATCCGGGCCTGCTGCCGCTGGAGAAGTGGCTGGCCGCGTTCGTCTGCGTTGTCTTCGCCTGGATCAACTACCGGGGAGCCTCCGAGACCGGCAAGGCGGGCAACGCGGTCACGGTCGGGAAGATCGCGATCATCGGGACGTTCATCGCGGCAGGGCTCTGGGTCATGACGCGTCGTGCCGGATGGGGGGCGTCGTTCCGCCCCTTTCTGCCGCACGGCTGGGGCGGAGTCTTCGCCGCCATGGGACTGACGTTCATCGCCTTCGAAGGGTACGAGATCATCGCCCAGACGAGCGAGGAGGTCGAGAACCCCGGGCGCAACGTGCCTCGCGCGGTGTTCCTGTCGCTCCTGATCGTCGTCCCGATCTACCTCCTCGTCGCCTTCGTGGCGGTCGGAGCGGTCGATCCGCCGGCCGGCTTGTCCGTCACCCAGTACCTGGGGGCGAAGAAGGAGACGGCGCTCGTTTCGGCCGCCGAGCAGTTTTTCACGGGGGGAGGCCTGGTTCTCCTGATCGGCGGGCTGCTCTCGACTCTCTCCGCCCTGAACGCGACCATCTATTCCTCTTCCCGGGTGGCCTTCGCGATGGCCCGGGACGCCAACCTGCCGCAATTGCTGGGCCGCGTTCACAAGGGGCGCGGGACGCCGCACGTGGCAATCCTCTTCTCTTCGGTCCTCATCGTCGGCATGGCGGTCGCCCTGCCGATCGAGCAGGTCGCCGCGGCGGCCGACATCATGTTTCTCCTCCTCTTCGTCCAGGTCAACGTCGCCTTCATCCGGCTCCGGAAGCTGCGCCCCGACCTCGACCGCGGCTTCCGCGTGCCCTTCGGGCCGGTGATCCCGATCCTGGCCATCGCCTCGATGCTCTTTCTCGCCGTCTTCCTCTTCCTCCACTACCCGATCGGGTGGATCGCCGCGGGAGGCTGGATCGTGGTGGGCGCCGCGGTCTATTACGGGTACAGCCGCAAACGCGAGGCCGCCTTCGTCGAGCGCGAAGAGTGGATCGAGCGGATCGAGCGCAAGGAGTACCGTGTCCTCGTGGCGCTCTCGAGTCCCCGGACCTCGCGGTCGCTGCTCGAGGTCGGCATGGCGATCGCGCGCCGCCACGGGGGAGAGCTCGTCCTCCTGAGCGTCGCCGAGGTCCCGGAGGGGGAGACCCTCATGGCGGGGCGCCGCCTGGTGCGCGAGCTCGAGCCCCTGATCGTGGAGGCCGCCGCGCACGCGAACGGCCAGGGGGTACCGGCCCAGCCCGTGGTCAAGATCGCCAGGCGCGTCAGTCACGGAATCATCGAAACCGCCCGGGAGGAGCGGTGCAACTTCGTGGTCATCGGCCGGCCGGAGACCCACTCGCTGCTCGACCGGATCGTGGCGTCCATCGTCGAGCGAGTCCTTGCCGACGCGCCGTGCCAGGTGGGGGTCGTCTTCGGGCGATTGGATGCCGGAGTCGTCCGGCGGATCGTCGTCCCCGTGACGCGGCGCCGCAATTCGCGCCTGGCCGCGAAGCTGGCGGCGGCGTTCGCGGAGAGGTTCGAAGCGCCGCCCGTGGCGGTGACGGTGCTCTCCCGCGAGACGCGGCCCGACGAGGAGAAGGCCCTCGAGGAAGGGGCCCGCGAAACGATGCGGGAGGCGGGCCTGGATGCGCCCCTCGAGGTCCTCCGAAGCCCGGAGGTCGCCCGGGGTCTCTCCGCTTTCCTGCGCGGCGGCGATCTCGTCCTGTTGGGCGCGCCGAGCTCGGGTCCGGTCGCGGGCCTGCTCGGCGAGACAGTTCCGGCCATGATCGCGCGGCACGGCCGCAACCCCGTCGTCGTCGTGCGGGACTTCGAAGAGCAGGCGGCCGGGCGGTTCGAGAGGCTTTTCTTCAGGAGGAGCTAGACGACGATGGGCATCGCCACACAGCCGCAGGGACGGATTGCGGGCTTCGCGGACCGGGTCTACGCTTACATGCCGACCCTGCTGGCCGGTCTTCTCGTCATGGCCGCCGGCGTCGTCGCCGGGTGGCTGGTCAAGCGGGCGATCATCCGCATCCTGATCTGGCTGCGGCTGGATCGCCTGGGCGGGCGCTTCGGATGGCGCACGGCGCTGGGCCGCGGGGACACACGGGCGGCCCTCTACAACATGGTCGGGACCGCGGGGATGATCGTCGTGGTTCTCGTGTTCCTGGACAACGCTCTGGCCATCCTCGGCCTGACCGTTCTCTCGCGCCTGGCGGACATCGCCGTCATCTCCCTGCCGAACGTGGCGCTGGCCGCCCTCATCGCCGCGATGGGCGTGGCCGTGGCGCGCATCGCCGGACAGCGCGTCGAGGACGCCTTCGAGGAAGAGAACATTCCGCGCGCGCGGCTGGCCGGCCGGATCGTCAGGAGCACGCTGACGACACTCGGCGCCGCTCTCGCCCTGTGGCAGCTCGGCTTCGCCCGACAGATCGTGCTCGCGGGTTTTCTGATCGCGTTCGGCGCGATCGGAGTGGCGTTCGCGCTCGCGGTGGGTCTGGGATCCGCGCGTGCCCTCCAGAGAGCGTGGGAATCCTTTTTCGAAAAGCCCGGCGATCGCTGACAGACGGGTTCGGAGACCGAGGGGGGTTCGCTTGACCTCGCGGGATGCGGATGATACGGTAGAAGAGTCAGTCGGGGCGGCGTTCGATTCCTTGCCGTTGGTCGTCCCTCCATCGGGCCCGATGACTCATTTTCTTTGCAAGGGTCAGGAGTACAGATGAAGTTTGCCCGAAATGTCCATTTCAACATCAAGAACGGAAAAGAGCAGGAGTTTTCCAGGCTCTTCGAAAACGACGTGCTTCCGATGCTGCGCAAGCAGTCCGGATTCAAGGAGGAGTTGACGCTGCTCGATGGAAACCGCGCGGTCGGAATCAGTCTGTGGAAGGACCGCGACAGCGCCGACGCGTACGTGGTCAAGACCTACCCGCGGATTCTCGAGAAGCTCACGCCGGTGATCGAGGGGACGCCGCGTGTGGAGACCTACACGGTCGGGATGACGACCATCGCGGCGTAGTCGCCGTGATCCGGGTCGTCCGAGCGGCGCCTCGAGCCGAAGGCCCCGGAAGGGGCCTTTTTTTTGGTCCGCCGGCCGGACGCGAACCGTCGCGTAGCTCTGGGGTCTCTAAGCTGCGCCGGTGCGCGCCGGGGCGCAGCGGGCGACGCGCGAGGGATCCCCTTTATACTTGGGCCCATGTGCGCGATCGGGATCCAGAGCCCGGTGTGGTCCCCTGACAATGCGAGGAGATTGTGAAAAAGGTCGTCGTGGCCCTCATTGTCCTGGCCGCAGTCTTCGTGGTCGGCTTCCTCCCCGAGCATCTGAAGGCGCGGCAAGCGAGAGAGGAGAACTCCCGGCTCCGGCTGGAGCTCGATCTCGCCCGGCTGCGGGGAGAGCTCGGGATGATGAGCTACGAGGCCAACCGCAACAACTTCGGAAACGCCTCAAAGCTCTCCTCGGACTTCTTCAACGGGCTGCGCGGCGGCCTCGCCAGTCCCCTGCTGGCGGGGGATGCGGGCCGGAGGGCGAAGATTGAGGCCATCGCTGCCCGGCGGGACGAGGTGACGGCGGACCTGGCGCGCGCCGATCCCGCCGTCAAGGAGAAGATCGCCCAGATGTACGCGGAGCTTTCCGGGGCGCTGGCGCAGAACGAGTTGCCCGGTGTTCCGGCCGGGCGACCATGAATCATCCGAGCTTGCCCGGAAAGGCTACATCTTCTTGGGGCGCATCGCGTCCAGGGCCGCCTTGAACTGGTCGCGGGGGAGTCTGCGGTAATCGGAGAACTCGCCGGCGCCGGCGAGCCATTCGCCTCCGTCCATCGTGACGCAGTCGCCGGTCTGGTAGGGGCAGAGATCCGAGAGAAGGAACGTCGCGAGGTTGGCGATCTCCTCTTTTCTGCCGAAGCGGCCGAGCGGGATCTTCTCGAGGGCATTCTTCTCGGCGCCGGGCCCGGCCATCAGGCGCGAGAAGGCGCCTTCCGTCGGGATCGGCCCCGGGGCGATTGCGTTGACACGGATCCCGGCATGCCCCCACTCGACGGCGAGCGAGCGCGTCATGGCGAGCACGCCCGCCTTGGCGCAGGCGGAGGGGAGCGCGAAGGCCGTGCCCGTCCAGGCATAGGTCGTGACGATCGACACGATGGCGCCGGGAGCGCGCCGCGCGAGGAGATGACGTCCGACCGCGAGGGCGCAGGAGACCGACCCGTAGAGGACCGTCCTGACGACGGCGTCGAAGCCGTTGGGCGTCAGCTCCTCGGAGAGGACGAGGAAGTTTCCGGCCGCGTTGTTGACGAGGCAGTCCACCTTGCCGAATCGTTCCACGACGCGGGCCACGAGCGCCTCGACCTGCCCGGGATCCCGCACGTCGGCCGCGAGGAACTCCGCCTCGCCCCCTTCACGCGCGGATGCGGCGATCTCCTTCGCGGCGGACTCCAGCCGCTCGCGCTTCCTCCCGGCGATCGTGACGCGCGCGCCGTAGGAGGCGAACGTCTTCGACATGGCGAGGCCGAGTCCCGACCCGCCGCCCGTGACGAGGATGGACTTGCCGGCGAGGAGCTTCGGATCGAACATCCGCGGGACTCAGTTCGGAGCGGGCGCGTTCGCGGGGACTTCGGGCGCCGGGGTCTTCTTGACGACGAAGGTCTCGTGGATCGGGGGCAGGTCCCCCAGGGCGATTCGGATCCCGTACTGGCCTTCCGTCGTCAGCAGGGTCGGGCCCATCACGATGGGGAGCCAGATCGTCCGCCCCGGTTCCCCCTCGTAGTTCATCTCGCCGTTGGCCTCGAGCAGGCTGTTTCCCTGCGGGTCGGTCGCCGTCACGCTGAACGCGATGCGCCCTTTCGACAGCGCCTTCGCCCGCACCGCCAGGCCCAGCGACCGCAGCTGCAGGGGCAGCTTGAAGACCTGGACGACGTCGGAGTAGACGCCGATCAGCAGCAGCTTTCCGTTGTTCTCGAAGCGGATGTCGTCGCACAGCACCAGCGCCTCGAAGAGAACCGATTGGGACGATTTCGTTTCGTTCGTCATGGCGTCCTATTTCAAGTATCTGTCAAACCAGGCCACGACGCGGCGCTCGATGTCCCTCTGGTGCTCGCGCCGGAGGATCGCGTGGCCTTCGTTCTCGTAGACGACCAGCTCCGTCGGGACGCCGAGTGTCTTCAGGGCGTGCCAGAACTCGTATCCCTGAGGCGTCGGCACCTCGGAGTCGCGGTCGCCGTGCAGGACGAGCGTGGGAGTCCGGGCCTTCTTGATGAACGTGATCGGCGAAGAGCGGGCATAGACCTCGGGGTCGTCGTAGACCGACGCGCCGAAGAACGGGATCATCCAGCGGTCGATCCGGTTCTGGCCGTAGTAGCTCTGCCAGTTGACGATGCCCGCGCCGGCGACGGCCGCCTTGAAGCGGTTCGTCTGCGTGACGGCCCACATCGTCATGTAGCCGCCGTAGCTCCAGCCGGCGATCCCGATCCTCTCCGGATCCACGGGTGCGGACCTCACGGCCTCGTCCACGCCCTTCAGGATGTCGGCGAAGTCGCCGTGGCCGAAGTCCTTGACGTTCGCCTGCGTGAAGGACTCCCCCTGCCCGTAGCTGCCGCGCGGGTTGGGGAGAAAGAGGAAATAGCCCTGGCTCGGGAGGACCGCGTTCCAGCGGGAAGGCCAGGCGGGCGTGTTCGCCGCGGAGGGGCCGCCGTGCACGCTGACGACCATAGGGTAAAGTTTTCCCGATTCGACTTTGCCGGGCGGGAGCAGCCACCCCTGGACGCGCAGGCCTCCGCTCTCCCAGTGGACACTTCGCGCCTGGCCCCAGAACGCCGGCTGGCTGGCGTTCTCTTTCGTCAGAGGCTTCCAGGAACCGATCGGCCCGGCCCAAACCTCCGGCGCCCGCTCGAAGGACTGGATGACGGCCGCCGACGCCGCGCCGCGACGGGCGACGCTGAAAGAGAAAATCGCCCGCGGGCCGCTCCAGAGTGTCGTGATCTTTCCGCTGGCCGGGTCGAGACTGGCCAGGCCCGAATTGCCGTCCACGTGCTCGGTGAAGAGGATCTCGCCCGAGTCGCGCCACACCAGCGAGCTGGCCGAGGCCCTCATCCCGGGGGTCAGGTTCTTCGCCTCGCCTCCCCTTGCCGGGACGACGAAGATATCGCCCCCCGTCGAGCCCTCGTCGCTCATGATGCCGTGGATCACCGCGATGGATCTTCCATCCGGCGAGAAACGGGGGTTGGCGATCTGGAGAGGAGGCTTCCAGACGATCCGGGCCTCTCCGGAGTCGGCGGCCACGGTGTAGAGCCGCGCGATCCAGTAATTGTCGGTGCCCGAGCCCTCGGCGGCCTCGGCGCAGAAGCTCCTGCCCTCGGGCGACCAGTCGTAGTCGTACACGTAGAGGTTCGCGGGGCTGACGGCCCGCACGCGGCCGGACGCGACGTCCGCGAGGGCGATTCGCTGCTCCGGCGTCTCCGCTTCGACGACGCCGGAATCAGGCTTGTACGCCACGAGAGCTCCCGGCTCCTGCGCGGTTCCTTCGAGGAAGAGAAAGGCGATGCTCCTGCCGTCGGGGGACCACCGGAGATGTCCCAGCTGGCCCTGGACGGAGGTCAGCCGCCGCGCGGGCCCGCCCAGGGCCGGCGCGAGGTAGATCTGGAGCTGCCTTTCCTTTGCCGCGTCGGACAGGAAGGCGATCGACTTGCCGTCCGGGGACCAGGCGACGCCGCGCTCGCGGTGGGCCCGCCCGTCCGTGCCCGCTGTCAGCCGGCGCGGGACGGGCCGGGAGATCGAGGCGACGTCGATGACGGAGAGGTTCTCGTTTCCGTCGCGGCCCCGGACCCTCTCGACCCACGCGGCGCTCGTCCCGTCGGGAGAGATGGCAGTCTCGCGAAAGCCGCGCACCTGCTCGAGAGTGTCGAGCACCGCGTCGAGAGAGGAGCGGGCGGGCGCCGCCGCGACGAGCAGCAGCGCCGCGGCGAAGGCCGCGACCCGCGGTAATCCGACCCTTCGCATCCGGCTCAGTCTATGACGGAGCCGGCGGGCGGGGCAGCCAGCGGCGGACGGCCCTCCGATACGCGCGGTAGCTCTCGCCGAATCGGCGCTCGAGCCCCGGCTCTTCGACGAGCACCACGAAGAGGTGGAAGACGAGGAAAAACACCAGCGCGAAGAGCGCGATGGCCGCGGATCGCTCCCAGAGACCGTATCCCGCGAGGACCAGGGCGGCCCCGATGTACATGGGGTTGCGCACGTACCGGTAGGGACCCGAAGGCACGAAGGTCACCGGCGGGTCGAAGGGGGCCGGCGTGCCCCGGCCGCGCAGGATGAAGCTCGCGAGGCAGGCGAGAACGATGACTGCACCGGGGACCATGAGGAGGATTCCGACAGGCCTCCACGCCGGGGACAACGCGATGTTGAGGCGCGCGTCGTAACGGCGGACGCCCGAAGCGAGCCATCCCCAGAAGAATACGAAGCAAGCCGCGTAGAAAGCGGTCCGGATGGCTACGAAGAGAGTCTTCACGCTGCTTCGAGTCCCGTGTCCCGAGTCCAGATTCCCGCTCTACGTCAGGTCCACCCAGACGCTCTTGACCTGCGTGTACTCCTCGAGCGCGTAATGGCCCCGCTCGCGGCCGAAGCCAGACTGCTTGTAGCCGCCGAATGGGAGGCCGGGATCGTACAGGTTGTAGGCGTTGACCCAGACTGTGCCGGCCTTGAGCGCCCGGGCAGCGCGCAGCGCCTTCTTGATGTCGCGCGACCAGACAGCCGCCGCGAGGCCGTAGATCGTCGAGTTGCCGATCGCGATCGCCTCGCTCTCGTCCCGGAACGTCAGCGTCGCGAGCACCGGGCCGAAGATCTCTTCGCGCGCGATCGTCATGTCCGGAGAGACGGCATCGAACACGGTGGCCTCGAAGAACGCTCCCTTCCCGCCGACTGAAACCCGACTGCCTCCCGCCAGCAATTTCGCTCCTTCTTTCTTGCCGCTCTCCACGTAGCGCTCGACGTTTTCGCGCTGCGCCTCCGAGACGAGCGATCCCAGGCGGGTCTTGGGATGCAACGGGTCGGCCGGGACGAGCTTCTTTGCTCGCTCGACGACCCTTTCCAGGAGCGCGTCGTGCGCGGATTCTTCGACCAGGAGACGCGACCCGGCGGAGCAGAGCTCCCCCTTGCCGTAGAAGATCGCGTTGATCGCTCCCCGGGCGGCGGCGTCCAGGTCCGCGTCGGCGAAGACGACGTTGGGAGACTTGCCGCCGAGCTCCATCGAGACGCGCTTGACGGTGCCGGCCGCGGCCCGCAGGATCGCCTTGCCGGTTTCGGTCTCGCCGGTAAACGAGATCTTGTCGATCCCGGGATGCTCCGCCATCGCCGCGCCGACGACCGCGCCCGGGCCGGGCACCACGTTGAAGGCGCCGGGCGGAAGACCCGCCTCCGCCAGGAGCTCCGCGAAGAGGAGCGCCGTGAGCGGAGTGACCGAGGCGGGCTTCAGTACCACGGCGTTGCCCAGAGCCAGGGCGGGCGCGATCTTCCACATCGCCTGGAGCAGCGGGAAGTTCCAGGGCGTGATCGCGCCGATGACGCCCACCGGCTCGCGCAGAGTGAGCAGCAGGGCATCCGCGCGGCCCGGGTAGGTGTCGCCGTAGAGCTTGTCGGCCGACTCTCCGAAATAGGAGAGGCAGTCCGCCGCCGCTGGCATGTCGATCTTCGCGGCCTCGAAAATCGGCTTGCCGTTGTCGAGCGTCTCGACCCGGCCAAACTCCTCCGCGCGGGACGCGAGCAGCTCGGCGGCCTTCATCAGGATCCTGCCGCGCTGCCGCGGCTTCATCTCCGCCCAGGGCCCCGACTCGAATGCCCCGCGGGCGGCGGCGACCGCGCGGTCGAGGTCTTCCTTGCCCGCCTCGGCGATTTCTGCGAGGGTTTCGCCGGTCGCCGGATTCGACGTCGAGAATCGTTTTCCCGACGCGGAGGGGACGAACTCTCCGTTGATGTAGAGGTCGGTCTGCAAGTTAAGGTCGGTCTCCATCGGCATCGTCCAAAGCTATCAGCTATCAGCTATCAGCTTTCAGCCAGACAGGCCACGGACCCGCACTGATAGCTGAAAGCTGAGAGCTGACAGCTATTTCCCTTTGAACCTGGGGACTCGCTTTTCCTGGTTGGCGGCGATGCCTTCCTTCGCGTCCTCGCTCTGGAAGAGGAGCTGCTGGAGCTCCCGCTCGACGGCGAGCGCCGACTCGAGCGGCAGGTCCCAACCGCTCTGGACCGAGCGCTTGATGCGGCCGACCGCCTTTGAGGCCTTGCTGGGAGGCACGAACTGGCGGGCGTAATCCATGACCTGCTCCCACCATTGCTCGGCGGTCGCCTCGATGACCTGATTGACGAGGCCCAGGTCCGCCGCCTCCTCGAAGGAGAACGTGTTGCCGGTGACCATCAGCTCGATGGCGCGGGACTTCCCGATGATCTTGGAGAGGCGCGCCGTGCCGCCGGTGCCGGGAAGCACGCCGAGCGTGACTTCCGGAAGGCCGATCTTGCCGGCGTCCTTGCGGGCGATCCGCAGATCGCAGGCCATCGCGATCTCCAGCCCGCCTCCGACCGTGTGCCCGTTCAACGCGGCGAGGACGAGCTTGGGCGTGTGCTCCAGGCGCAGGAGCGTTTCGTTGGCGTGCAGGCAGAAGAAGTACTTGAAGCCGGGCGTGACCGCGTTCAGCATCCCGATGTTTGCTCCCGCCGAAAAGAAGCGGTCCCCTTTGCCGCGCAGGATGATGACGTGGACGTCGTCGTCGAAGCGGGCACGAAGGATCGCCTCGTCCAGCTGCCGCATCATTGCGTAGGTGTAGGTGTTTGCCGGCGGATCGTCCATCTCGATGACGGCGATCCCGTTCTCCGCGCGGTAGTCGATGACCGGATGGTCGAGCACCGGGCTCGTCCAGTCGCGGGTTGCTGTGGAAGTGCTCATGGGTCCTCCTCGATTCTTCTCAAGACAGCCATCGTATCAATTCATCTCATGGGACTCGAAGCTGTCCTCCTCGGGTTCCCTTCGTGTCGTAGGCGGTATCAGGAGGATTCATGCGTGAAGAAGAGTGTGGCGGTCTCGACGTGGTCGTGGATCGGGCAGGGGCGGGCGGCCGCAAGGGCCGCCCCTACGGCGCGGGGGGCGGGACCGAGGGCTCTAAAGTCCCAGGATGCTGCGCGCGATCATGAAGTAGATAAACAGTCCCGTCGCGTCCACGAGCGTGGCGATCAACGGGGCGGACATGATCGTGGGGTCGACCTTGACCGCGGTCGCGAGCATCGGGATCGACGCGCCGACGGCGTTGGCCCAGGTGCAGATGACCAGGATCGAGATGCCGACCGTGATGGCCAGCGGCATCGTCGAGCCCCAGAGGAGCGCGCGCCCGAATCCGACGACGCCCAGAAGAATCCCCAGGGCCAGGCCGCTGCCCGCCTCGCGCAGGATGACGCGCCAGAAGTCGCGCAGCTTGATCTCTCCCACGGCGAGGCCCCGGACGATCGTCGTCACGGTCTGGGAGCCGGAGTTGCCGCCGGTCCCGATGAGCAGCGGGATAAAGAAGGAGAGAGCCACGACCTTCGCGAGCTCGCTCTCGAAGTGGCGCAGCACCGTCCCTGTCAGCGTCTCGGTGACGAAGAGGAGCAGCAGCCAGTTGAACCGCGCCCGAACGTTGCGGAAGGGCTTGGTCGCGAAGTAGCCCTCGGTGACCTCCTCCTCGGCCGGCATGCCGGCCAGGTGCAGCATGTCCTCCGTCTGCTCCTCGATCAGGACGTCGATCACGTCGTCCACGGTGACGATCCCGAGGGGTCGGTTCTGCTCGTCCACGACCGGGATCGAGTGGATGTCGTACTTGGAAACCAGGCGCGCGACCTCCTCCTGGGGCGCGTCGGGGTGGACGCTCTTGACGTTACGGTTCATCAACTCCGCGATCTTCTTTTCCGGCGATGTGCGAAACAGCTGGCGCAGAGACACCGCCCCCGCGAGCTGGCCATCCGCATTGACCGCGTAGAGGCTCTGGATCGTTTCGACCTCCGGGTCCACCTTCTTCAAGTGCTCCAGCGCTTCGGCGATCGTCCATTCCGGCCGTATCGTCGCGAATTTCTCCGTCATCAAGCGCCCCGCGCTGCGCGAAGGGTAGCGAAGCAGCCGCTTGGCCTCGGCGGCATCGCGGGGGGACATCTTCTCCAGCAGGGTCTCGCGCTTGCGCTGGGGAAGCCGCTCGAGCAGGAACGTGACCTCGTCGCCGGGTACCTTGTCGAGCTGCGGGCCGAGCTTCTCGGGCGAGGCGCGGTGAAGGACGAGGCGAAGCGTTTCGCCCTTCAGCTCCGACAGGACGGCGGCTCCCTGCTCGGGCGGCAGCGCCTCGAAGAGCGTCAGGCGGTCCTCGAGCGGCAGGTCGTCCAGCAGCTCCGCGATGTCGGCCGGGTGCAGGTCCCTGACCGCCGCCGCGATCTGGGCGGGGTTCTCGCGGATCAGCTCCTCGATGTCGGGACCGATGACTTTTGCGAGCGACATTTGTGCCTATTGTTGCATCGGTCGTTTCGAGGAAGAAGTTGTGAGTTGTGAGTTGTGAGTTGTGAATAGGGACTGGCCCCCGTCATTCACAATTCTCGATTCACAATTTTCAATTCCTCTTCGTGGGGTCCACCCAGTCGCTGGACCCGTCCGGATGGAACTCTTTCTTCCAGATGGGGACCGAAGACTTGATCCGGTCGATGGCGGCGCGGCAGGCGGCGAAGGCTTCTTCACGATGGGGCGCGGTCGCGACGACCGCGACGGAGACTTCACCGACTTCGAGCCGGCCCGCGCGGTGCAGGGCCCGCAGGCGCGTCCCCGGCCATTCCTCCTCGATCCGGCGGGCGATCCTGCCCATCTCGGCCTCCGCCATCGGTCCATAGACCTCGTACTGGATCGAGACCGTCTCCCGCCCCTCGTTTTCGTTGCGCACGACCCCGAGAAACAGGCAGACGCCCCCGTCGGAAGGGCGGACCTCGTTCAGGAGAGCCGCGACGTCAATCGGATTGAAGGTGATGTACATCATCCGCCGGCCACCGGCGGCAGAAAGGCGACCTCGTCGCCGTCGCGGAGGACCGTCTCGCCGGAGACGTACTCCCGATTGACGGCGGCCGGAGGCATCGCGGGGAAGGCGGCCAGGCGGGGAATCTCACGGGAGACGGAATCCCAGAGCTGTTCGACGCGAGTGCCGTCCGGCAGCTCCCGTGCTTCCTCCGCCCGGCCGGCCGCATCGCGAAAAGACGCGAAATAGAGGAGGTTTACGCGCACAGCAGGGGGAGTCTACTTCTCCATGATTCGAGGGCATCTTGACATCTGACCGACCGGTCAGATAGATTAACGGCATGCACAAAGGCGCGACGAACCGCGAGGCCGAACGGCGTCTGATGCTGCTCAAGGCGGCCTTCCGGGAGGTCGCCGAGAAGGGGTTCTCCAACGTCACGCTCGAGGACATCGCGGCGCGCGCCGGCGTGTCCAAGGGCGTCACCCTTTACTACTTTTCTTCCAAGGAAGACCTCTTCCGCGAGCTCTTCTCCTGGCTGATCGACTCGATCCACGAGCGCATGCGCGAGGCGGTCGCCTCCGTGGAGGATCCGGTCGGGAAGGTCCGGGCCCTCGTGGCCCTCATCTTCCCGTCCCCCTCGAAGAACCGCGCCTTCTTTCGCGCCTACATCGACTTCTGCGGCCTGGCGTCGCGCCGCGAGGCCTTCCGCGCGATCGACGAGCGCTTCTATGCCGGCTGCCGCGAAGTGGACGGGAGCATCGTGGAGGAGGGGATGCGGAGGGGAGCGTTCCTGGTCCGCGATCCCGAAGAAGCCGCCTCGACGCTGCGCGCCATCTTCGACGGTCTCATGCTTCAGTGGCTGGCGGAGAAGGACCTCGAGGCGACCTTCGAGAAGTATCGCGACCGGTGCGAGCGGGAGCTGCTTCACTACCTGACGGGCATGACGGGAAAGACGGAACGGAGGAAGAACAAATGAAAGACTCCAGGGACAAGAAGACTCGCTGCGCCAACGAAGGCTGCAGAAAGCCCGCCGAGGAGGGGAGTCTCTTCTGCGCTTCCTGCGGCCTGGAGTGGGCGCTCTTCCACCGCGACGTGCGCGGGCAGAAGCAGGAGCTCCCCGGCGTTAGACTGTCGCGCTGAGATGACCCCGACTGGACGCGCAAGGACGCGTGAGCGCCGGCGATAGGAGAGGCTCCGGCCCCCGCAATCCCGAATCCCGTCCCTGGTGGACCGGCTCGCGGCGTCTCTCGGAGAAGGTCGCGTTCGTGACGGGAGCCTCGCGGGGGATCGGCGAGGCGATCGCCCGCCGTTTCGCGTCGGAGGGCGCTCGGGTGGCGCTCGCCGCCAGAACCGAGGCCGCGTGCGAGAAGATCGCCGGCGAGATCCGGCGGCTGGGAGGCGATGCGCTCGCCGTCGGGTGCGACGTGACGCTGCGCTCCTCGATCTCCCGGGCCGTCGCGGCCGTCGCGGCCCGGTGGGGCCGCATCGACATCCTGGTCAACGGCGCGGGCCTGGGAGGACCCACCCCGCTCGCGGATCCGGACGATTCGCGCTGGAATGCGATCCTCTCGACCAACCTGACCGCTGTCTTCCAGGTCACGCGGGAGGCGGCGCCTTTTCTTCCGGCCGGGGGCCGGGTCTTGAATATCTCCTCGGTGCTGGGGCGTTTCGGCGTGGCGGGCTTCGCGGCGTACTCGGCCTCCAAGCACGGCGTGATCGGACTGACGCGGACGTTCGCCCTGGAGCTCGCTCCGCGGCAGATCACCGTCAACGCGCTGGTGCCCGGCTGGGTC
This sequence comes from uncultured Acidobacteriota bacterium, assembly GCA_963837495.1. Taxonomy (GTDB): domain Bacteria; phylum Acidobacteriota; class Thermoanaerobaculia; order UBA5066; family Gp7-AA6; genus JAWOLE01. Next base: position 247,973 of record CAWINF010000001.1, on the reverse strand, counting down.
GAGACGGACATGGCTCGCGAGGGATTCCGCCGGATCGGCGAGCAAACCGGCGGCGGCGAGGAGGAAGGAAGGCGGATCGCCGCGAAGATGGCGCCTCTAGGCCGCGTGCTTGATCCCGAGGAAGTCGCCGGTCTGGCGGCCTACCTCGCCTCCGATGAGGCCGGTTCCATCACCGGCCAGGCCATCACGATCGACGGCGGCCAGGTGATGCCCTGACCGGGCGCGAGACGTAAGACGTGAGGCGTAAGGCGTGGCAACGGGAGGCAGCTCGTACTTCGCCTTACGCCTTACGCCTGACGCCTCACGACGTTCGGGCGGTGTTCTTCGACGCGGGTGCGACGCTGCTCTATCCGCGGGTTCCGGTCGAGGAGATCTACGCGAGGGAGTTTGAAGCGGACGGGGCGCGGTTCTCGCGGGAACAGCTCGCGCGGGCGCTGACGCGCGCCTGGGAGGAGGTCCACGCCGAGAGGACGGCGGACCGGTACAGAGGCGTGCGCGGAGAGCCCGACTTCTGGAGGAGCTTCCTGAAACGCGTGCGCGGATTTCTCGACGGAGGCGATGTCTCTGTCGAGGCGTTCGAGCGCCTGGTGTCGCATTTCCGCGATCCCGCCTCGTGGGCCGTGTACGACGACGTCCTTCCGGCTATCGACGCGCTCGCCGGCCGCGAGATCCTTCTTGCCGTTGTCTCCAACTGGGACTCGCACCTTCCCGCGCTGCTGGAAGGTCTCGGCCTGGCGCGCCGATTCCGCGCCGTGTCGGTTTCGGCGATCGAGGAGACCGGAAAACCGGAGCCGGAGATCTTCCTGCGCACGTGCGCGCGCCTCTCCGTCGCTCCCGCGGAGACCCTCCACGTCGGCGATTCGATGACCGATGACTATGAGGGCGCGCGCGGCGCGGGGCTCCAGGCCCTCCTCCTCGACAGGGAAGACCGCCACTCCCATGTCCAGGATCGGATCCGATCTCTGCGGGAGATTCCTCTCCGTTTCTAAACGAACGCCTTGTCTTGCTATCCTCCGCGGCAACTTGTCCGTCGCGAAGAGGCTCTTCCAGACCAAATCGCTCGACGCGCTCGTCGCGGAGACGGAGGAGCCCGAGCATCGGTTGAAGCGCGCGCTCGGCCCCTGGAACATCGTCGCGCTCGGCGTCGGAGCGATCATCGGGGCGGGCATCTTCGCGACGATCGGGACGGCGGCGGCGGGGGACTCCGCCCGGCCGGGGGCGGGCCCCGCGCTGATGCTCTCCTTCACGCTGACCGCGGTCGTCTGCGCCTTCACGGCTCTCTGCTACGCCGAGTTCGCCTCGATGGTCCCGGTGGCCGGCTCGGCCTACACGTATTCCTACGGCACCCTGGGCGAGCTGATCGCGTGGATCATCGGGTGGGACCTCATCCTGGAGTACGCGATCGGGAACGTCGCCGTGGCGATCTCCTGGGCCAATTACTTCAACACCTTCCTCGAGGGTTTCGGCATCCGGCTTCCGGCGTGGCTGACGGTAGATTTCACGACCGCCCGGGCCCGGCTGCCGCAGGTCGTCGCGGGAGCGCCGCACGTCTTCGGCGTCCCGATCGTCTTCAACATCCTGGCCTTTATGATTGTCGCGGCGATCACGGTGGTCCTCGTCTGGGGGATCCGGGAGTCGGCGCGCTTCAATTTCTGGATGGTCGCGATCAAGCTGATCGTCCTCGGCTTCTTCGTCTTCGTCAGCTTCCACTACGTCAAGCCGGCCAACTGGACGCCCTTCGCTCCCAACGGGTTCTCCGGCGTCGCGGCCGGCGCCGCCATCGTCTTCTTCGCGTACATCGGGTTCGATGCCGTGTCCACGACGGCGGAAGAGGCGCGCAATCCGAAGAAGGACATGCCGATCGGCATCATCGGCTCCCTGATCATCTGCACGATCGTCTACGTCGTCATCGCGGCGGTCTTCACGGGGATGATTCCGTACGTGGCGTTGCAGAAGACGCTCGCGACCGAGCAGGCCGAGCCGCTGACCCTGGCCATGAAGTTCGTCTCGATGCCCAACTGGATGGTCGGCGTCGTCGCGTTCGGGTCGGTCGTCGCCCACACGGCGGTGCTCCTCGTCTTCCAGCTCGGCCAGCCGCGGATCTTCTTCGCGATGGCCCGGGACGGGCTGCTTCCGAAGACTTTCGCGAAGGTCCACCCGAAATTCCGGACTCCGCACGTCACGACGATCCTGACCGGCGTGTTCGTCGGAGTGACGGCGATGTTCACCTCGCTCGACGACATGGTGAACCTGACCAACATCGGCACGCTCTTCGCCTTCATCCTCATCTGCCTCGGGATCATCATCCTTCGCTACCGGGAGCCGAACCGCGAGCGGCCCTTCCGAGTGCCGTTCGGGCCGGTGCTGCTGCCGGTGCTCGGCATCGCTTCCTGCCTGGGCCTCATCTACTACCTTCCTCCGTCTTCCTGGTGGCGCTTCGTCGGCTGGCTCTGCGTCGGGCTCGTGATCTACGTCCTCTACGGCTACCGCCACAGCCGCCTGCGCGCGCGCTGACGCGCGCCCCGGTCCCTATCACCTAACACCTAGCACCTGACACCTTCTCCTGTTACCCTCCGAGCGGAGGTGTGGTGATGGTCAAACGGTTTTCCTTTCTTGCCGCGTTCCTTCTGGCGGCCCCGCTCTCGGCGGGAACGGCGACCGAGAAGTACGACTGGCATCCGGTCAACGGCATCCAGGAGATCCATGTCGAGTCGGATCGCGTCGTCGTCTCTTCCCTCGAGTTCGACATGGGCGACCGGATGAAGCCCCTTCAGGCCTCCACCGCGAAGGCCGTCGCGCGCGTGGACAACAACGGGTTCCTCGCGTACGAGGTCGGCGTCGCGATCGCGATCTTCGACGGCGACGGGAACATCGTCGCGGCCGGAAGCGGCGGCGTGAAGTTCGGATCTCTGGGCAAGGGCGAGCGGGACACGTTCACAATCCGGTTTCCCTATGTCTACCGCAACCTGGGCAACGCGAAGACGTTCACCGTGACCCTCGAGACGAGCGAGCGCGGAGCCTCCAGGTCGAAGTCGAAGTCGAAGTCGTAAGAGTCTCTGTCATCCTGAGCGCAGCGAAGGATCTGCCCTCTCAACCATGCGGGGAAGATCCTTCCTTCGTCGCGTAGCTCCTCAGGACCGCTCCGCTCGCGCCGTCGCCATAGCGGCTATGGCGCGTCGGCGACCTCAGGATGACATCGAGGCCGGACTAGCCAGGACTCATCAGTTCGGGAAGCCGGGGACGTCGCGGCGGGCGTAGCCGGTCAGCTCGGCGTAAGCGCGGCCGGCGACGGGGTGCCCGAGGCGCGTGCCCTTCACGCGGCACGCGCCTTCCCAGTAGGTGACTCCGGTGGACTCCTCGGTGACGAGCTCCTGGTCTGGAAAGAGGGGCTCGACGGTCACGTCCAGGCCGAGCGGCGCGACGGCGAGAGTCCATCCGGCCGGGTAGCGGCCGCCCGAGCGGGGAGACTTCCAGAACGCGGTTTCGCGCAGCGCGACGTCCCGCCAGGCGATGGCCCGCGGCTCTCCGGCGGCCGGCACGAAGGTGCCCGAGGAGAACGCCGTCGCGCCGCCTCCGCGGCCGCGCATCCGGTAGAGCATCAGGTCGGAGCCGTCGTCCAGCTGCAGGGCAAACCAGTCCCACCCTTGCGCCTCCTGCGGGAGCACGCCGGGTCCCCACTCGTGGTCGAACCAGGCGGTGCCGGAGAGCGCGGTCGCCGCCCGGCCGCTGCGCATCGTTCCCGCCGCCGAGAGGCGCGTGATCGAGACGTAGCGGGAGTACTCGTTCACGCCGGGTCCCTTGCGCGAGAGGCCGCCGGCGCCGTGGACCACCGGAGGCTTGAGAGCATTCAAGACGAGCGTCAGGTCCCAGCCACGGCCCGCAGCGTGGAGCCGGTGCGTGCCTTTCGATTCCTTCGCCGACCAGTCTTCGTTGGCGACGGCCAGGCGTCCCTCCGCCGCCGTCGCGATTCCAGGAAGCCCCAGGTGCGTCTTCTCTTCATACCGGAACGACCGGCGCGCGGCGTCGCTCCAGGCGAAGTGCGCCAGGTGCAGCTCGCCCACGCGAAAGAACGTGAGCTGGAATCCATATTCACGGCCGCCGGAATCTTTCAGGTGTCCCGTGTAGTACCACCACTCGACCGGAGCCTCCAAGTGCGCGCCGTGATCCCTGGGAAAAGACAGCGCCGTCTCGCTTCGAGGGGCGGCCGCCGCGACTGTCAGCAGGATCGCCGCCAGGAGCGCGGCGCGTTCCAGGTTCTTGAAGCCCATCTTCACTCCTCGGCCAGGGCGGCGGCGGGATCGACGGACGCCGCGAGTCGGCCGGGGAAGATTCCGGCGAGAAGGGAGGCGGCAAGGACAAGGAGCGCGGTCACGGCCAGCCGGCCGGCCGGCACGCTGACGGCGACCGTCCAGCCGAAGGACTGCGGGTTGATCACGGCCAGAAGCAGGTAGGCGAAGGCGGCCGCCGCGGCCAGCGAAGCGGCGGTTCCGGTCACGCCGGTCAGCCCGGCCTCGATCAGCACCGCGCGGCGCACCTGGCGCTTCTGCGCGCCGATGGCCCGGAGCAGGCCGAAGGAACGCCTCCGCTCGACCGCCGAGGCGGCGAGCGCGTTGGCGATGCCGAGGATCGAGACCGCCACGGCGATGGCTTCGAGCGCGCGCGTGACGGCGAAGGTCTGGTCGAAGATCTTCAGGACCTCGCGGCGCAGTTCGCGGTTGGTGGAGATGGAGAGCGCGAAACGCCCCTGCGCCGCCGCGAGGATCCTGCGCCGGAGCGCTTCGGGATCGGCTCCGGGCGAGGCCCCCACCGCGACGCTTGTCACGCGAGGATCGCCGTAGAGAGTGAGGTACGCCTCGCGATCGAGCAGGACGGTTCCCCGGTCGTTGGAGTAGTCGCGATAGACGCCGGCGACGCGGGGCGCGCGCGGCCCCCGCGGAGTCGCCAGAGGAATGCGGTCGCCGACTTTCACTCCAGAGCGCCGGGCGAGGGGCTCGGAGACGAAAACCTCCCTTTTCTCGCGGGCCTCCAGGGCGGCGTCTTTGACGTCGCGGCCGTCCAGCAGCGGGAGGCCCCCGATCCGCGCCACGACTCGAAAGTCTCCCGAGGCGAGGGTGAAGGGACGCCCGCGCTCATCCGCCGCGTCCCGAGCGCGGAAGGGATCGACCGCCGCCGCGCCGGGGATGGCGCGCAGGAACTCCACGATCTCGGGAGGCAGGTCGCCGACCAGCCCTCGCCGGCCGCCCGCGGCGGCCTTGACCCAGAGGTCCGAGCGCAGGGTCGTCTCGACCCAGACGCGCACGGTCTCGCGGATCGACGAGACCGTCACGATCATCGCCAGCGTCATGCCGAGAGCCATGGCGAGGGAAGCCACGGCGATCGCGTTTCGCGCGAGCGAGCCTCCGAAGAATTCCGCCGCGAGCCGCCCGGCGGCCCCGAAGAAGCGGGCGAGCGGCCCGGCCGCCGCGGCGCAGACCGAGCGCACAAGGATCGGAGCGGCCGCCCCGAGTGCCGCCACGACGAGCGCCACGGCCGCGAACCCGAAGAGGGGAAATCCGTCCACGGCGCGCGCGAGCGAGGCGGCGGCCGCCAGGGCGAGCAGCACGGCCGCGCCCGCGGCCCGGCCCGCGAGACTTCGCCGCCGGACGACCTCGATCGAGCCGGGCCGCATCGCGGGGGAGGGCTCGACCCGGGTCGCTTCCGCCGCCGGGAAGAGCGTGGCGAGGAGCGACACGGCCATCCCGACAACCGCGGCGATTCCCGCCGACGGGAGATAGCCGGCCGCGGAGATCTTCGCGGCCGGAAGATAGATGTTCGACACCGTGCCGGCGACGGCTCTCAGGGCGGTCCGCGCGAGGAAGATCCCGCCGGCTTCCCCGAGGAGAGTACCCGCCAGTCCCACGGCGAGCCCCTCCGCCACGAAGACCGCGAAGATGGAAGCCCGGCCGGCGCCGATCGCGCGCAGCGTCGCGATTTCCGGCCGGCGCCTCAGGACGGAGATCGAGACGGCGTTCGCGATGAGGAAGGCGCCGACCAGGAGCGTGAGCGAGGCGAGCGCGTTCAGGTTGAAGCGGAAGGCGCGCACCATCCGGCCGGCGGTCTCGGCCGACCGCCCGGGAGGCTGCAGCGTGAGCCCCGGAGGAAGGGCCGCCCGGATCTCCGCGGCCACCGCGTCGCGGCGCTCGCCGGGATCGAGCACGATGTCCACGCGGTCGATCGTGCCCTCCTTGCCGAGGAGCTTCTGCGCCGTGAAGAGGTCGGTGACGAGGAGATCGCTTCCCGCGGCCCGCGCGACGCCCGAGAGCTCGAGCAGGCCGGCGATCGTGACGGAGCGGAGCACGCCTCCGGCCACGATGTCGAGAGTTTTTCCCACCGCGAGCCGGTGCCGGCGCGCGAACCTCTCGGGGACGAAGACGGAATTCGGCGCCGCGAGGAAATTCGCCCGGCCGGAACCGGGAAGGAGCTTCATCTCGCGCACGGCGGCGTCGCCGCCCGGGTCCACGCCGAGGATCTGAGCGATGTCTCCCGACCCGTCCTCGACCACGGCGGTGCCCGTGACCGCCGGCGCGAAGGAGCCGTGCGCCCAGAGGAACGAGAGCCTCTCCAGCGCCGCGACCGGCACTCCCGCCACGCCGGTGACGACGAAGTCGCTCCTGCCCGAGAGCGCGGCCGCCGCCTCGCGAAAGGACTCCGTCACGCTGCGGTTGGCGTGCTGGATCGCCGCCGCCGCGGCCACGCCGATCCCGACGCCCACGACCGGCAGGAGCGCCCGCATCGGACGCCTCCGCGCCGGCCCCGTGACGAGCGCGCGCAGCAGGAGCCGCAGGCCGTTCATCGGGGCGCGATCCTCCCGTCGCGGATCTCGACCACGCGTTCCGCGCGGCCGGCCGCGGCGGGCGAGTGCGTGGCCAGGACGAGCGTGACGCCGCGCTCGCGGCGGATCTCGTCCAGGAGAGCCAGCACCTGCTCCCCGTTGGCAGTGTCGAGGTTTCCCGTGGGCTCGTCGGCCAGGAGCAGCCGCGCGCCGGAAGAGAGGGCGCGGGCGATCGCGACCCGCTGCATCTCGCCCCCCGAAAGCTCGTAGGGATGCGAGCTGGCCCGGCCGAGAAGCCCCACGCGGTCGAGTAGTTCTTCGGCCCGGCGGGCCGCGTCGGGGCGTCCGTCCAGGGCCAGCGGCAGCTCCACGTTCTCGCGCACGGTGATGTGCGGCAGGAGATTGAAGAACTGGAAGACGAGGCCGGCCTCGCGCCGGCGATACAGAGTCAGCGCCTCGTCGGAGAGCGCCCCGAGGTCCCGGCCGCCCACCGAGACGGATCCGGAGGTCGGCCGGTCGATCCCGCCGAGCAGATGGAGCAGCGTGGACTTGCCTCCGCCCGAAGGCCCGACGACGCCGAGAAACTCCCCCGGCGCGATCTCCAGGTCCATGTCCTCCAGCGCGACGACCGGTTGGGCCCCGGCGTAGACCTTGCGGACGCCCTGGCAGGACACGGCCGGAGGCCCGGAGGTTTCGCGCGGCGGCACGCCGCGCAGAATATCGGAGAGGGACTCGCGTCGTCTGTCATTCTGAGGTCGCCGACGCGTCAGCACCTTCGCCGAAGCGGCTACGGCGCTCTAGCGAAGGCGGAGAGCCGCTATGGCGACGGCGCGAGCGAAGCGACGAAGAATCTGCTCCGCGAAGACCGGTAAGGACGAGAGCAGATCCTTCGCTGTGCTCAGGATGACAGAAGGGCGGCATCATCAGCTGATAGCTGATAGCTGATAGCTGATAGCTGATAGCTTCTTCCGATGCTTCCTCTGGTGAGGGCGTGGCGCAATCGCGCGCTGGTCATGGCGCTGACGCGGCGCGAGCTCGCCGCGAGGTACCGAGGAGGCGTCCTCGGATATTTCTGGTCGCTCGTCAATCCGCTGCTGCTGCTGGCCGTCTACGCGACGATCTTCCGCCTCGTCTTTACTCCCCGCGCCGACGTGCGCCCATACGCGCTCTTCCTCTTCATCGGGGTCCTGGCCTGGGGCTTCGTCTCCTCGGCGCTGGTGGACTCGGCCGAGACCTTCCGGGCGAACGGCCCGCTGCTGCGCAAGACGACCGTGGCGCCGGAGGTCTTTCCCGCGTCGGCCGTCGGGGCGCGCCTGTCTCACCTGCTTCTGGCCCTTCCCGTGCTCGCCGCCGCGATTCTCTACGCCGCCTGGCGGGGGAGCGTGGCGCCGGGTCTCTCCGCCCTGGCTTTTCCGGCGGTGCTCGCGCTCCTCGCGCTGACCGTGTTCGGCCTTGCCCTGGCGATCTCGTCGCTCGCCGTGCACTTCGCCGATATCCGGGACGTCATCTCCAATCTGCTGACGCTCGCCTTCTTCCTGACTCCCGTCCTCTACCCGGTGGCCTCGGTTCCGCAGCGCTACCGCGGCCTCCTGCGCGCCAATCCTTTTTCGACGTACTTCACGGCGCTCCACGAGAGTCTCTTCTTCTTCCGGCCGATCGCGGCGGTCGAGTGGGCCTGGATGGCCGGGATCGCCGCGCTTTCGCTCGCCGCGGGAGCGCTCGTCTTCGAGCGCCTGCGCGACTCCATCGCGGAGGAGGCATGACGGCCGTCTCCGTGGCGGGCGTGACCAAGCTGTACCGCCGGTACGGGCGAAAGCGCACCGTCGGAACCTTGAAGTCGGCGCTGCTTTCGGGGATGGGCGCGCGCTGCGCTTTCGCCGGACTCGTCGGTTCCGGCGCTGGTGGACCTCTCCTTCGAGGTGTCTTCGGGCGAGATGGTCGGCATCGTCGGGAGGAACGGCTCGGGCAAGTCCACGCTCCTGAAGCTCCTCGCCGGGATCGTGCGTCCCACGCGGGGATCGGTCGAGGTGCGCGGACGCCTGGCGGCCCTGCTGGAACTGGGCGCCGGGTTCCACCCCGAGATCTCGGGACGGGAGAACATCCTGATCAACGGCCTGCTGCTCGGCCTCTCCCGCCGGGAAATCTCGCAGCGCTTCGGGCAGATCGTGCGATTCGCCGAGCTCGAGGAATTCCTGGACGCGCCGGTCAAGACCTACTCCTCCGGCATGGCGGTGCGGCTGGGGTTCTCGATCGCCGCGCACAGCGATCCCGACGTCCTTCTCGTGGACGAGGTGCTGGCCGTCGGAGACGAGGCCTTCTCCCACCGCTGCCTGGAGAAGTTCGCCGAGTTCGAGCGGGCCGGCAAGACGATCCTGGTCGTCTCCCACGACCTCGCGCTCGTGTCCGAGAGGTGCCGGCGGGCGATCTGGCTGGACCATGGTCGCCTCGAGGCCGACGGTCCGGCGCGCGAGACCGTGGCGCTCTATCGCGAGCGGGTCGCGCAGGAGGAAGGAGCAAGGAGGCAAGCTTTCAGCTCTCAGCTGTCGGCTGTCAGCTCCGAGGGCCCGGCTCCGGAACGGCCGGCGCGAATCGGTTCCGGGGCAGTGGTCGTCGAGGAAGTAAAGCTCCTCGACGGCTCGGGACGGCCGGCGGGGCGAATCGTTTCGGGAGAGCCGGCGGCCCTCCAGATGCGCGTCCGCGCGGCGGCGCGGCTTTCCGATTTCGTCTTCGGCTTCGCGATCTCGACGGTCTCGGGCCAGGGCGTCTTCGGCTCGAACACGGATACCGACGGTTTCCGGCCCGGAGAGTTCGCGGGCGAGGGGCAGATCACGCTGGAGATCCCGGCTTTCGCTCTCGGCCCCGGCGTCTATTCTCTGGATGCCGCCGCCCACGCGCGCGACGGGGCGCCCTACGACTACCGGCGCGACGTGCTTCGCTTCGAGGTCACCGCGGATCGTCCGGTGGCGGGCGTCTGGAACCCGGTGCGCCGCTGGACCTTCGCCGGACCGATCCGGTGGGAACGGTGACCGCGCCGCCGGTTCCCCATTCGGTGACTCCATCGAAATGGCGTTCGTTCCTGCGCGCACGATTCACGCGGGAGGGGGCGGTCGGCCTGTATCTCACGGTCGGCTTCTTCGCCTGCGCCGCCGTCATCGCCGTCTTCGCGGTGCTCGCCGACGCCGTCTTCGACGTACACGGAAAGACCGCCCTCGACCGGGACGTCACTCTCGCGATCGAAGGCCTCCACAGTCCCGCCCGCGACCGCGCCGCCCTCGCGGTGTCGTTCCTCGGAGACCACCGGTTCCTCCTGCCGGCCACGCTCGCCGTGACGGCGGCGCTCTACTTTGGCGGACGCCGGGTCAGCGCGCTTCTCTTCTCCGGCGCGGTCATCGGAGGCTGGCTCCTGGAGACCCTGCTGAAGATCATCTATCACCGCGCGCGCCCGGACCTCTGGCCGGCGCTCGCGACCGAGAAGACCTACAGCTTCCCGAGCGGCCATGCGACGATGTCCACGCTCTTCTACGGCGCGGCGGCCGCCCTGGTCCTCCATCTCTCGCGCAACCGCACGCTGCGGGGCGCGGCGCTGGCGCTGGCGACGCTCGTTGTCCTCTCGGTGTCCTACACGCGCATCTATCTGGGCGCGCACTGGACCAGCGACGTCGCCGCCGGGATCCTGGTCGGCCTCTTCTGGGTCAGCGTCTGCGCCACCGGCACGGAATACCTCGCCCGCCGCAAGCCCCGAAGAAGCTGACCTCGATCCGAAATAAACGCTTCTTGGAAAACCGCCAGCGGGTGGATCTGCTGTGACAGAGAGCAACTTCTGGAGCGGTTGCGGTATTCGTGCCGTAGGGGCGGGGCTTGCCCCCGCCCGCGGGCGGCCGCAAGGGCCGCCCCTACGACCGAAATCAAACACGCGATGTCCGAAGTAATTTCGGATCGAAGCTGAGACGCCCGAGTTCTGGAATCTGGCGCTGCAAAGGCAGGAGGGCGGCCCCGGTAGGCCCGGATTGCTCCCCGGCGTAGCATCATCGCTCGACCTCGAGTGGTGCTGCTCGCCGTCGCTGAACGGCCCGTCGTCAGAGCACCTTGTCGACGGCGACCTGGAGCCCGAGGAGGAGCTGAGAGGAGGCGGTCTCGCCCGCGTGAGCGATCGAGGTTCGCTGGAAGCCAGCCGGGCCGTTGGAAAGGACCTCGACTGTCTTCGCTTCGGGATCGACCAGCCAGAGCTCCCGGACGCCGGCGCGGGCGTAGAGCTTGGCCTTGACGGTTCGATCGCGGTTCGCGGTCGCAGGCGAGAGGATCTCGATCACGAGATCGGGCGCGCCGAAAGCGCCCTTCTCCCGGATGATCGAAGCGCGATCCTTCGTCACGAAGAGGATGTCGGGTTGGACGACGTCTGTCTCGGAGAGGATCACGTCGAATGGTGAGACCATGACTTCGCCCAGGTCGTGTCGGCGGGCGAACTCGGCGAGAATCAGGACGATCTCGCGAACGATCCGCTGGTGCCGGGCAGTCGGCGCTGGTGACATCTGGAGATCTCCATCGATGATCTCGCAACGAGACTCTTCCGGAAGCAGAAGGTAGTCGTCGTAGGTGAAGCGTACTGTCGTGCCCTGATTCACAATCCAGAATTATACGCACGTGAGGCGCTGCCGTGTGGCCGCGCCAGTCCCGTACACGGCGAGGGAGCGACGGCGGAAAGGGCTTCGAACCACGTCAACCGGTGCCTTGAATTCCCGGTTAGACTTCTCGCCAGCATGCGCAGCAGCTTCCTGCCGTTCGCCCGGCCCACGCTGGGGGAGGAGGAAATCGCGGAGGTCGTTGACACCCTGCGGTCGGGGTGGATCACGACGGGGCCCAAAGTCGAGAAGTTCACCGCGGCGTTCGCGGATTACGTGGGCGGCCGCTTCGCGGTGCCCGTCTCCTCCGCGACGGCGGGCCTGCACGTCGCGCTGCTCTCCCTCGGGGTCGGGCCGGGGGACGAGGTCATCACGACGCCCCTGACCTTTGTCGCGACGCTGAACACGATCGTGCACTGCGGGGCGGCGCCCGTCCTCGCCGACATCGACGCGGCGACCCTGAACATCCGCGTCGAGGAGATCGGGAAGCGGCTGACGCCGAGGACGAAGGCCATCGTCCCGGTTCATTACGTCGGCCAGCCCGTGGATCTGGACCCGATCCTGGAATTGGCGGCCGGACACGGGGTCTCCGTCCTCGAAGACGCCGCTCATGCGGTCGGCGCCGAGTACAAGGGGAGGAAGATCGGCTCCTTCCCGACGACATCGGTCTTCTCGTTCCACCCCAACAAGAACATGACGACGGGCGAGGGAGGGATGATCGTCACCGACGACGAAGAGGTCTTCGAGAAGGCCTCCCTCCTGAAATTCCACGGCATGGACAAGGAGGCCTGGAAGCGCTTCGCCAAATCCGGAAGCCCCCGCTACGACGTCGCGCTGCCGGGGTTCAAGTACAACATGATGGACATCCAGGCGGCCCTCGGCATCCACCAGCTCGCCCGCCTCGAAGGCTTCCTCGCCGAGCGCGAGCGCCTGGCCGTTCGCTACGGAGAGCTGCTCTCGAATCTGACGGGCCTTCTTCTGCCGCAGCGCGTCGCCTATCCGATCCGCCACGCCTGGCACCTCTACACTCCGCTGGTGGATCTCGACCGCGTGACGATCTCGCGCGACCGTTTCATGGAAGAGCTGAAGAAGAGGAACATCGGTTCCGGACTCCATTACACGGCGGCGCACGAGTTCTCCTTCTACGCGGAGCGTTTCGGCTGGAAGCCGGAAGACTTCCCGGAGGCGCACTTCGTCTCGGAGAGGATCATCTCGCTTCCGCTTCTTCCCGGGTTTGACGGAGTCGGATCAGGAGGACGTCGCCGGCGCGGTCCGGGACGTGCTCGAGGAATTCCGGAAGTGAGGGTCTCCGTCGTCGTGCCGGTCTTCAACGAGGCCGCGAACCTGGAGGAATTCCTCCGCCGGCTGCTCGCGGTCCTGGACCGGCTGGGCGAGCCCTACGAGGTCATCCTCGTGGACGACGGGAGCCGCGACCGGTCTCTCGAAATACTGAAATCCTGGGCGGAGCGCCGCGAGGACCGCGTGCGCGCGCTGGAGCTGTCGCGCAACTTCGGCCAGCACCAGGCGATCCTGGCGGGGTTCCGGGACGTGACGGGAGACGTTGTCGTCACCCTGGACGCCGATCTCCAGAATCCGCCCGAGGAGATCCCGAAGCTCCTGGAGAAGTTCGAGGAGGGGTTCGACGTCGTGGGGGGCGTGCGTCGGCATCGGCAGGACTCCTGGCCGCGGCGGCTGGCCTCCGCCCTCGTCAACCGCATGACGGTCGCGATCACGCGGATGCGCCTGACGGACTTCGGCTGCATGCTGCGGGCCTATTCGCGCGACGTCGTGGACGAGATCAACCGCTGCGACGAGGCCTCGACCTTCATTCCCGCCCTGGCGCAGAGCTTCGCGCGGAGGCCGACCGAGATCGAGGTCGCGCACGCCCCGCGCGCCGGAGGAGAGTCGGCCTACTCCTTCTACCGCCTGATCCGCCTGAATTTCGACCTGATGACCGGGTTCTCCTCCGTGCCCATCCAGCTCTTCGGCCTGCTCGGCAGCTTCGTCGCCCTGGGAGGCATCGCCTTCGGCGTCTTCCTCTTCGTGCGGCGCCTGATCGTGGGCGCCGAGGTCGAAGGGGTCTTCACGCTCTTCGCGATTCTCTTTACACTGCTGGGCATCGCGATGGCGGGACTGGGAATCGTCGGCGAGTACGTCGGGCGCATCTACGAGCAGGTGCGCGGCCGCCCGCGCTTTTCGGTTCGCCGGGCCTACGGTCTGGGCGCGGACTCGAGAGCGGGCCTCGCTCCCCGGCCCTCGCCTTCCCCGCGGGGGGCAAAAGAGGTGTCTTCATGACGCGGATCGCCGTCTTCGGCTATTCGGACACGGGGCACGCCTGCCTGAAGTTCCTGCTCGAGCGCGGGGAGGACGTCGTGCTCGTCGCCACGCACGCCGACGACCCGAAGGAACCGCGCTGGTTCGACAGCGTCGCGGACCTCGCGCGCTCGCGCGGGATCGAGCCGGCGATCGTGGAGGACGCCCGCGACCCGGCCGCGCTGGCGCGGGTCAAGGCCGCGCAACCCGAGCTTCTCTTCTCCTTCTACTACCGCGGCATCCTGCCGCGGGGGATCCTGGAGCTGCCGCGGCTGGGCGCCTACAACATCCACGGCTCGCTCCTGCCCAAGTACCGGGGGCGCGCTCCGGTCAACTGGGCCGTGCTGCGCGGGGAGAAGGCGACCGGAGCGACGCTCCACGTGATGACCGAGAAGCCGGACGCGGGGGACATCGTGGACCAGGAAGAAGTGCCGATCGGCCCCGACGACACGGCGATCGAGGTCCAGAAGCGCGTCACGGCGGCGGCGGTGAAGATCCTGGAGCGGCGTCTGGAAGAATTGAAGAAGGGGACCGCGCCGCGCCGCCCGCAGAAGGAAGCGGACGCGACGACGTTCGGCAGGCGCGGCCCGGAGGACGGCGCGATCGAGTGGAACCGGACGGCGGAGGAGGTCCACAACCTCGTCCGCGCCGTGACGCATCCCTATCCCGGAGCCTTCACCGACATCTTCGGAGGCAAGACGTTCCTCTGGAAGACGAGTCTCCCGGGCCTGGGGGCCCACGACAACTTCCCCGGGCAGATCCGCACGGAGCGGGGCCGGCTCTACGTCTCCTGCGAGGACGACCGGTACGTGGAGATCCTGCGCATCCAGAGAGAAGGCGAGGAGGAGATGGACGCCGCCGCCTTCATCTCCCGGATGCGCGCGCAATGAGGGTCCTGATCCTCGGCGTCAACGGCTTCATCGGAAACGCGCTGACCGGGCGCATTCTCGAGACCACCGACTGGGCTGTCTCGGGCCTGGACATCGCGAGCGACAAGATCGCGCCGTTCCTGACGCACCCGAGGTTCACGTATCTCGAAGGCGACATCGCGATCAACAAGGAGTGGATCGAGTATCAGGTCAAGAAGTGCGACGTCGTGCTGCCGCTCGTCGCGATCGCGACTCCGGCGGCGTACGTCAAGAATCCGCTGGCGGTCTTCAACCTCGACTTCGAGGAGAACCTGCGCATCGTCAAGCAGGCGGTCCAGTACCGCAAGAGGGTGGTCTTCGCCTCGACCTCCGAGGTTTACGGGATGTGTCCGGACGCGGAGTTCGACGAGGAGACCTCGCCGCTCGTCTATGGCCCCATCCGCAAGCAGCGCTGGATCTACTCCTCTTCGAAGCAGCTCCTGGACCGCGTCATCTGGGCCTACGGCCAGGCGGAAGGGCTTGAAGTTCACGCTCTTCCGCCCCTTCAACTGGATCGGCCCCCACCTGGACGACATCGACTCCCCCAAGGAGGGCTCGAGCCGCGTGCTGACGCAGTTCCTGCACAACATCCTGTACGGCCAGCCGATCCGGCTCGTGGACGGCGGGACGCAGCGCCGCTCCTTCACCTACATCTCCGACGGCGTGGACTGCCTGATGAAGATCCTGGAGAACCGCGACGGCGCGGCCGACGGCGGCATCTTCAACATCGGAAATCCCGCCAACGACCTCTCGGTGGCGGAGCTGGCGCAGAAGCTCATTGAAACGGTCGCGGCGCACCCCGGTTTCGGAGAGAAGGCGCGCGAGACGCCGATCGTGAACGTGTCCGCGATGGACTACTACGGCGAGGGGTACCAGGACATCCTGACGCGAGTGCCGTCGATCCGCCGCGCCCGCGAGATCCTGGGCTGGGAACCGAGGGTCTCGCTCGATGAGGCGCTGCGGCTGACAGTGGACTTCTACCTGTCCAAGCGGCCGCGTGGAGTTGACGGCAATTGACGATTGAAGGATTGACGATTGCGTGATTGACCGGGGCCAATCCTTCAATCCTCAATCGTCAATCGTCAATTCTCCCCGGCGCGTCGCGTTGAAGGTGGACTGCGACACCTACGTCGGGACCCGCGACGGAGTGCCGCGTCTGCTGGAGCTCTTCGAGGCGCGCGGCATCCGGGCGACGTTCTTCTTCAGTTACGGTCCGGACCGCTCGGGAGTGGCGGTGCGCAGGGTCTTCACCAAGCGGGGGTTCTTGAAGAAGATGCTGCGCAGCCGAGCCGCTTCGCTCTACGGATTCCCGACGGTCCTCTACGGCACGTTCCTGGCCTCGCCGATGATCGGGGAGCGGTGCGCCGGGCAGATCCGCGAAGCCGCCCGCGCCGGGCACGAGACCGGAGTGCACGGCTGGGACCACGTCGGCTGGCATGATCATCTCGACCACTGGACAGCGCAAAAGATCCGGGAGGAATACGGCCGCGCGCACGAGGAGCACGTCCGGATTCTGGGCTCTCCGGCGCGCGCGAGCGCCGCTCCCGGCTGGACGGCCAACCCGAAGTCCCTGGCGGTCGAAGAGGAGCGCTCGCTGCTCTACACGTCGAACACGCGAGGGGGCCCGCCCTTTTTTCCCTCGGCCGGCGGCCGCGTGTTCCAGACTCTCGAAATTCCTTCGACTCTCCCAACCCTCGATGAAACGCTCTCCTGGGGCGAGCTCGAATCCGACGAAGACCAGCGCCGGTTCTTTCGCGAGGCCGTCCTCGCCTCGGAAGTCCACACGATCCACGTCGAAGTCGAAGGCCGCTCCAAGCTCCCGCTCTTTGGACGAATCCTGGACGACTGGATCGCCGGCGGCGTCGGGTTCGCGACGCTGGAGGAGCTGGCGCGAGAGTCGCTCGCGAAGAGGGACGAAGTCCCCGTCAAGGAGCTGTCGCGCGCAAGGCTTCGCGGCCGCGCGGGAGAGGTGGCTTCAGGCCGGGAACCGGCGGACTGAGGATCGCCCGAAGTGTCCCCTTCGGAGTGTCGCCCCGGTGGTTCGGCACGACCGCCGCGCGACTTACCCTGGGGTTGTGCCAGATTTCGTAGCTCCCTGTCCCGTTTCGATCATTACCGAAATCAGGTCGCGAGCCACCGCCGGGGCCAGTGAGACAAGCTCCTCGGGACTGTCGCCCTGAACAATCAGACCAGGCAACTCCGGACTCGTCCCCAGGTAAGGGCCTTGCTCGAGCTTCTGGATTTCAAGAGTAATCTGATACATCCGAGTCTCCCAATACTTCAGGCTACCGTCAGCGGTCAAGGGAGTCAAACTGTGCGCATAACCGGACAGCGTGCCTCGCGCGGTGTCACATGTTTTTCGAGAGAGGGATACGGCTAAAGGCCGCGGCGAGGATGAGGAGAAAGGCCGCCGCCTGGAGGATGACGCCGCGGTGGAAGGGCCGGCGATCATAAGAGAATTCAACGTGGTGGTTTCCCGGCGGAACGGCGACGGCGAGGTCGCGGGCGTTGGCGACGAGCACCGGGACCGGCCGGCCGTCGAGCCTGGCCCTCCAGGCCGGGAAGTACGTCCGCGAGAAGACGACATGGCCCGGAGTCTCGGCGGCGACATCGGCCGAGGCGGCGTCCGCCTCGACTCGCACGGCCGAAAGAGCGGCGCGCCCTTCCGGCGCTTCCGGCTCCCGGTCGGAGCGTCCGGGAAGCACGATGTCGCTCTCCGGCAGGAAACGCTCGGAGCGGACGAGATCGAGCGCGCCGGAAAGTGAGGACCGGCGAAACTCCCGGCCGGCCCAGCGCAGCTCGGCGACCGGTTCCGGGATCTCCGAGAGGAGGAGCCTGCGTCCCGCGACCTCGAAGCCGGTGACGGGCCGGAAGAAGGGCCGGACTCCGGCCTCCTGGTCGTCCAGGACCCAGCGCGCGCCGTAAGCCCGCAGGAGACGGCTCGCCTGCGAAGGCTCGGAGGCGGCGAGCGCCTCGGAGGCCAGCCGGTTGTAGTAGCCGTAGGAGCCGTCGGGATCCGTCTCGAAGACGTAGCGCAGGCCAAACGCCGCCCCCGTCAAGGGTACGAGCTCCTCGATCTGCGCCCTGGCGAGCTTGACGGCGCGCGGGGGCAGGGCCGGGTGGGCGGCGGGAGTCGAGATGTCGGCGGGTCGGGCGAGCCGCGGAGCCACGTAGACCCGGCCGGGCCCCTTCAAGGCCCTGGCGATGACCGGCGCGCGTGCCAGGTCTTTCTCGTCGGCCGACACGAAGAGAGGCAGCGCCCAGGGAAAGGCGAGAAGGAGCGTGGCGAACGCGAGCAGGTGGCACCGGCCGCGGATGGGCCGTCTGGAAAAGAGCACGAGCGCGAGGACCGCGGCCGCGAGCAGGCCGAAGAGCGCGTCGCCCGTGAGGCTGCGGCGGATCTCGGGAAGGAGCTCCGAGGCCGGCAGCGCGAGGCCCGCGAGCAACGGCGCGACAGCGCGGTCGAAGGCCTTCGCCTCCCACGCGAGGAGCAACGCCGCGCCGAAGAGGAGAGCGACGGCCAGCAGGATCGCGCCTTCCCGGCGGCCGGCGCGGGAAGCCCGCGGACGCAGCCGCTCTCCGGCGAACCCCGCCAGAAGCGCCACGCAGAGCGTCGTCAGCAGATAGAACTTGATCGGGTATCGCAGGCGTCGCAGCGCCGGGAACGAGTAGAGAAAACGGAAGAAGGGGAGAGAGGATCCGAAGGCGAAGAGGAGCGAGACGAGGGCGCCGGCGGTGAGCCCGACGGTCCGGCCCGTCCAGAAGCCGCGGCGCGAGGCGGCGATCAGCACGGCGGCGAGGGGGATGACGCCCAACGTGACGCACCAGATGTAAACGATCTCGTCCTGATGAAATGCGAACTGCCAGTGCGCGCCGGCGGCGAGAGCCCCCGGATCTCCGTCGAACCGCGGGAAGAACCACTCGATCATTCGCCAGGGCGCGAACGGAGACGCGCCGAAGGCGCGCGCCGAATAGAGGTGCTGTCCCCGGTAGGTCAGGGGAAGGATCGCGAGGAGCGGCAGGAGCAGAGGCGAGGCCAGAGTGATCGCGAGGACACCGGCCAGCGCTCCTCCCCCCAGAAGATTCGCGGACGCGATGAGACGATCCTGTTTATTCGAGAAAATCTCCGCCGCCCCGAGGAAGGCCGCGAAGAGGATCGTCAGAAGAGAGAGGGCCGGCTCGCCCGCCAGCAGTTGCAGCCCGAAGCCGATCGAGGCCGCGGCGCCGGCGCGCAGGGTCTTTCCCCCGCCCCTCGCCCGAACCAGATCCAGGGTCGCCGCGGCGCACCAGGGAAGCCAGGAGGCCGCGGCCGCGGAATTGGCGAAGGCGGATCCGAAGGACATCATGATCCCGGAGAACGCGAAGGCGACCGCCGAGAAGAAAGCGGGACCTCCCGGCAGGCCCAGGCGCCGGGCCAGCGCCCGCGCTCCGAAGAACGCCCAGAGCACGTGCAGCAGGTAGTGGAGATTGAACGCGGCCGCCGGCGAGAAGACTCTCTCCAGAAGGAGCGTTGGGTAGAGCAGCGCGGCATTGGGATTGGCGAGCAGCGGCTCTCCTCCCGACGCGGAGACATTGACGAAGGGCACGTGGCCCGCCGCGAGCGATTCCATCGCGACGCGCCGCCACGGCCAGTGCGTGACCTGCGCGTCGCGGAAGACGAGCCGCCGCGTCCCCAGGATCTCCGGCACCAGCGGCAGGCAGAAGAGGACCGTGACGGCCAGCCCGGCCAGAGACGCGCGGCCGCGGGGAGACATGGAGAAAGTTTAGTTGAGAGTCGAGATTCGAGAGGGGCCGAGGGTTGAGAGCGGCGCGTCCCCCGGGCTACTCTTGACTCTTGACTCTCCAGACACGGCGATTCCGGGACCGGCGAGCCGGCCTGGCCGTCCTCGGCGCCTTCGCCCTTCTCTCCGTCCTTTTCACCGGCTTGTTCCCGCCTTTTTCCAACCCCAACGAGCTCTCGCGCTTCCAGGCGATCTACGCCGTCGTCGAGAACGGCACCTTCGCCATCGACGAGCCGGTCCGCCTCTTCGGAAAACACGAGGACCTCGCCGCTTCGGGAGGTCATTTCTATTCGAACAAGGCGCCGGGTCTTGCCTTCGCGGCGATTCCGGTCTATCGCGCGCTGCGATCCGTATTGCCGCGCCCCGGTTCGCCCGCGGCCCCGGTCTTCGTCTGGACGCGGATCCTCACGGTCTCGCTCGTCTCGCTTCTCGCGCTCGCAGCGCTCCTGCGCCGCCTCGAGCCGTCGCGGGAGGCCGCCGCTCGTCGTTTTCGCGCTCGTCTTCGGCACCCCTTTCCTCTTCTACGGCCGCTCCTTCTTCAGCCACGCATGGGCGGCCTCGCTCCTCTTCCTCTCCTGGGAGCTGCTCCGGCGGCGCGAAGACGAACCGCGGAGGGGCCATCTGGGCGACGCGGGAGCCGGGTTCCTCGCGGGATGGGCGGCGATCTCCGAATACACGGCGGCGCCGCTCGGGGTCCTGCTCGCGATTCGCGCGGCCCGGCGCGGCTCCGGGACGAGGGTCCTCCTCTTTGCGGTCGGCGCGGCGATCCCACTCGCCTTGCTTCTCCTCTACGACAGGGCGTGCTTCGGATCACCCTGGGTCCTCTCCTCCGCGCGTGAAGCGAGCCCGGACTACGCTCATCTCTCCCACGAGAGGCTCTTCGGCTTCGGCCCTCCGAGCCTTCAAATCGCGGGGCACTTCTTCGTGCAACGCGCCCGCGGGATTCTCCTGCGGTCCCCCTTCTGGCTCTGGCTCGTTCCCGGGTTCCTGGCGTGGTGGCGGTCGAAGAAGGACCGGGCGGACTGCGTCTTCACTCTCGTCTCGATCGCCGGTTTCTTCCTGCTGTTGACCGGGTACGAGAACTGGCACGGCGGCTGGTCGCTGGGGAACCGTTACCTGCTCCCGGTCCTCTTCTTCGCCGCCCCGGCACTGGTGTGGTCGGTCGAGTCGCCGCTGTCGAGAGGTCTTTTCGTGCTCGGCGTGACCTTCTCGGCGGCAAGCCACTTCCTGCTGACGTCCACGTTTCCGCATCTTCCCGCTGATGTTCTCTTTCCCGTGGCCAACGCCGCGCTCTGGTTCGTGCGCCATGGCTGGTTCGCGCCCGGTGTCCTGCCCGTTCCGGGTTGGACCATGTTCCTGATCTCGTTTCTGCTGGTCGCCGCCGCCGGTGTTCTCGCGGTCGCCGCCGCCAGGCCGTCGGTTCCCGGCCGCCCCGATCGCCGCCGCCGCGGGCCTGCTGCTGCTGGCGGCGTCAGTCGCGATATCGCCGGACCTACTTACAGCTCGAAGCTCTTTCGAGCCGGGATCTACGCCCGTTTCTCCGGGCCTCGACCCGGACCGCAAGGAGCTCAAGAAGGTCATACTCTCCGCCTCCTCTCCGTCAGAGAAGAGCCAGGCGATCAGGGCCTGGAAGATGTATGGGAGGTGAGGGCCGGCGAGAGCGACGCGCCCCCTGCGATCATGGTCCTCCGCCCGCTAGTCAACGATCTCGAAGACCTTCCAGCGGGCGAGCCAGCGTCCGCCGCGGGAAATGGCGGAGCGGGAGCGGTAGATCAGCCGGAAGTGTTTGAGCGGCTCGATCCGGAGGCCCGCGATCTCTCCCCCCGCGCCGTCGGAATCGTAGAGGCGCGACTGGAGGGTTGAGAAGTAGGCCAGGGTCGGGACCGTTCCTTGCTCCGTCACGCGAAGGTACGCGGGGCGGCCGAGGTATCCGGCATAGTCGTTCATGCGGGCCGCGAGGTCGGTTGCCAGCACCCACCGCGCGCGGCGGCCGCGCGCGATCGCGAGGGCCTCCTCTTCGGATCCCGCCAGGAAGAACCGGATCGAGTCGAGAAACCCGTAACCGAAATTGTTGGCGACGACGGGAAGCTCCGCGTCGTAGAGGACCATGTGCCCCAGCGACCAGGGAGCGAGGACCGAAGCCCGCGCCGGCAAGCTCCGGCGGGGGTGCCGGGGAGAGCAGGCGCGCATCGTAGGCGTCCAGGGCGTGCGGCAGCTTGAGACGCATCCAGTCCAGGGTCTCCAGGAGATCGGAGCCCGGCACGCGAACGGCCTTGACCTCCTCGGCGATGCCCGGCGCCAGGGGAAGGGCGAGCCCCACCCCGCACGCGAGGGCGAGCGCCGCGCGGGCGCCCGGCGTCCTGCCGAAGACTCGAGAGAAGAGATACGCGGCTTCGATCAGGCAGAGGCCGGCCAGCGGAGCGGCGTAGTAGACGTTCAACCTCTGCGAGAGGGCGAGAAAGAGCGTGACCGCTCCCCAGACGGCGAGCCCGACGTGAATCCCCGTCCGCTCTCTTCGCGCCGCGCGCGACGCCCAGACCAGGATCACGAGGGGCGAGAGGAAGAAGGCGGCGGAGAGCTGCCTGGCAGGCAGGGCGACCCCGTCGGCCAGAAGCGGCCGCGCCTCGAAGATGCCCGACAGCCAGTTCTTCGGGTAGGAGATGTAGCCGGCCGCCGCGGACACTTCGCTCGTCCGGCCGGCCACGTAGCCGACGCCCCGAGCGAGACCCGAAAGGAGCGGGCCGGCGAACGGGAGGACGGCGGCGGCCGCCGCGGCGAGGACCGCGGCGCGCCAGAGAGTTTCCCGCCGCGCGAGTTGTCCTCGGGCCGCGCGGAGAGCCGTGTCGAGAAGAATCGTTCCTCCCGCGAGCGCGCCGAGAAAAAGCGGCTGGAAGTAACCGAAGGAGATGTAGGTGAATGGCGTTTCCGCTGCGCCGAGCCACCAGGCGGTCGCGGGCGCGGCCAGAAGAGCCGCGACTCCGAGAATAAGGCACGCCGGGCGCAGCGCGCTGCGGCGCGTCCGAACCGATTCCAGAAGAAGCGAGAGCGCGATGATCGCTCCCCAGAAGATCGCCCCCTGCCAGGCCAGCACGGCCAGGGCCAGCGCCACGCCGGTCAAGACCTCGCCAAGTGCCTTCCCCCTCTCCCTCCGGGAGCGGGGGGGGGCGGGGGGTCTCCCCCCGCTCACTTCAGCGTTGGCCGAGACCGAAGGTCGCTCCTCGCGAAGCGAGCGGCCGAGAGGGGTGAGGGCGCTGACTTGCGCCGGGTCATCCCGGCTCCTCAGGTAGAGCCAGAGCACCAGCAGCCCGAAGAACGACTCGGCGACGTGTTGATCCGTGTGACCATACTGTGTCCATAGGATGTGCCCCGGCGAGATCGCCACGAAGAGAGCCAGCGCCACGCCGGCCGTTGGACCCGCGGCGAGCTCTCCGAGAAGGCCCGCAAGCAGTATCGCGCCCGCCGCGAAGGCGACGGGGACCCAGAGGGCGCCGCGCTCGACCTCCTCGGGCGAAGCCTTCGCGCCGTGCAGTAACCGGGCCGGCGTCGCCAGAGCCGCGTCGAAGAGGGGCGGCCAGATGGCGACGCCTCCCCGCGGGAAGTTCATCATCGGGTCGAAGATGATCGTGCGCGGATAGTGCGCCACCGCGAAACGCGCGCGGCGCAGGTGATAGTTGTCGTCCGAGGTCAGGGGCCGCGCGCGTCCCCCCGCATTGAGCTGCTCGCGAGTCGTGAGGCGCAGTCCGATGCCGATCCCAAGGGCGGCGGCGAGGCCGACGAAGAAGACGAGCCGCCGCAACCGCATTGAAACCATTATGAGCTGTCGGTTGTCGGCTGTCAGCTCTCCGCCCTCCCTTGTCATCCTGAGCGCAGCGAAGGATCTGCTCTCTCAGCTCAAGCGAGGTGCTGCTCACTGTCCTGCGCGGGAACCCGGAGATCGCAGTAACCAGAGCAGATCCTTCGCTGCGCTCAGGATGACAGGAAGGAGCGAAGAGCTCAGGATGACAGGGCCCTGGTTGACGGCCGAGAGCTGATCGCTGACGGCTTTTTCCCGTATCATTCTTCAAACCGTGAAACTCTCTGTGTTGATCCCCGTGTACAACGAGGCGCGGACGATCGAGGAGGTGCTCCGGATGGTCTGCGCCGTGCCGATCGACAAGGAGATCCTTGTCGTGGACGACGGCTCCGTGGACGGCACTCGGGAGATCCTGGCGAAGTGGGACGGGCGCGACGGCGTGCGGGTCATCCTTCATCCGCGCAACATGGGGAAGGGGCAGGCGGTCTCGACGGCGATCCGGGAAGCGCGCGGCGAGATCCTGCTGATCCAGGACGCGGACCTCGAGTACGATCCGG
This sequence comes from uncultured Acidobacteriota bacterium, assembly GCA_963837495.1. GTDB lineage: Bacteria > Acidobacteriota > Thermoanaerobaculia > UBA5066 > Gp7-AA6 > JAWOLE01. The sequence goes on along the minus strand of CAWINF010000001.1, from coordinate 224,191 downwards.
CCGAGTACCCGACCCTGCTCAAACCGATCGAGGCCGGCCGCGCGGACGTCGTGTACGGCTCTCGCTTCCGGGGCAGCGCGGAGAACCGCGTGCAATTCTTCTGGCATACCGTGGGCAACCGCTCCCTGACGCTGATCTCCAACCTGTTTACGAACCTGAACCTGACCGACATGGCGACCTGTTACAAGGTCTTCCATCGCAGGGTGGTTCCGTCGCTCGACCTGGTCTCCAGGAGGTTCGGCGTGGATGCGGAGTTCACGGTGAAGGTGGCGCGGGGCGGGTTCCGGATCTTCGAGGTCCCGGTCTCCTATTTCGGACGCTCGCGGGCGGAGGGAAAGAAGATCCGCCTGCGGGACGGCTTCTCGGCCCTGGCCGCGCTCGTCCGCCACTCGCTCGAGCCGCGGCGGCGGCGAGCTGATGGGAGTCCCTAGTCCCGACCATTTCTTCGTGAGTTATTTTCGGATGCGAGGTAGCCGGCGAGCGATCGCACTGGCGGCGGCCGCCGCGGCGGCCCTTTCGGTCTTTCTCGTCCGGGACCACACCCGCGGAGATTCGCTCTCGGCCGACGAGCCGGTGCACATCCTCTCCGGCTACTTCGACGTCTTTGCGCGCAACGGGATCGTCAACATCGAGCACCCGCCCCTGATGAAGATGCTCGCCGGCCTCGCCCTGAAGACTCTTCCGCTGCCGCAGGCGCCGGCGCGCGTGCCGATGGGGCTCGCGCTCACGGACTGGGGTCGCGAGTTCTTCTTCCACGGACCGGTCCCGGCCGACACGATCATCGCGACCGCGCGGGCTCCGTTCCTGATCCTGCTGGCGCTGCTTCTCGCCACGGTCTTCTTCTGGGCGAGGAAGCGCTACGGGGGAGGCGCTGCCCTGTTCGCGGTGGCCCTGCTCGCCTTCGATCCGAACCTCGTGGCCCATGCCGGCGTCGTTCACACGGACCTGGGCGCCGCCCTGACCTTTCTCCTGGCCGTCCTCGCCTGGGAGAGACTCCGCAGGAAAGGTCCCACGGCGTGGAACATCGCGGCGGCGGCGGCCGCGCTCGGCCTGGCTCTCCTGACGAAGTTCTCATCCGTCTATCTCCTTCCGATTCTCCTTCTTCAGGGTCTCCTCGCGGCCCGCAGGGAGAGCCGGCCGGGAGCCGCGACGGGCCGCATGCTCGGCCTGTTCGGTCTCGTCGTGCTGGCGGCGCTCGCCCTGGTCCTCGGGGTCTACGCGATCGTGACCTCCCGCATGGACCTCGCGGATCAGCGCGAGATCATCCACGAGATGGTCGCCCTGCGGGGAGCGCCGGGGCTCTCCCACGCTCTCGAGGAGATCGCGCGGGTCTTTCCGGCCCTCGGGCACTACCTGGGAGGGCTGGCCGCGGTCGCGCGGCAGAACGCGCAGGGCGGAGGAGTCAACTTCCTCCTCGGGAAAGTCTCGGTGACCGGTTTTCCTTTCTATTTCTTCGTCGCCTTCCTCGCCAAGAGCACGCTCGCGTTCCTCACGGTCACCGCGCTCGTTCTCTACGCGCTCGCGCGCGATCCCGAGTCCCGCGCCGAAGCCCCGCTCCTGCTTCTTCCGGTCGGCGTCCTGTTCCTCGCCTCGATCGGCACGAGCTACAACATCGGGATCCGGCACATGCTGCCGGTCTATCCCTTCCTCGCGCTCGCCGGGGCGGGTCTCTTCGCGCGCGCCCGCCGGAAAGCGCGCGGCCACGCCTTCGTCTGGCTCCTCGCGGCGCTGCCTCTTGTCTCGGCTGCGGAAATCGCGTGGATTCATCCGCACGAGCTGTCCTACTTCAATCCCCTGGCGGGCGGCCCCGAGCGCGGCCGGAAGATCCTCTCCGACTCGAACGTGGACTGGGGACTCGACCTGAAGAGGCTCGCGGCGGAGGTCCGCCGCCGGGGCGTGAAAGACCCGACCGTGGCGTACGCCGGAGGAGACGACGTCGGCTTCCGCCTGGGCGTGCCGGATTTCCTGGAGCGTCCGGCCCCGCCGCGCGGGCTCGTCGCCGTCTCCGAGTTCTACCTGGCGGAGGGTCCGCAGTTTCTGCGCTACCAGGGGATGCGGGAAGCCGCGGCGGCGCTGGAATGGCTGCTGGCCGAGATCGCGGCGCGCGGACGGCCGGCGGGCCGCGTCGGCTACTCGATCCGACTCTTCGAGCTGCGGGATCGGAAATAATGCTCGCCGAAGGGAGATCCCGTTGAAGTTATCGGTCGTGATGCCCGTTTACAACGAAGCGAAGACGGTCCGCGAGATCGTCCGCCAGGTGCAGGCGGTCCCCCTCGAGAAGGAGATCCTGATCGTGGACGACGGCTCGACCGACGGCACCCGGGAGATCCTGCGCGGGATGGATGGGAAGGACGGGGTGCGCGTCTTTCTTCAGCCTCAGAACCAGGGCAAGGGGGCGGCGGTGTCCGTCGGATTCCGTTACGCGGCCGGGGACGTCGTCGTGGTCCAGGACGCGGACCTCGAGTACGACCCGCGCGAATACGTCAAGCTCCTGCGGCCGATCGAGGAAGGACACGCGGACGTCGTCTATGGCTCGCGCTTTCTCGGCGGAGGCGAGCGCCGCGTCCTCTACTTCTGGCACACCTTCGCCAACAGGATCCTGACGCTCGCCTCCAACATGGCGACCAACCTGAACCTGACCGACATGGAGACTTGCTACAAGATGTTCCGGCGCGAGGTCGTGCAGTCCATGACCATCGAGTCGCGCCGCTTCGGCATCGAGCCCGAGATCACGGCCAAGGTGGCCCGGCGAGGCTACCGCATCTACGAAGTGCCGATCTCCTACTACGGCCGCACCTACGACGAGGGGAAGAAGATCGGCTGGAAGGACGCGCTGTCGGCGCTCTGGACGATCCTCAAGCACCGGTTCCGCGAGGCGGAGGAATCCGGCAACGTTGGCCACGTCACGCTGGCGCGCCTCGCGAAGCTCGAGCCCTACAACCGCTGGCTGGTCGGGAGATTCGCGCACGCGCTGGGCCGACGCATCCTCGAGATCGGAGCGGGCTTCGGAAACCTGACGCGCCACCTGGTCGAAGACGACGCCAGCGGTACCACGAGGGACCTGGTGATCGCCTCCGACGTGGATCCGGTCGCGGTCGAGTATCTCAAGGGCGCCTTCCGCGACAACCCGGCCGTGCGCGTCGCGTCCTACCGTTTCCCGCTCACCTCCTCCGAACTCGAGGAGATCCGCGCCCTTTCGATCGACACGATCGTCTGCTGCAACGTGCTCGAGCACATCGAGGACGACCGCGCGACCCTCTCCGACATGCTGGCCATCCTGCGGCCGGGCGGGCGCCTCGTTCTCCTCGTGCCGGCGCTCTCGTGGCTCTACGGCTCGCTCGACCTGCACCTGCGTCATTTCCGCCGCTACGAGAAGGAGGAGCTCGAAGAGAAGCTCGCGAAGGCGGGCTTCGCGCTCGAGGACATCCGGTTCCTCAACCGCGTCGGGATCCTCGGCTGGTTCGTGAACGGACGGATCCTGCGCCGCAGCGTCCTGCCGCGCGCGCAGCTGCAGGCCTTCAAGCTCTTCTTCCCTCTCCTGCGCCGCGAGGAGCAGAACCCCCCGAGCACCGGCATGTCGCTCCTCGCGATCGCCCGCAAGCCGTAGGACTCAGTCGGTCCTCTGTGGCGAGTTCTACGAGCGGCTCGATGGCGGTCACGCTCTCGCGTGGTCGGTTTACTCCTTGAGCAGGGCCAGAGGACAGTGGCGGGCCATGGCCTCGAAGTCCCGGTCCGCCGTCAGGAAATGTAACCCATGACGGATGGCGAGACGAGCGAGGAGGGCGTCGATGGTGCCAACCTGCACACCGCTCCTGCGACAGTGGTTCCGGAGCGCCGCCGCCTCCACGTGGTCTTCAACCTCGGGCATGATGACCGGAAGAAGGGAGAAATCCCGCAAGATCCTGGTTCGCTGAGCGGGTCCTTCAAATCCCTGAAGGAGCTCCTGGATGACGAGGCCGGTCGTGACAATCAGGTCTTGCCTCTCCAGGCATCGGGCCAGGAGCAGCGCCTCGGGACCCGACGAGGCGGGCGTCCGGCGAAGCGCAAGCGACCAAACGCTCGTATCGACGAGGACGTTCACGCCCGGGAGCGCTCGGCCTTGTAATCGAAATCAGGGTTCCAGCGGAGCTTGCCGAAGAGCTTGCGGAGCCGAACCTGTTGGCGCCGGGCGATGAACTCCGTCAGCGCGAGCGTGACGGCCGCCTTCTTGGTACGCTCACCGCTCACCTCGACTGCCCTCTCCAGCAGCTCGGGGTCGATCGAAAGATTCGTGGCCATGTGCGATCCTCCGCACAGTAGTTTACACATTGGCGGCCGATGATTCCAACATGGGCACGGCGAGTACTCCACCTTGGTTCCAGGGCGAGGAGGTGGCTGATCGCCCCGCTCACAGAAACCGCCGCTGAGGCGCAGCGGTACCTCTCAGGCTACCCGAGGATGCTCGGTGGCGAGACAGGAACGAGCCCGGGGAAGCGGAGCGTCAGGCGCTCATGGCCCGGGACAAAAGAAAGGACAAATACGACGTAAGAAACCGCGATCTCCCAGAGCGAGAGCCCGGACCGGCGCCACTTTCTCCAAAAGAGCAGCGGATGAAACGTCCCCTACCTGCCCTCGTTCTCGAAGCTTCGCGAGAACGTTCTTCTCTATCCGACGATGCTTCGCGGGATCGAAGGGTCAGAACCCCGGAGGCCTGGAGTCCATTCTTACGTTTCCTCCGGAAGCGCCGTCTGGCTCAACCTCCTCTTGCTCTCGGTGCTGGCCTGGATCCTCTGGACGGTCCGCGCAACGGAGATCTCCCGCGCCTCGCTCATTCTCTTCCTGGCGCTGCTGACTTTTCTTTCCTCGACCGCCATCCACTACTTCGTCTGGCCGGTCGCGCTGGGTTCCCTCTACGCCTCGCCCGGCTTCGCCGTCTTCTCGGGCGTCGCGGCCGTCTGCCACACCGGCTTCCCCGCCGGACTTCGACTGCCGTGGCCGATCCGCGTGCAGATCCTGGGCGTCTGGCTGGCGGGGCTTTCCTGGCTCGTTTCCGAGCTCGTCGTGTTGTTCCGGAGCAGGAAACTGACGGCGGCTCTTTCACCGGAGCCTCCCGCCCGGCGGGCGTTTATTTCCTCCTGACGCCGGCGGCGTCGCGCCCGACGCCTCCGATCCCTTCCCGGGCGAGACGAAGAGCATGACTTCCGGGAAACGGCCCAGGGAGCGCAGGGGGCCGCGGTCGGCCAGGATCTGCTGGAGGTTGGGAGTCCAAAAGCCCGGGTCGAGCAGGAGAAAGACGGCGCGATCCGGGCTGATCCGCGCGATGTCTTCGGCGAGCCGGCGGTAGTCGGCTTCCGAGGAAAGCTGTGACTGAAACCGGCCGGGATGATCGGCGAGATCCGCCGGGAACGCGCGGCGCTGGCGACGGCTCGTCGTATGATGCAGCAATGAAACAGAGTGGGTTTCCACCAGGCTGGGACGAGGAACGGGTTCGGAGAATCCTCTCTCACTACGAGGAGCAGACCGAGGATAAAGCAGTCGCAGAAGACGAGGCGGCATTCGAGGAACGCACGCAGACGATGATGGAGGTGCCGCGAGAGCTCGTTCCCGCCGAACGCGAGTTAATCGCGAAGCCAAGCGCCTGACTACCGCTTGGAGGGGGCCGGCGCTCGGAGCTCTCGCCAACGAGGGACGAGCGGGTCAGCCGCCGCCCGGGCGGCGGCCGGGGGAGACCAGGAGCATGGCTCGTGGGAAAGGACCCAGCGAGCGCAGGTTGCCGCGGCCGGCCAGAATCTGCTGGAGGTTCGAAGTCCAGAAGCCCTGGTCGAGCAAGAGAAAGACAGCTCGGTCAGGCCCGATCCGCGCGATGTCTTCGGCGAGGAGCCGGTAATCCGATTCGGAAGGCAGACGCGGAAGAAACCAGCCGGGATGATCGGCGAGGTCCGCCGGGAGGGCGCGCAGGTCCGCGACCAGGCGGCCCCGGTCCCGGGCCAGGCGCGCGGGCAGGTAGAGATTCGAAGTGGCGACGACGAGGTCCCCTTCCCGGGCCAGCGCTTCCACCCGCGCGACCATGCCGCCGAAAGGAAGCACAGGCCGGGGCGAGAAGAAGACGAACAGACTCGACGCGGCCGCAATAGCGGCGGCGGCGCCGAGGCCTCGGCGCACCGCCGGCGACTCGGCGCTCGAGCGCGCCAGCAGCCAAAACCATATCGGGAGGATCACCATCTCGCTGCGTCCGGCGAAGGCGACCGGTCGCCAGAGAGAAGCCGCGAGGATGCCGCCGAGCGTGAGCAGGACCCCGGCGCGCGCAGCGCGGTCTCGAGGTTGCGAAGGCCGCAAGAGGAGAAGCGAAACCAGGAGCGCGGCTCCGATCGCGCACGCGAGCCAGAAGAGAGGCCCCGACAGAGGCTTCCCCATCGGAGGAGGCACGCGCAGGCCTCCTCCCAGCGCCGCAAGAAACCCGATCGCGGAGTCGCTCTCCCGCTCGCGCATCCAGGACATCGCCGCGTGCGGTTGGGCGAGCAGGACGGGCAGCCATGGAAGAAAGAGCAGGGCTCCCGCGCCGATCCCCAGGATGGACTCCCGCCGGCGTTGAAGGACGGCCACGAGGAGAAGGGAGGCGACCAGGAAGAGCGCAAGGTAGTGGGTCCACAGAAGCAGGGCCGTCGTGAGCGCGATCAGGGCGATCCCGCGCCGGCGCGGAGGCTCACGGGTGGAGAGCAGGAAGAGGGCCAGACCCAGAAGAGCGAGCAGGGCATAGGCCCTGGCCTCCGCGGCGTACAGGAGAAGAAAGGGAGAGGTGGCCGCCAAGAGGAGGAAGCGACGGCGCGCATCCCTCCGCGTCAGGCTCCGCGCGGCGGCAAAGAGAAGGAGCAGCGCGAGAAAAGGGAGGAGACGCGTCAGGCCGTCGGACAGGCGGAACCTCTCGGCCGCCGCCATGGACGGCTTCTCCAGCAGGTAGAAGAGGGGCGGCCCCGAGTCCAGACGTAGAACGCGCACCAGCTGAGACGGCGTCAGTCTCGAAGCCCAGACCGTAAAGACCTCGTCGTGCCAGAGAGGACTTGCCGTCAGGAGCCAGAGACGCGCGGCGCAGGAGAGAGCGACCGCGAAGAGCACGGCGGCTCCGGGGAGACGCGATCGGTTGTTCTCCTCTCTTTCGATGCCTTATCCTAGCCCGACAGTGCGAACGACGGCGAGCACTTGAGCACCCGAGTCCTCCCGGCGCGGGAGAGTGCGAAGACGCTCCGGACGGCCGGGCTCTTTCTGCTCCTCGTCGTCGCGGTCTATTCCGATCCGCTCTTTACGCGCCGCAACTTCGCCGGCCGGGATCTGATCGCGTACAACCTGCCGATGGAGTTTGCCGTGCACGACGCCTACGCGCGCGGGCGCCTGCCGGTCTGGATGGCAGAGATCTCCGGCGGGCGTCCTCTTCTGCCCAACCCCAACGCCGGAGCTCTCTATCCCATCCGGCCGCTTCTGGCCCTGGTTCCTTTTCCCCTCGCCATGCGCGTCTTTCCCGTGTTTCACTGGGCCCTGGCCGGGCTCGGAGTCCTCTTCCTGCTGCGCCGCATCGGGGTCTCGCGGTCCGGCGCGTGGATCGGGGCGGTAACGTATGCGTTTTCGGGAGTCGCGGTCTCCGATGTCTTCTTTCCGCACATCCTGCCCGGGCTCGCTCTTCTGCCGTGGATCGTCTGGGCAATAGCGGGGTCATGGATTTCGGCGGCTCGCAAGCTCCTTCTCGTCTCCGTGCTGTTCGCGCTGGACATGCTCTCCGGAGACGTTTTTTCGGTTGCGATGGCGATTGCCTGCGGTGTTCTCTGGATCGTGTGCGAAAGCGAGCCGGCCCGGCGGCCCCGAGAGCTCCTCCTGCTCGCGGGAGCCGTGGGGCTCGCCGCTCTCGCCGCGGCCCCGCAGATCGTCAGCGACCGCCCTCTGGATCCCGGAGACGGGGCGGGCGATCGTTGGGATGAAGCTGCAGGAATCCCTTTTCTATTCGGTCTCTCCGTTTCGTCTCCTGGAGCTCGATCGTCCCTTACCCGTTTCGGCCCGACGCACGCTCTCGAACCGCAGCGCATCTACGCTCCACGGGATCTACCACCAAAGGCCGCTGGGGTTGTTCGCGACTCTCTACGCGGGCGCCTTCGCGCCCATCGGCGCCCTGGCCCTCCTTCGCAGGCGCGCGGCCGGAGCCCGGTTCGCGCGGATCCTGGCGCTGGTGACGCTGGTTGTCTGCGTGGTCCCGAGCCTTGTGCCCGCGCGCTGGGGCACGATCGCCTCCCCGCTCCCATTGCGCAACCCGGAGAAATTCGCCGTTGGTCTCGCCCTGGCGCTTGCCGTTATCGCCGGCCTGGCCTTCGACCGCTTCCGGCACGCGCCGCCGCGCACGCGAGGCCTGCTGCTGGCCGCCGCGGCTCTTTGCGTCGTTGCCGGCGCGTCCCGGCTGTGGCCCGCCCAGTGTCGGCGGGATTACCCTGCAGGCACTGAGGGAGCCTCCCGGAAAGGCGCATCCTGGCGGGCCGGGAGCTGGCCATCGGCCTCGCGGAAGGCGGTCTTCTCTGGACGGTGACGCTTCTCGCGCTGGAGGCGCTGCGTGTTCTTCCCCGAGCGGGGCCGGCCGTCTGTCTGGCGGTCGTCACTCTCGTGCCCATCGCGGCCAACAGGAAGATCGCGCCGGTCTTTTCGGAGGATTCGGTCTTCGGGAAGACTTCCTTCGCGTGGTTCCTGGATCGTCGGGATCCGGCCGGGTCCTACAGGACGATTGGCCTCGTCGGGTATCGTCCCGATTCGCCTCTGGGACTGACCCACGCGGGCAACGACACGGGCGACTTGGAATTCTCACGGCGTCTCTGGAACCAGTACACGCCGGCTCTCTGGCGGCGTGGGATGGTGTTCAACGGAGACTTCGATCGGGAGATCTTTCGCGGCTGCAGAGCCTGCGCCGCCTCTCCACAGTGGCGGCCGCGTTCCGCGACTCTCAGGCCTTTCTTCGGCGCTCTCGCCCTGCGCTGGGAGATCCGTTTCCGCGATCAGGAGCCGCTGCCCGGCTATCATCCCGTGCGGACAGATGGTTTGATGGACTGGGACGAGCACGAGAACCCGTTTCCGGACATCCGGCTCCTGACGAGCTGGCGGGAGGAGTCGGGGGCGCTCCCTGCCCTGAGCGCCGTGCCGACCCAGACCGCCGGGCAGATCGTCATCGAATCGGGCGCGACGAGACTCGGAGCCGCTCGTCCCGGGCGCCTCCGGATTCTCGAGAAGAGTCCCGAGAGACTGCGGATCGAAGCCGAAGCGCCCGATCCGACATGGCTCTTCGCGTTGCGAGGCTACTGGAACTACCGGGCCGTGCTCCTGGACGGTCGGCCGGTGGAGGACGCTCCGGCGCAGCTGGCTTTTTCGGCCGTTGCGGCTCCCTGCCGGCCGCCACACGATCGAGTGGACGGAGCTCGTGCCGGGTCTTACGGTATCCCGCTGGGGGCCGGGACTCTTCGTGCTTGCCGCCGCGCTTCTTCTCTTGCGCTCCGGCGGCAATCGCGCAAGGGCATGAGGCACCGCCGGCTCGCCGGGCTGGTCCTGGTCCTGATTGCCCTCCTCGCCGGAGGCGGTTGCCGCAAAGAGAAGAGTCGGAGACAACGATCGACGCTCGAAGCCGACCAGACGCGTCCTCCCGCGGAGTGGCTCCGCTCGGAGCCCGTCCGTCTCCTGCGCGACTACGTGCGCCTGGACACGACCGATGAAAAGGGCGAGGAAGAAGGAGCGAAGTTCCTCAAGAGATTCTTCGATTGCGCCGGCATCGAAAACGAAATCGTTTGCCCGGCGCCAAAGCGCTGCAACCTGCTGGCGCGTCTGCCGGGCAGGAGCCGGAAGGGCGCGCTCCTGCTCTTGAACCACATTGACGTCGTTCGAGCTTTCCCGAGCTACTGGAAGGAAGCAAGCCCCTTCGGGGGAGAGATCAAGAACGGATATCTCTACGGCCGGGGCGCTTACGACATGAAATCCCTCGGGCTCGCCGAAGCTCTTGCCATGCGGAATCTGAAGGACCACGGGATCGTGCCCTCCTCCGACGTCCTCTTCCTCGCGGAGGCCGACGAGGAAGCGGGCCAGCGGTGGGGATCGCGATGGCTCTTCGAGCATCGGCCCGAATGGTTCGACGGAGTCGAGGTTGTCTTGAACGAAGGCGGCACCAACGAGATGATTCTCCGGGACGTCCGGTTCTGGGGCATCGAGACCGTCCAGGCGGGCTACGGGCTCATCGAGTTCGAAGCACCGGCGGCTGGCGCGATCGAGGACCTCGCGCGCAGGTGGCCGAAGATCCACTCGGAGGCCGTCCAGCCTCTTCCCGACGTCGTCGCCGGTTTCGACATGCTGGCCAATCACCTGGGGCATCCGCTGACCGACCCCCTGCGCCATCTCGACCGCGTGAGGCGAGATCCGGCCGAGCTTGCGATCCTGCCCGACCGCTACGGCTGCTTCCTGGAGGCGCGGATCAAGTGGACCGGGCCCTACCCGTACCCCGGGGAACGCGACAAGTTTCGCGGGTATGTGGTCGTCTCCACTCCGCCCGGGATCTCGCCCGACCCCTTCCTCGATCCCGTCGAATCGGACGCTGCCCGATCCGGGATCCGCGTCGTCGAGAAACTCTCGAGCGGCAAGACGAACGCCAGCCCCTACCTGAGTCCCTCGGGACACCTCGTCGCGTTCCTGGACCTCATCCGGCGGGTGACCGAGGCCCGCTATCCCGGCATTCCCTTCGGTCCGGTCCCGACCTTCGGCGCATCGACGACCTCGATCTACTTTCGCCAGAGGGGAACGGCATGCTACGGGTACTCGCCGATACCCGCCAATATCGCCGATTCGGGCCGCCGGCACGGAAACGACGAACGGATATTCCTCCGGGACTACGTCAACGGAGTGGAGGCTTATCGAGACGTGCTGTTGGAGTTCGCTTTCTACGACGGCAACAAAACGTCACGGCAGGAGGCCAGAAACTGACAGATTCCGTCACAGGACTTTGCACTCCAGTTTCTCAAGTGTTTGAAAACGTTCGGGTTGCCGAGATTCTGGATCTGGCTTCTTCCTTGCGTCTGTTGCTGCCAGATGAAACGACGGCCCTGAAGAACTAGGAGGAATAATGAAGAAGCGTGAGTCCGGATTCACCCTCATCGAGTTACTGATCGTCATCGCGATCATCGGCATTCTGGCGGCGATCGCGATTCCGAACCTGCTCGCGGCGGTCCAGCGCGGCAGGCAGAAGAAGAGCATGGCGGACATTCGGTCGCTCGCCACCGCCGTCGAGTCCTACGCGGTGGACTACAACCTGTACCCGACAGGAGCCTGCGACGCCGGTCTCTATACCGCGGACACTGCGACCGCGCTGACCACCTCCTCGTTCACCAACCTGATGCCGAGCTACATCGCGAAAGTGCCGTACACCGACGGATGGGGCACTCCTTTCGCCTACGTCGCCGGGCAATTCCAATTCCCAGTACAGACTCGAGTCCTGGGGCCGCAACCAGAGCTAAGGATGGAGTCGTCTGCGGCACGACGCACGACTTCAACGACGACATCCTCTACGCCAACGGCACGTTCATCCAGTGGCCTGAAGGCGCCCAGAACTAACTACCGGATCGGCTTGAACCAGAAAGGTCCCGAGCAATCGGGACCTTTTTTTTGGCGCACTACAATAGCCGGGTGGTCGCGCGGCGCTCGGTCTCGGCGGTCCTGGGCGCCGCGGCGATCGTTCCGGCGCTCCTCTGGCTTTCTCCGGCGGTCTTCGGAAGGCAGGCCCCCTCGTTTCGCGACCAGGGGGACTTCTTCTATCCCTTGAAGCTCTACACGGCGGACCGGATCGGGAAAGGCCAGCTCCCTCTCTGGAACCCCCTCTCGGGACTCGGGGAGCCGTGGCTCGCCAACGGACAGTCCGGCGTTTTCTATCCGCCCACCCTGTTCTTCCTGCTTCCCTCCGCGGCGCTGGCCGGAGGGCTCTTCCTCCTGCTGCACTTTCTGATCGGGATCTCCGGCGCCTGGCGCTTCCTGAAGAACGAAGCCGTTTCGGATCCGGGAGCTCTTCTGGGAGCCTCGGCCTACGGCGCCTGCGGATTCGCGGCATCGCTGTCAGCGTACTGGAACCACTTCGGCGCCTGGGCCTATTTGCCCTGGATCGCGGCGCTGGCCAGGTCGGGCCTTAAGTCGCGGACTTCCAGGCTTGCCCTGGCGGCCGCAGTCGGGCTGCAGGCGCTGGCGGGCAGCCCGGAGATTTCCGCGGCGACACTCTGCCTCGCTGCGCTCTTCGCCTGGGAATCGCGGCGGGAGCACCCGGACTCGGGATGGCTCGAGCCCCCGCGCGGCAAGCGGCTCCTGCGTCTGGCCGGGACCGCGGGGCTCGGACTGGCCCTCGCGGGTGTGACTCTCGTACCGATGGCGGAACTCGTTCTGCGTTCACAGCGGCGGGTTCCCCTTCCGAAAGCGGAAAGGGAGTGGGGCTCGGTCGAACTGCGCAGTCTCTCCTCGGCGCTCGGCTTCTCGCTGGAGTCGAGCGGGAACGGCTATCTTTCATCGCTTTACGCGGGTCCCTTGTTGCTCTGCGCGGCCGCCGGGGCCTTCGTGGAAGAACAGCGGCGCCGTCTCGCTCTCCTGCTCGGAGCGATTGCGGTGGCGGGTATTCTCGTTTCGATGTCGGCGCCTCCCGGTCCGTGGCTGCGGTCCCTGCCTTTTCTCGACCGTATCCGGTATCCGGCCAAGGGGCTCGTATGGACCTTCTTCGCTCTCCCGATGCTGGCGGGGATCGGGGCCGACTCCATCCGCTTCGCTCCCGGAAGGAGGCGCGCCCCTCTGCTGGCGGCGATCGCCCTCGGCGGCTGTCGCTCCTTCTCTTCTCACGTCAGCCGCTCGCCGCGCGTCTGGCGGAAGGAATCGGCCTGGCGGCCCTGGCCTGGCTGGCCCTGGCGCGAGCAGGGGGGACCTCCTCCTCCGCCGGGCCGTCCGGCGCGAGCGGCGCCGTGTTCGAGGCGGGCGCGGCCCTCGCTCTGACCGCGTCGTTGTTTCATCGCCGTGCGCCCCGCGTTCCGTTTCGCGCCCGAGTCGGAAATCCGCCGCGTTCCCCGGTCGATTCCCTTTCTGGCGCGCGTGGCCGGACGCGTGCTGACGCCGCCGCCGCTGGAACTGGTCCCCTGGGTCGTGCGCGACGCGCGTTTCGACGCGGCGACGCTGCGGCGCCAGCGCGAAGCGCTCCTGGGCTATACGAACCTGCTCTCGGGCGTGGCGACCATTCGCACCGCCTCGGCGCTTCCCACGCGGGCGCAGGAGAGGATCGCTGCCTCCATCGACGCGGGGAACTTCGCGCGCGCGGCGGGGGCGGCGGCCGGACGCGTGCTCTGGTCTCCGTTCACGCCGGCGAACATGGGCCTGCGCGAGGTCGGCGAATTCTCCCGCGCGCCTCTGAATCCCTATCGCTCGAGACTCTCCTTCGTGCCGGGGTACCGCATCGAGCCGGATCCGGATCGCGCCTGGGAAAAGTCGGCGCGCGGCGAGGTGGACTGGTCGCGCGAGGTTCTTCTCGACCGGGAGCCCGATGCCCCGGCCCGCGCCGGGAGGGAAGCGTTCTTTCGTGATCGCGCGGATCGCCGAGGATCTTCCCGAGCGGGTGACCGCGGACATCAACTCGGGCGCCGCCGGCCTCCTGGTCCTGGCGGATCTCAACTACCCGGGATGGAAGGCGGCCGTGGACGGGCGTCCGGCCCCGATCCTGGCCGCCGACGGCTACCTGCGCGCGGTGGCGCTCACGGCCGGATCGCATCGCGTCGTCTTCCGGTACCGTCCCGTTTCCCTCTACGCCGGAGCGGCCCTCTCCCTGCTCGCCCTGGGAACGCTCCTCGCGATGCTCTTCCGCGCCTGACCCACCCGTGAGGTCCGAGAAACTCTCCTCGCTGGCTTACCCCCTCTTCTTCGCCTCGGGGGCGGCGGGACTCATCTACGAGATCGTCTGGACCCGACAGCTCATCTACATCTTCGGTTCCGGTCTCTATGCCGTGACGGCCGTGCTCTCGGCTTTCATGGCGGGGCTGGCGCTGGGCTCCTTCCTGCTGGGGCGCGCCGCGGACCGCTTGCGCTTCCCGCTGCGCTTCTACGCGCTTCTCGAGGCCGTCCTGGCGGCGGCCGGCCTTCTTCTCCCCCTGGCGCTGCGGCGGATGGATCGGGTTGACGGTTGGGCCTACGGGCAATGGGGAGAGGATTTCGCGAAGCTCACGGCCTGCCGCTTCACCGTTACCTTCTTTCTTCTTCTGATTCCGACGACCCTGATGGGCGCGACGCTCCCGGTCCTTTCGAGGGCCCTGGTCCGGCGGGGCGCTCGCCTGGGCCTCAAGGTCGGAGGCCTCTACGCCGTCAACACCGCCGGGGCCGTCGCCGGCGCCTTCGTGTCGGGCTTTTACCTGCTCGGCGCCTACGGCGTCCTGCGCACCAATTCCCTGGCGGCTCTCTTGAACCTCGTCGCCGCGCTGGGCGCCTTTACGCTCTCGCTCCTGACCGAACGTTCGCCCGACGCAAGAGAGATCGGTCCCGCATCTGAGATTTCGAACCGGTCGCCCGCCGCGGACGTCCGCGCGGAGCCGGCCGCCTCTCTCATCCTTCTGGGGACGCTCGTCACGGGCGTCGTCTCCATGGCCGCTCAGGTCATCTGGTCGCGCGGCCTCGTCTTCGCCTTCGAATACCTGAAGAACACGACCTACGCGTTCTCCGCGATGCTCACGATCTTCCTCGCGGGCCTTGCGGTGGGCAGCGCCGTGAGCGGGCTTCTGATAGACCGTGCCGCCCGGCCCGCGCGACTCTACGGCCTTGTCCTCGGCCTGCTCGGGGTCTCGATCGCCTGTTCGGTCAGCGTTCTCCACTGGGGCGCCTGGGGGTCGCTCCTGCCTGCGCCTTTCAATCCGGCGACACAGGAGTTCCGCTGGACCACCGCGGTCGGAAACATCCTGGCGCAGTCGGCGCTTGTCCTGGGCGTTCCGACTCTGCTCATGGGGATGGCTTTTCCCATGGCCGTGCGCGCAATCATTCCGGCGCATCGAGTCGGCGGCGGGGTCGGACGGCTGTACGCGCTCAACACGGCCGGCTGCATCCTCGGACCGCTGCTGGCCTGCTTCCTGATCATCCCCCGCGTGGGACTGACCAACGGTCTCCTGGCTCTGGCGGCCGTCGAGGCCTGTCTGGGTCTTCTGATCTTCTGGCGCGCGGCGGACTCGTGGCGTTCGGCCGCCGGGTTCGGCCTCGTCTGCGCGCTCGGCTTCGGAGTCATCCTGCTGACGATCCCGCGGGGGCGGGGGATGCAGCAGCTCAATCCCGGCGAGCGGGTCGTCTATTACGACGAGGGCCCGATGGCGACGGTCTCGGTCGTGAAGAACAACTTCGGCTTCAACACGATCTACATCGACGGCGTCGGCGTGGCGGGCACCGATCCCCTGCTCCAGACCGACCAGAAATCCCTGGCCCACCTGCCGATGCTGCTCGCGGAGAATCCGCGCCGCGTCCTGACGGTGGGGTTCGGCAGCGGGGGAGCGTCGTATTCCTATCTGCTGCACGACCGGCTGGAGAAAGTCCACTGCGCCGAGATCTGCCCGGAGGTCCCGCGGGCGGCGCCCTACCTGACCGACGCCAACCACGGCTTCTGGAGGAAGCCCGACCCGCGCTACAGGCTGATCTTCGACGACGTGCGGAGCTATCTGCGCCACACCCGGGAGACCTACGACGTCATCGCGACGGACTGCACCGATCTGCGATACAAGTCCAACGCCAACCTCTACGACGTCGAGTATTTCCGCTTCTCGCGCGAGCGCCTGCGCCCCGGGGGAATGGTCGTGGTCTGGATGCCTCTGGGCGGGCTCTCTCAAGACATGTTCAAGATCGCCCTGCGCACCTTTCATGTCGTCTTTCCCGAAATGGCTGTTTTCTACATGGACAACGAGCCGACTCACTACATCTTGCTGGTCGGCTGGCGCGACAGGATGACGATTGACCTCGAGCGGATGCGGGAGAGGCTCCGGGAGCCGGACGTCAAGGCCGACCTCGCGGAGCTGTCGCTGGACGATCCGATCAAGATCCTCTCAACCTGGATCACGGGCGGCGATCCTCTCCGCGCCTATCTCGCGGGAAAGGCCCTCAACACCGAGAACTTTCCCTACCTGGAGTTCGGATCGCCCCGATATGGCTACGAGGACCGGCCCATTCTGGACAACCTCGCGTCTCTCATCGCCGTCCACAACTCTCCGAGGCGGTTTCTCTCTCCCGGGGGAGTCACCGCGGAACAACTCTCCACTCTCGATCGCTACGAGCGGGCTCTCCCGAAGATCATCGAGGGGCACGCTCATTACCGAAATCTCGAGATCGAAGCGGCCACGCGCTCGTATCTGGAGGCGCTGGCGATCACGCCGGAGGACAAGAGCGTCGCCCGCCTGCTGACCTTCCCGGAGCTGGCGGCCGGAGCGAGGCTCGGGAGCCCCTGGTCGTTCCTGATGCTGGGGCGTTCGCTGCAGTTGCAGGGCCGCGCGGAGGACGCCTCCCGTTGCTACCGGCGGGTGGAGCAGATTCTCGCTTCGCGCAAGCCGGACGCCGATCCTCGCGCCGCCGCCTGGCTCGAGAGCGCGCGTCGCTGGCAGAGCGAGCTCGGCCGGCCTCGCTGACTGTGTTGAGTCTGCCCGTCATTGCTTAGAAAGTCTGACTCGGCCGCAGACGCCCTTCCTGTCATTCTGAGGAGCGAAGCGAGTCTTCTGTCATCCTGAGGAGCGAAGCGACGAAGGATCTGCTTCGCAAGCGCGGAGAAGTACCAGAGCAGATCCTTCGCTGCGCTCAGGATGACAAAGAAAGAAGCGAAGGGAGGACAGGGGGGAGCGAGGGACTCGGGATGACAAGAGGGACTTCCGCGGACTGTAGAATGAGTCTCAGATCAGCAATTCCCGGATCGTGCTGGATTTCTAAGGAGGCCTGATCCTCGCCGCGACGCGGTGACGCAAGCCCGTACTCATGTCTTCTCCCTTCGAGATCTACGGCGTGTTCGGGTGCGTCAGCGCCGGTCTCTTCGGTCTCGTCGTCGGGAGTTTCTTGAACGTTCTCGTCCATCGGCTTCCGCGGGGAGAGTCGGTCGTCTTCCCCGGCTCGCATTGTCCGGCGTGCGGCGCGGGAATCCTCGCGCGGGACAACATCCCGGTCGTCTCCTGGCTTCTGCTCGGGGCGCGGTGCCGGACGTGCGGAGCGCCGATCTCGGCGCGATATCCGATGCTCGAGCTGGCCAACGGAGTCCTCTGGGCGCTCGTGTTTCTGCGGGCGAGGGAATGGCCGGAGGTTCTGGGAGGCGTCTTCTTCGCCTCGGCCTGCCTCGCCCTCGCGGCGATCGATCTCGAGTTTCAGATCCTGCCGGACAAGATCACGCTGATGGGTCTTGCCGCCGGCGTCCTTCTCTCCTTCTTTTCGAGGACGAGGACTCCGGTCTCCGCGCTCCTGGGCGCCGCGATCGGCGGCGGCGCGCTGTATCTCCTCGCGTTTCTCTACGAGAAGATCGCCGGACAGGAGGGGATGGGGCTCGGAGACGTCAAGATGCTCGCGATGATCGGCGCGTTCCTGGGGCCGGCCGGGGTCCTGGTGTCGGTGCTGCTGGCCTCGCTGTCGGGAAGCCTTGTGGGGGTTGCCGCCATCGCGCTCGGCCGTGGAGACCGGAAGATGCGGCTTCCCTTCGGCGTGTTCCTGGCCGCCGGAGGTGTCGCCGCTTTCTTTTTCGGCGACACCCTTCTCGCGCGATATCGCTCTCTCTGGCCGGCCTGAGGAGACGCGGGATGCGGCGAGCCTCCGAGTGGCCTGATAATCCGGGCTGGAGATGATCGAGGTTCCCCGCTCCTTCCGCCGAGAGTCCAGGCTGTTCCTGTGGGTCGCGCTGGGGCTCATCCTTTTTCTGAACTTCTCCACCCTTTTCTTTCTCCGCGCGAGCGTGGACTGGGGCAGCCAGCAGACCGAGCGGCGCGCGGCGGAAGTCCTGCGGCGGCTCTCGGCGACGGCCGACTCCAGGGTCGCGCTCGAGCGCGCGGCGTCGGAGTCCGACGTTGCGTTCGTCGCCTTCTACGATACGGCCGGGCGGCGTGCTCGGTCCGCGAGCCGCGGCCTCGAAGCGCCGGCGTCGCTTCCGACGGGCCGGCCCGAACCCGGGCGGCTCCGGGCGGAATGGAAGACGCGTCCTTCTCTGCTGATCGCGAGCCTCGCGATTCCCGACGGCTTCGTCGCGGCGGCATTCGACCCGGGGATCGGTGGCGCCATGCGTTCGACGGTCCGTGGTCTGACCATTCTGATTCCCGTGGCCGGCGCGATCCTCGTGGTTCTCGCCTTGATCTACCTGCGTTCCCTCCTGCACCCCTATGAGCGCTTGCTCGCGGCCGCGGGAGCGGCGCCGCAGGAGGCCCCGGCGGGGAAACCTCCCGCGGACGAGAGGGACTTCCTGATCGCCCGGTTCGAATCGACGATCGCGGCGCTCTCCCGAAAGGAACAGGAGCTGGCGAGGCTCGCGCGCGCGGAGAAGGAGCGTGCCGACGACCTGGAGATCGCCGCCCGCACGCTCGCGCGCAACCTGCCCACCGGTCTTCTCTCCGTGGACAGCGAAGGGCTCATCATCGAGCTGAACGAATCCGGCCGCGAAATCCTGGACCTCCCGGAAGCCGTGCGGGGTAAGCCCTGCGCGGAGGCCCTCGCGGGGATTCCCGACCTGCGCGATGCCGTGCTCTCGGTCCTTCAGCAGCAGACGACCTTCAGCCGCCGCGAGATCCACTGGCGCCAGGGGGAGCAGGAACACGTGATCGGCGTCACGGCGAATCCCGCGACGGGGGGTGACGGCCGCTTCCTCGGCGTCCTTGCTCTCTTCACCGATGTGACCCACGTTCGCCGGCTGGAATCGCGCGTCGCGCTCGCGCGCCACCTGGCGGACCTCGGGCACGTTTCGGCCGGCGCGGCGCACGAGTTCCGCAACGCCGCCGCAGCCATCGACGGATTCGCCGATCTGGGCATGCGCCATCCCGAGCGGGCCGCGGAGCATCTGAAGGCGATCCGGCACGAGGCCCAGGAGATGAGCCGCGTCACGAGCGACTTTCTTCTTTTTGCGCGTCCCGAGAGCTTCGTGCCTGACCAGGTCAGCCTGGTGGGAGTCACCGAGACGGCGGCGGAGGAGACGGAAAGGACGTTTCCCGAAGTCCGGGTCGAGCGTGGCGGGGAGTTCCCGGAAGTGCCGGGCTCCTCCGTCCTCCTGCGTCGCGCGCTGGTCAACCTGCTGCGCAACGCGGTGGAGGCGACGCCGCCGGAGCGGCGCGCGGAGGCGGACGCCATCACGCTCGTGGGGGAGGTGCGGGGCCGTGAGGTCCTGCTCTCGATCGGCGACCGTGGTCCCGGCGTGGAACCCTCTCAGCGGGAGAAGGTCTTTCTTCCGTTCTATTCGACCAAGCGCGAAGGGACCGGCTTCGGCCTCGCCATCGTCGCCCGGATCGCCGAGCTTCACGGCGGTACCGTCGAAGTGGCGCCCAGGCACGGCGGAGGATCTCTGTTCACGCTGAGAATTCCGACCGGCGCGGGTGGCGCCGCGCGGCCCGGCCGCTGACGGTCCCTCACTCCAGCACGAGAAGTGGAGGACTTCGTCTTCTGACTTACAAGCTCACGAACAAATCCTTCCTGTCATCCCGAGCCCTTCGCTCCTTCCTGTGATCCCTTCGCTCTCCTTCCTGTCATCCCTTCGCTCTCCTCCCTGTCATCCTGAGCGAAGCGAAGGATCTGCTCTGGTTACTTAGCCTCAATCCGAAAATGTGCGCCTCGTGCCTCGAGTTTCGCGTCGTAGGGGCGGCCCTTGCGGCCGCCCGCGGGCGGGGACAAGCCCCGCCCCTACGGCACGTTTACCGAGATTCCATCAGAAGGTCTTTCTTGCACGAACGCACCACCTCTCTGCAGAGCTCGCAGGCCGCAGTTATTTTCGGATTGAGGTTAGATCTCCGGGTTCCCGCTCAGAACAGGCTCCGCGAGGGATCTGCTCTCGTGATCTTGAAGCCTGTGTGGAGCAGATCCTTCGTCGCTTCGCTCGCGCCGTCGCCATAGCGGCTCTCCGCCTTCGCTGGAGCGCCGTAGCGCCGACTTCGGCGGAGGCGCTGGCGCGTCGGCGACCTCAGGATGACAGGCAACCGCATCGCTCGCAGGGTTCTTCGGCGAATCTCCGACTCAGAACTTTGCGGGCTGGCGTCACGCCTCGATTCGTGCTAGGTTGAGGAGTCCTCATCGCCTGCAGGGCGTCTCCTCGGCAAGAGGAGGCCATGACGCTTGCCGGCATTCACTCCGCGACTTTCTTGAAGAGGAAGATCTGCGTCCCGGATGCGGGCGTCGCCGGGCGCCGCGCAACGCGGCGGCAGGCGGGCCTGACGCTCGTCGAGCTGCTCGTCGCTCTCGGACTCTTCGGTTTTGTCCTTCTCGCGATCACGCCGCTCTTCATGGCGAGCGTGAAATCCAACTTTTCTGGCAACGAGCACACGAGCATCCATGTCCTGGCTCGCGACCAGCTCGAGCAGTTGATGAATCTTCCTTTCAACGATCCACAGCTCTCGCCGGGGACCCATGACGTCGTTCTCCCGCCGGTTCTGCCCGGCGGCGCGCTGAACCCCTTTCGACGCCGTTATGAGGTCCTGCAGTTTCAGATTCCGGCCTCCGACAGCGTCCAGACAAATCAGTCTTTTGTCCCGACACCCGTGACGGGCCCCGAGCAGACCGTCCAGTACAAGCGCATCGATGTGACGGTGTCCTCCGGGACCGGCCCCATCGGGATCGGCGCCCGGACCGCCCGCGTCAGCGGGTGTCTCTCCAATCCCTTTCCGCAACCTCCGCCGCCGACGCCGGTGCCAACGCCATGAGACGGGGCATCTCCGTTTTCCGCTCCGCCACCCGCGGCTTCACGCTGATCGAGGCGATCGTCGTGGTGTTCCTTCTCGCCCTCGCCATGCTCGGGATCCTTTCCGTCTTCGATGCCAGCGCGCGGATCAGCAAGAGCGAGCAGGACATCGCCGACGCCCAGAGCGCCGTGCGTTACGGCATCTCCTGGATGACGCGGGCAATCCGGATGGCGGGCGCCGGCGGGCTCCCCGCGACCCAGGCGGTTCTCAACCATCGCGATCCGCAGCTGCCAGGCATCGACGTGGTCAACAGCGTTGAGGCCGACTCCTACGACAACGTCGAAGCCGGAACGTCGGTGACACCCTTGTTGGGCCCTTCCATCCCGGTCCGGCCGGGCACGGACATGATTGAGATCCGAGGGGTGATCCATTCCCCGCTTCTCGGCTTCGACCTGCAGACCGGCTGCGAGCCCTGCGCCGCGCAGGGCTGCTCCCCCTGCCGAGGGATGACGCCGGTGGACGTCGTTCCCAGGACCGCCAACCTGCACGTCAACGACGACCCGGCCAACCGCCCGCAGTTTTCCCGGATCGACGACGACACATCCGGTGCCGGCCCGGGCGACTCACGGATGCTGGTACTCGTGGCTTTCCATGACGAGGTCCACGCGGGCTGCACGATCAACGTCGGAGGCCAGGAGTATCCGCTCTACCCTCAGCCCCCTTACAACGTCGGCACCATCAGCGCCAGAACGAGGCTCGCCAGCGCCTGGACTTTCGGCCCCGTGAACTTCGACGACGCCCTCGCGCAGGAATTCAACCCCGAGACTCCGGAAGAGAGCGGCACCCCGCCGAAGGAATTGAAGGCCGTTCGTCGCGCCGGGATCCTGGACGACCTGGTCTTTTTCGTCGACAACACCAATCTGCTCCATCCCTCTCTGGCCCAGGGAACGCGGCGCGGCGCAAGGTTCGACGTGGTCGCGCTGGCCGACGACATCGAGGACATGCAGATCGCTTACGGTGTGGACAGGAACGGAAACAACGCCATCGATTCCGATGAGTGGTCGCCGGACGCCGCCGAAAGAACGCCCTACGGCACGGCTGACTTTCGTGATCCGGTCGATTACTGCCCGCGGCTGCGCGGCGTCATGATCTCGCTGGTCGCCAAATCCCGCGACCCGGACCTGGCTTACAAGGCGTCGCCCGCCCGCGTCGTCCCGTTGATGAACTCGCCGGTCAGCCCGGACCCGCCGGGCTACCCCGAAACGGCCCGGTATCCGGGGCTTCCCGGCTCCTACTACCGCCGCCGCGTCCAAACGCTTCGCATCAACCTGCGCAACTACGCTTATGAAGGCAGCTGACATCAATACGAATATATGCGCCTCGTGCCTTGAGTTTCGCGTCGTAGGGGCGGCCCTTGCGGCCGCCCGCGGGCGGGGACAAGCCCCGCCCCTACGGCACGTTTGCCGAGATTGCATCAGAAGGTCTTTCTTGCACGAGGGCATCACCTCTCCTGCAGCGCTCGCAGGCCGCCGTTATTTCGGATCGAAGCTGACACGTCGCGAGCGCTCGCCCGGAATCTGCGCCGGGCGGCCGGGCCCCCGCGAGAAAGGATGTGAGGCAGTGTTGCGAGAGTTTTCACAGGGCCCGGCCGACCGTCGCGAGAGGGGCGCCGCGCTCGTGATCGCGATCCTGGTACTCGCGATCCTGACGGTCATCGGCATTGCCCTGATGCTGGTGACGAGCTCGGAGTCCCGCATCGCCGCCAACGAATGGTCGGTCAACCGGGCGTTCTACGCTTCCGATGCCGGGATCCGATGGGGAAGCATCGAGATGACCGATCCCCAACCTTTCCTGACGCGCGCCGAGTTCCAGGCATCGCCCTTCGGTACCGTCTTCTTCCAGCTCCCAAGCCACCGGCACGGGATCGGCGGGTTCTTCTCCGGCGACATGGAAAACGGCGACATCGCGGTTCGGATCCAGACGCCGAGTCTGCTCGGCCGGCGATACGCACCGGGCGGCCGGATGAATGAGGGGGATGAACTCGCGCAGTTCATCTACGCCTACGAGCTGCGCAGCACCAGCATCGACCAGGCTTTCGCTCAGTATTCTCAGGCCCTGGTGGCCGACATCGAGGTCGGGCCACTGCCTGCGAGGTTGCCGTTTTGATCGGGCGGCCGATCTCCGCAAGCCGGATAAGGGAACTCCTTGCCGCCGTGCTCGGGCACCGGGTGGCGGTCTCGCTCGTCCTCGCCACCTTGACCGCGACGCCGACGATCTCGGATGACCGGAGGCCGCCGCCGGTGAACCCGGCCACGGGTACAGCACTGGCTCTGCCGGCCTTTGCCGGCGCTTCGGAAGACGAGGGCGTCATCGGCTCGGCGATCCCGAGTCATCAGTATCCGGTGGTCGGCCCTGGTCCAGCCGCCGCCTCGATATGGGCCATCTGGAATGGATCGTTGAAGGCCTACAGGCTGGACAACCACGGCCGCATCCCAAGTCGCGGGGTCGCGAGGCTTCCCGGACGAGAGCAATCCTGACGACGCCGACCCGTTATTGCGCCGCCCTGCCTGGAACGCCGCCCGGGTGCTCGGTTACACCAACCCGGTGACGACGCTGCTCGGCGGTCAGGCGCCCACAAACCCGGTCGGCGCTGTCTCCGTCTGGCCCGGCCGGAAGATGGTCTGGGCGGACGACCCGTTACCCGGGCAGCCGGTGGTCCCCCTGTTCCGTCAGGACTTCTCGGTGCCGCCCACGAACAATCCGCCGGGCACCTGCGGCACGGCAGGCAACTGCTTCGTTGATCTGGCGAAGGCGATGGGCCTCAAACCGGATCTGCCCGGCGACCTCACGAAGGCGATTCGAACCGTCCAGTTCCTGCGCGGCGGAAAGACGCCGGCGGGCAGCCGCGACGAGGTCTTGAACTCGCTCGGGACGTACGGATCGGTCGCGCCAGGCTCGAAGTATTCCTACATCTATCAGGATGACACGCCGGGAGGGAATACGTCCGAGGCCGACACCCCGCCGTATCCGCACAAGCTCGGAGACATCCTTCACTCCAAACCCGCGATGCTCCTGCCGCCGAAACGTTTCCCTTTCCTTGCCTCGAACGTCAACCCGAGGGCGGGGACCTGCGGGTTGCTGCCCGATTGTTCCTATGCGAGCTTCGCCCGGTTCCACCGGTACAGACGCAAGACCGTCTTCGTGGAATCCAACGACGGATTCCTGCACGCCTTCGATGCAGGCGTCTGGGACCGCGACCCCCATTTCCCGCAGGCCTTCGATCCGGGCACGGGACAGGAGATCTTCGCCTACGCTCCAAAGGCCGTCATGAAACCGAAGTTTCCGAACCTCTTGAGGTTTCCGCCCGAGGCGCAGTACTTCACGGACGGATCGCCGGCGTTGGGAGACGTCTTCATCGGACCGACCGATTCGCTCGGCGCGGCGGTTGCCTCCGGCCGGACCTGGAAGACGGTCCTGGTCAGTGGCCTGCGCCAGGGAGGGCGCCACTACTTCGCCCTGGACGTGACGCAGCCGGACCAGGTTCGGAGCGATGTCCCGCCGACCGACATCCGGTATGGGTCCAAGGTCAAGGACAAGAAGAGCTCGCCCGACTGCCTGGACGGTGAAGAGGGCTGCGCGGCACCCTATCCGACGGTCCTCTGGGAGTTGACCGACGACTGCACGATCAATGGGACCACGTGCGTGAGCAACATGGGCGAGACCTGGTCGCGTCCCGTCGTCGGCAGGATCAAGGTGACCAATGACTCCGGAGCAACCGAGGATCGCTACGTGGCCATCTTCGGCGGCGGCTTCGACCCGGTTTTCAGTCCCGGGACGCAGGTCGTGGCCGGGGACAGGTCGAGTGGACGTGCCTTCTACATCGTGGACGTGGAAAGAGGCAAGATCATCTTCAAGGCCACCTCGGGAAAGGACGGCACCGGCCACTCCGTTTTCTTCGCGCCGATGCCGGCGCCCCCGGCCGTTGCCGACGTGGACGACGACGGCTATCTGGATTTTGCCTACATCGGAGACTTGAACGGAAGAATGTGGAAGATCGACCTGAGGCCGGACTCGGGCAGCCGCCGCGGTCGTTGCAGCGGCTGCGGCAGCGCTTCGGAGACCCTGACCGGTTACCAGCCGTTCCTGCTCTACGACGGGACGGCGCGGGATGGAACGACCTCGTCATCGCACCCGATCCGGCCGATCTTCCTCGAGGCCGGCCTCATCTTCATTTCCGGCGGCCCGTCCCCGACGCTGGGCGTCGCCTTCGGCACCGGTTACCGCGCCGAGCTGATCCAACCCGACCGGCGTGTGATCCAGAACACGAGCACTCGAGTTCCGTACGTCGACCGCTTCTACTTCGTCAAAGATTCCGGCGTCCGGCAAACCCTCCACGAGGAGGATCTGATCAACGTTACGCCGAGCGACGGTATCGATCCGGGATCCGGCCCCGCAGACGCGGCGAACACTCCGAACGGCTACTTCTTGAACTTCGGGTCATCGGACGAGAAGGCGGTCTCGACCGTCTTCGCGACGCAAGGATTCTTGACGCTGGTGACTTTCTCGCCCGGCGAGGGAGATCCCTGCACCGGGACCGGGGAATCCTTCCGCTACCGTCTCTCCTTCCTGACGGGGCAGGGTGCGATCCACGGTGTCTTGAGTCCCCCGGGTAGCGGGGGCGTGATGGCCCAGTATCGGGAAAAGCTGGGTCCAGGGCTGGCGGGAGGCACGCAATCCCATTCGCCCAACGGGGACGTCCTGGACAGCGTGATATTCTGGAACGGCGAGATCAACCAGCAGAGCACCTCGTTCTTGAAGACGAATAAGGAGAGCTGGAAGGAACAATGAGAGCGTTTCGGTGCGGAGTCGTGATGCTCTTCGCGGCGGTCGCGCTCGCCTTCGCCGCGGATGTCGTCGTGTTCAAGGGAGGCGCCCGCATCGAGCTGAAGAAGCCTCCGGTCCGGCAGGGCGCCGTGGTCCTGCTGACCCGCTCTGACGGAACGCTCCTCTCGGTTTCTGCGGCGGACGTCGATTGGAAGGCGACCGCGGCCGCGAGCGCCGCGAGGCAAGCGCCTGCCGCCCCCGCCCCGGCCGTGGTGCCGCCTCCCGAGACTCCCGCCGAGGCCGCGCGGAGCGGACGCACCGGAGCGAAGGCGCGTGTCAAGCTGACGGACGCGGACGTCGCCCATACGGTCGAGACCGAAAACGCCCCGGGCGAGAAGGAGAAGAAGGAGGGCGAGCCCCGGTCGGGCGCCGCGCGGCTGGAAGTCGCCGACTACTCTCAGGAGAAATCCGAGACCGACCTCCTGGTCCGCGGCACGTTGCGCAACTCCGGCGGCGTGCCCGCCAGCAATGCGCGCATGACCGTCATGGCCCTGGACGAGAAGGGGGAGAAGATCGCTTCGGGCGAGGCTGCCATTACGAGCGACACCATCGCGCCCGGAGCGGCAGTTTCCTTTTCCGCGAAGATTCCTATCGGCGAAAAGAAAGCGGTTTCGATCCATTTCACTCCTCAGTGGCTGGCGCCGGCCCCGGCGGCTCCCGCGCCTTCGGCGTCTCCGGCGGCATCCGCGTCTTCGCCGGCTGCGCGGCCTACGCAGCCGGCGGGCGGGACGCCCCCCGCTTCCGGCCAGAGCCCGCAACCCCAGCCGACGCCGTACGGCCGGGGGACTCTCTTCGCCGCGCCCGCCCCGCCGGCTTCGACGTCGCCGCCGGAGGATGGCAAGACCGGCTACCTGCCCGGCGTCTCGAGCCCGGAGAATCAGCCCAAGACTCCCCAGTAACCCGTAAAACGTAAAACGTAAGACGTAAGACGCGGCGCGGGATCTCCCCGGCTTCGTTTTGCCTTTTCCGTTTTACGTTTTACGCTGTCCCCCATGGCCACGATCCTGGTCGTCGAGGACAAGGAATCCCTGCGGTCGATGCTCGAAGAGATGCTTCGCGCCGAGGGGTGGAGCGTCGTGGGATGCGGCAGCGGCTCGGACGCCATCGAGCGCCTGCGCGGGGGAGAGAGCGTGGACCTCGTGCTGACGGACTGGCGGCTTCCCGGGGCCGACGGCCTGGAGGTCCTGGACGCCGCGCGCGCTCTGGATTCCACTCTGCCGGTCATCGTGATGACCGCTTTCGGCTCGATCGAGACTGCTGTCGACGCGATGAAGCGGGGCGCCGAAGACTTCATCACCAAGCCGGTCGAACCGGAGCTGCTGCGGCTGCTCGTCGCGCGCTCGGTGGAACGGCGAGCCGGGCGCAGGGAGTCGGTGCTCTTCGCGGAGGAGCGTTCGCGGCTGATTCCACCGATCGTCGGGAGCTCGGCCGCCCTGAAGGCGGTGCAGGCGGAGGCGATCCAGGTCGCCGAGACGGACGCGGCCGTTCTTCTCGAAGGAGAGAGCGGCACCGGCAAGGAGCTCTTCGCGCGGGCGATCCACGGTCTTTCCAAGCGATCCCGGCGGCCATTCGTGGCGATCAACTGCGCCGCGATTCCGGATACGCTTCTGGAAAGCGAGCTCTTCGGCCACGAGAAGGGATCGTTCACGAGCGCGGCCTCGCGCAGGCTGGGCAAGTTCGAGCTCGCCGAGGGGGGTTCCGTTTTCCTGGACGAGATCGGCGAGCTCTCGCCGGCGACTCAAGGCAAGCTCCTGAGAGTCCTCCAGGAAAAATCCTTTCACCGCGTCGGCGGCTCGGCCGTCATCAACGTGGATGTACGGATCATCACCGCGTCCAACCGCCCGCTCGACCGCCTGGTCGCGCAGGGGCTCTTCCGCGAGGACCTCTATTACCGCGTGCGCGTGTTTCCCATACTGATCCCGCCGCTGCGCGAGAGACCCGAGGACATCGACCCCTTGATCGATTGGTTCCTGGCGCGCCTTCCCGGAGAATTGAAGAAGAAGCCTCTCACGCTGGACGCCACGGCGCGGGAGAGGCTGCGGCGCTATTCCTGGCCGGGCAACGTGCGAGAGCTGCGCAACTGCCTGGAGCGCGCGATCATCCTGGCCGAGGGGAAGACGATCGAGGAGAGGCATTTGCGCCTGACCCCCGACGCGCCGTCCCCGTTGCCCGCCGGGCGAGACGAAACGCTGGAGGAAGTCCGTGAGAGGGGCGCGCGCGCCGCCGAACGCGCCTGGCTGGCCCGGGCGCTCGAACGCGCGAAGGGGGACCGCACCGCCGCGGCGGAAGCGCTCAAGCTCTCTCCGCGCCGCCTCGAAGCGAAGCTCAAGGAACATTCTCTCGACCAGTAAGCCCTCTTCTCTCAAGGCCGCTCCGCCCCCGGCCGCGAGTGTGCTGTCCCGGAGCGAGACACTCGGGCGAGCACTCCCACTCTGTCATCCCGAGGAGCCCCTCCGCTTTCATGTCATTCCGAGTGCAGCGAGGAATCTGCCCTCGTGAATATGATGAAAGTTCCATTCGCAGTTGGGGCAGGCTCCGCGACGAGGGATCTGCCCCGAGAATATCGAAGGTCACGAGAGCAGATCCTTCGCTTCGCTCAGGCCTGTCCCGAGCTGGAGGCCTCGCTTGAACAGACAGAGCAGATCCTTCGCTTCGCTCAGGATGACAGGGAGGAGAGCGAGGGGATGACAGGGAGGAGAGCGAGGGGATGACAGAGATGGAAGGAGCAAAGGGATGACAGAGAGGAGCGAGGGGGTGACAGGTTGGACTTTATTCGCGATCTTACGACTCAGGTCGCTACACGCGAGAGGGTCTCGATCAGCAGTGCGTCTTCGTCCGGATCCACCGAACGCAGATCGAGAAGCAGGCGGTCCTCCTCGATGCGGGCGACGATGGGCGGCTCGGCCGAGCGCAGGCGGCCCGCCAGCTCTTCGGCGGCCAGGCCCGGCAGAGAGACAGCGAGAGCACGGGAAGGGAAGGGCTTCTCGGGGCTCGTTCCGCCGCCGAAGAAAGCACTCGACGCGACCAGTTCCAGCGCCACGGCAGGAGCCCGGCGGCGCAGGGCGTCCTGGATCACCTCGCCCCGATCCCGCAAGCGATCCAGGCTCTGGCCGGCCGCCCGGTACACCGGAAAATCCCTCCACTTTCCCGTCTTCCAGGCCACGATCGTCGCGGCGAGCGCCGCGAGCGCGAGCTTGTCGAGCCGGACGACGCGCGCCACGGGATGGGCGGCGAGTTTCTCGACGAGGTCCGCCCGCCCCGCGACGAACCCGGCCTGCGGTCCGGCGAGGAGCTTGTCGGCCGAGAAAGTGACGAGGTCGGCTCCGTCGGCCAGGCAGGATGCGACGGTCGGCTCGCCCGGCACTCCGAATTCATCCAGCGGGACGACGCAGCCGGTCCCCTGATCGTGCACCCACGGGATGCCGGCTTCGCGGGCGAGCGCCGCGATCTGTCCGGCCTCGGGCCGCATCGTGTACCCGCGGATCTCGTAGTTGGAGGGGTGCACGGTCAAGAGGAGAGCCGTCTGCGAAGAGAGCGCCCGCCGGTAGTCTTCGATCGAGGTCCGGTTGGTCGTTCCGACCTCGGCCAGAAGGGCTCCGGAGGCTTCCAGGATCTCCGGGATCTTGAAGCTCCCGCCGATTGCCACGAGCTCCCCCCGCGAGACCAGCACTCGGCGGCCCCGGGCGAGAGCCGACAGGCTGAGAAAAATGGCCGAAGCGTTGTTGTTGACGGCGATCGCGTCCTGCGATCCGAAGAGATCCCGGGCGGCGTCGCGGACGTGAGACTGCCGGTGTCCCCGGCCTCCGGTCGCCGGATCGTACTCGAGCGTCGAGTAGCCTTCGGCGACGCGCAGCAGGGCCTCCCGGGCGGAGCCGGAGAGCGGAGAGCGGCCGAGATTGGTGTGCAGCAGGACCCCGGTCGCGTTGACCGCGCGAAAGAGGGTCGGCGCGAACCGAATATCGAGTGCGCTTCGTGCGCTCGATATTAGCTCCTGCGGATCAGTTGCTCCCGCGCCGGCGGCCCGGCGCAGCTCCTCCTTGAGGGCCTCCCGGCCGTAGAGGCTTTCCGCCTCCACGGCCCCCGGCAGGTTCAGTAGCGTATCCATGGAAGGAGGACGCGCTTCCGTCAGCCCCCGCTTATTCTTCATCTTCTAGGCTCTCGGCCGCAGACCGAGAGCCTTACTATAGGTCCATGGCCTGGGACCGGGAGCTTCAGAGGCTCGAAGACGCGCTGCGGAGCCTGAACGCGCAGTACGACGCCTTCCTCTACGGGTCGAGCGCGAAGCCTCCCGTGGAAGTTCGGAGGCGCATCGGGGCGGATATCCGGCGTCTCAACACGACGGAGCCGGAGTCCCCGGCCGAGCGCTATCGGTTTTCGACGCTTCAGGCGCGCTACAACGCTCTTTCCGAGCGCTGGGACCGGCTCCAGTCGGAAAAAGAGGCCGGCCGGCGGCCCGGAATCTACGGTCATTTCACCCGGCTCGGGTCGGGCGCCCCGGAAACCCCGCCGATGCGGGCAAAGGTAGTGGGTCAACCCACTACCCGGGCAAACGAGAGGGCTCCCGTCTCCGTAAAAGAGGAGGTCGCGCCGTCCGGCTCCGGCCGGGAGCGCGAGCTCTTCGAGCGTTACATCGAAGCCAGGAAAGCGCAAGGCGAGGACGTGACCGGCCTCGAGTTCGGACAGTTTGCCGAGAGGCTGGCCCGCGAACGCGAGAAGTTGAAGGACCAGTTCGGCGGCGCGGAGATCGAGTTCGAGGTGGCCGAGAGGGACGGCAAGGTGAGACTCGTAGCAAGGCCGAAAAACTAGTCCAGATTCCAAAGAGAACGGAGCCTTCGACCTGGACAAGAGAAACGGAGATCGAATGATGAAGAGACTCGCCAGCGCGACGGTCCTGCTCGCCGCGATAGCGCTGCCCGGCCTCCTCCTCGGCGAGAAGAAGCCTCAGGAGCCCTTCTATCGGCGCTTCCTCGTCGCGGGCGAGCCGCTGGACGACAAGATTCTGGAGCAGGAGAAGAAAGTGGACGCCGATCCCAAATCGGCCGATCTGCGAAACGATTTCGGGAACCTTCTTGCCGCTCGCCGCTTCCCGCGCGAGGCCCGTGAGCAATACGAGACGGCGATGAAGCTGGACCGCAACAATTTCCTGGCGCCGTACAACCTCGGCCTTCTCTACGAGACCCAGGGGGAAACCGGGCGCGCCATCGCCGCCTACAGGAAATCGGTGAACCGCAACCGGGGTTTCCCGCCGTCGCGATTCCGGCTCGGCAGGCTCTATGAGAAGCGCGGGTGGGAGGGACGGGCCATCGCGGAGTACGCCCGGGCCCTGCAGATCGATCCCGAAATGCGCAATCCCAAGCGCAATCCTCTGATCGTGGACACGCGTCTGCTCGACCGCGTGTCGCTCGAGAACTACTCCCGCGACATGGCCGTCGCCTCGATGACCTCCTCCGCCGCCTATGCGAATTCGCCGGAGACGCGCAAGCTGCCGGTGGATCGCGCGCTCTCCTCCGAGGATCTGGAGGCCGCGCCCGCCCCGGCGCCTCCGGGACGCCCGACGCCCGTCAAGGTCATCGCGCCCTCGACGCCTCCCCGGCGGGAGCCCGTCCGGCCCGGCCCGGAGCAGAATCCGAACCTCGAGGTGCCGGCCGCGCCCACGCCGGACTTCGTGGTGCTCCCTCCGGAACCCACCGAGGCGCCGGAGCCGGAGCAGCCGACTCCGGCCCCGAATCCGTTCATCCTGCGAGGCCGTCCTCCGGGTTCTCTTCCCGTTCCGACGCCCACGCCCGTTCCCGAGTAAGTCCCGGCTCTCCGTCAATCGAAATCGGCGCGCTCGATCAACAGAGTGGGCGCCCCGGCGGGATACGGCATCGGAAAGAACTGCCGGTCGGTCGAGACGCCGGCGATGCGGCGCAGCAACTGGGAAATCCGCCCGTGAGCCCGCGCTCCCGCGACGGGGCCCTGCGCCCGGCCGCCGAGCACGGCGATGCCGATGAACTCCATCTCGTACCGGTCCCGCTCGAAGTCCAGGCGAGCCGGAGCTGTCAGCGCCACGGCGAAGAGGCCGCGGCGCACGCGCGCGAGAAGCTCCCGCGGCGGAGTCGGGGCATCCGTCTCGAGGAAGATCCGGCGCGGCCCCGGGGCCGGCGGGACGCGATAGGACGGGCGCACGCCGTGGCCCGTCGGGACCGCGCCGGCTTTCCTGGCCGAGCGCAGGTCGTGGAGCCGCGCGCCGAGGGCGCCTCCCTCGACGACCGTGACGCGGCGGGTCTGCGTGCCCTCTCCGTCGTAAAGCGCGTCGGCGGAAGCGTCGTCGGCGATCGTCACCCCCGGCGCGAACAGGTCCGCGCGGTGGACCCACCTGGGCAGCGCGTCCTCGCAGAAGAGCGGAGCGAGCCCCGAGAGGAGCGCGGCGCCGACCGAGGGCTCGAGCAGCCATTCTCCCCGGTCCACGGGCGTCGGCTTGTCCGAAAGCGGGAGCGTGGCGCGGTCCGCGAGACGCCGCGCGAGCGGTTCCAGGTCCGGCCCCTGGTCCCAGCGGAAAACGGCGCTCGCCTCGCAGGCCCGCGAGCCCTTGCGGCCGATGGCGAAGGCGCGACCGTCCTGGAGCGCTCCGCGGACGGAGACGTCGAGGCCGCGCCCATTCACGATGTGTTCGGCGCTCGCGCCGCGCCGGACGATCAGCCGCTGCAAACGCGCTTCGCCCCGGGATTCCGCCGAGACCTGGCGCTGCAGCTCTTCGAAGAGATCCGGGGGAGGCTCGA
This sequence comes from uncultured Acidobacteriota bacterium, assembly GCA_963837495.1. Lineage (GTDB taxonomy): Bacteria > Acidobacteriota > Thermoanaerobaculia > UBA5066 > Gp7-AA6 > JAWOLE01. Next base: position 191,688 of record CAWINF010000001.1, on the reverse strand, counting down.
CGCGGCCGGAGGAAGCGCTCGCCGGGCTCCTGGCCGCGGGCCAGGACGGCGGTGGCTCCCTGCTCGTCTGGACGCGCGAGACGTCGAGCAGCGCCTGCTCCAGATTCTCCGGCGAAGAGCCGCAGGCGAACCGGGGAGACTCCTCCTCCCACCAGCGCGCCGCCCACCCCTCCTCGCGGCGCGCGATGCTCACTCGCTCGGCGCCGGTCGCTTCGAGCTCGAGAGAGTCGCCGGTCTTCCGGTAGATCTCCCACTCTCCGGGCGCCCGCCGGGAAAGCTCTTCGCGCAGCCGATCCAATCCCGTCTCGTTCATCACGGGTCGGTCAGGAGATCCCGTTGTCACGCCGGGTCGTTCCGCAACTCACGGCTCACGACGCGCGACTCAACCGGCCGGCCTCACCGAGAAGCCTCTCACGAGCAGGTCGGGCGCCGCCCCCTGGACGGGCACGACCTGCCCGCCGCGCGCGCACCAGGCGAGCGCCCTGCAGGCGCGGACCTCGCGGCCGATCCCGGGGTCGATGGATCTCAGGACCGGCAGGATCTCCCCGGAGAGGACGCCGGGTCCGCATTCGTCGGCCATCCTCCCGCGCCGGACCCGGCGCGCGCGCGGAAAGCGCAGGCGGAACCGTCCGCTGGCGAGCTCCACCGACCCGCCGTCGATCTGTTCGATCCAGAGCCCCGAGGAGAGCCGCCGCAGCATTTCGTCGGCAGTCGATTGGCCGGGCGCGACCAGGACGTTGGAGCCGCGCGGCAGCGGGGGGTCCTGCGGGCCGGCGCGACGGGCATGGCCGTTGGACGAGGTCCCGGCGGCCGCGTGAGCTCGATCGGTGAGCTGGCCCGAGAGACGCCCGGCGTCGAGCAGCTTCACCACCCGCGGCGCGGCGCCTTCGTCGTCGCGCTCGTATCCGCCGAAAAGGTCGAGCCGTGTGGCGTCGTCGCGCACCTCGACCTCGGCGGGCGCGAGGCGCGCCTGCTGGAGGCCGGACAACGGCGACTCCGCTCCCGCCTCGAGCGGATGGGAAAGGATCTCGTGGAAGAGCACCGCGGCGCTTCCGGCGGCGAGAACGACATCGGTCTCTCCCTCCCCGCACGGCGTCGCCGTGTCCCGGGGTTCCGCCGCGTGCGCGAGCGTCGCGCGCAGTTCCTCGGCCGTGGATTCGGCGGCCGGAGCGTGGAAGGCGAAGTCCCGCGTCTCATCGCCCCGCCGGGACGCGGCCGTGAAGGTTCCCTGGACGGACATCAGCCGGCGGGCAAACGCGCCGGCGGCGCCGCGCGCCGGGATCACCTGCCGCGCCACCTCGGAGAGGGTCCACCGGAAACGGTGACGCGGGGCGTGGCGGGCGAAGAGCGCCGACAGGCGCTTGATCCATCGGTCCGCGTCGAGCGGAGCGGGCCCGGAGGATTCGGGTCGCGCGCGGGAGGGCCTCAACGGAAGGGGAGAGAGGCCGGCTTCCTTTTGAACCGCTCTCACCGCTTGCCGCGCCGCCTCGTCGTCGCAACGAGACACGAAGGCGAGCCGCTCTCCGGAGGCGCGTCTCCACCGCGCGGAGAGGCCTTCGGTCAGAGACTCTCTCGCTTCGTGGACTTCCCCGTCGCGCCAGGCGACCGTGATCTCCCGCCGGCGCTCGGCGAAGACTTCGGCGATCTCCTCCGGGCGCTTCGCCAGAGGCTCCAGCCACCGGGCCACCGACGCGGGATCCAACTCCATGACCCGGTTATCGTAAGCCGTAAGCCGTCAGCCGTCAGCCGAGGCACCTGGAATCGCGGCTTCGGCTCACGGCTCACGGCTCACGATGTAATAACATCCGTTCCACATGAGTCTCTCCGAAACGAAGAAGGAGTTCATCGCCGTCCGCACCGCGCGCGGGATCGCGAGCCGCAAGCTCTTCGAGGAGAGGGCGCCCGATGTCCTGCGCCAGACGGTGCTCGCCGCCCTGGCCGACGAGGTCGAGAAGGAGCGCACGCTGGATGAAGAGGCCCGCCGCATGATGGAGACCGCCAGGAACGAGATCGCCTCGGGACGGGTGGACGGGCAGGAGCTCTTCCGCCGCATCCGCCGAAAGCTCGCCGAGCAGCGGGGAATCGTCCTGTAGCTATCAGCCGTCAGCTCTCAGCTCTCAGCTGGTATCCTGAGACGCACGGTGTCAGGTTCAAGCTGATAGCTGATAGCTGATAGCTGAAAGCTGATAGCTTCTCCTTATGACCCTCGAGAAGAAGATCGCGGATCTGGAGGCGCTGCGCGAGCAGGCGCGGGTCGGAGGAGGCCGCGAGCGGACCGAGCGCCAGCACCGGGAGGGAAAGCTCACGGCGCACGAGCGGATCGAGAGGCTGCTCGATCCGGGTTCCTTCTTCGAGCTGGACCCGTTCGTCCTCCACCGCTGCCGCGACTTCGACATGGACAAGACCCGTATCCCCGGGGACGGCGTCGTCTGCGGCGCCGGGACCGTGGACGGCCGGCCCGTGTACGTCTTCGCCCAGGACTTCACGGTCTTCGGGGGCTCCCTCTCCGAGACCGTGGGCGAGAAGATCTGCAAGGTCATGGACCTGGCCGTTCAGAACGGCGCTCCGGTCATCGGCTTGAACGACTCCGGGGGCGCGCGGATCCAGGAAGGCGTCGTGTCGCTGGCCGCCTACTCCAAAGTCTTCCTGCGCAACACGCGGGCCTCGGGAGTGGTGCCGCAGATCTCGGCGATCCTCGGCCCCTGCGCCGGCGGCGCCGTGTACTCCCCGGCCATCACCGACTTCGTGTTCATGACCGAGGAGACCTCTTACCTCTTCGTGACGGGCCCCGACGTGATCAAGACGGTCACCCACGAGGAGGTCACCAAGCAACAGCTCGGAGGCGCGCGGACGCATTCGAGCGTCTCGGGCGTGGCGCACTTCGTGGGGAAGGACGACGACGCGGTCCTCGCGGGCATCCGCGAGCTGCTCTCCTACATCCCGTCGAACAATCTCGACGACCCTCCCGCGCGCGAGCCGCGCGAGCCTCACGGCGACGCCGCGGCTCTCGACACGTTCATCCCGGAGGAGCCCAACCGGCCTTACGACATGGCCGACCTGATCCGCAGGGTCGCCGATGAAGGGGTCTTCTTCCAGGTCCACGCCGGCTTCGCGAAGAACCTCCTCGTGGGGTTCATCCGGCTGGCGGGCCGCTCCATCGGCGTCGTGGCCAATCAGCCCATGCACCTGGCCGGCGTCCTCGACATCGACGCCTCGGTCAAGGGGGCGCGTTTCGTGCGGTTCTGCGACGCCTTCAACATCCCGCTTCTCGTCTTCGAGGACGTGCCCGGTTTCCTGCCGGGGACGCAGCAGGAGTACGGCGGGATCATCCGGCACGGAGCGAAGCTCCTCTTCGCCTTCGCGGAAGCGACCGTCCCGAAGGTCAGCGTCATCACCCGCAAGGCCTACGGCGGCGCCTACTGCGTCATGCTGTCGAAGGACATCGCGACCGATTTCAACTTCGCCTTCCCGACCGCCGAGATCGCGGTCATGGGGCCCGAAGGAGCCGTCAACATCGTCTACAAGCGCGAGCTGCCCGCCGAGGCGCCCCCGGAAAAGCGCGCCGCCAAGGTCGCCGAGTACGTCGAGAACTTCGCCAACCCCTATGTCGCGGCGCAGCGCGGCTACATCGACGAGATCATCGAGCCCTCCGAGACGCGCGAGAAACTCATCGCCGCCTTCAAGCTCCTGGAGAACAAGCGCGCCGGGCTCCCGGCCAAGAAGCATGACAACATCCCCCTCTGACGTAAGGCGTAAGGCGTAAGGCGTTAGGCGTGAGGCGAAGCTGATGCGCCAGAAACTCAGTCACGAGAACCTGGATGTTTATCGTCTCGCGCGACAATTCGCGGTGGACCTGTATCGAGAAACTTCAAAGTTTCCACCGGAGGAACGGTTTGGCCTGACCTCCCAGATTCGGCGCGCCGCGGTTTCGATTCCCGCCAACATCGCCGAAGGAGCTTCCCGACGTTCGAAACGTGAATTCTCGAGGTTTCTCTTGATGGCGCGTGGGTCCTCGGCGGAGTTGCGTGTCTTGCTGGACGTAGCTCATGAAACAGGAGTCCTCAGTGACGAGAGATTCGCGTCGTACGAACAGACCGTCGATCGCATCTCATCAATGGCGAGCGGATTGATCCGACACGCGGACGCCCGATGAGAACGTTTCCCGTCTTCGCCTTACGCCTTACGCCTTACGTCTTACGGCTTCGGCCATGAGACTTCTGGTCGCGAATCGAGGAGAGATCGCGGCCCGGATCTTCCGGGCATGCCGGGATCTGGGAATCGAGACGGTGGCGGTTTTCTCCGATGTCGACCGGGCCTCGCCGCACGTCGCGATGGCCGATTACGCGGTGCGCCTGGGCCCGCCGCCCGCGCGGGAGAGCTACCTGAATGTTCCGGCGATCCTGGAGGCCGCGCGCAAGACTGGCGCCAGCCTCGTTCATCCCGGCTACGGGTTCCTGGCCGAGAACGCGGCTTTCGCCCGGACCTGCGCGGAGGCGGGGCTGACCTTCGTGGGGCCGAGCCCCGAGTCGATCGAGGCCATGGGGTCGAAGACCCGCAGCCGCCGGCTCATGGAGGCGGCCGGCGTCCCGATCGTCCCCGGAACCACGAAACCGGCCGAAGGACCGGAAGAGCTGAAGGAATTCGCCCGAAGGGTCGGGTACCCGGTCCTGCTCAAGGCCTCCGCCGGCGGCGGGGGCAAGGGCATGCGGCGCGTGGATTCGGAGAGCGACCTCGACTCCGCCTTCGCCCGCGCGTCTTCGGAAGCGCGCACGTTCTTCTCCGACGGCGCGGTGTACGCGGAAAAACTGATCGAGCGGCCGCGGCACATCGAAGTGCAGGTCGTGGGAGACGCGAGCGGCCGCCGCGTCGCGGTGGGGGAGCGCGAGTGCAGCCTTCAGCGCCGTCATCAGAAGGTGGTCGAGGAGTCCCCTTCCCCCGCGGTCGGGGACGAGCTGCGCTCCCGGCTCTTCGCGGCCGCGCTCGCCGCGGCGGAGGCCGTGGACTACGTCTCCTGCGGGACCGTCGAGTTCCTGCTCGCTCCCGACGGCTCCTTCTACTTCCTCGAGATGAACACCCGCCTCCAGGTCGAGCATCCGGTCACCGAAGAGGTCTTCGGTATCGACCTGGCGGCCGAGATGATCCGCATCGCGATGGGGGAGCCCCTCTCCCTGCCCGGGCGGCTCTCCTCGCGCGGCCACGCCATCGAATGCCGCATCTACGCCGAGGACCCGCGGCGGGGCTTCGCTCCCTCGCCGGGCACGATCACCGCGCTGCGCCTTCCGGCCGGTCCGGGCGTGCGCCATGACATCGGCATCGAGCAGGGAGCCTCCGTCCCCATTGATTACGACCCGATGCTCGGCAAGCTCGTCGTGTCGGGAGACTCGCGGCGGCAGGCGATCGCGCGCCTCTCGCGTGCCCTGGCCGAATACGAGATCTCCGGGGTGGAGACGACGCTGCCTCTCTTTCGCAGGCTGGCGAGAGATCCGGACTTCGTGGCCGGCGACTTCGACGTTCAATGGCTGGAGCGGCGGCTCGAGCAAGGCATCCTGGAAGAGGAGTCCCCCTCGGACGAGGATGTCCTGCTCGCCGCCGTCTCGCTCTCCGAAACGCCGGCCGAGAAATCCTCGGAGCCCTCCCGCTCGGGATCTCTCTGGCGGGGCACGGCTCGCCGCGAGGCGTTGCGCCGCTGAGGCAGGGATGCGAAGACAGACCTTTTTTCTGCGGGGGGAAGGCGGCCTCGAGGAGGTCGTCGTCGAGCGCCGGGCCTCCCGCTGCCGCGTGCTTCGCGCGGACCAGGTAGACGAAATGGATGCCGCGCGTCTGCCCGACGGCAGGGTTTCGCTGCTCCTGGACGACGGCCGCCAGTTGTCCGGCCGGGGCATCGCGCGCGGCCGGGAGGGCGTGGATGTCGTCAGGGTGGGAGAGGCGCGGCGGGTCCGCATCGGAAAACGAAGGCAGGAGCTTGCCGGCGTCCTCGCGGACCCGTCGGCGTCCGGCGGGATCGAGGAGGTTCGCGCCCTGATGCATGGACGGATCGTCGAGGTGCGTGTCGCGCGGGGAGACCGCGTCGAGGCCGGGGCGCTGCTGTTCGTGCTCGAAGCCATGAAGATGCAGAACGAGATTCGAGCCTCGAGGCAGGGCGCCGTGGAACGGGTCGAGATCGAGGCGGGTCAGACGGTGGAAGGCGGCGCGCTGATGGTTTCCATCCGGCCGGAAGAAAGCTGACCGGACGGTCAAATCCAAGAGTTTGAATCAAAGTCCAAAAAAGCCGGGACAACCATCTTCTTGGCAGGATCCAAGATAACGGTTCGACCTTTTAGGTCAAGCATTTAACTAGGCGCGATCGCAGAGCGCGCCTTGGCAGTGACATTGCTGTAGCTAAGCCTGTTTCGAGGATTTCGCCCGTGTCTTTTTCTTGTGCAGCACGTTTTTTAAGGAGGCAGGAATGAAGTCAGGATACCGATTTACTCTGGTTCTGTCGGTTTGCCTGCTCTTGCTCGCTCCCATCGTCGTCTTAGCCCAGACGACCGGGACGATCGAGGGCACGGTGACCGATCAGAACGGCGGGGCGCTGCCCGGCGTGACGGTTGAGATCACCAGTCCCAACCTTCAGGGCACGCGCGTCGCGACCACCGGCAACGACGGACGCTACCGCTTCGTCAGCGTTCCGCCGGGCATCTACAGGGTGGCAGCGAACCTGTCGGGAATGGGTGCCGCGTCCAAGAACGCGACGGTCACCCTCGACTCGACGGCCACCGTCAACATGCAGATGCAGGTCTCGGCCAAGGAAGCCATCACCGTGACCGGTGAGGCGCCGCTCGTGGACACGGCTTCGACCACGACCGGCACCAGCTACACGGCCAAGGTGATGGAGAAGCTGCCGCTCGGTCGCAACTACGCGTCGATCGTGCTCTCGCAGGCCGGCGTGCAGACGGACGTTGGCGAGACCCAGGGCCGCTCGCTCGCGGTCTCGGTTTACGGTTCGACCTCGTCGGAGAATCTGTTCTTGATCGACGGCGTCAACACGACCAACGTCATCAAGGGGTTCCAGGGCAAGGCCCTCAACGGGGAGTTCATCCAGGAAGTCGAGGTCAAGACGGGCGGCTACCAGGCGGAGTACGGCCGCAATACCGGCGGCGTGGTCAACGTGATCACCAAGTCCGGCGGCAACGAGTTCCACGGGGACGTGTTCGGGTACTTCGACAACCAGAGCCTCCGCGCGGACCAGGACTTCAACCTGACGGAGGACCATTCACAGGGCGGCGACGCGCAGGCCTCGGCGACCCTGCCCAAGAACGAGCGGAAAGAGGGCGGCGTCGATCTGGGCGGCTTCTTCTGGAAGGACCGGATCTGGTTCTATGGCGCCTACGACCGCACCCTGACCAATCAGGAGATCGAGCCGGCCCAGGGCGTCAACGCCGGCTTGCGATTCCCGATCAAGTTCACTTCGAATCTCTGGGCGGGCAAGCTGACGTTCAACGTCGCTCAGGGCACGACGGTCGTCGGCACGATATTCGCCGATCCCCAGGTCTCAGGAAGGAGCGCTGCTCGTCCCGCAGGGCACCAACCCGTTCACCTACAACGGCCGCCGCGACGTCGGCGGGACCGATTACGCGGGACGTCTCAACCAGCTCTTCGGCTCCTTCGGCATCCTGACGGCCCAGTACAGCTTCCACAAGGACCGCTACAGCACCAACGCCCGATGGACTTGATGTTTCGCAGCTCCTCGACTACACGCCGACCCTCATCGGAGATCCGGCTTGCCCGCCTCGACGGCTTCGGCAGTGTTTTCGGGCCGACCGTGAACAACACTTCCGAGCGCAAGCAGTATGCGGGGAGCTTCACCGGCTACCTCGGCAGCCACGAGTTCAAGGCCGGCGGCGACTATCAGAAGGACCCACATTCGGCTCGTCCTTTACACCGGGGGCGTGCGCAACCGCGTTCGCCCGTGCACCCAGATCGGCTCGAGCAGGTGCGACCTGAGCAAGGCGCCCTTCTACATGACTCCGCAGGGCACGAGCGTGCAGGTCTTCTACGAGCACGACTACTACACCGCGAATGGAACGGATTTGACTCCGCTGGCGACCGCACCGTTCAACGTTCCGACGAACCGGACGGGCGCCTTCGTCCAGGATCAGTGGCGGATCATTCCGACTTTGACCGTCAACGCCGGCCTCCGGTGGGATCGCGAGATCGTCCGCAAGGGCAACGACGAGGTCGCCATGGACCTCACGAACCAGTGGGCGCCTCGCTTCGGCTTCGTTTGGGACTTCGTCGGGGACGGGACGAGCAAGCTCTACGGCTCGGGCGGCCGTTTCTACTTCGCGCTGCCCACCGACTTGAACGTGCGCGTCTTCACGGCGAACACCAATGTGAAGACGTACAACTATAGCCCGACGGACATCACCACGCAGGATCCAGCCGCTCCGCGGGCCCGGTTTATTCAGGTCGGCTCCTTCGCCGGTGAGCCGGTCGATGCAGGACTCAAGGCGGCCTATCAGGACGAGTACACCCTGGGCGTGGAAAAGGCCCTGGATCCGACCTTCTCCGTCGGGATCAAGGGCACCTACCGGACGCTCGGGCGCACGATCGAGGACCGCTGCGACCTCGACTACACCAGCCCGCTGACGGACTTCAACTCCTGCGGGATTTTCAACCCTGGCGGCAGCGGCCCTGACGCGAGCGGACTGCTGCCTGGCCACAGCGGGTCAGAGAATCCGACACTCCCTACGACTTGCACATCGGACCATCCGGACTCGTGTTTCGGTCTTCCCGGTTTCAAGGTTGGGGATGCCAAGCGGATCTTCCGGGGCATCGAGGTGACTGCCCGCAAGTCGTTCTCCCAGACCCTCTGGGCGCAGGCTTCGTATTTGTACTCGACCCTTCGCGGCAACTACTCGGGCGCCATCCGCGAGGCCTCCGGCCAGACGGATCCCGGAATCAACGCGGACTACGACTACCACGAGTTCACATTCAACGGCTATGGGAACCTGGAGCTCGACCGGCCCCACCAGTTCCGTCTGGACGCGGTGTACACCGCGCCATTCGGTCTCTCCGCGGGTGTGCAGGCTTACGTCCGCAGCGGGCACCCGACATCCCGTCTGGGTTACTACAACAGCCCGTATCCGGATCTTCTTTATCTCGATACCCGAGGGACCGCCGGGCGGACGCCGACTGACTACGAGGCGAACCTCTCGCTGGCCTACAACATCAACGTCGGGCCGGTGACGGTCACGCCTCAGCTCTACGTCTTCAACGTGCTCAACCGGCAGACGGTCAATAACATCGACGAGCGATTCAACCCGGCCGGCTCGTTCGTGACCAATCCGGCGAGTCCGTTCTACGGGGAGGCGGGTATCGAGCCCGGAACTCCGCGTCCGGACGGCACGATCTGCACAGATACCAAGCCCTGCTCGGACAACCCGGATTATCGGAAGGCAGTGGGTCTGACCGCGACGACTCTCGGAAGAACAGATCCACGGCTGATCCGGTTTGCATTGAAGATCAGCTTCTAGGTTTCTCTCATTTCAATCTCCGGGGCGGCTTCGGCCGCCCTTTTTTTTTGAGGCCTTGATTCGTGGACGCCTCGCGGGCGTAGAATTAAAGAGCCCTGGAGGTTCCCATGCGCCGCATCTCTCGCCTGTCGTTCCCGCTCTTCTTCTTCATTGGTTCGCTTCTCCCGGCCGCCCCGCTTCCTCAGCTCTTCCAGAAAGCCAAAGACCAGTTTCGACTCGGCGCGTACACCGAGGCGCTCGCGACGCTCTCGAAAATCGAGACGGAAAGCGAGCAGCCGGAGAACCAGGCGTACCGCGCGTCGCTGCGTCCCGGCATCGCCTTCTATCGGGGCGCCTGTCTGGCGGCGCTCGGCCGTGACCCCGAGGCTCGCGCGGAGTTCCAGGTCTTCCTGGCCTTTTCTCCGACGGTCTCGCTCGATCCGGGTATGTATCCCAAGAAGGTCATCTCCCTTCTGGAGGAGACGCGCCGCGAGCTGAAGCGGCCTAACGAAACGCAGCCGCCCGCGGAGGATGGTTCGATCGCGGCGACCTATCAAGCGTATGTCCGATCCTCCGACAACCGCGAGCCGGAGCTCGGCGAGGATTGGGCGGATGGCCCGGTGCAGTATCTGCTGACCTCCGACGAGCGGCGGGCCTTCACCCAGATCTTCAATCCCGTTAACCGTTCGGAGTTCGTCACGGCCTTCTGGAAGGCCAGAGATCCGCGGCCGGAGACTGTGGAGAACGAGTTCCGCGAAGAATTCGAGAAGAGGGTTGCCTTCGCCGACAGTCATTTCACCGAGGACGAGGTTCGCGGGAGCCTGACCGACCGCGGTATGGTCTTCGTTCTGCTCGGTCCTCCCACCTATATCGGCCGGCGTCCAATCCGGGCCGGAGAGGACGCCAACGCTCCGAGCGGAGACTCGCGTTACACGCGAAACGACCTGAACACGGCTTTGGCCGGCGGCGGCGCCAGCTCGTTGATGAAGTACGACCAGATGACCGGCCCGGTCAGCAAGATGCTCGAGCCTTCCTCCAACTGGAGAGAGATCTGGCACTATCGGCGGGAGTTGCTTCCGCGAGCCATTCCCTATCTCCAGGTTGATCTGGAGTTCATCACGCGCAGGGGCTATGGGAAGAACGTCCTCCAGCGCGATGCCGTGGCCCTCAACACGTTTGACGCCGCCCGCAAGGCGATCCTGGTCGACCGGAGTTCCCGGCGCGTCCCCGGATAGGCCGGCGTCCGGGATGTCTCGCCGTAAGGAATCGGCTCCCGGACCGGCGTGTTAGATTCCGGGAAGTGCGAAAGTCTTTTCTCCTGGCATCCGTGCTGTGCTGCGCCCTGGCCTTTTCTGCGTCCGGGCAGCCGTCCGCGCGCGAGAGGATTGCCGCATACTTCCGCGGCTGGTACGCGTACCTCCCGGGCAGCGAGGTCTCCGTCTCCCCGACGCGGGAAGTCGTTCTGCCGGGGCTCGAAGCCTACAAGGTCGAGCGCCATTCTCCGTCGAAGTCTCATCAGGAGGAGAACATCGCCTTCTATGACGCCGGCCGCGGCGAGGTCTTCGTGGGAGACCTGTTGTACGACCCGGGGCGCGCCGCCGGCAAGCGGCCCTTCGACCCCGGGCGCGACCTTCCCAACATCCAGACGTCCATGGCGGAGCTCTTCGGGCTTCCGGTCAAGGTGGAGCTCGGCTCGCCCGCGCGCGAGCCGCTCCTGCCCCTGACGATCTCGATCCGCCAGGAAAAGGACACGGACTCCTTCGTCGCAAGGTCCGGCTTCGTTTCGAAGGACGGCTCGACCCTCATGCTCGGGGAGTTTCATTCGCTCGCCGAAGGGCCCGCCGCCTTTCGGGAGAAGCTGCTGGGCCAGACCGCCGGGGTCCGCGCGCGCGGCGCGCGCTTCACCGTCACCGAGTTCCTGGACTTCCAGTGCGAGCGCTGCCGGGTCCGCACCCCGGACGTGCGCCGCGCCGTCGAAGAGAAGGGAGGCACCGTCGAGGTCCGCTTCCTGCCACTGGTGAAGACGCACGAGTGGGCCTTCGCCGCCGCCGAGTCCGCCGCCGCGCTGGCGGCGATCAAGCCGGAGCTCTACCGGCGCTACGAAGAGGCGGCCTTCGCGCGATTCGAAGGGATGAGCCGCGCCGCCGCGCGGGAGCTGGCCTCGGACATCGCCGAGTCCGCCGGCGCGCGCGACTCTTTCGCCGCGGAGCTCTCGAGCGGCCGCGCGCGCGCGCGCGTCCTGCGGGATGTCGCGCTTGCCATGCGCCTGGGCGTGATGGGCACGCCATCCTTCCTCTATCGCGGGACGCTTCTTCCCGGCGAGAAGGGCCGACTGGAGACCTTCCTCTGGGAGAGCCTGAAGGCGCCCGCGCGGAACGCGGCCGCGCCGAGCGAGTGAGACCCCTCCCGAGTCCGCTCCGGCTTGCCCTCTGGCTTGCCTTGCCGGCGCTCGTCGCGTGCGGGAAGAGCCGGCAGGACGAAGCCGCGTCCGCGCCGCCGCGCGCCGCCGCGCCGGCCCCCGCCGTCGAGAGCGCGGACGTGGAGTCCCGCGCGAAGCGGCCCGCGGGGTCGCCGGCCCCGGTCCTGTTTCTCGGGCTGGACGGCCTCGACTTCGAGATCCTGGACCGGCTGTCGCAGCAGGGGCGAATGCCCAACTGGAAGCGCCTCGCGTCGGAGGGGTACACGACGCGGATCACGAGCTTCGTGCCGATTCTCTCGCCGGTCGTCTGGACGACGGTCGCGACCGGGGTCGGCCCCGACGAACACCGCGTGCTCGATTTTCAGGAAGTGGATCCGAAGACCGGCCAGAAGGGCCCCGTCTCGGGCCTCTCCCGCGCCGCGCCGGCCGTCTGGAACATCGCCTCCGCCGAGGGGAAGAGCGTCGGAGTCGTGGGATGGTGGGCGACGCATCCGGCCGAAGAGGTCAAGGGCTTCTTCATCTCCGACCATGCGAGCCCCATCCTCTACGAGAAGCTCCCGCTCTCGGGAGTCGCCTTCCCGGCGTCGCTCGCTCCCGGCGTGGCGCAGGTCGTGGCCCGCGAGGGGCGCGTCACGCGGGAGGACATTGCCTCCTTCGTGGACGTCCCGCCCGCCGAGATCGACCGCGCTCTGGCGAGCGGCCAGGGGATGGAGAACCGGATCGTGGCGCTCTCGCGGATCCTGTCGGCGACGCGGGTCTATCAGGCGGCGGCGCGCGACCTCTACGACAGGAACCTTCCCGACCTGATGATGCTCTACATCGAAGGCACCGACGAGATCGGGCACGTCTTCGCGCCGGACACTCCGCCCCGGCTGTCGTGTGTCTCGGACGACGACTTCCGCCGCTACCAGAACGCGGTCGCGGTCTACTACGGCGTCGTCGACAGGATGCTCGGACAGTGGATGCGCCGCGCCGAGGAGGACCACGCCACGCTGATCGTCCAGTCCGACCACGGGTTCAAGTGGGGAGAAGACCGTTCCTGCGAGCGCTCGTCTCTCAACTGGAGCACGGCGGCGTACTGGCATCGCCTGGAGGGCGTTTTCGCCGCCTGGGGCGCGCGCGTCAAGCCGGGCAAGGAGAGCGGCCGCCGGCCCACGATGTTCGATTCCGCGCCCACGGTGCTCGCCCTGCTGGGTCTCCCCGCCGGTCGCCGGATGACCGGCCGCCCCGTCTCTGCGGCCTTTCGCGATCTGCCTTCTCCCGCAAAACGGGACTTCGCGGGGATTGCCGTCCGTCGCGTGCCCGGCGCGGAGATGTCCGAAGCCGAGAAGAGCGAGTACACCAAGAAGCTCCTCGCGCTGGGTTATCTCTCCGGCAGCGAGGCCAGGCCCCTGGCGCCCACCGGCGGGGACAGACCCGGGATGACGGAAGGGGCCTGGAACAACCTCGGCCTCTATGAACGCGAGACGCTCGGAGACCTGCGAGCCGCGCGCGAGGCGTTCGAGAAGGCGCTCGCCCTGCGCCCCGGCTATCATTCCCCGATGTTCAACCTGGCCATCCTCTACCGGACGGAGAAGGACGACGCGCGGGCGCGCGACTGGCTCTTCCGCTCCTTCTCCGCCGGCCACGCGGATCCGGAGGGAACTCTGCTGGGCTGGGTCAACTGGTACGAAGAGCACGGGCGCGCCGCTGAGAACGCGCCGCTGCTCGAGCGGGCGGCCGCCGAGTTCCCCGGCAACGAAGTCTTCGCCCGTGCGCTCGGCCTCTCCCGCTTCAAGCGAAAGGATTGTCCGGGAGCCGCCGCGGCGCTGGCCCCCTTCGAGCAGAAGACGTCCGATCCCAACACGCTGAACTCGCTGGCGCTGTTTCGAACGTGTCTCGGAAAGCGTCAGGATGCTATCGTGCTCTTCGAGAGGTCCCTGGCTTTGAAGCCGGACCAGCCGGGGGCGATCCAGTCCCTGAATATCCTGAGAAACGGGCCTCCGCAAGGAAGTCATTAGACCGAAAGAGGGGAAGATGAAGAAGAGAATCGTGACGGTCCTGCTGCTGTCCTTCGCCCTGGCCGGAGCGGCTCCCCGCGCGGCTTCGAGCAGGCCGCCCGCCGCCGGCATCGAGAAACAGCTCGAGGTCTACGCCGCTCGGTTTCTCCCCTACGATCCGGAGACGAAAGTCACGGTGACACGGTCCACCGAGACGCTTCCCGGCTTCGTCGCCTACAAGGTCAAGCGCACGGGCCGCTACGAGAAGTTGAAGATGGAGAAGGTGTTCTACGTGTCGGACGACGGCAAGTGGGTCTTCGCCGGCGACACGATACCCAATCCCTCTCCGCGCCCCGTCCGGAGCACGCACGACCTCGCCTGGCTCGACGAGAAGCTCTCGAAGGTCTTCCGCGCCTCGGTGCACGCGGTCCTGACTCCCGACCGCGACGCGGCGGGCTTGAAAGGCGCCGCGCTTGCCCTGGAAACCGGATACGGCATCTCCCGGATGCCCGGCTACGTGACTCCCGACGGGAAGTCGTTCCTGCAGGGCACGCTCTGGGACTTCCGGATGGATCCGCGGGCGGAGCGGCGGCGCCGGATCGATCTCTCCGCCAACCGCGCGACCGGCCCGGCGAACGCCACGGTCAACATTGTCGAATACGCCGACATGGAGTGCGGGTATTGCAAGTTCCGCGGCCAGCAGATGGACCGCTTGCTCGCCACCAACGCCGGCATCATCAACGCGCGCCGGCACTACAAGTTCTTTCCGCTCTGGATGGGGCACGTCTGGGCGATGAAGGCGGCTTCCGCGGCGGATTGCATCTTCAAGTTCGCCGGGGCGCCCTCGATGTTCCGCTTCAAGGAGCAGGTCTACGCCCGCCAGGAGAGCCTCACGCTGTCCGGCATCGACGAGCTTGCCGTGACGACCGCGGAGTCCGAGGGAGTGTCGGCCGCCGACCTGCTCTCCTGCTACCTGAAGGAGGACAGCTTCGCGCGAGTGCGGCGCGACATGGAGGAGGGCTACCGCCTGGCGGTCAACTCGACGCCCACGTACTTCATCGACGGGACGGAGATCTCCTGGGTCGAGGACAAGGTCATGGAAGACCTGCTCCGGACGCTCTTCCCCAGGCTCAAGTCGATTTCCTACGAGCAGCCCGGCGGCAAGAAGTAGCTGTTGGCGGTCTCGACGGCGCGGCGGATCCGGGAGAGGCGGGCGGGCGCAAGGCCCGCCCCTACAACACGATGGGCGCGACGCGGCCGGCCTCCTCTTCAGTCCTGGGAGGCTTCGTTCTCGGCGCGCTGGCGGCGGGCGGCGGCAATCGCGGCGAGGTGCTCCTCGAAGGTCCGCGAGAACCTGTGCCCGCCCGAGGCGTCCGCGACGAAGTAGAGATAGTCCGTCCTGGCAGGCGAGACGGCCGATTTCAGGGCTTTCAATCCCGGGTTGCAGATCGGCCCCGGAGGCAAGCCCTCGTAGAGGTAGGTGTTGTACGGGGATTCGTAGGCGTAGTCGGAGCGGTAGAGGGTGCCCTTCCACTTCTTGTCGCGCCTCAAGGCGTAGATGACCGTCGGGTCCGCCTGGAGCCGCATCCCTCTCTTCAAGCGGTTCAGGTACACGGACGCGATCGTCGGCCCTTCGAGCGACAGCCCGCTTTCCTTCTCGACGATCGAAGCCAGCGTGACCGCCTGCACGAACGTGAGGCCGAGCCGCCGGGCCCTCTCCCGCATCTCGGGAGTGAAGTTCTTTTGAAACTGCGCGACCATGAGGTCCACGATCGCGCGGGCGGGCGTCGAGCGGGTCACGAGGTAGGTGTCGGGAAAGAGAAACCCCTCCAGGTCCGAGACGCCGCTGGTCAGCCCGGGGAGCAGCTCGGTCTCCTGCATCGCCCGCTGGAACCCTTCGGGGCCTCCGATGCCGCGGCTCCAGAAGAGCTGGAAGGTCTCTTCGGCGGTCAAGCCGTCGGGCACCACCACGGAGTACTTGACGACTTCGCCGCGGCCCATCCGGTTGATGACATCGTCGATCGGCGTCGGGCGATCGAAGTGATACTCGCCCGCCTGCAGGCGGGTCCTGCTCCGGTACAGCCTGTAATAGACCTCGGCCAGGCGGCCGCTGGGGACGACGCCTGTCTCGGCGAGCCTGCGGAAGATCTGCGCGGTCGTCGTGCCCGGCGGGAAGAGGATCGTGATCGCCGACGGCTCTCCCGCCGGAGGCGGATGCTCCAGCCGGTAGTACAGGTAGCCCGCGGCCGCGGCCACGAGCGCCGCCAGGAGCAAGACCGCGCCAATCCAGCGTCTCGCCCGCATGGCTCAGGCGGGCTTGCGCGACTGATGGCGCAGGTAGTCCTCGAGCAGGACCGCCGCGGACACCCGGTCCAGGTCTTCCCGGGCGGCTCCCGGCGCGAGCCGCCGGGCGGCCTCGTTGGAAGTCAGCGTCTCCTCATGGAAGCGAACCGGGATCGCGGTGCGGGCAGCCAGCTTCGCGGCAAAGCTCCGGATCCGCGAGGCAAACGGGTGGGGGGCCCGCTCCTCGCCCGCGGGAGAGCGGGGAAGGCCCAGCAGAAGGAGACCGATCTCCTCTTGCGCGCAGAACTCGAGGATCTCCCGGGCCGCCCTCTCGTCGCTTCCCCGCTGGAGTGTCTTGCGCGGAGTCGCCAGCGTCTGCGTCGCATCCGAGGTCGCCAGACCGATCCTCTTTTCGCCGAAGTCGATTGCCAGGATGCGCATGCGAAGGAAAGAGTAGCGCGAAAGGGGCGAATGTCCGCATCTGGCGCGAGTCGAGAAGGGAGCGGTAGAATCGAAAAATCATGAAAAACACTGTCGTCTTATCCGCCGCCCGCACGCCGGTCGGCACGTTTCTGGGAAAACTCTCTTCGCTTTCGGCGCCGGCACTGGGCTCCGCCGCCATCCGCGCGGCGATCGAGAGGGCCGGGGTGAAGCCGTCGGACGTCGAGCAGGTCATCATGGGCAACGTCCTCCAGGCGGGCATCGGCCAGGCGCCGGCGCGGCAGGCCTCGCTCGGCGCCGGCATTCCCGACAGCGTTCCCTGCATCACTCTCCACAAAGTCTGCGGCTCGGGCATGCGAGCGGTCATGGATGCCTCCAACGCGATCCGGGCCGGCGAGTACGAGCTGGCCGTGGCCGGCGGCATGGAGTCCATGTCCAACGCTCCCTACATTCTGGAGCGCGCCCGCAGCGGCTACCGCATGGGCAACGCCGCTCTCGTGGACTCGATGATCAAGGACGGCCTCTGGGATCCCTACAAGGACATCCACATGGGCAATTGCGCCGAGATGTGCGCCGCCAGGTATCACTTCACGCGCGAGGAGCAGGACGCCTACGCCCTGGAGTCCTACAGGCGCGCGCAGAATGCTTCGAAGACGTGCCTCTTCTCCGCGGAAATCGTGCCCGTCCAGGTGCCGCAGAAGAAAGGCGAGCCGATCAAGATCGAGGCGGACGAGGAGCCCTTCGCGGCCCCGCTCGAGAAGATCGCGACCCTCAAGCCGGCGTTCCAGAAGGACGGAACCGTGACGGCGGCCAACGCCTCGAAGATCAACGACGGCGCGGCGGCCCTGGTCGTCGCCTCCGAGGAGAAGGCCCGGCAGATGAACCTGGAGCCTATCGCCCGCATCGTGGATTACGCGGGGATCGCGCAGGCGCCCGAGTGGTTCACGACGGCGCCCGTCGGCGCCATCCAGAAGCTCCTGAAGAAGACGGGGCTCTCGGTCGCCGACATCGATCTCTTCGAGATCAACGAGGCCTTCGCCGCGGTCGCGATGGCGGCGATCCGGGAGTTGTCGCTCGACCCCGCGCGGGTCAACATCCGAGGCGGGGCGGTGGCGCTGGGCCATCCCATCGGCGCCTCCGGCGCCCGCATCCTGGCGACGCTCATCCACGCGCTGCGCAAGGAAGGCAAGAAGCGGGGCGTCGCGGCCATCTGCATCGGCGGCGGCGAAGCCACCGCCATGCTCGTCGAAACCGTCTAGGGCGTAAGGGCGTAAGGCGTAAGGCGTGAGGGGTAGGCGGGCGCACGAGGCTTTGCCTAACGCCTAACGCC
The DNA here is from genome assembly GCA_963837495.1 of uncultured Acidobacteriota bacterium. Taxonomy (GTDB): domain Bacteria; phylum Acidobacteriota; class Thermoanaerobaculia; order UBA5066; family Gp7-AA6; genus JAWOLE01. The sequence goes on along the minus strand of CAWINF010000001.1, from coordinate 173,742 downwards.
TGACGCCTCACGGCCATGGGTTCTTTTCTCCCTTTCGATCTGGTCCTCGGCGGAGTTCCGCGATTTGCGGCGGAGGCGCGTTGGGCGGCGCGTCTGGTGGATCGCTACGCCCGCCGGTTGCCCTTCCGGACGCTGACGGACGCGCGGGGGCGCCGGCCGACGGTGGCGGACGCCCGGGGAGATTCGCCGGTCGTTCTGGTCCAGGCGGACCCGGAGGCCTATCTCGTTCCTCTGGTCGCCGAGCGGCTCCTCGAGTCGGTCCAGGCTCCCGGAAAGAACCTGGTCCTGCCCGTGTCCAACGAGCCCTGGACGGAGGAGGCGCGCTGCGCGCCCGGGTTCGCCTACCACACGCCCTCGCTCCTCGAGGAAGCCGCGCGCGAACTGGCCGCGCGGCCGTCCGCGGTTCTCCCGGCCTCCGCGCCCCGGTCTCCCGTCTACGCCGTCCGGCGCGAGGCGCTGCGGCGGCTTCCGGGCGGACTCGCCCTGGACGAGGTCCCGGAAACGGCCCACCGCGAAGGCGGAGGCGTCTTCATCGATCCGGGCGCCTATCTCCACCGGTACGGCGAGATGGACGGCCAGGCGCGCGAGGACCTGGTTTCGAGGGTGCCGGCGGGGGCCGCCGCCGCGCTGGACGTCGGATGCGCTCGGGGAGAAACAGCCCGGGCCTTGAAGCGGGCCGGGGTCCGGCGCGTCGTCGGGATTGAGCCGGACGCCGCAGACGCGGCGCAGGCCGCGCGCGTCTGCGACCGCGTCCTGGCGGTTCCTCTGGAAGAGGTCCGCGAGGAGTTCTCCGGCCAGTTCGACGCCGTCCTCTTCGGCGACGTTCTCGAGCACCTGACGGACCCCTCGGCCGCCCTCGCGCGCGTGCGCCCCTGGCTCTCGCGGCGGGGCGTCGTCGTCGCGTCGGTGCCGAACCTCGGGCACTGGTCGGTCATCGGCGACCTGCTCGAAGGACGGTTCGATTACGTTCCCTACACCATCCTCTCCGGGACGCACGTCCGTTTCTTCACGAGGCGCACGCTGGAGGACCTCTTCGAGGCCTGCGGTTACCGGGTCGAGTCCATCGACACCGTGACCCTTCCCCCTTCGCCGGCAGGGGCTCGAAAGCTCGAATTGCTCGCGTCCATTCCCGGCGCCTCCGAAGACCTTTCCGCCGCCGAGTTCATCGCCGTCGCGAGGCCGGACGGCGCATTGTCATCCCCTCGCCCCTTCCTGTCATCCTGAGCCCTTCGCTCACGGCTGTCATCCTGAGCGCAGCGAAGGATCTGCTCGGGTTGCTTGAAAGTACGTCTTCGGAGCTCAGGACAGGCTCCGCGAAGGATCTGCTGGCTTCGAGTCGATGAGCAGATTCTTCGTCGCTCCGCTCGCGCCGTCGCCACAGCGGCTCTGGCGCGTCGGCGACCTCAGAATGACAAGGGGTCTCGGTTATCATCGGCTTTCGATGATCAACAAGGTCGTGGCTTCGGCCGACGAGGCGGTGCGGGACGTTTTCGACGGCGCCACGCTCGTCGTCGGCGGATTCGGGCTCTGCGGGATTCCGGAGAACCTGATCGCCGCGCTCGTGCGCCGGGGAGTCAAGAACCTGACGGCCGTCTCGAACAACTGCGGAGTGGATGACTGGGGGCTGGGCCTGCTCCTGAAATCGCGGCAGATCCGCCGGATGGTTTCCTCCTACGTGGGGGAGAACGCGGAGTTCGAGAGGCAGTTCTTGAGCGGCGAGCTCGAAGTGGAGCTCGTGCCCCAGGGCACGCTCGCCGAGCGGATGCGCGCGGGAGGCGCGGGCATCCCGGCCTTCTACACTCCGGCCGGCGTCGGCACTCTGGTGGCTCAGGGAAAGGAAACGCGCGCCTTCGACGGCCGCGAGTACCTGCTCGAGAGGAGCGTGGTGGGGGATTTCTCGCTCATCGCGGCGTGGAAGGCCGACCGTCTCGGGAACCTCGTGTACCGGAAGGCCGCCCGCAACTTCAATCCAATGGCCGTCACGGCGGGCAGGGTCGCGATCGCGGAGGTCGAGGAGCTCGTCGAGGCCGGCGAACTCGATCCGGAGTGCATCCACACGCCCGGCGTCTTCGTCAATCGCCTCGTGGTCGCGCCGCGCGAGAAACGCATCGAGCGAAGGACGGTCCGCAAGGCCTGACGCCGGGAGGTCTCGCATGGCTCTCAATCGGGAAGGAATCATCCGCCGCGCCGTCGCCGAGATGAAGGACGGCGACTTCGTGAACCTGGGCATCGGGATGCCGACCCTCTGCGCCAACGCCATCCCCCCCGGCATCGAGCTCATCCTGCAGTCGGAGAACGGGATCCTGGGGGTCGGTCCGTACCCGACCGAGGCGGAGATCGATCCGGACCTGATCAACGCCGGCAAGGAGACCGTGACGATCCGGCCGGGAGCCTCGTACTTCTCTTCGGCCGACTCCTTCGCCATGATCCGGGGCGGCCACATCGACCTGTCCGTCCTGGGCGCCATGCAGGTGGACCAGGAGGGATCGATCGCCAATTACATGATCCCGGGCAAGATGGTGAAGGGGATGGGCGGGGCGATGGACCTGGTCGCCGGCGCGCGGCGGCTGGTCGTCACGATGGAGCACACGGCGAGGAACGGGGAGCCCAAGATCCTGAAAGCCTGCACGCTGCCGCTGACCGGAAAGCGCTGCGTCCACCGGATCATCACGGACCTCTGCGTCTTCGACGTGGACCGCGAGGCGAGCGAGCTCGTGCTCGAGGAGATCGCCCCGGACGTGACCGTCGAGGAAGTCCGCGCGAAGACGCTAGCCGCCTTCCGCGTGTCCGCGGAACTCCGTCCGATGGACGCGTGAATCCCCGGCGGCTGAGGACTGAGGACTCCGGACCGAGGACTCACTCGCCGAGCGCCCGAGAAGCCGCCTTTCGGCGTATCGCTCGGTCAGCCCTCGGTCCTCGGTCCCCGGTCCTCGGTCTTCTGATCGCCCTTCTCGCGCCGTCGTTTCTTTCCGCCCAGGAGCCCTTCGGTTCGGCGGATCCCTTCGAATCTCGTTTCAAGACCAAGGCCAATTTTCAGATCAAGTTCCGGGTTCCGGAGAAGGGGGGAGAAGTCCGTCTCTACACCCGGCAGCCCGTTCATTACGAGAAGGACGTCTTCTGGGAGGGGTCTGAAGAGGTCGAGATCGACTACCAGGACGTGAAGATCCGGGCCGACAAGGGGCGGTACGACTTTCCGACGAAGACGGCGACTCTCGAGGGCAACGTGGTCATCGATCAGGGGCCCTCCCGGATGGCCGGCAGCCGCGCCACGTTCCAGCTCGAATCCAAGACGGGCCGGCTCGAGGACGCGAGCGCGGATCTCGAGCCCACCTACCACATCGTCGCCGAGTCCATCGAGAAGATCGGCGAGGCCACCTACCGGATTCACCACGGCATCTTCACGGCCTGCGACATGCCGCGGCCGGACTGGTCCTTCTATCTCTCGGAAGCCACGGTGACGCTGGACGACTACGCGCGCATGAAGGATGTCTCCTTCCGAGTCGGCTCCGTGCCGCTGCTGTTCACTCCTTACCTGGTCTGGCCCACCAAGGAGGACCGGGCGTCGGGATTCCTGGTGCCGGGCGTGGGCTACAACGGCCGGCGGGGAGCCTACGTGGGCCTGACGTACTACTGGGTGACGGGGCGCTCGACGGACCTGACCACGAACCTGGATCTCTACTCGAGCGGTTCCTACGGCCTGGGCGAGGAATTCCGGTGGGCCCCGTCCCTCGAGTCCGCCGGGATCTTTCAGGGATACGCGATCCACGACAAGGAGGCGACGGCCTGCGTGCCCGCTTCCGAGGAGCCCTCGGGAGGCGAGGGCCCTTGCATACTGCCCAACGGCACGCCGGGGGTCTTCGCGTTCCGCACCCTCGACCGCTGGAAGGTCAGGCTCGATCACGTGTCCGACGACCTGCCCTACGGCTTTCGGGGCGTGCTCTCCGTGCGGGACTACTCCGACGAGCAGTACCTGCAGGACATCGAGAGATCCTTCGCGCTCGCGTCGGCGCGGCAGATCCTGTCGCGAGGTTTCCTGACGAAGAACTTCGGCGACGACTCGGTCAACTTCCGGGTGGAGAGGAGCGAGTCCTTCTTCGGAACGACGATCTTCCAGGAGCGTCTCCCGTCGGTGGAGCTGTTCCACCGCACCTCGCGGATCGGCGCCAGCCCCCTCTTCCTCTCCCTGGAGTCGTCGCTCTCCTACCTGTACGTCAACCGCGGACCCGGGCTGCCGCGGGGCTCCTACGGGCGCGGAGACTTCCATCCGGCGTTCTCGCTCCCGTGGAAGCGCATCCCGTGGCTCTCGGTCACCGCGAAGCTGGGGGGGCGATGGACCGGCTATACCGACTCGACCGACGACGGTCAGACGCGCTTCGAGCACGCCTCCTTCGCCCGGCGTTATGGGGAGGGCGGCCTCTCGATCGTCGGCCCTTCCTTCTCCCGCATTTTCGACGCGGAGATCGGCCGCTTCGGCAAGTTCAAGCACATCATCGAGCCCCGGATCGATTACGCGTACGTCTCGGAAGTCTCGGACCCCGCCCGGATCCCCGCCTACGACGAGGTCGACCTCGCCCTCGGACGAAACGAGGTGCGTTACGCGATCGTCAATCGCCTGCTCGCGCGCCCGGCCGATCCGAAGAAGGGATCGGCCGAGGAGATCGCCTCGCTCGAGATCGCGCAGACGCATGCCTTCCGGCTTCCGCAGAACCTGCTGACTTCGGCCACGTCCTTCCAGACGCTGGTGACGAAGGACGGGCCGGTCCAGACGACCCTGCGCCTGGCGCCGGGCAGCCTCCTGCACTTCGACGGCCGCGTGGACTACGACACGCACGCCTCGCAGGTCACCGGCGCCTCCGCCACGGCGGCGGTCACCTGGAAGGGAAATTCCGTCAACGCGACGTGGTTCGCGAGCCGGCCGGTGCTGGCGGCGCCGCTGCCGGAAGGGTCCGCCTCGCCCAACACGGATCAGATGCGCCTCTCGGCGGGGCTCGACCTGACGAAATTTCTCCGGCTCGACACGCAGTTGAACTACGACGCGCGCAAGGGGCAGCTGCTCGAAGACCGGTCCCTCGTCTCCTTCAAGGGGTCCTGCTACACGCTCTTGCTGGAAGTCCGGCAGCTGCGGCTGCCTCCGAACACGCGGCGCGACTACCGCTTCGTCGTCAACCTCAAAGACATCGGCACGCTGCTCGACGTGAACGGTTCCCTCGACCGGATCTTCGGCCAGTAATCCGTCAGGCGTGAGGCGTGAGGCGTGAGGCGAAGCACAGGGGAACCCGAAAATCCGCCTAACGCTTTACGCCTGACGCCTGACGCCTTACGGCTTCGGTATCATTGGGCATCCATGAAAGGGCTGATCCTGTCGGGGGGCAAGGGGACGCGCCTGCGCCCCCTGACCTACACGCGCGCCAAACAGCTGGTGCCAGTCGCCAACAAGCCCGTGCTCTTCTACGGGGTCGAAGCGATCGTGGCCGCCGGCATCCGGGAGATCGGCGTCGTCGTCGGGGACACGCGGGAGGAGATCCAGAACGCCCTCGGCGACGGATCCCGGTTCGGGGCGCGGATCACGTACATCGATCAGGACGCCCCGCGGGGTCTCGCTCACGCGGTGCTGATCTCGGAGCCTTACCTGCGCGGAGAGCCCTTCGTCATGTACCTGGGGGACAACCTGATCGCCGACGGGATCACGGCGCTCGTGGACGACTACCGCCGGATCGGCTGCAATTCGCAGATCCTGCTCGCGCGCGTCCCCAATCCGGAGCAGTTCGGCGTGGCCGAGCTGGCCAACGGCACGGTGGTCCGGCTGACGGAGAAGCCGCGAGAGCCCCGGTCCGACCTGGCTCTCGTGGGCGTCTACATGTTCGACGACACGATCTTTCAGGCGGTGCGCGAGATCCGGCCGAGCGCGCGTCAGGAGCTGGAGATCACCGACGCGATCCAGTGGCTCGTGGATCACGGCAAGAGCGTCCATCCGCACATCGTCTCCGGCTGGTGGAAGGACACCGGGAAGATCGAGGACATGCTCGAAGCCAACCGCATCATCCTCGACACCTTCACGGCGAAGGGGATCGAGAACCTGGACTCGGGATGCCGCGTGGAAGGCAAGGTCGTCATCGAGCCGGGAGCGCGCCTCATCCGCTCGACCGTGCGCGGACCGGCCATCGTCGGGTCCGGCTCCGAGATCCGGGACGCCTTCGTCGGCCCCTACACGGCGATCGGGCCGGACTGTTTCGTCGAGCGCTGCGAGATCGAGAACTCGATCGTGCTGCAGGGCTCGCGCCTGGAGAGGATCCCCGTCCGCATCGCGGACTCCCTGATCGGGACCAACGTCCGCATTCATCCGGGCCTCGAGCGGCCGCGCGTCCACAGGTTCCTGATCGGCGACAACTCGGAGATCGGCATCGTATGAAGCGGGGCGGGAAACGGGAAACGGGAAACGGGAAACGGTCGTGAAGATCCTGGTCACGGGGGGGTGCGGTTTCATCGGATCGAACTTCATCCGGCATCTGTTCGAGTCGCGCGGGGAACGGGTCTCCGTCGTGAACCTGGACAAGCTGACCTACGCGGCCAATCCCGCCAACCTGGCCGACGTCGAGGCCCGCGCCAACTACCGTTTCCTGCGGGGCGACATCGCCGACCCGGAAGCCGTCCGCGCCGCGATGGAGGGATGCACCGACGTCGTCAATTTCGCCGCGGAGACTCACGTGGACCGTTCTCTCCTGGGCGACGCCTCCTTCATCGAGACCGACGTGCGAGGGGTCTTCGTGCTCCTCGAGGAAGCGAGGCGGCGGGGCATCCGCAAGTTCATCCAGATCTCGACCGACGAGGTCTACGGCTCGATCGCGGAAGGCTCCTTTACCGAGGACTCGGCCCTGAACCCGCGCAACCCCTACGCGGCTTCGAAGGCGGGCGGCGACCGTCTTGCCTACTCCTATTGGGCTTCTTACGGGATGCCGGTCGTCATCACGCGCGCCTCCAACAACTACGGGCCCTACCAGTACCCCGAGAAGCTCATCCCGCTCTTCATCACCAATGCGATCGACGGCGAGCCGCTGCCTCTCTACGGCGACGGACGCAACGTGCGCGACTGGCTCTACGTTGGCGACCACGCCGCCGCCATCGAATTCCTGCTCGAGGCGGGGAAGCCCGGCGAGACCTACAACATCGCCGGCGGCAACGAGATCGAGAACATCGAGATGACTCGCCGCGTGCTGCGCCAGCTGGGGAAGCCCGAGAGCCTGATCCGCTTCGTCAACGACCGTCCGGGGCACGACCGGCGTTACTCGCTCGACGCGGGGAAGCTCGCCGCCCTGGGATTCCGCCCGTCGACGCCGCTCGAACATGGCCTCTCGGAGACGATCGCCTGGTATCGCCGCCGCGAGGAATGGTGGCGGCCGGTCAAGGAAAAGGACGCGGCGTACCGCGCCTTCTATCGCTCCCAGTACGGCGAGCGCCTCGCGACCTCTTCGGCCACCGCCAAGGAACCAGGCTAACCGGAGCCGTCAGCCGTGAGGCATCAGGCGTGAGGCGTGAGATGAAGCTTCGGCGGCCTCGCCTTACGCCTTACGCCTTACGTCCTCGCGTCCCATGAGTGACGCGGCGATCGCCACCGCGGAACCGGTTTCGGATGTCCGGTCGGCGCCGCGCGCCGTGCCGCGGCCTCGCCGCCGCATTCTCGTGACGGGCGCGGGCGGGATGCTCGGCTCGGATCTGGTCCCGATCCTGGCCGCCGCGGGCCACGACGTGTTCGCGCGGCCTCGCTCGGATCTGGACATCACGAAGGAAGCCGACATCGCGCGCGCGTTCCGGGAAATCCAGCCGCATGTGGTCGTCAACTGCGCGGCATTCACCCGGGTGGACGATTGCGAATCCGATCCCCGCGCTCTCGAGGTCAACGCCCGCGGCGTCCAGCTTCTGGCCGAACACTCTCTGCGCCACGACGCGCGGCTCGTCCAGATCTCGACGGATTTCGTCTTCGACGGAAAAAAACGCGAGCCCTACCGGGAAGAGGACCCGCCCGACCCGCTCTCGGCCTATGGCCGAGGCAAACGGCAGGGGGAGGAGGCGGCCCTGCGGGTGCCGTCGGGGCTCGTCGTGCGCAGCTCCTGGCTCTTCGGGCCGGCCGGCTGGAACTTCATCGAAGCGATCCTGAAACAGGTCGAAGCCGGCCGGCGCCGGCTGACCGTCGTCAACGACCAGACTGGCCGACCGACGGCGACCAGCGACCTCGCCGAGGCGATCCTGGCCCTCGTCGAGGCCGGCGCGGTCGGGATCTACCACTTCGCCAATCGCGGCGAAGTCAGCTGGTTCGATTTCGCGCGAGAGATCCTGGTGCTCTCCGGGCGCGACGACGTCCTTGTCGAGCCGACCGATTCGGAGAAGCTGGCCCGTCCGGCCCGGCGGCCCGCCTATTCCGTTCTGGACATCTCCCGCTACGAGAGGGTCACGGGCCGCGCCGTCCGCCATTACCGAGAGGCGCTCGTCGAATACCTGGCCCGCCGGGCGCTTCCCGAAGCCTGATGCGCGCCGCCACAGCCGTCATTCTGAGGTCACCGACGAGCCAGAGCCGCTATGGCGACGGCGCGCCCGAAGGGCCGAAGAATCTGCTCCCGCCGAGGAGAGAGCGGATCCCTCGCGGAGCCTGTCCTGAGCTCCGAAGACGCACTTTCAAGCAACCCGAGCAGATCCTTCGCTGCGCTCAGGATGACAGGCGTGAGCGAAGGGCTCAGGATGACAGCCTGGAGTAGCCCTGTCTCGTTTGCCCGCGTCCGAGTGGAAGCGCAAGGCGGTCCATGCGGGGATGGGCCTGCTTGCGCTGACGCTGCGCTGGCTCGACTGGAAAGCCGCGGCCGCGGTCGCGCTCGCCGCGCTGCTCTTCAATCTTTTCGCCATGCCCCGGATAGGCCGCGGGATCTACCGGGATTCGACGAAGAAGCGCGACGCCGGGATCGTCGCCTATGCCGCGATGGTCCTGCTTTTGATCCTCCTCTTCCGCGGCCGCTACTTGCCGATCGCCGCGGCGGTCTGGGCGATGATGGCCTTCGGAGATCCCGCGGCGGCGGTCGCCGGCCGCCTCTTCCAGGGCCCGGGTCTCCCGTGGAACCGGGAGAAGACCTGGGCCGGACTGCTGGCGAACTGGGCCGTCGGCGGCGCCGGGGCAGTCCTCGTGTTTCTGTTCGTCGCGGCCCGGAGAGCGGAGCCTCGGACCGTGGCGATCCTCGTGGGCGGCGCGGCGGTCTACGCCTTCCTCGAATCGGTGCGCTCCGGACTGGACGACAATCTCGTCGCCGCTCTGCCGACGGCGCTGGCCGTGTTTCAGCTCGGACGCCTGGCGGCGGGAGAGGGCGCGCCCTGGCCGGAGCTCGGAGTCGGGATGGTTCTCGCGGCCGCGGGCGTCAACGCGCTCGTGGCTCTGGCAACCTGGCGACTTTCTCTGGTCTCCGCCTCCGGGGCTCTGGCCGGCGCGCTGGCGGGCCTCCTCGTCGTCGCGGCGGGCGGCTGGGGAGCCTACGCGGCTCTCTGGGCCTTCTTCCTCGGCGGGACCGCGGCCACCCGGTGGGGATACCGCCGCAAGGCGCAAAAGGGAGTCGCCCAGGCCGACCGCGGGCGGCGAGGCGCCGCTCACGTGGCCGCCAACATCGGAGTCCCGGCGGCGCTCCTCCTGCTCGGCGCGCCGCCGGTCGCGTTCGTCGCGGCGCTGGCCGCCGCCCTCGCGGACACGCTCGGCACGGAGATCGGCGGACTTTACGGCCGCAGCCCCTTCTCTCCGCTCACGCTCCGCCGCCTCGCGGTGGGGAGCGCGGGGGCTGTCTCGCCTTCTGGAATCCTCGCGGGAGTCGCCGGCGCCGCCCTGATGGGCCTGGTCGGCTTCCTCGCGGGCCTCGTTTCCGCCCCGGCCATCGCGGTCGTGGCCGCGGCGGGGACCGCGGGTTCTCTCGCTGAGAGCTTCGTGCTGGATCTCGGACGCCGCAAGGGTCTGCGGCTCGATCACGAATTTGCCAACGCCTTCAATACTCTGGTCGGCGCGCTCGTCGCGGTCGAGATCCTGCTCTCGATGAGGGGCCACGGGCTCTTCCTTCCCGTCGCCGGCGCATGAAGAGGTACATCCGCCTCTCGCGCCCGTTCACGCTGCTGCCGCCCCTGCTCGGCATCATCTCCGGCGCGGTCTGCGCCTTCGGCTCGGCTCACAACCCCGATCCCTCCCGCCGGGTGACGTGGGCCGTCGTGCTGACCGTCGCGATCGGGTCGCTCTGCGCGTCTCTGATGAACGCGGCCTCGAACATCGTCAACCAGATCGCCGACCTGGAGATCGACCGCAGAAACAAGCCCGAGCGCCCTCTCGTCACGGGCGAGATCTCCATCCGGCGGGCCTGGATCGCGGCCGCCGTTCTCTACGTCCTGGTCATCCTGCCGACCTGGCTCGTGGTGCCGTATCCGTACAGTTCGTTTGAGGAGCGCTTCCACGCGCCGCTCGGCCTCCATGCGGCCTTCTTCATCTACTGCCTCGGCGCCCTGGCAACCTTCGTCTATTCCTTTCCGGCCTTCGGCAGGACCAAGCGCCACTGGCTGGCCGCGAACCTGACGATCGCTTTGACGCGCGGCGGTCTGCTCAAGGTCGCCGGCTGGGCGTTCGTCGCGTCGGTGGGAGTCTGGGAAGCCTGGGCGATCGGCGGGATCTTCGCGTTCTTCCTGCTCGGCACGACCTCGACGAAGGACTTCTCCGACATGGAAGGGGACCGCGAGCACGGCTGCATGACGCTGCCGATCCGCTTCGGCGTGGTCCGGGCCGCGCGCCTGATCGCGCCCTTCTTCGTCGTTCCCTGGCTCCTGATCCCGCTCTTCGCGTGGCTGCCGGACCCCGGCCATTCCACCGCGAGGCTCCTGACGGGCAGCAGAACCTTCCTGACGCTTCTCGGATTCGTCCTGGCCGCCTGGGGGGCCTACGCGGCGCGGCTTCTCCTGGCGAATCCCGAGGACCTGGCGCGCACCGAGAATCATCCCGCCTGGACCCAGATGTATCTGCTCATGATGAGCGCCCAGGCCGGTTTCGCTCTCGCCTACGTCTTGTAGATGCGGAACGCGCGACTCGAGACCGGTCCGATCACCGAACGCGGAACAACGCAGTGGTACAATGGATTGTGCACCCCCAAGCAGCCCTGGAGACAGTTTCGGAGGTTGATCTCCCCGAACCGGAGGGCTATCGCGTCCGCTGGAGCGGCCTCTCGCTCACGTTCGACGAGCGGACCCTGAACGCTCTGGTTTCCCAGCTCGTGGATCGGATTCCGGACCTGAAGGACCTGAAGATCCAGGTCTCGCCGGGAGAGCTCGCCGCCACGCTCGTCGTGCACCGCTTCGGCGTTCCCCTGTCGGCCAAGGCGACGCTCTCGCAGCTGCGTTTGAAGGACGGGTTCCTGGCCTTCGTGCTCGAAAAAGTGCAGGCCCTCTCCTTCATCCCGATCCCGGACCAGCTGCTGACATACCTCGTCGCCAAAGCGCCGGAGGGACTCCTCACGTACTACCCGGAAGACCGGATCATGGTGGTGAACCTGAACGAGTGGACGCCCCCCGGCATGGATCTCTCCCTGGAGCGCACTGTCTTCGAGAAGGGCGCCCTGACCCTCCAGTTCGCCGCCGGCTCCTACGACCTCACACCCCTCCTCGGCTCTTCCCTGGACTGACCAGCCGTTTCACCCTTCCTCGACTCCGGCTGAGGGAGAAGGCTCTCCAACCCTCGCCTCGAAGTCGCGAGATAGCCGGTGCGTCGTGAGGCGCAGATCACGCCCTGGCGCGGAGCGACGGCCAGAACGGGCGCTGAGCGGCGATGACGGAGGCGATGACCGCGGAGGCGGCGGCCGAGGGAGCGCCGAAGTCTTTCCGCGTGGAATCCTCTCCGAGGAGGACTCGGAGGCACGCCGCGGCCGACCGGGAAATCGCCTCCAGGTTGTAGCCTCCCTCCAGGGTGAGCACGCAGCGCCCCCCGGCCAGCGAGAGCAGCCTCGCGGTCATCGCGGCGAAACCCTCCGGCGTCACGCGCATCTCTCCCAGCAGGTCCCCGTCGGCGGCGTCGAAGCCGGCCGAGACGAGGACCAGCTCCGGCCGAAAACTCTCCGCGATCGGCAGGAGCACGCGGTCGAAGGCCGCGAGATATTCGGCGTCGCCCATGCCGGGCGGCCAGGGAACGTTCACGGTGCGGCCTCGCGCGTTGGCGCCGCCGAGCTCGTCCGCGGCCCCGGTCCCCGGATAGAAAGGGAACTGATGAGTCGAAAAGTAGAGGACCGAGGGGTCGCTCCAGAAGGAATGCTGCGTGCCGTTGCCGTGGTGCACGTCCCAGTCCACGATGAGGATCCGCGCGGCCCCCGCCGCCTGGGCCGCCCGCGCCGCGATCGCGACGTTGTTGAAGAGACAGAAGCCCATGGGCAGGTCCGCCTCGGCGTGATGTCCGGGGGGGCGGGGCAGGGCAAAGCCGTTGTCGAGCTCGCCGCGGACCACGCGCGTCGCCAGCTCCGCCAGGCCGCCGGCGGCGAGCCAGGCGGCCTCCGCCGAGTTCCGGCACGCGTAGGTATCCGGATCGAGCTGAGTGAAGTCCTTCCGGGAGGTCGCCTTCACGGAGGCGATCAGGCCGGGGGCGTGGATGGCGGAAAGCTCTTCGGCGGTCGCCTCCCGCGCCTCCACCCGCCGGCAGCGTCCGAAGAGACCCTCGGCGATCATGCGGTCGCGGATCGCCTCGAGCCTCCCCGGGAATTCCGGATGCTCGTACGGCGCGTTGTGCAGGAGAAAGCGGTCGTCGTAGACGAGGCCGGTCATAAGAAGGTGTCAGGTGTTCGGTGCCAGTTGCCAGGGACCTGTTCTTCCCGTACCCCGTATCACCTGCCACCTATTATCTATCTCAACTGCTCCAGGACCTGCTGCGCCAGCTCGGGGCTCTTTGTGCAGGCCTTCTCCGTCAGCAGGCAATCGCGCAGGCTGACCTCGCAGCCGCAGGTGCAACAGGAGGTCGAGAGCCCGCGGAAATACTCGTCCCGGGCGGCCGGCAGGAGACCCTGGCCCGAAAGCAGGACCGATCTCGACAGGATTTCGCTCTTCGGCGCGGCGGCGGGCCGGGGCGGAACCGGAGCGCGCCTCTGGAACAGCGGGCTTGCCGCCCGCAGCCACCAGAGGGCGGCGGCGAAGAGCGCGGCGTAGAGAAGAACCAGGAGAACCGCCGGCCCCGGCCTTCGCGCGGCCGGGCGCTGCGCGGGGCCCGCGATCCGGAGAGGATCCCGGGAATCAGCCATCGAGCGCCGCGGCAAGATCGGCGGACGTGGACACGGGAGCGCGGCAGGCGAAGTTGCGGCAGACGTACGCGAGCGCCTGGCCGTCGCGCGACTTTCTGGATTGGACCAGGGGCGACAGCGGGGCCAGGCTCTCCTCCGCGTCGGCGTGGGCGAGGACCCTGTTCAGGCGCGGATGCGCGAAGACGGTCCGGCGCAGAGATTCGAAGTCCGGCCGGCCCGGCTCGCCGGCCAGGACGATCTCCGCGACGGTGTCGGAGCGGTAATCCAGCGCGCAGAGAAACCGCGGCAACGCGGTGCCGGCCCTGGTCAGCGGGGTCGAGAAGAGAGAAAAGAGCTCCTCCGCCCGGTCGCGGTATTTCCCGTCTCCCGTGAAGGAGAAGAGCCGGAGAAGGTTCATGGCGGCGACGGAGTTGGACGAAGGGGTCGCGCCGTCGAAGATCTCCCGGGGGCGGAAGAGGAGCCCGTCGTGGTCTTCGGAGGCGAGAGAGTAGCCGGCGGCGGAGTCGAAGAAGCGTTGGTCCAGGTCCGTCTGCAGCTCGACCGCCGCGCGGAAGTAGCCGGGCTCGAACGTCGCCTCGTAGACGTCGAGCAGGGCTTCGATGAAATTCGCGTAGTCGGAGGCGAAACCGGGGATGCCCGCCGACCCGTCCTTCTCGCGATGAAGGAGGATTCCTCCGCGCCGGCAATTGCGCAGGATCCGATCGGCCGCCTCCCGAGCCGCCTTCTCGTAGCGCGGCCGGGAGAGCACCCGGCCCGCCAGCGCGAAGGCCGAGATCGCGAGCGCGGTCCAGTCCGTCAGGAGTTTCTCGTCGCGGTCCGGCCAGATCCGGCGCGAGCGCGCCTCGTACATCCTTCTTCGCGCTTCTTCGAGGAGGCCGGCGACCTCCCGTTCGGATCGCTGGAATCGAGCCGCCAGGTCCGGCACGGGCGCGGCCGCCGACAGCACCGTCTGACCGTCCTCGAAGTTGCCGGCCTCCGTGACGCCGTACCGCGCCGCGACGATCGGAAAGGCCTCTTTCCCGACCGCCTCTTCAAGCGTCTTCGGGTCCCAGACGTAGAAGACTCCTTCGCGCCCTTCCGAGTCCGCGTCCTGCGCGGCGAAGAAGCCGCCCGATTCGGGCGCCATTTCGACGAGGAGGTAGTCGAGCGTCTCGCGCGCGATGCGGGCGTCCTCGGGGTTCCCGAAGGCGCGGAACGCGAGCAGATAGACCCGGGCCAGGAGCGCGTTGTCGTAGAGCATCTTCTCGAAGTGCGGCACCAGCCACCGCTCGTCCACGGAGTAGCGGTGAAAGCCCCCTCCGACCTGGTCGTACAGGCCGCCGGCGGCCATCCTGGCCAGCGTCGTTTCGACCATCTGCCGCGCGGAAGGGGGGGGTCCCGCGCCCGAGCGCAGGAAGTATCGAAGGAGGAACTCGAGCCTCATCGCGGGAGGGAACTTCGGCGCCCCGCCGAAGCCGCCGTGGCGCGCGTCGTACTGCGATTGGAGACCGCGCGCGGAGGCTTCGAGAACCTCGGGGCCGGGCGCCGTTCCCGCCGGCGTCCTCGCGCCTTCCTGCAGGTGGGAGAGCAGATCCGCCGCGGAAGCCTCGAGCTCTCCCCGCCGCGTCTGCCAGGCCTCCGCGATCGCATGGACGAGTGTCACGAAGCCCGGCCGGCCGTAGCGGTCCTCGGGCGGGAAGTAGGTTCCGCCGTAGAAGGGCTTCCCCTGCGGCGTCAGGAAGAGCGAGAGCGGCCAGCCGCCGGTCCCTGTCATGGTCTGCACGGCCGCCATGTAGATGTCGTCCACGTCGGGACGCTCCTCCCGGTCGACCTTGATGGAGACGAAGTGGCGGTTCAGAGCCTCCGCCACACCCTGCTTCTCGAAGGACTCGCGCTCCATGACGTGGCACCAGTGGCAGGTCGAATAGCCGATCGAGAGAAAGACCGGTTTCTCCTCGGACTTCGCGCGCGCAAACGCCTCCGCCCCCCACGGATACCAGTCCACCGGGTTGTCCTTGTGCTGGAGAAGGTAGGGACTCTTCTCCCCGGCGAGGCGATTTGCCATTGCTTCGAGGATAACCCCGGCTCGGATGGCCGGATTCCGATCATGAAAAGGTGCTAGCGCGGTTCGGCGGTAATGGTGACTTCGTCGTCGCGGTCGCGGATCACCACGATGTCTCCGGGACCCAGCTCGTCCAGGCGGCGAAGGATCTCGCGGGGAGAGATCCGCTTCTCCGAGGAGAGGCTCTCGACCAGGGCCCTCGGGACGCGGACGCGCACCGTCTTGTCCCATTCGTCTTTGACGAGGATCTCCAGGGCGGAGCCCTCGGCGGTGACTTCGATCCTGGCGCGGTCCCGCTCGATCACTCCCGGCTGCCCGGGCGAGCTCTTTCCGGCGGCGTCCAGGATGTCGCGCGCGGTGATGTTGCGATCTTCCCAGTCGGCTCGGAATTCGCTGCCCAGGTCGGCCATCGGGACGAACGAGGCGACGCGTGCGACCAGGGCGATCGGGACGTGGAAGGAGATGTGGTGGCGCGAGCCGCCTTCGGTCTTCTGGATCTCGACCTTGAATCCCCGGACGTGCCGCAGCTCGCGGGCGGGCCGCCGCCAGACCGCGATCGCGATCACGACGAGGACGACGACCAGGAGCCCCAGAACGACCGCTCGAAGTTCTTTCACTTGTTGGATTCTCCTCCTCTGACAAACGGAAAGCTCGGGGAAATGTTCCGCCCGCGGCCCGAGAATCCGTTCCTCACGAGGATGACTCGGACGCATTGCTAGCCGGCGCGGTATTGAGCTTTGTGATATTTTTCACGACTCGGCTGAGGAGCAGAACGCCCCCGCGCCGGCTAACGATGCCTCATTTCATTACAGAGACCTGTATCGGCTGCGGGGTCTGCGAGATCAAGTGCCCGACGCACACGATCACCGGAGACAAGAACGAGAAGTACGTCATTCACGCGGACCGCTGCATCGACTGCTCGGTCTGCGCCCGGTATTGCCCCGTCTCCTGCATCCAGGACCAGAAGGGCGAGCTCGTCGAGAAGGTCAAGCCCCGCGACATCCCCAAGGCGATCGTGGACCGGGACCTCTGCACGGGCTGCGAGTTCTGCATCGACATCTGTCCCTTCGACTGCATCTACCTGATCGACGACCCGCTCCAGGAGACCTTCCACAAGATCGCCGAGGTGGAGGCGGGACCCTGCGTCTCCTGCCGGCTGTGCGAGACGGTGTGCGAAAAGGACGCCATCTTCGTCCCCAACCCGATCACGCAGGCCAAGAGGTATCTTCCCGTCCTGTGACGGACACCCCGGCCCCCGAGACAGCCGAGGACGACGAGCAGCCGCCAAAAGCGTCGGCCATACGGTTCTTCCTTCTTCCGCTTCTCGTCGTCGGCGCCGCGGTCGCCATCTTCCTCGTCTTCAACCTCATGACATTCGACCGGAAGAGTCCCGCCGAGTACCTCCAGGAAGTCCGGGGCGGAGGGCCCAACCGCCGGTGGCAGGCGGCCTTCGAGCTGTCGCGGGAGGTCTCCCGGATCGCGCCGGGCCGCGAGCGCGACGCGCTCGCCGCCGAGACGCTTCGGATCTTCGAGGGCCTTTCGCGCACCCGTCCCGAGGACGTGCCGGTCCGGCGATACCTGGTCCTCGTTCTCGGCAAGCTCGGCAGCCGCGCGGCCGTGCCCGCGTTGCTCGCCTCGGCGAAGGACCCGGACTCCGAGACGCGGCTCTATTCCGTCTGGGCGCTCGGCGTGCTGGCGGACCCCCGGGCGCTGGAGACGGTGCTCGAGAGCTCGCAGTCGCAGGACCCCGGCGCGCGGAAGATGGCCGCGTACGTGCTGGGCCGGCTCGGGCGGCCCGAGGCGATCCCGCGGCTGAAGGTGCTGATGGAGGACTCCGTCGCCGACGTGCGATGGAACGCCGCGATCGCGCTCGCCTCTCTGGGAGACCGGACCGGCCTGCCGGTGCTTCGCTCGATGATCGACCGGGAGAGTCTGGCGCGCCTCGCGCTGACGAGCGATCAGACGGAGGCCGCGATGGTCAACGCGTTGAAGGCGCTCTCGCTGCTGCGCGACAGAGACACTCTGCCTCTCCTCGAGAAGCTCGAGCGGGACGATCCGAATCTGCGCGTGCGGGAGGCCGCCCGCCAGGCGGCGCAGGCGACGCGGGGAGCCGCGGAATCGTCTTCCATGAATATTGAGCGCCGCGGCGCCGTTTTGGTAGTCTGAGCAACGCGATGGCGACGGTCCAGAAACAGGCGGAGCAGTTCCCGGCGGGAGCCGGGGACCTCGACATCGACGGGGTCACGCGGCGGTCCACTCTGAAATGGATGACTCTCGCGTGGGTGGGTTTCGCGGCGGCGACGGTCGCGGGACTGACGGCGTCGATGAGATTCATGTTCCCCAACGTCCTCTTCGAGCCTCCCACGCGCTTCAAGGCCGGCGACCCCTCCACCTACAGCCCCGGCGTGGACGAGCGCTGGAAGGAGAAATACGGGGTCTGGATCGTCCGGACGACGGAGACCATCTACGCGCTCATCGCCGTCTGCACGCACCTGGGGTGCACACCGAACTGGCTCCCGGCGCAGAACAAGTTCAAGTGCCCCTGCCACGGGTCGGGCTACTACGTTTCCGGGATCAACTTCGAGGGTCCCACGCCACGGCCGTTAGAGCGCGCGGAGGTCATGCTTTCCCCCGATGACGGCCAGATCATCGTGGACAAGGCGACGCGCTTTCTCTACGAGCGCGGGCAGTGGAGCGACCCGAAGGCGTTCATCAAGATGGCGTGAGACAGTCCTCGGCCCTGGTCCTCAGTCCTTCGTTGACCGGGGCCAGGGACCAGGGACTGAGAACTGAGGACCGGGGACTGAGGACTGAGGGCGGACAATGAGTTGGCGCCGGATACAGCAGCAGATCGTCGCGAGCCAGTTCTGGAAGTCCATCTTCCGGGTCGGCGTCCCCAACACGAACCGCAAGCGAGTCCTCGCGATGCTGGGCAACGTGGTCCTGCACCTGCACCCGGTCAAGACGCGCAAGTCCGGCGTGAAGATGCGCTACACCTGGTGCGCGGGAGGCGTGACCTTCTTCCTCTTCCTGGTCCTGACCTTCACCGGCCTGCTTCTGATGTTCTACTACCGGCCGACCGTCGAGTACGCCTTCGTGGACATCCTGGACCTGCGCGAGCAGGTCCCCTTCGGCATCATGCGCGAGGTGCACCGCTGGGGCGCGCACGCGATGGTCATCTCCGTCTGGATCCACATGTTCCGCGTCTTCATGACCGGCTCCTACAAGCCGCCGCGCGAATTCAACTGGGTCATCGGCGTGGTTCTCCTCGTGCTGACGCTGCTCCTCTCCTTCACCGGGTATCTCCTGCCATGGGACCAGCTCGCCATCTGGGCCATCACGGTCGGCTCCAACATGGCCTCCGCGACCCCGCTCATCGGCATCCAGGGTCCGGGCACGAGCCTGCTCAAGATCGGCGACATCCAGCTCGTGACTTCCACCAACGACGCCCGCTTCGGCCTCCTGGGGGGCCGCTTCGTGGGCGCCGGAGCGCTCCTGCGCTTCTACGTGCTGCACTGCGTCGGGATCCCCCTCGTCGCCGCGTTCCTCATGGCCGTGCACTTCTGGCGCGTGCGCAAGGACGGCGGCATCTCGGGCCCGATGTGATGGGGCCGGGGTCCAGAGTCCAGGGTCCGGAGCGGCCGGCGCCATGATCCTGATCCATTTTCTGAAGAGCGTCGTCAACTTCATTTCGGCGCCGCAGTACCTGGTGACGCTGATGCTCATCGGCGTCCTGGCGGCGATCCACTGGAGGCCGCTCTGGACGACGAGGGGCGGCATCGTCCTCTTCGCCGCCCTGGCCGGAGGGATCGGGCTCTCCTACCTGGATCCCAACTTTGCGGCGGTCGCCACGCTTCCGGACAACGTCCCCATCGTCGGGATGATCTTCCTCGTCGGCTTCTTCTTCTGGTACGCGATGCACCAGGCCTACGAGAACGACCGGCGCGTCGCCGCCGGGATTCCGACGATCGAGGGGCAGGACTCGGCCCAGAAGGTCTTTTCCTGGCCGGATCTCGTGTACGTGGAGCTGATCTGCCTCGTCATCGTCATGGCGGTCCTGATCGTCTGGTCGATCGCCCTGAAGGCGCCCCTGGAGGAACCGGCCAATCCGACGGACTCGCCCAACCCGGCCAAGGCGCCCTGGTATTTCCTGGGGCTCCAGGAGATGCTCGTCTATTACGATCCCTGGCTGGCCGGCGTCGTCATTCCCTCTCTCATCATCGTGGGCCTGATGGCGATCCCCTACATCGACACGAACCCCCGGGGGAACGGCTACTTCACCTTCAAGGAGAGGCACTGGGAGATCACGATCTTCGTGACGGGATTCATCGTGCTCTGGTGCTCGCTGATCGCCCTGGGCACCTTCCTGCGCGGCCCCAACTGGAATTTCTTCGGGCCCTACGAATTCTGGGACGTGAACAAACTCGTGCCCTTGAACAACATCAACCTCTCCGAGATCATCTGGATCAAGGTCCTCAAGAGAGGTCTGCCCAACTTCTGGCTCTGGCGCGAGATCTTCGGGCTGGCCGTCGTGGGGTTCTACATCGGCGCGCTGCCGCTCGTCCTGTCGAAGACTCTCCTGCGGCGTTTCTTCGAGAAGATGGGCATGGCCCGTTACCTGATCGGCGTCAACCTCGCGCTGATCATGCTGGCCCTTCCCATCAAGATGTACCTGCGCTGGATCTTCAACCTGAAGTACATCATCAACATCCCCGAGTTCGCGTTCAACATATGAGCTATCAGCCGTCAGCTATCAGCTGTCAGCCAGACCGGCATGGCTGGGCATTGTGGCTGAGAGCTGAAAGCTGACAGCTACCCATGCCTCGAAAGCCGCCGGCCGAGCCGATCGACCATCACTACAACATCCCGAGGTTGAACCGCGCGTTCTTCGGCGCGGCCGCTCTTCTCACGGCCGTGTTCCTCTGGATGGTGGCCGCCGATTACAAGCGCGACTGGAAGTCGATCCAGCAGACGTTCCTCCGGCTGGACCGGGACAAGACGCTCGAAGCCGTGCAGGCGGCGCGGGAGAAGGCCTACGGGCAGGAGCGGGACAAGCTGCGCGCAGATCTCGTCTCCGCCCGCAACGATGTGAAAGCCCGCGCGAGGACGCTCGCGAAACTGAACGGTCACTTGAAGGAGCTGGATCCGAAGATCTACGGCGCCGATCAGGACGCCAAGTTCCTGAAGGCCTCCTTCGACGCGGCCCGTTACACGTACGAAGACGACCTGGCCAACCGGCCGAAGTCCGCTCCCGGGTCCCGGCGCGAACTGGAAAGGATCCAGAAACGTCTGGATGCCGCCAACCTGAAGCTCGCGCGTCTGAAGAAGGACGAGACGGACACGAAGGAGGAGATCAAGCGCATCACGGCCCGCCGCGACGAAGTCCAGGCCTCGATCGAGAAGCTCTCGGCCGACTACAGGCTCGCCCGCCAGAAGGTGGAGACCCTCCGGCAGGACTCGCTCTTCACCCTGCGCAACTCGGCGATCCTCGACATGATCAACCCTTCGCTGAGGGTGCAGCAGGTACAGCTGCCCGAGCACTTCAACGACGTCAACTTCATGCGCATCCCCCGCGTGGACCGGTGTCAGACCTGCCACATGGCCGCGGACCGGAAAGGTTTCGAAAAGGCGTCGCTCGACGAGCTGACGGCCCATTATCCGAGGTTGAAGCGCGTCCTCGGCAACGGCGTCGTCTACGAGACTCACTCGCGGCTCAATCTGATGGTCGGCAGCGAGTCCCCGCATCCCGCCAACAGCTTCGGGTGCACCCCCTGCCACGGCGGGCGAGACCGCGCCTCCTCCTTCTGGTCGGCCGGCCACTCGCCCGAGACACCGAAACAGGAGGCGCAGTGGAAGAGGAAGTACGAGTGGGAGTTCGACCGGTTCAACGAGATGCCGATCCTGCCGGCCAAGTACGTCGAGGCGGGCTGCTACCGCTGCCACGCCGATGAGGCGAACTTCCGCGAGGCGCCGACGCTCGACGCCGGCGTGAGGATGGTCGAGATCCTCGGCTGCTGGCGATGCCACCGCATCGAGGGCCTGGAGAAGCAGAATCTGCCGCTCCCGGGCCCCTCGCTCGAGAAAGTCGGGGAGAAGGTCACGAAGGAGTGGGCCACGCGCTGGGTCATGGATCCCTCTTCCTTCCGCGCCAACACGAGGATGCCGAACTTCTTCTACCAGGAGAACTTCGTCAACGTCTCGGGGGACCGCAAGCCGACGAAGGCCCAGGAGGAGATGAACCGGCGCGGCCGCCTGGAGAACGACGCCATGGTCAACGCGATCGTGGCCTATCTCTTCGAGAAGTCCCGGCCGGGCGAGGTGGCTCCCGCGGCCGGACCCGGCGATGCCTCCCGCGGAGAGAAGCTCGTCGCCGCGCGGGGCTGCTTCGGCTGCCACGAGATCGATCCGCGCCCCGACGCGCCGCGCGACTTGATCGGCACCTACCGGCAATTCGGGCCCAACCTCGCCGGGATCGGCTCCAAGGCTTCGAAGGACTGGATCGCCCAGTGGATCCTGGATCCCAAGAAATGGAATCCCGATACCAAGATGCCGAACCTTCGCCTGGCGCCGCAGGAGGCCCTCGACATCGCCGAGTACCTCTCGACGCTCAAGGCCCCGCCGCGCTTCGAGCAGGCCGCTCTGCCGCGGACGGATCCGAAGGTCCTCGACGACATCGCGTTCTACTTCGAGACCGCGACCAAGACGCGTTTCGACGCGCGGGCCGACCTCGACCGCATGGACCCGCACGCCAAGGAGGTCTATGCCGGGGAGAGGCTCATCGCCCACTACGGCTGCTTCGCCTGCCACAGGATCCCGGGCTTCGAGGACGCCAAGCCGATCGGCACCGAGTTGACCGAGGAGGGATCCAAGGCCGTCCACCGGCTCGACTTCGGCTTCCTGCACCTGCCCCACACGCGGCAGGACTGGTTCCGGATGAAGCTGCACAACCCGCGCGTCTTCGACCGCGATCGGGCGCGCGGCTGGGAAGAGAAGCTCAAGATGCCGAACTTCCGTTTCACCGACCGGGAGCTGGACAGGGTCACGACCGTGGTCCTGGGCCTCCAGAAGTTGAACGCGTCCTCCGCCGCGAAGAAGGAATTGAACGGCGAGGAGGCGGCGATCGAGCGCGGCCGGCGCATCGTCAAGGACCACAACTGCCAGGGATGCCACGTCATCGAGGGATTCGGAGGCTCCATCCGCTCGCTCGTGGCCGATCCTTCCCTCGCGCCCCCGATCATCCAGGGGGAGGGGGCCAAGGTGCAGAGCGACTGGCTCTTCTCGTTCCTCAAGGCTCCGAAGACGGGGCAGATCCGCCCGTGGCTCGAAGTCCACATGCCGACCTTCGGTTTCACCGACAAGGATTTGAACGACCTGACCCGCTACTTCGCGTTCCTGGAACGCGCGGCGTATCCCTTCCTCACGTCCGATTACGCGGCGGAGCCCGCCCGCTGGGCGGCCGGGAAGAAGGTCTTCGAGCTGCTTCGCTGCAAGCAATGCCACCCCCGGAGCGAGCAGGAGATGAACGCCCCCGGCGTGGACCGCGCGAGCCTCGCCCCGAACCTGCAGATGGCCTCTCGGCGGCTGCGGCACGACTGGATCAACGACTGGATCCGGCGGCCGGACGAGTGGATGCCCGGGACACGGATGCCCACGAACTTCCCCAAGGCCGAGAACGGCCAGCGCACGTCTCCACTCGCGGCCCTCGTGGATGCGCCCGCTTTCGCGAAGGACCGGGCGGAATTCGCGCAGCTTCTC
This sequence comes from uncultured Acidobacteriota bacterium, assembly GCA_963837495.1. Classification (GTDB taxonomy): domain Bacteria; phylum Acidobacteriota; class Thermoanaerobaculia; order UBA5066; family Gp7-AA6; genus JAWOLE01. Next base: position 150,672 of record CAWINF010000001.1, on the reverse strand, counting down.
GGGGGAGACGCGCAGGCGAAGTCGTTCTTGAGTGACCCGGACGCCGTTACCAGGGCCCTGCGCGACTACGTCTGGTCGATCGGCGTCAACGGCGGCACGTCCCCCGCCGGGACACCCCCCGCCGAAGCCAGATCCGCGCCCGCGCGGGCTTCCGGCCGTTCCGCCGCGCGCGCTTCCGCGCCCGCGGCGCCCTGAGACCGCCGTGCGTCTCGACGTGACTCTCGTCCTCTACTGGACGAGCCTGGGCATCTCCGCGGCCGCCGTCGTGCTCTTCCTCTGGCTGATGCGGGAGGGAAAGCCGGAAGGCGTTAGGCGTAAGGCGGAAGGCGAAGCCGAGCCCCGGAAACCCGAGGCCCCTCCATCGCAAGGGGCCTCGCCTGACGCCTGACGCCTTACGCCTTACGAGTTGAGCAGCTGCACGATCCGCTGCTGGACGGAGGGATCATTCCATTCAATGGCGCCCTGCACGCGGTAGATCACACGGCCGTTCTTGTTGGCGATGTAGGTCTCGGGGTACTGGGTCGAGCCGAATCGGTGCGCGGTCGCGGCCTCGGGGTCGTGGTAGATCGGAAGAGCATTGGGATTCTTCGCGGAGAAGGCGTCGATCGTCTTCCAGTCCTTATCCACCGAGATCGTGTAGAGGACGATGTCGTCACGGCCGCGGTACTTCTCCCAGAACTTCGAGAGAGCCGGCACTTCCTCGACGCACGGCGGGCACCAGGTGGCCCAGAAGTGGACGATGACCAGGCGCCCCTTCTCCTTGGAGAGGTCCACGATCTTTCCGGAACGGTCGTAGATCGGAAGGGCCGGAGCGGCGGACAGAAACGCGAGCGATCCCGTCGGAGACGCCGGAGGAGAGAGCGAGCGCAGGAAGATCGCCCCGACGACGGTCAGGACCACGGCAAAGGCGATCGTCAGCAGAGTACGGGTCTTCATGAGGCCATCCGTTGTTGCGAGAGTGGCGCGGGCGGCCCCGACTTTCGCCGGCCGACCGAGCAGGAGTCCTGAACGGGGCATTCCCGGCAGAGGGAGAGCCCCCGCTGCGGTTTGCAGATCTGGAGGATCCCGATGCGGCAGAGCGCGTAGTCGTAGCGCACGGGATCCTCCGGGTCGAACCGGGCGAGGCGGTCCGTGATCTCCCGCGCGGTGCGCCAGTCGGCGGCCTTGCGGCGCGTCAGTCGAAGACGGCGCGAGACCAGGTGAATGTGCGTGTCGGTCGGGATCACCAGGCGGCTGGCGGGAATGGCGGGCCAGAGCCCGAAGTCCAGCCGGTCCCGGCGCACCATCCAGCGCAGATAGAGGTTCCATCGCTTGCAGGCCGAGCCCTCGGACGGGTCGGGAAAGAAGAAGCGCGCGGCGCAGGCGTCGGGAAGGTCGCGGCGCCCGAGGATGGGGCGGTAATCCAGGCGCAGGATCTTCCCGACGACGCGGGAGAGGAGCGCTCCGACGTCCCGGTCCTCCTCGCGGTACTCCGATTCGAAGAACGCGCGCAGAGATCCCGACCCGGCGCGGGCCCGCGAGACGACGAAGAGCAGAAGCGCGGCGTCGAGAGCGGAGTGGAACCGATGGCGGAACCCGGCGAGACTGTCGCGGGCGAACTGGCGAAAGTCGGTGATGCGATCGAGCGCCGAGGACGGCCGCGGCCCGAGAGCCGCCAGGATCCGCTCCACGTTTGCCTGGATGGTTTCCACCCGCCCGTAAGAAAACGCGGAAGCGATCCAGCCGACGGCCTCGACGTCCTCCGGCCGACGGTATCGCCCGAGAAACATGATCGGGTCGGTGTCCGCGGTCTCGGGCCCGTAGGCGCGGTAGAGGCGCTCGAGCCGGTCGCCGAGGAGCCGTTCGCTCGCGGAAAGGGTCACGGGGTGATTGTAGGACATCGGACGACCGCCTCGCTTCGATGGTTAAATGCGCCTGATGGCCGGCGCGGGAAGAGAGAAGGCGATCCTGGTCGGCGTGTCCTCGCGGGCGGCGCCGCGCGCGGCGACCGAGGAGCACCTGGACGAGCTGGAGCGGCTGGTGGACACGGCCGGCGCCGAGGTCGTCGCGCGGTTCATCAAGGCACGTCCGGCGCCCGACCCCGCGACCTACGTCGGCAAGGGCTCGGTCGAAGAGATCGGCCGGGCCGCTCGCGCCGAGGGCGCCACGCTCGTGGCGTTCGACGATGAGCTGACTCCCGGCCAGGCGCGCAATCTCGAGGAGGCGTGGGGCGAGGGAGTCCGCGCGCTCGACCGGCCGGGCCTCATCCTCGACGTCTTCGCCTTGCACGCGCGCACGCGGGAAGCCCGCACCCAGGTGGAGCTGGCCCAGCTCCAGTACCTGCTGCCGCGCCTGGCCGGACGCTACGGCCACCTCTCGCGCCAGAGCGGCGGCATCGGCGGCCGGGGTCCGGGGGAGCAGAAGCTCGAGGTGGACCGCCGCAAGATCCGAAAGCGCATCGCGCGCCTGCGCGAGGATCTGTCCCGGATCGAGAAGTCCCGGACGGTCCGGCGCCGGGGCCGGCGGCGCCTCCTGCAGGTCGCGATCGCCGGGTACACCAACGCGGGCAAGACGACGCTCTTCAACCGCCTGACGCGCGAATCGGCCTACACCGCCGATCGCCTCTTCGCCACGCTCGACGCGCGGGTGGCGCGGGCCTCCTCGCGCAGGCTGCCGGACGTCGTCTTCATCGACACGGTCGGTTTCGTGCGCAAGCTCCCGACGTCCCTCGTCGCGTCCTTCCGCTCGACGCTGGCGGAGATCCGCGAGGCGGACCTCGTGCTGAACGCCGTGGACGCCTCCTCCCCGCGAGCCGAGGAGGAGCGCCGGATCGCCCTCGAAGTCCTGGAGGAGCTCGGCGTCCGAGAGGAGCGCATTCTCACGGTGTGGACGAAACGGGACGCTCTGCCGGGAGGCGAGCGGGCCGCGACATTCATCGGCGCGCGGCGCGGGGAGCAGGGGCTTCTCGTTTCCGCGCGCACCGGGGAAGGAATCCAAGAGCTCGAGGAGGAGGTCCGCCGGCGGGCGCAGACGCGCGGGGAGGAGTTTCTCGTGCGCATTCCTTATGCGGACGGCCGGTCCATCGCCGCGGCCCGGGCCGCCTTTCGGGTCCTCGAGGAAGCGGATTCGGGGGACGCGCTCCTGCTTCGGCTCGAAGGGGAGCGTCGGGCGGTCCCTTCTCTCCTGCCGTACCTGGAAGAAGAGACCTGGCAGGTCCGGGAGCTGCGCAAGCGAGGCTCGCGGCGTTGACCCGCGTGGCTTTCGAAAATAATAAAGGGGGAGCTCGAGCCTCCCCCTGCGCCGGAACTCCCTCGCCGGCCCTCTTGCCGATTTCCTTAAGATCAAATCCCGTACCATGTCGCCGCTCTCGTCGTTTCTCTTACGTGACAGGAGTTTGCGTTTGATCTCTGGCGCGTCTGCGCGCCAAACTCGGGCATAATTCGCGAGAACGGGGATGACAAAATCCGTCTCGGCACCCTTCTCCCTCCAGAAGAGGGCGGGAGTAAGAGCGATGATTGCGCGGCTTGAAAGAGTCTTCGGAGAGGATCGTGAATAGTCGGCGTCGGATCAGGTTTCCGGTGCGAACGGTTCTCCTGCTGGCCGCCGTATGTCTCGCGTTCACCGGCTGCGGTTCAAAGGCGGCCGCCCACGGCCGTCGCGCTCAAACCACGGCGGCTACAGAGCCGGCGCCGCCGACTCCGGACACCACGCCCATCGAGGCGCTGCGAACGCCCGCGGGTCTGGTCCTGAAGCTCGCCGAAACCCCTGCCGCCATCACTCCCGCGCCGACTCCCTCGCCCGCGGCAGAGCCGGGCAAGCCTCCTTCATGATTACCGGGAGACTCTCGCGCCGCGGCTGGATCTGAGACGACCGGAGTCACTTTAGAGACCGAGCGGGCGCGTGTTATCCTGCGCGGCCCCCGTGGGGCTGTAGCTCAGTTTGGGAGAGCACCTGAATGGCATTCAGGGGGTCGCCGGTTCGATCCCGGTCAGCTCCACCAATCCTCGCTACGCCCGCTCCGCTTGGATTTCGCCCTTCGGGCTCATCAGCTCCGGGGCTTCGCTCCCACGGCGAAAGGCTCCTCCTCGCCTTCGCTCGGAGACTCCTTTCGCCGTGATTTGCCGGCGCTTCGCGCCGGTTCGGTGTGGCCGACGCAAACCTGCCTCAGATCCCATGGGACAAGAGGCGGTCCGGTTCAGGTCGCGGTGGATGAGGGCAACCCGAGGCGTCCCAGCAGGGCTCCAAATCGCGGGTCGGCGCGGAGAGGATCGAACCCGGGTAGCCCGGTGTAGGACAGGAGGCCCTGGTACTCCTCTTCGGCCCGGGCGAGGACGTCGAAGGCTTCGTCGATCTCCCCGAGCGCGCCGAGCAGCCAGGCCTCGGAGACGGCGGTGGGCGAGCCCGCCGGGCGCGCTCGCAGCTCCTCGAGGATCTTCCGCGCTTGGTCTTTCCGGCCCGCGGTCGCCAGTGCCCACCCCAGGACGCCGAGAAAGAAGGGCGCCCGGCGCGACACCGCGACACCGTGCTCGCCCGCCGCGATGCCTTCCTCGAACCTCCCCAGGGCTGCGTTCGCCATGCACGACGCGGCAATGGCCGAGGCGTCCTCCTTCTCGAAGGTGAGCGCGTCCTCGATGTGGCGCAGGCCTTCCTCCGGCCGCCCGCTCACCAGCATTCCCCATCCGGCGAGGGTGTAGGGAAAGGAGGCGAGTGGATCGGCTTCCCGGGCGCGCTCAAAGAGAGGCAGGGCCTCTTCGAGCTTCTGGCGCGCGCAAAGGCTGAGCGCAAACGAGCCCAGGGCGAGGACGTGATCGGGCTGGAGCTCGAGCGCCCGGCGCCAGGCCGTCTCCATCGCGTCCCACCGGCGCTCGAGGAAGGCCGCGAAAGCCTCGACGTGGAGACCCTCAGCCGACTCTCCCTGCAGCTCCTTTGCGGTCGCCAGCGCCTTCCTCGCGGCCTTGCAGGCCGCGCGCGGCGGGATCATGACCATGTGGGCCGAGAGCACGGTGATCTCCGCGAGGCCGGTCCACGAGGGCGAGTGAGCGGGATCGAGGCGGACGGCCTCCTCGAAGGCGGCGAGGGCACCGCCGAAGTCCTCCTTCCCCCGAAGGTGCCGGCCCTTCAGGTAGCTGCGGTAGGCCTCGAGGTTGCCGACCTGCAGACGGGATGGAACGGTTCGCGATCCGGGAGCCAGTCGCGCCTTCACCGCGTCGACGACGCCCGCCGCGATCTCGTCCTGGACGGCGAAGACGTCCGCGGCGTCGCGATCGAACCGCTCCGACCAGAGCTGATAGCCGCTGGCGACGTCGGTGAGCTGTGCCGTGACCCGCAGCCGGGTACCCGCCGTCCGCACGCTGCCCTCGAGGACGTGGCCCACCGAGAGAGCCCGGGCGATCGAAGACAGGTCGCCGCCGCCCTCCCGCGCCCGGAATGCCGAGGTCCGGGAAGCGACGCGGATCCCGTCGATCCGCACGAGCGCGTTCATGATCTCCTCGGCCATTCCCTCGCAGAGGTAATCCTGGTCCTTCGCCGGGCTCATGTCCGAGAACGGCAGCACCGCGATTGCGACGGCCGCATCGGGCCTTGCCGCGGAATCGGCTCGCGCCGGTGCGGGCACCTCCAGCCCCGCTTTGCGCAAGCCGTCGAGGAACGACTCCACGTAGGCCGGCTCCCACCACTTCTCGAATTCCGTTCGCGCCTCGGCGGCGAAGCCCGGCCGCAACTTGAGCAGAGCCCGCAATGCTTTCGCGGCGGCATCCCGCTCTCCGAGCTGCCCTTGAGAGGCGGCCAGCGCCGCGTGCATACCCCAGTGGCCCGGCAGATTCGCTTTGAGCGCGAAACTCAATGCGCCGCGGTAGTCGGCCCGGCGGTACGAGTCGTAGAAGTTCGCGTACCAGTACCATCCGGGATGGTGGGGATTGAGCTGCTTGGCGCGTCCCGCGAGCGCAAGGCCGCGCTCCGAGTCGCCCGAGTAGGTCAGCAATTCCCCGAGAAAAGCGATGGAGTTGCCGTCGATCGGGTTGAGTTCGGCGGCCCGCTCCGCCGCGTTCCGGAAGCTCTCGAATTCCTTCTGGAAGAAGAGCGCCTGCGCGAGGCTGAAATGGGCCAGGGCGTTGGACGGAGCCGCCTCGACGGCACGCCGCGCGGCGATTGCCCCGCTCGTCAGCGGATCAGCCTGAAGTTTGAATCCTTGCCCGTACTCCTGGACGCACAGGAACGCCAGCATGGCCCAGGCATCGGCATAGGCCGGCGCCTTCCGCACCGCCGATTCCAGGCCGGACCGCGCAACGGCAAGATCCTCGGGGGTGACCCTCTGCAAGTAGCCGAAGCTGCGCAGGACTGCCTCGTACGGGCTCAATTGCTCTGGATCGCGGCTGCGCACAGCCTCGCTCATGCTCCGGGGCAGAACGCCATTCATATCGGCAACCGTCGAAACAATCCGCGGTGCCAGATCGTCCTGCAACTCGAAAACAGCTTCGGGACTGAAGGCGCGTGCATAGTTCTCCGCCCAGAGATGGGCGCCGGAGCTCGCGTCGACGAGCTGAACGGAGAGACGCAGCTTCGTTCCGCTCTCACGAAGGCTCCCCTCCATCACGTAGCGCGCGCCCAGCTCCTTGCCGGCGGCGCGGACATCCACGGCCCGGTTGGCAAGGTGGGCGGTGGAGCTGCGCGCGATCACGCGAAGGTACGAGAAACGCGAGAGTCCGGTCACGACGTCCTCGGTCAATCCCTCCGCCAGGGCGGCGAGCTCGGGGCCGGGGCCGCTGGATTTGAAAGGCAGCACCGCGACCCAGAATCCCTCCTCGCCGCGGCCGGCCCAGGATTCGGTCGTTGCCGCGGAGCGGAGAATGTCACCGGGCGCCGGGAATGCCGCGGATTCCTCTTCCGGAGCAATCTCCAGCCCCGCCTTGCGGAGGCCGTCGAGCTGGTGTTCGACGAATGCCCGGTCGTGAAACCATCTCCCATATTCTTCGCGCGCCGTCCTGGCAAAGTCGGGCCGGAGCGCAAGCAGTTCCAGCAGCGCCTTCCGAGCCTCCTCGCGCATGCCAAGCTGCCCGTAGGTCTGCGCAATCACGGCGTGGGTGTAGAAATTTCCCGGCAAGTTGATCTTGAGGGCGAAATCCAGGGCGCCGCGGTAATCGCGCCGGCGATACGCGTTGTTGAAGCTGACAAACCAGTACCAGCCCGGATGATGGGGATTGAGTTGCATGGCGGATTCCACCACCGCGCAGCCGCGTTCCCAGTCACCGGAATAGGCGATGAGATTTCCGATGTACGCCGCAACGGAAGCATCCATGCGGTTCAGTTCGATCGCCCGCTCTGCTGCTGGACGAAAAGCCAGAAAGTCCCTTTGGAAAAACAGCGTTGAAGCGAGGGCGTAATGGGCAAGGCTGTTGGAGGGCGCCGCCTCGACGGCGCGCCGCGCGGCCGCAAGCGCACGCCCCAGCGGGTCGGGCTGGGGGTTCAATCCGTGCGCATGCTCTTCCCAGTACAGGTTCGCCAGCATGGCCCAGGCGTCGCTCTGATTGGGCGCAATGCGGACGGCCCTTTCCAGAATCCGTCTCACGCGCGCATGTTCTTCCGGCGTGACTCGTTCCATGTAGCCAAAGGCGCTCAGCACCGCTTCGTGAGGACTCAACTCTTCATCGTCCTTGCCGCGGAGCGCCTCGCTCATGCTGCGGGTCAGAACGCCGTACATGTCGGCAACCGTCGAGACGATCCGCGGAACCAGATCGTCCTGTAGCTCAAAGACCGTCTCGGGGGTAAAGGGGCGTTCGAAGTTTTCAGCCCAGAGATGAGCGCCGCTGGTCGCATCGACGAGCTGAACCGCGAGACGCAGCTTGGTCCCGGCCTGACGCAGGCTACCTTCCATGACGTAACGGGCGCCCAGTTCCTTGCCGGCGGTGCGCACGTCAACCGACTCCTTCGCGTAGCGCGAAGTCGAGCTGCGCGCGATCACCCTGAGGTACGAGAAGCGCGACAGTCCGGTCACGATGTCCTCGGTCAGTCCCTCGGTCAGGGCCGCGAGTGACGGATCGGCGCCCCCGTACTTGAATGGAAGGATGGCGACCCAGAATCCTTCCTCGGCGCGCCTTTCGCCGGAGTCGGCGACCGCTGCCGCTCGCGAACCGGAAAGCGCCGTCGTGGTCCGGTTCGCGGCATCTCCGACTTCCGGAATCTCGAGCCCCGCCTTGCGCAGGCCGTCGAGGAAGCGCTCGCCGTACTCGGGGTTCCAGATCTTCGCGACCTGTTTGCGCATCAATGCCGGGAGCTCGGGACGGAACTTCAGCAGATCACGGACGGCCTTCGAGCCCTGATCCGCGTCTCCCAGCTGACCGGAAGCGGCCGCGATGAACATGGGCGCCAGCGGGTTGCCGCGCAGCTTGACTTTGAGCGCGAAACCGAGCGCTCGACGGTAGTCCGCCTGAGAGAAGGCGTGGTAAAAGTCCGCGTACCAGTACCATCCCGGATGATTCGGGTTGAGTCGTTTGGCCCGCTCGGCCAGCTGCATGCCGCGATTGGCGCTGCCGGCGTAGGTCAGCAACTCACCGAGCAGGGCAACCGAGTTGCCGTCCATCGGGTTGAGCTCGACGGCGCGTTCCGCTGCATCCCGGAACGAATCGAAGTCTTTCTGATATGAGAGCGACTGGGCCAGGCTGAAATAGGAGAGATGATTCGAAGGTCCCAGTTCGACCGCCCGCCGTGCGGCCGACGCGGCCGCTTCCAACGCATCGGCCTGAAGGCCGTAGCCATGCACGTAATCCTGGGCGCACAGGATCGAGAGCATGGCCCAGGCATCGGCGTAAGCAGGATTCTTGCGCACTGCGGCTTCCAGTCCGGATCGCGCGGCGGTCAGCTCCTCAGGGTTGTAGCGTTCGAAGTAGGCGAAGCTGCGCAGCACAGCCTCGTAGGGGCTCAGCTGCTCGGGAGGACGGCTCCGCAAGTCCTCGCTCATGCTGCGGGGCAGTACGCCGGCCATGTCAGCAACCGTCGACACAATCCGTGGAGCCAGATCGTCTTGCAACTCGAAGAGTGATTCCGGGCTGAAAGTACGCTCGAAGCTCTCCGCCCAGAGATGGGCGCCTCTTGTTGCGTCCACCAGTTGCACCGCGAGTCGCAGCTTGCTCCCCACCTGGCGCAGCGTTCCCTCCATGACATATCGCGCGCCAAGTTCCTCGCCGATCCTGCGCACATCTCCTGACTCGCTGGAAAATTTTGCGGTCGAGCCGCGGGCGATCACGCGCAGGTACGAGAAGCGTGACAGACCGGTCACAACTTCCTCGGAGAGGCCGTCGGCCAGAGCAGTGAGGTCGGCGTTCGCGCCGCCGTACTTGAAGGGCAGCACCGCGACCCAGAAGCCCTCGTCGGTGCGAACGGCACCCGAGACCGATGCGGAAACGTCCGAAGACTCTCGCGCCGGGGTTCCCGCGCTCTTCTCGAGAGGAGTGTCCAGCCCCGCCTTGCGCAACCCCTCGATCAGATGCCCGACGAGCCGCGGGTCGAACCATTTGCCGAGCAGTTCGCCGGCCGATTGGGCGAAGTCCTCCTTCTGAACGAGCAAGTCTCGGAGGGCATTGCGTGCCGCCGTGAGCTGGCCAAGCTGGCCGTGGGCGGCGGCAAGCAGCATGTTGGTCCAGAAAACGTCGGGCGCGTTGGCCTTCACGACTTCGTCCACGACCGCGCGGTAGTTCGCCAGGCGGTACTCGTTGATGCCGAGGACGATCCCGTACCAGCGTGGATGATGAGGGTTCAGCTCCATCGCTCGACGGATGAGGACGCAGCCTCGGTCCCAATCGCCGGTGAAGGTGATGAGGAACATGGCCTCGTTGCTCGTGTCGAGCGGGTTCAAGGCCATCGCGCGTTCCGCGGCGCTCAGGCAGCCAGCCGTCTCCTTGCGGAAGAACAGGACGACCGCCAGGGCCTGTTGCGCGAGCTGACTGGACGGAGCGAAGTCCACAGCGCGCCGGGCGGCCGCAAGCGCCCGGTCGAGCGAGCCCGGCCGGGCGTTGAAGCCGTGGGCATGTTCGTGGGAGTAGATCCACGAAAGCATCGCCCAGCAGTCCGCGTTGGACGGCGCGCGCTCGACCGCCCGCTCCAGCGCTTCGCGCGCGTCCGCGTGCTCGGCCGGCGTCAGGCGTTGGTGATACCCGAAGCCGCGCAGGAGCGCCTCATAGGGGCCGAGCTGCCCGGGCTCCTGACCCCGGATGGCTTCGCTGATGCTCCGCGCGAGCACGCCGAAGCGATCCGCGCAGGTGGAGACGATACGGGGGACCAGGTCGTCCTGCAGCTCGAAAGCGGCTTCGGGATTGAAGGCGCGCTCGTAGACCTCAGCCCAAAGATGGGAGCCGGAAGTCGTGTCGACGAGCTGCACCGCAAGGCGCACCTTCGTCCCAGCCTGACGCAGGCTCCCCTCCATCACATAACGGGCACCCAGCTCCTTGCCGGCGGAACGGACATCTCCGGCCTCCTGGACGAGATGCGAAGTGGAGCTCCGGGCGATGACCCGAAGGTAGGAGAAGCGCGAAAGGCCAGTCACGATGTCTTCGGTTAATCCCTCCACCACGGCCGTGAGGCCGGCGTCGGCCCCGCTGTACTTGAAGGGCAGCACCGCGACCCAGAATCCCTCCTCGGTCCGGACCTGTCCCGAGTCCGTGCCCGGGTCCGCCCGATCTGTTCTTGCCGTGACTTTCCCACTCCGCACCGGCGAGTCGGACGATCCGCCGGTCGCGGGAATCGAGAGACCGGCCTTGCGGAGCCCTTCGAGAATGGGTTCCATGAGGCCGCTCGCGAAGTGCCAGGTCCCGACGTTCGAGCGCGCGTGCGCCGCAAACTCGGGGTCGAGCGCCAGCAGGTCCCGGACCGCGGCGGCGGCTTCGGCTCGCCGGCCGAGGTGACCGCAGGCCGAGGCGACCACGAGATAGGGCCAGAACAGACCGGGGACGTCCACCCGGTTCGCGCGCTCGAGGGCCTGCTCGTACTCCTCCTTGTGGAAGTGCTCCCAGAGTGGAGCGAAATGCATCCACCCCGCGTGGTTGGCGTTCAACTCCATCGCGCGCCGCACGATCGCGGCGCCCCGCTCGAACTCGCCCGTGTGCACGATCTGCAATCCCAGGATCCCGACGGCGTCGGTGTTCAAGGGATTCAAGGCCATGGCGCGCTCGGCCGCGGGACCGAACGCCGCGAGGTCCTGGCGGAAGAAATGCGTCTGCGCCAGCGCGACGAGAGCAAACTGGTTCGCCCGATCCAGCTCGACCGCGCGGCGGGCCGCGGCCAGGGCCCGATCGAGAGCGGCCGGGTCGGTCCCGAAACCGAACGCGTATTCGTCGACGAAGATCTGCGCGAGGCACGCCCAGAGGTCCGACTGGCGGCCGTCCCGCTCGACCGCGCGCTCCAGCCGGCCTTTCAACTCCGCGTAGGCCAAGGGAGTGATCTGCTCGCGGTAGGCGAAATACTGGAACTGCCACTCCACCGGCGTGAGATCGGCGTCGTCCTTCTGCCGCATCGCCGACCGCATGGAATGCACGAGGACCCCGTAGCTGTCGGCGACGGTGGCGACGATGCGGGCGGCGATGTCGTCCTGTTCCGCAAAGATGCTCGACGCCTGGAGGTCCCGGTTGTACGTCTCGGCCCAGAGCCGCGCTCCCGTCCGGGCGTCGACGAGCTGCGCGCTCACGCGGATGGCGGAACCTCCCTTGCGGATGCTTCCTTCCAGCACGTAACGCGCGCCGAGCCTAGCGCCCATGGCCCGCTCGTCGCCCGATTCTCCCTTCACGCTGGCTGCCGAGGCGCTCGCGACGACCGACAGATACCGAAACCGCGAAAGCCCGGTCGTGATCTCCTCGCCGAGGCCGTCGGCGAACGATTCCATCTCCGCGTCCCCGGAGCTCTTGAAGGGAAGTACCGCGACGGAAAGAGCCTCGTCGGCCCGGACCTGTCCCGAAGCGCTCCGCGTCGGGGCCGCGGTCGAAGCCGACGGCACTGCCGCCGAAGTCTCGGCCTGCAAGTCGCGTAACTCGTTGAAGACGTCGCGAGATGTCTGGTAACGGTCGTGGGGGTCCTTCGCGAGGCAGCGGCGCAGGATCCTTCCCACGTGCGGCGGAAGGTCCGCGCGGAGCTCGGTGACCGTTGGAGGCCAGTCTCGCAGGATCGAAGAGATGATGTCGACGGAGCTCGATCCCTTGAACGGCCGGTCGCTGGTCAGCATCTCGTAAAGCACGACACCGAGCGAGAAGACGTCCGACCTCGCGTCCACCTTCCCGCCCCTCGCCTGTTCGGGGGACATGTAGGCGACGGTGCCGAAGACCGTCCCTTCCCCGGTCAGGTCGGCGCGGCTCGCCGTGGCTGTGCCGGTCGCGTTCGGATCGGAATCCACGGCCACGAGCTTGGCGAGACCGAAGTCGAGGACCTTCAACCGCCCCTCGCGCGTGAGCATGACATTGGCGGGCTTCAAGTCTCTGTGGACGATGCCGCGCTCGTGCGCGGCGGAGAGAGCGTCGGCCAGCGGCACGGCGATCTCGAAGAACCGCGAGAGAGGCAGGCCGCCGGCCGGAATGGCCAGGTCCAGGGTGTGACCCTCGACGAGCTCCATCGCCAGCAGCCGCATGTCTCCGGCTTCCTCGACCGAGTAGACCGTGACGATGTTCGGGTGATTGAGCGAGGCGAGAGCCCGCGCCTCCCTCTCGAACCGGGTCAGCCTGTCCGGATCGGCGGACACGGACTCGGGCAGGACCTTGATCGCGACTTCGCGCCCGAGCTTCGTATCCTTCGCCCGGTACACTTCTCCCATCCCGCCCGCACCCAGAGGCGAGAGGATCTCGTAAGGTCCGAAGCGTGTGCCAGTGGCGAGGCCCAAGTGATTTCCTGTGGCCGGGATTCTATCCTTCCACCTGGACGTCAGCCTGTCGATTCGGCTGACCCTCGTTCGTCGTTATGGTAGAGGCGGGTTCTTGATCCGGGCCGAGGGTCCGGAGGCCCGGCTCGGAACGAAAGGAGATTCGAGATGAGAGTCATGGTGATCGTCAAGGCCAACAAGGACTCGGAGGCGGGGGTTCTCCCGGACCAGAAGATCCTGACGGAGATGGGGAAATACAACGAAGAGCTGGCGAAAGCCGGCATCATGCTGGCGGGCGAGGGGCTCCAGCCCAGCTCCAGGGGAGCGCGAGTCCGGTTTTCCGGGAGCAAGCGGACCGTCCTCGACGGGCCCTTCGCCGAGACCAAGGAGCTCGTCGCCGGGTTCTGGCTGTGGCAGGTGAAGTCGCTCGAGGAGGCCATCGAGTGGCTCAAGCGCGCGCCGTTCGACCAGACCGAGGTCGAAATTCGACAGGTGTTCGAAGCCGACGATTTCGGCGCCGAGTTCACGCCCGAGCTCCGGGAGCAGGAGAAACGCCTGCGCGCCCGGATCACCGCGAAGACGTAGCCAGGACGACTGGAAGAAGGGACGCGATCGGAGGAAGGGGGAAGGCTTCCGGCTCTACTGCAGCACGACGCAGGACGTCGACGCCCTGGCCCGAGGGATCCAGGCGCGCGGCGGCAAGCTCGACAGCGGGCCGCGCGACCAGCCCTGGGGAACCCGCGACTTCTCCCTGAGCGATCCCGACGGTTTCAAGATCACGATCGGGGCGGACCAGAAGAGCCGCTAGGGGCGCCTTCCCAGCTTTGTCATCCTGAGGAGCGCAGCGACGAAGGATCTGCTCCGGTATGACTCGATTCCAACGGGAGGAGATCCTTCGCTTCGCTCAGGATGACAGGGTATTAGTCGGACACGCTTCTAGTCACGAGCCGGAGACCGGCTGTCCGTCGGTCTTGCGCGGAGGGACGAAGATGCTCTAATCGGCGGCCGTGACGGCCGCCGACGCGCATCGCGCGATCGAGACGATCTGGAGAATCGAGTCGCCGAGGCTCATCGCCGGCCTCGCACGGATGGTGCGCGACGTCGGTCTGGCCGAGGATCTCGCGCAGGACGCTCTGGTCGCCGCGCTCGAGCGGTGGCCGGAGTCGGGCGTCCCGGACAATCCCGGCGCCTGGCTCATGACAACCGCGAAGAACCGGGCCATCGACCGGCTGCGGCGAAGCAAGAGGATCGAGCGCAAGCACGAGGAAGTCGGCCGCGACCTCGAGGCCCGGCAGGAAGTGTCCGCCTTCGACCTCGAGGCCGCGATCGACGACCAGGTTGGCGACGAGCTCCTGAGCCTCATGTTCACGGCCTGTCATCCGGTTCTCTCGACCGAAGCGCGCGTCGCTCTCACTCTCCGCTTGCTGGGAGGCCTGACGACGGCGGAGATCGCGCGCGCCTTCCTCGTTCCGGAGCCGACCATCGCCCAGCGGATCGTGCGCGCCAAGCGGGCTCTGGGCGAGGCGTGCGTCGCCTTCGAGGTCCCGCGCGGGGCCGAGCTCGCGACCCGGCTGTCCTCGGTGCTGGAGGTGACCTACCTCATCTTCAACGAGGGCTACTCGGCGACCGCGGGAGACCAGTGGACGCGGCCGGCACTCTGCGAAGAGGCCCTCCGGCTCGGTCGTGTCCTGGCCGGGCTCGCTCCGAAGGAGCCGGAGGTCCACGGCCTCGTCGCGCTGATGGAGATCCAGGCGTCGCGCCTGCGGGCGCGGACCGGTTCGGCGGGAGAGCCCATCCTGCTGCTCGACCAGGACCGCTCGCGCTGGGATCAACTTCTCATCCGCCGGGGCCTCGCCGCGCTCGCGCGCGCTGACAGCCTCGGCGGGGCGCCGGGCCCGTACGCGCTCCAGGCCGCGATCGCCGCCTGTCACGCGCGGGCGCGGACTCCTGCGGAGACGGACTGGGCACGCATCTCGGCGCTCTACGAGAAGCTCGCCCGGCTCACGCCGTCGCCCGTCGTGGAGTTGAATCGCGCGGTCGCGCTCGCGATGGCGGCCGGTCCCGCCGCGGGTCTCGAGCTCGTCGATCGGCTGACCTCGGAGCCGTCACTCGAGGCCTACCATCTCCTGCCGGCCGTGCGCGGCGATCTGCTCGCGAAGCTCGGCCGCTTCGGCGAGGCGCGCTCGGAGTTCGAGCGCGCCGCCTCGCTGACGCGAAACTCCCGCGAGCGCGAACTGCTCCTCGAGCGGGCCGCGGCGTGCGCGCGCGGAGTAACCGCGAAAACGCGGAGCAAGGGTGGCGGAAGCGTGTCGGAATCGAACCGACCCGTCCCGGCAAAACCGCGACGCCGACGGATTTGAAGTCCGCGAGGGCCACCAGACCCCATGCGCTTCCGGGCCGATTATCTCAGCACGCCCGCGGGATGCGATCCGCTGGGCGCGTTTGTTGACGACAGGGGATCGCGAAGGCCTGCGGACGATTCCGGGTAGAAGGAGGTCAGGACAGAGGCGTACTTCCGCTCGATGAAGCGCCGGCGGGGCTTCAGGCTCGGCGTGAGCTCTCCCGACTCCACGGAGAAGTCGTCCGGCAGCAATGCGAATCTCTTGATCGTCTCGTGCCTTTGGAGCCTGGCGTTCAGTTCATCGACGGCGGACTGGAAGAGTATCCGGACACGCTGGTCCGCCGCGAGTTCCGCGAGCGATTTCTCCTCCAGCCCGGCCTGCGCGGCCCAGGCGCGGATCTCCGGCCCATTCAACGTGATGAGCGCCGAGCAGAACTTGCGGTTGTCGCCGTGAACGAGGACCTGATCGGCGTAGGGGCAGAGGAGAGCGAAGCGCCCTTCCACGGCGCGCGGCGCGACGTATTTGCCCGCGGACGTCTTGATCAGGTCCTTCTTCCGGTCGGTGATCTTCAGGAAGCCGTTCGAGTCGAGCTCGCCGATGTCGCCCGTGTGGAGCCAGCCGTCCAGGTCCAGGGCTTCCGCCGAGGCCTCGGGCTGGTTGTGGTAACGCCGCAGGATGCCCCGTCCTCGAAGAAAGATCTCGCCGTCCTCCGCGATTCGCACTTCTGTCCCGGGAACGGCCAGGCCGACGGTCCCGAACCGGTAGGCCTCCGGCCGATTGACGAAGGCGACGGCGCTCGACTCCGTGAGGCCGTAGCCTTCCAGGATCAGGATGCCGAAGGCGTGAAAGAACTCGGCGAGGTCCGTCGCCAGAGGCGCGCTTCCGGAGATGAAGAACCGCAGCCGCCCCCCGAAGGTCTCCCGGACTTTCCGGAAGACGAGCGCGTCGGCGACGGCGGCCCGGAGAGCGAGAAGACCGCGCGGCTTTCTTCCCGCCTGCCGGAGCTTCGAGACTTTCCTGCCGATCGCGCAGGCCCGGAGAAAGATCCCGTGTTTGACGCGTCCCGCCGCCCGCGCCTGGGAGAGGACCTTGCGGTGCGCCTTCTCGAAGACCCGCGGGACGGCGCAGACGAAGGTCGGCCGGACGACTTTCATGTTCGGGACCAGCCTCTCCACGCGCCCGTCCACCGCGGTCGCGAACCCGACGCGGATCTGAGCGGCCTCCAGGACCTTCCCGAAGACGTGCGCGAGCGGGAGCCAGAAGTACTGCAGATCGTCGGGGCCGAGCATGTGGACCGCCTCGATGGCCTCGGCCTCGTAGACCCAGCAGTCGTGCGTCAGCTCGACCCCCTTCGGCTGGCCCGTCGTGCCGGAGGTGTAGATGAGAGTGGCGAGCGAGCGACCCTCGATTCCCCGGACCACCGCCTCGTACTCTTCCGGGTGCGCCGCGTGACGCTCCCGGCCGAGCGATTCCAGGACGGCCAGGGAGATTGTCCAGCCGTCCTCTCCGCCCGGCCCGTCGAAGAGGATGACCTTCTTCACGTTCGGAAGATCGGCGCGGCGGCTTGCCAGTTTCGCGAGCAGGGAGGCGTCTTCGACGAAAACGAACGCGGCCTCGCTGTCCCGCAGGATGTAGACGCAGTCGTCGGCGGAGTTGGTGGGGTAGATCGTCGTCGTCGCTCCTCCGGCGCACAGGATGCCCAGGTCAGCCAGAATCCACTCCACTCGCGTCGAGGAGAGGATCGCGCAGCGCTGCTCGGGGGCGAGGCCGAGGGAGAGCAAGCCGCAGGCGATCGCTCGAACGCGCTCGCCCGTTTCCCGCCAGGACAGAGTGTTCCACCCCCCGCCCTCGGGATGAAGAAACGCCGGCCTCTCGGGTGTGGCGCGGACGCGGCGCAGGAGCATCCGCGGAACCGAGCCGTCGAGCGCGAAGTCCTCTCGAGCCGGGTCCCGCGGCATGTCCGCCGCCGATCGGGAATGGGATCGTTCCAGCCGCGGCATGGCCAGGATTTCGTCATCTCTCTCCCTTTTCGCCAAGATGCTTTCGAATCAAAATCGCCGGCGGCCGCCCCGACGGATCCACCCGATCACTTCGAGATCTGACTCTCTCGCCGGCCTTGCCGGCGCCCGCGCCTGCGGCGACCAACGTCCAGTAGACAGGCGGGGCGGGCCGACGTTAGATTCCTCATCGTGCGATGGCGCCCGCGACCGGGATGGGCGCGGAGGAGAACGAGTGGTGGAAGGGGCGAGCAAGAGAGTCCTGTTTCTCCTGGCGGGCCTTCGCCTCGCCGCCCCGCTGGCGGATTGCGCCCTGCGGGCGCCCGAGGCCGCCGGCTCCAAGCAACCGGGACGAGCCTTCTGACCGCTCCGCTCGTCGCCGCGGAGGGCATCTCCAAGATCTACCGGCTCGGAGCCGCCAGGGTGCCCGCCGTCCGGAGCGTCACGCTCTCCATCGAATCGGGAGAGTTCGTGGCGCTGCAGGGACCGAGCGGGTCGGGGAAGACGACCCTGCTCAACCTGTTCGGGCTGCTGGACCGCCCCGACGAAGGAATCCTTCGGATCGAGGGACAGGACGGGGAGAGGCTCACGGAAAACGATCGCTCGGACCTGCGGCGAGACCGCTTCGGATTCGTCTTCCAGACCTTCAACCTGATTCCGGTGCTCTCCGCCGAGGAGAACGTCGCCTACCCGATGGTCATCGCCGGAGTCGGCGATGCGGAGCGACGAGAGCGCGCCGGGGAATTGCTGCGGTCGGTCGGACTCGCCGACAAGCTCGGTGTCCGTCCGGACCTGCTCTCGGGCGGCCAGCGCCAGCGAGTCGCGATCGCCCGGGCCCTGGCCAACCGGCCGGCGATCGTCTTCGCGGATGAGCCTACGGCCAACCTCGACTCGAGCACGGCGGAAGAAATCCTGGATCTCATGCGCAGGATCAACGAATCGAGCGGGGTGGCTTTCCTCTTCGCCACCCACGACCCGCGGGTCGTCGCCCGAGCGCGGCGGGTGATCCTGCTCCACGACGGGCGAGTCGAGGAGGATCGAGTCCCGTGAGCGCCTTCTCGATCGCCTGGCGCAATCTCGTCCGCCAGAAGAGGCGGACCATTCTCATGGGCGCCGTCGTGGCGTTCGGCTTCGCGGCCTTCGCGCTGGCCGGAGGGTTCATCGCGCAGTCCTTCGAGGGGCTGAAAGAGGGGACGATCCGCACCGTCGGCCAGCTCCAGATCGTGGACCGCCGGGCGGTGGCGCGGACCGAGGAGAAGACCCTGGAGTTTGGGTTGCCCGACGCTTCGCGAGCCAGGGGCATCGCCTCGCGCGACCCGGCGGTCTCGGCGGTCCTGCCCCGGATCGATTTCGTGGGCCTGGCGGCGTCCGGCGCCAAGTCGGTGCCGTATCTGGGCGTCGGAGTGGATCCGGAGCCCGAGGCCTCGGCCACCTTCGCGCGGGAGCTCGTCGTCGCCGGGAAATACCTCTCCGGAGGCGGAGGAGACGATGTCGTGCTCGGCACGGGCCTCGCTTCGGCGCTGCAGGTGAAGACCGGCGACTCGATCACGCTGATGGCGACGACTCCCGACGGCTCCTTGAACGCGGTGGACGCCGTCGTGGCGGGGCTGGCGGACGTCCAGATCAAGGAACTGAACGACCGCTATCTCGTCTGCGGCGTCGCGCTGGCCTCGCGGCTCCTGCAGAGCCCGGAGACGGTCTCCAAGCTCGTCGTGTTCTTGAAACGGGGGGCCGACGAAGGCAAGGCCGCGGAGCGGCTGCGCCGGGCCTTGATCGCCGCGGGCTACCCCGTGGTCGTCCGGAACTGGCGCGAGCTCGCGGTCTTCTACGGGCAGGTCAAGCTCCTCTACATCGGGATCTTCGGCTTCGTTGGCGCGGTCCTCGTCGTGATCGTCATCCTCTCGGCGGCGATCGTGATGACGATGGCGGTGACCGAACGCACGCGCGAAATCGGGACGCTGCGCGCGCTGGGAACCCGCCCCTCCGGCATCCTGAAGATGTTTCTGCTGGAAGGCGCCGCGCTCGCCATCGCCGGGTGCGGCGCGGGGATGTTCCTCGCCCTTCTCGTGCGCGCGGTCCTGAACGCCTCCGGCATCATCCTGCCTCCTCCTCCCGGCGCGACGCACGGAATGCCGATCCACGTGCAGTTCTACCCTCTCGCCTACGCCGCGGGCCTGCTGGCGATGATCGGGACGATGCTGGCCGCGTCGTACTTCCCCGCGCGCCGCGCCTCCAGGATTTCGATCGTTGACGCGCTCTCCCACGTTTGAGGTTCCTCCGGCGCGGCGTCGCGGAACAGGGCCGCACGCGCCGTTGTTGAGGTTTTCATGAGAGTTCTTCTTCTGGCCGGAGTCCTGGCCGCCGCGGCGCCGGACGTGCAGCAGTGGCTGCAGATTGCCGACGCGACGCGAAACGCTTTCTCCGAGGCGGTGATCACGGCGCGGGCGAGCCAGGTCGTCGACGGGAAGGTGACGGGGAGCGCCGACTTCGAGATCTACACGAAGGGACGGGACCACGGCCTGATCGTCTTTCGCGGCGGAAGCAACAGCGGGCGCAAGGTCCTGACGGTCGGTCCTCGCATGTGGCTGATCGTCCCGGGGGCGAGCCGCCCGATTCCTGTCACGCCGAACCAGCGGCTTCTGGGAGGCGCCTCCATGGGGGATGTCGCGAGATTGCGATTCGCCGAGGACTTCACGGCTGTCCTGCGCCCCGAAACCGAGCTCGTCGAAGGAAAAACCTGCCGTGTGCTCGATCTCGCCGCGAAGTCGTCCAACGCGCCCTACCCGCGTGTCGTGCTCTGGTGGAATGAGGCCGAGCGACTTCCGGCCAGGGTCCTCTTCCGTCTTCCGTCGGGGAAGGAAGCCAAGGAGGTCACGTTCACGAAGTTCTCAAAGCAGGCGGGAAAGACGATCGTGTCGGAAATGGAGATCCGGGACCTCCTGTCGCGCGATTCTCACAACGTCACACGGCTCGAGTACACCGACTACCGGCCGGCGAAGCTGGATGACGCCCTGTTCACGCCGGAGGGGGCGAAGGGACTCTAGTTTCGCTGTCTCGTGGCGGCGATTCCGAAACGGACGAGCCGGTCGCCGGCGAGACGGCCGGCGATCGAGCCGGCGAGCGGGTGCAGGATCAGGAAGCGGAGAGCGGCGCTCCACTGGAAGCGGCGGGCGAAGCGGCTCCGCCAGGCGGCTTCGTACGCGACAGCCAGGTCCTCGAGACCGATCCTTCCCGACAGCGCCTCTTCGATCGTTTGAGCGGCCAGGATCCCTGAGAGGAGCGCGGCCGTCTGTCCCTGGCCGGAGAAGGGATCGAGAACGCCGGCCGCGTCCCCCGCCATGAGGATGCCGTCTTCGACGGGAGGCTTGGCGGTGAAGAACACCGGGCCGGTCCCCAGGAATCCCGTCGGGCCGGGGAGAAGAGGCGCGAGGTGCCGGTCGAGGGTCGGGTTGGACTTCCGGGCATGCTCGCAAACCGCTTCCCATCCGGGAGCGAGGCGGCGGCGGCGGCTCTCTGAAATGACGCCCGCCAGATTGACCCCGCCTCCTTCGACGCGCGAGAGGCCGCAGTAGCCCCCGGCGAAGACATACAGGCGGACTTCTCCGGCGAGCGCGCTCTTTTCTCCGCGAAAGTCCCGGCTCCAGCCGAAGAATCGGCGCCCGCCGAGGAGGAATCCGCGATCGAGCTTCCGATCGAGCGAATCCCATCGGCCCCATGCCCCGATCACGGCGCGCGCGGGGACCTCTTCTTCGAACTGCTCGCGCGTGAAGCGGACCCGGAACTCCTCCCGGGAATTTCTCCGGACGGAAAGCACTCGCGCGCCGAACCGGACATCGGCGCCGGCTTCGCGCGCGATGCGGGCGAGCAGGTCGTCGAGGAGGAAGCGCGAGATCCCCAGGGCGGGCGCCGGGAGGCGAAAGCTCACGGCGGGGCCGCGCGGCGGATGAAAGGATCCGCGTTCGATGCGCTCCGGTTCCATCTCCTCGACGGCTCTGCGCGCGCCCAGACTCTCCAGCGGCTGCAGCGCGTCGGAGGAGAGAAACTCACCGCAGACCTTTGGCCGCGGGAACCGGTCCTTCTCCAGGAGGACCACGCGGTGTCCGGCCCGAGCGAGCGTGATTGCGGCGGCGGAGCCCGCCGGACCGGCGCCGACGACGACGGCGTCGTACGGCGACGTCACAGCGTGATCATCAGGCGGGAAGGGAAGATGCGCTCGACGCGGGCTTCGGGGAGAGCCTCGGAGACGACGCGTCGCGCCTCCCGCGCCGTATAGGCCTGGCGAACCGACGCCAGGCCGTCGTCGAGCGAGACGCGGCTCTGGAAGGCGATCCGCCCCGCGAGCGACACGAAGAGAAGAGGCAGGAGGCTTCGCCGGATGTCCAGGAGCGCGAGGCCTCCGCGAGCCACACGGGAGAGCTCCCTCAAGAGCATGACGTTTTCGGAAGGGGAGAAGTGGTGGAAGAAGAGAGTCGAGACGATCCAGTCCGCCGAGCCGTCCGGGAAGGGGAGAGCGAACGCGTCGGCGCCCACCGCCGGCCCGCCGTCGCGACACTTTGCGCGGCCGGCCGCGAGGTGCCTCCATTGCAGGTCCACGGCGACGACGGAGACCCGGGCCCCGTCTCGGCTCAGCCTCTCCGCGAGGTCCCGGGAAAGCGTCGCGGCTCCGGCCCCGACGTCGAGGATGGTGAACCGCGCGGCCCGGGAGGAATGGAGCTTCGGCCGGATCCGCCGCGCCAGAACGCGGGCGTTCCCCCAGACCCGGTTGACAAGGTGCAGGTCCTCCAGCGAGCGCGCCATCTCCTCGTCGGAGAGACCGGGCTCGTCGAGGCGTTCCCGGGAAGGCCGCCGTCGGGAAACGAAGAGCGTCAACTGTTGGAGAGGACCAGAGCGCTGTTCTTGGACCCGAAGCCGATGCAATTGCAGAGAGCGTGCTCGAAAGACGCCGCGCGCGACTCGTTGGCGACGTAGTCCAGGTCGCACTCGGGATCGGACCGTTCCAGGTTGACGGTCGGAGGAAGGAACGAGTCCCGCATCGCGAGGAGAGTCGCCGCGACGCCGGCCGCGCCGCAGGCACCCTGCGGATGGCCGATCATGGACTTGATGGAAGAGCCCGGCAGCCGCGCGGCCCGGCAGCCGAAGGCGCGGCGGACGGCTCGGGTCTCGACGCGGTCGTTCAATTCCGTCGAGGTGCCGTGGTAGGCCAGGTAGTCCACGGCGTCGGGGGGAAGTCCCGCTTCTTTCAGCGCGAGAGCCATGGCGCGGGCGGGCTCCTCGCCCGTCTCGTCCAGTCGGACGCGGTGATGCGCGTCGCAGGTCGCGCCGTATCCCCGGATCTCGCCGTAGATCTTCGCGCCCCGGCTCCGGGCGCGTTCGCGTTCCTCCAGCACGAACATCCAGGATCCCTCGCCCAGCACGAACCCGTCCCGGTCGGCGGAAAACGGGCGGGAGGCGCGCGGAGGATCGCTCTCCCAGCCGGTCGAGACCACGCGCATCATGACGAAGCCCTCCATGATGCCGCGCACGACCGTCGCGTCCACGCCGCCGCAGAGCAGGATATCGTCGGTTCCGAACTTGATCGAGCGGAAGGCGTACCCGAGGGCGTCGGTGGAAGAAGCACAGCCTGTCGAGACGACGTGCGAGGCGCCGCGCAGGTTGAACTGCATCGAGATTTCGGAGGAGAGAGTGCCGATCGTGCCCGACGCGATCGCGTAAACCGAGGCCTTCTTGACCTGGTTGGTGTAGTAGAGGTGGTACATCCGCTCGGAGAACTCGATCGGGCCTCCGCCCGTCCCGAGCACGACCCCCAGCTCCCGGCGCTGCGCCAGAGTCAGGGAAGCGGCAACGATGCCGGCGTCGGCCAGCGCTTCCGCGGAGGCGGCGATCGCCATCGGCACTGCGCGCGAGACGTGCCGGGCGTCCTTGGCCGCGACGTGCGCCGCGGGCTCGAAGCCCTTCAGTTCCGCCGCGATCGTCGCCGGCAGGCCCTCGGGATCGAAGAGGGAGATCCGTCCGACGCCGCTGCGGCCCTCGCGCAGACCGCGCGCGAACGCCTCCCGCCCATTGCCGTTGGGCGAAAGGCATCCGATCCCCGTCACCACGACTCGCCGCGTGCCCATGCCGCGATTCTAGACCGCGACCTGCCGATGAAACCGGCCTCTAAGGAAGGGTTCATTCCGAATGAGCCGTCGGCTTCAGGGCGGCGCGTTGCGCGCGAGCCATCGGTCGAGCACGCGGAGGAGCGACAGCGGAACCTGCCGGACGAGGGCGTCCGCGTGGAGCGAGCCGGGCAGGTCCAGGTGCACGTGGTCCACGGGGGGCGCCGCGGCCCGCGCCAGGATCCGCCCGTGGGAGGGATCCACGAGCCAGTCTCCCTCCGACGTCACGATGAGTTTCGGGATCGTCAGCCGGGCGAGGGCGCCGGCGATGCGGGGCTTGGGCGCGAGCAGGCGCCTGCCCGCGATCCTCGGCATGCGCAGGACATGGCGCAGCCGGACCTGGCGGGCGGCGCCCGGCTTCCACGGACGCGGACGCAGCGCCGAGACATGCGCCGGCGATGAGATCAGGACGAGCGCGCGGCAGGGAGGGCACGGATGCCGCGCCACCGCCTCGGCCGCGATCGAGCCGCCCATCGAGAGACCCAGGACCGCGAAACGCGAATAGGGTTTTCCTTCACCCACGAGGTCTTCGACGACGGCGAGAAAGTCCTGCGTCTCGAAGGGGCCGAACGTGTAGGCGCCGCCGCTGTCTCCGTGGCCGCGAAAGTCGATCGCGGCGACGTCGTAGCCGCGCCGCACGAAATGAGTGGCCAGGTAGAGATTTTCCCTGGCCCGCCGCACGCGCCAGAACCCGGGAGCGAGCACGAGGATCTCCCGCGAGGGGCGCCGCCACCACGTGTACGCGATCTGGACGCCGTCGGACGTGCGCACCTGGCGGTCCTCCGCGGCGCAGGGGAGAGGCCTTCCCGGGGGTGTCACAGAAGGAGGCATTCGACCGTCGAACCGGCTGCCCGGGGCGCGGAACGGGCAGGCACGCGGATCAGGGCATTGGCGCGCGCGTGCGCCGCGATGTCGTGGCTCCCGGCGGAAGTCACGGGTTCGACGGTCCGGATCCCGTCGGCCTCGCCGAGGATCGCGTCCCGATAGAATTCCCGCGCTCCGCCGGCCGCCAGGTCCCGCGCAAGCCGCGCGGCGACCCGAGGCGCTCCGGGAGCCGGATCCCCCTCCAGTGCGCCGAGCGCGAAGCGGGCGAAGAGATGAAAGCAAACGGAGCTCGAAACGGGGTTGCCCGGCAGCCCGAGCCAGAGGGTGCGGCCGCGGCGGGCGAAGACGATCGGTTTGCCCGGCCGGACCGCGACGCCGTGGAAGAGGATTTCAAACCCCTGCCGCGCGGCGATCTCCGGCAGCAGATCAAAATCTCCCGCCGACACTCCGCCCGAAGTCACCAGGATGTCCTCCTCTTCCCCGGCCTTTTCGAAGAGCGCCGCGACCGCCCCTGCCTCGTCCCGCACGGCACGGCGCGCGATCGCGTTCCATCCCGCCGCGCGGCAGAGCGCGACGAGCATCGGCCCGTTGGAGTCGCGGATCTGTCCGGGCCGCGGCTTGCTTCCGGCCGGGACGAGCTCATTGCCGGTCGCGGCGATCGCGACGCGCGGCCGGGCGAAGACCGTGAGGGCCTCGGCGCCCGCCAGCGCCGCCAGCGCGACGTCTCCCGGCGTGACGCGCCGGCCCGCGGCAACGACGCTCGAGCCCTGCCGGATGCTCTCCGCGCGCCGGCGGATGTGGGCTCCGGGAGCCGGCGCGACCTCGAAAATCACGCGGCCCTCCTCGCGCCGCGCCCGCTCGACGGGAATCACGGCCTCCGCCAATTCCGGGAGCGGCGCTCCGGTCATGACTCGGACAACCTCCCCGGAGCGAAGGGGAGGTGGAAGGAGATCTCCCGCCGCGACGGGCTCGGTCCGCTCCAGGAGCCGGTCTCCCGGACGCGAGACATCGGCCATCCGGACGGCGTAGCCATCCATCGCGGAAGTCTCGAAAGGCGGCCAATCCGTGTCGGAGACGACCTCCCGCGCCAGGACCCTTCCCAGGGCGTCCTCGAGCCGGACTTGCTCCTCGGTGCCCGCAGACACGGCCGCCGCTATGATCGACAGGGCCTCCTCGACGCTGATCACGCCCGCATTCTAAGGGCGGCTTTCGGCGCAGGCGGTCGCTGAGCGACCGGCGCCGAGAGATTTCAGCTACGAGAGCCCCGGAGCCCTCTACCGTGGGTCGGCTCTTCGGATTACGATTCCGTCAAGCCGCAAGATGTCCAGAAAATTTGAATACCAGGGTGACCTGGCCGTCACGCCTCTGGCGGAGGTCCTGGCGACGATCCACCGCTACCGCGTTCCCGGCATCCTGAATGTCTCGGGGCAGGGGCGCGCCCGCCGGATCGTCGTGGACGAGGGTTCCGTCGTCTTCGCCGCCTCCAACGAAAAAGAGCTCGGGCTCGCGGCCTGCCTTCTTCGCGAGGGAGCGCTCGACGCCGAAACGGCGCGCGAGGCCGAAACGCGCCAGGCGCGCGACGGGCTCAAGATCGGGCAGGTTCTGCTGCAGATGGGAGTCGTGACGCCCGAGCGGTTGAACGCCGCGATCGCGGGGCAGACCCGCGAGATCGTCCTGGGAGCCCTGGAATGGGAAGCGGGAGACGTCGTCTTCGAAATCGGCGGACGGCGGACGGCGGATTTCGCGCGGATGGATCTTCCGCTTGCCGATCTCCTTCTGGAGGGCATCCGGCGCGCGGGCAACGTCAAGCGGCTGATCCAGCGCCTGGGCTCGGCGCAGGCGGTGCTCGAGAAGACTCCGGACGCGGGGCTGGACCTCTTCTCCGCGCGGGAACGCGAATTCTTCGAGGCCGTGGATGGAAAGACCCCGCTCCAGCAGCTCTGTTCTCGGGGGCCCGGCAGCCTGGCGGAAAACGCCCGTTTGCTCTACGCTTTCTTCTGCCTCGGTCTTCTGCGCCGCATGCGGGTCAGCTCGGCGGTTGGCAAGAAGATCCAGTACAAGACGGAAGGAGGAAGCCTGGTCTGAGCCCCGGTCATTCTGAGGTCGCCGACGCGCCAAAGCCGCTATGGCGACGGCGCGCCCGAAGGGCCGAAGAATCTGCCCTGCCACGACCGGGAGCAGATCCTTCGCCGCGCTCAGGATGCCAGGGATATGCGAAGGGATGACTGGACGCGCGCTGGGGAGGTCTATGCCTCTTTACGAATACGTCTGCCAGGACTGCAAGAAAAAGACCGAGGTCATCCAGCGGGTCGGCGAGAAGCCGCTGAAGATCTGTCCGCATTGCGGCGGGAAACTGAAGAAGGCTTTCTCGGCGCCGGCGATCCAGTTCAAGGGAAGCGGCTTTTACACAACCGACTATGCCCGCGGGACGAATGCGGGCAAGTCGGGGACCTCTCCGAAAAGCGACCCGGAGTCGAAGTCCTCCGAGTCAAAGCCCTCGGAGGCGAAGGCGTCGGAATCCAAGACAGCGGAATCGGCCAAATCCGGCGCGAAGTCCGTCTCGAAAAAGGAATCCGGGAAGAATCCGTGATCCGCGGCTCAGGATGACCAACCGCGGGCCACGAATCACCGATCACAGCTTCAGGCTCTTCAGGTACTTCCGGAACGCTGCTCCCAGGTCCTCCCTCTTCAAGGCGAACTCGACGGTCGCCTCCAGAAATCCCAGCTTGTCGCCCGCGTCGTATCGCCGGCCCTCGAAGAGGTATCCGTCGATTGGCCGTCTCTGGAGCAGCGTCTTCAAACCGGAGGTGAGCTGGATCTCCCCGCCCACATCGGAAGTCGTGGAAGCCAGGAT
Organism: uncultured Acidobacteriota bacterium; assembly: GCA_963837495.1. Taxonomy (GTDB): domain Bacteria; phylum Acidobacteriota; class Thermoanaerobaculia; order UBA5066; family Gp7-AA6; genus JAWOLE01. The sequence goes on along the minus strand of CAWINF010000001.1, from coordinate 123,691 downwards.
TTCGAAGATCTCGGGCGGAAGCAGGTAGCGTCCGATGATCGCCAGATCCGACGGGGCGGCCTCGGGATGCGGTTTCTCGACCAGGTCGGTGATCTCGACGACGCGGCTTTCCCCGGCAACCGGCCGCGCGGCGACGATCCCGTAGTGGCCGGTCTGCTCGCGGGGAACCTGCTGGAGAGCGATGACCGGGTTGCCCCGGCGTTCGTAGAGCCGGATCATCTGGCCGATGCAGGGCTCCTCCGCGTCCACGATGTCGTCCCCGAGCATGACCGCGAAGGGCTCGTCCCCGACAAGGTCCTTCGCCTGGAGGACGGCGTGCCCGAGGCCGAGGGCGGACTTCTGCCGGACGTACGAGATCCGGGCCAGCTCCGAGATCTCGCGCACCTGCCCGAGCAGGTCGCTCTTGCCTCTCTCCTGGAGCATGCGCTCCAGCTCGAAGGAGGTGTCGAAGTGGTCCTCGATCGCGTTCTTGCCGCGGCCGGTGACGATGACGATGCGCTCGAGGCCCGCGGCGCAGGCCTCCTCCACGACATATTGCACCAGGGGACGGTCGACCAGCGGCAGCATCTCTTTGGGCTGCGCCTTGGTGGCCGGAAGGAACCGGGTCCCCAGCCCGGCGGCGGGGAAGACGGCGACGCGGACGGAAGGCGGCATCGGGGGAATCCTACCCGATGCAGAAAGGGTGTCAGGTCCCTGAACCCTGACACCTTGTCTTGCTACACTAGAGGTCCCCATGTCGGATGACTCCTTTTTCCGCCACCTCACGGAACAACTCGCTTCTCGAGGGCGGCTCGCCCTGGCGACGGTGATCGAGACCAGGGGGTCGGGGCCTTCGAGGATCGGCCGGCGATTCCTGATCTTCGAGGATGGGAGTTTTTCCGGCACGGTCGGGGGAGGACCCTTCGAGGCGCTCGTCGTGGCCGATGCCGGCGCTCTGTTCCGGGAGGGGGGGCCGGAGCGCCTGATCAAGTGGTACGACTTCTTCGAGCGCGAGATCCGCTCCGGAGAGGAGCGCGAGGCGACCAACATGATCTGCGGAGGCTCCGCGCGCGTGTCCGTCGAGCTGCTCAAGGCCGCTCCCTCGCTCCTGATCCTGGGGGGCGGCCACGTGGGCCTCGCTCTGGCCCGGATGGCGATCGCGCTCGGCTACGAGGTCGCCGTGGCGGACGACCGCGAGGAGTACGCCAGGCGCGAGCGCTTCCCCCGGGAGACGGCGGTATTTCAGACCAACCGTCTCTACGAGCTCCCGGGCGAGGCCTTCCCGCCGGGACGCGACCGTTACGTGGCGATCGTGACGCGCTGCTGGGAGACGGACCTGGCGGCCCTGCGCCCGTGGCTCTCCGACACGGCGCCCGCCGCGAAGTACGTGGGGCTCATCGGGTCGGCGAGAAAGGTGCGCGGCGTTTTCGAGAAGCTCGCCGGGGAAGGGGTGCCGCCGGATCGTCTCAAGCGGGTTCACGCCCCGATCGGAGTCGAGATCGGCGCCGTGACTCCGGAGGAGATCGCCGTCTCGATCCTGGCCGAGATGACGGCCGTCCGCCGCGGCGCGAACGCGGTGCCCGGCCTTTCCGCCTCGCGCGCCCTCGCGAAGACGGCGCGGCCCCTGGAAGATCGCTGACCGGTCTCTGATGTTCCCCAAGCCGCTTCGCTTCTTCTGGCTCCTTTTTCTAGCCGCCGCGGCGGCGGCGCCGTCCGCGGCGGCTGCGACGTGGTGGCGCCTGCCGATCTGGGGCGCGGACGTCAGGGTCTTCGCGACTGATCCCTTCGCGCCCGGGAACGTCTTCTGCGGCACCTCGCGGGGAAACTTCTACGGTTCGGGCGACGGAGGCTCGTCCTGGACTCCGCTGCGGCCGGGGCCCGCGTTCCCCGGCTACGTCGTGACGGCCCTGATCGCGGATCCGGAGACGCCGGGACGGCTCTGGGCGTCTCTGGCTGGCCAGTACGCGGGAGGCCTCGTCGTGCGAAGCGACAACCGCGGCGCCGATTGGACGATCCTGGCGCGCTGGAAGCAGACGGTCGCCACGCGCTCGCTCGCCCTCGCGGCGGGCGATCCCGACCTGCTCGCGGTCGGAGGCGACGACGGGGTGCGCCTGTCCCGCGACGGCGGAGAAACCTGGTCGCGAACCGGCGCCGAGACGCCGGGCCTTGTGCAGGTCGAGTCGCTGGCTTTCGATCCCTCCGATCCCCGTGTTCTCTACGCGGGCACCTGGAGGCAGGCCTTCCGGACGCGGGACGGCGGAGCGACGTGGTCCCGCATCGCCGAAGGGATGGTGCTGGACGCCACCATCTACTCGTGGGACTTCGCGGCCTCCCACCCGCGCGACATCTGGGTCTCCACCTGCGGCTGGGTCTACCGCACGAAGGACGGCGGAGACCACTGGACGCGTTTCAAGAACGGGTTCACCAACCGCCGTTCGCAAGCCGTCCGCCGGGATCCGCGGCGCCCCGGCGTGATCTACGCCGCCACGGTCGGCGGGCTCCACCGGTCCGTGGACGGCGGCGAGACCTGGAGCCGCATCTCGCGGGAGAGCCTCGTCGTCACCGCGCTCGAAGTGGATCGAGCGACCGGACGGCTCTACGTCGGCACGGAGGGAGAAGGCGTCTTCGTCTCCGACGACGGGGGGGCGACCCTGAATCACGGATCGGTCGGCCTGACGGAGGGCCGCGTCTCGGACCTCGTCGCGGACCCCAACGACCCCGGGCGCCTCTTCTTCTTCCGGGCCTATGGGGGCGAGGAGAGCGGAGTCTGGGAAGCGCGGGGCCTGAAGGTGCGGCGCGTCTCGCGCGATCCTCTCCCGCCGGCCGCCTCGCTCGTGGCCTTCCGCGACCCGGCGGGAAAGACCGTGCTCGCGCTCTCCTCCTCATCCGGACTGCGCGTCTCGCGCGACCTGGGAGAGCACTGGTCCGCGCCCTCGAATCTCCCGCCGGGCGCCGCGATCGCTCTCTACTCCGCGCCATTCTCCGTGCCCGTCCTCGTCACGACGGCCGGCGTCTTTCGCGTGGCCGGAGCGGGGGAGACGTTCGTGCCGATAGGCGGGCCGGCCTCTCCCGTATCCGCCGAGCTCCTCTCGGACGCGGCCGGCGTCGCCCTCCTGGAGGTTCGTTCGGCCGAGGGCGTCTCACGCTGGAACGGCCAGAGCTGGAGCAGCCACCGCATCGGAATCCTGAAGGGAGGCATCTTCCAGGAGAACGGAGGGGGGACCGCCGGCTCCTACAGCTCCCTGCAGGAGGTCGGAGGGAAGCTCGTCTGGGAGGAAGGCGGGCGGCGGCTCTCGGTGTCGAGCCCGCGCGCCGGCCTGGCGCTGGCGACCGCCGCGGCGGGACCGGGCGGCCGTCTCTACGTCGGGACGACGGGAGACGGCCTCTTCCTCTTCGAGCCGTAAGAGCTCTCGTCGCTCTCCTCGTGCCGTAGGGGCGGCCCTTGCGGCCGCCCGCCTCCGACGGTCGCGCCGATGCGTCGAGACCGCGAGACTCTTCGGATGCCATAGATCCGACGATGCGATCGTGAACACGAAAGCGTGGCTAGCGTGGTCTCCGTCCGGACGAAGTGGCGCAATGAGTAGGGGCGGGAGGGCGCAAGGCCCTCCCCTACAGCGCCGGGGAGACGACGGGAGGTCTCGAAACTGTCTCTACTTGACGTCCTCGAAGTGAAGGACGGAGCCGACGACGATCTTCTCCTTCGCCGCCATTCCTCCGGCGATTTCCAGGACGCTCGCGGCGGGGGTCTCGGTGCCGTAGCTCGGACAGGGGTCCGCTTTGCAGGGGGGCGTGTCGGCGGATACGAAGAGGACCCTCCCTTCCGCGTCCATCCACACCATGTCGAGCGGGATCATGGTGTTCTTCATCCAGAAGCGGTGGACGCCCTTATCCCCGAAGAGAAAGAGCATCCCGGCTTTTTCCGGGAGGCTCTCGCGGAACATCAGCCCCTGCGCCTGCTCTTCGGGCGTGCGAGCGAGCTCCAGCCGGTACGCGGAGCCGGACGGCAGGACGACCCGCGGGCCGGCCGGGGGCGTCGAGGATCTCGAGGGCGTTGGAGTGGCTCCGCACGCGGCCGCCATCAGGAGGAGAACGACCCAGGATCTAGAAATCGAAAATCCTCACGTCGTTTCCGCCTCGGCCGCCTGCTCCTCGTAGAGATCTTCCTTGCGGACGAGGTTGTACTTCTTGGCGTAGTAGCGGAAGGAGCGGAAGGACATATGCAGCAGCTCCGCCGCCTTGGTCTGCACGCCGTCGGAGCGGTCCAGGGCCTCGCGCATGAGGCGCTTGCCGACCGCCTCGAGGTAAGCCTCCAGGTTGATCCCTTCCGCCGGAAGGCTCTCGAAATCGGGCACCCGCGTGCGCACGCCGAGCGCGATCGCCTCGGGCAGGCTGGACGCGGTGATCACCGAACCCGCCTCCAGGGCCACGGTCCGCTCGAGCGTGTTCTCGAGCTCCCGCACGTTGCCCGGCCAGGGATAGGCCTCGAGCATCCGCATCGCTTCCGTGGAGATCTTCTTCTCCGCGATCTTCTGCTCCTTGCAGATCGAGATGATGAAGTGCTGGGTCAGCGGGGCGATGTCTTCGAGGCGGGACCGCAGCGGGGGCAGGGCGATCGGGATGACGTTGATCCGGTAGAAGAGGTCCTCGCGAAACCGTCCGCTCGAGACGAGCTCGGTCAGGTCCTTGTTGGTCGCGGCGATGATCCGCACGTCCACGCTCGTCTCTTCGTTGCCGCCGACCTTGCGGATGAGCTTCTCCTGGATGGCGCGCAGGAGCTTGACCTGCATCGTCAGGGAGGTCTCGGAGATCTCGTCCAGGAAGAGCGTCCCGCCGTCCGCCTCGGAAAAGAGCCCCCGTTTGTCCTTGACCGCTCCCGTGAAGGCTCCCCGCTCATGGCCGAAAAGCTCGGACTCGAGCAGCGTCTCGGGGAGCGCGCCGCAGTTGATGGAGACGAACTTCTTGTCCTTGCGGATCGAGGTGTAATGGATCGCGCGCGCGATGAGCTCCTTGCCGGTGCCGCTCTCCCCCGTGAGCAGGACGGTGGAGGAGACCCTGCCGATCCGCTCGATCGTGCGGAAGATCTCCTGCATCCGCGCGCCCTTCCCGATGATGTTGGCGAAGGTGTATTTGGCGGCGAGCTCCTGCTTCAGGTAGATGTTCTCGTCGTGAAGCTGCTTCTCTCCGAGCGCCCGGTCGACCAGCAGCCCGAGCTCCTCGACGTCGAAGGGCTTGGAGATGTAATCGACGGCGCCCGCCTTCATGGCCTCGATCGCGTCCTTGGCGGAGGTATGCGCCGTGATCATGATCACGGGCGTCTTGGGGTTCTCCGCCTTGACCTTGCGAAGAAGGTCGAGGCCGTTGCCGTCGGGCATCTTGATGTCGCAGAGGATGAGATCCGGCGAGGAGCGGATGGCCGAGGCGGATCCCTCGGCGTAGTTGGAGGCGGTCAGGACCTCGAAGCCCCTCTTGTGGAAGAAGAAGGCGAGCATGTCGCGGATCGACGCCTCGTCGTCCACGATGAGCAGGCGCGCGCCGCCGCTCATGAGGCTTCCGTCTCCAGGGCGGACGGCGCGGCGGCGGTCTCGCCGCGGGCGGCCTCGCGCGGCAGCATGACGGTCACCGTCGTCCCCTCTCCAGGCCTCGATTCCGCGTCGATGGCCCCTCCATGGTCTTCCACGATCCTGCGAACGATCGCCATTCCGAGCCCGGTCCCTCCGTCGAAGGCCGTGGAGAAGGGCGTGAAGAGACGGCCGAGCTCTTCTTCGCTCATCCCTCTGCCGGTGTCGGTGAAACGGATGCTATACCAGGCGTCCTCTTCGCGCCCAAGCACCGTCAGCGTCCCGCCGGCCGCCATCGCCCGCACCGCGTTCTTGGCGATGTTGTAGATGATCTGCCGGATCTGGTCCCGGTCCCCCGAGAGCTCCGAATGCGCCGGCGAAACGTCCACCACGATGTGGTGCGCGTCGGAGATCTCGTCGGAGAGACGGAAGAGGTCCATGACCTCCGTGACGGCAATGGCGACGTCGAGATCAGCCACGCGCCGTTCCTGGGGCCGGACGAACCGGAGGAAGTCCTCCAGGATCTTGGAGAGCCGGTTGGACTCGGACACGATGATCTCCATGAGCCGCCTCTCGGCCGATCCGACGGTCAGCTCGTTCGAGAGGACCTGAACCGACCCGGAGATCGAGGCCAGCGGGTTGCGAATCTCGTGAGCGATGCCGGCCGCGAGCTCTCCCACGGCGGCGAGCTGCTCGTTGAACCGGGCGCGGCGCTCGAGCTTCTTCAGCTCCGTCAGATCCTGGAAGAGGATGAGCAGACCCTGCTCCCCGTCCGACTCTTTGAGGCCGCGCACGGAGAATCCCAGGACCTGGCGCGAGTTGCCGCGGTCGGTCTCGAACTCTCCCCGGAAGGTCTCCCATCCGTGGCCTCGGGTCCAGAGGGTCGCCCAGTCCGCGGGAAGGACGAAACCGAACTCCGACAGCGGCCGTCCCAGCACGTCGGCCGGGTCCACCCCGAGCAGGTCTCCGCCCGCCCGGTTCAGAAAAGCGATCCGTTGCTCCGAGTCGGTCGTCATCAACCCCGAGGACATGGTCGCGATGACGTTTCCATGGAGGTTCTGGAGGCGGTGGAGCGCCTTCTGCCTCCGCGCCAGCTCCATGCGCGCCACGCGGAGCTTCTCGGCGAGATAGGAGGCCATGAAAGCCACTCCGTAGAAGCCCACGATCGAGACGACGAGGTTGTAGCGGATCCGGGGACTCACCCACTCGAGGACCGGAGCCAGGGGAGGGGGAGGCAGGATCCCCTTGGCCAGAAACTCCACCATCGCTCCGTAGAGGACCGCTCCCGCCGAGGCCAGGACGACCGCCCCCGGGCGAAAGAGCAGGAAGGCCCCGGTGCCGATGATGACCAGATAGAGGAAGTTGAAGACCGAATAGGGCCCTCCCGAGCAGTAAACCAGGATGGTGACGAGGCCCGTGTCCGCCAGGAGTTGAAGATAGGCCGAAAAGCGGGCGGGAAGCCGGCCGCCCATGGTCCAGTGGAAGACCGCCAGGACGGCCGCCACGGCGTTCAAGCCCACGAGGAAGTCGATGAACGCCGTCGGCAGGCCCACGCCGGAGCTCGCGTGGAGAAGGAGGGCGGAAAGGAGAATCACGCCCAGGACGACGATGCGAATCGTCACCAGCCAGTTGAGCGAGCGCTTGAGCGAGTCGTACACGAGTGTCGAGTTGTGAGTCAGTTCTCCGCCAATTGTGAATTGTGAATTGTGAGTTGCGAATGAGAAAGGAGAGGCCTTCCGGCTAATTCACGATTCACGACTCGCCATTCACAATTGGTTCTCAGCCGATCTTGTTGATCAGCGTGAACATGGGCAGGTACATGGCGATGACGATGCCGCCGATCACAATGCCGAGGATGAAGATCATCACCGGCTCGAGCAGCTTGACGAGCCCGGCGACCGCGGCGTCCACCTCGTCCTCGTAGAAGTCGGCGATCTTGTTGAGCATCGCGTCGAGCGCTCCCGTCTGCTCGCCCACGCCGACCATCTGGGTCACCATGTTGGGGAAGACGTTGGTCGCCCGGAGCGGCTCGACGATCGTCTTGCCTCCCTCGACGCTCCGCCGCGTCTCGTAGATCGCGTCTTCCACGATGGCGTTGCCCGCGGTGCGGGCCGTGATGTCGAGGCTCTCCAGGATGGGAACGCCCGACGAGGTGAGCGTCGCGAGCGTGCGGCAGAAGCGGGCAACGGCGACCTTGCGAAGGATGGGCCCGAGGACCGGCGCCTTGAGCAAGGCTCCATCGATGACGCGCCGGCCGCTGTGCGTCGCGTAGTAGCGCCGGACGCCGTAGACCAGCGCCGCAATGGCGATGCCGAAGGCCCAGAAGTAGCGCGCCAGGAAGTTGGAGGCGGAGATCACGACCCGGGTGGGGAGCGGCAGCTCGGCTCCGAGGCTCATGAACAGCGCGGCAAACGTCGGGATGACCTTCAAGAGGATGACGGCCACGACGATGGCCGCGATGGCGATGACCGCGATCGGGTAGATCATGGCCGAGCGAACCTGGGAGCGGAGCTTGACGGCCTTCTCGATGTAGACCGACAGGCGCTGGAGGATCGTGTCCAGGATACCGCCCGCTTCCCCGGCGGCGACCATGTTGACGTAGAGCACGTCGAAGGCCTTCGGATGCCGCCGCATCGCGTCCGCCAGCGTCGAGCCGGCCTCCACGTCCTGGCGGACCTGCAGCAGGATCTTCTGAAAGTTCTTGTGCTCCTGCTGGTTCGCCAGGATCTCGAGGCACTGCACGAGAGGCAGGCCCGCGTCGATCATCACCGAAAACTGCCGCGTGAAGACCGCGAGCGTCTTGGGCGGGACCCTCCGGCCAACCTTGGTGAGGGAGATCTCCTTGCCGCGCTCCCGGATGCCGGTGACCACGATGTTCTGGCGGCGAAGCGAGGCGAGCGCGACCTCCTTGGAGTCGGCGACGAGGACCCCTTCCTTGATCAGGCCCGCGCGGTTGCGTCCCTTCCAGGCGTAGTTGGGCATTGCGGCTTTCGAATCCTAACGGCGCCCGGCGATTGCCGGCGCCACCGGGGCGTTGACTCCGGCCCCTCTTTCGATGATTTCCTGAAGCTCGTCCGGGCTGGAGGACCGCGACAGGGCCATTTCCCGTGTGATCAGCTTGCGGTGGTAGAGCGTGGCCAGCGACTGGTTGAACGTTTGCATCCCGTACTTGGCCTGGCCGGCCTGCATCGTCGAGTAGATCTGGTGGACCTTGTCTTCGCGGATCAGGTTGCGTATGGCCGCGTTGGGCACGAGGACTTCCATCGCCATGATCCTTCCCTTTCCGCTCGCGCGCTCCAGCAGCGACTGGCAGAGGATCCCCTCCAACACGAAGGAGAGCTGCGTGCGGATCTGCGTCTGCTGATGGGCGGGGAAGACGTCGATGATTCGGTTGATCGAGGAGATGGCGGAGTTGGTGTGGAGAGTCGCGAGGGTCAGGTGTCCGGTCTCCGCGATGCGAAGCGCCGACTCGATGGTCTCCAGGTCGCGCATCTCGCCGATCAGCACAACGTCGGGGTCTTCGCGGAGAACCGCCCGCAGGGCATTCCCGAAGGAGTGCGTGTCGGCGTGAAGCTCGCGCTGATTGACCAGGCACTTCTTGTGCCCGTGGAGGAACTCGATCGGATCTTCGATCGTGACGATATGGAGCTGTTTCTCGGAGTTGATCTTGTCGAGCATCACGGCTTGCGTCGTGGTCTTGCCGGAGCCGGTCGGCCCCGTCACGAGAATCAAGCCACGCGGCTTCTCGCACAGGGTCTCGACGATCGTAGGCAGGCCGAGCTCCCGGAACGTCAGGATCTGGTACGGGATCTGCCGGTAGACGCAGGCCACCGCGCCCCGCTGCATGAAGTTGTTCGCGCGGAAGCGAGCGAGCCCCTTGATGCCGAAGGAGAAGTCCAGCTCCAGGGTCTCCTCGAAGCGGTGCTTCTGGGTGTCGGTCAGGACCGAATAGGCGAGTTGCTTGGTCTCCGACACCGTCATGGGAGGATACGGGAGGGGGATGAGCCTCCCGTCCAGCCGGACCACCGGCGGAGAGGCGGTCGTCAGGTGCAGGTCGGACGCACCCATTTCGACCATTTGCTTTAAGAGCTGGTGGAGTGTCGTATCGCTGGGCATCTGTCCCTTTGTCCCTTCAGTGGAAGTGTATTAGTCTAGCCCGTGCCGGGCGGAAAGGGAAGTCTTACCGGCTTCCCCGCAAGGCGTTAGGTACGGGGTCCCGGGGACCGGGGCCGCTCCGCGACGCCCACCCCGCTAAAGGACAGTCTCCCTCAGGACCTCTTCCAGGGTCGTTACCCCGCCGCGGATCTTGTGCAGTCCCGAGGAGCGAAGGCTGACCATTCCCTCCTCGATCGCCTTGCGTTTCAACTCGATCGACGTCGATCCCGAGAGAATCATCTCGCGGATCTCGTCGGAGAACTGAAGGACCTCGTAGAGGCCGATCCGCCCCTTGTAGCCGGAGTTACCGCACCGCTCGCAGCCCCGGCCGCGCTTGATCTCGAGACTCTTGATCTCGTCCGGGGCGAAGCCCACCTGGATGAGCATCTGCGGCGGCGTCTCGACCTCTTCGGCGCAGCCCGAGCAGATCCGGCGCACCAGACGCTGGGAGCAGATGGCGTTGATCGAAGTGGCGACCAGGAAGGGCTCGATGCCCATGTTCATGAGCCGGGAGATCGTCGAAGGAGCGTCGTTGGTGTGGAGCGTCGAGAGCACGAGGTGGCCGGTCAGCGCGGCCTTGACCGCGATCTCGGCCGTCTCGAAGTCGCGGATCTCGCCGACCAGGATGATGTCGGGATCCTGCCGGAGGAAGGAGCGGAGAGCCGAGGCGAAGGTCAGGCCGATCTGCTCCTTCATCTGGACCTGGTTGATCCCGGCCAGGTTGTATTCGATCGGGTCCTCCGCCGTCAGGATGTTGACCGACGGGTCGTTCAGCTGCGCGATCGCGGAGTAGAGCGTGTTGGTCTTGCCGGACCCGGTCGGGCCCGTGACGAGCACGATCCCGTAGGGGCGGTCGATCGCGTCCTTGAAGCGGCGCAGCGGCTCCGCCTCGAAGCCGAGCTGCGTCATGTCGAGCTGGAGCTTGGTCTTGTCCAGCAGGCGCATGACGACCTTTTCTCCGAACTGCGCGGGAACGGTCGAGACCCTCAGGTCCAGGTCGCGCGAGCGCTCTTCCACCCGCAGGCGGATCTTGATGCGGCCGTCCTGAGGCAGCCGCTTCTCGGAGATGTCGAGCTTGGCCATGATCTTCAGGCGCGAGATCAGGGGGTCGCGGGTGCGCATCGGCAGCGCCATGATGTTGTGCAGGATGCCGTCGATCCGGAACCGGACGCGGAACTCCTTTTCATAGGGCTCGACGTGGATGTCAGAGGCGCCCGCCTTGAGCGCCTCCACCAGAATGAGGTTGGAGAGCTTGATGATCGGGGCGGACTCGCTCGACCGGGCGAGGTCGATCAGGTCGATCTCCTGGCCTTCTTCCCCCCGGACGACGTCCACGTCGGCGCCCGTTTCGACGCCGGCGATCTCATCGATATTGATCTCGCCCAGGCCGACGCCGGCCATGTCGTCGGCCGTGAGCGCCGAGGAAGCCATGACCTCTTCGATGCTCCCCTCCGGAGGAGCGTAGCCGGACGCGGACTTGCTCCTCTCCTTCAGGACGACGGACCTCGGGGTCCCGTAGTGCCGGTCGATCGCCTTGCGGAGAGCCACCTCCGAGGCGACGACGGGTTCGACGTTGTATCCGGTCATGAACTTGATGTCGTCCATCGCGAAAACGTTGGTCGGGTCGCCCATGGCGATCGTCAGCGTGGCCCCGGTCTTGTTCACGGGGAGCACACCGTACTTGCGCGCGACGTCGCCCGGGACGATCTTGACGACCGCGGGATCGATCTCGAAGCTGGCCAGGTCGATGGATGGAACCCCGAACTGCTGCGACAGAGTCTCGGTGATGTCGTTCTCTCCCACCGCTCCGATGCGAACGAGCGCCTCGCCGAGCTTGCCCCCCTCCTCGCGCTGCGACTTGAGCGCGGCCTCGAGCTGGTCCTGCGTGATCAGCTTCGCCTTGAGAAGGAGGTCGCCGAGTTTCACCGCCATGGGAGTGGAGCCGATTGTACCTTACGGGAGGCGGCCGACTAACGAACTCTTCTCGATGGACTTGAGCTTGCCGACGAGAGTTCCGACCTTCAGCTTGGAACGGAGCTGGACGGGGATCTTTCGCCCGTCGTCGGTCAGCCAGAGCACGAGATTCTTTCCCATGAGGCTTCCGGCCGCGCTCCTGGGCTCGACGCGGATCGTCTGAAAGGTGCCGGCCGGCACCACGACCGTCTCCCGGCCCTGGATCTCGACCGCGAGAGCGCGGGGCCGCCCGGAGAACACCCGGAGCTCGATCGGTTTCTCCTTGTCCAGGTTCAACGTGCGCAGGTAGTAGACCGAGGAGAGGGTGTCGAGAGTGGCGTCCTCGAGCGGCACCGGCGTCCCGTCGGACCGCGCGTACCCTTTCTCGTAGTCGAACTCGGTCAGCTCGTCGCGCGCGCGTTTGCCTTCGATGGTGTGTTTCTCGAACCGGAGCGACCGGAAAGACTTCGGATCGATCCAGGAGACGATGGTGTCCCGGACGAGAAAGAACTTCGAAAGGAAGTTGTTGGACACGGCCGACATCTCGAACCGGTAGGTCCCGCGTCCGTTCAACTCGGCCGGAGCCGCCGACAGCGTCAGATCGCCTCCCGCCACGCCCAGGATCGTCATCGCGTAGCGGAGCGTCTCGCCGAGGAAGACCGGAGGATCCGAGCCTTCGGGGACCGGAGGGGAGGCTTGTCCGGGCGGGAGAGCCAGGAGCAGGAGAGGAAGAAGGAGACGCTTCAATGCGGGAGGCCCTGATTTTTCGAGTCGTGATCTTTCGTCATTCCGCGGTCGTCAGGAGTTCGGCGGCCTTGCGCGCGACCGCTTCGACGGAAGAGGTCTGATCGTAACCCAGCGCGGTCCCCCGGTAAGGCCGGTTGCGCTCCGGGACGTTGCGGCGGTGCGACTCACGGCCGAAGAGAGCGAGGCAAGGGACCCCGAGCGCGTCCGCCAGATGGAGCGGCCCCGTGTCTCCCGCGACGAAGAGGCTCGACCGGGAGATCACGGCGGCGAGGCCCGCGAAGTCCAGCCTCGGGAGTCTGGCCGCGTGCGGCAGCAGGTCGGAGAGGCGCCCGACCCGTCTCTCGTCGCCGGGCCCCCAGGAGATCGCCGGATAGAAGCCGAGCTCCTGGTGGAGTCGCGACGCCAGCTGAGCGTAGTTCTCTTCTCCCCAGGTCTTCTTCGCGTGTGCGGCGCCGGGATGGTAGAGCGCGAAGGGGCTCGGCAGGGTCCGCAGAAAGGCGCACGCCACGGGGCTCTCGCGCGCAAGCAGGTAGCGCGCGTCCGGGGCTCTTCGAGTCACCGGGATGCCCAGGGAGACGAGCAGGCTCAGGTTCTGATCCACCACGTGGACCGCGTCCCGGGTCAGCTCGATCCCCTTGCCGACGAGCACGGCCGAGGACGGCTCGCGCCGGGACTCCGCGGAGAAGCCGACGACTCTTGCTCCGGCAAGGCGCGCGAGCAGCGCCGACTTCCACAAGCCCTGAGGGTCCAGAGTCACGTCGGGCGCGAACTCGCGGAGGGCCTTTCTCAGGCCCGCGAGCTCTCGCAAGACCGAGAGGGAGAACGGTTCGCGGCGCCAGCGCCGCGTATCTGCCAGGAACGGGCGCTCGATGCAGGGGTTGCCCGCGAGGAGCCCGCCGTAGCGGCGGTCCACCAGCCATCCGACGCTCGCCCCGCCCATATGAGCGTTGAGCGCCAGAGGCAGCGCGTGAATGATGTCTCCCATCGCCGAGAGACGAACGATCAGGATCTTCATAGGCCGTGAGGCGTGAGGCGTGAGGCGTGAGGCGTGGAACCGTTCAACTTCGCCTTACCCCTTACGCCTGACGCCTGACGCGCGCGCAATGCGCGCGATGAGGTCGGTCGTGGCGTGGTCCTTGGGATCTCCCACGATAGCCGTCTTTCCGCCGTAGGAAGCGACGACGCCCCGTTCGGGGACCGATCCCTCGGAATAGTCGGTGCCTTTGGCGTGAATCTCGGGCCGGAGCTGCGCCAGCAGTTGCGCCGGGCTGTCCTCGTCGAAGACGACGACGGCATCCACGCAGGCCAGGGCCGACACGATCTCCGCGCGTTCCGCCTCGGGCAGGATCGGCCGGCCCCTCCCCTTGGCGCTCGCGACGGAACGGTCCGAGTTGACCCCCACGGCCAGCCAGTCCCCCTCGCGCCGGGCCGCCTCGAGATACCGGACGTGACCGACGTGGAGCAGATCGAAGGCGCCGTTGGCGAAGACGATCCGCCGCCCGGCGGCGCGCTCGCGTGCCGCCGCCTCGAGCAGCTCCGGCCGCGAGAGAATCTTGCTCCCGGTCATGGCTCGTGAGCCGTGAGCCGTGAGCCGTGAGCCGAGAACCCGTCCCTCGGCTCCGTGGCCCACGCGCCACGGCTGACGGCTGACGGCTGACGGCTCACGACAGGATGGTCCGATCCGACGCAATAGCGTCCTTCAATTCTTCGGGAGTCACGACGGCGGTCCCCATCTTCATGACGACGACGCCTCCCGCGAAGTTGGCCAGCAGCGCCGCTTCCAGGGGCGTCGCGCCGCAGGTGAGTGCCAGCGAGAAGGTCGCGAGGACGGTATCCCCGGCCCCGGTGACGTCGGCAACCTGGTCCGTGCCGTGGACCGCGATCGAGACCGGGGCGAAGTCGTCCTGGAAGAGAGCCATTCCCCGGGAGCCGCGCGTGACGAGGACTGTCGGACAACGGATCCGCCGGGCCAGCGAGAGCGCGGCGCTCTCCAACTCTTGCGCCGAGTCTCCGAGCGGCCGACCGATGGCTTCCTCGAGCTCTTCTTCGTTGGGCGTGATCGCATCCGCGCCCGCAAACCCCGTCAAGCCGTGTCTGGAATCCACGAGAACCGGCGTCCCCGGCGGCAGACCGGCCCGGAGACGCGCGACGGCATCGGTGGGAACGGCGCCATAGCCATAGTCGGAGACAACCGCCCCCCGGGCCTGTCCCGCGGCCTCCGCCAGGTACGTCGCGATCTTCCCGGCGACGGCTTCGTCCGGCGGCAGCCGGAATTCCCGGTCGTAACGCACGACCTGCTGCTTGATCCCGTGGGGAGCGCCGGCAAGGATGCGGGTCTTCGTGGGCGTGCCGTATCCCGCCGCCGTCTGAAGCCCGTCCGCGCCGATCCCGCGCTCCTCGAGGACACCCTTGAGCGTGCGGCCCGCCTCATCGTCTCCGATGGCGCCAACGGGGACAGGAACGCCTCCGAGAGAACGGACGTTGGCCGCGGTGTTGCCCGCGCCTCCGGGCAGATGTTCCTCTTTCCAGAAGCGAAGAATCAGGACGGGGGCCTCACGGCTGACCCGTTTGGGATGGCCGTAGAGGAAACGGTCGAGCACGTAGTCCCCGGCCACGACGAGACGCCGGCCGGCGAAAGAGTCGATGAGCGAGAAAAGCCGCCGCCGGGAGATGTCAAAGCTCATGGAACCCGGACTATAATTGCCGCCCTCGAGAAAGTCGCATGCTGGATTCTCATGTGCTCGTCCTGAACCGGGTGTTTCAGGCAGTTCAGGTGACCTCGGTTCGCAAGGCGTTCTCCCTTTTCTACAAGGGGCACGTCCGGGCGGTGCTGCCGGACTACTCGACCTACGAGTTCGAGAACTGGTGCGACATCCCGGTTCAGCCGCAGGACGAGGTGGTGCTGACGCCCTCCATGGCGATCCGGGTCCCGCGGGTGATCGCGTTGAAGGACTTCGACCGGCTCCCGCGGCAGGACGTCAAGTTCTCTCGACACAACATCTACCTCCGGGACGGGAACCGCTGCCAGTACTGCGGCCACAAGTTCTCTTCCTCCGAGCTGTCGCTCGACCACGTCATTCCCTTGTCCCGGGGAGGGCGCTCCAACTGGGAGAACGTCGTGTGCGCCTGCCTTTCCTGCAACGTCAAGAAGGGAAACCGCAGTCCCCACGAGGCCTCGATGAAGCTGATCGCCCAGCCCAGGAAGCCGCGATGGCATCCGGTCGGCCACTTCGGCTCCAACAAGGTCCACCCCGCCTGGCGAAACTTCCTGGACCTCGCCTACTGGAACACCGAGCTGAAATAGCGCGCGATGCCGCGCGCTATTTCATCCTGAGCGCAGCGAAGGATCTCTAGAGGCCCGAGGGCAGATCCTTCGGGCCTTCGGCCGCGCCGTCGCCAGAGCGGCTCGGGCGCGTTGGTGACCTCAGGATGACAGAGCCGGCCCGAGCAGATCCTCGACCGCTTCCAATGCCATCTCCGCGCTGATCTCCCTCATGCACTCGTGCCCGTACGGGCATTCCTTCAGGAAGCAGGGGGAGCAGAAGACGTAGCGGTCCAGAACACGGACAGGAGCGCCGGTGGGAGCCGTGCGTCCCGGGTCGGTCGGCCCGAAGATGACCACCGACGGCGTTCCGACGGAAGCCGCCAGGTGGGCGGTGCCCGAGTCGTTGGCGATCAAGACCCGCGCGCAGGAGAGCAGAGCCGCGAGCTGCAGGGGCCCCAGGTCCGCGCCCACGACGGGAAGTCGCGCGCGCGAGCGCGAGGCGGCGGCCGCGCCGAGACGCTCCTCGCCGGGGCCGATGACGATCGCGCAGCCGAGACCGCGGGCCGCCAGCAGATCTCCGAGCTCCCCGTAGCGCTCGGACGGCCAGCGCTTGGTCCACCCGAACGCCGCGCCCGGCGCCAGGAGCGCCAGGGGCATCTCCCGGTCGACTCCCGCGGCGTCGAGCGAGGCGGCCGCGCGGTCGAGCGCCCGAACCGTCACGGGCAGACGAGGCGGTTCCAGGTCGGGCTCGATGCCGCGCGACCGAAGGAAAGCGTCATAGTCGCGGAGCTGGTGCCCGGTTCGGCCCGGCGGCTTCAGGCGATGAGTCAGCAGGGAGCCTCGGAAATCGGTCTCGTATCCGATCCTTTCGGGGATTCCCGCCAGCCGTGGCGCGAGCGCCGAGCGGAAGGAGTTGGGCAGGAGCCACGCCTCCGTGAATCCTCGGGCGCGCAGCAGTCGCGCCTCGCCGAGGAGCCCCGACCGTTCCAGGACCGTGTCCGCGCTGCCTTCTGCCCGGAAGAGGTCCGCCGCGCCACGCCTCGCCAGGACGGCCAGGCCATCCCGCGGATTCGACCGCCGGATCGCCCGCAGGACCGGCAGCGCCATGACGCAGTCCCCAAGCCAGTTCGGCGCGACGACGACCCTCTTCATAGTCTTCGACTACTCCTTCGGTCTCGTGCGCCAGCGGTTGTGCATCCAGAGCCAGGCGGCCGGGTCCTCGCGGACGGCCGCCTCGGTCACGGCCATGTACCGCTGCGTGGCGCGGAGCACGCGCTCCTCGCGGCCGGCGCCGGCCGCCGCGAATTCCTCGGCCAGAATGGGCTTCTCGAATTGAAGGCGGTAGCGTCCTCCCCCGAGCGGAAAGGTGAAGACGGGCACGACCGCGGCGTCGGTCTTCATCTGGAAGAGAGCCAGGGACGGAGTCGTCGCGGCCGGGCGCCCGAAGAAATGAACGAAGACGGCTTCCTCGGCGAGCACGTTCTGATCCACGAGGATCGCCACCGTCTCTCCGGCGCGTATGGCGCGCAGGATCTCGCGAGCCGCGTCCTTCTTGCGGATGACCCGGTTGCCGAAGCGAGTCCTCCGGTATTCGAGTTCCTCTTCCAGGAGAGGGTTGTCGAGCGGCCGCACGACCGAGGAGATGGGCCCCGCGACGAGCCCGGCGCGGATGGCGCCGATCTCCCAGCTCCCGAAGTGCGCCGACAGAAGGAAGACCCCCTTGCCGCGCGCCCGGGCCGCGGCGAAGTGCTCTTCTCCGGCCAGCGTGACCCGCGAGAGGACCTCCTCGCGCGTCAGCCGCGAAGACTCGAGGAATTCCATGAAGGCGGCTCCCAGGTTCCCGGCGCACGCGCGGGCGATCCGCCGGATCCCGGCGCCGCTCTTCTCCGGGAAGGCCCGGACCAGATTCTCCCGCAGGATGCGGCGGCGCGAGCCCGAGAACAGAAAGAAGACGCGGGACGCCGCGCGGCCGAGTCCCGTCGCGGCGCCCCGGGGCAGGAGCTTCAACATCCCGACCGCGCCGCGCAGGAGAGCCCGTTCCAGCTTGTGGCGAAGAGGAGACCGTCCGCGGCGGCCCCGCGCGGCATCCCCCGAGTCCCGAGTCCCGCGGACCCTCCCTCCCGAGTCCCGTCTCTGTGCGCTCACCTTCCGGCTCTCGCCGCGGCCCTCGGCGTGCCCGCGATGAGCGAGGCGAGAAACGGAAAGAAGCCGGGCTCGGCGATCTCCACGGAGAGGCGAACGGCCGCGAGCGGCAACCTCAAACGCCCCGCGAGCTTGACCGCGTCCTTTTCGGTCGTGAGGATCCAGGACCCGCCGCTCGCCTCCGCCCGGCGGTGAATCCGCGCGATGTCCCGCGCCGAATAGCGGTGATGATCGCGGAACACCAGCGTCTCTTCGGGAAAAAGGTCGAGGGACGCGAGGGTCGAGGCGAAGCTGGCGGGCCGGGCCACGCCGCAGACGGCCACGAACCGGCGTCCGGCCAATGATGGGCCTTCGATCGGCCCTCCCTTTTCGTCGTAAAGCCCGGCCGGCTTCAGCCTGGCCGTGAAGACGGGGGCTCCCGGGTTCCAATCCGCGAGCGTCGCGAGCGCCTCCGGCGGCGGCGCGTCTCTCTCGACCCGCGTGAAAATGAACGCGTCCGCCCGGGCCAGCGCTGAGAGCGGCTCGCGCAGGCTCCCGCGCGGCGGAAAGCGCCCGCCTCCGAACGGGTCCCTGCCGTCCAGGAGGAGCAGGTCCGCGTCGCGCCGGACCGCGAGATGTTGATAACCGTCATCCAGGAGGAAGAGATCCGCCCCGAGCCTGTCCGCGGCGCGCGCGGCCTCGACCCGGCGGCTCGCCACGACGATGATGACTCCCGGAAGGCGCAGAGCCAGGGCGACCGGCTCGTCTCCCCCCTCCTCCGCGGAAACCAGCGGGCCCTCTCCCGCCGACACGACAACGACGCCTCCGGACCGGCGGCCATAGCCCCGCGAGAGAATGGCCGGAAGCCTCCCCTCGAACCGCATCCGGCGCGCCAGGTGCGCCACCATTGGCGTCTTTCCCGTCCCGCCCAGTGTCAGGTTGCCGACCGAGACGACAGGGTGAGCGAGGCGGGCGGACCCGGCGCGGCCCGACGCGTACCGGCGCGCCCGGGCCTCCAGAAGACGCGCGTAGAGGCGGGATATCACGGCGCGGCCGCCCGCTCCCGAACGCCGGCGGGTTTGTGGGCCGGCGAGAGGAGTCCGGCCACGGCCTCGGCCGTCAACGCCGCGGCGCCGCGGCTCTCGGCCACGAAGCGGCGTGCGCGATCTCCGCGCGCGGCGGTTACCGCCGGGTCTCCGAGCGCGGCGTCGAAAGCGTGGGACAGCCCCGCTCCGTCCTCGACCCTCTCGAGGATGCCGAGGCGTTGCCCGGCTTCCGTGATCTCCCGGAAGTTCCCGGTATGAGGCCCCACGAGGACCGCGACCCCCTGAGCCCATGCCTCGATCGGATTGTGGCCGCCCGTTGCGACGAGACTTCCGCCGAGGAACGCGAGGAACGCCTCTCGATAAACCGAAGCCAGCTCTCCGATCGAATCGAGCAGGTAGACGTCGGGGGAGCTCTGAATCGTGAGCTCCGAGTTCCCGGTGTCGGAGCGGCGCAGCAACCTCCGCTGGCTGGATTCGATCAGGCGGGCGACCTCGTCGAAACGCTCGGGACGGCGGGGGGCCAGGACGAGGAGAGGGCGGGGATCGAGGCGTCTCCAGGCCTCCAGGACGATCTGCTCTTCGCCCTCTCCCGTCGAGGCGGCGACGAGAACGGGCCGTCCCGCGGCGGCCGCGGAGAGACGCGCGGCGTCCGCGAAGGGCGGTGCCGGCGCCATGTCGTACTTGATGTTGCCGGTCACGAGGATTCGCTCCGGCCGGGCGCCCAGGCGCCCGATCCTGCGGGCGTCCTCCTCCGTCTGCATCGCGAAGAGGGAGACGTTGTCGAGGACGCGGCGAAACCACCCTCGGAGAAGAAGGTAACGCCGGAAAGAGCGGTCGGAGATTCGGCCGTTGACCAGGGCCACGGGCACTGCTCGAGCCCGGGCCCGCTCGAGCAGCAGGGGCCACAGCTCCGTCTCGGTCAGGAGGATCAGACCCGGACGCGCGGCCGCGAGCGCCTTCTCGACCGGACTCGCGAGGTCGAGCGGAAAGGAGAAGATCGCTATTCCCCGGGCGGCAAGGGGGCGCGCGGCCTCCAGGCCCGCCGCCGTCGTCACCGAGAGCCCCAGGCGGACGCCGGGAGCTCTTTGCGAGAGCGCCGCCAGGAGGTTGCGGGCGACGCTGACCTCTCCCACAGACACGGCATGGACCCAGATGCCCCCGTCCAGATCGGGGCAGGGCGTGAGCCCCAGCCTGCCGCGGAGATCCCCCAGGCGGCGCCGCCCCGCCACCGACCGGAGCAGCGCATAAGGGGAATAAACGAGGAGAGCGAGGATGCTCAGCAGGCGATACAGGAACATGCCGGCGCAATTATCGCCGACAACTTGCCACGCGCAGGACAAACATCTACCATTCAATGGCTTATGTTTCGAAAAAAGCCTCCAACGGACGCCGGGCCGCGTCCGTATAAGCAACGAATGGAGCTCGTTTACAGCGAGGACCGGCGCCGCCAGCAGACCCGGGAGCTTCCCGACAGGGATCTCGCCCTCGCCGCCCGCGGGGGCGACATGATGGCGTTCGAGGCCCTCGTCCTGCGCAAGACGCCGGCCGTCATCTCCGTTGCCCGCCGCATCGTGGGCAACGCCGAGGATGCCCGCGACGTGGCGCAGATGGCCTTTCTCCGCGTCTGGGAACAGCTCTCCCGGTACGACGAGACCTACTCCTTCAACACCTGGCTCTACCGGATCGCCACCAACCTCTCGATCGACTTCTTGAGATCCGCGCGCAGCCGGGAGAGGGCCCACACCGCGACTCTGCACCTCGTGCGCCTGCGCGAGAGCGAGACAGGCAGTGAGACGTCGAGGGCCGCCGAGGACGACCTGGCCTCGCGTCTCTTCCAGCGAGTCTCCGGAAGGCTGACCGGAAAGCAGAAGGCGGCCTTCGTCCTGCGGGAGATGGAGGACCTGGACACGAGCGAGATCGCGGCGATCCTGAACTGCGGCGAGTCCACGGTGCGCAACCACCTCTTCAACGCGCGGAAGGTCCTGCGCCGCGAGATCGAGAGGATCGCTCCGGGCCTCCATCGCCCCGCGCCCAGGCCGGGGGAGGAGAAGCCGTGACGCTCGACTGCCGGGAGACTCGGGGGCGTTTCGCGACTTACGCGGCCGAGACTCTCGCCGCGGAGGAACGCTGCGGCGTGCGCGAGCATCTGGCGGCCTGCGAGGCCTGCCGGGAAGCCGCGTCCCTCGCCGATCCCCTGTTGGTCTTTGCGGCGCCGCGAAAGGCCGAGCTTCACGCCGACGAGCCCGACCTCGTCCTCGCGCGGGTCCGCGCCGCCATCGCGCTGAAACAGGCGGAGCGGCGGCTCGAACCGGCATCGGGCCGGCGCCACGCCGGCGCCCTGCTCTCGGCCGGGGCCGCGCTGGCGTTGACCCTGCTCGCGCCCGGAGCGCCGGCATACCGCGCGCCCGCGCCTTCTCTCCCGCCGGCGGAGTTCGAAGCCGTGAAGGCGAGCTTCGTCCCGGCGGCCCCTCCCGCGCCGGCGCCGGAGATTCTCGGAAAGACGGGCGGGACGGTGAAGTATCCGGCGGACGCCACCATCTACGACCTGAACCCGGGAGCCGGACAGCCCCGCGTGGTCTGGATCGTGGACAGCTCCTTAGATATTTAGGGATTGAAGGATTGAGAGATTGAAAGATTGAGCGACGGGCTCAATCCGACAATCGTCAATCTTTCAATCGTCAATCGTTGGTTTCGGGGTTTTCATTCGAGTGAGAAAAGGAGTCTTCTTCGCGGCTCTCGTGGCCATTTCGCTGACCGCTCAGGCGGTCCCGGCGGCGCCGCCTCCCGCCGGGAGCGCCCCGTCGGCCGACGCCTCCGTGCGCGTCTTCGTGCTGAAGTACAGGCGCGTGGAAGAGGCGGCCCTGCTCATCCGGCCGCACCTGTCCGAGTTCGCCTCGGTGACCCTGACGCCGAGACTGAACGCCATGACCATCACGGACCGGGAGGAGAACCTGAAGACGGTCGCGAAGGTGATCGCCGAGTTCGACGCTCCCCCGCGCGGCTTCAGCTTCGCCATCAAGCTGGTGCGGGCGCGCACGGACGCGCCGGCCGGCACGATCTCCCAGGAGATCGGAGGCCTGGGAGCGAAGTTGAAATCCATGTTCCAGTTCAACGACTACGCGCTGCTCGATTCCGCCGTCATCCAGGGGGTGGAGGGGCGGCCGCTCTCCTACCGTCTGGGGGACGAGTACGTCCTGAGCTTCTCCATCGGCGCCGCCGGCTCGGGCGAGGAGCTCCTGCTCTCCCCCTTCGCGCTCTCGCGAGTGAAGAAGGACCCGGAGGGCCGGCCCTTCACCGTTCCGCTCTACCGGGCGTCCATCACCATGACGCTCAACCAGACTCTCGTCGTCGGGGCCTCCAAGGAGGAAGGCTCGAAGAACGCCCTGATCCTGATCCTGCTGGCGCAGGAAACGGCGCGGCCGGGGGTGCCCGGCGGCAAGGCAGTGGGGAAGCGATGAGCCGCGAGTTCCAGGTCAAGATCGGATGGCCCGACGGCTCCGTGGCGGAGGAGGCGGTGCAGGCGCCCGACGCCGCGGCCGCCCGTCTCGAGATGGAGCGGCGGGGAGGGCACGTCTTCGAGGTCCGCCGCAAAGGCCTCTCCTTCGGCGAGCGCCGGCGGCGCCGCGGGCGCGTGAAGATGAGAGACTTCATCATCTTCAACCAGGAGCTGCTCGCCCTCCTGAAGGCGGGCCTGCCGGTCGTTCATTCCCTGGAGCTCCTGATGGAGAGGCAGGAGAGCCCGACTCTCCGGAGGGTTCTCCTGGACGTGCGGGACCGCGTCAACGCGGGCGCCGCGATCTCCGACGCCTTCGCGGAGCAGGCGGATCTCTTCCCCCGCCTCTACTGGACCTCGCTCAAGGCCGGAGAGAAGAGCGGCGAGATCGAGGGCGTCCTGCGGCGCTACCTGAAGTACCAGAAGACGGTGATGTCGCTCGCGCGCAAGGTGATCTCGACCCTCGTCTATCCGGCGATCCTGATCGTGGTCTCGATCGTCCTGATCTCGATCCTGATGACCGTCGTCATCCCGCGGTTCCAGGAGTTCTTCTCGGATTTCCAGGCGCAGCTCCCGCTTCTGACCGTCGTCGTCATGGAGATCGCGAAGTTCCTGCGTGCCAACATCCTGTTCTTTCTGGCGGGCGCCGCGGTCCTCTTCTTCTTCGGGTCGCGTTTCCTCAAGTCGCCGCGCGGCGCCGAATTGGGAGATTCGGCCATCCTCAAGATCCCGGTGGTCGGGGGCATCTTCCGGCGTTTCGCGATCACGCAGTTCACGAGGAGCCTGGCGACGCTCCTGGGCGGAGGCACTCCGCTCGTGCCCGCGCTGGAGAACGCGGCCGCCGCGGTCGGCAACCGTTTCGTTTCGCGCCAGATCGCCGAGGTCATCCCGCGCGTGCGGGAGGGGGGAGAGCTGTGGAAAGCGCTCGAGACGACCGGCATCTTCACCAACCTGACGATCGAGATGGTCAAGGTGGGCGAGGCCTCCGGAGCGCTGGAGGAAATGCTTTCGTCCGTTTCCGATTTCTACGACGACGAGATCGACCTGCTGCTGGGGCGGGTCATCTCCTTCGTCGAGCCGGCGATCCTGGTGATCATGGGAGGAGTGATCATGACGATCCTCCTCTCCGTGTACCTGCCGATCTTCCGGCTCATGTCGCAGATCAAAGGATGAAGATTCGGGACTTTCCGGGAAGGAGCGTCTGAACCATGGCGCAGCAAAAGGTGAACGGAAGCGCCCTGGCGTCCGAGTCGGAGGCGCAGGCGATCGCGCTGGCGGACCGGCTGGCCCTGCCCTACGTGGACGTGGCCGCCCACCGCGTGGACCCGGAGCTCTTCCGGTCCATGCCGGTCGAGTGGATGCTCCGCTACGGCTTCATTCCCGAGAGCCGGACGGAGAAGTTCCTGACGATCATCTGCGCGGACCCGACCGAGGTCGTCAAGCTGGACGAGCTCGAGCTGCTGACGGGCCTGCCGCTCCGGCTCAAGGTCGGCAGCCGCGCCGCGATCACGGACATCCTGCAGAAGAGCGAGTCCTCGCAGAGGGTCCTGGACGAAGCGACCGAGGAGTTCCGCCTCCAGCTCGTGTCGGAGGACGAGGAAGGGGAGGAGACCCTCACGATCGACCGGATCACGCAGGACGCGTCTCCGATCATCAAGCTCGTGGACTCGATCGTGTTCAACGCGATCCAGCGGCGAGCCTCCGACATTCACATCGAGACGCAGGAGAACGTGGTCCTGATCAAGTACCGGATCGACGGAGTGCTCTATCAGGCCATGGACCCGATCGACAAGAGACACCACGGGACCATCATTTCCCGGATCAAAGTCATGTCGGAGCTCGACATCGCCGAGAAGCGCATCCCGCAGGACGGCCGCTTCAAGCTGCGCGTGCGCGGGCGCACCATCGACTTCCGCGTCTCGATCATGCCGACCGTCCACGGCGAGGACGCGGTCATCCGCATCCTGGACAAGGAATCGGCCAACGCCGAGTTCAAGAGCCTCAATCTCGACATCCTCGGCTTCGACATCGAGACCAAGAAGAAGCTGCGCAAGTTCATCCGCGAGCCGTACGGCATGGTGCTCGTGACCGGGCCGACGGGCTCGGGCAAGACCACGACCCTTTATGCCTGCCTCTCCGAGATCCAGTCGGTCGAGGACAAGATCGTCACGATCGAAGACCCTGTCGAGTACCAGCTGCGCGGCATCACCCAGATCCCGGTCAACGAGAAGAAGGGCCTGACGTTCGCGAGGGGCCTGCGCTCGATCCTGCGTCACGATCCGGACAAGATCATGGTCGGAGAGATCCGCGACGAGGAGACCGCCCAGATCGCCGTCCAGTCGGCGCTGACCGGGCACCTGGTCTTCACGACCGTCCACGCCAACAACGTCGTGGACGTTCTCGGCCGGTTCCTGAACATGAAAGTCGAGCTCTACAACTTCGTCTCGGCCTTGAACTGCATCCTCGCCCAGCGCCTGGTGCGGCGCATCTGCGCGCACTGCCGGGAGGAGATCAAGATTCCGGCGGAGGGCCTCGTCGAAGCGGGGCTCGACCTGGCGGCCGTCCGCGACCGCGTCTTCTACGAAGGCAAGGGCTGCCTCGAGTGCAACGGGACAGGTTTTCACGGCCGGATGGCGATCGCCGAGCTGCTGGATCTCTCCGACCGGATTCGCGGCCTGATCCTGGAGCGGCGCCCGGCCGCCGAGATCAAGAAGGCCGCCAAGGAAGAGGGGATGGCCTTCCTGCGCGACGCGGCGCTGGCCAAGGTCTTCGAGGGCTGGACCACGCTGAAGGAGATCAACAAGGTGACCTTTGTCGAATAGCCGGGCCGGGAAACGGGAAACGGGAAACGGGAAACGACGGGCATGAAACTTCCTTTCGTCAAGCCGGTCGTGCCGCCGCACGTCTTCTGCCTGATGGCGGAGGGACTGACCTACGGGCACGTCCGGCGGGCCGATCCTCCCGGCATCGCCTTCTCCCAGCACTTCCCCTATCCCCCGAACACGCTCGGGGCGGGGACTTCCGGAACGCCGCTCTTCTCCGCCGGGGCCATCGCTCCGGCGGTCGAAGCGGCGCGGCGTTTTTCCCAGGGTCGGCTCTCCCGCGCCTCGGTCGTTTTTCCCGACGCCTGGGCGCGCATCCTCCCGGTGGACTTCGACTTGCTCCCCTCCGCTCCCGAAGCGGCCCGCGAGATGGTCGCCTGGAGACTGAAGAAGCTCCTGCCGGGGGTCACCGCCGAGCTCGATGTCGTCTTCACGGAGATGACGCCGGCGGGCCAGCAGAAGCGGCTCCTCGTGGCGGCCGCGCCCGCCGACACGCTGAAGTCCGTCGAGGCCGCTTTCGAGGAGAAGGGCGTGCGCGTCGGCTCGCTCGCTCCCGCGAGCCTCACGCTGTTCGAAGGGCTCGCCCCGCTTCTCTCCGGCAAGGCCTCGGGCGATTACGCGCTGGTCCATCGCAGCCCCGGCTCCTTCGTCTTCCTCGTCGCGCGGGGAGAAGCCCCGATCTTCTTTCGGCAGAGGCCTTCGGAAGGAGTGGAGGAGAGCCACGAACAGGAGATGCGTCTCTCGCTCTCCTACTATTCGGACAAACTGAACGGAACGGGTCTTTCCGCCGTGTATCTGCATGACGCGGCGCCCACGGAAAGTCTTCCGCTGGATTCCTTTCCGGTCACCCCGCAGCGGATCTCGGGCCGGCTCTTCGGCGCCGATCCGACCTTCGACGAGCGGCTGACCTCGCGTCCCGAGCTGCTGCCGGGGTTTGCGGCGGTCTTCGGGCGATGATTCCATGAGGAGCCGCAGGCTCGAATTCGCCCGGCGCCCGTTTCGCGACGAGCGGCCGGTCTTCCTGGTCGCCGGCCTGGCGCTCGTCGCGGCGGGTTTTCTCTTCGCCGCCAACGTGCGGCTTTACCGCGACTTCCACCGGGAGATGGAGGGCACCGGAAGGCAGATCGAGTTTCTCCAGGGGCGCCGCGACAAGGCCTCCCGGGAAGCGGAGGCGGCCCGCGCGGCCCTGACCGGTTTCAACGTGTCGTCGCTGGCGACGGAGAGCCGCGGCCTGATCCGGATCGTCGAAGAGAGGCGCTTCTCCTGGACGGGTCTGCTTGCCCGGCTCGAGCGCGTGTTGCCTCCGGAGGTGCGCGTCACGCGCCTGACGCCGCAATTCGAAGGCTCCGGAGACACGATCCTGAACATCGCGATGCTGGGAAGGGACGCCGACAGCGTCGTGCGCGCGATCGCCGCGTTCGGGCGCGATCCTGCTTTCGACTCCACGGTTCTGCATTCCGAGTCGAGCCAGGAAAGAGGCGTCCCGGAAGGGCGCTCCTTCCTCATGACGGTGCGTTACCATCCGGGGGGCAAGCCGTGAAGGACTCGCGCCGGATCTGGGCCCGGCGGGCGCCAATCCTGGCGGCGGCCGGCATCCTGCTGGCCGGCAACCTCGCCTTCTTCCTCTGGTACCGGGGAACCGCCCGCGACCGGAAGGCCTCGCTGGAAGGGCGCCGAGCGGCCCTCGAGCGCGAGGTCCAGGCCAAGGAGCAGGACGCCAAGAAGCTCGCCGCCGATCAGGCTCGTCTCGCGGAGGTGCGCTCCGCGATCGACCGGTTCTACAGCCACAGCGTGGGGCGGCGCGAAGAGACTCTGGCGGGGATCGTGGACGAGCTTCACGCGATCCTGAAGCGTGTCGGGGTCTCGCCCGGCGAGATCGGCTACGCGGTCGGCAAGGTGACGAACCCTCCGGTGTCGCAGATGATCGTGACATTCGGTTTCCGAGGGGACTACGCCAAATTCAAACAACTCCTGGATGTCATCCAGACGGATCGCAAATGGATCGCCGTCCGTGAGATCGCCTTGAACCGGGACCAGGACACGCCCGGCTCCGTGCAGGGCCACCTGACGCTGGTGACCTACTTCTCGGGCAAGGAGACCGAGACGGCGCAGGCGAGTCTTTCCGGAAGGGGCGCCGTTCCATGAAGGCGCCGTCGGCCGCCACTCGCCGCCAGATCTATCTGCTCACCGCACTGGGGATCGTCCTGATCCTCGCGGTGGTCAAGTGGGGAGGCAAAGGCCCGGCCGCCGCGCCCGCTCCGGGCTCATCCGCTCGCCGCGCCGCGGGGCCTTCCGGCGTCGTCGAGGAGGATCGCCCTCCCGGCCCGGGGGGGGCGCGCGCGCGCGCGGAGAAGAAGATCGCCCCGGAGGACGTTCCATTCATCAACAGGGAGATGCTCGAAGCGCCCCGGGCCCGAAGGGGAGAGGACGAGCGCAACATCTTCGATGTCCGCGAGCCGACAAAGCGTCCTCTTCCAACTCCGACGCCGGGGCCGCCGCCTCCTCCGGCCCCGGGAAGCGCGGCCTTCATCGGCCCGCTTCCGCCGCCGCCGCCCACGCCGACGCCCGTGCCGCCCCAGGTCTCCTTCAAGTTCATCGGCACCTTCGGCCCGAAGGAGCAGCCCATTGCCGTGCTGGTGATGGGCGATCAGCTCGTCAACGCCCGCTCCGGAGACGTGGTCTTCGAGCACTTCATTCTGCGAAACGTCGGCTACGAGTCGGTGGACATCGGTTTCGTCGGATATCCACCGTCCGTGAGGACGAGACTCGGGATCACGTCATGAGAAGAGACTCGGATCCTGGAATCTGGAATTTGGAATCTGGAATCTCCGATCGAAGGGATGACGACCGATGAAGTCATTGAAACCGCTTGCATTCGTCGCGCTTCTTCTCGCCACCGCGTGCTCGGGGTCGCGGGCCTTTCACGACGCGAGGGAAGAAGAAGCCCTCGGGCACTGGGACCTGGCGGTGCTCAAGTACGCGCGCGCCCTGGATCTGGATCCGAAGGACACGCGTTACAAGATCTCGCTCGCGCGCGCGAAGATCAAGGCTTCTCAGTTCCATTTCGAGAAGGGAAAGCTCTACCGTTCCGCCGGGCAGCCGGAGCTGGCCGCCGTGGAGCTCGAGCAGGCGGTTCTCCTCGATCAGACCAACAAGTACGCCGAGACGGAGCTGCGCAAGGCCAGAGAAGAGGTCGCCAAGGCCGTGGCGGAGCGCTCGGGAGAAACACGCATAGAGGCCGCCAAGCGCAAGACCCGGGGCTTGCGGGCGCACGCGCCTCTGCTGGAGCCGACGAGCGACAGACCGATCAACCTGAATTTCCCGCAGCCCAAGCCGATCAAACAGATCTACCAGTCGCTGGCTTCCGCCGCCGGCATCAATGTCATCTTCGACCCGCAGCTCAAGGACGACAACGTCTCGATCGTGCTGACCAACATCGATTTCCAGAAGGCCCTCGAGACCCTGCTGAGGCAGGAGAACCACTTCTACAAGGTGATCGACGAGCACACGATGCTCATCGCCGCCGACAACCCTCAGAATCGCAAGACCTATGAGGACCTGGTCATCCGGACCTTCTTTCTCTCCAACGGCGACGTGACCGAGGTCTCCAATGCCCTGCGCTCGCTCCTGCAGACCACGCGCATCTCGATCAACAAGGCGGAGAACTCGATCACGCTGCGGGACACGGCCGACAAGGTCGCCATCGCCGAGAAGATCATCGAACAGAACGACAAGCAGCTCTCGGAGGTCGTCGTGGACGTCGAGCTGCTGCAGATCGACGTCAGCAAGGCGCAGGACCTGGGACTTCTCCTGTCTTCCTATTCCGCGAAGGCCACGCTCGCCGGGCCCGGCGGGCAGAACAACTTCGGCACCGACGTGGGGGCGGGCAACTTCACCTGGGACCAGTTGAAGCAGCTCTCCATACGCTCCTTCGGCTTCACGATCCCTTCCCTGACTTACTCCTTCATCAAGAACAACACCAACGCCGAACTGCTCGCCAGGCCGCAGCTGCGCATCTCGGAAGGGCAGAAGGCCCAGCTCATCATCGGCGACAAGATCCCGATTCCCACCACGACCTTCAACACCGGAACGACGATTGGCGGCAACATCGTGCCCGTGACCTCCTTCCAGTACCAGGACGTCGGCATCAAGATCGACGTCGAGCCCCGGGTCCACCACAACCGGGAGATCACGATGAAGCTGACCGTCGAGGTCTCCAACCTGAACGGCTTCGTCACCGTCCAGGAGGGGCAGAACCAGCCGATCATCGGGACCCGGACGATCTCCTCCAACATCCGGCTGAAAGACGGGGAAACCAACTTCCTCGCGGGACTCCTCCGCAACGACAAGAGCGCGAACACCGACACGCTCCCGTTCCTCGGCGACATCCCCATTCTGGGCCGCCTCTTCTCGAAGAGGAATACGACCAACAAGACCTCGGACCTCGTCCTGACGCTGACTCCGCATATCATCCGGATTCCGGACGTGACCGAGGAGGACCTGACGCCCGTCTATGTGGGGACGGACGCGAACATCTCGTTCCAGGGCTCGCCCCTGATCCAGTCGCCCGGCAGGGCCGGGCCTTTCGATTTCGGCCGCGGCGGCGCGCCCAGGGCGCCTCGCCCCACCCCCGTCCCTTCCACGGCGCCGGCGCCGATAAACCTGGTGCCGGGCGGCTTACCTTCCGACCCCTTCCGGCCGAAGCCGCAGCCGACGCCGGGCAAGCCCTTCGGCGCGAGCGCCTCCGGGATCCTCGAGAATCCCGCCAGCGTCATCTTCGATTTCGATCCAGTCAGCGTTGCCCTGGCGCCGGGACAGCAGAAGTCGATTCTTGTCCGGGCGAGCGGGGACCAGACACTGGACGACCTTTCGCTCTCGATCCAACTCGATCCCTCGGTCGCCGCGGCGGTTGCCGTGCGTCCGATCCTTCCGGACGGGGGCGCCGCCGACGCGCGGATCGCATCGGGGCACGTGCTCGTGGACGTCTCGGGCCCCCTCACTCTTTCGGGCACTCGAGCCATCGCGGAAATCGTGCTCCAGGGAATAGCGCCGGGCAATTGCACGCTCTCGTTCGAGAAGGCCCCGGCCGGGGCCAGCCTCTCGCAGGCTTTCGTGGAGGTCCGTTGAACACTCGTCAGCCGTCAGCCGTCAGCCGTCAGCCGAAGACGACCAGCCGGTCCCGGAGTTTCACGGCTCACGGCTCACGGCTCACGGCTCACGAAAGCGGCTTCACGGTGGTGGAGCTGGCCATCGTGGCCGCGATGATCGCGATCCTGACGGCGATGATCGTGCCGATGGCGAGATACTCGGCCCGCCGGCAGGACGAGATCGAGCTGCGTTACCAGCTGCGTCTGATGCGCGATGCCATCGACAAGTACAAGCAGTATTCGGACCTGGGCTTAATCCCGAAACAGCTCGGCACCGAGGGTTATCCCCCGGAATTGAAGGACCTCGTGGAGGGGGTCACTCTGGTCGGCCAGCTCGACAAGAAACAGAAGTTCCTGCGGAAGATCCCGGTCGATCCGATGACGAAGAAGCCGGAATGGGGGTTGCGATCGTTCCAGGACGAGCCCGACTCGATGGCGTGGGGAGGGCAGAACGTCTACGACATTTACTCCCTCTCCGACGCCCGGAGCATCGACGGGACCTACTACAAGGACTGGTGAGACATGCGTGAGGCGTTAGGCGTCAGGCGTAAGGCGTGGACCGGGAGAAAGACCCGGCGTATCGTCGGTGCTTCGCCTCCCGCCTTACGCCTCACGCCTGGCGAATCGGGGTTCACCCTCCTCGAGCTGCTCGTCGTGATGACCATCATCGGGATCCTGGCGGCGATCGCCGTGCCGGCCCTGCGGGACTCGCCGCAGCGGGCCCGGGAGGCCACGCTGCGGGAGGACCTCTTCACCTTCCGCTCCGTGATCGATCAGTACCACGGGGACAAGGGCTCCTATCCGCCCGACCTCCAGACCCTCGTCACCGCAGGCTACATTCGGAAGATTCCGATCGATCCGATGACCAAATCCGCCGACACGTGGGTGCTGGCGTTGGAAGAACCGTCCACCGATCCGGATACGGGCGCGTCCACGGATCAGCCCGCGACCCCCGGGATCGTCGACATTCACAGCGGTTCCCCGGGGAAGGCCCTCGACGGCACCCTCTACAAGGACTGGTAATGGATCGTAAGGCGTTAGGCGTTAGGCGTAAGGCGGAGCGGCCAAGCGGAACCTTCGCGGCCACGCCTCACGCCTCACGCCTCACGCCCCACGGCTCCGAGGGCTACACGCTCGTGGCGATCGTCATCGGGATGGCGATCCTGGCGATTCTCATCATGGGAGTGGCGCCTTCCGTATCGATGATCATGAAGAGGGAGCGGGAGCAGGAGTTGCTGTTCCGGGGCAAGCAGTATGCCCGGGCCATTGCTCTCTTCCAGAAGCGCTACGGGAGATTCCCCAACGAGTTGAAGGAGCTGTACGAGAATCGGCCCCGGACCATCCGCAAGCTCTGGAAGGAGCCGATCTGCAGATGCCCGGACTGGCACGTCATCTATCAGAATTCTCCGGACATGCTCCCGGCCGGCGGAGCGTCGGGAACGGTGCAGGGAGGGCTGGGCAAGCCGCTGCCCACTCCGACTCCCGGCGTGTTCGGTTCGGCGGGTGGGACGAAGGCGGTCGGTCCGATCGTGGGTGTGCGTTCCGACGTCCACGAAGAGGCTCTGACGGAGTGGCGAGGGCAGAAGTACTACGACCAGTGGCGCTTCCTCATGGGAGACGCCGATCGGGAAGCCGGCCCGGGTATTGGGGCCTCAGGGGGAGGCCCGGGTATTGGCCCCTTGCCCACCCGACCCCCGTTCATTAAGTAACTGGAATCAAATAGCTTATCGGTGTGCCGCCGGGCCGGGACGCCGCCCGACCGGCCGGGATAGAATGGGGTCCCCTGCCGGGAGCCCGCCATGATCCAGAAACTCGTCCTCGACAACGGCACCATTGTCCTGATCGATCGGATGCAGGACGTGCGCTCTTTCGCTCTCGGTTTCTTCGTGGCGGCGGGCTCGGGCGGCGAGCCGCCGGCCAAGCAGGGGATCTCCCACTTCCTCGAGCATGTCCTCTTCAAGCGAACTCGCCGCCGCTCGACCGTGCAGATCGCCCGCGCGATCGACCGGCTCGGCGGCGACGTGGACGCGTTTACGACCAAGGAGTACACCGGCTTCTACGTCCACACCCTCGACTCGCGCTTTTCCGAGGCCCTCGACCTCATGGGAGATCTCGTCCTTTCGCCGGCGTTCGATTCCGTGGACATCGAGGTCGAGCGGGGCGTCATCCTGGAAGAGCTCGGCGAGGCCAACGACAATCCCGACGACCTCGTCCACGAGATGTTCGTGCGCTCCTTCTGGAGAAGCCACCCCCTGGGAGCGCCGATCCTGGGCAGCGCCGAAACCGTTCAGAGCATCGGTCTGGCCGATCTGTATCGTTACTACCGGTCCCAGTACCGTCCCGACAACCTGATCATCTCGGTCGCGGGCCACGTGCGGGTCCGCGAAACCCTGTCGGAAATCGAGCGGCTTTTCCGCACACGGACTCCCCGCTCCGTCCCGGACGCCGCCTCGGGGAGGCGGGTGGCGCGCCCTCGCGGCCACCAGGACCTTCTTCTCAAGTCGCGCCGGGGCCTGGGCCAGGCCCATCTCTGCCTGGGGGTCGAAGGGCCCTCGCAGTCCTCCGACCGGCGATTCGCCGCCAACCTGCTCGACATCGTTCTGGGCGGCGGGATGTCTTCGCGGCTGTTCCAGGAAGTTCGGGAGAAGCGCGGCCTCGCCTACTCGATCGCCTCCTCGCTCAACTCCTTCCGTCTGGGCGGATACGAGACGATCTACGCGGCCTGCGCCCCGAAGAACCTGGCGCGGCTCCTGGAGGTCACGCTGCGGGAATTGAAGAGGTTAAAACGCGAGGGAGTGCGCCCGCGCGAGCTTCTCTGGGCCAAGGAGAACCTGAAAGGCAACATGCTGCTGGCCCTGGAGTCCACCGTTTCGCGCATGTCCATGCAGGCGCGCCAGGAGTTCTATCTCGGCCGCGTCACGCCCGCCGAGGAGATGATGGCCCGCGTCGAGGCGGTCACGGCGAAGGAGGTCGCCGAAGAGGCCGAGCGCCTCTTCGACGGTCGGATGCTTTCCCTGGCCGTGGTCGGAAACGTCGGCAAGCTCCCCATCTCGGCCCCCGACCTCGCCTCGGCCCTGTGATTCACAGAATGCCTTTGAGTGCGGCGCGGTAGGCTCTGTCCTTCTGCGCGAGCTCTTCCCTGAGGGCAGCGTACTCGGGGGAACTGCGGATCGGGGAGAGCATCGCGTCCCTGTCGAAACAGACAGGGCAGGGAAGGCCGGTTTCGGCTGCCCGAGCGAGGAGTGCGACGGCGTCCGCCGTGTCTCGCCGTTGCGCGCGGGCCTCGGCCAGGAAATGCAGGGCATGGTGGAAGTGCCCCCGCTGCGTATCCGCAGCGAGGATCTGCCGCTCGAGATCTTCGATCTCCTTTTGCCCGGCGAGCACCCGCGCCAGGGCGAGGAGAGCGGGGACGATCGAATCCTTCGCCGGCGCCTTTGCCCTCAGGGCTTCCAGGTCCGGGATCACCCGGGACGGGTCCTCGACCATCAGGCGGTCCCAGATGATCTGCCATTGGGTCACGAAAAGGGTCCGCGTTTCCGGCGGCAGTTGTTCGAAAATGGAGAGCGCTGCCCGGTGGTCCCCCGCGCGCGACTTCAGGATGGCCTGCTGAAGAACGACGTCGGGACTGGAGGGGTTCACCCTTCGGGCCTCGTCGAGCTGTGCCTGACTCTCCGGGATCCAGCCGTAGTGCTGATAGATCCGCATCAGATCGAGCCGCGCGATCTCGAGGTTCGGCGCCAGAGAGATGGCCTGCTTCAGCTCCCGGACGGCGGCGACGACGTCCCACTTGCCGGAGGAGGACCAGTAAACGGAGGCCAGACCGACGTGGGGCTCGGCCAGCTCCGGGTCCAGCTCGATCGCGCGCCGGGCGTCCGCCAGCACGCCTTCGTAGCCCGAAGGCGCCGGGAAGAAGAAGTTCATCCACGCGCGAGCGTAGGCGCGCGTTGCGAGCGCGCGGGCGAAGTCGGGCGCTTCCCGGAGGATCTCATCCAGCGCGCGGAGGATCTCCTGCTTGGTCGTGAGGTCCGAGAGCGCGATCTCGTGAAGGCGCGCCCGGACGCCGAGATACTTCTCCATGGTCCCGTCGGGGATTGCCTGCGATTGCCGCAGGGCGCGCTTCCCGCCGGGATCGAGCTCCAGCCGCAGCCGCTCAACGAGTCGGCGGGAGATCGCATCCTGGAGCTCGAAGAGCTTGCCTTCTGGAAGGTCGATGCGCTCGCTCCAGAGGATCGCGCCGCGCGAGAGGTCTGTCATCTGCACGGAGACCCGCGTGGTCCCTTCCAGTTTCTGGAAGGTGCCTTCGAGGACGGCGTCCACGCCGAGCCTTCTCCCGACTTCCAGCGCCTCGGCCGGCTGCGTTTCGTAGCGGGCGACCGCGCTCGTCGGCCGGACCGTCAGGTCGGAGAGCGTGGCAAGCCGGCCGATCAGGGAGTCGGCCAGGCCGAGGCCGAAGTGTTCGAGCGAGGCGTCCTGGCCGATGCCGCGGAAGGGGAGCACGGCGAGCGTCCGCGGGAGCCGCGTTGCGCCAAAGGGGCGCAGCCGCGGCAGGAGGACAGCGCCGATCCCGAGCAGGATCACGGCGAGAGCAGCGGCTACAACCAATTTCCGGCGCGGCAGACGCCTGCCCGCCGGAGGGCGGGAGGAGCGGGAGACAGAGGCGCCCATGGCGGCGGCGGCCCGCAGGTCGTGAGCGAGATCGGCGGCGGAGTGATAGCGGTTCTCCGGTTTCTTCTCCAGGCAGCGGCGCAGGATCCGGTCCATCTCCGCCGGGAGGCCGGCGTGATCGATTGCCCCGGCGTCCGGCTCCTCTTTCAGGATTGCGTTGAGAGTCTCGATCCTCGAATCCGCGCGGAAGGCGCGCCGCCCCGTCGCCATCTCGTAGAGCACGGCGCCCAGAGAGAAGATATCGGAGCGTCCATCCGGCGGTTTCCCGCGGACCTGCTCCGGGCTCATGTAGCCCACCGTCCCGGCGATCATTCCGATCTCCGTCGACGCGGGGCCCTCCGTCGGAGCGTCCTCCGGCGCCCGGGCGAGAGAGGCTCGCTCGATGCGCCGGACGAGGCCGAAGTCGAGGATCCTGGCGGCGCCGTTTCGTGCGAGGATGATGTTCTCCGGCTTGATATCGCGATGAACGAGCCCCTTTTCGTGAGCCGCGGCGAGGCCCTCGGCGACTTCCGACGCGATTCGCGCGGCTTCGGGCGCCGGCAACGGTCCCGAGAGGAGCACGGAGCGCAGCGTCTCCCCTTCGACCAGCTCCGTGACGACGTAGCGCAGGCCCGCCGCTTCTCCGACATCGAAGAGGGGAACGATGTGGGGGTGAGAAAGCGAAGCCACCGCGCGCGCCTCCCTCTCGAAGCGCCGGATGCTGTCGGGATCGCTCGCGGTGTCGGCGGACAGTATCTTGATCGCCACCTCGCGGCCGAGCCGCGGGTCGGCCGCCCGGTAGACCTCGCCCATCCCGCCGCTGCCGAGGCTGCCCCGGATTTCGTAAGGACCCAGCCGCGTGCCGGAGGAAAGGCTCATGGTCTGGACAAGAATATGGTAGACCGATGGCGGAAGTTCGCGTCCTCCTGAAGATCCTGCCCCACGGGGAAGGCGTGGAGCCTACCGGCCTACGCGACGGCGGGCTCGGCGGGATGCGACCTGCGGGCGGCCATCGAGGCCTCGCTGCTGATCCTGCCGGGCGGGCGCGTCCGGGTCCCGACCGGGATCGCCGTCGCAATTCCCCCGGGTTACGAGGGGCAGGTCCGCATGCGAAGCGGGCTCGCGTACGAGAAGGGCCTGGCGCTGCTGAACGCTCCCGGCACGATCGACAGCGACTACCGCGGCGAGATCCAGGTCATCCTCGCCAACCTCGGCGCGGAGCCGGTAACCCTCGAGCGCGGAGAGCGTATCGCGCAGCTCGTCTTCGCGCCGGTGGCGCAGGCCCGCTTCGAGAAGGTTCAAGAGCTGCCATCGAGCTCTCGCGGTCAGGGAGGGTTCGGCTCCACGGGCCGGGAGTAGCTGTCAGCTCTCGGCTCTCAGCTTTCAGCCAGCCTGCCTAGTCGCGAGTCGGGCTGAGAGCTGATAGCTGATAGCTGACGGCTTTCACTCCTGCTAATCTAGTGGTCCATGCGGGTCTCCATCCTGGCGTCCGGCTCCGGCGGCAACGCGTGCGTCGTCGAGTCGGGGGGGACGCGGGCTCTGGTGGACGCCGGGCTCTCGGCGAGGGAGCTGGAGAGGCGCATGAAGTCGCGGGGGATCGAGCCGCAGACCATCCGCGGGATCTTCATCACCCACGAGCACAACGACCACTCGAGCGGCGCTCTCGTCTTCTCGGCGCGCTGGGAGTGCCCGATCTTCACGACGGCGGGCACGGCGGACGCCGTCGGCCTGGAGGGGAATCTCTTTTCTCCCTTCGTCCGGGTCGAGGGGGGGCGCGAGGGGCGCGTCGGCGACCTCGGGTTCCGCGCCTTCGCGACGCCTCATGACGCCAACGAGTCCGTCGCCTTCGCCTTCGAAGGGGACGGAGCGCGCGTCGTCATCGCCTCGGACCTGGGCCGCGCGGAAGAGGATTTCGTGGCGTTCCTGCGCGACGCGACCGCCCTGCTGCTGGAGTTCAATCACGACGAGGACATGCTGCGCGACGGCCCGTACACCTGGCCGCTCAAGCAGCGGATCTCGGGCGGCTGGGGACATCTCTCCAACAGGCAGTCGGCGAACGTGGTGGGCCGCGCGGCGGGCCCGCGCTTGAAGCGGGTCGTCGCGACGCATCTTTCGCGCACCAACAATCTGCCGCCGCTCGCGCTCGCGGCGCTGGCCGAGGCCCTGGAACGGGCCGGCTGCGACGCCAACCCGGGCATCGCCGACCAGATCCTGGGCTTCCAGACCTTCGACGCGTGAAAGTCGAAGTCCGCGTCTATCCGCGCCAGGACGTCCTGGATCCCCAGGGCAAGGCGATCGCCGCGGCCCTCGCGCGTCTGGGCCACCGCGGGGTCAGGGACGTGCGCGCGGGAAAGGTCTTCTTCCTGGACGTCGAGGGATCGGACGCGTCGGTGGTCGAAAAGGACGCCCGGCGCATGGCGGAGGAGCTCCTGGCCAATACCGTCATCGAGGGGTACGACGTGAGGGTCGTCCCATGAGGTTCGCCGTCGTGGTATTTCCCAGGCTCCAACTGCGACGCCGACTGCTTCCACATCGCCAGGGACCTGCTCGGCTGCGAGGCCGACTACGTCTGGCACAAGGACACGGACTTGAAGGGCGCCGACGTTGTCATCCTGCCCGGAGGGTTCGCCTACGGCGACTATCTGAGGGCGGGAGCGCTGGCGCGGTTCTCGCCCGTGATGGAGAGCGTGGCGCGGTTCGCGAGGGCCGGCGGTCCGGTGCTCGGCATCTGCAACGGTTTCCAGGTCCTGCTCGAGGCCGGTCTCCTGCCCGGCGCGGTGCGAGTCAACCGCGGCCTGCGCTACGTCTGCCGGGACGTCTTCCTGCGCGTCGAGAACACGGAAACGCCGTTTACCCGGCTCTACGAGCCGGGCGCCGTCGTCAAGATGCCGATCGGGCACATGGAAGGCAATTACACGGCGCCGCCGGACGTCCTGCGGGAGCTCGAGAGCGGGCGCCGCGTGGCCTTCCGGTACTGCGACGCGGAGGGCCGGGTCACCGACGCGGCCAATCCCAACGGCGCCGCGAACAACATCGCCGGAGTCGCGAGCCGGGAAGGCAACGTCGTCGGGTTGATGCCGCATCCGGACCGTTGCTCGGAGGGCATTCTCGGCAACGACGCCGGCCGGAAGATGTTCGAGTCCGTGGTGGTCGCATTGGCAACGCGGTGAACCGAATCGGGCCCCGTCGCACTCCCTCGTGCCGTAGGGGAGGGGCTTGTCCCCTCCCGCCCACGGTCGGAATCCACCGGAGGCGGGCGGGCGCGTACCGAGCGTCGTCGGCCGCGACTGCGGCCGAGGGACGCGACATGCGGCGGGTCCGCCCGCCGCAAACGCCCGCCCCTACGAAACGAGAAGGGCGGGAGAATCGATGATCACCCCGGAGCTCGTCGCGGAACACAACCTCTCGGAGCAGGAGTATTCCCGCA
This sequence comes from uncultured Acidobacteriota bacterium, assembly GCA_963837495.1. Classification (GTDB taxonomy): domain Bacteria; phylum Acidobacteriota; class Thermoanaerobaculia; order UBA5066; family Gp7-AA6; genus JAWOLE01. The sequence continues at coordinate 85,334 of CAWINF010000001.1, read as the reverse complement.
TCCGGAAGATCCTGGGGCGCGAGCCCAACCTGGTGGAGCTGGGCATCTTCTCCGCGATGTGGAGCGAGCATTGCTCCTACAAGTCGTCGCGCGTCCACCTGAAGAAGTTCCCGACGACCGGGCCGCGCGTCATCCAGGGGCCGGGAGAGAACGCGGGGATCGTGGACATCGGCGACGGGCTCGCGGCCGCGTTCAAGATGGAGTCGCACAACCACCCCTCCTTCATCGAGCCGTACCAGGGGGCGGCGACCGGCGTCGGCGGGATCCTGCGCGACATCTTCACGATGGGCGCCCGCCCGATCGCGTCCCTGAACTCGCTGCGCTTCGGCTCGCTTTCCGCCCCGCGGATGCGGCACCTCGTGGACGGTGTCGTGCGCGGGATCGCCGGCTACGGCAACTGCATGGGGATCCCGACGGTCGGCGGGGAAACGACGTTCCATCCCGGCTACAACGGCAACATCCTCGTCAACGTGATGAACGTCGGGATCGTGCGCAAGGACCGGATCTTCCTCGGACGCGCGGAGGGGCCCGGCAACCCCGTCGTCTACGTGGGTTCCCGGACCGGCCGCGACGGGATCCACGGCGCCACGATGGCCTCGGAGGAGTTCCTCGGCGACGAGACGAAACAGAAGAAGCCGACCGTCCAGGTGGGCGATCCGTTCACGGAGAAGCTCCTGATGGAAGCCTGCCTCGAGCTCTTCGCGACCGACGCCGTCGTCGGCATCCAGGACATGGGAGCGGCGGGCCTGACCTCCTCCGCCTTCGAGATGGCGGGGCGGGCCGGCAGCGGCATCGAGATCGACCTGTCGAAGGTCCCCGTCCGCGAAGCCGGGATGACGCCCTACGAGATCATGCTTTCCGAGTCCCAGGAGCGGATGCTCCTGGTGGCGCGGCCCGACAGGCTCGGCCGCGTCTTCGAGATCTTCCGAAAATGGGACCTCGAAGCCGAGGAGATCGGGAGAGTGACCGACTCCGGCCGCGTCGTCCTCTTCTTCGAGGGAAAGATCGTGGCGGACCTGCCGGCCGAGCCGCTTTCCCGCGAGGCGCCTCTCTACGACCGTCCTCGAGCCGCACCCGCGCCGCACCCCGCGCCGTCGTGGCCGCGCGATCCCGAGCCCTCCGATTACGGCGACTGTCTGCGCCGCATCCTCGCCAGCCCGAACGTGTCCGAGAAGTCCTGGATCTGGACGCAGTATGACCACATGGTCGGGACCAACACGGTCGAGCGCCCCGGAGGCGACGCCGCCGTCGTGCGGATCAAGGGGACCACGAAAGCCCTGGCGTTGAAGAGCGACGTCAATCCCTTTTTCTGCGCTCTCGACCCGTACCGGGGCGCCGCGCTCGCGGTCGCGGAGGCGGCCCGCTCGATCGCCTGCGTCGGAGCCCGCCCTCTGGCGATCACCGACTGCCTGAACTTCGGCAATCCGGAAAAGCCAGAGGTGATGGGACAGTTCGAGGCCGCCGTGCGCGGAATCGCCGACGCCTGCCGGGCGCTCGAGATCCCGGTGGTCTCGGGCAACGTCTCCTTCTACAACGAGACGGACGGTCGCGCGATCCCGCCGACGCCGACGATCGGGATGGTCGGACTGCTGGAGGACGTCGAGAACCGGGCGCGGATGCCCTTCCGGCGCGAGGGGGACGTCGTCGCGCTCCTCGGGGAAACGCGGGACGAGCTCGGCGCAAGCGAGTTCCTCCGCGTCCTGCGCGGCAGCGACGAGGGCCCTTGTCCGGAATTGGACCTCGCGGCGGAGGGCCGGCTCGTGGAGCTTCTCGTGGCGCTCGCCGAAGAGGCGAGGCTTGCCTCCGCCCACGACATTTCCGACGGCGGTCTCGCAGTCGCGCTGGCGGAATGCGCGATGAAAGGCGGCCTCGGGGCCGAAATCGCCCTCGACTCCGGCGTCCGGATCTCGTCGCTTCTCTTCGGCGAGTCCGCGGGCCGAGCCCTCGTCACGCTCGAGCCGGGAAACGAGGCCGCCGCCCGCGCTTGCGCCGAGCACGCCGGCGTGCCCTTCGCCGTGATCGGCAGAGTTGGCGGCGAGCGCCTCCGGGTCTCCGTCGGCGGCCACAACGTCGTCGAGGAGCCCGTCTCCGCTTTGCGCGACCTCTGGTCCACCGCCTTCGCCCGCGCCCTCGAATCGGCCGCCGAAGTCCTGTAGTTCTTCCTCCGGGAGAACGCGCGCCTTCCGGCGACGGCGTCAGGAGCCGGCCCGGGCGAGGCCGAGCGGATCGAGGTTAGATCCCAGCCGGTGGCCGCCCGGGCGAGCAGCCCCTTCAGGCGGGAGGCGTCGGCTGATCGTTGTGGTCCGTGACCAGGACACGCACGCCCCGGCGGACCTGCCGCAGATAGGCGCTCGGATTGTTCTTGAGGTCCCTGACGCCGACCCGCGCTGTCGCGTCAGTAACGGACCTTTTTCGAGGAAGAGCCCGGACGGCGGCGCGGTCCACGTCCGTCTCCGGGGAGAAATCGGACTGTTAACCTCGATCCGAAATTACTTCGGACATCGCGTGTTTGATTTCGGTCGTAGTCGGCTGATCGTGACGAGATGCGCCGCGCGAAGGAAAGTAGTTCCGGTCAGATAGCTCAGGGTCTCCTGGAAGCACGCCGGCGTGGGCGGCCGCGGCCGGCCCAGATGATCTTGACGTCGTAGGATCGAAATTGCGGATCCGCGGTCAGCACGGCGAGCCCTTCGATCTGCGCCTGGGCGATGAGGATCCGGTCGAACGGGTCCCGGTGGTGCGGCGGCATTCTCTCCAGATGAAGCGCGTGGCGTTGGTTGATCGGAAGCGGGATCATGCCCTGGCCGGAGACGCGCGTCGAAACGTACTCCGCGGCTGGTTCAGGCAACTCGAGCTTCCCCAGGCCGGCTTTGATGGCGATCTCCCAGGCGCTCCCCGCGGAGAAGAAGATCGCGTTGCGGCGATTCGCGATCCGGCGCCGCGCGGTCGGATTCAGGCGCTCCGGCTCCGAGAGCCACCAGAGCCAGCAATGCGTGTCGATCAGGAAGTTCAACCTTCGAAGGCTCGGAGGACCTCCTCGGGAAGGGGCGCGTCAAAGTCCTCCGCGATCCGCAGCCGGCCCCGGTCCTGTCCGCCGATCCGGTTGCGCGACGGCCTGCTGAACGGTACGAGCCGAGCAATCGGTTTGCCCGCCTTGGCGATGACAATCTCTTCTCCGGCGTTGACTCGGGCAAGGAGCCTGGAAAGGTGCGTCTTGGCCTGGTGGATCTTGACCTCCATGACGCCCGGCAGAATAGACTAACTAGAAGACTAAGGCAAGAAGAGGAGCGCCTTCTCGAGAATCTCGCTTGCCCATCTGCGCCGTGCTCAAGCCTCGTAGCGGACCCTTTCCAGAAACAATCCCGAGGGAGGGGCGGTCCATTTCGCCGGTGCGGTCGAGCGATCGGTCAGCAGATTCCCGACGGCGGCGACGTCGAGGTTTCCGCGCCCGACTTCGACGAGCGTGCCGGCCAGGCGCCGCACCATTTTCCAGAGGAAGTGAGAGGCCTCGACGCGGAAGTGGATTTCGTGCTCCCGGTCGAGCATCTCGCTCTTCTCGACCACAACCACGGTCGAGGTCTGGCCTGCGGCGTTCTCGCAGAAAGAGGCAAAATCGTGCCTTCCCGCGAAGAGCTTCGCCGCCGCGGCCATGGCCGTGAAATCGAGCCGGTCCCTGACCCACCAGACGGACTTCTTGTCGAACGCCGTGCGGCGTCGCGAGATTCGGTAGAGATAGGTCCGCGAGAGGGCATCGTGCCGGGCGTGAAACCCGGGCGGCGCGGGCCGAACCTCGAGCACGTTGACATCGTAGGGGAGCCGGTCGTTCAAACCGTGCTCGATCGCGAGCGGCGGCAGGGACTTCTTCGCCTTCAGGTGCGCGACCTGAGCGAGGGCATGCACGCCCGCGTCCGTCCGTCCCGCCCCGCCGAGCGAGGCGTCCTCGCCGAGAAGTTCCCGCGCCGCGCGCAGGAGAACCCCGGCGACGGTCCTTTCCGTGTTTTTCTGAGACTGCCAGCCCCGGTAACGGGTCCCGTCGTACTCGAGAGTGAGCTTCCAGGTCGGCACTCCCGGACTCTATCGAATGCGGGCGCTTCTCAGCGCCCGCACCGAAATGCGACGAGATCGTTGATCCGGGAACCGGCCGCTTGCTACGGCACTGTGATGCGCACGATCTGGCCGGCATCAGGGACGGGGACGCCAAAGCCGAGATTGGAGACGTACAGTGCTCCATCAGGACCAATAGTCATCGCGGTCGGGAAGGTCAGGCCCGAGGCAACCGTCGTGAGCGAGCCGTTGCCATTGACGCGGACGACCTGGCCCGAGCCGGCCGCGGGGGGACCGGGGAAGCCGGGGACCGTGTCAGTTTCCAGGGCGTACATCCGGGCGCGCGAGTCAAACGCGACGCCAAGCACGGTGGTCAGGCCCGATGCTGTCACCTTAATGCTCCCGTCCGGTGTGATCTTGTACATATTCTGGGTGCCCGGGCGGACCGGAAAGGTGCCGAGTGTGCCGATGTAGAAGTTCCCGTGATATGCAATCGCCGTCGGTCCCTGCCAGTCGCCGGGCGGAACGAACAGGGTGGACATGTCGAGCACGCGGGTGATCTGGCCGTCCGGCGTGATCCGATCCAGCTCCTGGTGATTGGGTTCGGTGACGTAAAACGCGCCACGGACCGCGACCATGCCGTACCAGGTGCCATCCGGCTCAAAGTCGTCGATGTCACGGTTCACGACGGGGTTGGCCTTCACGAACGCGCTGAGATTGGCCACCGTCGTCGTCGTACCGTTGGGGTTCACGCGAAAGATAGTGTTATCCGTCCCGAGCAGCCCGTGCGAGCAGCCGGCGCCGGCCTCCATCCCGTAGAGAGTACCGTCGATGAACGCGACGTCCGCCACTCCGCTGGCCAGGCTGCCTGACTCTGGAATTGTTTGACTCGAAGGCAGATTGTCAACGACCGTCGAGCGCACCCCCGCGGGACTGATCCTCGAAATGCGAGAGTTGAAGCCGCCAGCGTAGGGGCCAACCTCAGGGACCTGGTCGCAGAGGCCGACGGTGGACAGCGTGTTTATCGCTGGTCCCCCCTCGGCCACGTAGAGGTAGCCGTCCGGTCCGAACTTGAGTCCGCGGGGATTGTTCAGGCCCGTGGCGAACACCTCCGCATTGGACGAGAGCTGGGCCAGGGCCGTTCCTCCCGCGAGCAGGAGAGAGAGAAGTGTGAACAAGGTCAGTCGCGTGTGGTTGGGTCTGATCATGGAAGCTCCTTTCTTGTCTTGAAGGGAACGGCTATGTCCGCCGGAAATGGCGCCACGTTCTGACGAGTTCATCGGGATCCTCCTCTCAGTTGCCTCGTCCCGTGTACGCCGTGACTTTTCGAGAGTCAAATAGGATTTCGATAAGGTATTCGTCAGGTCATTCTCGAGAGGACAGCCGCGAGTTCCAGACCTCGCCGAGAGACGGAAGCGAGTTGTATGATTTCGCTAATTCTGAAGAGGCGGCGCGATGCGGCTCTTCGTGAGTGACTGGATGTTTGACTCGGACACCCGCGAGGTGATCCGAAAAGGCGCCGCCGTGTCTCTCTCACCCAAGGCCTTCGACCTGCTGGAGCTCCTGATCCGCCGGCGACCGAAAGCGGTCTCGAAGGCCGAAATCCACGAGCACCTCTGGCCGGGCACATTCGTCTCGCCATCGAACCTCGCCAACCTGATCGGAGAGCTTCGCGCGGCGCTCGGCGACGACGCGCGCGCTCCGCGGATCCTCCGGACGGTGCCGCGGTTCGGCTACGCGTTCGCCGCCGACGCGGCGGCCGTGCCCGAGAAGGCGTCGGCCCGATCCGCGGCGCCATTCACCTGCCGCCTCCTCTGGGGACCACGCGAGATCGCTCTCGATCCGGGCGAGAACCTGATCGGCCGCGACCGGGACTCGGTCGTCTGGATCGACGATGCCTCCGTGTCCCGCCGCCACGCCCGGATATCGGTGAGCGACTCCGGGGCGACGGTCGAGGATCTCGGCAGCAAGAACGGAACATACCTCCGCGGCCGCCGGATCGAGAAGCCGGCGCGGCTCGCGGACAAGGACGCGATCCGGATCGGGCCGGCCTCCATGATCCTTCGCCTCTTCAAGCGGACCGGCTCCACGGCTTCCACGGTCGAAGAACGGAAACGAACGTGACTCTCGCCGCGGGGGCCCGGCTCGGCCCGTACGAGGTGCTCGGCCCGCTCGGCGCGGGTGGGATGGGGGAGGTTTACCGGGCGCGCGACGAGAGGCTCACGCGCAGCGTCGCGTTGAAGGTGCTGCCGGGGGAGATCTCGGCCGACAGGAGCCGGCTGGAGCGGTTCGAAAAGGAGGCACGCGCGGCCTCCTCGCTCAATCACCCCAACATCGTCACGATCTACGACATCGGATCGTTCGAGTCCGTCGCCTACATCGCGATGGAGCTGGTCGAGGGAAGGACGCTGCGGGAGCTGATCGCCTCCGGCCCGATCCCGCTGCGCCGCCTGCTGGCACTCTCCGCCCAGGTCGCCGACGGACTCGCCAAGGCCCATGCCGCGGGGATCGTGCATCGGGACCTGAAGCCCGAGAACCTGATGGTGACCAGGGACGGCTTCGTGAAGATCCTCGATTTCGGCCTCGCCAAGCTCGTTCCCGCTGGATTCGAATCGTCCGAGGGTTCTCATCTCGCGACGGTGACGCGTGGTACCGAGCCGGGGACCGTGCTGGGAACGGTGGGCTACATGTCGCCGGAGCAGGCGAGCGGGCACCCGGTGGACTTTCGCTCGGATCAGTTCTCTCTGGGGGCGATCCTCTACGAGATGGCGGCCGGGAAGCGGGCCTTCGAGCGCGAGACGGCGATCCAGACTCTCTCGGCGATCATCCAGGACGAGCCCGAGCCCCTCGCGGTCGCGGCGCCGAAGACGCCTGCCAACCTCAACTGGATCATCGAGCGGTGCCTGGCCAAGGATCCCGAGGACCGCTACGGCTCGACGAAAGACCTGGCACGAGACCTCGCCGCGCTGCGCGATCACGCCTCCGGGATCTCGGTGTCCGCCGTCGTGCAACAGCCGGCGGCCCGCCGGCTTCGGCCTTCCCGCGCGCTTCTCGCCGCCGTGGCCTCTGCAGGAGTCGTCTTCGGGGCCCTGATGTTTTTCGCGGGGCAGAGGATGCAGGCGCGCCGCGACCGGGAGACGCCACCGCCGCCGACGAAGACGCTCACGTTTCGCCGGGGGTTCCTGACGGGCGCGCGCTTCGCTCCCGACGGCCAGACAATCGTCTATTCCGCGGCGTGGGACGGGAAGCCGAGCGAGATCTTCACGACGCGGGTCGGCAGCGTCGAGTCGCGGCCCCTCGGCATTTTCCCGGCGGGCATCCTGGCGATTTCCTCGGCCGGCGAGATGGCCATTTCGCTCGGCTGCGAGAACCGCTGGGAGCCGTGCTTCGGCACGCTCGCCCGCGTGCCGCTCGCCGGCGGCACTCCCCGGGAGGTCCTCGAAGCCGTCGGCGCGGCCGACTGGTCACCGGACGGCAAGGAGCTCGCCGCGATCCATGCCGTCGAGGAAGGAGACCGCATCGAGTATCCGATCGGGAAGGTGCTTTACAAGACCGAGGGCTACCTCACGGGCTTGCGGGTCTCGCCGAAGGGGGATCTGGTCTCCTTCGTCGAGCATCCCCAGCGCGACCAGCAGCGGGGTACCGTGTGCGTCGTGGACCGCGCCGGCCGCAAGAGGGACCTGACGGGAGAATGGCGGCAGTTGTTCTCGACTCTCTGGAGCCCGACCGGGGAGGAAGTCTTCTTCAACGGCACCCGGCTGGGCGAGGGGCTGGAAACCTGGGGCGTCAGCCTCGCGGGCCGCATGCGCGTGGCCGCCTGGATTCCCGGACTGGACGACATCTCGCGCGACGGCCTGGTTCTGGACATCGGCGGGTATCGCCACATACGCCGGGACATCCTTGCTCTCCTTCCGGGGGCTTCCAGAGAGAGCAACCTCTCCTGGCTTGGAGACTCCGACGCGGCCGCTCTCTCGCGGGACGGGCGCACGCTTCTCTTCTACGAGTACCTATGGACGCGGTCTTCCGCCGAGATCTTCGAGACGTACCTGCGAAGGACGGACGGCTCGGATGCCAAGCTCCTGGGAGTAGGCAAGGCGCTCGCGCTCTCCCCCGACGAGAAGTGGGCGCTCGTGGCCCGCCCGTCACCCGTTCCTCATCTCTCTTTGCTGCCGACGGGAATCGGGGAACCGCGGGACCTCCCCGCGGGAGCCGCCGTGCAATTCCACTGGGCCTCGTTCTTCCCGGACGGCCGGCGCATTCTGATCGCCGCGCAGGAAAAGGGGAAACCGCCGCGCTCGTACATTCAGGACCTTTCCGGAGGCCCTCCAAGGCCCTTCGCCGAAGAGGGCATGCGGGCTACCCTCATCTCGCCAGACGGCCGCGAGGTCGCCGGCTCGACGCTCGAGGGGCTGCACCTCATCTACCGGGCCGACGGGGAGGGCCGGGCCCGCGCCATCGTGGGGGCCGAGCCCGGAGACTTTCTGATCGCCTGGAGCGAGGACGGCAAGACGATCCTCGTTCGAGGAATCGAGACGCGCCCGCTCACTCTCTACAGCATCGATCTCGCGAGCGGACGCCGGGAGCGGTGGAAGGAACTCTCCCCTCCGGACCTGGCGGGGTTCGTCGAGTTCGGTACCGGCCCGATGGGAGTCCGCGTGACGCCGGACCTTCGGTTCTACGCCTACAACTATTACACCGACATGGAGAACCTCCGGATGACGGAGCTCGGGAAATCGTGGTGGAAATGACGCCGACATACTGACCTGGTTATGCCGGCGGGTTTGCATGCCATTTCAGACCCGAGCAGGATCGGGCCGCCACGAGATGGCCCGGCGCGGGAGCCCGCGTGGGCGGTAGGTGTATAGGCATACACATTGGAGGCCGTGATGAGGACGAACATCGTGTTGGACGACGAGCTCGTGAGAGAGGCCTTCCGCCACAGCCGGGCCAGGACGAAGAAGGCGCTCGTGCATGAGGCCCTGGAGGAACTGATCCGGGTTCGCAAGCGCCGGTCGCTTCTCGACCTGAAGGGCAAGGTGCGCTTCGCGAAGGGATACGACTACAAGAAGCTGCGGACAGCGACGTGATCCTGGTGGACACCTCCGCGCTGCTTCCGTTTCTGGCCGGGCGCTCGACCCGGGCGAGTGAAGCGGTCGCGAAGGCGCTCTCCGAAGGTCTCGAGATCGGGCTCGCCCCGGTCGTCGTGCAGGAGATCCTTCAGGGAGCGCGAGATGAGTCCGAGTGGCGAAGACTCAAGCGTTACTTGCAGACGCAGGTGATCCTGGCTCCGCTCGATCCGCTTGCCGCGCATGTTGCCGCCGCGCGGATCTACCATGACTGCCGCCGCCGGGGACTGACGATCCGGAGCACGCTCGATTGCTTTGTCGCTCAGATCGCCATCGAGCACGGCGTGCCCCTCCTGCACGACGACCGTGACTACGACGCGATCGCCCACGTGAGGGCATTGAAAACGCTTCCGTGAGACCGAAGTGATGCTCTCCGCCGGCACTCGCCTCGGGCCCTACGAGATTCAGTCTCCTCTCGGCGCGGGCGGGATGGGGGAGGTCTACCGGGCTCGGGACGCGAGGCTCTCGCGCAGCGTCGCGTTGAAGGTCCTGCCGGGCGACATCTCAGCCGACAGGAGCCGGCTGGAGCGTTTCGAGAAGGAGGCGCGGGCCGCCTCTTCGCTCAATCACCCGAACATCGTCACGATCTACGACATCGGCACGGCCGATTCTGTCGCCTACATCGCGATGGAACTGGTCGAGGGCAGGACCCTTCGCGATCTGCTCCAGGCGGGGCCGGTCCCCTTGCGCCGGTTCTTCTCGCTGACCGCGCAGATCGCCGACGGCATGGCCAAGGCGCACGCCGCCGGGATCGTTCACCGGGACCTGAAGCCTGAGAACCTGATGGTGACGAAGGACGGCTTCGTCAAGATCCTCGATTTCGGCCTGGCCAAGCTCCTGCCATCAGGCTTCGAGGATTCCGGAGGAACAGAACTGCCGACCGAGACGCGGGGGACAGAGCCGGGGACGGTCCTCGGGACGATCGGATACATGTCGCCGGAGCAGGCGAGCGGCCGGCCGCTGGATTTCCACTCGGACCAGTTCTCGCTCGGCGCGATTCTCTACGAGATGGCCGCGGGCAAGCGCGCCTTCCAGGAAGCGACTCCGGTGCAGACGCTTTCCGCGATCATCGCGGAGGAGCCCGAACCGCTCTCCTCGGCAGCGCCGAAGTTGCCGGCGAACCTGATCTGGATCGTCGAACGGTGCCTGGCCAAGGACCCGGATGACCGGTACGGCTCGACGAAGGATCTTGCGCGAGACCTGGCGGCTCTTCGTGATCACGCTTCCGGGATCTCGTCGGTCGGGCCTGAGGCGGCGGCACCGGGCCGCCGGCTGCGCGTCTCGCGGCCCGCCCTTGCCGCAGGAGTGCTGGCAAGTGTTCTCGTCGCCGCGCTGACGTTCCTGGGAGGCCGGAGAATCCAGGCCCGGCATGACAGGGAGACGCCGCCGCCGGCGCCCCAGGCGCTCACGTTTCGGCGGGGGTTCCTGACGGGCGCGCGCTTCGCCCCGGACGGTCAGACGATCGTCTACTCCGCCGCCTGGGACGGAAAGCCGAGCGAGATCTTCACGACACGCGTCGGCAGCTCCGAGTCACGGCCGCTCGGCATCTTCCCGGCGGGAATTCTGGCGATCTCGTCCGCCGGCGAGATGGCCATCTCGCTCGGCTGTGAGAATCGGTGGGACCCGTGTTTCGGGACGCTCGCGCGGGTCCCGCTGGCGGGCGGGACGCCGCGGGAGGTTCTCGAGAACGTCGCCTCGGCCGACTGGTCGCCCGACGGCAAGGAACTTGCCGCGATCCACGCCGTCGGAGGACGTGACCGCCTCGAGTATCCGATCGGAAAGGTGCTCTACACGACCGAAGGCTTTCTGAGCTCCGTCCGCGTGTCGCCCGGAGGCGACCTCATCGGGTTTTTTGATCATCCCACACGCGACAGCACGCGCGGGGTCGTTTGTCTGGTGGACAAGCAGGGCCGCAAGAGCGTCCTGACGCCGGAATTCAGCGGCACGCAGCTCCTCTTGTGGAGCCCCGCCGGGAATGAAATCTTCTTTTCCACCAACAATGAGCCCGGAAAGATATCGACGTCGTGCACTTTCAGAAGAGTGAGTCTCGCCGGCCGCGTGCGCGCCGCCCCCTGGATTCCAGGAGTGAACGATGTCTCGAGGGAGGGACTGTTTCTGGACACCTGGGGCGCCCGGATCCTGCGCCGGGAAATTCTCGCGCTCGTTCCAGGCGTCTCGCAGGAGCGCAACCTCTCCTGGCTCGGGGACTCGACGGCAACGGATCTGTCGCCGGACGGCCGGCAGCTTCTCTTCTACGAATACAACTCCCCGGTCACGGTAGATTTCGCCACTTATCTTCGAAAAACGGATGGATCCGATCCCAAGTTGCTCGGCGCCGGCAAGGCGCTCGCTCTCTCGCCCGATGGGAAGTGGGCGCTCGTGGTCCTTACGTCTCCCGAGCCTCACCTCGCGCTGTTGCCGACCGGGGTAGGTGAGCGGCGCCCTCTGCCGGGCGGCGGAATCGTTCAATACCATTGGGCCTTTTTCTTCCCGGACGGCCGGCGGATCCTGATTGTGGCGGAGGAGAAGGGGAAGGCTCCCCGCTCCTACATTCAGGAGATCGCCGGAGGCCCGCCGCGGCCCTTCGGGGACGAAGGCATTCGAGCGACGCTCGTGTCGCCCGACGGCCGCGAGATCGCCGGCTCGACTTCGGAGGGCCTTCATCTGATCTATCGGGCCGACGGAGAGGGCCGCGCGCGCTCGATCCAGGGAGCTGAGCCCGGCGACTTTCTCGTCCAGTGGAGCGCCGACGGGAAATCGATCCTCGTCCGGGGCTCCGAAGACCGGCCTCTGACGCTCTACCGTATCGACCTGGCGAGCGGGCACCGGGAGCGCTGGAAAGAACTCGCTCCGCCCGATCTGGCCGGATTCCTGGAGTATCACACCGGCCCCACCGCTGCGCGCGTCACGCCGGACGGTCGGTTTTACGCCTACACTTTCTTCACCGACCTGGAGAGGCTCACGCTGACGGACATGGGCAAGAACTGGTGGAAATGAAAAAGTCGAGCGCCCTGCGCCCGATGACGCTTCCCACCCGTCCCGCTCGATCGGCCCCGCCTCGATGAACTCTCGTCTGCCCAGGATGGTTTCGACATCTTCAGGTGGAGAAACGCCGGAGCTGGCGTGACGCTGGCCACTGGGACCCGGCTCGGCCACTATGAAGTGCTCGGCCCGCTCGGCGCGGGCGGAATGGGGGAGGTGTACCGGGCGCGCGACGCGAGGCTCTCGCGCAGCGTCGCGTTGAAGGTGCTGCCGGGCGAGATCTCGGCCGACAGGAGCCGGCTGGAGCGGTTCGAAAAGGAGGCGCGGGCCGCCTCTTCGCTCAATCACCCGAACATCGTCACGATCTACGACATCGGCACGGCCGATTCTGTCGCCTACATCGCGATGGAACTCGTGGAGGGGAAGACCCTCCGGGAACTGCTCGTGCCCGGGCCGATCGCGCTGCGCCGTCTGCTGTCGCTCTCCGCGCAGATCGCCGACGGACTTGCCAAGGCCCATGCCGCGGGGATCGTGCATCGGGACTTGAAGCCCGAGAACCTGATGGTGACCAAAGACGGCTTAGTCAAGATCCTCGACTTCGGTCTCGCCAAGCTCGTTCCCACGGGTTTCGAATCGCCAGAGGGATCTGATCTCGCAACGGTGACGCGGGGGACCGAGCCGGGGACGGTCCTGGGAACGGTCGGCTACATGTCGCCGGAGCAGGCGAGCGGCCACCCCGTGGATTTCCGTTCGGACCAGTTCTCTCTTGGAGCGATCCTCTACGAGATGGCCGCCGGGAAGCGGGCCTTCGACCGGGCAACGGCGATCCAGACTCTCTCGGCGATCATCCAGGACGATCCCGAGCCCCTTTCGGCCTCGGCGCCGAAGATGCCTGCGAGTCTGGTCTGGATCACCGAGCGGTGCCTTTCCAAGGACCCGGAGGAGCGGTATGGCTCCACGAAAGACCTCGCGCGGGACCTGGCCGCGTTGCGCGACCACGCCTCCGGGATCTCGGTCTCGGCTGTCGGGCAGCCGGCCCAGCGCCGGTTCCGGCCTTCCCGCGCTCTTCTGGCGGCGGCGGTTTCGGCGGGTCTTGTCTTTGGGATCCTGACGTTCTTCGCGGGCCAGAAGCTCCAGGCGCGCCGCGACAGCGAAAGACCTCCGCCTTTGACCAGGACACTCACGTTTCGGCGGGGGTTTCTGACGGGCGCGCGCTTTGCTCCCGACGGGCAGACGATCGTTTACTCCGCCGCCTGGGACGGGAAGCCGAGCGAGATCTTCACGACCCGGGTGGGCAGCTCCGAGGCGAGGCCGCTCGGCATCCTTCCGGCGGGGATCCTGGCGATCTCTTCGGCCGGCGAGATGGCGATCTCGCTCGGCTGCGAGGACCGCTTTGATCCCTGCTTCGGAACGCTTGCCCGGGTGCCGCTGGCGGGCGGGACACCACGGGAAGTCCTCGAAAGCGTGAGCTCGGCCGACTGGTCTCCGGACGGCAAGGAGCTCGCCGTCATCCATGTCGTCGACGGGAGGGACCGCCTCGAGTATCCGATCGGAAAGGTGCTGTACCAGACCGACGGCTTCCTGACCCACGTCCGGGTTTCGCCGAAGGGAGACCTGGTGGCATTCCTCGATCACCCGAACTTCGGGAGCTTTCGGGGAACCTTGTGCGTCGTTGACCGCGGCGGTCACAAGAGAACGCTGACGGGGGAGTGGCCGAGCATCCTCAAGACCCTGTGGAGCCCCACGGGTGACGAGGTCTTCTTCAACGGCGGGGCGCAGGATTGGAGGGATTTCGAAATCCACGGTGTCAGTCTCTCCGGCCGCCTCCGTGCCGCGCCGAAGATCGCCGGATCGGACGACGTCTCGCGCGACGGCCTGCTTCTGGACTTCGAAAAGTTCCACAGTTTCCGGCGGGACATCCTGGCGCTGGTTCCCGGGTCTTCCGCGGAGCACAACCTTTCGTGGCTCGGGGATTCGACAGCGGTGGATCTGTCGAGGGACGGGCGCCAGCTTCTCTTTTACGAGATCAGCGGAGGGTCCTCGAAGGGTGCGGAGAGCTTCGTCACGTATCTGCGAAGGACGGACGGCGCGGATCCCAAGCTGCTCGGAGAAGGCAAGTCCCTCGCGCTTTCGCCCGACGTGAAGTGGGCGCTCGTGTTCCGGCCTTCTCCCGAGCCTCACCTCGCGTTGCTGCCCACGGGAGCCGGCGAGGCGCGAGATCTTCCAGGCGGCGGCGCCTCCGTTCGGTATCACTGGGCGACGTTCTTTCCGGATGGCCGGCGGATCCTGATCGCGGCGCAGGAGAAGGGGAAGCCGCCCCGCTCGTACATTCAGGACGTTGAGGGTGGTCCGCCGCGGCCCTTCGCCGAGGAAGGGATGCGGGCGACTCTCATCTCGCCCGACGGCCGGGAGATTGCCGGCTCGACCGCTCGAGGGGCTGCAGCTGATCTACCAGGCCGACGGCCAGGGGCGCGCCCGCGCCATTCCCGGGTGCCGAGCCCGGGGACTTTCTCGTCCAGTGGAGCGCGGACGGCAAGTCGATCCTCGTTCGAGGCTCAGAAGAGCGGCCGCTGACGCTTTACCGCATCGATCTCGCGAGCGGGCGACGGGAGCGCTGGAAGGAGCTCGCGCCCCCCGACCTGGCAGGGTTTCTCGAGTACCAGGCTGGCCCGACCGCCGTGCGGGTCACGCCGGATGGTCGGGCCTACGCCTACACCTTCTTTACCAGGCAGGACAGGCTCACGCTCGCGGACGTGGGAAAAGACTGGTGGAAGTGAGCTGATCGATCCCTTATCGAAATCCTACTTGACGGTCGGGGGATTGAGGCGTAGACAGGGCGAAGACATTCGAGAGGGGGAACAATGGCAAGGCGGTTTGTGGCGATCGCGGCGATTGCTGCGGGTTTGCTGGCCCTGGGTGAAGGCGTCGCGGCGGGCTGTGGAGACAAGTTCGTCCTGATCGGCGGTGCCGCGCGCGTCAACCGATCGAAATTCCCGTCCCGGGTTCTGGTCTTCATGAACCCCGTCTCCCGCGTACCGGCGGCCGAGAAGGAGTTCCACGTCGAGGCGACGCTCACGGCCGCCGGCCACAAGGCGAAGGTCGTGGAGAGTCAGGCCGCGGTCGAGAAGGAGCTTGCTTCCGGCAAGTACGATCTCGTGCTGGCCGACACGGCCGACGTGCCGGGTCTGCGCCAGCGCTGCGCGGCGAGCGCATCCAAGCCGGCCGTCCTGCCGCTCCTCTACAAGCCGACGCCGGCCGAGCTCTCAGCCGCCGAAAAGGAGGCGAACTGCCTCGTCCGGCCGTCGAAGAAGTCGAGCGACCTGCTGGCCGTCATCGACGAGACGATGAGGGACCGGGGCAAGGGAATCGCGCCGAACTGCCCGCCGGCTCAGTAGGGCGATCCGGGAGCACGCGGCCATGGACAACAAAAGGACCCGGCGCGCGCTCCTGGCGGTTCTCGCCGGCATCATCGCCGCGTGCTCGGCGGCCCCTGCCGATGCGCAAGCCTGGCTGCCGCCGAAGGGAGAAGCCTGGTTCTCGCTGGGATATGGAAACATCTTCTCCAGGGATCACTACACCGGAGTGGTGAATTACTCGGGCGTGGAGGACGTTGGCCATATCCGCAGTCAGAGCATCGGGATGGCGCTCGGGTACGCAGTGACCAACCGTCTCATGCTCGACGTGTCGCTGCCGTTCGTCATCTCGAAATACTACGGGCCGACGGCTCACCCCGGCAGCGATGCGGACGACGGCAACTATCACGGGATCTTCCAGGACTACAGGTTCAACATCGCCTATCAGGTTCTCAACAGCGGCGTCGCGCTGACACCGTTCTTTACAGCGGTGGTTCCGAGCCACGACTACGTGTACTTCGCCCACGCGGCAGCCGGCAAGGGCCTGCATCAGTATCTGCTCGGGTTTGCCCTCGGCGGCCGGCTCGATAGCCTTCTGCCGGGCAGTTACGCGCAGGTCGCGTACGACTATGCTTTCGTCGACCATGTGCTGGGAATCAACGTCAACCGGAGTGACTTCAGTTTTGAAGCCGGCTACTATCTGCTGCCGTCGCTTTCTGCGCGTTTTCTCGGTGTCGGCTATTACACGCACGGCGGGCTGGCATTCCACACGCCGCCCGATCTCTTCAGCCTGCCCAATGGAGCCGTTCTCTTCCTGCATCACGATCAGATCGGAAAGTCCCGCCAGATCAACGTCGGCGGCGGTTTGAGTTATCTGCTGACCGGGTCGACGGAGCTGTATGCCTCGTACCTCCGTTCCGTGTATGGCCGTGACGGCCACAAGGTCAACAATGGGATCTCCTTCGGCGTGAGCTTGAACTTTTCGCCGGCCCAGCTCGCCCGCCGCGCTTTCCCGCCGAAGGAACCTCAAGCTGCAGCCAAAGCGCCATGAGGCTTGCTCGCGCTGCGGCGGCTCTCAGCGCGGCCATCCTGATGGCAGTTCCTGGGATTCTCGGCGGATTGGCGATCGGCGTGGCCGTGCCGGACTTTGGCATGACCACCCTCGAAGGGCGGCGCTTCTCGCTCGCCGAGGCGGAGAAGACGCATAGCGGAGTGGTCATCCTGTTTCTCTCGACGATCTGTCCCTACTCCAACTACTACAACGACCTCATCCGCGACATGGCCGTGGAATATGCGAAACGCAACGTCCTCTTCGTCGGAGTGAACTCCGGCAACCTTGAGACGGCCGAAGAAGCAAGAACCCACGCCCGCGAGCACGGACACCTTTTCAACATCATCAAGGATCCCGACAGCCGGATCGCGGAACTCCTCGAAGCCCGCCGCACGCCCGAGGTGTTCCTCGTGGATTCCCGGGGGACTCTGCGGTATCACGGGCGCATCGCCTCCAAGATCTCTTCTCCCGACTTGAAGTCCGCGATCGAGGCGTTCCTCGCCGGCCGCCCGATTCGCCCGGCCGAGACCAAAGCCTTCGGCTGCGCCATCCCGCGGAGTTAGCTCTCAGCTCCCTCTCCCACCGGGGAGAGGGTTGGGGTGAGGGCGTAGCCGGCGCCTCGAAGCCTTCTCGAATTCTTCGACGGCCCTTCCACGACTCGCCAGTCGGAATCGGATTGGTAAGATGTCCCAACGAAACAAGGACGGCGCGATGCGGCTCGCGGCTAGCCACGGGGTGCTCGACTCGGACACGCGCGAAGTGATCCGGCACGGCAACGGTGTCCCTCTCTCGCCGGGAGCCCTTGTTTGCTCGACGGCTTCCGCGACTGAAGAGCCGAAGCGGCCGTGATACTCGCGGCGGGAACCCGGCTCGGCCCGTACAAAGTGCTCGGCCCTCTCGGCGCTGGCGGAATGGGGGAGGTATACCGGGCCAGCGATGAGAGGCTCGCGCGCAGCGTCGCGCTGAAGGTGTTGCCGGGGGAGGTCTCGACAGACAAGAGCCGGCTGGAACGCTTCGAGAAAGAGGCGCGCGCGGCGTCTTCGTTGAACCACCCCAACATCGTGACGATCTACGACATCGGATCGTCCGAATCACTCGCGTACATCGCGATGGAGCTGGTCGAGGGACGGACGCTGCGGGAACTGCTCGTATCCGGTCCGGTCGCGCTTCGCCGCCTGCTGTCGCTCTCCGCCCAGGCCGCCGACGGACTCGCCAGGGCCCATGCCGCGGGGATCGTCCATCGGGATCTGAAGCCCGAGAACCTCATGGTGACGAAGGACGGTTTCGTCAAGATCCTCGACTTCGGCCTCGCCAAGCTCGTTCCCACGGGATTCGAGTCCGCCGAAGGATCTGATCTCGCGACAGTGACAAGGGGGACGGAGCCGGGGACCGTCCTGGGGACGGTCGGCTACATGTCGCCGGAGCAGGCGAGCGGCCACCCGGTGGACTTTCGCTCGGACCAGTTCTCTCTGGGGGCGATTCTCTACGAGATGGCTTGCGGAAAGCGCGCGTTCGAGCGAGCGACGGCGATCCAGACGCTTTCGGCGATCATCCAGGACGATCCCGAGTCCCTGTCGGCGGCGGCGCCGAAGACTCCTACGAATCTCGTCTGGATCATCGAGCGGTGCCTGGCCAAGGATCCCGACGAGCGGTACGGCTCCACGAAGGACCTGGCGCGGGACCTGGCCGCGCTGCGAGATCACGCCTCCGGGATCTTGGTTTCCGCTGTCGGGCAACCGGCGCCGCGCCGGTTCCGGCCGTCTCGCGCCCTGTTGGCCGGCGCGATTTCGGCGGGTGTGGTCCTCGCCGTGCTGACGTTCTTCGCGGGCCAGAGGATCCAGGCGCGCCGCGACAGCGAAAAACCTCCGCCGTTGACCCGGACACTCACGTTTCGCCGGGGCTTCCTGACGGGCGCGCGCTTCGCTCCGGACGGCCAGACGATCGTCTACTCCGCCGCCTGGGACGGGAAGCCGAGCGAGATCTTCACGACCCGGGTGGGAAGCTCCGAGGCGCGGCCGCTCGGCATCTTCCCGGCGGGCATCCTGGCGATCTCTTCGGCCGGCGAGATGGCCATCTCGCTCGGCTGCGAGAACCGCTGGGATCCCTGCTTCGGAACGCTCGCCCGAGTGCCGCTGGCAGGCGGCACTCCCCGGGAAGTCCTCGAGAGCGTGAGCTCGGCCGACTGGTCGCCGGACGGCAAGGAACTCGCCGTCATCCATGTTGCCGACGGGAGGTACCGCATCGAGTATCCGATCGGAAAGGTGCTCTATCAGACCGATGGCTTCCTGACCTCCGTGCGGGTCTCGCCGAAGGGAGACCTGGTGTCATTCCTCGATCACCCGAACGGCGAGGATAGCCGGGGAACCTTGGGCGTCGTTGACCGCGGCGGCCACAAGAAGACGCTGACAGGGGAGTGGCCAAGCATCCTCAATACCCTGTGGAGCCCCACGGGCGACGAGGTCTTCTTCCAGGGCGGGGCTCAGGATTGGAGGGATTTCGAAATCCACGGTGTCAGTCTCTCCGGCCGCATCCGTGCCGCCCCGAGGATCGCTGGATCGGACGACGTCTCGCGCGACGGTCTGTTTCTGGACTTCCAGAAGTTCGCCAGCTACCGGCGGGACATCCTGGCGCTGGTCCCGGGGTCTTCCACGGAACGCAACCTTTCGTGGCTCGGGGATTCGACAGCAGTGGATCTGTCGAGGGACGGGCGCCAGCTTCTCTCTTATGAGATCAGCGGAGGGTTCTCGAAGGGCGCGGAGACCTTTGTCACGTATCTGCGAAGGACGGACGGCGCGGATCCCAAGCTGCTCGGAGAAGGCAAGGCCCTCGCGCTTTCGCCCGACGAGAAGTGGGCGCTCGCGTTCCGGCCTTCTCCCGAGCCTCACCTCGCGTTGCTGCCGACGGGAGTCGGCGAGGCGCGAGACCTTCCCGGCGGCGGCGCCTCGGTTCAGTATCACTGGGCGACGTTCTTTCCGGACGGCCGGCGGATTCTGATCGCGGCGCAGGAGAAGGGGAAGCCGCCCCGCTCGTACATTCAGGACGTTGAGGGTGGTCCGCCGCGGCCCTTCGCCGAGGAAGGGATGCGGGCGACCCTCATCTCGCCCGACGGCCGGGAGATCGCCGGCACGACTCTCGAAGGGCTGCAGCTGATCTACCAGGCCGACGGTCAGGGGCGCGCCCGCGCCATCCCGGGAGCCGAGCCCGGGGATTTTCTCGTCCAGTGGAGCGCGGATGGAAAGTCGGTCCTCGTTCGCGGCGCCGAAGAGCGGCCGCTGACGCTCTACCGCATCGATCTGGCGAGCGGGCGCCGGGAGCGCTGGAAGGAGCTCGCGCCCCCCGACCTGGCGGGATTCCTCGATTACCAGGCCGGCCCGACCGCCGTGCGGGTCACGCCGGATGGTCGGGCCTACGCCTACACCTTCTTTACCAGGCAGGACAGGCTCACGCTCGCGGACGTGGGAAAAGACTGGTGGAAGTGACCGGGGTCGGAGCGCGGTGGAAATGAGGCAAACCGGCCGAACTGATCGATCCCTTATCGAAATCCTATTTGACAGAGGCGAGAATCGAAGCGTACATACGGCAAGACATTCGAGGAGGAGACGTATGAAAAGGCGAGTTCTGGTGATCGCGGCGGCGGTCGCTGGCGTGCTGGCTCTGGGTGGAGGCGTTGCGTTCGGCTGCGGGGACAAGTTCGTCCTGATCGGCGGCGCCGCGCGCGTCAATCGGTCGAAGTTCCCATCCCGGGTCCTGGTCTTCATGAACCCCGCCTCCCGCGTTCCCGCGGCCGAGAAGGAGTTCCACGTGGAGGCGACTCTCACGGCGGCCGGGCACAAGGCGAAGGTCGCTGAGAGCCAGGCGGAGGTCGAGAAGGCGCTCGAAACGGGCAAGTATGACCTCGTGCTGGCCGACCCCGCCGACGTGCCGGGTCTACGCCAGAGGTGCGGGACGATCGCGTCCAAGCCCGCTGTCCTGCCGCTGCTCTACAAGCCGACGCCGGCCGAGCTCTCCGCCGCGGAGAAGGAGGCAAACTGCCTCGTCCGTCCATCGAAGAAGTCGAGCGACCTGCTGGCCGTCATCGACGAGACGATGAAGGACCGGAGCAAGGGAATCGCGCCGAACTGCCCACCGGCTCGATAGGACTACGCTTCAGGAGGACGCGGCCATGGACGACAGGACAGTCCGGCGGACGTTCCTCGCCCTGCTCTCCGGCGTCCTCGCCGCCTGGTCCGCGGCGCCGGCGCGGGCGCAGGCCTGGCTGCCGCCGAAGGGGGACGTGAGCTACAGCTTTTCGCCCGAGCAGATCGTGCGCCGCGTCTTCCCACCGAGATCCCCTGCGGCCCGGACCGTTACGCCATGAGCAGGGCCGCGCGCGCAGCGGCGGCTCTGGCCGGGGCCCTCCTCCTCTCGTCTCCTGCAGCGATCGGCGGATTGGAGATCGGCGCCGTCGCGCCGGATTTCGGAATGACGACAGTGGACGGGCGGCGATTCTCGCTCGCCGAAACGGAGAAGACCCACAGCGGCGTCGTCATCCTGTTTCTCTCGACGATCTGTCCCTACTCCAACTATTACAACGATCTGATTCGAGATCTCTCGCGGGAGTTCGAGAAGAAGGGCGTCGCGTTCGTTGGAGTGAACTCCGGCAACCTCGAGACCCTCGAGGAGATCCGCGCCCACGCGCGCGAGCACGGGCACGCGTTCGACATCCTCAAGGACCCCGACAGCCGGATCGCGGAGCTGCTCGAGGCCCGACGCACTCCGGAGGCGTTCCTCCTGGACTCGCGCGGAACGCTGCGCTACCACGGGCGCATCGCCTCGAAGATCTCGGCCCCCGACCTGAAGTCCGCGATCGAGGCGTTCCTCGCCGGCCAGCCAATCCATCCCGCCGAGACCAAGGCCTTCGGCTGCGCCATCCCGCGCCGGTAGCGGCGGCGCGCGTCGCGAAAGAGACCAGATCCTCATCCGGCGCGCCGCGACCCTGGCATCGAGAGCCTGAACTGGCGGGCGGCGCTCCCTGCCGCTCAGTTATAGATCCCTGATCGAAATCCGAGAGCTGGTGCTGACGGAGCCAAGAAGGGCGTGACCATTGGTCCCGACGGCGCCCTCTACGTGTCTAATGTGGGATTCGGTCCGCCCATCCCGGGGTTGGGAGAGATCCTGAGCGTCACCGCGCCGAACTAGCGGGAAGCCCATCGTGGCCGATCTCCCTCGAGCCGGTCTTGGGCCACGATGGGTACCGCCATCTCCCGGGCCATCCTGATGGCATGTGGGTTAGAATAGCTATGACGATCAACATGGAGGCGAGATGAGGACCGTGCAGATGACGCTGGAGGAGGACCTGGTCAGGGCTGTGGACACTGCGGCGCGAAAGCTGGGCACGAGCCGCTCCGCTTTCGCGCGCAAGGCCTTGCGCGAAGCGCTCGCGCGAGAGCGCGAGAAGGCCCTCGAGGAGAGGCATCGCGCCGGTTATGCTCGCAAACCGGTCCGCCGAGACGAGTTCGGGGTCTGGGAGTCGCAGCAGGCGTGGCCCGAGCCGTGAGGCGGGGAGAGGTCCGCTGGTACCGGTTTGCCGTCCCCGACAAACGCCGGCCCGTGATCGTCCTGACGCGCGATTCTGTTCTCGAATACCTGGGCGAGGTGACGATTGCCCCGATCACCTCGACGATTCGTGGAATCCCTTCGGAGGTGTTGCTGACGCCGGAGGACGGCCTGCCCCGTGACTGCGCTGTGAATCTGGATCACGTTCAGACCGTCTCGGCGGCCAGAGTCGGGACCCTCATCTCCACCTTGACGTCCGAGCGGATGCGGGAGATACGCGCAGCGCTGCTTTTCGCCCTGGGATTCTGAACTGACGCTCGAGCTGGACGCCAGGCCAGGATCATCAAGTCCGAGAACGCAAGGGTCGCGAAGGGCTGAGTTTCAGGCCGAGACAAGGCCTTCCGCTGAGCAATCCCGAGGCTCGACCGGGGGCCTCGCGGCCCCCCGAGTTTCTAGCGGTTCTTGACCTGGAGCTCGTTGTTGACGCGGACGACTCCGTCCACAGTGCGGGTGACCCGCTCGGCCTGAATGCGGTCGGACTCGTCGTTGACCTGGCCGGCGAGTGTGACGACGCCGTTGGTGGAGTTCACCTCGATGTTCGTCAGCGTCGAGAGCTTGACGTCGGCCGCGAGCTTGGCCTTGACCGCGGCCTTGATGCCCGCGTCGTCAACCTGCCGGTGGGGGGATGACGTCGTCTTGCAGCCCGCCACCGCGGTAAGGAACGCCAGGATCGCAAGGGTTCCGAGAAGCCTGTGCAACTGTTTGGCCATGGATTCCCTCCTTTGCGGGCCGCAGGGCCCGGACTCCCGGCTAGAAAGCACGGGCCGTGCCAGACCCGCGAATCCGCAGGCGGACGAAGCCCGGTGTCCCCGTAGAATCGGCGGCGCCCGGAGGCTCGATCTAACGAGAGAGGCTCGAAGATGGGTTGTCTCGTTCGCTTTGTCGGCGCGCTGCTGTTTCTTCTGATCGTCGCGATTGCCGCGCGCCGGGTGCTCGAGCGCGCCGTTTCCATCCCCCCGCCGGGCCCGGGAGAGAAAGACACGGTCGTGGACGGAGTGCGGTGGCGCTCGCGAGAAGCCGCGGGCCACGGAACGGAGACGGTCGTCTATCTGCACGGTCTGTTCTCTTCCTCCGCAACCTGGAAGAGAGTGCTCGCCTCCGCTGCCGGGGGCCGTCCCGCCATCGCGGTGGACCTTCCCGGATTCGGGTATTCCGACCGGCCCTGGCCCTATGACTACACCGTGGGAGGAGAGGCCCGCGCCCTGCTTCGCTTTCTCGATGCCCGCAGGATCGAACGCATCGCCTGTGTCGGAAGCTCGCTGGGAGGACCGGTCTGCATGATCGCTACCGCCGCTCGCCCGCAGCGCGTGCGCGCGCTCGTCCTGGTGGACTCGGCCTCGCCGCGTTCGCGCGTTCCCTGGAATTTCCGGCTCCTCCGCGCGCCCGGTATCGGCGAGGTCGAGATGGAGCTCTTCACGCGGCCGGTCATGGAGGTCGCCCTGCGCTGGCGCCTCTACGCGCACGCCGACCGCGTGACCGCGGAGACCATCGACGACTGGTGGACGCCGATCAAAGTCCCCGGAACGCGCCGGGCCGCGCTCATCGCGGTTCGTTCGAGTGCCCACGGCTATGAAAATCTGCTGGAGAGAATCAAGACCCCGGCGCTCGTCCTCTGGGGAAAGGAGGACCGCCTGCTGCCGCCCGAGGAGGGATTCCGCCTCTCCTCCGCGATCCACGACTCCCGCCTGCTCGTCCTGCCCGACATCGGCCACCTCCCGCAAGAGGAGGCTCCCGAAGAGTTCAGCCGCGCCGTCCGCCAGTTCCTGGACGAGACCTCGCGCCGCTGACTCGTGGCCGATCCCGGGGGCGATCGGGCTCCCCTGACCCTGGCACTCGACGTCGCCTCATGGTCTTCGTCGAAAGAATCTGATGACCGGCCCGCTATACTGCTGAGAGTGGACGTTTCCGAGATCGAACAGCTCCTTCGGGGCTTCTTCGCGGCGCGGCGCGATGGAATTGCGGCGGTCTATCTGTTCGGGAGTCTCGGACGCGGCACGCCCGGCCCGGAGAGCGACGTGGACGTGGCCGTGCTTTTCACACACCGCCCGCCCGCCGCCCTGAATGCGCCTCCGCTTGCCCTCGAAGGCGACCTGGAGCGGCTGCTGGGCCGTTCCGTCGATCTTGTCGTCCTGAACTCGGCGCCGCCGGATCTCGTGCACAGGATTCTGCGCGACGGCCGGATCCTCTTCGAGGGCGACCGCTCCGCCCGCATCGCCTTCGAGGTGAGGATTCGCAACGAATACTTCGACCTGCTGCCGTTCCTTAACCGCTACCGGAAACGCGAGCGTTCCGCCTCGTGACGGACCCGGAGCTCATCGCCAAGAAACTCGCCCAGATCGAGACCTGCGTCCACGAGCTGCGCACGCTCGCGCAACCCGACCGTCTCCGGCAAGACGTCCGCGAGCAGCGGTTCGTGGAGCACACACTCCAGCTCGCGATCCAGGCGCCGCTCGAAGTGGCTTCCCACATCGTGTCGGATGAGAGCCTCGGAGAGCCTCGCACGAACCGGGAGCTCTTCGACCTGCTCGAGCGCGCCGGCTGGATCGCGCCGGAAATGGCAAGGACTCTCCGGAACATGGTCGGCTTCCGCAATGTCCTCGTTTACGGCTACGACACAGTGGACCTGGGCATCGTCGAAGACGTGCTTCGCAACCGTCTCGATGATCTCGTCGGTTTCGTCGCAGTGATTCGTGCACGGCTGCCCGGAGTCGAGTAGGCCCTTCCATGACTCGGGTCGGCGTTCGGGCTCTCAAGGACCATCTGAGTGAGTACTTGAGGCGGGCGGGGCAAGGCGAGCGGATTGTCGTTACGGATCGGGGCGAGCCGCTCGCGGCGCTCACACCCGTCGAGGAAACGGACGAAGCGCGGTGGGGATGGGGCCTGGTCCGTGAAAGGGTCGCGAGCTGGAGCGGGGGCAAACCTCGGGGCAGCACGAAGCCGCCTGCGGTGAGGTCGAAGACGACCACCTCGGAAATGGTCCTCCAGCACCGTCGTTAACGGCGCGGGAGCGCGCTCGCCAGGCCCAGTGGCTCGAGGTTCGCGAGGATTCGCTCGTCGAAACTCAATACGGGAAGGCCGGGGAAAGTCGTGGCGAAGCGCAGAGCCGTGGCGAGATGGATGGCATCGAGAGTGCGCACTGGCTCGACCGGGAAGGGTTCTCCGGCCCGGATGCGGATGTCTGCGGTGATCTCCAGCAGATGCCAGTCAGCCGAGGCCTCGCTGAACTGGCCGCGGAGTCGGCGAATCTCTCCGACTCGCGATGGTCGCTCGCGTTGGGCCCGGGCGAGTGCCTGCTGCGTCTCCAGGATCGTCAGTGAGGAACAGAGAGGGTCGGTGGATTCCGCAATGCATCGCGCAATCCTCGGCGAATCGGGCTCCCCAAAGAGCCAGCGGATAACCGCCGAGGTCTCGAGATAAACGGCGTTCAATTGCCGCGGTCGAGGTCGAGGAGTCGCTCGGCCGTCCCAGCCGGAGACCGAACCGGGGGCAGGGGCAGAGACCTCCTGGGCCGCCGGCCCGGCCGGAGCTCCCCTCGGCGAATCCACTCTTGGAAAAGAGGAGGAAGGTCGCCGCTCTCTGTGCGCGGCTTGCCGATCTCGGCGATGACCTCATCCCGGTCCGTGACCAGAACGCGAACCCCGCGCTTGACCAGACGGAGGTAGGCGCTCAGGTTGTTTTTCAGATGCTTGACTCCGACTCGCTCGACGGCCTTCATGGGCCGATGGTAGCTACGGGTAGCCACGGAGTCGAGTTGCCCGACCGCCCTGGCGCCTCGGCCCCCACGAGATCCTCGGCTCGCTCGAGGCCGGCTGGAGTTGGAGCGCGTGAATGAACGTGGCGCACAAGCGCAAACCGGGTCAATCGGGAAGGACGGGAAAGCCTTCCTTCCGGGCGGCGTCGGCGAGGCGGTCGTCCAGGGTCACGAACGGGAGATCCGCGGGGCGCTCTTCGGCCGCGGCCAGCAGGGCGGCGAGCTGCAATGCGTCCGCGGCCCGCAGAGGATGGATGCCCAGGAGCCGATCGGCTCGCGAGCGGATCGCCTCCGACGGGAGGACGGCCACGGCGGCCTCGTCGAAGCGAAGCAGCCTCTGCGCGGCGGCCGCGAACTGCGCGGTGTCCAGATCGCCGGCCCGCTTTCGGCGATGGAGACCCGACAGGCACTCCGTTCGCATCGCCCACCAGACCCAGCAATCGCCGTCGTCTCGAAGCAGGGCGGTGGCGACTCGCGTCTTCGGCTCCCGGATCAGCAAGGGAATCACGGCCGAGCTGTCCCAGAACCTCAACGCCCGCCCCGCCGTTCTTCGAGAAGGCCCCGGAGAGTCTTTCCCTCGGGATCAGCCACGGGAGAGGGCTTCAGAAGCTCGCGAGGAAGCCTGCCGGTTCCGGGGCGGAGAATCCCCGCGCGGACCAGGCGCTTCGTCCGGTCGGTCGCCCCTTCCGCTCCCGGCGCGGGAACGAGTCGCGCGATCGGCCTTCCGCGCTCCGTCACGAGGACTTCCTCGCCGTTCTTGACGCCGAGCAGGTATTCGGACAGCGAGGTCTTCAGCTGCGACACGGAGGCTTTCTTCATGAGACCATTATAGTCGTTTCGAAAAGACCAATAGGACTTATAAGTTCCGAGCGAATCCATGGCGCGGACGACAACGCGAGCGGAGTGGCGGGCTTGATCGAGCTCGCTCGCCTGCTTCGGGATCAGCCGCTCGCATGTCGAGCTGAGCGGACTCTCTGGTGGTGGAGCTCGTCGCCGGACCCTGCACGAGCTTCTGTTCGCGAGACCTCTCTCTCGGGGATGTGTTACCCTTGCCTGATGTAAGGAAATGTCATAGAGAGTAAGGAAACCCTCCAGGAGGTCGAGGATGCCTACGGCGACGGTCACGAGCAAGGGACAGGTCACGCTTCCCAAGAAGGTCCGCGAGGCTTTGCGGATCAATCCGGGAGATCGGATTGACTTCGTCCTGGACGAGGAAGGAGGCGCGCACCTGCGGCCGGGGCGCTACGACATCACCGGCCTGAAAGGGATCTTGCGCCGGGCGGGGCGCCGGCCGGTGACGCTCGAGAGGATGCAGGAGGCGATCGAGCGGCGGGGCGAGCGACGCAAATGACAGGGCTCGACACGAATGTCCTCGTCCGCTATCTGACACAGGACGATCCGGCGCAGGCGCGCCGGGCCAACGCTGTCGTCGCCGAGACTGTGGCAAAGGGAGAGCATTGCTTCCTCAGCGGGGTCGTCCTGTGCGAGCTCGTCTGGGTCTTGCGGGGAGCATACGGCCTCGAGAAGCCCGCCGTCGTGGCGGTACTCGATCGGATGGTTTCAACAACCCAGTTCGAGATCGAGGAAAAGGACCTCGTCCGTCGGGCACTGGAGGACTACCGGAGCGGGAAGGGCGACTTCGCCGACTACATGATCGGTCATCGTAACCGCGAGGCCGGGTGCGCCGAGACAGTGACCTTCGATCGCCGCCTGAGGGGAGGTCGCTTGTTTCGGGTTCTTTCCGATTGAAACCGATGCCATGAAGAGTGCGGGAACACTCGCAAAAGGGCTCAAGTGATTTCGAGGAGTCGAGTGATTCTGGATTCTGGATCCTGGCCTCTGGATTCAAGCCCCCGGCGTGAGCCGGCCCTCCTGCTGGCTTTGCTCGCCGGCGCTTTGGTCCTCTCGGGCATAGCGCCACGAGATCGCTTCACGTGGTTTCTTGAAGTCGCGCCGATCTTCATCGGCTTGCCGATCCTGATCGCAGTCACTTCCCAGCTCCTGCTGGCGTCGCGTCACGACCGTCGGGTCACCGCGCTTGCGGACATGCCGACTTCCGGCGCCGGGTGACAGGCGAGAGGCTTGCCCGGAATGCGATCAGCTCTTCCGTTCCTCGCGGAGCGCCTCCAGCTCGGCGATCGTTTCGAGGTCTTTGGCTCTGCCGGCCGCGCGCTTGACCTCGATGAGCCGGTCGAGGCCGAGACAGAGACACCCGATCCCGAAGAGCTGGATCGAGATGGAGGAGGCAACGAGCTGCTCGTAGCCTCCGCCTCCGGTGATCTCCCCGAGCAAGTCGAGGTCTCCGGCCGTCGTCGTCAGAGTGAAGTTCAGGCCGGCCCGGATCGTCTCTTCGTCGAAGCGGAACGGAAGGTCGGGCGGGTCCCCTCGCAGGTAAGGTCGAAAGCCTCGGAGAGCCGCGACGAGCCGGCCGATGTTGTCTTTGGAACGCGAATAGACGATGTCGAGGTCGTTGGTCAGCCGGGCGGAACCGTGCGCGGTGGCGGCTGCTCCGCCGACGATGATGAAGTCGACTCGCGATCCGACGAGGGCCCGAAGGAGAGCCTCAAAGTCGATCATTCATTGCGCGGCGGCCCGCGCGACGCAGTTCGTCGGCGAATCGCTGCATTGCCATGAGCTTCCGGAATCGTTCCTCGACGGTGAGCTTCAAATTCTCCCGGAGCAAGGTCCGGTCGATGTCCTTCTTGTAATCTTCGATGACCGGATCGACTCGCTGGGCAATAGTCGTGGAGGCCATGGCGATCGTCGTCGCAGTCTAGCACGCAGCCGAAGCGATCAGCGCCTGTCAGCTTCAATCCGAATATATGCGCCTCGCGCCTTGAGTTTCGCGTCGTTGGGGCGGCCCTCGCGGCCGCCCGCGGGCGAGGACAAGCCCCGCCCCCCTACGGCACGTTTACCGAGATTCCATCAGAAGATCTTTCTTGCACGAACGCCTCACCTCTCTGCCCGGGCGGTTCAAGACGTGGACGGCGAGTTCGCGAGTATCCCGGGAAGAGCTCCCGCCCGGCGCCGATGAGGCGGCGAGCCCGAGAGCGGCGAGGAGCGTTGGCGGCATTCGGATCGCGAGTCTCACGGGGGCTTAGACGGGCGCCGAAGAAGAGCGGGTTACAGATGCTAAAATCCTGAACGGATGGAATTTTCCGGCGGGTTCAAACGGGATTGCTTGCGGACGTTCGGCCGAAACCTGCTGGATGAGGCAAGCACCTTCAGGCCGGCCGGTTTTCGGTTGAGAGACCAGTTCGTTGGCCAACCGCGACAGATCGGAGCGGCGGCGGGAGTGTTCGCAAGCAATGCCGTTTAAAGACGAGTGCGGCGTCTTCGGCGTCTGCGACTCGCAGGACGCCGCCAACATCGCCTACCTGGGCCTCTATGCCCTCCAGCACCGGGGGCAGGAGTCGGCCGGGATCGCCACGCTCGAGGAGGGCCACATCTACATCGAGCGGGAGATGGGCTACGTCGCCGACGTCTTCGACGAGGCGCGGCTGTCGCGCCTGCCCGGACGCACGGCCATCGGCCACGTGCGTTACTCGACGGCGGGCGCCTCGCTTCTGATCAACGCCCAGCCCATCGTGTTCGCGACCGGCCGCGGGCCGCTGGCGCTGGCGCACAACGGGAACCTGGTCAACGCGCGCCAGATCCGCGGGGAGCTGGAGCGCTCGGGCGCGCTCTTCACCACGACGTCGGATTCGGAAGTGATCCTGCACCTGGTCGCCCGGTCGAAGGAGCCCACGCTCACCCGGGCCATCGCCGACGCCCTGCTGACGGTGCGAGGCGCCTACTCCCTCCTGATCCTCTCGACCGAGGGGATCTTCGCGGTGCGGGACCCCAACGGCATCCGGCCGCTCTCGCTCGGAACCCGCGAGGGGTCGCCCGTCGTCGCGTCGGAGACGTGCGCGTTCGACCTGATCGGCGCGAAATTCGAGCGGGACGTCGAGCCCGGCGAGATCGTCAAGCTCTCGCGGGAAGGTTTCGCCTCCCACCGGTTCGCGTTTCCCCAGCACACGCCGTGCATCTTCGAGCACGTCTATTTCTCGCGCCCCGATTCGCTCGTGTTCGGGCGCAGCGTCGCGGCGACGCGCGAGGCCTTCGGCGCGCGTCTGGCCCGGGAGTACCCGGCAGAGGCCGACGTCGTCGTGCCCGTGCCCGACTCCGGCCTGTACGCGGCGCTCGGCTACGCGAGGGAGTCGGGCATCCCCTTCGGGCTCGGCCTCGTCCGCAACCACTACGTCGGGCGAACGTTCATCGAGCCCAAGCAGGCGATCCGCCACTTCGGCGTCAAGGTCAAGCTGAATCCGGTGCGCGAGGTCGTCGAAGGCAAGCGCATCGTGCTCGTGGACGATTCGATCATCCGCGGCACGACGTCGAAGAAGATCGTCCGCATGCTGCGGGAGGCCGGCGCGCGGGAGGTGCACGTGCGCGTCTCCTCGCCTCCGACCACGGCCTCCTGCCATTACGGCATCGACACGCCCACCCGCCGGGAATTGATCGCCTCCACCCAGTCCGTCGAGGACATCCGGAATTTCATCGAGGCCGACAGCCTGGGCTATCTCTCCGCCGAAGGAATGCTGCAGGCCTTCGGCCGCCCGCAGCAGTCCACCTGCACGGCCTGCTTCACCGGCATCTATCCCGTCGAGGTCCCGGAAGAGGAGCGCGAGAAGGAAGGCGCCGTCGCGAAATGTTGAGAGTCCATAGTGCTTGGTCCCCGGTTCTTCGCCGTGCTAGTCGGAACGATGGGCTAAGCACCACGGACTTCATGCGGCCGTCGGCCCGGCCTCGCCGGGGATGGGAGGAGAAGTTTCGAGAGATGCGGGAACGGGGCGAAGGCAGCCTTCTTTGGCCGGATATTTCGCTGTCGTCCTTCGACGAGAACGCATGGGTGTGGTAGTGGTTGTTGGTTCGGCGGCGCGCGACCCGGGCCGGCTGGTTATACGGCTTTAGAATGTCCCATATGAAGTTCCTCGTGACCCTCGAAGCTGACGAAGATGGCGGCTACGTGGTCGAGTGCCCCGCGATCCCCGGTTGCATCAGTCAGGGCGAGATGGAAGAGGAAGCACTGTCCAACATCAGGGAGGCCATCCAGCTCTGTCTGGAGGTTCGAGCCGAAGAGGGTCTGCCCCTTACCATCGAAACTCGCGAGGTCGAGATCCCCGCTTGACCCGCCTTCCTGCTTAGAGTGGAAGAAAGGTCGTGCAGACATTCGTGAGGCTGGGCTGGCGAATTTCTCGGCGGCGGGGAAGCCATATCATCCTGGCCGCCGACTAAGAGTGATTCGCAGGCCGGACCGATCCAGCGCCGAGGATCCTCTCCTCCGTTTTCGCCCCGAGTTCCCGATCCTCGAGAAGACGACCTATCTCATCTCCAACTCGCTCGGCGCGATGCCGCGCGCCGCCGGCCGCGCCCTCGCCGAATACGCGGAGACGTGGGCGACTCGGGGCGTGCGAGCCTGGGCGGATTCCTGGTGGGACATGTCCGTCGCCGTCGGAGACGTCGTCGCGCCTCTGATCGGAGCGCCGGGCGGCAGCGTTTCGATGCTCCCCAGCGTGACGACCGCCTCGGCTGTCGTGCTCTCTTCTCTCCAGTATCAACCGCGTCGCAACCGGATCGTGATGATCGAAGGGGAGTTCCCGTCGGTGCGCTACCTCTACGAGTCGCTCGCGGCCCGCCTAGGCGCCGAGATCCTCGTCGTGCCTTCTCCCGGCGGGGATGGCCTCGCCGTGGACGAGGAGCGCCTGCTGGAGGCGATCGACGATCGCACGGCGCTCGTCGCGATCTCGCACGTGCTGTTCAAAAGCGCGTTCGTCCTGGACGTTCCTCCGATCACGGAAAAATGCCGCCGGGTCGGCGCCCTGCTCGTTCTGGACGCCTATCAATCCGTCGGGACTCTCCCGGTTTCCGTGGACGCCATGGGCGTGGACCTTCTCGTCGGCGGCGTGCTCAAGTGGCTCTGCGGCGGCCCCGGAGGAGCCTTCCTCTACGTCCGCCCCGACCTGCGAAGAAATCTCGAGCCCGCCCTGACCGGGTGGATGGCCCACCCCGCGCCCTTCGATTTCGAGCCGCCTCCGATGCGCTACCGCGACGACGCCTTCCGCTTCCTGCTCGGGACTCCGGCCATTCCCGCCCTCTACGCCGCGCGGGAAGGCCCGGCGATCGTCGCGGAGGCCGGCATCGAAGGCATTCGCGAGAAGTCGCTGCGGCAGACATCGCGGTTGATCGGGCTTGCGCAAGAGCGAGGGTGGCGCTGCGCGACGCCTCGCGACCCCGCGCGCCGCGGAGGCACCGTCGCCGTGGATTTCGAAAACGCCCTCGAAGTCTCGCGGGAGCTCAATTCGCGCGACATCGTCGTGGACTACCGCCCGGGAGTCGGCATCCGGATCTCCCCGCACTTCTACACGGAAGACGCCGAGCTGGATCGCGCCTTCGCCGCCATCGACGACATCCGCGCGACCGGCTCCTGGCGGCGCTGGAGCCGGCGCGCCTCGCTCGTCACGTGACGCGGGCCCGCGCTTGAGCGGCGGCACGGTGCCGGACGACGCCCGGCAGGCCGGCAAGCTTCGCTCCTGGGAGATCGCCGCGGCGGTGCTGGCGCTCGCGGCGTTCCTCGCCTCGCGCTGGCGGCTGTTGATGCCTCCGGCGGTCGCGCTCGGCTGGCACAGCGACGCGGCGATCTACGGGCTCGCCGCCCGGCGCATCCTCGAGCGCGGACACATCGACGTGTTCTTCTGGGGTCAGAACTACATCGGGCCGCTGACGTCGCTCGCGGCGGCAGCGGTCGCCCTCGTCCGGCGCATCGCGTTCGACCCTTCCGCGGGAGCCGACGCGTTGGCGCTTCGCATCGCGGCGATGGGCGAGACCGCCGCGGGAGCCGCGTTCTTCTGGCTGGGCCTGCGGGCGGCGCTCGGCCGGCTCGCGGCTCTCCCCGGTCTCCTCTGGCTGGCGATCGGGCCTCTCTACTTCTTCGACAGCTCCGTTGCGCCGCGCAACGACGAAATGGCGCTTCTCTGCTCCGGTGTCCTTTTCTGGATCGCGGCGCGATCCCTCGCCGGCCTCCGGCGCCCCGGGGTCTTCGACACTCCTGGCGGATGTCTGTTCGTGGGGCTGGTGTCGGGGTTCGGATGGTGGATCAACCAGAGTGTCGTGTTCATTCTCCTTCCGGCGGCGATCGTTCTGCTGCTCGGATCGCGGCTGTGGGCGGGCCTCGCCCCAAGAATCCGGCTTCTGGACCGCCTCTTGCTTCGGACGGACCGCCTCGGATGGAAGCCTCTCTCCCGGCCGGCGGTCTTCGTGGTTCTCGTCTGGCAGGGCCTCCTCGTGATTCTGGCGGTGTCTTCGCTCTTCGTCAGGGCTACGTTCCCGCCGCCGGACGCCATCGCGGCCGCCTGTCTGCTCCTTCTGCTCCTGACGCAGATCGCGCTCGAGCGATACGGCGGCAGCCCGATCCGCAGGGGAGAGTTCCGCGCCGATGCCCTCGCCTGGCTGCGCGCCCTCCTGCCGCGCTGCGCCTCCTTCGCCGCGGGCTTTCTGCTGGGGTACTCGCCCGTGCTCGCCGGGCGCCTTCTGGGCTGGTATCCGATCACGTACTCGCGCCCCGAGTTCACGTTCGGGCTCGACCGCCTGCTCCCGCACCTCTCCGAGATGGTCCGGCAGGACCTGTGGAGATGGATCGGCGCGGATCATTCGGCGCCGGGATTCGTGTTCGCCGCCGGCTGCGCGGTCGGGCTGGGACTGCTCGTCTGGGAGCGGCGCGGGGAGATTCGCGCGTTCGCCTCGCTGCGACCCGCCCGGTGGGGAGCGCCCGCTCTGGTCGGGTGCGTCTTCTTCGTTGCGGTGACGTTCTACGCCGTCGCTCTCCGACATGGAGGAGATTCCCGGTACATCGGGGCGGCAGTCCCGGCGGCTTACGGCCTCGCGGCGGCGGGGTTCCTCGGAGCGGCGCCCGCGGCGCGCCCCCGCTCGAGCCGGCTCGCGCGCGCGATCGCCCTCGCCGTGGTCGTCGTCTGCGGACTGGCCTCCCTCCAGGGTCAGGCCGCGCGGCGTGTATCGAAGATTCTCTCCGAGCCCGACCCGCGGCTGCTTCTCGAGGCGATCCGCGGCCAGGGTTACCGGATCTGCTATGCCGGATTCCGGGACGCTTACAAGCTTCAGTTCCTGTCGGAGGAGCGGGTTCGTTTCATCCCCTACAAGAGCCGGAGCCGAAACCGGGACGAGGATCGGGCGCTCGAACTGCAACCCGGCAAGAAATGCCTCCTGCTGCCCGACGGGACGTTTCGTACCTTTCTGCCTTCGGACGTTCCTCATCCGATAGCCCACCCCTCGGCCGCCCGGAAGTGAGTGGGCGCCTGCGAAGCGGGCTGTCCCGCGAAAAGGAGGTATCGCGTCGAAGTAACATGTGGCGGATGCCGGACTCCGTGACCGCGGGAGCCGCTGCCGGAGGAGTTTGGTTCCCGTCGCGTTCCCGCGCCCGGTTTTTCCTGCTGGCCGGTGCGGCGGCCACGGAGGCCCTGTGGGTCGTCTCGCGGGGAAAATGGTCTGACCCGATCATCGACTCGGGCCGGGAGTGGATCGTGCCGGACGCCCTCTCGCGCGGAGAGCTTCTCTATCGCGACGTCGTCTACTGGTTCGGCCCGTTCACCCCGTACTTTCAGGCTCTCTTCTTCCGCGTGTTCGGGTCGAGCTTCGCGACTCTGGTGCTGTCGGGCGCCGTCGCCTCCTGCGCCGTGCTCGCCTCGCTCTTCCTGGCCTTGCGCCGGGTGACCGGACGGATAGAGGCGGCTTCCGCGACGGCGCTGGCGGTGCCGGTCCTCGTCTTCATGCCGAACGGCGGGGGACCCCTCCTGGGAATGGGCTATCGCATCTGGCATGCCGCGATCTTCGCCCTCCTGGGAATCGCCGCTGCGTGCCGATTGCCGAACGCGAAAAGAGAAACCGTGCGTCTCGTCGCTGCAGGAGCCTGCGCTGCGTTGGCTGGCCTTTGCCGGACAGAGTGGGGCGTGGTCACTCTCGCCGCCGTTCTCCTCTGCCGCTTCCGGTTGCCGCGGCGGAGAGGACGTCTGCGGGAGGCGATCCTGGTCCTGGGAAGCTTCCTTCTCCTCTTCGGCGGCGGGCTCCTCTTCTTCATCGCGCGAGCGGGAACCCGCGCCGTGTTGCGGGACGGCCACGTGCTGCTGACCGGACTTCCCCTGGAGACCCGGACGTTCGTGATCGGATTCTCGACGCTCGCCGATTGGAAGACCGGCGTGCTCGAGCTGCTGTATTCCTCCGGCATGTGGCTCGGGGCTTTCCTGCTGATCGCCCTTCTCGCCCTCCGCCGGCCCGGGGCGGAGTGGCCGCGCGGCCGGGTCTGGGGATTGATCGCACTGCTCTTCTTCCTCGGTCTCGTGGCGCTGCTGGGAGGGGTGCGTGGCGCGGTCCTCTATAGCGCGGCGCCTCTCGCTCTGTCTCGCCGCTTTCGTCGCCGGCTTTCGACTCCGGGCCGGACCCCGCGCGGCGGCGCTCTGCGCATTCGGGCTGACCGGGTTGCTCCTCTCCTATCGCCGCCCCTTCCACATCGGCGATTCCGGCTACGTGGGGCCGCCCCTCCTCTTCGCTCTGGTCTCCGGGATGGGGCTGCTGCGCCTGGCGGTGAGTCGCCCAGAAGGACGGTATCGCGCGCCGGCGTCTGCGCCGCGCCCTCGCCGGAAGTCTCGTCGCGGTCGCCGCTTTCGCGTTCGCGGGCCGGTTCGCGCAGTACGCCCCCGGCGATCCGATACCCGTCCCCGGCACCGGACGGCATGCTCTCCGCGAGGCCGCGGGTCGTCCGGGAGCTCACGGCCCTCGCGCTCGCGATTGCCCGCAAGACCCCTCCGGCCGGAGGCCTCGTCGTGTTTCCGGAAGGAGAGCTCCTGAACTTTCTCTCCCGGCCGCGCCAACCCGATCCGGCACAAGCTCTACCTTCCAGGCTACCTGACCTCCCAGAACGAGGCCGAGATCCTGGCGGAGCTCGACCGCGCCAGGCCCGCCGCCGTGGTGGTCTTGTGGCGGCTGACGGGGGAGTATGGTCCCGGCTCGTTCGGCGGCGACTATGGCGCGAAGATTCTGAACTGGGTCGAGAAGAACTATGTCGCGCGGCCCTGGCAGAGCGAGCGGACCTTCCCGGCGAGCAAGACTCGGCTTTATCTGCTTCGCGGCATCTCGTAGGAAACGTGAGGACACACCTGGGACCGGAGAGAGGAGCGGGAGATCCGGAGTCTCCCCGGGCGGGCCAAGGGGCCGAGCATCCGGCCGTGCCAGCCGGGAGCCAGCCCCGGCCTGGCCGCCTCCGGGATCTTTTCGCGCTCGCGATGATCGCGATGGGTTTCGGGATTCGGATTCTCGCGGCGCGCGGCAGGGCCCTGAATGGAGACGAAGCCGTTCATTTCCTGGAGGCGAATCTGCCGCGGCTCGGACGACGTCTACAAGGCGGGTCTGACCAACGCCCACCCCCCGCTTTTTTTTCTCCTTCTGCACTTCTGGATTCGTCTTGGAGACTCGGAGTTCTTCCTGCGGCTTCTTTCCCGTGGCCCTGGGGACAGCCTTTCTCTGGGCAGCCTATCGGTGGGTTCTGATTCTGGTCGGCGGTCCGCCGCTCTCGCGGCCGTCGCCCTGTTGTCTTTCTCGCCGGCGCTGGTCGCGCTCTCCGCGGAGGTCCGCGGACTACAGCCTGCTGCTCTTGCTGATGACGGCTGCGCTCGCCCTCTTCGAGCACGCCGTTCGAAGGCGTTCGGCGCTTGCGATGGTCGCCTCTTCGGCGTTTCTCTCCCTGGCCCTCCTGACGCATTATTCGGCGTTCTTCGTCGCGCTGGCGCTGTTCGTCTATGGACTCGTTCGTTTGAAATCCGGCGGCCTCCCGACCCGCGTCCTGAGCACCTGGGCGGCCTGCCAGGTCGCTGTCGGGGCTCTCTGTCTGTTTCTCGCAGCGACGCACGTCGCGGATCTTCGCGGGAGCTCCCTGGAGCGCCTCGTCATGACCCGCATGCTGCGGGCCGAGTACTTTCAGGCCGATCAGGACAGACCGCTCGATTTTCTCTTCCGGCAGACGGCGGCGGTCTTCCGTTACCTTTGCGGCTCGGCCCCGGCCGGGGTCGTCGCGTGCGTTTTTGCCGTTGCCGGCCTCGCCGTCCTCGCGATCAAGCGCAGGCCTTCGGCTCTTCTCCTCGGCGCTCCCGTTTCTCTTGAACGCGGGGGCGTCTCTCCTGGACGTCTATCCCTACGGCGGGACCCGCCACTCCGTCTTTCTGCTCGTGTTCGCTTCGGCCGCGATCGGGTTCGCGTTGTCCGCCGTCGCAGGCGGCCGACTCTGGCCGGCGGCCGTTCTGATTGCGGTGCTCGCGCCCGTGGGTCTCCCGACGGTCCTCGGAGCGCCTCCGCGCCATAGCGCCGGCCGGATGAGAGCGGCGATCGATGGGTTCCGGGCCGCAGCTCCCCCCGGAAGTCTCCTCTTCATGGATCTCGAGACGGGCCGCATCCTCGAGTATTACCTGGCGGGGAAAGCGGGCGCGATGCCCCGAATCGGGCCTCAGGGCTTCTGGGAGAGTTCCGCCGGCGGGTATCGCATTGTCGGCTCTCCGATGTGGAACCCGACGGAATACCTCCTCGGCAACGAGCTGCGCAGGTTCGTCGAGGGATACCGCATTCCGGCCGGCCAGGCGATCTGGCTGATCCACCTGGGGCGTCGTTTTAACCTCTCCTCCGCGGTGTCCGGCCAATTCCCTGGAGCCGTCTTCCCTCTCGTTTCCAGGCGCGACGAGATCTCGTTCGTCGAAGCCGTGCTTCCGTAGCCGCGGGTGGCGAAGCCGTGCCGGAATCGGGTTAACCTTCCCACTCGAGCATGACGTCCGCATCCACGGCCGACGGCGCGCCAACTCGCTCCTCGGCGCCGCCAGCTGGCAGTGTCTCCGGGAGACTCGTCCTCCTGCTCGTCTGGCTCGTCAGCGCCATCTACGTATTTCCCTTTCGGCTTCGCGGGTGGATCCCGCCCGATGATGGAGTGCTCGCACAGTCGGCGGAACACGTCTTGAACGGCGAGATGCCGCATCGCGACTTCCCGGAGATCTACACGGGCGGACTGAGCTATTGGAACGCGCTCGCGCTTCGCCTCTTCGGCATTCGGCTGAGCTCGCTGCGCCTGGTGCTCTATCTCTCCTTCCTCGCGTTCGTGCCCGCGGTCTTCGCCATCGCGTCCCGATTCGGCTCTCCTCTTCGCGCGGGACTGATCACGTTGCTCGCCGTTGCCTGGAGCGTTCCGAATCACTTCGTCGCGATTCCATCCTGGTACAACCTCTTCCTGGCGACGTGGGGGGCGCTGGCTCTCCTGCGTCACGTCGAGACGGGACGGAGTCGCTGGCTGTTTCTCGCCGGCTTGCTTGCCGGAGTCTCCTGCCTGTTCAAGGTGATCGGCGCCCACTTCATCGCGGCGTCTCTCCTCTTCCTCGTTTACCGGGAACGCGACCTCTCCGCGCCGGCGTGCCTGACCGCCGGGAAGCGCCGCGTCTCGGGGTATCTTCTCTTTCTGACCGCGGGTCTCGCTCTCTTCCTGGCCGTCCTGTTCCTGACGGTCCGGAGCCATCTGCGCGAGATGGAGTTCGTTCACTTCGTCGTGCCAGCGGCCATGATCTGCGGCTTTCTGATCTGGCGCGAAGCCTCCGGCGACGCGGGCTTCTTCGCCCGCCGCTTCCGGGTCCTGATGCGGCTTGTTCTGCCGCTCGCGGCCGGGGCGCTCCTGCCGATCCTCCTCTTCCTCATCCCGTTCGCCTTGCGTGGCGCGCTGGGAGACCTCTGGCAGGGGTTGGTCGAGGGGACGAGCGTGCATGTGCAGTTCTTCAAGGAGTGGCTGCCGCCGCTCTCGGCGCTCTTGCCCGCCGTTCCCTACACGGTCATCCTCGGCGCCGGATCGTCTCCGATCCTTTCGGTTCGCGGGGCCGGTCCTGGCGCTGCTTGGAGTGACTCTCGCGGGCGCGCTCTGGCTCTCCGGCGCCTCGCCGGACGTCTACCGCACGGTCTGGTACTCGTTCCGTTCCCTGGGCGTCTCGGCGGTCCTTGCCGCCTGTCTTCGGCTCGCGCAAGCGCAACGCCAGGCTTCTGGAGTGCTGAGACGCGGCAGAAGATCTTCCTGCTGGCGGCCGTCGTGGCGGTTATGGGCCTCGTCCAGTTTCCGCTAAGCCCGTCCGATCTATTTCTTCTACTTCGCTCCTCTCGTCGCGCTCGCTGATCTTCGCTCTCGTCGGGAGCGAGCCAAAGCCGCCCTGGCCCGTGCACGCCGCGATGTTCGCCTTCTCCCTGCTCTTCGCACTGCTCTGGATCAATCGCGGCTACGTCTACGCTCTCGGAAAACGGTTCGAGCGGTACGATCCGCCTGCCGTTCTCGACCTCCCTCGGGCCGGCGGAATCCGGGTCACCGCGAAGGACGCCGGCGTCTACGGCCCATTGATCCGGCTCGTTGAGGAGAAGAGCGGCGGCAGGCCGATCTACGCCGGTCCAAATTGCGAGCAGGTTTATTTCCTGTCAGGCCTTCCGGATGCCGTGCCCTACGGCCCCGGCTCTCCCCGTAACCCGATGGAGCGGGCCAAGGAAATCTATCGAGGTCTCGAGGAGAAGGGCTCTCGGGTCGTTGTCCTGAATCGCATTCCGCAGTTTACCGGCAATCTTCGGCCGCGGGTCGTCGCTCGGTTCGAGGATTTCTTCCCTCACTCTCGCGTGATCGGCCATTTCGTCGTGCGTTGGAAGGATTGAGATGGTCCTGGCGCGGCGACGGAGGGGGCGGCTCGTCTTCCTGCTGGTCTGGCTCGTCAGCGCCGTCTACGTGTTTCCCTTCCGGCTTCGCGGATGGATTCCCCACGATGAGGGAGTGCTCGCCCAGGAGGCGGAATACGTCTTGAACGGCGAGATGCCGCATCGCGATTTCGTGGAGATCTACACGGGTGGTCTGAGCTACTGGAACGCGCTCGCCTTCCGGGTCCTGGGTGTTCGGCTGTCCTCGCTTCGGCTGGTCCTCTTCATCTGCTTCCTCGCATTCGTTCCCGCGGTCTTCGCGATCGCATCGCGATTTGGCCCTCCCCTCATTTCAGGACTGATCACGCTGCTTGCCGTCGCCTGGAGCCTGCCCAATTACTTTGCCGACAGCGTGTGCTGGTACAACCTCTTCCTGGCGACGTGGGGCACGCTGGCTCTGCTGCGCCACATCGAGACAGGGCATCGGCGGTGGCTCTTTTTGGCCGGCGCGGTCGCTGGAGTCTCCTGCCTCTTCAAGGTTACCGGCACGCACCTGATCGCAGCGTCTCTCCTCTTGATTGTCTATCGGGAGCAACAGATCTCTACGCCCGCGAGCCGTCCCCCCGGGCAGCCGCGTCTCTCCGAATTCCTGTTTTTCAAGGCGTCGGGGCTGGCTCTCTTCCTGGCATTTCTTTTCCTGATGGTCCGGGACCGGCTCGGCGAAATGGAGTTCGTCTCCCTTCTGGTGCCGACCGCCACGATCTGCGGCTTTCTTGTCTGGAGCGAGGCTCGCGAGGGAGGGGGCCCTTTCGGGCGCCGCTTCCGGGCGCTGATGAGGCTGGTTCTCCCGCTGGCCGCCGGCGCTCTGCTGCCGATCTTTCTCTTCATGGCGGCGTTCGCTATTCGCGGCGGGCTCGGAGATCTCACGCGCAGCGTCATCACCGGGACGGCCCTCCACATCCGGTACAGGTTCTTCCTGCCGACGCTCTCCGCGTTCTGGTCCGCTGTTCCCTACACGATCGTGCTCGGAGCCGGATCCCTCCCGCGCTTGCGCTTCGCGAGGCCCCTCCTGATCCTGCTTGCGGCGACACTGGCGGCGGCGCTCTGGCTGTCAGGCACCTCGCAGGACGTCTATCGTGCGGTCTGGTGTTCGGCGCGATTCCTGGGGGTCTCGGTTGTGTTCGCGGCATGTCTGCGGCTGGCCGACGCCCACCGCCAGGGCTTTTGGGGCACGGAGACCCGGCAGAAGATCTTCCTGCTCGCCTCCGTGGTGGCGATCGTGAGCCTGGTCCAGTTTCCTTTCGCTTCGCCCATCTATTTCTTCTATTTCGCGCCCCTGGTCATTCTCGCGATATTCGCTCTCGTCGGGAGCGAGCCCGGCCGCCATGGGGCGTGCACGCCACCGTGTTCGCCTTCTACTTCTTGTTTGCTCTGCTCCGCACCAACACCAGCTACATCAGCGCCTTTGGTCACCACTTCGAACGGTTCGACTTTCCCGCGGTCCTCGATTTTCCCCGGGCCGGCGGCCTCAGAGTCACAGAGGAAGACGCCCGGGTATACGGCTCGCTGATACCGCTGGTCCGGGAGAAGAGCGGCGGAAGGCCCGTCTTTGCCGGTCCCGACTCCCAGGAGGTTATTTTCCTGTCGGGAGTCGAGGA
The DNA here is from genome assembly GCA_963837495.1 of uncultured Acidobacteriota bacterium. Lineage (GTDB taxonomy): Bacteria > Acidobacteriota > Thermoanaerobaculia > UBA5066 > Gp7-AA6 > JAWOLE01. The sequence continues at coordinate 44,037 of CAWINF010000001.1, read as the reverse complement.
CGCCGTGCCCTGCAGCGCCAGCCCCCCAATCAATCCCGTGGAAGAGCCCGAGAGCCTCTTTCGCTGTCTCGAAAGGAAAGGAACTCGGGCCGCGATCCTGAACGTCCGGCCGCCGCACGCGAGGTTTCGCCCGGCAATCATCACTCGCTTCGAGAAGCTCTTCCCGAATTCGCGCGAGGTCGGCCAATTCGTCGTCCGGTGGAAGGACTGACCCTGGGCAAGCGACCGGCGGGCAGGTTGCTGACCCGGATCGATCCGTCCCTCGGCTCTCTCCTTCTCCTGTTTCTCATCTTGACGGTTCCGCGGCTGGGAGCCGTTCCGGTGTGGGATGCCCGCCAGTACTACGATCGGTGCCTCTTACCCGGCTTGCACCGTTCGTTCAACCCCATCAACTTCAATTGCTTCGGGCACCCCTCGATGCTCTACATGTTGCTCTTCGCACCGGGGCAATGGCTGACCGGGGGAGCGCGATCCTGCTCAATCTCACCAACGTGGCGCTTGGATGTCTGGCGGTCGCGGCCTTCTGGATCATCACGGGAGCATTCTGGCCCCGGCGTGAATCTCGCGGCGACCGCTTGCTCGGGACGGCGATCCTTGTCGTGTGGCCCGCGGCGCTGGCGAATTCGCTGAACGTGACCCCGGACTATGGAGTGTTCGTTTTCTTCCTGTTGTTTCTGGCCGCGTTGCTTGAAGAGAAGATCGCCCTCGCAGCCCTCTTCGCGACGTTCCTCGTTTTCTCGAAGGAAACCGGTGTCGCTCTCTACGGCCTCACGACCGTTCTTTTCCTGCTCGTCTTCGCTGGCCGTGAGGTCTTTCTCCAGCGACGACTCTGGCCGGTGATCCGGAGGTACTTCGTTCTCTTGACTCCAGCCCTTCTTTATCTCGTAGCCGCCGTTTTCCGCCTGAGGCAGAGTCAGCCGCTCATGTGGCGCGATACGAACACGTTCTTCTCCTATCTCGCCAGGAGGTTCCTCGTTTTCAATCCCGGTGAGATCTATGCGGGAAGATACGCGCCGACGATCTGGATCTTGAGTTTCTCCTGGGTCCTGACTCTCAGCCTGCTCGCCGGGGGCGTTGCCCTCGCTCTTTCCCGCCGTTGCCGCGCCCGGTTGAGGTCCGAGGCTTTCTTTCACCGGCCTCTCGTCTTTGTCTTTCTCACCTTCCTGGCGACGACATATACGTTGACGCGCTACGAAACCTTTACGCATGCCTGCTATCTCCTTGGATCGTGCCGCTGTTCGTCGTGCTCTTCCTTGTGGCGCTCCGTGTTGTCGTCCCGCGCGCAAGACTGCGATACGCCTTTCTCGGGCTGACGTTCCTGGTTTTGCTGGCGTCCGACTTCCGGACTATCGACCCGCTGTCCCGGCGCCTCTGGGGAACATTTCCCTTCGGACGACACGAGCTGCTGAAGGTCACTTCCTGGAACAACGAATGCTGTGGTTACTCAATGGATCAACTCGTCTATAACCTGCAGTATCTGAAGTTTCACGAGATTCAGAACCTCATTTTCGGGGACCTGAAGCCGACGGTGAAGACGACCTTCGTCGGAACCTTCTTTGTGAACTTCTACCTGGCGCAAGCAGTTACGCCGGAGGGAGAGAGGACGCTTCGCACGCGCGACACATTGCTGGTGCGGTACCTGACCGTCGACCAGGTTGAGAGCCGGAAGGTTCCTCCGGAGACGGTGTACTTCGTTGCGTTTCCCAACTTCGACAACGGAGCGGACTTTCAGAGACTTCGCCGAAACTATGCCGTCGCGTCTGTCAAGTCCTATGAGAAGTCGGGCTATGCGATATCAGTCTTCAGGATGGTCCGGCGGAGCAGACTCTTCGTCGCTTCGCTCCTCAGAATGACAGGAGATCCGGAGTTATGAGCGGGAAGCGGCGGTGCCGGCGGCGCGAGCTCGGACGAAACCGGAAAGCTCGGAGACGACGTAGTCGAGCCATCTCCTCGGTGATCCCGGGATAGACGCCGATCCAGAACGTGTCGTGCATCACGATGTCGGTGTTGTCCAGGTCGCCGGCCACGCGGTGGGGATTCCCTGGTAGGCCGGCTGGCGCAGGAGTTGCCGGCGAAGAGCAGCCGCGTCCCGATCTTGCGGGATTCCAGGTGGCGCACGAGCTCGCCGCGGGTGAACGGCGCCTCGGGCCGCACGGTGATCGGGAAGCCGAACCAGCTCGGGTCGCTGCCCGGCGTCGCCTCGCGGCAGGATGAAGAGCTCCTGCAGGCCGGCGAGACCCTCGCGAGAGCGCGCGAAGTTGCGCCTGCGCGCCGCGATGAAGCCCGGGAGCTTCTTCGAGCTGGGCCACGCCGACGGCCGCCTGCATGTCGGTCATCTTCAGGTTGTAGCCGACGTGGGAGTAGATGTACTTGTGGTCGTAGCCGGCGGCAGGTCGCCCGAGCTGCCAGTCGAACCGCTTGCCGCAGGTGTTGGCCTTGCCCGGATCGCACCAGCAGTCGCGGCCCCAGTCGCGGAACGATCTCGACGATCGTCTTGAGCAGCGGCTGGTCGGTCAGCACCGCCCCGCCCTCGCCCATGGTGATGTGGTGGGCGGGATAGAAGCTGACCGTGGCGAGATCGCCGAACGTGCCGTCAGGCGGCCGCGGTAGGTGGAGCCGAGCGCGTCGCAGCTGTCCTCGACCAGCCACAGCTCGTGCTCGCGGCGAACGCCGTGACCGCGTCCAGGTCGAAGGGGTTGCCCAGCGTGTGGGCCAGCATGATCGCGCGCGTGCGCGGGCCGAGCGCCGCCTCCAGCGCGTCGGCGTCGACTTGTACGTGCCGAGCTCGACGTCGACGAAGACCGGGACCAGCCCGTTCTGGACGATCGGGATTGACCGTGGTGGGAAAGCCGGCGGCCACCGTGATCGACCTCGTCGCCCGGCCGCAGGCGCCGCTCGCCGAGCTTCGGCGGCGTCAGCGTGGACAGCGCCAGCAGGTTGGCCGACGACCCGGAGTTGCACGAGAAGAGCGGCGCGCCGGCCGAGCTGCCGGGCGAAATCCCGCTCGAACTGCGCGGCGAACCGCCCGGCGGTCAGCCAGAAGTCGAGCGACGCGTCGACCAGCTGAGCGATGTCGTCGGCGTCGAAGACCCGGCCGGAGACGGGCACCGGCGTCTCTCCCGGGACGAACTCGCGCTCCGGCCACTCCACCTTCGCGTAGTCGCCGACCAGGGCGAGGATCGCTGCCGCGCAGCTCCGGCGGCGTCACGCGGCGCCCGCAGGCGGGCTCGGTACCATCCGATCGTCTCGCGAGGCCCCGCTCCAGGGTGCCACTTCGGCTGCCAGCCGAGCAGCCGCGCCGCCTTGGCGCTGTCCAAGTGCTGGTCGCGGATCTCCGCGCGGGCCGTGTTCTCGATGACCGGGGCGAGGTCCTCGCGGCCGGCCAGCCGCAGGATCGCGCCGGCGACCTCGAGGACGGTCGAGGACTCCGGAGGCCCGAAGTTGAACGCCTCGCCCCGCATCTCGGCGCTCGATCGCTCGGCCAGCGCCAGGTAGGCCTGGCCGCGTCGGCGACGTAGACGTAGTCGCGGCGGTACCGGCCGTCGGAGCGCATCACCGGCCGCCGGCCGCGACAGCACCGAGCGGATCGTGCCGGGCATCAGGCGGCTCCAGTTCAGGTCGCCGCCGCCGTAGATGTTGCCGCAGCGGGCCACGACGACCGGCAGCTCGTAGGTCTCGGCGTAGCAGGCGCGAGCAGATCGGTGCAGCTCTTGGAGACGTCGTAGGGATGGCGCCCGCGCGGGGCATCTCCTCGGTGTAGGGCAGCACCGCGGACTCGCCGTACGCCTTGTCGCTCGACGCCACGACGATGCGCCGGACCGCGCCGGCGTGGCGGCGGCACGCCTCGAGCAGCGTGTAGGTGCCGCGGATGTTGCTCTCGAACGTGGCGTGCGGGCTGCGGTAGCCGCGTCCGACGAGCGTCTGCGCGCCGAGGTGAAAGACCGTTTCGACGTCGTGCTCGACCAGGGCCCGCTCGACGTCCGCCATGGACTCCGAGACGGCCCGAGACGACGCGGCAGGCCTCGATGGCCCGGCCGCGGATCAGCTCGGACTGCGGATCCCAGTCGCGCACCAGCGCGCACGACGTCGCGCGCCCGGCCTCGAGCAGCCTCGGCACGAGCGCGGAGCCGACGAGGCCGGTGGCGCCGGTGACGAGGACGGAGCGGTCGCACCAGAAGCTCACTCCCAGCACTTCCAGGGCGCCTTGCCCGATTGCCAGAGCTCCTCGAGCAGGCGCTTCTCGCGCAGCGTGTCCATCGGCTGCCAGAAGCCGTCGTGCCGGTACGCCATCAGCTCGCCGCGCGCGGCCAGCGTGTTCGAGCGGCTCGAGCTCCCAGAGCGTGTCGTCGCCCGCCGATCAGATCGAGCACCTCCGGCTCGAGCACGAAGAAGCCGCCGTTGATCCAGCCCTCGCCGATCTGCGGCTTCTCGGCGAACGCGGCCACGCGGTCCGCCGTCGAGGACGAGCGCGCCGAAGCGGCGGGCGGCCGGACCGCGGTGATCGTCGCGAGCTTCCCGTGGGAGCGGTGGAACGCGACGAGCGCCTTGCAGGTCGACGTCCGCGACGCCGTCGCCGTAGGTCATCATGAACGTCTCCTTGCCGATCCAGGAGGAGAGCCGCCGCAGCCGCCCGCCGGTCTGCGTCGCGAGGCCGGTGTCGACGAGGTGGACCGTCCAGTCCGGCGGAGACGCCGTGTGGATCTCGTTCTCGCCGCGCCCCAGCCGCACGGTCACGTCGGCGTTGCGGGCGTAGAAGTTCAGGAAATAGTCCTTGATGACGTCGCCCTTGTAGCCGAGCGCGACGAGGAACTCGGAGAAGCCGTGGAACGGCGTAGATCTGCATGATGTGCCAGAGGATGGGATGCTCGCCGATCTCCAGCATCGGCTTGGGCCGGAGGACTGTTTCTTCCGAGAGGCGGGTTCCGGCGCCCCCAGCCAGTATGATTGTCTTCATGAAATCTCTGAGCGGCGTCACCGCTCGTCCGGAGATTGTAGCAACCCCGCGCGGTCCTGACCCGGGGCCGCGGGGGGACCGGGCGCCCCCGGCATCGACGGGCGGAGCGGCGAGGGAGGGTTTCGCCGGCTCCTGCGCAACCGTTTCGTTCGGTTCCTGCTGGTCGGCGGGCTGAATACCGCCTTCGGATACACGGTCTTCGCGATCGGCATCCTGCTCGGGATTCCCTACCCGCTGGCGGCCCTCGTCTCGACGGTGCTCGGCGTTCTCTTCAACTTCAAGAGCTACGGCACGCTCGTCTTTGGGAGCCACGACAACCGGCTGATCTTTCGCTTCTTCGCGGTTTACGGCATCTGCTATGTCGTCGGTCTCTTCCCTCTGGCCTGGGCGAAGGCGCATGGCGTGCCGGTCCTCGTGGATGGCGGCGATCTTCGCGCTTCCCATGGCGGCGCTGGCCTTCACGCTACAGCGCACTCTCGTCTTCCGCTGCCGGAGAGCTCGCTCGATCCGAAGCTCTCGGGCTGAAGCGGTGCGGCCGGCGCCCGCAGATCCTCGAAGTGACCGCGAGCTTCTGCGGCGCGCACGGGGCCGCTTCTCGAGAGGATGCTCGCGGCAGCCGGTTCTTCGTGACGGGCGGGACGGGCTTCTTCGGATGCTGGATTCTCGAAGCGCTCACCGCTGCCAACGACGAGCTCGGCCTGCGGCCTCTCCGTGACGTGCTGACGCGCAACCCGGACGCGTTTCGCGCGCGCGCCCCCCACCTCGCGACGCATCCGGCTGTGCACCTTCTCCCCGGCGACGTTCGGAGCTTTCCGATTCCGCGGAGAGGCTTCGAGTACGTCATCCACGCGGCCTTCGACTCGTCGCGGGAGCCGGATGCGGAGGAGACGCGAAGCACGATCATCGACGGAACGGCACGTTGCCTCGAGCTCGCTCGCCGCGCTCGCGCCCGTCGGTTCCTCTTCGTCAGCTCGGGAGCGGTCTACGGAAAGCAGCCGCCAGGAATCTCGCACGTGCCAGAGGAGTACGTCGACGACCCGGCCAGCGCGGACTCGGACTCTCCCCATACGGAGAAGCCAAGCGCGCGGCCGAGGCGCTCTGCCTTCGAACGGCCGGCGAGAGCGGGACTGGAGGTCCAGATCGCCCGCGGCTTCGCGTTCGTCGGTCCCCATCTGCCCCTCGACGGTCATTTCGCCATCGGCAACTTCATCCGGGACGCGCTTGCCGGCGGCCCGATCCGTGTCCACGGGGACGGCTCCCCGGTTCGCTCCTATCTCTACGCCGCGGACCTCGCCGTCTGGCTCCTGACCATCCTGCTGCGAGGACGAAGCGGCGCAGCCTACAACGTCGGTTCGGAGAGAGAGGTGACGTCGGCGACCTCGCCCGGCTCGTCGCGGCGACGGTGAACCCCGACGCTCCGAGTGGAGATCGCGTACGCCTCCGTCCGGCGCGCCTCCGGAAAGCTACGTTCCTTCGACACGCCAGGCCCGCGAGGAGCTCGGCCTGGAGCAGACGGTGGACCTGACCGAGTCGATCCGACGCACGGCCGAGTGGAACGGCTCTCGCTCGAGGAATGCCCGGCGTGAAGCAGGATGCCGGCGACGGCTTCGCACAGGCTATGTCGTCGTCCAGCCTCCGTCGACCAGAAGCGCCTGTCCGGTCATGTAGCTTGAAGCGTCCGAGGCGAGAAACAAGAGCGCTCCGGCAAGCTCATCCGGCCGGCCGATGCGGCCGAGGCAGGTGCGAGATCCGAGACGATCCAGGAATTCCGATCCAGCCGGGACGGCGTTGGGTCCCTGTTGTTCTGTGTTCGAGAATGGACCCGGCAGGAGAGCGTTTGCCCGGATCCCGTGGTGGCCCCAATAGGATGCGATATAGCGAGTGAAGGCGACCAGCCCGGCCTTACTCGCCGAGTATCCAGGAGGATTGGTGAAGCCCGTTCCGTCATAGAGCGTGCGGATTGGGCGCGACGAGCGCGTACATCGTCGAGACATTGATGATACTGCCGCGGCGCCGGGCCTTCATCGGGGGCCCGAGCTTCTGGACTGTCAGCGCCGGCCAGCAGAGCCCGGCCATGAGATTGCGAAGCCACTGGTCCATGGGCGCGCCTTCGAGGCTTCCATCCGGAGTATTGAATCCGGTCGCCGGCCCCAGCTCGTGAGCGTTATTCACGAGGACTTCGACAAAAGGCTCCTCGTCGAGGATCCGGTCGAGGACCGAGGAGAGGGCCGCGAGATCATACATGTCGACCCGCTCTCCCCGTACCCGCTCCGAGCCGAACTCCGCGCGCCAGTGCCGCGACCTGCTCCGGAAGTCGTTCCGACCGGCCGAGAGCGATCAGACGGGCGCCGTTGACGAGGATAGTGCGGGCGAACGTCCGGCCCAGGTAGCCGGATGCGCCGGTGAGAAGAACCGTCTTGTCCGCGATGGAGAAAAGAGCCTTCGATTCGAGGCTCACCAGCAGCTCCGTCCGCCGTCGATCACGAGATTGGCGCCCGTCATGTAAGACGAGGCGTCAGAACAGAGAAAGAGAAGCGCACCCCGATACTCTCCCCATTGTGCCATTCGTCCCAGGGAATTCGTTCCGCGATGCGGCTGAGGAAGACCGCCGGTTGCCCGTTCTCGACGCCGCCTGGAGAGAGGGCGTTGACGCGCACACCATGTTCGGCCCAGTAGGTTGCGAGATAACGCGTGAGGCCCAGGAGGCCCGTCTTGACCACCGAATACGACGCCGGCTTGACCGGTTGCGCCTCCGGAGCCAGCTCATCCTTGCGGTAGAGGCGCTGATCAGGCCCGATGACCGCGAGGTCCGACGCGATATTGACGATTACGCCATGCCGGCTCCGGGCCATCTCGCCCCCGAAAGACGCGGCTGCAAAGGAAGGCTCCCGTGAGCCCGACGGCGAGATCGCTGTTCCAGAGGTCGAGAGGAAGTTTTCGACGCGGGACCATTCGTCGGACGCGCCCTCCGGAGTCCTCAACTTTGGGATTGTTGGCGGCGTTGTTGATCAAGATGTCCAGCCGTCCGAACCGCGAAACAACCTGGTCACGCACCCGTTCCAGATCCTCGACCCGTGTAATGTCCGCCGGGTATCCGACTACTTCGGCGCCGGTCTCGCCGGCGAGCTGCCGCGCGACCAGCTCGGGACTGGCCGAAGACAGATCGAGAAGGACAGGACGGCCCCCGGCGGCGGCGATGGCGTCCGCGTGCTGCCGCCCGAGAAACCCGGCTCCGCCGGTGATGATCGACACGCGCCCTGTCAGATCGAACATCGCCGGGACCGACTCTGGCTTCTCGCTCACTCAGAAGCTCCGCGTCTGTCCGCCGTCCGCGACGACGCAGGCGCCGGTGAGAAACGAGGCGCGGTCCGACGAGAGGAAGACCACGAGATCCGCGATTTCCTCGGGTCGTCCGAATCGCTGCAGCGGGACTTCCGAGACAACGTATTTCTCTACGTTCCCGGGTTCTTCCGACCGCTTCCGTTCCCAGGACCCCCCCGGGAACAAGATGTTTCCCGGTGCCACGAGGTTGACCCGGACGCCGTAACGGCCAACCTCTCTGGAGAGGCATTTGGCATAGCCCACCAGGGCGGCTTTGGCGGCTCCGTAAGGCAGCGGCGCGGAAAGGGTTTCGAGACCGGCGATCGAGCCAATGAGGACGAGACTCCCGCTTCGCTTCGCGACCAGATCGGGAAGAAAGCAGGATGCGAGCCGCACCGCCGCCAGGAGATTCTGGTCGAGCGCAGCCGTCCAGGCGTCTTCCGGCAGCTCCCAGCCTGCCGGGCCCCGTCCGGTTCCGATGTTGGCGACGAGGCAATCGACCATTCCCCAGGCCTGCTCGATCCGGGACCGGGCCTCGCGCAGCGCCTCCGGCCGGGTCATGTCTCCCAGAAGGGCGAGCACGCGCTCTGGTCCGAAGCGGGAAACGAACTCCGCCTGAGTCTCGTTCAGGGACTCGGACCTGCGACCGGAGATCGCCGTGCGACACCCCTCGGAAAGAAAAGCGTTGGCGATCGCCTTTCCGATTCCGCGTGAGGACCCTGCGACGAAAGTGATGCGGCCGGCCAACGCGAAGTCCATCGGGGGCCTTACCCTTTCCCCGGCCAGTGACGGCGAACGAAGGCACAGCCGCGCCTGGCGCGCTCGACCTCGTCATCCGGCCCGCGAGCGACTTGCAGAATGAAGTCCCCCCGATAGCCGAGGTCTCGTAGCCCCGTGAACAACTCCTCGAATTGCGTGTCTCCCGTTCCCAGCGGCACCGTGCCCCCTCCCCGCAGGCGATCCTTGATGTGAACGCTTCCGATCCGCCGTCCGTAGGCGGCGAGTTCCTCCCGAGGATCGTAGCCCAGCGAGGCGCTGTTGCCGGAATCGTAGTTGACCTTTACGAGCGATTCCGGAAGCTGGCCGAGGAGATCGGCGAACCGGGCGGGCGTCAGGGAAGTCTCCAGGTGAAGTTCCAGCCCCGTCTCGCGGGCCACAGGGAGCACCTCCTGCAGGACCATCGCGACCTGCTCGAGCTCACCGGGCGTTCGTATCTCCGACGCATCCACGAAGGGAAGGACGATCCTGCCGATCCCCGCGCGACCAGAACGCTCCATGAGCCAGGCGAGAGTCTCGAGGCGCTCCCGGCTCGCAGATTCTTCAGGGCCGACGAGCGGTCGCTCCATGAAGTAGTCGGCGCAGAGCGAGAGCACCGGTACGCCCGACAGGGTTGCCAGACGCTTCATCTCAGCGACCCCCTCATCGCTGGCAAGCGGATTGGCGCGCTCTCCGGACAGGTCGTAGATCCATTCGATGCACTCCAGTCCGGCCTCCGCCGCAAGCGCGAATTCCCGATCCCAGCCTTGCGCCGGGAAGCACTGGATACGCCCCGCCACAGGCGGAAGCAAGCGGCCCTGCATGATGCCGACGCGACTCACGGCAGCCGTCTACTCCTCATCCAGAGGCTCGACGATCATGTTCCTTCGAAACTCCTCCCGGTCGAGGAAGGGCCAGAGGTCCTCCAGAGGCTTGGAGACCATCGAGCCGTCAGGCCTCTGAATCGAGACGAGGCTGGGCGCCCGCGCCTCATCCGCAGGGCTCGCGACTTCGCAGACGACAGGCCCCTTCTCGGCCAGAATCCGGCGGATCTGCCGCGCAGATCGCGCCGCCGCTCAACCGCGCCGTCGGCAACCCGAACGCGGAAGCGACTTTCGCGAGGTCCGGCAGCGTCATTCCGCTCGAGGCATCCGCGCCGACGAGGCGATGGAAATAGCGGTTCTGGGACGTTCGAATCGACGCGTAGCCTTCGTTGCAGAGAACGAAAAACTTGATCGGCAGGTCCAGACGCGAAACCGTCTCGAGCTCCTGGATATTGAACTGAAAACCGCCGTCTCCATCGACGCACACCGTCCGCCGCCTTCCGGACGCGAGGCAGGCGCCGATGCTGTGCGGCAGCCCGAAACCCATGGCGCCGAGACCCCGGTTGTGGAAGACGCGCTGGCCTTCCTTGACCCGGAACGCCAGGAGGAAAATCTCGATCGCGGAGCCCGAGCTCCCGGAGACGACGACGTCGCCTTCCGCGAGCTCCTCGGAAAGCGCCTCGGAGAAGGCGTAGGTGCTCACCGCGTCCCGCCGCGATCGGTGCTCCGGAAGGACCACCGGGTAGGTCTCCTTCCATGCCGGCATCGCTCGACCCAGGACTGCCAGCCCGGAGCGGGCCTCTCCCCGAGTTGGCGATCGAGCTCCCGGAGAAAGGCGCCCGCGTCGGAGACGATCGGCTCTTCGATGGGCGTCTTGAGCTTTCGGATCTCGGCCGGATCGATATCGACGACGACCTTCCTGGCGGCGCGCGCGAGCCGGTCGTGGGCATATCCCGTCAGGGCCATGTCCAGGCGCGCTCCGACGGAGAGGAGAAGGTCGGCGTTCTGTAGCGCGAAGTTGGCTCCCCGCGGAGCGACGGATCCCGGCCGGCCGATCATCAGCGGATGAGAATCGGGAAGCAGGTCGAGGCCAAGCCAGGTCGTCAACACGGGAATCCCCATTCGGTCGGCGAGATCCCGAAACAAGGAGGCGGCGCCGGCGAGGCGGATACCGTTGCCCGCGAGGAGGACGGGCCTCTCCGCGCCGCGAGCATTTCGAGCACCCTCGAGACCCGGGCCCGAAGCGCTTCGGAGCCGCTGTTCTCGTTCTGACCTTCCGGTTCGTATCCGGCGAGCTCGGCGGGATCGATCTGCGATGCCTGGACGTCGAGCGGGACGTCCAGCCACACGGGACCCCGCCGGCCGGATCGCGCGAGATGCGTCGCCTTCTCGAAGTGAAACCGGACTTGCGCCGGGTCGGTGATCGTGACGGCGTACTTGGTGATCGGCTTGACGATCGACACGATGTCGATCTCTTGAACTCCAAGCTGCCTCAGTCCCGTGTCGCCCTTGAGGTCGGCCCGCTTGACCTGGCCCGACAGGAAAAGACAGGGAGTCGAGTCGAGCCAGGCGCCGGCCACGCCGGTCACCGCGTTGGTCCCGCCGGGTCCCGCCGTCACCATCGCCACGCCGAGATCGTTGGTCACCCGCGCGTATCCCTCCGCGGCGATGGCGCTCGCCTGCTCGTGCAGGTTGGCGACGAACTCGAGTCGGGAACACCCTCCGAGGGAATCGTTCAAATGCATCGCCGCGCCGCCGGGCACGAAGAAGACGTGCCGGACTCCGAGATCGGCGACGCGGTCAATGAGATAGTCCGAGACCTTCATGCGGCCACGTCACCTCGGCACGAGGATCGCTGCCTTCGTTGGAGGGCTCATGCTCACACAGAATGGGCGCCTCGCAGCATAAGTCAGTATGGCCAGGCATTCAAGATGAGAAAGGGCCGAGCCGGTCGAAGCGATCCGGTCCGCTTCGCGGCCTCGCGATTCGCCGGCGTATAATTGGACAAGATGCAATCGGACGATCCGCGCGGCCAGAGGCGAATGAAATGAAATTCATCAGCGTCGTCACGCCATGTTTCAACGAGGAGGAGAACGTCCGGGAGCTCTACCGGAGAGTCAAGGCTGTCTTCGAGACGCTCGGCCGGTACCGCTACGAGCACATCTTCATCGACAACGCGTCGCGGGATCGCACCGTCGAGATCCTCAAGGAGATCGCCGCCACCGACCGCAACGTCAAGATCATCGTCAACACGCGAAACTTCGGCCACGTGCGCTCGCCGTTTCACGCCCTGCTGGCGGCGCGCGGTCAAGCCGTCATCGGCCTGGCCGCCGACCTGCAGGATCCTCCCGAGCTCATCCCTGACTTTCTGGAACGCTGGGAGGAGGGCTTCAAGGTCGCGCTCGGCGTCAAGGCGGCCGCGAGGAATCGTGGCCGATGTCGTGGATTCGCGGTGGCTACTATCGGCTGCTGGCCAGGCTGTCGGATGTCGAGCTGGTCCGGAACTCGACGGGGTTCGGGCTTTTCGACCGGCAGGTCATCGAGATCATCCGCGAGATGAACGAGCCTTACCCGTACTTCCGAGGCCTGCTTCCGGAGATCGGCTTTCCGATCGCGAGAATCGAGTACGTCCAGCCCGCCCGCAAACGAGGAAAGACCAAGAACAACTTCTATACGCTCTTCGATCTCGCGATGCTCGGCATCACGACGCACTCGAAGGTGCCTCTTCGTCTCGCCACGATCGCGGGTTTTGCTCTCTCGGCGCTGAGCCTCTTTGTCGCCATCGCATACCTCGTGGCGAAGCTCGTCTTCTGGTATCGGTTTTCGGCGGGCGTCGCGCCGATCCTGATCGGCCTGTTCGTGACCTTCTCCGTTCAGCTCTTCTTCCTGGGGCTTCTCGGCGAGTACGTCAGCGCTGTGCACACGCAGACGCTTCGACGGCCGCTCGTCGTCGAGAAGGAGAGAGATCAACTTCGAGGAATCGCCCGCTCAGAGGAGCGAGGAGAGCGGCCGCGTCCCCGCGCTCGCAAGTGAAGAAGAGGTGACGTCATGGCAGAAGTGAGAATCGGAGACCACCTCGTGGGAGGCGAACATCCCTGCTTCGTCGTCGCCGAGATCGGGATCAACCACAACGGCGACCTCGAGATGGCCAAGCGACTGATCAGCGTCGCGGTCGCGGCCGGATGCCAGGCGGTCAAGTTCCAGAAGCGAACCGTGGACGTCGTCTACTCGCCGGAGGAGCTGGCGCGGCCCGCGAGAAAGCCCCTTCGGAGAAACGAACGGTGATCTCAAGCGAGGGCTCGAGTTCGGCGAGCAGCAGTACCGCGCGATCGTCCGCTATTGCCAGGAAGTGAACATTCTCTGGTTCGCTTCCTGCTGGGACGAGGGCTCCGTCGACTTCATCGATCAGTTCGATCCTCCGGCCTACAAGATCGCCTCGGCCTCGCTGACGGACGACAATCTGCTGAGGCACACGCGGGCGAAAGGAAAGCCGATTATCCTCTCCACGGGAATGAGCACCCTGGAACAGATCGACCACGCGGTCGAGGTGCTGGGCAAGGAGGATCTCGTTGTCCTCCACGCCTGCAGCACATATCCCGCTCCCTACAACGAGCTCAACCTGCGCGTCATCGAGAGCCTTCGGGATCGGTATCGGGTTCCCGTCGGCTATTCCGGACACGAGACGGGGCTGCCGTCGACCATCGCGGCCGTCGCGCTCGGCGCGAAGATGGTCGAGAGGCACATCACGCTCGACCGCGCCATGTGGGGAACCGACCAGGCCGCGTCTCTCGAACCGAACGGCATTACCCGGCTCGTCCGCGACATCCGCCTCGTCGAATCCGCGATGGGTGAGCGCCGTCAAGAAACTGATTCCGTCCGAGGTCCCGATCATGAGGAAGCTCCGGCGTGTCGGCGCATGAGCAATCGCAGATCAAGGCGGTCGTCCTCGACGTTGACGGTGTCTTGACCGACGGCGGCCTCTACTGGGGTCCCGCCGGGAGGAGCTCAAGCGGATCTCGTTTCTCGACGTCATGGGTCTCTCCCTCGGACGCCGTGCCGGCCTGCGATTCGCGCTCGTCTCCGGGGAAGACGGACCACTCCTCGACCGCCTTGCTCGAAAGGCTGCGGATCTCCGATGTTTACCGCGGTTGCAAAGACAAGGGCGGAGCGCTCCGGGACTTCGCGAAGCGGGCTGGTCTCGACCTCGCCCAGATCTGCTACATGGGCGACGACGTCAACGACGTTCCCGCCATGGAGATCGTTGGTCTCCCGGCCGCGCCGGCCGATGCCCACTCGTCGGCGAGAATGGTGGCTCGATTCATCACGAGTCGAGGTGGCGGAAACGGAGCGGTGCGGGAGCTCATAGACGCTCTTCTCACGCCCGGCATTTCGACCCGAAAGACGACGCCCTCCGACGGTCGGGCGTCCGTCATTCGTCGGAAACGCGCGGCCCGGGCGTGAACGCCGCCCGGAGTCTCCCGTCTCGGGACTTGCTCAAGCCCCGCACCTGCCCGGTTTGCCGCTCTGAAGAGGCTCGGCGGCTCTTCACGCAGCAATTCGAGTGGATTCGCGAGGGTGCTTTGATCAGCGGATACGACATCGTCGTGTGCGATCGCTGCGGCTGCGGATACGCCGATGGAATACCGGAGCAGGAAGCCTTCGACACGTACTACCGCGACCTCTCCAAGTACGAACGGCTTCCGGGCGCCCCCGACGACACTCCTGAGGACCTGGAGCGCTTCGGCAAGGTTGCCGAGGTGATGCTGAAGGCTCTGCCGTCGCCGGCGGTGAGGATTGTCGAAATCGGGTGCGCTACGGGCGGTCTGCTGGCGCGGCTTCAGGAGGCTGGCTGCTCGCGATTGACGGGTCTGGATCCGTCCCCCGAGTGCGCCAGGTCGACACGCGAAAGGTATGGAATCGAGGCGCTGACGGGCTCGATCGCAGATCTTCCGCGAACGGGGCGGCGGTTCGACTTCGCCATCCTGCTGGGCGTCCTCGAGCATCTTCGCGACGTGGAGGTGTGCCTGAAGCATATCCGGGAGGTCCTCGATCCCGATGGGCGAATCCTGGTGGACGTTCCGGACGTCACTCGCTTTCCGGACTTCGTCGATGCGCCATTTCAGGAGTTCAGTATCGAGCACATCAACTTTCTCTCGCCGGTCTCTCTCCGCAACCTCCTCGCGAGCAACGGATTCGAGATCCTTGGATCAGGCCAGGACGTTCATCCTCACGGCGATGAGTCGCATATGCCTAACGCCTACTGCGTCGGCAGGAAAGTCTCCGAGGAGCCCGAGCTCACCTTTGAGCGGGACACGAAGACGGAGCCCTCGCTGCGTCGTTACATTGCTCAGTCAGCCGACCTGGAGCGCGAGCTGGCCAGGACGATCGATGCGATCGTGGACGCCGGCGAGCCGATTCTGGTCTGGGGAGTCGGGACTCTCGCCAGGCGGCTGCTCATGACGAGCCGTCTCAAGGACGCCGACATTCGCGCGTTCGTCGATTCGAATCCCCGGTATCACGGGAAGGACATCAACGGCATTCCGATCCTCGCTCCGGGAGACGTGCCGGGCCGGCCGGAGGCGATCCTCATCTGTTCCCTGGTGTTCTCCCGTGAGATCGAGGCTCAAATCCACGAGACTCTTCATTGCTCGAATCGATTGCTGCGGTTGATAGAAGGTCCGAAGCAGTAGCGTGGGGAAGGCGAGGTGGGATCCGGTTGCGGAACCAATCTGGTGGCCTTGCCTCGTGCGCTTGTTTCCCGTCCGACTGGTGTCGACCGGGGAAGAGGTCTTTCTCAGTCGCTTGCGGGAAGGCTTTCAGTTTGAGACCGCTCAGGTGAACTGTTTTCGTTTCTCAACCGGGGGAACCTCTTGGCAAAGGCCGTAGTGGCTCTCCAAGGGCACTACCCGATTTATCTGGCGGCAGAAAAGGCCAGCCGCCCGGGCGGTGAATCAGCGGAAGTTGGTGGAGCGACAAGATGAGCTCGGTCGAGATCGCACGGGCGCTGCTCGAGAGTGCGGAGCTCAAGCGGCGGACTGCCGTTGAGCAAGTTGACGCGATCGGGCGCGCAGGGGAGGCCATCGTCGCGGCTCTTCGCCGGGGAAACAAGGTTCTCCTGTTCGGCAACGGTGGCAGTGCCGCGGACGCTCAGCACCTCGCGGCCGAGTTTGTCGGGCGTTACGTGGCCGAGCGGGCTCCTTTACCAGCGGTCGCGCTGACGACCAACACCTCCGCGCTGACGGCGATCGGAAACGATTACGGTTTCGATCAGGTCTTCGCCCGGCAGGTTCGAGCGCTCGGGCGCCGCGGTGACGTCGCGATCGCCATCAGCACGAGCGGACGGTCGCGCAACGTGATTCTCGGTATCGAGGCGGCGCGCGAGGCTGGTCTTACGACCATCGCACTGACCGGAGGGGACGGCGGCAACCTCGCCCCGATCGTGGACGTCGCGATCGTCGTGCCTTCGACCACAACCGCTCGGATTCAGGAGTGCCACATCACGATCGGGCACGTCCTCTGCGAGTACGTCGATAGCAAAGTGGTGGGCGAGAACTCTGCTCCGGCGGCGGGTCCGTCGGGCCCGAAGATCGGCTCTATATAATTCGCCGCCTTGAAAGAGGATCGGTACGCGGAAGCGGGCGTGGACATCGACGCGAAGGCGTCGGCGCTCGCGCGGGCGAAGGAGACGATCCGTTCGACGTTCACGGCCGGGGTCCTCGGGGACGTCGGGGGGTTCGGCGGGCTCTTCCGGCCGGACTTCTCGGCGTATCGCGAGCCGGTGCTCGTCGCCTCCACCGACGGGGTCGGGACGAAGCTGAAGGTCGCGGTCGCGGCCGGGCGGCACGACGGCTGCGGAGCGGACCTCGTCAACCACTGCGTCAACGACATCCTGGTCCAGGGCGCGAGGCCGCTCTTCTTTCTGGACTACATCGCGGCGGGGAAGATCGAGCCGGAGGTGCTGCAGGCGGTGATCGAGGGGATCGCGCGGGGGTGCCGGGAGAACGGCACGGCGCTCCTGGGAGGCGAGACCGCGGAGATGCCCGGCTTCTACGCGCCGGGCGACTACGACGTCGCGGGGACGATCGTCGGCGTCGTCGAGCGCGAGAAGATCCTCGACGGATCGAGGGTTCGCGCGGGGGACCTCGTCCTCGGGCTGCCGTCGGCGGGTCTCCACACGAACGGTTACACGCTCGCGCGGCAGGTATTCTTCGAGAAGCTCGGCAAGAAACCCGGAGACCGGATGCGGGAGCTCGGATCGCAGACGGTCGGCGACGCTCTTCTCGCGCCGCATCTGTCGTACCTCAAGGCGCTCGAACCGCTGCTCGCGGAGGACCTGGTTCACGCGATGGCTCACATCACCGGCGGCGGCTTCTACGACAACATTCCGAGGGTTCTGCCCGAAGGAGTGGACGTGCGTCCTCCGACCCGGATCGTGGCCCATCCTTCCGGTCTTCGAGGTCGTCGGGCGCGAAGGGGATGTCTCCTTCGAGGAGATGCACCGCGTCTTCAACATGGGCATCGGCATGGTGGTCTTCGTCGCCCCGGGCGACCTGCAGCGCATCGCGAAGATCTGGTCGGACGCGGGACAGCGCTGGTACTCGATCGGAAACGTGCGCCCGGGAACGCGGCGAGTCTTCATCCAGGCGGCGCCGGCCTGATGGTCACTCTCCCGAGTCGGACGCTCCGTAAGACAAGCCTTGCCGCCGCGATCCGAGACTGACGCCCCGGGCGCGCGCTCCTCTGGCGCCGGACCGTCCGCGAGGACGCGCGCGTTCCTGGACGGCGCGCTCCTCCTGCTCCTGGCGGCCACGGCGGCCGTCCGGCTCCGGATCCACCTGTCGTCTCCGCTTCCTTCGGAGGATCCCGTGCGCTGGTTCGCCGCGGGATTCCTGGAGGACGCCGCGGTCGCCGGCGGTGTCGCCGCCCTTCTCCTGGCGCTCTCTGGCCGGATACTCCCGGACCGCTGGATCCGGCGCGTGTTCTCGCTCTTCGCGGTCGGCTACCTGGCGGCGGAGGTCGTCTGGTCGGAGGTCGTGATCTTCTTCGGGCAGATTCCCCTCCTCGGGGTGCTCCGGGCGGGAATGAACACGACGTTCGTCCGGGGGGCGGCGCAGGGGCCCGCCGTCGTCAACGCGCTCTCTTCAATCCTGTTCTTCTCGGTTCTCCTGGGCCTCGCCGCGCGCCGGGCCAGAAGCCGAGTGAACGCCTGGAGCAGCGCGCCCCGCCTGCTTGTCGCCGCCGCGGCGGCCCTCGCCGTGGCTCTGATTCCTTTCCCGGTTCATCGCCGGGAGACCGCCCGCCATCCCCTCGTGACGCTCGCGAAGATGTGGGCCGAAGGAGAAGCGAAAGATTCGTCGGCGACCGTCGCCGCCGCCGTTCCCCGGGAGCCGCTCGCGATCCGCCGCCTGGCTCCGGACCATCCTCCCCGCGAATATCTCGACAGCCGATTCCCGCTCGCCCATCGCCCGCCGTCCGCGATCCGCGAAGGCCGCCCGTCTTCCGGAGGGAGTGCATCCGAATTTCGTCTTCGTTCTCATGGAGGGTATCCGCGCCGAAGAGGTCGGGGCTTATGGCGGTCATCCTCCGGGGTTGACTCCGAACCTCGACAGGCTTGCGCGCGAAGGAGTCGTGGTCGAGCGGGCCTACAGCGCGGGAATGCACACGCCCGACGCCGAGCTCGCTCTCTGGTACGGAATCCTTCCGGATCCTCAGGCGCCCCTGATGACTTCCTCTCCCGGCACGAGGCTGACCGGCCTCCCCGAAATTCTCCGGGCGGCGGGGTGGCGGTCTTTTCTCTGGATACACAACGGGGACCAGACGTTCTATCGCCGTGATCGCTTCTATCTTCCGCGAGGCTTCCGCATGGTGGATGGTCGGGACTTCCCGTCCTCGGATCCCCGGACGAACTGGGGCTATTCCGATCGCGCGCTGGCTCGCAGGGCCGTGAAGGCTCTCGACTCTACGATCGAGCCGTTCGCGGCGATGGTCCTGACGGTCTCCAACCATCATCCGTTCCAGGTGCCCGCCGACGCCACCTCTCGGTTGACCGGGCTGACGGGCGATCCGCATTCTCAGACCGTTCGGATGCTTCACACCGTCCACTACACGGACGAGGCCATCGGGGACTTCTTCCGCCTTGCGGCGAGGCGACCCTGGTTCCGCCGGACGGTTTTCGTGATCGGCGGCGATCATGGCCTTTCGTTCCTTCCTTTCGGAAAGGCCCGCGTGACCCTTTCCGCTCTGACGGAGCTGCGGCATCGCGTCCCTCTCATTCTCTTTTCGCCCATGCTCGAGCCCGGAAGGGTCTCGGCAACCGCATCTCAGGCCGACGTGCCCGAGACGCTCCTCGCGCTCGCCGGAATCGCCTCGCCTCGTTCCGGCCTGGGAAGGGACCTCCTGGACCCGGAGCAAACCGACCCCGGGCGCCGGGTCGTGACCTGGAGCTCGGAAGGGAGTCTCGTGAGCGTGATAGACGATCGGCGGACGTACCACGCGAGCGTTGCGGGCGACGCTCCGGGGAGGCGTGACGTCCGTCTGAGAGAGGAGATGCTCTTCGATCCGAGCGGCGATCCTGAAAGAAAACGCAATCTCCTCCAGTCGGAGCCGCGGGCGGCCGCCGGCGATCGCGACATCGCGCGCGTGTACCTGGACGTCTACCCGTGGCTTCTTCTCTCCGGCCGGTCCGGCCTCCCACAGGACCTGATCTCCGGCCCCGCAACGCCGTCGCGACGCCCTCGCCGTAACGCTCACTGTCATCCTGAGGTCGCCGACGCGCCAGAGCCGCTGTGGCGACGGCGCGAGCGGAGCGACGAAGGATCTGCCCTCGCCGGATGAGCGGATCCTTCGCGGAGCCTGTCCGGAGGGGAGACCCAGAGAACGAAGCAACCGGAGCAGATCCTTCGCTTCGCTCAGGATGACAAGAAGGGGCGAAGGGATGACTAAGGAGGGGCGAAGGGCTCAGGACGAGAAGCTCTGGCCTATCCGAATTGCGTCGTAGGGGCGGCCCTTGCGGCCGCCCGCGGGCGGGGGCAAGCCCCGCCCCTACGGCACGTTTACCGAGATTCCATCAGAAGGTCTTTCTTGCACGAACGCATCACCTCTTTGAAGCGCTCGCAGGCCGCAGTTACCTCGGATCAGGGCTAGGACTGGCCTCAATTACTCCGGATGGCTGCTGAAAGCCTCGAATACGAGTCGAGGCGAGCGGGCACATAATCTCGCGACGTGGTTTCCGGACGCCGCCTTGCCATTCTCCTTTCGGGTCGCGGCTCGAACTTCGAAGCCATCGCGGAGGCCATCGAGAGCGGGGCGATCCCGGACGCCCGGATCGTGGCGGTCCTCTCCGACGTGCCGGAGGCGGCCGGGCTCGAGCGGGCTCGCCGGCGCGGACTCCCGGCATTCGCGGTGGACCGGAAACGGTTCGGGAGCCGGCGCGAGCATGAAGCCGAGATCCTCCGGATCCTGGAGGAGGCGAGACCGGACCTGATCTGCCTCGCGGGTTACATGCGGGTTCTCTCGCCGGATTTCGTCGCGCGCTTTCGCGGGAGGATCCTCAACATCCATCCCGCGCTCCTCCCGAAGTTCCGGGGCCTGCACGCGCAGAAGCGCGCTCTGGAAGCCGGCGAAAAGGTGTCGGGATGCACGGTCCACTTCGTGGACGAGGGTACCGACACCGGCCCCACGATTCTCCAGAAGACCGTCCCGGTGCTGCCCGGCGACACGGAGGAGAGCCTTTCGGAGCGGATCCTGGTCGAGGAGCACAAGGCCTACCCGGAGGCTATCGCGCGGGTTCTTTCCGGGCTCGAGGAAAAGCCTCGGTGACTGCACAAGTCTGTGTGCACCACCGCGCTGGTTAATTCATTGAATTCATTGGGCTTCCCGGTTTTTTCCGAAATCTCTTGACAGGGAGATCGGCGAAACCTATATTGCGCGTCCCCCCGCAAGGGTTCTTGGTTCTTTTTCAGCCCGTCGTCCAGGTGGGAATTGGTGTCTGCCCGCAGGGGCAATCCAAATCTAAGTCCTTGACGCAGCGGGGAAAATCGCGTAAACTGTGCTTTCCGTCTTTTGGCGGGAATCCGGTCTTACAGGACGCTGGTGGGACGGCGTCGTCCGCGGGGCGGGAGCCTCGAGGATCCGGTTCCTTGAAAACTGAGTAGAGCGTGCCAGACGTCTTTTTCCTGGTTTTTGAGAGGGCAGGGGACCTTGCGGTCCCCCGAACCCCCTGAAAAAACCAGAGTTTTTCCTGTCTTCAACTAAAGCAGGGTTGACTCGGATCAAACGGCTCCGGCTTCCGCAAGGACGCCGGTGCCGCGCGAACACTTTTAAGTGGAGAGTTTGATCCTGGCTCAGAATGAACGCTGGCGGCGTGCTTAACACATGCAAGTCGAACGAGGCTGAGGGGGCAACTCCTCAGTTGAGTGGCGGACGGGTGAGTAACACGTGGGTAACCTGCCCGGAAGTGGGGAATACCTCGGGGAAACTCGAGCTAATACCGCATGACATCTTCGGGACGAAAGTCCTGGCGATCAAAGCGGGGTCGCAAGATCTCGCGCTACCGGATGGGCCCGCGCCCGATTAGCTAGTTGGTGGGGTAACGGCTCACCAAGGCTTCGATCGGTAGCCGGCCTGAGAGGGTGATCGGCCACACCGGAACTGAGACACGGTCCGGACTCCTACGGGAGGCAGCAGTGGGGAATCTTGCGCAATGGGCGAAAGCCTGACGCAGCAACGCCGCGTGGAGGATGAAGGCCCTTGGGTTGTAAACTCCTGTCGGTTGGGAAGAAATCGCACGGGGCTCATACCACCGTGCGTTGACTGTACCAGCAAAGGAAGCCCCGGCTAACTCTGTGCCAGCAGCCGCGGTAATACAGAGGGGGCTAGCGTTATTCGGAATTATTGGGCGTAAAGGGCGCGTAGGCGGCCTTGCGTGTCTTTCGTGAAATCCCTCGGCTTAACTGAGGACGTGCGGAAGAAACTGCAGGGCTGGAGTCCGGGAGAGGGGGGTGGAATTCCCAGTGTAGCGGTGAAATGCGTAGATATTGGGAGGAACACCGGTGGCGAAGGCGGCCCCCTGGACCGGTACTGACGCTGAGGCGCGAAAGCGTGGGTAGCAAACGGGATTAGATACCCCGGTAGTCCACGCCGTAAACGATGGGCACTTGGTGTCGCGGGTATCGACCCCTGCGGTGCCGAAGCTAACGCATTAAGTGCCCCGCCTGGGGAGTACGGTCGCAAGGCTGAAACTCAAAGGAATTGACGGGGGCCCGCACAAGCGGTGGAGCATGTGGTTCAATTCGAAGCAACGCGAAGAACCTTACCTGGGTTTGAAGATCAGTCGCTCGGGGGCGAAATCTCCCTTTCCCGCAAGGGACGGCTGGTTAGGTGCTGCATGGCTGTCGTCAGCTCGTGTCGTGAGATGTTGGGTTAAGTCCCGCAACGAGCGCAACCCCTGCTGCTAGTTGCCAACGGTTCGGCCGGGCACTCTAGTGGGACTGCCGGTGATAAACCGGAGGAAGGTGGGGATGACGTCAAGTCCTCATGGCCTTTATGTCCAGGGCTACACACGTGCTACAATGGCCGGTACAAACCGCTGCAAGAGCGCAAGCTGGAGCAAATCGGACAAAGCCGGTCTCAGTTCGGATTGGGGTCTGCAACTCGACCCCATGAAGCTGGAATCGCTAGTAATCGCGGATCAGCACGCCGCGGTGAATACGTTCCCGGGCCTTGTACACACCGCCCGTCACATCACGAAAGTCGGCTGTACCAGAAGTCGGTGTTCTAACCCGCAAGGGAGGAAGCCGCCTAAGGTATGGTCGGTAATTGGGGTGAAGTCGTAACAAGGTAGCTGTAGGAGAACCTGTGGCTGGATCACCTCCTTTCTAGAGATCCTCCGCCTTCGCTTCGGTCTCACGAAGCTTCGGCGGACACTCAAGGTCGATACGTCGACGTACTCTCTACTCAGTTTTGAAGGCATCGGTCCTCGAGCGCCGGCTCGTGGGTCTGATCTTTGAAGTCACCGAACCCCGCTGGGCCTATAGCTCAGTTGGTTTAGAGCACACGCCTGATAAGCGTGAGGTCGGTAGTTCGAATCTACCTAGGCCCACCACTCTCTAGGTAGATCCTCACGGGGCTGTAGCTCAGCTGGGAGAGCGGCGGCTTTGCAAGCCGTAGGTCGGCGGTTCGATTCCGCTCAGCTCCACCAATCGTTTTCGGTGATTCGAGTCCGCAGCGCGGATGAAACGGTGTCCCGGGATCCGGGGCACCTTTTGATCCGCGGTGATCACGGTCTTTGACAAGAGAAGTCGGGTAAATAGAAAGAAAACGATTCGCGTCTTAGGTATTTTATGGTCAAGCTACTAAGGGTGGACGGTGGATGCCTTGGCGCAGAGAAGCGATGAAGGACGTGGCAAGCTGCGATAAGCCTCGGGGAGCCGCAAACAGGCTTCGATCCGGGGATTTCCGAATGGGGCAACCCCTTCCGAGTCAAGTCGGAAGATCCCCTGCTGAATTCATAGGCAGGGAGAAGCGAACCCGGGGAAGTGAACCATCTCAGTACCCGGAGGAAAAGAAAGCAAATCAGCGATTCCGTCAGTAGCGGCGAGCGAACGCGGAACAGCCCAAACCTCGAGGGCTTCGGTTCTCGGGGGGTTGTGGGGCGGAGCACGGCGCAAGCCGGGAAGTCATCAAGAACCAGCCTAGCCAAAGGTCCTGGAAAGGACCGCCGAAGAGGGTGACAGCCCCGTAGGTGAAAGGCTCGGTTCCTTCCTGTCTCCGTTCCCGAGTACCACGGGGCACGAGAAACCCTGTGGGAATCCGGGTGGACCATCACCCAAGGCTAAACATTACTCTGCGACCGATAGTGAACCAGTACCGTGAGGGAAAGGTGAAAAGAACCCCTGTGAGGGGAGTGAAAGAGTACCTGAACCCGTCCATCTACAAGCAGTGGAACCACCATGCCGGGCGCCGCAAGGCGTTCGACGGTGGAACCGCGTGCCTTTTGCATAATGAGCCGGCTAGTTAATTTCAGCGGCGAGGCGAAGCGAAGTGCAGAGCCGAAGCGAAAGCGAGTCTGAATAGGGCGATCCAGTCGCTGGGATTACACGCGAAGCGGGATGATCTACCCATGGCCAGGGTGAAGCTGCGGTAACACGCAGTGGAGGCCCGAACTGGTGTTGGTTGAAAACAACTCGGATGAGCTGTGGGTAGGGGTGAAAGGCTAATCAAATTCCGTTATAGCTCGTTCTCTCCGAAATAGCTTTAGGGCTAGCCTTGCGTGATCGACAACGGTGGTAGAGCGCTGAATGGACTCGGGGCCTTCCCAGGTTACCAAATCCAATCAAACTCCGAATGCCGTTGATCGCAGCGCGGGAGTCAGACAGTGGGGGATAAGCTTCATTGTCGAAAGGGAAAGAACCCAGACCGCCCGCTAAGGTCCCCAAATCGTCGCTAAGTGGAAAAGGAAGTGGAGACGCTCAGACAGCCAGGAGGTTGGCTTAGAAGCAGCCATCCTTTAAAGAAAGCGTAACAGCTCACTGGTCAAGCGGCTCCGTGCCGACAATTCAACGGGGCTCAAGCGACGTACCGAAGCGGCGGATGTGACGGGGCTTCGGCCTGGTCACGTGGTAGGAGAGCATTCTGAGGGGAGTGAAGTCGGACCGCGAGGACTGATGGACCGCTCAGAAGAGACCCTGCCGGCACAAGTAGCGATAAAGCAGATGAGAGCTCTGCTCGCCGAAAATCTAAGGATTCCTGAGCAAGGTTAATCCGCTCAGGGTGAGTCGGTCCCTAAGGCGAGGCCGAAAGGCGTAGCCGATGGAAATCCGGTTAATATTCCGGAACCGCTCATTGGTCGTTATCACCGAAGGGGGGACGCAGGAGGCTAGGCGTACCGGGTGTTGGATGTCCTGGGCCAAGCTCGTAGGCGGAAGGGATAGGCAAATCCGTTCCTTCATCAACGCCGAGAAGCGATGGGGAGGCCGCAAGGCCGCAAACTCGCCGATGCCACGCTGCCGAGAAAATCCTCTAGGGAGACCAATGGGTGACCGTACCGCAAACCGACACAGGTAGATGAGGAGAAAATCCTAAGGCGCTCGAGTGAAGCGTTGCGAAGGAACTCGGCAAATTAACACCGTAACTTCGGGAGAAGGTGTGCCTCGGAAAGTGTAGGGGTTTACCCCTGAAGCATTCCGGGGTCGCAGTGAAATGGCCCAAGCGACTGTTTACTAAAAACACAGGACTCTGCAAAGTCGCAAAACGACGTATAGGGTCTGACGCCTGCCCGGTGCTGGAAGGTTAAGGGGAGTGGTTAGCCGCAAGGCAAAGCTACGAACCGAAGCCCCAGTAAACGGCGGCCGTAACTATAAACTGACCGTTGTAGTTACGTTAATAAACCTGGCCATATGCTGGAAACCCTGAGAATCCCCTGCTACCGGCAACGGTGACAATGCACGGGGTGCAGGCAATCAGCAGGAAAGATCCGGAGCGATCCGGGAATCCTCAGAGACTGTACGCCAGGCCCAGTGACGACGGGATGAGACAGTCCGATCTGCATGGCGACATGCAGAGCCAGACGGAAACGATCTGGCCCCCGCGAGAGCGGGAGTAACAGGAAGAACGGTCCTAAGGTTGCACCCTCGCTGCCTTAGTAAAATCTGGCCAAATGCTGGAACGTCTGAGTATCTCCGGCTACTCGCCGCAGAAGCGGCAGTGACAAAGTCGGGAGTGCAGATAATCAGCAGGAAAGACCGCGTCGACGGTAAAGTCGCCGCGGAATCCTCAGAGACTTAACGCCAGACGGTTCTGACCGCCGAAATCAGAACTGAAGAGAAAGTCCGGACTGCATGGCGACATGCAGAGGTCGGCAGAAATGACCGGCCCCCACTTTAGTGGAGCAACAAGATCAAGCGAAATTCCTTGTCGGGTAGATGAAACTGCCCGGGACGGGAGCGATCCCGTCCACACTTCCAGCTCAAATCGGTGGAACCCTCCCGGCGTTGCAGGACGCCGCGGGCAATACCGAGGGTAAGACCGGAGCGATCCGGTCCCCGTAACGACTCAGGGGTGAGATCCCTGGATGAGGCCGAATGGCTTCATAAGACGCTGGCCCTGGCCGCGAAATGGAACGAGCTCTCGACTCGCTCCGGTCAGGTGAACGTATAGTCTGTGCCGCGGGAAACCGCGGGCGAAGCACGAAGTTCCGACCTGCACGAATGGCGTAACGATTTGGGCACTGTCTCCGCAACGCGCTCGGCGAATCTGTAGCACCGGTGAAGATGCCGGTTACCCGCACGTAGACGGAAAGACCCTGTGCACCTTTACTATATCCAGGCATTGAATTTTGGTGTTGTCTGCGCAGGATAGGTGGGACGCTTTGAAGCTGGGGTTTCGGCCTCGGTGGAGCGAACGGTGAGATACCACCCTGACGGCACCGGAGTTCTAACTGAGTCCCGTGATCCGGGACCAGGACCATGTCTGGTGGGTAGTTTGACTGGGGCGGTCGCCTCCTAAAATGTAACGGAGGCGCCCAAAGGTTCCCTCAGGCTGATTGGAAACCAGCCGTAGAGTGCAAAGGCAGAAGGGAGCTTGACTGCGAGACCGACAAGTCGAGCAGGTACGAAAGTAGGGCTTAGTGATCCGGTGGTTCTGCATGGAAGGGCCATCGCTCAACGGATAAAAGGTACGCCGGGGATAACAGGCTGATCTTGCCCAAGAGTTCACATCGACGGCAAGGTTTGGCACCTCGATGTCGGCTCATCGCATCCTGGGGCTGAAGCAGGTCCCAAGGGTCCGGCTGTTCGCCGGTTAAAGCGGTACGTGAGCTGGGTTTAGAACGTCGTGAGACAGTTCGGTCCCTATCTCGTGTGGGCGCAGGAAATTTGCGAGGATCCCTCCTTAGTACGAGAGGACCGGGAGGGGCGAACCTCTTGTGCACCGGTTGTCGCGCCAGCGGCATGGCCGGGTAGCGATGTTCGAAAGGATAACCGCTGAAAGCATATAAGCGGGAAGCCTTCCTCAAGATGAGATTTCCCGGGAGCAATCCCCTGAAGGCCCGTGGGAGATGACCACGTTGATAGGCTGGGTGTGGAAGCGCTGCAAGGCGTGAAGCTGACCAGTACTAATCGGCCGTGCGGCTTGACCATAAAATATTTAAGGCGCGAATCGAAGAAATCCCCCGACTTCTCTTGATGTCTCCAGGCAGGGGACCTTGCGGTCCCCTGGACCCCTGGCGGAAAACTGTAAGAGGTTTTCCCGGTGATTCTAGCGAAGGGGCCACACCCGTTCC
This sequence comes from uncultured Acidobacteriota bacterium, assembly GCA_963837495.1. Lineage (GTDB taxonomy): Bacteria > Acidobacteriota > Thermoanaerobaculia > UBA5066 > Gp7-AA6 > JAWOLE01. Next base: position 16,904 of record CAWINF010000001.1, on the reverse strand, counting down.
CATTCCGAACACGGCAGTTAAGCCCTTCAGCCCCGATGGTACTTCGAGGTAGACCTCGTGGGAGAGTAGGACGTCGCCGGGGAATTATTTGTGAGCTCAGGACTCGTTCCTGGGCTTTTCTTTTTTGGGGAATTACTCGAGCCGTTGCCCGGACGTATCGCATTGATTCGGGTCTCCGGTCTCCAGGCCCCGGCGCAGCCAGCCCGCGCGTTCCCGCGCGGAGCCGTGCGTGAAGGACTCCGGTGCGACGTAGCCTTGCGACATTTTCTGGAGGCGGTCGTCTCCGATCGCCGCCGCGGCGCGCAGGCCCTCTTCGAAGTCGCCCGGCTCAATCATGTGGCGGTCCCGGTTGGCATGGAAGCCCCAGACTCCCGCATAACAGTCGGCCTGGAGCTCGATCCGCACCGAGGCCGCGTTTCCTCCCCGCCCGGCGAACTCACCGAGCTGGTTCTGAACGTGGTGGCCGATCTCGTGCGCGATAACGTAGGCGTCGGCGAAGTCGCCTGAGGCTCCGAAGCGGCTGGAGAGATCCTGGAAGAAGGAGAGATCGAGGTAGACCTTCCGATCCTGCTCACAGTAGAAAGGGCCGACCGCCGCCGAAGCGAGACCGCAGGCCGAGCGCGCCGCGCCGCTGAAGAGCACGAGCTTCGGTTTCTCGTAGGTTCGCCCGTTGCGGGCGAAGATGTCCGACCAGACATCCTCGGTGGAGGCGAGCACGACCGAGGCGAACTTGCCGAGCGTGTCGCCCGGCGCCTGGGCCGACGAGCCGGCCGGCCCGGGAGGAGCGGCGGGCGCGCTCGCCGACGTGCTCGGAGACCCCTGCTGAACCATGTCGAGCAGCCGCATCGGGTTGATGCCGGTGAGCCAGGAAACGACGAGAAGAAGGATCAGACCTCCGCAACCCAGCGAGGCTCCTCGCCCACCGATGGGGAACCCCCGCCGGTCTTCGACGTTCTCGCTCTCGCGTCCCTCTTCCAACCTCATGACCGAGCGCCGTCCTGCACGATTCCCGCCATCATAGCCGTTCGCCCGCGCGACGGCGGTGAAACCCGATTCCGCGATTCTGGAAGGCGGAGCGTCCTAGTAGACGCGGACTGTCCCTCGGGCGATCCGCGGCGCCGACACGGTCTCGATGAGGCGTCTCGATCCCGGGTTGTGGAAGGAGCCTCGGACCAGGATCTCGCGCGGCGAGGCGGACCGCCCGTAATAGGCCTGGTTCGATTCCTCGTCCGGCCGTATCACCGCGCCTTCGAGGCTCAGGCCTCCGTAGAACCCCTTCGAGCGGCTGTAATAGACAAAGTCGCTGCCCGGCCTCGACGCGCGTCCCGCCCCGATGCCGACGGGCCCGGCGGCAATGCTCGCGTCCATGCCCGCCTTCACCGAGGGGGAGAGCAGAGCGTTCATTCCTCGGGGCGTCATGACGAAGACCACGATCTCGGACACGTCCACTCCGACCTGCAGGCCGAAGCTCGCCGTGCCGAGCGTGTAGAACGAGGGATCGCTCCAGGATCCGTTCCTCCTGCGGATTCCGGGCTGATTCGATCACCGATTCCGGGGCGATTCGATCAGTGATTCCGGGCGGGTTCGATCACTGATTCCGGACCATTCGATCACCGATTCCGGGCGGTTCGATCACCGATTCCGGGCGATTCGATCAGGGATAGCGGGCAGGGCTGATCGGTAGGGAGCCGGGCAAAGCTGGGTCTTCTTGAAAAGGAGGTCCAGGGATGCCGGTGAGGATACCGATGAGACACCTGAGAGAGATTCTGCGGCTGCGGTACGAGCGAGGGCTGTCGCACCGGAAGATAGCGCGGTCGTTGTCGATCAGCTCGAGCACGGTGGCGACGTTTCTGGAGCGGGCGGAGGGGGCTGGGATTTGCTGGCCGTTGCCGGAGGGGTGGGACGATCCGGCTCTTTCGCAGCGGTGCTACCCGCCGCCCTTGCCGGGCCGATCGCGTCCTTTGCCCGATATGGCCGCGGTCCATGTCGAGCTTGCCCGGCCGGGGATGACGCTGCAGCGGCTGTGGGTGGAGTACCTGGAGAAGCAACGCCGGGCGGCTACCGCTACAGCCAGTTCTGCGAGCACTACCGGCGCTGGGCCAGGAAGCTGTCCTCGACGATGCGCCAGGTGCACCGGGCGGGGGAGAAGGCCTTTCTGGACTTCTCGGGGGTCAAGCCGCATCTGGTCGATCGGGCCACCGGGGAGATCGTGGAGGTGGAGCTGTTCGTCGCCGTTCTCGGGGCCAGCAGCTACACCTACGCCGAGGCGGTGGAGAGTCAGGATCTTTCCAACTGGTGCGGGGCGCACGTGCGGATGCTGGAGTACTTCGGAGGAGTCCCGGAGATCTTCGTTCCGGACAACTTGAAGTCGGCGATCACTCAGGCCTGCCGCTACGAGCCCGTCGTCAACCGGACCTACCAGGACCTGGCCAGCCACTACGGGGCGGTGGTCATCCCGGCCCGGCCGTACAAGCCGCGCGACAAGGCCAAGGTGGAAGTCGCGATCCAGGTGGCGCAGCGGTTCATCTTAGCCGCGCTGCGCAACAGGACGTTCTTCGATCTGGCCTCCTTGAACGTCGCGATCCGAGAGAGGCTGGAGGCCTTGAACAACCGGCCGATTGTGAAGCTGGGCCTCTCCCGCCGGGAGCTCTTCGAGAGGCTGGATCGGCCGGCCTTGAGGCCTCTGCCGGCCGAGCGCTTCGAGTTGGCTGCCTGGAACGACTGCGGCGTCAACATCGACTACCACGTCGTCGTGGACCACAACTACTACAGCGTCCCCTACCAGCTCGTCGGCGAGCGCGTGGAAGCGCGGGTCACCGAGAAGGCCGTCGAGATCTTCTTCAAATCCCGCCGGGTCGCCTCCCATCTGCGCCGCCATGGCCGCGGCCACTACGCCACCGAGATCGCCCACATGCCCCAGTCCCACCGCGACCACGCCGAATGGTCCCCCTCCCGCCTGATCGCCTGGGCAAAGAAGACGGGAGAAGCCACCGGCGTACTCGTCGAGAAGATCCTTGCACGATCGCCCCCACCCCGAGCAGGGCTACCGCTCCTGCCTGGGCCTCCTGCGCCTCTCCAAGACGCTACGGCGAGGCGCGCACGGAGGCCGCCTGCCGCAAAGCCGTCAGGCTCTCTTCCTACAGCTACAAAACCGTCAAGAACATCCTTGCCGCCAGCCTGGAGGCCTCCTCCGAGCAGGAGCCGGCCGGCGCCGCACCCCTAACCACCCTGCCCGCCCACGAGAACATCCGTGGCGCCGACTACTACCGGAAGGAGACGACCTGATGCTGCTCCAACCCACCCTCGAGAAGATGCACGAGATGAAGTTGTCCCCCATGGCCGAGGCCTTCTCCCGCCAGATCCAGGAGCCCCAGTTCTCCACCCTCGCCTTCGAAGAACGCGTTGGCATGATGATCGACGCCGAGTACTCGGCCAGGCAGGAACGCAAGATCACCAGACGCCTCCAGGTCGCAAAGCTTCGGCAGGCCGCCTCTCTGGAGGACATCGACTGGCAAAGTCCACGAGGCCTTGACCGCCAGCAGGTCCTCTCCCTGGGAACCTGCGGCTTCATCCGAGACCATCAGAACTTGCTCATTACCGGCGCGACCGGCGTCGGCAAGAGCTGGCTCGCCTGCGCCTTCGCACAGCGCGCCTGCCGCAGCGGCTTCTGGGCCTACTACCAGAGAGCCTCCCGACTCTTCCACGACACCTCCATCGCACGCGCCGACGGCTCCTACGGCAGGCTCCTCGCCAAACTCGCCAAGATGGATCTGCTCGTCATCGACGACTTCGCCCTCTCCCCGCTTGAAGGACGCCGAACGGCGCGACCTTCTGGAAATCCTCGAGGACCGCCACGAGCGCGCCTCCACCTTCATCACCAGCCAGCTCCCCATCAAGGCCTGGCACGCCGCCATCGGCGAAGAGACCCTGGCCGACGCCATCTGTGATCGCCTCATTCACGGCGCCTTCAAGATCGAGTTGAAGGGTGCCTCCCTGCGCGAGGGCAAGCTCAGAACGAAAACTCCCAGCCCCAAGCAGCCCTCGTGAAGAATCCACCAATGCGCAACAACGCTTCTTACCGGGGTACCTGGATATCGGCTCGCTCCGAGATCGGACCTTATAAACGGTCCTGGAGCAAAACTTCCCGACCCAAGACGAGCTCGAACCCGCAAGACGACAGGATCCGCCTTACGCGGTTCCCCACGAGAGCTTCAGAATCGAAAACGTCGCTTCGCTCCGACACCGGGGCACTCAATCAGCTCCTCGGCGGCTACCGGCCTGTGGATCCTGCCGGCGCCGAGGAAAACGCTCACGGCCCTCCCTATCACCAACTTCTCCCCGCGTTTCCCTCCGCGCCTTGGACGTCGCCCTCACGGGCGCCGCCCACAGGACCCACAGGCCCTACGACCACGACGCGTTAGACTCATACGAAAGGAGGGCACCAAACACAATCGTCGCTTCGCTCCGATCAGCCCACGATCGAATCCTCCGGAACTCCTGATCGATCCACTCCGGAACGACTGATCGAATACACCGGAATACGCACGTAGGCGGCACCGCCCGCGGAATTGCTGGAGTCTCTCACAACAAGGCATGGAATCTGGTGGTCGAGCAGAACCCGCAGCCACTTGAAGCTCTGGCTAAGCTCGCGCGAGGCGAGACGGAATGAAGGGGGGCCGAGGCTTCAGGAAGTCGGCTTGGGCCGAGTGTCTGCCTTTGGTGGCCGGCTCCCGAACCCCCTGCCTCGGGCTTGAAGAGCGGATTAGTAGCTCTTTCGGTTGCCGGCCGTGAAGCTATCGCCGCCGGCCGAACGCTCTAACCGCCGCGGGCTAGGTGGAAGGGAGTAGAATGGTTTAACCCAGCCAGCGGAGAAACCGACCGATGCCCCTGCCTCGTGAAAACGGTGGCCTGACGCGATGACTCGCCCGGACCAGCTGAGTTCTGCGCCTCAGTTAAGGGCACGTTGGCTGATGCGCTCGTAGCGGTTGAGATCGCGCCTGGCATAGCCGCGCTGAAGTAGGGCACTGATGCAAATCGCCGACTCAGCCTTCCAGCTCGCCGCCTCCGACCTCAGCCGCTTCCTCTCCTGCCGGCATTGCACCGCGCTTGACATGCAGGTGGCGCAGGGCCTTCGGGAGAAGCCGCATTACTCCGACCCCTTCGTGAAGATGCTCGTGGAGCGCGGGCTGGCGCACGAGAAGGAGTACGTCGAGTCGATCGAGGCCGGAGGCGACGAGGTCATCGATCTCGGCGGACTTCCACGACCCGAGGCCGCCGAGCGTTGCCTCGAAGCCATGCGCAAGGGTCAACCTGCCATCGCGCAGGGCGTGCTACGCGACGGCGAGTGGCTGGGGCTTCCCGACGTCCTGCGGCGGGTCGAGACGCCCAGCGTCTTCGGCTCGTGGTCCTACGAGGTCTACGACACGAAGCTCGCGCGGGAAACGCGCGGCACCGCCATCCTTCAGCTCTCGCTCTACTCGGATCTCCTCGCGGGGTTGCAGGGAGCGTCGCCCGAGAGGTTCCACGTCGTCACCCCGAACCCGGTCGATCCGGTTCAGTCGTTCCGCTTCTCCGACTTCGCGGCCTTCTATCGGTTCGTGCGCAAGGGCCTGAAGGGCGCGGTCGCGCAGGACCCCGCGGCGCTGGCCCTCGCGCACTATCCCGAGCCGGTCGATTACTGCGGCGTCTGCCGCTGGTGGAGTCATTGCGACAAGCGGCGTCGCGATGATGATCACCTCTCTCTCGTGGCAGGGCTCACACGGCTCCACACGCGCGAGCTGGAGGCCCAGGGCATCACCACGCTCGAAGCGCTGGGCAAACTGGCCCTCCCGCTTCCCTTCAAGCCTCACAGGGGCTCGAAGGAATCGATCGAGCGGGTCTGCAATCAGGCGCGGGTCCAGCTCGAGGAGCGCAACACCGGCAAGCCCGTGAAAGAGCTGCTCCAGCCGATCGAGGAAGGCCGCGGCCTTGCGAAGCTCCCGCTTCCTTCGGTGGGAGACATCTTCCTCGACCTCGAAGGCGATCACTTCGCCCGCGAGGGCGGGCGCGAGTACCTCTTCGGCCTCACGATCCTGGAGGCCGGGGGGAAGTCGCGACACGTCAAGCTCTGGGCCCACTCGGACGCCGAAGAGAAGGCCGCCTTCGAGAAGGCAGTTGACGAGATCCTCGCCTCGTGGGCTTCCAACCCCGGCATGCACGTCTACCACTACGCGCCCTACGAGCCGTCCGCGTTCAAACGGCTCATGGGCCGGCACGTCACGCGGGAGTCGGAGATCGACAGGATGCTGCGCGCAGGGCTCTTCGTCGACCTCTACTCCGTCGTGCGGCAGGGTCTCGGGCCAGCGTCGAGAAGTACTCGATCAAGGACCTCGAGAAGTTCTACGGCTTCGAGCGCAAGGCCGTGCTCGCCGAGGCCGGCGCCGCCCGCCGATTCATCGAGCAGGCGCTCGAAGCGGACGCGCCCGACGTCATCCCGCCCGAGGTCCGCGACTCTCGTCGAGGACTACAACCAGGAAGACTGCGTCTCGGCTCTCGGGCTCCGGGACTGGCTCGAAGCGCTCCGGAACGAGCTGGAGAAAGGTGGCGACGTAGTCCCGCGTCCGGTCCCCGGGGACGGCGAGGTTTCCGAAGAGGCCCAGGAGCGCAACGCCGAAGTTCAGAAGGCGATGGACGCCCTCCTCGCCGGAGTCCCCGAGGAAAAGAGCGAACGAACCGCCGAGCAGCAGGCGCGCTGGCTGCTTGCCCACCTGCTCGAGTTCCACCGCCGCGAGGACAAGGTCACCTGGTGGGAGTTCTACCGGCTACGCGATCTCGTCGACGAGGAGGATCTCATTGACGAACGCGCGGTCGTCACCGGGCTGAAGTTCGTCAAGCGAACGCCTCCGAAGGGCCGCGGGAGGTGCCCGGTCGACCGCTACAAGTTCCCGCCGCAGGAGTTCGAAGCGCGCGAAGGACGACGAGCTGTTCACCAACGACGGGAAGACGCTCGGGACCATCATCGACATCGACCTCGGCAAGCGCTGGGTCGAGGTGAAGAAGCGGCTGGACAGGGCTGACGAGCATCCGCACGCGGCATTCGTACATTCCCACGTACGGTCGGACGTCATCGCGGGCGCCCTCATGCGCCTCGCGAACGACGTCATCGCCAAAGGCGTCGATGGGCCCGAGAAGAGCGCAGCCCGGGAGCTTCTCCTCGCAAACGGCCCTCGCTTGAGAAAGGGCAGCCATAAGCGGCGTGATGGCGAAACCAGCCTCGAGTTCGCGAAGAGAACGGTCCTCGGTCTCGATCGCTCCATCCTCCCGATCCAGGGCCCACCAGGAGCCGGAAAGACGTACACCGGAGCCCGGATGATCGTCGAGTGCGTTCGCAAGGGCCTGAAGGTCGGCATTGCGGCCGTCAGCCACAAGGTCATCCGGAACCTGCTCGACGAAGCCATGAAGGCTGCCGCCAAGGAAAAGGTGGCGCTCTCGTGCGTGCAGAAGGTTAAGGAGAAAGGGCCGGATGTGCCGGGGATCGAGGAAGTGACCGACAACGGCGGCCGTGCTGGACGCCATCTCCGGGAGGGCGGGCGCAGGTCGGCGCCGGAACGGCCTGGCTCTGGTCGCGCGAAGACTATGCGGGTCTCCTCGACGTTCTCTTCGTCGACGAAGCCGGCCAGGCCTCGCTCGCCAACGTCCTCGCCATGTCGCAGGCCGCGCGTAACGTCGTCCTCCTCGGCGACCCTCAGCAGCTCCAGCAGCCCCAGCGCGGCACGCATCCCGAGGGCACGGACGCCTCGGCCCTGCAGCACTTGCTCGGCGACCACAAGACCATCCCCGACGATCGGGGCATCTTCCTCTCGGAGACGTGGCGGCTCGCGCCCTCCATCTGTCGGCTCACGTCCGAGCTCTTCTACGAGGGCCGGCTTCGCTCGAGGGATGGGCTGGAGAAGCAGGTCCTTTCGGGCGTGCCGCCGTACGAGGGCAACGGCCTGTGGTTCGAACCGGTCGAGCACGACGGCAACCGCGACATGTCGCCCGAGGAAGTGACCGCCGTCGAGACCATCGTCGACCGCCTTCTCGGGAAAGGGAGCCGGTGGACCGACCAGGATGGCAAGACGAAGCAGCTCGCCGCATCCGACATCCTCGTCGTCGCCCCGTTCAACCGTCACGTCAACCGCCTCCAGGAGGCGCTCGACAACCGCGGCATCCGCGTGGGCACGGTGGACCGCTTTCAGGGCCAGGAGGCGGCCGTCGTCATCTATTCCATGGCCACCTCCCGACCCGAAGATGCGCCCCGAGGCATGGAATTCCTCTACGACCTCAATCGCTTGAACGTCGCGACCTCCAGGGCCCGCTGCGCCTGCATTCTCGTGGCGAGCCCGCGACTCTTCGAGCCCGAATGCCGAACGCCCCGCCAGATGCAGCTCGCAAACGCTCTCTGCCGATATGCCGAACTTGCTCGGACGTCAGCCTTGCTCGAACGTCGTGATTCCTTGCAGGTTGCGTCATGACTCCAATATTTTCCCCGTACGCCAAGAGCGCATGAGCGCTGATCCTCAATCGGTTCCCCGCGTCGGCATGTTCGCCACGGTCCGCAACCGCCGCGGGATCGTCTCCGCGGTCGAGCCGTTCGACGGCGAGGACGGACGCCTCCACCTCGTCCACCTCGAGTACAAGGACGACCAGCTCCCCGTCGAAGAACAGCTCCTCTGGGAGCTCGAGCCGCGGAAGCGACGCTGCTCGAGCCGACGGCGCTCCCCGACGTCGAGCCGCACCGACCCGATGCCGCCGGAGGACTTCGACGCGCTGCTTGCGCGCGTCCCGCTGGACCGCGGCCGCGCCCTTCCTCGACCCCGACGGCGAGGGCCCGCTCGAGCGCCTGCCGATCTCGAGCCCGTTCCACGGCGCCGTCCAGAGTCGAAGACTTCCAGCTCGTCCCGCTGCTGAAGGCGCTGCGGATGCCGCGGGTCAACCTGCTGATCGCCGACGACGTCGGCCTCGGCAAGACGATCGAGGCGGGCCTGATCCTGAGCGAGCTCCTGCTGCGCCGCCGCATCCAGCGCGTGCTGATCCTCACGCCGGCTTCGCTGCGCCTGCAGTGGCGCGACGAGATGTGGGACAAGTTCGCGCTGCCGTTCGACCTCGTCGACCGCGACGAGACCCACGCGCTGCGCAGGCGCCTGGGCATGGACGCCAACCCGTGGCGCTCGTTCAGCCGCATCATCGCCTCGTACCACTACCTGCGGCAGGACGACGTGCTCGAGCAGTTCCTGGCGGCCTGCCGCACGCCGGAAGGCTCGCCGCACCTGCCGTGGGACCTGCTCATCGTCGACGAGTGCCACAACCTGATGCCCTCGGCGTTCGGCGACGACAGCGACCTCTGCCGCATGCTGCGCCTGCTCGCGCCGCAGTTCGAGCATCGCCTGTTCCTGAGCGCCACGCCGCACAACGGGCACACCCGCTGCTTCACCGGCCTGCTCGAAATCCTCGACCCCGTGCGCTTCAGCCAGACGGACGAGCTCAAGCCGGCGGAGAAGGAGCGCGTCCAGCAGGTCGTGCTGCGGCGCCTGAAGCGCGAGATCAACGCCCGCACGAACCCGCCCAAGTTCTGCACGCGGCACCCGCCCCAGGCTCTCGTGCTCGAGCTTCGCCGCAGGAGATCGCGCTGAGCGCCGCCTTCGACGCCTTCCGCACGGCGATCAAGAAGCTGATCGCCAGCGGCGAGAGCCGCCGTCGCCGCGCCGGCAGCTTCGCGGTCGAGATCCTTGGCAAGCGGCTCCTGAGCTGCCCGACCGCGTTCGCCGAGTCGTGGCGGCGCTGCAAGGAGGGCCTCGCCGAGGAGCAGCGCGGCGAGCGAGTCCGACGTGGACTGCCGCCCGGCGCAGCGTCGAGCGAGACACCGGCGACGACCGCGAGGCGCAGGCGCGCGAGGCCACCGCGGCCGGCGTCGTCGGCGCCTGGCTGAAGGCCGTCGCCGCGGACCTCGAGGCCGAGATCGCCGCCATCGACGCGCGCGATCGCGCGGCCTGGGCCTCGACATCGGCGGCGACCGACATCGTCGACGCAGGACCCGATCGCCGACGCGCGCTTCGACGCGCTGGTCGCGCTCATCGACCGGCTCCTGCGCTCAGGACGGCAAGTGGCGCGACGACGAGCGCCTCGTGGTCTTCACCGAGTACAAGACGACGCTCGACTACCTCGTCCGCCGGCTGCGCGAGCGCTACGAGGACGAGCGGATCCTCACGCTCTTCGGCGGCATGGACGAGAGTCGAGCGCGACCTCGTCAAGCAGGCGTTCAACGACCCGTCGCACTCCGTTCGCATCCTGCTCGCCACCGACGCCGCCGCCGAGGGCCTGAACCTCCAGCGCACCGCGCGCTACCTGCTGCACTTCGACTGCCCCTGGAATCCCTCGAAGCTCGAGCAGCGCAACGGCCGCCTGGACCGCCACGGCCAGGCCCGCGACGTCACGGTGCATCACTTCGTGACGGACCAGGACCAGGACCTCGCCTTCCTGGCGCACGTGATCCGCAAGGCCGACGAGATCCGCGAGGACCTGGGCTCGGCCAACGAGCTCTTCGACGAGGCGGCGCACCGGCGCCTGGTCGAGGGCGAGAGCGCCGCCGCGTGCAGGCTGACCTCGACCGGCGCGTCGCTGCGGCGCGCGGCCGCGCGGCGATCGACGCCGACGACACGACCGACACCGGCGCCGAGGGGCGCGCGGCAGGCGATCAGCTCGAGGCCCTCGCCGCCGAGATCGACCTCGACCCCGGCGCGCTCCGGGACACGCTCGAAGTCTGCGATGGCGATCCGGGCCGGCCGGCCGCAGCTCGATTGCTCGGCGACCGAGCACACCTGCAAAGTGCTGAACCCCGGCGCTTCCCGGCTGGAGCGAGGTCATCGACGACTCGCTGCGGCGCAGCTCGGCCGTGGCAGCCGCGGCCCCGTCGCCCGGCTCGCCTTCAGCCCGAGCCATTCCTGGAGCAGATCGCCGGACGCCTCGTCTTCTCGCCCGCGGCCCGACGTACTGCTGATGCACCTCTCGCACCCGATGCTGCAGCGAGCGCTCTCCTCGCTCACGCGCCGGCGCTTCCCGGGCACCGGTGAAGAGGTGTCGCGCTGGACCGTGCGTCTCGGCGATGTCCCGACCGGGGCCGAAGCGCTGGTCCTGCTCAGCGTTGAAGAGCTGGCCGTGAACGACCTGCGGGAGACCTTCCACCACTGGGTCCGCACGCTGATCTTCCCCATCCAGAAGGGGCGCGCTCGGCGAGCCGCTCGCCCATCGGCCTGCTGCGGACCTGCGCGCACGCGCGACGCACGCAGGACGCCGGCCACCACGCGCGGGCGCGCGACCTCCTCGACGATGTCACGCCGGACCTGAAGAAGATTCCTCGCGGCGCACGCCGAGCGCCTCACCGCCGCGCTGCAAGCGCCAGCTCGAGACGCGCCGGCGTGCAGGCTCGCAAGCAGGAGGAGGAGCGCTACCGCAGCCGCCAGGGCGAGGTGTCGAGCCTGATCGCCGAGAACACGCTGGCCAAGCTCGAACGCGAGATCGCGAAACTGAAGGCGGAGCGGCAGCAGGGGCTCCTGTTCGACGAAGGCGGCGCAGCTCGACGCCATCGACCGCTCGATCGAGGAGAAGCAGGAAGAGATCGCGCGCCGCACGCGCCACTACGAGGAAGTCCGCGACCAGCTCGAGCGCGAGCGCGAACGCATCCTGAAACACCTGCTTCCGCAGCGTCACGCCATGTCCGGCGCGGCGCAGGTCTTCCCGGTCTCGATCGAAGTGCGTCTGCCGGGAGGCGCCGCGTGAGTCGCGCGCGTCGAGCTGCTCGGCTGGGATCGCCTGCGCCACGGCGGCCTGCTGCTCGACCCGCCGCGGCTGCGCCGGGTCGCGGAGCACGTCCCGATCCGCTGCCGCCCTTCAACGAGCGCGAGCTTCGCCGGCTCGCGACGGCGTCGCTCGACGGCAGCGCGAACGCTCCGGACTTCGTGAGCTTCGTGCTGGAAAAGGTCTGCGGCTTCACGGCGACCAACGGCACCTGGCAGCGCGGCTCCCAGGTCGGAGCGGAGTGGGGCCGCCGCGCCGTCACGGGCGAGACGGTCAAGCCGCGCCAGCTCTGGCGCGGGCCCAACGGCGCGATCCTCCCGGTCTTCTTCGACGCGGAGGCGCGGCTCGGCATCGGCCGCGGCCGCAAGGCCGCCAGCCAGACCGTGCAGTGGCTGCGGGCCGGCAGCGAGCGCCTGGCGCTTCTGACCAACGGCCGACAGTGGCGGCTCATCTTCGCCGGCCTCGACTTCGACGCCTGGTGCGAGTGGGACGTCGACCTGTGGTTCGAGGAGGGTGCGCTCTCCCCGCAGGTCGCACGCCCTGCGGACACTGCTCTCGCCCGGCCTCTGGACGCCGCCCGCGCAGGATGCGCCCGCGCCCCTTCTTCAGGCCATCCTGGACAGCCGCAAGGGGCAAGCGGAGCTCTCGGCGGTGCTGGGCGAGCGGGTCCGCGAGGCGGTCGAGCTGCTCGTGCAGAGCCACGGCGAGGCGCTGAAGGAGCGCTGCGCCGGCGTCGACCCGGCCGACATCTACCGCGCCGCCGTGCGCGTCGTGATGCGCATGGTCGTGGTGCTTGTTCGCCGAGTCGCGCGAGCTGCTGCCGCGTGACAACGCGCTCTACCACGGCGCCTACGGCCTCACCGGCCTGCTCGAAGAGCTGGAGAAAGTCGCTGCGCGTGGCGGCAATCGGTGCCGAAGAGACACTTCCTATAACCGAGAGTGGGAAATGGAAGGGTAGGCGTCAGGGAGTCGGATCGGGTCATATTACCGCCGATGGGCGTGCAGCAAAACGCGCCCGGAGGGAAGGACCCGGACCGATGAGGAATTCCGTTGGTCCAAGCGAGGCAAGGGTGAGATGACAAAGGCACCCATCGCGTTGCAGGAGCTTCGACGGCGGATATATCGGAAGGCGAAGTCGGAAAAGGCCCATCGCTTCTGGGGCATCTTCGTCCATGTGACACGGACGGAGACCCTCGAGGAGGCCTACCGTATAGCCAAGAGGAACGGCGGTGCGGCGGGAATTGACGGTCAAACATTTGCGACCATCGAAACCGCCGGACTGGAATGTTTCCTGGCGGATATAAAGGACGACCTCGAAACAGGCAGGTACAAACCCCATCCTAACCGCCGGGTGGACATCCCCAAGGAACAGGGAAAGTTCAGAACGCTGCAGATTCCCTGCATCCGCGATCGCGTGGTGCAGGGAGCGCTGAAGCTAATCCTCGAAGCGATCTTCGAGGCGGACTTTTGCCCGAACTCCTACGGGTTCCGCCCCAAGCGGTCACCGCATCGTGCCCTGGCGGAAGTCAGGCGCAGCCTGATGCGCAGGATGACGACGGTCATCGACGTCGATCTGGCCAAGTACTTCGATAATGTTCGACACGACGTACTCCTGGGCAAGATCGCACGCAGGGTGCAGGACCCGAAAGTGCTGCATCTCGTCAAACTGATCCTCAAAGTCGGCGGAAAGAAAGGGGTGCCGCAAGGCGGTCCCTTCAGCCCGCTGGCCGCGAACATCTATTTGAACGAGGTGGACTGGTACTTCGATGACCTACGCCGAAAAACGGCGCAAGGGCCCTATGAGGCGATCAACTATCACCGCTTTGCGGATGATACGGTGATCACCGTCAGCGGGCATGGGAGCAAGCGGGGCTGGGCCGAACGGGCTCTGCAACGCTTGCAAGAGCAACTGGAACCCTTGGGGGTCGAGCTCAACCGCGAGAAGACCAAAATGGTCGACACGTTGAAGGGCGAAGCCTTCGGGTTCCTTGGGTTTGACCTGCGCCGCGTGCGTAAACGACAGAAGGCCGGCTACACAATCCAGATGACCCCCAAGAAGAAGGCCCGAAAGGCCGTGAAAGCCAAGATACGGGACATCATCCGAAGCGGGGGCGCCACCCCCGTGACGGTGATTGTCGACCGCGTCAACGCAGCCGTGGCCGGCTGGGTCAACTACTTCCGGGTCGGCAATTCCAGTCGTGCCTTCAGCGAAGTGCGCGACTATCTGGAGATGAAGATCCGCACCCTTCTGACGCGACGCAAGCGGCGGCGAAAGACCAGCATCGGATGGCGGAGATGGAGTAACGCGTATCTCTACGGCGTGCTGAGGCTGTTTTGGGACTGGAAAATCCACCCCTTGCCCGGCGCGGCGACATTCGCGTGAAAGTGGCCGCCAGTACCGAGACGACACATAACCCTTCCGAAGAACCTTGTTGGGTGAGCTGCTTGAGGGAAAACTTCACGAGCAGTTCTGATGGGGAGGAGCTGGAAACGGGCCCAGCCGCAAGGTCCGGCACCGCGCCAGTTCCTTACCCGACAGATCATGCATCGAAACAAGGGCGTCATCCTCGGCGAGGACGGCTACACGAATCGTTGCGACAACGCTCCTCGAAACATTTTCTCCCTAACCGATTCGTTCTCAAAATCCTGAAATCCGTGGCACCCTCACCAACCCGCGCCATCGAGCACTTTCAGGACGACAGAAACGAATTAAGAGTTTCTGCGGCGCTTGCCGACGCAGAAACTCGGTTGGACTGACGCGTGTGTAGGGCACCCGGGGTTCGGCTGGATATGGAATTTTCAGTTTGATACCGGCCTGGTTGCGATCAAGGTTTGGCCGAGACAAGTGCGGAATGAGGGGTGGCGACGGATTTTATCAGCGTGGTGGCTGGGCAACGAAGGTGGTTCGAGCGTTTATTGAACGGTGAAGGAAAGATGATCGGGTCGGCGGGCCGAAGAGGGCTGTGGCGCCTCAAGGACGCGCACAATAAGGACAATCGAGCCTGGAAGCGGGAAAAGTGGGTCATGGTCCGAGGACATTTTTGGGCGTGAGCCTGCGGATGTAGACGAGGTGGCCGCGGCCGCAACATGGACAGCGCCGCGGTTCGGTGGCGATGGCGGGGCTCTGGTCGGCGATCGCCGGAGGAGTTGTGCGTTCGAGTTCCAGGAGGAGGCGTGCCTGAGCGGCGTGCTGACGTTTGGAAGGATGCCAAAGGCCAAAATAGCGGACCTTGTGCAAGCCTTTGGGCAGAACGTGCTGGAGGAAACGGCGAACGAATTCGTGGCCTGGCATGCGGCAGGTGCGCCAGCGCGATGATTTGCGCTTCTTGTAGCGGATGGTGACGGTGTGGTCGTCGAGCGCGACGATGCGCGTGTTGGTGATGGCGACGCGGAATACGTATCGTGCGAGATAGCGCAGCACGGCGTCGTGACCTTGCCCCCAATGGTTGATGTGGACGATCCAGGGCTTGGCCCAGGCGGTAGCGGGGGTGACCAGGTCTGGGCGCTTGTTGGCGAGCATGGCTTTGAGTTTGCCGCGCACCAGCTTGGCCAAGGCCATGTGAGGGACGAGAAAAGCTTTGCGGGCCGGAGACCAGTCGCGGCCGTCATCGGAGATTCCACCGCCGGTGACGAGGCAATGAACGTGAGGATGGTAGACGAGCTGCTGGGTCCAGGTGTGGAGGACGGCGAGCACGCCTACGGTGCCGCCGACGAAGCGGCGGTCGTGGGCAAGCTCTATGATGGCGTCGGCCGCAGCCTTCATCAATAGGGCGTAGCCGTCACGCTGGTTGGCGCGCAGGAGCGCTCGCAGCTCTTGCGGTACCGTGATGGTGACGTGGAAGTAATCGGTCGGCAGTATCTCGGCCTTGCGGGCATCGAGCCAATCCTTGGCCTGCTTGGTGTGGCATTTCGGACAGGATCGGTTTTTGCAGGAGTGATAAGAGAACACCTCGTGGCTGCATCGATCGCAGCGCCACAGGTGTCCGCCGAGGGCCTCGGTCCGGCAAGCCAGGATGTCGGCGATGGCACGGCGATGCGAGGCTGGCATCGCCGTGCCATGGGCCGACAGATAGCCGTCCGCGAACCGGCGGAAGACGTCGGCAAGCTCGATCACGGCGACTGACCGCAATCAGAGGTCGCTCATCACCCTGTCGAGGAGGCTTCTGAGCGAAGCGCGGGTCGGCTCGGTCAGGTGAGTGTAGATGCTGGTCGTGGCAATGCTGCTGTGCCCGAGCACCAGCTGGACCACTCTGGTATCGACACCGTTTTCAAGCAGCCGTGTCGCATATCCGTGCCGCAGGCTGTGGGGTGTCGCCGAACCGATACCGGCCGCCTGGGCGGCAGCCGCGAAGGTACGATTGAGTGTGCCGCGGCCGACCGGGTTGGTGGCGGCGCGCGTGGGAAACAGCCAGCGCGGGCTCTTGTGGGTCGTCCATAACCGACGCAGGCTCAAAAGCATCGGTTCCGGCAGCGGAACGAGCCGCTCTTTGTTACCCTTACCGATAATGCGAAGCAGTCCGTTGTCGCCGTCGATGGTACCGATCTCAAGGGTCGCCGCCTCGCCGATCCGCAGACCGCAGGCGTACATGACGGCAAAGCAGGTTCGGTGGATCGGGTTCGTTATGCAGCCAAACAGCCGGCGGACCTCGGCGTGGGCAAGCGCGCGGGGCAACCGCTTCTGTCTCGGCAGACGGATCTTTTTTTTGCGAACAGCGCCCAATCGCGGCTGACCGTGTATCGATACAGATACTGGATGCCGTAATAGTTCGCCTTGAAGGTGCCGCGCGCCGCTCCGCGCTCACGCAGGTGGAGGATATAGGCGCGCACCTCTTCCTCGCTCAGTTGATCCGGTGAGCGCCGATAATACGCAGCCAGTTTGCGCACCGCGTCAATGTAGGTGGCTTGCGTTCCCGGCGATAAACCCGCCAGCTTCATGTCTTCGATCATCCGCATACGCAACGGTGACATTTGGAATCTCCTTTCGGCTGAATGGCGATCGGACCCCACTGGCCCGACCCCGCCAAAAAGATAATCCAATTCCCGCACCGGCCGCGGGCCCACACTCCCCTCGGCGAAGCCGTCAGTCCAACCGC